>NZ_CP095005.1:0-2767537 GCF_022870485.1 Halococcus dombrowskii | reverse complement strand
GCAGTTCGGGTGGATCGTTGGCCGCCATCGCATTGGTAATGAGCGAGACGGCTTCATCGACCGAATCGAAGAGTCGATCGTGCCGATTCCCGAGCACGTCCTGTTGACCGCCACTTGCCGGGGCGAACGCGACCATTCCGGCAGCGACGTACTCGGCCACAACCATCCCGAAATGCTCGCCTTGCTTCATGTTCAGCCCGTACTTGTGGGTACATAGCAGCTGTTCGAGTCGATTGCGTGGGACGTCACGCTCCAGACTGACGTATGGCCGTTCGTTGGCCGCGGCGGCAACCCGTTCGGCGTAGCGTCGGTACGCTCGTGGTGCAGCCCCAACCACGTGGAGATGGAGGTCGTATCCGCGATCACGGATCGCGTCGACCACTGCGATCACGTCGAGCAGCCGTTTGTCCGGCGCGAGCCGGCCGACCGCGACGAGTCCGTCCTCGCGCTGTTCCCACGCCAGCTCGCATGGGATCGGGTCGACAGGGGGATGGAGGACTTCTGGTCGCGTCTCGTAGACGTCGGCGACGACGTCCGCCGTCCACGAGGAGTTCGCGAGGAGCACGGTGTCCTCACGGGCGAGTTCGGAACTGCTGGGGCCCGCGAGTCGGCTCAACAGTCGGTTCAGGCGACCGGGATCACCATCGGCGAGTCGATGGAGATGAAACTGTGGGTAGTGGATATACTGTACCGACGGTATCGAAAGCGACAGCTCGTTGGCCGTGCTCACGGCGAGATCGAACGGTGTGGCCGACGACCGGAAGAATCGCTCCAGAAGTACGCTCCGCAATGCGAGCTGTGGTCCGATCCACGGTGCGGCACCCGAGAGCGCGCCCGCAACTGCCGCTGCGCCCGGCGGCATTCGTACCCGAACGTCCGAGAGCGTGACGTCGAAGCGGTCGGCGAGCGTTGCGGGTGCCGTCTCCGAGACGGTGAACAGGGTGATGTCGTGATCTCGCTGGAGCGCATCGCAGACGGCCAGACAGACGGCGTCGGCTCCGCCCTGGAAATCGAGCGTGTTGTGGAGGACGGCGATCTGCGCCATGGCGTCGATCGGTGGCGACCGGTGTTAGCTTCCACGGCCTCCACGTTTTTAGTTCACCGTTCGGAAGTCAGAGTATGCAGATCGTGTTCGTCGGCGCGGGGGCGGTTGCCGAGAAGTACGCGACCGATCTCTCCGCGTCGCCGCTCGAACTGACTGCAGTGTGCGATCTCGACGAGCGACGGGCCGACCGGTTCGCGGCGACATACGGGCTCACCGCATACACCGACCTCGATGAGCTTCTCGCAAACGAACCCGCCCCGCTCGTCGCGAACCTCACGAGTCACAGTTCCCATGCAACGGTCACGGAGCGGTGTCTCGCGGCCGATCGGCACGTCTTCAGCGAGAAACCGCTCGCGCTCGATGCCGACGTGGCGGCGGCTCTCGTCTCGACCGCCGAACAGCGAGGGCTTGCGCTCGATTGTGCGCCGATCAACCATCGATGTGACGCTCAGCGACACGCCCGATCGTTTCTCGGCGACGGCCGTCTCGGTTCGGTGCGACTGGGCTACGTCCACGCCCACGTCGGCCGCGTCCGTGAATGGCACGACGACCCCGACTCCTTTCTCGCCGTCGGTCCGCTGTACGACGGCGCTGTCTACCCATTAAATCTCCTCGTCGACTGGTTCGGGCCGGTCGACCGCGTTCGAACCGCCGACGCGCTCGACGTGTGGTCCGACCGGGAATCGAACTCCGTTGGACGCCCGGCTCATGTGGAATCGACGATTGAGTTCGCGAGCGGTCCAGTGATCCGGCTGTCGGCGAGTCGGTATGCGCCCCACTGGAGTCGTGAGTTCAACGGTCTCGAACTGCACGGAGATGATGGCTCGCTCTATCTCGCGGACAGCGGGGCGCTTGCAGCCGGCGCAGAGAGCGTTTCGATTGGGGCCGTCGGACGCGAATACATCACCGCTCCGCATCCACACCCGCAGTGCGAGCGCTCGTATCTCGACGGGCCCGAACGGCTCGTCGCCGCAGTCGAGCGCGGGGCACGGCCGACCGCCGGAAGTCGCCGCGCTGCACACGTCGTCGCGGTCTGTAACGCAGTCGAGACGGCAGCCTCGTTGGGTGACCCGGTGTCGGTGGCCAACTGTGGCGTCGATCACCAGCCGCCGGATGGTCCAGCGATCCGTCCTGCAGCCACCGACGGACGATCGACGTCAGCCGACAAGACTAGTCGCGACACGGCGATTCGGCTCCCACCCATCGGTTTCGGCTGTTCACGCTACCGGGACGGCGAGTACGTCGATCGCATGGAGTCCATTGCAACCGCATACGACGCCGGCTACCGGCTGTTCGACTCCGCGGAGCTCTACGGCAACGAGGAACGGATCGGCGACCTCCTCGACGCTCCGGGGACACCCGACCGTGACGGGTTCTTCCTCGTGAGCAAGGTCTGGAACACCAACCACGAGCATCTCGTCGAAGCGTGCGAGGAGAGTCTGGACGCACTCGGCGTGGATACGCTCGACTGCTACATGCTCCACTGGCCCGACGCGTGGACCTATCAGGGACCGCTCCGGAACCTCGCCGCGAAATCGCCGGCCGAACAGGAGGCACTGACGTTCCCGACCGATGACGACGGCACCCGAGCGACGGCGGACAGCAGCCTGCCCGAAACGTGGCAACGACTGGAGACGCTCGTAGACCGCGGCCGCACGCGAACGCTCGGCCTCTGTAACGTCTCGCTCGACCAGCTGACGACGGTTATCGACGTGGCCCGCGTTCTGCCGGCGATCGTCCAGATCGAATCCCATCCCTACCAGCCACGAACCGCCCTCGTCCGGACCTGTCACGAGCGCGGTATCAGGGTGATGGCCCACTCGCCGCTGTCCGCACCCGGCCTGCTCAGCGAACCGGAGCTCTTCGAGATCGCCGATGTGAAAGGGATCTCGCCGGCGGCGGTCGTGCTGGCATGGCACGTCGAACGGGGTGTCGTCCCGATCCCGTCCAGCACCGACCGCCAGCATATCGTCGCCAACCTCGCGGCTGCCCGATGCCGACTCACTGACGAGGAGATGGCGCGCATCGGGACGCTTGCGGATCCAGCGTTCGAGCGATAGCTATCGCAGCCACGAAACGATCCCTCACAGCCGACGACAATCACCGTTCGCACACCGTCTCCGTCCAAATATCCCCTTGCGGAAGAATGATTATCAACCATCCGTTCAATAGAACGTGAACAGTTCAGCGAACGAGGTGGTCCAGCTCTCGCTCGTCCAGATCGACGAGTACGGACCGTGGACGGTGACGCCCGAACCGCGGCGAGAAACCGATCTCCAATCGCTCCAGGCCACACTGTACGCTGACTTCGCCGATTTCGTCGGCGAACGGGACGGCTATGCGTTCTACGGTCGGTTCGACAACATGTTCGCCGTGACGAACGGTATCGATACGGAGACGCATACGCGCTACCAACGCCGCGTCAGGAACCGCTCGCCCGTGACGGTGAGCATCGGCGTCGGCCGCGCATCGACACCCGCCGAAGCGCTCGGTCTCGCCAGCGAGCAGCTGCAGGCGGTCGGGAGCGCACAGGACGCCACCAGGCGCGAAGTGCTCGCCGCGGCATCGAACGATGTCGGTGAGTCACCAACCGAGCGTGTCACGGTCGCTCACTTCGATATCGTCGACGCAACGGGATCGCTCACCGATCGCCGGAACGCCGTCGATGCGGATCTGGCAGTCAAACGGGCGACGCTCGAACTCGCGACGTACCTCCGCGAGCACCACGACAGCGTCGCCCACTTCGTCGGTGGCGACAACGTCATCGCCGTCTGTCCCTCGCTCGACCCAGCGGCCTTCGATGCGACCGTCGAGCACGTCCGGGAGACGACCGGTATCGATCTGCAGGTCGGCATCGGCCGCGGGGCGACGGCTCACGAAGCCGGTGACGAGGCCAAACACGCACTGGAGGTGTGCAGAGAGACCGGGACGCGAATACAGGGCGTCGACGGGCTCGCGGCCGACGACTGATGGACCGACACTCGCTTCGTTTCACTGGCCCCCACGAGACCGAACGCAGGCAGACGACGTTCACGCCTGCCGACGACGAGGTCGTCGTCGAGACACGCGTTTCGGCCATCAACGCGGGCACCGAACTCCTCATCTACCGTGGGGATGCCCCGACCGATCGCCCGGCCGACGAGACGATCGATGCCCTGGACGGCGATCTCTCCTTTCCGCTTCGGTACGGCTACGCCGCGGTCGGCGAGGTGATCGAGGCCGGTATCGATGTCCCGAGCGACTGGACGGGTCGGACCGTCTTCGCGTTCAACCCCCACGAATCACGTTTCGCCGCGTCGCCTGACGACCTCGTACCGGTTCCCGAGGACGTGACACCGGAAGCGATGGCGATGCTCCCGGCGGTCGAAACCGCAACCTCGCTCGTTCTGGACGGCCGTCCCCGCATCGGTGAACGGGTGGTCGTCTTCGGTGCGGGCGTCATCGGACTCTGCACTATCGGCGTGCTCGCTTCGTTCCCCCTCGACCGACTCGTCGTGGTCGACCCGCTCGCCGAGCGCCGCGAACACGCTCGACGGATGGGTGCCGACGAGACCCTCTCGCCGGCGGATCTGTCGACCGCCGTCGGTATCGACGACGATGGCGCGGATCTCGTGTACGAGCTCTCAGGGCAGCCGGACGCACTCGACGACGCCACCGACGTCACGGGCTACGACAGCCGTGTCATCGTCGGGTCGTGGTACGGGACTCAGCCAACGACGCTCGATCTCGGCACCGATTTCCACCGTAATCACGTCACCATCGAGTCGAGTCAAGTGAGCACGCTGTCGCCCGCCACTCGCGGTCGCTGGACGAAAGCACGCCGGCTGGACACCGCACTCGATCGCCTTCGAGCGCTCGATGTCGCATCGCTCGTGAGCCATCGGATCCCGTTCGCCGACGCCCCATCGGCGTACCGGCTGCTCGACGATCACACCGAACCGACGTTGCAGGTCCTGCTTACATATCCATGACCACGAAAATCGATCGACCGTACGAGCTCACGGTCACGCGCGAGTTCATCGCACAGCATTTCCTGACGGTTCCGGATCCGGGGCCCGAAGGCGAGATCCACAGCCATCACTTCACCGTCGAAGCACGGTTCGCCGGTCCGTCGCTCAACGAGTACGGCTATCTCCTCGATATCGACGACGTGAATGTCGTTCTCGACGATCTCGAGGAGCGCTACCGGGATACGCTACTCAACGAGCTTCCGGAGTTCGAGGGGAGCAATCCAAGCGTCGAACGGTTCGCTCGCCTGTTCGGCGATCGCATTGAAACCGCCCTCGACGATCCGACCTCGCTGGAGCTCACCGTGCGCATCTGGGAGGACGAGTCCGCCTGGGCGAGCCATCGACGACTGCTCGACGAATGAACCACGCTGCGACTCGGTATCTGGAGTCGAAACGATCGATCGACGATCGTGCGATCGCGCCGCGGGTGCGCGATCGGCTGCTGGCTCACCTTCCGGCCGAGCCGCGGATCCGTGAGGCCGGCTGTGGAACCGGTGCGACGGTTCCCCGACTCCATGCATGGGGTGTCGATTCGGGGTCGTACCGCGGTGTCGATCGAGACCAGGGGGCCATTGCTTTCGCCCGGCATGTCCGACCGGCCGCGCTCCGTCACGCGGGTCACGACGTCGTCGACACCGATCATGGGTTCCGAGTCGACGATCTCTCAGTCATGTTTGAAACGGGTGACGCCCTCGATGTCTTCGACGAGAACAGTGCGGATCTCTTCGTCGCGCAGGCGTTCGCGGATCTCGTCCCGCTCGCGGCGCTCGTTGCCACGCTTGAATCGGTGCTCGGCCCCGATGGCGTCGCCTATCTCCCGATCACGTTCGATGGCGGGACCGTCTTCCAGCCCGACCATCCCAGAGACGATGCCATCGAGCGTGCCTATCACCGCGCCATCGACCGTCTCCCGGGACGCGACGTCACCGCCGGCCGGCATCTCGCCGATCTGCTTCGCGAACGATCCGGCGACCTCCTCGCGATGGCGTCGTCGGACTGGATCGTTCGTCCCCGTGGGTCGGGCTATCCGGCCGATGAGCGATATTTCGTGGCTTGCATTCTCGAGTTCATCGACGAACTGCTCTCGGACGCCGACGAGCATGTCGATGGGCTTGAGGAGTGGCTCACGACGCGTCGGCGACAGCTCTCTGACGACGAACTGACGTACGTGGCCCATCAGTACGACTTGCTCTATCGCCCGGCAACACCGTGAGGGTCGTACCATAGCGGACGCTCTAGTCTTCCATTCGTCCTCGTACTGTCGTTTCCGTTCAGTACCGAACGCGAGACAGTACCGCTCGCTATCCGCGGCGATACAGTCCGATCAAAACCACAATGAGCAGGGCCTGAACGACCTTGTCGCCGATACCGAGCGCCGAGAACTCGGGCGCGTTCACCAGATACCAGATGACGATCTGGCCGGCCGTGAAGGGGATTCCGAGGAGGACGACCAGCCGTCGGCGGGTGTTCGTCAGCATAGCGGCCACGCCACCGAGAAATCCGACACCGGCGATGAGGAAGCTCCATCCGAGGGGTGTCGTGATGAACGAAACTCCCAAGAAAAGATGAATCACACCGGAGATGGCAGCGAGAGCGATCCCAACCCAGTGCAGCGTCCCCACGGATGCGGTGTCGATCCGATTGCTTTGTGCAGCTGTTGCCATAGCGGAACTACTCCGCATCACCACTTATATTTGTAGGCCAATATTCACGACAGTGATGACTTCCGGCCTTTCGAGCCACGAGTGAGCAACCGAATCGCGATCCCCGATGTCGATCCGGTCGCATGGCGTGATAGCCACATGGACTGTCAACTGAAGCAAACGGCTTTTGCCGGACGATTGTGGACGTCGATCGAACGGTCGTTTCCACGAGTACGGTCCCGACAGCGACGAACCCACGAATCATGATGGCACCGACACACGTCACGATCGGACTCTCGATCGCCGCCGTGATGAGTAGTGTCGCCCCGTTCGGGTTGGCCCCCGTGGTCGGCGGTCTCGTCGGCAGCATCGTTCCCGATCTCGATCTGTTCGTCGGCAATCACCGTCGAACGCTCCATTTTCCGGTGTTGGGATGGCTGCCGGCGCTTGTCGCGTCGGTCGTCGCGTGGACCGTGCCGTCGCCGATCACGGTCTGTCTGGCGGTCGGAGCCGTCGCGTTCGCTCTCCACGCGGTTGTCGATATCGCCGGCGCGGGCGAGGAGCTCCGCCCGTGGGAGCGAACGAACCCGTTGGCGGTCTTCTGTCATGCCTGTGGGCGATGGTTTCGTGCGCGATACTGGGTTCGCTACGACGGGGCACCTGAAGATCTCGGCCTCACGCTCGCGTTCGCGCTGCCGGTGCTATGGGTGTACGACGGCTGGATCGCGCTCGTCGCGATCGCGGCAGTGGTCGTTGGAGCGGTGTACGCCGTCGTTCGTCGGCGGGTTCCGGAATACATCGCATCGGCCTCCGAGTGAGCTTGAGCACATCGATCGGACTTACGCTCCCTGTACGACCGAATGGAAGTCCCGAGCGAACACGCACACGAACGGGATCATGGCGACCGTTGCGAGTGCTATCGATACCGTCGACGGAACGATCGGCACGAGGGCGACGCTGCAGACGAACATCTGTACGCCGGTCAACGGCCGTCGAACGGTGCTGGGCGGGATCGATCCGACGGCTCCCCCTCGTCGACGATGGAGCGATCTGCCGATGACGAACGCGGGCCGTGCCAATCCGACCGCCAGATACCATAGCGGGAGTGTGCCGTAGACGATGCCGAGCAGTCCGGCCACGAGCAGACTGAGCCCGTCGAACTCCAGATCGAGCTTTGCTCCCAACATGGTCGTTTCACCGTACTGCCGTGCCAGTCGGCCATCGACCCGATCGAGAGCGACCGCGACGACGTACAGCACTGCCGGGAGCCACGCGGTTTGGCCCGTCGGCTCGGGAAGCACGATGAACCCGGCGACGGCCGCGGTTAGCAGACCCCTCGCGAGCGTCGCAGCGGTCGCGATGCCGAGCGAATCGAGCAACAGTCCGGCCGATTCACAACGGTTCTGATCGAGATAGCGCCACAGAAGCCACAGTTCGTACGTCAACACGACGCCTGCCGTCACCGTCCACTGGATCCCGTGTCGCCTCGTCCACCAATCGCTGAGGAACACGTATCCCACGATCGCGACACTGACTGCGGTGAGTACGGTGAGGCCCCACTGACGACGGAGTCGTTCCCATGCTACGGGATCATACCCCTCGCTCATGATGGTTGAGTTACCTCCTTGCCCCATCGCCTTCAGTGGTTCGACAACATCTATCAGGGTGCCAAACTCGATCGCGATGGGCGGGCCGAACGCAGCCTTCGAGGGTTTCAGTAACCCCGATTCACCAGCCAACTCTGGCCCGAAACGAGAACACCTCTAGCGTTAAGAAACCGGGGCGATCATGGGGTATATGGACGTCTTCAGTACCGAAACACCGATCATCGGTATGGTTCATCTGCCACCCCTGCCTGGAGCACCCGGCTTCGACGGGGATCGAAACGCGATCCGCGACCGGCTTTCTCAGGACGCTCACGCGCTCGAAGCCGGCGGTGTCGATGGCATCATGCTCGAGAACTTCGGCGACACGCCGTTCTACCCCGATCGTGTGCCCCGACACGTCGTCGCCGATATCGCCGCTCTCACCGAGACGCTCAGCGACCAGGTGTCGATCCCCTTCGGCGTGAACATCCTCAGAAACGACGTCCAGAGCGCGCTCGGTATCGCCGCCGCGACGGGCGGTGCGTTCGTCCGCGTGAACGTTCACACCGGTGCTCGGCTCACCGATCAGGGCATCGTCGAGGGGATGGCCCACGAGACGCTGCGGCTTCGCGACCGACTCGATGCGAACGTGGCCGTTCTCGCCGACATCGACGTGAAACACTCCGCACCGCTGGCCGAACGGACGCTCGAAGAGACCTTCGGCGATCTCGTCGAACGCGGCGGTGCCGACGGCGTCGTCGTGAGCGGCACCGGCACCGGCGCAGCCGTCGATACGACCGTGCTCGATCGCGTGGTGGAATGTCGTGACGACCACGGGTTCGACGTACCGGTCCTGCTCGGAAGCGGTGTCACGGCCGAAACGGCACCCGGCCTCCTTTCGGTCGCCGACGGCGCGATCGTCGGAACGGCGCTGAAACGCAACGGTGAGACGACCGCCCCCGTCGACGAAGGGGCCGTCGAGCGCCTCGTCGCGTCCGTCCCCTAGTCGTCGGCGAGAAACGCACGGACGCTGGCTTCGTCGGGGAGACGGCCACAAGCGCCTTCGGCGGTACAGTTGAGCGCGGCGACGCCCGCGGCGAACCGTCCCGCATCCGCCGGTGGCGCTCCACCAAGCAGCCAGGCGTGGACGAGTCCCGCGGTGAACGCATCGCCCGCACCCGTCGTGTCCTCGATCGGCACCGACAGCGCCGGCACGTCGATCGCCCGCTCGTCAGTGATGAGCACCGCCCCCTCGTCGCCACGCGTGACGGCTGCACGCGGGACGGAGCGGTGTTCGAGAGCGGTGACGGCAGCCGTGACGTCTCCATCAAAATACGAGCGCGCAGCCACCTCGCCGACCACGAACAGATCGGCGACCGAGAGCACTCGGTCGATCGTTGCCGGCGTCGTGCCGCGCCCTTCGAGCTCCGAAAGCGGGCCGGCGAGATCGAAGACGAGCCGTGCGATCTCCCCTCGTTCACGAGCCGCCACGAGCTCGGCGACGACCGTATCGGGGGCGTACGCACTGGTGAAGACGACGTCCGCGTCGGCGAGATACTCCCGATCGGTGTCGTCGAGCCGGAGTCGTGGCACGCTCTGCCCGCCGGCAACGACCATCCGCTCCCCGCCGGGCCCTCGCAAGATGAGCGTGTAGGATGATTCTTCCGCCCCGGAACGCACCCGTGTGACATCGAGACCGCGCGTTCGTAACGTCGTCTCGACCTCCTCGGTGGCGTCCTCACCGAGACGGGTGATGATGCCGACGTCGTGATCGAGTGCAACGAGCCCGGTACCGACGTTCGCCGCAACGCCACCGACGGTCGTCGTGTGATCGTGGACGAACGCTCCACCATCGGGTTCCGGCAGATTTGATAGCGTGTAGACGTGATCGATGAGCGCACTGCCAACCGTGACGACGTCCAGCGAAGCCATCACGCTCACTCGCAACCGCGCCCGCTTGAACGTGTGGCTCCGAGCTTCGAGGTGGGAGAGGTGATCTGTCCGGATGGCACGGCCAGCGAACGCAGCCATAGCTGCCTGGCTTTGAGAACACAGTACGACGAGTCGATCTAGCGGGCGTCGGCTTCGACGGTGAACCCGCGGTCTGCGAGCAGTTCGGGCAGCCGATCGCTGTGGTCGCCCTGCAGTTCGATGCGCCCCTCGTCGACCGTCCCGCCCGTGGCGAGCTGGCTCTTCAGTTCGGATGCGAGCTCCGAAACGTCGTCGTCCGCGAGGTCGAGACCGTCGACGATGGTCATGGCCTTGCCGTAGCGCCGCTCGTCGACGCGAATCGAGACCTGCTGCTGTGAGCGTTCGAGATCGTCCTCGATGTTGAGCTCTTCGGGCAGGCCCGTGACCGAACTGAAATCGTTTCCTGACACACCAACAGGTAGGGACTTGTCGTATAAAACACTGCTGCCGATAGATATCATCACATATCTGGTGATATGACATCCTCCCCGGCGTTCACGCCGGGGTTTCCCGACCGCAGTTGGGATATTATGGTTCGCGGTCCACGACCTGTTCTCGGGGGGCGAAAACGCCCTCCCTGCGGTCGAACAGGCGAACCGCTGGCTGTGCCATCCAGCCGTTATCCCTATCCTCGCGCTGAGGATTCGAGAGTACCTTTTGTCTGATGTTCTCCGCACCGTTCGTGTCAGCGTTGGCGACCAGTCCGCACTCGTCACAGACGTACAACCCACGTTCGACGCGCTGGCTGTCTGCCTTCGTTCCACAGACCGAACACGACTTCGAGGTATCTCGCTCGGATACCGTTTCGACCGTGATACCTTTGGCCTCGGCCTTGTAGTCGAGTATCGACGTGAAGCGGTCGAACGCCCACCCATGCAAATCGAGGTTGCCCTGGTCGCCCCAATCCGTCGGGTCGTCGTTCTCGTCGTCGCGGATTCCGCCGAGGTCGCCCACGACGAGCGTCCCGACCTCGCGTTCGACGCACTCTGAAACGATGTGTTTCGACAGAGCGTGTAGGAAGTGCGTGCGACGGTCGGTGCGCTTCGCGTCAAGACGGCGTGCCTCGCGAGAGGACGAGTCATCCGTTTCAGCGCGCTTCTTAGCGAAGTAGTATTCGTCCTCCTTGAGCGCACCACCGGGATACAACAGCGACCCATCACCGAACGACACGGCGGCGACGTTGCATATCCCGAGGTCGATCCCGGCGGTTCGGTCGCCGGGCGGTTCGACTTCGATGTCGTGACGGCAGACGATGTGGAGCTGCCACTCGCCGTGTTCAAAGACGGCGCGAACGACTTGGACGTTCTCGATTGTAACGTCCGGGTCGGCATCGTAGGCACACAGGATGAAATCGGACCAGTGTTCCTTCGTGTTCCGCCCCTTCGAGAGCCGGATGTAGCCGTTCTCGGAATCGTGCTTGAATCCATCCTCTTTAAACGTGACAGTCGAGCGTGGGTGTTCGTCGCCGTTTTTGCGGTAGCCGGGCGGGTTCGCTCTCTCGTTCCCAGAGTCTCGGTGGCCGTACCATCCACGAAACGCCTCATCCAACTCTTCGAGAGTTGCTTGACTGGACTGAGCGTTGAGGTCCGCGTAGCGTTCGTGGCTCTTGAGGTAGGATTTGAGTACCGAGTCGTCGGGAATCTGGCCGCAAGCGTCCCAGACGCGCCCTGCCGTCCACCGGGCGACGTTCCAGAGCTTGCTGGCGGCGAACCCAAGCGTATCCAGTCCGTCGCGCACCTGCCGCTGATTCCGAATGGAAGCGCGGTGGGTGCGGGTGACGGACTGAATCGCCATACATAGCCTATGTCATCGAACATGTCTAAGCGTTCCGATTGTGGAATATCCGGCCAGCCACCGACAGGTAGCCAGCGGTTGAACAGTACCGAGACACAGCTTACGCGATTCACGCCCGCCCCTCGGCCTGTGGCCTCGGGACGGGATTCTCTCGCTGTATTAAGACAGTCCGAAACTACACTCCGAAATAGAGCGCGACACCGAGCGTCGTGACGACCGTGAGGATGACTTGTAGAGGCGCACCGACACGCGCGTAATCCGTGAACTCGTAGCCACCCGGACCGTAGACGAACAGGTTGGTCTGATAGCCCACCGGGCTCAGGAAGGCCGCACTCCCCGCGAACATCACGATGAGCACGAACGCGAGCGGGTTCGCGCCGATAGAGCGTGCGGCGCTGATTCCCACAGGAACCATGAGCGCGACGCTCGCATTGTTGCTGATGATGTTCGTCAGGATGACCGTCAGGACATAGAACAGCCCCAACACGACGATGACGGGGAGGAAGTCCGCACTCTGTGCGACGAGCGCGCCGATGAAGTTCGCCGCGCCCGTGTTCGACATCGCGATCCCCAACGGGATGACGCCGGCCAGCAGGAAGATGACGTCCCACTCGACGCCCTCGTAGAGTTCGCTCGGTCTGAGCACGCCGGTGAGCACCATCGCCACGACGCCCGCGAGCGCCGCGATCTCGATCGCGAGGAGCCCGAGCCCCGCAAGCCCGACGACACCGACGAGAATCCCGAGTGCGACAGGGATCTTGTCCTCACGATAGGACTCCTCACCACCTTCCGAGACGAACACGAGCTCACGGCTGTTCGACAGCCGTTCGACGTTCTCTTCCGGTGTTCTGAGCACCAGCACGTCGCCGACGGCGAGTTCGACGTCGCGCAGCCGTTTTCGAATCACGCTGTTGCCGCGTCGAACCGCGAGCAACGCCGTATCGTAGCGCTGGGCCAACCGCGCGCTCGTCGGCGTCTCCCCGGCGAACGCCGAGCCCGACGGAACGACCACCTCGACGACCGATTGGTCATCGTCAGCGTCTACTTCGTCGATTTCGTCGGCGCTCTTCCCCGAGAGGAGGCCAAATCGGTCGTCCACCGCGGCCACCGTGTCGCTGTCGGCACGGATGATGAGCGCGTCACCGGCTTGTATTCGTTCGATCATCTCCGGGGTCTGGGACTGTCGATTCCGGACGATCCCAAGAACCTCGACATCGCCCTCAACGTCATCGAACGCATCGGTGGGCGTCCGGTCGACGAGCGGTGAGGCGTCGTCGACGTCGACTTCGGTGATGAGCCCCTCGATTCGGTTGGCCTCGGCCGCGTTCTCGTCGGGGTCGATACGTTCGGGGAGCAATCGCGGGGCGACGAAATAGAGATAGAGCGCGCCCGTAACCAACACGACGAGTCCGACTGGTGTGAACTGAAACATCGTAAGCGACTGACCGAGGAGGTTCTCCGCGAGGCCGCTCGCAAGCAGGTTGGTCGAGGTCCCGATGAGCGTGAGCGTCCCGCCCATCATCGCGGCGTACGACAGCGGAATCAGGAGTTTCGACGGCGAGGTGTTGCCCCGGCGGGCCAGATCGGTCACGAGCGGCACGAGCAGCGCGACCACGGGCGTGTCGTTGACAAAGCCCGCCGACGAGCCGGCGATGGCAACGATCGCGCCGCGCTGTTTCGATTCGCTGGTGCCGACGCGGTCGCTCACCCACGCCGCGAGGCGGCGGATCACGCCGGTTCGACGGACGCCATCGCTCAGGATCAACATTGCGAGCACGGTGATCGTCGCTTCGTTCGAAAAGCCCGCGAGCGCTTGTGCCGGTGAGACGTTCGTCCACGGGTTGAGGACGACGAGTGCGACCAGCACGAGCAATGCGGTGACGTCGGGCCGGACGTAGCCAGTGATGAACAGCACGAATGCTGCGAACACGACGGCGAAAACGACCAGCATACCGGTCGTCACGGGTGGAACGCTCGTCGATTGTGCCAGTACAGATGGTCGCATGACGACGGTCCCGATCGGGGATACAAGCATGACAGCTAATACACAATGAGGATTGTTTGCATGGGCATCTCTAAAACGTACCGGCTATCGGAAGCCAACTGACCGCGATATGTTTTGAGATAGACCTAGTCGTTCCGCTCGCCCGGTGGTTTAGATACCTCGACGAGGGTTTTCCCGATGTCGTCGCCCTCGAACAGCCCGATGAACGCATCGGGCGTGTTCTCCAGCCCTTCGACGATGGTCTCTCGATGGTGTAGCTGATCGTTCGTATACCACTCCTCGAGCTTTGATTCCGCCTCCGGATACAGCTCCTCGTGATCGTCGACGACGAACCCCTCCCTCCGCAGTCGCTTTTTGATGTACAGCCCTTCGTGTCGGGGGCCGGTCGGTCGATCGCCGCCCTCCGCGTTGATCAAGGCGATCCGTCCACATTGGACGATCCGGCCGTGAGTGTTCATCTCGTTCATCACCGCGTCGCTAATCTCGCCGCCGACGTTGTCGTAGTAGACGTCGACACTATTGGGGCAGATCTCCGCTAGTTCGCTCTGGATATCGTCCGTCGCTTTGTAGTTGATACCCTCGTCGATACCGAGTTCGTTCACGAGGTAGTCGATCTTGTCGTCCGCACCTGCGATCCCGATCACGCGGCAGTCGTATATCCGCGCGATCTGCGAGGCGATCGATCCGACCGACCCGGCAGCGGAGGACACGACAACCGTTTCGCCCTCCTGGAGATCGGCGATTTCGGTCATGCCTACGTATGCCACCCGACCGGTATGGCCCAGTACGTGCAGTTTCGAGCGGATCGGGGCGGAGTCGAGATCCACCTCCTCCAGATCGTCGTCGTCCGTCAGGACGTCGTAGTCGGCCCATCTGAGTCGTCCCACGACGATATCGCCGACCGAAAAGTCAGGATGGGTCGTCTCTCTGACCTCGCCGATGCCGCCGGAACCGACGGATTCGTCTCCTGCCCAACTGTCCTCGTACGGCGAGTCCTCGGGCGGCACCATCTTGCTACGCGAGCCGGGATCCATCCGTAGGTGAACCGCCTCGGGGTCAAGCCCCGAGGCTTCCCGTGGTTTAGTCGGACACTCCCACTCGACCATCGGCCTGATAGCCTCGAACGGTCGGATGGGTCACGGTCGGGGCGTCCACGGCCCCCGATGCCTGCCGTCGCACCTTCCGAACAACGGGAAGACTGTTGAGAGCAGGCACATTCCAATCGAGTTTCTTCACGCCTTTCACGGCGATGTTGACGCTTGCACCACGGTCACTGTGGTCTTGATGGGAACACGACCGGCATTTGAACCGCTTTTTGTTGCGGTTCGCACGCTCTGCGTGTCCGCACATCGGACACCGCTGGCTGGTGTACTCGGGATTAATCCACGCGGTCGGAATACCCTCGAACGACGCCTTGTACGACGTATAGAACTGAAGGGCACGGAACGGGAGGTGGTGCAAGCGTCGGTTCATCCGTGTGCCGTAGTCGATACTGTCACGCATCTCTTTGAGGTCTTCAAAGACGATGCACGGCTTCTCAAACTGACGGCTCCACTCCACGATGTGCCGACTCACCTTGTGGAGTCGGTCGCGGACGAACCGTTCTTCTCGTCCTTCGAGTGTGTCGTGTATGCTGTCCTTCCCCGCGTTCTGCACGCGCTTTCGCATCGTGAAGTAGCGGTGACGCTCGAACTTAATTTCGGGAAAGTCGATAACCAACGTGTCTTCGACGCCATCTTCGGACAAAGCGGTGAGAGCCACGTTATCTTCGTTCACGTCCACACCGACGACCGTCCGTGAGTCCTGCTTGTCTCGGACTATCTGCCCGGTGTTGGAGACGTTGACGTGCAACTCGGGGTTCTCGTTGTGGAATAGGGATTCTGCTGTCCCAATTTTCCACCCATCGCCTTCGAGTGCGGTTTTGAGAATGTCGAGGTGGGCGTCACTCCCTTTGAGGACGCCCTTGACGTGGTTGTACGGCTTCGCGCTGATGCGGAAGGTCACATCGCCGTCGTCGGTGAGAGACAGGTTGTACCCTTCCTCGTAGTTCGCACGAAGTGGGTACGCACCGTCCTTGGTGTGACTCGGAAGTCCGAAGTCGTCGTACTCGTAGTAGTTCTCCATCGCACCGAGAGCCTTCGCAACGATGCGCTGTGTCGTGTTTTTCACGAGGTCGGCGTCGTCGGCCACGCGGTCGGGAATCGCGCCCCAGTCCACGCCGTCTTTGGCGAGTCGAATGGTTTCATTGTACACCCGACGGGCTTCAAGCGCGGCATCGTACAACAGACACTCATTGTTACTCTGGATGTCAAGTTGGAAGTCCAACGTCTTGACGAGAGCCTGTTCGTTGGTCATTCTTCGGATTCGTTGAGCCAGTCGTTGACGAATCCTCTCACTACGTCGGACTTGGTTTCATCAACCTCGATGCATTTCTTCGAGAACTCCTTGTACACGTCGTCCTCAAAGTCCACGGACAGTCGTTTTGTCATCTCACGTTCTTACTTAGATACTGAAATACTTAATTCTTGCCCACGTACTGTCTATATGGGCGAGAATCGTTCAAACCACACGGTGTACAACGTCAACTACCACTTCGTGTGGTGTCCGAAATACCGTCACGCGATACTCGAACCAATCGAAGAATCGCTGGAAGCGAGTTTCCGCGACGTGTGCGCCGAGTACGATTACGAGATACTGTCATTGCACATCTCGCCCGACCACGCACATCTGTTCCTCTCTGCCCACCCGAAATACGCGCCGAGCCAAATCGTGCGGACGGTCAAGAGCATCATGGCACGGGAGATGTGGGAACAACACGAAGCGTATTTGCAGGAGTATCTGTGGGGCGGTGGATTCTGGGAACAGTCGTACTACATCGGAACGGCAGGTCAGGTATCCAACGAGACGATTGAACGGTATATCGAACGAACAGAACATGTCTAAGTGTCGGCTTCACCCTCGGGTCAAGCCCCGAGGCACTCGCCTTGCTTATCTGTAGAGCGTCCGCACCAACACCTGGTCGTCGTCGGTCAGCTCGGGAACGGGCTCTTCTTGCAATTTGAAACACTCTCGATCCGGTTTCTCCCCTTCCGGATACTCCACGATCTCGAAAACACGGCTCGTCTCTTCTGGCATATCGATCCTTCGGTTGTTGATCTCTTGCACGCATAAGCATCCCGACGGGCACGATCGACGACGCCAACGTCGTCAACCGTCGATCAACCCATGCCACACATCCAACCCTACCCACTCTTGTCGAACCGTCCGCCGACGAAGCGGCCCTCGGGGTCGACCGTTTCCTTGATCTCGTGGAGTCGCTCGTAATGCTCGCCGTAGAGATCGTTTGTCGTCGCGGCGTCGGTCTCGCCTTCGAAATTGGGGATCGGCCCGCCAGCGCCGGCGTCCCGGAGTGTCTCGGCCGTTTCGCGTACCCACTCGACGTTCTCGTGGTTGGTCATCGGGTCGTCCCAATTCGCCTCGATGCTGCAGACGAACGCGGTGTCGCGACGACGGAACGCGGTTTCCCCTGCCTCAACACGATTCACCGCACCGCCCATCGGCCATACGATGATACTGAACTCCTCGTTTGGCGCGCTTGCAGCACGACGGCGCAGACTCGTTCGGATCTCCGTGGTCAACTCATCGACATAGACCGATTTCCAGTAGTAGCGGCGGCCGTGTGGAAAGCCCGAGTCGGAGTCGGACTGCAGCTCCGTGTAGCTCGTGCGCGTGCTCTCATCGATGAGGGCATCCTCGTCCCTCCGGAACCGTTCGAGTTCGCGCTCACCGACGTCGGGATCCCCGACGTACGTGCCGGAGAAACAGAGACCGACCTCGCCACCATGGTCGGGACACTCCGGGTCATCCGGTATCTGTCCGAAGTACGGCGACAGCAAGCTCTCGTCCGGTGCATCGGTCTGGTACGCGGCGAACTCCGCAAGGAGCTCCTCGGCACGCTCGGCAGGATACCAGACGCTACACACGGCCAGTTCGTCGGGTATTGGATGGAGCTCGAACTCGAAGGCCGTGACGACTCCGAATCCGCCATCACCACCGCGAAGCGCCCAGAACAGATCGGTGTTTTCGGTGGCACTTGCATGAACGAGCTCACCATCGGCGGTCACGACGTCCGCGCCGAGCAAGTTGTCCGCTGCAAGACCGTGTTTTCGCGAGAGATAGCCCGTCCCACCGCCCAACGTGAGCCCGGCAACGCCTGTATCCGACACGACGCCGCCCGGGGTTGCGAGTCCGAACTCCGTCGTCTCGCGATCGAACTCGCCCCACGTCGTTCCCGGTCCGACGGTCGCCGTTCGATCCCGCGGATCCACTCGCACCCACCCCATCCGCGAGCAGTCGATCACGAGACCGGCCGCCGCGATACAGGACCCGGCAACGTGGTGACCGCCGCTGCGGACACTCGCCGGCAGGGCTGCCTCATTGGCTGTTCGGACGGCACTTCGAACGTCACTCACCGATTCACAGTAGGCGATGGCGGCCGGATACCGGTTCACCATCCCGTTCCACACGCGACGAGCATCGTCGTAGTCGTCTGCAGCGGGTCGTACGAGCTCTCCGCGCAACGCGCTCGCCAGTTCATCGATATCGTCGCCTGCAGCGTCGGCTGCCCGGGCAGCCGCTGTCCGATCGTCCATGACCAGAGTCCATCCCCGGTTGGTAAATCGTCTCTCTTTCGGCGACATAGCAAACCGTTCCCCCATGACCGATTCGTGGGATATATCACACGGTGGTTGGTAGTCCGGGTGATGACAGTTACCGCCAGTCTCTCGATCTCACCGGTTGACGACTCGGATGTCGATTTCGATGCGGAAGTTGCCGCTGCTATCGAGGCGCTTGAGGACTGCGACGTACGCTATGAAACCCATCCGATGGAGACGACGCTCGAGGCGAATGGTCTCGATGCGGTATTCAACGCCGCACAGGTCGCGACCGAGGCCGTCGATGCTCGCCGTGTCGCCACCACGCTCAAAATCGACCACTATCGCGAGGAATCACTCGCCGTCGAAGAGAAAGTCGATCGCGTCGAAGAGCATCTCGATGGCGAAGCGCGGTCGCAATGAAACAGGGGACTGTTACGCGCCGTGGCTATCTCGCTGGGGCGAGCGCAGGTACCCTCGGCGTACTCGCAGGTTGTGTTTCGTCGGCCGGATCGAGTCCTGATACCCTTCGCGTCGGAGCGCGTGAAGCCTACGTCAACGCTGTCAGCACCAGTGCTGGTGAATGGGTCAAAAAGCAGTTCGAAAAACGTCATGGAACGACGATCGAGTGGGTAATCAAAGAGCAGGGGATGAACGATTTCATCCAACGACGCAAGGAAGACGCACCGCTGGATGCCGACGCCTACGTCGGCGTCACACCCTCTGATCTCGTTCGTGCAGATCGCGTCCTGACCAACGACATCGATCTGTTCTCCCCGTTGGATACGATCGATACGGGATCGGTTGTCGATGAGTACTGGTTCGATCCGCAGCGACGAATCGTTCCCACCGGAGCGTCACACGTCTGCATCGTCTACAACGATCGGAAGGTATCCGAACCTGCCTCGTTCGATGCGTTGCTTGACCCGGAATATTCCGACGGCTTGTTGATGGCGAACCCGCAAACAACGGTCACAGGCCTCGATTTTCTTCTCTGGACGATCCATGCAAAAGGGCGCGACGATTATCTCGACTACTGGGAGAAACTGATGAAGAACAACGTGCGCGCCCTCAAATCCTGGAACAGCGCGTACAGTGCCTACGAGAGCGGTGAGGCTCCAATGGTTGTGTCATACTCAACCGATCAGATCTACGCGACGAACGAGGGGAAACCGCTTGCCAAACATCGTATCGGATTCCCGAACGATACGGGCTACGCCTACATCAGTGGTGTTGGAAAGTTTGCCGATACCGATCGCGGTGATCTGGTCGATACGTTTGCACAGTTCCTGATTGAATCGAAGGTACAGCGCCGAACGGCGGTTCTGAACGTTGGTTTCCCGGCCGTCGAGGACGCGTCGCTGCCGAAAAAGTATCAACCACACGTAAAAAAGCCCGAGACCGTCATTCAGTACAGTGTAGACGAACTTCGCAAGCATGCAGATCGGTGGCGATCGAAGTGGGCTCGGCAGGTCGCGTCGAAGTAAGGCTGTTCTCCAACCGACCTTGTTTCAGGATCACTTCGGTAGGGTGCGTTGGTCGATACAGGGATCTTCCACAACTACGCAACGCAAACGAGGCATCAGGTGCCACTTTCGAACCAGCATCTCAGAAGTTTATATTATGACGGTATATAATAACAACAAACTCCTATAGACGAGCAAAAACAATTCAAATTTCGATGTCACTTGCTTTCGAAAATCGGTTATTCGGAGCCCTGTTCGTGTTCGCGGAGTTTTCGACGCTGAATCTTGCCGGTCGTCGTCTGTGGAAGTTGCTCGACGAATTCGATCTCGCGGGGATACTCGTACTTCGCCAGTTGGTCACGCACGAGATCACGGATCTCTTCTTTGAGTTCGCTGGATCCCGATCCAGAAATCGGCTGGACGAACGCCTTGATTATCTCACCTCTGGTTTCGTCGGCGATTCCGATAACTCCGACCTGTTCGACACCGGCGTGCTCGAGGACTGTGCGTTCGACTTCACCGGGCCCCACACGATATCCGCTAGTAAGGATCAGGTCGTCGTCACGGGATTTGAACCAGACGTATCCCGATTCATCGACCGTCCCGAGATCACCGGTCAGATGCCACTCACCGATCGTCGCGTTAGCGGTTTTCTCGGGCTGATTCCAGTACTCCTGAAAGATCACTGGATCGTCTCCATGTCGGACTGCTATCTCCCCGGTTTCACCTGCCGGCCGTTCCTCACCGGTTTCGGGATCGATTACGGCTACGTCGTGTCCCGGCACTGCTTTCCCCATGCTCCCCGGATGAGCTGAAAACCACTCCCGGCAGTTCGTGACGAGGAGGTTGGCTTCCGTCTGACCGTAGAGTTCGTTTACCACGACACCGGAAAGCTCCTCGTCGGCCCAGTCGAGGATCTCAGGTGTGAGTGGCTCACCACCCGAACACACTGCACGAAGCGAGAGGTCGTATTTCTCTCTCGGATCCTCGATGCCCATCAGCATCCGGATCGCAGTCGGTGGAACGAACGCGTTCGTCACTTCGAATTCCTCCATCAGCGAAAACGCGGTCTCGGGATCGAACTTCCCCATCGGATAGCCCACAACGGGTCGCCCGTAATGCCATGCTGGAAACAGCAGGTCGCCGAGCGCGCCGATCCATGCCCAATCAGCGGGCGTCCAGTACACTCCTTCGTGAACCCGTCGCTCGAAGTACATCGAGAAGGCGGGACAATGACCGACCCATACCCCATGACCGTGGAGTGCTCCCTTTGGCGGGCCGGTCGAACCGCTCGTATACATTATGATGGCCGGCGTTTCAGCTGTCGTCTCTGCGATTTCGTATTCCTCCGACTCACCCTCAACCAACGCTGAAAATGACGTAGTCGCCTCGCTTGCGAGGTCGTCATCGGTGACTTCGACGATGGTTTCGAGCGCGGGACAATCGGTGGCTGCACTCACGACGGTTTCGACGACAGTTGTATCGGCCACCACGGCTTTCGCGCCACTGTCGTCGAGCCGATGCCGGAGAGACTCGTCACCGAACAACACTGAGAGCGGTAGCGACACTGCGCCTATCTTCCAACATGCGAGGTGGGTGATCGGGTTCGACGGTTTCTGCGGGACGACGACGCCGACACGGTCCCCGCGTTCGATCCCTCGCTTCTCGAGTGCATTCGCCAACTGACTCGAGTATCGATCGAGCTCCTCGAACGTGTAGCTCTCACGACGACCGTCGGGATAGGCTTGATACAGCGCTATCCGATCACTGGACTGGTCGTGTTTCCGGAGAAGGTCGTGTGCGAGATTGTAATCGTCAGGGAGATCCCAGGCAAACGATGCCCGAGCTTCCTCGTAGGTCCCGCCATCGAGCGACACAGTCCATGCCATACCACACGAGTTCGAAACGACTCCACAAATACTCTTGGTCGCCGTTAGAAGAGCGACCGATCGACGAAGACATCGACGTGTTCGAATCCGTCACGAGCGCTAAGAGTGCTCACAAGCTTTTCCTGTGGATCGCTTCCGTTGGTGCTTTCGAGCGAGAACTTTCCATCGTTCCACTCCACGGTAAGTGACGACCGTCGAAACCACGACCCGGGTCTGAGGCGTATCGTTCGGAGGCTCCCGACAGGAACGACCGCGTTCCGGTCGTCGAACTCTGCAATGGCATCCGGCGGGAGTTCGTCGATCTCTTCCCGGCCATACGTTCCCATATCGGCGCGCAACAGCAGCGATTTGAACGATTCCCCGACGAAGCACCAGATCAGACGTTCATCAGTGAGAACACCCTCCCAAAACTCGAGCGAAACCGGCGTCTGACGGTACCATCCGGTAAACCGGCCGATCGCATTTTCGTTTGTGGCCACTGCCTATCGCTCCAAGAGAGTGACGAGATCGGCCGGAACGGTACGACCACGCTGTGTGGCAATCGAGACACCGATGGTGAGCGCGATCGAGACGAGCAGTGCGATCGTCCCCACAGGGAATCCTTCGGTAAACGGATACAACGAAAGCACTGTCTCACTCACGCCACCTGCCCCCGCTGCGTCGGCGATCCGCGGCACCGCACTGTAAAACAGGTTCACGACGAGACCGCCCACGATACCGGCGATCGCACCCTCCTTGGTCGCACCCTTCCAGTTCAGTCCAAACGCCGCGAGCGGGAAGAAGGCCGCCGCGAAGAACCCCCATCCGATGGTCCCGAGAATCCCGACGAGGGCATCCGAATAGAACACGACTAGTGTCGACAGAACTGTCAGACCTGCAAGCGCAGCCTGGGTCACCCGAAGCTCGGTCATCTCGTCGTCGATCGATCGACCGAATGCACGGGGAATGTCGCGTGAAATCGCTGCAGCACCGATATTGAGGAACGAATCGCTCGTCGACATGATCGCCGCAAGCAGCGCCGCGAGCACCAACCCGGCGATCACGCCCGGTGTCTGATTTAACACGAATACTGGAGCGGCGATCGAGGCACTCTGGAGTTCCGGGATCGTACCGCCTTCGACTGCTGCACGCATCGAAAGTCCCGCCGAGAAGGCAATCATGCTCGAAATCGCATACGAAATGGCCGCGATCGGCGCACCCCACCGAAGGATCTTGAGGTCACGGCTCATGTAGAATTTCGTAATCAAGTGTGGCTGGCCAGCCGATCCGATTGAGAACAAAATCCACCATGCTAGTGCGGTGAACACACTCGCAGCGGGCACACCCATTGCACCGAATGGCGAAATGAGTCCCGGATCGACACTCGCGAGATTTTGCATGATGGTCCCCATGCCACCGCCGAATTCCAGCGCGAAGAAAAACACGAAGACGGCACCGGTGATCATTGTAACTGACTGGACGAAATCGGTCCAGACACCTGCGATCATGCCACCGAGTGCGCTGTAGGCAAGAAGAATCGCTGCACCGCCAAACAGTCCCCAGACGACGGGAATCCCGAATATCGCACGCATCACGAACTGGAGTGCAGCGAGGTTCGTTGCGAGATAGGCGATCACGCCGACCACTACAGCAAGCGCGGTGAGTCCGCGAACCCATGCACTCTCGTAGCGAACGTACATCCCATCGGCGAGGGTGAGTACGTTCCTGATGTCCGCCAGGATCCGCATCCGACGTGCAAGTAGGACCCACGCGATCAGAAAGCCAAGCGGTGCAGTAAAGAAGATCCACATTCCCGTCATTCCGAAGGAGTAGACGAGTTCGGGGCCACCGACGAAGCCGAAACCTGACTGGATCACGGAGAAGGCAGTGAGCGCAAGCACCCACGTCCCGACGGATTTCCCCGTAATGAGGAAATCGCTCGTGCTCTCCGTATTGAGGTAGCCCCAAACGCCGATCCCGAGCACGATCAGGAGATATAGCCCGCCGAACGCGAGAACGAACGGGTCGTCGGCGATCGGAATCGCCTGTAGAGGAATCATCGCTCGGACCCCCCATCGGATTCGACACCCGACGAGCCCGACGGCGCAAGTGGGAGATCAGTATCGCGCTGTGCTTGTCGTGCGTCGTCCATCACTTCAGAGACCAGCTCATCGTTGGCTGTGTCGCCGAAAACGGACTTCGCGTAGTACACCGGAGCGAGAAGTGGCAGAAACCATATGAACAATATATAGATGAACGTCGATTGTGGGATCCCGAGGATATAGGAGTAGTTCGTCACATCGGGGTTCCATAGCACCCAGATCCCGGTGAGTCCGATAGCAAAGAGCACTGCGAGACCAGCTACGATTCCGGTGTATGGTGCGAGATCGAACTCTTGGCTGCCACGCTCGATGGCTGCAACCGGAAGGACTCCGATGATGAGCGCCGCGGCAAGATAGGAAAATACTCGATAGAATCCGAGTGCGGCCACGATCAGTGCAGCGGTTGCGAGGATGCCAACTACGGAAACAATCTTGTTCCTCATCATTCTGTGTGCGCATCTCGGAGCATCATAAACATTCTCCGAAATACTTATATCTCGAAGTGGCTAATTCTCATGCCGACAATTATTACGAAAACCGAGTCAAATAGGTATTCCCAGTCATATGACCATCGGCCTGTGGGGTGGCAGACGGTTTCTTCTCCCGTTTTCGTCGTACAAACTGTCGTTCCAGCTTCTGTCTATGACAGGAAAAATAATGCACAGTTACAGATCGAAGTCAACAGGCTTAACGCCGATACGACCCTTCGGATAGATATGCCATGGTCAAACGACGAGTGGTGGCCGGATCGACT
This sequence comes from Halococcus dombrowskii, assembly GCF_022870485.1. NCBI lineage: Archaea > Methanobacteriati > Methanobacteriota > Halobacteria > Halobacteriales > Halococcaceae > Halococcus > Halococcus dombrowskii. Next base: position 2,742,638 of record NZ_CP095005.1, on the reverse strand, counting down.
CCGGCTGGACATCCTCGACGATAACACTGCGGAGACGAATCCGTACGGGGAGGAGTTCGACTATGCCGAAGAGTTCGAAAAGCTCGACTTCGATGAAGTGAAGTCGGACATCGAGGACGTAATGACGGACTCGCAGGACTGGTGGCCCGCCGACTACGGTCACTACGGACCGTTTTTCATCCGGATGGCGTGGCACAGCGCCGGGACGTACCGAACCGCCGACGGCCGTGCCGGTGGGGCCGGTGGCCGCCAGCGCCTTCCGCCGGAGAGCAGCTGGCCGGACAACGTGAATCTCGACAAGGCCCGTCGCCTGCTTCAGCCGGTCAAAAAGAAACACGGCAAGAAGCTCTCGTGGGGCGATCTCATCCTGCTCGCGGGGAACGTCGCCCTCGAATCGATGGGCTTCGAGACGTACGGCTTCGCCGGTGGCCGTGAGGATGCATTCGTCTCCAACGAGGCCGTCGAGTGGGGTCCCGAGACGGATTGGGAGACGACCTCGCCCGAGCGCTTCGAGGACGGCGAAGTCGGCAATCTCAAAGACCCGCTCGGGAACACCGTGATGGGCCTCATCTACGTGAACCCCGAGGGCCCGTACGGCGAACCGGACGTCGAGGGATCCGCGGCGAACATCCGCGAGGAGTTCAGCCGGATGGCGATGGACGACGAGGAAACCGCCGCGCTCATCGCCGGCGGCCACACCTTCGGGAAGGTCCACGGCGCGGACGACCCCGAGGAGCACGTCGGTCCCGAACCCGAGGGAGCACCGGTCGAAAAGCAGGGCCTCGGCTGGGATCAGGAGTACGGGGACAAGATCGGCGGTCTCGACGCGATCTCGAGCGGCATCGAAGGTCCCTGGAACGCCACGCCGACCATCTGGGATATGAACTATCTCGACAACCTGCTGGACTACGATTGGACCTCCGTCAAGGGCCCCGGCGGTGCCTGGCAGTGGGAGCCGGTCGGCGACGACATCGACGACGCACCCGGCGCGCGGGACGCCTCGGAGACCGAACAGCCGATGATGCTGACGACGGACGTCGCTCTGAAACACGACGACGACTACCGGGAGATCCTCGAAAACTTCCAGGCGAACCCCGAGGAGTTCAAGGACGCGTTCTCGCGGGCGTGGTACAAACTGCTCCATCGCGACATGGGCCCGCCCACGCGATTCCTCGGCCCGGAGGTCCCCGACGAAACGTTCGTCTGGCAGGACCCCGTTCCGGACGCCGACCACGAACTCGTCGGCGACGAGGAGATCGACGAACTCAAAGAGACGATTCTCGCTTCGGATCTCTCACGCTCCCAGCTGGTCAAAACCGCATGGGCGTCGGCGTCGACGTACCGCGACAGCGACAAGCGCGGCGGTGCGAACGGCGCACACCTGCGTCTCGAACCCCAGCGGAGCTGGGAGGTCAACGAGCCCGAGGAGCTGGAGACGGTGCTCGAAACCCTCGACTCCGTCCAGACGGAGTTCAACGACTCCCGCTCCGACGACGTGCGCGTCTCGCTGGCCGACCTCATCGTGCTCGGCGGGAACGCGGCCATCGAGGAGGCCGCGGCGGACGCCGGCTACGACGTCGAGGTACCGTTCGAACCCGGTCGCACGGACGCGACCCAGGCCCAGACCGACGTCGAATCCTTCGAGGTGCTCGAACCGAAGGTCGACGCGTTCCGGAACTACCTCGGCGGCGAGTACGACGACCTCTACGACTCCCCGGAGGAGCGGATGGTCGACACGGCGGAGCTACTGAACCTGTCCGTTCCGGAGATGACGGTGCTCGTCGGCGGGATGCGGGCTCTCGGCGTGACCTACCAGGACACCGGTCGCGGCGTCCTCACGGATCAGCCGGGCACGCTCAGCAACGACTTCTTCGTGAACCTGCTCGACATGGACTACGAGTGGGAGCCGGTCGACGAAGACAACGAGCTCTTCGAGGTCCGCGACCGTGACACCGACGAGGTCGAGTGGGAGGCCACTCGTTTCGACCTGATCTTCGGCTCGAACGCTCGCCTCCGCGCCACCGCGGACGCCTACTTCGCCGACGACGACGAAGAGCAGTTCGTCGAGGACTTCGTGGACGCCTGGAGCCACGTGATGCAGCTCGACCGCTTCGATCTCGAGTAGGCTCCCCCGCTTGGGATCCCCTCATCGGTTAGTATTTTAGGACGACTTTCCGAGACGACCGAATCGGTGCCGAACATCCACCGCGACCTGGCCGACGCAGTCGCGAACCCCCGATTGTTTCGAGGGAATGACGATGGTGACTTGTTCACCGAGTCGTCGAGATAGTGCATGTCGTCATCGTACAGTCACGAATCCACCGAGACCGACCGTTTGCTCGCGCTCAGCGACGGGATCATCGCCATCGCGATCACCTGTGCGGTAGCGCGGAGGCCCCGTCCTCAACCGCGAGCGAAGCGAACGGTAGGGCAGGGAGGAGCGCGTTCGTATAGCTGAGCACGTACACCAAGCGTTCGGTCATCGGATACCGACAAACCGGGAGACAGTACAATGAAACCCACCGAATTCCCCACCCGTGGATATAAGTACCGTTGTCGTGTAATGTGTGTCAATGGAGGTCCGTCGAACTGGGATCGTCAAGCTCGATGTTCTCGACGAGCGGCGCGACGACCTCCACACCACCAAGGAGCAGTTCCTTCGATGTGCAAATCGTGCGAGTGAGTTCTGTTGGAGCGACCGCCACTACGACGAGTGCGTTACGTCGAAGGCGAAGGCCGAACGCGCGCTCTACGATGACCTCAAGGCCGACACCGATCTGACGGCGAACCTCGTCCAGAAGGCGATTCGCCGCGCCGTCGAAGCCGTCAAATCCGGCGTGGACCGTTGGAAGAAGGGCCGCCGCACGAATCAACCACAGTTCGACTCGTGGAGCGTCGTGTACGACAAACGCTCCGCGACGTTCTCTCGAAGCGAAGTGTCGCTCTCGACGGTGAACGGGCGCGCTGAGTGTGAGTTCGTCTTTCCGGCAGACAGTCCGACACCCTACGAACGGTACATCGTGGACGACGACTACGAGTTTCGCATGGCGACCCTCCAATACGACGATGTGACCGACGGGTTCTACCTCCACCTTTCGACGCGGAAGTACGACGGGGTTGACGAAGCAGACTCCGAGGCTTCGACGGATACCGAGCACCAAACAGTCCTCGGTATCGACCTCGGTGTCAACAGTCTCGCCGTCGCCTCCACAGGAACGTTCTGGCAGGGTGATGACTATGACCACTGGGTGCGGGAGTTCGAGAAACGCCGCGCAAAGATGCAACAGCGCGAAACCCAGCATGGCCACAACGCGCTCCGACGCCTCGGTAAGCGAGAGCGGGCATGGCGCAAGCAGTACGTCCACACGGTCGCCAACGAGATCGTGACCGAAGCCACAGAAACCGGGTGCGACGTGATCGTGTTCGAGAAACTCGATGACATCCGCGACCGGCTACCGTTCGCGGAGTGGCACCACATCTGGGCGTTTCGACGCCTCTACGAGTACGTCTCGTACAAGGCACCGGAGCACGGTGTCGAAGCGAAGCGGGTCCCACCGAATCACACCAGCCAGCGGTGTTCGCGCCTCGGTTGTGGGTTTACCCACGAGGACAACCGCAACGGCACCGAGTTCTGTTGCCAGAACTGTGGCTACACGGTGAACGCCGACTACAATGCAGCGAAGAACATCGGGCTACGGTACGCTCGCAAACGACGACACAGACTCCGTTCGTCGCCCAAGTCGCCGAACGGAGACGCACCAGTAGATGTGCGTATAAATGGTGGGACGCTGAACGGCACCTCTCGGCAGCACGTTGCCGCCGAGTGAGTGCCGGGAGTCCACATCAAAGCCCCTCCCTCAACGAAGCGAGGTCCGTATGGGCCGAGCGAAGTAGGGAGGGGTCATTTACACTGCTGTGGGGGTACGCCTCCCGGAAGGAACTCATCGAAGAGGGCCTCACCTCGTTAACTGTTGGAATTCAGGCAACACGATTCCTCGCGTCGCCGATCGTGTTCGTCCTGTCGATGATCATCGCGATGGTTGACCCATCGATGGCCATCCTTTCGTGGCTTCTGTTGCTCCCGATCAACTCCATTCTGGAATCACGGCTCGTCGCGAGTCTCGAGAACTCTCTGGGTGAGTCGGCGACCCCACCTCCGTAAACTCGCCACTACTCGCCGACACCCACCGCACGGACTGGAGCGCCATCACCTCCGAGCGCCATCGGATACGCACGCAGCTCGAAGCGTTCCGGTGTCCGTTCGAGATTGCAGAGGTTTTCGACGATGAGGTTGTCAGCGCCCAATAGGGCCCGATGAGCCTGCAGACCACTCGATTCACCCTCAGCAGTGTCGTCGGTCGGAGTTGGGTCCGGACTCAGGGTGTCGACACCGACTGCGTAGCCCCGCTCGGCACAGGCCGCAGCCCCGTCGGCTGTCAGATATGGATGTTCGAGATATCGATCCGTTCCCCAGTGGGAATCCCATCCTGTCCAAAAGATAGCGATATCGGCGGCCTCGTCAGGTACGTCTGCTGCCGTGATTGGGTCGCGATCGCCCAGATCTGTGCAATCCACACGAACTGCATCGAACGTGAACCGATCAACCGAATAGGTGTCCAGCGTTCGCCCCTCCGCCATGACGTGGGCAGGTGCGTCGATATGAGTCCCAGTATGGCTGCCCAACTGTGCGGCCCTGACTCGACAGCCATCCCGATCATGTGTCGCATGTGGCTCAATCGAAACCGATGGATCGCCCGGATAGACGGTCATTCCGGTCTCGATTCGGTGACTCAGATCGATCTGCATGCTCGTGATCGTATCCGGACGGACAAATAGTGGCACGCTCGATCGCTCGCTCCGAACTCGTTCGTCGGATGACAACGATGTCGCCGTGTTCACCAGCGTTACCGCACCAGATCGACAATCGACGCCCCAGCAGCTGCGTGCTGTGGGACACTGTGTGCCAGAAAATGTAGTCAGGCGAATTAGATAATGTTTGGACACAGGGACAAATTATGGATATTAAAGTAAGAAATTATACTACTGGCGTCAATCACGTTTATGTGAACGTAGTGCGATGTCTGCACGGAGGATGCCATGATAAGCGATACCGAATTGCAAGAAATGTACGGCTGGATGGTGACGGCTCGATACTACGAAGAGCGTCTCCAAGAGGAGTATCTGGAAGGGAAACAACCCGCGTTCGATATCTCGGCCGGCCCGATCCCGGGCGAACTGCATCTCGCCGCTGGGCAGGAAGCTGCCGCTGCCGGCGTCTGCTCCCATCTTGATGACGCTGATACTGTAACCGCTCCGCATCGCCCTCACCACGTGGCTATCGCCAAAGGCGTGGATCTCGAACGAATGACCGCCGAGATCTTCGGTCGCCGCACCGGACTGTGCAAGGGGAAGGGTGGCCACATGCATCTCTTCGATTCCGCGGTGAACTTTGCGGGCAGTGGCATCATCGCCGAAGGATGCCCGCCGGCAGTCGGGGCGGCACTCGCGGCCAAAAAGCGCGGCGAGGACAGCGTTGCAGTTGCGTATCTCGGCGAAGGCGCGATCAGCCAGGGTGGGTTCCTCGAATCACTCAACCTCGCAAGCGTCCAGAACTTGCCAGTGTTGTTCGTCATCGAGGACAACGACTGGGCAATCAGTATGCCCAAAGAGCGAGTCACCGATATCAGAAACGGATCCCAGCGTGCCGATGGATTCGATATGCCCGGCAAACGTGTCGATTACGACGACGCATGCGCGGTCTACGAGGCCGCAGGCGAAGCGATCGGACGCGCACGTGATGGCAACGGACCAACGCTCCTCGAAGTACAGGTCCATCGACGGATGGGTCATTTCATGGGCGACGCAGAAGGGTACCGTCCGGAGGGCGATAGCGAGCGTGCAAAACGGCGTGATTCCATCGAACGGATGGAGACCACCCTGCAGAAGGCGGGCATCGACGACGACACGGTCGGCGACATCCGCGATCGAAGCCACCAACGAGTCGACGACGCCATCGAATGGGCCAAAGACCAACCGGAACCCGAGCCTGACGAGGCTTACGACGACGTGTTCACGAACCCGCCGGCAGGATGGACGCCCAACACGAAGCCGGAACAGGCCGAATCCACGGGAGGTGACGACTGATGGCAGAAGCAGACGAATCCGAAACAGCCGAAACGATTGACGAGCGCGAGACGACGATGAGCCGAGCGATGGTGAGCGCCATCGCCTCGGAAATGCGTGACAGCGACGACGTGTTCGTGATGGGCGAGGATGTCGCTGATTACGGCGGGATCTTCGACAGCACTGAGGGCCTGCTTGAAGAGTTTGGACGGGAGAAAATCATGGACGTCCCGATCAGCGAGACGGGGTTCATCGGTGCGGCCGTCGGGGCCGCACAGGCCGGAATGCGTCCCATTGCGGAGCTGATGTTCGCCGACTTCTTCGGCGTTGGAATGGATCAGATCTACAACCAGATGGCGAAAAACACCTACATGAGCGGCAGCACGGTGAACGTCCCGATGGTGCTCATGACCGCCGTCGGTGGTACGTACAACGATGCCGCCCAGCACTCACAGACACTCTACGGGACATTCGCTCATCTGCCGGGCATGAAAGTCGTGGTCCCGAGCACCGCTGCCGACGCCAAGGGGCTGATGCACACGGCAATTCGCGACGACGACCCCGTGGTGTATATGTTCCACAAACGTCTGATGGGAATCGGCTGGATGCCCGCACCGGATGGGCCAAAGACTTCGGTACCTGAAGACGACTACACCATCGACTTCGGCGAGGCGGACGTGAAACGCGAGGGCGACGACGTGACCGTGGTGACGCTCGGTCTCCACGTCCACCGGGCGCTCGAAGCCGCTGCTGATCTCACAGGGGAGATCGACGTCGAAGTGATCGATCTCAGGACGTTGGTGCCGCTCGACACCGAGACGGTGCTCGAATCGGTCCGGAAAACCGGCCGACTCGTCGTTGTCGACGAGGACTACCACTCGTTCGGCCTCTCCGGTGAAATCATTGCCCGGGCAACGGAAGGAGCGCTCGCCGACCTTTCGGCCGTGCGCCGCGTGACGATGCCGGACGCACCCATTCCGTATGCTCGACCGCTTGAGCAGGCGGTCAATCCGGGACGCGAGGACATCATCGAGGCCGTTCAGGCAGTCACGGAGTAACCCCGAGCAAATGAGCGACGAGACAGTTGCAGTGGAATCCGAAACGGTATGGCCTGCCGATTCCGACGACGTCGAGGAAGCGATCGTGTCGAGCTGGTTCGTCCGTGAAGGGACGACAGTAACAGAAGGTGACCCCATCGCCGAGATCCAGATCGAGAAAGTGAGTCTCGATGTCCCGGCACCGGCGACCGGTGAGGTACGCGAGCTATTGGTCGACGAACAGGGTGAATTCGAACGAGGGGATACACTGGCCTGGATCTCCACGGACCAGTGAACATCTGACGCCAATAGGGCACACAACAGATGCCGAAACCAGGGCAAACGTCAGTCGCGCTCGCTGTGAGGAGACACTGGCAGTAACGAGGGAATCCGGTGACGGCAGCCGGAATCGACGATTCATGAGCATGCCTATCAGTGTCCTGAGAACGGTGTGGCTTAGAGCGCGCTTTCGAGCATATCCGCGACCTCGCGAGCCCTCTCGGCGAGCGCCTCGGACACGTGACCGTCCGCGACGGCAGCATCGAGCTCGGCATCGTCCACCCGTTCGATCCGGCCGTCGGCGTGTTTCACGACGTCGACGTGGAGATCGATATACCGAGCGGCGTCGGGAAAGATTTCGACCGGCGTGCAGATGTTGACGTACGTGCCCCGCCGCTCCCCGTCCGCATCTCGATAGACCGTTGGATACCACCACTTCCCCTCGGTCAACTTCGTGGTGGCGGTGTCGCCGGCGCGGCGTTCGATGTCCAACGCATCGTAGGTTCCGCCGGGCGTCATCTCCCGTCGGATCGTGATACTCGACTCGTCACGATCGATCACGCTGCCTTCACCCAGCGTGATTCGGCTGCCATCCGGCTTGCCGTGGATGATCCTCACACCATCGTTTTCGGCTGGCCCGAACTGTCGGACGACAGTCGTGAACGGGAATTCGGACTGCAGCGCTCCGTCCGAATCACAGACGGCCTCCACGAAATCGACGGCAGCACTCGCGTCCGTACTGCCGGCCTTGATACGGTGGTGGCCAGCCATCGTCGGACAGACGGTACGGCGAATCTCGTCGAGCCGAAAGCGTGACGCGCGGCCGAACCAGAGCCACGCCGTCGCGGGGTCGTCCCAGAGGACGCCGGATTCGGCCTTCGTTTCGGCTGCAGCGGAGAGCGCCGTATCGATTGCCGTGGCTCGGTCGCTCGCGGTTGCGAGTGCGTCCGACAGCGTGGCGAACTCTGCCTGCTCGCTCGCGTCCGTCCAGCGTGCCCGCCATCCGTCGGGTGGGTCGTTCGGGAGCAGCTCAGTCACGTCGGTCGCCATGCCCGGCCCTGTCGACGTCTTCACGGAGCCATCGCGCACGAGCCGAACCAGACCACCGCCCACTTCGACGTTCGTATCGAGCACCGGGCGGTCGTCGCTCCACGGTGGGACCGGATCGCTGACCTGCACCCTGAGCCGATCGCCGTCGTCGACTCGCTGCTCCGTGTTCGAGTAGGGAAGAAAACCCGAGCCAGTGCTACAGTCCACGACGGCACCGCTCCCGAGCGTTTCCGTGACCTCCCCGGCGAACACCGCTTCACGCGGCAGCTCCCCAGTCCAACTGAACGTATCCGTTTCGAGATCGGCGAGATGGCTAACGGCAGTATCGACAGCTCCGGACCCGCCGTGGATGCCGATGCCCTGTCGATCATCGGTCGTCTCGATCGCGATATCGGACTCCGCGACGGCGAACTCTCCCTCGAAACGCTCGCGGATGGGTTGGGATGCCTGGACCACTGCATGGTCGGCTTCCCGAAAGAGCCGCGTCAGTGCAGTCGCGTAGATGCCACGGATCCGGACTTTCATAGCGCGGCGTGCTCGACAGTGCTCTGGCGAGAGGATGGCTCGCGGCACTTGCTCTCGGAAATTTCGGATGTTTCGTATTCGAGTGCGTCTAGGAAGGAGCGACTCCCATCCTCGACGACCGTTCTATGGATGTGTGCGAACGCCATTGATGGAACATCGAACTCGGAGCGAAGTTGAGAGTTTGCCGATTCGTTTGTGCTCTTGTGAGCAGTCGCCGATGGGAAATCGCCCACCGATCCCGTTGAGGATGGCCTCGTCGCTACGGCCACCTCACCGTACCCAAAACGTCGCCGTTGGTCCTAGACTGGCAACATGAATTCATTCGCTTTCACCCGGAGGACGCTTGACGATGGCCGCCAGCATCCACTTACGCATATAGATTAAAAGTAAATAAATTGGTAAAAAGAGATTTGTACCCTCCTCCGGACTACGGTATGGTATGCATCGACGAACCGTTCTGACCGCGCTCGGGTCCACGGGTGTTGTGGCGCTTGCCGGAACACCACTAACAAGCGCCCAATCGTCCGCGACTTCCGAGACGATCCGACCGCTGGTGTTCGATTCGACGGCCAGCCTGCTTGACGCGACTGGAGCGCCGCTCACCGACGATTCGCTGGTCGCGGTTCGGGCCGAACCCACCGCGTACAACAGCGACGAGGACGGAAACGGTGATGCCGTTTCCTACCCCGATGAAACGCCGATTCCGCTGGTAGCAAGCGACGACGGGGCGGTGGGTATCGGTGCTCCCATCGGTCAGGACGATAGCGACTTCAACTACGGCAACGAGGAATTTCTGCTCAATATCCTCGATGCCGAAGCCGGTGGTCCGGCTGTCGTTTTCGATGAGGGTCATGGCCAGTTCTACGATACTGATTCGTTCTCGGCATTCATCGGCTATGCCGAGAACAACGGCTACGAGATCACTGCAACCACCGACATCACCGGCAGTCTCGCAGAAACCGACGCGGCAATCATCACCTCGCCTGCGGACGCTTTCTCGACGGCCGAACGCGACGCGCTTGCGGGATTCGTCGAAAGCGGCGGGGCGTTACTGCTGTTCGATCAGTCGGATTTCAGCAACCACGACGCCACTAGCAATCTCAACGCGATCGCCGAAGCCATCGGAGTGAAATTTCGGTTCAACGACGATCAAGTGTACGACCCGGAAAACAATCTCTATGCGGACTTCGTCCCGGTGACGTCGGCGTTCAACACGGCGTTCGACTATTTCGCGGATCGCGACGGACTGGGTCTCGAACTCGATCCTCAGAAGACATATACCGTCGAGGTGGTCAAGGTCACTGACGGCGATACTGTGGATGTCCGGTTCGAGGGTGGGCAGGAAGTGGCCATCCGAGTGCTCGGTATCGACACGCCGGAAACGGGTAGTGCGACCGATACTGAGCGTGCCGAAGAATGGGAAGGCATCGGATCCTACGATTATCTCGAAAAAGCGGGCAACGCGGCCACCGAATTCGCCAGCACTGAACTCTCGCCCGGGGACAGTGTGGATCTCAGTTTCGATACAAACGAGCCGGTTCGCGACGAATTCGGACGTCTCCTCGGCTATCTCACCTATGATGCCGACGGTTCGGGGACTCGCGAGACGCTGTACAACCGTCACGTGATCGAAGCGGGCCACGCCCGCGTGTACGACTCCGGACTGGCTCGCCACGATGATTTCCTCGCCACTGAACTCGACGCTCGTGAAGATGGTCGAAACGTATGGGATGAGAGTGACCCTGGAGACTCCGAGCCGATTCGCAACGATCCCGTCGAGGAACTGTTCGTCCCGCGGGCAGCTATCGTCGAGAGCACACGTGGCGATCTCGACGAACGCGTCCCTGTTCGAGCCGAAGACACCGCCGCAACGCCGAACGCATCGCTTGTTGCAGTCGATGACGATGCCGGCGTCACATTGGTCGGTTCGCCGCTCGTTGACGAAACGTACGAGACTGCCGAGGGCTATCCGGTCGACACGAGCGGATACGGCAACTACGTGTTCCTGACGCAGTTGCTCTCGCGAACCGCAGCCATCGGTGCCGAAGGGCCGCCGTCACACGCCGGTCCTCCCGATCACGCCGGCCCTCCCGACCACGCCGGGCCGCCGGGCAACGGTAATCGTGGTGGTCCACCACCTCATGCCGGACCACCCGATCATGCAGGACCACCGGAGCGCGATGAGCCCGAGGAGTATGGTGACGCACCGATCCTCATCGATGGTGGACATGGCCAGTTCGACGCAAGCTACGCGCTCTCGGCGGAGGATGCTGCCTACTACCAGCGCTATCTCGAAGGGGTCGGGATCGCCTTCGAGGGTATCAACGAACCCGGGTCGGACGTCGGCACAGAGCTGCTCGATGAGGCTCGAGCATTGTTGATCACTGCACCTTCTGAGGCCTATACCGACGCCGAACTCGCTGCCGTACGTACGTTCCGTGAGAACGGCGGTGCCGTCGTTCTGTTGGGTGGTGCCGTCCCCGAAACCGCACGGGCGAACCTGAACGCGATCGCCGATGCTCTCGGCTCGGACCTCCGTCTCGGTGAGGCAGTAACCGACGAAACGAACAACGTGAACGACGACCCATCGATTTTAGTCACATCGAACTTCACCGAGCGGTTCATGCTGTTCGACACGTACACAGGTGAGACGGAGTACGAAAACGAGTGACGTGCCCTTGGATGGATTCTCGGCTGTTCGTGGACGGCATGGACTCCACGAGGGATCGCCTTCACTGTCGCTCGATGAGACCAGTGACACTCTATGTGTTAGAGATCATCCGCGGCTGATGACACGGATGTGGTGCTTACCGACGGCGATCCTCTGTGACGATCACTTCTGGATAGAGCGTGTTTCGTCTTGGCAAACCATTGCGACTAAACGAATGTCGCTCCGATGGGGCGTATGTTGATGACACCGGGGCCCACCGCGGTCCCAGAACCCGTCCGTGACGCGATGAGCCACGAACTGATCAACCCCGACGTCGAGTCGGAGTTCGACGAACTCTACGATCGAGTCTGCGAGAAGCTGTCCGACGTCTACGGGACGGACGATCAGGTGATCGTCACCGGTGGCGAAGGCATTCTCGGACTGGAGTCGGCTGTCGCGTGTCTCGTCGACGAGGACACGGACGTACTCTGCCTCTCGAACGGGCTCTACGGCGATGGGTTCGCCGATTTCGTCGAGAGCTACGGGGGCAACGCGACGGTCGTCGGCACCGACTACGACACGGAACTCGCGCTGTCGGAGCTTGATGACGAACTCGCTGCGGGCGACTACGATGTTGCCACACTCGTCCACTGTGAAACGCCAACAGGCGTGCTCAACGACATCGAACCCGTACTGGAGCGCCTCCACGACCACGGGGCCGTGACGATCCTCGACGCCGTCTCATCACTGGGCGGGGTGCCCGTGCCGACCGAGAACGTCGATGTCTGCCTCGGTGCCTCACAGAAGTGCTTCAGTGCGCCACCGGGACTGGCGACCGCGAGCGTGAGCGAACGTGCCTGGGAGCGCATGGAAGCGATCGATCCGGAGAGCCTGTACACCAACTTCCTTCCGTGGCGAGATACCAGCGCAGAGTTCCCCTATACCCATCTCTCGACGAACGTCGTCGCGCTCGACGTTGCCCTCGATCGAATCCTGGACGAGGGTCTCGACACGGTGTACGAACGTCACCGTTCGGCAGCGAGTCGCTGTCGCGAGCGTGGCTCCGATATCGGGCTCGAACTGTTCGCCGGTCCGGAGCGGTCCTCACCGACCGTGTCGGCGTTCCACGTTCCCGGCCGGGCAGCCGACCTCCAGGCGGCGCTTGACGAGCAGTACGACATCACTCTGGCAACCGGACTCGGACCGCTCGCCGACGACGTCATCCGTGTCGGGCATATGGGCCACCAAGCCGATACCGAACTGGTCGAACGGACGATGGACGCACTGGCTGAAACCGTTTGACGACCTCTCGCCGCCTAGTTGGGGCGAATGCGAACAGTAGCGTGGATTTCCTCCGCTTCCTGAGCTATCCGATAGAGAGAGAGAAAGAAGGCATGGTGTTGCAGCTATCTGTCGCCTGATCTACTACTCTCCGGAACACATCGCTTGAGAGATCCGCTACGGGATTCCGCGTGGAAGTCAGTACGTTTTACCAGCCCACGGGGCTACCGGACACGGTGAAGCGAGTCTGGGACTATCGAGTGACACTCGTCGCCCTCTGTACGCTGGCGTTTTTCGCGACGATGGTCGCACGATTGGTCATCAGTCCGGTCGTCCCCGAAATCGTCGAGACGTTCGGCTCGTCGACCGGCGTTCTCGGACTTGCTCTGACCGGTCTCTGGATGGCGTACGCCTTCGCACAGTTCCCCAGCGGCGTGCTCGCCGACCGATACGGCGAGCGAATCATCATCCTCGTGGCAGTTGGGCTGACCACGGTTGCGAGCGCTCTGCTTGCGCTCTCGCCGTCGATGCCGGTCTTTCTCGTTCTGACGTTGATCCTGGGTGGCGTTGCAGGACTGCATTACAGCGTTGCGACGACGCTACTGACTCGCGAACTGAACAACATCGGCACCGCGATCGGTCTGCACAACTCCGGGGCACCCTTGGCCGGATTGCTCGCGCCGATCGCGGCGGCCGCCGTCAGCCAGCGGTTCGGCTGGCGAGCAGCGATCGCGCTCGGAGCCGTGGCTGCGTTGCCCGTGTTCGTCCTCTTTCGATGGAAGGTACGTCCAACGGAACCGGCACGCCCCGAGCAGCCGATGGGGGATCGATTCGCGCTCAAACCGGTCGTGGAACTGCTCTCCCGGCGGAAGATCGCGTTCACTGCTGTGCTGGCGTTTCTGTTCGAATTCGTCTGGCAGGCGACGGCATCCTTTCTTCCGACGTTTCTGATCGCCTATCACGGCTACTCGGTGACGTTCGCCAGCACGCTGTTCTCGGCGTATTTCGTCATCCAGGGGCTGACACAGCCCGGTGTGGGATCGCTGTCGGATCGATATGGTCGCGAGGAGACGGCGGGACTCTGTGCAGTGCTCGGGATCGGCGGGTTCACGCTGCTTCTCGTCGGATCGCGATTGGCTGTTCTGCTCGTCGGCATCGTTCTCGTCGGCGTCTCGATGGGCTGGGGCGCAGCACTTCTCCCACGCTTTGTGGACAATCTCTCGAACGAAGAACGCGGCGCTGGGTTCGGTCTCGTCCGGACGACGTATATGATGCTGAGCGCGACCGGCAGCGTCGTCGTGGGCACGATCGCGGAGACTGCAGGCTGGGGGATCGCGTTCGGCACTTTCGTCGTGTTTCTCTCGGTGATCTGTCTGTCGCTCGTCGGCAACCGAGTGCTCGATCTCGGTTTCTGAAACGACGATCCAGACACGACGATCGATACCGAGAACCCTGCCGTGTAGTGGACTAACCGATCTGGGCTTCCATCGACGCCTGGAGCGCGCTACCGAATTCCAGAAACGCCACCAACGGGGGTTTGCTGGTGGCGGAATCCGTCACCAGAACGGTGCTAGGGCGCGCGACGGCGTGGGGACGTGTTCCGAGACGATCCACACTGTCCGGTCCGGTTCAAGATCAGCGTGTACTGTTCGGTCCGGAAATCCTGATCGTCGCCGTAGGTGATCGTCCACGGATCGACGCCGGTCTTCAGGAGGTCCAACAGCGACGTCTGGGTCCGTGGCTGTGGCCACATCGGGGGTTGCGGGCCGAACTCGGCTGCCACAGTGTAGTTGTACTGTCCGGTGAGCAGACTCCGAACGTGTTCAGCCCGTTTCGGTGTCGGTGATCTGGGCGGCAGTCCGCGTCTGTACCCATCGGTGGCCGAGTTCTGACTCCCCGATTCCGCCCGGATCGGACTCGCGGTACCGAGGTGGACGAGATCCCAGTAGGTGAGCTGGATGAACTCCGGGCACCGGGTCGAGAGGTTGTTCATCCATTGGACGCGCGTCGGTGGGTCGGAACCCGCCGTCATCCGCGCTTTGCGATAGCTGCTGATCTGCATATCGCGGGGGAACGTCGCATCCCTGAACCGTGACCGATACACCTCCATCGTCGCGTTGTCGGGCGCGTTCGCGTTCAGCCATTCCCCCGCTTCGTCACGCGGTGTGGTGGCGTAGTGAAGGTCGCCGACGCCGGCATACGCGCTGCTCGTCACGAACAGCACTGCGACGAGCGCCCACATGATGCGCTGGCTGTGACCGCGAAGCCGCGAGAGTGCGGCTGCGAGCAAGAGTGCGAGCAGCGGAAACGTGAGGAGGAGGTGATGCAGCCGAACGTAGCCCCAGCGGGAGTACACGAGGAGATACATCCCGAGCCCGACGAGCAACAGTACTGTCGCGTCCGCCTCGATCGAACGCTCGCGCAGGCGAGTGATTGCCGCCGCTATACCACCGAGCGCGCCGACGAACAACGGAATTCCGAGGCCGTTGAGATAGCCGCGCACCAGCCACCACCAGCTCGGCGCGACCGGTGCAGCCACACCGACCGATCGCGAACCGCCGCCGGAAACCCGCTCGATGAGCACCTCGGGACCGGCAGCGAGTACCTCGGGAAATCCGACGACGATCGCCCCTGCGCCGCATGCGACCGCCATGACGAGAAGCCCTGGTTGCAAGAGTGCGTCGCGCGGGTTCACGCCCGGCCTCCGCGCTCGGAGGACGTACGCGAGGCCAAGGAGTATCACGCTCGTTCCGGCAGTGAGTTTGAACGCGATGGCGATCCCTCCCGCTATACAGCCGGCAAGAAAGACTGCCCTGTCGCCCGTCTCGATGTATCGGAGCGCGAGATAGAGCACCAGCAGGAGGAAAAACAACGCCGGGATGTCCTCGCTCACCTCGTGGGCCATGATGAGAAAACCCCACGTCAGCGAGAGCAACACGGCTGCCAGCCGTCCGGTCGTCCGATCGCGCATCGCCCTTCCGAGACGGTAGGTAAGGTAGACACAGCCGACCGCAAGCACGACGGTGAGCAGTCGCGCAAAAAGCAGACTCCATGTCCAGATCCATTCGGGGGTACCGGTACGAAATTGCCAGAGACCGGCCGTTCGAAGCTGCGGATTGAACTCGACGAACGCGTCGAGCTGTCCCGTCGCGAGCGCGACGATCGCGACCGGGAGCACGGCGAGCAGATTCACGTAGAGCGTCGCCCCAGCAGGCTGCTGTGCCAGGATCGCCGGCCGAATCGCACCGAGTCCGGGATCGTCGACGACGGTGCCGATCGCCGCGAGCGCGTCGATCAGCCGCCAGCGCTCGTCGATCGTCGCGAACTCGGGAATCCCGTGCCAGAACCAGAATCCGGCGAGGACCGTCGCCAAGAGGAGCACGTAGCGAAGATACGGGTCGGTCGTGAGATCGTCGCCGACCCGCTTTTTCGCGCGACCCAGCAGTCCACTGCCGATTCCTCGCATTGACTCGGCTTATGAGCAACCCGTATTAAAAGAAGGTCATCCTGTCACGGCGACAGCTGGCAACTCGATCGCTCTGCACACCGATCGGCAGCCCTCAATCGGATGGACCGTTGTCGTCGTGGGTCGTTGTGGCTGCAAGGAACCGCCGCTCCTATTAGCTCGCTCACCGTGTCGCCGGCAATGAAAGGCGTACTTCTCGCCGGAGGCAAGGGCACCCGCCTCCGCCCGATCACGCATACCGGCCCGAAACAGCTGGTGCCGGTGGCGAACAAGCCCGTCATCCAGTACGCCATCGAAGACCTCAAAGCGGCTGGCATCACCGATATCGGCGTCGTCCTCGGGAACAAGGGACGCGAGGCGATCCGGAACTACCTCGGTGACGGTGCCGACTTCGGGGTCGATATCACGTATATCGTGCAGGGCGACCCGCTCGGGCTCGCCCATGCGGTCGGCTGTGCGCGCGAGTTCGTCGCTGGCGACGATTTCGTCGTCTATCTCGGCGACAACATGCTCAAACAGGGCATCTCCGCTCTCGTCGAGAGCTTTGAGCGCGGCCAGTACGATGCGGGTATCGCCCTCCAGTCGGTCGCGGAGCCGGAACAGTTCGGCGTTGCCGACGTCGATGGGAACGGCGACGTCACGCGACTCGTCGAAAAGCCCGACGAACCGCCGAGCGATCTCGCACTCATCGGTGTGTACGTGTTCTCGCCGGTCGTCTTCGACGCCATCGAACGACTCGAACCGTCGTGGCGTGACGAGTACGAAATCACCGAGGCCATCGGAACGCTGCTCGACGAGGGCCGTGCGATCGACTCGCTCGTCATCGAGGGCTGGTGGAAGGATACCGGTAAGCCGGCCGACGTGCTCGAAGCGAACCGGTTGGTCCTCGACGATCGGCGGGACGAGACGCCGCCGATCGATATCGAGAGCGACGCGGAGACCACCGGCTATCTCGACGTTCACGACGCGGCGACCATCGAAGAGGGGGCAGTCGTTCGTGGCCCGGTGTCCATCGGCGCGGACACGACGATCGAGGCCGGTGCCTACGTCGGGCCGTACACCTCGATCGGTCCGAACTCGACCCTTCGGAACGTCCATATCGAAAACAGCGTGATCGTGGGCGACTCGTCCATCGCGACCGATGGCAAGATCGTCGACAGTCTCATCGGCCGTGGCACGTCGATCGGCAGTGCCGACGGATTGCTTCCCGAGGGTCGCCGGTTGGTCGTCGGCGAGAACTCGAATCTCGATCTCTGAGACCGCGTTCCGTCACGCTCGCGGCCCGTCTCGCATCGAATCACCGATATCGCACGGAGCGCTGGGGGTCATAGCGCATCGGCTATCGAGTCGAGATCGCCGGCGAGCGCTGGCTGGTCACGGTCGAGTGCGTGTTCGACCGTCCCAACGTCGAGACAGGTGTGTAGCGGTCGCGTTGCGGCACGGTCAACGGCCGACTGTGACCCTTCGGCCAGCAGTTCCGCTGGCACGTCCATGGAGCGTGACGCAGCGAGTCGCTCCCTGATTCGCTCGCCGAATTCGTACGGCGTGATACACGATCGACTGGCGATATGAACCGTCCCCGTGACGTCTGCTGCAAGGAGATCGATCAGCGTTGCGGCCGCCTGCCCGGCCCTGCTCGGCGTCACGGTCTGGTCCGTGAACAGCGGGATCGACTCCGCTTTGCGGAGACGGTCGCCGACCCACGCCGGAAAGCCGGTGAGTGTGCCCGTAGCGCCGTGGGTTCCGTAGACGAACGAAAGCCGGGCGAGGAGGGCTCCGTCGTGGGCCTTCCTGACGGTCCGCTCGCCGGTGAGTTTCGACTCGCCATACACCTGTTGTGGATTCGTCGGTGCGGACTCGGCGTATCTCCGTTCGGCATCCCCGTCGAACACGTAATCGGTCGAAACGTGACAGAACGCGAGCTCTCGGTCGGCACAGACACGCGCCAGTTCACCGGGTGCTGCCCCGTTGATGGCGTGGGCGTGCTCCGGATTCTCTTCACAGCCGTCCACATCGGTCATGGCTGCACAGTTGAGAACGGCATCGAACTCGTTCGCATCGAGTATCGTGGTGAACCGATCGGTATCCCGGACATCCAACTCGTGAAGCGGGATGTCGAACGTGGGCTCGGTCGAGTGATACGTTCCGGTACACTCCCAATCGCGTGCAAGCGCTTTCGCGATCACATTGCTCCCGAGAAGTCCGTTCGCCCCAACGACGAGCAGCTGCATACGCGGTACAGCCGATGAAAACCTAAATACATACTGTCACCGACGTGCCTCCATGAGCGTACTCGTCACCGGTGGTGCAGGGTTCATCGGCTCGAATTTCGTTCGCCATCTCCTCGATGCAACGAACCGATCGGTCATCACTCTCGATGCGCTCACGTATGCCGGTTCGATGCGTCATCTCGATGCCGTCCTCGACCATCCGCGCCACGATTTCGTCGACGGCGATATTCGGGATCGGTCGCTGGTTGCGGAGCTCTTCGAAGAGGTCGATAGCGTCGTGAACTTCGCCGCCGAATCACACGTCGACCGCTCGATCGACTCGGCCGAACCGTTCGTTGCGACGAACGTTCAGGGAACCCGGACGCTTCTCGACGCCGCACGGGACGCCGATATCGACCGATTCGTCCAGATATCGACCGACGAGGTCTACGGCGAGATACGCGACGGGACGTTCACCGAGACGGACCCACTCGACCCGCGAAATCCCTACGCCGCCACGAAGGCGGGTGCGGATCTGCTCGCGTTGAGCTACCACTCCACGTATGACCTGCCGGTGCTCGTCACCCGTTCGTCGAACAATTTCGGGCCACACCAGCACTCGGAGAAACTCATCCCCAAACTCATCGACCGCGCGGCACGCGAGGAGTCGCTCCCGATCTATGGCGACGGGTCGAACGTTCGCGAGTGGACCTACGTCCAGGACAACTGTCGCGCGATCCGGACGGTGCTCGACGAGGGAACGACCGGTGAGATATACAACGTCGGCAGCGGTGACGAACGGACGAACCTCGACGTCGCTCGGACGGTGCTCGATGCCGTGGGAGCACCCGAAACCCTCATCGAGTTCGTCGAGGATCGCCCCGGTCACGACGAGCGGTACGCACTCGATGCGAGCAAGATGGCGGCGCTCGGCTGGGAACCCGAGTGGTCGTTCGAGGAGGGTCTCGAACGAACGGTCGAACACATTGTCGGACGGAACTGATCGGAATCCGCGAGGTGACACGTCGCTCGTTGCAGCGGCGTTTCGCGATCCGGTCTTCACATACTCCCGTCCGACAGTATACTACGAGTCGCCCATCGAGACGACCCGTCTATCCCTGCAGCGTCTCGTCCCAATCGTACGGGATTTCGTCGGTATCGGGCGGTAGCCGCTCCTCGTCGGGGTCGTCGTAGTCGTAGAGGTTCGTCGGGAAGTTGATCAGAAACGCGGGTTCGTCCCCGATCGTCTTGAACCCGTGCCAGCAATCGCCGGGGATGCGGACGACTCGCTGGTTGTGTTCACCGATGACGAACGTGTCGAGCTCTCCCTGCGTCGGTGACGGTTCACGATCGTCGTAGATGGCGACCTTGATGCGTCCCGTCGGACAGACGAAGTGGTCTATCTGGCCCCGCTCGTGGCGGTGCCACGCGCGGACGACGCCCGGATAGCTCATCGAGTAGTAACTCATCGCCGGATCGGGGTCGTACAGCTCCCAGTCCTCGCGGAAGATCTCGACGAGATGGCCGCGCTCGTCCGCGTTGACCTGCAGATCGCGCGCTGCAACTCCCTCTATCATGACTGTCCACACGTCCAATGCTGTGCGTATAAATACTCCGGAGCGATGTCGATGGACATCGATGGGCGTCGGACAGGTAGTTTCAGTACCTCACAAAGCGGGTTAGGTGAACGGGCTGCTTGGTGGATTGATGGAGGCCAACCAAGCAGCCAGTGAACTCACAGAGGACCAGGTGCTTAACTTTCTCGTCAACACGCTCAACGAGGAGATCGATATCGGACTCGGCGAGAACGCCGATATCGACTCCAAGGACATCTGGGACGTCCTCGTCGGCGCAACAGCCGACGAGGACTCGGTCAGTCACCTCTGTGAGATTTCAGAGGACTCACCCCACGGCAATACGATTCTCCATCACCTCCGGACGAAGTTCGAGCTCGCAGAGCTCGAACGAGTCGGCAAGACGCTCATCCAACAGGATACCCTCGAACTCCTTCCGGATCGGCCGGTGGAGGTCGTCGCCGACCTCCACCTCCGTCCGTACTACGGCGAGGAGTACGACTCCAAGGAAGAACTCTACGAGTCACTCGCCAAAGCTGGAACGACCACGTTCCACGGCTATGCCACACTCTACGCCCGCGTACGCAACAAACGCTACACGCTGGCGGTGCGCCGTCTCACCGACGGCGACACCGCCAGCTCGATCCTCGCGGAACTGCTCGGCGTGCTCAACGGCCTTAACCTTGAAGTCAAGGCCGTCTACCTCGATCGGGAATTCTACGATACGTACTGTCTGACGCTGCTCGCTGCCCACAACTACGCTTTCGTCATGCCGATCGTGAAGTGGGGCGAGAAGATTCAGACCGAACTGAGTGAAGGCTGGAGCCGCGTGATCGACCACGACCTCCGAGGGGAAATCGACGGTCACACGTGGACCGTCGATTTCCCGGTCTACATCGACTGTACGTACCAACAAGGAAAGTACGACGAGGAAGGTGTGGCGCGTCACGGCTACGCCGTTGACGCGCCGTTCATCGACACACCGCGTCAGGCTCGGAAGTACTACAGCCGACGCTTCGGGATCGAATCGACCTACCGGTTGTCCGAACGAAGTATTGCGATGACGACGACACAGAATCCGGCGGTGAGGTTTCTGTACGTGCTGATCAGCTACCTCCTCCAGAATGCGTGGCGGTATCTCCACTGGGAGTACGTGGCGTCGCCGCGCCGAGGCGCGCGACGCCTCTGGCCGTGGCGATTCGATGAATTCCTCGGAATGGTGCGGAGAGCAGCGGAGACGGCGCTCGCGGTGCGTCGCGCCGTCCCCGCAAACAAGCCACCGGACGACCGCTTCGAGCGGTAATCCACCGACCGGGAACGCCTACTCAGCGAGTGGCAACACCGTTGCGTCGGCGGCGTTCCGCCGCCGACTGCGACAGGTTTGATGCTCTCGGTGTCGAACAACCCTCCTCAGCAGTTACTCGGCACCGATTTCTCCACCGAATTCACACTCAGAAGCAGTCAACCGACGAGCTTTGTGAGGTACTGAGTTTATTCTCCTTGCCCGTTCGCGATAGGTGTATGCCGGACGAAGGCCTGCTTCGCCGCTCGCTTCGCCGGAGTGGGGTTCTCGATTGGGTTCGAACGGCGATCGACCGATACAACCGGCTCTACCGATCCGCACCGTACGACCCCCCAACCGACCACCACGAGTTTCGTGCGGTACGACGCCATTCGCGGGAACCGACCGACATCAGTGACCACCTCGAACGACTGTTCGTCGAGGCGATGCAGGTCTCTCCCGACACCATCGTCGAATGCGGCGTCCGTAGCGGTGAATCGACGTTCGTCTTCGAGCGCGTTGCACGCCTCACTGACGCCGACGTGGTGAGCGTCGACATCGAGGAAACGTCCTACACCACCGACTACGACGACTGGCAGTTCGTCAACGCCGATGATATCGATTTCGCCGCGGAGTTCGAGGGCTGGTGTGACGAGACCGACGTCGATCCCGCCATCGACGTCCTGTTCGTGGACACGAGCCATCGCTACGAGCACACGCTCGCCGAGATCGAGGCGTGGTTTCCCCATCTCAGCGAGAACGCAGTCGTCCTCTTTCACGACACCAATATGCAGCGGCTCTATCGGCGAAACGACCGGACGAGAGGGTTGAGTCCGATCGCGGACCGGGGCGTCATCCGAGCGATCGAGGACCACTTCGACTGCGACCTCGACGAAACCGAATCGTTCGTCACTGTCCTGGATGACTTTGTCTTCGAGCAGTATCCACAGTGTAGTGGCCTCGCAGTCCTCCGAAAACTCGGTTCGACGGCGGCTCCGTGAACCTGCCTCGGGGTCAAGCCCCGAGGCTTCCTGCTTCGGCGTCGGAACTTCCATCGTCCAGCCGAGGACGACAGAGCGGTTCCGGACTCTACGGGCGTTGTCCCTTGCTGGGAGATTCGGACCGTCCCGGCCCTATCTTGCTGGATGGGCGTTCTGGAACGCGCCACACCGAACGCCGGGGGTTTGTTCAACCTCCCGTACTTACGTTCTGGCGGGCCACGTGGCCCATCACGTCCGAACAAAGGTCCAGACAAATAATAAAGCTTACTGTAGCTTCAACCGTGAACTAGCCAGTTTACCGTAAGTTATACCGTAAACTGGCCCGTAGATCGTTCATGCCTCCAGAGGGCTACACGACAATCACGGTTAGTGACAGATTAGCTGCCAAACTCACTCGGATCATGGTGCGTCATGATTGCTCCAGCTACGCTGAAGCAATCAAGTATGCTGCCGATACAACACTTATTCAAGAAGATGAAATCACTATACGAGAGCTTGTTCAACTCCTCGCCGAACGTGTGGACGAGGTAGACGAAAGCGTTTTACAGTAAAATTTACGGTAAGCCCTCAAATCGAGGGTTGAAGCTACACTTACGCGATTCACCCTCGCGGTCAAGCCGCGAGGCACTCTCGCTGTATTTCCTGTAGACCGACTTCCGTCCGATTTTCGAGAGCGAAATCGGTGGTTGGATTGTTTCCATCTAGAAAGAACCATCACGGGAGCTCGGCTTGGCAAGATCGTTTGACTCAGCGAACTGTGGCTAAAATCCCCAGAGACTCTGTATTCGTTTCACCATAGCTGGATCTACGAACTAACATCCAATAAAAACCATATTGATCGTTTGCTGGAGTATATATTTTGGCAGCTGGAACAAACGAAATCGCGAAAGAAGTCCATGAGAACTCACGCACCAGTTCATGTAGTTGCTCCCGTCGTTCCGCTCGCGGGAGCGACGGGGCAACCCTGTCGTTGATTTCGAGCAACGTTTCCACGAGGTACGCTTCTTTGGCGTGATCGAGGCGGACGCTCAGTCCGCCTCGTTCGTCCCAAAAAGCTACATTTGCCCGTTCAGCGAACGTTACCAGCGTCCACGCGAGGAACACTAACTGGACGTAGCGCTCGATTGCCTGTTTTCGCTCTAGCTGGTACTGCTTGAAGCCAAACTTCGCGTTCGATTCCTCGTGGACCGTCTCAATGTTCCACCTGTGTTCGACGCGTTCGAGGATCTCGGCCGCTGACCGGCCGAGATCCGTACTCAAGTAGTGCCGAATCGTGTCCTCGGTCTGGCTTGCGACGACCTTTACTGGACCAACGCCTTCGATTTCGACGACCTCGCTCGCGACGTCGTAGGTTTTCTCCTTCCCACGAACGGTGATCGTTGTCGATTCATACTCCAGCGTCGACGCGAAGGCGTCGACGCGTTGGGTCCAGACGACACCCTGTGGCGAGACGTGTTTGTCGGATTTCAGCCGACAGACGACATCATGGCCCTGATTTTGGATCGTAGCGACTCTTTCGTCACCGTAGTACGCGGCGTCGAAAACAACTGTGAGAGCCGCTCCAGCCGGCAGCTGGAGCGGCGTCACGATCTCTTCGACGGCGATCTCGGTCTTTTTCTTGAACGGTTCGTCGAAATCCGGTGCGAGATCCTCTGGAACGTACATCCGCGCGAGATACGGAACGTAGACGTCGCCGATCTGGAGGCAAGACGTGACGATCTTGTTGCCTAGTTCGGTCTCAGCAGCGACGGGATTGTACAACCGGGCGACGCCATCGGTGGCGTCGCCGGTTTTCGGAGCGAACGTATCGTCGATGTGAAGGAGTACGTCGTCACCAGCACCGACCTGAAGTTGGTCAAAGACGTACTCAGCGTGGAGCTGAGCGAGATCGGTGGCCGACCAGTCGGCACCACCGAAGAAGTAGTCGTAGGCTCTGCGGGATTTCGCGTCCGCGTCGGGACGCGAAATCCCTCGGGAGAGTCCACTCACGGTCCACTGCGTTTCACTGTGAATCAGCGCACTCACGAGGTGCTTGAACGAATCGACGTTGCGGCTGTCGGAGAATGCTGACTCAAACGTCGAGAAAGCTTGTTCGAACCACGGCGGAAGATGAGTAACACCGAGCACGGGACGAAGACATCAGGACTACACCGGCAACCGCCGTTCGGTCTCATGACCTACTGCTCGCTGACCAGTCAGCGAGCGTAATGTAGAGTTGCCAAGCCGAGCACGGGAGGCGGTAGTGATGTTCGTATGGCTCTCAGATCGTATCTAACCGGTGCAAGCCGACTCTACCGTCGCGACGGGTTCGATTCGGTCTTTCACCGCGGTCTCGAAAAGGTCGAGCGGGACGTGGGCAATGCACTCCCCGCCATCGGCGATACCCTCTGTCGAGCGCTGTCCGTCCGAGAGCTGCGTGGCTACCAATCGTCCGAGGACGATCTCACCGATATCATCGACACGGCGTACGATTATCGGGGCTACGGTGCGTATCGATCCATCGAGCCGATGCAGATCCGTGCGGAGCTCCGGGACTTCGTCGAAGCGGTCGCTGCAAGCGATCCCGAGACGGTGTGTGAAATCGGCACCGCCCGCGGCGGGAGCTACTACGTTTGGGCGCAGTATCTCGCTGCCTCGAACTACCTCAGCATCGACCTTCCCGGCGGCCGTTTCGGCGGCGGACACTCGCTCAGACGCGCCGAGTTCCTTCGTGACGTCTGTGATCGTCCGGGTCTCGACCAGGCGTTTCTCCGCGGCGATTCCCACTCGCCGGCGACCGCTCGCCACGTCGAGGAGATCCTCGACGGTGATGCCATCGACTTCCTGTTTATCGACGGGGATCACACCTACGACGGTGTCAAAGACGACTTCGAGCGGTATTCACCGTTCGTCGCCGACGGCGGGCTCATCGCGTTCCACGATATCGTCACTATCGACCACGACCCCGACTGCGAGGTCGACCGATTCTGGCACGAACTCCGTGAGGAGTACGAGACGACCGAGATCGTTGCCGATCCACGGCAGGATCGCGGCGGCGTCGGTCTCGTTCACTGGTGACGAGTCCATCGCTGTCGACGATGCCGATCACGATACGGACGTCGCATCGACGAACGCGTCGGCCGAACGGGGGTAGGCAGTGCAGTAGATCACCAGCGGATTGAGAACGATACTGCTGGCTGCAATGACGATTGGCAGCAGTGAATCGGTGTTTTTCCGATGCACGACGACGCGTGCCCGGATCATCTTCGCCAAGGTGACGAAATTTCGAACGCTCGGGGCGTACATATCGTCGTTGTCCGGGTGGATCGACTGTGTGTCCAGTATCGCTCGCATCGGGACGCCGGCATCGGCAAGCCGCAACGACAGATCGACGTCCTCGACGCGCAGCGGCATCGCCGGATCGAACACCTGCCTCGAAAGCACGTCCCGATATATCCCTCGGGGAACGATCACGCCATCACCGGGAACGTAGTTCACCTCGGCAACCCCGGACAGCGAATCGACGCGATACGGGAGCGTAAACCGATACTGCGAGAGGAGGCGTACGCACGTCCGTTCCGACGACACGCGGTAGTTGCGCCGAGCCGTCGTCCATACCGCGTCCGGCGTAACTCGCTCGGAAAGCGTCCGCAAGTATCCGTCGGGAAACAGCGTATCGTGATTGTAACAGCAGATATACTGCCCATCGCTTTCGCGGATGCCTCGGTTGATACCCCGGCTGAAGCCACGATTTTGCTCGTTTTCGACTATCCGTACCGAATCGTCCTCCGAGTGGGCGTTCCGAAGCAACTGCAGCGTGTCGTCCTGGCTGTTGTTGTCCACGACGACGATCTCGTAGTCGGTAAACGACTGTTGCTCGACCGATTCGAGCGTCCGGAGGATCGCCTCTCCCGCGTTCCACGTGAGAAATACGAGCGAGAACAGCGGTCGCGAGTCCGTCTCCATCACTGGTTTGCTGGTCGGCAGCGCATTGGTGAAACGGTCATGGATCGTGGTTTCGTTCCATCGACGTTGCTATCAGACTGACGACCGACTCGTCTCGATCACGTTCGGCTATCGGATCCACGTGGTGAAGATGGTGCGAGCGAGGCCGAGTGCGTAGCCGAGTTTCGGCTTTTTCGTCGTTCCGGTTTCACGCTGTGCAATGGAGACCGGGATCTCTCGGATCCGCAGCCCGTTTTTGCGGGCTTCGATGATCAGTTCGGGCGCACTGAACCGCTCTTCGGTGAGTGTGAGGTCACCGAGCTTTGCCCCGCGGATCGCGCGAAACCCGTTCGTACAGTCAGAGATGTTCGACTTGGTGATCACGTTGATCACTTTCGTGAACAGTCGGATTCCCGCTCGGCGGGCGACACCGTTCCCTGATTCGTCAACGCCCGCATACCGTGATCCGACCACGTAATCCGCTTCATCAGCGGCGATCGGCGCGACGAGCGCGTCGAGCTGTTCGATCGGATGTTGGCCATCGGCGTCGATCGTGACGACGATGTTCGCACCGCGTTGCTGGGCGAGTTCGAAGCCCGTCTTGAGTGCGCCGCCCTGTCCCTGATTGAGCGGATGCTCGACGGCAGTCGCCGCGGTCGTCGCAACCCGATCGACCGTTCCATCGGTCGATCCATCGGAGACGACGAGCGTTTCGACCGCGTAGTCGTGGACCGATTCCGGCAGTGAACTGACGACGTTTCGGATGCTTTCGGCCTCGTTGTAGGCGGGAATCACCACACAGACCGTTCGTTCCGTGCTGGTGTCGCTACTGGCTGTCTCGGTGGCTCGCTCCACTGCGAGATCCCGCGTGAGTTCGGTGATCGACAGTTGATTGCTCCGCACCTGTGCCAACAGATACAGGACGAGCAGCACCAGCGCGCTGTTGGCGAGCAACGACACGATGAGCGACCGGCGTTCGACGTGAAACGCCGCCGCGAGGGCACTGTACACGGCTGGAAACGCCCCGGCGGCGAACACGCCGAGCGAGAGCGCGATCGCGATCAGGAACTCCTGCCGCGAGAACGTGGTTCGGTAGCGCTCGAACCCCCAGAGGAAAATCACGACGGCGAGGCCGATGAGGAACGCGGTGAGCGTACCACTGTCGAGACCGAAGGCTTGCAACACGGGTCCGTTTGCAGTCTGCAGGCCTGCTTCCCACACCGGCATTGTTGCCTGTTCGGTCTCTCGACGACATGACTATTAGCGCTTGTGGCTGCAGTCCCGTTCTGCCCGGTGGTGGCTGCTGGCCAGACCCGCTGTCGACACTGACAAAGCACATGAGTTATGCCGACCGCTAAACCAGTATCGACTGATCGATGACTGACTCGCCGGCCGTTCTCTCGGTCGATCTCGAATTCTTCACCCATCTTCCAGCCTACCGGAACGCACGCGGGCGGACCGAGCGAGACGATATCGGTCTCGCTGCCGTCGACGATCTCATTGCCGTCTTCGACGACTACGACGTATCGACGACGTTCTTCGTGGTTAGCGACATCGCCGAGCGCCATCCCGACTGTGTCGAACGGGTCGCCGCTGCCGGTCACGAGATTGCCTCTCACACTCACCGCCATCGCCATCTCACGACGCTGGACGAGCACGAGCGTCGCGAGGAAATCGATCGCTCTCGAACGCTCCTCGAAGACGTGACGGGAACGTCGGTCACGGGATTTCGCGCGCCGTCGTTCGACACTGCTGGGGATCACTTCTCGATGCTCGCGGCAGCCGGCTACGAGTACGACTCCAGCATCGTTCCGTGTCGATCGATTCCGGGCTGGTACGGCGGCGAACACGATATCGACAGCCCCGTGCCGGCGACGCAGGTGCAGTCGGCTGCTCCCGCCACGATCACCGAACTGCCGGTGAGTACCTTCCCCGGGATACGGCTCCCACTCACGGGTACCTGGCTTCGATTTTTCGGCCCCCGGTATACGACCGTCGGCATGCGACTGCTCGCCCGTCGTGGGATCTGTCCGGTGCTCTACGTCCATCCGTGGGAGTTCGCCGACCTTCCGGACGTGGCAGGCGTTCCGAACCGGGTGTACTGGCACACCGGCAGCTGGATGCGCCGCTCACTGCTCAGGATACTCGACGGTCCGTTCGAGTTCATCACCGCACGGTCGGCCGTCGAGAGCGCGACCGAGAGCGACGGCCCGGCCAGCAGTACCACCAGCGACACTGCCGTTGGAGGACAGTAGCGTGGTGGATTCGAAACGTCGGGCATGGCTGTTCAGAGCGGCCCAGTATCTCCTTGGGGCGCTCACGCTCGCATGGGTGCTCGGGCAGGTCGAATGGGAGCGTACGGTATCGCTGTTCGCTTCCGTCTCCATCGAAACGACCGTGGCGCTCATCGCCGTGAGCGGAGTTGGACTTCTCGTTGCGCTTGCCATGTGGCACGTGCTGCTCGACAGGATCGAGGACACGCGCTTTCGGGCCGCCATCGACACCGGTCTCATCGTCCTCTTCGTCAACCATCTCCTGCCATCACGGCTGTCGGGACGGGCCGTCGCACCGTTCGTCGTCCACCATCGGACCGGCATGGCGTATTCGGGTGCTGTCGGGGTTTCGGGCGTTCACACCGGCCTGTATGCGCTTCTGTATGGTTTCGTTGCATTCCTCGGTCTCGTCCTCAGTGTGGGGCAACTGCCGCTGGGACTTGCGCTCGTTCTCGTGCTCTCGACCGCACTGTATGCCGCTGCCGGAACGGTTGTGTTGCTCACCGGTATCAATCTCAGCGCCGTCGAGCGCATCGCCGGCGGGATCGAGATCATCGCTCGCCGGGTTCCGATCGTGGGCGATCGGCTCGCAGCACTTGCCAAAAAACTCCCCGAGTTCTCGGCGGCATCCGCGGATACCTTCCGCACGCTGCTGCGCGACCCCGTTGCGATCGTCTCCTACACGGCCGGGTTCGTGGTTGCACAGTTGATCGTCCCCGGCCTGCGAGTCTGGCTGATCTTCGAGAGTCTCGGCGTCAGTCTGGAGCCAGCACTCTTCCTGCCGCTCTATCTCGTCATGGCATACAGCGTCACGCTGTTACCACTCACGCCGGGCGGCGTCGGGGTCACCGAGGCGACGGCGACGGCGGTGTTTATCGCCCTCGGCGTGCCGAGTACGGCGATCGTCACGGCGATTTTCGTCGATCGACTGCTCGGCTCCTATCTCCCGGCGCTCGTCGGCTGGTATCCCTCCCTCAAGATGGATCTCTCGAAACTCGTCGAGTCACCGAGTCAGGAGTGAAACGAGAACCTATATCCTCGTTGCAGTATCATGGCTGGCATGACACGGACGTTCGTCGTCGGTCTCGACGGTGCGGGCTGGCGATTGCTCGAACCGTGGATCGAGGCCGGTGAGCTCCCGAACCTCGCTTCGCTTCGGTCCGGCGGCGTGTGGGCCGAGAGCCGGAGCTGCCTCCCGCCCGTGACGTTCCCGAACTGGAAGTGTTACTCTTCCGGTAAGGATCCCGGCGGCTTCGGCGTGTTCTGGTTCGAAAACGTCGATCTCGCGAACGAACGCATCGAAACGACCGACAGCCGGGATTTCCACACTGCGGAGCTGTGGGACTATCTCAACGACGCCGGCCGTTCGACGGGCGTCGTCAATATGCCAACGATGTATCCGCCGCGTGAACTCGACGGTGTCGTCGTCTCCGGCGGACCGAGCACCGTCGAGGGGGAGTATCGCTCGATCAGCTCGGGCTACACGTACCCCGAGGGACTCGATCAGCAGCTCACCGAGGAGTTCGATTACCGAGTCCATCCCGAACCGCTCCTCTCCTCGAACGAGGAACGTGGTGCGGAAGTCGACGCCATCCTCTCGGTGCTCGAAAGTCGCTTCGAAGTCGCACTGCGGCTGTTCGAGGAGCAGGAGCTCGATTTCATGCACGTGACGCTGTTTTATCTCAACGTCCTGCATCACTTCTTCTGGGACGACGAGCCAACGCTACGGGCGTGGAAACTCGTCGACGAGTGGCTTGGACGACTGAACGATCTCGACGACACCAATCTCGTCGTTCTCTCGGATCATGGGAGCGCGCCGACGACGACGGAGTTCTACATCAACGAGTGGCTTGCCGAGAACGACTACCAGTCCCGCGAACGGACCATCGAGGACGTCCTCCGTACGGTCGGTCTCGATCGGGAGAACGTTCTGCGTGTCGCAAAACGCGCTGGTGCCGTCGACGTCCTGAAACGAGCCGTTCCCGAACGGCTTCAACAGCTGGTCCCACAGCGGGCGGGTGTCAAGCGCGGACGGAAACTCGAAGCGATCGATCTCGATCGGACGAGCGCCGTCGCGAGCTCACAAGGCCCGATCTATCTCAACCCCTCGTTCGAGACCGACGCACTCCGCGACGAACTCATCGAGACTCTCCGCTCGGTCTCGGACGAGGAGGGGGAACTGTTCACTGCAGTCCATCGCGGCGAGGACGTTTACTCCGGTCCATATCTCGACCAAGCACCGGAAATCGTCGTCGATCAGCGTCCAGGCGTCCACGTCAACGATGGAGTCGGCGGTGGCTCGATCCATACCGATCCCGACCGCTGGGCAGCGGAGAACACACCACACGGTATCTTCGTCGCCAATGGCCCCGATTTCGACACTCGCGGTGAGATCGATCGGATCAGTATCCTCGATATCGCACCGACGCTACTGGTCACGAACGGAACTGACGTTCCAGGGGACATGAACGGTGACGTGCTGCCGATCTTCACTGAGAACCCCTCGTGGGAATCACGCGATCCGATACAGCTGGATCGAAACGACACGAAGCAACACTCCGAACAGGTCTCGGACCGACTCAAGCAGCTTGGATATATGGAGTAGTCTCACCGATGATCGGTTGAAGCGTACGAGTTTCAGGCGGACGATCATCGCCGACCTTCGGACGGATGTCCCTTGCTTCTCCCGCTATCGGAGGACTGACCGAACAGGACCCGAGAGAGCCGGTCAACGAAACACATCGGTCGTTTCGGCGATGACACGGACGATCCGATTCGTCGTGCGCCGAGAGATCGTGACCGCGGCGGGCGTCTCGTGACATCCTCCCACCCTACCGCTCGCCTGACGGCTCGCGCTTGAGGGTGGGGCTTCCTGTTTCCGCGACGTGGTTTGCAGCGACCGGCTGAAAGGCGGTCGCCGTAGGGACCACAGTCTCCGCAGGCGTTGATTCGGCATCGCCCATGCCTATCTGCTCGATACCGCGCTGAAGGACGTTCCACGCGGCGTTTTCATCTCTGTCGGCGGTGAAGCCACACGCCGGACACGAGTGCTCACGGACCCACAACGGCTTATCCGTTTCCGCACCACATCGGGCGCACTCTTTGGTGGTTCCGTGAGGCCGGACCTCCGCGAAGTGCGTGCCTTCGCGTTCGCACTTGTACGCGAGCATCCGGCGGAACGTTCCCCACGCTGCCGACGCCCGGTTCCGACTGTTGCCGCCGAGTTCCATCAGTCCCTTCGCGTCGAGGTCTTCGACCGCCACGAGGTCGTATTCCTCCGCGTAGTAGTTCGACAACTTGTGGAGGAAGTCCCGACGCTTTCGCTTGAGGTCGGCGTGACGGCGGGCGACCTTCCGGCGCTGTTTCTCCCAGTTCGCGGAGCCGTGTTCTTTCCGTGAGAGGACGCGCTGTTCGTGTTCCAGTCGCTCGCGTTCGTGCGAAAGATCAAGCGACCCGACCGCCGTACCGTCCGTGTCGTGGGCGAACTTCAGGATGCCCATGTCGATACCGACGATGTTCTCGGGTTTCTCTGGTTTTGCGGGTGGTTCGTTGGGTGTTTCGACCGACAGAACGGCGTACCACTTCCCAGTGGGTTCGCGTTTGACCGTGACGGTTTTCACGGTTGTGTCGGTCGGGAGGTCGCGGTGTGCGACCACGGGGATGCTGCCAATCTTCGAGAGGTACAGTTCGTCGCGGTCGCTCTTTTTGTCGAGCTTGAAACCGGACTGGCTGTACGTGAACGAGTGGTAGTATCCCGCACCCTTCCACCGAAGGTGGCCGACGCGGTGGCCGTTCTCTTTGAGGCCTTTCAGCGTTGAGAGGTTGTCGTACAGACGTTGGACGACCTTCTGAAGCACTTTGGAGTGGACCGATTTGAGGTCGGTCCACCATTCTTTGAGCTTCGGCAGGCGCTTTTGCTCTTTGTACGACGACGTGCTCTCGACCCGATTCAGTCGGTGGAGAAAGTGGTTGTAGACCTGTCGGCAGGTGTCCAGCGTCCACGCTAACTGCTCGCGTTGGTTGGACGTGGGATTGAGCCGGAACCTGTAGTTGAGCATCTGTATGGTCTACTCGTCAGAATCGGTGTCGAGTTCGGAGGTGCGGACGACCTTGACGGTCGCTCCTATCCACGACTTCGGGAGGTAGACGTGAGCGCCGTTGCCGGTGGGCTTCACGGTTTTCTCCACGACTTCGTGACCTTCTATCTCGTGCCGGTCCATCGCCTGTATCTACGTAGTAGATACAAATAAGACTATCGCTCGTGGTCCGGCCAGCCGACGCGCCGAAACCACGGACGGTCAGATGATGACGGCGTTGACGAGACGCGAAGCGTCTCGTTCGCGCACAAGAGCGAAGCTCTTGTCAACGCTGTATCCCCTCCCTACTCGCAGGCCTCTCCGCACCGCCCGGCGTGCTCCTTGAGGGTGGGGCCTTAGCGCCTGAATTTAGGTAAGCAACCGCGCACAAAGCAGACTCCATGTCCAGATCCGTTCTGGGGTACCGGTACGAAACTGCCAGAGACCGGCCGTTCGAAGCTGCAGAGTGACGAACTGCCGGCCCGAAAAGAACGTATCGTTGATCATCGGCAGATGCTGGGCCGAGGCCGATTCTGGCCTCCGAGTCCGAAACGGATCGGTTCGATCGAAGCAGTACCGTCTTATAGAGTGTAATCGTATCATGAGAAGAACGCTCTGAAGGCCCTTGATACGCACAACAGATAGGTCACACAGCTCTCGTGGACGGACGGTGAATCGTGGATGGGTACGATGAGCTCCGTCGATCCGCGCTGTCCGGAATGTGGCGAGCCCATCGGTATGACGTCGGCGTTCTGTATGTACTGTTCAGCCGATCTGACCGAGTACTCCGAGGACACGATCCTCGGTACTGACGAGCAGCGAGACGACACGCAGCGATCGTCACCGCCGCACGCATCGACACCGATCGAGAACACCACCACGGGTAAGCAACCACTACTCGATCCCGACGGCGTAGGGAGCACGTTCCTGACCGCCGTAGTGGGCCTCGTCGGTGGGTTCGTTGTAGGCGTCCTGCTGTTGCTCTTCGTCACCGGGATGCTGTCGGCTACTCTCGGCATTGCCACCGGCTTCCTCGTGTGGCTCGGCACGACGATCTACTTTGCCCGACGGCGGACCGTCCAGGAGGCCGTCTCGAAAGCCGCCTATGGGATCGCGCTTGCCCTCCTGCTGTATGCGCTGATCCCGTTCAGTTCGACGTGGGAAGCGAACAGTCTGAGCACTCGTCTGACCGACTTCGTCGGTTTGCTCGTCATCCTGGCCATCCCCGTCGCCATCGTCGCTGGTGTTGGACGCCTCGCCGGCCGATACGTGCCGGCAGACGACTCCCAATCGTAGCGACCACACTATACACACGACCTGTCCACCGACGATTGCCGGCAGGATTCCTGCGAACCAGCGGCAGTTCGTCGGCCACCGTTGCATTCCCTTTCGAGAGCACCAAGAACCGATCTGATGAGGGCGAGACTCGCGAAAACCATACCATGTGTGTGGTACACATACACAAGACTTATTGCAAACCCTTCTGACTGCTTACTAGTGACGCAATTCACTGCATCCCGTCACGAGGTGGGGAGGGCACAGGCTTCCGATCCATCGCCCGCCGTGGATACGACACGGCGTCGGTTCCTCGCAGCGGGGGCAGCGGGGATCGCCGGACTCGGCACGCTCGGCAGCGCACGTGCGGCCCCCGACAGGCACACGCTCACCATCGACGGCTTCGGTCCACCGACCTCCTACTCGTTCACCGTGGGTGGCGATCTGGAGAAGAGCACGGCCGAGGGCGCAACGATCGATCGCAGCGACCGGATCGTCGATCGGAGCGCCCACGGAGCGGTCGGCGATGGGAAAGACGCCTACACGTTCACCGGGGAGCTCTCCTCGTTCGATTTCGATGGCTCCGGCGAGATCAACGTCCTGCTCGATGGCGAGCCAGCACACGTTGGGAACCGCCCCGATCACACGCTCGTCATCGAGGGGTTCGGCACAACCACTCCCTACTCGTTCGTCATCGGGAAGGGGACCGCTAGCCAGAGTGACGCCTGCGATGCAAGCGTCAACGACAGCGACCAGACCACCGACTTCGGCACTGGCGGTGCGGTCCGGTCCGGAACGGACGCGTACGTCTACGACGGCTTCCTCCAGTCGTTCGACTTCGATCGAGCCGGCGAGATCAACGTCACCATCGATGGGGAGGCCGCCCACGTCGGCCGGCGACCCGATCGAACGCTGACGATCGCCGGCGATGGCGAGTACACCCCCTACGAGTTCTCGGTCAGCGGTTCGATCCGGGGAATAATCGAAATCGACGAGGAACAGGCCATCGTCGACAGCCCCATTGTCTCCGGTGCCGTGAGCGGCGACGGACGCGACACGTACACCTACGACGGCGACCTGACCGAGCTCACGTACCCCGACGACTGCTCGCCCGTGATACACAGCAATGACGAGGTCGTCACCAGCACCGACTACTGAGAACGATACCGATCGTCCTCGACTGCCCGAATGCTACGTTCGTACTCTTTTCTGTGGTTTCCAGGTGAATCGGTTGGATGGCTGCGACCACCGTTCAGTCCGTCGCGGGGTCGGCTCGTTCGGTACTCGCATTACTCTCACTCTCCCCGCGTGGCAGCTTGAAGACGACCACGAGCGCGACGAGCCCGATGACCGCCGAAACGACGAACGCCGACGAGAGCCCGCTCGCCAGCGCAGCGGCCGCCCCCGCCGGCGGCGTGTTCGTCTCGAAGAGCACGCGTTGGAGATCGCCGAGCGTCGACACGCCGGGGACGGCCGCGAGCTGTCCGCGTGCGAGCGTCGTGATCACGAACCCGAGCACGGACACGCCCATCGCGCCGCCGAGTTGGCGGAAGAACTGCTGGGAGGAGGTCGCGAGCCCCATCTGCTCGGCTCCGAGATGGTTCTGGATCACGGTGAGCAACGGCGGCGTCACCGTCCCCATGCCGACGCCCATGACGAACGCGACGGCGACGATCACGACGAGCGACGTTGCGGGCGTCCAGAACGCGCCTGCGGCGAAACTCACCGCGATACAGGCCGTGCCGACGATCGAGAGCCGACGCTCGCCGATGCGTTCGGTCATACGGCCCGCGAGTACGCTCATGCCCGACCAGCCGATCGAAATCGGCACGACCGCGATCGCCGAGCTGTTCGCACCGCCGTGAACACTCTGGACGAACAGCGGGATATACGTCAGCCCGGCGAAGACGACGAAGCTCGTGAGGAAGCCGGCCGTGATGGTGGCGAGGAAGGTCCGATCGCCGAACAGCGCCAGCGGAATGATCGGTTCGCTGGCCCGTCGTTCGGCGAAATAGAAGCCCCCAAGCGAGGCGAGGCCGATTACGACGGCGATGCCGGCGGCGAGCGGCCGGGTCGTGAGCAGTTCGAGGCCGATCAGGATCGTGCCGACGCCCACCGCGATGGCGAGTGCCCCTGCGTAGTCGATATCGCCCGTGGCCGTACCCGTCGATTCCTCAAGCGTCGTCGCGATGAACGCGACGGCGATGATTCCGACGGGGACGTTCACGTAGAAGACCCATCGCCAGCCGAGCGTCGAGACGATCGCGTAGCCGAGCGGCGGGCCGAGCACGCTCGCAACGCCCCAGACCGAACCGCCGAGCCCGATGGCCCAGCCACGGCGCTCGGGCGGGTAGATCACGCCGAGGATCGTGTAGGGCAGCGCGAGCATCGCCCCGCCGCCGATGCCCTGGATCGCACGGAAGGCGACGAGTTCGGCCATGCTGCCGGCCGCCCCCGAGAGCACGCTGCCGGCGACGAAGGCGGCGATGCCGACGTAGAAGAGTTTCTTCCGGCCGTAGGCGTCGGCCAGCCGGCCGAACAGCGGCATCGTCACCGCAGTGAACAGCATATACGAAGTGAATACCCACGGGTAGAGTTCGAGGCCGCCGAGCGCGGCAACGACCGTCGGCATCGCGGTCGTCACGACGGTGCCGTCGATCGCGGCGAGGAAGATCCCGACCAGCACGCCGATGGTCACGAACCGCCGTTCTCGCTCCTCCACGGACTAGGCCTCCCGGGAACTGTGAGGTCCGTCCGATCGAACGCTGCGTGTTCCGTGCATGGGGATGCTACTCGATTTGAGCCCTTAAACTCGGGCCCAGCTTCTATCTCTCCGTTGACAACGACGCCGGCCCTTGAGCAGAGGGGTGGTGGATTTTAGCCGTCGGCGGTCAGACAGCGGATATGGAGTTCACCGTGATGCGGGGCGATATCGCCGCCCAGGAGGCCGATGCGCTCGTGAACGCCGCCGGCACGAGTCTGGAGATGGGATCGGGCGTTGCGGGCGCGCTCAGACGCGGTGCGGGCGAGGAGATCAACGAGGAGGCCGTCTCACAGGGGCCGATCGACCTCGGGACTGTGGCCGTCACCGACGCCTACGACCTCGACGCCGAGTGGGTGCTCCACGCCGCCGCGATGCCACATTACGGGGACGGACAAGCCACCGCCGAGAGCATTCGTACGGCGACGCGAAACAGCCTCGCACGTGCCGACGATCTGGGCTGTGAGTCGCTCGTGCTGCCGGCACTGGGCTGTGGCGTCGCCGGATTCGATCTCGGGGAAGGTGCACGACTCATCTGTGAGGAGCTCGCAGCGTACGATCCGGTATCACTGAGCGATGTGCGACTCATCGGCTACAGCGACAGCGAGGTCGAAACCATCCGCGAAGTGGCGACCGATGTTCGAGACGATGAATAAATGCAGAAGTTGTACAGTTCGACACGGATCTGACCGTCGCTGATGTGGGCATCGCTCGCTTCGTAGCGTCGCTGGCGAAAAAATCGCGTCACGGCACGACTATCATGGACGATCGTCTCCGGTAGATTAATGCCGGCGGAGCCGACTCAATAGTGTATGGCAAAAAATGACTCTAGTGGGGACCTGAAGGGAGACACGACGGGCTCCTCCCGACGGACGTTCCTGCGAACGGCCGGTGCGCTCGGCGTCGTCGGCGCGACCGGGCTCGCGGGCTGTGCCGGTGGCGGCGGTGACAACGGCTCCGGCGGCAACGGGACGAGCGGCGGGAGCGGTGGTGGTAACGGTTCCGGGGGCAACGGCTCCGGCGGTGGTGGTGGCGGCTCCAACAACCTCGTCTGGGACGCCGGCGGCACCGGCGGGACCTACTACCCGCTCTCGAACGAGATCAAACAGGTCGTCCAGTCGAACACCGACTTCAGCCTGCAGGTACGTTCGACGGGTGCCTCCGTCGAGAACGTCGGCAGCCTCGCCGACGGGTCGGCCGACTTCGCGCTGATCCAAAACGACATCGCCTCGTTCGCGAAAAACGGCACGGGTATCGACGCCTTTCAGGACAACGCGATCAAGAACCTGCGCGGCGTCGCCACGCTCTACCCGGAGACGATCACCGTCGTCACGCCCGGCAGCAGCGATGTCGAAAAGATCGCCGACTTGAGCGGCAAGACGATCAACACCGGTGATCTCGGCAGCGGGACGCAGGTCGACGCGAAGACGATCCTCGAAGCAGTTGGTGTGTCCGATTTCACCGAGCAGAACACCGACTTCTCGCAGGCCGCCGAACAGATCCAGAACGGCGACATCGACGCCTCGTTCGTCGTCGGCGGCTGGCCGGTCGGCGCGATCTCGGAGCTCGCCGAGACGAGTTCGATCGGCATCGTCGCCATCGACGGCGACGAGCGCAAGCAGGTCAAACAGGCTGCGGACTTCTTCGCCAACGACGAGATCCCCGGCGGCACCTACCAGGGCGTCAGCGACGCCAAACCCACCGTCGCCGTTCAGGCGATGATCGCCACGACGACGCAGGTGCCCGAGGAGACGGTCCAGAACGTGACGGCCGCGATCTTCGACAACGTCTCCGATCTCACGATCAAGACGGACTCCATCAGCGCCGACTCCGCTCAGGACGGGATGTCGATCGATCTCCACCCCGGTGCGGCGGCGTACTTCGACTCGGCGGGCGGTGGCTCCGGCACCGCGAGCGGTGGGACGACGATGGGTGGCGGCACGACGATGGATGGCGGTACCGACGACGGGATGGGAACCGAGGCCGGAACCGCGATGGGCAACGACACCACCTCGTCCTAACGCGGTGGCCGACCACGCGTTTCGAACCGTCTGTCGAACACCGACGACCGAACAGCATTACCGATGACCGACCGACAGCGACGGACCGTTCGTCTGTTACTCGTGGTGGCAGCCATCGGGCTGGCGGTCACCGCCGTCGCCGCGGCGACGCCGGCCGGCCGCGCACTCGTCGTCGAGGACGCAAACAGCGGCGAGAAACTGCTCGCCACACCCGTCTCGAACGGGACGCCGGTCATCCTCAGCTACAATCACAGCGTCGAGAAGACGCCCGTCCACGATATCTACGTGGTGGACAACGACTCGCTCGTGATGACGGGCATGGAGTTCCAGTCCTATGGCTGGGGGCTGCCGGCGCGTGCGAACGTCACCCGCGAGAACGGTTCGTTCACCTTCGATCCACAGGGACGCTACGAGGAACTGTACGTGAAGCCGGGCCGGACCGCCGACCATCGGCTTCGGGTGGGCAACAACAGCTATGATCTCGTTGCCCGATCCGATGCCGAGGGCGTCCGCCTCCACCTCACTGAACGATCGGTCCTGCAGAACACACTCGACACTCTTGATTCATGAGCACTGATACAGCAACCGACGAGACAGGCGTCACAGGTGACGCTGCCGAAGACGCCGACGAACTGATCGACGAACTCGAACGGCGGCGTTCGCTGCGCGGGCTGGCGGGGATGGCCGTCATCGTCATCGCGGTCGCGTTCTCGGCGTTCCAGCTCTGGCTCGCCGCCCGCGGGTTCACGTTCTCGTTCTCGCTCCCACTGCTCGGCGAGATCACCCTCGGCTCGCTCCAGTCGCTGCAGGTCAACAGCATCCACGTCACGTTCGGGCTGTTGCTCACCTTCCTGCTCTTTCCGGCGACGCAGGGCGATGGCTTTCTCTCGCGGCGACTGGCACGGATCGTCCCGGCGCTCGAAACCTGGCTGGGCGAGACGAACCCGGTTACCCGCGGTGCGCGCGGCGTTCGTGGCGTGATTCGCTGGCTTCTGCTCGATCCCGAGCGCGAACGCGTCACGCCCGTCGATATTCTCTTGATGATCGTTTCGATCCTCAGCACGCTCTACATCCTGCTCGATTTCGACGAGGTCCAGCTGCTCCGCTCGCTCGGGCTCGATTCCGGGCAGACGATCGCCGAACTGGTGCCGGTGCTGTCGGCACCCGTCGACGCGCTCTCCGCGATCGGAATCCCGCTCGACGAGACCTCGGCCGCGTTCGTCCTCGGGGCGCTCGGCGTGTTGCTCGTGCTCGAAGCGACCCGGCGGACGCTCGGCTTCTACCTCATGTCGATCGTCACCCTGTTCATCGTCTACGCGCGCTTTGGTTACCTGATCCCGGGTGACGCACCGATCGTCGGCGTGCTCGGACAGATCCCGCCGAGTCCGTGGTCGACCGTCATCCAGAACCTCTGGTACAACACCGCCAACGGCGTCTTCGGCGTCCCGGTTCGGGTGAGCGTGCAGTTCATCTACATCTTCATCCTCTTCGGGGCCTTCCTCGAAATGAGCGGCGCGGGCAAGTGGTTCATCGACCTCGCTTACTCGGTCACGGGGCGACGCAAGGGCGGGCCGGCGAAGGCATCGATCCTCGCCTCGGGGTTCATGGGGATGATCTCTGGCTCCTCGATCGCGAACACCGTCACCACCGGCGCGTTCACGATCCCGCTGATGAAGAAGACGGGCTATCGCGCCGAGTTCTCCGGTGCGGTCGAAGCCTCCGCGTCCTCGGGCGGGCAGATCCTCCCAC
This sequence comes from Halococcus dombrowskii, assembly GCF_022870485.1. NCBI lineage: Archaea > Methanobacteriati > Methanobacteriota > Halobacteria > Halobacteriales > Halococcaceae > Halococcus > Halococcus dombrowskii. The sequence goes on along the minus strand of NZ_CP095005.1, from coordinate 2,702,081 downwards.
CCGTGATGGGTGCGGCGGCGTTCCTCATCGTCGAATACACCCAGACACCGTTCGCGAACGTCATCGTCGCGGCGGCGATCCCCGCGATCGTCTTCTTCTTCGGCGTCTGGGTGATGGTCCATCTCGAAGCCTCGCGAGCGGGGATCGGCGGCGTCGACGCGTCCGATCTCGTCGGGCTGCGTTCGCATCTGCGACAGGGCTGGTTCTATCTCGTACCGCTCGTCCTCCTGCTGTACTACCTCCTCGTCGCACGGCTGACGGTCGCACGCTCGGCATGGTATACGATTCTGGCGATCACCGCGCTCATCGCGCTCGTCGCGGCCTACAACGAGCGTACGCGCTGGCCGCTGGTCGGCGTCATCGGCGGGCTCGCGATCGCGGAGTTCCTCGCTCATCTCGTTGCCGGTGTCGGTGTCATCGCCGCGCTCACCGGCGCGGGTGGTGCGGGGATGGCTCCCGGCGCGGCCGCGGCGGCCGTCGCTGGCAAGATGGGCTGGCTCGTCATCGCCGTGAGTTTCCTCACGCTGCTCGCGCGCTCACACGGCGACGCGCCGCTGATCGACTACGACGACCAGGTCGACGACGCCATCGACACCGTGACGAGCGCGGTTGGACGCCCGCAGTTCGGCACCAACCGGGCGGTCGGGTTCCTCACGTTCCTCGAAAAGGCGATGGAAGCCGGTGCGCGCACCGCCACGCCCGTGGTGATCGCGGTCGCCGCCGCCGGCATCATCCCCGGCGTCATCAGTACCACGGGGCTGGGGCCGAACCTGACGACGCTGATCCTCAGCGTTGCGGGCGACTCGCTCGTCCTCCTGTTGGTGATCACCGCGATCTCCTCGATCATCCTCGGGATGGGGATGCCGACGACCGTCACCTACATCATCCTCGTCTCGCTGCTCGGCCCGGCCATCTCCAATTTCGAGGTGCCGCTGCTGGCCGCCCACCTGTTCATCCTCTATTTCGGCGTGATCGCCGATATCACGCCACCGGTGGCGGTCGCGGCGTATGCGGCCTCCGGCGTGGCGAAGTCCGACCCGTTCCAGACGGGCATCGAGGCGTTCTCGCTGTCGCTCAACAAGGCGATCGTGCCGTTCGCGTTCGTGCTGGTTCCGGGCGTCGTGTTGCTACGGCGGATCCCGGGCGTGCCGGCCGACGCCGATCAGGTCTACCGCGTCATCGGGGTCAGTGACGTCCTCGACGTCGGCTACTTCGTGCCCGAGGTGCTGATCCCGATCGTGGGCGTGTTCCTCGGCGTGGTCGCGCTCGGGGCGACGGTCATCGGCTTCCTCTACAGCGAGGTGTCGTGGGCCGAACGGGCCGCGTTCGCGCTCACGGCGCTCCTGTTGATGGCACCCGGACTGCTGTTCAACAGCGCCGAGAGCATTCTCGCGGCGCTCGGCATGGCCGTCTCGTTCGACGCACTCACCTTCGACCTCGCGTTGCGCGCCATCGGCGGCGTGCTGTTCGCCGCGCTCGCGCTCACCAATCGCCGTCAGATGGAGCCGGAGGCCGAGCGCGCGGAGCAGGGCGACGACACGGCGGCCGAGGCCTAGTCGACCGCGAACGGACTCTCGTTCCGTTTCCACTCCCAACCGGGGAGTCGCGTCTGAAACCCCGCTGCAAGCGCCGCGAGCGCGTCGTCGGCACCCGCCGGCCCCTCGATGTGAGTGTGGATATCCGCGTAGTGGAAGGTCGCCTCGGCGAGCAGTCTGAGCGGTTGCTGACCGGCGATCGTGCCGGCGAGTTCGCGGCCGAGCAATTCGTCGACGACGAACCCCGGATAGTCGCCCCCGACGTCGAGATCCTCGAGGAGCGCGAGCAGCGCGGCGACGTTGACCGCGCGATCGCCATCGGCGAAGACGGTGTCCACTTCGTCGCGGTAGGTCTCGACGGTGACGCTCGCGACGTCGGTGTCGAAGGCGTCACCGAGATCGGCGCGCACGTCGTTGATGAGTGCGACGACCGTTGGGGCGCGGTCGGCGGTGCGCTCGTGGGCGGCGGCCACGGTGTCGGCGGTGACTCGCATGTGTGGGCAAAGGGGCGAGGGGATGTCACGGTTTTGCGAAAGGTTTTATAATCGTCGTCCTATACCTCCGAGTACACGCGGGTTTTCCGGACTCTCAGCATCGAACGCGGAGTCCGAACCCGAACCCGCCCGCTGGGTCGAAGACCTCCAGAGCGTACCGCATAGGCTACGCGTCGTGTTCGCGACGGCGAGCGACGAGATCCGATCGCCGGTGGCGATCGGGGGTGACCCGGACGGGTGAAATCTCATGGACTGAGTTCCAGTATGAGCACGGTAGACAAGCAACTCGACGAGATAACGTCGACGATAACGGACGAACTGCCAAACGACATCTCGGTTTCGGACGTCACCTACGAAGGGCCGGAGCTGGTCATCTACACGCGTGATCCGAAGAAGTTCGCGCGCAACGGCGACCTGATCCGGACCCTCGCGGGCAAGCTCAGAAAGCGCATCACGGTGCGCCCCGAACCCGACGCACTCACGCCGCCCGAAAGCGCCCGCGAGACGGTACGGTCGGTGATCCCCGACGATGCCGACGTCTCGAACGTCGACTTCCACGAGGACACCGGCGAAGTCGTCATCGAGGCCGCGAAGCCGGGCATGGTGATCGGCCGCCACGGCTCCACCCTCCGGGAGATCACACAGGAGGTCGGCTGGACGCCAGAAGTCGTCAGAACGCCGCCGATCGAGTCCTCGACGGTCTCAAATGTCAGGAACTTCCTCAAACAGGAGCGCGAGGAGCGCCGCGATATCCTCGAACGGGTCGGCCGACAGATCCACCGCGAGGAGATGTCCGACGGCGAGTGGGTGCGCATCACGACGCTCGGCTGCTGTCGCGAAGTGGGGCGAGCGAGCTTCATCCTCTCGACACCGGAAACCAGAATTCTCATCGACTGTGGCGACAAGCCCGGCTCCGACGATGCGCCCTATCTCCAGGTGCCCGAGGCGAACCCACTCAACTCGATCGACGCCGTCGTCCTGACGCACGCCCATCTCGATCACTCGGCGCTGATCCCGCTGCTGTTCAAATACGGCTACGACGGCCCGATCTACACGACCGAGCCGACGCGTGATCTGATGGGGCTGCTCCAGCTGGACTATCTCGACGTCGCGGCCAAGGAAGGCCGGAGTCCGCCCTACGACAGCGCGATGGTGCGCGAGGCGGTCAAACACACGATCCCCATCGAGTACGGCGACGTGACCGACATCGCGCCCGACGTCAAACTGACGATGCACAACGCGGGCCACATCCTCGGCAGCGCGGTCTCGCACTTCCACATCGGCGAGGGCCACTACAACGTCGCCTTCTCCGGCGACATCCACTACGACGACACCCGACTGTTCAACGGTGCGGTCAACGACTTCCCGCGCGTCGAGACGCTCGTGATGGAGTCGACCTACGGCGGGCGCAACGACTACAAGACCGACCAGGCCGATTCCGAAGAACGGCTCGTCGAGATCATCAACGAGACCGCCGATCGTGGTGGCAAGGTCCTGGTCCCCTCCTTCGCGGTCGGGCGCTCACAGGAGATCATGCTCGTGCTCGAAGAGGCGATGCGCAACGGGAAGATCCCGGAGATGCCGGTCCATCTCGACGGGATGATCTGGGAAGCGACGGCGATCCACTCGACCTATCCCGAATATCTCCGTGACGACCTCCGCGATCGCATCTTCCACGACGACGAGAACCCCTTCCTCGCGCCGCAGTTCAACCACATCGACGAGGGTGAGGACGAACGCGAGGAGGTCGCCGCCGGCGATCCCGCGATCATCCTCTCGACGTCAGGGATGGTCACCGGTGGCCCGATCATGTCCTGGCTCGAACATTTGGGAGCCGATCCCGACAGCACGATGACCTTCGTCGGCTATCAGGCTCAGGGCACGCTCGGCCGCCGCATTCAGAACGGTTGGGACGAGATCCCGATGAACGGTGGGCGCGGACGCTCGGGCACGCTGAACCTCGAACTCGAAGTCGAGACCGTCGACGGGTTCTCGGGCCACGCCGACCGGCAGGGGCTCGAAAACTTCGTGAAGACGATGAATCCGCGCCCCGAGAAGGTGCTCTGCGTCCACGGCGACGAACAGAGCGTCCAGGACTTCTCCTCGGCGCTCTATCACAACTACAACATGCGGACGTTCGCGCCGAAGAACCTCGAAACGTTCCGATTCAAGTAACGGCCATAGCGACCCCTGCACGGGGCGGTGTGCTGACTGTCCTGACTATCGTTTGGCGCGACACAGCGTTCCTTCCGGACTCGATTCCGTCGGCGAAACGATTAACACGGAGCGACAGCGTATCTTCACATGGGTGTCGAGAGTGTACACACCACACGGATCGGCTGGCAACGGCCGGCCGACCGTCTCCGACGGTGACGGGGCAAAACGTATCGGATCGTTCGAGCATCATCTCTGTGGCGCTGGCGGCTTGCTGTTGGCCATCATGCTCACGGTACTGTTCTATCCGCTGTTGGTCTCGCTCGCACTCGGACTCGAGATGCTTGCCACGACGGCGCTCGTTTCGGTAGTCGTTCTCGTCTGGTGTATCGCGTGGATCGGTCTCGAACTGCTCTGGGAGTGGCAGGCGGGGCGAGATTCCACATAACTGCTGCTCGATTCTGTTGCTCGCGTGCCACGAACGAGGCAGCGAATCGCCTTGCACGCGGGTGGACGCGTTCCGGTGGCATGCGCCGCTCGCTGCGTCACGACCGCGGATTAACATTATTATCGATCGTAGATCGATCACAAAAGCTATCCAGAGACCGATACAGTCTCTGCCATGGATACTGTTGTTGTGGGGCTTGCTCTTCTGACTGCGACGAGTTGGGGCATCTCGGATCCGCTCTCGAAGGCAGGCATGGAGCGGGGTGGAACGCCACTGTTGGCATCGATCGTCGTCGTCTCGGTGAGCGTGATCGGCTACTGGCTCTCGCTCGTCCTCAGAGGGTTCGATCTCTTCGCGCTGCCGTTCTGGGTGGTGGGTGCGTTTTTCGGGATCGGGCTCGTCTCGACCGGGCTCGCGCGCCTGCTGAACTACGTCGGCGTCGAGCGCGCCGGGGCCAGCGTCAACAGCGCGACGGTCAACACGCGTCCGCTGTGGGCGACGATCCTCGCGATCGTCTTTCTCGGCGAATCGATCACGGCCCAGGGAATAGTGGGCATTCTCTGTGTCGTGAGTGGGCTGGGACTCGTCGCGTTCTCGGGTGGCGGTGACATCACCGGCTGGAACAAACGCGATCTGCTCTTCCCGCTCGGGGCGGCGCTCACGTTCGCGTTCGGGAACGTCGCCCGCCGATTTCTGTTCACCAACACGGGCGCGACACCGCTCGATGCGGTCGCGCTCAACGAACTCGCCGGGCTCGTCGGACTGCTATCCTTTATCCTCTACTCGCAACGCGGGCAGCTGCGCTCGTTTTTCCAGGTTCCGCGGCAAGCGTACGCGTATTTCGTCGGCTGTGGCGTCTTCAGCGCACTCGCGCTGTTCGGGCTGTTCGCTGCCCTGGAACGGGGCCAGGTGACCGTCGTCGACCCGCTCTCGAGTCCGACCTCCCTGTTCGCGATCCTCGTGACGGCCCTGTTCTTCCGCCAGGTCGAATCGATCACGCGACGGCTGCTCGTCGGTGCAGTTCTGGTGATAGCGGGTGTCGTGCTCATCACCGGACCACAGTTCCTGACGCTGTGATCCGAGCGAATACGCGGCGTAGCGATCGAGTCCGATAAACGACAGTTTCATGCGACGCGATCGTGAGTCGTTCGACGATGGACCACGGCAGATCACGCACGGAGCAATGCCCGATACAGGCCGTCGACTCACAGTCACGATGGCTCACCCGCCTCGATGTCGGGGTAGCGAGACGATGACCACCACTTCGACGCGGCTGGCGGTCGCGATGGTCCTCCCGGGGAACGTTGACGACGACGGATTCGTCCAGGCGGGCGATGAAGCACTCTCCACCATCGAGGACGAACTCGGTGCCGAGACCCGCTCCGTCGATGGCGTGGCGTCGGAGACGGAATCGCTGGAGACAGCCATCAGGGAACTCGCGGCCGACGAGCCCGATCTGCTTATCGTCCACGGCGGGCAGGGCTCGCCGGCCGCGGCCGACGTGGCCCCGGAGCATCCGGACGTTGCGTTCGCGGTGACACAGGGTTCGGTCACCGGCCCGAATCTCGCGAGCTACGTGGTCCTCCAGGAGCAGTCGGCCTTTCTCGCCGGGGCCGCCGCCGGCCTACTCACCGAGAGCGACGTCGTGGGCCATATCTCCGGGATTCGCGTCCCGCCCGGTCTCAAGGGACGGGCCGCCTACGCCGCCGGCGTCGAGCACACCAACCCGGACGCGACGCTGCTCACCACCTTCGCCGGCGATCAGGACGACGCGGATCTCGCTCGACGCGTCGCCGAAGCCCAGATCGAACAGGGTGCGGACCTGATCTTCACCATGCTCAATGCGGGCCGTTCGGGCGCGATCACGGCCGCCGACGAGCACGGGATCGAGCTGTTCGGCAACGTCGGCACCTGGTATCCCGAGCATCCCGAAACCTTCGCCGGATCGGCGGTCGCGGACGTCGGTATCGGCGCGATCGAGGCCGCCAGAGATCTCGAAAACGGCGACTGGCAGGCCGGTCGGATCGTCGAAATCGGACTGGAGGAGCCGGAGGCCGTCCGGCTGTCGCTCGCACCGGACGTGCCGGACGACGTTCGCAAACGTGTCGATTCGCTAGCCGAGCGCATCGTCGCGGGCGATCTCGCGGTCGAGACCGACTACGACGGTCCGGAGTTCGATCCGCTCGATGCGGAGTGAGCGACCGGAACAAATATCGGGAGATGCTCGATACGTCGACCTCAGTCCGCCTCGGACGGGTCGACGACCTCGTCGGTTGCGGGATAGACGCCCACCTGCTCGCAGCGATCGCCCATCGGGCAGGCGTCGGGATCGTCGAGACAGGCGGGGCTGCGTGCGGTGCAGTATTCGCGACCGAACTGGATCGTCGCCGTGTGGCCGAACCCACATTTCTCGGCGGGAACCTGCGCTTCGAGCACCTCCCGGACTTTTTCGTGATCGGCATCGGCCGGGGCGATCCCGAGTCGGCGATAGATCCGGTGGACGTGTGTATCGACCGGGAAGACGCCGGCACGCCCGCCGGAAAACAGGAGCACGCAGTCGGCGGTTTTCGGGCCGACACCCGAGAAATCGAGCAGCGTCTCGCGTACCGTCGCGGGCTCCTCGTCGGTGACGAACGCGTCGAACGCTGCGGCGCTGCCGTACTCGTCGACGACGCGTTCGGCGATGGCGATCATCGTCTCGGATTTCTGGTTGTAGAGGCCCGCAGATTCGATCGTCTCGGCGAGCGTCGACTGCTCGGCATCGGCGAGCGCCTTCGCGAGATCCGGCCCCTCGCCGTAGCGCTCCATCAGCGCGTCGTGGGCGGGCTGGCTCGCCTTGTCGCTCGTGTTCTGACTCAGGATCGTGCGCACGAGACATTCGAAGGCGTCCTGGCCGCCGTACGTCTTCTGCCAGTAGAGCTCGCCGAGCCGATCGACGACCGCCTCGGCACGGGTTTCGGCGTCGCGCTCGTCGAACGCCGCGGCGAGACCGCCGCCGTCGGACCCGCCGCTGATGTTCTCCGTCGGTTCATCCTCGCTCATGAACTACCTTTGTGGGCCGGCCACAAAACGCTATTCGACGCGGAACACAGCCGTGATCTCGACTCCGTCGGCGAGCGCATCCACGAAGGCTCGGTCGAGATCGGCGGCTGCCTTATCGGCTCCGACCATCACGGTTCGATCGTCGACGTAGTCGCTCGTCCGGCAGACGAGGCTTCGGTCGTTCGTGAATTCAAGTTCCGGATGACCGCGACCGGTGACGGTTTCGGTGTGATCGCCGGCGTCGAGCGTCAGCGTGATCGTCGCCTCGCCATCCTGGCAGGCCGCGACGAACGCGCGGTCGAAATCAGCGGGCGTGCGGTCGGCCTCGATGCCGAGAATGCAGTCACCCGCCGGCGTCAGATAGTCGTCTCGCGTCAGTTCGAGCGTGCTCGCGTGGCGCGCGGTGACGTTCTCGTGGCCGTGCGCACGGACGCGTTGTTCCATAGCAGCCATCACCGGAATCGACGGTTATAGCTTCGCGTTTCGGGCGCTGACCCACGACGCAAGGGCTATGGCTGCGGCGAACGCCCAACTGCTATGAATCTGCACGAGTGGACGGCCGCTGCGGTCGAACCCGGCGACGGCCCGCCCGAGGCGGACGATTGGCAAACCGTCGATCCGGCGGCTCCCGATGCGTTCGCCGGCGAGCACGCCGTTGCCTACCGAACGGAGTTCGCCGATCCGCGTGAGGACGACGAGCGGGCGTTGCTCACCCTCCGCGGACTCTACGCCCACGCTCGTGTCTGGCTGAACGGCGAGTTCGTCGGCCGCCACGACACCTATTTCACGCCGTTCCGGACGGTGTTCGACCCCGAAGCGGAAAACGAGCTGCTCGTCGAGTGTCGCGCGCCCGAGGACCGTTTTGGCGGCGTCTTCGAGACGGCACTCGTCTCCGAACGCGAACGTGTGCCCGGGATACGCTGGGGTGCCAGCGTCGAGGGCGTGCCAGCGGCCGTCATCACCGATCTCACGGTTCGCACCGCCGAAACAGACGAAGAAGTGGGCGTCAACGCCATCGTCACGATCGATGCGGGCAGCGATCTCGACGGTCGCGTGCGACTCTCGCTGCAGCCCGAGGGGGCGGACGGCGCGAGCGCGCTGACACAGGTCGGCGTCCAGGCGAGCGCGGGCGAGCGCGTCGTCGTCCAGGGACAGCTGTCTGTGCGCGATCCCGACCGCTGGTGGCCTCGCGACACCGGCCCACAGAACCGCTACACCGTCCGGGCACAGCTCGGTGGGCACGATCGGACGGCGACGACCGGCTTTCGAACCATCGAATACGGTCCGGAGGGGTTGTCGATCAACGGGACGCACGTTCCGGTGCGCGGGCTCGTCTCGCTGCCCGACGAGAGCGCGACCGACGTCATCGACCGCGCAATCGCGGCGAACGCGACGCTTATCCGCCCGTACAGTCACGTCCCGTCGGAATCGTTCTACGAGGCCGCCGACGCGGCTGGCGTGCTCGTCTGCCAGGACGTGCCGATGAGTGCGGGTGCGCTTGATGCCGAACGCGCGCGGTTGGTCGCGCGTACGCTCGTCGGTGCGGTCGGCCATCGACCGAGCCTCGCCGCCTTCGGCGTTCGCGACGACGCCCACGGGTTCGACGTCACGACCGAGGAAGAAGACCGGCGCGTGCTCCGCTCGACGGGCAACGGTGACGGCGGTGCGGCGACGGCGACGGCAGCCACAACGTCGCTGCCCGACGACGCGATCGTGCTCTCGATGCCGGGTCTCGATACCGGGACCGATGCCGACGACGGAATCATGGAGTCGTGGGTGCTCGACGGCCACGCAAGCGACGGGACCCGAACGCGCTATGTAGTACCAGGAGCCGATGGCGGGGCGACGCGGGCACGACGAGCGATCGAGGCGCTTCGGCTGTCGGCGAAACCGTTCGTGACGGCCTTCGATCCGTCGGGAGAGGGCACCGACACTATTGAAGCCGCTTTCGAGCCACTTGCGGCAATGCTCGACGACACGGCGGCGGAGCCACGGGCCGTCGTCGTCAACGACACGCCCGAAACGTTCTCCGGCGAGATCGACTGGCGGGCCGGAAGCGAGAGCGGGAGCCTGTCGGTCACCGCCGACCCGTTCTCACGGGCCGTGGCTGGCGAACTCGACGCGTCGATCGACGGCGAACAGATCGCGTTGACGCTCGTGACCGACGACCGACGGGTGGAAAACGGGGACGAGCGGTGAACGAGTTGAGAGAGAACGACCCACACGATCACAACGCTTAAACCGTTTCTGGCAGTATTGGTACATGCCAGAACGCTGCCGGCGTCACAGTGGTATCGCACAGAGAATGATACGGACCACTCCTCAGAGACGACGAGCGCCCGTGAGTGGCAACCGTACGCTGGCGCGGCTGGGATAGTAACAGAACCATGGCAAGCACGATCGATCAATCCGAAAACGTCGAACTGACCGACGACGACCTCGAAAGCGACTCGAAAGGACAGCTCATCAAACTCGCCGGCAAGCTCCGCGACCGGCGCAACGACCTGAATCAGGCAGCCTCCGAGCGCGCCGACAAGCGCGACGAGCTCAACGCGAAGACACGAGAGCAGGTCGACCTCGCACAGGAACACCGCGAGAAACGCGACGAGCTCAACGAGGAGGTACAGGAGCACAAACAGAAGCGCAACGAGCTCAACGCCGAGGCCAACGAGCTGTTCGACGAGGTCGACGAGCTGAAAGGCGACCTCGAACTCGACGAGGGGAAGGACCTCGACGAGCTCGAAGAGGAAATCGAGAAACTCGAGTTCCGTCAGCAGACCGAGGTGCTCTCGACGGAGGACGAGCGCGAACTCATCGAGAAAATCGAGAACAAACGCGAGCAGTATCGCGAGCGAAAGGAAGCGCTCGACGACACCGACGGGCTCGAAGAGGTCAAAGCCGAGGCCGAGGAGATCCGTGCCGAGGCCTCCGAGCACCACGAGAAGGTGACGGAGCTCGCCGATGAGGCCCAGGAGCACCACAACCAGATGATCGAGGCCTACCGCGAGGCCGACGACGTCCGTGACGAGGCCGACGAGTGGCACGAGAAGTTCGTCGATGCTCAGGAAGCCGCCGACCGTCATCACGAGGACTTCGTCGAGGTGCAAAAGCGCCTGCGCGAGATGGACAAAGAGGAGGAAGAGGAGCGCAAATCCGAGCGCGACAAGAAGCGCGAGGAGGCCGAAGCCGAGGCCGAAGAGATCTACGAGCAGTTCAAGCAGGGCGAGACCCTCGACACCGAGGACCTGATGAAACTGCAGAAAGCCGGCAAGCTCTAAGTTCACCGTTTCGACCGCGACGCCCACGATCGTCGTCACGAGCGAACGATTCATCCGCCGCGCGCCCGACGAGTGGGTATGCCGACTGATTCACGAACGACATTCATGAGTGCAGCCATCGGCGCGAGCGCGGGCGCTGGCATCTGGGGGACGGTCAAACGGCTCCGCGCGCAGGCGAAAAACGGATATAATACGGTCGAAGTCGCCGTCGAGGGCCCCATCTCCCGCGAGGGAAGCCGTCTTCCGAGCAGCAGCCAGCGTTCGATCCCGGCGGACAAGATCGTCGAGCAGATCGAGCGCGCCGACGAGGATCCGAACGTCGAGGCGCTGGTCGTCAAGCTCAACACGCCCGGCGGCGAGGTCCTGCCGAGCGAGGACATCCGTCTGGCGGCCGAGCGTTTCGACGGTCCGACGATCGGCTACGCGACCGACACCTGTGCGAGCGGCGGCTACTGGATCGCTGCCGGCTGTGACGAGCTCTGGGCGCGCGAGGCGAGCGTCGTCGGGAGCATCGGGGTTCGTGGCTCGTCGGTCAACGCGAAGGGACTGGCCGACAAACTCGGGCTCGACTACCGCCCGAAGACCGCCGGCGAGTACAAGGACGCTGGCTACCCGCTCAAGGAGCCCGAAGAGCAGGACGACGAATATCTCCAGGGGCTCGTCGACGACTACTACGAGACGTTCGTCGAGCACGTCGCCGAGGGCCGCGAGCTCGACGAGGAGACGATCCGCGAGACCGAAGCCCGGGTCTATCTCGGGACCGACGCCATCGACAACGGGCTCGTCGACGAGCTCGGCACCCGTGAGGACGTCGAGGAGCGCATCGAAGAGCGCCTCGGCCACGACGTCGAGATCGAGGAGTTCACGCCCGAGCAGAGCCTGATGGAGCGCATCAGAAGCCAGTCGCAGGGCGTGGCCTACGCGTTCGGTGCGGGCGTGGCCGATTCGATCGGTGTCGACGAAGAGTTCAGTCTGGAACTTCGATAGCGGGCTACTCGATTATTCGTTCAGCTCCTGCCAGTGCTCGTAGATCGAGAGGGCGTCCTCGTCGGCCTCGTCGGCGTGGATCAATGGAAGGTTCCGGTCCTCCCAGTCTTTCTCGTACTCGTCGTGAACGGACCCCGCGGTCAAGCCGCGGGGCTTCCCGCTTCGACGACGCGCTTTGCATCCACTCGAACGCGAGTGAACGCAGGGAGCGCAGTCTGCACGGGCGTTGATTCGGAGCATCCCGCCCCTATCTGTTCGAGACCTCTGTCGAGAATATTCTTCGCTGCGTTCAGGTCACGGTCTTCCTCGTGGCCGCAGGCCGGACACGAGTGTTCGCGCACCCACAGCGGCTTGTCGGTCTTCACGCCGCATCGGTTGCACTCCTTCGTCGTATTCCGAGGATCGACCGACACGATGTGTGTTCCGTGCAGATCGGCCTTATATTCAAGGAGCGAGAGGAACTGCGACCATGCCGCATCCTGTTTGTTCTTCGCCGACTGTGAGGTTTCGAGCATCGGCTTCACATCGAGGTCTTCGACGCACACCACCTCGTACTCGGTCACGAGCCACGAGGTCAGCTTGTGCTGAAAGTCGATGACTTTCCGCTTGATGTGGCGTCTCGCCGTCGCCACCGCCCGCCGCTGTTTCTCCCAGTTGGCCGACCCGTGTTCCTTTCGGTCGAGCGACCGCTGTTCGCGCGCATAGCGGTCGTATTCGTCGGAGAGGGCGAGCGGTTCGACCGAGCAGTCATCGGACGTATGGATGTACGAGAGGATGCCGAGATCCACGCCCACGCAGTCGTTACGGTCGATCTCCTTCGGGTCGGGCTTCTCGGGTTCGTCGGCCTCGATGACGAACGTGGCGAACCACTCGCCGGTGGTCTCCTTCTTGAGAGCGACCCGTTTGATCTCATCCGTTTCCGGCAGGTTCCGGTGGGTGCGAATGGGCATATCGCCGATCTTCGAGAGGTGAAGGGTTGCATATCCGTCCCGGCCCGTGTTGTGATCCACGTCGTAGCCCTCGGACTGATACGTAACCGAACGAAAGTCACCTGCGCCCTGCCATTTGAGCCGTCCGACCTTCCGCCCGTTCTGCCGATGTTCCTTGAGGACGGTCAGGTCGCGGTGGATCTGTGAGACGGTCTGTTGGGCGGCGTGCGCCGAAACTTCCGCGAAGGTCGGCCACTCACGCTTCCAATCGGTGAGTTTCGAGTGCTGGTCGTAGGCACTCGGTCGGTCGTTCCACTCGGCGTGATAGTAGTCACGCACCGCGTGATTCCGTATCTGGCGGTGGATGTCGATGTGCCGCCACGCCTCGCTCACCGTGGGATCGTCGGGATACGCACGGAAACGAAGCGTGAGATCCATCGACTAGTCCAGGCCTTCGCGGATGAGGTCGCCGTAGGCACGCGGCATCCGAAGCCCGTGTTCCTCGGCGTACTCGGTCGCTCGCTCGATGTCTTCGTCGGTAAGGTCGACGCGAAGGTGTCGCTGTTCCATATCCGTTACAGATTCAGTTAGCAATTTCGCACACATGAATGCGTCTGACATCCGTTGAGCTTACGCGATTCACCCGCGGGGTCAAGCCCCGCGGCACTCTCGCTGCACTACCTGTAGGCGTCACAGCCCGAGAGGTCCTCGCTGCCGACGCGCTTGCAGGCCTGTTCGATGGCGACGGTTTCGGCGTGGGCCACGGGGTTGTTGGTCTGAGCGACGAGATTGGGACTTTCAGCCAGGATCTCGCCGTCGCGGACGATGAGACAGGAGAACGGACGGCCGCCATCCTCGACGTTCTCGCGGGCGATCTCAAGCGTTCGATCGACGAACTCGTGGTCTGCAGTGGTGGACACGGACGAACGACGTCGGCCGGAGCCATGGATGTTCGCAAACCGGCACCATCGCGGGTGTTTTCATGGCGGGGTCGTGAACAGTGAGCCGTGAGTACGCTCGTCGTCTGTATCGACCGCGGCGAGACCGTCGCCGACATCGCGGGCGAGCTGCCGGTGGTCGGCGAGCGGGCGGTTCGCTCGCTCGTCACCGACGTAGGGCTCGCCGATCCCGAAAGCAGCCGCGTGAACTGCCTGCTCGAAGGGCTGCGCCTCGCCGGCGAGCTTCGCGACTCGGGCGCGGAGCCGGTGGTCGCGGTCGTCTCGGGCGTCGACGACTCGGTCGATGCCGATCGGGATCTCGCCCGGCAGATTGAACGATTGCTCGCCGACCGGTCGATCGAGTCGGCGGTCGTCGTCACCGACAGCACGGCGGAAGAGCGCGTCGTCCACGTCGTCGAGAGCCGGGTGCGCGTCGATGCCGTCTCGCGGGTCGTCGTCCGACAGGCCCGCGATCTCGAATCGGCCTACTATCTCCTGAAGCAGTTCCTCGCCAACGAGGAGCTCCGACAAACGGTGTTGGTACCGATCGGTGTCGCGCTGCTCGCGGTGCCCGTGTTGGTGGTGTTCGCACAGAGCCTGCGGGCCGCCGTCGCCGCTGTCGCCGCTCTCACCGGTCTGTTCGTCCTCTACAAGGGGTTGGGTGTCGACGACGCGCTCGCGGCGCTTACCGGTGGGGTGCGCGATGGGCTCTACACCGGGCGGCTCTCGGTCGTCACGGGTGTGATCGCCGGTGGGTTCGCGCTCGTAGGCCTGGTCGTCGGAATCATCAGCGCCTCGCCGCTGGCTGGCGAGGCGAGCGCGCTCGTGACGGTCATGGCGTTCCTGTTCGACAGCGTGCCGTGGCTGACGACGGCGGGGCTGACCGCGAGCACCGGTCGGGCGATCGACGAGTGGCTGCACAGTAGTCGTGTCGGCAACGCCACGCTCAACCTCCCGTTCGTGCTGGCGGCGGTCGGGCTCGTCGTTCGGGGGTTCGGAGCCTACTTCCTGGAACGCGCCGGCATCATCGACCCGTTGCGGATGCCGGCGACGAGTCTCGGCGTCGTCTCGATCCGTGGGTTCACGATCGGCGGTGATGCCCGACTCGTGGCGTTCGTGATCGCCGGCGTGTTCGTGAGCCTGCTCGGTGTCGTCGTTGCGATGCGGATGGGCGAGAGCAGCGCCGACGAACGCACGGAGAGCATCGACTAATCGAGGGTGTCGAGCAGTCCGGCGAGCGTCGCGAGGTCGTACTGGCCGGGCGCGGTCGCCCGTTCGGGATCGACCGGTGCGTAGGCGATCCGCGAGCCGTAGAGGGGAGCGATAGCCCGCGAGTGGCCGCCGACCGCGCCCATCGCCATCGTCGCCACGCGCTTGCCGCGTTCCGTGCAGGCGTGCGTGGCCGCGAGCAGATCGAGCACGTCGCTCGGGTCGGTGGCCGTGACAGCGAGTTTCGCGACCGTGCCGTACTCGCTCGCGCGTTCCAGCGTGTCCTCCATCGCCGATCGTGATGGGGTCGCGTCGAAATCGTGTGTCGAGACGATGCAGTCCGCGTCGTGGTCGCGGGCCTCGTCGGCGAGCCATTCCTCGTCTGTGATCGTCGCCAGTTCGACGTCGATCGCCGCGACGGTCGGGAACTCGGCAGCGCGCGAGAGTGTGTCGAGTCGATCGGAATTATCGGGAGCTTCACCACCCTCTTCGGCCGTTCGGTTGGTCGCGATCAGCGGGAGTTCGCCGTCGTAGGTTGCGAGTGCATCGATCGGGTCGTCGGCGAGATCCATGCGGAACTCGACGGCGTCGGCGTGGGTGCGTGCGGCGGGTTCGTCGCTCAGATCGGCAGTGGCCGCCGCGAGCACGAGCGAGTCGAAGTCCATGCCCGCCCTCGGCCCGAGCGGGCGAAAACTCGTTCGGCTTGTGTGGCCTACAGCTGCGGTGTGGCCGCGGCGCGGCCGCGGCGGTGGCGATTGCCGAGCGGTGCCTGGCGGATGAAGGGCGAGGGGCGCGAGCGAGGCGAAGCCGAGCGAGCAGCGAACGGAGTGAGCGCGTCCCGAGGGCTTCGGCGGAGGCGGTGCTGTGCGGTTGGAAGCTGCGGTGATGTGATGGTGGAGAGTCCACGCGAGCGGAGCGAGCGTGGTTCGCCGTGAGCGAACGAGCGGAGCGAGTGAGTGAGCGGTTCTTTTTAGTCCGGGTTTTTGCGAGGAGTGGTTCGCGCTCTGCGCGAACCCGACGAGTAAAAAAGTGGTTCGTAAAACACAAAGCGGGCCGTCACGCGGTGTTCGTATGGCCGATGACGAAGCCGACGAGGAAGCCGACGAGGGACCGGTCGTCGAACTGGGCGAGGGGGCGTCCGTCGAGGGCGTGCCGCTGGCGCGCGTCACCTCGCGGTTGACGTGGGGGATGGAGCACTCGACGGTCGAACAGCGCGTGGGTGATACCGAGATCCGGACGCCGGATGGGCCGACCAGCCTGAGCGACGTGCTCGCGGAGGTCGACGAGCCGTACTTCGAGCGCCGCCAGGAGTTCGAGGAGAGCGTGCGCGAGGTCGTCGGAGCGGGGCCCGTCCAGACCGAGGAGTAGGGTGGATCGCTCGTCGGGGCGGCGGTGGGTCGTGCTCGCACTGCTGTGGGGTGCGGTGCTCGCGATCGCGTGGATGGCGCTCGAACGCAGCACGAGCACGGCGCTGTGGGCGCGGGTCGTCCGTGACGGATTGCTCTATCTCGTCGGGCCGGCGGCGCTCGCGCGACTGTACGGCCGACGGCTCGGCTGGCGCGTCGATCGGCGCGCGCTGCGGAACACCGTTTTGCTCGCACTGTTCGTGTTGC
Source organism: Halococcus dombrowskii (assembly GCF_022870485.1). Classification (NCBI taxonomy): domain Archaea; kingdom Methanobacteriati; phylum Methanobacteriota; class Halobacteria; order Halobacteriales; family Halococcaceae; genus Halococcus; species Halococcus dombrowskii. The sequence continues at coordinate 2,685,454 of NZ_CP095005.1, read as the reverse complement.
CGTTCTATCTGGTCGGGTCGTCGTTGCCGACGGTGCGGGCGTACTACCCGATGTGGAGCGTCGCGCCGACCGTGTCGTCGTTCGTGCCCCATGCCGTCGGGCAGTTCGTCGTCGTGCTCGCCGCCGAGACGTACTTTCGCGGGTTGCTCTGTGTCGGCGTGCGCGAGGTGGGCTTCAAGAGCGTGTTCATCAGTCCCGTCGTGTATGCGCTCCAGCACGCGAGCAAGCCGCCGATCGAACTACTGTTGTCGGGGCCCACCGACGTGCTCTTCGGCGCGGTCGACTACCGGAGCCGGTCGATCCTCCCCTCGGTCGTCGCCCACGGGTTCGGGCTGACGCTGCTCGATTGGCTCGTGCTCCATCCGCCGCTGCTCGCGCCCGAACGGGTTGCGGGCTGGCTGCGATGGCTCCCGATACCGGTGTGAGATCGATCAGAAGAGTACGCTGACCGGCAGGTCCGCTTGGAGGACGAAATAGAGCAGCGTGAACAGCGTCGCGTTGTACGCGCCGTGGATGAACGCCGGCACGACGAGGTTGTCGGAGAACTCGTAGGCCGCGCCGAAGACCAGGCTCGGCAGAAAGAGCACCGTGATGGTCGCCAGTCGCCCGCCGACGCCGCCGGTCAGGGACTGAAAGTGGATCGCGGCGAAGACGGCGCTCGCGAGCATCACACCGGGGACGGGGCCGAACGATTCTCGGAGCCGACCCTGCACGATGCCACGGAAGAGCAGTTCCTCGCCGGGGCCGATGATGACGAACGAGGCGGGAATCAACAGGAGCAGCAGTTCGGGGTTCTGGGCGGCGATCTGCCCGACCTGGTTTTCCGCCGGCTGAACCCCTACGACCGTGAGCAGTATCGATCCGACGAACTGTGCGATGAGCGCCAGCGCGTAGCCGCTCAGCGCCGTAACGACGTCTCGAAGCGACGGAACGTCGATGCCGAGATACGTCCGCCCGAGACCTCTGAATCGGAGATACAGCAGGGCAGCACTACCGAAGGCGATCCCCTGCCCGGTTACCAGGGAGATGACCAGCAGCGCCAGTGCACTGAGTTCGATATCGAGGAACGCGAGCGAGCGCACGATCGCCCTGCCGAGAACGGACGCAACCCCGATACCGAGACCCCCAACGGCGAGCGCGACGACGAGGGCGCGCACGCGACCGGTCTGCCCGCCTGTGGCACTCATACGTCGTTTCGAGTGGCCGGGGGCGAAAGGATTGCCTTTCAGTTCCCGAACGCCGACAGACTGGACTGGACGCCCGCCGCGAGCGATGACTTTCGGCGGAGGCGCGCAAGCGAGATCGGCAGTTGGGGTTCGAGCTGGCGGAGGGCGTCCCCGAACGATTCGGCCGTGCCCGATTCGCCGTCGAAGGCGTTTCGCACCGATTCGCGGACCTGCCACACGCCCGTGGGTCCCCAGTAGTCGGGCGTCACGTGGCGTACGACGAGCACCGACGCCTGCCGGCCGCGCTCGACGAGCTGTTCGAGCACGCCCAAGCGGGCGGCGTAGTACGCGCCGGCGGTCTCGTCGACATAGGACGTCCGGCCCTCGTGGCCCTCGCGATCGGCGGCGAGCATCATCCCTCGCTCGGGGGCGGGGTTCCAGACGCTGCCGGGAGCCTTGCATTCCACCAGCTCGAACTCCCACTGGCCGGGTGTGAGCAGGATCCAGAACTTGTTCCCCAGATACTCGTTGTAGAACAGTTCGGGTTTGTCCACCGCCGTCGCGTTGCGGATCTGTCCGCGGAGGAACTGTCCCACCGTGTCGTCGACGGCGGTGATCGACCAGCGCGTCGGGACGAGCCGGCGGTTCTCACCTTCGCCGAGTGCGCCGGCCGAGAGGATCGTGTTGATGTCGTAGACGTCGAAGCCACGGTTGTAGAGGTAGTTCATTGCACCCTCGGCGCGCCAGTCGTCGTCTTCGAGAGTCTTCTTGACCGGGCGCGGGACGTGTGGGTTCTCTGTCAGCGTCGCGCTCTCGGCCCGTGCACGCGGCCCGGTCGGCGAGGTGACGTCCCCGGCTGACACGGAGAAATCCACGTCGAGCGAGCTGTCGAGCCCGATCTCGACGTCGACGGGTCTGTCGGCGATGGCGACCTCGCGCTGCGTTCCCAGAAAGCCGTTCCAGGCGTCGGCGACGTTCGTCACGCTGGTCGTCTTCGCGGTGTTCACGAGCCCCGTGCGGTGCTGGAAGACGTCCTCGATCGAGAAGTCCCGATCGTACCAGTGACCACCCGTCTCGAAGTCGGCAGCGCGTTCCTCGTGGCCGACGGGCGAGAGGACACCCGTCGAGACGTTCGGATACGAGGAGCGACCGACGAAGATCGTGGGCGAGGTGCTGCCGAGCAGTGCGTCGTCGGAGACCCGCCGCTCGAAGTTCGTCTCGACGTCGTCGAGGTAGTCGGTGATGGCGTAGGACTTCTCGGCCGCCAACTGCCGGCGCTCGTCGCGCTCGTCGCGCTCGATCTCCTCGAAGTATTCGTCGAGCTGCATCGATGGGAGAAGGGGTTTCAGCGGCTTGAACCCTCCGCTACCGGTCGAAATCGGCGGTAGCGACCGTGAGAGACGAAAGGCTTGACCCGGCCGCACACGTCGCTTCGGAGAGTGTCACGACGACGACTGTTCGGGTCGCTGTGTTCGATGGTGCTGCTGGTGAACCTCGCGCGAGTGATCTTCGCGCCGCTGCTCGAACCCGTGCGGACGGATTTCGGCGCGTCGGCCACGGGCGTCGGCCTGCTGGCGACGCTCGCCTGGCTCGGCAGCGCCTCGCCGCGCCTGCCGACGGGCTATCTCCTCACGCGCGTTCCCCGTCACGCGGTGATCCTCGCCGCCGGAACGACCCTCTCGATCTCGCCGCTGCTCGCCGCGACGGCCAGCTCGCTCCCGGTTCTCTGGGCGAGCGCGTTCCTGATGGGACTGTCCAGCGGAATGTACTTCATCGCGGCCAAACCGCTGTTGAGCGACCTCTTTCCGGCACGCATCGGTAGCGCGGTCGGCGTCCACGGCACCGCGAGCCAGCTCGCCGCGGCGGGCGCGCCGCTGTTCGTCACCGCCGTTCTGATCGTGAGCGAGTGGCGTACCGTGTTCGTCCTGATGAGCGGGGCCGCCGCGGCCGCGACGCTCGCGTTCTTCCTCATCGCTCGCAGTAGCACCGTGCCGAACGGCGAGCGCGAGAGTCGGAACTTCCTCGGTGCGGTCCGCGAACAGTGGAAACTCGTCGTCGGGGCGATCGTCCTCGCGGGGTTCACCGATCTCGCCTGGAACGGCGTGTTCAACTTCTATGTGTCCTACCTCGTCAGCGAGAAGCCGATCGCCGAGGGTACTGCTCGGACGCTGCTCGCGGTCGTCTTCGCCGCCGGCGTTCCCGCCTTCACCCTCGGCGGCCGCCTCGCCGATCGCCTGCCCTACGTCCCGCTCGTGCTCGCCATCATCACCGCCTTCGCCGCCTCGCTGCTCGGGCTGACGGTGGTCACGACCACCGCAGGGCTCGTCGCCGTGAGCGTCGCGCTCGGGCTGGCCATCCACAGCATCTTCCCGGCGATGGACACCTACGTGCTCGACTCGCTACCGGATGCCCACCGTGCGAGCGCCTACGCGGTGTTCAGCGCGGGCATCATCACGCTGAGCGCGCTCGGCAGCGTCGTCGTCGGCGCGCTGCTCGACGCCGGCCTCGCCTACACGACGATCTTCCGCGGGTTCGCCGTCGCCGCGCTCGGGTTCGTCGTCGTCTTCGCCGGCGTCCAGGTCACGGTCGGCTTTCCGAGCGGTCGGCACGCGGGCGAATCGGAGGCGTGAATACCGTGGGAGTCGGCAGCGAACGGCGTCAGCGGTCGAGGAATCGATTCAGTTCGCGGAATTCGGCGGTGGAGAGAACGACGTGCGTATCGAACGCGTCGAATCGCTCGAACTCGTCGTCGATCGTCAGTACGGTGTTCACTCCTTCAGTGATCGCCACCTGGGCGTAGTAACCGTCCCACCCGCCGACGTTCGCCTCACCCGCCATGGACAGTCCCCCGCGAGCGACGGCTTCGGGAATGGTGCCGTGCCACCGGATTCGCTTCGCGTCCGTAAGCTACCACGCCCTACAGGGCGTGGCCTTCACCATGGACTCCCGCTCTAACCGATTCGCACGGTGCGGAGGTAAACCCGCTCGCGTTCAGCATCCCGGTGTTCAAGCGCAGGCCTACGACTGCGCCTCCGCCGGAAGACCTGTGCGACCGACGGAGATACTTCAGACCGATGTTCTTCGCCGCGTTGTAGTCGGCGTGGGCCTCGTATCCACAACTCTGGCACTCAAACGTGTCTTGAGACGGACGGTTCGCATCGACGGTGAACCCACAACCGATACGGGAACACCGCTGACTCGTGTACGCCGGATTGACCTGTTCGGTGTCGATGCCAAACCGTTCGGCTTTGTACGTCACGTAGTCGAACAGGCGGCGGAACGCCCATGCGTGGAGTCGCTTCGCACCCGCCATCCGCTCACGGATGTCCGTCAAGTCCTCGAAGGCGACAACCGAACAGCCGTTCTCGCGCGCTTCGCGGACGATGCCGTTCGCAATCCGGTGGAGCATCTGCTCGAATCGCCCCGTCTCCTTTCGACCGACACGTTGCATCGCTTCGTGAGCGTACCGCGTTCCGCGCTGTTGCATCGATGCACGTCGCTTCTCGTACTCACGATGCCAGTGGTTGAGTTCGTTGCCGGACCAGAACTTACCTGTGGAAGTGACGGCGATGTTCTCGACGCCGAGGTCCACGCCGAGAACCGTTCCGTTCTCGGGGGGTTCGGGGTCTTCCACGTCCGCCTTTGTTCGGACGTGGAGGTAGAACTCACCATTGCGATAGTGGAGCGTTGCGCCCGTCGTCTCGTACTCGTCGCCGAACAGGTACTCGGCGTGGGGCGTGTCGCGGTCTTCGTCGGGCAACACGTACTCGGCGGTGATGCGCCCATCGACGGTCGAGAGGGTAGCGTAGTCGGCGTTGAACGTCGCGCTCCGCTTGTCGTATTCGAGGAACGACGACGAGAAGTAGGGCCGGCTCGCGTACTTCCCACGCTTCCACTTGGCGACGACGCTTTGCAGCGACTCGGCGGCACGGCTTCGCGCGGCTTGGACGAGATTCGAGTGCAGGCGCGTCTCCTCGCGGACCTGTTGGTAGGTCCGGTCGTGGAGTTTGCGCTTCGACGTAACGGCGTACTCGTCGTCAAACGCGGCGTCAACGACGTAGTTCGCGGCCCATCGGAACTCGTCAATCGTCTCGTGAAGAAGGTCGGCGTCGCTGTCGCTCAAGTCGAGCTTGACCGGAACAGTGCGCCGGACCTCCATACATCATGTAGAGAGCGCATGCTTAAAAAACGCCGATACCGACCCCCGAAGGGGAGTCGGCTGGTCGACACGGAACCGGCATTCAAACAACACGAGGGAGCGAGACGGCGCATGCGCTTCCTCCACGGCCTAAAGGCCGTGGTATCCGCGCTGTTCAGCCTCGTATGAAGTTCCGGAGTAGTCGGGCTGCCGCCGCGTTCGAGCGGCCGTAATACGTCGTCAGCACGGTGTGTGCCCCGAACAGCGCAGGGTACGGGACGACGGCCTCGATGTCGCCAGCGATGGCATCGCGAACGTACGAGAGCGCGGCGTCACGAACCGGGGCTTCGGTGTGCGCCAGGGCGATCACCCCGACGTCGAAGAGATAGGGCCCGCCCGCGTCACTCATCGCTGCTGCGCTCCGCACCGCGCCGTATCGCGTCCCGGTGTCGTCGAGCGATCGGGTCGGGCCCGTCGGAAAGCGGCGACGTTGCCGCACGCTCCGGCGTCGTCTCCTCGACGAGTCGCTCCAGGCGCTCGATGATCCGCTCGGGAGCGTCTTCGGGCTCGACGACCGCTTTCCCCTCCTTCTCGTGGATCACCACTTCCGTCCCGGGAGTGATCCCGAGCCGTTCCCGCGTTTCCCGGGGAAGAACGATCCGTCCTTTCGAATCGACGGTCACCATCGTCCCACTTTTGGTGGGAAAGCACGTAACGGTTTCGTCTAGGGACGTTCCGTGTATTCGAACCTGCTCCCCGTTGTGAGGGCCGGTCGAGGAATATTTCCCCATTCACTGCGCGAGGTCGGTCCTCCGCCGGACAGGCGGTGAATCGGAAGCGTAAATCTCGCGAACGAAAATCAGGTTGCGGGTCTCAGCTGTGAATGCCCATCGCCTCGATCTGCTCTTGATAGCGGTTGCGGATCGTCACTTCGGTGACCTGAGCGACATCGGCGACCTCGCGCTGGGTTTTCTTCTCGTTGCAGAGCAGGGAGGCGGCGTAGATCGCCGCGGCGGCGTAGCCGGTGGGTGACTTTCCCGAGAGCAGACCTTCCTCGGCGGTCGTCTCGATGATGTCGTTGGCCTTCGCCTGAACCTCTTCGGAAAGGGTGAGCTCCGAACAGAAGCGGGGAACGTATTTTTTGGGGTCGACAGGGCGCATTTCGAGGGCGAGTTCCTGGGACACGTACCGATACGTCCGCCCGATCTCCTTGCGTTCGACGCGCGACACTTCCGAAATTTCCTCCAGGCTTCGGGGGATGCCCTCCTTCCGACAGGCCGCATACAGCGCCGAGGTGGCGACGCCCTCGATCGAGCGCCCGCGGATGAGATCGTCGGCGAGCGAGCGCCGGTAGATGACCGAGGCGACCTCGCGTACCGACCGTGGAACACCCAATGCAGAGGCCATCCGGTCGATCTCCGAGAGCGCGAACTGAAGGTTGCGCTCGCCGGCGTCCTTCGTTCGGATGCGCTCTTGCCATTTGCGCAGCCGGTGCATCTGCGAGCGCTTCTTCGAGGAGATCGATCTCCCATATGCGTCCTTGTCCTTCCAGTCGATCGTGGTCGTGAGCCCCTTGTCGTGCATCGTCTGGGTGGTCGGCGCACCCACACGGGATTTCTGCTGGCGTTCGGCGTGGTTGAACGCTCGCCACTCCGGGCCGGGATCGATGTTCTCCTCCTCGACGACCAGCCCGCAGTCCTCACAGACCAGCTCGCCACGGTCGGTGCTCTTGGCGAGATTGTCCGAATCACACTCCGGACAGCGGCGTACCCCCTCGTTTTCGTCGTCCACCTGCTCCGGTTCGGCCTGACGCTCCCGCTGACGAGTGGACCGTGTCATTGCACTTTTATAGTAGTATCCTCAGAACGTATAAACTCTTGGGGGCGAACGGTTGATATTCGACCCATCGGATCGCCGCCGCTCGTCCGATAGTGCTTCCGATGGCCTCGTATCGCAACCGCTATGCGACCGCTACGGCGAGTGTCGGCAATGCCGGTCATCGAGTGTGACGTCGATCAGGCCCGCGAGCGCCTCGAATCCGCCGGGGTCGCGATCGAACCGGGCAACACCGATCACGAACGCTGGCGAGCCGTCGATGCGGAGGCGACTGCCGTCGCCTACGACGGAAAGGTCGTGATTCAGGGCGCAACACCGGCCCGTCTCGAAGGGTTGCTCCGAGAGGACGGCGGGCGCGCACACTGCTATTTCGACGGCGCGTCGCGTGGTAACCCCGGCCCGGCGGCCATCGGCTGGGTGATCGTCGACAGCAGTGGCATCGTCGCCGAGGGCGGCGAGCGCATCGGTGAGACGACCAACAACCGCGCCGAGTACGACGCGCTCACCCGGGTGCTCGAACGCGCCGTCGACTACGGGTTCGACACTGTCGAACTCCGTGGTGACTCACAGCTCGTCGTCGAGCAGGTCAAGGGTGCATGGCAGACCAACGATCCCGCGCTGCGCGAGCGCCGGGTGCGGGTGCGCGAGCTGCTCGAACGGTTCGACGACTGGTCGATCGAGCACGTCCCGCGCGAGGCGAACGAGCGGGCCGACGCCCGCGCAAACGAGGCCTTCGATGAGTGAGCTTCCAGAAGCGGTCGTCGACGAGGCCGAACGACTCACGCGGCTGGCACGCACCGTCACCGACGAAGACGAACGCGAGGCCTACCGCGAGCGCCGCCGCGAACTGCTCGCCGAGCACGACTTCCGGGTGCGCGTCCGCGAGGCCGACGACACACTCGTCTGTCACCCCGACGAGTGGCTCGCCGACGGTAAGATCCGGCCCGAGCGCATCGAGGACACCGATCGGGCCGTCGAGCGCTCGCTGTCGGGGGCCGGCGATCCCGACGACTGGGGGCAGGTTGCGGCACACAACGACGCGGTCGTCGAGGCCGTCGCCGCACACGACGCGATCCACGGTGCGAACGCGCGGGCCTTCGCCGATTTCATGAGCAACCACTACGCACGGCCCGTCGAGTCGGCGACCGAAGCCGAGCGTCGGGAGTTCCGTACCGAATACTTCGTCCGGAACGCGTGGCCGACCGACGAGCAGCGCGCGGCCATCGAGGAGTCGCTGTCGCTCGCCATGACGGAAGCCGACGCTATCGACGATTCGAACGGGTGAACTACCCCGCCCTACTCGCGCCCTGCGGGCACTCGTTGAGGGCGGGGCTTCCCTGTTCCATGACGCGACGTGCAGGAACCGGCGAAACCGTGGTTCCCACAGCGGTCGCAGTCTCCGAGGGCGTTCGTTCGGGGTGAACCACCCCTACATCATCGAAGCCGCGAGAAAGGATGTTACGGGCCGCGTTTGCGTCTCGGTCGGCCTGAAAACCGCACGCCGGACACGAGTGCTCACGCACCCATAGCGGTTTGTCGGTCTCGACGCCGCACCGGGAACACTCTTTGGTGGTTCCACCGGGGCGAACAGCTGCAAAGTGTGTCCCTTCGCGCTCGCACTTGTATTCGAGCATCCGGCGAAACTCACCCCATGCAGCGGACGCGGTGTTGCGGCTATTCGACGGGGATTCAAGCATCCCGCTGATGTTCAGGTCTTCGACAGCCACGAGGTCGTACTCTCGTGCGTAGTACGCCGAGACGCGGTGGAGAAAGTCCCGACGCTTCCGTTTCAGGTCGGCGTGACGTTTGGCGACGACCTTCCGCTGCTGTTCCCAGTTGTTCGACCCGTGCTCTTTGCGGGAGAGCTTTCGATGCTCGCGGTCGAGACGGTTGCGTTCGTCCGAGAGGTCAAGCGATCCGAGTGCGAACCCGTCGGTATCGTGGGCGAATTTCAGGATGCCCACGTCGATGCCGACACACTTCTCGGGATCGTCGGGTTTTGCGGGCGGGTCGTCGCCGGTTTCGATACTGATAGACGCGAACCATTCGCCCGTGGGTTCGCGTTTCACCGTGACTTGCTTTAGTGCGGCATCGTCGGGTATCTCGCGGTGGAGGGTAATCGGCACGTCACCAATTTTTGAGAGCGATAAGACAGTTCGACCGCCCGTTTCGTGGAGCTTGAAGCCGGACTGTCGGTAGGTGAATGACCGATACTCTCGCGGTGACTTCCACCGGAGGTGGCCGACGCGGTGGCCCTCCTCTTTGAGTCGGTGAAGCGTTTCGAGGTTGTCGTACAACCTCTCAACGACGTTCTGAAGCGTGCGCGAATACACGTCGCCGAGGGCATCCCACCACTCCTTGAGATCGGTGAGGACGCCGAGTTCGTCATATCGGGATGTCCCCTCAACGCGGTTCAATCGGTGGAGGAAGTGGTTGTACGCTTGCCTGCAAATATCGCGGTGCCGGTCCAACTCCTTGCGGAGAGCGTCGGGCGGCTTGAGACGATATTTGTGGGTACGGCGCACGGTGAATCGGCTTTATGTCTTGCGATTAGTAAGGGTTCTGCTTCGGACGAAAGATCAGATGATGACGGACGCCGTATCCCCTCCCTGCTCGCGCCTGCGGCGCTCGCTGAGGAAGGGGTCTTGGCGTCCTGCGTTACGGATAAAACCGCGCGAGCGGTGGTTAGTTGTCGATGAGCTCGCGGACGGTCTCGGCGCGTTCCTCGTCGGTGACGAACTTGTCGAGTGTCCAATCGAGCTGGTCGACGACCGCCTCGTAGCCATCGTCGGTGAGCGCGTAGTCGTTGGTGCGCTTGTCCCGCTCGGATTTCTCGACCAGATCCATCTCCACGAGATCGTCGAGGTTCGGGTAGAGTCGACCGTGGTTGACCTCCGAGTCGTAGTACGATTCGAGCTGGCGCTTGATCGCAAGGCCGTACATCGGCTCGTCCGACAGGATGGCGAGGATGTTCTGTTGGAACGCCGTAAGATCGCGGGCGATACCACTGTCCTGGACCGCTTGTGCCTCTGGCATCAGCAGGAAGATGTCACCCACATATTTAATCCTTCGCAACCATAACGGACGTTGTCCGAGATAGGGGACGTGACTGGAATAAATAGGTGGTACCACTCATTAATACTACCGTCGAACCGTCGGTCGGCGCGGGCGATGCGATAGAAAACGCTTTTTCGTCGCCTCGTCGGACGAGGGGGTGATGACGAACCTCTGGGAAGACCTGGAAACCGGCCCGAACGCACCCGAGACGATCCACGCCGTCGTCGAGTGTCTCAAGGGCGAGCGCAACAAATACGAGTACGACAAGGACGTGCCCGGTGTCGTTCTCGATCGCGTGCTCCACTCGAACGTCCACTACCCCAACGACTACGGCTTCATCCCGCAGTCGTACTACGACGACGAGGACCCCTTCGACGTGATGGTGCTCGTCGAGGACGCGACCTTCCCCGGCTGCATCATCGAGGCCCGCCCCGTCGCGCTGATGCGCATGGACGACGACGGCGAGCAGGACGACAAGGTGATTGCCGTCCCGGCCGAGGACCCCCGATTCGACCATATCGAAGACCTCGACGACATCCCCCAGCAGGAACTCGACGAGATCGACGAGTTCTTCGAGACGTACAAGAACCTCGAAGCCGGCAAGGAAGTCGAGACGCAGGGCTGGGAGGATCGACAGGCCGCCTACGACGCCATCGAACACGCCCAGGATCTCTACGACGAACAGTTCGCCTGAGTCGTTTCGGCGGGATCGCTGCGCTCGTCTCGACACGTCGTAACGGATCAGTGACGAGATCGACCGGGCGAACGGTTTTTGACTCCGTTGGGCCTATCACTCCCGATGGTCCCGCCGTCGCAGTCCGCAGTGGGCTTGCGTGTCACCCTCGACATCTGGCACCCCGACTGCTGGACTCTCACGGTGACCGAAGACGCTGACGGCGGCCTGCTCGGCCACGGTGTCTATCCCATCGACGGGGCCGCCACTGGCCGATTTACCGTTTATGGCGAGACGACCGATGCGGTCGAACGGCTCGTCGCCGCCATCCAGAACTCGCCGCTCACCGACTCGGTTTGGGAAACCGACCATCTTCACGCCACGAGTGAGACGGTTCCCGGAAGCGCGTCCCGTGCGATCGTCGTCCGCTATGCGATCGAGAACTCGATCAACGATGCGCTCGTCTCACGCGGCTTCATCCCCGACGAACCGGTCAGAATGCACGGCGGGAGGGAGTATTGGACGGTCATCGTTCAGACCGACCGCGAGACACTCGGCAAGCGTCTCGACGCCGTCCGCGCGGAGAACGACGCAGAGATTCGGATCGAGGACATCGTGGTCCCTCGCGGCGGACCCGGCGTGCTCCCGACCGACGACCTCTCAGGACGCCAACGAGAGGTCTTCGATCTTGCCCGTCGTCGGAACTACTACGCGTGGCCCCGAGAAGTGAGCGCCACCGAGCTGGCCGAGGAACTCGACGTTGCGAAGGCTACTCTTCTCGAACATCTCCGGAAAGCCGAGGCCAAACTCTTCGGACACCAGTGACTTCGTTCGGAATGATGAAATTTCGCTGTGTGGATAACCCGTTCATGCTAGGGAGGTGGCTTATTGGCCCACTATAGTATGATAACATATGGCACAATCGAGCGAGAAAGACGACCGTAGTCTCGCACGCGATATCGGACCGTATGGAGCGATGAGCACCGTCATCGGCGGGACGCTCGGGGCGGGGCTGTTCGTCACGCTCGGGACCGCGAGTTCCACGACCGGGCCGAGCGTGATCCTCGTGGTGTTGCTCGCGGGCGTGATCGCAACCGCTATCGCCATCAACTACAGCTGGATGTCGACGATCTTTCCCGCTGCGGCGGGATCGTACTCGTACGTCTCGCGCACGTTCAACAGCCGCCTGCCCGGATTCGTCGTCACGTGGTCGAAATGGCTCGGGTATATGGCCGCCGACGCGAGCCTCGCCATCGGCTTCGGAAGCTATCTTCAGGTGTTCTTTCCCGACCTCATCGCGGGTCGGACCGGGATCGCCCTCGCCGGGTTCGGGGTTCTCACCGTCCTCTTTTTGGTCAATCTCGTCGGAACGCGCGGGTACAGCATCGCCCAGAGCGCCATTCTCGGAGTGCTCGTTCTCGCGATCCTCGTGCTCGTCCTCCCCGGATCACTCTCAATCGATACTGCGAACTATCGGCCGTTTTTCACCGGGGGATCGAGCGGCTTCCTCGCCGCTGCCGCGCCGCTGTTCTACGCCTACATCGGGATCGCCGTCGCGGGCCAGATGGGTGCTGAGGTGAAAAACCCCGGTCGGAACCTCCCGCTGGCGATGATCGGCGGGACGATCATCCTCACCCTGCTGTATATGTGGACCGCAGCGGTGATCTACGGCGTGGTCGGCGATTATACTGTCCTCGCCAACTCGGCGCGCCCGCTCGCCACCGCCGCCGAGACGTTCCTCGGGACGGACGCGACCGCCATCGTTGCATTCGGCGGCCTGCTCGCCACTGCATCGAGCGTGAACGCCGTGATGGCGGCGGCCATCAAGATGCCATATTCGTGGTCGTGGGACGAGATCTTCCCACAGCGGTTCTCGATGGTGAACGAACGGTTCGGCTCGCCCCACTGGTCGTTGCTCACGCTGTATGTGGTCTCCTCGGCACTGACGTTCTACGCCTCGGGACTCAATCAGGTGATCGTGATCGCCACCTTCAGCTACCTCATCGCGTACTTCGCGGTCTCGGTATCGTTGCTGTATGCCCAGTACGCCCGGCCCGATATCGTCGAACAGGCGGATTTCAACCCTCGTAGCGGTCTCCTCGTTTCGGGCCTCGTCGGTGCGATCGGCGCATTCGTATTGCTCACCCAGGCCTACCAGGGCACCCTCACGGTCTACGTCCCGTGGGTGATTATCGGGCTTGTCGTGTTCGGCATCTACTGGTATCGTGGCCAGCAGGCCGGCACCGATGTCGAATCGATCCTCGACACGCTGCCGGGCGTACCCTCCGCCGAATACGATCCCGATATTCAGGAGACCACCGCCGATGACTGACGATCCCGCCGACATGCTCGACACTGCAACGACTGACCCAGGCACGCTCGTAGGACGGATCGATCACGACGAAACCATCGACCTCCTCCAGGAGCTCGTTCGCATCCGTAGTCCGTATTTCGAGGAGGAAGCAATCACCGAGTTCGTCTACGACTGGCTCGATTCACGAGGGCACGATCCAGAGTACCATCCAGTGAGCGAACCCGATATCACGGGATTCGAGGGCAACAACGTCCTCGCCCGACTGGAAGGCTCCGACCCGGGGGCTCCAACGCTGCTGTTGAACGCCCACATGGACACTGTCGAGATCGTCGAGGCGTGGGAGGAAGACCCACTCTCGGGACGGATCGAGGACGGCAAACTCTACGGCCAGGGGGCCTGTGACATGAAGGGCGGTCTTGCGGGCATCATGGTCGCGTTCGACGCACTTGCCACGGCCGACGTGGATCTCGCGGGCGATCTCCTCTTCAGTGCGGTCGTCGACGAGGAGGGTCCCTACGGACTGGGCGCAAATCAACTCGTTCGTGACGGGATCACCGACGAGTGTGACGCCGCTATCGTCACCGAACCCGGCCCGATTCTCGCTCAAACGACCATCGAAAATCCCGCCCTGCTGCTCGGTGCGCGCGGACGGTTCCTCTACGACATCACCGTGACCGGCGAGGCCGCACACGGCTCACAGCCACAGAAGGGGACGAACGCCGTGGTCGATGCGGGACGGTTGGCCGATGCGCTCGCGGCGATGGACGTCGGCACACACGAGAAACTCGGCGACGGCTCCGTCTGTCCGATCGAAATCGAGGGTGGCGGTGAGACGCTGTCCGTACCGGAATCGTGCCGTCTGCTTGCCGACCGCCACGTCGTTATCGGTGAAACCGAAGACGTCGTCCGAGCGGACGCAGAACGCGTCGTCGCGGATCTCGATCTCGACTCCGACGTACAGATCGACTTTCGGGACGCGCCCGCCCCGGACGTTCGCTACGGTCCCTACGTCACCGATGCCGACGACCCGCTCGTGAACGCACTATCGAGTGGTGTCGAAACGGTCACCGACGACGAACCAGCCATCGGCTACTTTTCGAGCGTCGGTGACTTCAACTACTTCGGCCACCGTGCCGGTCTGCCGACCGTTATCGTCGGTCCCGACGGCGAGAACATCCATGGTGCCGGCGAGTTCGTTCACACCGATGACGTGGTTGCTGTGGCCCGTATCGTCACCGCTGGCTGTGTCTCCCTGCTCGGCTGAATGCTACTGTGTCAATCCTGATCGAGGAGTCTGTCGATATCGAGCCGATCGACGAGTAGCGACTGCATCCGCTCGATGGTGTCGGCGCTCCGTGCGGGACCGGCAGCGATGGCGTCCTCGGCGCGGTCGACGGCCGTGATCGTGTCGGAGGGGACGCGTAGTACCGGCACGTCGGCCTGTTCAGCACGACCGAGAACCGCCTGTGGGGGACTGTGGCCGCCAGTGAGAAGCAGACAGGCGATGCCGGACGCCTGCAGCGCCGCGGTCTGGATCTCGGATCGATCACCGCCGGTGATCATCGCCGCCGAGCGCGTGCGACGGAACTGTCCGAGTGCGGCTTCGGAGCCCATCGCACCGACGGAAACCCGTTCGACGAGTCCATCGAGCGGTGCTTCGTCGGTGAGTATCCGTGCCCCGAGTTCGTCGGCGAGATCCCTCACGGTGATGCCTGCGAGCTCGCGCTGGTGGGGCACCACCCCGAGAATCGGTATCCCACGGTCTTCGAGGAAGGGGATGGCGTCGGTCGTTAGTTCGTCGTAGTTGTCGTCCGACACGCCGTTGAACAGCACGCCGTCCACCTCGTCGAGCTGTCGGGTCGCCGCGAGCACGTCGTCGACGTCGCCGGGCTCGTCGTAGTGGGCGATGAGAACCACCCGTGCGTCGAGCAACTCCGCGACGTCCCGATCGGTGAGATCGATGATCCCGCCCGTCGAGAGTCGGCTGCCGCCCTCGACCACGATCAGCTCACGATCGGCGGCGAGTTCGCGGTAGCTCTCGGTGACGCGCTCGCGCAACTCCCCTGGGTCGGCCTGGCCACGCAGTGCCGTCTCGACGAGCGTCTGTGAGTAGACCACCGGCTCCAGGTCGTGTACCTCGGCATCGAGATCGAGCAGTTCGCCCGCGAGCAGCGGGTCCTTGTCGAGCGTCTTGCCGACGTTGCTCTGGAGGCGCGTCCCCTTCGGTTTCATGTAGCCGGCGTCCACGTCGCGCTCGTCGGCGATCCGTGCGATCGCGAGTGCGATGGCCGTCTTCCCGGTGCTTTCGTCGGTCGTGGTGAATAGTATCGGGTTCATCGGTCGAGTTCCTCCGGGTCGATCGTCGCCGCGAGATCCACCGCCACGACGCCGTCCGGCGTGGCGACGAGTGGGTTGATATCGAGTTCGAGAAGGGACGGGAAATCGGTCACTAACTGCGAGATGCGCTGGATGGTCTCGACGAGCGCCGCCTCGTCGACGGGATCACGGCCCCGAGCGCCGCGAAGCAACGGTGCAGCATCGATCTCGTCGATCATGGCCGCCGCCATCGGTTCGCTCACGGGGGCGACCCTGACGGCGATGTCTTCGAGCGTTTCGACGAAGATGCCGCCGAGACCGAACAACAGCAGGGGGCCGAACTGCGGGTCGCGGTTCACCCCGACGATGGTCTCGGTTCCGGCGTCGAGGTCGATCTGTTCCTGAAGCTGGACACCGAGCACGGTCGCGTTCGGCTGGTAGTTCTTCGCGCGAGCGACGAGATCCTCGTAGGTGTCCGCCACCGCGTCGTCGGGAACGCCGACACGGACGCCACCGATATCGGATTTGTGCTGAATGTCCGGGCTGGCGACCTTCATGACGACGTCGCCGTCGATCTCGGCCGCACGGCGTTCGGCATCGCTTGGCGTGTCGACGACGGTTCCCTCGGGCGTCGGAATACCGTAGGCATCGAGCAGCTCCATCGCTTCGATGCCGAGCGCGTTCGAGGGGCGTTCGGCCGCCCGTTCGATGATCTCCCGAGCGGCCGTCTCGTCGACGTCGAACGTCGTCGGGGCCTCGTACTCGCGGGTCGAGATCTCTCGATAGCGGGCGAGCGAGTCGAGACCCGTCACCGCCCGTGCCGGGTCGAAATACGTCGGGATGCCCGCGTCGTCGAGGACCGACTGGGCATCCGCCGTCGACTCGCCACCCATCAGACAGGCGGCCACCGGGAGGCCGTGCTCGGCCTGCGTCGCGGTCGTGATCTCGGCGAGCGCCTCGAAGGAGAGCACGGCCGTCGGACAGGCGAGGACGAGCGCCGCACCGACGTTCGGATCGGCAAGCGCGACGTCGAGCGCGTCGCTGAAGCGCTCGGCCGCTGCATCGCCGATAACGTCGACCGGGTTGTAGATGTTCGCTTCGTCGGGGAGGCTCCCCGCGAACGAATCGAGCGTGTCGTCGGTGAACGAGGCCAGCTCCAGCTGTGAGTCGCCGATCGCATCGGTCGCCAGCACCCCCGGTCCGCCGGCGTTCGTGATGACGGCAACCCCATCGCTCTCGGGGAGCGGCTGGCCGTCGAGCATGGTCGCGGCGTCGAACAGCTCCTCGACCGTCTCCGCACGGATGACGCCCGCCTGTTCGAGACCCGCCTCGTACGCGCGCTCGCTACCGGCGATCGCTCCCGTGTGCGAGGAGGCCGCTTGCGCGCCTGCCTCCGTCCGGCCGGATTTCACCACCACGATCGGCGTTTCCTGCGTGACCGCCCGGGCCGTCTCGATGAACCC
This sequence comes from Halococcus dombrowskii, assembly GCF_022870485.1. NCBI lineage: Archaea > Methanobacteriati > Methanobacteriota > Halobacteria > Halobacteriales > Halococcaceae > Halococcus > Halococcus dombrowskii. Next base: position 2,668,491 of record NZ_CP095005.1, on the reverse strand, counting down.
GCTGCCGTCGGCGATATCCTCCAGATAGCCGATGACGGCACTCGTGTCGTCGCTCTCGCCCCACGCCGCGACGAAATCGCGCTCGTCGAGGACGGCCTTGTTGCCGAGCGACACCACGTCGCGAAAGCCGATGTCGCGGTCGTTGGCCCAGTCGAGCACGGCGGTGATGAACGCGCCCGATTGGCTCATGAACGATATCGACCCATCCTGGGCGGCCTCGGGACCGAACGTCGCGTTCATGTTCACCGCGGTGCTCATGACCCCGACGCTGTTCGGCCCGACGAGATTCAGCCCGTATTCGCTGGCCGTCTCCTGGAGGTCGCGCTCGCGTGTGGCCCCTTTGCTGCCGGTCTCGCCGAAGCCGGCCGTGAGCACGACGACGTTTTCGATACCGGCCTCCCCGGCGTCGTGGACGACGTCGACGGCGATATCGGCCGGCACGACCACGACGGCGAGATCGACAGGATCGGGAACCGAGCCGAGATCGGGATAGCACGCACGGTCGAACACCGTCTCCGTGCCCGGGTTGACGGGAACCACGTCACCGTCGAATTCGAGGAGGTTGGCCGTGACCGCCCGCCCGACCGACCCGTCGCGCTCGGTTGCACCGACGACGGCGACGCGCTCGGGGGCGAACAGGCCCGGGAGTTCACTCATCACTAGCGACCATCGGGACGCAGCGTAAAGATACTAGTACATTTCTCTCTTTGCTCGCGCCTTCGTTCCGATCGTCGTCGGGATTTCGGCGTGATCCGAACTGACGATGACGACGCAGAGAGCTGTTCAAGTACCGATGGCAGACCCATCACGTGCTGCACGTCGCCCGTTCAGCGCGAGGAACACCATCGAAAGGCCGGAGCTCAGCAGGTTCACGCCGAAGAGCAGGCCGATCGCCCATTCGGCGGTGCTCGGCCAGCCGATCCACAGCAACACGCCAACGGCCAGCGCGAGGACTCCGCTCGCGATCGGCCACCACCAGTTCGGCCGCGAACGCAGTCTGAGTCCCATGAAGATTTCGAGCACGCCGTTGAACACGAACACGACGGCCAGGACGAGCGTGAGCGTCGTCAGTCCGAGCACGGGGTTGACCAGCGTGACGATCCCGCCGACGACGTACAACAGCGCCAGCAGCCCTTGGCTGAGTGCACCTATCCAGCCGCGTGCGGAGAACACGTGGACCCCGTGACTGACCCCGCTCACGACGAGCAACGCTCCCAGAAGCGCGGACAGCGCGAGACCCGTCACCAACGGGGCGACGATCGCAACCACGCCCAACAGCGAGATGAGGAGTCCGACAGCCGCGAGATACCGCCACGTCGTTGCCAACGGCGTCGTACTGGGGTTCGTCCCTGTTTGAGTGCTCATGATATATCTAAACGGTAATATTACGAGCAGAAATATAAGTGATTGGGATGGTCGATAGTATTGTACATGAATATTTACAAATTCAAAGCAGAAGCAGAATGACGATCTCGATAGTGAAATATTTGAAATATGGTACTATTTTGAAGAGGTGGTGGAGGGGATGACTCCAATTGATTTCGATCGAGGTTTTCGGTGGCAAACACGACGCTCCTTCGATCAATTAGGAAAGGGAGCCATAGCGTGAGGCTTTAGACGCTACTTACCGATGTTGAGACAACACAAGTGAGTATCGACACAGCCGAACCGCCCGTTCCACGAGACGCCATCGGGACCGTACTGGATATAACTGCTCCTGATGAGGGAAATCGACCTTCCGGTCGAGCGGCCGACTGCTGATGGTTGACGCCGTCGCCGCGGCTGGCCGATTGCTCTTCGCGCTGTTTCTCGTGGTGATGAACGGCGTGTTCGTGGTCGCCGAATACGCGTTCACTCGCCTCACTGCCGCGAAGGTGAACACGCTGGTCGAGGAGAACCGCCGGTTCGCCTCGATCGTCGAGGAGGGGTTCGAAAACCTGGACGACTATCTCGCCGTGACGCAGCTCGGGATCACGATCGCGTCGCTCGCGTTGGGCTGGGTCGGCGAGCCGGCCGTCGCCGTGGTGATCGAACCGGTGGTGGGGTCGTTGGTTCCGGAGGTGGCTGTCGCCGCGATCAGCAGCGTGATCGGACTGTTCGTCGTCACGTACTTTCACGTGACGTTCGGCGAGCTCGCGGCGAAGAGTTTCTCGATCCATCGCCCCGGTCGGATGGCCCTGCTCGTCGCCCCGCTCATGAAGGCCTGTTACTATCTGTTCCTGCCCGGACTCGTGCTGTTCAACGGGACGGCGAACCTGTTCACGCGAGCACTCGGTGTCCCGCCGGCGTCCGAGGTCGACACGTCACAGACCGAAGCCGAACTCAGAACCGCCGCCTCACAGTCCCAAGCACAGGGCCACATCGACACTGACGAACTGAACATGATCGAGGGTGTCTTCGATCTCGAAGAGACCATCGCTCGGCAGATCATGGTGCCCCGCCCCGACGTCGAGGCGGTCGATACCGAAACGCCGCTCTCGACGCTGTACGAGATCGCCACCACGGGCCATCACATGCGCTATCCCGTGGTCAAGCAGGGTGACGGCGAACATCCGATCGGCTTCGTCCACGTCCAGGATTTGCTGCGAATCGAGATCGATCGTCGGGGGACAGCGCCCGACGAGCCCGAACCGACCGCCGGCGATCTCGCCCGGGACATCCTGATCGTGCCGGAGGACAAGCTCATCGACGACGTGTTCACCGACTTCCAGCGTGAGGATCGGCAGATGGCCGCGGTGATCGACGAATGGGGATCGTTCGAGGGCATCCTCACCGTCGAGGACATCGTCGAGGAGATCGTCGGTGAGATCCACGACGAGTTCGATGCGACGACCGACGAGCCCACGATCAGCGAGCGCGCGGACGACTGTTACGAGATCGACGGTGGTGTGCCGATCGAGACGGTCAACACGACCGTCGGGAGCGCACTCGAAAGCGAGGAGTTCGATACGATCGGCGGGCTCGTCTTCAGCCAGCTCGGACGGACTCCCGAGATCGATGATCGCGTCGAACTCGACGGCTACGCTCTCACCGTCGCCGGCGTCGACGATACTCGCATCACGACGCTCACGATGGCACCGCTCGACGAACCGTCGACCGAGTGATCACCCCGGAGTGACTGCTCTGACGACGACCGTGCCGTTCTCCTTCGTTGCTTCGAGCGAAAGGCGGTCGTATGGTGGCCGCAGTTCATGATGGCCGACCAGTTCGACCGCTCTGTTCTGTGGTGGCTCCTGGAGCTCGAACCACGCCTCGAACGAGTACGACTGGAGCCGTTTGACCGATGTCGTGCGGGGCGGATCGTCACTGCCGGTCGTCGGCTGATCGAGCAGGCGGACCGGTGTGTCGGCTGCTGTTCCGTCGAGTTCGTCGTCGAGCCCGGTGAGAAGCTGCTGGTTCAGTTGGCCTGCAGCGTTCCAATCACCGTTCGACACGAGGAGGGGTGACGTCACGACGAGCGGCAATAGCAACGACACTGTGAGCACGAGGAGTACGACGGTCGCATCGACGCGGACCGTCCTCGCCCGAATCGCGGCGACGACTGCTTCGGCAGCGGTGAGCCCGAGCAAACTCAGGGCGGCCATTGCCGGGACGAGACAGAGATAGCCGGTTTGGATCTGATCGGCGATCCGCAACGGATCGCCGATGCCAGCACCGGTCGCCAGCAGCAGTCCCGGGACGATCACCGACCAGCTGGCGAAGAACACGAGATGGGTACGTATCGACGAATCGACGGTCTGACAGCCGCGTATCGCTGCCAGTAGCCCTGCCACACAGCCGACGATGAACAGCGAATCGATGAGATAGCCGATCGCGATGGCCGACTCGTTCGGGCCGAACGGTAGCACTGCTTTCGTAGCAGGGGCCAGCAGGTGTACCCCGAGCATCCCCTCGAAGGCGATACCGGCGACGACCAGCGCCACCAGTCCAACTGTGTCGAGGCCGCGACGCCGGGCGTACCGAACGAGTGCGAGGCCGATGGCCGCACCACCGAGCACCGCCACGAGGAGTACCGACCGCGGGAGAACGGTGAGAACGCTTTCCACGACGTCCGTCGGCTGGAACACCCATCGAAGATATTTGAGCGGGACGAACAGGATGGAGAGGCCCGGTCCCGACGCAGCACCGGCGCGGTAGCCGCCAACCCCACCGAGAACGACGAGCCGAACGAGGGCGTAGGCGACGGTCACCGCCACGAACGGAGCCGTTCCCGTCACGGCCCGCCGGAGGGTCGATCGCCACTCGCCGGTTCCTCGATAGAGGACGAGCCACATGAAGATCACTCCGGGAAGGGCGACTGCCGGCTCCTTCGTTCCGAGGGCCGCTGCATACGCACCGAGCGCCCCGGCAAGCAGCGGGCGGGAGTTCGCGCGACGGCTGCGGACGAACAGGAGGAGTGCACCGAGAACGAAACCCGTCAGCAACACGTCCTGACGGCGGGCGATCGGCGGCACGACACCGGCCGTCAGCGGATGGATGGCGAAGAGGACGGCACCGAGATAGCCGACGGCGGGCCGGCGCGTGATCTCGGCGATGGTGACGGCAGCAAGCACCGCTGCGATCCCGTGGAGCAGGAGGTTCGTGAGATGATAGCCGGTCGGTGAGAGTCCCCAGACTGCGTATTCGAGCGTATATGAGAGACTCGACACCGGGCGGTAGAACAGCGCAGTGTCGACGAAATCCGTGCCGGCCATCAACGGCTGTGTGAACAGTTCGACGACGCCGCTCGGGCTCTGCACGCGACTGGTCTCGATCAGCGGCAGCGTATCGGTCGCGACGAACCAGTACTGGATCGTTTCAGCATGAGTGGCGATCGCAATGGCGAAGACGACGAGCAGCCATAGCGACCGGTTGCCGCGCAGTACGGCCCGCAACCGCGATCGTCGGGTCACGAGCGGCTTCCCCGAGCCAGCCGGTTCTGACGTGGGAAGGGACTCACCGCCATTCGAAGAGCGCTTCGAGAGCGAGTGCATAAATGGCTTCGATAGGGAGACTCCGTAGTTCGTGTGCGGCGAACAGTACCCGATAATCACGATGACCGTTCGTGATATTCCTCGTGGTTATCCGGTGTGCGCCGCGAATGTGTTGGAATTATGGGTAGTCTTTTGCGTACGTGGCCGGTAATGGTGATGTGATGGCAGCGAAACGAACCACGGTCGCGTTGGATCATCCCACGGTGGTCCCCGACAGCGCCGACGACGAGCACGAGCAGCATATCGTGCGCTGCCCGGCCTGTGGCCGGCCGCTGGCCGACCACGAGTAAGGATATCGAAACGAATCTTCTTTGTACGCGCCCGAACTGACCCACCCATGGGACTGTTCGACCGCCTCACTGGCGACGACGCCCCGCGGGTTGCCTTCTTCGGCATCGACGGGGTTCCGTACAGCCTGATCGAGGACAATCCGGACGTCTTCGAGAACCTCACCGCGATCGCCGAGGAGGGGACCGCCGGCCCGATGGATTCGATCGTACCGCCCGAATCGAGCGCCTGCTGGCCCGCGCTCACGACGGGCGTCAACCCCGGGGAGACGGGTGTGTACGGCTTCCAGGATCGCGAGATCGGCTCCTACGACACCTACGTGCCGATGGGCCGTGACGTCCAGGCGACCCGCGTCTGGGATCGCGTCGAAGAGGAGGGCCGCGACGCCACCGTGATGAACGTACCCGTCACGTTCCCGCCCCAGCGCGACGTCCAGCGGATGGTCTCGGGCTTTCTCTCGCCGGGCGTCGACGAGGCCGCCTACCCCGACGAGCTGCGCGAGACGCTCAACGGGACCGGCTACCGGATCGACAACAACGCGAAACTGGGCCACGATGACGACAAGACCGACTTCGTCGAGGACGCCCATGCGACCCTCGACGGCCGTTTCGAGGGGTTCTCGCACTACATCGAACAGGACGACTGGGACCTCTTCTTCGGCGTGTTCATGACGACCGATCGCGTGAACCACTTCCTGTTCAAACACTACGAGGAGGACGGCGAGTACAAGCAGGAGTTCCTCGACATCTACAGCAAGGTCGACGACTATCTCGGCCGTCTGCGCGAGATGCTGCCCGAGGACGTGACGATGGTCGTCGCCGCCGACCACGGCTTCACCAGCCTCGACCACGAGGTCCACTTCAACGAGTGGCTCCAGCGAGAGGGCTGGCTCTCGTACGGCGAGGACGACCACGACAGCCTCACGGACATCTCCGACGACACCGAGGCCTACGCGTTCATTCCTGGACGATTCTACATCAACCTGGAAGGGCGCGAGCCACGCGGTGCTGTGGCTGAGGAGGACTACGAGGACAAGCGCACCGAACTGAAGAAGGCCCTCGAAACACTCGAAGGCCCCGACGGCCGGAAGGTCTGCGAGCGCGTCGTCGAGAAGGGCGACGCCTTCCGGGGCGCACACGACGACATCGCCCCCGACCTCGTGGCGATCCCGAGCCACGGTTTCGATCTCAAGGCGGGCTTTTCGGGCCACGACGAGGTCTTCGACACCGGTCCACGCAACGGGATGCACAGCTTCGACAACGCCACGCTGCTCGTCGACGACCCGACCGCACGGATCGGCGGCGACACCGATCTCTTCGACGTCGCGCCGACGCTGCTCGATCTCATGGAGATCGACTACGACCGCGGCGAGTTCGACGGCGCGAGCCTCGCCTGAGCGAAGCAGTAGAGGGCTGAACCGCTACTCGTCGAGTTCGAAGGCGATCTCGACTTCGGCCTGATACTCGCGACCGTCGACTTCGGCGATCTCGACGCCGAGATTTTCTGTCGTCGCCCACTTGACGTTGTTGAGCGTGTCCTCGGCGCGGTCGACGGCGTCGTCGACGGCCGCCTCGAACCCGTCGTCGCTCGTTCCGATCATCGTGATTTTCTTGTAGACCATCGCGGCGTACGTTTCAGCCGGCAGGAGTATAAAACCCACGTCACGGCCGTTCTCACCCGGTCGTGGACGCCTACCTGGTCTCGCGTTCGCCGGTGTCGAGCCGTGCGACGATGGCATCGACGACGCCGCTCAGTCGTGCGCCGCCCCAGATGGCGACGACGGCCGCGCCGATCGTATCGAAGATGAGGTCGAGCATCGTGTCCTCGAGCCCATACTGGGTGAGGACGGTGCCCGAACCGACCAGCGCCGAGAGCGAACTGACCGTGAACTCGATGACCTCCCAGAAGACGCCGAAGGCGAGCACGAACAGGAAGATGAACACGACCATGAACTCCGAGGGAAAGGAGACCTCCCCGCTGTGGACGTCGAGCGCACGGGCAGCCGCGTAGCCGACGGCGGCGACGACCGACGCCGACAGCCCGTGGGTGAGATGGTCGTACCACCACAGCGACTGATACGGTGACAGCGTCGTCCAGGGGAGGCCGACGCCGCCGAAGGCGTGCAGGAAGACCGCGGCCGTGATCCATAGCGTCAGCCCCGTATCCATCGGGATGCCGTAATCGCGCTGGAGCACCCCGGGCAATCGCGTCACCGCGAGCGCGAGCAGGGTGTTGACGATGACGGTCGTGTTGCCCTGCAGGAGGCCGAGAACGAACATAGCGACGAGGCCGACTTCCATCGCGCGCGTGAGCTGGCGCTGGCGGTGTTCGGAGATACCGAGACGATCGCGCAGCCTCATCGAGCCACCTCGGGCAGGCGTTCGGGCGGCAGTCGCCGACGGACGTACCCCTCGAAGAAGAGGCCGGCACCGACGCCGGCGACCGTCGAGGCGACGAACTCCCACATCAGCGCGTCCTCCGAGCTGAGAAAGCCGGTGCCGAGATAGAGATCGGCGACCCAGCGGATGACCGCCCAGCCGCCCGCGGCCGCGAGCGTCGCGATCACGACGAAGCCGACGGCGAAGCGATAGCTCATCTCCACGGACGTGAACAGATGGAGTTCGACCGCGACGATGAGCGCGAGCGCCGCCACCGCGAGATAGGTCGCAACCCCGCTGACTGGGGGACTGAACGCGCGCGCGAGCGTCGGCAGGGCCGCGAGGGCGAGCACCTCCCAGGGTACCATCACCAGCGGCGAGCGGAGCGCAACGGCTGGTAACACGGAGAGCACGACGACGCTCGCGGCGAAGATCGCCCAGAGCAGTTGCCCGCGGACCAGCGAGACGACCGCGACGATGGCGACGAACGCGACGAAGATCCAGGCGAGCAGGGCGTTGGCCCGCTTGCTTTCGAGCAGTCGATCGAGCTCCGCGCGTGACATGGCTCGCCTTCGTCGGCGGGGGACTTCATCTCTCCCCTCAGAGCACGAGATAGACGGCGGCGTAGGCGATCGACGCGAGCGTCACCGCCGCCAGCCCGGTGAGGGCGGCCGTCAGCACGTTTTCGGCGTCGATCGCTCGTCGGGACCGCCGGAGGCGGCGGACGAGCGGGGCCGGCCCGACGGCACCGACCGCGAGCACGCTGAAGACGAACTCGTAGGACGAATCGACCGTCGGCGCGGGCACCGCGAGCGCGGCCACCGCGTAGGCGACTCCGAGCGTCGCGCGCCCGTGGATGTAGCTCGTCGGGCTGCGGTCGGTGAGCTCGCAGTAGACGATCGCCGCGAGCCAGATGGTGAGCAGTTCGAGCCAGAACGAGCCGAGCAGATGCAGCGTCGGATCGGCAGTGAGGACGATGCGCTCGCTCACGAGCCGGGTGGCGAACGGGTAGAGCATGTGCGGCGGCTCGCCGGTGAACAGATCGCCGAACGGATGGCTGATGAAGCCGATCAGCGCCGTCACCAGTATCGCTTTCGGGCCGAGATCGCCGTAGTGTGCGCCGAGTTCGGCGATCGCGAGGCTCGTGAGCGCGAACGCGGTCATCACGAGCGCGCCGAGCGGTCCGCTCACGACGCCGGCGACCGCGACCAGCCCGCCAAGTGCGAGCAGCGCGCCACCGGACTCGGCGTTCAACAGCGAGCGGAGACGCCGGATGTTCGGCAGCGAACCGTCGCTCCGGTCGCTCGTCTCCCCGCTCCGTGCGCGAGTCCAGAACCAGAGCGCGACGGCGACGACCGTGCCGACGACCAGCGAGTGGGTCACCGCACGATGGACGAGATTGCCGGCCGACCAGAAGCTCTCGGCGGCGTCGGCGACGCCGCTGGCCTCGGCCAGCCCAACCGGCGCGTAGAGGATGTCGACGTCGGGGGCGGCGGCGAACGCGCCCGCCGACGCGCCGAGGGCCAGCGAGCGCCCGCGCGAGCAGCCGACCAGGCGCGCCCCGCCCGCGACGGTCGCGAACGCACCCAGTGCGTGGCCGACGAACATACCGCTGCTGACGGCCGGGACGGGCATAAACCGTTCGTGGTGGGATGGTCAGCACCACGAAACGAACGTCATTTCAACGCTGCCCGAATCACCCCGGTATGGAACGACCCGCGGTGGGCGAACTCACCCCACCCAACCGAACGCTGATGGGCCCCGGTCCGAGCGACGTCCACCCGCGCGTTCGCCGGGCGATGGCCACGCCGCTCGTCGGCCATCTCGACCCTGCGTTCGTCGACCTGATGGATGAGGTTCAGGAACTCCTCCGCTACGTCTTCCGGACCGACAACGAGTGGACGGTCCCGATCAGCGGGACCGGATCGGCGGCGATGGAGGCCGCCATCGCGAACCTCACCGAGCCGGGCGACACGGTCGTGGTCCCCGGCAACGGCTACTTCGGCGGGCGGATGGCGTCGATGGTCGAGCGGTCCGGCGGCGAGACCGTGACGGTCGATGCCCCGTGGGGCGAACCGCTCGACATCGACGACGTGCGTGCGGCCTTCGACGCTCACGACCCCGACCTGCTGGCGTTCGTCCACGGCGAGACGAGCACCGGCGTGCTCCAGCCAAACGTGCCGGCGCTTACCGAGCTCGCTCACGACAACGACGCGCTCACCATCGTCGACGCGGTGACGACCTTCGGCGGCGTCGAGCTCAAGGTCGACGAGTGGGAGATCGACGCGGCGTACTCGGCCGCCCAGAAATGCCTCTCCGCGCCGCCGGGGGCGAGCCCGCTCACGCTCGGCGAGCGGGCGATGGCGAAGATCGAACAGCGCGAGTCGTCGGTGAACTCCTGGTATCTCGATCTCACCGAGCTCACCGACTACTGGGGCGAGGAGCGCGCCTACCACCATACCGCGCCGATCACGAACGTCTACGCACTGCGGGAGGCGCTGCGCCTCGCCGCCGAAGAGGGGATCGAAGCGCGCTGGGAGCGCCACGAACGCGTCGCGAACGGGCTGCGAGCCGGCATCGAGGCGATGGGGCTCGAACTCGCGAGCACGAGCTGGCTGCCGAGCCTGAACACCGTTCGCCTGCCCGCCGACATCGAGGATTCGACCGTGACCGACGAGCTGCTCGACGGCTACGATATCGAGGTCGCGGGCGGGCTGGGCGATCTCTCCGGCGAGATCCTCCGGATCGGCTGCATGGGCCACTCCGCGCGCCGCTCGAACGTACTGTCGGTGCTCGGGGCACTCGGCGACGTTCTCGGCGAGAGCGCTGGGATCGACGCCGACGCGGGGCTCGCGGCGGCGCGAAAAGAGCTGTCGAACTAGACGAGCAGCGACGGGCCGAGCGACGGATGAAGCACGTCGTACTCGCCCGTACTGTCGACACCGATGACCGCCCAGTCGTAGTCGGGTTTGGCGTTGATCAAGCGGTCCCTGAGATCGTGGGCCGCGTCCATCCACGCGACGAAACAGCGAAGCTCGCCCGATTTGGGCAGTTCGGTCGCCTCGTCGGCGGCCGTGACGCGGACGACGCGCCATTTGCGTTCGGCTCTGAGCTCGCAGCCGCTGCCAGAGACGGTGTAGCCGAGTTCCGTGAATATCGACCGGGCCTCCTCGGACGGGGTTGTGGTAACAGTCCCCATTGACAGAGAGATACGCATGCCGACATCATAAACGTTCGTGCCGAGCAATATCGTTGTTTTGACGTTTTCTTGGCCCCAGAATGGTCGAGTTCCGTCACCGGACCGTCCGGCAGGGGTTTCGTGCTATCGGGCGAGAAACCGTCGACGGTGTGTTCCGTGAGGCATATACCGCAGTTGATGATGAGAGTGGTACGGAGTGATCATCGATTCTTCGCGTCGAATTCCGCACCGTCCCGACCGGTGTGATGGAGAAGCTCGGCTCCCGCATCGACGGCGTCCGGAGCATCGAGCTCGACAACGCCTTCTACATCGAGGACGGGAAGTGGATCGAATCGCTTACGATATCCTCGACAACTGATTTCGATCCTCACGACGCCATCGCGGATATCTGGGGCGTGCGGATGTTCTACACGCACGAAATTCCGACCGGACCGTCCGAGATCGTCGTCCGTCGGCTCACACTCGTCGCCAACGAATCGTATCCGTTCATTCTCGGGCTGGTGCTGCGCCACGAGGCGATCCCGAATCGGATCGTTCTCCAGGGGAACGAGTTCGAGGTCGTCGTGACCGCGCGGAACTGGGAGTCGTTTCGGGCGCTCGCCGACGATCTCGAAGAGTCACTGGGCGCGTTCGAGCTACAGAGCGTGAGCCAGATAGAGAACCCCGGCGAGCCGCTGGACGGTGGTCGAATAACCGAGGTCATCACGACGAAGCTTGCGGACGAACAGCTTGCGGTTCTCGAAACCGCCTACGAGCTGGGCTACTTCGACGTTCCGCGGACGGCATCGACGAACGATATCGCCGGGGCGCTGGACGTCTCCCAGTCGACGGCTAGCGAACGGTTGCGCGTCGCGGAACGGAACCTCTTGGCGCTGCTCTACGGCTCACGCAAAGAGTAGAACGAAACACGACGAATAGCGGTCGGGGCGGACCACCAGTATATAAAGATCGGTCGTGACCAGCGGGTATCGGGGATAATTTCAATGAGATACCTTCCATTTGCTACCTCGTAGCATGGTACCGAACGATCATCGACGATCAACTGACGCCATCGATACACGACGGATCACCCGTCGACGGTGGCTCGCGGCCACGGCCGGCACCGTCGGGCTGTCCACGCTCGCGGGCTGTAGCTCGTCCCTCGGCGGACGCGACGCCGGGAACACGCTCAATGCCGACGTTCCCAAAGGAACGCCCGCGAGCGTCGAGACCAAATACTGGCACGACTGGCCGACGCTCGACGACGCGGCACAGGCCGAGGGCCCACCGCTCGACTACACCGCACGTGCGGGAGCGCCGCTCGAAACACTGACGATGGAGTTCTCCAGCGACGACGATCCCTGGAGCAAACAGCACGCGCTGATGATGAAAAGCAGCGTCAACGCGCTGGGCGCTCCTGCCCGCATCATCGACCGGCCGCTGAATCAGCTGTACGCACAGAGCTGGGACACACCGGGACTCGAAAACGTGTTTTCGATGAGCACTCACGGCCCGGACCCGGTCCGCGGAATCGGGCCGAACGCGCTGTTGACCCGGCGCTCCAAGGACAGCCCGTTCAACTACGACAATTACTGGCATCCGCGGATCAACGAGCTTCTCGACAAACAGGACGAGATCACTGAAGACGAGCAACGACGCGCCGATCTCATACAGGAAGTTCAGAAAATCTTCGCTGAGGACGTCGGCGCGATCATCAGCCTCTTTCCGGACGTGATCACCGCGGCGAACACCCGCAATTTCGAAGGCTACGTTCCGACGCCCGGCCCCGGTCCGACCCGGGACACCTTCCAGTGGACGGAGGTCAACCTCCAGCCACGGACGGGCGACCGAAGCTACGTCAAGGGGACGACCACGTCGATGAACTCGCTCAATCAGCCGTGGTCGGCCGGCGGTGCCGAGGAGTACCGCCTCAAATACATCTACGACGGGCTGTTCGACGCCTCGCCGGATCTCGACGTGATCCCCGCGCTCGCGACCGGCGGCGGGTTCGTCGACGACACCACCGTCGAAGTCGATCTCCGTGACGGGGTGAAATGGCACGACGGCAAGCCGTTCACACCCGAAGACGTCACGTTCTCGCTCGATTTCTTCGAACAGCACAGCGCGACCAGCGTCGTGCCGTTCTACGAACCGGTCGAGAGCACCGAGATCCTCTCGCGGACGGACGGCGGGCGGGTTCGATTCAACCTCACCGGCCCCGACGCGACGTTCATGACACAGGGGGTAGTCCAGAGCACGGTCATCCCGAAACATCGCTGGAAGGACGTCAGCTCGCCCACCCAGTACAACCCCAACAACCCCGTCGGCACCGGCCCGTTCAAGTTCGTCGACTGGAGTCAGGGAACCCGATTCCGGGTCGAGCGCTGGGACAACAACTGGATGTGGAGCGACGAGTTCCGATCGAAGGCGCTCGGCGATTACTTCGAGAGTGGCCCCGGCATCGAGAGCGTGCTCTGGGTCAACGTCGCCAACAGCACGGCGATGATCGGCGCGCTCCAGAGCGGCGAGATCGACGCCGTCGGTGGCGTGCTCTCGAACACACAGGCCGATCGGGCGAGCCAGCCAGCGGCGATCTCGAAGATGACCGCCAAGAACTTCGCCCCGCTCGATACGAAGCTGATGTTCTCGGTGCCGCTCATCCGCGACAAGGAGTTCCGCGTCGCGCTGGCGAAGGCGATCGACAAACAGGGGTTCGTCGACACGTTCCTCAACGGCCGGGCGACGGTCCAGGGCGAGAACCCGATCTCGCCGCTGCTCGATACGTGGCACAACCCGAACGCCAAGCGCTACGGCTACGATCGCTCGGCGGCCCGAACCATCCTGCGGAAGGCGGGCTACACGTGGGACGAGGAAGGAACGATTCACTTCCCGGAGGGGCAGGCGTGGGCCGCGTTCGTCGAACGCATCCAGAACGGGAACACGCACAAGCGGCGCACCGAACTCGGCCAGCCGGATTTCTCGAACACACACGGGACGGAGTCACAATGACGATACCGACAGCGACACGACAGGCACAGTGGACGGAGCCGAATCGCGGCCACGGAGGCCGCCGATGAGCGAGTTCCAGCGGTTCCTGGTCAAACGGACCGCGATCGCGGCGGCGTTGACCCTCGTCGCCATTTCGGTGATCTTCGTGATCCTCCGACTGTTGCCGGGCTCGCCGTTCGAGACGCTGATCACGACCGGCAATCTCACGCCCGAGCAGGCACAGGAGATCATCGCGGCCTACGGGCTGAACGAACCGATTCTCCAGCAGTACATCAAATACGTCGAGAACCTGCTGACCTTCCAGTTCGGCTACTCGATCCGGCGGAGCCAGCCGGTCTGGGCGATCCTCGGACCGCGACTGTTGAACACGCTGTTGTTGCTCATCCCGGCACTGATCACGACCGCCGTCCTGAGCAGCCTGCTCGGGATGTACGCCGGTTGGAATCGTGGCTCGATAACCGAGAAGCTGAGCATCGTCGTGACGACGTTCCTCCGGTCGACGCCGGTGTTCATCACGGCGATCTTCCTGCTGATCGTCTTCGGCTACCAGCTCGGGCTCGTCCCGACGTTCGGGATGCGAAGCCTGACGGCCTCACCCGACGGACTGATCGAGACCTACCTGTCGGTCGATTTCCTGCATCACTACGTCCTGCCGTTCACCGTGGCGGTCCTGTTCTACAGCGGGGATTTCCTGCTGCTCGCGCGTAACGGCGTCGTCGAGAAGAAGGGATCGGCGTTTCTCAAACTCCACGAGGCGAAGGGGCTCACCGAGATTGAACAGCTTCTCCGTGCCGGGCGGAACTCGCTGCTGCCCATCATCACCTACTTCGCACTCAGACTAGGGATGGTGTTCCAGGGGCTCATCCTGCTCGAAGTCGTCTTCGCGTGGCCCGGCATCGGCCGGCTGCTCGTCGTCGCCATCCGCCAGCAGGACTACCCGCTGATCCAGGCCGCCGTGTTCATCATGGCGCTCGCGGTCATCGTGATGAACCTCGTCGCCGATAGCCTCTACGAGTATCTCGATCCAACCGTCTCGACGACCGGGGGTGGTGCGTGATGAGCACCGGCTCGGCCTCTGTTCGCGAGCGTCTCGTGGGTCGGTACGGCTGGATCGCCGACCAGCTCCGCTTTCTTGCCGGCGACCGGCTCGCCCTCGGCGGGGTGATCGTCATCGCGCTGTTCGGCTTTCTCGGGCTGTTCGGCCCGCTGCTCGCGCCACACGATCCCGTCGCGTACAGCGCCCGGACGGCAAGCGGTTCGATCGCGGTGCTCGAAGCCCCGAATCTCGACTCCTGGTTCGGCACCACCGCCTTCGGCAAGGACGTGTTCAGCCAGTTCCTCGCGGGGGCACGGCCGACGCTCATCGTCGGACTGGTCGGCGGCATCGGCACCGGCGTCATCGGCTTCCTCGTCGGACTGACGAGCGGCTACTTCGGCGGCTACGTCGACGAGCTGCTGATGCGGCTGACCGATCTGACGTTCTCGCTGCCGCTGACGCCGATGGCGCTGCTGTTGCTGACGTTCGTCAGACCGAACGTCTGGCTCATCGCGCTCATCATCATGCTGTTCCTCTGGAAGATGCCCGCGCGGGTCGTCCGGTCGGAGGTGCTCGCGGTCAAAAACCGGACGTTTGTCAGGTCGGCGCGTGCGAGCGGGGCCGGCCACCTGCGGACGATGTTCTACCATATCGCTCCGAACGTGCTCGCCACCGGATTCCTGTATACGGCCTACGGGATCGCGTGGTCGATCTCGCTCCAGGCCAGCCTCGCGTTTCTCGGCTTCGGCGACCCGACCGCGACGAGCTGGGGGCGGATGCTCCGGCAGGTGTTCGCCTCCGGCGCGATCCGGGTCGCGTGGTGGTGGGTGCTGCCGCCCGCCATCGGTATCGCCGCTGTCACGACGTCCGTGTTCCTCATCGGCCGACGGTACGAGGAACGGATCAACCCCGAAATCACAGCCAGCCAATGACACTGCTCGACATCACCGACCTCACGGTCACGTACAGCACCGACGACGAGACGATCCACGCCGTCAACGGCGTCTCGTTCACCATCGACGAGGGCGTCAACTACGGCCTCGCCGGCGAATCCGGCTCCGGGAAATCGACGGCCGCCGAGGCGGTCCTCGGGTTGCTCGCCGACAACGGAACCGTCGAATCCGGTACGATCGAGTTCAAGCGGACGGAGCTGACGGCGCTCTCGACCGAGCAACGCCGCGATGTCCTCTGGGAGGAGATCGCCTACATCCCACAGAGCGCGATGGATTCGCTCGACCCAGTGATGACGACGGGCGCACAGATCAAACAGGCGATTCAGAAACACCGCAACGTCTCGACGGCGAAGGCACGCGATCGCGTACGGGAGCTGTTCGAGCGCGTCGGGCTCGATCCGAACCGCATCGACGACTACCCACACGAGTTCTCCGGCGGGATGCGCCAGCGCGTGACGATCGCGATGGCGCTCGCGCTCGATCCGGAGCTCATCATCGCCGACGAGCCGACGACCGGTCTCGACGTCATCGTTCAGGACAGGATCGTCGACACGATCCTCGACATCCAGGAGCGCATCGACAGCTCGCTGTTGCTGATCACCCACGATATCGGCGTCATCGCCGAGACCTGTGACGAACTATCGCTGCTCTACGGCGGCAAGGTGATGGAGCAGGGCAGCGTCGAGAGCGTGCTCATCAACCCGTCGAACCCCTACACGATGGGGTTGAAGAACTCCTTCCCGTCGGTCGACGACACCGACGAGAACCCGGTGTCGATCCCCGGCTCGCCGCCGAACCTCACCGAAGAACCCTCGTCGTGTGTTTTCGTCGATCGCTGTCCGTTCGCCACCGAGGAGTGCGAGGCCTCACATCCGGACGTGGTCGATCTCCCGAACCGCAACCAGCGTTCGGCCTGTCATCACGTCCAGCAGGCCGCACGGATGCGTCGCGACGCCGTGGACCCGGCGACGTGGGGGATCACCGAGGACGAGGCGACGACAGCCGAGACCGACGAGACGCTGCTCGAAACGAACGGACTCGAAAAGCACTATGACCAAAGCCAGCCGCTCATGGCGCGGCTTCGGGGCGAGGAGCGAGAGCACGTCCGGGCGGTCGACGGCGTCTCGCTCGACGTCCAGCGTTCGGAGATCCTCGGCGTCGCCGGGGAATCGGGTTGTGGGAAATCCACGCTCGGCGAGACGATCGCGCTGCTCGAAGAGCCGACCGACGGCGAGATCACCTTCGACGGGAAACCGTTCGAGGAGTATCGCGACGGGGAGATGAAGGAGTTCCGCCGGAAGATGCAGTTCGTCTTTCAGGATCCCTACGACGCGCTGAACCCGCGTCAGCGGGTTCGAGAGCTCGTCGGCGAGCCGCTGACGATCCACGACTACCGGACCGACGAGCGCGAGCAGGCGATCGTCGAAACACTCGAACGGGTCGGTCTCACGCCCGCGACGGAGTTCCTCGATCAGTACCCACACGAGCTCTCGGGTGGCCAGCGCCAGCGCGTCGCGATCGCTCGCGCGCTCGTACTCGATCCGGATTTCCTGATCTGTGACGAACCCGCATCGATGCTCGACGTCTCGCTGAAAGTCAACCTCCTGAACCTCCTGCGGGAGCTCGCGACCGAGGCCGGTATCGGCATCATCTACATCTCGCACGATCTCGCGAGCCTCACGCAGGTCTCCGACCGGCTCGCCATCATGTATCTCGGCCGGATCGTCGAGATGGGCGCGACCGGAGGGGTCGTGTCGGCACCGAAACATCCCTACACGAACGCGCTGCTCTCGGCATCGCCCGAGAAAGACCCCTCGGTCGATCGCAACCGGGTCCTCCTCGACGGCGAACCGCCGGACCCGGTCGATCTTCCCCAGGGCTGTGCGTTCGCCCCACGCTGTCCAAAGGCTCGTGAGGAGTGCAGAGAAGCCGAGCCGAAAGCGGACGAAACGGCGGATGGTGGACACACGGCAGCCTGCTATTACCCCGAGGACGAGGCACAGTATTCGTCCATCGACGAGGCATTCGAGTCGGCCACGCGCGGGGAGTCGACGGGCGACTGAGCCTCGATTCCCCGCCTTCCCTACGTGCTCTCGTGGCGAGCCATCGTCGACTGTGGCGTCCTCCGTACGTGAATCGGACGGTTCGAATCACAGCGGACACCGATCTGCTGTGCGGGAGCGATGGCACCGAGCGTCACCTCGATCCACGATGGAGACCAACGTGATGAATGTGTCTCAGACCGCCGATAAAGAGACGCTAACAGGCAATTTCGTCCGTTTCAGTCGTAATGACTTCACTTTCAGTCTGTTGTTAACGACGTCTTATCCCGGTGGAGTACCTTCGATGACATATGACAGTGACCGCAGCCCGAGAAGACCTTCGCGACGGCGAGGCGGTGATGCGGGTCGAGAATGCGGGACTGATCCCCGAATCAGATATTCAGTCGTGAGCACATCCACGTCGTACGACGAAGCGCTCGCAACGCGACCGTTCAAACACGAGATCGACAAGCGCGACCGACGGGCGCTCTCGGAGCGCCTGACCGTCATCGAGCACGGACCCGACGTTTACCAGGTCTACAGCGAGGAGGGCATCGAATATCTCGTCGACATTCGAGAGCCGTCCTGTACCTGTCCCGATTTCATCTATCGGGAGGCCGACTGCAAACACATCCGCCGCGCCCGCATCGAAGCCGGCAGTCGCGATCTCGATGCACTCGATACGGAGATCCAGGACGCGCTCGATACGCTCGACGATCACATCGCCTCCCTCGCGGCCCAGCGTGCCGAGCTCGTGCGTCTCCGGCGCGACCTCGATCATTTCGGATAGCGCCGGATTCTCTACTGTGCTTGCAAACGAGCGCCCCGACGTTTTGATCGCCGAGTAACGACCTCCGATGTGATGATCGGACTCGCACTCGGCAAGAAAGCGGTCAAGCATGGCTACAAACGCGCCGGGATCCCCGGTGCGATCGCGACCGGTGGTGCAGCAGCCATGGGATACGTGGTTGTCAAGCGGGCGCTCAAGTCGCGAACGGGCGAGGAGAACGTCGATTCGGCGATCGACACCGATCGGATCAAGTCGGCCGTCGACGAGCAAGGGATCGGCGCGGTGACCGACCGCGAGACGCTCGAATCGGCCGTCGACGAGGAGCAACTCGACGCGGACGTCGATATGGAGAGCATCCAGTCGGAGACGGAGAACGAAGCCGACGAACTAGAGGGTGATTCGGACGATAGTTCGTCATAACGAAGCAACGATCCGGCACGGAGCGATCTTCTGCATGGGCGTCAGCGGTCGACCGGCATAGTCAAGCAATCAGCGGTCGAACAGCTCCCGCCCGGGTGCGCCGTCCTCGATCCAGACGACATATAAGATGGCCAGGAGCGTCACCTGTGCCAGCAGTCCGGGCGTGAAGGCGAACTCCGGAATGTGCGTGAGGAAGGTCCCCTCGTCGCCGAACGGTGGCGGCGGGAGCAGCGGCCAGCCGAGCGACGAGAGGTAGGTGTACTCGCCCGACAAGAGGTAGCCGTATCCGTCACCGATCAGATGGGAGCCATAACCGACGGTGAAGGCGACACCGAGGTCGGGACGGCCGCGGCGGCGATAGTAGTAGCCGACGAGCGCACAGACGGCCACCAGAGCGAACAGCGAGTGCGCGAGCGAGCGACCGCTCGGGAGGACGTGAAACGTCCACGCCAGCGGTTTGTCGACGAGGTCCGGGAACTGCGTCCCGAGCAGGACGAGCAGCACCGTCGTTCGGTCCATCTCCCAGTCCGGGACCACCCGCACGAGCGCCGACACGAGGAGATAGCCGAACGCGAGGTGGCCCCACGGCAGCATTGTCGATGGATATCGGCGAGACCGAATGACCGTTGCGGTCGCCCTGACGACTGCGCGAAACAGACGGTGCGTGTACCGTGCTATCGTCCGCGAGCGAACAACTGGCCTGAACCGGCAGTATCGACATCGACCGTCCGGAGCGCATCCCACAGCGTCGCCGCGTTGCTGGTGACGACCGGCAGCCCGAAATCGGCTTCGAGCGTCTCGACGACCGATAGCGACGGGTAGTTCGTACACGAGACGAAGACGCCGTCGGGATCGTCGGCGTCGGCCAGAAGCGTGTCGACCTGTCGGTAGGCGTCTTCGGGCGTGAGTGCGCCGATGTCGGTGTTCGCCGTGATGTCGAGTCCGTCGACGGCGACGACCTCGCGGCCGCTTTCTTCGAGGTAGGCCACCTCCCGTTGGGTGAGATCGTCCACGTACGGTGTGGCGAGAGCGATACGCCGGCAGTCGAGCGCATCGAGAGCCCGCTCCACCGAGAGCGCGGTCGCCACGGCCGGACAGTCCGCCGTCGTCGCGATCTCCGCTTCCAGCTCGGCGTCGAAGCCGTGTCCGTGGAGGAGACTGCCGGTCGTACAGCCGTAGGCCACGACATCGACGTCGGCGTGAGCCAGCAGCTCCGCACACTCGATCGTGCGGTCGGCCATCGCGTCGAGATCGTCCGCGGTGACGTCTTCGAGAGGCATCCGGGCGGCGTGGACGCTCGTCCCCGCCGGGCAAGCGGTCGTCAGCTCCGGTTCGGCGGTCGTGTTTGAGGAGGGAACGATGAGCCCGAGCCGGGCGCGCCAACCGGTCATGGCTCGTCGATGCCCGTCTTTTCGTCCGCACGATCGCGGGCTTCGAGTTCTGGATCACGCTCGGCGGGCTCGCCGTGACCGCCACCGCCAGGCGTGCGGACGGTCACTGTGGTGTCGGCCGCGACCTCGCGGGTCGTCTTCGCCGGGACGCGTTCCCCGTCGATGCGGTTCTCGCCGGTCGCGCCGTCCCTGCCGCCGGCGATGCCACGGGGGGCGATGCGACGTCGTTCGGTGAGTAGCGACACCGTCGCGCTGGTTTCGAGCCTGACGGAGCGCTCGATCCCTAACCCACCGCGATGGCGTCCCGCGCCGCCGCTGTCCGGCCGGAGCGCGTACCGCTCGACGGTGAGCGGATAGGCCGCTTCGAGCGCCTCCACGGGCGTGTTCAGGGTGTTCGTCATCCCGACCTGAACGCCGTCCATCCCGTCTCTATCGGGGCGAGCACCGAAGCCGCCGCCGATGGTCTCGTAGTAGGAGAACTCGCTTGTGCCGTTCTCGCCGTCGGTCCGCCCGCCGATCGTGAGGTTGTTCATCGTGCCCTGTCCGCCCGCGGGCACCACCTCGGGTGCGGCGTCGGCGAGCGCGGCGAAGGTGACGTCGGTCACGCGCTGGCTCGTCTCGACGTTGCCACCGACGACGGCGGCCGGCGGCTCGGGATGCAACAGCGTTCCCGACGGCACGTCGACGGTGATCGGTTCGTAACATCCCTGGTTCGGCGGGATCTCTGGATCGGTCACACAGCGGAGCACGAAGTAGACCGCGCTTTTCGCCACCGCGAGTGGCGCGTTCAGGTTGCCTGCAACCTGTTCGGCCGTCCCCTCAAAATCGACCGTCGCCGCGCCGCCGTCGAGCGTGACGCTCACCTCGATGGGGATCTCGGCGTCGGTCACGCCATCGCCTTCGAGGGCATCGCTCGCACTCCAGGTGCCATCCGGCAGGGCGGCGAGTTCGCTCGTGATCCGCTCGCGCGAGTAGTCGATCACCGCATCGAACGCGTCGAGCAGTTGCTCGCGGCCGTGCTCGTCGAGCAGCGATCGCATGCGTTCGCCGCCGCGCTCGTTGGCCGCGAGCTGGGCGCGCAGATCCGCCCAGCGCTCGCGGGCGTTGCGAACGTTCGCGAGGATCAGCTCGCGAACATCCGTGTCGATCTCGCCACCCTCGACGAGTCGCGTCGGCGGGAGGCGCAGCCCCTCTTGGTGGATCTCGCGCGCACCGGCCGGCATGCTCCCGGGCGTCATCCCGCCGACGTCGGCGTGGTGAGCGCGCGAGACGGCATAGCCGACGATCTCGTCGTCGGCAGCGTCTTCCGTGAGGCTGATCGGCGAGACCATCGTGATGTCCGGGAGATGCGTCCCGCCGGCGAAGGGATCGTTGAGCACGAACACGTCGCCTGGGCATGGGTCGTGATCGAGAACGGCGGCGACCGCCTCGGGCATCGCGCCGAGATGCACGGGAATGTGTTCGGCCTGGGCGACGAGCCGCCCGTCGGCATCGAACAGCGCGGTCGAACAATCCCGGCGTTCCTTGATGTTCGGCGAGTACGCGCTCGTGATGAGCACCTCGCCCATCTCCTCGGCGACGCCTTCGAGCTGGTTGCGGATGATTTCGAGCGTGACCGCATCAAGTTCGGGAGCGTCGCTGCTCATCGGGTCACCTCCCGTTCGAGGACGAGCGTGCCGTCCATGCCGACCGTTCCCGTCCACGACGGTGGCACGACGACGGTGCTCTCCGTTCCTTCGAGAATCGCCGGCCCGGTCAGTTCGCGGTCGGTAGCGAGGGCTTCGCGGGCGTAGACCGGTGTTTCGTGGCATTCGTTACCGAAAATCACTGTTCGACTGTCCGTCCGTGATTCGCCGTTGCCGGCGTACGTGAGTGTCGTCGGTTCGCGCTCGATTGTCGCCGTCGTCCGGAGCGTCACGAGTTCGACCGTATCGTCCATCCGATAGCCGTAGGCGGTCTCGTGGGCCTGCTGGAACCGTTCGGCGAGCCCGTCCGGATCGATCGGCTCCTCGACAGGGATCGTGAGTTCGAAACTCTGGCCCGCGTACCGACAGTCCGCCGCCCGCTCGATGTGAGCCGCGTCCGAATCCGACGAATCCGCGCTGACGCGTGCGGCGAGCTCGTCGTAGGCAGTCTCGACGGTATCGATGTCGAGATCGCCGAGTGACGTTCGATGAGTACGGACGGCGTCGTGTTTCTCGTCGGCCGCCAGGAGCCCGTACGCCGACAACACGCCACAGGCACGCGGGACGACGACCCGTTCGATGTCGAGAGCATCGGCGAGCGCGGTCGCGTGCATCGGCCCCGCGCCGCCGAAGGCCACGAGGCCGAATTGGCGGGGGTCGTGACCGCGCTCGACGGTAATCGAGCGGATCGCGCGGGTCATCGTCGCGTTCGCCACGCGGTAGACCCCACGGGCGGCTGCCACTGGGCCATCGAGGTCGGACTCGTTCGCGAGATCGGCGAGTGCGTCGTGGGCCGCTCTCTCATCGAGTTCGAGTTCGCCGCCGAGTGCCGAACTCCCACCGATGTAGCCGAGGACGACGTTCGCGTCCGTGACCGTCGGCGTGGTGCCGCCGCGGCCGTAACAGGCAGGCCCGGGGTTTGCCCCCGCGCTCTCGGGACCCACCCTGAGTGCGCCGCCGGCATCGACCCACGCGACCGAACCGCCGCCGGCACCCACGGTCGTGAGATCGACCATCGGTACGCCGATCGGGCGACCGTCGATCGTGGCGTCGGTCGTGCGCTCGACGTCGCCGTCGCGGACGAGGCTCACGTCCGAGGAGGTCCCGCCCATGTCGAAGGTGATGAGCCCTTCCAGATCGTCGGCCCGGCCGGTAGCCGTCGTCTCGGCACCGACGACGCCCGCTGCCGGTCCCGACAGGACGGTGGTGACGGCGTTCTCACGGACGGTCGTCGGGTCGGCGATGCCGCCGTTGGACTGCATCACGCGCGGTGCGGGAACGCCCAGTTCCTCGGCACGGCTTTCGAGTCGACCGATGTAGCTGTCGATCGCCGGGGTGACGTACGCGTCGGCGACCGTCGTGGCGGTGCGTTCGTACTCGCGGAACTCCGCCAGCACCTCGTGGGAGACCGAGACGTTGGCGTCCGATTCCTCACGGAGGACCTCGGCGACGCGGCGCTCGTTGTCGGGGTGGGCGTAGGCGTGGAGCAGACAGACCGCAATGGATTCGACGTCGTCATCGAATTCGGCGGCGAGTGTCCGCACTTCGTCCTCGTCGATCGGCGTCTCGATGCCGTCGACGGTCGCGCGTTCGGCGAGTTCGTGACGTCGCCGACGGGGGACCAGCGGCGTCGGCTTCTCGACGTCGAGATCGTACAGCGCGGGCCGGTCCTGGCGGCCGATCTCGAGGACGTCCCTGAACCCCGCGGTCGTGACCAGTGCCGTCGTCGCGCCCGCCTCTTCGAGGAGAGCGTTGACCGAGACGGTCATCCCGTGGGCGAACGAGTCGACGTCATCCGGAGCGACGGCGGCCTCGGCGCAGGCTTTCTCGATGCCCTCAATCACGCCGACGCTCTGATCCTCGGTACTCGGTACCTTCGCGGTCGTGAGATCATCGCCGTCGAGGAGGACGACATCGGTGAACGTCCCACCGACGTCGACGCCGAGGCGTACGTCGTGGTCGTCGGCAGCGAGGCGCTCTTCGGGGGCCATCTAGATCACCCCCACCACCGTGAGCAGTGACCGGACACCGAGCCAGACGACGATCACCGTGACGATACCACCGAGGACGTTCGACACCGTACCGTTGGTGTACTCTCCGAGGAGTGTCTCCGAGTTCATGGCGATGATGAGGAAGACCGCAACGATCGGCAGGAGTATGCCGTTGACGACCTGTGCGAAGACGATGATCTCGACGGGGCTACCGCCGACGAAGACCGACGAGACGCCAACGAGGAGGATGACTCCCCACACCGACTGAAAGCGGGTCGCCGAGAGATCCGTCTCCCAACCGAGCGCGCCCGCCGTGGCGTACGCACCAGCCAGCGAGGCCGTCGTCGCGCTGGTGAACCCCGCGGCGAACAGGCCGATGCTGAAGAACAGCGTCGCGTACGGGCCGGCGATCGGGCGGAGCTGTTCGGCCATCCGCCCGATGTCGGTGATCTCGGTGCCGGTCGGGAACGCAGCGGCAGCCGTCACGAGCACCGCGATCGTGATGGTTCCCCCGATAATGACCGAGATTACGGTATCGGTTCGACACGCACCCAGTTCGTCCGGGCCGCTCCACCGCTCTTGGACGTTGCTCGCGTGCAAGAAGAGGTTGTAGCCGACGACGGTCGTTCCGATCAGCCCCGTGATGAGAAAGAGCGATCCCTCCGGGATCTTCGGGACGAACCCGACCGCGAGCGCACCGAGGTCAGGACCGATGAGCGCCGCCGAGACGAGAAAGGAGATGGCCATGATCGCGACCAGTCCGACGAGCGCGCGCTCGATGAGCTTGTATTTGCCCGTATAGAGGAGTGCGCCGGTCACGATGCCGATGACGATCCCCCAGACGGTTGAACTCACACCGGTGATGGTCTCCAGTCCGGCTGCCCCGCCCAGAATGTTCCCGGCTTCGTAGGCAGCCGTGCCGACCCCGATGGCGGCGACGACGAGGAGGATCGATCCCCACTTCGCGATCGGGTTGTCGAACTGATCGCGCAATGCTTCGCCGAGCCCCTCGCGGGAAACGAGCCCGAGACGAGCGCTCATTTCCTGGAGAACGATCGTCGCGAGTATCGAAAAGGCGAGCGTCCAGACCAGCGCGTAGTCGAACCGTGCACCGGTGACGCTCGCGGTCGTCACGGTTCCGGGGCCGATGAAGGCCGCCGCGACCATCGCACCCGGACCGATCGCCCGTAGTCGCTGTATGAGTCCCATTGTCAATCTACCTCACGATAGTTGATTACACAATCCGTTGAAAAGGGTTCCTGTGGCCGGTGTGCATGCAGTATGCAGCCGTATGAACGGGAAGGCGTTCGTGGAGAGCGTCGGATACGTCGCTACTCGGCGTGTTCGGTAAGCAGGACCTTCGAGACGCCCTCGTCGACCTCGATCTCGAAGTCGAGGGCCGTGGTGGTTCGTTCGATGAACCGGAGCATGAACCACTTCATCGATTCGGTCGGGAAAACGACGTGGTATGTGTCGTCGTCGGTCGTCCGGACCGTGAGAAAGCCACAAAACGAGAGCCAGTCGAGTAGATCACCGAGGGTCAAAAACCGCTTTTCGTACTCGCTCGCGTGGTATTCCGAGACACGATCGGCGGACTCCAAGAAATCGGGATCCGGGTCGCCGGCTTCGGTTTCGACGTAGTCGAGAAAGCAGTGGAGGAAATCGACGTCGAGAAGGACGTGTTCGCCGCCCGCGAGCATCCGGTAGTAGACGCCGAGATCGACTTCCCTGTTGGCCGTCGCTGCCTCGAAGTTCGCGGCGTAGAACGTGAGCGCCTGCCGGACGAGTTCGCTGTGGCCGTCCTCGGTACGGTCGGTGAGCGTTTCGAGAGCAGCGCTTGCATCGTCGTCCAACGAGACCGTAACGCGATCGCCAGTCATAGTGGGTGACGGACCCATGCGGACAACACTCTTTCGTGGACGATTCAGCTGCTGTTCGTCGACCGTGTTCACCGCTTCGAGTGTGTCTCACCACATGGGAGTCATGTGATCAGGTCAGCGGCTCCGGTCCGGGTAGCAGGGAGACAGGAATCGGACGGTGTGATCGGTGGCCGGCTTTCCGACGAGAACGGGGACCCGGCTCCCCTCGAAGTTCTGACGCCGCAGGCCATGCTTAGCGCCCGGAACCGTTCGAGGATTCGTCCAGCACGGCTCTACGTTCGCGCTCGGCACGGATGTCGTCGACCGATTCGTTGGCGACGAGACGATCGAGTTTTTGCTCGAAGGCCGCCTCGTCGAGCTCGCCGGCGACGTACCGGCGTTTCAGGTCCGCGAGAGCGTCCTCGGTCGTCGGTTCGGGTGGCGAGACGAACTCGGAGATCCCGAATCCGTCGATGACGGGATAGCGTTGCTCGATCCGTTCGGCCGCGGTGCCGAACCGCTCGCTTCTCGGGATCGACAGCCGGCGCAGCGCGCTCCACGTCGCGACGGTCCCGGAGACAACGACGAGCACCAGCAGGAGTGCCACGATCGGGAGATAGGGGACAGCGAGCTCCGTGAGCACGCTGGCGAGCGCTGTGCCCGCCGCGAGCCCCGAGTAGGCGACCAACCCCGCGTAGCCGAGCACGACGGCCAGTAAGACGCTGGAGACCAGTAGAACGATCGACGAGATCGCGAGCGAGTGTCTGCGCAACCAGCCCATGCGAGCCGCTATGGCTGCCGGTCATTTATCTTTATCAGCAGGAGTTCACCCATTCCGGGATGGGAAGACAAACACGCTCTCGATGGCGGTCCCCAACCCGCTCGCAGACGCGGGTGCAAAAGAAACGAATCGTGAACACGCAATCCGCTGCTTCCGATCGATCTCGCACGTAACGTGTGGGGCGGTATTTCGTCGATCAAGCTACCGCTTTTCGCCGAGTCGAATGTAGTGGCGGCTCAGTAGGCGTCGATTTCGTTGATGGTCGCCGCTGCGATGCGGTCGGGATCGTCGCCGGGGTAGGAGACGACGAACTCCCAGTCCGCGCCGGCTGAAAGGTTCTGCTCGGCGACCCAGCCCTGTGCCAAGACCGCATCACCCTCGTCGAGGAACTGCACTCTGAGTCGTACCTCGTCGAGCAGACGTCCGGAGACGTTTCGCAACCGTCCGGCGATGGCCGTGCCGCCCTCGATATCAACGGTCAGCGACGCGCCGAAGAGGGCGACTGCACCGTCGGCGTACAGCGAGGCTTCCAGTCCGTTGTCGAGCGTTATCGTCCCGGAGCTGGGCGGCGTGGCGACCGTGCCGTAGGCGGGACCGTCGTCGAGACGGCCGTCGCCGAGGACGGTTCCCAGACCGGCGACCAGCAACGCCCCGCCTCCGGCACCGACGGCGACGAACTCCCTGCGATTCATGGATTCGTCCAGTCACTCCAGCGACGATAGCACTTCGGAACGCGGTCGTCGAGCGGACGAACGTGGTCGTGTCTCACACGCACCCGTCGTGCTCAGAAACCAATTTTCGAGTGTTACTCAATATGTACTCCGTTGCAACCGATACAGCTGGAAAGACGATATCGGCGCGAGCGTTACGAGCTCGGCCGTCCGAGCCGTTCAGGTGTTCTCAGACCACCGGCTGGTCGTCGATCACGCCGTTGTCGCGCGTCGCGATCGGCTGGAGGTCGGCCCACGTCCGACCGATGATGTGGTAGGCGACGACGCTGGCGGCGAAGCTGACGAACACGCCCACGATCGTCCCCAGAACGGGGATCGCGTTGAGCATGCCGGCGACGACCGCGGCGAGGACGATGACGCCGAGCGCCAGCAGCCATCCGGTGGCGTAGCGCTTGCTCGTCACGACCGGCCGCAGCGTGCCGATGTCGAAGCCAGCGCTCAGACGGCCGGTCGTGGCGAAGCTCGCGGTCGCAGCGGGGATCAGATACCACGCGGCGAGCCCGAGCACCACCGAGACGGCCAGCCCGAAGAGAAGGCCCACACCACCGAGCAGGCCCGCGCTCCCGCTCTCGGTCGAGAACGTGGCGATGACGCTCCCGCCAACGAGGACGAACCCGACAACAGCGGGAACGAGCCCGTAGACGAACGCGATCACGAACGCTTTCAGCCCGTCGACGAACAGTTCGCCCCACTCGCCGAACGCCGGAGCCGTCGCTTCGCCGTCGATCGCGCTCCGGAGAACGCGCACGAGGTAGCCCGACACGACGAACGCCGGGATGAGCAGGACGCTCAGAATCGAGAGCACGCCGCCGATGAGGATCGTTTTGGCGAGCTCGTCACTGTTCCGCAGGTAGGTTATCGAATCGCTGATCATTGTTCTCTCCGAGAGCGAACAGCCGCCGGAAGCGGCATGACTCCGTTCTCGACCGATAGTAGGCCGCCAGAGGAGATAACTGTTCCTCTATTTTCATGAATGCCGATACATTATCGCGAGTCGCTCCGTGAGCAGGCTGCGTCGAGATCACACTACCCCTATTTCCCGTCGAGGACGTCTCGCAGGACGACTGCGTTGTTGTGATCACGGTCCGTTGCGGCATACAGCAGCGTCAGGGTTCCGTCGTCGGCCAGTTCGCGGAGTTCGTCGACGACGTCCCGATCAGTCAGTTCGTCCCTGTACCGCTTTTCGAACTCGTCCCATCGGTCGGGATCGTGATCGAACCAGTTACGAAGCTCGTCGGAGGGCGCAACGTCTTTGGCCCAACGGTCCAGCGCCGCGTCTTCCTTCGAGACGCCACGCGGCCAGAGACGATCGACCAGCACGCGTGTCCCGTCCTCCGGTTCGGGTTCTTCGTAGATGCGCTTTGTCTGGATTGGCATGTACAATACGTGACTTGGATGGCAGTCGAGGTATAGTATTTGCCCATTTTCCGACGATCACGATCGGTACGACGTACTGAACGCCACGCCGAGTTGAGAAAACGATTCCAGCCGATTCAGCCGGTAGCTGAACCGATCGTATTTATCGACAGGATGAGGATGTCCCACCGGGCAAATCACGAATGATCACCGTATCGAACCATGTTCGAATTCCGGAAGCGCACGCCGAGACGTTCGTCGAACGACTCAAGACCAGTCACGGTATCGAAGACCAGCCGGGTTTCGTCGAGTTGCGGGTGCTTCGCCCGATCGACGCGGATGGGTATATCACGATGACAACATGGGAATCGCGGGGCGATTACGAAGCGTGGAAGGACGGTGTAGCGTTCGAACAGGCTCATGCGGATCGTTCCGCCGAGGAAACGTTTGCAGCACCGAACGAGGTCGACATTCACGAGGTCGTCGTCGAGCGATCGTCCGACTAAGGGCCCAATCTCAGTATCGACAAAAGGCGGTAGTTATCGGATCTCCGTCTAACCGTGACGGTGGATCGCGAAACGAGGGATTACGACTCGACGGATTCGAGGACGGCGTCGTACTCCGGCTCGTTCGTCGGATCGTCGGCAACCCAGTCGTAGACCACGGTGCCGTCCTCGTCGAGGACGTAGACCGCGCGGTTCGCGATGCCGTAGAGACCCAGCTCTTCGATGTCGATCTCCAGATCGTACGCCTGGATCGCCTCACGGCTCATGTCGCTCACGAGATCGAACTCGATGTCGTACTCCTCACGGAACGCGCCGAGCGAGAACGCCGAATCGGCGCTCACGCCGAGCAGGGTCGCGCCGGCGTCCTGGAACTCTTCTCGGTGGTCCTGCAGGGCGACCATCTCGTTCGTACACGGGGGCGTGAACGCACCGGGGAAGAACGCGAGAACGACCGGTCCGTCGCCGAGATGCTCGTCGAGTTCGAACGGTTCGTGGTCGCTCGTGCCGACCGTCGCGGAAAACGTGGGTGCAGTATCGCCGTTGGAAACCATCGTCCTACCCTACGAGCGGGACGGTCTTAAGGCTCACTCCGAACGTACGGGAAACCAGCAATGCAGGCCGCTCAGTCCCAGAGCGCGTACATCCCATCCTGAACCATCTCCGTTCGCCGCTGGCCGTCACGAACGACTGCCGGTGCGGTTCCCGAAACTGCCTCGACGTGACCGATGTCGATCGCGACGATACCCTCCTCGTCGAGGGCGTCGAGAGTCCCTGCGGCCTCATCGGCCGGCACCGTCACGAGCAACGCACCCGATCCCAGAACGCGCAGTGGATCGACCTCCATCGCGGCACAGAGCTCGCGGGTCGTCGGGCGGACCGGCACCGCATCGCCATCGAGGACGAGATCGGTATCGCTTGCTCGGGCGATCTCGACGAGCCCGCCGAGGACGCCACCCTCGGTCGGGTCGTGCATCGCGGTCGCGACGGGCGTACAGACGGCCGCTTCGGGCATCACACTCAGTTCGTCGAAAAACGAGTGCGCTCGCTCGAACGTGGCCTCGTCGGCGTCGATCTGTTCGTGGAAATCGGATGCCAATACCGCCGTGGCCTCGATTCCGGCACCTTTCGTGAGAAGCACGCGATCGCCCGGCGTGGCCGTCGTGGTCGAGACGAACCGATCGGTGTATCCCAGACAGGTCAGCGACAGCAACGGCCGTTCGAGGCCGGCGACCGACTCGGTGTGGCCACCGACGATCGTCAGCCCGAATCGTTCGCACGTCGCGTGCAACTGGCGGGTGATCGTATCGAGTACCTCTTCGTCAAGCTCCGGCAGCAGAACCGTCGAAACGACGTATTCCGGCACGCCACCCGATGCAGCGACGTCGTTGGATGCGACCGCGACGCCGATCCGTCCGATACGCTCGACGGCCAACGAGACCGGGTCGGTGCTGACGACGAGGGTTCCGGCCCCCGTCTCGATCGCGGCGGCGTCCTCGGCTTCGCGGGGGCCGACGAGCAGGTTCTCGTTCGCGTCGCCGGTCCGTGAGAACACGTACTGCTCCAGCTCCGCCGGTGAGAGCTTGCTCATGGGTCCCCGTTTGGCGAACGATCCCATTCGCCTTTTCATTGCGAACGCCCGTGCCCCCAGAACGTTCAATGTGATGCGAAACGATGAACGGCAGATGAGGGCCGCCCGCATCCACGAGTTCGGTCCGCCTGACGTCCTCAGCTACGAGCGTATGCCCCGTCCGGAGCCCCACGACGACGAGGTCCTCGTTCACGTTCGTGCCGCGGGCGTCAACCCGGTCGATTGTCGGCTTCGACGCGGTGTGACGACACAGATGCTCGCCGACGATCCGTTCCCGCTCGTTCTCGGGATGGACGTCGCGGGCGTCGTCGAAGAAATCGGTACGGCCGTCACCGACTTCGAGCGCGGCGACGCGGTGTTCGGCGTCAACGGCTTCCCCGATTTCGGTGGCTACGCGGAGTACGCGACGACGAGCACCGACCAGCTCGCTCCGATGCCCGACGCGCTCACGTTCACCGAGGCCGCCGGCGTGCCGGTCGTCGCCCGGACAGCCTGGCAGGCGCTATTTGAGTACGCCGACTGCACTGCCGGCGATCGAGTCCTGATCCACGGGGCGGCCGGTGGTGTCGGCCACATGGCCGTCCAGCTGGCCACGTCCACGGGAGCAGAGGTGGTCGCCACCGCTTCGGGATACAGCGAGCGCTATCTCCGCGAGTTGGGCGTCGACGAGTTCGTGAACTACCGCGAGGCGGCGTTCGAATCGGTCGTCGATCCCGTCGACATCGTTGTCGATACCGTCGGCGGCGAGACCCAGCGTCGCTCGGTCGACGCCCTCGCTGACGGTGGCGTGCTCGTCTCGGTCGTCGGTGCTCCCTCCGATCCGATCGCCGACGGCCGCGACATCGCCGTGCGGGCGGTGAGCGGGCGATCGGAACAGCCCGCGCTCCTCGCTACGATCGGCGAGGCGATCGACGACGGAACGCTGCACCCGACAGTCAGCACCGAAGTCCCACTCTCGGAGGCGGCGCGCGCCCACGAGATCGTCGAAACGGAGCACGTCCGTGGCAAGCTCGTTCTTGATGTCTAATCGATTTCCCGGGCCTCACGGGCTGATGACGATCTGACTCACGGTTCACGTTCCTGACGGTGGGGGAGCACCTGCCCCCAGACGTACTTATCGAGGAGTTCGACCCTCATGGGTTCCTCGACCGTGAGACAACACGAGAGGCGTGGATAGCCGAACCGGGCGGCTGCAGCATCGTGCCAGTGTGTCGGCTCCGGTGCGGGATCGACCGCGACGGTACAGGTCGCACACAGTCCCCGCCCGCCGCAGTTGGCGTGCTTCGAGAACCTCCCGTAGACCGAAAACCCCCGATCGAGCAGCGCATCGCGGAGGGTGGCCCTCGCTCGATCTCGACGATCGTTTCCTCGGTCTCGGTGACGACCGTCACGGGAACGCGCTCGCTCATGGCAAGCGTACGGACTCACGCACCCTGAACCCACTGCCGATGGGGACCGACTCGTCGCAACAGCACGCCAGAAGATCGAAAGCTATCGCTTGCTCTGTGGGCTAGGAATCGAGTGCCTGCCCGTGAGTGTGATGGAAGAAGCGCACGAGTGGACGGCCATCGTGATCCACGACAGGCTCGAAGCACACTCGTCGGTAGCGCTCGTTGTTAAGGAGGTTCACCATGAGCCCCGCATCGTGGACCGATACCGAGTCGTACGCGACGTTGCAGACCGGACACGTCTCGGGCTCGTCGCCGACATCGACGTCACCATCCATATCGGACTGCTCCCTTGCAGGCGACACGATCAACGAATCAGTGAGGGACGACTCGTCTCCCGGGGACGAATCGGTTTCATCCCACGGTTCGTGCGGACGTCCTCCTCGCGGAGCGTGACGTTCATCGCGGCGTAGCCATAGCGGGTCATCGACGAGAATAGGGCGTACAGCTGCTTTAGTGTGTTTCTCCGTGATCTCCCGTCAGGCGGACCACTCCGCATCGAGCAGGGTCTGGTGGACGACGTCCTCGCCGACGGCCTCGGCAAGCGCCTCAAAGCCGGCGCGCTCGCTGCGATCGCTCGCGTTCGCCACCAGTCGCGAGACGATGAACTCCGGTGTCGATCGACCGACGGTCTCGAACTGTGGTTGGTAGTCCACGTCGAGCGTCAGATCGTCGTTGAGGCCTCTGGCGAAGATGCCGTCGGTGCGCGCTCGGTCGGGGAGGGGTGCGAGATCGTCGGCGAGATGGGTGACGTAGACACCGATCGCGCCCGCATTGACAGCGAGACGCACGAGCCCATAGAGGAGGTCCGCAGCGCTCCCCGGTTCGGTGATCGCCTCGAACTCGTCGACGAGCATCAGCGTCCGGTCGCTGTCGGTCAGCGGCGGCACGATCGTCTGCAGCGTCGATTCGAGCACGCCCGCGTTGAAACTCGCGTGCCGGCGATGGAACACGATGGCATCGACACGACTGACCTCGGCCTCGTCGGCCGGCACGGGAAGGCCCATATGTGCGAGCACGACCACCTGACAGAGCGTCTCCAGCAGGGTTGTTTTCCCGCCGCTGTTGGCTCCGGTGAGCACCGAAACTCGATCGGCGGTCGGCACCGCGGCGGCACAGTCGTGATCGCCGACGGCGTACGTGACCGGCTGGACGGCCGTCTCCGTGGCCGCCACGAGCGACAGGTTGCGCGCGTTCACGGCCCCGACACAGCCCGACTCGACGAACGTCGGACGGGTCAGATCGTACGCGTCCACGAACCGGGCAAGCGAGAGCTGGAAGGCCGTCTCGTTCACCGCAGTGACGGCCGCCTCAATCGCATCACGGCTGTCGTCGAGAGCGGTTTCGAGATCGTCCACGACTGCCTGCTCGCGTGTCTCGAACGTTTCATGGAGCGTCGCGAGCAGCTCGCGGAGCCCCTGGGTTACGAAATCGGTCGCGTCGGCGGCGTCGGTGGGTGTCGCTTCGCGGACGCGCGGTGCGGGGAGTGGCGTCTCGGCGGCCACGTGGCTGACGAACGCCTCGCGGAACTCCGCGCTTGAGCGAACCCCGTCGGATTGGATGGCGTCGATGACGTCGATCCCCTGTGCATCGAGCTGTTCGACCGCCGCGAGCCGCTCGCGGGCCGTATCGAGGTCGTCGTCGACGCCCTCGCGGACGGTTGGATCGTCGCCCGTGGTGTCGAGCGAACCGAGCGCCGCGGCGGCGTCCGCGAGCGCGTCGGCATCGATCGCGTCGATCGGAGCGAACACGCCGGTGTGTACCCCGATCTCCTGGAGGGTAAGGACGGTCTCGACGGCAGCACGCTCGCCACCGTCCATCTCGTCGAAGTCGGCGAAGGCGTCGAGCACTGCCTCGCGGCTGGCATCGTCGAGCTCACGCCATGTCTCCGTTGCGAGCGTCACCGCGTCGAGGCGCTTGTCCATTGCATCGACCGACGTGAGCGGCGTCAACACGCGAATTCGGTCGCCGGCGTGCTCGGTGATTGCATGCTCCTGTGCCCGTGCGAGGAGGTCCTTGTAGACGCTGCGTGCGTCCGGCGTCGTGAGAATCCCCATCCCCTGTTCGCCGTGGGCGTGCCGGAGGATGCGCGTCGCTCGGCCGCGAGCGAGGCCGGCATCGGCGAGCGTTCCGATATCCATCCCCTCGATCGCGCGAATCGCCCGCTCGGTGCCCAGCCCCTCGTCGAGCGTGGTGGCTGTCTTCGGGCCGATCCCCCAGTAATCCTGCAGCGACATACCGCCGTTCGATCGCGAGTCACCAAATACTGCGTGGACGGTGTCTATCGCTCCGGTGTGTCTTGGCGAAACGGCTGCACCGGGTGGTCGTGTCGAACGCGGACGACAGCTCGTGAACCGACAGACAGTACTGGCTCGTGGCCCGTAGCTCTCGTATGCGTGTCGCTGCATTCACCGGAACCGATGGCCCCGACGACGTCGCCGTCCAGGAACGGCCCGACCCGACGCCGGCGGCTGGCGAAGCCGTCATCGACGTCGCAGCGTGTTCGATCAACCACCACGACCTCTGGATCCTTGAAGGCGACTCGGGGATGGTCGGGACGGACGAGCTCCCGTTCGTGAGTGGGCTCGATGTCGCCGGCGAGGTCGCCGCGACGGGACCGGACGTCGATTCGGTTGCGAGCGGCGATCGCGTCCTGTTGTGTCCCAACGAGACCTGTGGGACCTGTCGATACTGTCGTGAAGGGCCCGAAAACCGCTGTGAACAGTACAGCCTGTACCACGGCGGCCTTGCAGAACAGGCACTCGTCGATGCTGACCGACTCGTTGTGCTCCCTGAATCGGTGGATTTCACGGATGCGGCAGCGCTCCCGACCGCGTACATGACTGCTTACCACATGCTCCGGCGCACCGACGTCGGGGCGAACGATCTCGTCTTCATCCCCGGCGCGACCGGCGGCGTGGGTGTCGCCGGCGTACAGCTCGTCGATGCGCTCGGCGCGCGATCGATCGGGACGACGACCTCGGCGGCAAAGGCCGACCGACTGGCCGACGTCGGAGCCGACCACGTCGTCGAGTCGGGGGCCACGGACGAGATTCGAGCGGCCGTCGACGAAATCGGCGACCCTGACGCCGTTCTCAACCATCTCGGCGGCGAATACACCGCGTTGGGGCTGGCGCTGCTCCGACAGGGCGGTCGGATGGCCGTCTGTGGCCGTACTGCGGGCGATCGATCGACGATCGAGATCCCACAGCTGTATCTCGGACACAACCAGATCATCGGCAGCACGATGGGCACCCAGCCCGATCTCGAAACGCTTGTCGACCTCGCGGCGGATGGAGCGATCGAGCCGGTCGTTGACGACGAGTATGCACTTGATGAGACGGGCCAGGCGTTCGCCGATATGCAGCGCCGGGATGCGTTCGGCAAGCTCGTCGTGCAGCCGTGACCGACGGACGAAGGTGCAGCGAGCAGTTTTCTTCGACTGCCCGCTCCCAACGCACGGCTATGTCCGTTTTGACATTGCACTTAACATCGACGACACGCGTACTCGGCATCACGGCAAGTCTCGGCCATGCCCTCGTGCTTGACAGCTTCACGAGCGCCGAGAGTTCGCCTGCGTGAAATCACATGAGGATTGACTGCTCAGACCATGTTCTCTCTGAGCAGATCAACGAGGTATGAGTGCATGTTGCTGGCCGCTGACTGTCGTTCCCCTTCGACCGGAACTAATTTCTGTGAAACACGGGAGTGCTGGAGTATGTATCTCCCGCACTGGTTCTGGTGCGTTCGCTTTCGTACCTCCAACGGTGGCGGCGAGACTTACGTTGTCGCGCCACATCGTGCGGGCGCGAAACAGGCTATTGCCACCCCCGCTGAGCGCGTAATGGCCTACGAGAGCGTCGCGCCCCACGAACGCATCCCGCCATCGATGGCAGCACAGAGCTTCGACGGATACTATCCTCGCACCCGCGCCGCCATCGACGCCGGGCGTATGGCTATCCGTGGCGAGTGAGACCTCTATCCTGCAACCTGCCGATAGATCGCTTCGACTTCGAGCGCCGCGAGTGCCGCCAGAAACGGGAGCAACAACAGCCAGTAGTATCGCAGCGATTTGACGCCAAACGAGAGGGCGTAGAGGGCAACGAACCCGACGAGCACGATATCGATGGCTGACCGCTCCTGCACACGACCAGTCATGACCCGGACGGTGTAGAGTGCCGCCGGGATGAGCAGGTAGAGCATCTGCTCGGCAACCTGTGCGAGCTTTGCCGCCCAATCCATCGGTGCAAGCCACGGATTCAGGACGTCGTTTTCGAGCAAATGGCTCTCGGCGGCGAAAAAGCTCCACTCGACGCCACCCACCACAGACGGAACGCCCCACCACAGCAGTGGGAGGAAACTCACCACAACGGTTAGAAGGCCTGCACCGCAGAACGCGACGAATTGCCGGGCGTTGAGCCGTCCGATCGTGTGACGATACCATAGTAGTGCCGGAATTCCGAAAACAGCGTACTGCGAGAACAAACCGGCGACGGCGATGAGTGCACCCTGAACACTCGCCCGACGAATCTGCACCGCCATTAACAGGAATACGAGTGCGAACGACCGGACGTTGATGATGGTGCCGTTTAGCAACGGCAGCGCTGCGACGAACAAGAGTGCAGCAACGGCGGCCGTCTCACGCCGTGCGAAGCCCGATACCCACCGATAGAGCAGCCATGCGGCGAGGGCGTTCGCCAGTCCGACAAGCAAGTAAAAGACGGCGACGTAGTGACCCGTCTCGAACACTGCGAGATTGAGGTACTGCCAGAAGGGTGGTTTGTTATCGACGGCCGCACCGACATAGAGCGCGTTCCCGGAAGCGACATGCTCGGCGAGCGGTAGCCACACGTTCGCCGCATCGGACCAGAGATCGTTGCGGCCGATGAGCGCGCGCCCGAGCTGTTCAACCGACTGAGAGAGCGCGAGGACGAACAGTCCTATGATGACGAACGGTGGCCGTGTGAGAATTCCCACTCGCGTATTTGTTTGCATATCTCCGGCACATCCTCGCACGTATAATAAAGATACTACTGTCGGTCATATGCTCAAGGTCTCTGCCACTCTACTCAACTATTGTATTCCGTGCTGGGATTACGAATGCCGGCGAGCGTTGAGAGCATTCGACCGCCG
This sequence comes from Halococcus dombrowskii, assembly GCF_022870485.1. Classification (NCBI taxonomy): domain Archaea; kingdom Methanobacteriati; phylum Methanobacteriota; class Halobacteria; order Halobacteriales; family Halococcaceae; genus Halococcus; species Halococcus dombrowskii. The sequence continues at coordinate 2,630,955 of NZ_CP095005.1, read as the reverse complement.
TCGGCAATGTAATCACATCCATGAATCTCAATTTTCTATTTCATGCTGTTCGTATCGTCTAGATCGGCCAGCCGGCGCTATCGATCGAACCCGATGTCCGGCTTCGGTGCATCATGGCTGCTCGCTGTCGCCGGGCTGGCTGTGGTTGTTGATCGCATTTGTGTGCCTGTTGTGATGTCACAAGTACAGCTAGAGACTACGATCGGTGGATGTCTGGATAGTTGATAGTGGTATCTTCGAACTCACCGCCACCTATTGGAAAATATATCGTAACTTTTTTTTAGTAAGGTGATGCCTAATGCAGTGATGCTACGCAGCGATGGGAATCGCGAGGGAGAGACAGTAGGGGAGAATACGTCGCTTTCGGTCGATCGGCGGTCATATCTGAAGCTCGCGGGTGTTGCAGCCGGCTCGGCATCGATGCTTTCGGGCGCGGCGAGCGCGGCGTTCACGCGACGGGGGATCAAATTCAAGCGCACGGTCGATATGGTGGCGGATGCAGGCTGTGATCCGACGGGCAACGAGCCCTGCGACAGCAAGATTCGGAACGCGGCCGACGATCACACGCTGTTGAAGTTCCCGCCCGGCGAGTACAAGATCACCGAGAAAAACGTCATTCTGAATACGACGAACCTTGGCTTCCTCGGGGAGGGGGATGTCCGATTTACGGTGCCAGAGCGATACAACGAGAAGATGTTCGTCGTCGAGGACGGGACGGGGCTGCTCTTCGAGAACATCGACGTTGACCTGCGGGCGGCGGGGGCGACGCCGGGGCTCCATTTCGGGGTCGACGACGATCTCGAAGTCCACGATGTCGAGTATCTCGGACAGGGGATCCATCCAAACAGCGACCCGCGCGGCGGTGGCAACGGCAACCCCGCCGTCACCTACGCGCTCTATCCGATCATTCGATCGCCAGACGGGACGGGTACGGTCTCGAACGTCGTCGCGAAAAACGACGGGCTGATGGGCGCGTACAACCACGGTAACGGCCGCGTCGGCGTCTGGATCGGGATCAGTCACAAGGGGACGGTCACGCTCAAGAACTGCCAGTTCGAGGGCTTTCCCAACAACGGGCTCTACTGCAGTCGGACGGGCGGTGCCGTCCAGGTCGAAGGCGGCGTCTTCCGGAACAACGACATCACACAGGTCCGGCTCAGCAGCAGTGACAGCTACGTGAAAAACGCGGTCATCACCGCCGATTTCGACAACAGCAACAGCCCGAACCCCGGCGACACGCTCAACTCCCGCGGCGTGCGCTTCGAGGCCGGGAAGTTCGGCTATCGTGGCGCAAGCGTCGAGAACTGCGATATCACCATCGCTTCGACCCCACATTCGAGCGGCGGCGTCGTGGTCGGCAGCGACGGGGCCGATCACGCGATCCGGAACACGCGTATCAAGGTCGATGTCGACTCGATCCGTGGTGTCTACGCGAAGGCACCGGTCGGCTTCGGCAATCGTGGTCCGCCCCCGAAGCCCCACTCGACGACGCTTGAAAACGTGAGTGTGACTGGGTCGGCGTCCGGTGCCGACGCGGTCCGTATCGATCAGCGTGACGATTCGGTGGTGAAGGGCTGTTGTATCGACCAGAACGGAGGGAATCGTCACGGCGTGCGACTGGTTGACTCTGACGGCAGCAAAGTGGTCAACAGTACGATCGACGTCAATGGGCAGCGTGTCGTCGAGGACAACACGTGGGTCCGAACGCGCAATATCGATGCGAGCGGCTCTTGTCCGACGCCCAATCAGGGCGGGGGGAGACTTCCGCACACGCTCACGATAGAAGGAACGGGTTCACGTGCGGATTACACCTTTACAGTCAAGGGCGATCTTGAGAAAAGTACGGCCAACGGTGCGGATCGCAATGATGACGATACGATCTCGGGGCAGACAGCTTCTGGCCACACTAGCACAGGCCTCGACAGCTACACGTTCTCGGGAGAACTCGTGGCGTTCGATCTCGATGGTGAGGCGGCCGTCACACTGGATGGTCAATCAGCTCATGTCGGTCAACGCCCCGATCACGTACTCACAATAGAGGGAACCGGGTCGCGTGCGGACTACGAATTTACGGTCAGTAGTAATCTCTCAAAAAGCACTGCAAATGGTGCGGATCGCAACGGTGACGATACGATCTCAGGGCAGACGGCGTCTGGACATACTAGTACGGGTCTTGATAGCTACACGTTCTCGGGAGAACTCAAACGGTTCGTCCTTGATGGTGAAGCGACGGTCACTGTAGACGGCGAACCGGCCCACGTCGGCCAGCGTCCCGACCACGTACTCACGATAGAGGGAACCGGGTCGCGTGCGGACTACGAATTTACGGTCAGTAGTAATCTCTCAAAAAGCACTGCAAATGGTGCGGATCGCAATGGTGCGGATACGATTTCGGGACAGACGGCGTCTGGACATACTAGTACGGGTCTTGATAGCTACACGTTTTCTGGAGAACTCGAACGATTCGTTCTCGATGGTGAGGCGACGGTCACCGTAGACGGCGAACCGGCCCATGTCGGTCAACGTTCCGACCACGTGCTTACGATAGAGGGAACTGGATCGCGTGCAGACTACGAATTCACAGTTGGGAGTGATCTCTCGAAGAGTACGGCTAACGGTGCGGATCGCAACGGTCACGATACGATCTCGGGGCAGACGGCGTCTGGACATACTAGTACGGGTCTTGATAGCTACACGTTTTCGGGAGAACTCGAACGGTTCGATCTCGACGGCGAGGCAACAGTCACGTTGGACGGCGAACCAGTTGACGTCAACCAATCTTCCGACCACGTACTCACGATTGAGGGCATGGGTTCACGTGCGAACTACACGTTTACAGTTGGAAGTGATCTCTCGAAGAGTACGGCTAACGGTGCAGATCGCAACGGTCACGATACGATTTCGGGGCAGACGGCGTCTGGTCACACCAGCACAGGCCTCGACAGCTACACGTTTTCGGGAGAACTCGTCGCGTTCGATCTCGATGGTGAAGCGACGGTCACTCTCGACGGTAAACCAGCTCACGTCGGTCAGCGCCCTGACCACGTGCTCACGATTGAAGGGTCTGGATCGCGTGCAGACTACGAATTCACGGTCGAGAATGATCTCGCGAAAAGCACTGCAAACGGTGCGGATCGCAACAGTGCGGATACGATCTCGGGGCAGACGGCGTCTGGCCACACTAGCACAGGCCTCGACAGCTACACGTTCTCGGGAAGCATTAAACGACTCAATCTAAATGGTAGTGCAGATGTTCTTTTGGACGGCAATCGAATCGATCCGACCCGATATTGAGTCGTTTCTGATGGACGTTCCGACCGGCTTACAGTCGCTGGCGATAGTACTCGATCGTTCGTTTGAGTCCGTCGTCGAACCGTTATTTCGGCCGCCATCCAAGACTTCGGACTTTGGTTGGTTGAATCTAGCGCACAGCGCTGATCGTGCCTAGATTGATCTTCGACGATCATCGCTGCTCGCTTCAAGATGAAATTGTGTTATATGAATGAACCAAATCTAGCAGTTTAGGGTGCATGGCTACTTCTACACCACCGCCCTGAAGTAATCAATGAACCGCGCTGCAGACCATGTGTGCAATTGGTATAGTGCAGCATATCTTGTGGGCGATCTCCGCTAATGAATGTTTATGATGTGGCCAGTATCGAATGGATGGACTTATACCTCTCTCGCGTAGCCTTTTTGATGGCAACAGCCTCCTTCCCGCTACTATGACAGAAGACACCTCTGAGAACGCTTCTAGAACAGAGAAGAGAGATGCAATACTCGATGTCATAAAATACAATCCAAAAATAGCACTCAGTGTTGTCGTCCTCAGCATATTTGCTGCTGTGTTTGAGGGTATCGGACTAAGTTTCATATTACCTATCATCGAGTTGGTTCAGAGTGGTGGAGAACCGGCCCAGTCGGGACTTGCGGGCGTGTTTGCGGCAGCATATGAATTCTTGAATCTTCCGCTCACGCTCGGAACGGCGGTCGCAGGCGTCGGGCTTATTATGGCTGTCAGATACACATCTAGTTTCCTGGTTGCGTGGTTCCGGGAGGCACTTAGATCGTATTATACTCGTGACCTCCAAGTTGAGGCGTTCAACAACGCACTCAATGCACGCGTCTCTTATTTCGATGAAGAGGGTTCCGATGATATTCTGAATGCAATCATTACACAGACATACTATGCGGGTGATGCAATCAACCGCGGTATCAGACTTATCGAACAGTCTTTCCTTGCTCTCGTCTATATCCTGATTGCGTTTGCGATTTCACCGAAGCTCACCCTCATTTCTGGTGCTATTCTGGGAGTAGTTACCTATCTACTCCGCAGCGTCCTCGAACCTGGGTACGACATTGGCGATGAGGTTGCGGACGCAAACGAACGGCGACAGGAGGCAGCGCAAGCTGGCACACAGGGTATTCGGGATATCCGCATTTTCGGGATTGCCAACGAGCTCTATGGCGATTTCCGTGATGCTGTTGAACAGTTCACCCAATCCCGAATCACGCTCCGGCGAAATGAAGCTGCAATCCAGAATTTCTACAACATGGCGGTTGCAATATCTGTCTTCGTACTAATTTACCTTTCCCTGACTTTCGCAAACCTTGCGCTCGGTTCACTGGGCCTTTTCCTCTTCGCGATGTTCCGACTCGGTCCGAAAGCAAGTACTGCCAACCAGTTAATATACCAAGTTGAAAACAACCTACCCCATCTTGTCCGCACTCGAGCGTTCATCAACGAGTTGAGTCGTCAAGAGGAACCGAATGAGGCTAGCCGTTCCGCACCGAATAGCGTGGAATCAATCGAATTTGAGGATGTGTGGTTCTCCTATGACGGTGATGAGGATGTTCTTCGTGGAATCGATTTCGAAGCGGACGAAGGCGAATTCGTGGCATTTGTTGGGCAATCGGGAGCCGGGAAATCGACGGTAGTCTCACTACTTGCGCGAATGTATGAGTTAAACGATGGTGATATTCGCGCCAACGGAGCCTCCATCCAGGAGATGGACATTGCGGACTGGCGCGAGCATATTGCAGTCGTTCGCCAAGATCCCTTCATCTTCGATGATACACTCAGATACAACCTCACTATTGCCAATCGTGATGCTTCTCAACAGGAAGTCAAACGCGTGTGTGAGATTGCCCGCGTCGACGAATTCATCGATGATTTACCGAATGGATATGACACGCATGTTGGCGACAAGGGTGTGCGGCTCTCTGGTGGCCAGAAGCAACGAGTCGCGCTTGCACGTGCACTCCTTGAAGATGCTGATCTCTTAATTCTTGATGAGGCAACGAGTGATCTCGACTCAAACCTCGAAAAGGAGGTTCAAAGTGCAATCGAAACGATGGAGCGTGAATACATTATCGTCACAATCGCCCATCGGCTCTCGACTGTGAAGAACGCTGACCGGATATACACTGTCGAGAACGGGCGTATCTCGGAAGTGGGAGAACACAGCGAACTGGTGGACAACGGTGGAAAGTATGCGGAGCTGTATGCAATTCAGGCACGCGGTTGAGATTGGATACGATCAAGTAATTCTCTGACAATAAGCGTAGGCTGGCGATACGACAAAACTAAATCCGCCAATCCGACGAACACTTATAATTAGCAGGTGAACTGTCTCTCCATGCTCGACAGACGAGTCGAAGTGGTTACACCGACTGTCCACGATTACTACTGTAGAGATTAAAATCAGTGCTACATCCCGGATGCAGCGTTTTTCACATCAGATACTTTTTTGTTGATTACTCCACCGCTGTTGAAGAGGTTCCTAAGAGTATTCTATCGATTCCTGTAGTGGCAAACCTCACTCCGATCTGTGGGCTACTGACGCCAACTTGATCGTTGAATCACTTGACGCACGTTTTCGGAACCCTATTCGAAATATTCAGCAGTATTCGGAAAAACCTATCCAATAATGGGGACTACTGGTAAGATGAAAGTGAATGACGTGAATTCACTACCTGATGACCATCTTGGTGGTCAGGATGGTGGCTTGCTTTTTAGTGGAGGAGCAAATTCACTTGCTTCAACCATCAGACATCACGGAAAAACTGCTGACACTATTCACAATCCGTGGGGTCGATATCGGTCTCAATCGTGATGATGCGTGGAACCAAACAAAATCACAGGTTTCGGAGTGTTCAACAGTGTTCAATCTCGATAACTACTACATTGAGTCAAATTTCAAGACGATTCTCAACCAGGGGAAACTATCTGCAGTGTTTGGGGATCAAATCACCGCAGGATGGTGGGGGGGGGGGGTGTCCAGCACGGAATCGGATTGCTGAGCCTTTGTGCTCCAGTTGCCTACCAACAAGAACTATCAAACCTCTACATAGCTGCCTCTTACACCGACGATTTCGGCCGCCCTTGGGGATCGCACCTGACGATTGATGGCAAGATGGCGTGGTCAGAGACAGATTGTCACCACGACGGGTTTGGACTATCACGCCAGCAGAAACTTACACTCATTGTGGATGCCATCAAGAGGCGAGACGTCAAATTGCCAATCCGTGCCTGCTGGGAATCAACGAACGGTGAAAATTGTGGTCGCTGTGAAAAGTGCTGTCGGTCCATCGTGGGCCTCATGGTTGCTGGTGTTGATCCTACGGAATACGGCTTCCCCGTCGCCGAAGATTTCTTTGAACATGTCTGCGCGCAATTCGAGAACGACGGGTGGTCATTCGGGTTCGACGAGGTGTACATGTAATCAAATATCTGCCAATATACACCTGCACCCGATACAGTTGACGATCCGGAGACAGCTGCCTTCTATCGATGGCTCCGCGCGATTGACCCCGAGGATTACCGAGATTCAAGACAGTGAGGAATGAAACAGACGGTCAGAGATGGCTCTATTGAATCCGCCGACGGCGTAGGGATGGGGGCGTGAATCGCGGGTGTTTCCAACTGTGTTCGACTGCTAGCTGCGTGGATTCTGAAACCCCCAGCAGGGGTAGAGATAGTCCCGAATCGATCCGAGAGCGAGGACGGAATCTGTCCTCGCTCTCGGAATTGCTGGCGAAACCACTCTCGTGAATCCCCTCGCCCTCCAGCGATTAGCCTGCTTACCGTAATTCTTACCGTAATCGCTCAGTTGCCAGCAACATATGCAGGTTTTCGGGTTCCCTCTGTGGATTCAATAGAGCCGTCAGAGATACATTGGTTGGAGCGTTACCGTACCGTTGCTATGACATTACATCGCTTATTTATTCACGATTCAAACTATCCAAATCTGCTCTTCACGATCGACTGTAATCACATAATTTGCGACGCTATCGAAACTTACATCTGGTTTGAGGCTGATCATCTACTGAAATGAAACAACTTGACACAGTTATATCTAATATTGTTGGTGATGGTCGACTACTTACAGTCCAACCTGGTGGGAATCATGGGGATACATTGATATATAAAGGATTCAATAAATACATATCTGGGACAGATATTGACACAATTCCTCTCAATCAAGGAACTCCCCGAAGAGATTCACCTTATAAATTTCCTTCATTAAACCTACGGAGAAATGCGAAGACACTTCTTCTGAATGTAAAATATCTGAAAAAGGCGTTCAGAGACAATATTTCGGCGGTATATATGCATGGAGGTGCTGGTTTTAGTGATTTTTGGGAAGCAGGTATCGATTGCTACACAACGATTGCTCGTTACTTTGATTGCCCTATCATTATTGGGCCCTCAACTTGTCAATTCAACACCACTAATCCTACGCACATTTTTAATAATGTCGACAATGAGACGCACTTTTTTTGCCGTGAGAAATATTCTTATAAAAATATTGAAAATGCGGCAGCGGAGTGTAACCATGTTTCGGTCTATCTCGAAGACGATACTGCCCTATTTCTTGACAAGAAAGATCTGCCGGTTAACGAATTTGATGATCGATATACACTACTTGGAATGCGTACGGACAAATCTTCGGCAAGCCCGATAATCAAGGAAGACATCAAAAAACCAATTAAAGTTCGTGATGTTAGTCTCGCTGAAGAGTCTGTTGCCGGTTTGGTCAACGAGGTTGCGAAAGCTTCCTATGTGTATACGGACAGATTACATGTGATGATTCTTGCGTCAATATTAGAAAAACCAGTCACAGGATTTGATGTTACATATTATAAGAATCGTGGTGTGTATGAATATTCGCTCTCAAATTCTCCTAACGTAGACTTTCAGTATCTTCGGTAGGGCGCTGATAGCATGGTAGCTGTTTGCCGCAAGCTACCAATTTCTACTGATGATATATCGAAAAGACTCACAACCACCCCATCAGTATCTGTCATTCATAACTGTTATATTGACGGCGTATTCATGCCATCTTGTGTCATCAAATCCAACTATCTCTGTCGTTATGGGGGCACATAATGAAGAGCAGTATATCTCGGAAAGTATTGAAAGTGTCTTACGGCAGAATTTCAATGATTACGAATTTCTCATAATTGACGACGGGTCAACAGATAATACACCCTCAATTATTGAACACTATTCAGAATGTGATGACCGAATCAAGATAATCACTAACAGCTCTAATAAGGGATTGATGGTATCTTTGAACAAAGGTATCGCAGAGGCTCGGGGCGAATACATCGCACGAATGGATGCCGATGATCGATCTTTACCAGAGCGTTTTGCAAAGCAAGTCCAATTTTTAGATGCGAATCCTCACACACATCTCGTCGGTTGTTCTGTTCGTTACATAGGACCCCACGGTGACCCATTAGGCGTATGGTCCTGTTCACCAAGCACAAATGGTCCTGAAGGGTTGATGGAAAATGGAAAAGACATGGCTCATGCATCTGTGTTGATGAGGAAATCATCGATACGGGCGGTGAATGGTTATCGTGAACCTTTTGCCTTAGCAGAAGATCTTGATCTATGGGTTCGGTTGGCCCGAAAATTCGGGCCTAAGTTTAGCAGCGTCCTTCCGGATATTCTCTTTGAATACCGAATCACACCCGACTTATATAGAAGACGCAACATCGGTGAAATTTACGGATCTCATGTTGGTGAGCTTGTTGGTGAGGAGGAAAAATTACAAGCCCGTATCTCTGCACACCTTGAGCAAGCCACTACTGAACTTTCTCCAGCCCGATATACATCGATGTACCACATCACAGCTGGGAGACTGCTACGAAATTATGGGAACAATACAAAAGCAGCCAAGCATTTTCTTACTGCACTCCGATATGACCCTGCATTTTTCACAAAGACTGGTTTCCAACTCCTTTTGGATCGGTAGAGTAGTCGGGCTACCAACGATATGTTGAGTTGGTTACATTTTGCTAGTCATTCTTTTCGATTGCTCTTGTGAAGTATATGTTGCTGAGTCAGAACATTTTCCGGAGAACGTGTTTCAACGCTTCTCGACCAGGTTTGCGGTAGATCCGGCGTCGTAGCTGAAACGCTTTCGGATAGTGCACGAGCTTGTTCTTCGAAACGCCTCAATGGGGTTGAGAGCCACGGGCGCACTAGTGACCCGTGGCTCTCACAGGTGTTCACGTGAGCTTCACCGTCGACGTACCGGTTGTCCGCATGGATGACCAACTCGCAGTGAAATCGCTCGTCGTCATCCAGTGGAACATACGCACGAAATCCATCCGTGTAGACCGTCAATGTCTCCTTCTCGCGAATCGCGAGAAGGGGCCGGACCGTCGATTCGTCAGCTGATTTCGCCGGACGATGTATCGCTTCCCGCTACCGCGATCGACGAAGGTGAACACCGGCGGTTTGTCGCCCTCGTAGGTTCTATGCCCGCGCATGGAAAGGCCTCGAGAGCGCGACGGTAATGATCCAGGCACGCTCTGCAAGTTCGTCCAGAGATCTATGATTAGAAGGCTGTTACTGCTGGTTCACAGAAATCACGAAATCGGTGAATCGGGATTTATATGGTGTCGGTCAAAACAGTCGTATTCAGGTGTGTAATGAGGGGATTCAGCCATTACTGATTCGCCCGGACGAGATTACGGTAAACATTACAGTAAACACCTAACTGGATTAGATCGCTATACACCCGGTGTACGGCTTTCTTCGATCGTTATTTCTCTTCCGTGAATCTACTTTCAAAGCTTCGGTTACCCATTACTGTCGCGCTCGCGACCCTTCAGCCCAGCAGAAACGTACAGTCCGTCGATCTCGACGGGATCGCACGGCTCGGACCGAAGGCGCGTCGAGCGCTGTGGCGAAACGCTCGACGCGCCGGTGAAGTGTCTTGTATGAGATATCGAGTTCAACGGTAAGTTGGCGGATACTGATGTTGAACCGGATGACGCATAGATCGCGAAGAGCCACTCGTCGAGCGCAATCTTCGCGTGCGCAAAGATCGTGCGAGTCTTATTATTGAATGTCGCTAGTTGTCCACTCTTTCGGTCACGGTACGAGCAGATACGTTGAAAGAGACCAGACGTGAGGCGGGATCAGAGTGTAACCCGCTTGGAAGGCAGTTCCCTGAGAGAATCTGTCGAGTTGCGAACCTCTCGTCGGTCATTCCTGGATCTACGTGAGCGTAGAAAGTGGCTGTCGCTCCTCGCCAGCCTCGCTTCGACCGAAGCGAGGCGGCTCAGGCGAGTCCGTGATCGCATCCCGCCGGCAATCCTACCCCGTTCGTTCGATACTTCTCCTTCCAACCGAGTTCATCGTCCAACACCTGTTCGACTCCGTGGAGAAACGCATCACCGAACGTGAACTCCACCGGGAGTGCTCGCCCGCCACGTTGTGGCGCGGCGAGCACCGCCCACTGGAGCACGACCCACAGCTGCTCTAACAGAAACCCAACGCCCACGTAGAACAACCGGATCGTCGTCGATGGCGTTGTTGTGAGGGCACGCGCTTCGCGGAACTTCTCGTAGCTCTTCTCGATCCGTGAGCGCTTGTTGTAGACTGTCGCGACCTGTCGCGGCGTGCGGTCTTCCAGACCGTACGCCGCGTATCCCGTCCGTTTTACCCCCGACTTCCCTCGATCTCCGTTGTGGTAGGTGACGTTCACCGCTAGTGGATACGTCTGTTCGTGCTCTTTGCCTTCACAGATCGTCTCTTCGGTCATATACGACGCGTTGACCGAGAGCTTCCGCCGGAGCGAGTCTTTCCCGGTCTTGACCGGAAAGACTGGCGGCGCAGTCTCACGAAGTACCCCGATCAGTTCCCCGTTGAAGGCAGCTCTATCGATGAGAATCTGCTTGGTCTCGAAGGGATAGGTCTCGACGCGGGCGAGCACGCGCTCGACCGCGTCAGCCTTGCTGTCCTCGCCAGCTACTGGCTCTACGGCGAGAGTCAGTGGCTTTCCCCGGGCGATGACGAACGCTGTACAATAGCGGTGACACTTCGTTGTTCCGTCACGGGCTTGCATCCTCCTGAACTCGTCTTCGTCCTCTGGGTGGCCGTGGAACGGGTTGTCCATGAAGTCAATACAGACGGTTCTCGACCCGCCACGGTCGAGAACCGTCATTGCGACCAACGCAAGAATGTCGTTCACAGCGTCCAGCATGGCGGGTTTCTGGAGGGTGTGGAGCCAGTCCATCACAGTCTTGCGGTTTGGCGTATCGCTGGTCTTCGTCGTGACCCCGTTGATCGATGTCGTTCCAACGGCGGCCCGAAGCACGACTTCCATGATCCCCTCGGGATCGAGGACGGAGCCCTCGATCCCTTCCATCGGAATCAGCTCCAGCATCTCCAGAGCAAGAGATTTCAACTGGCCGTTCGAAAGGAACTCGTCCGGATCTGTGAGAACTTCCTTGAGCAAGGGTAGGTTCATCACGAGAACATCCGGACAGCGGGTGAATCAGGTCACTGATTCATCCGCTTCATTCCTACAACGTATCAGCTATTGGGCTGTTGAGCCAAAGTGGACAACTAGCGAATGTGCGGTTACAATCTTTACAGGGCCGTGTTTAATCGCTAGACAACGTCGGATCAGGTCGCCAGAGTGACGGAGTTGAAGCGGAAGACAGCGAAGTATGTCAACGCAAATCTTCCGCTTCACCGAACGTGTTGTCTTCGCCGTCAAAAGGGTTGCCGATGATTGGGACGAACCCGCCGCCCCGGAAGGTGGCGGCGGGTTCACCGATGCAGCGATGATATCCATCCACTGTCTCCGGATTTACCTCGATACGACCTACCGGATGACGATCGATGTGTTGACGGAAATGCCACGAATATCGCGGGAGATCGGCCTTGAACCGACCGATCTCCCGCATCCCTCGACGTTATGTCTCGCTTTCGATAGAATTGAGATGGCGGTCTGTCGGACACTTCTCCAGCAGTCTGCGCAGTTTCATAACACTGGGCCGATCGGAGCGATCGACGCTACGTTCTTCGAGCGCTCGCCTGCGAGCCGCTCGTACTGCAACAAGACAAAATACGAAGTACAGGACCTCAAAGCCACGAAACTCGTCGATACAGAAACAAATATCATCCTCGATTTGCACTGTACGACCACCAGAGAGGGAAGTGACGCCGACATCTGCAAGCAACTCGCCCGTCGGCAGGCGGACGAGTTGCAGATCCTCACTGCTGACAAAGGCTACGACTGCACGTGGCTGCGTGAGTACCTCCGTGAGGATCTTGACCTCCGACCGTTGATCAAGCACTGCATCAACAAGCCCTACGATCACGCCCACAACGCCCGAATTGACGACGATCTCTACCACCAGCGCTCCATGTCAGAAACCGTCTTCTCCTCGGTCAAGCGCTCGCTGGGCGTCGCCCTGCGAGCGCGGACATGGTATCGGGAATTTCGTGAGATCGCGTTGATGTGTGCGGTGTACAACATTAAGGAGGCCGCAAAACAGGAAATTCCACTTCCGTCATGCGATTAAACACGGCCCTTTACAGAGATACCGTTGAAAAGCTCTGTAGCTGCCGTATTTGATTACCGGCTCAGACCGGCAGCGCGAGCACTGGAAGCCATCGCGCTAGCGGACCCGCTCCAGCAGGTCCACGGCCCTCATCTCCGAACTCAGTGTGGCGAAGGGAAACATGCTATTGGGTGACGCTTCGTATCACCCTTGCCCGCTACGCTTTCTCAGCTACAGCTACTCTACCAACGATCTCCTTCACAAGAGCGCTTTCGATAAAATGGCTTTCTCTGGATGAACTGAAATCCTTGGCCAATGCTCTGATCGTATTCAATTCAGCAACCTTTTGAAGCGGAACAACCATCTATGAATAGATGACTTCTGGCATCGTCAGTAAATTCGTTGAGAATCTTAGACGGGACGGACTACAACAGACTCTCGGCAGAGTAGCAAAATTTGGTTACCGCGGCCCATGGTACACGCTCACGTCAAGATATCCAATTGGAACAAATATCTATGAGCGTGAGTGGGACATATTGATTATCCTTGATGCTTGCCGTATTGATGCACTCAGAGAAGTCGCCAATGAGTTTGATTTTGTCAATTCTGTTGATAGTATGTGGTCTGTTGGGAGTACTTCTCATGAATGGATGGCTCAGACGTTCACTCACCAGTGGTATGAAGAAATTTCCGACACTATATATCTAACCGGGAATGGCTTCGCTCAACGTACATTTATTGAGGGAGAAGAACCGGGTAAAAACAATAATCCATTCTCCTTCCCCAACTTTTCGACTGTTGAAAAAGACGATTTTAAAATTTTGAAAGGGGTTTGGAATACTGGCCACGACGATAATCTCGGAAATGTGCCACCTCGATATATTACCGATCGCGCAATTGAACTTGGACGGAATCACTCGACAAAACGTCTCATCGTTCACTACAATCAGCCCCATACACCATATCTTTCAGATGCAGTCAATGGTAGCGGCACGCCAGCTCCTTTTGAATCGGATCCGTTCCCATTGCTTCGAAACGGGGAACTAAGCCGGGATCAAGCATGGAACGCATATCTTGATAATCTTCGCCTTGTTCTTGATGAAGTTAAACTCCTAATCGAAAACATTGACGCCGAACGGGTAGCAATTAGCGCCGATCATGGCGAAGCATTTGGGGAATGGGAGCAGTATGGGCATCCAGATGCGAGCCCAATTCCCGCAGTAAAGAAGGTACCGTGGTGTGAAACGACTGCATCCGATATGAACACCCATACTCCAGCAGAAGACACTCAACAACCCACAACAGACATTGAAAGTCACCTTGCGGATCTTGGCTATCTCAACTAGCAAATATCTCATTTAATGTTTTTAACTCTACTGATATACATTCTCAGACGAACCGGGTCTCTCTTTTTCCTATCAGCGAATGCATTTTTCAATCATTCCAGAATGTTGTGGTGGAATGCCGGTCATCTCGATAGATAGACTTTAATCATACGCGATGTGGAGCGATGGTATGTTGCCCAGCTCGTTCTCTGTCCTAGACGAGAAGCCGAAACTGCCTGTGAGAGAGTTACCGATGGTTGTCAGACTGTCCGCGGCCGGAACAGTGGCGTGACGATGACTTCGGCGGAGGTGATCGGACAGCCATTCGTTTCGGTTGTAATTCCGGTATACAACGACGCTGAAGGCATTCGTATGACACTCGAATCGGTTATTGATCAAACGTACTCCCACGAGGCATACGAAATTCTAGCGGTAGACAACAACTCTAATGACGGAACACGAACTGTTATTGAAAAGTATTGTGAACGCTATCCGGATCTCGTTCAACTAGCGGTTGAGGATGAAAGACAGGGCCAGTCAGCCGCGCTGAATAAAGGCATACAGCACGCACACGGATCGCTTATCGCGTTCATCGATGCGGATATGACGGTCGAAAGAACGTGGCTTGAAGACATCACGAAAGCGATGTCGGAGCATGATGTTGAGTATCTGGGGTGCAACGTAAACATATACATTCCTGAAGGAGAGGAAACGTACACTGCTAGGTACAACAAAATCTCCGGATTTCCGATGGGAGAATATATCAAAAGTAGTCATTTTGTTGGGAGCGGATGCTTGGTCGTCACTCGGAACCTCATCAACGAAGTCGGGCCATTCAACGGCAATCTCGATTTCTCGTTCGATAGGGAATTCGGAAACCGTGTTCACGCTGCAGGATTTGATCAACATTTCGAATCAGATATCGTCATGTCGCATCCTGCCCGGACATCACTTCGGTCACTGCTCTCGAAGAGCATTCGTACTGGAAGGGGTAAAACACATCTCAAACAACGATATCCAGAACGCTTTGAGACGCGCAGTCTGAGCGATCCACGCAATTACCTTCCATTACATCCGGTTCGGTTTTTGTCGCGAATGATGGGTGATAACGACATTTCGATGGATGAATTAATAGTTTTATATTTGATAGGATGTTTATCAAAGCTCGTCCGTAATCTTTCGGCCGTGTATGAACAATTTCAGAGTAATTCTAGCAAAAACGGATAATCAAACAACATACGATCTCAATACAGAGACGCCAGACTAAACGACAGATGCAGGTCTACGGCAGATACTCAAGAGAATTGTCTGATGACCCATCTTTTTACCGCCTGCATTGGCTGGTAGGTATACTTACCGCCGAGAGAGGACAGCCAGTAGATGTATGCCTCCTTGTTCGTTGGGTCACGAAGTAGTGATCGACTCAATAGCTGTCGCGCAAGCGCGTACTGACTTTGTGAGAGGGCCGCATATCCAATGTGAAATAGCAAATGGCCTTCTCGGCGGCGTTGGAATCCACGGCCGTACTCTGCCGAAAGCGAATCGAAGCGATCACGGAGCAATGGATACGTCTTCGTAAGTTTCGTCTCGAAGTCATCACTGATCTGTTCGTGGGCTTCATTGTGTCGGATGACCAGCGGTTCGGGGACCGCCGCGAATTGCGCCTCTTGTGACAACCGTATGTAGTATTCCCAGTCTTGCCAGCTCGGGAATCGTTCATCGAGGAGCCCTGTCTGTTCGATCGTCTCTCGATCGACCATCACAGCTGAGAAGGAACCAATGAAATTATGCAACAACAGCTCTTTCGTCACGTCCCCCTCGATTTGGGGCGTCTTTATCGAATTCGTCTGTCCATCCATATCGACATTTTCGATACCAGTATAAACGATTCCTGTATCTGAAGTTGTACGTTCGTAAGCGTCCAGTTGTGCGGCCAATTTATCGGATCGCCACTCGTCGTCATCGTCCAGGAATGCGATGAATTTTCCCTCAGCTGCGTCGATACCGGTATTTCGTGCTGCGCTCCCGCCACGGTTTTCTTCATGCCTGATATATTTGACTCGCGGGTCGTCGTACTGGTTGACTACTTCTTCAGTGCAATCCGCGGACGCATCATCAACAACGATGGCTTCTATGTCAGTAAATGTTTGATTTAATACACTATCAATAGCCCTCTGGAGGACGCTGGTCCGTTCGTGCGTCGGCACAACTACGCTAACGGTGTTCACACGACTTTTCACCCTCCACTTCATATTACAATTCCGATTCTATCACTGTCACCCAACGGATGAAAGCACCCAAGCCTACCGTCTAGTGATTCACTGGGGCCAAACGATGTTCTATATAACTCGGAATTGGCTGTCAACATCTCGAAACTCCTTTACCCTCTATTTTCCTGTATCGAGGTATGACGGTTGATGTTGCTGCGATTATCGGCAATCTTGACTATGATCGAGGGGGAGCACAGCAACTTCTTTATGACGTGTTCTCACGCCTCAATAGCGATGAATTCAATTGCATCGTTTATCACCTGTTCGGCGACGGCACATTTCGCAAAGCCTTTGAGGATGCTGGTGTCCATGTAGTCAATATCAACGCAAATGGTAACTTCGATATCCGCGCATTCTCGCGATTCGTCTGCCGCCTACGTGCTGACTCTCCTGATGTCCTGCATACACACTCGCCGATTTCAGGACTGTGGGGTCGCCCGGCCGCCCACATTGTTGGAATTAATAATATTATTAGTACTGAACACAACGTTCACGACGGCTATCCACTTCCCCATCGCCTCGCTAACGGTCTGACATTGCCACTCGCTGATAGCGTCGTAGCGAACTCCGCAGCAACTGCACGTTCACTGCGCTGGTGGGAACGGCCGCTGCTCCGCGCGGCCGGTACGCAGATCGAGACCATTCCGAATGGCATCGAACTGGAGCGCTTTGAGACCGCGACGGCCGACGGTACTCCTAATATGCCCGACTCACCGCTCGTCGGTACGCTTGGTACGCACGATGAGCAGAAGGGCTTCGACGTACTACTCGACGCACTCTCCCTCCTTGATGGCCCCCATGAACCGTACGCTACGATTATCGGTGATGGTCCTGCCCACGACGACTTGCGAGCGTTCGCCTCTCACCGAGGTCTCGATGATCGTGTTGACTTTCCGGGGCGAGTTCCGAGTGTCCCGCCATACCTCGCGGCGTTCGATATCGCGGTGTTCCCTTCACGATGGGAAGGTTTCGGCCTTGTAGCAGCTGAGGCAATGGCTACCGGCACACCGGTTGTCGCCTCGGACATCCCCGCTTTCCGTGAAGTCGTTGGTGACGCCGGCGTACTGGTTACGCCCGAGGACCCTGCGGCGCTTGCCGAGGGAATTGATAAGTTACTTAACAATCCTAATCACCGTGCATCTCTTGCTACACAGGGGCTCAAACGGGTTCGTGAGCGCTTCTCTGTTGAACACGTCGCAGAGCAATACGCTGATCTGTATCGTACATTTGCTGCTATGTGAAAACAGGTGTATGTCCCACTGTATAGGTGCTAGGTGTGCTGTGGAAATGATTATTCAATCGTCAAGGTAGTGAGGGTTGTTTTTATCGCCATGGAAAGCATATATGACTTTGCACGATCGTCATTATTGCTCTCGCTATTGGATTGTTCATCGCACTTTTCCGCCTGACGAGCGTGACGATGTCATGTATAAATGAAATGGAATACCATTCACGATCAACGCTGGGTTTGTAGTTTGTCCCGAATGTGATCTGCCAGCATCGTGAGCGTCCACCACATTCAGTTAAAGTCGAAACAATCAATTGAGATGTAAGTGTCTCTCAAGTATGGACAAGCCTCTCGTCGCGTTTTACCTCATTCTCGTTAGTTGTGTACTTGGCCTTTCTGTATTTGTTTCTCGGTCTGTCGGAAACCTCATGATACTCGCTAGTTATGTTGTGTTCGTTGCGACGGCTATCCACGCAACATCGGCGCTTCGTATCCGTAATCTTCACCACACTATTCGTGAGCGCTTGGTCGGCCTACCCACCCTGTTGTTTCGGTATGATCCCGCAATTCTCTATCCGACGGCCATTCTCTGGGCCATCTTTTTAGTTAGCTTTGTACTCAATCCTTCACCAAGTGCGGTACTCCGAACGGGGGCGTTCATCATTCTATCCGTCGTCACACTCTTCATCATACCAAATGTCGTCTCTCGTCAGCAGGCGTTCTCAGCCATTGCCATTGTTGGTGCAGGATGTATGTTCCTTGCCCTCCCAGCAGCCTTCACCGGCGAGCCTGTCCGGATTGGCGACATACTCATCAGTGGTATTTCCGGTGCACCGCTCGAACTTGCCGGGATAACGCTCTATGAACCCACCGCAATATTCGACGGACAAAACTACTTTCGCGGTCTCGTTGCCATCGGAGCCGTTGCGTCAGCAGGGGTGTACGCCAAAACCCGGCACTCATGGCTCATCGGTATCTGTGCACTCAATCTTATCGGAGTATATCTCACCCACGGGCGGGCAGCGAGACTTGCAACAATTGTCGCAGTGCTTCTCGCAGCTGTCTATCTGATAGCAGGCCGTAAAGCGGTTGCTGGTGTAACGATCATGGGGATTCTCGCTACTATCGCTGGCTTCGCTATTACAGTCGGCGTACTGCCCGGTCCGACGTCAACACTCCAGTCTATCCTTGGAAAACGTGTCGACTATTGGATGACATCATACAAAACAATCCTTGCTCGACCGGTCTTTGGATGGGGACTCGTCGATATTCGCGAAGCAATCGGTGGACGCTATGCGGGGTTTTTCACTGGGGTTCACAACAGTTACCTCCGACTGTTCCTTGTCGGTGGAGTGGTCGGTGGGGTAACTTATTTGTCACTTAATGCCGCGGCACTCGGGGTTGCGTATCGGCGCGTCAGCGAACGTGCGCCGCTTGCGCTGACCGGTTTTTGTCTAGTTGTCATGTCGCTTTTTTTCCAATTATTTTCTGACGGAACCATATTTGGAACAAGTTTATCGTCAGTTCTCTGGGCATTGACTATCGGCTATGCACAACCCGGTGATTCGCGGGAGCAATGATACTGCCTAATCATGACTAGCGATTGCGTCGTCGATTGACCACACCGAATAGATGTGAATTCTCCGCTATTGTGCGCAAAAATGAGTTCTGCACAGCAGCGTCGATTTTGGGGGGCAGAGAATCCCAGGAAAGGCAAATTGACCGCGTGGTCCGATCGCTGAGTTGGACGAAGCCTATAGTGAGTGCTCCCATAACCGATACTGGATGTAATCCGAACACCGTCACCCCCTCAAATATCAGCATGACGAAGATTGCAACGATCATCGCTGCCGTCGTGGCACCCTGTGGCGTCGCATCGATGAGTGCCCTCCGCAGCGCACTCACGCACAGAGAAAGATATCCAATTCCACCAACGATTCCACCAATAAAGAACATCCGGAAGTAACTGCTGTGTGGTGCTACACCTACATAACCTGAATCTTCCGGCACGAATTGGGAGAGAGCATCATCAGTTGCACCGGGACCAAATCCAAATAGGGGGCGCTCGCCTACTGCTTGGATCACGGAACGCCACAGTACCCCTCTACCACTCAAATCGATGTTTTGGAATATCTCTGGACCGGGAAGCAGGTGAGCTGCAATCGCAATTGCACCAACTAGCACGAGACCACCACAGACTGTCGCTATGGCCGCTATGTCACGACCGAATCCGTAGATAAATAGAAGTATACCAACACCAACAACGAGAGCGAGTAGTGCTCCTCGTCCGGTCGAAAACACGACTCCAAGCGTACAGATAACCAACAAAACTTCAGCAATTACACCATCTACGATTATCTCTTGTGAATTGTCTACTTTTGAAACGGTGGATCGCGCGGATAGTACCTCACCAGCCGCACCAGTAGCACCTACCGCGGCAATAAGACCCAGCGTATTGGGGTTGTCAAACACCGACAGTGGGATAGAGTATGATACGCCGAATAATGTGGCCGTTCGCCAGACACCTAGTGGTCCGAGCTCGCCAACGAAGACTGTCGGCAATGAAATGAGGGTGACTGATGCTCCAACCCATGCGACTGCCCGATATACGTTGGCGGGATTGAACACATTTGAGAAGCCGAATATCAATCCGCCCGAAATCCCAATAAACGCACCAAGACGTAGTAGTCCGGATATATTCGGCGAACTAAGAAAGCTAATCGTCAGTGCGAACCAGATCAAAAGCGTACTTGCAAGAATCGGGGGATTGGCAGCAAGTGTCGGTTCTCCGGTCCACCAGATCCATACACAAATACCAGTGAACACTACTGCGAACCAGACGAATGATATTGGACGTGACACCCCCTCAACAAGTGTGAGACAAGCAGCGGTGAGAAGAGCATAGATAGCGATAGTGGATTGGAACTGTCGCATACGACTGTGTTACTGTCGACTTGCAAAGCAGTTCCGGATTCCAAGTTGGTTTCTTAACCATACGATGGTCTCATAGAACGGTTGGCATAGTGTTCAGCCAGCACCATAGATCCCCGCTACTACCGAGGTTGAATGGCGGTAATACTGGTTTCTTCTCAGAGTCCGTTTTCGGGTTGTTACTGAGATGTGTAAAGTGTTCTATGACACACTCAGCGCTGTGTCTGCGGCTTGTCGTCGCATCACCAACAACGAGCGCGGAGACAATCCAGACAGCACGATCATCACGGTCTGACAAAGGTTCTATGATATCTTCATCGGTTAATACTCCATCTTGGGTGGATCGTATCGCTACACTTTTATCCTTCTCCTATTCGTTTTCACCAAGGACCCGTTTTTGGAATTCATGAAAGTTATCGACGATAATGGGAGGTTGTTTGGAGTTGTCAATGCTATTGATGCGGTTGGAATAGTACTCGTTATTGCTCTGATTATTTCGGTAGGTGCAATCTTCATTGCGCCGTCGTCAACCAGTGGTGGAGTCCAGAAATCTGCGAATGGATCAGGAAACGCCTCCGAAACTAAAACTCCGATGATGAATCGAACAACGAGTGTAGTCCGATTTCAACTGACCAACGATGCACCCTATATCGTGGATGGAATTGACAAGGGGGCGGTCCCGAACAACGAGCATATTGTGTCTGTTCTGGATTCCTCACGTACAACGCCTGTTTCAACCGGAACCAACAACACGACTTCCAATGCGAGTCTTCGACTCCGGGTCAATGTAACTATTGAGGATAGTGATGTACAATTCCAAGATGAACGACTTTATATTGGGAATGAATTTCGACTTGATCTCGGTGATGTTGTCGTGGACGCTGTTGTTACTGATTTCGAGGTAAACTACCAGACAACCGTCGCCGAAGAAAATACTAACATGACCGGAACGTCGGCACTGCTAGATTAGAATTGAGTTAAATGTATAATTCTGAATGGTTGTGATTAAACACAAAAACTCATGCAAAAGATACGGATTTTCTGGAAATACCGTCTTTCCACACAGGTTAGCTGAATATACAAGATTGGCTACAAGTTGGCATGTGCTACTCACGCCAGCACAGTGACGCTGGCGGTTTGTGCGTACAATCAGTATCTATTCTTGATCAGAAATTCATTTCTATATGACTTCACTAGGTCTGTTTCGAATAAGAACAAAGGATAAAAGAGTGTAGGACTTCCCTTAGTTTTCATGAGTAGAACGATTGTTGCCTTCTACCTTCTTCTCCTTTCCTGTGCTATCGGACTTTCTATTTACTTTTCCCGACTGATTGGTAATATTGGTGTATTAGCTGCTTATGGAATATTCCTCACCATATCCTTCGTGGAAGTTACTAACCGCCAGTCACGATCACTATCAGAAATAAATATCCCATCTTGCCACCATCCTGCGATATTCATACCTGCTGTCGTTCTCTGGGTAGTATTTACAATTGGTTATATACTTGATCCTTCATTCCGTGCGTTCCAACGGTTGGGAGCGTTCACCATTCTTTCGGCGATTTCTATTTTCGTTGTACCAGCGGTCATTTCACGTGAACAAGCCTTTCGAGCTATTGGGATTTTTAGCGCAGCCTGTACAATAGTCGGATTTCCAACGGTTTTCTTGGGTGACTATACGATTCTTGGTCTCAAATTTGGTCAGTCAGCCGGTGTTCACTTAATAACATCTAATATCGGATACTCAGTTCCAGCGGCGTTTTTCGACTCTGTGAAATATTACCGAGTTCTCGTTGCTATAGGTACTATCTGTTCAGGTGGATTATATTTCCGGACTCGCGACTCATGGATGGGGATAGCATTTGTATTGAACCTATTCATGGTGGTTCTTACAGTCGGCCGTGCATCAATCCTTGCTGTGATTGTTGCGGGATTTCTTACAATAGTGTATCGATTTGGGAACACCAGAGCACTTGCTGGCGTCACGCTTATTGGAGGCTGTATTGTCGCCGTCGTTGTGGGTATCTCATTTGGTATCTTACCTGGACCGACGGAGCTTGGGAAGTCGCTGCTTGGCAAGCGGGTCGGGTTTTGGTCAGCGTCGTACCAAGCGTTTGCCGCACGGCCAATTATAGGATGGGGACTCGCTGATACGGCCGCAATTGTGAGTGAATTCTATCCTCTGGGCACACTCACTGGAACTCATAACAGCTATCTTCGACTGTTCGTTATCGGAGGTTCAGTTGGCGGGGTCGCTTATCTGCTGTTGTGTGCATCGGCGCTTTTACTGGCATTCCAAGCTGTTCGTGATCATGTTCCATTTGGACTGACAACGTTTTGTCTCGTCGTCGCAGCACTCATATTCCAGTTATTTGATGGTGCAACAATCTTTGGAACTGCTATTTCTTCGATTCTTTGGGCATTCGTTATCGGCTATGCACAACCTACCGTTTCTTCTGGTGATACTGTCGGATAAATCGATCGAGAAACCATGACGCGAAAATTCTATCACTATAGCCAATTCTCTAGATCTAATCTCAGCACATTTCTGTAGTCGTATGGGTATGGCCAATAATATTTCACTTGAGAATACGGCTGCATACAGATTTGATCTGACCGACTCAGCAAGTCCTATAACCTCTGACTTAGAGTAATATCCATGAACCAGTCCCCAAACGTCCTCTTTTTAGTGGTCGATTCGCTCCGCTATGATGCCGTCTTCGGCGACGATTCGTACGACACGCCGACACTCGACCGACTCGCTGACGAATCGGTCGTCTTTGAGAATTGCTACTCACAGGGTATCAGCACGGCTCCAGCGATGACGGCGATGCTTACCGGGCGCTATCCGCTCGAATACGGCGGTCACTGGTATATTGAGGACGAACAACCGACCATCGCCGAGCAGTTTCACGATAACGGTTACGCTACCGGTGCAATCCACTCGAATCCGAACGTCTCGCGGCTACGGAACTTCGACAAGGGCTTCGACACTTTCGAGGAAAACATCCTTCCCTTCGAAAGCGACGGGTTGCTCGAACACGCACCCGACGACGCCCTTCGGTATGCGAACAAGCTCGTTCGCGTGCTACGACGCACGCCGTACATGCCCTCCCCACGGGTGAACGATCGGCTCGCGAAATGGACCGACGCAGCTCCAGAGCCGTGGTTCCTCTGGACGCAGTACATGGACGTCCACGGACCGTATCTCCCCGGTGGAGAGTTCACCTACCGCAACAAGTTCCGCGCCGAACAGCTCTGGCGAAAGGCAGCGGTCAACTCTCCACACGAGATTACCACGGACGAACACGACGAACTACACGCGAACTACCGAAAGGAGGTCGAATACTTCGATACCGAACTCGGGAAGTTCCTCGCTCGGCTCGATTGGCGCGGTCAGCTTGACGATACGCTCGTCGTCGTCGTCGGCGATCACGGCGACGAGTTCTACGAACACGACGACTACGGCCACAGCAATCTCCCCTACGACGAACTCACACACGTCCCGCTCATGATGTCCTTCCCTGATGGGGCCGGGATCGACCAGCCTCGACGAGTGGATGATCTCGTTCGCTGTGTCGATATCCTACCGACGGCACTTGATCTCGCTGACGCAACCCTCTCCGAGGAGATGGAACGCCGCATGGCTGGTGAGTCGCTTCTTCCACTGCTCCGAAACGATGACTCACCCGAATTCGATTCGATAGTCACTGAAAAGGAAATCCGTGGCGAGTCAGCGCTTCGCTTCGGATTCCGGACTGAGCGCTGGAAGTTCCTCTACGACGGCAAAACGGATCGGAAATTACTGTATGATCTCGACAGTGACTCCGGAGAGATCGAGAACGTTGCCGATGCCAATTCCGACGTTGTTGCGGAATTTGAGCGCCAGCTTGAGGCACGATTCGAGACGATCGAGAACACTTCCGCGGATATCACAATCCCAGATATCGAAGCCCAACCCGGCGTCGAGGAGCGGCTTCAGGCTCTCGGCTACCAGGAATGAGCCGGCCAAACGTCGTCCTCGTCGTAATGGACACTGCCCGTGCTTGCGAGACCGTCCACGAGCGCTACGACTTCCTTCCCGAGCTCGATCGCCTCGCCCAGACAGGTACTGAATACACAGAAACCATCGCCAGCGCACCGTGGACACTCCCCTCCCATGCCTCGCTGTTCACCGG
Organism: Halococcus dombrowskii; assembly: GCF_022870485.1. Classification (NCBI taxonomy): domain Archaea; kingdom Methanobacteriati; phylum Methanobacteriota; class Halobacteria; order Halobacteriales; family Halococcaceae; genus Halococcus; species Halococcus dombrowskii. Next base: position 2,606,207 of record NZ_CP095005.1, on the reverse strand, counting down.
AACCTACCCCTCGAAACACGGTGCACATGCGGGCCACAAACACCTCGATAAGGGACTGCCAACCCTTGCTGAAGCCTTCCAGGATGGGGGTTACGAGACGGTCGCTGTCTCGAACAACACGTGGATTTCCGAAGAATTCGGTTTTGCCCGTGGATTCGACACCCTCTACAAGACGTGGCAGTACGTCCAGACCGATATCGACCTCGGCGAGATCGCGCGCACGGAACAGGGTATGGAGATGATGCGCGCGCTCGCTACCCGTCTCGCCGAAGGCAATCCCGTGATCAACGTCGCCAACGCGATCTACGGCCAGTTCTTTCGCAAGCGAACCGACGATGGGGCCAAACGAACCAACGAGTGGATTCGAGAGTGGCTTGCCGACCGCAATGACGACGAGCCGTTTTTCTGCTTCGTCAACTACCTCGAACCCCATCTCGAATACCGCCCACCAGAGCCCATCGTCGAGCGCTTTCTGCCCGAGGGCGTTTCCTACGAAGAGGCGATGGCTGTCCCACAGGACGCGTGGGGTTATATCGCCGGCACTGTCGACCTCACGGACCGACAGCTCGATATTCTTCGCGCGCTTTACCGGGCGGAACTGGCCTATCTCGACCGACGCCTCGGTGAGCTCAGACGTCATCTCGAAGCCGCCGGTAAGTTCGACGATACCGTGTTTGTCGTGACAGGCGACCACGGCGAGAACATCGGCGATCACGGGCTGATGGACCACCAGTATTCTCTCTACGAGACTCTGCTTCACGTACCGCTCATCGTTCATGGTCCGGGGTTCGAGACCGGACAGGTCGACGACCTCGTACAGCTCACTGACCTTGCACCGACACTACTCGACGCTGCCGACATTGATGCTCCTACGCTGCGTGATGCTTCTCAAGGTCAGTCGTTCCATCCTGAAGTAGAGACTTCCTCACGCGAGTATGCTATTGCTGAGTACATGGCTCCGCAACCTTCGATGGATGCACTCCGAGAACGGGTCGGGACACTCACGGACGATGTCGAACGATTTGACCGCTCGCTCCGTGCCATTCGGACCGACGATGAGAAACTGATTCGCGGATCGGACGGCACACAGAAGTTCTACGAACTGCAAACTGATCCTGAGGAGGTCACGAATCTCGCGACCGAACGCTCTGAACGAGTTGACACGCTTGAAACTACGCTCGATGAGTGGCTCGATACGTTTGAACACGCCGATACGTCAGGTGAGGTTTCGATGACTGACGCGACGGAAGCCCGCCTCGAAGATCTCGGCTACATACAATAGCCTTTATCAAGCCGGTTCGATTCTCGACAGTACCACTCCCTTGCTCTCGATACACCATCTGTCTTGTTAGTGTTAATTCTAAAAATGAAAACAGCTATTGTGCATGCCTGTTCGCTTAAACTATGCCAGGGACATCGTCTTTCGACAGGCGAGAATTCTTGAAAGTCGCGGGGACCGTAGGAATCTTATCCGGATCGGCGGAAAACGCGCTCGCTCAACAATCGAACGAGAAACAAAACGAACTGCTCGTCGGCGTTGCACCGTCCGCGAATGCACGCCAAACTGCCCAGCAAGCACTGCCGTCCGAGGCCCGGATCATCGACGAGAACGATACGCTCGGCTACGTCAGAGCCGAGCTGCCCGATCGATCTTCAGCAAGTGCAACGGCTAGCGTTGCCAGTTCTGTCGCCTCACGTCGAGGTGTCGAGTACGCCGAGCGGAACGCCGTCTACGAGATGCTCGCCGTTCCGAACGATCCGCGCTTTGGCGACCAGTATGCCCCAGAGATGGTGAACGCGCCAGCAGCGTGGGAGACAACGTTTGGTGAGAGCGACGTGACCGTTGCGGTTGTCGATCAGGGTATCAAATACGATCACCCGGATCTCGAAACAAACGTTGCGGATGGGTATGGGCACGATTTCGTCGATAACGATGACGATCCGTATCCCGACACGCTTTCGGACGAACAGCACGGCACGCACGTCGCTGGTATCGTGGCTTCTGGGACCGATAACAATACTGGTATCGCAGGCATCAGCAACGCAACATTGCTCAGCGTCCGCACACTCGACAAATCCGAAACGGGGTCTACTGCCGATATTGCCGATGGTATTCAGTGGGCTGCAGACAACGGTGCAGATATCATCAATCTCTCGCTCGGTGGTGGGTTCACCGAGACGCTCCAGAAAGCAGTCTCCTATGCCCACGAAAAGGGTGCATTGCTCGTCGCTGCGGCAGGTAACGATGGTGGCCCGGTCAACTATCCTGCGGCCTATGACGAATGTCTGGCCGTCTCGGCGCTCGATCCTGATGACAGTCTCGCCTCCTATTCGAGTAAGGGCCCGGAAATCGAACTCGCTGCGCCCGGAACGAACTTGCTCTCGACGTGGACCGACGACGGTTACGAGACGCTTTCGGGCACTTCGATGGCAGCACCAGTCGTATCGGGTATCGCAGCACTGACGCTTTCACGCGATGATCTCTCCAACGAAGAGGTCCGTTCACGGTTGAAGAACACTGCCGTCGACGTCGGTCTCTCTGATGATAAACAAGGAACTGGTCAGGTCAGTGGGACAGCGGTTAGTGGTGGGAACATACTTTCGATTCAAAGTACTGGAAGTACTAACCGTGCGGAATATCGGCTTACTGTTGAGCGCGACCTCACAAAAAGTACGGCAAATGGAGCGGATCGAAACTCCGCGGACACGATTTCGGGACAAACAGCGTCCGGTCACGTCTCAACAGGTCTTGATAGCTATTCGTTTGTCGGGAAGATCGAACGGTTCGGTCTCGACGGTACTGCTGATGTCTTCTTGAACGGGGATCGGATCGACCCCGCAAACTATCCTAGCGACGTCCTCTCGATTCGGAGTAATTCGGGGACTGATCGAGCGGAGTACCAGCTCACTGTCGAGAAAGACCTCGCGAAAAGTACCGCCAACGGTGCTGATCGCAACTCCGCGGATACGATCTCGGAACAAACGGCGTCCGGTCACGTTTCATCGGGTCTCGACAGTTACGTCTTCTCCGGAAATATCGAGCAGCTTTCTCTCGACGGCACTGCTGACGTCTTGTTGAATGGGGATAAGATCGATCCTTCTGAATATCCTGACAACGTCATTTCAATCCGAAGCAACGCCGGTACGGACCGAGCGAACTATCGATTCACCGTCGAGAGTGGACTCGAAAAGAGTACGGCCAACGGTGCGGATCGGAACTCCGCGGACACGATCTCGGAACAAACGGCGTCCGGTCACGTCTCGTCGGGCCTCGATAGTTACACCTTCTCAGGGAAGATCGAACGATTCGATCTTGATGGTACTGCTGATGTCCTCTTGAATGGCGATTGGATCGATCCTGCAAACTACTCTGGCAATGTACTCTCGATCGAGAGCACTGAAGCGACCGATCGGGCGGAGTACCGTCTTTCCGTCGAGAGTGAACTCGAAAAGAGTACGGCCAACGGTGCGGATCGGAATTCCGCGGACACGATTTCGGGACAAACGGTGTCCGGTCACGTCTCGTCGGGCCTCGATAGCTATACCTTCTCAGGGAAAATCGAACGATTCGACCTCGACGGTACTGCCGATGTCTTCCTGAATGGCGATCGGATCGACCCCGAAAATTACTCGGACAACGTACTCTCGATCGAGAGCACTGATGATACTGACCGGGCAGAATATCGACTTACTGTTGAGCGCGACCTCACAAAAAGCACGGCAAATGGCGCGGATCGAAACTCCGCGGACACGATTTCGGGACAAACGGCGTCCGGTCACGTCTCGTCGGGCCTCGATAGCTATTCGTTTGTCGGGAAGATCGAACGATTCGATCTCGACGGTACTGCTGATGTTTTCTTGAATGGTGATCGGATCGACCCCGCAAACTATCCTAGCGATGTCCTCTCGATCCAGAGTAATTCGGGGACTGATCGGGCGGAGTACCAGCTCACCGTCGAACGCAACCTCGTGAAAAGCACCGCCAACGGTGCAGATCGCAACTCCGCGGATACGATCTCAGGCCAGACCGCTGCAGGTCATATCTCCACAGGTCTCGACAGCTATGCGTTCTCCGGCGGTCTCAAACGTTTCTCCATGGATGGATCAGCTGACGTCTTGTTGAATGGGGATAAGATCGATCCTTCTGAATATCCTGACAACGTCATTTCAATCCGAAGCAACGCCGGTACGGACCGAGCGAACTATCGATTCACCGTCGAGAGTGGACTCGAAAAGAGTACGGCCAACGGTGCGGATCGTAACGGTGCAGATACGATTTCGGGACAAACGGCGTCCGGTCACGTCTCGTCGGGCCTTGATAGTTACACCTTCTCCGGAAAGCTACGCGATATTACTGTTGATGGCAGTGCTGACGTTCTTCTAAATGATAACCAGATCGATCCTGCTGATTATTCGCACAGTGTCCTTTCGATCGAAAGTAACGGTGGCCGGTTCTGGTATGAGTTTACTGTTGAAAGTAATCTCGAAAAGAGCACTGCGAGAGATGCGTCGATTGACGACAACGATTCCATATCTGGCAATACAGCTAATGGGCAAGGTGGTGGCGGTGGCACTGACAGCTACACCTTTTCCGGAAAATTACGCAACATTAGTGTGGATGGTGATGCCACAGTCTATCTCAACGGAAACGTTATCGGTGGTAATTCACCGGCCATCGGTATCCACAACGGACTCAGCGATGCGAACTTCGACACAATCAATCGCATGGATGAGTGGCAGAACACCGATTACGCCGTCCAGAACCTGTTCGTCCCGTGGAACTCCGATAAGGGACATATGAACTGGCTGTTCGACCATATCCTCCCGAAGATCTGGAACGCCGGTCGAACACCGTTGATCACGTGGGAACCGTACACGCCCGGTGCACAGGCTGCATCGATCGATACCCAGTCGCTCGTCGAGAAAAACGAGTACGATGCCTACCTTGAGGGTCTCGCGGACACCACGCCGAACGACATCGAAATCCGCATCGGCAACGGTAACTACGACCGATATATCGATCGCTGGGCGGACCGACTGCGGAGCGCTCTGTCGAAATCTGGCGACCGACGGGCGTATCTCCGACTCGCACACGAGATGAACGGCGATTGGTATCCGTGGTCACCGACCGTTGGCAACTCCAACTCTTGGAGCTACGTCAAGATGTGGCGACGCGTCCACAATCGATTCAATCGGCAGGGCATCGGTGACGATCTCCAGTGGATGTGGTGTGTGAACGCTGAAGACGTCGGCTCCCACAAGGCTGAACAGCTGTATCCGGGTAACCGATATGTCGACTGGCTGGGCCTCGATGGCTACAACTGGGGTCGCAGCAAGAACTGGTCGAGTTGGGATTCGCCCGAGAGTATCTACGGCGGCATGCTCGATCGTCTTTCGAATCTCTCGAACAAGCCGATCTGCGTCGCGGAGTTCGCCTCATCTTCGAAGGTGAGTGTCGGTCACGACCCACGGCGTAAGGGACAGTGGATTCGTGACGCGCTCGCGTACTTCGAGAACCGCGGCGTCGATATGTGGTGTTGGTTCAACGAGGACAAAGAGACTGATTGGGCGGTGTTCAATGGGAAGCGTGGTACTGAACGAGTCAGACACAACGGAAGGTGGGTCAATGCATACAGTGCCTATCGCGAGGCGATCGATACGTACGCCACTATCAGCGGTTCGGCGACAGCGGAGTCGAGTACCACAGAACAGGCCGTCAGTGACGATTGAGTCGGCTACAGACGGTTGATGTCGTTATTTCGGAGAGGCGGTCAATCGATCCGAACGGGTTGCCGGTGCTCCTCACAGAGCGCTTCCAGCTGCTCCGTCGTCCGTGCCACCGTATCGCTCCATGCATGCTCAGTAACGACCAACTCCCGTCCACGTTTGCCGTACGCTTCACGATGTTCCGGTGACGAGGCCAGTTCGTCGAGCGCGTCGGCGAACCCCTTCCAGTCTCCGACGGAGACGGTGATCCCTGCTTTCTCGACCATCGGGACCAATTGTGCGAGATTGCTCGTGACAGCCGGTGTTCCCGACGCAAGCGCCTCCAACACCGTTCGGGGAAGTCCCTCCGCGCGACTGGGAAGAACGAAGAGATCGGCCCCGCGGTAGAGCTCCGGCATCTCCTCGTGGGGAACCTCGCCGAGAAACGCCACCGCATCGTCGAGTCCGCGCTCGGCGACACGTTGTTCGAGGTCCGCCCGCAGTGATCCCTTGCCGGCGAAGTGAAGCCGAGCCTCGGGATGGGTCTCTCGGACTCGTTCAATCGCCGACAACGCATCGCCCGGTCGTTTGCCCTCGACCAATCGACCGACGAACAGCACCGCAGGATCACCCGTAATACGATTACTCTCCTCGCCCTCGGGCGAGAAGCGCTCGGTATCGATGCCGTTCGGTACTACGTGAAGAGGAACATCGACACCGAAATCGCCGAGCCGGTCGGCATCGGTCTCAGTATAGCAGAAGACCGCATCGGCGCTGTTGAACGTCACACGCCCGAATGTGCGGAGATACCAGCGAAAGACCCACTCGGGGGCCGACTGCGAGTAGAGGCCGTGATTCGTGATCGCGAGCGGGATCGAATCGAACCGTCGTTTGAGCGCTGCAAGATTGGTGGAGAAATAGAGATGCGAGTGGGCGTGCATCACGTCGTAGTCGTCGACTCCATGGAGAAAACGTGCGACGCCCGCCGAGAGACTGTTACCAAATGCTTCGGCAGTCGCGGGTCTGCGGACCACGGTGTAGCCGGCACGTTCCTCGCGGCGCGGTCGCGTTCCGTTGCCGACCGTGAGCACCGTCACGTCGTGGCCCATCGCGGCCTGGTCGCGACTCATCGCGTGGACGTGGTAGGTGCCGCCGCCGACGACCTCCGGGTAGGTCTTCTGGGCGATTCGCAAGATACGCATCTACCGGCCCTGCAATCAGACGGCTCAAAAGCGATTCGATGCGCAACCGATGCAACCGGACGATTCCGGTACGCTTTACCCAATCCTCCGATTTCTTCGAGTAAATGATACTCGTCACCGGTGGCGCGGGCTTCATCGGCGGCCACCTCGCAGCCTCGTTCGTCAGCGCGGGTCGCGATGTCGTCGTACTCGATAATCTCGATCCGTTCTACGATACCGACATCAAACGCCGGACCATCGATGTCGCGCGTCAGGCGGCCGACAACGGTGACGGGAGCTATGAACTCGTCGAGGGCGATGTCCGGGATGCCGATCTCGTGGCCGATCTCGTGGCCGACGCGCAGTTCGTCTTCCATCAGGCCGCACAGGCCGGCGTTCGCACCAGCGTCAAGAATCCTCGCCGGGTCGACGACATCAACGTCGAGGGCACGCTCAACGTGCTCGATGCCGCCCGGGACTCGCCTACTGAACGCGTCGTCTTCGCGAGCTCGTCGTCGGTCTATGGCAAACCAAGCTATCTCCCCTACGACGAGGAACATCCGACGACGCCGGTAAGTCCCTATGGCGTCTCGAAACTCGCCGCCGAGAACTACGTTCGTGTCTACGGTGATCTCTACGACGTTCCGACGGTCGCACTTCGCTATTTCACCGTCTATGGGCCGCGGATGCGTCCGAACATGGCTATCTCGAATTTCGTCTCGCGGTGTATGAACGACGAACCACCCGTTGTCTACGGCGATGGCTCACAGACTCGGGATTTCACCTATATCGCCGACATCGTTCGCGCGAACGCGAAACTCCTCGAAACCGACGCCGCCGATGGCGAGGTGCTGAACATCGGTAGCACGGACAACGTCGACATCCGGACGCTCGCGGAAGTTATCCGTGACGAGATCGCTCCCGATCTCTCCATCGAACACGGCGAGCGCCAGGCCGGCGACGCCGAACACACCCACGCCGACGTGAGCAAGGCCGGCGACGTGCTCGGCTATGAACCGACCGAAGACATCCGTAGCGGCGTCGGGGAGTTCATCGACTGGTATCGAAAGAACCGCGAGTGGTACGAACCGCTCGTTCGCTCTTCGTAGCACTATTCGAACATTATCCGATAGCAGGCAGTGGTGCAGATGTCCTCACATGGTTATGGCAGGGCGGGTCTGATGTGTCCAGCAGTAGACCCATCCACCGGACAACACGACGGTCGAACAAGTTTCAAGATATAGGAGATCGAGACGGCTGTCTTTCAACATCATGACTTCTCGCTGATCGTTGATGTTCGAGTTCGGTCTGGCGCAGGTACTCTCAGCGACCGTTTGAGTGGGTGTTTATGTTGATTGTTCACCGGTGAAATACCGTGTTCGCTATTGGATGGGTGTGGTTGCTCTCAGGTTGTCGCGTCGTCCGACGGCGCTCCGATTTCGACGGCGGTGGAATCCAGCGAGTGAGTCTTGGTGTGCTCGGCCGTATCTGAAGTAGTCGCGGGCGCTGGGATGGTGTCGCCAGCGTCACTGTGGGCGAGGATGAAACCACGCCACCGATCTAGTGCCGGCAGTGCCGCAAACACTTCATCTCTGTCGACTGGGGTAGCAAACAACTCATAGTCGGGGTCGATATCGAGTTCCGTTGCGATCTCGTAGCAGACATCGTCCCAGCGGATCATGCGAGCAATCGTCCGCTCTTCGTCAGTCGTTCGCGGTTGCTTGTCATCGGTAAGTGTCGACCACCATGGGATGATCCATGCTCGCCATTTTCTGTGCCCGCCGTTGCCCGTGGCTTCGACCATCCCGAGTGCGGCCAGTTCGTCGATGTTGCGGTCGTACGAGGCTGCAGAGATGCCTGCGCGCTCGATGATTGTCGCTCGGCCGAGCGGGTCGTCGGCGACGAGCAGCGTCTTGAGCACCTTCTGCATCGTCGGTGGGAGCGTGGGCATGAGTCGGTCGGCAGGCAGCTGTGTGAGTCCGTACGCGACGTCTGTCGGCGACAGTGCTGGCGACGGCGTGCGGGGACGTGCGATCGCGAGCAGCGCCTCGGCGAGTGCATACGGCGAACAGCGCCTGGGCTCCGTTCCGAGCGTTGCCGTGGCTAGGCGGATGCTCTCGCGTCGGTCGGCGGGGTCGAGGGTGAATCCTTTCCGCTCCGCTTGCTGGTCGAGTACCCCTCGGAGGGCGGCGTAGCTGTTGCCCTCGACGACCGGAATCTCGAAGCCGACACCGCGTCTGGTGCCCTCTTGGATGACCTCGCGAACGTCGCTCGCGTTCGTTGCGATGGCCGACTCGATATCCTCGCGGAACGTGGTCGCGGTCGGCCCGGAGACCACCCACGAGGCGGTGAGTTCCGCTGTCGGGTCGTCGTCGAACGCATAGCCAAGACGATGTTTGAGCTTGTCGACGCGCTGTTCGTAGAGCAAGCGGTAGGCCGAATGGACGCCGTAGGCGGCGTTTTTCGGCACCGTGTGTTTGAAGAAGTCACAGAACTCGCGGTAGCGCTGTGTGCCCGCTCGTAGTTGTGCGGTGTCGGGGACGCGAACGTGGATCGTGAGATCGATATCGCTGGCGTGGTAGAGCTGGGTCGCCGACGCGAGCAGGCCATGGGCGTCCCGACAGAGTTCGCGCCAGGCGTCGGTGTCGTCACGGTCGAGATCACCCAGCCGTGCGAGGAGTCGACGACGGACCGCGCTGTAGCGTTCACGTAGGCTCTCGTAGTCGTGTTCGTCCTCGCTGAACCAGCCGACCTGTGCGCCGAGGAGCAGTACGTCGTCGATAGCACTCTCAAGCGTGCCATCATACAGCGCGTCGAGATCGTCGCCGACGGTGGCTGGCGTCAGTACCGTCTCGAACATTCGCTCGCTCAGTAAGGCGCTCGTGATCCGTACCAGGGTGGGCAGGGCCCCACCCCACTGGACGACGACCTGTGCGTGATCGTCGAAACAGCTGATATAGCTCACCTCGCCGTCGTCGAAGGGCTGAGTCGGGTCGTCGACGACCGTGACGCCCGCACAGCGCTGTCCGGCACGGAGTCGTTCGTGCATCGCCCATGCATCGAGACGGTCGTCGGGCCCGTCGAGCCACTGGACGTAGCCGTCCTCGTCGGCTCTGCCGGTGTCTGCGAGCCATTCTTCGGCGGTGGGTGTACTCGCAGGGACCGCCGACGCCGACGATGAGTGGATAGACGGGTCCGTGTCGGCGGTGCTGTCGTCGGTCGGGGTGGGGGACTCCTCGTCGCGGTCGGCACGACACACTATACTTGTTGAGCCGTGATGGGTGCGCGTACGATCGCTTGTGAACTGGGACTGGTCGGGATGGTGGGGGCGTCCGTTAGGCCCGAGCAGTGCCGTGGCGGCCGCGCCCGTCTCAGTGAGCGTGAGGTGGTTCGACGTCGGTCGGCTGTCTATGGCGACGAGATCGTGGTCGTCGGCGAGTTCGCGGACGTACCGATCGATCGTGCCGTCTGCAAGTGCGAGATCCGGGTCGGCTTTGAGCTCGTGGACTGTACGATCGCTGTCGGACGATAATGTTTCGAGGACGGCAAGTCGGCCACCGTCGGGATCGAACTGGGCGATCGTTGCCCACGCTTCGTTGCGTGTCTGCTTGCTCGTCTCGCCGGGGACTGTCTGGCCCCACCCGTCCCGTGAGCGAGTAAGATCGAGATGCTCGTCACACCATTCGGGATGGTGGCGGTCGAGATGCTGTTTGAGGCGTGGCGAACAGACGAGGCGCAGTTCACAGACCGTCCCGAACAGCGCGATCGTGTCGAGTGCGCGGGCGGCGGTGCGCTCGTCGGCGACATCCGTCCATGCCGGCCCGTTGAGGACGAGTACGACCGTGGGCTGGGGACGGGCGTGTTGTAGCAGCGGGATGATCGTCTCTTCCACCATGTCGAGCCCGGAGTTCAGTGCGTCCCGGCCGGTCCCGACGGTAGTGAGTTCGTCTTTGAGCGCATCGCGTTTCTCTCGCTCGCGTTCGGCGAGCGTGTCGGGATCGTGGTCACTGTACCGTAGCGTGTATCGCGTGATCGCTTCGGGGTAGCTACTGCGCCAGGTGCCGATGTCGTAGCGTTGGTGGAGTGCTTCGCGGGCGAACAGTCGTGGGCGCTCGTCGCGCAGAATTCGTGGGTCGTAGTCGTGTGCGAGCTCGCGCACCGTCCGGACGACCGTCGGGAGTAGTGCTTTTTCGATCTCGGGCAGCCACTCGCTGGCCTGTGGTCCCATAGCGTGAACAGTGGGCGCTGCTGATGGGCGGTGGCTGGGGCTCCTGCCGGGCGCGACGAGCGAGACGCCCACCGGTTAGTGGGCGTCGTCGGGGCTGCTGTAATCGAGCACGGCTTCGGGGCCTTCATCGGCGGTAAAGACGAGGCGATGGCTCTGGGTGGCGGCGTCACCCCGCAGTATCAGTCGGCCGGTGATGACGATCTCGGCAGCGCCCGTGGTGGGCGTGGTGATCGTGCCGTGCTCGGATAGACAGTGCGAACAGTGGATCGCGGCGGTGGTCCAGCGGGCTTCGTCGGTGAACCGATGGGCACGGAGTGCGACGGTACTCCCTTCGCCGATCGAGCACTGACACGACGCACACTGTGCGAATGAACCGGTGCCGATCGCGGTCCCTGACAACGCCTGCTGTGGGGTGGTCGAGATGGTCGTAACGACGTGGTCACCGTTGCGGGCGGTCATCGCAGACACCCCGACAGCGTCGTGCCCGTCGTCTCCTCGTGGACGAGCGTGCCCGTGCGTCCACAACACTGGCATTCGTAGGCCTCGAACGCACTACTGTCGTCGTAGGATTGGCTCGTGATCGTGAGATCGAGGGCACCGCACTGGCAGCGAAGGACCGTCATTGGCTACTCCTCCGATTGGATGATATCTGGAGCGCCAATCCGTCGTTTATTGCCGTAACGATACGTCGATCGTTGCCACTGGATTCAAGAGTGGCGGGTTCCCATTGCGTCATGCTTCTCTCTGAGAAGCGCTGGGTCGGGCGTTGCATCGCCCGGCCGATTTCCTTTGTCGGCTCTTCGCGCTTCTTAGTCGAAGACACGTGTGCTTGACCAATAAAACCATGCATTGATGCATACTATGCTGTGATGCATAGTGTTATACTGCATGAGTGAATAGATTGAAACGCAATGGTGGCGAATACGGGTCAAGGGATGGGACGCTATCGAGCCATTTTGACCGATACTGACCGCCAGAATATCGCTGGCGAAGGTGATCCCTCATCTCGTGAGGTCGATCAATCAGTCTATCGGGCGCGACAACGTATTAACGAAGAACTAGCGCACGACATAGAAATTCTCAAAGAACATCGCCCCGATCTTGTATCTGAGATTCGTAATGTAGTCTGTGATGAATAGATTCGATGATGTCGAGTATTTAGCACATGAATCTCATAGGTAGCCAATATTACTGCTATTTAGAAGCGTCGATAGCAAACTTCTCAGTCGATGGTCGAATTCTGCAACGATTATTACGATAAATATATTACGCAAAGAATTTTGGATCGCAATTCGAATCGTGGTTGCTGTAATCAATCTCGATTAGCCCGTTGCACGGTTTCGAAATCAGTTCGGAAATATCGTACAGCAGTCACTAATTGCAGGAATAGTCACTTTCACTAGACTAGAAGTCGGATCAGTGGTATGGCCACCAACCGATCCGACGCCTGCGACAACACCGCCTATTCGCATAAGATCACCGTTCGTGAATACCTCCGAACCCACGGCGAGGTCGCCTCCAAGGACGATCTCCGCGCCGGCACCGACGTGCCGGCGTGGTACATCACTAACATCGCTTCCCAAGCCCCTTTCTACACTTCCTTGAACCACAACAACGAGTACGTCGCCAGCAAGAACATCGTCGGCCACCGATCCACTCACGACGGGTTCTGGCGGCCCGAGGTGGATGACGGCGTCGCCGTCTTCCACCGCAAGGAAGACGCCAAGCCGACGCTCAAACACCTCGCGTTCCGCCGTCCATCCGGGCTGACCGCACCCGAAGCAAACGACCTTCTCGGTCGTCGCTCCTACCGCCCACTCCAGAAGCTCGCTGACCAACAGGAAGTACACGCCACGGAGTGGCTAGACACCACCGTCTACACCCACAGCTGGCCGTCCCGCAGGGACGACCAGCTGGCTCAGCGTGAAACCGACCAGCCAGCCGATGTCACTCCCGACGATCCTGCTGACGACGGCTACCTCTACCGTGACGAACTCGTTGCAACCTTCCTCTCGGTCGCTGTCTCGGAACTTCAGTCAATCTCTCCCGAACGAGCTGCCGCACTTGTCCTGCGGCAGTTCGAGGGCGACTCCTTCGACGCCCTCGAACGCCGTCTTCAGCGCAATCACTCATTTCGAGAGGCTCTCGACTACACCGAGCCAGAGGACGTCCCGGATGGGACGTCGCTCTGGCGGGCCTTCGACGAACTTCATCCCGATGAACTCCGAGACTGCCTCCAGTCGATGTGTAGCGAGTTGCTTGCCGATCACGAACATGCCGGTGAGTTCGTCGTGATCGATGGAACGCACATCGCGGCGTGGGCGAATACGCGTGATGAGATCGAAAATGGCGAAGTTGAAGGTGCGAGCTGGGGGAAACACGAAGGATCGTTCTACGGGTACAAGGTGTTTCTCGTGGTGGATGCGGCAACGGAGCTGCCGGTCGCCATCACGATGGAGACCGGCAAGAGGAACGACAGTGCGGCGTTCGAACCGCTCGTTGAGGAGTTCAACGAGCGGTACGACACTGACGATCTCCAGGCAGCCCTCGCCGATGCCGGCTTTGACAGTCAGGATAACCGCGACTTCTGTCAGGATCAGCTCGATTGTCCGTTGCTGACGGCGATCAATCCTCGCCGATCGTCGCCGTTAGCGACGATCAAGGACGAAATCAAGGAACTGTTCAAGGAACACGGCGAGGAGATCGACAGTCCCTACGACGCTCTGGAGCGGCTGCCACAGAAGCAACTCTCGGAGTACGGTGTTTCCGTCGGAAACGTTGAGGAGACGTACATTTTTCAGGCAATCAAAGAACGGATGCATCGACACCTGCGGGCAGGTGTCGAGCGCGTATTCTCGCGTCTGAAGTCCTTTACCGGCCTTGATCGCGTCCGCGCACGCAAGAAGAACAACGTTGAGACTCACGTCGTTCTCTCGGCAGTAGCGCTGGTTGCAGCGTCTCTCACTGCACAACGGCAGAACAAACCAGGGTTGATACGGTCACCGAGTCGGCTCATCTGACGGTCGCGCCATCTGTCCAAAAAACAGGTGTCGCCGCCTGAGAGGCATCGCTCTCAGGCGGCTGTTTTTTCTGAAAGAAGCTCGACCAATCAGGCTAATCTACCGGCCGATTCAGCCATTTCTATCAAAAATTGTTCCATCGTTTCACCAACTCTACTGATGGAGTCCGGATTCAGGCCCGATCGTTCTGTCTGGCGATTTGATTTTGAACGTGCAACAGGGTATCGATTGCAATGAGCACCGTCCATATGAGGTAGTCGTCCTGAGTCCACTGTCTTCGACAATATCTCTGCGATACTCGTCAAACTGCGTTTTTCTTGCCAGTCGGAATGAGACAGATTTCGGCGATCGCCGAGATTCGACATCACTTGCAGTTCACGCATTCAACGACCTCCGCAGTCACATGAACAGTAATCGCTGCACTGCCTCACAGAATCGTAAGCGACAGAATCGTCTCGGAGGGACTAAAACGCAATTCTACCCAAAGAAGGATCACCAAATCAAGAACTTCAATATCGATAATGATATTTTTGCCAGGAACGATATCATCACAGCAATCACCGAAGTTAGTGCTGACCGACGAGGAACGCAATGTTGCATCCAGCGGAACTACGAGTGTGTATGTATCTGCCTGCGAAGACTGCTTCGGCCACACCTTCTCACTACCACCACGCGACAAACCGCGTGATTGCGACGACTAACGACCGCTGTCCAGCCCAAAATCAACGGGATTTACCCACTCGCGGTCCTACCGACTGCATGCCTTCTCGTGGCGCGATCGTCGATCTCGATGGTACCGTCTATCGCGGCGACGCGCCGATCCCGGGTGCTCGTCAGGGCATCCAAACGCTTCGAACGGCCGGCCTCGACCTTTGCTTCTTCTCGAACAACCCCACCAAATCCCAAGTCGAGTTCGCCGACCGCCTCGCCGAGATGGATCTCACCGTATCACCCGACGAAATCGAGTCGGCGGGCACCGTCACCGCTGACTATCTCGCTGCCGAACACGCCACCGATCGACTGTTCCTCGTCGGAGCACCGGGATTGCACAGACAGCTCGACGAAGCCGACCTCACGCTGACCGACGAGCCCGAAATTGCCGACGTCCTCGTCGCCTCCTACGCCCGTGACTTCGAGTACGACGACATGACCGACGGCCTGCGGGCGCTCGAAACGGGTGCGACCTTCGTCGGCACCGATCCCGACGTGACGATCCCGACCGCAAACGGGGCCGTCCCCGGGTCGGGAGCCATCATCCGTGCCATCGCGGGCGTCGCCGAGCGCGAGCCCGACGTCATCGTTGGCAAACCCGCAGACCACGCACTCACGGCTGCGCTCTCAACATTCGACGCCGCCCCTGAGGACTGTCTCATCGTCGGCGATCGTCTCGACACCGACATCGCGATGGGCGCACACGGTGGCTTAGAGACCGTGCTCGTCCGTACCGGCACGACCGACGACGACACGCTCGCCACGAGCGACGTCACGCCCGATCACATCCTCGATTCACTGGGCGATATCGAGACGGTGCTGTAGCGAAGCGCTCGTTGCAATCTCGACCAACCCGTTCGCGGTTCCCGAACGCTTTTACTGACAGTCGCTGAACAATCGGTGGCTATGGCAGACGAAGACGAACTCAGAAGCCAGATGATCGACGCGTTCGAAGAGGCCGACTACCCGATTTCGAGTCCGATGGATCTCGTGCCGGCCCTGCCGAACGGACCGTCGACGAAATTCGAATCGGGCGATTTCTCGATGACGGCGATGGAGCTCAACACGAAGCTCTCGGGTGCGGAGTTCCCCTACGAGAGCCCAGAGAGCTTCGTCGACGACGTCATCGAGAAGCTCAACGAACAGGACGAGATCTGAGGCGGCGCTCTCGCCCGGAATGGTCGAAGTTAACTCGCCGGCGGTCGAACGCCGCGCATGGATGGGGTGGCGGCGCTCGTCGAAGCGTTGGTGCGGACGTTCGGGCCGTTCGTCATCCCCGCGACGGTGTTCGTCATCGGTCTTGCCGGCTACGGACTCCTGTTCGTGCTCAACCATTGGCTCGATAGCCGGTCGTAGACTACTCCACGATCGCCACAAAGCCTAAGCGCGCGCCTATCGCCCATCAACCATGAGCGACGCGATGGGTGAGTTCCCAGTGCCCGATATCGAGGAGCTGCCCGACGACGTGCGCGCACGCATCGAGGCCGAAACTGAGGACGCGGGCTTTACGCCGAACGTCTTCGCGGCCTTTGCCTACCGCCCCTCGCATTTCCGGGCGTTTTTCGCCTATCACGACGCGCTGGTCGAGCAGACGGCCCTCGAACGCGAGGAGATCGAGATGCTCATCGTCACCGTCAGCGGCGTCAACGACTGTTATTACTGTACGGTCGCCCACGGTGCGTTGCTTCGCATCTACGCCGACGATCCGTATCTCGCCGACCAGCTCGCGGCCAACCATCGCGCGGCCGATCTCGCCGAATCCCACCGAACGATGCTCGACGTCGCGGTCAAACTCACCGACTCGCCCGGCGACGTGGATTCCGCAGACATCGAGCGTCTGCGCGAGGTCGGCTTTTCCGACGAGGCAGCGTGGGATATCGCCAGCGTCACCGCCTACTACAACCTCTCGAACCGGATGGCGAACTTCGCCGACATGCGTCCCAACGAGGAGTTCCACACGCTCGGGCGCTGATCGACTTCGAACCTCTCTCGAACGCGTCGGAGCAGTACCGAACTCAGACCGTCGGCGCGGGCTCGTACTCCGGGCCGACACAGACCGACAGCGCCGCCGGTCGCACGGTGAGCGTGAGGCGATCACGGCGGTAGATCTCGCCGTCGAGGCTGAAATCCACGGCATCCGTACGGCTCTCGATGGCGATGCGTTCGGCTTTGAGTTGGGTCACGTGTTCGGTGTCGCGGCCCAACAGCTGCTGGGCGATGGCTTCCGCGACCGCCTCGCTCGGCGGCATCTGCTCGATGAGCGTCACGTCGAACAGCCCGTCCTCGACGTTCGCCTGGCCGAGCCCCTTGGCGAACCGGCGGGCGTTGCCGATGAGCACCGAGAGCGCTTCACCCGACCAGGCGTGCTCGCCTTCGTCGGTGACGGCGTCGATATCGAGGGCGAGCCCCTCGAAGCTCGTCGCCTGCTGGACGCCCGTGATGACGAACGCGAGCGGCCCGAACCGCTCTTTCATGTCCGAGGTGGTCGCCGCGCTCGTGTCGGCGGTCAGCCCGGCGATGCAGGATTTGACGAACGGCGTGTCGTCGGCGAACCCGATATCGATCGCTCGTGCTTGCCCCGCTTCGAGCAGCTCGACGCCGTGTTCGATGCTCCGGACGCCGATATCGTCGGCGAAGATGTTCGCCGTGCCGGCGGGGAGTACTCCGAACCGCACCGCCCCGAGCGCGTCGGCGTCGGCGAGCCCCTGGACGATCTCCTGGACGGTGCCGTCGCCGCCACACGCCCCGAGGACCGTCACGCCGTCGGCGATGGCCTCGCGTGCGAGCGCCGCCCCGTCGCCCTGCCCCGTGGTTTCGACGACCGAGTAGCCGTGGCGGTCGGCCAGTCGCCGGACCGACGGGACGTGCTCGCCGTCACCGCTCGTCGGGTTCACGATGATGCGGCGCTTCGCCCCGTCGGGCGGTCCCGCTGCAGTTACTGTCCGTTCCGGGTCCCGGGCCATCGTTTCGTGTGCCGGATTGCACGCCGAGAGGGATAGGCCATCGGACTGCTCACCGCACCGGTTGCGGGTCGTTTCCGAGTAGTGTTGTGCGCGTCGACCACATTCGTTATGAGTCTCGCGGCCCTACTACTGAGTATATGGACGACAGCGCAGGCTACGACGTCGCGGTTATCGGCGGTGGGCCGGCGGGTCTGACCGCAGCACTGTATACGACGCGGCTCGGTCACGATACGGTCGTGCTCAATCGGGGTGGCGGTCGTGCCGCGATGATGCGCGATACGCACAACGTCATCGGCGTCACCGAAGAGACCAGCGGCAACGAGTTCCTCCAGGCCGCGATCGAGCAGCTCGAAGGGTACGGTACCGACTACCGCCAGACGTTCGTGACGGACGCCGAACGGGTCGACGACGAGCGCGCGTTCCGGCTCACAACGAACGACGCCGAACTGTTCGCCGACCGCGTGGTGCTCGCGACCGGCTTTTCGGACGTCCATCCCGATCCGCCGCTCCCCCGTACTGGACGCGGCCTGCACTACTGTCTGCACTGTGATGCGTACATGTTCGTCGACGAGCCCGTCTACGTGATGGGCCACGGCGAGTCGGCCGCCCACGTCGCGATGATCATGCTCAACTTCACCGACGAGGTGGATCTCCTGTTGCGCGGGCACGACCCCGAGTGGTCCGAGGACACCGACCGCCAGTTGCGCGCCCATCCGGTCGACATCGTCGACAGCAACGTCGAGAGCAAGTTCGCCGACGAGGACGATCCGGAGTGGCTCGGCGGCTTCGAGTTCGCGAACGGCGAGCGCCGCGAGTACACGGGCGGGTTCGGGATGTACGGCTCCGAGTACAACAACGACCTCGCGCGCGACCTCGGTTGCGAGATCAACGACGACGGTACCGTGGCGGTCGACGACCACGGCAACACCTCCGCCGACGGTGTCTACGCCGTGGGCGATATCGTCCCCGGCCACAACCAGATCCCCGTCGCGATGGGCCAGGGAGCCAAGGCCGGCATCGACATCCACTACGACCTCCGGCAGTTCCCGATGAGCCTCGACGAGCTCGAAGCGGAAGGCGAGATCGCGGCCGACGACGTCCCCGCGATCTCCGACGAGTTGCGCGAGCGCTCGGCCGCACGCGCCGCGGGCGACGACTGAGGACGGTTTTTTTTTGGCGTGATCGACACGTATGCGTTCGCCGACCGCGAGTGGTATGTATCGTCAGCCCGCTCGATGTGGTATGCACGGTGAGTACCGGTAGATGGAGCGCATCACGCTCGAAAACACCGTCTTCGAGGGACTGAACAACGTCTACGTCTTCGGTGCGGCATCGGACGCGCCGACGCTGATCGACACCGGCGTGGCGATGCCCGAGACGCGCGAGCAGTTGGAAGACGGGCTCGCCGACGCGGGCGTGGCGATCGCGGATATCGAGCAGATCCTGCTCACCCACTGGCACGGCGATCACGCGGGGCTGGCGGGCGAACTCCAAGAGGAGAGCGGCGCGACGGTCCGTGCCCATACTGCCGACGCGCCGCTCATCGGCGGCGAGGAGGATGCGTGGGAGGCGATGGACGAGCGCCAGCGCGACTTACTCGACGAGTGGGGAATGCCCGCCGACCCGCGTGCGGAACTGCTCGGCTTTCTCGACGGGAGTCTGCAGGGAACGCCGCCGACCGTCGAGCCGTTCGAGGACGGCGCGCGCTTCGACACGCCCGAAGGAACACTCGAAGCGCTGCATCTGCCGGGTCACGCCGCTGGGCTCGCGGGCTTTGCCTTCGACGGCACCGACGGTCGCGAACTGTTCTCGGGCGATGCACTACTCCCACATTACACGCCGAACGTTGGCGGGGCCGACGTGCGTGTCGAGCGCCCGCTCGCGAACTATCTCGACACGCTATCCGACATCGTCAATGCGGAGTTCGCCCGTGCGTGGCCCGGTCATCGCGATCCCATCGACGATCCGGCCGGTCGTGCACGTGAGATCATCGTCCACCATCGCGAACGGACCGGCAACGTGCTCGACGTGCTCCGCGAGCACGGGCCGGCGTCCGCATGGACCGTGAGTGCGCATCTGTTCGGCGATCTCTCGGCGATCCACATCCTCCACGGGCCGGGCGAGGCCTACGCCCATCTGGAACATCTCAGCGCCCACGGCGTGACCGAACGAACCGACGACGGCTACCGACTGCTCGACAGCGATCCCGATCTCGACGAACTGTTTCCGGCGGTCGAGGCGTGAGGGCGCGGTGGCGGCGCGGCCGCGTGGAGCGGTGCGGGAGCGGTTCCTCGGTGGATGAAGGGCGAGCGCGACCCAAGGGAGCGCGAGGGCTTCGGTAGTGCTGTAGTGGTAGAGTATCCGTGCGAATGGAACGAGCGCGGTTCACCGTGAGCGAGGCCGGAGGCCGAGCGAGCGGGGAGTTTTTAGCGTAGCTTTTTGCAAGGACCCTGAGCGAGCGCAGCGAGCGAACGGAGTCGTTCGAAAGGCGCTTCGCGCCTTTCGTGATGACGAAACGGCGAAGCCGTTTCGAACCATGAGCGATCGCGATCCCCGCAGTAAAAAGGTACTACCTTTCAACAGCGAGAGTCCCGTCCTGAGGCCGAAGGCCGAAGGGCGGGCGTGAATCGCGTAAGCTATTCAGAGAGCTTTCGCAATCACCGAAACCGCAGGACTTAGTCCCTCTGGGGTCTGATATACGGTACGGCGATGAAGCGTACCAACACCTTCGAGGTCGTTCCGCAGTCCACCGAGGACGAGGAGTTGCTTCGACGCTTGTTGGACGCTTCAGCCGCTCTCTGGAACGAAATCAACTACGAGCGCCACGAGAGCTTCGCCGACCCGGACGCCGACGTGTTCGACATATCGGAGTACCGAGGCAGGTACGGCGGCGTACTCGGTGCTTCGACCGTTCAGCAGGTCGAACGAAAGAACCGCGAAGCGTGGCGGTCGTTCCTCGCCCTGAAAAAGAAAGGCGAAGCCGCCGGCAAACCCGGATTCTGGGGCAACCGCGAGGACGGGCGCGAACTTCGCACGTTCATCCGCAACACGTCATACTCGGTTCAGTGGGGCGAATACTCCCGTCTCGAAGTGCTCGTCGGGTCGGACCTCAAGGATGAGTTCGGACTCGGTGCACGGGAGCGCCTTCGCCTCGAAGTGCGTGGCGAGCCGAACTGGCCGGAGTACGACAAACAAGGCCGCCTTGAAGTGTTCTACGATGACGAACGCGACCGATTCAGAGCCTTTCAGCCAGTCACAATCGATAGTTCTCGACTGGCATCACCACTGGCGGACGAAACCGCCGCTCTGGACGTCGGTGCGAACAACATCGTCGCAGCAACCACTTCGACCGGCAAACAACTGCTGTACGGAGGGCGCGACCTGTTCGACCGCTTCCGCGAAACCACACGAGAAATCGCGCGGTTGCAGTCGAAACTCCACGAAGGCCGGTATTCGAGCAACCGGATACGGCGGCTATATCGGCGGCGGACCAAACGCCGCGACCACGCACAGGATGCTCTCGCCCGCGACCTGATGGAACGCCTTCACGCCGAGGGGGTTTCGACGGTGTACGTCGGCGCACTCACCGACGTACTCGAAGCGTCGTGGTCGGTGCGAGCGAACGCGAAGACGCACAACTTCTGGGCGTTCCGACGGTTCGTCGACCGACTCGCTTGCACCGCCGAGGAGTTCGGGATCACAGTCGAAGTCCGCTCCGAGGCGTGGACCTCGCGGGAGTGTCCGAACTGCGGCTCGACCGACCGAACCACTCGGCACAAGGACACGCTCACTTGCGAGTGTGGTTTCGACGGCCATGCCGATTTAACGGCGAGCGAAACGTTCCTGAGACGGCACAGCGACACAGCAGTATCACGGCCGATGGCACGGCCCGTGCGATTCGAGTGGGACGACCACGAATGGTCGGAGTCACCACGCTCTCTCCGTCCCAAAGAAGCGCGCACGAACCCGCAAGTTGCCTCCGTGGGCGGACGTTGACATCCTCCCCGCCCTGAAGGGCTGTCTTTTACCCACAAATGCTATCGCGGTAGCTGACGAACTGAGACCGAAAGATGGAGCGTCGTTCGAGGGGGTGGCGACCGAAACTGGATGAGAATGGCGAACTGTATGATATGGATGTATCAGATTGGATTCGTACGGAGTTTCGGGCGGCTGATCTTGGCGATAAGCGTCTCACGGATCGATTAGTCCAGATCGGTGATGAACTCGGCAGTTCACCTGCCGAGTCCATCCCAGCCGCCTGCGAAGACTGGGCCTCCACAAAGGCTACATACCGATTCTGCGATAATGACAGTGTGGAACCCAACGAGGTTCTCTCTGCTCACAAGCAAACACAGCACTCACGGTTGGGTGACGGAGACGAGCTGTTGGTCGTCTCCGACACCACCTATCTCACCTTTCCTCGCCACCCAGCTAAAGAGGGCCTTGGTGACATTAGCTCTGCTGACATCGATGTTGAAGGCGTCAAAGTCCATACCTCGGTTGGAATTCTCCCGGAAACACAGCGTATGACTGGGATCATCGATCAGCAGGTGCTGATCGAAGACCAACAATCAGGCAATACGTACGACACGAATGGGAAAGATGAGTCAATTCTCCTTGAGAATGGACAGGAGAAATGGATTCGTGGTGACAGGGAAGCCACCGAGTGGCTTCCCGAAGACGTGCGGCCGATTTTCGTCCACGACCGAGGCGGAGACGCATTCTCGTTGTACACTGAACTCAACAAAACGATGGACAACACTGGCTTTGTTGTCCGAGCCAATCAAAATCGACGGATACACACGGACGACGGTGAGTTAGACAAACTCTTCGACTGGAGTGGCGACCTTCCTCAGGAGGGTCGCACGACCATCGAGATCCAGCAAGGTGGCGGAAGACAGGCACGGCAAGCAGAGTTGTCGATTGCAACAGGAACATGTGACCTTCTTCCACCCCGGAACGATTCTGCTGGTAAAGATCCGGTCACGGTGAACGTCGTGAGAATCGACGAGATCAGCGAGAGCGACGACCCGATTCAGTGGGTGTTACTCACCACTGAATCGGTCGAAGACTTCGACGATGCTCTAACCATCATTGAGTATTACCGTGCTCGCTGGCGAATCGAAGATTGGCATAAAGCGTTGAAGACTGGCTGTGGGTTCGAAGAACGTCAACTTCAGACGTGGGAGCGTATGGAGGTGTTACTGAGTGTGTACTCAGTGATCGCGTGGAAGGTACTGGAGTTACGAGAACTAGCTCGTGGAGAACCATCGGTTGCTCCAGAAGTCTTGTTGAGCGAGGCCGAGCGCGCAGTTCTGGAAACGAAATTTCCAGAACTGAGCGGTCAAAACGGCAAAGCCTACGCTGTAAGTGTAGCGAAGCTTGGCGGATATCTGGACCGTGGCTCTGATCCTCCACCAGGATGGCAGACGATGTGGAAAGGGCTTCAGAAGCTCCGGATGTGGGCTGAAGGCTACGAACTCGGTGCTGAATGAGCGCCAGCGGCCGCTCATTCAGCTGAACTCACTGTGAACTCAGACGATTCCCCGTTTTGCAGACCGATTCCTGTTCGAAACCGTGAGTCTGTCTTAATCGTGATAGTATCTTGACCAATTTCATATTTTCAAACCAGAATAGGGTGGTTTACCTTGATAACGCTGAGTTATGGGTAAGAGACAGCCCTGAAGGGCGAGGATTCCTCCGGTGGGGGTTCGGACGGCCTACGCCGTCGAACCTACGGAAGTCTTTTGCTGGTGCGCGCGAACCTCGTTGGGACGAGAGCGTGACAACTCTGACCATCGGTGGTCGTCCCACTTGAGGCGCGCGGGCCGTGCCATCGACCCAACTTCGCCGCTCGTTTCTTGTGCGAGGAACTTCGCCGAAGCGTCCAAATCGGCGTGCCCCTCGTAGCCGCACGGACACCAGAACGAATCGCCCGACCGAACGGTGTCCTCGCGTTCGCCACATTCGGGACATTCCCGCGTGGTGTTCGCTTCGGGTTTCACTTCGACCGTGATACCGAACTCGGCAGCGGTGTACGCGAGACGGTCGATGAACGCGCGGAACGCCCAGAAGTTGTGCGTTTTCGCGTTCACTTCGACCGACCAGTGCTTGCCGAGAACGCCCTTGAGAGCACCGACGTACACCGTCGAGACGCATTCGGCGTGAAGGCGCTCCATCAGGTCGCGTGCGAGGGCGTCCTGTGCGTGGTCGCGCCGCCGTGTTCGACGCCGATACAACCGCCGTATCCTGTCGCTCGAATACCGTCCTTCGCGGAGCTTTGACTGGTACTCGGCGATGTCGTGGGTCGTCTCGCGGAAGCGGTCGAACAGGTCGCGCCCCTCGTACAGCAGTTGCGTTCCGGTGGTCGTACTGCACGCAACGAGGTTGTTTGCGCCCACATCCAGAGCGGCGGATTCGTCCGCCAGTGGTGAATCCAGTCGAGAATCTTCGACGGTGACTGGTTGAATTGCTCTGAATTGGTCGCTCATCTCGTCGTAGTACAGTTCGAGTTGCCCGGCTTCGCCGTCCCACTTCGGGTTTCCTTGAACGTCGAGACGAAGACGTTCGCGGTAGCCGATGTCGTACTCTTCTTTCAGTTGCTTCCCGACCGGGACATCGAGGATAGACTGTTCGCGGCTTCCCGACGCCCACCGAAGCGTGTACTGGTCTTTGCGGATGTACGTTCGCAACGCCCGGCCTTCGTCCTCGTTGCCCCAGTAGCCGGGAAGCCCGTTCGCTTCGCCAGATTCCTTGAGCTTGAAGAACGAACGCCACGCTTGGTCGTTCTTCCGAACGACCTGTTGAGCGGTTGCGGAACCGACAACACCCTTGTACTCGCCGTAGTGGTCGTCGGCTTCCCAAATCGGGGCGTCGATGTCCGGGTCGGTG
This sequence comes from Halococcus dombrowskii, assembly GCF_022870485.1. Lineage (NCBI taxonomy): Archaea > Methanobacteriati > Methanobacteriota > Halobacteria > Halobacteriales > Halococcaceae > Halococcus > Halococcus dombrowskii. Next base: position 2,581,507 of record NZ_CP095005.1, on the reverse strand, counting down.
AGATACTGCCGTCGCCCGTAGTTGGTTTCGTTCCACAGGGAAGCGGAGGCGTCCAACAGCCGCTGAAGGCACTCCGCATCCGATTCGGAGCGGGGAACGACCCGGAAGACGTTGACGCGCCTCATTCGTACTGCTCCCAAATGTACTGCTCGATGGCGTCCTTCGAGACGCTTCCGGCAGTCCCGACGTAGTACGAGCGAGTCCACTTGATACGGTCGTCGTGACGGTCATTGTAGTACCGGGCGGATATGCCCTTGAGCCAGTTGACCAGCAGCGACGGCGCGTTTTTCGGCGGACTGCCGACGAACAGGTGAACGTGGTCGTCCATGATTTTGGCTTCGACCAGTTCGATGTCCTTGTCGTCGCAAATCTCGGCGAAGATGCTTTCGAGGGGTTCTGCCTTCCCCGTCAGTACCGGCTGCCGGTACTTCGGCACGAACACTATGTGGTAGTAGAGTTCGTAGACCGCATGACGGGTACTCTTTGGCATCTATACATACTATGGGTGGCCGGACGCTTAAACGCTCCGATCGAACCCCAGTCCGGCTACTGCCGGGTAGTTGGCGGTTGAACACTACCACGACAGAGCTTACGGCGCGTATCCCCGCCGTGAACGGCGAGGCTTTGCGCCTGTCTTTCACGTAACGGACCCGACCCCCAGCGCGAGGAAACCCTGGCGTTCACGCCGGGGAGGATGTCATTCGGGCGTGACGGGATTCGAACCCGCGGTCTAGAGGTTAGGAACCTCTCGCCCTATCCGCTAGGCCACACGCCCCGGCGAGGTCTGGGGCGGCGGACCGAAAAACCGTTGCGTTACTGGTTGCTTTCGACTTCGGTGTTGCGCTCTTCGACTTCGGGTGGATTGTGATCGACCGTTTCGCTCTGCGTGTCGGTCGCGGTCGACTCGGTCGTCGTGGTCGTTTCGTCGGCGTTGGAGCCACCCTCGACGTCGCCCTCCTGCATCTCGTCGAGTTCCTCCTCGATTTCCTGCCGTCCCTTGTCGAACTCGCCGCGGGCCTGACCGAGCGCGCCAGCGAGCTGGGGAATCTTGTTCGCGCCGAACAGGAGGACGATGATCACGAGGATGATCAGCACCTCCGGTCCGCCGGGAATACCCGGGATCTGCAGCAGCGATAGTCCAGTCATCGTGGCTGTAGCTTACGATGTATCCATTATAGGCTTTTTGCTCATCGAAACGACCGCTGTGGGCTGGCAGGCATGCGCTCGCCGGCCACCCGATCACCAACCGATCCCCGAGTCGAGCACAAGCGTCTTGCTCCAGCCACACCGTTGGCGAATGCAATGGTCTCTGCTGGCGACTCGGCACCGGCGTTCACCGCACCGCTCGCGAACGGCGACCTCGGCGAGACCTTCACGCTTTCGGAGCGCCTCGACGACGCGCCGCTCGTGCTCGCCTTCTTCCCCGGCGCGTTTTCGAGCGTCTGCACCGGCGAGATGCGCACCTTCCAGGAGCGCCTCGACGACTTCGCGGATGCGGGCGCGCGGATCTACGGCGTCAGCGTCGATTCGCCGTTCGCGCTCAACGCCTTCCGTGAGGAGAACGACCTGAAATACGCTCTCATCAGCGACGCGAACCACGGGATCGTCGACGCCTACGACGCGACGATGAGCTTCGACGAGCTGGGCATCGACGAGGTCGCCCAGCGCGCGGTGTTCGTCGTCGACGGTGACGGCGAGATCACCTACGCATGGCGCTCCGCGGACCCCGGCGTCGAGCCGGACTACGACGAGGTCGTGAGCGAAGCCCGAAACGCGGCCTGAACTGATCGAACCCAATCGGTTTTCCCGGCGGCCACCTAGTCCGTGCCATGAGCGACACCGATAGCGTCCGCAAGGGCCGAGTGTACGACCCCGATGTCGAGCATGCGTTTCCCGACGAGCGACTCAACGAGGTGCTCGAAACGGTCGAGAACGACGCCGAGATTCAGGCCTATCTCGACGCCCAGAACGTGAACCCGGTCACGAGAAAGCGCTACAACGATCACGGATCGAAACACATCTCCATCGTCCGCAACCGCGCGCTCTGTCTCTACGACCTGCTGAAAGCCGGCGGCGTCACGTTCAACGGTGCGGGCGATCAGGGGCTTGCCGAGGCCGACGAGTCGGTGATCATCGCGCTGGCCGCGACGCTACACGACATCGGCCACGTCGTCCACCGGACCGACCATCCCTACTACTCGATCCCGCTCGCCGCCGACGTGCTCGACCGCCTCCTCCCCGATTTCGGCTGGTACGACGTCGAGGAACGCGTCCGTCTCAAGGGCGAGGTGCTCCACGCGATCCTCTGCCATCACACCGCCGAAATGCCGCTCAGTCTCGAAGCCGGTGTCGTCAGGGTTTCCGACGCCCTCGACATGGAACACGGCCGCTCGCGCCGCCCGTACGAACAGGGTGGGCGCGGCATCAACACCGTCTCCAGTCAGGCCATCCGCGAGGTAACTCTCAGAGCAGGCGACGACGTCCCCGTCGTCGTCGAAATCGAGATGACCGACGCCGCCGGCGTCTATCAGGTCGACACCCTTCTCAAGGCGAAACTCACCGATTCGGGCCTCGAAGACGACGTCCGCATCGTCGCCGTCACGACCCGCGAACCGGACGAACGCCTCGTCGAACGCGTCGAACTCTAAAAACCGCACTTCCACTTTTTTACTCCTCGGGTGGCCTCCCGACGGTCGGCCACCACTCGTCGCAAAAACCTGGACTAAAAACCTCCGCTCACTCGGCCTACGGCCTCGTTCACGGTGAACCGCGCTCGCTGCGCTCGCGCGGACACTCCCTCCACAGCACAGCACCGCCCTCCATCGAAGCCCTCGGCGCGCGCTCACTTCGTTCGCTACTCGCTCCCTCCGGTCGCTCGCGCGCCTCGCCCTTCATCCGCCAGGCACCGCGACCGCAACCGCGGACCGCTACCGCGGCGGTGGATCGTAACCACACCGCGACCGCAACCACGCCACAGCCGCGGGCCGCAAATCCTCCACAGTGACCGTCAGCGGCGGCTTTCCGTGTGTTTTATTCTCGTGACAAGACTGTCCGCAGAGGGTGCGAACGGATGGCTTTTTGAAGCTTCACGGCGGTCGTTCTAGCAGTGTCGGAATCAGCCGGAGGCTCGCTGGGCCTCTTCAAAAACCGTGAGTTCGTCGCCCTCGCCAGCACCGCTTTCGCCCGCTCGCAGGCGTTCTCGACCATCCTGATCGCGCTCGGACTGTACGCCGATATCTTCGGGACCTCTAGTACCGTCGAGGGCCTGTTCGGTACGGCCTTCGCGCTCGCCCAGTTGCTCATCGTCCTGCCGCTCGGTCGCGCCGTCGACACGCACAACGCCAAGCGCTTTCTCGTCGTCGGGCTGGGGATCAACGTCCTCGCGTTCATCGGGTTCGCGCTCGTCGGCAGCGCCACCGACGTGATCCTCGTCCGTATCCTGCAGGGGGCCGGCGCGAGCGTGCTCTGGATCACGGGCTCGGCGGTCGTCGGCGAACTCAGCCCCGGCGACGAGCGCGGCCGCTGGCTCGGCACCTACAACCAGGTGACGGCGTTTTCGAGCCTCGCGGGCGACCTCGTCGGTGGCTTCCTCCTCTTCGCCTACGGCTTCACGCTCACCTACGCGGTGCTCTCGCTGGTGACGATCCTGGCGACGCTCGCCGTGCTCGCCTTCCTCCGTGACAATCCCGGTGGCACGACTGATCCCGAGGAAGCGACGGGCATCGAGACGCTCCGGACGCTGCTCGACCGGGCGGCGGTGCGCGCGCTCGTCGTCTTCCGCCTCGGTTTCGGCTTCGGCAAGATGGCCGTGATCATCTTCCTGCCGATCTACGCCCACACCGAGTTCGGCATGAACCCGCTGATGGTCGGCGGCATCCTCGCGGGCGGGAAACTCACGAAGACCCTTCTCCAGGGCGTGGTCGGTAGCTACACCGACCGGGTGGGTCACAAACACCAGTTCGTCATCGCGGGTGCGCTCACCTACGCGCTCGGGACGGCGATGGTCCCCTTCGCGGATACCGCTGCCGGGTTCCTCCCCGAAGTCTCGCTGTCGGCGCTCGGCGGGTCGGTGACGCTCCAGCCGGCCTTCTTCGTTCTCTTCGCGGCCTACGCGGTCATCGGCGTCGCCGACAGCCTCCGCCTGCCCGCGAGCATGGCGCTGTTCGTCGAGGAGGGCGAGCGCTTCGACGCCGTCGCCGCGAGCCTCTCGCTGCGTTCGGTCGTCTGGAAGGTCGGCGAGGTGGTCGGCCCGCTCACCGTCGGCGCACTCTGGGACGCCACCTCGGTGTTCACCGCCTTCTTCACCGCCGCCGGCTTCATCGTGCTCTCGACGGGCGTGTTCGTCCTGCTCTACCGGACCGAACCCGCACCGAGCGCGACGCCGACGCCGGGCGATTGACCCGAAAAATCCGTCCTCCGTTAGAGGAACCCGTCGTCCGCAAGCCGGTCGACCGCTTCACGGATCCGTTCCTGGCTGTTCGCGTAGGAGACACGTGCGTAGCCGGGCGTACCGAACGCGCTGCCGGGCGTCGTCGCCACGTGCGGTCCTTCGAGTGCGTCCTCACACCATCCCTGATCGTCCTCGTCGACCGGGACCATCATGTAGAAGGCTCCTTCGGGTTTCGAGACCTCGATGCCGTGGTCGGCCAGCAGGTCGGCCAGGAGGTCGCGCCGCTCCTCGAAGGCCTCGGTCATCTCGACGACCGTTTCGTCGGTGTTTTCGAGCGCCTCGATGCCGGCGTGCTGGACGAAATTCGTCGCCGAGGAGACCGAATGTGACTGGAGCTTGCTGCTCTGGTCGACCATCGCCTTGGGCGCGGCGAGATAGCCGAGCCGCCAGCCGGTCATCGAGTAGGCCTTCGAGAAGCCGTTGATCGTGATCGTTCGATCGGCCATCCCGTCGAGGGTGCCCAGACTCGTCGGCTCGACGCCGTAGGTGATCTCCTTGTAGATCTCGTCGGAGATCACGGCGATGTCGTGTTCGACCGCGAGATCACGGATGCCTTCGAGTGCCGCGTCCGAGTAGACGGCACCAGTCGGGTTCGACGGCGAGTTCACCACCAGCAGCTCCGTGTCGTCCGAGACGCTCTCGGCGAGTTCGTCGAGTGCGGGTTCGAGCTGGAAGTCGTGGGCCGCGAGGTCCACACGCGTCAGCGAGCCGCCGGCGAGTTTCGCCATCGCCTCGTAGGAAACCCAGGCCGGATCGAGCAGACAGACCTCGTCGCCGTCCTCGATCAGCGTCTGGAACGTCTCGTAGAGGGCCTGCTTGCCGCCCGGCGTGACGATGATCTCCTCGGGCGAGTAGTCGAGCCCGTCGTCGTCGAGCTTCGCGGCGATCGCCTCCCGGAGTTCGACGATGCCGTTCGATGCGGTGTAGCCCGTATGGCCGGCGTCCATCGCGTCCTTCCCGGCCTCGACGATGTTCTCTGGCGTGGGGAAGTCGGGCTCGCCGACACTCAGATCGACCACGTCCGCGCCGTCGGCTTCGAGCTCGCCGGCGAGCGTGCTGATCGCGAGCGTCGCGCTCGGTTCGACGCGCTCGACGCGTTCGGTGAACTTCATGCGAGCGCCTCCAGCTGGGCGAGCGCGCTCTCGACGGCGCGCGCCCCGTAGTCGACGCGCTCGCGTGCTTCGGCACCGCTCATCCCGGGTCCGAGAACGCCGAAGGCCACGGGTTTGTCGCGGTCGAGGCTCACGTCGGTCAGTCCCTGTGCGGCCGCGTCGGCGATCACCTGGTCGTGGTCGGTATCGCCGGACACGATCGCGCCGAGGGCGGCGACGGCGTCGATGCCGTCGCGGCGCGCGAGGCGATCGGCCGCCAGCGGCGTGTCGTACGCGCCGGGCACCGGGATGGTCTCGGCGATCTCCGCGCCGTGTTCGGCGGCGGCATCGCGTGCGTGCTGCTCCATTTCGGCCGCCAGTTCACCGTAGAACTGCGCGACCACCAATCCCAAACTGGGCATACGTGCGGATGCAGAGCGCACGTCAAAGGCCTACCGCTCCGCGAGCACAAACGAAACGCTCCTAACTACCCCGCCACCCTCACCCGTATGGCATCGACCGACGGCAGTGTCGGACGCGGCCGCCGCGTCACGCTCGCCGTCGTCGCCATCGCGCTGTTCGCGCTCGTCGCCCGTCTCCTCTTGCTCGGCGACCGCATCGCCCACTGGGACGAGGCGCGCGTCGCCTACTGGATCCTCGACTACGCCGACACCGGTGTCTTCGAGTATCAACCGATCATCCACGGGCCCTTCCTCCAGCAGGTCAACCGGGTCGTCTTCGAGCTGTTCGGCGCGAACGATTTCACGATGCGGCTGGTGGTCGCGGCACTCGGGGCGGCGCTGCCGCTGGCGGCGCTGCTCTTTCGAAAGCGACTTTCGGACGTCGAAACGGTCGCTTTCGCCCTGTTTCTCGCCGTCGATCCTGTCCTGCTCTACTACTCGCGGTTCATGCGCAGTGACCTGCCGCTGGCGGCGTTCATGCTGTTCGCGCTCGGCTTTTTCCTCCGCGCGCTCGACAGTCGCCGCCCCCGGTACATCCACGCGGGCGTCGTCGCGCTCGCGCTCGCCTTCACGACGAAGGAGAACGTCCTCGTCTACCTCGTGACGTGGCTCGGCGCGCTCGTCCTGCTCGTCGACCGCCGTCTGCTCGTCGATCACCGACTGTTCGCCGACCGCGATCTCTCGTTCGATCTCGAAGCCACACGCGAGCGCATCGGGGCCTTCGGCACGACCCTTCGCACATGGATCCCCCACTTGCTCCTCGCCGTCGTCGAGTTTCTCGTCATCGTCGTGTATTTCTACGCGCCGCGGACGAACGGTGAGACGCCGGGGTTCGACACGCTCGTCTCGGAGCCGACGGCGCTACCGGCGGTGGTCGGCGAGGCGACGCTCGGCTCGTGGAACGCCTTCGTCTCACAGTGGATCAGCGGCGATAGCCAGAGCCACGCCTACCTGCCCTATCTGGGCGATCTCGTCGAGACGCTCGTCGTCGGCTCGGGCGCGCTCGTCGTGCTCGCGGTCATCGGTTTCCTTGCCGATCGCTACGCCGACGACGGTCCGCGGGACCTCGTCGCGTTCGCCTTTTACTGTGGGTTCGTGAGCGTTCTCGGCTACCCGATCATCACCGACATCATGGCTCCGTGGGCGGCCGTCCACGCCGTCGTCTTCCTCATGCTGCCGGCAGCGGTCGGTGCGGGCGTGCTCTATACGCGAGGGAAGGCAGCACTCGCTCACGACGACCGCCCGGGGGTCGCCGCGGCGCTCGTCATCGTCCTGCTCGTCGTCGGCCAGGTCGGCTACATCGGGGTCCAGAACGTCTATCTCGACGACCAGTCGGAGTCGAACGCGCTCGTCCAGTACGCTCAGCCCGCCGACGACCTCCGACCCACGATCGAGGAGATGGCCGCCGTGAGTGCGAGCAATCGAGGAACGGACGTGCTGCTCTACGGTGATCACCTCGTCGCCGATTCCCCAGGCAGTCGGGCACCGGGCTGCTCCGATTGGTTCAACATCCTCCCGTTGCCGTGGTATATGGAAGCGCACGACATGAACGTCTCGTGTGCGACGGAGCCATCGGGCTTCGAGCAGCGCGTCAACGAGAGCAGTCCACCGATCGTGATCGGGCTGACAACGGATAGTGAGTTCCTCGCGGCCAATCTGGAGGGCTACGACGAGCGGGCGTACGTGTTGCGGACCCAGGACACGGCGAAGACCAACACGACGTTCTTCGTCGACGAGAGCCGGCTGCCGAGGAACGCGACCCAGTAAACAACGCTTAAGCGCGCGAGTCGGAAACCGCCCGATATGCAACTCACCACAGACGGCCCGGTCGTGGGGGTGGTCGGCGGCGGCCAGCTCGGGCGGATGCTCGGCGAGGCCGCCGCACCGCTCGGCGTCGATATCGTCGCAAGCGATCCGACGCCGGAGCCGCCGGCCGCACCGGTCGTGACCGACACGCTGCACGGTGATTTCGACGATCCCGACACGATCGACGCCCTCGCCGCACGCGCGGACGTGTTGACCTACGAGATCGAACTCGCCGATCCCGACGCGCTCGAACGTGCGAGCGAGGCCCACGACGTCCCCGTGCATCCCGCCCCCGACACGCTCCGGATGATTCAGGACAAACTCGTCCAGAAGCGCCATCTCCGCGAGGCCGGGATCCCGGTGCCCGAGTTCCGCGCCGTCGACGACACGGCCGAACTCCGGGAGGCGCTCCAGGAGCTCGGCTATCCAGCGATGCTCAAAGCCCGCGAGGGCGGCTACGACGGCCGTGGGAACGTTCCAATCGAGTCGCCGGGCGGCGTCGAGGCGGCCTTCGAGCAGATCGAGGGAAAAGCGATGATCGAAGCGTTCGTCCCGTTCGAGCGCGAGCTCTCGGTCATCGGCGTTCGCGGCGATAGTGAAAGACGGGTGTTCACGCCCGGCGAGAACGTCCACGAGGAGGAGATCCTCCGCGAGACGGTCGTGCCGGCGCGCGTGCCCGAAGACGTCCGGGAGCGCGCCAAAAGCGTCGCCCGTGAGGTGCTCGATCTGCTCTCCGGGCGCGGCGTCTTCGGTATCGAGCTGTTCGAAACCGATGGCGAGATCTCGGTCAACGAGATCGCACCCCGACCCCACAACTCGGGCCACTGGACGATCGAGGGCGCGCGGACCTCGCAGTTCGAACAGCACATCCGCGCCGTGCTCGGCTGGCCGCTCGGTGCGACCGACCGGCGCGGCCGGACGGTGACGAAGAACCTGCTCGGCGACGTTCCGGAGCCGCGACCCGCCGCTCTGGACGGCGTCGATGCGATCCTCTCGTCGCCGACGGCGAACCTCCACTGGTATGGCAAGCGCGAGGCGCGCCCGCTCCGGAAGATGGGTCACGTCACGCTCACCGACGCCCGTGCCGAGCCCGGCGAACTGCTCGCCGACGCGCGCGAGCTACGCAGTCGCTGGAGCTTCGATTCATGAGCACCGAGATCGACGACCTGATCGACGAGCTACGGACCGAGGCCGCAGCGGATCGCCCGCCAGCAGAGACGCCAGACGTGGGAATCATCATGGGCTCGGATTCGGATCTCGACACGATGGCGGGGGCCTACGAGGCGCTCTCGGAGCTCGGGTTCGAGGAAGACACGGGCGAGGGGGCGGAGAGCCGCTTTTCTTACGAGAGCTACGTGGTGTCGGCTCACCGGACGCCCGATCTCATGTACGCCTACGCCGAAACCGCCCGCGAGCGCGGGCTCTCGGTCATCATCGCGGGTGCGGGCGGCAAATCGGCCGATCTGCCGAACATGACCGCCTCGATCGCCTTTCCGGTGCCCGTTATCGGCGTTCCGGTTCAGGAGAAGTCGGTCGATTCGGTCATCGGGATGCCGACCGGCGCACCGATCGTCGCGGTCGACGCGGGCAAGTCGTTCAACGCCGGGCTGTCGGCGGCCCAGCTGCTCGCGAGCGATCACGAGGAGCTCGCCGAGCGACTTGTCGACTATCACGAGGAACTCGAAAGCGAGGTCGGGACGGTCTCGCGCGAGCTCCACGAGCAGGGAATCGAGGTGTTCCGTGAGGACCCCTGAACGGCGTGTCAGGTCGCTCGCGGGCGGAAAGAATCAATCCTTATGTGAGTGCGCTCCAAAGCGTCGCCACGAGCAACCAAGCACATGAATGAATGGATAGCTGTCGGGGCGCTGGCGTTCGTCGCCATCGCAGTCCCGCTCTCGTTGCTGGGCGTATCGTTCCTGTTGCGACCCAGCGTGCCCGAACAGGGAAAAACGGCCGTCTACGAGTCGGGTGAGGTCCCGACGGGCAACACGCGCATCCGGTTCAACATCCAGTACTACATGGTCGCGCTGTTGTTCCTCGTCTTCGACATCGAGACGGTGCTCATTTTCCCGTGGACGGTCATCTACCGCGACGCCGTACAGAGCGCGGGGCTGGCCGCGGCGCTCGTGCCGATGTTGATCTTCATCGGCGTGCTCGTCGTCGGGCTCGCGTGGGCGTGGCGTAACGGTGCGGTGCAGTGGATCCACAGCCAAAATTCGAACAGTACGACACGACAATGAGTAGCGACAATCAACCTCAGACCGCGGACGCACAGACGACCCAGGAGGCCCGGATGGGTGGCGGGACGGACAACCGGTTCAACTCCAAGCTCAGGAACGCCTTCGGTTCCTCGCCGTTCATCCTCACGAAGTTCGACTCGTTCATGAACTGGGTGCGTGGCTCCTCGATGTTCATGCTCCAGTTCGGCATCGCCTGCTGTTCGATCGAGATGATGCACACCTACGCGGTGAAACACGACCTCGATCGCTTCGGCTCCGGCGTGCCGAGAGCCTCACCGCGACAGGCCGACGTGATCATCGTGCCGGGCACCATCGTCTCGAAGTTCGCCCCGCGGATGAAGCGGGTCTACGACCAGATGCCCGAGCCGAAGTTCGTCGTCTCGATGGGCTCGTGCACCATCTCGGGCGGCCCGTTCCAGAAGGGGTACAACGTCGTCAAGGGTGCCGAGGAGGTCATCCCGGTCGACATCCACGTGCCGGGCTGTCCGCCGCGACCGGAGGCGCTCATCTACGGCGTCGCGAAGCTTCAGGAGCGCATCTCCGAGGGTGAGTCGGCTCCGGTGACGGTCAAGCCGTACGAACTCCAACAGTTCGGCGATCTGGAGAGCGACGAGCTCGTCGACGAGCTCGCCGACGAGATCGATCGGGACACGCTCGTCATGCGGTACAACTGGAACGATTCGCCATGAGTCTGGAACGACCGACCGACCGGACCGACACCGTCGGCGTCACCGAAGAGGGACTCGACTACGACGCGCTCGCCGATCTGCTCGGCGATCGCGTGGTGAGCCGTGAACAGCACCACCACACGGAGGCCTTCACCATCCGGCCCGACGAGGTCCAGGACGTGCTGTTCGCGCTGCGCGATCAGGCGGGCTTCGATCACTGCTCGAACGTCACCGCTCAGGAGTACGAGAACCGCTTCGAGACGATCTATCACCTGAAGAAATACGCCGATCCGACCCAGGAGCTCTCCGTCGTCGTGCCGACGTCGAAGGACAACCCCGTGAGCGAGAGCGCGGAGCCGGTCTATCGGACGGCCGACTGGCACGAGCGCGAGGCCTACGATCTGGTGGGTATCCAGTACGAGGGCCACCCCGATATGCGTCGGATCCTCCTGCCCGAGACGTGGAAAGGCCACCCGATGGGGCTCGACTACAACCAGGAGAAGCCCCAGATCGTCACGCTCGAAGCGCACGCCAACCCGCTCGAAGACGACGAGCACGATGCCGGCGCGGACACGATGTATCTGAACATCGGGCCCCACCACCCGGCGACACACGGCGTGCTCCACATCGAGACGGTGCTCGACGGCGAGCAGGTCGCCCACGTCGAACCCGACATCGGCTATCTCCACCGCTGCGAGGAGCAGATGGCACAGCAGGGCACCTACCGCCACGAGATCATGCCCTATCCCGATCGCTGGGACTACGTTTCGGCCGGCATCCTGAACGAGTGGGCGTACGCCCGCACCGCCGAGGAACTGACCGACCTCGACGTACCCGACTACGCACAGGTCATCCGAACGATGAGCGCCGAGCTCTGCCGGATCGCCGCGCACATGCTCGCGGTCGGCACGTTCGCGCTCGACGTCTACGGGGAGTTCACCGCGACGTTCATGTACGCGTTCCGCGACCGCGAGGTCGTCGAGAACATCCTCGAAGACCTGACGGGCCAGCGGCTGATGTTCAACTACCTCCGGCTCGGTGGCGTGGCCTGGGACCTGCCCGAACCGCGCGAGGCGTTCTTCGAGAAGATCCGGGACTTCCTCGACGGGCTCCCCCACAAGCTCGACGAGTATCACGATCTGCTGACCTCGAACGAAATCTTCCAGCTGCGCTGTGCGAACACCGGCGTGCTCGACGCCGAGACGGCCAAACAGTACGGTGCGACCGGCCCCGTCGCCCGCGCGTCGGGCGTCGACTACGACATCCGGCGCGACGACCCCTACGGCTACTACCCCGAACTCGACTGGGACGTCGTGACCGCCGACGAGGGCGACAACTACGCACGCGTGCTCTGTCGCCTCCAGGAGGTCGAGGAGTCCGCACGCATCATCGACCAGTGTGTCGACCTGCTCGAAGACTGGCCGGAAGACGACCGCGAGATCCAGTCGAACGTGCCGCGGACGCTCCGCCCGGACGACGATGCGGAGATCTACCGTGCCGTCGAGGGCGCGAAGGGCGAGCTCGGCATCTACATCCGGAGCGACGGCACCGACAAGCCGGCCCGGTTCAAGATCCGCAGCCCGGCGTTCTCGAACCTGCAGACGCTGCCGGAGCTCGCCGTCGGCGAGTACGTGCCGGATCTGATCGCGTCGCTCGCGAGCCTCGATATCGTCTTGGGTGAGGTCGATCGATGAGCGTCTCGGAGATCGTCTTCCAGGCGGGCAACGCCACGAACGGCTCCGGGGCGGCGAACGCGACGAACGCCTCGGCGGCCGGCGGCGGACAGACGTTCCCCGAGATCCTGAGCGGGCTGCTCGGTCTCGGTCCCAACCCCGATCCCGGACTACAGTTCCTGTTCGCGGTCGTCGGCGCGACGTTGATCGCCGTGCTCTTCCTGACGATCGCCGCCGTCGGCGGTATCTGGGGCAAGCGGAAGATCACGGCCGCGTTCACCGACCGGATCGCGGTCAACCGGGTCGGCCCGTTCGGCCTGCTGATCATCGTCGCCGACGCGGTGCGACTGCTCTCGAAGGAAGTCATCATCCCCGACAGCGTCGATCGTCCGGCGTTCGACATCGCGCCGATGGTGCTGCCGTTTTCGGCGCTGTTGGGCTTCGCGGTGATCCCGCTGGGCAGCGGGCTGCAGCTGGCCGACCCGGAGACGGGCTTCGTGTTCGTCTTCGCGGCCTCCTCGCTCGCCTCGCTCGGACTCCTGATGTCCGGCTACTCGTCGAACAACAAGTACTCGTTCCTCGGCGGGCTGCGCGCGCTCGCACAGAACCTCGCCTACGAGATCCCGCTGGTGGTGACGGGCGCGTCGGTCGTCCTCTTTACCGGTACGCTCAAGCTGAGTGAGGTCGTCGCCGTCCAGAGTCAGCCGCTGCTGACGATCGGCGGGCTGACGATCCCCTCGTGGTTCGCGTTCGTCAACCCGTTCGCGTTCGTGCTGTTCCTGATCGCGAACCTCGCGGAGGTCGGCCGTAACCCGTTCGACACGCCGGAAGCGCCGGGCGAGCTGGTGGCGGGCTACATGACCGAGTATTCGGGCGCGTACTTCGTGCTGCTCTATCTCGGCGAGTTCCTCCACATCTTCCTCGGTGGTGCAATCATCGCGACGCTGTTCCTCGGCGGCCCGGCCGGACCGGTGCTGCCGGGGCTCGTCTGGATGGTCATCAAGATCCTCGCGGTGTATCTGTTCACCCAGTGGATGCGCTCGGCGATGCCGCGCGTTCGTATCGACCAGATGATCGAGATCGGTTGGAAAGGCCTGCTCGTGATGAGCTTTGCCAACCTCGTGCTCACGGCGATCCTCGTGGGCGTGATCGCCTAACTACAAACCCATGATCGGACTCCTCAAATCGATGGCGACGACGATGAGACACGCACTCGACGGCTCGACGTTCACCGTCGAATATCCCGATACCGCACCCGAAGTCAGCCCCCGTTTCCGTGGGGTGCACAAGTTCAGCCAGGAGCGCTGTATCTGGTGTCGGCAGTGTGAGAACGTCTGCCCGAACGACACCATCCAGATCGTGATGGACGAACAGCGCAACGGCGAGCAGTACAACCTCCACATCGGGCAGTGTATCTACTGCCGGCTCTGTGAGGAGGTCTGCCCCGTCGACGCGATCCTCCTGACCCAGAACTTCGAGTTCACGGCCGACACGAAGGACGAGTTCGCACTCAACAAAGAAGAGCTGAAGAACGTTCCCTGGTACAAGGATATCGACCCGCTCGAAGCCCGCGAGCCCGATCGCGGCGGGTGGGTCGGCGAGGGCGAGGGCGAACTCGACTACCAGTAGCCGTCGGCTGCAGGAATATTTATATGATGGCGGTTCATTTCACCGATAAGCGGAGCGTGTGAAACGAGATGCCAACGACCGACACCACAGACACGGCGACCGAGACGACGGACACAGAGAGTGAAACGACAGGGACGACGACCGAGACCACGGAGAACGGCACGGCGCAAGCGACTGCAACGAACGAGTCCACGACCAACGGTACTGCAACAGCGACCGAAACCACAGGGACAGCGACCGAGACGGGGACGACGGCTGAAACCACGGAAACGGCAACCGAAACGACGAACACGACGACCGGAACCGAGACCACGACAACTGAGAGCACTACTACAGCGACCGAGACGGAGACGACGACCGAGACCACGGACACGGAGAGCGACGCCGACGCGGAGCTGGCCGCGTTCGCCGGGCAATCGTCGACACGGACGGCGGTGCTCGAACGACTCGTCACCGGGCCGGCGAACGCCGGCGATATCGCCACGCGTGACCCGCCGAACGTCGAGGACATGCGCGGCATCACGGGCAAGCTGAGCGTCAGTAAAACCCGATCCTCGATCGAGACACTCCGTGATCGCGGGCTGGTCGAACTGCTCGTCGATGGCGAAACGCCCATCTACAGTCTCACTGCCAAGGGCGAGCGGATACTGTTCGAGATCGAGCGGGACGACGGCTGAACGACGCTCGCCTATCGTCGCTGCGGTTTTCACGACTCTCTCGATCACTGCAACCGAGCGCCGCCGGCAGCGCTACTCGGCGCTGCCTTCGAAATCGCCGCCGTAGCGCATGAAGAAGTAGGCGAGCCCGAGCGTCGAGAGCAGGAACGTCGACGCGGCGACGCCGAGCTGTTTGGCGAACCCGGGGATCGCGGGTTCGGAAGAACCGCTACTGCCACCACCCTCCTGAACGATGATGGTTCCGGTCATGCCGGCCGACTCGTGGGGATCACAGACGTAGCTGTGTTCGCCGGTCTCCTGAAACGGTGACGTGGTGAAGCTGAATCCCTTGTCCTCGATCGGCTGATGGCCCCAATCGCCGTCGTCGGGATGGACGTTGTGTCCATCGGACTCCCAGGAGAACTTCACGGGCGTGCCGGGCGCGATCGTCAGTTCGGCGGGCTCGAACGAGAGCGAGCCACCGGGTCCGACCTTCACCGTTTTCGCCGAGCCGCCGCCTGATCCCTCCGAGTCCTCCTGGGCCGCGGCCGTCCCGCTCGCGCCGGCGACGGCCGCCGTTCCCGCGGCCGTCCTGAGGAAGCCCCGTCGACTCACGCTGCCATCGGCGTCGGTATCGTCCATGCTTCACTCTCACGGGGCGACGCTACTGAACATTACGATGGCCGTCGGTCGAGAAGCGGGCTATTCGAGTGCGCTCGCGGCCCGAATCACGGCGCGTTCGCCGAAGGCCGGGCCGACGAACTGTGCGCCGACGGGCAGGCCGTCGGCGGTGCCGGCCGGCACCGAGATCGCCGGGAGGTCGGCGAGGTTCACGGGGACGGTGTTGGCGTCCATGAGGTAGTGCTGGAGCGGGTCGTCCAGACTCTCGCCGAGTTTCGGCGGCAGGACGGGCATCGTCGGCGATGCGAGCACGTCCGCTTGCTCGAAGGCGGCATCGAACTCCTGCTTGATCCACGCGCGCGTGTCCTGGGCCTTCTCGTAGTATTTGTCGTGATAGCCCGCCGATAGCGCGTACGTGCCGAGCAGGACCCGGCGTTTCACTTCGGGGCCGAACCCCGCTTCGCGCGCTCGCGCGAACGCGTCGTTCCAGTCGCCGTCGAACCCGCCCGAGATCCCGTAGCGAACGCCGTCGAACCGTGCGAGGTTCGAGGAGGCCTCGGACATGGCGATGACGTAGTACGCCCGCACGGCGTGGGCGAGCGAGTCGAGTTCGATCTCTCGGATCTCCGCCCCTCTCTCTTCGAGTTCCGCGATGCGCTCCTCGAAGACCGCCGCGACGCGCTCGTCGGCCCCGTCGACGAGATCGGTGAGAACGCCGATCGTCGTCCCGTCGATATCGCCGTCGGCGGCGCTCGCGTAGTCCGTGTCCGCGCCCTCCGAGCGGGTCGTCGCGTCGCGCTCGTCCGGGCCGGCGATGACGTCGAGCAGTTCGGCCGCTTTTTCGACCGTGGGCGCGAGCGGACCGACCTGTTCGAGCGAGTTGGCGTAGGCGACGAGCCCGTACCGCGAGACCAGCCCGTAGGTCGGTTTGATGCCGACGACGCCGCAGAAGGCGGCCGGACAGCGCACCGAGCCACCGGTATCGGTACCGAGCGCGAGATCGGCCTCGCCGGCGGCGACGGCGGCCGCGCTCCCGCCCGAGGAGCCACCCGGAACCCGCTCCTCGTCGACGGGGTTCGTGGTCGGGCCGAAATGGGAGCTCTCGGTCGTCGTCCCCATCCCGAACTCGTCCATGTTCGTCTTCCCGACGACCGTCGCCCCCGACGCTTTGAGGCGCTCGATCACGGTCGCGTCGTAGGGCGGGACGTACTCGGCAAGCATTGCCGAGCCGCAGGTCGTGCGGGTGCCCGCTGTGCTGATGTTGTCCTTGACGGCGATCCGCTGGCCGTCGAGTGAGCCGTCGCCGTCGCTTTCGATCTCCGTTCGGGTGATGAAGGCGTCGCTCATCCGACCGGCGGCCCCTCGAAGTAGCCGTCCTCGGTTTCCGGTGCGTTTCGAAGCGCTTCGTCCTGGGAGAGACTCTCGCGTGCCTCGTCGGTCCGCAGGACGTTGACGAGCTCCGGATCGGCATCGACTTCCGGAACCTCGTCGAGCGTCTCGAAGTAGTCGAGCACGTCGGCGAACTGCGCGGCGAACGCCTCGGCTTCGTCCTCGTCGAGGTCGACCCGTGCGAGGTCGGCGACGTGGGCCACCGTCGCCGGGTCGACGCTCGCATCGCTCATACGGAGAGGGGGTGAGCGCCACCACTAAGCGTTTCGAAAGCGGACTCCGCAATACCG
Source organism: Halococcus dombrowskii (assembly GCF_022870485.1). NCBI lineage: Archaea > Methanobacteriati > Methanobacteriota > Halobacteria > Halobacteriales > Halococcaceae > Halococcus > Halococcus dombrowskii. The sequence goes on along the minus strand of NZ_CP095005.1, from coordinate 2,564,533 downwards.
AAAGCCACCGGCCGTTTTCGTTCCGCATGGAGACGACCCGGCATTTCACTGCGACGGTCTATCTCGTCAACGAGGGAGCGACGGCGCTCCACCAGCATCCGAAACTGGGCATTCGCCTTCCGCCCGGCGGGCACGTCGACCGCGACGAGCTGCCCCACGAGGCCGGCCTGCGCGAGGTGCGCGAGGAGACGGGACTGGACGCCGACCTCCTCGGGAGCGCGCCAGCGATCGACGCGCCGGCCGGCCGCGCGCTCCCGCAACCGCGCTATCAGATGCTCTACGACATCGACGTCCATCCGGATGGCCAGGTGAGCCACCAGCACATCGACTTCGTCTACTTCGCGCGCGTCGGGAGTCGGACCATCGCTCCCGACGGTGACAACGAACCGGGATCGAACGCGTGGCAATGGTACACGCCAGCGGACCTCCGTGCGAGCGATATCGACGCCGACACGGTGGCGATCGGCTGTGAGGCGATCGCGGCGGCCGAATAGTCACCGCCTGGCGTCCGCGGGCGCTTCGAGATCGAACTGCCAGTACAGCACGAACAAGCCGGCATACACCCCAGCCCACGCGTACCATCCGGCTGGCTTCTGACGAACGACTGGATCGATCGCCCAGAACGCGAACAGCAACGCCGCAAACCCGATCCATCTCAGGCGACTCTCGTCGCGGTTCCGGATATCACGGAGGTAGTCGATCACGCCGACGATGCCGAGCACTCCCCAGCAGAGTCCTCGTCGTTTCGGCATCGAGCGCCCCTCCGTTTTGGCCTCCCGATAGGCGTACTGGCCGACGAGCGTCCAGAAAAACAGGAAGAGGACGCCGGCCGTAAGGAGCCGCCTGCCGAACGCGCCGAGCCACTCCATGCCCGTCTATACGACCGTCATCGAAATAACTGCTCGGGCCTACAGCAGGCTCGCGAGTCGGTTCTTGATACGGCGTTTGACGCCGCCGGCGGCCTGTCGGAAGCTGATATGCCACGGCGTGCGCTTGCCGGTGGTTTCGGTGCGTCCGTCCCGTATCCCGTCGAGAATCCCGGCGACCGTGTGGTCGGTCGTGTCGACTTTCGTCACGGCCTGGCCGACCATCTCGGCGATGTGGGCATCGCTGCCCGCTGTCATCGGGAGATCGTGCGAGCGGGCGAACCGTCCAGCGCGGCGGTTCGAGCGGCCGGTCAGCAGCCGGGAGTTGTAGATCTCGATGGCGTCGGCGCTGGCCAGCTCCTCGCTCGTGATATGCGGGGCGACGCCGCTGCGCGAGCGCTGGAAGGGGTGGGGAACGACCGCGATGCCACCCTGGTCATGGATGTGGTCGATCGTCTCGGTAAAGGGGAGCCCGGCCGGCACGCGCTCGTGGATGCCGAGCGCGAGGACGTGGCCGGCGGCGCTCGTCACCTCGGAGCCGGGGATGCCGACGAGTCCGTAGTCGGCGGCGCGGTCGGCGGCCGCGAGGCTCGCGTCGATCTCGTCGTGGTCGGTCACCGCGAGCGCGTCGAGCCCGACGGCGTCGGCCTGCGAGAGCAGCAGTTCGACGGGATCACGGCCGTCGAAGGACAGTTCGGAGTGGCAGTGAAGCTCGGCCGACAGCACGGCGCGGGCTCCGGGCGCTGGCACGAAAAGCCCCCCGGTATCGCCGTCGTGGACGAGTCGATCGCATAGCCCGTGTCGCCGACGCCCCCCGGAGCCGCCCGACTCATCGCAAGCGATTTGGCTGGGGTCCCGAACGGGGAGATATGTCCCTCTCCGCGCCCGATCGCGAACGCGTCGTCGAGGAGCTCGGCCGCGAACCGACGCGCGCCGAGGCCGCGCTGTTCGAAAACCTCTGGAGCGAACACTGTGCCTATCGCTCCTCGCGCCCGCTGCTGTCGGCGTTCGAGAGCGAAGGCGAACAGGTCGTCATCGGTCCGGGCGACGACGCCGCCGTGGTCGCGCTGCCGGACGACGAACTGTACGTCACGTTCGGCATCGAGAGCCACAACCACCCTTCCTACGTCGATCCCTACGACGGCGCGGCCACGGGCGTCGGCGGCATCGTTCGCGACACGCTCTCGATGGGCGCGTACCCGATCGCGCTGCTCGATTCGCTGTATTTCGGCGAATTCGACCGCGAACACTCACAGTACCTTTTCGACGGCGTCGTCGAGGGGATCGCCGACTACGGCAACGCGATCGGCGTGCCGACGGTCGGCGGCAGCCTCGCCTTCCACGAGGGCTACGAGGGCAACCCGCTCGTCAACGTCGCCTGCGTTGGCCTTCTCCCGCCCGATCGACTGCTCACCGCCGAGGCCCAGCGCACGGGCAACGAGCTCGTCCTCGTCGGCAACGCGACGGGACGCGATGGATTGGGCGGAGCGAGCTTCGCGAGCGAGGATCTCGGCGAGGACGCCGCGACCGAGGACCGCCCGGCGGTCCAGGTCGGCGATCCCTACGCCGAAAAACGACTGATCGAGGCGAACGAGGCCCTCATCGACGAATCCCTCGTCGAGTCGGCGCGCGATCTCGGTGCGGCGGGACTCGGCGGAGCCTCCTCGGAACTCGTCGCCAAGGGCGAGTTCGGCGCGCGGATCGACCTCGAAGCCGTCCATCAGCGCGAACCGGAGATGAACGCGCTCGAAATCCTGCTCGCCGAATCGCAGGAGCGGATGTGCTACGAGGTCGCCCCCGAGAACACCGAGCGCGTCGCCGCGATCGCCGCCCGCTTCGATCTCGGCTGTTCGGTCATCGGCGAGATCACCGACGGGAATTACAGTTGCACCTTCGACGGGGAGACCGTCGTCGACGTTCCCGCCGAGTTCCTCGCCGACGGCGCGCCGGCGAACGATCTCCCTACCGAACGACCCGTGGAGCCGACCCGCGACCTCCCCGAGACGGCACTCGACACAGCGTTCGAGCGCGTCATCGGCGATCCGAACACCGCGAGCCGCGAGTGGGTCTATCGCCAGTACGACCACGAGGTCGGCCTCCGTACCGCCCGCGGTCCCGGCGACGATAGTGCCGTGCTGGCGATCCAGGAGACGGGAACGGGGCTCGCGCTGTCGGCGGGTGCTGAGCCGAACTGGACGGCCACCGATCCCCATGCGGGTGCACGTGCGATCGCGCTCGAAAACGCCACCAACCTCGCCGCGAAGGGCGCAACACCGCTCGCGGCGGTCGACTGCCTCAACGGTGGCAATCCCGAAAAGCAGGACGTCTACGGCGGGTTCTCGGCCATCGTCGACGGACTCGCGGGGATGTGCGAGACGCTCTCGGTGCCGGTCGTCGGCGGCAACGTCTCGCTCTACAACGACTCGGCGGCGGGCGCGATCCCGCCGACCCCGACGATCGCGATGCTTGGCGCGCGCGACGGCTACGACGCGCCGCCGACCGACCTCACGGGCGACGGAACGCTTCTGGTGATTGGTGATCGTGTGCTCGCTGGCCACGAGGCGGGGCTCGGCGGTTCGGCGTATCTCGACACCACCGGCGGCACGGATCGTTTCCCGACGTTGCCCGAGGAGCCGCACGCGCTCGTCGAGACGCTCGCCGACGTGGCGAACCAGGAGGGAACGCGCGCGGTCCACGACGCGAGCCACGGCGGTCTCGCGGTGACGCTCGCCGAGATGGTTTCGCCGGCTGCGGGCGCGGACGTGGAACTCGACGGCCCGGCAAGCACCGCCGAACAGCTCTTTCACGAGCAGCCGGGGCGGGCCGTCGTCGAGACGACGAGCCCCGACGCGGTCCGAGAGGCGTTCGCGGGCGTCGCTCCCGTCCACGAGATCGGCACGGCGACCGATACGGGCCGGCTCGCTCTCACGACCGACGATGGCGAACTGTCGATCGCGGCCGGAACGATCGCCGAGCGACGGGCGGTGCTCGACCGCGCGATGGACTGATCAGTCGCCGGCGATCGCCCGTTCGATGGCCGCATCGAGCGGCGTGTGCGCGACCGAGACGAGCTCGTCGATCCCGCCGTTTCTGACGACGACCGTGTTGTCGAGCCCGGCCATCAGCGGCGCGACGACGGTCTCGGGAATGCCGGTGAACAGGGCGAGCCAATGTGCTGCGAGGCGTTCGCTCAGCCACGGAACGGCGGCGACGAACAGCCGGTGGCCGTACGCCCGCGCCATGCGCCGCAGCAGATCGGCGTAACTGAGCACCGCCGGCCCGCCGATATCGAACGATCGCCCGCGGGTTTCCGGTGCGTCGAGCACCGCGGCGAGATAGCCGACGACGTCGTCGATCGCGATCGGCTGACAGTTCGTCCGTGCTGCCGTCGGGAGCGGGAGGACGAACACGCGCGGGAGATGGGCGACGAACCGGCGCACCATCTCGAAGCTCGCCCCGCCAGCACCGACGATGACCGCCGCTCGGAGCACGGTGAGATCGTAGTCGCCGGCGGCGAGCAGCCGCTCGACCTCGTGGCGCGAGCGGAGATGTGGCGAGAGCGCGTCGGAATCACGGCCGAGACCGCCGAGATAGATCACCTGCGAACAGTCGGCGGCATCCGCCGCGCGGGCGAAGTTGTGTGCCGCCCGCCGGTCGCGCGCGACGAAATCGGCCGCGTCCATCGAGTGGACGAGATAGTACGCCGCTTCGCAGCCCTCGAACGCCGCCTCGAAACTGCCCGCATCGAGCAGATCACCCTCGACGACGCGCGCCGGCGGACCGTCGTAGCGCTCGGCGTCGCGGGTGAGCACGGTGAGGTCGTGACCGGCCGCGGCGAGAGCGGGGAGCAGCCGTCCGCCGACGAACCCCGTCGCACCGGTCACCAGAACGCGCATGTCTCACCGAGCACGTCCGTCCGCATAGCTCCTCTCACTCGCGGTGCTAGCGGAAACGGAAAGCGGGGACGAAGGTGGAGAGGGGTGTGATGATGCCAGGCAACGGAGTCGCCCCCGCTGGCGCGGAGCCATTCCGGCTCCGATCCGAACTGGTTCGGGTGTTGTAATAAGTTTTGTGTGCATACGAACCCGATCACGCTCGCTCCGGCCCGTCGAGCACGAACTCGATGCGCTCGGTGTCGGCACCCTTCGAGCTCCGATCGACGATCGTCAGCTCGCCGAGTTCGCCGAGCCGATCGACGTGCGTCCCGCCGCAGGGACAGACGTCGACGTCGCCGATCGTGACCGCCCGCAGCGGGTCGACATCGTCGGGGATCAGATCGAGATTCGACCGGCCGTCGGGCGTTTCGGCTTCGAGGGCTGCTCGCGGGCGGTTCTCCTTCTCGACCGGGAGGTCCTGTTCGATCAGGGCGTTCGCGCGCTCCTCGATGGCGCGGAGATCGCTCTCGTCGAATTCCGCCGGCGCGAAATCGATCCGTGCGCGGTCGGCGTGGATCCGATTGCCGGCGGTGCTCGCGCCGTACTCGTCGAGGACGACCTTCGAGACGACGTGCTGGGCGGTGTGATAGCGCATGTGCGCGTGGCGACGTTCCCAGTCGATTTCGCCGTGGATGGTCACGCCTGCTTCCGGGAGATCGCCCTCGATCGTATGTCGGATCTCGCCGTGATCCTTCCTGACGTCGACGACGCGGCCCTCACCGCCCTCGAACGAGAGGCGACCGTGGTCGGGTGGCTGTCCGCCGCCTTCCTTGTAGAACAGCGTTCGGTCGAGCACGACCGTTCCGTTCGATTCGTCGACGTCCTCGACGCGGGCGTCGAACTCGCGGCGATAGTCGTCGTCCGGCAGATAGAGCTGTTCGGTCACAGGAGTGTCAACGGCACGCACGACTATGGATCTGTTCGCCGGACGACGCCGGTCGCTGACGAGCGTCTGACGGGGTATTATATAGCTGGATTCATATCCGGAACTATGTCGCGTCGCCACCGCCGCCTCGACTCCTCGGGGACACTTGCCGGTGTGAATCGTCTACGCGAGCGCATGGACGCGGTCGACCGCGCCAGCGTCGTCGGCAGCGCACCGATCATCGCCGGCACGGGGTTCGTGTTGAGCCGCGCGGTCGCCATCGTTCTCGCCGGTGCGTCCGGAATCACCTTCCTCTGGGGACTGGTCATCGGTCTCGCCTTCGCCACCGCCGGCATCGTCGTGCTCGCCTCGACCGAAACCGACTCCGGACTGGGCCGTTCCACCCAGCACGTCGAACGGATCCCGTTCGAGACGGCCGGCGGCGTCATGCTGCTCTCGCTGCTCACCGGCGTCGTCCTCGGCGCAGTTCTTTGACATCCTCCCCGCCCTGAAGGGCTGTCTCTTACCCATAACTCAGCGTTCTCAAGATAAATCATCTAATTCTGGTTTGAAGATATGAAATTAGTCAATATACTCTCACGAGTAAGACAGACTCACGGTTTCGAACAGGAATCAGTCTGCAAAACGGGGAATTATCTGAGTTCACAGTGAGTTCAGCTGAATGAGCGGCCGCTGGCGCTCATTCAGCACCGAGTTCGTAGCCTTCAGCCCACATCCGGAGCTTCTGAAGCCCTTTCCACATCGTCTGCCATCCTGGTGGAGGATCAGAGCCACGGTCCAGATATCCGCCAAGCTTCGCTACACTTACAGCGTAGGCTTTGCCGTTTTGACCGCTCAGTTCTGGAAATTTCGTTTCCAGAACTGCGCGCTCGGCCTCGCTCAACAAGACTTCTGGAGCAACCGATGGTTCTCCACGAGCTAGTTCTCGTAACTCCAGTACCTTCCACGCGATCACTGAGTACACACTCAGTAACACCTCCATACGCTCCCACGTCTGAAGTTGACGTTCTTCGAACCCACAGCCAGTCTTCAACGCTTTATGCCAATCTTCGATTCGCCAGCGAGCACGGTAATACTCAATGATGGTTAGAGCATCGTCGAAGTCTTCGACCGATTCAGTGGTGAGTAACACCCACTGAATCGGGTCATCGCTCTCGCTGATCTCGTCGATTCTCACGACGTTCACCGTGACCGGATCTTTACCAGCAGAATCGTTCCGGGGTGGAAGAAGGTCACATGTTCCTGTTGCAATCGACAACTCTGCTTGCCGTGCCTGTCTTCCGCCACCTTGCTGGATCTCGATGGTCGTGCGACCTTCCTGAGGAAGGTCGCCACTCCAGTCGAAGAGTTTGTCTAACTCACCGTCGTCCGTGTGTATCCGTCGATTTTGATTGGCTCGGACAACAAAGCCAGTGTTGTCCATCGTTTTGTTGAGTTCAGTGTACAACGAGAATGCGTCTCCGCCTCGGTCGTGGACGAAAATCGGCCGCACGTCTTCGGGAAGCCACTCGGTGGCTTCCCTGTCACCACGAATCCATTTCTCCTGTTCATTCTCAAGGAGAATTGACTCATCTTTCCCATTCGTGTCGTACGTATTGCCTGATTGTTGGTCTTCGATCAGCACCTGCTGATCGATGATCCCAGTCATACGCTGTGTTTCCGGGAGAATTCCAACCGAGGTATGGACTTTGACGCCTTCAACATCGATGTCAGCAGAGCTAATGTCACCAAGGCCCTCTTTAGCTGGGTGGCGAGGAAAGGTGAGATAGGTGGTGTCGGAGACGACCAACAGCTCGTCTCCGTCACCCAACCGTGAGTGCTGTGTTTGCTTGTGAGCAGAGAGAACCTCGTTGGGTTCCACACTGTCATTATCGCAGAATCGGTATGTAGCCTTTGTGGAGGCCCAGTCTTCGCAGGCGGCTGGGATGGACTCGGCAGGTGAACTGCCGAGTTCATCACCGATCTGGACTAATCGATCCGTGAGACGCTTATCGCCGAGATCAGCCGCCCGAAACTCCGTACGAATCCAATCTGATACATCCATATCATACAGTTCGCCATTCTCATCCAGTTTCGGTCGCCACCCCCTCGAACGACGCTCCATCTTTCGGTCTCAGTTCGTCAGCTACCGCGATAGCATTTGTGGGTAAGAGACAGCCCTGAAGGGCGAGGATTCCCGATCGCAGTTGGGATATTAGGGTTCGCGGACCGCCTGTTCACGCGGGAAGAACGCTCCTCGCGTTTTGTCGAACAGACGAGCCGCTGGCTGTGCCAACCAGCCGTTACTCCTATCCACCGCGTCAGTGGACTCGGAGGTACTTTCATTCTTCAGCCGGATGTTCTCCGCACCGTTCACATCCGCGTTCGCCACGGTCCCGCATTCGTCACAGTCGTACAGGCCACGCTCAACGCGCTGGCTGTCTGCTTTCGTTCCGCACACGGAGCAGGTCTTCGACGTGTCCCGTTCAGACACCGTTTCGACGGCGATGCCCTGCATCTCAGCTTTGTATTCAAGCATCGTCGTGAAGCGGTCGAACGCCCACCCGTGCAAATCGAGGTTGCCGTGCTTGCCCCAATTCTTCGGATCGCCGTTCTCGTCGTCGCGGATGCCGCCGAGGTCGCCAACGAACACCGTGCCGACACCGCGTTCAGCGCATCGTTCCACGATCTCCTTCGAGAGTGTGTGGAAGAAGTGTGTGCGGCGGTCGGTACGTTTTTGATCCAAACGCCGGGCCTCTCGTGAGAGCGAATCGTCGCACTCCGCACGCTTCTTGGCGAAGTAGTATTCGTTCTCCTTGAGGGAACCACCGGGGTAGAGCAACGACTCGTCGCCGAACGATACGGCGGCGACGTTGCATATCCCGAGGTCCACACCCGCCGTGCGGTCGCCGGGCGGTTCGGCGACTCCCACTTCGACGCGACAGACGATGTGTAGTCGCCAGACGCCGTGTTCATACACGGCGCGGACCTGCTGAACGTTTTCGACGGTCGTATCCCGGGGACCGATAACGTCGTACTCGCAGAGGATGAAATCGCTCCATCCGTCTTTGAGATTTGACCCCTTCGAGAGACGAATACGGTCGTTCGCGGCGTCGTGCCTGAACCCCTTCTGCTTGAACGTGACCGTCGAACGCGGGTGTTCGCCGTTGTGTTTGCGGTAGCCGGGCGGGTTCGCTTTCGTGTTCCCGTTACTCCGATGCCCGTACCATGCCGTGAACGCTTCACCGAGTTCGGCAAGAACTCGCTGACTGGACTGAGAATGGAGGTCCGCGTAGCGTTCGTGGTCTTTGAGGTACTTTTGCAGATCGAAGGCCGAGGGAATCTGGCCGCAAGCGTCCCAAACGCGGCCCACAGTGTAGCGGGCGACGTTCCAGAGCTTGCTGGCGGCGAACCCGAGCGAATCGAGGCCGTCACGCACTTGCGAGTGGTTCCGCACCCTCGCCCGATATGTGCGTGTGACGACTTTATTCGCTATACGTAACCTATGATATAGAATAGACCTAAACGTTCCGGTAGAATATCCGGCCAACCATCGACGGGTAGACGGTGGTTGAACAGATGCAAGACACAGCTTACGGCGCTGTATCCCCGCCCTGAAGGGCTGTCTCTTACCCATAACTCAGCGTTATCAAGGTAAACCACCCTATTCTGGTTTGAAAATATGAAATTGGTCAAGATACTATCACGATTAAGACAGACTCACGGTTTCGAACAGGAATCGGTCTGCAAAACGGGGAATCGTCTGAGTTCACAGTGAGTTCAGCTGAATGAGCGGCCGCTGGCGCTCATTCAGCACCGAGTTCGTAGCCTTCAGCCCACATCCGGAGCTTCTGAAGCCCTTTCCACATCGTCTGCCATCCTGGTGGAGGATCAGAGCCACGGTCCAGATATCCGCCAAGCTTCGCTACACTTACAGCGTAGGCTTTGCCGTTTTGACCGCTCAGTTCTGGAAATTTCGTTTCCAGAACTGCGCGCTCGGCCTCGCTCAACAAGACTTCTGGAGCAACCGATGGTTCTCCACGAGCTAGTTCTCGTAACTCCAGTACCTTCCACGCGATCACTGAGTACACACTCAGTAACACCTCCATACGCTCCCACGTCTGAAGTTGACGTTCTTCGAACCCACAGCCAGTCTTCAACGCTTTATGCCAATCTTCGATTCGCCAGCGAGCACGGTAATACTCAATGATGGTTAGAGCATCGTCGAAGTCTTCGACCGATTCAGTGGTGAGTAACACCCACTGAATCGGGTCGTCGCTCTCGCTGATCTCGTCGATTCTCACGACGTTCACCGTGACCGGATCTTTACCAGCAGAATCGTTCCGGGGTGGAAGAAGGTCACATGTTCCTGTTGCAATCGACAACTCTGCTTGCCGTGCCTGTCTTCCGCCACCTTGCTGGATCTCGATGGTCGTGCGACCCTCCTGAGGAAGGTCGCCACTCCAGTCGAAGAGTTTGTCTAACTCACCGTCGTCCGTGTGTATCCGTCGATTTTGATTGGCTCGGACAACAAAGCCAGTGTTGTCCATCGTTTTGTTGAGTTCAGTGTACAACGAGAATGCGTCTCCGCCTCGGTCGTGGACGAAAATCGGCCGCACGTCTTCGGGAAGCCACTCGGTGGCTTCCCTGTCACCACGAATCCATTTCTCCTGTCCATTCTCAAGGAGAATTGACTCATCTTTCCCATTCGTGTCGTACGTATTGCCTGATTGTTGGTCTTCGATCAGCACCTGCTGATCGATGATCCCAGTCATACGCTGTGTTTCCGGGAGAATTCCAACCGAGGTATGGACTTTGACGCCTTCAACATCGATGTCAGCAGAGCTAATGTCACCAAGGCCCTCTTTAGCTGGGTGGCGAGGAAAGGTGAGATAGGTGGTGTCGGAGACGACCAACAGCTCGTCTCCGTCACCCAACCGTGAGTGCTGTGTTTGCTTGTGAGCAGAGAGAACCTCGTTGGGTTCCACACTGTCATTATCGCAGAATCGGTATGTAGCCTTTGTGGAGGCCCAGTCTTCGCAGGCGGCTGGGATGGACTCGGCAGGTGAACTGCCGAGTTCATCACCGATCTGGACTAATCGATCCGTGAGACGCTTATCGCCAAGATCAGCCGCCCGAAACTCCGTACGAATCCAATCTGATACATCCATATCATACAGTTCGCCATTCTCATCCAGTTTCGGTCGCCACCCCCTCGAACGACGCTCCATCTTTCGGTCTCAGTTCGTCAGCTACCGCGATAGCATTTGTGGGTAAAAGACAGCCCTGAAGGGCGAGGCTTTGCGCCTGTGTTTCACGTAACTCCGCACGACATCGACCATTCATCGGCCCCGATCGGTGTTCGACGGTTCGTTTTCGCTTCGCTCACAGCTGCGGCGAGTCGAACGGATAGACTTTTGTGGCTTGCCGTGACGTCACATACAGGACGAACCTGATCGACGATAAAGGATGAATGCGACGAGACAGGTCGGCGAGTAATGGCTGCGGTGTTCTTCGAACGGTCGACGGACGGGCTGGCGGTCGTGGACCCGATCGAGCGCCGCCAGTACGAGCTGGCGACGAGCGCGGTACGACCGACGTCTGTCGAGCTATCGCGCTTTCGCTTTCCGATCGGGAGCGCGGTGTCGATCCGGACCGATGGGATAGCGTTGCCGAGCGTCGTTTCGGTCCACGTCCGTGACGGATCGGGTGTGGTGATCGACCGCGCCGAGCATCACGCCGACGAACGATTCCCGGCCGGCGAATACATCTTGGAGGTGAGCGCGCCGATCAAGCTCTATCTGCGAGTCGAAAGCCCGCTCCGGATCAGCGCCGACGCGGCGGGAATGACGATCGAGTTCGACGGCGAGCGCGAGGTGTTGATCGGCGCGCGCTCGCACCACGAGCGACCGGCGACGACGGTACAAACGCCGGCCGACCCCGAGGCGATGATGAAGGCGATCTCGACGTTCGGATCAGCGTTGAAGACGACCAGTCCGGAACGGTCGTATCCGACCCTTCGAGGTCATCCGCCGACGATCGAACTCGGTGATTCGTTGGAGCTGTCGGGACTCGAACCGCCTGAGACGGGTGTGACCATCGAGATACCCCCCGAATACGAATCGATCTACACGGTTGCGCCGCTCGCGTACTATCTTGGTGCGACGATCGAGCCGGGTACGGAACCGCTGTTGCGGACCGATCGCGGGTTCGAGCAGTCGCTTGACGGTCCGCAGGGGTTCGAGCAAACGGTCGCGCGGACGCTCAAGCAGACCTTCTTTTTGGACTGTCTCACCCGGACCGAGGGCTGGACGCCGATGGACCTCCACGAACGGCGGCTGTTGGAGGACGAGCTGGGATTCGATTTCCCGGCGCTCTACGAGCAATCCCTGGCCACCCAGCTCGAAACGTATCTCTCGATTCCCTACCGGACGATCGCCGAGCACGTGCCGGCGTGGAAGCTCACGGCCACCGTCACGGCGACGGCCGACAGCATCGAACACCTACCGTTCGTCGTGTCCGACCTCGCCGTCGTTCGGTCCGCACGGACACACGAGGTCTCGGTGCCGAACGTCCGATCGGCCGCGCTCGATACGTTCCTGCGCGACGACACGCGGAGTACGGGCACCCAGACGGGCGGCGAGAACACGTACGTCAAACCGCTCCGATCGGAGTCTCTGGAGCAGACGTGGATCGGTGAAGGGACGCCGCTGGGGGCGAGCAAGGCGTCGCTGGCGGCCTATCGCAATCGGTTGGAGCGGACGCCGGCGGAGGGGGATATCGAGATCACGGTCGTCTGTAACGACGCGGCGATGGACGACGAGCGCGCCGTCGAGGCGAGTTACGGCGAACGAGCGGATCTCCCCTTCGACGTGACCGTCGCCCACGATCTCACCACCGACGAGCTGGCGGATGTACTCGCCGCCCGGACGGATTTCCTCCACTACATCGGCCACGTCGACGACGAGGGGTTCGCGTGCGCGGACGGCCGTCTCGACGCCCGAGAAATCGACTCGGTGGGCGTCGATGCGTTTCTCCTGAATGCCTGCCAGTCATATCGGCAGGGGATGGCGCTGATCGAGGCCGGTGCCATCGGCGGGATCGTCACGATCTCGGATATTTTGAACAGTGAGGGCGTCAAGATGGGTCGCGCGCTCGCCTGCCTGCTCGATGCCGGTTTTCCGCTGGGGCCCGCCCTCGAGATCGCCCGCGGCGAGAGCATCGTCGGCGGGCAGTATCTCGTCGTTGGCGACGGCGGCTTTGCCATCGCTGACGCTACGGGCGGCACGCCGACGCTTTGCGAGATCGAGCGCACCGAGGACGGCTTTCGGGTCGACCAGATCACGTATCCGACGCGCGAGCGCGGTCTCGGCAGCCTCTTCATCCCCGCTGCGTCGGGCGACCGTGACTGCTATCTCTCCTCGGGTCGCGTCCGCCGGCTCGATCTCTCGGCACACGAACTCTGGGCGTTTCTCGCGCTCGAAGCGATGCCGGTGAAGATCGACGGCCAGCTCCACTGGAGCGACCGGATGGATTTCGGCGTGCTTCAGGGACCGGAGTAAGTGCAGGCGCTGGCACCACTCACGTCCGTGACGCCACAACACGCCACCGTGAACTGAATGCTCTCGCTTAGCGATTCCGCTTCGGATGACTGTTGTTGACTATCACTCACAACTGATCGATATTCACCCGTGGCTGGGATGAACCTATCGTATCGTTTCCAACAGCAACGTATACGGCCAAAAACCGTTTCGTGCGAAGACCCTCGTCAACCGAACGGTCAACCGACGTCGAACTATCTGTCGTCTCCTTCTGTCTCCACGACATGCATATCGTTGCGGATATCGACCCTGGAAGTTGCAATATCCTTTTACTTTGTGCGTTTCAGGTTCAGTTGGCCAATAAAATTAAATAGATGGAAAACCTCCGTTTAGTTGCTATGAGTTTCACGAACCGAATCGAAACGGACGTTGCCGACGTCTACCGCGCCGTGCTTTCGGAAACGACCGACGACGCGTTCGTCGTCGTGCCCGCGGCGGCGTCGGTCGAGCGGCTCGTGACGGTGCTCGACGGTCTCGACAGCCCGCCGACAGTACGCCTGCTCGCGTTCGACAGTACGCTCAAGGACGTTCTCGACGATTTCCTGGTTGCCAGCACCGCCGCCGATCTCATCGACGAGGGCACGCTCTCGTTGGGGACGATCGAGGAGGCCGGCACCGGCCAACTGATCGTCACCGACGAAACGGTCGTCTCGCTTGTCACGGCGGGCCAGCGGGTGGCCGCCCTCGGGACCGACGACGAGGAGTTCGTCGCGAACGCCAACGAGCGCTCCGAGGAGCGCTGGGAAGCGAGCTCGTCGTACAGCCTCAGAACCCCGCCGCTCTCGCGGATCCGCGAGACGATGGCCGAGGCGTTCGATCCCGGCGTCCGCGACGACTTCGACGCCGTGCTCGCCTCGCTCGACACCGCCCGCGGCGACGGCAACGGTCTCGACGAGGTGACGATCAGCCTGCTCGTCGCGGCGAAAAACGAGGAGCTGCTCTACGACATCTCGAAGTGGGGTGAGGACACTGGCGTCGCGAGCAAGGCCACCTTCTCGCGGACGAAGACTCGCCTCGAAGAGATGGGACTGCTCGACACGACGAAGGTGCCCATCGACGTCGGCCGCCCACGACTTCGGCTGCTGCTCGGCGACGAGCGCCTCAGCGAGGCCGACGCCGACGAGCTGGCGGCCGTCGCCACCGGCATCCTCTCGACCGACGCATCCTGATTCAGACGGACCCGAGAGATCGGGACCGGAACCACCGTTCTCACTGCCGATTTGTTCCGATCACTTCGTCCTCTCCGACCTACTGGGCGAACGCGTCCCTGAGATCGTCCGCAAGCACCGCGATCGCGTCGCGACTGCGGTCGATCGTGTCGACCAGATTGAGGAAGCCGTGGATCATCCCCTCGAAACACTCGTGGGTGACCGGCACGCCCGCCGCGTCGAGGCGATCGGCGTAGGCGATTCCCTCGTCGCGCAGCGGATCGAACCCCGCGGTGACGACGGTCGCCGGCGGGAGATCGGAGAGATCGCGTGCCATGAGTGGTGCGGCGTACGCGTTGCGTGCGTCGGTCGGATGTGAGAGATAGCGTTCGTAGTACCACTCGGCGCTTGCCCGTTCGAGGAGATAGCCCTCGGCGTTCTCCTCGTAGGAATCGAACTCCTGGAACGACGGCGAGTTGACCGACGGATAGACGAGCGACTGATGGCAGAGCTCCGGCCCGTCACGGTCGCGGGCGACGAGCGTGACGGCGGCGGCCAAGTTGCCGCCCGCACTGTCGCCGCCGACCGCGACTCGATCCCCGTCGCCGCCGAGCTCGTCGGCGTAGTCGACGGCCCACTCGGTGGCCGCGTAGCAGTCCTCGACGGCCGCCGGGAAGGGGTGCTCGGGCGCGAGCCGGTAGTCGACCGAGACGACGAGACAGTCGGCCGCGTTGGCGAGCGCGCGACAGACCGGGTCGTGGGTGTCGAGCCCACCGACGACCCATCCACCGCCGTGGAAGGTGACGAACACGCCGTAGGGCTCCGTCCCCGTCTCGGGGGCGTAGACGCGCACCGGCAGCGGTCCGCCCGGCCCCTCGATCGAGAACTCCTCGATCTCGCCGACGGGCTCCGGATCGGGCGTCGTGAACAGCTCGTCGAGGCGGTCGCGGGCGGTCGGGACCGACATGCCGTGGGTCGGCGGCGTGCGCTGGCGGTTGATCCGTTCGAGCAGCCGTTCGACCTGTGGATCGGGGTCGTCCATTCCCCGGACCGACGGCGACGATTGACGTAGTTCTACCCCTCGAATAACTCCGAGGTATGTGGAAAGGTTTTCGTATGCCCGCTGGGTATCGCCGTCGATGAGCTCCGTGAGCGCGCTGGCCCAGCGACTCGCCGTCGTCGCTGGCTTCGAGAACCCACGGACGAGCCTGGAGCAGTACCGGACGCCGCCGGGACTGGCGGCCAGGCTGGTCCACGACGCCGACCTGCAGGGCGACATCGAGGAGCGGTTCGTCGTCGATCTCGGAACCGGGACGGGGATGCTCGCGCTCGCGGCCGCGCTCCGTGGCCCGCGCGGCGTGGTGGGTGTCGATATCGACCCCGATCCGCTCTCGACGGCACGCGACAACGAGGGGCGGGTCGGCACGGCCGCCGACATCTCGTGGCTGCGCGCCGACGCGACCGACGCGCCGCTCGACACGGATGGCGAGACGACCGTCGTGATGAACCCGCCGTTCGGCGCACAGGACGGCAACGAACACGCCGACCGCGCGTTCCTCGCGACGGCCGCCCGCCTAGGCGACGTCTCGTACTCGGTTCACAACGCCGGTAGCCAGGAGTTCGTCGAATCGTTTGCCGCCGACAACGGCGGGACGGTCACGCGCTCCTTTCGCGCCGAACTCGATCTCCCCCGACAGTTCGACTTCCACGACGAGGACTCCCACACCGTCGAGACCGAGCTCTTCCGTATCGAGTGGGCCTAGAGCCACGTCACAATCTGACTGTAGAGGCTGCGCGCCGTCAGAAACGTGAAGACGAACATCAGCACGGTGACGACGGCGAAGACGGCGTTCAACCACCGTGGATGGTCGAAGAACTTCCGATTGGCGAAGAAGAGCGCGAGCGCGAAGATCGGCAGTCCGATGAGGCCGTTGACGGCGGGCATCACGATGCCGAGTCGCACCGGCGTGATGTCGGTGAACTCCATGAGGAGAACGGCAAAGCCCACCGCCATTACGATGAGTATCTCGACGGTGCGCCGGAAACCCCGATCGCCGAAGACGGTCGTCCGATCCCAGGCCTGCGGCACGAGAAAGCCGGCCCCGAACAGTGTTCCGGTCGCGGAGGAAAACGTTGCCAGCAACACCGCCAGCACGAACACCGGCAGCGCCCAGCCGCCGAAGATGGCCTGCAACGGGACGCCGGGGCTGGTGAGCGTCGGCGTTCCCGGCTCCATCGTCAGCGCCGAGACGACGATGACGGCCGCGCTGAGCAGCACGATGAAGGCGATGCCGACGAAGTTGTCCCGGCGGTACGGCCCCATCTCGGTCCAGTTCTTCGAGGGCTGGATGCTCGATTGAATGATGAAGTTCGGGTAGTAGACCGTGGTGCCGAACAGCGCGATGAGGCTGGTCAGGAAGCCGATATCGCTCTGCAGGTACGGCACGAACCCCGACATGACCTGCCCGATCGGGAGATCGAGCCCGAGCGTGAGAACGATGTAGATGGCAAACACGGTCAGGATGATCGCCGCGATGGCGGCCTCGACGCGGTCGTAGACGCGGAGTTCGACCAGCGCGATGCCGATGCCGCCAGCGAGGATCGCACCGACGTAGACGTTGTCGAACGGCGTCAGATAGGCCAGCGCAGCGCCGGCGACCGCGTAGTTCGAGATCGCCCAGAACTGCATGATGAAGGCGATGAACAGCGCCATTGCCTTGGTCGGTCCCGCACCGATCGCCCCGCGGATGTAGCTCACGACGGGTTCGTCGATGGTCGCGAGCCGGCCGGACATCTCGTGCATCGCCAGATCGACGACGAGCGCGACCGGTAGCGCCCACAGCAGGAGGAACCCCCAGTTCGCCCCCGTGTTGGCGAGGATGTACACCGAGCCGGCCCCGAACACGTTCGCCGAGAACAGCAGGCCCAGACCGTACGCCTCCACGAACCGTTTCGGTCCCTCCACCGGGAGCCAGGAGGGGACGTAACTGTCCGCCGAACTCATCGTCGATTCACCCATGATCGTATCATTTGTATCCACCATCCATGACTATAGATAGCACACAACGTATAGCTAGTTGGATCGGTCGCCTGCAGAGGACGGCTCCTTTAACCGCGACAGTCTGAATCAGGGCTGTTCGCCGGCGGGGATCGGTCGTATGGCTCCGCGACACCGATCACCGATAGCGCTCGCGTTCGGCGATCGGGACGCGCGTCGCGCCGGTTGCGGCGAACAGCGTTCGTCCCTCGCGGCTGAAGGTGAGATTCGCGGCGCGCGTCGTGCCGTTGTTCGGGAGTGGCGCGCGTCCGAGCGTCTCGTTGGCCCGTGAGACGACGATTCCGAATCCCCTCGTTCGGGGGACGATCGAGACGTTCTTCCCCCGGATCGTCGCGTCGGCGGTCGCCGGTGCGGAGCGGTAGCCGACCCGAGTTTGGTTGCTCCGATTGAGCCAGATCTTGTAGGCACGGTCGTCGCCCGCCTGCCAGCCGCTGCGCGAGACCCGTATCCGCTCGTCCCAGCCAAGGCCGCCGAGGCGGACGGTCGCTCGTCCTGTGAACGCGAGCCGCGATGCCTGGACGGCGGTCGTCCAGAGGTGACGGCGCTCGCTCGTCACGATGACGCCGCTGGCGTTGACAGTCGTACTCTCGCCGAACGCCGCGACGTCGACGACCGACACCTGTCGGTTGGTGATGTTCTCGGCGTATCGCACGGTGTAATCCCTGACGGCGATCGCCTCTGATTGGCCGGCCGTCGCGTTGGCGGGTGCCGCGTTGGGTGTGGTGGCCGCCCGCGCCGTCGACGATTCGACGGTCGTGAGGTTCACCGGGATCGCAGGTGCCGACAGCGCCGCGAGCGCGAGCAACACGACCACGGCCGTCCCAGCCCATCGCTCGGTACCGCCGACGAGCGGGACTGCGGACGGGACGCGCCCGGTGGCGACGACGCCCGCAACGACCAGCAGGGCGAGCCCGAAGACGAGCACCACGCCGAGCGCGCGATAGAGCACGAACCCGCCGTTGCCGCGAAACCAATAGACCGCCCACAGCGACTGTGAGATGGCGAACAGTACGGTTCCGAGCCAGAGACGGCCGGCCGTGGGTCCCGTCTCGCGCCGCCGGACGAGCACGATCCCGGCGAGCACGCCGACGAGCAGGCCGATCGCGTGGGCCTGGATGGCGATGCCGGCCCACCAGGGCGCGCCGAACGACGGGTCGGCGCTGGCCTGGACGACCGGGTTCCGGACGGCGGCGTAGACCTGTCGGACGGCGTCGCTGGCCGCGAGCGCGACCACTGTCGCCAGCGGGTAGTGGATGAGCGCGACCCCGGCGATGGCGAACAGCACGCCCGAGAAGCCGATGACCGGGCCGATCGCGAACAGCGCGACGAACAGCCCGACGAGCAGCGCCGCGGCCGGGATCGCGAGCACGCGGGCGAGCGGCTTCCTCACGAGTGACGATTTCGGACCCTGTTCGTCCGGATAGTGGCCCCAGGCGTACTCGGCCAGCGGGGCGAGCGCGAGCGTTCCGATCAGGTTCCCGATCAGATGCCCCGGGCCGACGTGGGCGAACGAGGAGAGGGCGATGCCGAGCGGGGAGCCGTACGACCACGCGCGGAAGGGGAGCACGAGCGGGCCGTACCAATGCTGGAATCCGCCCTGCACGAACAGATAGACGGCGAGCACGCCGAGCATCGTGAGCAGCGTTCCCCAGGGGATGCCGGCGAGAAAGCGCGCTCGCAGCGCCGTGGTCCGATCGCGATCGTCGAGCCGCAATGCCACGAGCGCCG
The DNA here is from genome assembly GCF_022870485.1 of Halococcus dombrowskii. Lineage (NCBI taxonomy): Archaea > Methanobacteriati > Methanobacteriota > Halobacteria > Halobacteriales > Halococcaceae > Halococcus > Halococcus dombrowskii. The sequence goes on along the minus strand of NZ_CP095005.1, from coordinate 2,545,332 downwards.
AGAGGACGACCGCGAGGGCGACGGCGATGCGGGTGAGCGCCAGCCACGGCGAACTCATGGCCGATCGTGGGTATGCGTGGGTTTCACTCTGTCGCGGCCAGTCGTCAGGTTCAAGCGCGCGAGACCGAACAGTAGTGTATGGAACTGCGGGTCATCGAAAGCGACGAGAACGAGCTCTCGATCGAGGTCGCCGACGAGGGGCACACGTTCATGAACGTGCTCAAGGGAGCACTGCTCGAAACCGAGGGTGTCACGACGGCCACCTACGACGTCAATCCGGAGCAGTCCGGTGGGCAGACCGAACCGATTCTCACCATCCGTACCGAGGGGACGGACCCGCTCGACGCGCTCGAAGACGGCGCAGGACGGGTGAACGACATGACGGCGGCGTTCCGGACGGCCTTCGAAAGCGCTGCCTGAGATCAGTTCGCGGGCTGTCTGTACAGGCCGACGGCTTCGCGGGCGAGCACGAAGCCCGCGACGAGCAACACGCCGCCGAACACCGCCATCCAGATCCCGATCGTCTGCTCGCCCGCACCGAGCGTCTCGATACCGTTGAGTTCGACGAGCGCGCCGGCGACGGCCGCGAGCGTCGCCCCGACGGCGCGCACGGCGGCCGATCCGAACTCCGCTGCTATCTCTAGAACTGGTTCGATCATGGCGTCCGCTCACCCGTGGACTGTCAAAGCGCTTGTGATTCGCCGACGAAACGTAATCCTTGAGGGAACTCGGTGGGAACCGGCGGTATGGCCCGCTACGGCGATCTCAACTACGGTTGGCTCACGAAACACGGCTTCGGGCTCGGCGTCGCCCTGTTCGTTCTCGGCGCGCTGGGCTCGATCGCCGGTCCGGCGCTGTTCGGCCCGCTCCCCGGCTGGGAGGCGACCCTGTTCACCGACAGCGAAGTCGCCGGCATCGTCATCGCCTTCTTCTCGGTGATGTTCTTCGGGATCGTCCTGCCGCTCACCGAATAAAGACGAACCCCTAGATCAGCGCCGCACCGGAACCCCGTGTTCGTCGAGGTATTCCTTCACGTCCTCGATCGAATATTCGTCGAAGTGGAAGATCGAAGCGGCGAGCGCTGCGTCTGCATTCGCTGCGGTGAACACCTCCTCCATGTCGGCGGGGCCGCCACAGCCCGAGGAGGCGATGACCGGCGTCGAGACGCTCTCACAGACCGCGCGCGTCAGCGGGACGTCGTAGCCCTCCTTCGTGCCATCGGCGTCGATCGAGTTGACGAACAGCTCGCCGGCACCTCGACTTTGGGCCTCGCGCGCCCATTCGACCACGTCGATGCCCGTGCCCTCGCGGCCGCCCTTCACCGTGCACTCGAACCAGCAGGATTCGCCATCAGTAGTAAAGAAGTGTTCTCCCTCCTCGTCGTAGCGACGGCGCGCATCGACCGAGATGACGATACACTGGCTGCCGAAGCTCTCGGCACCCTCCGTGATGAGTGCTGGTCGATCGAGCGCGCCCGTGTTGATCGAGACCTTGTCCGCGCCCGCTCGTAGGGTTTCCCTGATGTCCGTGCGCGTACGGATGCCGCCGCCCACAGTCAGGGGAATGAACACCTCGTCGGCCACGCGCGAGACGACGTCGAGCATCGTCTCGCGGCCGTCGGCGGAGGCGGTGATGTCGAGGAAGACGAACTCGTCGGCACCCGCCTCGTTGTACCGACGCGCCATCTCGACGGGGTCGCCGGTGTGTTCGAGGTTCTCGAAGTTCACGCCGGTGTAGACCGCCGGCTCGCCGTCGTCGTCGAGATCGACGTCGATACAGGGGATAACGCGCTTCGTCAACGCCATTCACGCGGACTACTGCGCTCCGGGCAAAAAACCGTCCGGTCGCCCCCGACAGGGAGGCTTTAGTAGCCCCCGACCGTCGGCCCGCCCATGAGCGACGACGCGCCGACCGAACCGCGCGAGTCAGCATCCGGCCAAGAGCAGGCGACCGACACCGAAGACGAGACGATGGTCGAGGGCGATCGCGAGCACCGTGAGAGCCACCCCGACGACACGGGCGAGGGAACCCACGGATCGGTCGAACCGGTCGCCACCCGCGAGACGTCGCCGATGAGCGAGTTCACGGGGCGACAGGCCGGTATCGGCGCGCTCGTGGCGGTCGTCGGACTCGTCGTCACGTTTGCGATCCCGCTCGTGCTCACGCTCGGCTGAGTCGGGGCGTCCGCACCGCCCGCACCGCCCGATTCGTGTTCGTCCGTTTTCACGCCGGAGCGGCCGTTTCCGTCACCGTCTTTCCCGGTGAGCGAGTAGGCAGGGTCGATGACAGCAGATCTCTTTGCACCGCTCGAACTGCGCGAGACGACGATCCCGAACCGGGTGATGGTCTCGCCGATGTGTCAGTATTCCTGTGACGACCGCGACGGGCTGGCGACCGACTGGCATCTCGTCCATCTCGGCAGTCGGGCGTCCGGCGGGGCTGGCGTCGTGATGACCGAGGCGACTGCCGTCGAGGCCCGTGGACGCATTTCCCCGGAGGACCTCGGCATCTGGAGCGATGCACACACCGAGGCGCTCGCTCCGATCGCCGAATTCGTCAAATCCCAGGGCTCGGTGCCGGCGATCCAGCTCGCCCACGCCGGCCGGAAGGCATCGAAAGCCCGGCCGTGGGACGGCGGCGAGCCGCTCCAGCCCGACGAGGGTGGTTGGGAGACGATCGCGCCGAGCGACCAGCCGTGGCCCTACGAGAACGGCGCGACGGCGACCGCGAAGATGGACCAAGACGATATCGAGGACGTCATCGACTCTTTCAGAGCCGCCGCCGAGCGCGCCGACGAGGCGGGCTTCGACGTCGCCGAGATCCACGCCGCTCACGGCTACCTCCTCCACGAGTTCCTCTCGCCGGTCACCAACCACCGGACGGACGACTACGGCGGCGATTACGAGGGCCGGAGCCGGCTGGTCCGTGAAGTGACCGCCGCGGTGCGGGAGGTCTGGCCCGACGACAAGCCCGTCTTCGTCCGGATCTCGGCGACCGACTGGCTGCCGGATCGCGAGTCCTGGACGGTCGACGATTCGGTGCGACTGGCCGATGATCTCGCCGCGGCGGGTGCTGACCTCATCGACGTGAGCGCCGGCGGCAACGACCCCGACCCGCAGATCCCCTACCGGGGACCAGGCTACCAGCTTCCCTACGCCGATCGCATCACCCGCGAGCGCGACTCGGAGATCGCTGTCGGTGCGGTCGGGGGCATCTCTTCGCCGGAGCAAGCCGATGCACTCGTCCGCAACGGCCGGGCCGACATGGCCATCGTCGGGCGCGAACACCTCCACGATCCGTACTTCTCGCTGCACGCCGCGCACGAACTCGACCGTCCCGAGGCCGCCGAGCCACCCATCCAGTACCGACGCGGGTTCTGAGTCGACCGGTCGTCGTCGAGCTCCCGACCGGCACGCGCGACAGCGCCAGAACGTCGAACTCCCCTCGAATTGAACCGTCAATCTCACTATCACTGGTCTCGAACGATCGGTACAGCCGATGGATGGAACTGCTTCTGGTGACTGTCGGCACGTATCGCCCCGAGATAGGCCCGAGTGATGCGGAGACGGGACTATCTTCGCGGGCTGGGCGCGATCGCCGGCATCGTCGGTGTCGCGGGCTGTTCGTCGAGTGCCTCCGAGGAACCGGCCGCGGGTCCGACAGCCCAGGAGCCAGCAGGAAACGCGCCTGACGAGCCACGCACCGAACGCACTGCGCCGGGATCGAGGCTCAGCCGGACCGCCGACGAACCGACCGCCGACCCGACGGCCCAACCGACGACCACAGCGACGCCGACGCCGATCCCGACACCGGAGCCGCCCGCGAACAGGCTGTTGCTCGCGCCGGCACTCGGTACGGGCTGGGGGTACGCCAGCGATTCAACGCCTCGGATTCGGGACAACGGCACGATAACGGCGCTGTATCGTGGCACGCAGCCGTACACGCGGACCCTTCGAACACGGCTCTGGCGATGCGAGGGTCGGACGCTCGACGCGCTCGGCGGAACGTGTTCGCTCGGGACTCTCCCCAGCCGATATCGTTCGCGGGACGACATCGAGACGGCGAGTCCCACGATCGGCGAGACTGCGTTCGCGTGGTGGTCGGGGCCGCGGACCGACATCGAGGTCGTCGCGGCCGATCACGTGTTCCGTATGAGCCATACGCCGCTCGCGGAGCAGGCGGACGAGAACACGGCTCGCCTCCCGTCCCGCGCTGCACGGCTGACTGAACTCATCGGGCTCGCCCGACAGCAAGCCGAAAAGCTCGCATCCGACTGAAATCTCGGCGTTGAAGTCGTGTCTCGATCGTTCTCGACGTTATCGAGTCCGGGAAACGCACGGCGACTGCCGGGGCCGAAAGAGGCACCCGTCTGGTGGTCGTTCTCCACTCGATGGCAACCGAAAACCGAAGCGATACGTTCGACATCGGCGGCGAGGACACCGTCCACCGACTGGGCTACGGCGCGATGCGACTCACCGGCGAGGAGATCATCGGCCCGCCGGACGACGAGGAGGAGGCAAAAGAGGTCCTCCACCGGGCGACCGAACTCGGCGTGGACTTCATCGATACTGCCGACTCCTACGGGCCGGCCGTCTCGGAGCGTCTGATCGGCGAGGCGCTCGCACCCTACGAGGACGTGTTCGTTGCGACCAAAGGCGGGCTCTGGCGCGACGACCGCGACGGCTCCTGGCCGCGCTGTGGCCAACCGGGCTACATCCGCAACTCGATCCTGGGCAGTCTCGATCGGCTCAAGACGGACACGATCGATCTCTATCAGTATCACCGCCCGGACCCCGACATGGACTACGCCGAGGCGGTCGAGACCTTCGCCGACCTCAAGGACGAGGGGAAGGTCAACCACGTCGGTGTCTCGAATGTCTCGGTCGAGCAGCTCGAAACGGCCCGCGACGTAGTCGAGATCGCCACCGTCCAGAACCAGTACAACATCGGCGATCGCGAGCACGAGGCAGTCCTCGACTACTGCGAGGAGCACGACATCGGCTTCATCCCGTGGGCACCGCTCGGCTCGGGCGACCTCGACGGGCTCGACGAGGTGGCCGACAACCACGACGCCACACCCTACCAGGTCGGACTCGCCTGGCTGCTCCAGCACTCACCCGTGATGCTCCCGATCCCCGGCACATCGAGCGTCGAGCACGTCGAGGAGAACATCGCCGCCAGCGATATCGAACTCACCGACGAGGAAATCGAGACGATCGAGGGCTGAACCGGGCGAACGAATTGATCGCACCTGATTTTACCGACCAACCATTTTTGGTAGCGGTGGCGCGCAATGAATCCGGCCGAAGGCCGGAGAACGCGCGAGGGATGAGCGAGCGACCGTAAGGAGCGAGCGAATCGGCTGGGGAGGGTGTGGATTGTGGTCCTCATTTGTGTCAGAATTCGCCGGTAGAAGCTACTTGGCCGGATAGAATATAGAGAGGGTTTGCCGATTGTATTCACTGAATGAGTTCACGAATTGCGCTGTTCGAGCCACTCCTCTCGCAACAGTCCGTACTGGAGCATGTCGCGGTGCTCGCCGTCGATGAACATGTATTTGCGCCGGCGACCCTCCTCGCTGAAGCCGAGCGATTCGAGCAGTCCCTGGGAAGCGTCGTTGAAGTCGAACGCACCCGCACCGATGGCGGGCGTCTCGTAGCTCCGAAAGACGTACTCGACGACGAGCGCGACTGCCTCGGTGCCGTAGCCCTCGCCGTGGACTTCCGGCACGAGCCAGTAGCCGAGTTCCGGGCGCTTCCAGTCGGCATCCTCGACCGAGACGACGCCGATCCGTCGCACCGCGCCCTCGTCGGGCTGGCCGGGACCCGCGTCGTCGAGACAGACGAGAAAGCGATCGGTCTCTTCGGTATCCCACTCCTCGACTTGCTCTTGATTTCTGAGCGGAGAACCGAGCGGGTAGCGAATTTCGGGATTGGCAGATGCGCGCTGAGTGAACGGGACGTCCTCCTCTTCGACGGTGCGGAGCGTGACGCGCTCGCCGCGCTCGATACGTGCGCCGGGCATGATCGTACAACCCGGATAACCAGGATATGCGTTCCGACTCAATCCATTCCTATCGTCAGAACTCCGTCATCTACCAGGTGCCGTGGAAGGTATCGAACGAGAGCGAATCGAGCGGCTCGTTGCCGACGGCGATCTCGTACTCGCCCGGTGTGAGCATCGGCTTGTGGAATCGCGGGCCGTCGTCGGTCGTGATGCGTGGACAACCGGTGTTGACGAACGCGTCCATGTCGAAGTTCCGGAGACGATCGGGCGTCACCTCGTCCATCGTGATGAGATAGGCGTTGTCGTTCTCCTCGACGATCTTCTCGGCCTGGTCGTAGCGCCCTTGCCCGATCTTCGTACAGAAGATGACGCCCCACTTCTGTGCATCCATCGCGCGGTGGACAGCGCCGTAGCGCTGTTTGAGGAACTTCTCGGTGTCGGCGATCGAGACGGCGTTGTTGACGGGATCGGCGATGACGACCCGCTTGTCTGGGTGTTCCATCGCCAGTCCGAGGGGATGGAACTTCCCGCCGCCGACGTAGAGCACCTGATCGGCGTCGATGTCCGCCGAGGCGTAGTTGCAGCCAAGCACCTGTCCTTCGTGGGTGAGCCGTTCGTCGCCGCGGCGGGTGTGAACGTCGAAATCACGCTCTTCGAGCCACGCACGCATCTCCTCGAACTTGTTCATGTGCTGGGCGGTCGTCACGAGGCCGACGTCGGGGTTCTCGTCGGGATCGGCGAGTTCGTTCAGGGAGTCCTCCAGGATCGGCTCCACGTCGACGTTCGAGAACAGCGGCACGTAGATGATCTTGTCCGACTCCTTCATCGGCGAGTGGCCGAAGTGGACGAAGACGTCCGTCCGGCGCATCATGTAGGTGTCGAGGTCACAGGCCCCGTAGCAGGGTTGGCCCGACAGGAGTACCCGAACGTCATCGGGCAGGCGCTCGCGCAGGTCGTCCGTGACCGCCGGACCGCGGCGTTTCAGCCCCTCGGGGAACTGCAACCCGACCTTCTTCGCGTCGCGCTCGTCGACCGCCTCGACGATCCTGTCGAGCTCGTAGTCCCACTCCCGGTCGTGTTTGAGCGCCATCCCCGTCTTGGTGAGGTCGCCCGATTTCGACTCCGACGTGTGGCTCATTGGCCGGTTTATCGCCTCCTGCCGTTTAGTCCCGGCGTTTTGCCGAGCGACCGATCAGGCGGTGCGCCGTCAATGTCTTCGATTCACCACCGCCCGGGGGGTTGAAACCGCCCGCGCGTCTACGCCGGTCCATGCCCGCCGATCTCCCGCTCGAACACATCCACGTCGAACCCGATAGTCCGACCGACGGCCCCGCGCCGGCGGTGTTCGTTCTCCACGGCCGCGGCGCGGACGAGCAGGACCTCCTCCCGGTCGCCAAGCGTCTCCCCGACGAACTCCACGTCGTCAGCCTGCGCGCGCCCGATCGGCTCATGCAGGGCTACACGTGGTTCGAGATGGAGCTTCCCGATGGCGACATCGGGCGCAGCCAGCCCGAACCCGAGGATTTCGATCGGTGTCTCGATCTCGTCGACGAGAGCATCGCGGCAGCGATCGAGCGCTACGACCTCGACGGCGATCGCATCGGTCTCCTGGGGTTCAGCCAGGGAGCCATCACCAGCCTCTCGCTGCTCTGCGAGGAACCCGAACGATTCGCGTGGGTCGTCTGTTCACACGGCTATCTGGCCGCAACACACACCGATGGCGAGCCGGTGGGGATCGCCGACACGCCGGTGTTCGTCGGCTCGGGCACCGCTGATCGGATGATCCCGGCCGAACGCGCCGAGCGCGCCGCGGATCGCCTCCGCGAGTGGGGCTGCGATGTCGAATTCAACCGCTACGAGAGCGCCCACGGCATCGGCCCGGACGAGCTCGCCGATCTGGTGGCGTGGGTCGAGGATCGACTCGCTTAACCGCCACGTTGAAGACGCTCACGACCCAACCCTGTGGCGATGAGCACCGAATCGGAAGTCGAGCCGGAGATCGACGCCACCACGGGCAGCCAGCCGGAGACGGTCGCGGACGACCTCGGTGCGGCCATCGCCGACATGCCCGAGTACGAGCGGTTCGTCGAGACGAAAGCCGCCGTCGAGCGCAACCCCGAGGCCCAGCAGAAGGTCCAGGAGTTCGAGCGCCTCCGTGATCAGTTCGTCCAGGCTCGCCAGACCGGCGAGGCCACGCAGGACGACCTCGAAACCCTCCAGAACGCTCAGCAGGAGCTGCACAAGGTCCCCGAGATGGCCGAGTTCCTGCAGGCACAGGACGAACTCGATGCACGCCTCGAACGACTCAATCAGGAGATCACCGCCGACCTCGACATCGACTTCGGTGATCGCATCGGCGGCTGCTGTAACGACTAGTCTTCCGGCTGCCGTCCGGCAGTATATAGCCGTCCAGTACCTGTTTTCCGTATGGTCGCCGTCCGCTACACCTGCCCGCGCTGCGACGCGCTCGTTACGCTCGATCGCGCGGCCGAACTCGCCGACAAGTCGGTGACGCCCTTCGCCCTCGACGGCTGGGAGTACGCCGCTCCACACGAGAAATTCGAGAGCGCCGACGGCGTCGAGATCGTCTGTGGTGCGGCCGAAACCGACGGCGAGGGCTGTGGCGAGCTGTTCTATCTGAACTTCGTCAACTACGACGAGGGTCGTGCGGTCGAGGCGCGCACGACGCCGGCGGACGTCTCGTTCGACTTCCTGCGCTAGCCCTTGATGTTGCAGACCGGGAAGGTCCGGGCCACGGTATCGCCGATGCCCAGCTCGTCGGAGACGCGCACGACCTCGTCGACGTCCTTGTAGACCCCGGGGGCCTCCTCGGCGACCGTCGCGCCGCTCTGGGCCTTCACGTACACTTTCTGCTCACGGAGGTCGTCCTGGATGTCCTCGCCCCAGAACTCGTCTTTGGCCTGCGTGCGACTCATCGTCCGGCCGGCACCGTGGGCCGTCGAGCCGAAGGTGGTTTCCATCGAACTCTCGCCACCGCGCAGGACGTACGAGCCAGCGCCCATGCTCCCCGGGATGATGACCGGCTGGCCGACGTCGCGATAGGCGCTCGGCACTTCCTCGCGCCCGGCCGGAAACGCCCGCGTCGCGCCCTTGCGGTGGACGTAGAGTTCGCGCTCCTCGCCGTCGACCTCGTGGGCCTCCTTCTTCGCGATGTTGTGGGCCACGTCGTAGAGCAGGTCCATCTCCATCTCCTCCCACGAGCGGTCGAACACCCGCTCGAACACCTTTCGCGTGCGATGCATGATGAGCTGGCGGTTGACCCACGCGTAGTTGATCGCCGCACACATCGCGCCGTAGTACTCCTCGGCGAGCTGACTCCCGGCGGGCGCGGCCGCGAGCTCCTTGTCCGGCAGCTGCTCCAGAAGCTCCGGATGGGCCTGCTCGACCTCGCGGGTGTACTCGGTACAGACCTGGTGGCCGAGCCCGCGCGAGCCACAGTGGATGAGGACGACGATCTGATCCTCAGAGAGCCCGTAGGAATCGGCCACGCCCTCGCGGAACACGTCGGTCACGCGCTGGACTTCGAGGAAGTGGTTGCCCGACCCCAGGCTGCCGATCTGGTTTTTGCCCCTGTCCTTTGACTTCTGCGAGACGGCGTCGGGGTCGGCGTCCGGACGGCGACCCTCGTCCTCACAGTGGGCGAGATCGTCCTCGACGGCGTAGCCCTCGTCGAGCGCCCACTCGACGCCCCGATCGAGGATCTCCTCGACCGTTTCGACGCCCGACTCGACGACGCCACCGCCGCCGAGTCCCGAAGGGATGTTCGCAAAGAGCGACTCGACCAGCTCCTCCTCGTGGCCCTGAACGTCCTCGTAGGTGAGGTTCGTCGTCATCATTCGCACGCCGCAGTTGATGTCGAAGCCCACGGCTCCGGGCGAGATGCAGCCGTCCTCGGCGTCGATGCCGGCGACGCCACCCACCGGGAAGCCATACCCCTGATGACCGTCGGGCATGCAGATCGCGTACTTCTGTACGCCCGGGAGCTGTGTCGAGTTCTTCAGCTGCTGGAGCGTCTTGTCGTCGGCGATCTGATCGAGCAGTTCCTCGCTGGCGAGCACCCGCGCCGGCGCGTTCATCTCCCCCTCCTGTGGGATCTCCCAAACGTACTCCTCGACTCGTTCGAGCGTGACCCCGTCGGCGTCGTACGTGTCCATACGAATCGTATTCGAGCACTACCGGAATAGGTTTCGTCTCCCCGGGTCAGACGTCGAAGACGACGTAGGCGTTCCAGCCGTCACTATCCTGTTCGATGCGCATTTCGGAGTACGTCACGGCCTTCACCTCGCGCGCGTCGATCGCGCTGAGCGGAACGCCCCGTGCGCTTGCGTCGAGTCGCCACCCGTCGTCCGTCCGATCTACCGTCGCCCGGTTCTCGACGGGAAGCACGCCGCGCACGTCGCGCTGGTAGATGCAGTCGGCGAGATACTCGTAGAGCAGCGCCTCGCGGTTTTCGGCCTGCACCGCGAACGAGAACCGGTCGCCGTCGTCGGGGATCGCCTCGCACATCGCCGCCGCCAGCCCGTCGGCGACCGCGCCGAACGCCTCGTCGAGAGTCTTCCCGTCGGCGGCGACGGCCACGTCGGCGGTGTGCTCGCGGAGTTCGAAGCTCACGACTCGCCCCGTCCCGGTCGGTCGGTTTCATCGGGCCGCTCGGTGGGCTCGCCCGGTCCGCCGACGACCCCCTCCGCGACGGTCGTCCGTTCGGCGTCGTACTCGCCGAGCGCCGCCATCTCGTCGGCCGAGAGGCTCGCCGCACCCTCCGTGTCGCCGATCGCCACGCCGCTCGTGACGATGGCGCTGACGGCCTGCTCGACGGTGAGATCGACGTCGTAGACCTTCGCTGCGGGGACGTGGATCAGGAACCCACCCATCACGGGGTTCGGCGCGAGCGGCATGAACAGCGTTCTGAGATCGTCGTGGCTCGCCGCCTCGTCGACGGTCGCCGGCGGTTTCGCGGTGACGAACGCGAAGGAGTAGGTCCCTTCGTTGGGGAACTCGACGAGCTTTACGTCCTGGAAGCTGCTGGTGTCGCTTTCGAGCAGCACGTCGCTCATGCGCCGAAAGCTGGTGTAGACCGAACCGACGCCGGGGATCGCCTCCATCGCGGTGTGAAACCACGCCGAGAGCTTTCGGTCCGAGGAGGTCGCGTGCGCGACGAAGCCGACGGCGAGCACGATCGCCACGAGCGCGAACACGGTCCCGAACTCGATGAACACGGAGCCGAACTCGGGGCCGAGGCCGATCGCGCGGGCGAAGCCGACGACCGGGCTGACGAGGCCGAGCACGCGCGCGGCGGCGACGACCGGCGTAAGCACGTTGCTGAGGAAGTTGAGCACGAACCCGAGTATCATCACGGTGATGAGAAACGGGATCGTGAGCGCGGCACCCGTGATCAACCATTCACGCACCCGATAGAGCAGTCCCGACGATTCTCGCGAGTCCGACGCCGAAGCCATACCCTCGCCAGCGGGTGCCGCGTCGAAAGCGTTGTGCCTTCGATTGCGGGCGGTGGAGTTATAGTTCCCTACACGTAACGCCCGACGGTGAGTATCGATGTCACGAATCGTGTCGTCGAGCCCGGCAATGACGAGCATCTCGACGCCGCGTGGGAGCTGAAAGAGCGCATCCGCAGCGAGGAGGGGGTGCTCAAACAGCGCCGCGGCTTCTTCGCCGACGCCTATCGCCGAGCGACCGTCAATCTCGTCTTCGCCGGTGAGGAGGAGCTCATTGGCTTCGCGGCCGTCCGCCGCGACGGCTACGTGCTCTTTCTGGCCGTCGACATGCCCCATCGTGGCGAGGGGTTCGGCGAGCGCCTCATCGCCACCGTCGCCGACGAGCACGGCTCCGTGAGCTGTCACGCCCGCGCGAGCAATCAGGACGCCGTCGGCTTCTACGAACACATCGGCTTCGAGGTCCAGCGCCACATCGATCACTACTACGAGGACGGCGGCGCGGCCTACTACCTCAAACTCGGTGACGGCGGTCTCGCCGATCGCATCTCGTCGTTCTTCCGCGGCTGACTGTCATCTCCGGTCCGTGGAAAAAGCCTCGTCCCTACAGCACCCGCTCAATCGCTGGCGTGGGCCTGCTCGAACGGTCTGGGCGGCAGCCTGAGTTCGTCGAGCCCAGGGAGATGTTTGATGTTGTAGATCACCTTCATCTCGTCGGTGACAGGGATGCCGTTACAGGAGAGGCGAATTCCGTGGGCCTTCATCTCCGGTGGGAGGATCGTGTCGGCGGGCATCTCCAGTTCGCCTTCGACGACCGCGACCGCACAGTTCGCGCACGCCCCGCCGCGACAGGCGTAGGGCCACGCGAACCCGCGGTTCTCGGCGGCTTCGAGCAGCGACTCGCCCGGTTCGACGACGAACTTGCCGTGGTTGACCGGGTCAAGATCCGCGTCGCCCGCCTTCCCGAAGAGATCGCTGTCGCCGACGTCCCAGCCGTGATCGTCGAGCACGGCGTAGTTCAGATATTCGACGTGTGCGCCCTCCGGGCCGTCGTCCGGCTCGGGCTCCTCCTCGATCTCCTCTTCCTCGGGCGGCGCTTCGAGCTCGCGGCCGGCCTTGGCCGCCTCGTAGGCCGCCCGGACGCGCTGGAACTCCGCGGCCGATCCCCCGTGGTCGGGATGGGCCTCGATGATGCGTTCGCGGTAGGCTCTCCGGAGGTCGGCCTCGCTCGCGTCGGGGTCGATATCCAAAACCTCGAACGGGGACGCCACACCGGATATACCGTGCCCCGACTGAAAAGGATTCCCGATGCGGAACGGCGCTGTGGCCGCTCTGCCGGCCATCGAGCACTCGCGTGATCAGTCGTCACCGAGGCCGAGTCCGGGATACCAGCGATCGGCACCGGCCTCGCGCGCTCGCTCGTCCATCCGGGCGAGCAGCGCCGTCGCGAGGCTCGCCGTCTCGGCCGCTCGGTTCTCGCCTTCGGTGCGGAACTCGCCGGTCGTCCGGTTGGCATAGACCGTACAGACCGCACCCGCCCGCAGCCCGTAGAGGTTCGCGAGACTGAGGATCGCGCTCGATTCCATCTCGAAGTTGAGCACGCCGGCCTCGCGCAGCTCCTCGAAGCGCTTCTCGCTGCCGGCGGCCTCGAACCCCTCGAACCCCGGCCGGCTCTGACCCGCGTAGAAACTGTCGGTGCTCGCGGTCACGCCGACGTGGTAGTCGTGGCCCAGTTCCTCAGCTGCGGCGACCAGCGCCGCCACGACGCGGTCGTCGGCGCTCGCGGGGAACCCCTCGCGGACGTACTCGTCGCTGGTTCCCTCCTGTCTGACCGCCCCTGAGGTGATGACGAGATCGCCGACGTCCATCTCGGGCTGGATCGCCCCACAGGAGCCGACCCGGAGGAACGTCTCGCAGCCGACGCGCGCGAGCTCCTCGACCGCGATCGCCGCCGAGGGGCTGCCGATGCCCGTCGAGGTCGTGCTGATCGGCGCGCCGTCGTACGCGCCCGTCGCAGTGCGGAACTCGCGGTGTTCGGCGACGATCTCCGACTCGTCCCACTGATTCGTGATCTTCTCGATGCGCTCGGGATCGCCCGGCAGCAGTACGGTGTCGGCGACGTCGTCGGGGGCGACCCCGAGGTGATACTGCGTCTCGTCGTTCGGATCCTCGCTATCGCCGGTCATCGTCCCAACGTCTCCGCCGAAATGGCGTCCGGCAGCAGTTCGCCGAGTCGGTATTCGCTTTTGGAGTCTTCCTCGTCACAGAGCACCCGGAGGTCGTCGTCGCAGAACTCCGAGAGGCTCTGGCGGCACATCCCGCAGGGGAGGACGCCGTCGCGCTCGGAGGAGGCGACCGCGAGGCGTGCGAAGTCGTGATGGCCGTTCTTGACTGCCTCGGCGAGAGCGACTTCCTCAGCGTGGAGGCTGTTCGAGTAGTTGGCGTTCTCGATGTTGCAGCCGAGAAAGACCGTCCCGTCCGCCGTTTCGAGCGCTGCCCCGACCCGGTACTCCGAGTAGGGGACGTGGGCGCTTGCCGTCGCTTCACGGGCGTGGTCGATGAGTTCGTCGTCGTCCATGCCCGTGGAGTCACTCGCGTGGCGTCAAATACCCACCGGGACTCGACGGAGCGTGACGGAAGCTCCCGCTCAGAGCTTGCCTTCGGCGTCGGTGGCGAGCTCGCGCATACGCTTGCCGATGCGGCCGGCGTCGGAGAACTCGTCGTCGCTCATCGCCTCGGCGAGGGCGTTGCCGAGGATGAAGACGGCGTGTTTGTGCTCGTTTTTCGATTTATGGACGTCGTCGGGCGTGACGTCGAGTTTCTCGTAGGTCTCGAACAGCTCCGGATCAACGTCCTCGCGGTTGTTGACGAATTCGGTGATCGTCACCATCTCCTCGTGGAGTTCGAGGAGTTCCTCCTTGTGCATATTGGGTAACTAGAGGAGTTCGGCCGGTTTAACGGTTGTCCTCACGAGCGGTCTCACACCGTCGGACAGCAGTACGGAACGATCGGCGTTCGATACCGTTTCAATAGATCGTCGCGTCACGGGTTCCCGATCGGCTCCCCCGATAGTATCAGAAGACGTACTCGTCTTCGTGGCCCATCATCCCGTCGTCTTCGAGGCCTGCGCCGTCCTCGTCGTCCATCGGTCCGTTCGTCTGATATGCCCGCATTCCCGACGAGAGAAGCTCTTCGACCGCTTCCTGACGGTTGAGGAACTCCCCTTCCTCGACCATGCGCGCGATCTGCATTTCGAGCTGCTCCGGGATCGTGATCTCTACTTTAGCCATCGGAACACCGGGGCTTCGGTAGAGGGGTATTTAATTCTGACGGGGAAATCAATTTGTGCTGGGAAAACACTCTCTCATGAAATACAACTCGCGATTTCGAGATACAAAACATATCTTTCGATCGATGAATAGCAAGACCCCGTCTCGCGGATCGCGGCGAACGACCCGCGGAAACACACATCGGGCGAATCACGGCGCGAGCGCGCCCGAAACGGGAAGGACACGCTCAAGGGCCTCCCGTTCCAACCATCCGTGATGGCACAGGCAGGACGTGAGGAGCAGCCGCCGGGCATCGGCGACGGACGGCTGGTGAGTCGCACCCGCGAGATCGACGACTGCTCGTTCCGTGCGTTCCTCTCGGCGCAGTCGGCCCCGCGGGTCGCGTGGGCGACACCCGATGGGCTCGAACTCGTCGGCGGCGGCGCGGCGGCGGTCGTCCGTGCCGATGGGACCGATCGTTTCGATACGCTCCGTGCGGACGCCGCAACGCTGTTCGACGACGTCGATGCCGACGGCCCGCCCGCCGCCCGTCCGCGCCTTCTCGGCGGGCTCGCCTTCGAGGCCGACCACACGCCTGCTCCGCCGTGGGAGGGGTTTCCGGCGGCGCTGTTCGTCCTGCCGCGCGTCCAGCTCACGCGTGCGAACGATCGCACGTGGCTGAGCGTCGCGTCCTACGACACCGACGCCACCTCCGAGAGCGTCGCCGAGCGTCTCGACACCGTCCACGAGACGATCGCCGATCTGCCGATGCTGCGCCCGAGCGGGCAGCGACCGGGGATCGCCACCACCCGTCGACTGACCACCAACGCCGAGTGGACCGAAAGCGTCGAGCGCGCCGTCGCGTCGATCCGGAACGGCGATCTCCGCAAGGTCGTCCTCGCCACCGCGCTCGACGTGACGCTCGATGCGCCGATCGACGTTCCCGATACGCTCGAACGGTTCCGACGGACCTATCCCGAATGCTATCGATTTCTCATCCAACCGACCGACGAGCGGGGGTTCTTCGGCCCACCGCCGGAGCGACTCGTCAGGATGGACGGCGACCACGTCGCCACCGAGGCGCTCGCGGGCTCGGTCGAGCGTGGCGACACGCCCGAGGAGGACGCCGAACTCGCGCGTTCGCTCGAAGCAAGCGACAAACTCGGCCACGAGCAGGCGCTCGTCACCGACACCATCCGCGAGCGCCTCGCCCCGTTCGGTACCGTCTGCGTCGGCGAGCGCGGGATCAAGCGCCTTTCCAACATCCAACACCTTCGAACGCCGATCACGGCGACGCTCGACGACGACAGCCACGTTCTCGACGTCGTCGAGGCGCTCCATCCGACGCCGGCGGTCGGTGGTCTCCCACCCGAGCGCGCCCGGTCGGTGATCCGCGAGACGGAACCGTTCGACCGTGGCTGGTATGCCTCTCCAGTCGGCTGGTTCGATGCCGCCGGCGACGGCGAGTTCGTCGTCGGCATCCGATCGGCGGTCGCCAGCGGCGACGACGCGACGCTGTTCGCGGGCGACGGCATCGTCGGCGACTCGGACCCCGACGAGGAGTGGGCCGAGCTCGGACCGAAGTTCCAGCCGGTGCTCGACGAACTCGACGAATGAACCGGGACTCGCGCTGGCCGAACCGGAACACGCTCTGGGCCGAGGTCTTCGTTGCCGAACTCGTCGCACAGGACGTCTCGACGGTCTGTATCGCGCCCGGGAGCCGCTCGACGCCGCTGACGGTCGCCTTCGCCGAGCATCCCGAAATCGACGTTCTTTCCCATCTCGACGAGCGCTCGATGGGCTTCTTCGCACTCGGGCGTGCCAAACGTACTGGGGAGCCCGTCCCCGTTCTCTCGACGTCCGGCACCGCGACCGCCAATTTCCATCCCGCCGTCATCGAGGCGAATCAGGCACGCGTCCCGCTTCTGGTGTTGACCGCCGACCGCCCGCCTGAACTGCGCGACAGCGGCGCGAACCAGACGATCGATCAGCAGAAGCTGTACGGGTCGGCGGTCCGCTGGTATCGCGAGCTGCCCGAACCCGAGGCGAACGGTCGCAAACTCCGCTCGCTGCGGGTGACGGTCGCCCGCGCGCTCGCCGCCAGCACCGGCACGCCGCTCGGGCCCGTCCATCTGAACGTCCCGTTCCGCAAACCACTCGAACCTACCCCCGTACCGGGTGACGTACCCGATGACATCGCCGATTCGGAGCCGCTCGGCGCGACGGGGCGCGACGGCCCGTTCGTCCACACCGCACAGGGTCGTTCCGTGCTCAACGATTCCACGGTCGATCGGGTCGCTGACGCGCTCGCGACCGACCGCGGTCTCGTCGTCGCCGGTCCGAGCACGACCTTCGATGCGTCGGCGATCGCCGCCCTCGCCGAGGCGACCGGCTTTCCGGTCTGTGCCGATCCGCTGTCGGGGCTGCGCTTCGGCCCACACCGTGCCGACGCCCTCGTCTGTGGCGGCTACGACTCCTATCTCGATGCGGACGCGTGGCCCGCGCCGGAGGTCGTGATCCGTGTGGGTGCATCGCCGACATCGAAGGTTCTCAGGCAGTATCTCCGCCGTTCGGTCCGCGAGTCGGATACCCGCCAGTTCGTCGTTGATCCCGCCGGCGAGTGGCGCGAGGCGACCTTCGTGGCGAGCGATCTGCTCGTCGCCGATCCGAACCGGCTCGCGCGCACACTCGCCGAGAACGCCGAGATGAGCGCGAGCAACGAGTGGCGTGATCGCTTCGCCGCGGCCGAGCGACGCTACTGGCGACTCGTGGACGACGCGAGTAGTGAAGAATTCTTCGAGGGCACGGTCCTGAGAGACGTCTTCGCCGACGCCTCCGATCCCGCGACGGTGTTCCTCTCGAACTCGATGCCCGTCCGCGACGCCGACCGCTTCGGTGAACCGCGCGATGCCGGGCTCACGGTGCTCGGTAATCGCGGCGCGAGCGGTATCGACGGAGTTCTCTCCTCGGGGCTGGGTGCTGGCAGCGCGACCGACGAGCCGCTCGTCGTCGTCATCGGCGACGTGGCCTACTACCACGACATGAACGGCCTGCTCGCGCTCTCGCGCTGCGACGTCGACGCCACGATCGTCCTTCTCAACAACGACGGCGGCGGCATCTTCCGACTGCTCCCGATCGCCGAGTTCGACTCGGTGTTCGAACAGTTCGCCACTCCCCATGGACTCGACTTCGCACCCACAGGAGAGCTGTACGGGTTCGAGTTCGTCCGCGCCGACGGTCGTGAGTCGTTCCGTGATGCCTACCGGGCTTCACTCGACAGCGCCGGCACGCAGGTCATCGAGGTCCCGTTCGACGCCGAACGGAGCCACCGCTTTCGTGATGACGTCCAGAAACGCGTTCTCGACGAATTCGACGAGAAGTAGTCTCAGGCCGCCGCGGCGGTCCGGTCACTCGCCGTCTCGGTACCGAGTCGCCGTTGAGCCAGCCCGAGCAGTCCGTCGAGCGTGATCGCCAGCAGCGCGCCCGGGATCGCACCCGCGAGCAGCTGCGTGGTGCTGAACAGTTTGATGCCGCCGATGACCCAGACGCCGAGCCCGCCGCCGCCGATGAAGAAGGCGAGATAGGCCGAGCCGACGTTGAGCACGACGCTCGTGCGGATGCCGGCGAAGATCACGGGGAGGGCGAGCGGCAGGCGGACCTTCCGGAGGATCTCCCAGTCGGTCATCCCCATCCCGCGGGCGGCGTCGACGGTACTGTCGCTGACGCTCTCGATGCCCGCGATCGTGTTCGTGAGAATCGGCAACAGCGAGTAGGCGAACAGACCGACGACCGAGGGGAGAAAGCCCAGTCCGAGTATCGGGAAGGCGAGCGCGATGACCGCGAGCGTCGGCACCGTCTGGGCGACGTTACCGAACCCGGAGACGATCGAGTTCACCCGATCGTTGCGCGTCGCGGCGATTCCCAGGGGGACGGCGACGATGATCGCGAGCGCCTCCGAGACGAACACGAGCGTGAGATGCTCGCGCAGCAGCTCGAAGAACCGAGCCGAGTTCGCCAGCAGATACGCCCACGTCTCCGCGAGCAGGCTGATGAGATCGCTCATTCGCTCGCCGCCTCGATCTCGCTGGCGTGATAGCCCCTGATGTCCTCCTCGGTGACGACGCCGATGACCGTGGCGTCCTCGACGACCGGGAGCGCCCGCACGCCGGCCTGGATACACCGCGAGAGCGCGACCTGTGCGCTATCGGTCGGCGTGACCGGGATGAGCTCGCCGCCGTCGGCCATCACGGTGTCGGCGGGGTCGAACGCATCGACGACGTCGCGGTGTTCGTCGGGCACCTCCGTCCGCATGATCTCGCTGACCTGAAGCACGCGCAGCTGTTTCAGCGTACGATCCGGCCCGATGAAGTCCTCGACGAACTTCGTCGCCGGCGTTTCGAGCATCGCCGCCGGCGTGTCGTACTGGACGAGCTCGCCGTCGTTCATCATGGCGATCTTGTCGCCCATCTTCAACGCCTCGTTGATGTCGTGGGTGACGAAGATGATCGTCGTCTCGATCTCCTCCTGGATATCGAGGAACTCGTCCTGGAGGTTCTCGCGGGTGATGGGGTCGAGCGCGCCGAACGGCTCGTCCATCAACATTACGTCGGGACCGGCCGCGAGCGCGCGGGCGACGCCGACGCGCTGCTGTTGGCCGCCCGAGAGCTCGCCCGGATAGCTCTCCCGATACTCCTCCGGCGGCAGCCCCATCAGATCGAGCAGTTCGTCCACCCGTTCGTCGGTGCGATCGTCGTCCCAGCCCTTGAGCTCGGGCACCGTGGCGACGTTCTCGGCGATCGTCATGTGGTCGAACAGTCCGATATCCTGGATGACGTAGCCGATCTGCCGGCGGAGTTCGGTCGCCGGCAGCTCTTGGATGTCGGTCCCGTCGTAGTAGACCGTCCCCTCGGTCGGCTCTTCGAGGCGGTTGACCAGCTGCATCGTCGTCGTCTTCCCGCAGCCGGAGGGACCCACGAGGACCGTGGTCGTCCCTTCCTCGACCTCGAAGCTGAGACCGTTGACCGCTTGCGTGCCATCGCTGTACTGTTTGTGAACGTTGTCGAACTGAATCATTGGAACTGGGTGCGGATCGCGTCGAACAGCCGCGTCGTGTAGGTCGGTTCGAGGTCCTCGCCGTTACGCAGGCGGAGACCACGTTCGGTCACGGCAAACAGGTAATCGAACGCCAGCGCGAGCACCGAGACTGCCACCGTGGCGACGACGATCATCGCCGTGTTGCCCTGATTGATGCCGTAGAAGATGAAAAAGCCGAGTCCGGGGCCGCCGATGAACGCGCCGATGGCCGCAAGCCCCACCAGCAAGACGACCGCGTTTCTGACGCCGGCCATCACCACGGGCAAGGCTACAGGGAGGCGGACGCGCCAGAGGCGTTCGAACCGGGTCATCCCGAGGCCCGTGCCGGCTTCGACGGCGGCGGGGTCGACCCCCGTGACGCCGAGGTAGGTGTTTCTGATGACCGGCAGCTGTGAGTACGCCACCAACGCGACGATCACCGGCGGCGTCCCGATACCCAAGATGGGGACGAGCATCCCGAAGAAGGCGATCGAGGGGATCGTGAGCAACACGCTGGCGATCCAGAGCACGACCGTCGCCGCGCGCTCGTTGTAGCTGATGGCGATACCGAGGACGATCGCGATCGGCAACGCGATCACCAGCGTCTCGATCGCGAGGACGATGTGCTCGCCGAACAGCCGCAACAGACGATCACTGTTGTCGGCCGTGAACTGGACGAGCGAATCGAAAAACGAAACGATGCCGCTCATATCAACCCCTCCGAGCGAAGATACTGCCGCGCGACCTTCTGGGGGTCTTTCTTTTCGATCTGCACCTTCTTGTTGAGCCGAACGATCTTCTCGTAGGTCAGCGTCGGCCCGATGGCGTTCAGCGGTTCGCGGATCTGGGGTTTCCGTTCGACGATGTCGTTGGTGATCGGTGCCGGGTTGTACGTCGGGAAGAAGCTCTTGTCGTCTTCGAGAACCTTCAGGTCGTACTGGCGGAGCTGTGGGTTCGTGGTGAACCCCATCCCGATCGTAGCCTGTGTACTATTGATTATCTGGTAGGTGAGCGACGAGCTGGCGGTACGGGTGTCGAGACTCGAGGCGGCCTTCTCGAACCCGTACCGTTTGACCATTCCCGGCCAGCCATCATCGCGTTGGGAGAACGATATGCCGAGCACGACCGGCCCGCTCAGCTGGTTGTTCTTGACGTATTTTGCGAAATCGCTGATGGTTTTCACGCCCGTTTTCTCCATCCATTTCGGTTCGGCGATGAGGGCGTAGGTGTTGTTGAACGGGGCCGGATTCAGCATCGTCAGTCCGTAGTTGCGCTGCATCGACTGCTTGACCTTCCGGTAGAGTTTCCTCGGTTTTGAGATGATCTTGTCCCGTTTCGGCGGGAAGAGCGCCCACGCCGTCCCGGTGTACAGCCAGAACAGATCGGTCTCGTCGCTTCTGACCGCCCGGAAGTTCATCGGGTCCCCACCGAGGGAGGTCTCGTCGACCACGGAGAGGTCGGTGTTCTTCCGGAGCGATTCGATGGCCATGTAGCTCAACAGGACCCCCTCCGGGAACCGCTGTGAACTCACCGTCACGGCATCGGTGTCGGCACCGAGAACGGCCGTACAGCCCGCTGTCGCACCCATGCCGGCTGTCGCGGCTGTCGCGCCCCCGTATTTGAGAAAGTCGCGTCGTGTGGTCACGTTCTATCCTCCCCGATCCGTCTCGACAGCGCCCGTGCGCTGGATGGACGGTTCTCTGAGTCGCTTGAGTGCATCAAGTGCTGCATCGCTGTGGCGCTGAGATAACACGGAGTCGGACACTTAATCTCTGGGCTTGCCAGTGCGCATATGTGCCACACAAACGAGCGTTGCCGAACGACGCCGGCGATGACGATGCGCCACGAGCGACACGGCCGCTCACGTAACGTTACCGCCGCCACCGCCCGACTACCAAGGTTTTTCGCTCATCCGGGCACAGTGTGAGTATGGTTTCGGCACTGTTCGATCCCGACCGTTGGCGCTCGATCGATCGGTTCGACTTCGCGGACATCACCTATCACCGGGCTACCGATTCGGGAGCCGTCCGCATCGCCTTCGATCGCCCCGCGGTACGTAACGCCTTTCGCCCCAAAACCGTCGACGAGCTCGCGACGGCGCTCGACCATGCCAAACGCCAGACCGACGTCGGCTGCGTGCTGCTGACCGGCAACGGCCCCTCACCGAAAGACGACGGCTGGGCCTTCTGCTCGGGCGGCGATCAGTCGGTCCGTGGCGGCTCCGGCTACGAGTACGACGGCGACGAGGGTGACAGCGAAAACACCGGCCGGCTCCACATCCTCGAAGTCCAGCGTGCGATCCGCCACCTCCCGAAACCCGTCGTCGCGGTCGTCCCCGGCTGGGCGGTCGGCGGCGGCCACTCCCTCCACGTCGTCTGCGATCTCACCATCGCCAGCCAAGACCACGCGAAGTTCCTCCAGACCGATCCCGACGTCGCGAGCTTCGACGGCGGCTTCGGCTCCGCCTACCTCGCCAAACAGATCGGCCAGAAGAAGGCTCGCGAGGTGTTCTTCCTCGGGAAGACCTACGACGCCGACGAGGCTGCTGAAATGGGCATGGTCAACGAGGCGGTCCCGCACGACGAGCTCGAAGCCACGGCTCTGGAGTGGGCTGACCGGATCAACGGCAAATCGCCGACGGCCATTCGCATGCTCAAATACGGCTTCAACGCCACCGACGACGGCATGGTCGGCCAGCAGGTCTTCGCCGGCGAAGCCACCCGCCTGGCCTACATGACCGACGAGGCACAAGAAGGACGCGAAGCGTTCATGGACGGCCGCGATCCCGAGTTCGAGGACGCTCCCTGGTACTATTAGACCTCCACTTTTTTACTCCTCGGGTCGGCTCACTTCGTTCGCCGACCACTCGTCGCAAAAACCTGGACTAAAAACTCCCGCTCGTTCCCTCGCTACGCTCGGTCACTCACGGCGAACCGCGCTCGCTGCGCTCGCGCGGATGCTACCACTCTCCGCCTCCGCACCGCCGAAGCCCTCGGGCGCTCGTTTCACTCGCGTGCTCGCGAGTCGCTGCGCTCCCCGCTCGCAGTCGCGGTGCTCACTCCGTTCGCACCTGACGCCCCTCGCCCTTCATCCACCAGGAGAGCAAGCTCTCCTGAGCCTCAGCTCGCGTCGCTCGCCGAGACGCCAGGCAAATCGAGGGGCTGCTCGCTCGCCTGCGGCTCGCTCGCGGCATTTTTGCAAGCATACTGACGTGGCGGCTTCAGGAGAGATCGGCTTCGAGCACGAAATCCGGCTCGCCACTCACCGCGACGCGGGCGGCCGCAGCGTCCGAGACGTGCCGTGGCGTCTCGGGGATCAGCACTCGCGTGCGGTCGGCATCCAATTCGGCGGCATCAGCGCTGATCGCATCGAACAGCGCCCGTGCGGCGTCGAGATCGTCCCATGCACCGACGCCGTACTCGGCCCAGTGTTCGCGTTCGCCGTCCTGCTCGCGCTCGTAGTCGCGCACCCGGTGGGCCATCCCCTGGATGCCATCGGCCCCCTGGACGGCGAACACACGCGTTTCGTCGGCCGCCCGACGCAAACGCTCGCGGGTGAGCTCCGAGACGGCCCACGACTCGTCCTCGTCGAGTACGAGGCCGTCCAGAGCGTCCCGTGCCGCCGAGCGCTGCCAGTAGCCCCAGGCATCGTCGGGTGCGTCGACGACGTCGTAGCCCGATTTCCCGCCGCTGCTGCGATTCGACTCTGATTCGGGCTCGGGATGCGCCCAGCGGAACTCCGTCCGTGGGTCGAACCCGGCGGCGCGCGACCCGCCTAGCCCGGCCACGTTCCACGAGAAGACCATGTTCCGGCAGAGGCTCGCCCCGTGCTCGCGCGCCCACGCGAACAACGCGTCGTTCAGTTTCGTGCTGAGACCTGCGCCGCGGTAGTCGGGGTTGACGCGCATCCCCTGGGCCCACGCCTCGTGGCCGGAGAGCAGCACGCCCTGACAGATGCCCGCGATGTCGTCGCCGGCGTCGGCGACGAACGTCCGCTGGCGATCGCCGTCGCTCGCGACCCACTCGTGATAGACGCCCGGGATGTAATCACTCGCCTCGCGATCGGCCCACGTCCCGCGGGTGAACTCCACGACCGCCTCGTAATCCTCCCGGCGAGCCTGGCGGATGTGAATACCCGTACTCACTGCATACGACCTCCGTCGACGAGGCTCTCGGCGGGCACCGACCGCTCGGTGCACTCGCCGGCCAGCGACGTGCTCATCGCCCCGGCGACGTCGTCCTCGTTCGCCAGCGCCCACATCAGTTTCACCTTCGCGGTGCCGGGCAGGGTGTCCTCGGCCTCGATCACACCCGCATCGAGCAGGTCACGACCGGTGTCGTAGACCCGATCGCAGACCCGCCCCGAAAGACACTGGCTCGTCATCACGACCGTCGTCCCCCCGTCGATCAGCTCCTCGATCCGCGGTATCCAGTCGGTGTGGACATGGCCCAGCCCCGTGCCTTCGAGAACGAGTCCAGCACTACCCTCGGCAACATCGAGAAATCGCTCGCTCGTGCCGGGCGTGAACTTCACCAGCTCGACGTCGGTTTCGAGTGCCGACGCGAGGGCGAGGTCGGCTGCGTCGCGCTCGCGATGCTCCTCGTGGAATTTTATCTCCCCGTTCCCGTAGTCGACGTGACCGAGCGGTGTCCCGCCGATGGTCTCGAAGGCGTCGCGGCGCGAGGTGTGGTTCTTCCGTACCTGGGTCCCCCGGTGGAGCGCACATCGGCCGTCGGAATCGCTCGCGTGCATGCAGACCATGACCTCGGCGCAGTCACTCTTGGCCGCCTCGACCGCACAGACGGCGTTCATCACGTTGTCCGAGGAGGGTCGATCGGCCGAGCGCTGGCTCCCCGTGAACACCACCGGCACCGGCGTATCGAGCATGAACGCGAGCGCGCTCGCCGAGAACTGCATCGTGTCCGTACCGTGCATCACGACCACGCCGTCGGCACCCTGCTCGATCTCCTCGTGGACCGCCTGGGCCAGCTCCTGCCAGACATCGGGCGTCATGTTCTCCGAGAGGATGTTCGCCACGACCCGTCCGCGGTAGTTCGCCCGCCCCGCGAGGTCGGGCACCGCCTGGAGCACGTCCTCGGCGTCGAACCGCGCCGTCACGGCTCCCGTCCGATAATCCACGGTGGAAGCGATCGTGCCGCCGGTCGAAACGAGCGCGATCGTCGGCAGTTCCTCGTCGAACGCCACCTGTGAGGACTCGCTCGCGTCCGCACCGCCGACGTCGTGGACGCCCGTCTCGACGACCTCCAACTCGGCCCCCTCTCTGTCGATACCGACGTTGTAGCCGCCGTCGAGTTTGAGCACGGCGCGCTCCGCGGTCGTGGCGGGCATGAGAACGCCCTCGTGGGTCCGTCCCTCGCGCGTGAGACGGACGCGATCGCCCGGATTCATACCACGACTACCGCCCTCGCGGACTTCAATTCGTCCTTCCGTCGATCGCACCGCTGAACCGCATGCCGATATATAAATATCCCCGTCGAGCTGGCAGGGGCTTCATGGGCCGGTGGTGCGTAGCCCGCACGAGATGTCGGGGACCGAACCGTCGATGCAGATCGATACCGACGCACGAACGTACCGCTACTACCGTCACGCCGTCGAGAAACACTGGGATCCCCACGAGATCGATCTCGCGGTCGATCGCGAGGCGTTGGCCGATCTCGACGAGGTCGGTTTCGAGGGGCTCAAGCGCGCGCTCGCGCTGTTCGGCGCTGGCGAGGACGCCGTCGCCGAGGACCTCGCGCCGCTGTCGGTCGTCCTCGACGATTTCGAGGATCAGCTGTTCATTACGACCCAACTCTACGAGGAAGCAAAACACGCGGACTTCTTCGATCGATACTGGCGCGAGGTCATTCATCCGGCCGAGGACGACCGCGGTGCGGAGCGCAGCTCACCGGCTGACGAACGGTGGTTCTCCGACGAATACGACGAACTGTTCGAACGCAACGAGCGTGCGATGGCACGGCTGCTCGACGACGACACGCCGGAAAACCGTGCGAAGGCGTACTCACATTACCACATGACCGTCGAGGGAATCCTCGCTCAAACTGGCTACTACGGACTTACCCGCCAGTTCGACACCGACAGCTATCCCGACGTGCCGCATCTGCCGGGGCTCGTCGAGGGGCTCACCTCGATTCGCAGCGACGAGGGCCGCCACGTCGGCTTCGGCATGGCGAAACTCAAGGAGCTCGTCGAGAGCGAACGGGTCGATGCGTCGGTCATCGAGGACACCGTCGGCGAGTTGCTCCCGCTGGTGCAGGCGTCGATCCCCGACTACGAGAGCGACGAACCGGGGATCGAGCCGAACGAACTCGTCGAATACGCCACCAGCAAACACGGCCAGCGCATGCAACAGATCACCGCCGCGAGCGATGCCATCCCCGACGTCGACGAACTGACCGCGCTCGGCGACTGAGGGGTCACGATCGAACCGATCGACAGGGAAAGGTCCATGTCGTTCGGGGCACACGTTCCCGTATGGCCGACCGCGCCGGCGAACAAACGACGACCCGCGACACCGACGAGCTGCTCGCGGAGGTCGAGACCACGGCCGAGGCGGTCGACGACGAACCGGCGACGGCGAGCGACGGGCCGACGCTGCGCGAGCGAGCGGGCGACGTCTTCTCGGTGCGAACGTTCGTCGTCGCGCTCGCGCTCACCGCCGTCGGCGTCGCTCTCGGTGGCCTCGTGCCGATCCTCGGCGCGATACTCAGATACGTCGGCGTCTTTCTCGCAACCTTTGCACTCGGCGCGGCGAGCGAGCGCCGCCACTACGTCGAAGCTGGCCTGGCGGGTGCGCTCGTGCCCGCCCTCGGCACGCTGCTCGATTACTTCGCACTGACGATCGGCGGAGTCGGGGCTCCGGTCATCGCGGTCGCTGCCGGCGTCGGACTGCTCGCCGGACTCGTCGGGCACTACTTCGGGCGCGATCTACGCGACGGGCTGACGCGCGAACTGTAAATCGTCCCTCGGCTGCAATCATCTCCCTCACGGCTTCTACGGAATCACCTGAAGATCCGACCCCTTTACTGCAATGTAGAACGAGCCGAGGGCGAGCAGCGATACTGCGACAGCAGCCGCGGGAGTTTCGAGAATGAACGGAACCATTCCTGCAGTCATGAGCCCGACTCCTGCCCAGCCGATCCTCGAAAGCAAACTGCTCATTACTGAGTCTTACGCATTCAAATATATAATTCGTATGAAATAGTGCCCAGCTGCTACCGAAAGCGGGTTACTCAATCTAGTGTCCGGCCGCGCGATCGACGAGACCGTTCGCCGTCGGTGGATCGAACACATCTTCGACACCAGTGACCATCTTTCGTAAGATTCGCGAGTAATTCACTTCCCACGTGCAAACCGGCTGGCTCCATCGTGGCTGTGGGACAGCCTCAATGGCCCGTAACCTCCAGTCCGACGACGCCAGCGACGATGAGACCGATGAACCCGAAGCGGGCGATGCTCGAGGCCTCGTCGAACAAAACGACGCCCAGAATGGCTGTCAGGGCGGCTCCAATGCCCGTCCAGACGGCGTAGGCCGTTCCGATCGGGAGCGACTGTACGGCTCTGGCCAGCAACACGACGCTGATGGCCATCGAAATCACCGTCGCGACGCTGGGGACGAGTTTCGTGAAGCCGTCCGAGAGTTCGAGGCCGAGCGCCCAGCCGGTTTCGAAGACCGCTGCAACGACGAGGTACAGCCACGCTGAGACCATCATAGAGGCATGCGAACCAGGGCGCATAGCGGTTGCGGAATCGGATCCATCGATTGGATCGGGAGAACTGATGGCTCTCGATAACCGCCAGTCTCCTGCTTGCAGACTCTCACCACCGATTCGTCATTCGACGGTCCACTGTCCGCCCTCACGACGGACGGACTGTTCGTCGCTAGTACAACGGAGAGTTGATTTAGCTCGTCGTAGATATCGCGTCAGTATTCATTTCGTCTGGCTCAGGCGGCGAGGATTCACCCCTTGAGAAGTGACCGAACGCTGCACCAGCGAATACACTGACGATAACAGGCAGTGAGACGGTAGCAAATAGGCGCAAAGCCATCGCGGTCGTCACAAGAACAGTGAAAGCGCTGAAATTTCCGAGAAGGAAGGCTCCAAACCCTACTGTCCATAGCACAATGAACGGAACCGTCGTTCCGGCGACGACTGCACCACAGAACTGCCGATACTCGTTGCTGAGATCGAGTTGTCGGCTCACGGAATAACCGAATCCGATCGCGAGGACTACCATCAGCAGCGCTCCGATGACATCTATCCCATAGTTGTACAGTGTTGCTGTCCCTCCAATCGTTCCGAACGTGGGTAGCCAGCCCGGTAGCCCCTGCTCGAACAGGCTACCTAGAAGAATCCCCGGTACAATCTTGATGACCGCACTGATGACTCCAATAACCCCAGCAAGTACAGCAATACGTTTGCTCCCCATAACAGAACTACCGTTCCTTCTGTAATAAATCCTAGTGACGGTTTTATGAATTGGCCTCCTGTACGCAGCTACTCCTCTACCTGAGGTTCTTCCCATCGATCCGTCATTCGACGGTCCACTGTCCGTCCTCACACTGGATGAGATCGTTCGACGCCAGCAGATCGAGCGCGTCCTCGACGATCGCCAGCGGGACGCCCAGCCGTTCGGCGATCGCGTCGGCGGTATCGGTGCCGGTCTCGATGGCACCGAGCACCTCCGCACAGAAGCGCGCGTCGCCGTGGTCGGCGATCCCGTCGCTGTTCAGTCGGTCCTGGAGGCGGTCGGTGAGCGTGTCATGCAGCGCCGCCAGCCGGCCTTGGACCCAGCGCTGGGCCAGCGAGAGCTCGTCCTCCAACTGTTCGAACCGACGGAGATCGGCGGCGAGTTCGGCGAGATCGCTCGTTTCCGTCCGCGAGACGTCGATGGAGACGTACCGACAGGTCGTGAGATCGAGGCTCGAGCTCGCCGGATAGGCGCTTTTGGCACCGAACTCGTACGGCGAGACGTTCACCTCCAGTCTGAGGTTGCGCGCGATGCGGAAGTATTTCCGACGGCCGTCGTCGACGTGGCTCTCGACCAACCCCGCCTCCTCCAGCTTCCGGAGGTGGTCGATGACGGCCTTCGGGCTCACGCCGAGCGAGTCGCTGATCTCGGTGACGTAGAACGGCCGCTGGGCGAGTAATCGGAGGATGCGTCGGCGGTTCTCGTTGCCGAGAAGGTCGAGCAGCGCCGCGGAATCCATTCACTTACGGTTAGTGCCCGAGGCGTAAAACGTTGTCTTAGCGGTCGGTCCGATCGTTCGTTCGTGTGTCCACCGTTCCGGGGGTTCGTCCGGGGGTTTGCGCGCTCCCGTTGCTCGCCGTCGGAACCGCCGAGAGGTTCTCGACGCGCTGGCCGAGCCGGTCGAGCGACGATGCGTTTACGCCCTCGCTCGTCGCGGTCGTCTTCGCCTCGCTGATGGCGGTACTGAGGGCGTCGTGATCGGCGGTGAGGCGCCCTCTCCGGGCTCGGTGACTGGCGGAGCCGTTCGCTTGCGTCCGGAACGCCTCGATACGTGTCGCAAGCCTGTCGAGGCGCACGCTGAGTGTCGCCGCGCGCTTGGCGACGAGCGCCTCCCTGCGTGATTGGTTCTCGGCGGTCTCGAAGGCTGCAACCCACATGCCCGAATCGACCGAGCCGTTGGCCGTGGCGACGCCGCGCTGCATGAACACCGAGACGTCGCGGCCAACGTCCTCGGTCGCGGTGTGAGTGGTCGTTTCGGTCGCTCCGAGCTGTGGCCCGACACCGACGCCCACGAGTCCACAGAACAGTATCGAAGCGAGAACGACCGCGACGGCGTTCGTATTCACTGACTGTCGTTCGGGGGTCGAGCAGTAAAAGCGCGCTGGCCGTTCGTGCCTCGGACGACTGTATCCATCGGCTGGGCCGCCCGAAACTACAAGTGGTTTCCTGTGGTACGACAAGACATGGCTCGTTGCCCACACTGTGAGACCGATATCAGCACCTGGACGGAGCGACTCCAGCAGGCCAGCGCCGCGAGCACGCCGAAGGTCTGGACCTGTCCCGAGTGCGATGTCGTGCTCGGCATCTCCGATTGGGGGCACGACTGAGGCCGCGGAAACGCTTATCCCTGGGTGTGTGGTAGTGATACACATAGCATGTTCGAACGGTTCTCGCGCGGCTACTACGTCGGCCGGCTCTCCATCGAACCCACTCCCGACAAGGCTGCGGGCGCGTTCATCCAGCGTGCCACTCACGAGCGGCTCAACGAGCAGCTGTACGCCGCCGGCGAGGGGATCGAACGGACCGATCTGCCGCTGGTGATGAAGCTCGAAACGAGCCACTTCGCCGTCGACGGCGACAGCGGCGTGCCCCAGGACACGCTCTGGGTGCCCGAATCGCTGCTCGCCGAGACCCGCATCGAGACGCCGCCCACCCTTCGAGAGGTGTTCCTCGCCAAGGCCGACCGCGCCGCACAGCTGTTGCGCCTCTCCGGGCAAGCGGTCTGAGGCGCTGCGAGGGAGGCACCGTCTCAACAGGCTTATCCCCCGCGTGGAACCTATCGGTGCCATGAGCGATGTCGTCGTGACGCTGCCGGACGGCTCCGAACTGCAGGTCGAGCGTGGCTCGACGGTCGAGGACGTGGCCCACGAGATCGGCCCCGGACTCGGCCGCGATACGGTCGCGGGCGTGGTCGATGGCGATCTCGTCGCCGCCGCCGAACCGATCGAGACGGATATCGATCTCGAAATCGTCACCGACCAGTCCGACGAGTATCTCGACGTGCTCCGCCACTCGGCGGCACACGTCTTCGCGCAGGCGCTCGGCCGTCTCCATCCCGAGGCCGAACTCACCATCGGCCCGTGGACCGACGACGGCTTCTACTACGACATCGCGAACGTCGATCTCGACGAGGACGACCTGGACGCGATCGAGGCCGAAGCCGAGGAGATCATCGCGGCCGATCTCCCCATCGAGCGCGTCGAGCGCCCGCGCGCGGAGGCGATCGAACTCTACGACGACAACCCGTTCAAGAGCGAGATCCTCGAAACCGAGGCCGCCGGCGAGGATCCCGTGAGCTTCTACGAGCAGGGCGACTTCTTCGATCTCTGCCAGGGCCCACACGTCGAGTCGACGGGCGAGATCGGCGGTTTCTCGCTGCTCGAAACCTCGGCGGCGTACTGGCGCGGCGACGAGGACAACGAGACGCTCACGCGGGTGTACGGGACGGCGTTCCCGACTGAAGACGGGTTGGCGGAGTTCCTCGAACGGCGCGAGCAGGCCAAGGAGCGTGATCATCGCAAGATCGGTCAGGAGATGGACCTGTTTTCGATCGACGAGACGACGGGGCCGGGGCTGCCGCTCTACCACCCGAACGGCAAGCGCGTACTCGACGAACTCTCGGACTACGCACGCTCGCTCAACCTCGACGCCGGCTACGAACCCGTCGAGACGCCACATCTCTTTCGGACCGAGCTCTGGAAGCAGTCGGGCCACTACGAGAACTACGTCGACGACATGTTCCTGCTCGATGTGGACGACGAGGAGTACGGCCTGAAGCCGATGAACTGCCCGGGCCACGCGACGATCTTCGATCAGCACTCCTGGAGCTACCGCGATCTGCCCGTGCGATACTTCGAGGACGGGAAGGTCTACCGCAAGGAACAGCACGGCGAACTCTCGGGGCTCTCGCGAACGTGGTCGTTCACGATCGACGACGGCCACCTGTTCGTCCGACCCGACCAGATCGCGACCGAGATCGAGACGATAATGAACACCGTCTTCGAGGTGATGGAGACGATCGGCCTGGAGACCGAGCTCGTTCTCGCGACACGACCGGAGAAATCCGTCGGCAGCGACGAGCTTTGGGAACAGGCCGAATCCCAGCTCCGCACCGTTCTCGACGAGGGTGGGTACGAGTACGGCATCGAAGAGGGCGACGGCGCGTTCTACGGCCCGAAGATCGATTTCGCCTTCGAGGACGCGCTCGGCCGGGTCTGGGACGGGCCGACCGTGCAGCTCGACTTCAACATGCCCGAGCGCCTCGACCTGAGCTACGCCGGCGAGGACAACGAGGAGCACCGCCCGGTGATGATCCACCGCGCGCTCTACGGCAGCTACGAGCGCTTCTTCATGGTGCTCATCGAGCACTTCGGCGGCGACTTCCCGCTCTGGCTCGCGCCCGAACAGGTCCGAATCCTCCCGGTGAGCGACGACAACATCGCCTACGCGCAGTCGATCGCCGACGAACTCGATGGCTTCCGTACCGAAGTCGAGACGCGCTCGTGGACGGTCGGGCGCAAGATCCGTGCGGGCCACGACGACCGGGTGCCGTACATGCTCATCGTCGGCGACACCGAGGAGGCGGACGGCACGGTGTCGGTCCGCGACCGTGCCGAGCGCGAGCGCGACGGGGTCTCGATCGAGGCGTTCGGCGACCATCTCGAACACGAACGCGACGAGAAACTGACGTCGCCGGCGTTTCTCGACTGAGTTCGTTCCCCTTCGCCGAAGGGTCAAGAGCGAGCGCTCCGTCGAGACGACGCGACACCATCTGACGCCGCAGAACCGCAAGGAAAGCCCGGTCGCCAGGATCTGTGATCCCTGCCACCGCCAGATCCACGCCGTCTTCACCAACCACGAACTGAAACAGCGGTTCAACACCGTCGCCGACCTCAAGGAAAGCGAGGAGATGCAGAAGTTCGCGTCCTGGATTCGGAAGACGAACAAGGACGCCGTCCACGTCGACGAATCGAAACACGTCCGTGACTGGCGCGGGTAGCCATCGCGGCTGCCTCGTGTGAGTGGTGACGGGGGAAAGAAAGAGGGTGTAGGGAGCGGGGAGTGGGAAGCCACGATAACGGCCACGAACGGCTCGATGACGAGGGAATGACGATCTATATCAATTGGACAAGTGATGTGACGAATCAGACAAAGTATTTACCGCTTGTGGCCGATGGTCGAACGGGAGTGGCCTGCGGATGAGCTATTTCGATCGACTCAACCGGTACATCGGACGGGAGGACGGCGAGGCGACCGAATACGTCTGCCGCGACTGTGCTTCGGGCTTCGACGAACGCTGGCAGGTCTGTCCGGAGTGCGGGAGCTACTCGGTTCGGCGGCGCGAGTGGGGCTCGTTGCGGTAGCTAGCGCCACCAGTCGCCCCGACGCTCGTCGTGACCCGTCGTTTCGCGCAGCACCGGCGGGTAGGCCGATTCGTTTTCGATGCCGAAGCCGAGCGCGAGCCAGCGCGCGACGTGCCAGCCGACGGCGTCGGCATCGAGACCGCTGTAGACGATCTCCAGGCGCGTGTACGTTTCGAGCGCGCCGTCGCCGTCGCTGTCGCTACCGAAGACCGAGCCACACGAGCCCGCGCCGGGGCCACAGGGCGAGCGCTCGGCGGGACGGATCACGACGTCGGCGTTCTCGAAGCGAGAGACGACGCGAAAGGAGACGTTTTTCGGGACGTGGCCCTCCGCACCGCGGTCGTAGTAGTCGAGCGCGTGATCGATCCCCTCGCGCTCGGCCGCCGAGACGTCGTCGGTGACGAAGACGGAGAGGGTCGAATCGTTCCACGCGAGCGCGCGCTCGCTGGCGTTCGGTTTCGGCAGGCTCGTCAGCGTCGTGTGCGTCGCCATCAGCTCGCGCGGCGGGTCGCCGTGGCCGAGTCCGAGCGCGTGACCGAACTCGTGTTCGAGCACGCGCACCGTCGAGTTCGCCGAGAGGTTGTCGAGCGCGCGCACCCCGACCGTCTCGCCGGTCTGTGACGGCGACGTGATCTCGGGCGCGCAGCCGGCGGCGCTCTCGACCTCGCCACAGCGGTCGATCCGCGGTACGAACGACACACGGATGTCGGGATCGCTCTCGTTCGCGACGAACGTGACGTTCACCGAGTAGTTCAGATAGCGCTCGCCCCGTGTCTCCCAGTAGTCGGCGGCGTCGGCGACCAGCGGCGCGAACGATCGCTCGGAGTCGGTGGCCGTGACGGCCACGGTGATGTTTCGGTCGCCGTAGGGGTTGTCGGGATCGCCCGCGTAGCCGGCGAGGCCGTCGGGCAGCGAGCGCTCGCTGAGACCGATACAGCCGGCCGAGAGGACGAGCGTGGCGACGACGAGCACCGACAGAACGGTCGTCCGGCGGTTCGTCCCTCTCACGCTTGGTTCACGGGCGCGCGCTCAGATGGTGAGTTCGCCCTTGCGCTGGAGCACCTCGACGGATTCGGCGTCGACGGCCTCGACGTCGAGATGCATCGGGATGAACTGGCGGCGCTCGTAGGCTTCGGTCTCGTCTTCCGTGCCGACGGTACACCACAGCTGCGGGCGGTCGGGGCCGTGCCACTCGCCCTGCTTGCTGATGCCGAAACAGACGAGCTCCTCGCCGTCGTGTTCGATGATACCCCCTTTCCGGACGTCGGGGTCGCCGTGGATGATGAGCCGCTTCATGGCTGAACGTCAGCCGACACGAACCTAAGCGCTTCGGACGGCCGCGAACGATTTCCTGCGGATGCGACGGCCGCACGTTCGACCGCCCGCCAGACCAAACGGGTTTTATCCGCCCGCCCGTTATCGACGCGCAGTAGCTATGCAGATACCACGCCGGTTCAACACGTACTGTCCGAACTGTCACGAACATCACGAACACGAGGTCGAGAAGGTTCGCAGCGGTCGCGAGACCGGGATGAAGTGGATCGATCGACAGCGCGAGCGGGGCACGTCGGTCATCGGCAACGCCGGCAAGTTCTCGAAGGTGCCGGGTGGGGACAAACCCACGAAGAAGACGAACCTCAAATACCGCTGTGGCGAGTGCGGCAACGCCCACCTGCGCGAGGGCTGGCGTGCCGGCCGCGTCGAATTTCAGGAGTAATCATGCCCGGGAACTTCTACACCGTCCGCTGTCCGGATTGCGAGAACGAACAGGCCGTCTTCGGCAAGGCCGCGAGCACGGTCCCGTGTGCGGTCTGTGGGACGACGCTCGCCACGCCCACGAGCGGCAAGGCCGTCTTCGAGGGCGAAGTCCTCGACACCGTCGAGCGCCGCGAACGGACCGACACCATTGCGGGTGAATCAGAGGCCCAATGAAATACAGCGGCTGGCCGGATCCGAGCGAACTGGTGGTCGGAAAGGTCGACGAGATCGCCGACTTCGGCGTGTTCGTCGATCTCTCCGAATACGAGGACAAACGCGGGCTCGTCCACATCTCCGAGGTCGCCTCGGGCTGGATCAAGAACGTCCGCGATCACGTGAGCGTCGGTCAAACTGTGGTCGCCAAGGTGCTCGACGTCGACGAGGGCTCCCAGCAGATCGATCTCTCGCTCAAGGACGTCAACGATCACCAGCGCTCGGAGAAAGTCCGCGAGTGGAAATCCGAACAGAAGGCCGACAACTGGATGACGATCGCCTTCGGCGAGGAGATCTCCGACGAGCAGTACGCCACCGTGGCCAACGAGTTCCTCGCTGCGTTCGGCTCGCTGTACGACGGGTTCGAGGAGGCCGCCATCCACGGCACGGAGGCGCTCACCGACACCGATCTCTCGGACGAGGAGATCGACGCCATCGTCCAGACCGCCCGCGAGAACGTCTCGGTGCCGTACGTGACGGTCTCTGGCTACGTCGATCTGGAAAGTCCCGATAGCGCCGGCGTCGACGTCATCCGTGACGCGCTCCACGCCGCCGAGGGCAACGGCGATCTCCCCGAGGAGGTCGACCTCGACGTCACCTACGTCGGCTCGCCCGAGTATCGCATCCGCGTGCAGGCACCCGATTACAAGATCGCCGAGCGGGAGCTCGAAGCCAGCGCCGACCGCGCGGCGGCCAACATCGGCGATCACGGTGGCACCGCCGAGTTCCACCGCGAACGCCGTAGCGACGACGAGTAACCCGTCGCGATGAAGGCGGCTATTCGTCTCTGTGAAGCGTGGGAGTCGACCCACGACCGACCGATCTACACCCTCAGTGCTACCTGTCCCGACTGCGGCGGTCCGGCGGTCAACAGCGCGCCAGCGCCCTACAACCCTGAGGACCCATATGGCGAGTACCGACGCGCTCTTAAGCGCCGCGACGCGGATTGAGCCATGGACGAATTCGACGTCGAGACGCTCGCGGAGCCGGCGCTGACCGATCCGGTGCTCGTCGAAGGGTTGCCCGGCGTGGGTCACGTCGGCAAGCTCGTCGCCGAACACCTTCTGGAGGAGCTCGACAGCGAGCTCGTCGCACGGGTCTATTCGGAACACTTCCCGCCGCAGGTGAACATCGAGGACGGTCGTGCGAAACTCGCGTCGGCCGAGCTTCACGCCATCGAGGCCGATGGGCGGGATCTGCTCGTGCTCACCGGCGATCATCAGGCCCAGGACGCCGCCGGCCACTACCGGATGACGGATCTCTTCCTCGACCTCGCGACCGATCACGGGGCCGAGCGGGTGTTCGCGCTCGGCGGCGTGCCGACGGGCGAGTTGATCGACGAGTACGGCGTCATCGGAGCCGCGACGACCGACGATCTCGCCGAGGAGCTCGAAGCCGACGGCGTGGAGTTCCGCGAGGGCGAACCCGCCGGTGGGATCGTCGGCGTCTCCGGCCTGCTGCTCGGGCTGGGCGAGCGCCGCGACCTGCCGGCGGCGTGTCTGATGGGCGAAACCAGTGGCTATCTCGTCGATCCCAAGAGCGCGCGGGCAGTACTCGAAGTCCTCGAGGAACTCGTCGGCTTCGAGGTCGGCTTCGAGTCGCTCGAAGAGCGTGCCGACGAGATGGAGGAGGTCGTCCAGAAGATCCAACAGATGGAACAGGGCCAGCAGGCCACCGACGACGACCTCCGGTATATCGGTTAGTTCTCTTCGTCTTCGACGTCGTGTTCGATGACCTCGACGATATCGAGGGGCACGTCTCTGAGCGCGCCGCCGACCTCGCTTTTGGCGATGCGCTGGGCGTGTTCGCGGCCGTCGGCGTTGAACACCTCGATTTCGAGTACCAGACCCACGAGTGCCGTGCCCGCGGCGACGAACGCCGAGTCGAACGGTTCGCCACAGGCCGGACAGCCGGTCGCGCCGACGTCGACCTCGACGTAGGACTTGTCCTCGTCGTTCAGTCGCTTGCCGGCCTCGCTGACCGCGACGCCGATGGCGTCGTCGATGCTTTCGACGTCACGGACCAACCACGCCGCCTCCATCGCAACGAGATAATCTGCCATGCGTTACGCTGGGTCCCCAACGTGTCGTACCTTGTGGTTTCCCGCGCACGTGAACGCGAACTCATCGATAGGTTATGCCGACGAACGTTCTGGGTCGTCGATCGCCCCGCCCTCTATCGGCGCGTTCGCGCTCCGAGTTGCATCCGACTCAAATACGGTTTAATCGCACGACTGCGGCGGTGTGTGTTCGTTTGTCGTTCACGATTCTGGTGCGATACAGTTATATACTCGGTCGAGTACCCCTCGTCGAGGACATGAAAGCACGACTGCACCGCGCGTCCCTGTTCGCCGCGTATCAGACTGTGCTGCTGTTGGGTATCGTCACGTTCCCGCTCGCGCTGGCCGCCGAACGCGCCGGCCTCTCGCTGCCGATCGGCCGGCTCGTCGAGCGTCTCGGCGAGGCGTACGAGCGCGCGAGCGAGGAGTAGGAGTTCTGAAGGACTGGTCTTTTAAGCATCCGGCGAGTACACGGAGCAATGCCTGACCTACCAGACGGTCCGGAGTTGGAGCAACCCGGGCGACAGGCGACCGACGACATCTACGGTCCGGAGCTTGGCTCGCTGCCGAGTCCCGACATGGACGACGCCGAGATCACCAAGACCGGGACGACGACCGTCGGGATCACGACCACCGACGGCGTCGTGCTCGCCACCGATCGTCGGGCGAGCGCGGGCAACCTCGTCGCAAGCAAGCGCGCCAAGAAGATCGCCGAGATCCACCCCCGTGGTGCGCTCACGATCTCGGGGGCGGTGAGCGCGGCACAGGCGCTCATCAGCAACCTCCAGGCGGAGGTCGATCTCTACGAGGCCCGTCGTGGCGAGGAGATGAGCATGCAGGCGCTCTCGACGCTCACCTCGAACTTCCTGCGCAGTGGTGCCTTCTACATCGTCCAGCCGATCCTCGGCGGCGTCGACGAGGAGGGGTCTCACATCTACAGCATCGACCCCGCTGGCAGCGTCATGGAAGAAGAGTATGACGCGACCGGCTCCGGCTCGCCGTTCGCCTATGGTGTGCTCGAACAGCAGTACGAGGACGGTCTGAGCAACGACGAGGCCATAACCGTCGCCGCGCGCGCAGTCAAAAGCGCCGTCGAGCGCGATACCGCTAGCGGCAACGGCATCATCATCTCCGAGATCACCGAGGACGGCGTCGAGATCGAAGAGCACGACGACATCGAGCAGCTTCTCTGAGGCCACAGCTTTTTGCCGGTCGCAACTGCCGAGCGGTCGCTGTAGCGATTGTGGCTGCGGTTGCGGAACAGTGGCGGTGCGGTTGTGGTTCCTGGCGTCTCGGCGAGTGAAACGAGCCGAGGCTCAGGAGAGCTGCTCTCCTGGCGGATGAAGTGCGAGACTGTGAGCGAAGCGAACAGTTGAGGGCTTCTGCGGTGCTGTGCGGTCCTGCGGAGCGGTCGCGGTAGGAATCGTGTCCGCGCGAACGAAGCGAGGTTCGACCAGAGGGAGAACCTCGGAAGCGAACGGTGAACGGAGTGAACCGTGGCAGTGAGCGTGGTTCGCCGCGAACGAGGCCGCAGGCCGAGTGAGCGGGAGTTTTTGGTCCAGATTTTTGGACGGGGTTTGAGGCGAGCGAACGAAGTGAGCGAGCCGAGGACGCCGTCTAAAAAGGTGGGGTCCGCAATCCTTTTGATTACCCACGGTTATCAGCGTGCATGGAGCTGCCGACGCCGGAGGATCTGCGCGAGCATCGGAATCGCGTCGGACTCACACAGAGTGCGCTCGCCGACCGCGCCGAGGTCTCACAGCCGCTCAT
Source organism: Halococcus dombrowskii (assembly GCF_022870485.1). Lineage (NCBI taxonomy): Archaea > Methanobacteriati > Methanobacteriota > Halobacteria > Halobacteriales > Halococcaceae > Halococcus > Halococcus dombrowskii. The sequence goes on along the minus strand of NZ_CP095005.1, from coordinate 2,506,577 downwards.
CGCGCGCATCGAGAGCGGCGACGTCGATCCGCGGCTGTCGACGCTGCGGCGTATCGTGACGTCGCTCGACGCTGCCGAGGGTGGGATTCGGCGTGCGCACGATCTGATGCACACGTCGGTGATCGCCATCGCGCCCGACGACAGCGTTCGGGAGGCGATCGATCGGATGGGTGAGGAGGGCTATTCGCAGCTGCCGGTGGTCCACGACGGCTATCCGGTGGGGGTCATCTCGAACGGTGACGTCCGGCGAGCGTCCTCCGAGAACGCGGCCGAACTCCCCGTCGCGGACGTGATGCGCGAGTCGATCACGACCGTGGCTCCGGAAGCGACGCTCGATACGGTCGATACACATCTCGACCACCACGACGCCGTCATCGTCGTCGAGAGCGGACAGATGCTCGGTATCATCACCGAAGCCGACGTGGCGGCTCACCTGTCCTAACGATTACTGCTACCCACGCTACTCCGTCGTTCAGTCGAGTTCTAGTCCGTTGATGGCGACGCCCGTCCCCTCGGTGACGCGACCGACGACTTCCCCGTCCGTCGCGTCGGCGAGCGCGGCGGCGTCGTCGGGGGCGAGCGCCGCGACGAACCCCATCCCCATGTTGAAGGTTCGATAGAGCTCCTCGTCCGCCACTCCTCCCTGGTCGGCGACGAACTCGAAGACCGATGGGATGGGGAGCGGGTCCGTGATCTCGTAGCGGTGGGGACCCATTCGCTCAAGATTGGTCCAGCCACCGCCGGTGACGTGAGCCGCAGCGTGCGTGTCGTGGGCGTGCAGTGGGAGCCCGGTGTAGATTCTGGTGGGTTCGAGAAGGACCTCGCCGACCGTCTTCTCGGAATCGGGGAACGGGTCGTCGTAGCTTCCCGCGCGTGTCGCGGCCTCGCGCGCGAGCGTCAGCCCGTTCGAGTGGATACCCGAGGAGGGGATGCCGACGAGTGCGTCGCCAACCTCTGCCTCTGCGAAGAGATCGCTTTCGTCGGCGAGCCCCGCACAGGTTCCGGCGATGTCGAGCCCGCGGATCACCTCCGGCATAACTGCGGTCTCGCCGCCGACCAGCGCCACGTCCGCGCGTTCGGCCCCCGTCGCGAGCCCTGCACCGAGTTCGGCGGCGGTCCCTTCGTCGGGCTCGTCGACTGCGAGGTAGTCGACGAACGCCACCGGCTCGACTCCGGCGGCCACGAGGTCGTTGGCGTTCATCGCGATGCAGTCGATGCCCACCGTGGAGTAGTCGTCGACGGCCTCGGCGACGAGCAGTTTGGTGCCGACGCCGTCGGTCGCGAGCGCGAGATACTGGCCACCGATGTCGATCAGTCCGGCGTAGTCACCCTCGCCGTCCTCGTCGTCAACCGCCCCCACGAGCGCCGCCGTCGCGGCCTCGCTCGCGCCGATATCGACGCCCGCCCCAGCGTACGTGAGTCCCTCGTCCGCGTCGTCGGTCATGGCGAAAGCGCCGGCGGAGGCGGACAAAAGCCCGTCGGTGAGGGGGCGAGCGGCTCGTCGGCTCAGAGGCCGATACCGAACGTCAGGAAGACCGCGACCGCCGAACCGGCGCTCACGACGAAGGCGATCGCGAAGACGACGACGCTCCAGGAGAGCACCGTGCGCCCGTCGAGTGGTCCGAACGGGAGCATGTTGAATCCGGCCAGGAGAAGGTTGATGCCGACGCCGAACGTGCCGACCGTGCCGAGGAAGCCGGTGGCGAACAGCGCGAGCGCCGCGAACCCGAGCGCGAGAGCGAGGTTCGTCACCGGGCCGGCGAGCGCGATGAGCCCGTTCTGTCGCTTCGTGATGCGCCCGCGGTGGTAGACCGCGCCGGGTGCGGCGAACAGGAAGCCGGCGAAAGCGCTCGCCACGGCCAGGAAGAGCATGCCGTAGTCGGCCCGGAACTGGGCGACCTGGCCGAACCGCTGGGCGACGAGTTTGTGCGCGAGTTCGTGGAGGAGAAAGCCGATGCCGGCGGTGAGCATGCTGAGCGCGAACGAGCGGAAGACGGGTCCCGACAGCAGCAGATCGACGTCGCCGGCGAGAAGGATCTGCCGAAGCGGCGGGGTGAAAAAGAGCGCGAACGCTACCCCCAATGCGATCCACGCGATCGCGAGATCGGCGAGTTCGCGCCGGCCGAATCTCACGTGAGCGCCCCCCAGATGAGGTCGGCGCTGTTCTCGGCTCCCTGTATCATCAGGTCGACGACGCCGTCGACGCCGCCGACGCCCGCCGCGAGTATCGGGAGGACGATGGCCGCGAACAGGAAGCTCGCCACGATGGAGCCGACGTTGGTGAGCGCGACGATCGCGATGAGTCGGAAGAGGGCGACCTCACGGAGACGCTCCCAGAGTTCGCCGAGCGGGCTTTCCTCGTCGCTCAGGATCTCGTTCAGGGTGTTGATGTCGCCGACGTTGACGTCGAGATAGCGGAGTTCGACGTAGCCGGCGAACCAGCCCGGGGCCAGCAGTGGGTTGACGCTCGTGAGCCACGCGACCGCGCCGCCGACGAGCGCGCTCGTCCAGTGTGCGCCGCCGAGTCTGGCGAGCACGGTGGCGAAGACGCCGTTGACGAGAAACCACGCGCCGAACAGTTTGAGAAGGAAGCCGTTGCGCGCGCCGGCCATCGCCAGCAGGATGAAGAAGACGAGAAAGCCGAGCGTGAACAGGTAGCCGACGAGTTTGTACGGCGAGAACCGTCGGCCGCTCTCGTGGCCGACCAGCGAGTCCATCGGCGGGAGCGCCCCCGGCTCGCGGAGGTAGCGTTCGATGCCCTCGCGATGGCCGGCACCGACGACCGCGACGACCCGATGGCCCTGCTCGCGGAGCGCCACCAGCCGGTGGGCGATGAACGCGTCCCGTTCGTCGATAAGTGCCTCCGCGCCGCCTGGCGAGAAGGCACGAAATTCTTCGAGCATGGTGCTCACAACATCGGTATCGGTCATGTCCTCGATGTCGAACTCCTCGGCCTCCTCTTCCTCGGGGACGCTCCAGACGAACGCCGCGGTGAGGATTGTTCCGAGGACGAGCCCGGAGAGGATCGCCACCGCCAGGAAGTCAGCCACCGCGACGACGAGTCCGGGAACGGCGGCCGTCGCCGGCAGTACGAGCGGGCCGACGAACGCCTCGATCGGGATGGCGAGGAAGGCTCCGAGCGCGATCCCGATCCCCATGCCGACCGCAAGCGGCGAGGCGAACCCGAGCGGGAGGCTCAACAGCATGCTGAGTTTCTCGCCGGCGGTCATCCGTGCCCAGAACCGCTGGATCGTCATCTGGATGTCGCGATCGACGAGCGCGACGTTCGAGCCGAACTCCTCTGCGGTTTCGACGGCTGCGAGCATGTCCGCCCCGGGATTGATGTCGAACTCGTCGCCGAGGCGGGTCTGCACATAGGAGAGCATCCAGTAGGCGAGAAACTGAAAGACCGTGTTGCCGCGGAGGAGATCGCCCGCAGACAGATCGTCGGGCTGTTCGCCCTTGAGCTGGCGAAAGCGACCCTCGTCGAGTTCGACCGCCACGACGTCCGGGCGCTCCTCGGCGATGGTGCGCTCGACCTCGCCGACGCTCTCGGGGGAGACGTGGGCCGTCCCGACGACGCGGACGCTTCCCTCGTCCGTCGTCGCCGTCGAATCGCTCATTACGACGTGGACGAACTGGCCTTCCTTACCCCTGTCGGGATGGACCGCCGGGTTCCCGTGCTATCCGTCCTTCTCGTCGAGCGCGGCGTCCTGGAGGCGCTTTCCTTCCTCGGAATCGACGGTGAGCTCGGGCACCGGCGTCGGATTTCCGTCCTCGTCGATGGCGACGTAGACGAAGTACGAGTCGGTGGTCTTCTCGCGCTCCCCGCTGGTGATGTCCTCGCGGTAGGTCTGGAGGCGCACGTGGACGCTCGTCCGGCCGGCCTGATAGACGTAGGATTCGATGAGCGCGACGTCGCCCACACGGATGGGGCGCTCGAAGTCGACCTGATTGATCCGTGCTGTGACACAGGAGTTGCCCGCGAACCGCATCGCGCTCATCGCGCCGATCTCGTCCATCCACTTCATCACGTTGCCACCGTGGACGCTCTGGAGGTTGTTCGCGTGGTTGGGCTGGACCATCTCCCGGTTCTCGATGTAGGTCGATCGCAGATCAGTCATATCGGTTCTTCGCGCGCAGCGGAATGAGCCTGCTGTATCTCCCTCAGTACGGCCACTCGCCGGTGACTTTCATCCCGGCGGCCTCGCCTTCGGCTTCGAGCGCGGCCGCGATCTCGTCGGGGTCGGCGCGGGAAACCGTGAATTCGTCGTCGGCGAGCGAGACGGCGAGTTCGGTGAGGAGGATCGCCTGCTCGCGGAACGTGCGCGAGTCGAGTTTGTCGAGCGTGTCGGCGTGGGTGTGGCCCCAGCCGCGGTCCGGCCCTGTGTCGCTTTTGACGTGATAGCTCGGCACGCCCCAGCGGACGAACGGCCAGTGATCGCTGTGGGGGCCCTGTTTCGGCACCGTCTTCATCGGGTGATCGAAGCGCTCGCCGACCCCCTCGGCGACCGTCGCCAGTTTGTCGAAACCGTGCGTCAGCAGCGCCAGCGTGCGCCCAGCGACGACGCCGTCGTTGTTGAGGATCGCCTTCACCGAATCGAGATCGGTCTCCGCGGCCAGATACTCCGAGCCACACAGCCCGACCTCCTCGGCACCGAACGCGACAAATTCTACCGTGGTATCGAGCTCGTCCTCCCGCTCGGCGAGCGCACGGGCGAGTTCGACGACAATCGCCGTGCCCGCGCCGTTGTCCATCGCGCCCTCAGCGATGTCGTGGGCGTCGACGTGGCTCGTCACGAGTACTCGTTCGTCGCTCTGCGATCCGAGCTCGGCGTGAACGTTCTGACTCGTCGCGTCGTGAATATCGGCCTCGACTTCGACGCTCACCTGCTTTCGGTCGTATCGCCGACCGAGGCGCGTGCCGATCTCCTTCGAGACGCCGACGGCCGGGATCTCGCCGATCGGGCCGTCGGCACCAGCGACGCTCCCCGTGGGTGGGAGCTGGCCGGGAACGTGATTGCGGAAGACGAACGCCGCTGCCCCGCCAGCGACCGCGCGGTGGTACTTCTCGCTGCGATGGACGAACCGGTCGTGGTGGTCGGGCACGTCGCTCGCGACCATCACGATCTCGCCCTCGATGTCGTGATCAGTGAAATCCTCGGGGAGACCGTAGCCGAGATCGACGAGTTCACCCGTCACGTCCGCGCTCGGGCTTCGCGGGAGTGCGATGCAGGCGGCGTCGGCATCATTTGTGCGGATCGTGCTCTCGCCGCGCGTCCAGCCCTGGATATCGAACTGCTCCAGTCGTGCGTTCCGCGCGCCGGCGTCGGCGAGTGCGTCGCGAGTGGCTTCGGCGGCCCAGCGCTCGCCCTCGCTGCCGGCCATGCGGTTGCCGATGTCGACGAGCGTTTCGAGGTGGTTCCAACCAGCGTCGCTCGTGAACGTCTCGCCGATCCAGTCGTGCATGGGATAGCTGCCGGCGAGCGCGTGCTAAGCGTTTCGTCTTCGCGGGTGAGAGCGAGCCTTTTTAGCTCGTCCCCGACCCGTTCGGTGTATGCGCGACGTGCTCGCGGCGTGGCGGCCGGTCATCGACGAGGAGATCGAGCGGCTGCTGCCACGCGAGACCGGTGCCGACTACGCGACGTCGTTCTTCGGCCCACCGACCTACGACTACGACGCGACGGCGATCCAGCACGCACTCTCCGATCCCGTCTGGGCGCTGCTCGATCGCGGTGGCAAGCGCTGGCGTGCGGTCGTCTGCTGTCTGCTCATCGAGGGGTTCGGTGCCGACCCGCACGACTATCTGCCCTACGCCTGCATTCCGGAAATTCTCCACAACGGGACGATCATCGTCGACGACGTCGAGGACGGTGCGACGATGCGCCGCGGCGAATCGGCGCTCCACCACGAGTTCGGAACCGACGTCGCACTCAACGCCGGCAACGCGATGTACTTCTTTCCGCTCAAAATCGTCTCGCGCGATCCCGCCGACCTCGCGGCCGAGACGCGCCTCGCGATCTACGAGATGCTGATGCACGAGCTGAATCGGACGCATCTCGGTCAGGGGATGGACATCCACTGGCACAACCAGCAGGCAATCGAGATCTCCGAGAAACAGTATCTCGAAATGTGTGCGTGCAAGACCGGCTGTCTCGGGCGCATCGTCGCCCGGCTGGCCACGATCCTCACCGACCAGCCCGAGGAGGTCGAACATCACGCCGCACGCTACGCCGAACTGATGTCGATCGCCTTCCAGATCGGCGACGACATCCTGGACGTCGAGACCGCCACCGAGGCCGGCGGCGCGTTCGGCAAAGGGGTCGGCAACGACGTCCGCGAAGGCAAGAAGACGCTGATGGCGATCCACGCCGCCCGCGAGGCCGACCCCGAGCGTGCCGCCAGACTCGAAGAACTGCTCTGGGCCGACGAGAACAGCACCGAGGAAATCGCCGAGGTCATCGCCATCTTCGAGGAAACCGACAGCGTCGCCTACGCCCGCGAGTGCGCCCTCGATATCGCCGCCGAGGCACGCGACCATCTCGCCGAACTCGATCTCGCCGACGAACCCGCCGAAAACCTCGCCGATTTCACCCGATTTGTCGTCGAACGCGATGTTTGAGACGGCTGCTGCGGCTGTGGTGGTGCTGTGCGGCTTGCGGTCTTGGTGTCTCGGCGAGTGGAACGAGCCGAGGCTCAGGCGAGTATGCTCTCCTGGCGGATGAAGGGCGAACGAGCGGACCGGAGTTCTCGTGAGCCGAAGGCGAACGAGAGCACGGAAGAGCTTCGCTCTTCCGGAGGGAGCGAATGAGGGCTTCTGTGGTGCTGTGCGGTCTGCGGTTGCTATAGGTATCGAACCGCGAACGAGCGCAGCGAGTGAGCGGGCCGAGGAACCCCCGAAGGGGGTGACGCTGGCTTTTGGTCCAGATTTTGCCAGCGAAGCGAGCGCTAGCGAGCGAAGCGCAGCAAAAGGTGGATGCGTGGGACCGGATTTGAACCGGCGGACCTCTACAGGACAGCGCCCTCAACGCTGCGCCGTTGGCCTAGCTTGGCTACCCACGCGCGAGTCGTTGGTATCGCCCGGCCCAATAAAAGCGCTTCCATCTCACCGCTCCCTGTCGGACGATTGCACGTCCCCGGAGCACACGCGCCTAGCTATAAGCCGCCCGCAGCCGTGTCATTGTCATGCCTGAATCGAGCGAGACGGCGACCGAGCGATACCGACTGCGCCCGGAGACGGTCGTGACCGATCGTGGCGAAGGGCCGGCGATCGTCTTCGCGCACGGGACACTGATGGATCGGACGATGTACGACCCGCAGATCGACGCCCTCAGCGACGATTACCGGACGGTGGCCTACGATCTCCGGGCGCGCACCGACCAGTGCGCGACCGAGTACGATCTCTACGATCTGGCCGATGACGCCGACGCCCTGACCGACGCGCTCGATATCGACACGTTCGTCCTCTGTGGGATGTCGATGGGCGGGTTCATGGCGCTGCGCTTTGCCAAGCGCTATCCCGAGCAGTTGGCGGGTGTCGTCCTCATCGACGCCATCGCCGAACCCCACACTGACGAGGAGCGCGAGCAGTACCGACAGATGGCCGCACAGATCCGCGCGGACGGTGCGTTCGCCGATCATCTGGTCGACGTCGCGAAAAACCAGCTGTTCGGCGCGACGACGCTGGAGGAAAATCCCGGTCTCGTCGAGCACTGGACCGAGCGCTGGCGGACCTACCCGCCGGAGGGGTTCTATCGGGAGATGCACTCGTGGCTCGATCGGCCGGATTTCACCGGCGAACTGTCGGCCATCGACGTGCCCGTGCTCTCGGTCCACGGCGCGGAGGACGTCTCGCTCGAACCCGAACGCACCGAATCGATGCTCGACGCACTTCCGAACGCTCGCCAGGAACTGATTCCCAAGGCTGGCCACAGCTCGAACACGGAAAACCCGGAGGCGGCGACCGCGGCCATCCGGTCGTTTCTCGAAGACGTCTACTGATCAGTCGCCGATGACCGGTCGGCTGACGGCGCGGTCGGTTTCCTCGCCGTCGATATCGTAGGGGTACTCGCCGGTTACACAGCCCATACAGAGGTCCTCGCGCGCCGTGTCGAGCGCGTCGGCGATCGATGCGGGCGAGAGATAGCCGAGGCTGTCGGCACCGATCACCTCCCGGACCTCCTCGACGGTCTTCCCGGCGGCGATGAGCTCGTCGCGACTCGCCATGTCGATGCCCATGTAGCAGGGCGCGACGATTGGCGGCGAGCCGATGCGGAGATGGACCTCCGCGGCACCGACGTCGTGGAGCAGTTCGACCAGTTGTGTCGAGGTCGTCCCGCGGACGATCGAATCGTCGATGAGCGTGACGGTCTTGCCCTCGACGGTCGATTTGATCGGGTTGAGTTTGAGCCGGACGGCGCGCTCGCGCTCGTCCTGGCTCGGCATGATGAACGTACGGCCGACGTACCGGTTTTTCATCAGTCCCTCGGCGAACTCGACGCTGCCGTCGTCCTCGTTGGCGGCCTCGGCGTAGCCCGAGGCGAAGGCCCGTCCCGAGTCGGGGACGGGCATCACGACGTCGGTGTCGATGCCGTTCTCGGCCCAGAGTCCGCGGCCGAGCTCGCGGCGCGCCTCGTAAACGAGCTTGCCGTCGACGGTCGAGTCGGGTCTGGCGAAGTAGACGTGTTCGAAGAAACAGCGCGCGGTGTTGTCGGGGTCGGTGAGTCGGTGGCTCTCGTAGCCCGTGCCGTCGGGATCGAGCACGACCAGTTCGCCCGGTTCCACGTCCCTGATGAGCTCGCCGTCGAGCGCATCGATGGCGGCGCTCTCGCTGGCGAGCACGTAGCCGTCGTCGAGCTCGCCGAGACAGAGCGGTCGATTCCCTTGCGGATCCCTGAGCCCGAGCACGCGGTCGTCGTGCATCACCGCCAGCGAGTACGAGCCGTGGACCGTGGCCATCGTCTCCTCGACGGCGGTCACGAGATCCGCGTCGAGGAGGTTGCGCGCGAGGTCGTGGGCGATGACCTCGGTGTCGCCATCGGAGGTGAAGGCGTGGCCCATTCCGGCGAGCTCATCGCGGAGCGCACCCGCATTGACGAGGTTGCCGTTGTGCGAGAGGCCGAGCGAGCCGCTCTTGAACGAGACCGAGAACGGCTGTGCGCAGGCGGTATCGACGCTGCCGGCGGTCGGATAGCGGACGTGACCGATCCCGTTCGACCCGTTGAGTTCGGCGATGTCGTCGGGATCGAAGGCGTCGCCGACCAGCCCCATCTCGACGTGGGAGTGCTGCTGGAAGCCGTCGTGGGTGATGATGCCCGCCGACTCCTGACCGCGGTGCTGGAGGGCGTACAGCGCGTAGTAAAGGGGGCGGGCGGCGGCGCGGTCGGAAAGTGAGACGCCGACGACGCCGCACTTCTCGTCCATTACTCGCCGGCTTTCTCCTGCCACTCGTAGTCGCGCCGTTTGGCGGACTTCCCGAAGCCACAGGACGAACAGACCTTCTTCGTCTTGTGGTAGGAGGCCTCGCCACAGCGGCGACATTTCACGTGAACGGTCTTGTTCTTCTTCCCTTGGGACGACGTTCCGCCGGATGTCATGGTGTTATCGAGACGACGTTGTCGCCGCGGATAATCGTTGTGCTCTCGACCGTCTCCGTCGTTCCGTCCTCGCTGGTCCCCGAATCGGAGTCGTCACCGGTGGGCTCGAGCACGACGTTCAGATGCTGGTCGTAGCCGCCGAGCTCGCCCGTGTAGGTCGCGCCGTCCTTCAGCCGGACGGCGACGCCGTCGCCGAGGTTCGCTTCGAGTACGTCGAGGGGGCGTCCACTCATACGGCCCACTCGCCGGGTTGCGCTCTTAAACGTACCGACCGGCGTACGGCCCTATATCTCGACGGCGAACGTGTCGTCGGCCTCGACATCGGCCGCGAACGCGCCGAGCAGGTCGGCAAGCGCGTCGAGATCGTCGGTGTCGATGACCTCGACGGGGGTGTGCATGTAGCGGTTCGGCAAGCCGAGATTGAGCGACGGAATGCCGCCGCGCTCGGTGAAGATGGCGTCGGCGTCGGTGCCCGTCCGCGAACCCGTCGCCTGGAGCTGGGTCGCGATGTCGGCCGCGTCCGCGCTCTCGCGCAGCGCGTCGACCAGAGCGAGGTGGTTCGCCCCACCGCGGGCAATGACCGGTCCGTCGCCGAGTTCGACGCCCGTACTGCGGTTGCCGGGCGTCCCTGGATCGTCGGTCGCGTGGGTGACGTCGACGACGATCGCCGCGTCGGGCGCGAGCTCGAAACCGATCATCTTCGCCCCCTGCAGGCCGACTTCCTCCTGGACGGTGCTCACGGCGTAGACCGTCGCGTCGACATCGGCCTCGCTTGCGCGGCGTAGCCCCTCGGCGGCGGCCCACGTGCCGATACGGTTGTCCATGCCACGGGCGGCGAGCCGGCTGTCGTCGAGCTCGCTGATCGTGCTCTCGATCGTGATCGGATCGCCGACCGCGATCAGTTCTCGTGCGCGCTCCTCGTCCGCGACGCCGATGTCGACGTGTTGGTCCTCGATCTCGGCAGTCTCGTGGTCATCGCGGAGGTGGATCGCCGTCTGGCCGATGACGCCCTCGATCGGGTCGTCGGCGGCGTGGATCGTGACGTGTTGGCCGCGCGAGACGGTCTTGTCGGCACCGCCGATGGCTCCGATCCTGATGAACCCCTCACCGTCGATGTCGCGCACGACGAACCCGATCTCGTCGGCGTGGCCGGTCAGCGCGACGGTCGGTGCATCGCTCGCTCCTTCCAGGACGGCGATGGCGTTGCCGTACGAATCGGTTCGCACTTCATCCGCGAACTCGCTCACGTAGTCGATCCAGACGCGCTGGCCGCGGGTCTCGAAACCCGACGGGCTCGGCGTCGTGAGCAGTTCATCCAGAAACGTACGTTGTCGGTCGTTCACGGTCGCCGTACTGCTTCGAGGCTGATGAAGTTCCCGCCACGCTGCCGGCACTCGAAGCCCAAACGAATAAGGTGGCTCGCAGCGAACTCGTCGGCATGGCAGACAACTTGACCCTGCTCGAACTCCACCTGCACGCCGAGGACAACGAGTTCACGAGCGATCTGGAGCTCACGTCGGACGTCGGCGATCTCGTCCGCGACCGACTCGGCTTCGGCGAAACCGACGACGAGCAGTCGTCGTTCGCCGAGACCGACTTCGGCAGCGAATCGGATTCGTCCGAGGTGGGTTCGACGGAGGCGAGTTCGACCGAGGCCAGCGCCGACGGCGGCAACACGGTACAGGTCGGCGAAGGAGACGAGGACGAGCACGGTGCCGTCGTCGAGATCGACGAGACCGTCGCCGACGAGGACGACGAGTCGGGCGGTCGCAGCAAGACGCGGACGTTGCTCAAACTGCTCGTGCTCGCCGGCGTCGTCATGCTCGTCCGGCGCTATCTCGGCGGTGACGACGAGTTCGAGAACGAGTTCGAAGAGCTGTAAGGCAAAGCGCTTTGACCGGTCGGTACGTCGTTTCTCCCGTGACCCTCTCCGATAGCGTTCGTGCAATCACGACGGCCTCCGGCGACGGCCTCATCGACTGGAGAGCCGTCACCGAGGCCGCAACGGCCGCCGTCGATCCTGGCGAACTCTCGCTTTCGGCGGCGGAACGCGACGGCTACGCACGGGACGTCCGCGACGCGCGCACACGCGTCAGCGAGGTCGCGGGCGTCGACTTCGACGTGCCGGACACCATCGAGGTGCAGAACCGCCACCATTGGATCGACGCCAACACGGCCACCTTCGAGCGCGTACTGGGAACGCTCGAAACGACCGGCCCCGGGCTGGCCGGATTCGCACGCGTGCTCAACACCGGTTCGATGAGCGTCGCGCTCGCCTTCCTCGCCAACAACGTGCTCGGCCAGTACGATCCCCTCCTGCTCGCCGAATCGCCGACCGAGTCGCACGCGCTGTATTTCGTCCAGCCGAACATCGCCCGCGTCGCCGACGAACTCGACGTTGCCGAGGAGCGCTTCCGCCGCTGGATCGCCTTCCACGAGGTGACACACGCCGCCGAGTTCGGCGCGGCACCGTGGCTGCCCGATCACCTCGAAGCCAGAATGGAGCAAAGCGTCGACGCGCTCGGCGACGGCCGGGTCGACCGCCAGTCGATGCGCGAGCTGAACGCCGCGATGACCGCCGTCGAGGGCTACGCCGAACTGCTGATGGATCGCGCGTTCGACGACGAATACGAGGACCTGCGCGAGAAAGTCGAGGCGCGCCGGCGCGGTCGCGGTCCGATCGCCGCCCTCGTCCGCCGCCTGCTCGGGCTCGGCATGAAGCGCCGTCAGTACGAGCGCGGCAAGGCCTTCTTCGAACACGTCGTCGAGGCGCGCGACATCGAGACGGCGAGCCTCGTCTGGGAGGCTCCCGAAAACCTCCCGAGCGACGACGAACTCGATGCGCCCGAGACGTGGCTCGCGCGTGTCGACTAATCCTCGCGAAGACCGGTCGGAAAGGCGAATGCGACCATGACGATCCCGACGACGAGACCGGCGAGCACCGCGAGCAACACGGCGAGAAGCGACCCACCGCCCTGCAACGCGATGAGACCGCCCGAGAGGCCGACGAGGCAGACGAACGCGAGTTTGAACCGGCGCGAAGCCGTCCGTCGCTCCTCGCGCGTGGTCGGCCCGACCATCAGCTGTCCCCGGGCGCGCTGACGTGCATCCCGACGAACCGCCAGTCGTCGTCCGTCCGGCGGAGTCCACCGCTCCACCGCGTTCGATGGTCGTGGTGTTCGTCGCTCTCGATGTCGTCCCACGCCATCCGCACGTCGTCGGCGAACCAGGCCCACTCCTCTTCCTCCGTGACCCGCAGATCGTGGCTTTCGACGGTCCAGTCCTCGGTCGTGCGCGTCTGCTCGCGGAGTCCCGCGGCGATCCCGTCGGAGCCCTCCAGACGCTCGCCGATACCGAACTTGACGAGTGCGTCGGCGGCGAAGAAGGCTGCGAGCGGCTCGCCGGCACGGAGCGCATCGTAGTACTCCTCGATCGTGGCTTCGGCGCTCATTGTCGGGCGGTGGCGGCGATCCGGTTTACACTTACTGGAAGCCGCGATCCGTTCCGTCTTCCGCGACGAGCTCGTTGAGATTGGTGTCAAGCAGACGCTCTGCCTCGTCCTGCCAGTCGCGAACGCGCATCGCTCACGTACCGGTGTGGTCGTCATCAACTCACTGTTCGTGGCACTCGTTCGGGACCGATCGTCGAACGGATCTCGATACTGAAAAAGAGGGTTCAGTCCTCGCCGGACTCGTAGTGATCGCCGGCGGCCGAGGGAACGCGCGTGTGGCCGACGAGCGCGAGGACGACGATCACCGTGACGTAGGGGATCGTCTGGACGAGCGAGCTCGGCACCGCGTAGGCCGGGATCTGCTGGAGGCGGAGCTGGAGCGCGTCGAGCCCTGCGAACAGGACGGAGGCCCCGAAGGCACCGAGTGGGTTGTAGTTGCCGAACAGGTAGGCGACGATGGCGATGAACCCCTTGCCGTTGACCATCGTCTGGCCGTTGCCGATGAACTGTCCGACCTGGCCGAGCGAGAGGCCGACGCCGCCGATGCCCGAGAGCACGCCCGAGAGCGTGATCGCCAGATAGCGCACCCGCGTCACGTCGACGCCGGCGGTATCGAGCGCCTTCGGGTTCTCGCCGCTCGCACGCACGTGCCGGCCGAAGGCGGTCCGATTGAGCACGTACCAGCCGCCGCCGACGACGAGGAACATCAGATAGACCGTCGGGCTGGCGTCGAACAGCACCGGGCCGACGAACGGCAGCTCCGAGAGCACGGGGATCGTCCACGTGCCGAGTGTACCCACGCTGTCGGTGTTGACGCTGCCGTAGACGACCGTCGCCGCGAACGGTGCGAGCCCGAGCGCGATGAGCCAGACCGCGAGCCCGGCGATGATCTGATCGGCGCGGAATTTGATGCAGACCACCGCGAACAGCAGCGAGAGCAGCGTGCTCGCGAGCACGCCAGCGACGAAGCCGACCCAGATGCCCGGAATCGAGAACACCGAGCCGACCGCGTCGGTGACGAACACGCCGGTGAACGCCGAGATGATCAACAGTCCTTCCAGTCCGATGTTGATCACGCCGGCCTTCTCGGCGAAGATACCGCCGACGGCCGCACAGGCGATCGGCACCGCGAGCCGGAGCGCCGCGCCGAGCGTGCTCTCGCTGGTCGCCAGCCGCAGCAGGTCGCCCGCGAGCGTCTCGGGAAAGACCAGACCGTAGAGGGCGGCGAGCACCACCAGCGCGGCCAGCCCGTAGGCGAGCCCGCGCCGGAGATCGCCGCCGTCTAGCGCCGATCGCAACCGTCCGACGCTCATCGTTCACCCCCTGAGTCGCCCGCGTCGCCACCGGTCGATGGTGGCTCTGTGGGGGTCCGCTCGCCGCCATCGGTGGCGACGGCCGGCTCGCGATCGGTCGTGACGAACCGCTTGCCGAGCAGCCGGAAGAACTCCGGCATCGCCACGAACAGGATGATCAGCCCGCGGAGCACGCCGACCAGCTGGATCGGGACTCCGGTCGATAGCTGGACGGCCAGCGAGCCGCTCTTGAGCACGCCGAACAGCAGCGCCGCGGGCACCACGCCCAGCGGGTTGTTGCCGGCGAGAATGGAGACGGTGATGCCGTCGAAGCCGAGCGCGGGCACGCCCGTCTGGAACCGACCGAGCACCATCAGCACCCAGACCGCGCCGCCGATGCCCGCGAACGCTCCCGACAGCGCCATGCTCGACACGATCGTGCGCTTGGCGTCGACGCCGCCGAACCGTGCGGCCTCGGGCTGGAGCCCGCTCGTCCGGAGATCGAAGCCGAAGGCGGTGTACTTGATCAGGTAGTAGAGGCCGGCAACGAGCACCAGCCCGCCCACGAACGCGACGATCGAGAAGTCGCTCCCGGAGCCGAACAGCGCCGATTCGAGCACCGCAGCCGATGGGATCTCGCTCGTTTCGACCGACTGGCTGTCGGGTGCGGCGAAATACGCCGACACGATGAAGAAGGCGAACTGTGCGGCGACGAAGTTGAGCATGATCGTCGTGATCACCTCGTTCGCATCGGCGTAGGCCTTGAGAACGCCGGGGATCGCCCCGTAGAGCGCGCCGCCGAGTGCGCCGGCGAGGATGCCGAGCGGTACCAGCAAGAATCCGCCGATACCCGTCAGGAACGGTCCAGCGACCAGCACCGCGATGGCGCTCGTTAGCCCGCCGATGACCAACTGTCCCTGCGAACCGATGTTGAACAGCCCGGCTCGGAAGGCCACCGCCACCGACAGTCCCGTGAAGATCAACAGCGTGGTCTCCTTGAGCGTGAGCGCCACGTTGAAGTTGAACGGATCGGAGAGGAGGTTGCCGAACGCGCCCGACACGAGCACGGTATAGACCGAGATCGGGTTGTAACAGGATGTGAGACCGAACACGCCGTAGGCCGGTTCCTCGCAGGTCGCGGCCGTCCCCGAGACGAAGACGATCAGCCCGCCGACGAGCACCGACGCCACGAGCGCCGCGAGACTGAGTCCGAGTCGCTCGGCCCACGACGCCGCTACGAGTCGCCGAAGCCCGCTTTCGATGCGATCGCGCGCGCTCATCGCTCACCCCCGTCGGCGCTGACGCTCTCGGCTGTCGCCGACTCGTCGAGGTGTTCGCCGGCCATCAGCAGTCCGAGCTCCTCTTCGGTCACCGTATCGGGGTCGACGACATCGACGAACTCACCGTCGTGCATCACCGCGAGCCGGTCGGAGAGTCCGCGCACCTCCGCGAGATTCGCCGAGATGAGAAGCACCGCGACGCCGGCCGCACGGAGCGCGAGCAGCCGGTCGTGGACGAACTCCGTCGAACCGACGTCGACGCCCCTGGTCGGGTGGGTCGCCACAACCATTCCGGGATCGCGCTCCAGTTCACGGCCGACGAGGAACTTCTGCTGGTTCCCCCCCGATAGTGACTTCGCTCCCGCCTCGGGGTTCGGCGGGCGCACGTCGTAGGTCTCGATGACGTCGCTCGCGTGCTCGCGCGCGCTCGGCCAGTCGATGCGTGTCCCGCCGACGGGCGGGGTGTGCTGACTGCCGAGCACGCCGTTCTCGGTGAGATCGAACTCCATGACGAGCCCACGCTCCTGGCGATCTTCGGGCACGTAGGCCATCCCGCGCTCGATGTGGCCACGCCGCGAGACACCCGCCAAATTTTCGCCGTCGAGCGTCACCGTTCCCTCATTCGGCGATCGGAGCCCGGTGAGCGCCTCGACCAGTTCGGCCTGGCCGTTGCCGTCGACGCCGGCGACGCCGAGGATCTCGCCCTCGCGTATCTCGAAGTCGACGTTCCGGACCTGATCGGTTCCCTCTTCGGTGACCGTGAGTTCGTCGACATCGAGCACCGTCCCGCCGGTCTCGACGGACTCGGTTTCGATATCGAGCACGACCTCGCGGCCGACCATCATCTCGGCGAGCTGTTCGCGACTGGTCTCGTCGGCGTCGACGGTACCGACGTTCTCGCCGTCGCGGAGGACGGTGATGTCGTCGGCGACAGTCATCGCTTCGCCGAGTTTGTGCGTGATGAACAGGACCGTCTTCCCCTCGGCGGTGAGTTCCTCGAAGACGTCGAACAGCTCCTCGACCTCCTGTGGGGTGAGCACCGCCGTCGGCTCGTCGAGGATCAACAGGTCGGCACCGCGGTAGAGCGCCTTCAGGATCTCGACACGCTGGCGCTCGCCGACGCTGATCTCCTCCACTCGTTCGTCGGGATCGACGGCGAACCCGTAGCGTTCGGAGAGATCGCGGACCGCTTCACGCGCCCGCGAGCGGTCAGTCGCGAGTCCGCCCCATTTGGTGGGTTCGTTGCCGAGCACGACGTTCTCGCCGACGGTCATCGGCGGTACGAGCATGAAGTGCTGGTGGATCATGCCGACGCCGGCGTCGATGGCGTCGCGTGGCGCGTCGAACTCCCGGACCTCCCCGTCGAGTTCGATCGTTCCTCCCTCGGGCTGGTAGAGTCCGTAGAGGACGTTCATCAGCGTGGATTTGCCAGCACCGTTCTCGCCGAGCAGTGCGTGAACGCTGCCCGTCTCCACGGTCAAGTCGACGGCGTCGTTGGCGACGACGCCCGGAAAGCGCTTGGTGATATCGTCCAGGACGACCGCGTCGGTCATGCGTCACCCACGCCCTGCGGTCCGTCCCTCTCGTGGGTTCTGTCGTGGTCGAACACGGCTTGTCGATTACGAGCCCGAACCGGGTTTCTTCGGCACTTCGATATCGCCCGAGACGATCTTCTTCCGGGATTGCTTGAGTGCGTCTTTGACCTCCTTGGGGATCTCGGGGCCGAGCTGTTTGCCGTAGACGACCTCGACGCCGTCCTTTTCGAGACCGAGCGTCTTCGTGCTCCCGCCCTTGAAATTCCCGTTGACGACGTTCTCGACGGCGGTGAACACGGCGTTGTCGACCTGTTTGACCATGCTCGCGAGGATCACGTCGGAGAACTTCGGTGAGCTCTTCGACTGGTCGGAGTCGACGCCGATGGCGTAGCGGTTCTGCTCGCTGGCCGCCTGAAACACGCCGATGCCGGTCGCGCCGGCGGAGTGATAGACGATGTCCGCACCGTCGTTGTACATCGAGACCGCCGCCTCCTTGCCCGCACCGGGATCGGAGAACGAACCGGTGTAGGCGACGTTGACGCTTGCGTCGCTGTTCGCGTGCTTGACGCCCTTCTCGAAGCCGGCCTGGAACTTCTTGATCAGCGGGGCCTCCTCGCCGCCGACGAAGCCGAGTTTCGCGTTGCTGGGATCGGTCTTGCCGCCGCCGGCGCTCATCTCCTTGGTCGTTAGCAGCCCGGCGAGATGGCCGACCTGGAAGGAGCCCTGGTGCTCCTTGAAGACGTAGTTGGCGACGTTCGACTCCTCGACGACGCCGTCGACCAGCAGGAAGCTCTGGTCGGGGAAGTTCGGCGCGACGTCGGAGAGCGCGCTGACCTGTGCGAACCCGATACACGAGACGAGATCGTAGTTCGGATCGGTCGACTGTGCGTAGCGGCGCTGGAACGTCGGGAAGTCGGAGTTCTGCTCGGGCTGGGCCTGGTTGAAGCTGATGCCGAGCTCCTTCTTCGCGCGTTTGACGCCCCGGTTGGCCATGTCGTTGAACGACTTGTCGCCCAATCCGCCCTTGGCGTAGACCATGCCGATGTTTCCGCCCGAGCCACCGGAGCCGCCCGAGCCACCGCTCGTTCCGTTGCCCGAGCCGGTGCCGTTGCTCCCGCCGCTATCGTTCGATCCACCTGACCCGCCGCCACCGCCGCTCGTACAGCCAGCAAGGCCAGCGATACCTGCCGCACCCGCGACCCGGAGGAACTGCCGTCTGTCAGAGGACATACTCTACCCATATCAATGACGATGATGATTTAAATCTATCGGAGGTTTACGCCGGAAGTGCCGCCTCGATCGCCCCGACCGTCCGCTCGACGAGCGCATCGACCCGCTCGCTCTCGGCGTAGACCCTGACCTTGGGTTCGGTGCCGCTGGGTCGGACGAGCACCCAGCCGTCGTCGAGTTCGATACGAACCCCGTGGGCGGTCGAGCGCTCGCCGTCGGGGAACGTCTCGCCGAGGCTGTGCGCCAGCTCGTCCATCACCGCCTCTTTGCGTTCGTCGGGACAGTCCACGCTCACCTTCCGGTAGGGACGCTCGGCGACCGGTTCGCGAAGCGTGTCGAGCCCCGATTCGGCGACCAGTCGGGCGAGTGTCGCGGCGCTCGCCACGCCGTCGATCCAGGGCCCGAGTGCGGGATGGATGTGTTTCCAGGGTTCGGCCGCGAAGACGACCGCCGTTTCCTCGTCGCCGGCTGCGCGCGCTGCCGCGATCCCCTCGTGGAGCGCGCCGAGTCGCACGCGTTCGACGCGCCCACCCGCTTCCGCGACGCGCTCGTCGATGCGCGAGGAGGCGTTCGGCGTCGTCACGACGACGGGATCGCCGACGTCGCTCGCACGGGTGTACCGCTCGGCGAGGATCGCCACGATCGTGTCCTCGTGGACGATCTCGCCGTCGCCGTCGAGCACGACGACCCGATCGGCGTCGCCGTCGTGGGCGAACCCGAGCTCCGTCTCGCTATCGGCAACGAACCCCCGAAACTCCGCGAGCGTTTCCGGCGTCGGCTTCGATCCGCGGGCGGGGAAGTGGCCGTCGACGTTCGCGTTGACGCCCGTCACGTTGGCCCCGAGCGCCGAGAGCACCTGCGGGGTCGCCCGGCTGGCCATCCCGTTGCCACAGTCCACGCTGATGGTCATCCCGCCGAGGCCGCCACCGTGTTCGCGAGCGTAGTCCGCGACCTCGGTGCGATAGGCCACGAGCGGTTCGACGTGCTCGGTGTGTCCCCACTCGTCCCAGTTCGCCGGTGCGTCCCTGGCGTCGACGCGCTCCTCGATGCGCGCCTCGGCGTCGTCGCCGTACTCCTGGCCGTCGGCGAACAGTTTGAGCCCGTTGTCCGTCGGCGGGTTGTGACTCGCCGTGACCATGATGCCGCGCCGCCCGCGCGAGGCGAACGCCAGCGCCGGCGTCGGGAGCACGCCGGCGCGGCGAACGTCCGCACCGGCGCTTTCGAGACCGGCTTCGAGCGCCGCGAGCAGCGCCGAACCGGTCTCGCGACCGTCGCGGGCGATGACGAACTCGGTGTGCGGGGCGTCCGTGCCGGCTGCGCGACCGACCGCAAGCGCGAGGCTCGGCGTGACGCGCTCGGTGGCACTACCGCGGATGCCCGCGGTGCCGAAGAGGTTCATGGACGGTTTTCGGACGGAGGGCTATTTAGTCGGGCGGTTTAGAGTTCGACGCCGCCGGGGATCAGGCTGTGCTGGCGGACGAGGTTGCCGTCCTCGTTGTAGACGAGAAACGTCGATTTCTCGTGGGCAAGCAGCCGCTCGCCGTCCTGCTCGACGGTGATGCGATAGCGACCGTCGTCGTCGGTGTGCTCGCCATAGGCCCGCGCCGCACGGATGAAATCGAGGACGCCGTCCGCGTCGGCGTTCAGTTCGAGCACGAAATCGCCGGTGATGCGGTTGGTGATCGAGAGCACGCCCTCGTTCTCCGCGGAATGAAAGCGGTAGTTGACGTCGGTCTCCTCGGCATCGACGACGGCATCGTCCGTGCCGGCGAGACGCGACTGGAGCACCTCGTTCGGCCCATCGAACTCGATGGCGACCGTCGGCTTGCCGGGTTCACCCCCGGCCGCAACCCACTCGGTGTTTGTGACGTGAATGTCGAAGTTCTCGCGCCTCATTCGGTTCTGTTCGGCCTATGTCCCCTGTCGTCATGAACGTAACGCCGGGTGTCCTCGCTCCCCGCCATGGGTTCGCTCGCCACAACTACCGATGGGTTTTACCCACCTCCACCGGTAGCACCACTGTGATTCGATATCATGGATCGTGCACCCGAACTCGCGGCGTTCGCGGCCTTCGTCGCCGCGCTGATCCCGTGGTCGGTGTCGGTTTCCGACGGCGCGTTCGCCCAGTCGATCGTCGTCCGGTTCGTCTTCGGCGCGGTCGAGCTCTCCTTCGGCGCGCGCTCGCTCGACATGACGCGGACCGCGGTCCCCGTCACCGACGTCGGCTCGCAGTATGGCGGCGATCTCGCTCGGCTGGAAACGCTCTGGCTCGTCGCGGCGGCGCTGCTCGTCATCGCGCTTGTGCTGGCGCTCGCGCTCGTCGTCGCTGGCGACCGCCTGCTCGTGGGGGCGTTCGATCCGGTGCGAGCGATGGGTGCGCTCTGTCTCGGCATGGCGCTCGTCCTCTCGGGCGCGATCTGGCTGCTCTGGCAGCGGACATCTCCCGTGCCGATCCCGATCGGCGTGATCGCGCTGTTCCTGTTCGGTGTGGGACTACTCACCGTCGATCACACGCGTGATACTCGCACGAGCACCGGCGCGAGCGGATAGCGATGGGTTGAACCGCCCAGCGGCGAACCCAGTTCAGCAATGGGCGATCCGAGCCGGCGCGACGTGCGCGAGACCTACGACCGTATCGGCGGCCACTTCGCGAAGACCCGCGCACACGCGTGGCCGGCCGTCGAGCGGTTCGTCGATCGGAGCGACGGTGTCGCGCTCGGTCTCGATCTCGGCTGTGGCAACGCCCGCCATGCCGCGGTACTTGCCGATCGTGCCGACCGGGTCGTCGGGCTCGACGCGAGCCGGACGGTCGTCGAGGCGGCACGCGAACGCCGCGAGCGCGAAGGATTCTCCGTCGATCTCTGTCAGGGCGACGCGACTCGCCTGCCGATCGCGTCCGAGACCGTTGGATTGGCGGTGTACGTCGCCACGATCCATCACCTTCCGACCCACGAAGCACGTATCGCGAGTCTCGACGAACTCGCACGTGTTCTCGCTCCTGGCAGGCGTGCACTCGTGAGCGCGTGGAGCACGACACACGACCGATTCGAAAAGAACGAGGCGTTCGACACGACGGTCGACTGGACACTGCCCGGCGGCGAGACTGTCTCCCGCTACTACCACATCTACGATCCGGCGGCGTTCGCGGACGATCTGCGCGAGAGCACGCTCGCCGCCGATCGGATCTTCGAGGAGCGGGGCAACTGCTACGGCGTGGTGCGTGCCGAAGGGAAACGAACTTAATCGGTGCGGCGATACGTCCCGTGAGCGCCAGTGGTCTAATGGTAGGACAAGGGCCTTCCAAGCCCTCGGTCGGGGTTCGATTCCCCGCTGGCGCATCCGAGCCAATCGGATCGGCGCTCGATTCTTTCCTCGGTAATCGTGCTCTCTCGGCGCTACGATGGCTTTTTTGACCGATGGCGTTTGCGCTTGCATCAGCCATTCCACAATACTTATGCCCGCTGCTGGCACTCGTTTATTCGATTCGCTCGTTCAGCATGGACCCCAACACCGGATGGCGATATCGCGTCGCGAGCAGTTTCGGCGCAAGCGTTCTCGTCGTCTGTGCGATCGCCGTGGCGAACTATCCGTTCGTCCAGAGACTGGTGACGACGATCCCACTGCTCGATCGGCTCCCTGTGACGGTACTGTCCGGTGGGGCGCTGGTGGTGGCGATGGCGACGGCGCTGGCGGTGTTGGCCGCCGCGCTGTTGACGCTGTTCAAACCCCATCCGCGGCGCATTCTCGATACGATCTCGCTCACGCTCCGGCGGCTTTTCATGGGCGCGCTCGCGCTCGCGGCGATCGGTTATTTCGATTACACCTATCGACTCCCGCGGACGACGTTGGTGGTGACGACGCTGTTGCTTTCGGTCGCGCTGCCGGCGTGGTTCGTCGCCATCCGCCGCCGGCCGGAGCCGACCGCCGAGCGCGCGGTGTTGGTCGGCGACGACCCGGACGCGATGGGTGAACTGCTCGCGACGACCGACCTCCCGATCGTCGGCTACATCGCGCCAGCGATCCGCTACGACGCCGATCGGAACCGTCCGTCGATGGGCGTCGCCGACGGCGGGCAAGCGCTCGACGGGCGGCTCGACGAGATCGATCATCTGGGTGGTCTCTCGCGACTCGACGATCTGCTGATCGAGCACGACATCGATACGGCGGTGCTCGCCTTCGAGCGCTCGGATCGCGCGGCCTTTTTCGGTGCGCTCGCCACCTGCTACAACCACGGTGTCACCGCAAAGGTCCACCGCAAGCACGCCGATAGCGTGCTCACGAGCGGTACGGGCGTCGGCGAACTCATCGACACCGAGCTCGTCCCGTGGGACTGGCAGGATCGCATCATCAAGCGGGGGTTCGACATCGCCTTCGCGCTCGCGGGGCTGGTGGCGCTCTCGCCGATCATCATCGCCATCGCCGCCGCGATCAAACTCGATGACGGCGGGCCGCTCTTCTATGGCCAGGAGCGAACCGCCGAGTTCGGCGAGACGTTCCAGGTTTACAAGTTCCGGAGCATGATCCCCGACGCGGAGGCGGCGACCGGCGCGAAACTCAGCGAGGAGGACGCCGGCGGCGTCGATCCGCGTGTCACGCGCATCGGGCGACTGCTCCGGCGGACACATCTCGACGAGATCCCGCAGCTCTGGTCGATTTTCGCCGGCGACATGAGCGTCGTCGGTCCGCGTCCGGAACGTCCCGAACTCGATGACGACATCGAGACGAACCTCATCGAGTGGCGTCGACGCTGGTTCGTGAAACCGGGACTGACGGGTCTCGCACAGATCAACGAGGTTACAGGTTACGATCCGGAACGAAAGCTCCAGTACGACGTGAAATATATCAATGAACGGTCGTTTTGGTTCGATCTCCAGATCGTCGTCAGACAGGTCTGGCTCGTTCTGAGCGACCTCGCCGAGACCGTCAGTAGCCGTTGATCGGCTCCCGATCACGAATTTCGGCGAGGCCGTCAGCGGCCGTCTCGACCACCGGAACGTCATCATCGACTGAGAATATATACCAAACCCACATGATTGATGAGTCTTGATATACCGGAAACCCTTTTATAACGCCCTCGCAAAGGACGAACCAGGAAGTCGGCGAGGGAAACTATGACAGGAGATGAACTCATCTGGCGGATCGCGGGCGGTTCCGGTGACGGGATCGACTCGACGAGCCAGAACTTCACGAAGGCGCTGATGCGCACGGGGCTGGACGTATTCACACACAGACATTACCCATCGCGGATCCGCGGCGGCCACACGTATGTGGAAGTGCGGGCGGCCGATCACGCAGTGAAATCGCGCGGCGACGGCTACGATTTCCTGCTGGCGCTGGGCGATAGTTTCGCCCGGAACCCCCAGGACGGCGAGGCCTACTATGGGAATGAAGAGGTCAAACCGCTCACGGAGAACCTCGACGAGCTGCGCGAGGGCGGGGTGATCGTCTACGACGAGGGGCTGCTCGACACCGACGAGGTCGAGAACTTCGACGAGCGCGTCGAGGCAAACGACTGGCACGTCTACCCGCTCGATCTCCGAAGCCTCGCACGCGAGCACGGCCGCGAGATCATGCGCAACACCGCGGGTGTTGCAGCAACGGCCGCGTTGATCGACATGGATACGGGGATCTTCGAGGAGCTGATGGCCGACACGATGAGCGGCGAGATGCTCGAGACCAACGTCGAGGTGCTCGAAGAGGCCCACGCGGCGGTCAGCGAGATGGAGTTCACGCACGATCTCGAAGTCCCGACGGGCAGCCACGACGAAGAGCAGGTGCTGCTGAACGGGAGCCACGCGGTCGCATACGGCGCGATCGACGAGGGCTGTCGGTTCATCGCGGGCTATCCGATGACGCCGTGGACGGACGTGTTCACGATCATGACTCAGCACCTCCCCTCGATCGGCGGGATCTCCGAGCAGGTCGAAGACGAGATCGCGGCGGCGTCGCTGGCGATCGGTGCTTCCCACGCGGGCGTCAAAGCCATGAGTGGCTCGTCCGGTGGCGGGTTCGCACTGATGAGCGAACCGCTGGGACTGGCGGAGATGACCGAGACGCCGCTCGTGCTCGTGGAAGCGATGCGGGCTGGTCCCTCGACGGGGATGCCGACCAAACCCGAACAGGGCGATCTCGAACACATCCTCTACACGAGTCAGGGCGACTCCAATCGTGTGGTCTTCGCTCCCGGAACGGTCGCGGAGGCTTACGAACAGTCCAGAGAAGCGTTCCGAGTCGCCTACGAGTACCAGATTCCGGTCGTGATCGTGATCGACCAGAAGCTTTCGGGTGAACTCGCAAGCGTGCCGGCGAGCCACTTCGATCGCGAGCCCAATCCGGATCTCGGCAGCGTCCTTTCCGAAGAGGAGATCCAAGAGGCACCCCATCACGCATCGGGGACGTTCAACCGGTTCCGTCACGACCCCGAAGACGGCGTGAGCCCGCGAAGCATTCCCGGCCAGAAGGATGGCCGATTCCTGGCGACGGGCAACGAGCACACCCCGCAGGGCCACATCGAGGAGAGTCCGGACAATCGCGTCGCGCAGGTCGACCGGCGCACGCGCAAACTCGAATCCATCCGTAGCGACCTGGACGACAAAGAGCACTCGAACCAGACGTACTACGGGCCGGAGGACGCCGAACACGGCATTATGGTCTGGGGAAGCCAGCAGGGCAGCGTCGAGGAGGCCGTCGACCGCCTGAACGAGCAGGGCGAATCGGTGAAGATGCTCGGCGTGAGCGACCTGATGCCCTACCCGAAAGAGGACGTGACGGAGTTCCTCGAATCGGTCGACGAGTGTCTCGTCGTCGAGATGAACATCACCGCCCAGTTCCGTGGGCTCACCCAGAAGGAGTTGGGGAGATTCGGCGAGAAGATGTCGAGCCTGCTGAAGTACAACGGCAACCCGTTCGAGCCGGCCGAAGTCGTCGAAGGGTTCGACATCCAGGTGAACGGCGGCGACGAACCGCCGACGGCACAGACGCGGATCGAACCGGCAGCAGGTGATTAAGACATGAGCAAATCATTCAGCGCGATCGGACAGGCGGAACAGGGCGAGGAGATCGACCGGGAGGCGTTCACGCCGGGCATCGAGCCGCAGGCGACGTGGTGTCCGGGCTGTGGTGACTTCAGCGTGTTGAAGGCGCTCAAGGGTGCGATGCCCGAAGTCGGGCGCACGCCCGATGAGACGCTTCTCGTCACCGGAATCGGCTGCTCGGGCAAACTGAACAGCTACTTCGAGTCCTACGCGATGCACTCGATCCACGGGCGTTCGCTGCCGATCGCCCGTGCGGCGAAACTCGCGAACCCAGGATTAGAGGTGATCGCGGCGGGTGGCGACGGCGATGGGTACGGCATCGGCGGCAACCACTTCATGCACACCGCCCGCGAGAACCACGACATGACCTACATCGTGTTCAACAACGAGATCTTCGGGCTCACGAAGGGCCAGACGTCGCCCACCAGCCCGAAGGGTCACGAATCGAAGACCCAGCCCCACGGCTCGGCGAAGGACCCGATCCGACCGCTGTCGCTGGCGCTGACGTCGGGTGCGTCGTACGTCGCGCGGACGGCGGCGGTGAACCCGCGGCAGGCGACGGAGATCCTGACCGAGGCGATCGAACACGACGGGTTCGCCCACGTCGACTTCCTGACGCAGTGTCCGACCTGGAACAAGGACGCAAAGCAGTACGTTCCGTACACGGACGTTCAGGACTCCGAGGACTTCGACTTCGACGTCCACGACCGTCAGGAGGCCGCCGAGATGATGCACGAGACCGAGGACAAACTCTACGAGGGCGAGGTGCTCACTGGGCGCTTCTACGTCGACGAGGATCGTCGCTCGTACGGCGAGGAGAAACGCTCGACGGGTGAGATGCCCGAGGAGCCGCTGGCCGAGCGCTACTTCGACGAGGAGGCCGACTGGGAGCGCAGCTACGATCTCCTTGACGCCCACAAGTAAGTCGCCAGCGCGTTTTCTGATTCGGAAGATCTTTTTTCATGGACACCAACTAGTCGACATGAGCGCGGACTCCACCGAGGACCGCATTCTCTCCGTTCTGGAGGAGGATGCGCAGGCCTCGTACGCCGACATCGCGAACCGAGCGGACGTCTCGAAGCCCACCGTTCGCAAGTACATCGACAAACTCGAACGCGACGGCGTTATCACGGGCTATTCGGCCGATATCGATCCGAAGAAGCTCTCCGGGCGCTCGATCGCGCTCGTCGGTATCGAGGTCGAGAGCGGCCGCTACGTCGAGACGACGCGCACCATCACGGAGCTCGACGAGATCGAGACGCTCTACAGCTCCAGCGGCGACCACATGCTGATGGCCGAGATCCGCGCGCCTGACGGCAACGCCGTCGGTAACGTCATCGCCGACGACATCCTCTCGATCGAGGGCGTCACCGCCGCCCACCCCTCCTTCTTGCAGGAACGACTCAAATAGAGCTCCGTTCTCTGCGGGCGGGCTGTACTCTCGCGTTGCTCGGTCGCACTCGCCGTTCACGATCCACTGTGTTCGCCAGTTATCAACTGGATTTCGTTCGCGTCATTCCATCGGCATAGCGTCGTACCCGCCCCGCTGCACAGTATTGCCCCGCAGAAGCTCACGCTCCCTGCGTTCCCGTGAGCCACAGGCGAACGGGTGCTCGGAGCGCGCGAAGCGTTCTCCGGCGGTCGCGCTCACCCTTCATCCACCAGGAGCGCGTTGTCGTTCGAGAGCGAAGCTCCCCCCCCTCCTCCGATGTCGTCAGAACACGGGCCGTTCTGGCGCACGTCGAGCGCTGTTCGACAAGACGAACGACGCTTCATGTTGTCTTTCGGACTCCGCAGAGTCTGCGGTCGTGACGCGGCCACAGACGGCAGGGCAACGACTGTAACCGCACCGTCTCCGGTAGCCATCGGCCGGCGGGTTTTCACGCCACGGGCGCGAAACGACGGCATGGACACGCTGCGCGGACTCCTCGCACGTGAGCGTCGGGACGAGGAGATCGTCCTCAACGACGCCACCACCGGCCGCGAGTACGACGCCCGCCGACTCCTCACGAACGCCTGGAAGACGGGCAACTTCCTGCACCACTGCGGTGTCCGAAGCGGTCACACGGTCGCCGTCGTCGGTCGGACTCCCGAAGCACTCCTCGGCTTTCTCGGTGCGGTGTCGCTCGGGGCCATCACCTGCTTCGAGCCGTCCACGACGACCGACGCGCGTGCGGTGATCGCGCCGACCGACGAGATCGACGGGTTCGAGCTTCCGCCCGGCGGCACGAAGATCGCCTACGGCGACCCTCCGGACGACGCCCACGTCGAATACTTTGAGCGCGACGTCTGGAGCGAGAATCCGACGCTCGTCCCGGCGACGATCGATCCCACCGATCCGGTTCTCGCCACCGATGGAGCACGGGTTACGCACGCCGAGATGCTCACTGCCGCCGAGAGCGCGATCGAATCGGTGGCCATGCAGGAGAGCGAGACGATCGCCGTGCGCGCACCGCTCTCTCGACCCGGGACCGTCGCGGCCGGCATCGTCGCCCCACTGCTCGCCGATGCGATCATCACGCTCCCGAACGGCGATACCGTCGCCGATGTGGCGATCGCGAGCGACGACGCACCCGAACCGCGATTGCTCGATCCGGCGGACTGCTTTTGAGTTCTCGACTTGTCGAATCGATTCGAAAGAAACATCCATGTGGCGTTCGCGCATCGGCCATGCCAGGAACGCGCATCGAGCAGGGTGAGCGGGTCACGCTGCGGACCGTCGAGCGCGAGGACAGCGAGTTCCTCCAGCGTGCACACGCAAACCCCGAGATCCGCTACCCGCTCGGCACCATCACGCACATGAACGACAGCGAGATGGACGACTACTTCGAGGAGTTCATCGAGGACGAACACAACGTCGGTTTCGTCGTCTGTCTCGACGATGCAGGGCCGGACCACCCCGAGGAGGACGAAAGCGAGCCGATCGGCGTCGTCACTGTCAGGCGCGTCGACTGGGATCGACCCAGCCTGGCCTACTGGCTCGTCCCTGACCATCACCAAAAGGGCTACGGCAAAGAGGCGGTCTCGCTCGTCGTCGAGTACGTCTTCCGGACGTTCGACGTCCACAGCCTCGGCGCGCACGCCTTCGATTTCAACGCGGCCTCGCGCGGGCTGCTCGAATCGCTCGGTTTCGTCGAGGAGGGTCGTGCGCGCGAGAATCGATTCATCGATGGCGAGTACCGCGATTCGTTTCAGTACGGACTGTTGCGCCGCGAGTGGCGCGAGCAGTGAGCTACGAGGTGGCTTCGGCCGTATCGCTGATCTTCATCCCCGAGAGTTTCTCGACGATTGCGTCGACCTTCCCGTCGAGCTCGTCGACGAACTCCTCGGTACGTTCGGTCGTGATCGCACCCTGGCTCGACGGCTCGATGAGCGATTCCTCTTCGAGAACGCGCAGCGAGTAGCGCACCTTGTGATGGGGGTAGCCCGTCTCGTTGGACATCTTCACGATGCCGATCGGTTCGCTCTCGATGACCATCCGCAGCACCTGCAGATGGCGTTCCAGCATATCGACCTCTTTCTCAAGTCGGTCTATCATGGCATTTGTTAACTCGTGCGTGAGGGGTTTAAACGTTACTCCTCCGGATTCCGGTCGAAAAATTCAGCCACAGTGGGACGATTGCGGTTGGTCGGCCCGTCGTCACCGGATTCGCTATTCCGGGAGTTAGTGGCCATGTATCATATACTTTCTGGCCCTCGACACCGAATGACGATGAATACCATCGAGTGGTGTTCGACGTCACCGCCGTGGCTGCCGGCACATCGAAATCGGTTTATCCGGAAGGTCGGAACCGAAGGACATGACAGTCACCATCGTCGGCGCACAGCTCGGCGACGAGGGCAAGGGCGGAATGGCCGACCGCTGGAGCGAATCGGCCAGCGTGGTCTGTCGGTATCAGGGCGGCGACAACGCCGGCCACACCGTCGTCCACGACGGCGAGGAGTACAAGCTCTCGCTGGTACCGAGCGGTGCCATCCGCGGGACGACGAACGTGTTGGGCAACGGCTGCGTCGTCAATCCCGAGACGCTGTTCGAGGAGCTCGACGCGCTACAGGAGCGTGGCGTCGATCCCGACGTCCGGGTCGCCCGCCGCGCGCACGTCATCTTCCCCTATCATCGCGTTCTCGACGGCATTGAGGAGGACGTCAAAAGCGAGAGCGACTTCGACGTCGCCACCACCGGTCGCGGCATCGGCCCGACCTACGAGGACAAGGCTGGCCGGCGCGGCATCCGGATCGGCGACCTGCTCGACACCGACGTGCTGCGCGAACGCCTCGAATACGTCGTCCCGCAGAAGCGCGCGCTCGCCGAGGAGGTTTTCGGCGTCGAGACGGGCGAGGCGTTCGATGTCGACGCGCTCTACGACCAGTATTCGAGTTTCGGCGAGCGCCTCGCCGAGGAGAACATGACCGTCGACGCCGGGACCTTCCTCGCCGACCACATCGACGATGGCGAGGACGTGCTCTTCGAGGGTGCACAGGGGACGATCCTCGACATCGACCACGGCAACTACCCCTACGTGACCTCCTCGAACCCGACGGCCGGCGGGACCTGCACCGGCACGGGACTCGGACCGGGGATCGTCGGCGACGGCGAAATCGTCGGGATCGCCAAGGCCTACCTCTCGCGAGTCGGCACCGGTCCCCTCCCCACCGAACTCGGTGGCGTGGTCGGCCAGACACCCGACTACGACGAGGACACCGAGCGCGGCGACGAGGCACTCGCCACGGAACTCCGCGAGGCCGGCGGTGAATATGGCACCGTCACGGGTCGACCGCGACGCATCGGCTGGCTCGACATGCCGATGCTCCGCCATTCGACGCGCGCGAACGGGTTCACGGGACTCGTCGTCAACCATATCGACACGCTCGCCGGGCTCGACGAGGTGCGGGTGGGTCACGCCTACACGCTCGACACCGATGAGCGAAGCTCACCGAGCAATCGGGACACCAGTCCCGATGATAGCGAGGAGCGACTCACGCTGCCGGCGACGACCGAACGATGGGCCGACTGCGAAGCGTCCTTCCGTCGCTTCGACGGCTGGGACGACGCCGACTGGGATGCGATCGCCGATGAGGGCTACGACGCACTCCCCGAGAACGCACGCGCGTATCTGGATTACATCAGCGAGGAACTCGACGTCCCGATCTACGCCGTCGGCGTCGGACCGGGCCGTGAGCAGACGGTCGTCCGCGAGGACCCGCTCGCGTAGACGACACCGCACAGTACCGCCTCCGCCGAAGCCCTCGGCGCGCGCTCACTTCGTTCGCTACTCGCTCCCTCCGGTCGCTCGCGCGCCTCGCCCTTCATCCACCAGGCACCGCTACCGAACCGCCAGCCGCGGCCACGGACCGCACCGCCCGCGGGCCGCGGCGCGGCCGCCCGCAACCGTGCCACCCCGCGACCGCCGCTGGGCGAGCGCCACGCTTTTATCACCGCCGGTCGTCGTCTCGCGCATGAATTGGGGCGAGCGACGATGAAGGAGTCGCTGATGGAGATCGTGCGATGTCCGATGGACAAGCAGGAGCTCGAACTCGAAGTCATCCAGCGAACCGATGACGAGGTGCTCGAAGGCCGACTCGTCTGTTCTGAGTGTGGCGAGGAGTATCCGATCGAGGAGGGGATTCCGAACCTGCTCCCACCGGACATGCGCGAGGACGCGCCGGCCTGAATATGGCTGAGTCGACCGCTTCGGGGACGCTCTCGGTTCATCTCAACCGTGCGGAGCTCCACGCCGTCGAGCTGCCGACGACGTTCGCGAGTTCGGATTCGTTCGTCGTCGAGCTCGATAACCACGGCGAGGCGACCCACGTCCACCTCCGTCTCGACGATGCGCTCTCGGAGATCGCCTCGATCCCGACGAGTAACCACTACGTCCGTCCGGGCGCGACGGTGCGCGTTCCGATCCGCGTCCACGAGAGCGGCCCGGTCACGGGCTACCTCACCGTCGCCACCGCCTACGGCAGCCAGACCGAGGAGGTCGAGGTCGCGATCGAGCCGGCCGCCGGAAAGCAGCGCGTCGAGATCGACGAATCGCTCATCGAGCGCACCGATGGTACCGTCGATGCCGGCCCGACGAGCTCCCCGACACGGTCGTCGGGCGGCGCGACACGATCGCGATCGACCGGGAGAACGCGATCGAGCACCGGGGACATGTCACGATCGAGCAATGCGGGCGGTCTCGACAGTTCGGGACTGCTCGGTGCCACGGCGGTGGTGATCCTGCTGGGGATCGCGCTGCTGTTCGTCGAGGGTGTTGCCATGTATATCGGCGCAGTCGCCGTTCTCGCCGGGCTCGTCGTCGCTGGCTATCTCCTGCTCTCCTGACTCAGTTTTTCTCGCGCAGACTCTCGAACTCGCCGTCAGCGAGTCGCTTCGCCCGGAGGTAGCGCGCTCGATATCGATTCGCGCCGTCGCCGACGTCGGCCTCGCGGATCTCGTCGACGCGTCCGTCGGCGACCGCATCGACCAGGTCCCCCAACTGCGAGCGCTCGCTGGGCGTCAGTTCGAGCTCGTAGGTGCGCGTCTCCTCGCCTTCGAGGACGGCGAACTGTCGGGCGGCGGCGACGACGAGCGAACACGGCTCCCGACAGGGGAACTCGCCGTCGCCACGGGGTGCGTCGAGGGGTGTCTCTTCGTCCTCGTCCCACTCGCGGCGTTTGAGGCACTGCGAGTCGACACAGCAGGCCTCGGCCAGGTTTTCGACGCTATCGACATCGAGATCGTCGATCACGCCGTAGATCCCCGTCTGGCGCTCGGCGGTCTCGCGGAAGTGGCTGACGTCCAGCTCGCCGGTCCGCTCGCGATACCAGTTCGCGACCGTCGCCGGATAGAAGAACTCCACCGTGCGCACGAGATCGCGACCGTCGAGATCGGCGAAGCGCCAGCCCGCTCGAAGGGTGGGTGCGGTCTTCAGCGGGCGATAGTCGCCGTCGTCGTCGAGCGTGCTGATCTCGCGTGCCTCGCGCGGATCGTGGTAGCTGTCGAGCTCCGCGACGGCAGTGGCCACGTCGGTCGTATGGCGGAGTTCGTAGCTGCGCTCGCCGTCGGTACCGAGCGTCGCAGTGACGAGCAGTTGGCCCCACTCGCGCGTGAGACCGTCGACGAGCGTCTCGTAGCGTTCGCGCACGCCGAGTTCGCTCGCGTGCTCGACCCAGCGGAGGAACGCCTCGTTCGTCTCGCTCGTCGCGCGCCAGTAGTGCCAGTTCGAGACGAACCAGGGGTTCTCCGTCGCGAGCGCGTCGAACTCGTTCTCACTGAGGCCGTCGTGGCTCACTTCCGGCGTCGCGAAGGCGTAGCCCGCGTCGTCCCGCGAGGCCGACAGCCCGTCGCAGGTCACGCCGTCGGCGGCGGCCTCGCGGAGCGCCCGTAGTTGGGAGTCGTCCATCAATCACCGGCCGCCGGCGTGGCGGTCCGTTTGCGGACGATGTCGAGCGCCTCGTCGACGTCCGCACCGGCGTCGGCGGCGCGTTCGAGCAGCACGTCGGCCATGAGCGGTTCGGTCCCGACCGCACCGGCGTACCAGATGCGGTGGCCCTCGACCTCGGTGGGGACCTCGTAGCCCTCGCGGTAGTCGTCGGTCAGCCCCATGTCTTCGGGGATGTCCTCCTGGGTGTGGTAGCCATCGGCGACGAACAGCGGCACGACGACGACGTCCTCGCTCTCGAAGTAGTCGGTCACGTCGTCGACCTCGGGCTCTTCGTCCATGAACAGCGCATTGACCTCGTCGAACCGGTCCATCTCGCGGACGCGATCGGCGTGATACTCGATCGCCTTCGCCGAGTTCTCGTTGCGATTCGTGCCGTGGCCGACGACCGCGAGGCCGAACCCCTCGCCCACGTCCGGATCACTCGTCACGGATTCGGCGCGTTGGACGATGACGTCGGACATGGCGGGATGGGTGCCGACCGGACCACAGTAGTGGATGGTCTTGTCGACGTCGGCGGCCGTGAGAGTGGCCGTGTCGGCGTCCGTCCCGTTGGAATTCCACAGCGAGACGTCCCAGTCCTCCAGGCGGAGCTCGCGCGGGATGACTTCCTCGGTGAAGTAGCCCTCGCTCACGAACAGCGGCACGACGTAGACCTCCTCGCTCTCGACGGTTCTGAGGACCTCCCGGAAGGAGGGTTCCTCCTTCCAGAACGCCTCGCGCACCTCGTCGAAGGCCCCCGCCGCGCGCACGGTGTCGGCGTGGGCGAAGGTCGGATCGTGCGAGCCGGGATTCAGGTGCGAGCCGTGGGCGACGATGACCAGTGCCGGCATACTGAAATCGAGGAGTGCGACCGGTTTAGTGGCTTCGCCTCCCCGCTCTCGGGGTCCGAACCAGATCGCTTCAGAGTCGACGAACAGGACGGTTGCGGTCGGCGCGCGCTCGCGCTCGTGTGCGAGCCAAGCGAGCACCGAGCGCGGATCGGCGTGCGAGGGATGAGCACCGCAGCGAGCGGAGCGAGCGAGGAGCGCAATCGGCTGGGGAGGCATGTGGGCGGTGGCGGTGCGGTTGCGGCTTCTCATTTGTATCAGGACTCGCGGTCTCGGTGCGATACATCGTCCACGATTCGGTACGTCGAGTTTTTCGTGCTCGACAGTTCACTCCGAAGCATGACCCTCGCCGCCGACACCAGACGCGCGGTGCGTCGAACCCCGTTCGTGTTCGAGGCGCTCCGAGCGGGCGTGCTCAACTACACCGCCGCCGCACGATTCCTCGACGTCGGTGACCTCGATCCGGTGGCCGCTGCGCTGCGGCGCTACGCCGAGGAGCTGCCCGATCACGAATCCGATGCGCGCGACGCCCGCGTGACGATGCAGAGCGGTCTCGGTGCGGTGGATATGGCCGAAATGGAAAGCGGGACGAGCGACGAAAACGAGGCGCTACTCGCGGTCGGCAGCCACGCGCTCGTGCCCGATGCCGGGTCGCTGACGGGCGTGCTCGCCACCGGGGAAGTCGATGCCCAGGCGCTCGCGCACGTCCTGGATCGGCTGGCCGTCGAGGGAATCGACGTGATGGCCGCGGGTGTCGCCGGCGACGGACTCGTGGTCGTGGTGGATCGACGAGCGGGTCCCGATGCGGTGCGGATCATCGAGGACGCGCTCGCAGGAGTTGTGACGACTCCGACGGATTGAAGCGCTGGCCCGCGTAGATGGGACGATGACGCTGCGCGTGGCGAACACCCTCACCGGCGAGCGCGAACCGTTCGAGCCACAGGACCCCGACTCCGTACTGCTCTACTACTGTGGCCTGACGGTCTCGGATCGCGCTCATCTCGGCCACGCGCGCAGCTGGGTCCACGTCGACGTGATGCACCGCTGGCTCGAACACCTGGGCTACGCGGTGCGCCACGTCGAGAATTTCACTGATGTAAACGAGAAGATCGTCGCCCGCGTGGGCGAGGACGACCTCGGCGACTCCGAGAGCGCGGTCGCGCGCGGGTTCGTCGAGAAGACGCTCGACGATATGCGCGCGCTCAATCTGAAGCGTGCGGAGGTCTACCCGCGGGTTTCCGAACATATCCCCGAGATCATCGACCTCGTCGAGCGACTCGTCGAGGGCGGGCACGCCTACGAATCGAACGGCTCCGTCTATTTCGACGTGGGAAGCTTCGAATCGTACGGCGAACTTTCGAACCAGCGCCTCGACGAGATCGAAGCGCAGGGCGAGCCCGACGAGCGAAGCGAGAAGCGCAGTCCAGCGGACTTCGCGCTCTGGAAGGCCGGCGGCGTCTCGTCCGATGCCGTTTCCGAGCATCGCCACGACGAGAGCGTCGAGCCGTCGTCCGGGCAAACCTGGGAATCGCCGTGGGGCGAGGGCCGACCGGGCTGGCATATCGAGTGCTCGGCGATGAGCATGGCCCATCTCGACGAGACCATCGACATCCACGTCGGCGGGCGCGATCTCGTCTTCCCCCACCACGAGAACGAGCGTGCCCAGAGCGAGGCCAGTACTGGAAAGGAGTTCAGCAAATACTGGCTCCACGCCGACCTCTTCGCGATGGACGACGAGAAGATGAGTTCGAGCCTCGGCAACTTCATCACCGTCGACGAGGCGCTCGCCGACTACGGCCTGAACGCGATCCGCACCTTCCTGCTGTCGGGCAGCTACAACAGCACCCAGACATACAGCGAGGCGGCCATCGAGGAGGCCGTCGAGCGTGCCGAACGGCTCGAACGCACGCACGAGCGGGCGGTCGCGGCGCTCGACGGGCCCGACGCACGGACGAACGTCGAGGATGGCCGACTGCGCGATGCCGTCGACGACACACGAGAGGCGTTCACGACCGCGATGAACGACGATTTCAACACCAGGGGCGCGCTCGCGGCGCTGCTCGAACTCGCGACGGTGATCAACTCCCGGCTCGACGCCGAGGACGAACACGACTATCGGGCGCTCAAGCGGGCGGTCGAGACGTTCGAGGAGTTCGGCGAGGGAATACTCGGCCTGAGCTTCACCGAGGAGACGACGGGCGAGGTCGGCATCGCCGACGAGATGATTGAACTCCTGCTCGACGTGCGCGAGTCGGCCCGCGAGGTCGGCAACTACGACCGTGCCGACGAGCTCCGGACCGAACTGGAGGCGCTCGGCGTCGAGATCCAGGACACCGACGACGGCCCGACCTATCGCCTGGAGGCGGGCGAATGAAATCCGGCGAGCATTTCCTGCTCAGCATCCCCGTCGTCGGGTGGGTTCTCGCACGCACCGACGGGCGCTCGCCCCGACAGCTGGCGGCGCTCGCGGCGTATGGTCTGGGACTCGGGGTGCTCATCGATCTCGATCACTTCGTGCTCGCCCGACTGCGCGTCGGCGACTGGCATCACTTCACGGACTGTCTCCGGGATCCGAAGCGCGTGTTCGTCGATCAAGAAAACCTCTTCGAGGGAACGGGCGAGATGGCCAGCTTCCGACTGCTGAGTCACGTCCTCATCGGCGGCGCGCTGATCGCGCTCGCGCGGCGGGTGAGCCGCCCGGTCGAGAGACTCACCGAATCCGTTCTCTTCGTACACGTGCTCGCGGACCTGCTGCGAGACAACGAGATCGTCTGAGCTACGTTTCGAGCACGTCGATACAGGCGATACCGTCGCCGTCTTCGAGCGCCATGATCGTCACGCCCATCGTGTTCCGGCCGACGGTCGAGATATCGCCGACGGGCGTGCGCATGATCTGTCCGGTGTCGCTCATCGCCACGAGATCGTCGTCGGCGGTCGCGCTCTCGATGGCGGTGACGCGGCCGTTGCGCTCGTTCGTTTTGATGTCCTTGAGCCCCTTGCCGTAGCGCGACTGGGTGCTGTACTCGCTCATCGGCGTGCGCTTGCCGTAGCCGTTCTCGGTGACGGTGAGGAGGTCGGCGTCGTCGGTGGCAGTGACGACCCCCGCGACAGCATCGCCTTCCTGGAGATCGACACCGTTGACACCGCGGGCGCTCCGCCCCATCTCTCGGGCTTCCTCCTTGGGGAAGCGGATCGCCATCCCCCGTTGGGTGCCGATCAGCAGGTCGCCGTCGTCGTCGGTGACTGCGACGTCAACGAGTTCGTCGCCGTCCTCCAGTCGGGTGGCGATCAGCCCGCCCGAGTGGATGTTCTCGAACTCGCTCGCACAGGTCCGCTTGACGTAGCCATCGCGCGTGACCATCGTGAGACACTCCTCGTCGGTGAGGTCGTCGGTCGCCACGACGGCGGTGATGGCTTCGTCATCGTCGAGATCGACGAGGTTGATCGCGGATTTCCCGCGGGCGGTCCGGCCCATCTCGGGCACCTCGTAGACCTTGAGGCGGTAGACGTAGCCCTGGTTGGTGAACGTGAGGAGGTAGTCGTGAGTGTTCGCCCGGAACACCGCCGAGACGCGGTCGCCGTCCTTCAGTTTCGTGCCGATGATCCCCTTGCCGCCGCGACCCTGGGGATCGAACTGGCCGGCCGGCATCCGCTTGATGTAGTCGTTCTCGGTCATCACGACGACGACCTCCTCGTCGGGGATGAGGTCCTCGTGCGTGACGGTGCCGTAGTCCTCGACGATCCGCGTCCGGCGGTCGTCGGCGTACTCGTCCTGGACCGCGCGCAGTTCGTCGGTGATGACGCGATCGAGCTCGGCGTCGCTCGCGAGGATGGTTTCGAGGCGGTCGATCTCGCTCTCGACGTTCTCGTACTCGGTTTCGATCTCCTCGGCTTCGAGCGCCGTCAGGCTGCCCAACTGCATCCGGACGATGTGGTCGGCCTGTCGCTCGGAGAACTCGTAGACCTCCCTGAGAGCGCTCTTGGCCCCGTCGCGGTCGTCGGCCTCGCGGATCAATTCGACGACATCGTCGGCATTTTCGAGCGCCGTCAGCCGCCCGGAGAGGATGTGAGCGCGCTCCTCGGCCTCGTCGAGGTCGTGCTGGGAACGTCGCCGAACGACCTCGCGGCGGTGCTTCAGGTAGTGGCTGATGAGTTCCTTCAGGTCGAGCACCTGTGGTTCGCCGTCGACCAGCGCGAGATTGATGACGCCGAACGTCTTTTCGAGGCAGTGTTCGAGCAGCTGGTTCTCGACGACGTCCGTGAGTGCGCCGCGCTTGAGTTCGACGACGATGCGGATGCCGTCGCGGTCGGACTCGTCGCGGAGATCGCTCACGCCGTCGAGCGTCCCGTCGTTGACGAGCTCGGCGATGTGCTCGACGAGTTTGGCCTTGTTCTGCTGGTAGGGGAGTTCGGTGATAACGATGCGCTCACGATTGCCCATCTCCTCGATCTCGTAGCTCGCGCGCATCCGCACGCGACCGCGACCGGTGGTGTACGCCGAGTGGATCGCCTCGCGGCCGACGATTTCGGCTCCGGTGGGGAAATCCGGCCCCTTCACGTGCTCCATCAGATCCTCGACAGTGCAGTCGGGGTTCTCGATCAGGTGGACCGTCGCATCGATCACCTCTCCCAAATTGTGGGGTGGGACGTTCGTACTCATCCCGACCGCGATGCCCGAGGAGCCGTTGACGAGCAGGTTCGGGAACGCCGACGGGAGGACGTCCGGCTCTTCGAGGCGGTCGTCGTAGTTCGGCGTGAAATCGACGGTGTCCTTCTCGATATCGGAGAGCAGCTCCTCGGCGATGGAGCTCATCCGCGCCTCGGTGTAGCGCATCGCGGCCGGCGGATCGCCGTCGACGGAGCCGAAGTTACCCTGGCCGTCGACCAGCGGCGCGCGCATCGAGAAGTCCTGGGCCAGCCTGGCGAGCGCGTCGTAGATCGCCGAATCGCCGTGCGGGTGGTAGTCACCCATCGTATCGCCCACGACCGAGGAGGACTTCCGATGGCCCGATCCGCTGGTGACGCCCTCCTCGTGCATCGCGTAGAGGATGCGCCGGTGGACGGGTTTGAGACCGTCACGGACGTCGGGCAGCGCGCGCCCGGCGATGACGCTCATCGCGTAGTCGATGTACGACTGTTCCATCTCGTCTTCGATTCGGACCGAATCGACGTTCGCGGCCGCGTTCGATCCTGGTTGGGGGATGTCTGAACTCATGTGGTGTAGCTATCGGTGATACTGAAACGGGGTTACAGCGCGGCGGCTGCGCTGTGGCGGTGCGGCTGCGGTGTGGCCGTGTCGATGTGGTTGTGGGACTGTTCCTGGTGGATGAAGGGCGAGGCCCGCGTAGCGGGCCGAGGGCTTCTGCGGTGCTGTGCGGAGCGGTTGCGGCCGCACCAGCAACCGTATCGCGAGCGACCGCAGGGAGCGAGCGGGTGTTCTTGGCGTCGTTTTTTGTGAGTAGCGCGAGAGCGAAGCGTTTCCGAGCAGCCCGAACTGGAACGGTACACGGTTAGATGTCTACCCAGTCGGCATCGGTCGCGTGGCTCTTGATGAACTCCCGGCGGGGTTCGACGGCGTCACCCATCAGGACGTTGAACATCTTGTCCGCGGCGGCGGCGTCCTCCAGGGTGATCTGCTTCAGGATACGGTTTTCGGGGTTCATCGTCGTCTCCCAGAGCTGCTCGGGGTTCATCTCACCCAGTCCTTTGAACCGCTGGACTTGGTCGGGCGTGCCACCGCATTGCTCCTCGACAATCTCGTCGCGCTCGGCCTCGGTCATCGCGTCGTAGGTTTCGCCGCCGTTGCGGACCCGGTAGAGCGGTGGTTGGGCGGCATAGACGTAGCCAGCCTCGATCAGCGGCGTGAGATACCGGTAGAGCAGGGTGAGATAGAGCGTGCGGATGTGAGCGCCGTCGACGTCCGCATCGGTCATGATGATGATCTTGTGATACCGCGTCTCCTCGACGTCGAACTCCTCGTCGACGCCCGCGCCGATGGCGGTGATGAGGTTGCGAATCTTCTCGTTTTCGAGAATGCGATCCAACCGGTGCTTCTCGACGTTCAGCACTTTGCCGAACAGGGGAAGGATGGCCTGGAACTCGCGGTCGCGGCCCTGTTTGGCGCTGCCGCCGGCCGAGTCGCCCTCGACGATGAACAGTTCGGAGTCCTTCGGATCGCGGCTCTGACAGTCGGCGAGCTTGCCCGGAAGCGCCGTGGATTCGAGCGCCGACTTCCGGCGAGTGAGCTCCTCGGCCTTCTTGGCCGCGCGGCGGGCTTTGGCCGCTTCGACTGCTTTACCGATGACCGCCTCGGCGGTGTCGGGATGTTCCTCGAAGTAGGTGTTCAGCTGTTCGTGGACGGCGCTCTCGACGACGCCGCGGACCTCGCTGTTGCCGAGCTTGGTCTTGGTCTGGCCCTCGAACTGCGGGTCGGGGTGTTTGATCGAGATCACCGCCGTGAGCCCCTCACGGATGTCGCTGCCCGTGAGGTTCTCGTCGTCGAGCGGTTTCAGGAGCCCGTGCTCGCTCGCGTAGTCGTTGACGACCCGCGTGAGCGCGGTCTTGAACCCGGTGAGATGGGTGCCGCCCTCGCGGGTGTTGATGTTGTTGGCGAAGGCGTGGATCGAGCCTTGGAGCTCGTCGGTCGCCTGAAGCGCGATCTCGACGGATATCTCGCCGTCCTCGACGGTGGCGGCGTCGTCGAAGTAGATGACGTCCTCGTGGAGGGCGCTCTTGGTCTCGTTGAGATAGACGACGAACTCGCGGATGCCGCCATCGTAGCGGAACCGTTCGCGGCTCCCGTCGCGTTCGTCGTCGAGTTCGATCTCGACGCCAGAGTTGAGGAAGGCGAGTTCGCGCAGCCGGTTGGCGAGCGTCGAGGCGTCGAACGTCGTATCGGTGAAGACCGCCTCGTCGGGCCAGAACTGGAGTTTCGTGCCGGTCGATTCGTCCTCGCGGAGATCCCGAACCCGTTCGAGATCGCCGTCGGGCTCGCCGTGGTCGAAGCGCTGCTCCCAGACCGCGCCGTCGCGCTTGACGGTCACCTCGACCCACTTCGAGAGCGCGTTCACCACCGAGATGCCGACGCCGTGCAGGCCACCGGAGACCTGGTAGGACTCCTTGTCGAATTTCCCGCCGGCGTGGAGGACGGTCATGATCACTTCGAGGGCGGACTTGCCGTCCTCGTGCTCGTCGACCGGGATCCCACGGCCGTCGTCGGTCACGCTCACCGAGGGGTGCTCGTCGTCGTGGACCGTGACCGAGATCGAATCGCAGTGGCCGGCGAGCGCCTCGTCGATGGCGTTGTCGACGACCTCGTACACCAGATGATGGAGACCACGCGCGTCCGTCGAACCGATATACATCGCCGGGCGTTTCCGTACCGCCTGTAGCCCTTCTAAGACCTGTATCTGTCCGGCTCCGTACTCGTCCTGGGGCATATATAAGCTATCGATTCCTAGCGGTCCCGCGGTGATAAGTCTCCCGCACGCGCGCGGCCGGGAGCACGGTGGAGGCGAACGGATTCGTCCGACACGATGGCCGACGGCACGGTTTCGGTTCGGCTCCCCGAGCGACACCTCCACTTCCACCCTGCTACCGCGGTCGTTTTAACCGTCGCTCGAATACGCCGGGTAATGCCATCCCTCCAGTCGACGCTCGACGACGAGGGGGTCGCCGACGAGCTGGCGGCGAGCCAGCGTTCGATCTCCATCGCCGAGTTCTTCGAGAAGAACAAGCACATGCTCGGGTTCGACAGCGGGGCCCGAGGGCTCGTCACGGCCGTCAAGGAGGCCGTCGACAACGCGCTCGACGCCGCCGAGGAAGCCGGCCATCTCCCCGACATCTACATCGAGATCGAGGAGGTCGGCGACTACTACCGGCTCGTCGTCGAGGACAACGGTCCCGGCATCACGAGCGAGGAACTCCCCAAGGTGTTCGGGAAACTGCTCTATGGTTCCCGCTTTCACAAACGTGAGCAGGCCCGCGGTCAGCAGGGGATCGGTATCTCGGCGGCGGTGCTCTACTCACAGCTCACCAGCGGCAAGCCGGCGAAGATCACCAGCCGGACGCAGGGTGGCGAGGCGAAATACTTCGAACTCATCATCGACACCGACTCGAACGAGCCCGAGGTCTCCGTCGACGAGACGACGACCTGGGATCGGACCCACGGCACGCGCATCGAACTGGAGATGGAGGCGAACATGCGCGCACGCGGCCAGCTCAGGGACTACGTGAAACACACCGCGGTCGTCAACCCCCACGCCCGCATCGAGCTCCGCGAGCCAAACGGCGAGTACAAGGCCGAGCGCGCGACCGATCAGCTCCCCGCCGAGACCGAGGAGATCCGGCCCCATCCCCACGGCGTCGAGCTCGGCACGCTGCTCAAGATGCTCGAAGCGACCGACTCCTACAGCGTCTCGGGGTTCCTCCAGGGGGAGTTCACCCGCGTCGGCACGAAGACGGCGACGAACGTCATCGCGGCGTTCACCGACCGCCACTACGGCCGCGAGATGGCGTGGCGAACGCCGGCGACCCACGAAGCTGACATCGAGTCGGCTGTCACGGAAGCGGTGGCGAACAAGGGACAAGCGGCCACCGACGAGTTCGCCGGGCGCGTCGCCGACGCCATCCGTGAACACGACCGGATCGCGCATCACGAACTCGCGACGCTCGTCGAGCACGCTGCCGTGGCGACGACCGACGAGACGGGAACGACGTTCGGCGACACGGTCCAGGAGAAGGCCGTCGCCGCGGCCTGGGCGATCGTCCGCGACGATCGGACGGCCGATCTCTACACGCTAACTGACGAGGCGACGAGCACGCGCAAGGACGACGGCGTCATCGAGTCGTTCGCCGAGCGGCTGGCGGCGAAGTTCGACGGCGAGGGTCAAGTGCGCGACCGACTGCGACGGGAGACACTCGAAGAATACGTCGAGCGCGCCGCCGCGATGACCGCCGAGCGTGAGGACGTCTCCTTCGGCGAGACCGCACGCGAGAACGTCACGGACGCGCTCTGGAGCGTCGCGCGGACGGTGCCCGACGACCCGCCGAACGTCGCCGCCGTCGCCGACGATCGTGACACCGCGAGTGCTCTCCTGAGCGCGATGAGCGAGACGGACATCATCGCGCCGCCGACGGACTGTCTCTCGCCGATCACCGCCGATCTCGTGCGCTCGGGGCTCGAAAAGGAGTTCGACGCTGACTTCTACGCCTCGGCGACGCGCGACGCGGGCGTCCACGGCGGCGACCCGTTCATCGTCGAGGCCGGCATCGCCTACGGCGGCGATCTCCCCGCCGAGGGGAGCGTCGAGCTGCTCCGCTTTGCGAACCGGGTTCCGCTGGTCTACCAGCGCGGGGCCTGTGCGACCACGGACGTTCTCAAGGGGATCGGCTGGCGCAACTACGGGCTCGACCAGCCCGGCGGCTCGGGCATGCCCAACGGACCGGCGGTGATCATGATCCACGTCGCCTCGACGAACGTGCCCTTCACGAGCGAGTCGAAGGACGCCATCGCCAACATCCCGGCGATCGAGGACGAGATCGAACTCGCCGTCCGCGAGGCCGCCCGCGAGCTGAAGAGCTATCTGAACAAGCGCCGTTCGATGCAACAGCGTCAGGAGAAACAGGACGTCCTCGGCTCGATCCTCCCCGAGATGGCCGACAAGCTCGCGACCGTCACCGAGCGCGAGGAGCTGAAGATCGACGACTCGCTCGCGCGCATCATGAACAACGTCCTCGTCGAGCGTCGCATCGAGAACTCCCACGTCGAGCTCGTCGTCGAGAACAACAGCGGGACCAGCGAGTCGCCCGAACTGACCGAGATCGTCTCGGCCGAACCGACGAGCGTCTCCGATGGCGCACGCGTCGTCGAGATGGACGGCGAGTGGTTCATCAAGTGGTCGCCGGAGGTCGGCAGCGACGACGACAGCGTCCTGCAGTACGAGCTCGCCGACGAGAGCGACTACGATCTCGACGTGACCGGCATCGAGAGCGCGAAACTCACCGTCAACACATAGCTGCATCACAATGAGCACCGACAGATCCGACAGCGACGACTCGGCGCGCGAGCGACTCATCGATCTCGCCGCCGACTTCTACGACCAGTTCGCCGCCGGCCAGATCCCGGAGATGGAGCTGCCGACGCGGACGAAATCCAACATCGAGTACGACGAGAACAGTGACGTCTGGGTCTACGGCGACCGCACGAGCACGCGCAGCGCGAACTCGGTTCGCGGCGCGCGTAAGCTCCTCAAGG
Organism: Halococcus dombrowskii; assembly: GCF_022870485.1. Lineage (NCBI taxonomy): Archaea > Methanobacteriati > Methanobacteriota > Halobacteria > Halobacteriales > Halococcaceae > Halococcus > Halococcus dombrowskii. The sequence continues at coordinate 2,462,647 of NZ_CP095005.1, read as the reverse complement.
CGATCTACACGATCGACTTCCTCGCCGACCAGCTCGGCGAGGATCGCTCGTCGACGCTGCGTGAACTCTACTATCTCTCGGAGAGCTGGGACAACGAGGAGGCGCAGTTCTCGGATCAGGACGAGTCGAACCAGCTCGTCGAGGACCTCGAAATCGTCTCGGAGGTGACCCGCGAGGACTTCCACATGCGCCCGGAGGAGTCGGGTGCGACGCTGATGGGGCCGCTCTATCTCCGCGAACAGACGCGCCGCGGCGAGCGCGAGATCCATTGCCAGAAGGACGTCGGCGAGGGTGGCTACCAGATCCCGAACAACCCGGACACGATCGAGTTCCTGGATCACGACGCCGAGTTCATCCTCTGCGTCGAGACGGGTGGGATGCGCGACAGACTCGTCGAGAACGGGTTCGACGACGACTACGGCACGATCGTCGTCCATCTGAAGGGCCAGCCCGCCCGCGCGACCCGGCGGATCACCAAACGCCTCCACAACGAGCTTGATCTCCCTGTTGTGGTGTTCACTGACGGCGACCCGTGGTCCTATCGGATCTACGGCTCGGTGGCCTACGGCTCGATCAAATCGGCCCATCTCTCGGACTATCTCGCCACGCCCGAAGCGCAGTTCGTCGGGATTCAACCGACCGACATCGTCGAGTACGACCTGCCGACCGATCCGCTGGCGGATTCGGACATCAACGCCCTCGAAAGCGAGCTCAGCGATCCCCGCTTCCAGACCGACTACTGGCGCGAGCAGATCGAACTCCAGCTCGACATCGGGAAGAAGGCCGAACAGCAGGCGCTCGCCTCCCGGGGGCTGGACTTCGTTACCGACACCTATCTTCCGGAGCGACTGACCGAAATGGGCGTACTGTAGCCACGGGTTCTTCGATACGTTTCCCACCGCAATCGTCGAGAACGCTTTCCCTCAGTCGCGAAGTTAAAGTCGTTCGCTCGCACACGGCGAGGCATGTCTGGCTCGGATCTCGCGGGGCGGGTCGAGGACGTGCTCGCCGTCGATGGCGAGGAGTTCCACGCTCGCGCCGAGGACGAAGCCGAGGTGATCAAGCGCGAACTCGACGCCGGCACGTTCGACAACCCGCAGGCGATCATCGGGCTCGAATACGAGTTCTATGGGGTGGATCGCGAGACGAGCGCGCTGGCGCGGGTGCCACGTCGCCTGCTCGAATATATCGGTTTCGAGAAGGAGCTCGGGCTGCACAACGCCGAGATGCGCACGAGCCCGCAGCCGCTCAATCCACACGGGCTCGCCGCCCAGGAGGCCGAAGTCAGCGCCCGCCTCCGCACGGCCCTCGACTGCGTCGCATCGGCGGACCTGCGACTCGTCAGCGACGGCATGTGGACGATCCCCTCGGAGGGCGAGCAGGCACGCGACTATCTCACCGGCTCGATCACCGACCGCGAGGTGCGCATCGCCTCGAACATGAGCGACTCGGTCCGCTATCACGCGATGGCCAACACCGCCGGCGCGGATGCTGTCGGGATGAACGTCGACGCGCCACACGTCTCGCTGTCGGCGAACACGGTGATGCCCGAAAGTCTGATCACCTCGATCCAGCCCCACTATCAGGTCGCCCACGCCGCGGACCTGCCCGAATATTTCACCTACGCGCTGCGGATCGCGGGACCGCTGCTCGCCCTCGGCGTCAACTCGCCGTTTTTCCCGCCGAGCCTCTACGACGACGCCGCCCCCGAGGCGATCCTCGACGACGGCTGGATGAGCCACCGCATCCACGTCTTCGAGGCCATTCTCAACCCTGACGGCGGCACCGGAAAGGTCCGCTTCCCGCACGACTTCGATTCGGCCGAAGAGGCCGTCGACCGCATCGCGGCCGACGACACGATCGTGCCGATGCCGATCGAGGAGTCGAACCGGTTCGACGACGCCTTCGCCACCTTCCGCCAGAAACACGGCACCTACTGGCGCTGGGTGCGACCGGTCTTCGAGGGCGCGAGCAAGTCCTCGGCGAACGCCCGCATCGAGTTCCGGCCGATCGGTGGCCAGCCCACGGTGCGAGACACCATCGCCTTTCAGGCGATCTTCGCCGGGCTGATGGAGAGTCTGACCCGGCGCGAGCATCCGGTGGCGAACCTCGACTGGCAGGACGCCCACGGCAACTTCTACGCGGCGATGCACGACGGGCTCGACGCCGATCTCGTCTGGATCACCAACGACGGCCGCGAGACGCGGTCGTACGACGAACTCTATTCCGACCTCTTCGCCCACGCGAAGGACGGGCTCGAATCGCGCGGGCTCTCCGAGAGCGAGGCCGCGAAATATCTCTGGCCGCTGCGCCAGCGCGCCCGCCACGAGGTGACGCCGGCGCGCTGGAAACGCCACGAGGTCAGGGAACGCCTCGACGACGGCGACAGTTTCGAAGCGGCCGTCCACGGCATGCAGCAGGCGTACATCGACCGCCAATCGGAGACGATCATCGGTGACAGCAGCTTCGCCGACTGGCTCGCCGACTGATCGTCCAGACGAGTGCTTGTGGAAGTGGGGAAGAGACGACCGATGTCGGTCAGCGGACGACCGTCACTGGTACCGGCGAGCGCCGGACGACGGTCTCGGCGACGCTCCCGAGGACGATCCGCGAGACGCCGTCGCGGCCGTGGCTCCCCATCACGATCGCGTCGATGGGGTTCTCCTCGGCGAACGCGGCGATGGCGCGGGCGGGCCGACCGACGGTCGTCTCGGTCTCGATCTCGCGCTCGCCGATGCGTTCGCGGGCACGCTCGAACAGGGATTCGGCGCGCTGTTCCGCGGCCTCGTACCACTCCTCGCCGTAGCCCACGTCGGCGATCTGCGCGCCCGCGCTCACGCCGGCGGTGCCCCCGACGGGATTGATGACGTAGAGCAGCGTGAGCGCTGCCCCAGGGTGCTCGGTCGTGGCGTGGTCGAGCGCGGTCCACGCCTGCTCGGAGCCGTCGATCGGGACGAGCAGCCGTTTCTCCATGTGAAAAATTACCACGGGTGAGTTGTTAAGTGCTCCGCCGCGGGCGGCGAACACCGAGGTTTTGGTCGCCGGGTGGGTAGCGACAGTATGCTCTTGATCCGGGGCCGTGCCGGCGGCACGGCACTCACCGGCACGCTCTACGAGCGCGGGGAGGAAGCTCCCGCCTTCAGCGGTGCGCCCGACGAGGACGCGCCGTACGTCTGGGTCTGCGATTCCTTCTACGAGGTCGAATCCGGCGGCCAGCGCCAGCAGATCGACGGCGCGACCGTGAACGTCGCCTTCGAATCGCCCGTCGCCCACGGCTTCGAGACGCGCGAGCAGGCCATCGATGGCGCGAAAGAACACCTCCGGACGCAGTTCGCCCGTGTCGGTGTCGCCGAATCGGACGTGGACGTCGAGATGCAGAAGGCCGATTCGGCGGCCGAGTGACCAGCGAGTGCGAAGGGTAGTTACGCATCGCTGGCGAAAATCGAGGTATGCAGGCGGCACTCGTCGTGCTCGACGGCTGGGGACTCGGCGATCACGACCGACTCGACGCAGTTCGTGAGGCCGACACGCCGACGATGGACGATCTCACCGACCGCGGCGCGAGCGGCACCCTCGACACCTCGGGGCGGGCGGTCGGCCTCCCAGCGGGACAGATGGGCAACAGCGAGGTCGGCCATCTCACGATCGGCGCGGGTCGGGTCATCGACCAGAGCTACACCCGCATCACGCGGGCGGTCGAGAACGGCGAACTCAGTGGTAATGACGCCATCGAGGAGGCGTTCGGCCACGCCGCGGCGAACGACGGGCGCGTCCACCTGATGGGACTGGTGAGCGACGGCGGCGTCCACTCCGACCAGCGCCATCTCCACGCGCTCATCGAGATCGCCGCCGAGCGGGGTGTCGAGGCGGTCACGCACGCGTTCACCGACGGGCGGGACACACCCCCCAAAAGCGCCGTCGAGTATCTCACGGACCTGGAAGGAGTGATCGAGCGATGCGGGACGGGCGACGTGGCCACCGTCTCGGGGCGCTACTACGCGATGGATCGCGACGAGAACTGGGCGCGCACGAAGCGATCCTACGACGCCATCGTCGAGCGCGAGGCCGATCACACGGCTCCGACGGCCGTCGAAGCGGTCGAAGAGTCCTACGAGCGCGGCGACACCGACGAGTTCGTCGAGCCGACGCTGATCGAGGGTGCAGCACAACGCATGGTTCGAGACGGCGACAGCGTCCTCTTCTTCAACTTCCGCGCCGACCGCGCGCGCCAGCTCGTCCGCATGCTCACCGATATTCGCCCGGAGTGGGGCGATGGAACGACCCCACCCAAGATCGAGCTCGTGACGCTGACGGAGTACGACGAGACCTTCTCGTTCCCGGTCGCGTTCGCACCGCACGAGCCCGCCGACACGCTCGGTGAGGTGCTCGCGGCACACGGGAAGACCCAACTGCGAATCGCCGAATCCGAGAAGTATCCCCACGTGACCTACTTCCTGAACGGCGGACGCGAGGTCGAGTTCGACGGCGAGCGACGCGAAATCGTCGCGAGCCCCGACGTGCCGACCTACGACCAGCAGCCGTCGATGAGTGCCGTCGAAGTGACCGACACGGCCATCGGCGTCATCGAGGCCGAGGACCCGGATGTGCTCGTGCTCAACTACGCGAACGCGGACATGGTGGGCCACACGGGCGATTTCACGGCGGCCGTCGAGGCCGTCGAGACCGTCGACACACAACTGGCCAGACTGGTCGAAATCTGCCACGAGGCGGGGGCCGACGTGCTCGTGACCGCCGATCACGGCAACGCCGACGACATGGGCACGCCCGACGATCCGGATACCACGCACACGAAAAACCCCGTGCCGATCGTCTTCCTCGCTGCCGACGGCAGCGACGGCGGGAAGCACATTCGGGACGGCGGCGAGCTATCCGACCTCGCGCCGACCGTGCTCGAACGCTGTGGGATCGAGGTTCCCGCGGCGATGACCGGCCGTTCGTTGCTCGACTGAGGCCCGTCCCGGCCCCACTCGGCGGAAAGGATCGGGCCTCAGCCCGTCCGAAACGAGTAATCGAGCGCCGGGGCCGAGTGGGTGATCGAGCCCAGTGAAATGACGTCGACGCCGGTGGCGGCGTACTCGGGCACCGTCTCGATCGTGATGCCGCCGCTGGCCTCCGCGAGCGTGTCGTCGGGTAATTCCGCGACGCCCTCGGCGACCGCGTCCGGTGCGAGGTTATCGAAGAGAACGATGTCAGCACCAGCGTCGGCGGCCCGGCGACCGTCCGCGGGGCGTTCGACCTCGACTTCGATCTTCGTGGCGAACGACGCGCGCTCGCGGAAGTGTGCGATGGCGCTCTCGAACCCCATCTCGGCGATGTGGTTTTCCTTCACCATCACCATCTGCGAGCAGTCGAGGCGGTGCGTGTCGCCACCGCCCGCGACGATGGCGCGCTTTTCGATCCCTCTGAGACCGGGCGTCGTCTTGCGCGTGCCGGCGATCCGTACCCCGTCGCCGATCTCCCGGCTGTTCGCCGTTCGATCGCCCGTGGCTCGTCGAGCCTCGCTCGCCTCGCGGGCAGCGTCGACGGCCGCACAAGTTCGGGTCGCGATCCCCGAGGCGTGGCCCGCGACGTTGACCGCGACGCGCTCGCCGCGGAGGACGGCCCGCGCCGGCCCGTCGACCGCCAGCACTCGCTGGCCCGCCTCGATGCGCTCGCCAGTGTCGACGAGCGTCTCCGTTTCGACGTCGAGATGATCGAAAACGGCCGCGGCCGTTTCGATGCCCGCAGCGACGCCGTCCTCCGTGGCGACCAATCTCCCAGCGGTCTCGCCCGGGACGTGGTTGGTCACGTCGTGATGGCCGAGGTCCTCGCGCAGCCAGCGCTCGATGCGGCTGCGATCAATCGGCATGGACCTCGGGCTCGTCGGCGGTGTCGACGAGATGATGACAGCCACGGGAGTCGGTGTTCTCGCGTGCAGCCCGGACGATCAGCAGCGCCGTCACGGTCGACGCACGGAGTTCATAGAGCTCCCGCGAGGTACGGGTGCGGACGTAGGCATCGACCTCGCCCTTGAGCCGCCGGATGGCCGCGCTCGCTCGGCGGAGCCCATCGGGAGTGCGCGAGAGGCCGACGAATTCGTCCATCACCTCTCGAAGGCGGGTGAACTTCTCCGCCGCGAACGCTGTCGGGAGCGCGGGATCGCTGTCGCGCAGGTCGGGCGCGTCGACGATTTCGGGGTCAGCCTCGCTCGCAGCCGCGGTTCGTCCGGCGCGCAGCCCCCAGACCAGCCCTTCGAGCAGGCTCGTCGAGGCCAGCCGGTTCGCACCATGGACGCCCGTTCTGGAGCACTCCCCGGCCGCGAACAGTCGGTCGAGGCTCGTCCGCCCACGGGAGTCGACCGTGATGCCGCCACAGAGGAAGTGCTCGGCCGGCGCGACCGGGATCCCCGTTCGGTAGTCGACGTCGCGCTCGTCGCAGTTCGCCGCGAGATCCGGGAATTCGGTTTCGAAATCGAGCGGCGAAACGTCGAGCAGAACTTCGCCCGTCCGCTCGCGTTCGGCAGCGACGGCGCGGGCGACCACGTCGCGCGGTGCGAGCTCGGCGTCGGGATGGTGCTCGGGCATGAACCGTCCCCCGTCGGTGTTTCTCAGGACCGCACCCTCACCGCGGAGCGCCTCGCTCAACAGAAATGGCTTCGCGGCTTCGCCGGCGTAGGCCGTCGGATGGAACTGGACGTACTCCATGTCGGCCACGTCCGCACCGGCGAGCGCGGCCATCGCGATCCCGTCGCCGGTCGCACCATCGGGGTTGGTCGAGCGCCCGTAGAGCGCCCCGACGCCGCCCGTCGCGAGCACGGTCGATCCGGCGTAGATCGGCTCGCAATCGCCGTCGTGCTCGCAGAGCGCGCCGTGGACGCGGCCCTCGCGCGTGAGGAGATCGAGCGCCGCGGTGTCGTCTCGGATGGAGACGTTCGGGTGGTCGTCGAGATGGGAGAGGAAGGGACCGAGGACGTGCCGGCCGGTGCTCGCGTTCACGTGGAGGATCCGACGCTCCTCGTGGGCGGCCTCCCGGCCGTAGTCGAACGCGTCGGGATCGTCTCCGGTGGTGTCGAACGGCACGTCGAGCGTCTCGATCAGCACGTCGCGCACTGCTTCGTTCGCGTTCTCGACCAAGACGTCGACCGCGTCGGGGTCGGCCGTGTCGTCGCTCGCCGCGATGATATCCTGTTTGAACCCCTCGGCATCACTCCGCGAGACGGCGACGCCGCCCTGCGCCCACCAGCTCGTCGCGTCCTTCGGCCGTTCGGCCTTCGTCGCCACCAGCACGTCCTTGCCCGCACGCGCCGCCCCGAGCGCCGCCGCACAGCCCGCGACGCCGCTGCCGACCACCAGCACGTCGGCCGTCGTCGGATCGGATTCGTTAGCCATCTCAGATCTCCAGCATCCTGTCGAGCGCCACGGCGGCGCGCTCTTTCTCCCCGGGAGCGACCTCGATGACGTTTCGCTCCTGGCCCTCGCGGAGCCCGTCGAGCACCCACGTCAGGTAGTTGGGATCGATCTGGCGCATCGCGTTGCAATCCATGCACGCGTCGCCACAGAGCGGGACGACCTCCACTTCGGGATGCCATCGTGCGAGGTGGTTCGCGAGGTGGATCTCGGTGCCGATGGCCCACGTCTCGCCCGCGTCGGCGTCGGCCACCGTGTCGGTGATCGTACTCGTCGATCCCACGACGTCGGCGGCCTCGACGACCTCGCGCCGGCATTCGGGATGGACGACCACGTTTGCGTCGGGATGCTCGTCGCGCACCTGCGTGACGTGGTCTTCGCGGAATCGCTCGTGAACCTGGCAGTAGCCCTCCCAGAGCACGATGTCTGTGTCGGCCACCTCGTCGGCGTCCTTCCCCTCGGGATCCCAGGGGTCCCAGACGGCAGTGCTGTCTTCCATTCCCAACCGGTGGGCGGTGTTCTCGCCGAGGTGTTTGTCCGGGAGAAAGAGCACCTTATCGCCGCGCCCGAAGGCCCACTCGAAGGCGTGGTGGGCGTTCGAGGAGGTACAGACCAACCCGCCCTGATCGGCGCAGAAGGCCTTCAGGTCGGCGTAGGAGTTCATGTACGTCACCGGGATGATGGTCTCGTCGGGCGCGGCCGCGGTGATCTCGGCCCACGCGGCATCGACCTGGAGTGCCTCGGCCATTCCGGCCATCGGGCACGACGCCTCCATCGACGGGAGCAACACCGTCTGGTCGTCGTCAGTGATGATGTCCGCGGACTCGGCCATGAAGGTCACGCCACAGAAGACGACGTAGTCGGCGTCCGACTCGGCGGCGCGCTGCGAGAGCGCGTAGGAATCGCCGATGAAATCGGCGTGCTCGACGATCTCCCGGCGCTGATAGTTGTGACCGAGCACCAACACGTCGTCGCCGAGCTCGTCGCGCGCCGCGGCGATCCGCTTCGAGCGCTCGTGTTCCGACAAGTCGCGGTACTGTGACGGCAGCCGCTCCAGATTGTCGTATTTGAAGAGGCTGAGTTCCGTTTCGAGGGATGTGGTTTCGAGTTCTGGCATGGTTCCCGTTCTCCGTCAGCGCTAGCCACCAGTACCCGTCTTTGAAAAGATTTTCACTTCAAATGGCGTTCAGCATACTTTTGACTGTCCGGCAGGACACACAATCGAAAATAGTTAGTTAATCGATAACCGGCGATCGACGATCAGCGCGCGTCGTGAACGATCGCGCCATCGACGACCGTCATCGCCACGTCGATGGACGCGATGTCCGAAGCTTCCCACGGCGAGCGATCGAGCACGACGAAATCGGCCTTTTTGCCCGGTGCGATCGTTCCGAGCCGATCCTCGTCGAACCCGGCGTACGCCGCACCCGCGGTGTACGCGCGCAGTGCCTCGGTCACGGTGAGACGCTGGCGCTCGTCCGGCGCAGCGACGACCTGCTCGATCCCGAACAGCGGGTCGAGCGGCATGCAGTCGCTGCCGAAGGCGAGGGGGATGCCGGCGTCGAGCAGTTCCCGAACGGGGTTCGAGCGCGCCCGCCGCTCGGTGCCGAGGCGGGCGTCGTAGAGGCCATCCTCACCGGCCCACTTCAGGAAGTTCGGCTGGACCGACGCGACGGCACCCAGCTCGGCGAGGCGCTCGATCGCCTCCTCGGAAGGGAGTTCGAGATGTTCGATGCGGTGGCGTGCGTCGTCGGCGTCGGTCCGCTCGTAGGCGTCGAGCACGGCGTCGATGGCCGCGTCGCCGATGGCGTGGGCGGTCATCTGGAGACCGGCGTCGTCGACGCGCTCGGTGAGGTCGTCGAGATCGGCAGGCGGGACGACCCACTGGCCCGTCGTGTCGGGCGCGTCGGCGTACGGCTCAGTGAGTTTCGCCGTTCGCCCGCCGAAGCTGCCGTCGGTGAACGTCTTGATCGCGCCCGTGCGGACGAACTCGCTGCCGTGATCGGTCGCCAGTCCGACTTCACGGAGAGCGTCGAGGTGATCCGACCAGTAGTTGAGGCGCACGCGCACGGCCAGTTCGTTCTCCAAGTCGAGATCGCGGTAGGCTCGCGGTGCGTGTGACTGCCGAACCATGTCGTGGACGCCCGTGACGCCACGCTCGGTGGCGTATTCCTGGGCTGCGAGTAGCAGTTCGCGCGTCTCCGCTCGATCGGGAGCGATGGCGTCACGGACTGGGCCGAGCGCGTCCTCGACGACCACGCCCGTGGGATCGCCGTTCTCGGTTCGGACATCGTCATCGGGCAGCCGTCCACCGAGTCGATCCAGGACGACACTGTTGACGCCGGCGGTGTGCATGTCCTCGCGGAACGCCACCACTGGGCGATCGGTGCTCACGTCGTCCAAATCCGGCCGATCGAGATAGCGTGAACTCCCCCAGTCGCTCTCGTCGTAGCCGTAGCCGAGGATCCACTCGCGGTCGGTTGCGTCGGCGCGCTCGGCGAGCAGCGAGACCGCTTCATCGCGGGAATCGGCGTCCGCGAGATCGGCGTGGACGAGACGCTTGCCGACCGCCGTCATGTGGGTGTGTGCGTCGATGAACCCCGGGAGGAGGACGCGGCCGTCGAGATCGATCGTGGTCGTATCGACGCCGTCGAGGAAGTCGATCTCGTAGGCCGAGTCCACGCGGACGATCTCGCCGTCGCGCACCGCGAGCGCCTCGGCGGTCGTGTCGGGGGCGGCGAGCGTGTGGATCTCCGCGTTCGTGAGCACGAGATCGGCAGGGTCGGTCATGATTTTGGGAGGCACGGCGGGCGCGAAAACGCTTCGGGATAGCGGAACTGGTTAGAACCGTCCCGCCGAGGGGTGAGCCATGAGCGACGCCGCGGAGCTCGTCGACCGCGTCAGGGACGGCGAGATCGCCCTGCACGAACTGGAAGCGCACGCCGATGCCGACACCGCCGCCACCGCACGCCGGCGACTGGTGGCGGACGATACGGGAACGACCCTCGGTACGGTCGGCGAGTACGCCATCGACGCCGCCGACGCCGAACCGAACATCGAGAACATGATCGGCACGGTACAGATCCCGCTCGGCGTCGCCGGCCCGCTACCGGTCGCTGGCGAGCGCGCGGACAGCGAGAAATACCTCCCGCTCGCGACCACCGAGGGCGCGCTCGTCGCCTCGGTCAACCGCGGCTGTGCGGTGCTCCGGGCGGCCGACGGTGCGAACGCCAGAGTCACCAAGCGGGCGATGACGCGCGCGCCGGTCTTTCGAGTAACCGATATCGTCGAGGCCGAGGCGGTCGTCGAGTGGGTGCGCGACAACCGCGACGCGCTCGCCGACGCCGCCGAAGCGACGACGAGCCACGGCGAACTCGTCGACGTCACGCCCTACGCGGTCGGCGACTCGGTCTTCCTCCGCTTCGGCTACGACACGAAGGACGCGATGGGGATGAACATGGCGACGATCGCCACCGGCGAGGCCTGCGAGGTCGTCGAGAGCGAGACGAGCGCCGAACTCGTCGCGCTCTCCGGCAACCTCTGTACCGACAAGAAACCCGCCGCGATCAACGCCGTCGAAGGGCGGGGTAGGAGCGTGACTGCCGACGTCCGAATTCCGAACGACGTCGTCGAGGAGCACCTGCACGCCACTCCCGAGGCGATCGCGGAACTCAACACCAGGAAGAACCTCATTGGATCGGCCAAGGCAGGGAGTCTGGGGTTCAATGCCCACGCCGCGAACGTCGTCGCCGCCGCGTTCCTGGCGACCGGCCAGGACGCCGCACAGGTCGTCGAGGGAGCGAACGCCATCACGACCGTCGAGGCCCGCGAGGACGAACTGTACGCGAGCGTCTCGCTCGCGAGTCTGGAGGTCGGTACCGTGGGCGGCGGAACGAAACTGCCGACCCAGTCCGAGGGGCTCTCCGTGCTCGGCCTGCGCGGCGGCGGCGACCCGCCGGGCGCGAACGCCGACCGTCTCGCCGAGGTGATCGCCGCGGGCGCGCTCGCGGGCGAACTGTCCCTCCTGGGGGCGCTCGCCTCCCGCCATCTCTCCAGCGCGCACGCCGAACTCGGGCGGTAGGTCGGGCCGCGGCCGGTGACGACATAAATCAGGAGCGAGAAACGGGGACGCCATGACCGAGATCGAACGCGTCGTCCTCGACCCGGATCTGGTCGTCACGGCGCTCCAGCAGAAGTACGTCGATTCGATTCCCGGCGAGCCAGCGATCCGCGTCACGCCGGACGGCGAGACGGAGATGGTCATCTACGACGACGCATTCACACAGCCCGAATCGGGCGTCGCGTTGCGGCCCGAGCGGTTCGTCGGCGACCTCGATCTACCCGATCCCGACGCGGAGCTCGATGATGAAGAGATCGAGAAACTCGGCGAGCGCCTCGGCTCGGAGGTGCGTCCGGAACTGAAAGACGAGGTCGATCTGAACGCCGACCGCGATGGAGCCGAAAACCGCGTCCCGGTCGAGTACCACAAAAACGATCCCTGACTACTCGTAGCGAAGCGCGTCGATCGGATCGACGCGTGCCGCGCGCCACGCCGGGTAGAGCCCGGCAACGACGCCGACGAGGATCCCAACGGCCACGGCGATCGCGAACCAGCCGTAGGCCGGCGTGAACGCCACCTCGGCGTAGATCGTCGCGCCGTAGCTCACCGCGATCCCGAGCGGGAGCCCGACGACGGCCCCCACAGCGCCCAGGATCGTGGCCTCGGCGAGAAAGAGTCCCATCACGTCGCGGTTGCGCGCGCCGACGGCCTTCATGATCCCGATCTCGCGGGTGCGCTCGGCGACGCTGACGAGCATGATATTGGCGATGCCGATGGCGGCGACGACGAGCGCGATCACCGCGATCGCCGTGACGAACCGCGTGACCTGGCCGACGATCTCCTGGATCTCCTCGACGAAGTCGCCGCTCGTCTGCGCCGTCAGCTCGACCGATTCGGGCTTCAGTTCGGCAGCATCCGACCCCGCGAGATAGCTCTGGACGCTTCCCTTCACGGTGCTCACCCGCGCGGGGTCGGCGACGACCGTGAGCTGGGGATAGGCGCGCTGGCTCGCGCCGACGGCCGGGCTTTCGAGGGTGCGCTCGTAGAACGGGTCGGTCGGCACGTAGAACCGCGGCTGGCCGGCGAAGGAGGCAAAGGGCAGCTGGCCGGCCGTCCGGTTGACGACGCCGACGACGTCGACGGTCGTCTCGTTGCCGTCCTCCGATTCGATCGAGAGTCGATCGCCGACCGAGAGGTTCTCCTCGAAGGCCTGTCTGGCCGAGCGGCTGACGACGGCCTCCTCAGCGCCCGGACGAAAGGACCGGCCGTCGACGATCGCGTCCTGGGGGAACGAGGCGGGCGTCGTGGCAGTGATCTGGTTTCTCGAAACCGTGTCGTTGGCGTGGGTGATCGCGCTCGTGCGGACGTTCCCACGCGGCAGGACCTGCCGCACACCCTGTGTGTTCTCCAACTGATCGATGTCGTGTTCGGTGAACACGGGCTGACTGACTCCGCCGAAGCCCGGTCCGCCGTCGTCGTCATCGCCGGCGGGCGTCGGGAGCACGTAGACGTTGCTCGCACTCGACGAGCCGACCTCGCTCACGATGTCGGCCTCGACGCTCGCACCGACCGAGGCGAAGGTCACGACCGACGCGATGCCGATGACCACGCCGATCACCGTAAGCGCCGAGCGGAGTTTGTGCGAGCGGATCGACCGTCCGGCCATCCGCAGCGTCTCGCTGGCGTCCATCTACGCGTCCCGTCCCGCCCTGTCGAGCTGTTCGATCGACTCGATGAGCCCATCACGGATGTGGATGATCCGGTCGGCGTGCTCGGCGATGGCTCGTTCGTGGGTCACCAGGAGAACGGTGTTGCCGCGGGCGTTCACGTCGTCGAGCAGCCCCATGATCTCCGCTCCGGTCTCGGTGTCGATGTTGCCGGTCGGTTCGTCGGCGAGTACCACCGCGGGATCGGGGGCGAGCGCGCGGGCGATGGCGACGCGCTGGCGCTGACCGCCCGAGAGTTCGTTCGGGCGGTGGTCGCGACGGTCGCCGAGCCCCACGAGTGAGAGCAGTTCGCGGGCGCGCTCGCGGCGGCGCTCGCGCGGCCAGTCGTCGAACAGGAGAGGGAGGGCGACGTTCTCGATCGCGTCCAGGCGCGGCATGAGGTTGAACGTCTGGAAGACGAAGCCGATCTCCGTGCCGCGGATCCCGGCGCGTTCGGCTTCCGAATCCGTCCCGACGTCGTGGCCGGCGACCATGACCCGACCCTCGGTCGGTGTGTCGAGCGCGCCGACGAGGTTCAACAACGTGCTCTTGCCCGAACCGCTCGGTCCCATCACAGCGGTGTACGAGCCCGCAGCGAGCGCGAGCGAGACGCCGGCGAGCGCCTCGACCGTGCCGCCGAGGTCGTAGGTCTTCCGCACGTCCGCGAGTCGGACCACCCGGTCGTCGGCCGACGGCGTCTCGGCTGTGGAACTCACTGGGAACGATAGCGGACTCGGCCCAATGAAGATATCGTCGCTCGACACCGAGCGGGGAGACGGACGAGTTGGGCCGCGACCGTGGGTATTTACTCGTCCAGTGCGAAAGATTGGCAATGGACGATTCCGGAACCCGTGGGCGCGTCTCGCCCGCCATCGCCCTCGTGCTGCTCTGCGTCGTGGGGGCAGTCGTCGGTGGCGTGGCGTTCGCCCAGTCGACCGACGGCCCGTCCGGCGAGGCGATTCTCGACGATGCCCACGAGAAGTACGAGAGCGCCGAGACGCTCACCGGCAGCGCCGACGTCACGGTGTCGAACGCGAGCGCGAACCACACCGGTACCGTCGAGTACGCGCTCGCCGACGACGAGGGCGCGCGCGTCGCGCTCACGACGGACGGCCGAACGGTGGCGATGGGCACCAACGGCAGCGTCGCCTGGGTCGATTCGCCCACGCTCCAGCGTGCGTGGACCGTCGAGAACGGCTCGGAGAACGCGAGCGAACTCTGTGAGGCGGTCCGCGAGCGCGCGGCGACGTTCGACGCCAACGACTCGGCTCCAGGAGCCGAGAAGATGGAGGCGGCCGCGGTGAACCTCTCGACCGTCGACTGCGAGTCGCTGCCGGCGGAGTGGGATGAGACGAAAAGCTCGCTCCCGACGAACCTCTCCGAGGCGAACCTCAGCGCGACCCGGACCGGCACCGAAACCATCGACGGAACCGAGGCGTACGTCGTTTCGCTCAGCCACGACAACGAGAGCGTCGACGCCGAGGGAACGGCCTGGATCGCGACGAACGACTCGCGACTACTCAAGGCGCGTGTCACCGACGGGGCGAACACGACGACCGTGCGCTACGACGACCAGCGCTTCAACGCGAGCGTCCACGAGAGCACGTTCGCGCCGCCGGCCGACCGCGCCGCGAGCACGACCGAGAGCTACGACGCGTTCGACGCCACGAACGAGGCCGTCGACGGTAATCTCCCGACGCTCGCCGCCGACGGGTTCGAGTTTCAGGAAGCGACCGTCGCGGGGACCGGCGACGGAACGATCGTCGCCCAGCAGTACGCGGACGGCGCGACGAACGCCACGCTCGTCACGACCGACGACGAGCAGGTCCCCTACGAGCAGTTGAACGGGACGAGCGTCACAGTCGACGGCACGGACGCGACCGCGGCGACGATGGACGGCCGGACGGTGGTCGTCTGGACCGACGGGGAGACTACCCACGCGCTCGTGACCGAGGGTTCGACCGACGAGGCGGTCGCGCTCGCCGAAGCGGTCGAATAATTCTCAGAGCGAGCGGTACCGTCCCTGATGTTCGCTTGCCGCACCCCGACGGACGAGTTTTTCGAGTGCGCGCTCGGTGAACTCCGTGGGGACATCACGCTCGCACGCATACGTGACGATCTCCTCCTCGGTCGGGCGATCGAGATCGGCGAGCGCCGCACGGACGATATCCATCCGGCTCTGACTTCCACTCCCCTCGCCACCCTCGGTCGCGCGCTCGCCCGCCTCGCGCACCGCCTCGGCGTCGAGTCCCGACCGTTCGAGATACTCGTCGTCGCTCATCCCACCGTTCTCGGCACGCGATTCGAGCGCGGCGAACGAGTCAAGCTCGTCGGGTGCGTGCTCGCTGCGATCGGCCAACAGTGTGGTGCGAGCCTGGCGGGCGGCGTCGGCGGTGTCGGTCTCGGCGAACTTCGTGAGCCGCTCGAAGCGATGGCGGGTGCGACAGCCGGGACAGCTCGTCGTCTCCGGGCGACCCTCGACGACCCAGAAGCTCCCGCAGTCACTGCAGCCGACGACCGCGTACATGCTCGAATTTGCATATCGACCCTGTTGAACCTTTAGGTAGCCACGGAACGAGGGAGGGTCATGGAACTCATCGGCACCGAACGTGAATCGACCGAAGCGATCGACGGCGTCCACCTCGCGATGCTGGCCAGCGGCGAGGCAATGAGCGTTCAGCGGTTCGCGGTCGAACCGGGTGCGACCGTCCCGGCACACAGCCACCCCAACGAGCAGGCCGGCTATCTCGTCGCGGGAACGCTGACCTTCCTCCTCGACGACGAGGAGCGCGAACTCGGCCCGGGCGACAGCTACGTGCTCGCCGGCGGGGAGTCCCACGGCGTCGAAAATCGTGGCAAGGACATCGTCCGCGGCATCGACGTTTTCAGTCCGCCAAGGGAAAACCCCGACTGGGCGGAGTGAGAAACGACGGCTCTACGAAACGATTATTTCGTTCGTTCTCCGGTGGGACGTATGAACCGAACGCTCAGGCGCACCGGTACGACGGTCGGCCTCGTGCTCTACGCCATCTGGCTGCTCGCCGTCGTCGTACTGATCGTCACACAGCTCCTTCCCGGAGCGGTCCCGACGACCGTCGAGTGGGTGGTCGTTGCAGGAGCGGTGGTGGGGTTCGTCGTCGGGCTCGGACGAATCATCTATCGAACGCCGCAGTACGTCGCAAAAATCCGGGGATGGCTGTCGTAGCGCCGATTCAGGCGTTGTCTTCGATGCTGTCGACGACGACGTCGGCGAACTCGCTGGTGGCGAGTTTCTCCCCGCCGTCGATCTGGCGGTGGATGTCGTAGGTGACCTTCTTCGAGGAGATTGCGTCCTCGACGCCGTCGTAGATCAGGTCGGCGGCGTCGTTCCAGCCGAGCTGGTCGAGCATGATGCGACCCGAGAGGATCATCGCGGTCGGGTTGACCTTGTCCTGGCCGGCGTATTTCGGCGCGCTGCCGTGGACGGGTTCGGCGAGGAGGCGGCCGTCGCCGATGTTCGCGCCGGGGGCGATGCCGAGACCGCCGATCTGTGCGCCGGCGGCGTCCGAGAGGTAGTCCCCGTTGAGGTTCGGCATGGCGAGGACGTCGTACTCGCCCGTTCGGGTGAGGATCTGCTGGAGCATGTTGTCGGCGATGCGGTCGTTAACGACCACGTCGGCGTCGGGCGCTTCGCCGTCGCGCTCGTCCCAGAGGGTGTCCTCGGTGATCACGTTCTCGCCGTACTCCTCACGGGCGACCTCGTAGCCCCAGTCGCGGAAGGTGCCCTCGGTGAACTTCATGATGTTGCCCTTGTGGACCAAGGTCACCGATTCGCGGCCGTTTTCGAGCGCGTAGTCGATGGCCTGGCGGACGAGGCGTTTCGTACCGAACTCCGAGATGGGCTTGATGCCGATACCGACGGGTCCCTCGTGGATCGACTCGGTGAAGCCCATCTCCTCCTCGACGAACTCCCGCACTCGCTCGGCCTCGTCGGTGCCGGCCTCCCACTCGATGCCGGCGTAGACGTCCTCGGTGTTCTCCCGGAAGTTGACCATGTCCATCGCGTCGGGGTCCTTCACGGGGGAGGGGACGCCCTTGATGTGGTAGGTCGGCCGCATGTTCGTGTAGAGATCGAGTCGTTTGCGGAGCGCGACGTTGAGGCTTCGGTAGCCCGCACCGACGGGCGTCGTCAGCGGGCCCTTGATGCCGACCTTGAACTCACGCAGCGCGTCGAGCGTGTCGTCGGGAAGGTTCTCGTCGTAGCGCTCGCGGGCGGATTCGCCGGCGTAGATGCGCATCCAGTGGATCTCTCGACCGGTAGCTTCGGCGGCCGCACCGAGTACCCGCTGGGCGGCCGGGGCGACGTCCGTTCCGATGCCGTCGCCGTGGATGATGGGAACGACGGGATCGTCGGGCACGTTGAGCTCGCTGTCGTCGCTGGTTATCTGCTCGCCCGCGCTCGGAACGTCGACCCGTTCATAAGACATACCGAAGATTTGCCCGGCCGTGCCAAAAGGCCTGTCTTTCGCAAACGTCCGTTGAGGACGGGTTCGGGAGCGTTATGCCGGTTGCTGCCGCGTCACGGACCATGCAGCTCATCGTTCACGGCGGTGCGGGCGACGAACCGGACGAACCCGATCGACGACAGTCGGTTCTCGACGAGGCCGCCGCCATCGGGGCGGACGCGACGACGCCGGTCGACGCCGTCGTGAGCGCGATCGATATCCTCGAAGCGGACCCACGATTCAACGCCGGCGTCGGCGGGGCGATCCAGGCCGACGGGGTCGTCAGAACCGATGCCGGGATCATGACCGACGAGCGGAGGGCGGGTGCAGCCTGTTCGATGCCCGGGGTTCGCCACGCGATCGGCGTCGCTCATCGTGTCATGGAGGAGACGCCACACGTGCTTCTCGCGGGCGAGCACGCCGTCGCGCTCGCCGAGGGGTTCGACATCGTGCCGGAAGAGCTCACGACCGACCACACACGCGAGCGGTTCGCGGCCGCCGACCCACCCGAGACGGACGAGATCGGAGACCGCATCGAGTGGGTGCGCGAGCGGTTCGGCGGGGCGGACACGGTCGGTGCGGTCGCCGTCGACGAGGGGCGCGTCGCGGCCGCGACCTCGACTGGCGGGCGGTGGTTCGCCCTCGCTGGCCGAGTCGGCGACGTGCCACAGATCGGCTGTGGGTTCTACGCCTCGCCAGCCGGCGGGGCGAGCGCGACCGGTGCCGGCGAGGACATCGCTCGGACGACGCTCGCGCGGGAGGCGGTGCGACGGCTCGAAGACGGCGAGCAGCCCACGAACGCCGCGGCGAACGCCATCGACGAGTACGAGGAGCTGACCGGCTCCACGGCCGGCGTCATCGTCCTCGACGAGTCAGGACAAGCAGGCAGTGCGTACAACTCGGCAGCGATGCAGACGAGCACCGATCTCTGAGAGGAGGGGGGGGGGCTTTCGTGATTTGTACTGTCCAAAACCGATCGATCCGTGGAACGCTGGTTCACGTTCGATGACCGTTGGAATCACTACGGCAGTTCTCCCGAGAACGGCAGACCTTTGGCCCGAACGCCCCATCATACGGTATGAGCGACGTGGACCTCTCGGACGAGGAGCACGAGAAATGCCGCGAGGCGGGCGAGATCCTCGCGCAGGTGCGCGACGAAGCCGCAGAGCGCGTCGAGGTCGGCGTGAGCCATCTCGAAATCGCCCAGTGGGCCGAGGAGCGCACGCGCGAACTGGGCGGCGAGCCGGCCTTCCCGGTCAACATCTCGATCGACGAGGAGGCCGCCCACGCGACGCCGAGCATCGACGAGGATACCACCTTCGGCGAGGAGATGGTGAACCTCGACATCGGCGTCCACGTCGATGGCTGGCTCGCCGATACCGCCGTCACCGTCGATCTCTCGGGCAATCCCGACCTCGCCGAAGCGCCCGAGGCCGCGCTGGAGGCCGCACTCGAACTCGTCGAGGACGGTGTTAGCACGGGCGAGATCGGTGCACGCATCGAGGAGGTCATCGACGACTACGGCTACAACCCGGTCGTCAATCTCACTGGGCACGGGCTCGCCCACTGGGAGCAGCATACGCCGCCAAACATCCCGAACCGCGCGGTGAGCCAGAGCGTCGAGCTCGAAGCCGGCGACGTGGTCGCCATCGAGCCGTTCGCCACCGACGGCAGCGGCAAGGTCGGCGAGGGCAACGAGGCCGAGATCTTCGCGCTCGAAAACGAACGCTCGGTCAGAAACCGCGACGCGCGCGAGGCACTCGATCAGATCACCGACCAATTCCGTACCCTCCCGTTCGCGACGCGCTGGCTCGACGTCGATCGGCCGGAAATGGCGCTGCGCCGGCTCGAACGCCAGAACGTCGTCCACAGCTATCCCGTACTCAAGGAGAGCGCGGGCAATCTCGTCAGCCAGAAAGAGCACACCGTCATCGTCACCGAAGACGGCTGTGAAGTGACGACCGAACGCTGAAACGGCGGCCGCCAGCCGCCGGCGGTAGCGGTGCGGTTGCGGTGCAGTTCCTGGCGGATGAAGGGCGAGGCGCGAGCGACCGAAGGGAGCGAGTAGCGAACGTAGTGAGCGCGCCGAGGGCTTCAGCGGTGCTGTGCGGTACGGTTTGCGGAGAACAAAGTGTCCGCGCGAGCGTAGCGAGCGCGGTTCACCGCGAGTGAGCGAAGCGAACGAGCGGGTGTTTTTAGCGTAGCTTTTTGCAAGCGGGGATCAAGCGAGCGAAGCGAGCGCGACCCCCCGCAGTAAAAAGGTACTATTGGAACATCCGGATCGGCTCGGCCTGTGAGCTCTCCTCGTCGGCCTGGTGCATTCGTTCGGCGAGGCGTTCGCGGGCTTCCTGGATCTCCTCAGCCTGTTCGACGAGATCGGACGTGTCGATCCCGATGCCGGTGAGCGGTTCGATGCCGTGTTCGAGGATCGCGCGGGCGGCTTCGGGATCGGGGAACTGCGGGTTGGTCTCGGCGATGAGGCCGACGCTCGTGAGGTTGGTTTGCTCGGCGTGATAGAGCAGCGCGCCGGTCGGGCCGCTCACGAGACCGCCCTCGGCAGGTGGGACGATGCCGGCCTCGTCGAGTAGGTCGTTGCCCGTGCCGGTCGATATCCCGTAGACTTCGGGTACCTCGTCGGACTGATCGGGCAGGCCGCTGAGGTAGAGCGGGGTGACGTCGTTGTCGGCGAGCCAGCCGGTGATGCAGGTGGCGAACTCGGTCGCCTCGCTCGGTGAGACCGGGACGTCGCTCTGGAGCACGAGGAGGTCTCGTTCGGCGTCGGCGTGGAGGCGCACGGGCGGTCTGAGGGCGGAGCGCTCGCCGCGATAGACGCCGACCTCCGGGACGCCGCTGCAGTGGATGCCGGCGTAGTAGTCCATCTCGAAGGCATCGACGAGGTGGTCGGCGACGATCTTGCCCACCAGTCCGACGCCCGGTAACCCCTCGACGAGCGTCGGTTCGTCGAGTTCGATATCGTCCGCCGCGACGTCGACGTGTGCCATGCTGGCATCTTCATCGCGGGGCACCTTAAGGCTCCCCCGACTCCGAAATCGACAAGCGACCCCGGACGGATGGTTCCCTAATGGACGTTCTCGAACGGTACGAACCGCTCGTCGACGATTTCTCGGCGTTCCGTGCGGCCTGCGAGCGCCCGCTCCCGTCGGTCGTCCGGGTGAACGAGATCAAGGCGATGCCAGAGCGAGCGATGGACGCACTCGACGACGAGGGTGTGGAGTACGAGCCCGTCGAGTGGCATCCGGGACTTCTCAGACTCGATTCGACCAGCCCGGGGCGGACGTGGGGGGCCTATCACGGCTGGCTGCACGGCCAGGAGGAGGTCTCGACGCTGCCGGCGCTCGTCTGTGATCCCGATCCCGGTGAGCGCGTCTGGGCGGCCTGTGCAGCCCCCGGCGGGAAGGCAACCCAGCTCGCCGCACTCGCCGATGACGAGGGGACGATCGTCGCGAACGATCGGAGTTTGGGCCGGCTCTCGGCGCTCCGATTCAACGCCGAACGCCTCGGCGTCACCTCGATGGCGGTGACGAACCGCGATGCACGGAACTACTCGCTCAAGCCGTTCGATTTCGACGAGTTCGATCGCGCGCTCGTGGACGCGCCGTGTTCGTGCGAGGGGACGATCCGGAAGAACCCGGACGCGCTCGACGAGTGGTCGCTCGAATATATCGACACCATCGCCGCAACGCAGGAATCGATCCTCCGGCGGGCGGTGCAGGCGACCCGTTCCGGAGGGTGCGTGGTGTACTCGACCTGTACGTTCGCGCCCGAGGAGAACGAGGCCGTGCTCGACAGCGTTCTTTCGGCCGAGGATTGCCGACTCGTCGAGTTCTCCTGTGATCTCGAAACCCGCCCCGGCGTCACCGAGTGGCAGGGCGAAGCGTTCGATCGGAGTGTGCAGAAGGCCAAACGGATCTACCCCCATCTGAACGACACGGGCGGCTTTTTCTGCGCGAAGGTGGAGGTCGGCGGATGAGCGACCGAGCGAACGACGGTTCGCAGCTCGATCGCCTGCCCGCCACCGCCGACGAGCGCGTCGTCGAGGGCCGAGCCACGCGCCAGGAAGTCCTCGATTTCTGGGACGAACGCTACACGATCGCCCCCAAGACCTTCGAGAACTATTCGTTCTGGGAGAAAGGTGGGGGAAAGCTCTGGGCGTTTCGTGGCGCGGTAGCGAGCCCGCTCGAAGCCGAGGCACTTGGGATGACGTTTCTCCGCACGCGCCAGGAACACTGGAAACCGACCACGAACGCGGTCCAGCGCTTCGGGCGGCATGCCGAGAAAAACGTCGTCGAGTTGGCCGATGCCGAAGCGCGGCGGTTCGTCGCCGGCGAGGACCAATCCATCGACTGGGACGGCGACTGGGGCTATCTGATCGCGGCCCACGACCTCGCCGGCGAGCGCGAACCCCTTGGTGTCGGTCTCTTCATCGACGGCGAGCTCCGCTCACAGGTGCCGAAGGGTCGACGTCGCGAACTGATCGATGGAGAGTGACCTGACTGCCCCACCAGCACCATGCTGCTGACGAGCGAGACGACGATGAGCAGGCTCGGCAGGAGCTTCGAGATAGAGGTGTTCGAGGTCGATGACTCAGCAGCGACTTTCTGTCGTTGCTCGGTGTCGGTAACAAAGTATTTGACGGCCCTCGACATTCGATGCTGACATGGGTGCGATATCCGCAGGACGTCGATCGATCGCCGCAGTGATCCGCAATCCGATCCTCATCGTCGTCGCGTTGGTGCTCGGACTCGTCCAACTGCCACAGATATTCATGCAGTCGGTCGATTCACCCGCCATCGTGATCGCTTCCGGACTGCTCTCGTTGCTCTTGCTACTGCTCTATCCGTTCTTCTTCGGCGGCATCATCGGCATGGGCAACGAAGCCGTCACGGGAACGACGAGCCTCGGGACGTTCGTGCGTGCCGGCAAGGCGAACTACGTCTCCATGCTCGGTGCCCTTCTCATCATGATGTGTCTGGGAGTGGTGTACGTCATCGCGCTGTTCGTCATCGGCGCTATCGGCGGTTTTGCCGTCGTTTCCGCAAGCGGTGATGCAGTCGGTGGAGCCGCGATCCTCGCCATCGCCGCCGTCGTTCTGGTGGCGTTCCTGCTGTACTTCGTGCTGTTCTTTTTCATCCAGTTCTTCGGCCAGGCGATCGTGATCGACGATCTCGGCGCTGTCGATGGGTTCAAGCGTAGCGTGGGAGCGGTTCGCGGTCACAAACTCAGCACGCTCGGCTACATGCTCGTCGTCATGGTCATCAGCGGTGTTTTCGGTGCGTTCGGTGCAGTGCTCGGTCTGGTCGGGACGTTCCCGGCGACCGGTGGCGTGCAGACGCCCTCGCTCGGCGTCATCGCCGTGGCCGCAGTGGTGTTCCTCGTGCTCACCGGCGTCGTCGGCGCGTTCTCGATGACCTACGGGGTCGCGTTCTACCGCGACATCCGTCCGGCCGAATCGAGCACGTCGCCGTAGTTTCACCCCTTCTCGCACACCGTCCCGCCGCTCAACCCCTCCCACTCCACGCGATAGCCGAGCCGCGAGAGCACCGCGCTCGCGTCGTCGACCCCCGCCGCGGCGATCCGTTCTTCGACCGTCGAGAACGCCATCTCCGGTTCGATATCGGCGTCGAGTGCCGAGAGAACGGACGGACGGACAAGCGTCCGGCCGACCAGTTCGTGTTCGGGAAACCGTTTCCCCTCGATCGCGCTCTCGCTCACGCCGTGCTCGGCGGCGAGCGCCGCCAGCGAGATCGCGTCGTCCTCCGGGACGAGCTCGTCGGGCAGCGCCGCCGCACTCTCCGCGTTCAGTCGTTCCTCGTACTCTCGGAGTGCATCGCGGACGTCACGCACCCGCACCGATCCCGAATACGGGATGGCACGCGCGTCGCGGGCTTCGAGCTCCTCGCCGACGCCGAGCGACTCGTCGACCGCGACGACGAGCTCGACTGCCTCCAGCTCCTCGATCTGAGCGAGCTTCTTTTCGATGTACTCGGGCGTCCAGAACCCCATGATCTCGAAGAAGACACGAAAATCACGGGAAGACGCCGTCTTCCCTGCTCCCGAGTCGTCAGTGGCGACATCGGGAACCCCATGCTGCCACTCGAAGGCGAAATCGGGGATCATCACCCGCGCGCCGGTTTCGAGCGGTTCGGGTTCGCGGGTGAGCTCCCAGTCGAGATCGAGCGCGTCGAACCGGGCGGCGAAGTCGGCCTCCACCTGGCTGTCGTAGTCGATTTCGACCACCGGGTCGGTTCCCGGCGGCTGGAGATCGGCCTGCGTGAGTCGGAGTTCGCGCTCGGTGCCGCGGTCGTCGATCGTCGCCACAAGCTCCCACTCGCCTGCTTTCGCGACGCTTCTGAGCAGTCGAGCGAACCGGGTGCCGTAACGTCTGGTCCGGCGAAAGAGGCTGTCGGGGCCCGTCACGCGGACCTCGCGCTCGGAGAGCGCCGTTCCCGACTCGCCCGTCTTCCAGATCTCGTAGAGCAGTCGCAGCCGCTTGACTGCCGAGACGAGCGCCTTCGGATCGGAACTCCGCACGCGCAGTTCGGTCGCGTCGAACAGAGCTGTCTGTGCCTGCGAGAGGTCGTACTGGGCGCAGAGCTCCTCGGGATTCCAGGGAACGTCGAGGTCGACGAGAATCTGTCGCTCGTCGAGATCGGCGTACAGCGAGTCCGCAACCGTCCCCGACGTGGCATCGAGCCGATCGGCGGCCCGCGACAGCGCGCGCTCGCGGTCATCTTCGGTCACGACGCCGACGGATTCGGCGGCCGCGAACGCCGCACTACGGGCACGATCGGGAACCAGATCGCTGCGCGTCTCGAAGGTCGCCTCGCGCTCCAGGAGTTTGGCGAACCCGCGAACGAGTTTGAAATCGTCGGCCTCGCCTTCGAGAGCCCCAAGTGCGTCGTCGAGATCGGCGCGCGACCGACCGACGTGGCCCTGATAGACCCCGATGACTCGTGCCGCGAGCGGGCGATCTTCCCTGGCTGTGAACTGCGGGTGGTAGCCACCGCCCGCCCGCGACACCCGGAGGAGGTCCTTCGTGAGCACAGGATCGTTCGGGTGGCGACGGCCAAAACGCCCTCGTCCTCAGTGTCGGCGCTCGGCGACGCGCTCCTCGGCGGTCGCCTCGGTGACGACCTCGTAGAGCAGCGCCCGCCCGCCGTCCGCGGTGGGGCGCAACACCCGGCCGAGGCGCTGGGTGAACTCCCGTTCGGAGCCGCTCCCCGAGAGGACGATCGCGACGTTCGCGTCCGGCACGTCGACGCCCTCGTCCAGGACGTTCGCCGTGACGACCCGCGAGTAACTCCCGCTTCGGAACTTTTCGAGGATCTCGCGGCGCTCGCTCGCCCCCGTCTGATGGGTGATCGCCGGCAGGAGGAAGCGTTCCGAGAGGCGGTAGACGAGGTCGTTGTGCGCGGTGAAGACGATGATCCGATCCCCCTGGTGGCGATCGAGCAGGTCGGCGAGGGTCGCGATCTTGGCGTCGGCGTTCATCATCACCTCGCGGGCGCGCTGGTTCGCGAGCAACGCCTCGCGCGCCGCCGGATCGGAGCCCGAGCGCATGACGAGTTTTCGGTAGTCGCTGCCGCTTTGCATGTCGAGGTTCGACCGCGCGAGATAGTTCGTGAACGTCTCGCGATGCTCGTCGTACTCCGCCCGTTCCTCGTCGGAGAGCGCGACGTCGAGTCGCTTGATGTCGTAGGCCGCGAGGTGGTCGCCGGCGAGCTCGTCGGGCGCGATGTGATGGACGAGCGGGCCGCAGAGTGCTTCGATGACCTCGTGTGCGCCGTCGGGTCGCTCGAAGGTCGCCGTCAAGCCCAGTCTGGCGGGCGCGGCGAGCAGGCGGGCGATGTCGCGATAGCCCGCGCCACCGAGGTGGTGGACTTCGTCGAAGACGACGAGCCCGAACCGATCGCCGATGTCCTCGGCACGCAGGTACGCCGAATCGTAGGTCGCGACGGTGAGCGCCTCGACGCGCTGCTCGCCGCCGCCGAGCTGGCCGATCGGGACCCCGAATTCGGTTTCGAGCTCGCGTCGCCACTGCTCCAGGAGATCGATCGTGGGGACGACAACCAGTGCCGCGGTCCCCAGTTCCTCGATGGCTTCGATGCCGATGACGGTCTTCCCGCTGCCGGTCGGAAGTTCGAGACAGCCCTGATCGTCGTTCGCGCGCCACGCGTCGAGCGCCGTTTGCTGATATTCCCGCAGTTCGTAGGCCGAAGCAACATCGAGCGCTGGCGCAGCGAGGACGCGGTCGTCGTAATCGACCTCCTGCTCGTCGAGCGCCGCGACCAGCGCCGCGTAGCGCACGGCGGGCGCACGACCGGTCTTCGATCGCGGATCGCGTTCGACGGGGAGATCGAGATCGGCACCGCCCGCGACGCGGATGGTGCCGTCCTCGTAGGTGAGCGTGACGTCCGCCACGGCCGCCGTACGGGCGCGCGTCGTTAATCGCTGTCCATCCGCTCGCCGCTGCGCAGCGGCTTTCTGAATCCTTTTGTCCGTGTGTCGACTCGGTTCGAGCATGAGCGACAACGACGTCGGGGTCGACGAGTCGGCCGCCGAAGCGCCAGTCGACGACGAGGACGCGGGCACCGACGGCGTGACCGAGGACGAAGAGGGGTTCGAGAGCCTCGAAGCGCGCATCGAGGAGGCGACGACCGACGAACTCGCAGACGAGGTGCGTACGCTGCGCGAGCGCGCCGCGGACGCCGAGCGGAGCGTCGAGGAACGGGACGAAGAGATCGACGAGCTCGAATCGAAACTGACGCGCAAACAGGCGGACTTCCAGAACTACAAGCAGCGCACCGAGCGCCAGCAGGAGGAGCTGCGCGAGCGCGCCACCGAGGACCTCGTCGGGCGTCTGCTCGACGTCCGCGACAACCTCTCGCGAGCGCTCTCGCAGGACGAGGACGCGGACATCCGCCCGGGCGTCGAGAGCACGCTGGAGGAGTTCGACCGGATCCTCGACGAGGAGAACGTCACGGCGATCGAACCCGAGGCGGGCGATGCGGTCGATCCGCAGCGCCACGAGGTCATGCTGCGCGTCGACAGCGATCAGCCCGAAGACACGATCGCCGAACTCTACCGCCCGGGCTACGAGATGGGCGAGAAGGTGCTCCGCCCGGCACAGATCACCGTCAGCGAGTAGCGTCGTCCCGTGTTCGACTCGGCGACGCGGTGATGTCGACGCCTGGGCTGTAGTAACAGACCGGTTCCCCGGGCGGGTCGGCGAAGCCGTTTGCTCGAAAGAGAGAACTCTCCTCGATCGTCACGTCGGCGGGATACAGCGGCCAGGGATCGTGGTTCACGTTCGAGTAGCGAACGCTCCCGTCCGGCGCTTCGGTGTCGAACCGGTAGCGTTCGGTGAGAAACGTCGCCAGCGAATCGGGGCCTGGATCGAGCCGTTCGCCGGCGGGTTCGTAGCTCGCCCGGAACTCCACGGGTCTGGCTCCGGGATGGAGGCGTCGGCTCTCGAAGCGGTTGCGGCCGTTTCCGTCGCGCCCGTGGCGCATGCGTGCGTAGTAGTACGGGAGGTGATGGAACAGTCGTGCGCCGATCACGCCGAGGAGTCCCTCGGCGTCGAGGCTGAAGAAGTAGACGCTGGGCGTGCCGTCGACGGTGACGTAGGTTGGAGGTTGAGTTCCGGGAGATCGATGCCGAGTCGGCTCGGCAGCCGGTGCGGGCGGACGGCGGCGTTGGTGAACGGCACGACCGAGAGCCAGGCGCTGCCGTCGTGGCTATCGACGGCGAGCGTGTCGGGGAGGTGTGCCGAGACGACGTCGGGATCCACGGGCCAGTTGGCGAACAGGAGCTCTCGCCACTCCATCGCGAGCGCGACGACCATGCCCGATCGAGGGCGGCGAGCGGTTTGGCCCTTTCCGCTGGGGCGGACGAGCGGTCGTGTTGCGGTCCGATTTATACGCCGTGGGTCGCAAGCGGGGATGGCCCGAAAACCGCAGCAGGGGAGACCAGCGCGCGGTGGGATGAGTCGGCGTATCTAGCAACTTTTAACCGGCCCAAAGCGATAGTTGGGGCCAACAATGGCGAGCAACAAGATCCTCGGTATCGACCTCGGGACGACGAACTCGGCGTTCGCAGTGATGGAAGGCAGCGATCCTGAGATCATCGTCAACGGCGAGGGCGACCGCACCACACCCTCCGTGGTGGCGTTCACCGACGACGAGCGTCTCGTCGGCAAACCCGCGAAAAATCAGGCCATCCAGAACCCCGACAGGACTGTGGAGTCGATCAAACGGTTCATCGGCGAGGACCACACCGTCGAGATCGACGGTGAGGACTACACGCCCGAAGAGATCTCGGCGCTCATTCTCGGCAAGATCAAGCGCGACGCCGAGGAATATCTCGGCGACGAGATCGAGAAAGCCGTGATCACCGTCCCCGCCTACTTCTCCGACAGCCAGCGCCAGGCGACGAAGGACGCCGGCGAGATCGCTGGCTTCGACGTCGAGCGCATCATCAACGAGCCGACCGCGGCGTCGATGGCCTACGGGCTCGACGACGACTCCGACCAGACCGTGATGGTCTACGATCTCGGTGGGGGGACCTTCGACGTCTCCGTGCTCGACCTGGGTGGCGGCGTCTACGAGGTCGTCGCCACCAACGGCGACAACGACCTCGGTGGTGACGACTGGGACGAGGCGATCATCGACCACCTCGCCGAGGAGTTCGAGTCAGAGCACGGCTTCGATCTCCGCGAGGACCGCCAGGCACTCCAGCGGCTCAAGGACGCCGCCGAGGAGGCCAAGATCGAACTCTCCAACCGGAAGGAGACGACGATCAACCTCCCGTTCATCACCGCGACGGATTCGGGACCGGTCCATCTGGAGGAGAAACTCACTCGCGCGACGTTCGAGTCGCTTACCTCCGACCTGATCGACAGAACTGTCGACCCGACCCAGCAGGCGCTCGACGACGCGGACTACGACGCCGACGACATCGACGAGGTGATCCTCGTCGGCGGGTCGACGCGGATGCCTCAGGTCCAAGAACAGGTCTCGGAGATCGTCGGTCAGGACCCCCAGAAGAACGTCAACCCCGACGAGGCCGTCGCCCTCGGTGCAGCCATCCAGGGTGGCGTGCTCGCGGGCGACGTCGACGACATCGTGTTGCTCGACGTGACGCCGCTCTCGCTGGGTATCGAGGTCAAGGGTGGCCTCTTCGAGCGCCTCATCGACAAGAACACGACGATCCCGACCGAGGAGTCGAAGGTGTTCACGACCGCGGCCGCGAACCAGACTCAGGTCCAGGTACGCGTGTTCCAGGGCGAGCGTGAGATCGCCGACGAGAACGAGCTACTGGGTGAGTTCCAGCTCTCGGGCATCCCGCCCGCGCCCGCCGGAACGCCCCAGATCGAGGTGACGTTCAACATCGACGAGAACGGTATCGTCAACGTCGAGGCCCACGACCAGGGCTCGGGCAACTCCGAGGAGATCACCATCGAGGGCGGTGCGGGGCTCTCGGACGACGAGATCGACCGGATGCAGGAGGAAGCCGAGGAGTACGCCGAGGAGGACGAGCAGCGCCGCGAGCGCATCGAGGCGCGCAACGAGGCCGAGAGCTCGGTCCAGCGCGCGAACTCGCTCCTAGAGGAGAACAAGGAGGAAGTCGAAGACGACCTCCGGGCCGACATCGAGGATGCCATCGAGGACGTTGAGGAAACCCTGGAGGACGAGGACGCGACGACCGAGGAGCTCCAAGACGCCACCGAGGAGCTCTCGACGGAGCTTCAGGAGATCGGCAAGCAGATGTACGAACAGCAGGAGGCCGCCCAGCAGGCCGCCGGCGGCGCTGGCGGGGCAGGCGCGGCGGGTGCCGGCCCCGGCGGCATGGGCGACATGGGTGGCGCTGGCGGCGACGGTGACGACGATGAGTACGTCGACGCCGACTTCGAGGACGTCGATATCGACGGCGAGGACGAGGCCGACGACTCGTCGTCGGCCTAAGCGACCGCCCCTCTTCGATCGAATCCTCGACCGAATCGAACCGATCGTTGACCGGACGGACGACATACCAACACACCCTTACCGCCCTGCATCGTACGAATGCGGGATGGCCACCATTCGCCAACTCGTTATCGACGTTCTCAAGCCTCACGAGCCGACCATGCTTGCGGTCGCCGACGAGATCGCCGATCTGGATGGCGTCGATGGCGTCAACGCCGTGCTCCTGGAGATGGACGAGGAGGTCCGCAACATCAAGTTCACCATCGAGGGCACGGATATCGATTTCGAGACGGTGAACACGACGGTCGAGGACACCGGCGCACGAATCCACTCGGTCGATCGGGTCGCCTGCGGCGAGTACATCGTCGAGGATAGCCCGACGGCACAGGACTGATGGCCGACGACGAAGCGTCGTTGACCGACCGGATCGACACCGACATGGTGGGCCCGATCGCCCGCCGATATTTCGTCTCAAATGGTTTCGACGGCGCGCTCACCGGCGTCGGCGTCACCGTCGGGGCCTATCTCTCGGGCATCTCCGACGGACTCACGGTGATCAGCCTCGGTCTCGCCGCGGCCGTCGGTCTCACCACCTCCGGGGTCTGGAGCGTCTGGGAGATCGAGCGCGCGGAGATGCGTGCCGAGATCCAGGAGACCGAGGAGGCGATGCTCGCCGATCTGAGCGATACCCGCATCGAGCGCGACAAGATGAGCAATCAGGTCGTCAACGCACTCATGAGCGGTCTCGGCCCGCTGCTCGGACTCATCGTCCCGCTCACGCCGTTCCTGTTCGAGGGCACGGCTTTCTCGCTGCTCCAGGCGACGCTCGTCTCCGTCGCGATGGCCGTCGGCATCCTCTTCTCGTTCGGGGCGTACATGGCCTCGATCTCCCGCCAGCGCTGGTATATCGCCGGCATCCGGATGGGGCTCGCCGGCATCGTCGTCGCCGTTCTCAACGTCTTCCTCCCGGGCTGACCCGGAATTCTATTCGACGAGATCGCGATAGAGCCGGCCGAACGCCTGTCGGCGCAGGGTTTCGACGGCCGCGCGCTCTTCGTTTGCGAACGTCGCCGCGACAGCCTGTTCGGCGAAGGGTGCGGCGTGCCAGGCGACCCGGGGGACGTTCTCGTTGCCGATGACGTGGATTTCGTACTCGGGATGCTCGGCCTGCCAGTCGTCGAAGGCCTCGCGGTGGCCGACCGAGACTTCGAGTTCCGAAGCGAACAGCGCGTTGCGCGCCCGCTCGACGACCGTGCTCGTCACGCGCTCGTCGTATTCCGGTTTGTCGAACTCCATCGCGGTCGCGACCTCTCGAACGACGGTCTGGGCCGTCGGACCGAGCGACTCGTAGCGCTCGCGGGCGGCTTCCTCGGTACTGGGCGCGAACCGTCCAACCGTGTGCATGCGAGCGCTTTGCTCGGCGGACGGTTACTCGTTTTCGTCCGCGTCGCCATCGTTGCTTTCATCGCTCTTGTCGCCCGCTGCATTCCCACCAGCCGTCTCGTTCTCGTCGTGTGTGTCCTCGGTCATCGCACGGGCCTGCTCGACCGCGGCGGCGGTCTCGGCGTCGAGGCTCCCCTCCTTCGACGGCCCGCGCGTTGGTCGATCGTCGAACAGTTCGCCCGATCGCGGCTCGTCGCCGTGGTGATGGTCGTGACCGGTCGTGTCCTCGAAAACCTGGGGGAACTCGACCTCCGCAGCACCCTCCTCGACTCGTTCGGCGAGCTCGTCCTCGCCGGACTGCTCCCAGCCCGGTGCGTGCTCGTCGAGCCACGACTCGTGCTCGTCGTCGCCGAGCAGCGCGGTGAACGCGAGGTGGTTGGCGAGATGGCGCGCGTCGGCCTGCGGCGTCTCACAGACGGGACAGGCATAGCCCATACCCGTTCTTGCCCCTCGACGTGCTTCTATCCCGCGCTCATTCGTCGGCCGCGAGCGGCTCGGTACACCACTGGCAGAATTCGAGATCGGCGTCGGTCTCGCGCCCGCAGTTCGGACAGCGCAATTTCCCGTCGTCGACGGTCGATTGCTCGGTTCGGGAACCCCGGGCGATACGGTAGGCGTCGACCGTGTTGAGCACGAAGAGGACGAAGATCGCGATCTCGGCCTCCATCGGGAGCGCCTCGCTCGCCTGCATGACCGCGTCGAGGCTGAACCCCGCACTGGTCTCGGGGATCGCCGAGGCCGGCAGTGCGATCGCGACGGTCGCGAACGTCAGCCCGAACCAGGTGAGCGCACGCAGCCACTCGCGCAGGTAGAGATGGCCGAGTCCCGGGTAGAGCAGCGCCAGCGCGGCGGCGAGCAGCGGGCGTTTCCCCGAACGATGTCCGTTCATCGCCCCCACGTAACTCGTGCGGGGTCCTGAACGTTCGGGTCCGCGACGCCGCCCGGATCGGAGCGCGTTTAGCCGACGGCACGATACCTCTGGCATGGCGTGGGTGAGCCTGTTCTCCGGCGGGAAGGACTCGGCGTGGGCGCTCCATCGCGCGCTCGACGACGGACTGCCGGTCGCGCGGCTTGTCACCGTCCATCCCGACGAGGATTCCTTTCTCTATCACGTCCCGGCGACCGAGATCGCGGGGCTGGCCGCCGAGAGCATCGGCATCGAACTGCTCGAAATCGAGTCGAGCGGCCACGAGGGAACCGATTCCAGTGCGCGCGGTGATGCCGAGCTCGAACCGCTCGAACGCGCGCTCCGCGAGCTCGACGCCGACATCGACGACGGACTCACGGGCGTCGTCGCCGGCGCGATCGAAAGCGAGTTCCAGACTAGCCGGATCGAGGCGATGTGCGAACGCCTCGACATCGACCTGTTCGCCCCGCTCTGGCAACGCGATCCCCGAACGCTCGCCGACGCGATGCTCGCTGCCGGCTTCGAGATCCGTGTGATCGCCGTGGCGGCTGCCGGCCTCGACGAGTCCTGGCTCGGACGCACGCTCGACGCCGAGGCCTTCGACGAACTCGAAGGACTCAACGACGACTACGGCGTTCACCTCCTCGGCGAGGGTGGCGGGTTCGAGACGCTCGTGACCGATGGCCCGCAGATGGAGCGGCCGCTGAAGCTCGATTACAAAACCGAATGGGACGGCGTGCGCGGGCGGTTGCGCATCACCGATGCGTGGCTCGGCGATTCCTGACGAGCTATTCGTCGCTGTCGAGCAGCGCGGGCTTGCCGACCGGGAGCGACCCGAACAGCGCGTAGTGGACGGCGAACGAGACGGCGATCAGTAGTGCGATACCCGTGACGAGTTTCGTCGAACGCGATGCCATACCCGCGCGAGGACGGCGGTACAAAAGAGGGCTACGGTCAGCCGTGTCCGTATTGCGAGCGTCAGTCGCCGTCGGGCAGTTTCGTGTGCGCACCGACGAGCGCGTCCGTGAGCTCGGTGCCGGCGACGTCGACTTCCTCGTCCAGGATCGAGTCCCGTACCGTGCAGTCCTCGACGGTGGTGTTCGGGAAGACGACCGAGCGCTCGATCGTCGAGTTCCGCACGACTGCACCGTCCATGACGTGGACGCCGCTGCCGATCTCGCTGTTTTCGACCGTGGCCTCGGCGTCGATCGCGGCATCGCCGTCGAGCGCCCACGCGACGGTTTCGAGGTAGCTCTCGGGCGTGCCGATGTCGAACCACGCGCCGTCGAAGGTGTAGGCGTAGACTGCGCGGGTCGCCTGGAGCCACTGGATGAACCAGCCCGGCTCGTCGGGGTTGTTGTCGCCCGCGAGATACTCGTCGAAGGCGAGCGCCTCGGCGGGGAAGGCGTAGCAGGCGATCGAGACGAGGGTGCTGTTCGGTTCGTCGGGTTTTTCCTGGAA
Source organism: Halococcus dombrowskii (assembly GCF_022870485.1). NCBI lineage: Archaea > Methanobacteriati > Methanobacteriota > Halobacteria > Halobacteriales > Halococcaceae > Halococcus > Halococcus dombrowskii. The sequence continues at coordinate 2,429,196 of NZ_CP095005.1, read as the reverse complement.
GTCGACGACCTGATCGCCGTCGAGCTCGACCAGGCCATAGGAGCTCGCGCGCTCCTTCGAGCCGACGTCGTAGGCCGCGATCGTCGGCGCGCCACGGGACTCGAACTCGTCAACGAAGTCGCTGAGCGAGAAACTGATGAGGTTGTCGCCGGCGATCACCAGCAGGTCGTCGTCGATGTCTTCGCGCTCGACGAGCTGGGCGAGCGCGCCGACGACGCCGAACTTCTCGTCCTCGTCGGTGGTCTCCTCGACGCTGAGGCGCGGTTTCGTGAACTCGCTCTCCGCGATGTGGCGCTCGAACTCCGGGGCGAAGCGCTCGTTCGTGCTCACGTAGACGTCCTCGATACGGTCGTCCGTCTCCAGTTCGTCGAAAATACGGTCGATGACGTCAGCCCCGCCGACCGGCAGGAACATCTTCGGGCGGTGTTTCGTAATCGGCCAGAGACGTGTCGCGTAGCCTCCGGCGAGTACGATTGCATCCATGCAAATTCGCTCTCGGCGGCCGGATAAGTCCCTTTCCATTGCCCACTCCGGTGACGGTCGCCATCATCCGACGAGGACGGCCCTCAGACCGGTTCCGGAGTGCTCGGGAAGCGTGATTCGACGATGGCGAACGCGAGCGTGCTGACGAGCCCCAACAGTGTGCCAGCGGTGAGCGCGACCGCCATGTAGGTCAGCCCAACCTCGCCGAGGAGGAACGCGCTGACGGCGTAGAGCACGGCCGCGATGGCGAGCACGTAGAACGGTGCGTTGAGATACCGCCAGCGAAAGCGCTCGGCGAGATAGGTGTCGGTGATGCGGCCGACGCTGCTGGTGATGCCCGCGGCCGCGAACCAGGGCGTCGCGCCGACGATGAAGGCGGCGATCGTTTCGACGGGGCTGAGCGCCGCCGCGGCGCTGTGGGCGTCGAACGTCGTCATCCCGCGGACGCCGCCGATGGCGAGTAGCGCCGCCGCGACCACCGTCGTGATGAGCATCACCCGGCCGGCGTAGAGGCCGCGTCGCGCCCGCGCGACCGCCTCGTCGATGGCGCGTTCGAGACCGAGCCCGCGGAAGAGCACGTAGAGCCCGAGCAGTGCCGAGATGAAGCCGAACACCGCCGCACCGGGCACGCCGAGCTGGCTGGCGATCTCGGCGAGCGGGTAGATGAGCAGGAGAATGCCGAGCGGGACGAGGATCGTGCCCCTCGTCTCGGGATCGTCGAGCACCTGTTTCATCGTGTAGTACATCGACTCCAGGTTCTGAGCCTGCCGGACGACGACCCGCTGGACGCCGTCGATTGGGAGCCGTGAGCGGATCACCGGGATCACCGACTCGTCCTGTGCGCCGTCGGTGACCACCAGTGCGTGAACGTCCTCGCCGGTGGTCAGCCCCGCGAGGATGTGATCGATCTCCTCGCCGACCTTCCTGTTGGCCGCGACGCCGCCGCTCTCGACGCCGGTGACGGCCGCGACTTCGACCTGCTCGTCGGTGATGTCGTCGTGGATGTGCAACCCCTCGAAGAGTACGTTCGAGTCGGAGTCCTCCGGATCGGTCGTGGCGAGCGCGACGGCGGCGCTCTCGACGGCCTCTCGGCCCACGACGGGTGTCTCGACGCCGGCCTTCCGTCCGAGGTCGTCGTCGAGATCGATGCACAGCACCAGCAGCATGCGGCCGGCTACGCGACCCGCCGTTAACTGCTTTCGGTGCTGGCCGCCACGCTCCTAATACGTCCTAACCCACACAGGAGTAGTATTACATGTTCTATCATTACATTTATTGGGCGGCCCGGATCAGTGGTTCGTGTCGAACGATGGTGCACCCGTCGCCGTCGTTCGCAGGACAACAGATGTACACGGATATCGAGAACACCGGCGCGCCGATGGTGCCCGAGATCACTCGCAACGACTCCGACGACCGAACCGACGCGCGACGCTTCCGTGAAGAGATGGTGTTGAGTCACCGACTGCCCGATCGATCTCGGGAGTAGCAGTCGTTCCCGACTGTCGGGTCCCTCGGCAGCCACGGTAGCGACAGTCGATCCGAAAGTGCGTGCGGTACTGCTGCTCCCGAGAGCCGATCCGAGCCGTACGCCTTTTCAGGACTGCGCCCCCAGTCGTTTCAACGAATGATTTCGAAGGGCTGTGAACAGTGCGCCAAGGGTGGGAAGATGGTGCTGTTCGTCTACGGCTACTGCGACCAGCGCGACTGCTTTTACTGTCCGCTCGGCGAGAACCGGAAGAACGTCACCGACGTCTACGCCAACGAGCGCCTCGTCGAGGACGACAGCGACGTGATCGAGGAGGCCCACCGGATGGAGGCACTGGGAACGTCGATCACCGGCGGCGAGCCCCAGGAGGCGATGGCCAAAACCTGTCGGTATCTCTCCATGCTCAAAGACGAGTTCGGCGAAGACCACCACACCCATCTCTACACGGGCATCACCGGCGGGCGCGAGAACATGCGCCGACTCTCCGAGGCCGGATTGGATGAAATCCGCTTCCATCCGCCCTACGAACTGTGGGGCGACATGCACGGCACCGAGTGGGAGGAGATCCTCTACATCGCGCGCGAGGAAGGACTCACCCCGGCGTTCGAGATCCCGGGCATCCGCGCCGAGGAGGAGTTCATCGAATTCCTCGACGAGGGCGCGGCCGACTTCTGCAACATCAACGAGTTCGAGATGAGTGACGGGAACTACGAGCGGATGCAGGAGCAGGGCTTCGAGCGTCGCGAGGGCCACATGAGCGCCGTCGAGGGCTCTCACGACATCCTCGACGCGATGGGCGACCACGAGAAGGTCTACTTCTGTACGAGCGTGTTCAAGGATGCCGCCCAGCACCGCAACCGCTTGAAGCGGATGGCGAAGGTCATCAGGCGCGAGTTCGACGAGGTGACCGACGACGGCACCCTCGTCTACGGCAAGGCCTGGGAGAGCGGCGACCGACTGGCGGAGCTCGGCGTCCCCGAGCAGTTCTACAGCCAGAAATCCGAACACGTCGAACTCGCCTGGTGGCTCCTCGAGGAGATGATCGACGAGGGCGACGTGAACAGGGGCGAGATCGTCGAGCAGTATCCGACCGCCGACGGCACCGTGGTCGAGCGGACGCCGCTGGCCTGATTTTTGCGCCTGTTCTCGCAAACGTGAGCCGCCGATAGGTTGAGATCGTGGTCGTATCACCACGTTCATACGGCGTTCGTCTCCATTTCACACCGAATGGAGGCGTCGTTCGAATCGCTCAGAGATCGCGTGCGACGGACGAGCCGGGTGCTGCGCGGCGACGGGCGCGGCTGGACGCTCGCAGTCGTGGCCGCCGGCTGGCTGACGGTGCTCGGCGGGCGCTATCTCTTTCCGGCGATCCTCCCGCAGGTCAAGGAGTTCTTCGCGGTCTCGAACGCGATGGCGGGCGTGGCGGTCACGACCGTCTGGGCGGCCTACGCGCTGATGCAGTTCCCGGCCGGCATGCTGACCGACCGCTTCGGCGAGCGCGCGCTGCTCGGGACGAGTCTCGTGGTTTCGGCGGGCGCGGTCGTCGCGGTGAGTCTCGCACCGACGTTCCTGCTGTTTCTCGGCGGCTGTGCACTGTTCGGGTTTGGGACTGGACTGTACGGCCCAGCGCGCGGGACCGCCCTCTCGGCGACGTTCGGCGAGCACGACGGCACCGCCATCGGCCTCACGCTCGCGGCGGGCAGCGTCGGCTCGGCGCTGTTGCCGTTCGCCGCCAGCGTGCTCGTCGGCCCGCTCGGCTGGCAGACGACCGTCGTGTTGCTCGCGATCCCCTACCTCGCTGTCGCCATCGCCATCCGACGAGTGCTTTCGCGGCGCACGCCGACCGCCACCCCGTCGGGTCGCCCCTCGGTCCGAGGACTGCTGCGCGCGCTCGGGACCGCCGTCTCGCGGCGCACGGTGACGGCGGTGAGCGCCGCCACGCTCTCACTGTTCGTGATGCAGGGGCTGACCTCGTTTTTACCGACCTACTTCATCGCGGTCAAGGGGTTCTCCCAGGAGCGCGCCGCCGCCCTGTTCGCGCTCTTCTTCGTCGGCGGGGCGCTCGCCCAGTCGGTCGCCGGCAACGCCGCCGACTACTACGGCGATCGCACGGTGCTGCTCGCGACCGCCGGCTTCGGCGTGCTCCCGCTGCTCGCGCTGCCGTTTGTCCAGAGAATCGTCCCTGTCGCGCTGCTCACGGTCCTGCTCGGCTCACGGCTCGCGATCAACCCCGTGAGTAACGCCTACATCATCGCCGTCGTCCCGAGCGCGGTTCAGGGCACGGCCTGGGGCTTCTTCCGAACGACGTTCTTCCTGATCGCCGCGACCGGTTCGACCGTAGTCGGGCTTTTCTTCGATGCCGGACTCGCCGACGAATCCTTCGTGGTTCTCGCTGCACTCACGGCGCTCGCGGTCGTCTGTTACGTCTTCCTTCCGGCACGAACGCGCGCGTAGAGGAACGAGTATCCGAAAAATCGACCGTTCAGACGCCGCGACCCTGGAGCTTCTCTTCTTCTGGCAGGTCGGCGTTCGCGTCGCCCTTCATGCCCGAGCCGGCGTTCGTCGCGATGGCTGCGAGCTTCTCGGGATCGTCCCAGCTGTTGGTCGCCTCGACGATCGCCTCGCCCATCGCTTCGGGGTTCTCGGCACCGAAGATGCCCGATCCGACGAAGATCCCATCACAGTCGTGGTGCATCATGAGCGCGGCGTCGGCAGGCGTCGCGATGCCGCCGGCGGCGAAGTTCACGACCGGGAGACGGCCGGCGTCGGCGGTCTCGTGGACCAGTTCGGCCGGGGCCTCGATCTCGCGGGCGTAGGCCTCGCGCTCCTCGTGGGTCATCCCCTCCAGCTTGCGGATCGCGCCGCGGATGTTGCGCTGGTGGAAGACGGCCTGGTTCACGTCACCGGTGCCCGCCTCACCCTTCGTCCGGATCATCGCCGCGCCCTCGCCGATTCTTCTGAGAGCCTCGCCGAGATCGCGCGCGCCACAGACGAACGGCGCGGTGAACTCGCGCTTGTCGATGTGGTAGTCGTCGTCGGCGGGCGTCAGCACTTCGGATTCGTCGATCATGTCGACGCCCGTGGCTTCGAGGATCTGTGCCTCTTTGGTGTGGCCGATCCGCGATTTCCCCATCACCGGGAGCGAGACTTCCTCGATGATCTCGGTGATGTCGGCGGGATCGGCCATGCGCGCGACGCCGCCGCGCTTTCTGATGTCAGCCGGCACGGCTTCGAGCGCCATCACGGCGACCGCACCCGCGTCCTCGGCGATGCGGGCCTGTTCGGCGTTGACGACGTCCATGATGACCCCGCCCTGCTGCATCCGCGCGAACCCGCGCTTGACGAGTTCGGTACCCCGCTTCAGCTCCTCCAAATCGGTCTCGTCGGCCATGTCACGAGTTGAATCCCCACTCACTTAACACCGTTCTTTGATCTACTCTCACTGATGGTGGCGTTGATGGCTGAATAACTAGCTTGGTCCTTGAAAATCAATTCAAAATCAATTTAAGAGACAATAGTCGAACGAACGCCGAACGTTTTCGCTTATTGTCACCGTACACGTTCCCCTCTCCCTCCTCGACCGATCAGCACCGTTTTGTCGCGGCCGGCCAACCCTCGGTCAATGGCCGAACGACGGGTCGGCCCACTCCGTCGCCTGCTCGACGGGGCGGTGCCCGACCGCGAGGCGCTGCCACGGTACATCGCGCCGGTGCCGAAAGCGATCGAGGATCTGGGGCTACGGCTCGGCTGGCTCGTCGTCGCGATCAACCTCGCTGGCACGGCCTTTGGCTTCTGGTACTACCGGTTCCAGTTCGGTCTCGAACCCGCTCTCGCGTGGCCGTTCGTCCCCGATAGCCCGGTGGCGACGCTGTTCATCGCGCTCTCGATCGCGGGCTGGAAGCTCGGCCATTCCAGGGAATGGCTCGACGCGCTCGCCTTCTTCGGCTGTCTCAAGCTCGGGCTCTGGACCCCCTACACCCTGCTCGCCTTCCAGGATTCGTTCCTCGCGAGCACCCCGTTGTGGCTCTATCTCTTCCTCTTTTTCAGCCATCTCGCGATGGCGCTCGAAGGGTTCGTGATCCATCGCTACTCCGACTTTCCCGTGTGGGCGGTCGCCATCGCGCTCGCGTGGTACGGCCTCAACGATCTCGTGGACTACTTCGTTCCCGTCGTCGGCACGTACCACCACACGACCCTCCCCATTCAGCCGATCGTCGATGGCGTCATCGAGCACGTCGTACCCGCTCACCAGTACGTCGCGGCGGGCGCGCTCGCGCTGACGCTGCTCGCGACCTTTCTCGCGCTCGCGACGCGGGTGAAGAAGCTCGAAGTACGGGCCTGAGTTCGTCGTCGCCGGCAACCGCTCGGCCCGAGGCGGATTTAAATAGTCCGTGGGCGTACCGCGGCCATGCTCTACGACCGGGTTGCCGATCTCGATCTCACCATCGATGGCTACGAGCTGGCCCAACGCGAACGGGACACGTCGAGCGGCTTCACCCGCACGACGACCGTCGTCTCGCTGCACGGCGACGGCGAGACCGGACAGGGTGAGGACGTCATCTACGACAACGAGGCCCACTACGCGCTCCGTGACTCGACGGAGACGTTCCCCGTCGCGGGCGAGTACACGCTTGACTCGTTCTCCGAGCGGCTGGTCGGGATCGACCTCTTTCCCAACGACGAGCCCGACCAGCCGACCGCCCGCGACTACCGGCGGTGGGCGTTCGAGAGCGCAGCGCTCGATCTCGCGCTGAAACAGACCGGGGCGAACCTCGCCGAGCGCCTCGATCGCTCGTACGATCCCGTTCGGTTCGTCGTGAGCACGCGGCTGGCGGAACCACCGACCGGCGAGCGCGTCGCCGACTGGCTCGATCGGAACCCGGCGCTCGAATTCAAGCTCGATCCCACGTCGGACTGGTCCGCCGATGTCGTCGAACGGCTGGCCGCGACCGATGCCGTTCGGATTCTCGATCTCAAGGGCCAGTATCACGGAACGATGGTCGATCAGCCACCCGATCCCGACCTCTACGAGCGGATCATCCGTGGGTTCCCGGAGGCGCTCATCGAGGACCCGGCGCTGACCGATGAGACGCGAGAGCTGTTCGCGGGTCACGAGGCGCGCGTGACGTGGGACTACCCGATCCAGGGCGTCGACACGGTCGAACAGCTCTCTTGGGAACCGGACTGGCTCAACGTCAAACCCTCGCGGTTCGGCTCAGTGAAATCCCTGCTCGACACGATCGATCACTGTCGAGAGAACAATATTTCGATGTACGGCGGTGGACAGTTCGAACTCGGCGTCGGTCGCGAGCATATTCACGCGCTCGCGTCACTGTTCTACCCCGATGGTCCGAACGACGTTGCCCCGCGGGCGTACAACGACCCGAACCCGAGTGGAGGCCTCCCGACGAGCCCACTCACCCCGCCGTCGTCGCCGCGCGGGCTGGAGTGGGGCTGATCGACGACGGTCCGATCCGCCGGCTCACTCCGCTCACGTCTCCCTGTCGGCGTGCGAACGCACCCAGAGCTCGCCGATACGCGAAAGGCGCGTCCGGTGGGATTTCCCGTGGGCGTCCTGCTCGATGTACCCCTTGCCGCCCGGACCGAGCCTGTCGACGTTGTAGATGACCTTCGAGCGGAAACTGTCGGTGTACTCCTCGCTCAGTTCGCGCGCGAGCGCCTGGGCGAGCTCCGAGACGCTCTCGAAGGGGCCGTCCTCGCCGAGTTTGAACAGAATGAGTTCCTCGAACGGTTTGACGTTCGAGAACGACGCCACGGGGATCTCGAGGATGTGTTCACCATCGATCGCCTTCGCGCCGATCGTCGTCCCACGCTCGTCGAACTCCGAGAGTAAATCCCGAGCGCTTTGGAGTCGTTCGTCGATACGCTCGTCGTCATCGTCGAGATCGGCGAGCAGGTCGATCTGCTGGCGGAGTTCCTCGGCGAGTTCGGTTTCGAGGTATTTCTCGGGGATCGTGTAGTAGGTGTGGATGCGTTCGCGGTCCTCGCTTCGCTCGACGCCGATCGAGTGGGCGGCGGTGGCGAAGGCGAAGCTCACGGTTCGGGGCATCGCGCTGACGTTCGCCCAGACCCCGTGGCCGGCGTCGAGCTCGTCGTTGATGAGCGCGTAGGCCTGCTCGAAGGCCCCGTCGTAGTCGTAGACGTCCTCGACGACGAACCGCTCGGTCTCCGCGCCGAGCAGGTTCGTGAAATCCTGTTCGAGCTTTGCCGCGAGCTTGCGCGAGTATTCGACGTTCGCCTCGCTCCCGACCGCGCCTTCGAGGAGAATTACCCTGTCGACGTCGCGTTTGTCCCGGACGAGCGGCGCGATGAGCCGGTCGTAATCGAAGCCGACCGGCACGATGTGGGTCTGCATACCCGTCCTATCGGTGAACCACGAATAAGGGTTGTCGAGTCGAATCGCCATGCGCGACCTGCTTTGCCTCAGTAGACGCGCGTGCCGTTTTCGACCGGGCGCTCCGGCTGGAGGTGGATCACGCCCTCGTCGCCGTCGACACCGGTCACGAGACATTGGCTCTCGAAGCCTGCGATCGAGACCGTGCCGAGGTTCACGACCGCGACCACCTGCCGGCCGAGCAGTTCCTCGCGCTCGTACATCGTCAGTCCAGCGGCAGATTGAAGCGTTTCGTCGCCGAACTCCACGTCGAGCTTGTAGACGTCCTTTCTGGCTTCGGGAAATTCCTCGACGGCGACGATCTCGCCGATGCGCATTTCGACGTCGTCGAGAAAGCGTTCAGGATCGATATCGGGTTCGTCGATGCCCATGTCATCGTTGGACGTGCAGCATGCATCACTTTAGCGAAACCGGCGCGCGGCCGGCGGCCACGGGGCGGGTGCGGTGCGGCCGCCGTGCGGGTGCGGCCGCGGTTTCCTGGTGGATGAAGGGCGAGGCGCGCGGAGCGCGCCGAGGGCTTCGGCGGTTGCGGTGCGTCGTAGGTGGCGTTGCTCTCCGCGCGAGTGGAACGAGCGCGGTTCACTGCGAGCGAACGAACGTGAGCGAGCAGACGTTTTTAGTCCAGGTTTTTGGACGGGGTTCGACCGAGCGCCGCAGGCGCGAGGGAGGACCCCGTCTAAAAAAGTGGGGGTTGTTAGTCGTCGAGATGTTCGCGGACGGCCGAGGCGAGCGCGTACTGGGTCTCCTGGGGAACGTCGTTCGCGCCGAGGGTTGCCGGCGTGTCGTCGGCGTCGAACGACGGATCGAACAGCCGGAGCGCGCTGTTGATCGTCGCCCAGTCGTCGACTTCGGCGGCGTCGCGCAGGCTCTTGGTGGGGGCGGCGAGCAGCTGGCTCACGAGCGTGTCGGCGAGCGACTCGACGACGGCGCGCTGGTCGTCGGTCATCCCGTCGGTGTCGAGCTTCGAGAGCGCCCGCGAGAGCTCGCGTTCCTTCATCCGTTCGGCGTTCTCGTACATCGCGGCGATGACGGCGTCGGCGCGCTGGCGCTTGTAGCGGGCGAGCAGGTTGTCGAACTCGCGGTCGATCATCGCCTCGACGCGCTCGGCGGCCTCCTGTCGGCGCTCGCGCGTCGCCTCGGTGACGGATTCGAGCGCGTCGAGATCGTAGTGGGTGACGTTCGGGAGTTCGGCGGCGGCCTGCGTCGCGTCGCGGGGCTGGGCGATGTCGATGAGCAGGGTTTCGCCGGCGGTTGCGAGCGCTTCGCGATCGAGCACGGGAACGGGACTGCTCGTTGCCGAGACGACGACGTCGGCAAGCGAGAGCGCCTCGGGGAGGTCGTCGAGATCGAGCGCCGCGCCGTCGGCCTCGATCTGGTCGGCGACGTGAGCGGCCTTTTGCTCGGTACGGTTGGCGACGAACAGGTGTTCGACCGAGCGACCGAGCGACTGGGCAGCGAGCGTCCCCATCTCGCCCGCGCCGACGACCAGTCCCGTGGCGTCGGCGAGCGTTCGTTCCTCGTCGGCGAGCCGTGCGGCGGCGCTGCCGAGCGAGACCACGCCCTCGTCGATGGCGGTCTCGGTGCGTGCGCGCTCGCCGACGTGGATGGCCTTCTGGATGCCTTCCTCGAACATCGAGCCGATCCCGCCGACCGCGCGGGCGTTCGTGTAGGCGTCCTGCAACTGGCCGAGGATCTGGTCCTCGCCGAGCACGAGCGATTCCAGTCCGCAGGCAACCCGCATGAGGTGGCGGAGGCTCTCCTCGTGGCCGAGCTCGCGGACGACTTCGTCGGGACTGTCGGCGACGATCGACGAAAGGCTCTCGCGGCCGTGGTCGGGATCGTCGGCGACGACGTACAGCTCCGCACGATTACACGTCTGGAGCGAGAACGCCTCGCGAACGCCCTCGTGATCGAGCAGTACCTCGACGAGATCGCACTCGTCGCGGGCACAGGCCGTCTCGATCTGTTCGACGCTCGCGTGCTGATGGGCGATGCTCACGCCGGAAATGATCCCCGTGGCGACAGTCATCGTTCGTTCATCTCCGAAAGCACGTCGCTGATCACCGATTGGGCCTCTTGAGCCGGAGTATGGGTTCCATCACCTAAAGCCTTCCAAACCCGATCGGAGCGCACGACCGCCCGGATGGCCGCCCGGCGCTGTGCGGCCGGCGTGTCCTCGCGCAACTGCTCGCGCAACTCCCCGGTGAGCGTCGCCATCGCGCCCGCGCCGGCGAACTCCTCCTCGAAGCGCTCGCGCAGATATCGACTGAGCGCCGGACTCGTTCCTCCGGTGGCGATCGCCAAGAGGACGGGATCGTCGCGGATCGTCGCCGGCACGGTAACGTTGAGTTGGCCCCGCTCGACGGCTCCACCGCTTCGATCGGCCCGGTTGCGGAGGGTGCCGCGCTCACGCGCGACCCGTGCCACGGCGTCGTTCACCGCTTCGTCGCTCGTCGCCGCGACCGCGAGCGCTGGCTCGATTTGCTCGAACCACTCGGAGACGTCGTCGGGCGACGGCGCGGCACGCACGCGTTCCGCACCGCCGAACTCGACGTCGGCGAACGCCGGACTCACCACTACGACCCGTGCTTCGCGCGCGAACCGGCGGGCCTTACGCGCGCCGACCGGCCCGCCACCGAAGATCAATACCGCCTCCTCGCTGAAATCGTGGAGAAGCGGAATCATCCACACCCACCTTTTTTCACGGGGTCCTCGACTCGCTGCGCTCGCCTCAAACCCCGCCAAAAAATCTGGTCCAAAAAAGGCCGCTCGCTCGGCCTGCCGGGCCTCGCTCGCGGTCGGAATGCTTTGGCCGCACCGCATACTGGACGGTGACGATTCACAATTCGTTTTCCTCGGATGCTGCGTCGGTGTTCGCCGCGGCGCGCTCGTCCATCCTGATACCCGTCTTCTTCAGGATGCGCGTCGAGAACAGCGTGTCCCAGTCCTCGTCGCCGACGTCGAAGAAGTCACCCATCCGCTCTCGCACCTGCTCGATCCGGCGCTCGCTCTCCTCCTCTGATCGGCCGTGCGTCATCGCGAAGAAGTCGTACGGCCAGACGCCCTCGTGGCGCGGGCGCTCGTAGCAGTGGGTGACGAACTCCAGTTCGGCGATCGCCGGTCCCACTTCCGCGACGAGCTCGTCGGGCACGTCCCAGACGGTCATGCCGTTCTCAGTATAGCCGAGCGCGTAGTGGTTCGGCACGACGCCGACGCGCCGGAGTTTCCCCTCCGCAAGGAATCGATTGATCGTCTCGACGACCCACTCGACGTCGTGGCCGATCGCGTCGGCGACGTCCGCGTAGGGCGTCTCGGTGAGCGGCAGCCCGCCCTGGAGTTCGATGACGAGATCGCGCTCGGCCGGCGTCAGCGATCCCCGTCCACTGGGTTCGACGTCGGGACCGAGCTCCGACAGATCGAGATCGCCATCCGAAATCGGCCCGTCGAGCAGGAACTTCGCCTCGACGCGGAACTCGCGCTGTTTCGGGAGGTTGTAGGTCTCCTGTCCGGTCTCGTTCTCGATGGCCGTGAGTACCCCTTCGACGTTCTCGCTCGCGGTTCCACCGCTCGCATCCGAGGCGCTTCGCGCCTCGCCGGCGACCGAGACGACGAACCACATATTGAGATGGGGATGCTCGCGCTCGTAGTTGTGCGCGACCTCGCGGTGGGCGTTCACCTGCTCGGCGATCTCGTCGAAGCGCTCCTCGGGCGCGTGCATCGCCACCAGGGTCGCCGTCCCGCCGATCGCCTCGGCGTCGATCAGTGCGCCAAATCGTGAGAGCGTCCCCTCCTCGTCGAGTCGTCGGATTTCATCGAGGAGTTCGTCGGCGGTGATCTCGATGCCGCGCTCGGCGAGGGCGCGTGCGGCCGGCTCGAACGGGCGTTCGACGACGGGAAAACCCCCCTGGAAAGCGTTGATGATGGCGCGCTCGCGCTCGTCGAGCGCGACCGTAGCGTCCGCGTTCGTCATGCCGACCCTCGGCTCGCGGCGGCCATAAACGCCCCGCTACTCGGGAACGCCGGTTACCGTGTAGCCCTCCGCCTGGAGGTCGTCGACGATCGCCTCGTGGTCGGCGCTCGCCTCGTAGTAGAACACGACGTCGTAGGTCCCCTCACGGAGGAGCTGCTGGCACTCCCAGACGAACTCGTCGTTCTCGATGGTGAGTCCCTGGTGCTGGTTGAGGCCGAAATCGGGGTCGTCGGTGCCGGAGTAGACGTAGGTGTCGTCGGCCTCGGCGTGGGCGGCGATCGTGTCGCCGACTTCGATGGTTGCACGGTGGAGCATGCTCTCCTCGTTCGAATCATACTCGGTGTGGACGATCAGCCCCTGTAACTCGATCTCGCCGGGTTCGAGCAGCGCTTCGGTCCGTCGCCTGAGCTCGTCGTCGAGCGTCTCGCTCATACCCGTCGCTCGCACCCGATAAAGATACGCTCCCCGGTCGCCGCTGCGCCGAGGAGCCGAAAAGTCGTCTGTCGTTTACAGTCGTTCGAGGTTCTCGGCGCGCGGGCCCTTGTCGGCCTGCACGATGTCGAACTCGACGTCTTGGCCCTCTTCGAGGTCGGGGCCGCCGACGTCTTCCATGTGGAAGAAGACGTCCTCGTCGGCTTCGTCGGTCTCGATGAAGCCGTAGCCGCCCGTGTCGTTGAAGAAGTCCACTTGTCCTTCGGCCATGTTTACAGCCGCTCCAGGTTCTCCGCCCGCGGTCCCTTATCAGCCTGCACGATGTCGAACTCTACCTCCTGTCCTTCCTCCAAGTCGGGGCCGCCGACGTCTTCCATATGGAAGAAGACGTCCTCGTCCGCGTCGTCGCTTTCGATGAACCCATAGCCGCCCGTGTCGTTGAAGAAGTCAACCGTACCTGACGCCATTGCACTCGATGGGATGCACCGGTAACATAAAAACCTGCGCAATGGTCGCCCGGCCTGTCCCGCCGTCACACGATCCGTCCGCGTGCCAGAAGATTCATTTCAGCCCCCCAGTTATGAGCTACGAATGGCTTCGCGCACGCACAGCCTGCTGAATCGAGCCTACGAGCGCCTTCTCGAACGCGAGATCGACGGCGCACCCACACACGTCGCCGTCATCCAGGACGGCAACCGTCGCTACGCGAACGAACACGGCAAGGCGGCCGCCGACGGCCACCGTGCCGGTGCCGAAACCACCGAGGCGGTGCTCGACTGGTGTGCACAGATCGGCGTCGAGGAGCTCACCCTCTACACGTTCTCGACGGAGAACTTCGACCGCTCGGCCGACGAGCGCGACCACCTCTTCTCGCTACTCGAAGAGAAACTCCGCGAGTTCGCCGACGCCGAGCGCGTTCACGAACGCGAAGTGCGGATCCGCGCCATCGGCGAGACCGACCGGCTGCCCGACGATCTCCGCGACGCCATCGACTACGCCGAGACGAAAACCGCCGACTACGACGCGCTCCAGCTCAACATCGCGCTCGCCTACGGCGGCCGCGCCGAACTGCTGAGCGCGGCCCGCGACGTCGCACGGACGGTCGAAACCGGTGATACTGCCCCGGGCGACATCGACGCCGAAACGATCGAGCGCCGCCTCTACGCCGGTCCCGCTCGCGACGTGGACCTCATCATCCGCACGGGGGGCGACGAGCGCACCTCGAACTTCTTGCCGTGGCACGCCAACGGCAACGAGGCGGCAGTCTTCTTCTGCACCCCCTACTGGCCCGCCTTCGCGAAGAAGGACTTCCTGCGCGCGATCCGCACCTACGAATCCCGCGAGCAGTCGTGGCGTCGCACCCGCGCGCGGCGCGCGCTCGCACTGGTCCGGGCAGTGGGTGGTGCAGAACTCGACGAGGCGCGCGCCATCGTCGAACGCTTCCGGGAGTATCTCCCGCGCGGCGAACTCGACGGTGTCGAGAGCAACACGAACGAGACCGAACCGACAACGGCCGACTGAGTCAACGACAGCTATCCGAGTTACTGCCCGTAGCGGCGCTGTCGGTTCTGATAGTCCCGCAGTGCGCGGAGATACTCGCGTTTGCGGAAATCCCGCCAGTTCACGTCGGTGAAGTACAGCTCCGAGTAGACCGACTGCCAGATCATGAAATCCGAGAGCCGTTCGGCACCTGTCTTGATGACGAGATCGGGGGCGGTCGGAAAGACGAGTCGGTCCTCGATCGTCTCGGCATCGATCTCCTCGGGTGCGAGCGTACCGGCCTCGACGGCGGTGGCCGCGCCGCGAACGGCCGCCGCGAACTCGTGTTTGCCGCCGAGACCGATGCTCACGTTGATCGGTGCGTCGGCGCGCTCGTCGTCGTCCGGCCCGCGAACGGCGAGCTCGCGCGGGGCGTCACAGCGCTCGAACACCCGGCGGATGGCCGGCACCGCGCCCGTATCGAGCACGCTCACGTAGACCAGCACGCAGTCGGCGTCGTACTCGAAGGCCCACTCGAAGAACTCCTCGACCGTTCGATAGGCACCGTCTTCGAGCAGATCGCGCTCGGCGATGACGACCGCGACACAGCCCGGCAGCGGGGCCTCGGTGCGGCGAATGCGAGTGGCGAGATAGCGGTCGTACAGTCCCACGGTGGAACGGAGCGGTTGATTCACCTAAGCCTTCACGTTTCGTCGACGAACGATTATCGATCGCTCTCGGGATTCGTTTTTGAGTGAGTTATCGCAGCAGTGACGACGGAATGCAGACAACGATGAGGGACCGCACCCGCCCCGCACAGCCCACATACCTCCCCAACCGACTGCGCTCCTCGCTCGCTTCGCTCGCTGTGGTGCTCATCCCTCGCGCGTTCTCCGGCCTCCGGCCGGATTCATCGCGCGCCACGGTGGTTGATTTCGGTTGGAGATGGCTGACGGGCGGTCGCTGGCGGCTTCGGGAGCGTTAAGTAGCTATCGGGGAAACGACGGGCAGTGACGTGGCCACTCCGGCGGGCGGGCGCGTTCGCGCTCGTCGGCGCGCTCTCGCTCGCCGCCCCGCTGTTGGGACCGGCCGCCGCCGCTCCCTTCGTGGTCGTCGCCGCGCTCGCGGCGTTCGTCGTCAAGGACGGGCCGGCCTTCGAACTGTTCGCCCGGCCCGGCGATCACGAGGAGCGCGCGCTCTACGGGCTGGCGGGCTTCGCGCTCGCGGCGGCCGGGCTCGCGCTGTTTGCCCCCCTGTTCGGGATGCCGGTCTTCGTCTTCGTCGCAAGCGTCCTCGTGCTCTCGGGCGGCAACCTCGCCGAGGCGGCGGTCCGCCAGCGCCGACACGAACCCGTCGCCGCCACGGTCGCGTTCATCGTCGGCGGGACGCTCGCCGGCGTGTTCGGCCAGCTCGTCGTCGGATTCGCCGCTCCGGCACCGACACCCGCACTCGCGGTCTTTTTCGCCGCGAGCGCAGCGTTGCTCGGCGCGCTGGTTCGGCTCGCGCTGTTCGTTCGCGACGACCCGCTCGTACTGTTCTCGATGGGGTTGCTGCTCTGGCTGCTCGCCGCGCTCGAACCGACGATCACCCCGATCGGTGTCGTGCTCGCACTTCTCGTCACGGCCGGCTTCGGCGCGCTCGCCTACGCGCTCGACACCGCGTCGATCACCGGAATGGTGACGGGCGTTCTCGCGGGACTGCTGATGGTCGTTCTCGGCGGGTTCGGCTGGTTCGCGCTGCTCATCACCTTCTTCGGCGGCGGCGGGCTCGCCGGCAAGTTCCGCTACGATCGGAAGCGAAAGCGCGGGCTCGCCGAGGGCAACGACGGTGCGCGCGGCAGCGCCAACGTGCTCGCGAACTCCGCGGTCGCGCTCGGTGCCGTCCTGGCCTACGCCGCGAGCCCGATGCTGCCGCTCACGAGCGGCCCCTTCGAGTTCGCCTTCGCCGGCTCGCTCGCCGCGGCGATGGCCGACACGCTGTCGAGCGAGATCGGTGGATTGTTCGACACGCCACGGCTCATCACGACGCTCGAACCCGTCCCACCGGGCACCGACGGCGGCGTGACGTGGCAGGGTGCCGTCGCCGGCCTGTTTGGCGCGGTGCTCATCGCCGTGCTCGGCCTTCTCTTTCTCCCGATCTCGCCAGCAGGCGCGATCACGATCACGCTCGCGGGCGTCGCCGGCATGGTCGTCGACAGCCTGCTCGGTGCGCGCTTCGAAAATCGGGCGGTCGGCGAGCTGTTCGCCGGGGCGCTCGCCGGTCTCGCGTTCGCCGACCGCCGTATCGGCAATCAGACGGTGAACTTCCTCGCCACGCTCGCGGCCGCGCTGGTCTGTGCAGCGCTCGCCGCGGCCATCGGTCTCACGGTGCTATGAGCCACCGGATCAGGCCGGCGACGCCCGCCGACCGCCCCCGCCTGCTCGCCATCCAATCGGCATCGCTCGCATCGACCTGGCCGGAGCTGCTCGAAACGGCGATCACCGGGCCGGGGCGCGTGCTCGTTTCGGGTCACACGGCAGTCGGCTACGCGCTCGCGGTCGGCAGCGATCCGACGCATCTCGCCGAACTCGCCGTCGCGCCCGGCCACCGCAACGCGGGCCGCGGCTCGGCGCTGCTGAAGGCCGTCCTCGACGATGGCGACGACTGCCGGCTCACCGCACGCGCGGACGACGAGCGTGCGCGACGGTTTTACGAGCGTCACGGCTTCCGAGTCGATCGTTTCCTCCCCAACCACTACGAACACGGCGACGGCGTGGCGATGGTGTATCAGTCCGACGATCGGAGCTGATCGGCGGTCCGCACTCGCACGTCGGTCGGTCGCTTGACGAACTCGCCGGTCGAGCGTGCGACGATCTGCTCGACGCCGCGTTGGGCGGCCACGTCGAGCACGCGCTGATCGAGTTCGCCGTCGATCACCACTGCCACGGGCACCGCCGACGCCTCCGCGACCGCGTCGAACGTCTCCGCGGCCTCGATGGTCGCAATGACGGTAAAATCGCCGTCGAGCAGTCGTGCCTGATCGGTTTCGTCGTCGATGACGTCCCGAACGTGTGCGCCGAGCGTCGCCGGTTCGTCGGTCTCTTTGATCGCTTCCTCCGACGAAGGTTCGCTCTCGGCCGGCGATTCGTCCTCGTCGATCGATTCGGTCGGTTCGACCGATGGCTCGCCGGTCGGTTCGACGGCCGACTCGACGGCTGCCGTGTCGGATGGTACGCTCCCGGCGTCCGTCGGGGGTGGGCGAGCGGGTGACGGTTCGCCCTCGGCGGTCGTCGTTTCTCCCGGTTCCGAAACTGTTGGCTCGGCCGTCGCGGGTGTGACGCGGTCGGTCGCGGGTGCGGGTCGTGCGCTGCCGTCGGTCGCGGCGACGGCCTCGCGGGGGTTGCCCGCCTCGGCGACGAGCTCGTGGGCGACCTTCCCGCGCAGCGCCTCGTGGACCTCCTCGCGCGAGAGGTCCTCGACGCTCTTGCCGGCGGGTGCGACCGCGACGTACTCCACCTCGCCGACCTGGGCGAGCTCCTTCAGGATGAGATCGCCGCCGCGGTCGCCGTCGAGAAACGCCGTCGTCGTGCGCTCGGTCGTGAGCGTCGCGACCGCGTCGGGCACGTTGGTCCCCTCGACGGCGATGGCGTTCTTGATGCCGTATTCGAGGAGAACGAGCACGTCGGCGCGCCCCTCGACGACGGTGATCGCGTCGCCGTCGGCCACCCGTGGCCCGGCGGGTAACCCCTCGTACTCGGCGACCTCGCCGGTGCGTGCGCTCTCGCGGACCTGTTCGACGAGTTCGGCCGAGCTCATCGTGCTCTCCTCGAAGGCTCCCAGGAGACCTTTCGCACGCTCGACGACCTCGCGGCGTTTCGCGGCCCGGACGTCCTCGATGCGCTCGACGTCGACCGTCGAACGGCAGGGGCCGATGCGATCGATCGTTTCGAGCGATGCAGCGAGAATCGCAGTCTCGACCCTGTCGAGCCCGCTGGCGATGGTGATGCGGCCGAACGACTGGCCGTTCTGCGAGTTGATGCTGACGTCGATGCGGCCGACCTTCGAGGACTGCTGGAGCGTCCGCAAGTCGAGATCGGTGCCCAAGAGTCCCTCCGTCTGGCCGAAGATCGCACCGACGACATCGTTGCGCTCGACGACCCCGTCGGCGGTGACGTCCGCATGGATCAGGTATTTGTCCGTATCCTCCATATCTGAGTGGTGTTCCCCTGTCGGGGTCGGTTTGTGATCGTGATGAACTGCGACACTGATACGTTTCGTACTCGCCCGCCTGAACGGATATACCTACCGCCATGCCCCCTCTCCGTCCGACGTATGTCGGTCGTTGCACCCCGACGGCCAACGTTTATTCCTCTCCTCTTCCATCTCCGACCATGGCAGACGTCCTGTCCGACGAGGAGATCGACGACCGCGCGCCGGAGGGATGGCATCACGAGGGCGACGAGATCGTCCGTACCTACGAGTTCGACGAGTATCTCGACGGGGTCGAATTCGCGAGCGAGGCCGCCGAGATCGCCGACGAGGAGTTCCACCATCCCGAGATCACGATCCGCTACGACGAGGTTGCGATCGCGCTGACGAGCCACGAGGAGGGTGGCGTCACCGATCAGGACATCCAGATGGCCGAGCACTTCGACGACGCACGCTGAGAACCGACGCGTGCTGCCGGCAGAACAGCTATGAGGATCGCGCGCGTACCCGATAAGTCCGATGGAGCTACCCCAGTACGATTTCTGGCTGTGCGACCTCGACGGCACGCTCGTCGACGTCGAATGGACGTACGTCCGTCGGCTGTTCGACCGCGTCGGCGAACGCCTCGGCTACAGCTTCGACGACCGCGAGGCACACACGCTCTGGAACGGTCTCGGCGGGTTCCGCGACGAACAGCTCCGTGAGTGGGGTCTCGACGCCGAGCGCTTCTGGTCGACACTCCATTCCATCGAGGATCCGAGCGCCCGCGCGGCGGCGACCTTCGTCTACGACGACGCCGCCGCGTTCCTCGCGTCGCTCGACGTCCCGGTCGGGATCGTCACCCACTGCCAGCGCTATCTCGCCGAGCCGGTTCTCTCCAAACTCGATCTGCACGGCCGGTTCGAGACGGTCGTCTGCTGTACGAGCGACCTGGGCTGGAAACCCGATCCCGAACCCGTCCGTCTGGCGATCGAGCGAATGGGCGTCGCCGGCGACGACGGCGTGCTCGTCGGCGATGGGCCTCACGACGTCGGTGCGGCGTGGAACGCCGGTCTCGACGGCATTCATCTCGAACGCCACGGCCACGAGCGCCGCGGGCGCTGCGTCCGTGGCGACCACCGCATCTCACGGTTTCCCGTCTGAACCGGCGGCAGATCGCGGGCTTTAGGCACCGCGCCCACCCGGTGTCGGTATGGTCCACAGCGATTGGGACGACTGGCTCGTCGACGAGATCGACGCCGCCGACCCCGACGGCGTCGCGCTCTGGTATCTCGGCTGCAACGGCTTCGCGATCACGGACGGCGCGACGACGCTGTTCATCGACCCGTATCTCGGTACGGGCGACCCGCCACGAACCGTGCGCATGATCCCCGTCCCGTTCGCGCCGAGCGACGTCAGGACAGCCGACGCGATCTTCGCCACGCACGAACACACCGATCACGTCCACGGCCCCTCGCAGGCCCCGATCCTGGAAGTCACCGATGCCACGTTCTACGGCCCGGCCGACAGCATCGCGGTCGCGCGCGAGGAGGAATCCTGGACCGACGAGTGGGACGTTGCAGCCGATCAGCTCGTCGAACTGGCGGTCGAAGACACCGTCGAACTCGGTGAATTCACCGTCACGGTCGAGACGGCACACGACCCCGACGCCACCCAGCCGGTGAGCTACGTCGTCGACCACCCGGGGGGGACCTTCTTCCACGGCGGCGATACGAAACCCGACACGAGCCTCGAACCCGTCGGCGAGCGCCACGATATCGATCTCGGTGCGCTCGCGTTCGGTTCGACCGGGCTGCTTCCCGACAAGCAGACCGGCGAACTGACCGAGAAACGCTGGTACTGCGACGAAAACGAGATCGTCGAAGCCGCCGGACAGCTCCGGATCGACCGCCTCGTGCCCACCCACTGGGACATGTGGAAGGGGCTGACGGCCGACCCGACGGCGCTGTCTCACCACGCTCGAAGCTACGATTATCCCTCGGATCTCGAAATTGCCGAGATCGGCGATCGCATCGAACTCTGAGGACCGGTGATACGGCGCTGAACGTTTAAGGGAGTTCGTGACCGATCGTTCGGCATGAGTGGTTCTGACATGGACGAACGGACGATCACCGAGGACGGCATCACGCTCACGAAAACGTATGAAACCGACGAGTTCCCCGTCCCGACGGTCGACTTCCGCCTCCGTTCGGAGCGCGACGACGAGGCGATGGTCCGACTGGTCGATTCCATCCCCGAGGGCGTTCCGGCGGCGGATCTCGGCTTCCATCCCGACTACGGTGGCGACGACTGGATCGTCGAGGGCGACAGCGCGGTCTTCGAGCACCGCCTCGCGGCCGACGAGGAGTATCGAACCGTCTACGGCGTGCGAACCGACGATCACGACCCCGAACGGTTCATGACCGATCCGACGGTCGAGATCGGCGACTCCGACGGCGGGGCATCGACTACCGATGTGCCCGACGCCGAGGGTGGAACCGATGCCGACGACATCGCTCCCGAACCCGCTACCGACGGATCGGCTGGCGACGACACCGAGGATTCGGCCGCCACGTCGGGTCGCGACAGCAGTCAGGCCGCCCGCGACGTCATCGCCGGCGATCGCGACGTTGCGGATCCCGATGGCGACGATGCCATCGAGGAGGTCGACATCTCGGGAGCCGAGGCGGCTGCGGCGGACGGGGCCGGAGAATCCGGCGGAACGAACACGGCAGATGGCCAGCCACGCGACGGCGAGGCCGATACGGGCGATGACGGCATTACCGAGGGCGACGTCGGGGCGGCGCTGGCGGCCGAACTCCGCGCTGGCGACCTCGCGGCGGCCGATCGCGAACTGCTCGCCGAGGAACTCGACACCGACGACGCCGGCAGCGAGGTGCGTCTCACCCATCTCCAGTCGCGGATCAGCGATCTCGAAGCCTACACCGATGCGCTGGAGGAGTTCATCGACGAGAACGGGCCGGCCCGCCAGCTCATCGAGGATCTGACCGATCAGGTCGCGACGATCGAGGACGAGCTCGCGGCGCTCGACGAGCGGACGAGCGAGACCGAAGCGGCCATCGAGCGCCTCGACGCGGCCGTCGAGACGAACGCCGACGACATCGCGGCGCTCGACGAGAACATCGACGACACCGAGGGTGCCATCGATACGACACAGGAGTCGGTCGCGGAGCTCCGGGCGGACGTCGAGGAGATCGAGGAATGGCGCGAACGGATTTCGAGCGTGCTCGGCGGCGTCTCCGAGGAGTCCTGATTCAGTCGTCGTCGGGTTCGCCGCCGTCGGTGCCGTAGCGGTCGGCGAGTTTCTGCTCGAACCACTGCCACTCCCGGGTGAAGGCGTCGTCGCGTTTGAGCTTCCAGACGTCGGCGTCGCGGACGCGCGGGCCGACGCGATAGGACTGCACCATGTTCCACAGCCAGAGCAACACGCCGATGCCGATGATAAATGCGCCGACGGAGGCGACCTGTTGGAGCATGGCGAACTGTTCTGGGTAGTTGGCGTATCGCCGTGGCAGGCCGAGCGCGCCCATGATGAGCATCGAGCCGAACGTTATCGGGACGCCGATGATGGTGAGAACCGCCTGCAGCCGTGCGAGGAGCGTATCGTACATTCGCCCCGTGATGATCGGATACCAGTAGTAGCTCGCCGCGAACATCATCATCGGGATGATCCCCATGACGATGAAGTGGAAGTGGCCGACGACGAAGTAGGTG
This sequence comes from Halococcus dombrowskii, assembly GCF_022870485.1. Classification (NCBI taxonomy): domain Archaea; kingdom Methanobacteriati; phylum Methanobacteriota; class Halobacteria; order Halobacteriales; family Halococcaceae; genus Halococcus; species Halococcus dombrowskii. Next base: position 2,407,029 of record NZ_CP095005.1, on the reverse strand, counting down.
TCGTGCACCACGAGATCGATGGGGATCGCCGCCAGGAAGACGCCCGTGACGCCGCCGAGGATGAACGTCCCGATCGAGCCGACGGCGAAGATCATCGGCGCGGTCAGACGGATCCGGCCGTCGTACATCGTCGAGATCCAGTTGAACACCTTGACGGCGCTCGGGACGGCGATCGCGAGCGAGACGAACATGAAACTCGCCCGCACGCGCGGGTCGATCCCGGTCGAGAACATGTGGTGTGCCCAGACGCCAAAGGAGAGCACGCCGATGGCCAGCGTCGAGTAGACGATGAACTTGAAGCCGAACAGTTTGCGCGAGGAGAACTTCGGGAGGATCGTGCTCACCAGCCCCGTGGCCGGCAGGAAGATGATGTACACCTCCGGGTGGCCGAAGAACCAGAACAGATGTTGCCAGAGGATGGGGCCACCGCCCTCGACGAGATAGAACGTCGTCCCGAAGTTGCGATCGAGCAGCATCATGATGACGGCGCTGCCGAGCAGGGGGAAGGCGAACAGGACGATGCCGCTGGTCGAGAGCATCGTCCAGCTGAAGATGTCGATGTCGGGCCAGCCGATGTCGTCACCGCGCTCGGAGACGACGGTGATGATGAAGTTGATCGCGCCGAGGGTGGTTGCAATACCGCTCAGATGCAGGCCCAGGAGGAGTAGGTCGACCTGCGGGTTTCCGCTCTGAATCGAGAGCGGTGCGTACAGCGTCCAGCCGGTCTCCGGGGGATGGAGCGCTTCGAGAAACGGGATCTTCACGCCGACCGTCGAGAGGAGTTTGCCGAGCGCGTCGGCGGGCAGTCCCGCCCGCGAGAGCAGCAGCGACGGCGGCAGCATCCAGAAGGCGATGGCGTTGATCCGCGGGAACGCCATGTCGTCGGCGTCGAGCAAGAGCGGCAGGAAGTAGTTGGCGATGCCGAAGAAGACGGGCGTGACGAAGAAAAACAGCATCGTGATGCCATGGGTGGTGAACAGACCGTTGTAGGTTGCTGCGGTCCAGACATCGGCCGTCGGCGTCAGCAGTTCGGTCCGGATCATCATCGCCTCCGTACCGCCCCACAGCGCCGCCACGGTGCCGAAGACGAGATAGAGGATGCCGATGTCCTTGTGATCGACGGTCGTCAGCCAGCGCAACAGGCCCGACTGTTTCTCGGCGTGTTCGACATCTGTCTCACCGCCGGAGAGATAGCCGCCGTCGGGGCGTGGGATCGGCGATGACCAGCCCTTGGTTTGCAGGAACCGTGTCCCGAGTGCAACCAGCAGAACGGCGATGATCGCCAGCACGACACCACCTCCGATCATGGCCGTTCCTCCACAGCTGCCGGTCGTCGATCCGGAACCATGGCTCGCCTACTCGGCCCCCGTGTATAAACGTAAGTTCACCCGTTGGTTTGACCGGTTCCATCGACAACCGTTCAGCCAGCGAGCCGGCCGTAGATGCTGCCGAACGCGAAGCCGTAGGCGAGATGGGCGAGCACGGAAAAGCCGACGTAGATGACGAGGATCGGCCCCGTGATCGAGCCCCGGCCGACGACGACGAACACGATCCCGATGATGGCGGCGAAGGCCACCGCCCGGGCTGCGGGGTCGGGACCGAACGGGAGATACTCCTCGATGGCGACGAACAGCGCCGGCCAGACGACGACGGTGACGATCGCGAACAGCGCGATGGCGATCAGTGGCCGGCCATCGATGCCGAGAAAACGGCCGACGACGGCTGCGACCGACAGCGTGCCCCGCGCCTGCGTGTCGAGAACGAGCAGGAATCCGCCCAACACCATCGTCCCGACGAGGCCGCCGGTGATCGCACGCAGCGCCCTGTGCATGTCCGGCTCTCGGTCGACGGGACGAAAAAGTCCGGGCATCCGTGCCGGCCGCGCCTCTCCGTCGATCGTCTCTTCGTCCGTTATCCCACCCATGCTACCGTCCGACATTTATATCCGCTAGATGCCTTCCGCATCGGGAAAGCATCTAATGAATATTATCATGAAAGATCATAACAGTTTTTACCCTCCTCGCTGTCGGTGCCGATGCGGTCGGCGAGCGGGTCGCGCCGTCCCCGCCTGGGGTCCGCTCGCCGCCACGAGACCAACCATGCCAACGCCAACGGAACTCATCGGAGACACGGACGTCTTCACGAAGGACGTCGACAACCCCGCAGCCCGCGAGCTGCGCGAAATGCTGGACGAACAGGACTACGTCTTCGCGCCGGGGATGTATCACGCCCTCGACGCCCGGCTCGCCGAGATGGCCGACCACGACGCCGCCTACATGAGCGGCTATTCGACCGTTCTGGGCCAGTTCGGCTTCCCCGACCTGGAGATGGTGACGATGACCGAGATGGTCGAGAACGCCAAACGAATGGTCGAGGCCACCAATCTCCCGGTGATCGCCGACTGCGACACCGGCTACGGTGGCATCCACAACGTCCGCCGCGCCGTCCGCGAGTACGAGAAGGCCGGCGTCGCGGCGATCCACATCGAGGATCAGGTGACGCCGAAGCGCTGTGGCCACATCGCAGGCAAGCAGATCGTCTCGCGCGAGGACGCACAGGCGCGCTTCGAGGCGGCCGTCGACGCCAAACAGTCCGAGGACACGGTGATCATCGCGCGCACGGACGCCTACGGCTCGGCGAACGGCGACTGGGAGGAACATCTCGAACGCGGCCGGCTGTACGCCGACGCCGGCGTCGACATCGTCTGGCCAGAGATGCCCGATCCCAGTCGCGAGGACGCCGTCGACTACGCCGAGACGATCCACGAAACCCACCCGGAGCTCGATCTGGCGTTCAACTACTCCAGCTCGTTCGCGTGGTCCGAACAGGACGACCCGCTCACGTTCCAGGAGCTGGGCGATCTGGGTTACAGTTACCAGTTCATCACGCTGTTCGCGCTGCACTCGGGGGCGCACGCCGCCTACGAGGACATGAAGAACCTCGCGGAGAACGCCGAGCAGGGTCAGTTCGACCTGGAGGAGAAGTATCTCGGCCACGAGACCGAGAGCCATCACGAGCTCTCCTTCGTCGACAAGTTCCAGGAGATCGAGATGGAGTTCGATCCCGAGGCGCGCTCGCGCATCGAGGGGTCGGAGGGCTTCTCCGAGGACGAACGCGATCCGCTCACCGCCGAGGCCGACGGCGACGACGACTGAACGCCACGAACGGCGTTCGCGTCGTCGGATCGAAACAGACAGTACCCCGTCGGTCCACTGGGCGAGTGTCCATGCGACGTGGCAGCGAATGCATGTATAGTCAGCCAGCGACGCCCGGCAGCGATACAGCCATCTACTGATATGAACGCAAAAAACCACGACAAGCGACTCCACGAGCGGCAGTTCGTCAGGACGTTTTTCACCTCGCCGACGGCGGTCGAGGGCGAGGAGGACTCGGCGAAGATGATCCGCAGCGCGAGCGGGCTGCGCGGAATGCAGGCACCGGACGTGTGGGTGCCGGACAACGAAGATGCAACGGCCCCGTCGATGCGCGACGAGGGTGCGGCGAACATCGTCGAGGTAGTTTCGGAGAACGGCGACGAATTCCCCGGCGAGATTCACCCGCGCGTCGTCTGGCACCGCGACAGCCCCGAGACACGCCATCAGGGGCTCAAGCGGATGCTGTCGATCGCCGACCCCGAGAAGGGTGCTGTCGAGAACCTCGACGGGTTCGTGATCCCGGAAGTGGGTGGGATCGACGACTGGAAGAAAGCCGACGAGTTCATCACGATCGTCGAGCACGAGCACGGGCTCGAAGAAGGCTCGCTGGCGATGTCGGTGATCGTCGAGTCGGGTGCAGCGGAGCTCGCGATGGGCGACCTCCGAGAGGAGATGGGCAAGCCGACCAATAATCTGGAGCGGCTGTTCATGCTCGTGGATGGCGAGGTCGACTACACGAAGGACATGCGCGCGATCACGCCCACCGGAAACCTGCCGGCGTGGCCGGAACTGCGCCACAACACCTCGCGCGGTGCGAGCGCGGCAGGGTTGATCTCGGTCGACGGGCCCTACGACGACATCCGCGATGTCGAGGGCTACCGCGAGCGCATGACCGCCAACCAGGCCAAGGGGATGCTCGGCATCTGGTCGCTCACTCCTGGACAGGTGGTCGAGGCCAACAGGTCCGGACTCCCGCCCGAGAGCGGACGATGGCTGCTCGACGACGGCAGCCAGCAGGTCGCCCTCGAAAGCGACGGTGACACGGAAGTGTACACGGGCGATCGGCTCTCGCTATCGGAAGACGGTGACGGCTACACGCTGACGGTCGGGAGCGACGAACGCAACCTCGACGAGGACGAACTCAGCGAGGAGCTGCTCGACATGGTCGAGTACGTCCCGAGCATGGACGACATCGTCGACTCGATGGAGCAGTTCGAGGAAGCCAGAGATGCCGGGACGGGTGCGATCGCGATGGAGCGAGCGGCGACCATCGAGATCGACGATATCTCGGTGGACGTCTCGAACGATCGGATGTGGGACGAGGCGACCTATCAGGCGTCGATGACGCCCGTCAGCCTCTTCCAGGACGTCTACGAACACCGCCCGGACCAGCACGACGAGCTCGAAGAGCTCTACAGTCCCAACGTCGTCGAGCGTGCGACGAACGTCGGCAACTGAGCGGTCCGATCCGAACCGAACACCGTTTTTATCGGTAGCGAGTAACGCCGTCATGCCAGCATACGGCAAAGTCGATAGCGCCTTCTTCGACGAGCATATCTACCCGCATCTCGGTGCCGAGCGCGAGGAGGTCGCCGTCGGCCCACAGCATGGCGTCGACTTCGGGGTCATCGATTTCGACGACCGATCGCTGGTCGTCGCCACCGATCCGATCTCCGTTCTCCCGGAGCTCGGCTTCGAGCGCGCGGGTCGGTTCGCCTTCGAGGTCGTCTGTGCCGACGTCGCGGTCTCGGGGCTCCCGCCGGCCTATCTCTCGCTCGACTTCACGCTCCCGCCGTCAATGACCGACGCGGAGTTCGCCACCTTCTGGCAGGCGTTCGACCGTGAGGCCAGTGATCTGGGTGCGAGCGTCGTCGCGGGCCACACCGCCCGCTACGAGGGCTGTTCGTTCCCCTGGGTCGGTGGCGCGACGGTGATGGGTGTCGGCGATCGGGCCGAGATCGTTCGCCCGGACGGCGCGCGCCCCGGCGACACCCTCCTTCTGACGACCGGTCCCGCGGTCGAGGCGGTCGGCCTGCTGACGACGCTGTTCGGCGACGAGATGGAGCTGCTCGAATCGACGATCGATACGGCCCGCGAGCGCCTCGACGACGCGCGAGCTGTGCGCGACGCGCTCGCGGCCGCAGCCGCCGGCCCGGTGACGGCGATGCACGACGTGACCGAGGGTGGGCTCCGCGGTGCGCTCTGCGAGATGACCGCGAGCACTGGCGTGCGCTTCGACGTCGACCGCGAGCGCGTCCCGATGCGTCCCGGTGTCGAACCCGTCTGCGAATATCTCGACATCGATCCCTGGGCGGCGACCAGCGCCGGATCGCTCCTGATCGCGGTCGATTCTTCCGGAGTTGACCCCGTTCTCGACGCGCTCGAATCCCGCGGGACGACCGCGGCCGTCGTCGGCGAGGTTTCCGCAGGAAGCGGGGCGTACGCCGACGGCGAGCGGATCGAACCACCCGCCGCGGACCCGTCGTGGGACGTCTACGCCGACTACGTTTAGTGACTCAGACGGGCCGACGAATGCAGGCGACAGTTCTATACTCTCGTGCTGTGAGGTGAGTGACGAACGGCACGCGATCGAGCGGATCGTAGCGATGGAACGACAGCGGCTTAGCAGGACCCATTCATGTCAGACACTGACCTTGAACTCGGCATCGTCGGATTGGGAAAGATCGGCGGCAACCTCGCGAAACAGGCCGTCGAGAAGGACGTTCGGGTGGTCGGTTTCGATACGGCCGACCGCCCGGAGCTCGAAGAGGAGGGGGTCGAGGTCCACGACGCGGGCGCGTACGACACGCTCGTCGACGAGCTCGACGCGCCGCGGGTGATCTACCTCTCGCTGCCCGCCGGCCCGATGATCGACGACGAACTCGACGACCTGCTCGATCATCTGGTGGAGGGCGACGTCGTGATGGACGGCGGCAACTCCTTCTGGCGCGACTCGATCCGCCGCGAGGAGCGCGCGTGGGAGAAGGGGATCTACTATCTCGATACGGGCACCAGCGGTGGCCCGCCGCGCGCGAGCGAGGGGGCCTGCTTCATGGTTGGGGGACGGGAGGAGGGGTTCGAGATCGCCGAGCCGTATCTCGACCTGCTCTCGGTCGACGGCGGACTCCTTCATACTGGGCCGCCGGGTAGCGGCCACTTCGTCAAACTCGTCCACAACGGCATCGAGTTCGGCATGCTCCAGTCGATCGCCGAGGGCGTCGAACTCCTCGAAGCGGGCCAGTTCGATCTCGACATGGCCGACGTCTTCCACAACTGGTCGAACGGGGCGGTCATCGAGAGCTGGCTCGTCGAATTGATGGAGAAGGGGCTACGCAAGGAGGATCAGCAGGAGGACGCCCCGGATTTCGACGACATTCCGAACTACATCGAGGACACCGGCGAGGTCAACTGGCTCGTGAGCGAGGCGTACAAGGGCGAGACACCCATTCCCGTCATCAGCCAGTCGGTCACCGAACTGTTCAAATCACGTGGCAACCAACGTCACGCCTACCGAGCCATCGCGATGATGCGTCACGGCTTCGGTGAGCACCCCTTCGGCGAGGACGAGGGTATCAGGAGCGAACGCCTGCACGGACGGGTCGACAACGAGGCACGCCACGATCTCCGCGACGAGGACGACGTCGACCCGGTCGGACCGCTCGCCGACGAGGAGGACTAACCATGGCAAAGGAATTCATCGACGACGAGAACGGTATCCACGTTTGGGCCGAAACCGAGGACGAAGTGGTCGAAAACGCCCGCGAGGAGCTCGACGCGGCGGGCGTCGAGACGGACGACTCGGAGATCCGCGAGCAGATCGCCATCATCCCGTCGCCACGGCGCATCAAGAGCGGCACCGATGGCGTCTTCGACGAGCGCCGGCGACGGGGTGGCGAGCGCACCACGCAAGACGTCGTCGAGAGCGGGATGGACGTCGGCCTCGGCACCGGCAGCACGACCGCGTGGGCGGTCGCCGAGATCGGGCGGCTGCTCCGCGAGGGTGAGCTGGAGGACGTCCGCGGCGTCGCCACGTCGCTCCAGAGCCACGAGCTCGCCAAGGAGGCAGGCATCCCGCTCGTCAATCTCGACGAAGTGACCGAACTCGACGTGACCATCGACGGCGCGGACCAGTATTCAGAAGAGGAGCCAACGGTCATCAAGGGTGGCGGTGGCGCACACGCCCGCGAGAAGATCATCGACGCGATGGCAGATCGACTAGTTATCGCCACCGACGAGGAGAAAGCCACCGACCCGCTCGACTATCCTGTACCAGTAGAGGTGATGCCCGACGCACGCGAAGTCGTCGCCGAGGACCTCCGAGATGTCGGCGGCGACCCCGAACTCCGAATGGCCGAGCGCAAGGACGGCCCCCTGTTCACCGCGAACGGCAACCTCGTCATCGACTGCGACTTCGGCGGGCTCGACGACACCAGCGGGACCGCCCGCGACATCGAGCAGATCCCCGGTGTGCTCGAACACGGGATCTTCCTCGATATGGTCGACGACGTCTATCTCGGGACCAGCGAGGACGTCGACACGGTCTCGTTCTGAGCTAAACCGTCGTTACCCCGTTTTCGAGCCGACCGACGTTCTCGATCCCGATGGCGATCTCGTCGTCGGCTTCGAGCGTGAACTCTTCGGGAACCAGCGACGTGCCTGTGAGGAGAACGGCGAGCTCGGGCGTCGTGTTGTGGCGATTCAGATACGAGACGAGTTCCTCAGGCGAGCGCACGAGCTGGGAGGTCGAGGTGCTGTCGTCGAACATGACCTCGTCGTCGCGTTCGATTCGCATCGAGAGTTCGAGGTCCTGCGGATCGCCGACGGTTTCGGGCGAGGCGATCGCGGGCCCGATGGCACAGCAGCGGTCGTAAATTTTGGCCTGCGGGAGATACAGTGGATTATCGCCCTCGATCGAGCGGCTGCTCATGTCGTTGCCGACGGTGTAGCCGACGATGTCGCCCCGGTGGACGACCACCGCGAGTTCGGGTTCGGGCACGTCCCAGTCGGAATCGCCGCGGATTCCCACTTTCTCGCCCGGTCCCACGGTTCGCGAGGCGGTGGCTTTGAAGAACAGTTCCGGTCGATCGCCCTCGAATACGCCCTGATAGATCTCGCCGCGACCGCTCTCCTCCTCGCGGGCGTCGCTACTCACCTGGTAGGTGACGCCGGCGGCCCACACCTCGTCGGGAACAGCGGGCATCGTCGCGCGCGTGGCGACCGAATCGGCGTCGAGCAGCGGCGCGTCCGCAGTCAGCCCTTCCACGACGCCGTCGATGCCCGTCCCGAGCACGTCGGCGACGTTCGCCAGCGCGGCGAACGAGTCGAGTCCCTCGCGCGCGGCCGTGAGATCGTAGGCCTTCTCGCCGTCGCGGGCGACGAGTCGCGCCGCCCCGTCCTCGATCGTGCGGTAGTAGCGCATACCGGACCGTGGTGGGCCGTCCACAAAGTTTCACGGGGTGGGGCTTGCTATCGAAGCCGAAAGAACGGTATACCCTGGTCCCGTAGTCATCCGGAGATGGCAGATACCTACGAGAACTACGTCGACGGTGAGTGGCGCGCGAGCGAGACGGGCAGCACCTTCGAGGTGCGCAACCCGTCGGACACGACCCAGGTCGTCGCCGAGGTACAGGATTCGAGCGAAGCCGACGCCAACGGGGCCGTCGAGGCGGCTGCGGCCGCGCAGGACGAGTGGGCCGACACGCCCGGTCCCGCGCGCGGGAAGTTCCTGCGCGAGACGGCCAAGCGGATGGATCAGCGTCGTGACGAGCTCGCCGAAACGCTCGCGAGCGAGGAGGGGAAGACGCTCTCGGAGGCCTCCGGCGAAGTTGGCCGTGCGGTCAACATCTTCTACTACTACGCCGAGCGCGCGATGGACTACGCCGGCGAGAGCTACAACCCGAGCGCACAGGGCCAGAACCTCTACACCGTGCGCGAGCCGATGGGCGTCGCCGGGCTGATCACGCCCTGGAACTACCCCATCGCGATCCCCGCCTGGAAGATGGCCCCGGCGCTCGCGACGGGCAACACCGTCGTCTGTAAGCTCTCGGGCGATGCGCCGACGGTCTATCTGAAGGTCGTCGAGTGCATGGACGAGGCCGCCGAGGCCGCTGGCGTGCCCGACGGCGTCGTCAACGTCCTCACCGGGAGCGGTGAGGCGGTCGGCCAGCCGATCATCCAGCACGAGGCCGTCGATGCGGTCTCCTTTACCGGCAGTCGACAGGTCGGCGACATGATCTACGAGCAGGCCACCGACGCCCACAAGCGCGTCCAGACCGAGCTCGGCTCGAAGAACCCGACGGTCGTGACCGAGAGCGCCGACGTCAAGGAGGCCGCCCGAATCGTCGGCGGCGGTGCCTTCGGCGTCACCGGTCAGGCCTGTACCGCGACCGAGCGCGTGCTCGTCGACGAATCGATCGAGGAGGAGTTCGTCGACGCGCTCGTCGACTACGCCGAGGGTGTCGAGATCGGCCACTCCGTCGAGGACCCTGGGATGGGACCGAAGGTCTCCGAGAGCGAACTCGAAACCACCCTCGACTACATCGAGACCGCCAAAGAGGAGGGTGCAACGGTCGAGTACGGCGGCGGCCAGCCCGAGGGCAGCGAGTATGAGGACGGCCACTTCGTCGAGCCGACGGTCGTCACGGGGCTCGATTCCGACGCGACCGTGATGCAGGAGGAGGTCTTCGGGCCGTTCGCCGGGATCATGACGTTTTCCGATCTGGACGAGGCGATCGAACTCGCCAACGACGTCGAGTACGGGCTCGCCGCAGGGATCGTCACCAACGATCACAGCGAGGCCAACCGGTTCGTCGACGAGATCGACTTCGGCATCGTGAAGGTCAACGAGGCCACGACGGGGCTCGAACTCCACGTGCCCTTCGGCGGGATGAACGCCTCCTCTAGCGAGACCTACCGCGAGCAGGGCGAGGAGGGGATGGACTACTTCACGATCATCAAAACCGTCTACGACAGCTACTGAATCGGCAATTTTCCTTCGTCTCGAACGAACTCCCTGCGGTTCACACTCCTCGCTTCGGTTGTGGTAAAACATGGGCGCTGCAGGATTTGAACTGCGTAGTAGCCGTCGGCTGCTCCTCCACGACAGCTTGATCCGAAGCCAAGCATCCTGTCATGTGTTCTACTGTAGTTATGTCATTGACAGCAACAGCGTCGGAGCAGGCACTTGAAATACATCTTCGGGAACAGCGTACCGAAGTCGCACAGTCTATGGCTACTGGTCAACCACCACAAACTGATAGACGTTTAGAGATCATCCAGACCAACTGATTGTCCCTGGTAGGGCAATTCAGCCGCTAAACTTCAATATTCGAACTCCGGGTACTTCATTCGTTTTCACCACTTGATGGGTTGCATTCACTTGTTTGATAATACGGTTGTTATGTCTCTTCGTAGTGTGCGAAAGAACGAGCCAGACGGTATCGTAGGTAGCAGCCATCTCTCGTATCTCGGTGGGTATGGTTGAGGGGTATAGAGGGCGGATGCCGATGTTTCGGTTCGGGTTTTCTGCGACAGTACGGATGGTGGCCTCCGAATCCGCAGCGTAGTATTCGAATGGGACTTGCATGTACTGATCCGTGATGAGTATGAGATCGTCCCCATCGGAGCGTTGCTGGATTGGGTCGGTCACTTCGCCCCATGGCTCAACTGAATCCTCATTATAATATCCGGGCAACGGGAGTACCAATCCCAAAACCAAGACGATTGCAACGACTTGGCCACCCCGAAGCTCCCGCGCCATGTTCGTACCCTTTGCAAGAAAGGCGTAGAAGCCAACTGCTGCAAAAATAGTCGAGCGGGTGTAGTATATGGGTCTCACGAGATACGATATCGTGATGCCAATAGCAATAGGAACAATGAGTAGTGCTGCGAACAAGAGGCCACTCGAATCGAAAGTATCCTCTGATCTCTCTCGAAGTGGCAGGACATTACCGAGCCAATATTCAACGTGATCGCCGTATAACCGAACCGCGGCATGTCCAAACCAGGCCCCTCCTGCGATGATGGCTGCTGGTACTAGCAGTCCAAGAGCGTGGTGGAATTTGTCCCCCGTCATCCATTCAGCCGGCATCAAAAGCAACATAGCGACTGACGGAGGGGCTATGGAGCCAAGAGCAGTATCGCTAACCGAAAATAGTGTTCTCCAGATGAGTACCGATACCCATGGCGAAAGTAACAGGCCTATCGCTACGTATTCCACTAGCCACGGCCGCCATGATACAGTACGCCTCTTCGGGTGGAAGAACGCCAAGGCGCTAAATACGTATATGGCGTGCGCAGCGAGTACGAAGAGGCCCCACACATGAGTGTAACCGAGCAACACCGCGGTTATAACGTATCCACTGTAGTCTTGGCGTGTCTTATGCTTAATCGCCCGATGGAGGAATAGCGTTGACAGAATAACAAGTAGCACCCCTAATGCATAGTTTCTCGCTTCTTGTGAATATCTGATGTAAAATGGCGATACAGCCATCAGTAACGCAGCAATCGATCCTACGGTCTTGTTGAAAACCCCCTTCACAAGGATATAAAACGCGCCTACTGCAGCGGTTCCGAACACGGCGGAGGGAAATCGGAGTGCAATCTCCGATGTGCCAGCGATGCCCGTCCAAATATCCAGAATCGCATAGTACAAGGGTGGATGAGGATCAACAAGTGGGACAGAGAAAAGCAACTCAGGGAGCGTCCGTGAGGTGACGAAATGGTACGAAAGCGCCTCGTCAAGCCACAAATCGTGATGCCCGAGATGAAAGACTCTGAGAACAGCTCCCAAGAGCACGATAGCCCCGGCGAGCACATTTACTGGCTGATCCTTGAGTTGGCGCACAGATTATTCCCAGCTCATGAATTGAATACCCTCTGAATCATATGGTAGTTGCCATCCCGTCCGAGATGGAAAACTTGCGAAACTGGCCAGAAAGCAACCATGAACGAACAGCCTACAGAGAGTGGGATTGGTATCCCCTTGTCGACAATAATCATCCGTATATCGTCGGCCAAATGCAGGCCGTTCGGAAACACCATGGGCGCTGCAGGATTTGAACCACAGTCGTTCCGCTCGCTTCGCTCACTACACTCCCTGATTCAAATCCTTCGCGTTACACTCGTCACTACTCACTGTCGTTCGTCGGACGAGTGGGCGCTGCAGGATTTGAACCCGCGACAGCTTGGTCCGAAGCCAAGTACTCTGTCCAAACTGAGCTAAGCGCCCGTAGCCATCGGTTGCGCCGAGTCGTAGTTAAATCCCCCGGTCGTCGCGTTTCGCGCCATTTATGCGCACACCGCCGGGAGAAGGGCCATGTCCGGCGAGCGTTCTCGCGGCCTGCTCGAACTCACCAGACCCGTCAACGCCGTCGCCGCGGGGATGCTCACGTTCATCGGCGCGTTCGTCGCCGGCGGTCTCGACTCTGCGCTCGCGATCGGGGCGGCCATCGGCGCGACCGTTCTCGCCACCGCCGCGGGCAACGCGATGAACGACTACTTCGATCGCGAGATCGACCGGATCAACGAGCCCGATCGTCCGATTCCTCGGGGTGCGGTCACGCCCCGGGCGGCGCTGTGGTTCAGCGTGCTGCTGTTCGGCGGTGCCGTCGTGTTCGCACTTGCCCTCCCGTTCGTCGCCATCGCCATTGCCGTCGTCAACCTCATCGCGCTCGTCGCCTACACGGAACTGTTCAAGGGGCTGCCCGGCGTCGGCAACCTCGTCGTCGGCTATCTCGGCGGGAGCACGTTCCTGTTCGGCGCGGCGGCCGTCGGGCGAATCACCGAGGCGGTCATCGTGCTGTTCGCGCTCGCGGCGCTGTCGACGGTCGCCCGCGAAATCGTCAAGGACGTCGAGGACGTCGCCGGTGATCGCCGCGAGGGGCTCCATACATTGCCGATCGCCATCGGCAAGCGCCCGGCGCTCTGGCTCGCCGCCGGCCTGCTCGCGGTCGCGTTGCTCGCCAGTCCGCTGCCCTACCTCCAAGAGACGTTCGGCTGGCCGTATCTCGCCGTCGTCGCGATCGCCGATCTGGTCATGGCCGTCGCCGCCGTCGAGAGCTTCGGCGACCCCACTGCAGGCCAGGAGCATCTGAGCTACGCGATGTTCCTCGCGGGCGGTGCGTTCGTCGTCGGCCGGCTCGCGGTCGCCCTGTAGGCCGGTGTTCTTATCCTCGCCGGCGGCCTATCACTACTATGCCAGTCACTGACGACGACGAGCTCCGGGCGATCCTCGATCACGAGACCGTGGCGGTCGTCGGCTGTTCGTCGACGCCGGGCAAGGACGCCCACGAGATTCCCCGCTACCTCCGCGAGCACGGCTACGAGGTAATTCCCGTGAACCCTCATGCCGACGAGATCTTTGACCGCGAGGCCGCCGACTCGCTCGCGGATGTCGACGAGGAGATCGACATCGTCGATGTGTTCCGACCGAGCGATGAGGTAAGTGGGATCGTCGATGCGGCGCTCGATCGCGAGGATTCGCCCGTCATCTGGACGCAGCTCGGCATTCGTGATGAGGAGGCGACCGAACGCGCCGAAGCGGACGGTCGGCAGGTCGTCGAGGATCGCTGTATGAAGGTCGAACACCAGCGACTCTGCTGAATGGGCCGATCGGAAAATCCGAAATAGCGGCGAACGTGTGTTATTCTCCAGTCGCAGTCGTTCCGTCGGCGTCGTCGGCCGTTGATCCGGTGTCGGTCGCGTGACTGGGTTCGGCCTCATCGATGGCCGCCCCGGCGAGCAGCGAATCGACATCGATGTCCTGCTCGCGCGCCAGTGCATCCAGGATGGCGCGCTGGTCGTCGAGATCGCGTTCGATGCGCTCGACGCGCTCGCTCGTCGTCTCGACGTGTGCCTTGACATCGTTGACCTGCGAGCGGAGTTCGTCGACCTTCTCGTAGAGCGTTTCGGCCATGTCGGCCACCCGCTGGAGCTTCTTCGCCGTGTTGCCGAGTCCCATGTCGGTCGGTTGGCGCGGAGCTACGTGGCTCTTTGGTTCGCGCTCGAACGGGGCGATTAAGACACCGCCGGTCGAAACGTGGGTATGGACGGGTCGCGGGTTGCCCCGCTTGTCGGCATCATCGGCTGTGGTCTCGTTTTGCTGGCGCTTCTCGCGCCGTATCTCGGTGCCGACGCCGGCGCGATCGGCATCTACTACGGCGACGGGGTGGTCAACCCGCTCGTCGGCGGGCTGTTCGCCGCGGTGACGGTGATCGTCCTCGCCGCCGGGCGTTCGGGACGGACCGCTCCCGCGACCGCTGCCGGCGTCGCGCTCGTGTTCGGCCTCGTGATCGCCGGCGTCTCGCTCGTCTGGAGCCTGACGGTGCCCGAGAGCACCGTCTTCCAACTGTCGACCACCTCGCTCATCGAGTTCCATCGCTGGCTGCTGGCGCTCGTCTCGCTCGTGGTTCCGGCCAGCGGCGCGTGGTATGCCCGTGCACTCGCGCTCGTGTAGAGTTCGTCACAGTTGGCGATCCGGCTGAAGAAGTGACCTCTTCTGGTGTCTGTGCACTGTGGCTGCTGGTCGGGAGAACCCGTCCTGGTGGATGAAGGGCGAGCATCCCGAAGGGATGCGAGGGCTTCGGCGGTGCGGTTGCGGATAGCGATGGAAATCCCATCCAAAAGAACGAGCGCGGCGAACGGTGGAACGAAAAGTCCTTATGCGGGAGTTGGCTATTTCAAACCGGACTAGGTCGGGCAGTTAGGCCCTGCTCTCAACCCGCACCACGGTCTTCAGCGGGGACCGAACCCTGGGCGCGTCCGGACAGACCGGCACGGGCCCCGCAAGCCAACGTCGAAGCCTCGTCCGTCGGGGGCGGCGGTCCGCGGGCGTTCGTCCGCAGGGACGACCGGCCGCGGTTAGTCGGCGGCAGTCCGTCAGGCGCGGAAGCGAGCAGCGGACCGCCGGACAGCCATCGCTCGACGGGTCGCGGGGTGGAGGAGGCACGCGGGCTTCCCCGTGCTGGAACGCCGGGCAACCCCGGGCGTCCGTCTCTCGTTTCATACCCATCAGCGCGGCGTATCGAACGGCTCTCAGAGCAAAAACAGCACGCGCCGTCGCTACTCCGATCCGACGTCGGTCTCCTCACCATCGACGTACACCTCGATGTCGTCCCCGCTCTCGAAGTCCGTGATCTCGCCGGTGATGCGGTAGGCATCGCCGCCGCCACCGAGCCGTCCGGCGACGGTCGAGCCGGAGATGATGTCGAGATCGGGGTCCTGCGTCACGCCGCTGTCGTCGATCGGCGCGCCGTAGCTCTGCCCGCGACGCTCGATCGAGCCCGTGACCGTCATCCGGTAGTTCACCTTGTCGTCGGGTTCGCCGCCGATGATGACGACGTACTTCGCCTCGCCGGTCGTCGTCTGCATGTCGGTGGCCGTCGGCGTGGCTGCTGCGGTCGGCGTCGCCGCTGCGGTCGGCGTCGCGGTCCGCGTGGCCGTCGGCGATGGCGTGGCCGTCGCGGTCGGTGTCGACGACGCCGTCGTGGTCGCCACCTGTCCCTGGATCGTCGGCGTCGGCGCTCGGGTCGCCGTCGCCGTTTGCGTCGTCTCGGTCACGTCGGTCGTGGTCGCGTTCGATTCGACGGTGGTCGTCTCGCCGGCCTCGTTCGGGGCCGTTGCGAGCTGTGAACAGCCTGCGAGCAACAGCATGGCTGCGAGCACCACGGTCAGCGCGACGCGTCTGGTCATATCCCAATCAGCCGGCGTGCGGCCTATAATACCCTCGATAGTCGTCGTCAGTCGCCTGCGAGCTCCTCGCGAACGAGATCGGCGGCGTTCGCGATCGCGCCGACCGAGGAGAGATAGCCCGCGCCGACGGTGGTCTTCATCGCTTTCGCCGCCGTTCCGCGGAAGACGGTCGGCCCGACCTGCGCCACCGCGCCGTCGCCGACGCTGACGAGCCAGCCCGGCGCGTCGAACCTGAACCGCTCCGGCCGCGGATCGAACATCTCGGCCGACCCGTCGTGTTCGACGATATCGACGATGCTCCCGGCGACGCTGTGTGCCTCGCGCACGGCCGCCGCGGCGCTCGCGGGCACCGCCGCCCCGTCGGCGTCCGTAACCCGCCCGGCGTCGCCAACGACGAACGTGTCGCCGCCGAGTTCGAGCGTGTCGGAGACGATCGGTCGCTCGCCGGAGAGTGCGCCCGGCCCGCGGATGCCGCCGGTCCAGAGGAACTGATCGTAGTCGATCGTCTCGTGCTCGCACTCGATCGTCTCGTCGGTGGCACGCTCGACGGCCCGGCCCGTCCGCACGACCACGTCCCGGCTTTCGAGCTCCTCGCGGACCGCCTCCTGGAACGCCGCCGGGAAGTTCGGCGTGACGCTGTCGAGGCGTTCGAGCAGGAGCACCTCGCGGTCGATCTCCTCCTCGCGCGCGAGCGCGGTCAGCTCGCCCGCCACCTGCACGCCCGAGAGCCCCGCACCGCCGACGACGACCCGCCCGCCTGCATCGAGATCGAGGAACGCCTCGCGGATGCGGGCAGCGTCGGGCAGTCGTTTGAGTGGGGTAGCGTGCTCCTCGACGCCGGGCAGGTCGTGAAACGCCGTTTCGGCACCGAGACAGACCGCCGCGACGTCGTACTCCAGTCGGCCGTCGTCGAGTTCGGCGACACCCTGTTCGTGGTCGACGTCCGTGACGCGCGCGACGCGGACGGTCGCACGGTCGAGGGCGTCGTCGAGCGCGACCGTGATCTCGTCGGCGAGTGCCGGCCGACGCACGACCCGATGGAGTTCGTGCTGGACGAGGTGGTCCGGGCGGTCGTTGACGACGACCAGCTCGGCCGATTCGGGCAGCTCCTTCTCCAGCTGGCGAGCGAGCGTGAGACCGGCGTAGCCGGCCCCGAGAACGGCGATTCGCATCGTTGACCGTTGGGGATCGTCGGTTAAATGGCTTGAGAATGCGGCTCTTCAGGTGTTCCTTTTCCCGAATCGTGTTCCCGCTCGTCGGCATCACGTCGTTTTTCACACAGGTCGCTATAGCCAAAGTTCCGCACTCACGCGTTGCAACTGAGGACCGCAGGCCACACCCTTCCCAACCGACTCAGCTCCCACTTTTTTACTTCACCCGCTCGCTCCGCTCGCGGGTTCGCAAAAACCTGGACTAAAAACTCCCGCTCGCTCGGCCGTTGGCCTCGCTCGCGGTTCAACACCTGACCTTCCGCCACCGAATCGCACCGCACCACAGCCTCTCCAGCCGATTCGCTCGTTCGCTGCACTCACTCGCTCATCCCTCGCACGAGTCGCGCACCTTCGGTGCGCTCCCGCGCGCCACCGCAACTACGTAGCTGTGGCCGATGATTTAGAACAAGGCTTCGGACTCGTCGAGCACGTGCGCGGGGCCACCGACCTCCCAGATCCGCGTGTCGACGCCACAGTCGGCGACGGCGCTCTCGACGCGGTCGACGTGTTCGGCCGTCGTGTTGACGTAGACGCTCGCGCCGGTGTCAGTGGAGAAGTAGGCCGGAACGCCCGATTCGCGGAGATCGCGCACCACGTCGAAGATCTCGAGCGTCGCGGGCTGCCAGTAGACCCAGCCGGAGGGGCCGGTCATCGTCGTCGCGGCGAGCGAGAGCGAGTCGTGTTCGGCGAGCTCGAACGTCCGCTCGAAATTACCCCCCCGAAGCGCGTCGCGCATCTCGGCCAGTTGGCTGTGGATGTGCGCGAGGCGCGCCTCGAACATGTGGCTGTCGGCGGCCTCGCGGTGGGCCTCCTCGGTTTCCTTGTACGCGGGCACGAGCGCGCTCACGATCCGCAGATCGTCTTCGAGCCCGCTCTCGATGCGCTCGGAGCGACAGTCGGTATCGTTCAGTCCGGCGTGGAGATCCGAAAACCCACCCGTCACCGCGCGTGCGGCCGAGGCTGATCCGCGCCGTGCGACCGTTGAGATTTCGGGCAGCGAGAGGTCGAGCTCCGCCGCCGTACAGAGCGCCCGCGCCGCCGCCGCGAAGCCCGACGACGAGGAGCCAAAGCCCACGTTCGTCGGGAAGTCGTTCTCGCTCTCGAAGCGCACGGGATCGTCAACGTCCGCGCGCTCGCGCACGTGCGAGACGACCGCTTCGATTCGTTCGCGGCCCCGCCCGTCGACCGCCTCGCCGTCGATGACGTAGCGATCCCCGTCGAGCGATTCGTCGAACGCCACGGTCGTCGTGGTGCTGCTCGGCGCAGTGCAGACGCTGATCGAGTCGTGGTAGGGGAGTCTGAGTTCGTCGTCGCGCATCCCGTGGTACTTCACGAGCCCCTGGATCGGGTGCGCCCGCGCAGTGGCTTTCATACCCGTGTGGCGAGCGACGTGCGAATAAACGTCCCGGAACGGACGGCGAGCGTGCCACCCGCGGAATCGAACGCCTCAAACCGCGCTCGGTCGGAGGCCGCGCATGGGCACGTCGCTCGACTCGCGCGAGGCACAGGCTACTGCCGTCATCGACCGTCTCGACGCGGAGTATCCCGATACGACCATCTCGCTCGATTTCTCGAACCGGTTCGAACTGCTCGTCGCGGTGGTTCTCTCCGCACAGTGTACCGATGCGCGGGTCAACGAGACCACGGAGGACCTCTTCGAGAGCTACCCCTCGCCGGAAGCGTTCGCGAACGCACCCCAGGAGGAGCTCGCCGAGGCGCTGAACTCGATCACCTACTACAACAACAAGGCGAGCTACATCCGCGAGTCAGCCCAACTCGTCATTGACGAACACGATGGGGAGGTTCCCGATACGATGGGAGAACTCACCGAACTGCCGGGTGTCGGCCGGAAGACAGCGAACGTCGTCCTCCAGCACGGTTACGACGTGGTCGAGGGAATCGTCGTCGACACGCACGTCCAGCGGCTGACGCGCCGGCTCGGACTCACCGAGGAGCAGCGACCCGAACGCATCGAGGAAGACCTGATGGAGTTCGTCCCCGCCGAGCACTGGCAGGCGTTCACGCATCTGTTCATCGACCACGGGCGGGCGACCTGCACGGCGCGCAACCCGGAGTGTGGGGACTGTGTGCTCGAAGATATCTGTCCGTCGTCGAAGGTGGATTCGTCGACCGATCTCGCCAGCGACGAGGAGTGGACGTAGGTCGTTTCGGACGGTTCCGTGTCGTTTCGTCGCAAAACGAACGAACGATCGACGGTGGTTTTTGTGTGGGGGTCGAGCGACGAGACGCAGCCGGCGGGGCTGCACGTGGCATCCACCGTCCGACCTCCATCGGGCGGTGTGACGTTCGTCAGAGGAAATAGGCGAACGCGAAGCGGGCGATGCCGACGAGATAGGCCAGCAGCCAGAATATCACGTAGCCGAAGACGCCGATGCGCAGCCGATTTCGCCAGTGGTCCATCCGGTCGGTACCGATCTCCGAGAGCAGCACGTCCTCGTCGTAGTCGTGATAGAGGTTGTATTTCCGTTTCGCCCGGAAGATGCGGACGATCCCCGTGAAGGCGAAGGCGAGCAGCGCGTAGGCCTGCAGCCCGAGAAAGGCGTGCAGGGCGGATGCACCGCCGAGCTGGCCGAACAGGCGGGGGAGCATCCAGACGAGCAGCGGCACGGTGGTGAGCGTCAGTCCGGTGACGATGAACTTGAGATGGTAGACGAGCACGCCCCACGTCACCTTCTCGGTGTCGATCATGATCCACGCGCCGTAGAGAAAGCAGGGAAAGCTCGCCGTGACCAGTATCGCGACGATCGTCGCCACCGTCGCGTCGGTCAGCCCGAACATGGCGAAGATCGCCGTCGCGGGCGCTAAAGGCTGCCGAAACCCGTGCGCTGGCGGTCGGAAAGCCTAACCCGGTCGGTGGCGTACGAGAGACGATGGCCGACTCCCGACCCACGGCGGACGAGGGAGACGAGCGTGCAGATGAGAGCGGCACCGACGCCGACAGCCACGCCGCTGTCAGTGAGGGAGCCGACACCGGGAACGAGGGTGAATCCGCAGCGACCGACGCGGACGCGGCGGAATCGACCGATCAGCTCCGCCAGCGGGTCGATGAGACGTACGATTTCGACGATTTCGGGCCGACCGACATGGCCCAGATGAGCGCCGACGAGTGGGAGGCGGCCTTCGATGCCGACTCCTGGATCACCGGCGATGCACTCCTCGCGCGCGTCGAGGCCGATCTCAGAAACCGCATCGCCGAACGGGACGTCTTCGCCAGGCTCGAAGGCGTCGAGGACGGACTGCTCGCCTACTCCGACGAGGGCTACGCTGTCGTCTACCCCGACGGGAGCGTCGAGGGCCGGGGCACCGTGTTACGGGACGTCAAACCGACCATCGCGCTCTGCTCGATGGACGACTACGACGTCGCGGAACCGCCGGAGGGCGAGCTACTGCCGGAGCCGTCGGCGGTCCCTGAGGGTGGCGGCGAGCTCGGCAACTGGATGCTCCAGCTCGTCGCCGTCGCCCAGCTGCTGGCGGGGCTTGGACTCATCGTCGCGTGGGTGTTCTTCCCCGTCGAGACGCTGTTCGCGCCGGTCGCCGGGATCGTGTTCGTCCTCTTCGCCCTCCTGTTGTTCGTCCAGGTCGCGAACGCGCGGCTCTCCGACAAGTTCCGTTCGGAGGAGTATCGCGACCGGCTGCGTGCGGTCGGCATCGGCTCCGACGAGCGTCCCGAGTTCCTCCCCGAGCGCTATCGCGAGCCGGCCGACGCTTCCGCAGTCGAGGGCACCGACGACGACCCACAGACGGACGAGCTGGACGATTCGGCCTCCTCCGTCTGAGGCGCGATACCCGCATCCGGTGGACTTATGCGAAGCCAGTCCAGAGTGTGGATACACATGAACAGGCGGGATTTTCTGCTGGCAGCAAGCGCCGCGGCAGGTGGTTCGGCCGCCGCCAGCGGGACCGCCGCCGCACAGCAGGACAATGCGTCCGGCGGAGGCGGCGGGAACGCTTCCGGTGGGGGTGGCAACGCCTCCGGCGGCGGTGGCAACCAAAGCGGTGGCGGCAATCAAAGTGCCGGCGGGGGCGGTGGGGGCGGCGGTGGCCCAACGAAGACGGTGAAGGTCGGCCCCGGCGGCTCGCTGAAGTTCGAACCCGAGACGCTCTCGCTCCCGACGGGTGGCAAGGTGAAGTTCGTCTGGGAGTCGGACGGTCACAACGTGAGCCCGAGCAACGGCGACTGGGGCCACGAGCCGATCGAGGACAAGGGGTTCAGCTACACGACACCCGCCTTCCAGGAGGCCGGCGCGCAAGAGTACGTCTGTGTACCGCACGAGTCGGCGGGGATGGTCGGCACCATTCAGGTCGGTTCGAGCGGTGGTAGCAGCGGTGGCGGCGGGGCGGAGGAGCCGAGCCCCGAGGAGATGGGCGTGCCGTTCCAGGCGCACTTCGTCGGGATCGCCACCATCCTGATGATGGTGCTGTCGCTGGTCTACACGTTCTTCGCCGTGAAATACGGCGAATCACCGAACGCGAAGGGAGGGAACTGAAATGTCCACGTCAGGCAGTACATATGGCGATATTCACCGTTACGAACCGGCCAGAGAGAGCACCGCCGCGGCCGTCGCCATCGTGTTGCTCACCATCGTCGAGGTGGTGTTCGTCGGTCTGTTCGCCTACGGACTGATCAACGGCTGGGGGACCAGGGAGGTCGGCAACATGTATCTCGGCGCGGTGTTGGCGGTCGTCTTCGTCGACCTCGCGTTCGTCCTCCTGCTCTACCGCAAGGAGTTCCTCCCGGACGTGATGATCGTCAAGAAGCGCCGGCGCAAGTGGGAGGACCTCTACATCCGCGAGGAGCAGATGGAGGGGACGAGCATGGCCGGTGGCGGGATGTGGGACAGTGTGAAACGAGCGGTCTATCCGTATTACAAGAAATAACAATGCCAGAAGACGAAGACAGCTATCCGGCTGAATCGGGACGCAGACGGTTCGTGAAGGGCGTCGTCGGTGCATCGGCGCTCGGCGCGACCGGCATCACCGGTGCGACCGGGATCAAATACGCCACCACCTCCTCGGGCTCCGGTGGCGGGGCGACGCAGTATTTCGGTATCGAGAACATCGCCGGCCCGGCACCGCGCGGAATGCCACAGATACCGATCGAGATCGACTCGGACGGCTATCTGAAGGGCGTCTGGCCGGAAGTGAAGACGAAGACGGTCGACAACGAGGAGGTGAAGATCGCGGAGACGCAGCTCGGCGGCATCACCTACTCCAGCGAGTGGTTCCAGTACTGCGGTGTCCAGACGTACGCCGGCATCGCGCCCGACGCCGATCAGGACAACTTCTTCCGCGTCTCCGAGTCTGCCTCGACGAGCTACGACTGGATGAGCGATCTGAGCGCCGGTGACAAGCTCAAGGTCAGCGATTTTGACGACTACGAATCGTGGGGCAACGACATCGGCAAGGACGGGCTCGGCAAGCCGGCGATGGGTCGCTGGCGATCGGAGGATCTCCCGCCCCAAGAAACGGCCCCGATACAGATCCTCAGGAGCACGCGCATCGAGGATCTCGCGAAGGAGAGCGACCACCCCGAGTGGGTCAAGGCGAGCACCGAGAAGGGGTTCATCGCGTGGCTGAACAAGTGTACCCACTTCTGCTGTGTGCCGGGGTTCAAGTCCTCGGCCCAGAGTGCGAAGTTCGGCGGTGCCAACGACGTCTACTGTCCCTGCCACCAGTCGGTGTACGACCCGTTCAACCCCGTGAAGCTTCAGTTCACCTCGCTCCCGCGACCGGAGGACAGCGGGGAAAGCGGCGGTAGTAGTGGCAGTAGCGGCGGGGAGAGCAGCGCATGAGCCTCGAACGCCCCGACGAACACGATCACGCGGGCTGGATGGAACAGAAGGAGCTGACACCGATCGAGAGCACGTATCTCACGGTGTTGATGTGGCTCGACAAGCGCCTGCGCATCGTCGACTATCTCGAAGTCCTGGAGAACCTCTACTACAAGGTCAACCTCCAGATGCCGAAGAGTCACACCGAGCAGTACAACCTCGACAACAAGTTCTGGTACTGGTACCCGTTATATGCACTCGGGAGCTTCTCGACGATCGCGTACGTCGTCGCCGCGCTCTCGGGCGCGCTGCTCGGGTTCTATTACGCCCCATCGACCGCCGGTGATCCGTCGGCGGCCTACAACGCGCTGACGATGATCATGACCGATCTCAACTTCGGCTTCTTCCTCCGGAGTCTCCATCGGTGGGCGGCGCAGGTGATGACCGCCGCCGTCTTCCTGCACATGCTGCGGGTCTACTTCACCGGCGCGTACAAGGAGCCGCGCGAGCTCAACTGGATCCTCGGCATCGTCCTGATCAGCCTGACGATGGTGTTCGGTTACACGGGCTACCTGCTGACGTGGGACCAGCTCGCCTACTGGGCCGGCCAGATCGGCGTCGAGATGAGCCTCTCGATCCCGCTGATCGGCGAGTGGGTCGCCCAGCTGATCTTCGGCGGGTTCGCGCTCGGACAGGCGACGCTCATGCGGATGTATCTGTTACACGTCTTCCTGTTGCCGTTCGTCGTGACGTCGCTGATCGCCGTCCACATCGGGATCGTTTGGATGCAGGGGATCGCGGAGCCACACTAGTACAATGACAGACACTACCGACACCGACGAGAGAAACGACGCCACCGAGGAGGTCGCCGCCGACGGCGCGGGCATCGTCGCGCCGGACGACGAGACGCCGACGTGGCGCGAACGCAAGGAGCGCCGCCAGGGACTCTCGCGACTCACCTACGAGTATTTCGAGCGCTCACGGCGCGAGGATCAGGATCTGCGAACGGAGTCGAGCTACGTCGAGCGTGACGTGCTCGCGTTCCCGACGTGGCCCCACGAGATGATCCGCAACCTCTCGCTGACGAGTTTCTTCGTCGGCCTGATTCTCTTTCTGGCGGCCGCGCTGCCGCCGCATCTCGGCGCGCCGGCCGATCCGTCGACGACGCCGGCGATCATCCTGCCCGACTGGTATCTCTACTGGTCGTTCGGCCTGCTGAAACTCGGGCCGCTGAACCCCGAACTCGCCATCCTCGGCGGCCAGAAGCTGATGAAGGACGCCACCTACGGCGTGCTCGCGAACCTGGTCGTCGTCGGGTTCATCGCCATCGTGCCGTTCCTGAACAAGGGGAGCGCGCGCCGACCCGTCGAGCAGCCGTTCTGGTCGGCCGTCGGCGTCTTCGGCGTCGTCTTCGCCATGATGGTCAGCGCGCTGTCGATCAAGAACCTCATGCCGGACTGGTTTAGTGTGGACCTCCTGTTCGACCTGACGTTCCTGCTGCCGTTCGTCGCCGGGTTCATCACCTACGCCATCCTGAAGGCGATGCGTGAGGGCTACATGTTCGAGCTCAACCGACGGTACTACCGGCTGCGGCCACCGCGGTGAGCGACGACAGCGAGGGTGCGAGCGAGTCGCGCGAGATCGTCGTCCCGCTGCGCGCCTACAAGGCGGTGACGGTGTTCTCGACGCTGCTGGCGATCGTCTGCGTCATTCTGGGGTTCGGCTTTCTCGACGCCGCCACCGGCGGTGCCGGACCGCTCTCGGTGTTGTTCGAGACGATCGGGCTCGCGGACGCCGGCGGGAGTCTGTTCACGCTCGTGAGCGCGCTCGTCGGTATCGGGTTCATCGCGCTCGGAGCCGGCATCTACGTCCTCGGCACGCGCTTTCGCACCGAGGGGATGGGAAAGGCTCAAGACGACAGCGGTGGAGAATCGGACAATGAGTGACGAATTCGTCAAGGGGCTCGCTACCCTCTGTGGCGGGCTGTTCGGCTGGATGGTCTTTTCGGGATGGTACGCGACCGGGAGCTTCGAATCGAAAAAACAGCTCATTGAGTCGGTGCCCACCGACCCCGCGATCTACGGCAACATCGCACTCACTCTGCGCGAGGCGCTGTTCTGGTTCGCCATCTTCGGCGCGATCACCTTCTGGGTGCTCATCCCGGCCGGCCGGCAGGCCCGTGCCGCGCTGCGCGACCGCCGCTCGTCGAACTGATTCGGCACTGTCTCTTCTGTCGGCCGCGACAGTCCACGAGCAGCGATTGCAGCTGTCTCTCACTATTCTCGATGGTCGGACGACGCACTAGCTTCCAGACCTGAGTTCGTCCTGCAGTGTTTGTCGTCTGGCTTATAGAACCAATTCGATCCATTGAGAACGCAGTATGGTTCGGCTAACCGGTCTACCGCCAACCACACCATGACAGTCATATCCTCCAGCCGAATCGCTCCGCTCGTTCCACCCACTTGCTCATCCACTATCAGAGCGTAGCTCTAACGAGTCTGCGCTCGCTGTGCTCCAGAGCCCGCTTGGGCCACACACGAGCGCGTGCTGACCGCGGCTCGCTAAGCGAAGAGTAGAAACAGCTCATCCCGACGGCGTCGCAAAACAGTTCTCGACCGGTGGTTCGATCGCTTGCGCCGTCTCAGACGACCGCGTTCCACAGCGGGGCGATGACGAAGAAGACGCTGAGGTAGGCCGCATAGAGCACGACGAGCACGGAGGCGGCGACGGCTGCCTTCGGCTGGCCGATCTCGCGGTCGTTGCGCACCTCGACGCGTCTGGCTTCGAGCTCGAAGAAGTCGGTGACGAACATCCCAACGACGAGCACCGACAGCACCATCCCCGAGTGGAGTTCGACGGTGCCGAGGTAGAACGAGCCGAGGATGAGCAGGATGGTGGTGGCGATGTGGGCGGGATGCTGTTCGATGGCGTCGGCACCGCCTTCGTCCGCCTGCGAGACGTTCGAGCGGTGCGAGAGCGCACGCGTCGCGAGGTTCAACACGGCGAGGACGACGAGCACGTAGACGATCAGCGGTGGCTCGCCGCTACCGAGCACGGCATCGACCGGGCCGAACAGCGAGAGCGGATTCATAGGGTATCGTCCAACGCGACTCCATTAGAAGGTTTCTCATTCCCGGTCGCCATCGGGCAGCGAGACGATCGGTAGCGTTCCGGCGCGCGCCAGCTCCACCGTCGCTCCCGGCTCGACCGTCTCGACCGTCCGCCCATCGACTAGCAGCTCCACGTCGGCGTCGTCGCGCTCGACGGTGAGCGAAAGCCCAGCCAGCGGCACGACCCAGTGATTGGGGTCGGTCGCAAAGGGCGAGATCGGCACGGCAGTCAGCACGTCGCTCCCGGGGGCGACGATCGGTCCGCCGACCGTGTGAGCGTAGCCACGACTGCCCGCTGGCGTCGTGACGACCACACCGTCGGCACGAAATCGGCCGATCGGTGTGCTCCGATCCGGCCGGTCGAGCGAGAACTCGGAGATCGTCGCCGCGGCCGCCGTCGTGAGGGTGATGTCGGAGAGCGCGTGAGCGATCCCGCTGTCGGTCTCGACGGCGACGAGCGGCCGTTCCGTGACGGTGTATTGCCCGTCGAGAAGCCGTTCGGCGGTTTCGGGACGGAGATCGTCGGCGATCGGAAGAACGGGTGTGGAGACGTCCGCTGTAGCGAGCTCGGCGATCGCATCGCCGGTGGGCGCTATCACGAGATCGGTTCCGGCGACCGTCTCCGCGGTGGCGGTTCCGGCGACGCCGCCGGCGGCCCGGATCGTCTCGACGACGTCGGCCGCCCCGTCGGTGGACGCGAGCACCGCGATGTCCGGTCGTTCGTCCCTGTCGACCGCCTCGCCGTCACTCATCGCAGTCGGTTGTGACCGGCCGGTCAAAAGACTGCGGGCTCGTGGCAACGTTCGCGCGACGGCGACGGGAAACGCTTTATCAGCACCGGCCGCCATCGCTCCGTATGAGCCTCGCCGTCGAGACGCCACCACCGCCGACGCTCGAAGCGGGCGTCGACGCCGACGCCTACGAGGACGCCGACGTCGGCGGCGACGAGTACCGCCGCGACGAACTCGAATCCTTCCTCCACGCGGGTGCGTGGGACGAGGCGTTCGAGCACTGGGCGGCCGACACCGAGATGGACGAACGCGAGTTCGCCATCGTCCGCGATCTCGGGCTCGTCGATCGCTTCGATTTCTTCTGGGACGACTTCGCCGATCGGGTCGGCTACCACGCCCCCGGCCTGCCCGAGGACTGGAAGGAGCGCGATCTCCATCCGGATCTCGACTCGTGGGGCGCGGTCTCCTCGATCAATGCCGGACTCACCGAGCTCGGCCAGCTCGTCTGTGAGGTGCTCAAGGAGGAGTACATCGACTGGGAGGCCGATTACGACGCGCCGGACGATCTGCCCGATTTCTGACGACCGTCCGCTCCCGTTCGTGGGGTTGATGTGCATGGCCGCGAACGGCTCGCATGAACGAGACAGCTACCCCGCCCGACGAGCGCGAATGCGAACGCTGCGGTCGTCGTGACGTCTGGGACGAGGCGACCGACAACTGGCGGATCGTCGAGAGCGGTCGCAGCCACTGCATCCACGAGTGGGATATCAACGGTGCGTACAACCCCTTCGCCGAGTCGTAGCCGGTCGAACTCGCCAACAGTTAAGTCCCCGTCGGCGTACGTTCGCGTATGGATGCGACGGAAGCCGAAATCGACTCGCTCGTCGGCCGTGAGGTCTACTCGAACAACGGTCTGTTCGTCGGAGAGGTTGAGGACGTCCGCCTCGATCTCGATCGCGAAATCGTCACCGGGCTGGCGGTCGGCGGACTGAACCGCGAGCTGCTCGCCGGGCGTGCGCGCACTGCCAGCGGCGTCGTCGTCCCGTTCCGGTGGGTGCGGTCGGTTGGTGATATCGTTCTCGTCACCGAGGCAATCGAGCGCCTGCGCGAACCGAGCGAGGAGACGGAAAACGAAGCTGCGGTCTGAGTCTAATTTCCGTTGTCGTCGACGCCGAGTGCGTCGAAGAGTTTTCGCCGGACAGCCTGTTTTGTGAGCGCGAGCAGCGTTTCGCGGTTGTCGTCGGTCGTCTCGATGCCGGTGAAGATGCCCAGCGGGATCGAGACCGTCGCGTCCGTCGAGTGGCCGACCGTCTCGCCGTGTTCCTCGAAGGCGCTTTCGAGCACGTTGCGGATGTTGATGCGGATGTCCTTCGAGCGCGCCGACAGCGTGATGCGCTCGTCGTCGATGGCGAAGACGGCGGTCGTGCTCACCCCTTCCAGGTTCAGGAGCTGCTGGGCGGCCTGTGCGAGCGCGTCGCGATCGTGGATGTAGCCGGCGTTCGAGACGAGATACGAGCCGTTGACCTCGCGGTTGCCGATCGCCTCGGCGAGCACGTCGAGCGTTTCGGGCGACATCGACGGCGATTCGACCTGTTCTAAGGTGTCGTGGTCGGCGAACGGGTAGAGATAGGAGGCGGCGGTCAGATCTGCCGGCGTCGTGTCCCGCTTGAAGTCGAGCGTTTCGGCGCGGATGCCGTAGAGCAGCGCGGTCGCGACGGTGTCGTCGAGGCCGAGATCGAACTCCTGGACGTATTTCGTCATGATCGTCGACGTCGAGGAGACGTTCGCGCGCACGTCCGAGAAGGCCGCCTCGTAGTCGCCGTCGGGCTCGTGGTGGTCGATGAGGACGTCGATCGGGCGGTCGATCGTCTCCTCCATCGACTGGGCGTGATCGACGAGCGCGAGCGTGTCGTACTGCTCGAAGTCGACGTCGGCGCGCGCCTGCAGGTCGACGCCGATGAGGTTGACGAACGCGCGGTCCTCCTGGTGGCCGATCTCGCCCTCGTAGAGGATGTCCGCTTCGATGCCGCGCGCGTCGGCGATCGCCCGGAGCGCGACCGCGCTGGCGATCGAGTCCGGGCCAGGGTTGTCGTTGGCGAGGATGGCCAGACGATGCTCGGTACCGTCGAGCACGTCGGCGAGAAGACCCGCCTTGTGTTCGAGCTCGCCGGTTTCGAGCGCGCGCAGCGCGGCGTCGGCGATCACCGTCGAGGGGTTGATGACGGCGTCGGCACCCGCCTCGCGGAGCTCGTCGGCAGTGACCGGATCCGAGGCGCGTGCGATGACGAACTGTTCGTCGCCGCGGGCGCGGACGTTGGCGATGGCCGCCTCGTTGGCCTCGATATCCGTCGACAGCACGAGCAGTACGTCCCGATCGGCGACCGCCTCGGGCACCCCCTCGTCGGCGATGTCGGCGGTCTTGGCGTTCATGTCCTGGTCACGGAGGGCCTCGACGCGGCTCTCGTCGACGTCGACGATGAGGACGTCCTTGTCCTCGTCGACGAGCTCCTCGGCGACGGCGTAGCCCACGCTGCCACAGCCCAAGATCGCATAGGAGGACATCGAGGCCATCGTGATGCCGGTGCTCATTGTCCGTCCGCTCTGGGGGAGCCATGTTTATAGTCTGCGTGTTCTCGGCGGTCGTCCCCGGCGGGCGCTGCTCTCACGCAAACTATTTGTCGCTGTCGGTGGATGATTCGGATATGCTCTCGCTCGAAGACTCGCCGCTCGCACGCGACGGCAAGATCCTGATTCTCGCCTACGATCACGGCCTCGAACACGGCCCCTCGGACTTCACCGAGCATCCCGAACGGATGTCCCCCGAGACCGTCTTCGACGTGGCGACCCACGACGCCGTCACCTCGGTCGCCGTCCAGAAGGGGCTCGCCGAGGGCTACTACCCCTCCTACGAGGACGACGTCTCGCTGTTGACGAAGCTCAACGGTACCTCGAACCTCTGGATGGGCGAGCCCGACAGCGCCGTGAACTGTACGGTCGACTACGCCGCCGACATCGGTGCCGACGCCGTGGGGTTCACCCTCTACGGCGGCTCGAACAGCGAGATCGAGATGGCCGAGGAGTTCCGCGACGCCCAGGAGGCCGCCCGCGAACACGATATCCCGATGGTGATGTGGTCGTACCCCCGTGGCCAGGGGCTCAGAAACGCTTCCGACGCCGACACCATCGCCTACGCCGCCCGCGAGGCGCTCGAACTCGGTGCCGACGTAGCGAAGGTCAAATACCCCGGTAGCCGCGAGGCGATGGAACACACCGTCCAGGCCGCCGGCGGGGAGAACGGCGCGAAGGTCGTCATGTCCGGCGGCTCCAAGGTCTCCGACGAGGCGTTCCTCAAGAACGTCAAGGCCGTGATGGACGCCGGCGGTGCGGGACTCGCCGTCGGCCGGAACATCTGGCAGCGCGAGAACCCGACCCAACTGCTCGATGCGCTCGAAGCAGTCATCCACGAGGGACGGTCCGTCGACGCCGCGCTCTCGTGATGGACACCATCGAGGCGGTCTTCACGACGATCGCCGAGACGGCCCCCGAGATCCGCGCGGGGCTCGTCGGCCGGCGCGAATACCAGGAGGGTGAGAACCCGAGCGGCGAGGAACAGCTCGCGGCGGATGTCCACGCCGATCAGCTCCTGGAAGAGCGCCTGCTCGCGATCGACGGCGTCGGGAGCTACGCGAGCGAGGAACGCGAGGAGGTCATTGGCGACGGGTCGGGGCTCTCGGTCGCGGTCGATCCGCTCGACGGCTCCTCGAACATCAAGCCGAACAACACGATGGGGACGATCGTCGGGATCTACGACGCCGCGCTCCCGGCCGGCGGCCACGATCTCGTCGGGGCGGCCTACACGCTCTACGGCCCGATCACGACGATGGTGACCGCCGTCGACGACACCGCGACCGAGTCCGTCGTCGAGGACGGCGAGCGCCACACGGTGAGCGAGGACGTCTCGCTGCCGGACGAGCCGACCGTCTACGGGTTTGGTGGACGTGTGCCCGACTGGACGGACGAGTTCACCGACTACGCCCGCGAGATCGAATCTGATTCGTCGCTCAAGCTCCGCTACGGCGGCGCGATGATCGGCGACGTGAACCAGGTGCTCACCTACGGCGGGATTTTCGCCTATCCGGCACTCGACTCGGCTCCCGAGGGGAAACTCCGGCTCCAGTTCGAGGGCAACCCGATCGCGTACATCGTCGAATCGGCCGGCGGGCGCTCCTCGGATGGCAACGAATCGCTGCTCGACGTCGAACCCGACGGCCTTCACGGGCGGGTTCCGGTTCACGTCGGCAACGAGGAGCTGATCGACCGGCTCGAAGCGACGCTCGACGACTAGTTCTCGCGATTTTCGGCGAACAACAGTTCGAACGTACTGTCCTCGATCGACCGTGTTTCGAGGATCTCGAACCCGGCATCGGCGAACTGGCGTGCGCTCGTCTCGGTGTCGGGGAAACTCCAGCGCATTTCGACGCCCGTCTCCAGCCAGTCGGGGTTGTTGCCGTCCCAGCCTTCGTCGCCGCCGACGGTGAGCACGGCCAGTCCGCCGGGCCGCAGCACGCGATGGAACGCCGCCGCGACGCGAGCGTGTTCGTCGAGCGGGATGTGGATCAACGAGAAGAACGAACAGATCGCGTCGAAACTATCGTCGGCGAATCCGAGCGTGCTCATGTCGCCCTGGACGAACCGCGCCTGTGTGACGTCCTCGCGGGCACGGCGGAGCTGTTCGCGCGAGAGATCGATACCGACCACGTCGTGATCGTCGGCCAAGCGTTCGGCGACCGGTACGCCCGCGCCACAGCCGGCGTCGAGAACCCGTGCGCCGTCGGCGAGTCGATCGCGGAGCCAGTCGAGATGGGGTCGATCGGCGTGCTCGCTCGTGCGACGGGCCAGATACTCGTCGACGATCGCGTCGTAGCCGTCCCTGATGGCGCGCTTGTCGCCCGTCATTCGTCGACATCGACACGGCCGACGGACAAACCGTTTCGCCGTTCGCGTTCGATCCGGTCGGGTCGACGACATGGAAAAGTCTTTCCGCAATTATTGCACAGTATCGGTATGGAGATCCGCATCGGCGAGGGGGCGAGCGACGAGGAGGCACGCGTCATCGGCAGCGCGCTGGCCGAACACACCGGGTCGGCGATCGAGGTGTACGTCGGCGACGGCGACGCGCCCGCGACGACCGCCGACCCGCCGGCGAGCGACGACCGATCCGCAACGAACGGAGCGGGCGGATCACGGGCGTCGACCACGGACGGGCCGACCGAGCGCGAGGAACTCCTTCGCGAGGAGATCGCCGACATCGAGCAGGGGGGACCGGAGAAGTACAAGGACCGCCTGGACGATCAGGGCAAACTGTTCGTCCGCGATCGCCTCGATCTCTGGTTCGACGACGGGTTTTCGTTCGAGGACGGCAAGTTCGCCAACTTCGATAGCGAGGACCAACTGCCGGCCGACGGACTGCTCACCGGGGCCGCCGAGTTCGAGGGCCGAACGCTCCACGCGATGGCCAACGACTTCACCGTGAAGGCGGGCTCGATGGCCGAGAAGGGCGTCGAGAAGTTCCTCCGCATGCAACAGCGCGCGCTCAAGACCGGCAAGCCGGTTCTCTATCTGATGGATTCGTCGGGTGGACGGATCGATCAGCAGACGGGCTTTTTCGCCAACCGCGAAGGCATCGGCAAATACTACTACAACCACTCGATGCTCTCGGGGCGCGTTCCCCAGATCTGCGTGCTCTACGGCCCCTGCATCGCGGGCGCGGCCTACACGCCCGTGTTCGCCGACTTCACGGTGATGGTCGAGGGGATGAGCGCGATGGCCATCGCCTCCCCGCGGATGGTGGAGATGGTCACCGGCGAGGAGATCGACCTCCAGGAGCTGGGTGGTGCGCAGGTCCACGCCGCCGAATCCGGCAGTGCAGATCTCGTGGCCGAGGACGAAGAGCACGCCCGCGAGCTCGTCGCTCAACTCGTCACCTACCTCCCCGACAACTCCGACGAGAAACCCCCGCGATCCGACTCGCGCCCACCATCGCGCTCGCCCGCTGGCATCGATTCGGTCGTGCCCGAGCGGCCGAACCGCGGCTACGACATGCACGAACTCATCGATCGCGTCGCCGATCAGGGCTCGGTGCTCGAACTCCGCGAGCAGTACGGCCCGGAGATCGTCACGGCGTTCTCGCGGATCGACGGCCGACCGGTGGGGATCGTCGCGAACCAGCCGGCCCAGCGCGCGGGCGCGATCTTCCCCGACGCCGCCGAGAAGGCCGCCGAGTTCATCTGGACCTGTGACGCCTACAACATCCCGCTGCTCTATCTCTGCGACACGCCGGGGTTCATGGCCGGCTCGGGGGTCGAAAAGGAGGGCATCCTCGAACAGGGCAAGAAGATGATCTACGCGACCTCCTCGGCGACGGTCCCCAAACAGTGCGTCGTCGTCCGGAAAGCCTACGGCGCGGGCATCTACGCCATGTCCGGACCGGCCTACGAGCCCGAATCGACGCTCGCGCTCCCGTCGGGTGAGATCGCCATCATGGGTCCCGAAGCGGCGATCAACGCCGTCTATCGGAATCGCCTCGACGATATCGAGGACGACGACGAGCGCGCCGCACGCGAGGCCGAACTCCGTGAGGAGTATCGCGAGGACATCGACGCTCACCGGATGGCGAGCGAGGTCGTCATCGACGACATCGTGCCGCCAAGCGAGCTTCGCGAGGAGCTCGCCGCCCGGTTCGAATTCTACGAGGGGATCGACAAATCGCTGCCCGACAAGAAACACGGTACGATCCTCTGAATCACCGGTATCGAGCGCTGTGATCGCTCACTCGTAGCCGATGTCGGCGGTGAGTTCGCTGTTGCTTCGCTGGAAGACGCCGGAGCCACGCGCGAGTTCGTTGCCGGCGTCGTCGTGGGCGACCGCTTCGGCGATCAGTTGGTTGGGATTGTCGTTGACGACGCGCCCCTCGGCGTGGATCGTGCCGTCGGAAACCGGGCGTTCGAGATGGATGTCGAAATGTGTCGTGAGCACGAAGACGTCCTCGACGAGCGAGTTGGCCGCGAAGAACGCCGCGTCGTCGAGCGCTTTGAAGTACACTGCACCGTGAACGGCACCGAGCGGATGATGGCTCTCCGAAGATATCGGCACGTCGAGCGTCGCCGTGCCCTCGGCAACGGTAAGACTCGTCCCCTCGTCGGCGTTGATGGGCGCACGCCGATACATCCGCTCTAACTTCCGAAAATGCGTCTCGTTCACGGTCGTGAACGATTCCGACTGTGGATACCGGTTTCGATGATTACGGCGCGCCGGTGATGACGAACTGACTTTCGGTGTCGCCGTTCGTCACCTGTCGCGTCGCGCCGGGTGCGACCCGAACCGCGTCACCGCTTTCGAGCGACAGCTCCTCGCCCTCGACGGTCATGGTCGCCTCGCCCTCGACGAGGAGATACACTTCCTCGTGGTCCTCGTCCCCGTGTTCGTGCTCCGGACCCTCCCAGCCCGGTTCGGCGTCGACGACGGTCACACCATGAGCCTCGCAGTCGAGCGGCTCCCGGAGGAAGTGCATTCCGTACGTCGTCTCGGTCTCTCCGTAGTTCACTTTCGTGTGTGACATCACTCCCGGTTGGCGGGCCGGACGGAAATGCGCACTGCCGGCCGGTCGCCACCCGCACGCTCCATGAGCAACGCTTAGGCGTCACCGTCGCCTCGTATCCACGTGCGCATCGAGAACAGCTTCGTGCCCGTGCGCGGCGTCGGCGAGAAGACCGAGCGCCGCCTCTGGCGCGAGGGGATCACCCACTGGGACGATTTCGAACCGTCGTCCGTCGGCGACGTGCAGGGCGACAACATCATCGACTACATCGACCGCGCCCGCGACCGCCTCGCGGCCGGCGATACGGCATTTTTCGACCGTGCTTTCCCCTCAGGCAGTCGCTGGCGGCTCTACGAGAACTTCCGTGCAAACGCCTGCTTTTTCGATATCGAAACCACCGGTCTGGACGCTCGCCACAACGACGTGACGACCGTCAGTTTTCACCGTGCCGGCGAGACGACCACGCTCGTCCGCGGCGAGGATCTCACACGAGAGGCCGTCCGACGCGAACTCGACGCCGCCGATCTGCTGGTATCGTTCAACGGCAAGCGCTTCGACGTTCCCTTCCTCGAACGCTCGTTCGATCTCGACATCGCGCAGCCACATCTCGACGTCATGTACCCCTGCCGGCAGCTCGATCTCACTGGCGGGCTGAAGGCGATCGAGGAGGAAATCGGCATCGAGCGCGACCGACCGGACATCTCCGGGCGGGACGCGGTCCGGCTCTGGCACGCATACGAGCGTGGCGACGAGGACGCCCTCGACACGCTGGTTTCGTACAATCGCGCCGACACGGTAAACCTCAAATCACTGCTCGATACCGTTACGCGCCGCCTTCACGAGTCGGTGTTCGTCAGTGATACCGAACAGCGCTGACCTCACCAAGCGATCCCGTCTCCGATCCGTTTTCGCCGAGAAAAACGTTCGTCGAAAAGTTGTGATCAGCTACGTCGCGTTGCGAGTAGCGCCGCACCGAGCAGCGCGACGACCGCGACGGCGATGCCGAAGCCCGGACCGCCCGCTTCGGTCGCCTGTCCGCCGCCCGTTTCACCGGCGGTGCCGGCTGCGGTCTCGCCGCCGGTTGCCGTCGTCGCTCCGCTCTCGGTCGCTGCGGTGTCGGCTCCGGCACCGCCGGCGGTCGTGGCGGGCGCGGTCGATTCGGTGATTTCGAGTGTCGCGTTCCGGACGCTGCCGTTGTTGAGTGTCATCGAGACCGTGTAGTTGCCCGCCTCGGGCGGGTTGGTGACGCCGCCGTAGGTCATGTTGAGCCGGTCGCCCTCGCTGACGGAGATCGTGCCGTCGAAGCCGATGGTGAGGTTCTGGCCCTGAGCACCGATCGTCGGCGCGGTCGTGTTGTTGACGACGCTCTGACCGCCGAGCGTCGCAGTAGTGATACTGCCGCCGACGAGGCCGATCGAGGCGTTGCTCTCGCCGTAGTCGATCGTGAGCTCGCTCAGGTTGCCCGTCGCGTTCGGCCCGGCGACGATCGACGCCGTATGGTTGGTGCTCTCGTTGCCCGCTGCCGAGGGATCGGCCGTGATCGAGGCGTTGCCGCTCGTCGCGGCCGCCGATCCGTTGCCCATCTCGGTTTCGGTCGCCGCGCCCGCCGTCGCGTTCTCGCCGACGGTCAACGTCGTGTTCTGGCTGCTCCCGTTGTTGACCGCGACGCCGACCGTGTAGTCACCGGCCTCGGGCGGGTTGGTGACGCCGCCGAAGGTGACGTTCAGCCGGTCGCCCTCGTTCGCGTCGACCGTGCCGTCGAAGCCGATGGTGAGGTTCTGACCCTGTGCACCGATCGTCGGCGCGGTCGTGTTGTTGACGACGCTCTGGCCGCCGAGCGTGGCGGTAGAGATGCTGCCGCCGACGAGGCCGATCGAGGCGTTGCTCTCGCCGTAGTTGATCGTGAGCTCGCTCAGGTTGCCCGCCGCATCCGCGCCGACGACCGTCGAGACCGTGTGGTTGGCGCTGGTGTTCGGCGCACTCGGGACGGCCGTGATCGTGGTGTTGGCGTCAGCCCCGGTTGCCGTCGCGGTGCCGATCTCGGTCTCGCCCGTCGCGTTGGCCGTCGTCGCGTTTGCCGTTTCGTTCGCCGACGCGTTCGCGGTCGTCTCGTTCGTCGCGCCGGTTGTCGTCTCGTTCGCCGACGCGTTCGCCCCGTCGGCCGACTCGTTTGCCGTCTCGGTCGTTTCGTTCGCTGCATCGGCCGATTCGTTCGCCACTGCGCCGTCGTCGCCGGTGACTTCGAGGGGGACCGTCTGTTCGGCCTCACCGTCGGCAACGCTCACGGTGAACTCGTAGTTGCCGGCCGGCAGACCGGAGATATCCATCCCGACGATGTCCGTTCGGTCGAGCTCCTGCGAGTCGTATCCCGACTCGTCGAAGGTCGCCTCCTCGATCTGCTCGTCGCTGAGGCCGGGCGCGCTGATCTCGACGTCGTAGGGGCCGTCGAACAGCCCGTAGACGATGTTGAGATTGAGTACGCCCTCGGCGATCGACTCGACGGTGTTCGCCGCGCCGTCCCTGAAGCGGACGTTCAGCGGTTCACCACCGGATGGGCTGTAGAACTCCTCCTCGCTCGTGCTCGCGTTCGTGGCGTTATCGCCGTCTTGGGCGGCGACCGTCCCCGCGGTGGCGATGCCGCCGACGACCGCGGCGAGCACCACCAGCGCGACGAGAGCCACGCTTCGATATGGCTTGTCCTGTGTCATGATTTCGTTTGTATGGTCGGCGAGGACGGCCGGTGAATTCGGTCATCGAATCGCCCGCCGTCGCTCCGTTCACGTCGATGGGTATGATACACCACCGTACTATATTCTTTTCGGTGGTGCCGATTCCGAACTCATTCGGTCGGGCGTTTCAGCGAGAGCACGGTCCGATCGAACGCACAGACGAGCTCGTCGTCCTGGTTGAACGTCTCGACGTGCATCGTGACGACTCCGCGCTCGCCGTCGCTGGTCTCGCGCTTCTCGACGACCGTCGAGCGCGCGTGGATCGTATCACCGTGAAAGACCGGTCGTGGATGCTCGACATCGTCGTACGAGAGGTTGGCGACGATGGTACCGTCGGAGGTGTCGGGGATCGTCAGTCCCACGGCCAGCGAGAGTGTGTACAGCCCGTTGACGAGCCGCTCGCCGAACTCCGTCTCGGCGGCGAACTCGCTGTCGAGGTGGAGCGGCTGTTGGTTCATCGTCATGTCGCAGAACCGCTGGTTGTCGCCCTCCGTCACCGTCCGCCGTTTGTCGTGTTCGATCGTTTCGCCCTCGATGAACTCCTCGTAGTAACGCCCCGTCATGGACGGACGCTCGCGCGCCGGGGGCAAAAGCCATCGGTCGCCGCTCGCAAATGATGGCGCTGCCGATGCAGTTATACCAATATCTATAGGGCCGGACGTCCAACGGCTACGGCACGGTCGCCGATGCCGTCCCGATCGGCCGGCGGCGAACACCCATTCCATCATGACGACGACAGCTCCAACCGAGTCCGAGGACCCGCCCGAAACCGCCGCCGAGACCGCCCGCCACCAGCTCGATCGTGCGGCGTCACACATCGACGTCGATCCCGGCGTCGTCGAGCGGCTCAAACACCCGAAATCCGTCCATCAGGTCTCCGTACCGATCGAGATGGACGACGGCGAGATGCGGATCTTCACGGGCTATCGCGCCCATCACGACAGCGCGCGCGGACCGTTCAAGGGTGGACTGCGCTATCACCCCGACGTGACCGCCGAGGAGTGCGTCGGGCTCTCGATGTGGATGACCTGGAAGTGCGCGGTGATGGACATCCCCTTCGGCGGCGGCAAGGGGGGCGTCGTCGCCAACCCGAAGGCACTGAGCGAGCGGGAAAACGAGCGGCTCACCCGCCGGCTCGCCGAGGAACTGCGCGACGTCGTCGGTCCGATGCGAGACATTCCGGCCCCCGACATGGGCACCAACGCCCAGACGATGGCGTGGTTCATGGACTCCTACTCGATGCAGGAGGGCGAGAGCCATCCCGGCGTCGTCACCGGCAAACCGCCCGTGATCGGCGGGAGTTACGGCCGCGAGGAGGCTCCCGGTCGGAGCGTCGCCGTGATCGCCCGCGAGGCCATCGATCACTACGACAACGAGATCGAGGAGACGACGGTCGCGATTCAGGGCTTCGGAAGCGTCGGCGCGAACGCCGCCCGCCTGCTCGACGAGTTCGGCGCGAACGTCG
The DNA here is from genome assembly GCF_022870485.1 of Halococcus dombrowskii. NCBI lineage: Archaea > Methanobacteriati > Methanobacteriota > Halobacteria > Halobacteriales > Halococcaceae > Halococcus > Halococcus dombrowskii. The sequence continues at coordinate 2,368,549 of NZ_CP095005.1, read as the reverse complement.
TCGCCCTCGCCGACGTCAACGGGGCCATCCGCGATCCGGACGGGTTCGACACGCACGACGTCATCTCCCACGAGGAACAGCCGGGGATGGTCTCGGGCTACGATGCGCCCGAGAGCCTCGCGAACGACGAACTGCTCGAACTCGACGTCGACGTCGTGGTTCCCGCCGCCCTCGGCAACGTTCTCACCGTCGACAACGCCGACGACGTCCAAGCCGACCTCATCGTCGAGGGGGCGAACGGCCCGACGACGACGCGCGCCGACGAGATCTTCGCCGAGCGCGGGATCCCTCTCATTCCGGATATCCTCGCCAACGCCGGCGGCGTCACGGTCTCCTACTTCGAGTGGCTGCAGGACATCAACCGTCGCGCGTGGACACTCGAAGAGGTCAACGAGGAGTTGGAAAGCGAGATGCTGACCGCCTGGAACGATGTTCGCGGGGCATACACGGCCCACGACGACGTGACGTGGCGCGAGGCAGCCTACATCGTCGGTCTCCGGCGCGTCGCCGCGGCTCACGAGGTCCGCGGTCTCTGGCCGTAGATTCAAACCACGCGCCCGTCTCCGTTCGGCATGGCCAGACGAAGCGTCCTCTTCACACCGGCCGATCGCCCGGAAATGTGCAGAAAGGCCCCCGACAGCGGTGCCGACGTCGTCGTCTTCGATCTCGAAGACGCGGTCGCGCCCGCTCGGATGGACGAGGCGCGCGACGCACTCGCCGACCTGCTCACGAGCGAGTTCGATCCCGACTGCGAGGTCTGTGTCCGAGTCACCGGAGAATACGACGCCGATCTCGATGTCCTTCTCGACGGCGACCCACGCCTCGACGCGCTGATGCTTCCGAAAGTCGAGCGTGGCGAGGACGTCGCGGCGCTCGCCGACGCGATCGCTGCACACGACGCCACCTACCCCGTGTTCGCGCTGATCGAGACCGCTGCCGGCGTGCTCGCCGCCGACACCATCGCCGCGGCCGACGCCACGACGGCGGTCTGTTTCGGAGCCGAAGACCTCGCCGCCGATCTCGGTGCCCGGCGCACCGACGCGGGAACGGAAGTGCTCTACGCGCGCGAACGGACCGTACTCGCGGCGAGCGCGGCCGGCGTCGACGCCATCGATACGCTCGTGACCGACATCGACGCGACCGAGCGCCTCCGCGAGGACGCCGAACTCGCGCTCGATTTCGGCTACGACGGCAAGCTCGCCATCCACCCTGCACAGGTCACCGTCATCAACGACGCCTACACGCCGGCCGACGAGCGCATCGCGTGGGCCGAGCGCGTCCTCGACGCGAAAGCGGATGCCGACGCCGAGGATCGGGGCGTCTTCCGCGTCGACGGCGAGATGATCGATGCGCCGCTGATCGCCCAGGCCGAGCGCGTCCTCGACCGCGCTCGCACCGACGATCCATAACGATAGTTGGACCGACAACTCCGGGGGAATGCGACGCTCTTAACAGCTATCTCTGCAAGGCGGATGTATGACAGAGACAGTCAACCCCTTCGAGAGCTTCCGGACGCAGCTCGACGAGGCTGCGGGCTTTCTCGATCTCTCTGATGGCGAGCTCGAACGGCTCAAACAGCCCGAGCGCATGCTCGAAACCACCCTCTCGGTCGAACGCGACGACGGCTCGCTCACGACGCTCACCGCCTTTCGCTCGCAGTTCAACGGCGATCGCGGCCCGTACAAGGGTGGGATCCGCTACCATCCGAACGTCTCGCGCGACGAAGTGAAGGCGCTCTCGGGCTGGATGGCCTACAAGTGCGCGCTCGTCGACGTCCCCTTCGGCGGCGGCAAGGGCGGCATCGTCATCGACCCGCACAACTACTCCGAGACGGAGCTCGAAAGCATCACGCGCGCGTTCGCCACCGAACTCCGCCCGCTTGTCGGCCCGGATCGTGATATCCCCGCACCGGACGTCAACACCGGCCAGCGCGAGATGAACTGGTTCAAGGACACCTACGAACAGCTCGAAGACGTCACCGCCCCTGGCGTCGTCACCGGCAAATCGCTCGACGCCGGCGGCAGCGAGGGCCGCGTCGAGGCGACGGGCCGCTCGGTCATGCTCACCGCCCGCGAGGCCTTCGACTACCTCGACATCGAGATGGACGGCGCATCGGTCGCCGTCCAGGGCTACGGCAACGCCGGCGCGATCGCCGCCAGCCTGCTCGAAGACTGCGGCGCGAACATCGTCTCGGTCTCCGACTCCAGCGGCGCGATCTACGACCCGAACGGGCTCGACGCCGACGCGGTCAGCGACCACAAGACCGAAACCGGCTGCGTCGCCGACTACCCGAGCACGAAAGAGCTCACCAACGAGGAGCTGCTGACGCTCGACGTCGATCTCCTCATTCCGGCAGCGCTCGAAAACGCCATCGACGAAGAGACCGCCGAGGAGCTCGCCGCCGACATCGTCATCGAAGCCGCCAACGGCCCGCTCACGCCCGCTGCCGACGACGTGCTCGCCGACCGCGACGTCTACGTCCTCCCGGACATCCTCGCCAACGCCGGCGGCGTCACCGTCTCCTACTTCGAATGGGTGCAGAACCGCCAGCGCTTCCACTGGACCGAAGAACGCGTCAACGACGAGCTCGAAGCCGTCATCGAAAACGCCTTCGGGGCACTCATCGACGCCTACGAAGACCGCGACCTCCCCACCCTGCGCACTGCTGCCTACGTCATCGCCATCCAGCGCGTGCTCGACGCCGCCGAGAAGAACGGACGCTTCCCCTGAAAGCCCTCGGCGCGCCTTCGCGGCGCGCCTCGCCCTTTTCATTTCCACCAGGCCGCAACCGCAACGCATTGCGCGCGCCGGGCGCATGGCCCGGCACGCGCTCAAGCCCCCGTCCCTCCCCGTGCGGCTGCGATGAACGCCATCGCAGCCGCGTGGCACTCCTCCCGCAACCGCACCGCACAGACCTCGCAGTCGGGGTCGAACAGCCGACAGCACCACTCAGATCCCCAATATCAGCGGCCCCATCAAAACGCCCATCAGATGCACCCGACGCGCACCGAGCATCGCGGGCACCAGCCCAATCAGCGCGCTCGCACAGAACGCGCCGATGCCGATGAACCCCGAAAAGAGGTATGCGAGCACGAGCAGCAGACAGAGCACGCCGACCGAGAGATACGTGTAATCGACCCGCCCGACCGTCCGCAGATACCGATCGCCGACGAGCGGCACGAGCACGAACCCGACGCCAGCGGCAAGGCCGACTCCTGCCAGCAAGAGCGGGAGATCGAGCGGCACGCCGGTCGAATCGAGCGCGACCAACACTCCCGTGCGAGGCGATCCGAGCGCAACGAGCGCGAACAGGGCGAATATCGTGTTGCTGGTGTTGACTCCGCTCGTCGCGACCAGGAAACCACGCGCGCCGTCGTCGTTCGGAACCGCGGGCAGCGTCACCGTCGCCGCAACGGCCGCCGACACACCCGGCAGATAGCCCACGATCGCACCCGACACCGTACCGACGAACGCCGTCAGCCCGATCGTCCGCCGGGGCGTCGTCACCGCCGCATCGGCCTGCTCGGGCACCCCAGCCCCGTCGATCGCTTCGATCAACACCGGTGCGCCGAACAGCCCCGCGAACAGCGGCATCAACATCCCACCGCTCGCGAGCGGCGCACTCGGCTCGATATCGAGCGTCAGCCACCCCAATCCGGCACTCAGGAGAAACGAGAGCAACCCACCGATGCGCGCCGGATTCGATCGTTCGGTGACGACGAGAAAGAGCACGATCCCGGCCAGCACGAGCGGCAGCCGTGCCCGCACCATCGGATACACGGCCACCATCAGCTCCGTCATCGGGAGCGCGAGCGGAACGGCGAGAACGACCGCGAGCGCACTCCCGAGCGCCGACAGCCGCAACGCCTCGTGCCCGCGCCCCGCGATCACGAGCCGATGACCCGGCAGTGCCGACGCGGCCATCGCCGCATCGGGAACGCCGAGCGCGAGCGTCGGCACCACGTCGAGAAACGTGTGGGTGACGCCGGCAGCCAACATCGCCGCCCCGACGAACAGCGCGGGCCCCGGCACCTGTGGCGCGGCCGCCGCCAACAGCAGCGCGAAGTTGTTCGCGTGCAGCCCGGGCACGAGACCACTCACTGTCCCGAGCGCGATCCCGCCAGCGACGAACCCGAGCGCCACCAGACCCGACTCGGGGGCGAACACCACGCTCTCGGCCAGTGAGACCATCCGCTACGGGATGGCTGCGTCATCCGCCGTAAACGCTCGCACCGCTATCCACGACGAATAAATCGAGAATTGGGTGAGTCGAGAGAGTGCTGCTTAGCCGAACAGCTCGCCGAGGCCCTCGCCGCCAGCGTCGTCGTCCTCGTCGTCGTCCGCTTCGGCTTCTTCTTCGGCCTCGTCGGCTTCCTCCTCGGCCTCGTCGGTGTCGGCCTCGCCGCCGGCCGCTGCGCCACCGGCACCGCCAGCGCCGCCCGCGGGCACTGCGGCGGCCTGCTCGACGGCATCCTCGATGTCGACGTCCTCGAGGGCGGCCACGAGCGCCTTCACGCGTGACTCCTCGACGTCCGCACCGGCCGCGTCGAGGATCTCCGTGACGTTTGCTTCGTTGATCTCTTCGTCCGTCTCGTTCAGGATGAGTGCTGCGTAAACGTATTCCATTGTTGTATCAGTGGTGTTTTTCAGCCGAACATTTCGCCGAGACCCTCGCTCGCGTCGCCGCCGTCGTCATCATCGTCCTCGTCATCGGCGTCAGCATCGGGTTCGGACTCGGTGTCGGCCGATTGGTCGTCGCTCGATTCGTCGTCGCCCGTCTCGGCAGGGGCCGTGACACCGCGGAGCTCCTCGGGCAGGGCCTCCTCGTCGTCGATGTTGGCCGCGAGCGCACGCATCTGCGCGTCCGCGCGGCTCACGAGATCGTCGGCGAGGGCCGGGCTGGCGATCGCCGCCTCCAGGCCGAGGCTCTTGGCCTCGGTTCTGCCCTTGCCGAGCAGCGTCCCGGCGGTCTCTGCGGTCGGGTAGGCTGCGTTGACCGAGAGGTTCCGCCCGGCGGCGGCGGCCGCCTCGACGTCCGCCCGGTACTCGTCGATGTCGATGGCCAGCTCGTCGGGCTCGAACAGGATGCCGTCGGCGTAGACGCTTCTGAGATCGAGGCCCACTTCCTTGGGCTCGATCTCGAGCTCGCCGAGCACGTTCGCGAGGGTCTGCGAGACTTCCTCGCCCTCCTCGAGAACCGTCGAGTCCTCGGTAACCTGGATCGAACCGTCCATGATCCGCGCGGCCGCGCCGACCTGCTGGAGCTCGCCGACGAACGGCCCCGGGTCGATCCCGGTGTCGCCCTCGGGGATCTCGATCGGGTTGGGTGCGACCTCGCCGGCGTTGATCGGTGCCGGCGTCTTCGAGGCTTCGAGCTCCCGGTAGAGACCGAACGGGTTGGCGTCGGCACCGATGAGTCCGACCTGTCCGTCGACCTCGTCGGTCAGCTCCTCGACGCCGTCGTCGGCGTCATCAAGTGCGCGCACCAGTAGTGTGTTGCGCGCGACGCGGAGCTCGGCCGAGCCGTGCAGGTCCCGGCGCATCGCCTGAAGCTGCCGGCTCGGGATCCCCGCGATGGAGACGATGCCAACGCTCTCGTACGTGTCGATGAGCTCGGCGAGATCGGCGACCTCCTCGCGCTTCCAGTCGGGAACCGTCTCGGTCTGATGGTCGCCCTCGGCGGACATCAGGCCACCTCCACGGACGGTCCCATCGTCGTCTTCACGTACATCGTGTCGATGTTGAGGGGACCCTTTTCGAGGTTGGCTTCGAGCCGCCGGACGATGACGTCGATGTTGTCGGCGATCCCGTCGGCGCTCATGTCGGCCGCGCCCACTCGCGTGTGGAACGTCCGCCGGTCGCGGCTTCTGAGCTGCACAGTGTTCTTCATCCGATTGATCGTCTCGACGACGTCGTCGTCGGGCTGGAGCGGCGTGGGCATCTTCCCACGTGGGCCCAGCACCGTCCCGAGATACCGACCGATGTCCTGCATCATGTCGGCCTCGGCGATGAAGAAGTTCGTCTCGCCGGCCAAGTCTTTCGCCTCGTCGTCGTCATCCCCGAGCTCTTCGAGCTCGTCACCGTCGAGGACGTCGTCGGCGACCTCCTCGGCGCGGAGGGCGGTTTCGCCCTCGGCGAAGACGACGATGTGGGTCTCCTGGCCGGTGCCTTCCGGAAGAACGATGCTCTCGTCGACGCGGTTCGATGGATCGTCGAGGTCGAGATCGCGCAGGTTGACAGCAAGGTCCACCGTCTCACCGAAGTTCCGCGGTGGGGCCTCGTCGAGTGCGCGTGTCACGGCCTCCTCTATGTCCTGATCTGCCATTTTCCACCTCCGTAGTACGCCTTCACGGCTGCTACGGCGTGAAACAGGCGACGCCTGTCTCGTCGTAAAACCACCGCCGTATCCGTTTAAACTCGTCGAAGCGAACCCGACTACTCGACGAGATCGGGTTCGTCGTCCTGTCGCGTCCACTCCAGCTCGAACTCGACAGTTCGCTCGGCCGCGCCGAATCGCGGCGACTCCTCTTCGACTTCGACCTCGAACTCACAGGGGTCGGTCGGATCGATGCGGACGTGCTCGCCGCCGACGGCGAGGGTGAGTTCGCCATCGCTCCGCAGCTCCTCGGCGAAGCTCTCGAAGATATCGGCGACCGCATCACGGCTCAATTCGCGTTCGGTTTCGTACTCTTCTGACATGCCCGCGGGCCTACTCCGGAACGATGCCTAAACCTACCGGTCTCGTTCGGATATGTGATACTGGAACGAGCTGGTCGTTCGTGCGAATTACGACTGTGAGAGAACAACGAGGGACGCCAGCGCGTCCCTCGTGGTGTTCGCGTCGTTATGCTTCCGCGAGCACGTCGTCGTACTGGCCGTCGTCGACGCGGTCGTCGAAGGTGCGTGCATCCTCGCCGTCGATGGTCACGCCGAGCGAGACGCAGGTGCCGGCGACTTCCTTGGCGGCGCTTTTGGTACCGTAGGCCAGCAGATCGGGCCCTTTCTGCTCGGCGACCTGTTTGACCTCCTCGACGCTGATGTCGGCGACGAAGTCCTTCTGGGGTTCGCCGCTGCCCGTCTCGAAGCCCGCCGTGTCCTTGACGAGCGCCGCGGTCGGCGGCACACCGACCGAGATCGAGAAGGCACCGTCGTCCTCGTAGTCGACGGTGACGGGGACTTCCATCCCGTCGAACGCGTCGGTCTGGTCGTTGATCTCCGCCACTACCTCCTGGACGTTCACCGGCGTCGGGCCGAGCTCCGGACCCAGGGGCGGGCCGGGATCGGCCTCCCCGCCGGGAACGAGCGCTTCGATGGTTCCAGCCATACCCGGAGAATCGTCGCCGCGAGGTTAAGGATTGCTTTTCGACTGTCGGCCGGAAATACCCACCACGCGTCGTCGAGTGCTTCGCTGTCTCCCGATCGTAGCGAAAGAAACGTATCGAGTTCCGACCGACAGTATCGGCGAGCGGATGTGAAGGACTTTTCGACGCCCGCCACCCAGGGCTACGTGATGGGGCTTGAAGACGAGATCGAGGATCTCCGTGAAGAGATAGCGGAGACGCCGTACAACAAGTCCACGGAGGCCCACATCGGGCGGCTGAAGTCGAAACTCGCCGAGAAAAAGGAGAAGCTCGAAAACCAGTCCTCCGCCGGCGGTGGCCAGGGCTACTCGGTCGAACAGACCGGCGACGCGACGGTGGCACTCGTCGGCATGCCGAGCGCGGGCAAATCCACGCTTCTCAACGCGCTCACGAACGCCGAAAGCGAGGTCGGCTCCTACGAGTTCACGACGCTCGACGTGAACCCCGGCATGCTCAAACACAAGGGAGCCAACATCCAGCTGCTCGACGTGCCCGGGCTGATCGAGGGCGCGGCGGGCGGTCGCGGTGGCGGTCGAGAGGTGCTCTCGGTGATCCGGACCGCCGACCTCGTCGTGTTCGTCCTCTCGGTGTTCGAGATCGAGCGGTACGCACCGCTCGCGCGCGAACTCTACGAGAACAAGATCCGTCTCGACAGCCGGCCCCCGAAGGTCCGTATCACGCCGAAGGGTAAGGGCGGTATCGACGTCACGACCGGTCCAGAAGTGGCGCTGGCGGACAACACCGTCCGCGAAGTGCTCCGTGAGCGTGGCTACGTCAACGCCGACGTCGCCATCACCGAATCCGTCGATCTCGACGGGTTGCTCGATGGGATCCTCGACAACCGGGTGTATCTCCCCTCGCTGGTCACCGTGAACAAGGCCGATCTCATCGAGCCCGACTATCTCGATACCGTGAACGAGGAGCTCCGTGCGGAGGAGATCGATCCCGAGGAGGCGATCTTCATCAGCGCCGCAGAAGGGAGAGGTCTCGACGCGCTCACCGATCGGATCTGGGAGGCTCTGGGGCTCATCCGCATCTACATGGACAAGCCCGGTCGCGGGACGGACTACGAGGAGCCGCTGATCCTGAAAGCCGGTCAGACCGTCGGCGATGCCTGCGAGAAACTCGGCGGGGAGCTGGAAGACCGATTCCGCTTCGCGCGCGTGTCCGGTCCGAGCGCGAAACACGACGACCAGCAGGTCGGGACGGACCACCAGCTCCGCGACGAGGACGTCCTCCGTATCGTCGCGCGCCGCTGATGGCTCGTGTCTCCGCCCGGCGACGACTGCTCGCCGTGATCGTGCTCGGGCTCGTCCCGTGGACGATCGTCACCGGTGCGGTGCTCACGTTCGTCTTCCCGTTCGGGCTCGCGAACACGATACCGATCCATCTCACGCCGCTCACCGACTACCTCCGGTTCGCCGGCGGGTTCGCCGCGCTGCCCGGGTTCCTGCGCGCGTGGCCGACGAGCGTGTTGCTCTATCTCGGCGCGCTGGCCAGCGCCGTCGGTGGTGTCCTCGGTCGCGAGGATCGGCGCGTGACGGGTGGGCTGCTCGTCCTTGCCGGCGTGAGCCATCTGGGCCTCGCCGTCGGCTTCCTGCGGACCGGTCGGCTGGCGATCCCGCTCGGGCCGGTTCTGGCGCTCGCGCTCGCGTGGTGGTGTTATTGGCCCGCGCTGCGGCGGACGGTCCCGTAGTCTTTTGCCCGCGCGACGGGTACGGCGGCGCATGGGTGCACTGCTCGATCACACGATGATGCGAGTCGAAGACCTCGACGAATCGATCGACTGGTACGGGGAGCATTTCGATTACGAGGAGAAGGGACGGATGGAGGCCGATACGTTCACGAACGTCTTCATGGGCCCCGAAGACGCCCACGAGGACGCCGCCCTTCTCGAACTCACCTACAACCAGGACGGGCGCTCGTACGAGCTCGGCGATGCGTGGGGCCACATCGCGGTCAGAGTTCCCGAGGGCGAACTCGAAGCCGCCTACGACGAGCTGATGGACGAGGGTGTCGCGGACTATCGCGATCCCGAATCCTGTGGCGGGCGCTACGCGTTCGTCGAGGACCCCGACGGCCACGAGATCGAGATCGTCCAGCGCGATCACGGGGCAAAATGGAGCATCGACCACACGATGATGCGCATCACCGATGCCGACGAGCAGATCGGCTTCTGGACCCGGAAGTTCGAGTACGACGAACGGCCCGAGGGCCGCTGGGAGGCCGATTCCTTCGCGAACTACTTCGTTGAGCCAACCGACGCGCCCGAGGAAGCGATGAGCGTCGAACTCACCTACAACTACGACGACCGCTCCTACGAGCTGGGCGATGCCTGGGGCCACGTCGCGGTGCGCGCCGACGATCTCGACGACGCCTGGGACACGCTCATGACCCGCGGTGCGGAGGATTACCGCGACCCCGAATCCTGTGACCACCAGTACGCCTTCACGAAGGACACTGACGGCCACGAGATCGAGGTTGTGACGCAGTAAGCGGCTGTGATGCGGCGGCGGTAGCGGGGTACGGTCCTGGCGTCTCAGCGAGCGAAGCGAGCCGAGGCTCAGGAGAGCTTGCTCTCCTGGTGGATGAAGGGCGAACGAGCGACCGGAGTTCTCGTGAGCGAAGCGAACGAGAGCACGGAAGAGCTTCGCTCTTCCGGAGGGAGCGAGTGAGGGCTTCTGCGGTGCTGTGCGGTTTGCGGTAGCGGAAGGTGAGTGATTGTACCGCAAGCGAACGAAGTGAGCGAGCGGGCCGAGGAACCCCCGAGTGAAACGAGGGGGTGACGACGGCTTTTGGTCCAGATTTTGCCAGGGAGGGAGCGCGCCTCGCGCGCGACCGACCGCAGCAAAAGGTGGGCTTTTAACCGCCCGAGCGGGTAGCTGTGGCGCAATGGACGTGGGTTCGGCCGACAATTTCACGCGGATGGGAACGCTGGGCGTCGAGGAGGAGTTCTATATCGTCGACGATGCGGGGCGGCCCACGGCGGGCACCGACGAACTCGTCTACGAGACGGAGCCGCCGGCGATCCTCGACGATCGGCTCGCCCACGAACTGTTCAAGTTCATCATCGAGACCCAGACGCCCATCTGTGAGGGTCTCGCGGATGCGCGCGAGCAGTTCGTCGCGGTCCGCGAGGCGCTCGTCGATCATGCCGCCACCCACGGCTACGGTATCGCCGCGGCCGGTCTCCATCCCGCTGCCCAGTGGCGCGAGCTCGAACACGCCGAGAAGCCGCGTTATCGTGCCCAGCTCGATCGGATCCGCTATCCACAGTTCCGGAACACGACGGCGGGGATCCACGTCCACGTCGGCGTCGACGACGCGGAGAAGGCGACGTGGATCGCGAACGAACTGCGCTGGTATCTCCCCGTGATCCTGGCGCTGTCGGCGAACTCGCCGTTCTGGAACGGGTTCGACACCGAACTCGCCTCTGCGCGCGCGAAGATCTTCGAGGGATTACCGAATACGGGGATGCCGACACCCTTCGAGAGCTTCGCGGCGTTCCAGCGCTTCGAGCGGCGGATGGTCGAGTTGGGCTCCATCGACGACCGTGGCGCACTCTGGTACGACGTCCGCCCACACACCGGCCACGGTACCGTCGAGGTGCGTGCGCCCGATGGCCAGGCGGATCCCGAGATCGTCTTCGCGTTCGTCGAGTACGTCCACGCGCTCGTGATGGATCTCGCCGAACGGTACGACGAACAGAGGAAACCCTGGGCGGCCTACCGATCCGACGGCCGTGGGTCGTCGGACGGGCTCCGTCGGGAGTTCCTCGACGAGAACAAGTGGCGCGCGCTCCGGCACGGCCACGACGCGTCGTTCGTCGATCGCGAAGGGACGGGAACGATTACCCTCGATACGCTCGTCGAGCGCGAGTCTGATCGGCTCGGGATCGACGGTATCGGTGCGGTCGCGGCCGCCGAGAGCGGCGCAGCCAGACAGCGCCGGCTCCTCCGCGAGGACGGTCTCGACGCGCTCTGTCGGTCGCTCGTGCTGTGAGGAAGGCTTTTGCCCGGCGATCGACTCCATTGGGACATGGACGACGATACTGACGAGATCGAACCTGACGACGTCCGTGCGGAACTCGACCGCCAGCGAGCGGACGTCGTCGACGACCGGATGGACGAGGGGCTCGTCGATCTGCTCTCGCGGGCGCTCGATACGGACACGCGCACGCGAGTGTACGTCTACCTCCGACAACAGCCGGAGTCGACCGTCGAGGAGATCGCCACCGGAACAGGGTTGTATCCGGCTGCCGTCCGGCGCGTTCTCGACGAGTTCGACGACGAGCAGGTCGTCGAGCGCCACGACGGCGAGGAGCCGACCTACACCGCCGCGCGACCGGACGAACTGATCGACGCTGCGATCGATCGGTTCCGCGACGAACTCGAAGGGCTGTTCGCGCCGCGTCGTCGCGAGCGCCGAAACGAGGATAGACGCTCCGAACCCGTGACGATCCCCGTCGAAGCGGCCGATAGCGACGAGCGGTAGGGAGCGACATCCCTAAGCCACGGGCGAATCTGTGACGGGTATGCAGGTCGCGCTCGGCGGCACGTTCGATCCGATACACGACGGCCATCGACGGCTGTTCGAGCACGCCTTCGAGCGTGGCGACGTCACGGTAGGGCTGACGAGCGACGAGTTGGCTCAAGAAACCCGCCACGAGGAACGCTACGTTCGTCCGTTCGAGCAGCGACGGGCGGATCTCGCCGATGAACTGTCTGCTCTCTCTGACGAACACGATCGTTCGTACGAGATCCGCCGTCTCGGCGAGCCAACCGGCATCGCCGTCGAGGAGGGGTTCGACGTGCTCGTCGTCTCGCCCGAGACCGAAACCGGCGGCCAGCGCGTGAACGAGCGCCGCCGCGAGCGCGATCTCGACCCGCTCGACATCGCGGTCGTCGATCATCTCACCGCCGAGGACGGCGGCATCGTCTCCAGCACGCGCATCGTCAACGGCGAGATCGACGAACACGGCAGCCTCACGCCCGAGCGCGAGGGCCGCCCGCACCCGAGCTGATCACCACTCCGGCGGGTCGAGACCTGCTTCTTCGAGGACGTCCCGCCAGCGTTTCTGGACCGTGAGCCGCGCGACACCGACCGCCTCGGCGACGGCCGACTGGGAACGCCGATCGCCGGCGATGAGCGCGCCGGCGTAGAGGCTCGCCGCCAGCACCGCCCGTTTCGAGCGCTCGCGTTCGGGCACCGTCGAGAGGAACAGGTCGGCGGCGCGCTCGCGGGCCCTGTCGTCGAGCGAGAGCTCGTCGGCCGCCGTATCGAGTTCGGCGAGCCACTCCTCGTTCGCGAGTTCGTCGCGCGCCCGGTACATGGCCGAGGATAGGGTCTACAGGGGATAAATGGTCCGTGGGCCGTCGTTCGGCAGATCGGAACGGACAGCCATGCCCGGACTCGACGTCAATCAGTTGTGAGGAGGGAGGGTGGAAGGTAGGGGAGAAGGGGAGAGTCGGTCGCTACTCGTACGTCTCGGGGTAGGCCGTCGCCAGCCGATCGGTGTCGATCCGTTCGCGAACGGGGTCGATGACCGACGAGACGTACTCGGCGGCGGCGTTTTTCAGGTCCTGTGGATGGAGATCGCCGCTCACGAAGTCGTCTTCGAGCCCGTCGTAGCTCTCGTAGGTGAGATCGCCGCCGTACTCGTCGGGCCGCTCGATCTCGAACGGCTCGCCGCGCTCGTCGAGGATCGGGAAGACGAGGTAGTCCATGTATTCGAGCACGCCGTTGTCCTCGACCTCGCCCTGTGGGCAGTACGCGCCCTGGAGTTTCTCGGCGACGGTGTCGGCGTCGTCGGTGAGATTGACTTTCGAGGTCGCGTCGGAGGCGCTCATCTTTCCGCCCGAAAGTCCCGCCAGCAGCGGCGCGAACACACAGACCGGTGGTTCATCGCCTCGGTCGGCGAACAGCTCGCGACTGAGCATGTAGATGCCGCGCTGGTCGATCCCCCCGTAGGCGATGTCGGCGTCGAGCGCGTCGATGTCGAGGGTCTGCATCAGCGGGTAGATGAGACCACCCAGTTTGGGGTTCTCGGACTGGCGGACGACCTCGCTGCCGGCGCGCTGCACTCGGGAGATGGTGGTGTCGGCGGCCATTCTGAGCAGTTCGAGCGAGTATTCGGCATCGAGTTCGAACTCGCGACCCTCGACGAACTCGATTTCATCAGGACTGGCCCCGGCCGCCGCGACCATCCCCTCGATCGCTTCGCGGTAGTAGGCCGTGCGCGCGTCGAGCAGCTCGAAGGGGCTCTTCTCGTCGTCGAGGTGGGCGTGGAGATCGGCGATCAGGACTTTCACGTCGAGATCTGCCCGGAGGAAGTCCGCGAGCTTGCGGATCGTCGTGAAGTGGCCGATATGCATCTCGCCGGTCGGTGCGTAGCCGACGTAGATCGTCGGATCGTTCTCAAGAAGGTCGTCGAGCTCCTCGTCGGTGACGACTTCGGCGGTGTTGCGCGTCACGAGCCGTCGGCGCTCGCTGTCGTTCATACCTGTCGTGTCCTGTGCGCGCTGTTAAGCGATTCCCTTCGTCCGACGGTGAAAGACCCATTCCGCCGGAGCCCCTACCGATTACGTGTACACCGGCAAGACCGAGCAACCCTGCTGTCTCTGTGGCGATCCCGACACCACTACGCGCCTCGATCTGCCCCCGCGAGCCGTTCAACTGCTGAAGAACTCGGGACCGATCGCCTGGCGCGACATCGTCGGCGAGGTGTCGATCCACTTCTGCGCGAGCGACTGGGAGCTCGTCCGCGAGCTGGTGCTCGACATGGGTCTCAACCCGCTCTCGCGCTGTAACGCCGCCCGTGCCTCCCTCGATATCCGCGAGGATTTCGAGGCGCTGCTCAACGACGTACGCGACGAGCCCGACCAAACCGATCTCGAAGCGCGCATGCAGCGAGAAAGCCGGCGGGTCATTCGGGAGTTCGACGAAAACGAGCTGAGCGAGCAGCGCGATCTGGTGGAGGCGAAGATCCGGCTCTGGAGCTTCGAGGAACTGGGCGTCGCGGCGGTCTGAGCTATTCGCGCCGCCGGTTCCGGTGGACGATGCCGACGTTGTTCGCGGTGGTCTCGGTGAACGAGCGCAGTGCGTCGGCGGTGTCGCCGTCACCGAGGACGAGCGGTGCGCCATCCTCACCCTCGCGAACGCGTGGATCGAGCGGTATCTCGCCCAAGAACGGCATGTCGACGTCGGCGGCGAACTCGCGGCCGCCACCTTTCCCGAACAGGTCGTGTTCGCTGCCACAGTCCGGGCAGACGAACCCGCTCATGTTCTCGACGATCCCGAGGACTGGTGTCTCGTGCTTGCCGAACATCTCCAACCCCTTGCGGGCATCGTCGACGGCGACCTCCTGGGGCGTCGTGACGATGACGGCACCGGCGATCGGCACGCTCTGGAGGAGGGTGAGCTGCGTGTCGCCAGTGCCGGGCGGGAGGTCGACGACCATGTAGTCGAGCGCGCCCCATTCGACGTCCTCGAACAGCTGGGTGAGAACCTTGTGGACCATCGGACCGCGCCAGATGACGGGATCGTCCTCGCCCACGAGGAAGTCCATGCTCATCAGCTTCATCCCGTACTTTTCGGGCGGGATGAGCTGCTCCTCGGCGGTGGCCTTCGGGCGTTCGTCGGAGCCGACCATCCGCGGGACGTTCGGGCCGTAGATGTCGGCGTCGAACAGGCCGACGCGCGCGCCGAGCTGGGAGAGGCCGGCCGCGAGGTTCACGGCGACGGTGGATTTCCCGACGCCGCCCTTGCCCGAGGCGACGGCGATGACGTTCTTCACGCCCGGCAGCACCTCCTCCTCGCGCTCGATGTTCGCGGTGAGTTCGCTTTCGATCCCCTCCGCATCGAGTACCTCGCGCACGCGGGCGGCGATGGCGCTCTCGGTGGGCGAGTAGGGCGCGCCGAGCGCGAGCGAGACGTGGGCGACGTCGTCTTCGATGCGGACGTCGTTGACGAGGTTTCCCGAGACGATGTCCGTGCCGAGATCGGGGTCCTCGACCTCCTCAAGCAGCGAGCGCACGTCGGATTCGTTCATGCTGAATCCTGCCCTGCGCGAGCGATAAGGATTGGGACCTGGTGGGGCCCGAATCGGGGCGGTTCGTTGTTCTTAAATACCCAGGTCGGGATAGGGTGTATACGACGTACTGTAGGGGGATCGCCCCCGAGTCCGGGAGGGCGGAACTACGAACGGGTCGTGGTAGCCAAGTCTGGCCCAAGGCGCAGGGTTGCTAACTCTGTGGCGCACAGCCTCCGGGGTTCGAATCCCCGCCACGACGCTCGAATCACCCACCATGAGTGCAGAAGACCCAGACACACAGGCCGAGGACGAAGAGGAGGAGGACATCCGCTACTTCGTCCGCATCGGCCAAACCGACCTCGACGGGACGAAAAGCGTCGAGCGCGCGCTAACCGGCATGAACGGCGTCGGCCGGCGCACCGCTCGCATCATCGCCGAACAGGCAGAGATCGACCGCACGGCGACCCTCGGCCGTCTCGACGACGACGATGTCGAATCGATCGTCGAGCACGTCGAAGGGTTCGCGTCGGACGTACCGGCGTGGCTCACCAACCGCCCGAACGACTACTTCACGGGCGAGTCGAGCCACGAGGTCGGCAACGATCTCTCGCTCACTCGGCAGCAGGACATCAACCGCATGCAGATGATCAGCTCATACAAGGGCGTGCGCCACGAGCGCGGCCAGAAGGTCCGCGGTCAGCGCACCAAATCCACCGGCCGCTCGGAGGGTACCATCGGCGTGAACGTCGAAGCGCTTCAAGAAGAGATGGAAGAGGAGGCGGAGGGCGAGTAGAATGGCCCTCGGCTCCAACACCAAAGGCTACGAGACGCCGAACCACCCCTTCCAGGGCGAGCGCATCGCCGAGGAGTCGAACCTCATCGGCCGCTACGGCCTGGCGAACAAGGAGGAACTCTGGCGCGCCCAGTCCGAGCTTCGTGGCTTCCGCCAGGAGGCACGACGACTGCTCGGCGACGCCCAGGGCGACGCCGACGAGGCCGAGCGCAAGGGCGAGGCGTTCCTCGACCGGCTCCGACGGCTCGGTATCCTCTCGGAGACCGACAGCATCGACGACGTGCTGAGTCTCGAGATCACCGACGTGCTCGAACGCCGACTTCAAACTGTGGTCTACCGCGAAGGGCTGGCGAACACGCCGAAACAGGCCCGTCAGTTCGTCTCGCACGGACACATCGTCGTCGGCGAGAGCCGGGTGACGGCACCGTCGCGAAAGGTCGCCACCACCGAGGAAGACAGCGTGGCCTTCGACGAGACGAGCTCGCTGGCGGACGAACTGCATCCCGAACGCGCGGAGGGGCAGGAATGAGCGCCGACAACGAGACCGAGGACCGCTGGGCGGTCGCCCACGTCTTCGCGTCGTTCAACAACACCATCATCTCCGTCACGGATCAGACCGGTGCCGAGACGCTCGCCAAGTCGAGCGGCGGTACGGTCGTCAAGCAGAACCGTGACGAGGCATCGCCGTACGCGGCGATGCAGATGGCCGAGACCGTCGCCGAGGAGGTGCTCGCACAGGGTATCGAGGGCGTCCACGTCAAGCTCCGCGGTCCCGGCGGCAACCTCCAGCAGAGCCCGGGACCGGGCGCACAGGCGACCATCCGAGCGCTCGCGCGCGCCGGTCTCGAGATCGGCCGTATCGAGGACGTCACACCGATCCCGCACGACGGGACACGCGCCCCCAAATCGAGCGGGTTCTGACCGATGAGCACCGAGTACGACGTCGAGTTCGTCGACCACGACGAACGAGCGGCGCGCTTTCTCGTGCGGGGCATCACGCCCGCGTTCGCCAACGGCATCCGCCGGGCGATGGTCGCGGACGTGCCGACCCTCTCGATCGACACCGTCCGGGTGGTCGAGAACTCCTCGGTGATGTTCGACGAGCAGATCGGCCATCGCCTGGGGATGGTGCCCCTCGCCACACCGCCCGACGAGTTCGAGATGGGCGAGAGCGTCACCCTCGGTCTCGACGTTTCGGGGCCCGACACGGCCTACTCGGGCGATCTCCAGAGCATGGACTCGATGGTCGAACCCGCCGAGCAGAACGTTCCCATCATCGAGCTCAAGGACGACCAGCGCCTCGAAGTCGAGGCCGACGCCGTTCTCGACACCGGGAAGAGCCACGCCAAACATCAGGGTGCCGTGGCCGTCGGCTACCGTCATCTTCAAACTGTGGACGTCGTCGGCGACCGCGAGGAGTTCGCCGACGAGGAGCCGAACATCCTCCGTGGTGTGATCGAGGACGACGGTGAGCTGATCCCCACGGAGGAGTTCGACAACGACCTCACCGAGCGCTATCCCGGGAAAGAACTCGACGTGCAGGACGTGCCGAACGCGTTCGTCTTCGACGTCGAGACAGACGGCTCGATGAGCGTCGAGGAGCTGGTGCTCGCGGCGGTCGATTCGCTCGACGCGCGCGCGACCGAACTCAGCGAGGCCGTCCAACTGTGATCGATCGCCCCACGAACCAGTCGCGAGCGCGCGTGCCGACGGTCGGCGAGCCAGCGGTGGCGACGCCGAGCGGTGTGTCGGCGACCGAAACTGGTTTGTGGGGACGGGAGAAAAACGAATTCGCGTGCAGGGATAGCCAAGTCAGGTCAACGGCGCAGCGTTCAGGGCGCTGTCTCGTAGGAGTTCGCAGGTTCGAATCCTGCTCCCTGCATGGTTTCTCAGACAACTTATGAACAAAACGAACCCGAGACTCACGAGTCTCATCGCCGAGTTACAGTCGGCCGCCAGCGAGCGGGATAGCCCCGTCTGGCAGACGGTGGCCGACCGCCTCGAAAAGCCCCGGCGGACGTACGCCGAGGTGAACCTCGGGCGGATCGAACGCTACGCGAACGAAGACGAGACGGTCGTCGTCCCCGGCAAGGTGCTGGGCAGCGGCGTGCTCGAAAAGCCCGTCACCGTGGCGGCGGTCGATTTCTCGGGCACGGCCGAGACGAAGATCGAACAGGTCGGTGAACCGCTCACGCTCGAGGACGCGCTCGAACGGCATCCCGAGGGAGCCGACGTACGGGTGATCCGATGAGCGCCGAATTCGAGCCCGACATCGTGATCGACGCGCGCGACTGCATCCTCGGTCGCGTCGCCAGTCAGGTCGCCGAGCGCTCCCTCGACGGCGAGACGATCGCGATCGTCAACGCCGAGGAAGCCATCATTACCGGCAGCGACGACGACGTGATGGACGTCTTCGAGACGCGCGCCGAGCTCGGCTCCGACAGCGGGCCGTACTACCCGAAACGCCCGGATCGCATCATGAAGCGCTCGATCCGCGGCATGCTGCCCTACAAGCGCCCGCGCGGTCGCGAGGCGTTCGAGGGGATCCGGGTCTACATCGGCGATCCCTTCGATGCCGACGCCGAGATTCTGGATGGGACGTCGTTGGATCGGCTCTCGAACATCAAGTTCGTCCAGCTCGGCGACGTCAGCGAGAACCTGGGCGCGAACGTCACGTGGTAACTAACATGGTAACGAACACATCCGGCAAGAAGAAGACTGCCATCGCCCGCGCGACCGTCTCGGACGGCGAGGGTCGCGTGCGCGTCAACGCACAGCCCGTCGAACTCGCCGAACCCGAACTCGCGCGGTTGAAGATGCTCGAACCGTTCCGCATCGCCGACGAGCAGCGCGAGGACGTCGACATCTCGGTCGACGTGCGCGGCGGCGGGACGGTCGGACAGGCCGACGCGGTGCGGACGGCGATCGCGCGCGCGCTGGTGCAGCACTCGAACGATGCCGAACTCCGTGACGCGTACATGGAGTTCGACCGGTCGCTGCTGGTCAACGACGTCCGCCAGTCCGAATCCAAGAAGTGGGGCGGTCCGGGCGCACGGGCACGCTACCAGAAATCCTACCGCTGATGGGTGGTCGATAGTTATGATGGTCCCGGTCCGGTGTTTCACGTGTGGTAACGTCGTCGGCGAGCACTGGGAAGCGTTCGAGTCCCGCGTCGACGAGGGTGAGGATCCGAGCGACGTCCTCGACGATCTCGGGGTGGACCGCCACTGCTGTCGGCGGATGCTCGTCTCGCACACCGACCTCGTGGACATCGTGGCTCCCTATCAGTGATGTCGATGGCAAGCCAACGCTACAACCGCTACGAGAAGGCACGCATCATCGGCGCACGAGCGCTCCAGATCGCCTACGGCGCGCCCGTGCTGGTGGGGACCGAGAGCACCGAGCCGATCCTCATCGCGGCCGAGGAGTACGACGCCGACGTGTTGCCGTTCACCGTCAAGCGGGGTGAGCGATGACGCTCGTCACCGAGATCCGCCTCCGCGAAATACTCGACTCGCGCGGCAACGCGACCGTCGAGGCCGAGATCACGACCGAATCCGGTGGATTCGGCCGGGCGGCTGCCCCGAGCGGGGCGAGTACGGGCGCTCACGAGGCGACTTCGCCGCCCGCCGGCGAGGCGATCGCGGCCGCCCGCGAGCACGCCGTCCCGCGCATCGAGGGGCAGGTCTACGCCGGCGATCAGCGCTCGATCGACGCGGCGCTGCGCGCCGCCGACGGTACCGACGATTTCTCGACGATCGGCGCGAACAGCGCCGTTTCGATCTCGATGGCCGCAGCGAAGGCGGCCGCCGACACGCTCGGCGCGCCGCTGTATCAGCATCTCGGCGGCGCGTTCCGCGGCGACGAGCTGCCCACGCCGCTCGGCAACGTCATCGGCGGCGGCGAGCACGCGGCCGACGCGACAGATATCCAGGAGTTCCTCGCCGTGCCGATCGGCGCGCCGAGCGCCACCGATGCGGTCTTCGCCAACGCGGCGGTTCACGAAGCAGTCGGCGAGATCCTCGCCGATCGAGGCGTGCCCGCTGCGAAGGGTGACGAAGGCGCATGGGCACCGAGCATCGACGACGAGGAGGCGTTCGAGGTCGTCGCCGCAGCGACCGACAGGGTGGCCGACGAGGTCGGCTTCGCGATCAGTATGGGGCTCGACGTGGCCGCGGCGGAGATGTACGACGCCGACGACGGGGTGTATCAGTACAGCGACACCGAGCGCACGCCCGACGAGCAGATCGAGTACGTCGCCGAGCTCGCCGACGAGTACGATCTCGCGTACGTCGAGGACCCACTCGACGAGGAGGACTTCGCGGGCTTCGCCGAGCTCACCGATCGGGTCGACGAGACGCTGATCTGTGGCGACGATCTGTTCGTGACGAACGTCGAGCGCCTCGAACGCGGCATCGAGGTCGACTCGGCGAGCGCCATTCTCGTCAAACCCAACCAGATCGGGACGCTGTCGGACGCCGTCGATGCCGTCGAACTCGCCGTCGAGAACGGTCTCACGCCGGTGATCTCTCACCGGTCGGGCGAGACAGAGGACACGACGATCGCACACCTCGCCGTGGCGACCGACGCCCCGTTCATCAAGACGGGCGCGGTCGCCGGCGAGCGAACAGCGAAACTGAACGAACTCATCAGAATCGAGGAAACCGCATGAGCGACAACGAAGAGGGTCTCGAAGCGGCCGAAACGGAGATCGAGGAGGAGCCGACCGGCGAGGCCGGCGCGAATCCCGCCGAGGACCCCGACACAGACGTCAGAGACGAATCGAGCGACGACCAATCGGACACCGACACGGGTCCAACCTTCGACGAGGACGTGATGGCCGACGAGGAGGCCGACCTCCTCATCCCCGTCGAGGACTATCTGGGCGCTGGCGTTCACATCGGCACCCAGCAGAAGACCCAGGACATGGAGCGGTTCATCCACCGCGTGCGCACGGACGGGCTCTACGTCCTCGACGTGGGGCGCACCGACGAGCGGGTCCGCACGGCGGCCGATTTCCTGTCGAACTACGACGCCGAGAACGTGCTCGTCGCCTCCTCGCGTCAGTACGGTCGGTTCCCGGCCGAGAAGTTCGCCGACGCGATCGGTGCGCGCGCCCGGACGGGACGGTTCATCCCGGGCACCTTGACGAATCCCGACTACGATGGCTACATCGAGCCCGACGTACTCGTCGTGACCGACCCGATCGGCGACTCGCAGGCCGTCACGGAGGCCGTCACCGTGGGTATCCCGGTGATCGCGATGTGTGACTCGAACAACTCCGTGAGCAACGTCGATCTCGTCGTGCCGACGAACAACAAGGGGCGACGAGCGCTCTCGGTCGTCTACTGGCTGCTCGCCAACGAAACCGTCGATCGCACCGGTGGCGATCCGGGCTACGCGCTTGACGACTTCGAGGAAGGCATCTGAGAACCGATCACGGGCGGACCGTCGTTCGACGATAGCGACTTACGGCACTCTTTCATTGCTCCGAGAACCGATCGGCCGGTAGCCGATGCATTCGCAACGACTGTTAGGCTCGCCTGCAGAGAACGCGCATGGCGGTTTCAAGCGCCCCCGGGAAGGTCTATCTCTTCGGCGAGCACGCGGTGGTCTACGGCGAACCCGCAGTGCCCTGTGCCATCGAGCGCCGCGCGACGGTCGAGGTGTCGGCCCGCTCGGACGGTCGGCTCCGGGTCGATGCCGGCGACCTCACTCTCGATGGGTTCACCGTGGAATACGGCGGCGACGGCGCGCCCGACGTGGACGTCCCCCAGTCGCTGGTCCAGGCTGCGACGGGCTACGTCGACGGTGCGGTCGCACAGGCTCGTGACGCGGCCGATTCGCCCGACGTTGGCTTCGACGTGGCCATCGAGAGCGCCATCCCGCTCGGCGCGGGACTCGGTTCGTCGGCAGCGGTCGCGGTCGCGGGCATCGACGCCGCGACGCGCGAACTCGGGATCGAACTCTCGACGGAGGAGCTCGCCAAGCGCGCCTATCGAGTCGAACGCGAGGTCCAGAGCGGCGAGGCCTCGCGCGCGGACACGTTCTGCTCGGCGATGGGCGGGGCGGTCCGTGTCGAGGGCGACGACTGCCGACGGCTCGACGCGCCGAATCTCCCCTTCGTCATCGGCTACGACGGCGGTGCGGGCGACACCGGCGAACTGGTCGCGGGCGTGCGCGCACTCCGTGAGGAGTACGATTTCGCCGCCGATACGGTCGAAGCCATCGGCGATCTCGTCCGCCGGGGCGAGCGCGCGCTCGACGAAGGCGATATCGCCGAACTCGGGCGGCTGATGGACGTCAACCACGGCCTCTTGAGCGCGCTCGGGGTCTCGTCGCGCTCGCTCGATGCGATGGTGTGGGCCGCCCGCGAGGCGGGCGCGCGCGGCGCGAAGCTGACCGGTGCGGGCGGTGGTGGCTGTATCGTCGCGCTCGACGAGAGCGAGGCCAGTCGGACGGCGCTCGGCTACACGCCGGGCTGCGTCGAGTCGTTCCGCGCCGAACTCGACTTCCAGGGCGTGCGCCGGGAGGACGGATGACGCTGTCTTTGCGAGCGAAGTCGTTCGAAACGGCGAACCCGTTTCGTGATCTCGAAGTGCCGAAGGCACTTCGAAGAGTCATCGGAAGACCGCAGGTCTTCCGAGATGACGAAAGGCGCGAAGCGCCTTTCGAACCACGAGCAAACGGCAGGGAATGGAGCGAAGCGGAATGACCGTGATTCTCAAGCTCGGCGGGAGCGTCATCACCGACAAGCAGCGCCCGGAGACGCTCGACGAGGAACATCTCGCGCGCGCGGCCGCAGCGATCGCGGACTACGACGGAGAGTTGGTGCTCGTCCACGGCGGCGGGAGTTTCGGCCATCACCACGCCAGCGAGCACGGCATCAGCAGCGAAGCGGGGAGCCACGACGTCGCCGGTGCGTTCGCGGTCCACGACGCGATGCGACGACTGAACGACGCGGTGCTCGCCGCCCTCCAGGAGCGCGACGTTCCTGCGCTGCCGGTCCATCCCCTTTCGGCCGCTGCGCGCGACGGCGACGGGGAGCTCTCGCTGTCGACACCGGTCGAGACGATACTTTCAGAGGGGTTCGTTCCTACCATCCAGGCCGACGTCATCGCTCACACGGGGGCTGGCGTCACCGTCGTGAGCGGTGACGAACTCGTCGTGGAACTCGCCGAGCAGTTGGACGCCGAGCGTGTGGGACTGTGTGCGGGCGTTCCGGGCGTGTTCGACGAAGAGGGCCAAGTCATTGATCATATCGAGTCGTTCGCCACGGTCCAGGCGGCGCTCGGCGGGAGCGACGCGACCGACGTCACCGGAGGAATGGCCGCAAAGATCCGGGCGCTGCTCGACATGGATACACCGGCATCGGTGTTTGGGCTGGATGGATTGGAAGGATTTCTCGATGGCGACTCACCCGGGACACGCGTCGGCTGAGCGGCGTTTTCTATACTGCGTAGCGACCCACGGAGTTTATACCACCCCTGCCCATAGCCCCATCTATCCGAGAGACCGCCCCGGGTGCGGTTCGGGGCGGGCGGGCGGGTCACGTGACCGGCCAGCCAGTCCTTCATGTACTCCGCGGGCGGCTCGGGAGCAACAACTATGGAAATCGATATCGCGACAATCGGCGGCTACGAGGAAGTGGGCCGGCAGATGACGGCCGTGCGGGCGGGCGAGGACATCGTCGTCTTCGACATGGGGCTCAACCTCTCGAAGGTGCTCATCCACGACAACGTCGAGACCGAGCGAATGCACAGTCTCGACCTGATCGACATGGGCGCGATCCCCGACGACAGGGTCATGTCTGACCTCGACGGCGAGGTCCAGGCCATCGTCCCCACCCACGGCCACCTCGACCACATCGGGGCCATCTCGAAACTGGCCCATCGCTACGACGCACCCGTTGTGGCGACGCCGTTCACGATCGAACTGGTCAAACAGCAGGTCGAATCGGAGGAGAAGTTCAGCGTCGACAACGACCTCGTCAAGATGGACACTGGCGACTCGATGGCGATCGGCAACGGGCTCGAACTCGAGTTCGTCAACGTCACCCACTCGATCATCGACGCGATCAACCCCGTGCTCCACACGCCGGAGGGCTCGATCATCTACGGGCTGGACAAGCGGATGGATCACACCCCTGTCATCGGCGACCCGATCGACATGGATCGCTTCCGCGAGATCGGTCGCGAGGGCGAGGGCGTGCTCTGTTACATCGAGGACTGCACGAACGCGGGCCGCAAGGGCCGCACCCCGAGCGAGCAACACGCGCGCAATCACGTCAAGGACGTCCTCTACAGCATGGAGGACTACGACGGTGGGATCGTCGCCACCACCTTCTCCAGCCAGATCGCGCGCGTCAGCTCCATCGTCGAGTTCGCCAAGGACATCGGTCGCCAGCCCGTGCTGCTCGGCCGGTCGATGGAGAAATACTCCGGCACTGCCGAACGCCTCGACTTCGTCGACTTCCCCGACGACCTCGGCATGTTCGGCCATCGCCAGTCCGTCGATCGGACGTTCAAGCGAATCATGAACGAGGGCAAGGAGAACTTCCTGCCCATTGTAACTGGTCATCAGGGCGAGCCGCGCGCGATGCTCACTCGGATGGGTCGTGGCGAGACACCCTACCAGATCGACGAGGGCGACAAGGTGATCTTCTCGGCACGGATCATCCCCGAGCCGACCAACGAGGGCCAGCGCTACCAGTCCGAACAGCTCCTCAGAATGCAGGGCGCACGTATCTACGACGACGTCCACGTGTCGGGCCACATGTCCCAGGAGGGTCACTACCAGATGCTCGATGCCATCCAGCCCCAGCACGTCATCCCGGCGCACAACGACATGGAGCATCTCGCGCGCTACGTCGACCTCGCCGAGAGTCAGGGCTACCGGATGGGTCGTGACCTCCACGCGACGCGCAACGGCAACGTCATCTCGCTGGTGGAATGAGCGCGCCGGCGCCAGCGGTGAAAGCGGCCGTCGAGAGCCGGCGGGAGCTCGTCAACGCGGCGTTCGACGAGCGACTGCCGATCGAGGAGCCCGAGCGGCTCTACCGTGCCTCGCGTCATCTGCTCGACGCCGGCGGCAAGCGGCTCCGGCCCGTCGTGACGCTGCTGGTCGCCGAAGCGCTCGTCGACGATGACGTGGCCGACGGGCGATACGAGGCCGTGTCGACGCTCGACGGGAGCGACGAGATCGATCTGATGGCGGCGGCGGCGAGCATCGAGACGATCCAGTCGTTCACGCTGATCCACGACGACATCATGGACGACGACGACCTCCGGCGGGGCGTTCCGGCCGTCCATCGGGCGTTCGACACCGAGACGGCGATCCTTGCCGGCGACACGCTCTACTCGAAAGCCTTCGAGTTCATGCTCGAAACCGGCGGCCGACCCGAGCGCATGGTACAGGCGCTCTCGGAGCTCGCACAGACCTGTACGCGTATCTGCGAGGGCCAGTCGCTCGACGTCGAGTTCGAGCGCCGCAGAGCGGTCACGACCGACGAGTACATCCACATGGTCGAGCAGAAGACGGCGGTGCTCTACGCGGCGGCCGCGCGGATCCCGGCGCTCCTGCTCGGCGCGGATCAGGAGACCGCCGACGCGCTCGGTGCGTACGGGCTCGACGTCGGCCGTGCGTTCCAGATCCGTGACGACGTGCTCGATCTGACGGTGCCGAGCGAACAGCTGGGCAAACAGCGCGGCAGCGATCTCGTCGAGGGCAAGCGCACCGCGGTGACGCTGCACGCCCGCGAACAGGGCGTCGACGTCGAATCACTCGTCGCGACCGACGACCTCGATGCCGTCACCGAAGACGAGATCGACGCTGCCGTCGCCACGCTCGAAGAGGCCGGCAGCATCGAGTACGCGCGAACGCTGAGTCGCGATCTCGTCGAGCGCGGCAAATCCCGGCTCGACGTGCTGCCGGACAACGAGGCACACGAACTGCTCGCCGGGCTGGCGGAGTATCTCATCGAACGCGGCTACTGACCCCGAGGAAGCGGACGATTTAGGGATCGGCGGGCCGTACGGTGCCCATGAACGTTCTCGTTGCGGGCGCACATGGACAGGTCGGCCAGCTCATCACCGAACTCCTGAGCGACAGCGATCACGAGACGACGGCGATGGTGCGCGCCGAATCGCAGGTCGACGAGATGGAGTCGTTCGGCGTTGAGACGGTCGTCGCGGATCTGACCGAGGACGTCGCGCACGCGGTCGCCGGCCACGACGCGATCGTCTTCGCGGCAGGATCGGGTGGCGAGGACGTCGAGGGTGTCGACCGCGACGGTGCGATCGGAATGATCGAGACCGCCGAGGCCGAGGCCGAGGGCGTCGAGCGGTTCGTCATGCTCAGTTCGATGAACGCCGACGATCCCGAGGCCGGTCCCGACGAGCTCACCGACTACCTGCTCGCCAAGCAGGCGGCCGACGATCACCTCCACGAGAGCGAACTGACGTACACCATCGTCCGACCCGGCGCGCTGACCGACGAGCCCGCGACCGGGGAGATCCGGGCGGCGAGGAAACTCGACCCCGGCGAGATCACGCGTGCCGACGTCGCGCGGACGCTCGTGACGGCGATCGACATGGCGAGCACTCACGGCAAGACCTTCGAGATCCTGGCGGGCGACGAACCGATCGAGAGCGCGCTTCGCTCGCCCACGGGCGAGTGAGTCTCAGCCCTCGTATTCGTCCTCGGTGACCCGGACGACGAGTTCGTTTTCGTGGTCGAACGCGTCGCGTCCGCTGGCGAACGATGGCGCGGCGAGCGCCCCGTCCTCGATCGGATAGATCCTGTATGTATCGTCGGTCTCGTCGGGCTGGAGCCGTCCGTCGCGGATCGCCTCGGCGAGCGGGCGCGAGAGCCATTCCGTGTCGCTGATCGATGGGTCGCGGACGAGCGCGTCGCTCGCGAAGCGGACGAGATACCAGTTCAGATCGTTGAGCAGCGAGACGGCTGCGCCGAGGCTCACCGTCGAGAGCGAGAGCGTGTTCGTGTACGGCTCGGTGAGATCGTACGTCGAGAGCGCGCGGCGGGCGGTCTCGCGCGAGAGCAGTTCGTAGCGGATATCACAGTCCCCGCCGACGAGACAGACCTGCGTCACGGCCGGGAGGACGACGGGCGCGCTCAAAGCCGTTTCGTCGCCCGTTTTCGATCAGCGCTCGCCGAGACGGCACACGGCTGTCCGGGTGACGTCGTTGCGAAACGGGACCCCGACCGCCCGGATCGTGGTCGGTTCACCACCCCATGCAGCGGGCTTTTGCCCCGGTGGCCACAATCGGTTGCATGGCATTCGAACCGGTCGATCTCGACCACGTCGCGGTCCGTGTCCGCGATATCGACGAGGCGCTCGGGTTCTATCACGATCTGCTCGGACTCTCGATCCGCGATCGAGAGCGTTTCGAACGCGACGAGCTGCCGTTCGTCGCCGTCGCCGCGGGTGGGCGACATCTCCATCTCGTCCCGACCGACGAACCGTTCGACGTCGATGGCGAGCACATCTGTATCCTCCTGCGCTCGAACGAGACCGACACGCGCGACGCGATCGAGCAGCTGCTCGACGAACTCCGCGAGGCCGGCATCGAGGTCGAAGACGACGAGCCGCGCGAGCGCCTCGGCGTCTACGGCCGCGACTGGGCGGCGTACGTCCGTGACCCCGACGGCCGCCGGATCGAGCTCAAGCTCCACTGATCGGATGCAGGACGGTTGATCGACGGCCACGGTGAGGTGGGGGTTAAACAGCTAGAGTCATTCGTTACGTCGCTTCGGTTCATTGTCCCATCCGGATGAGTCTCACAATGCAGCCACCCCTGATCGAAAGGAACGTCGCCGATGTCTGCCGGACGGTTCTCGACGTCGCCACCGAGGACGTGCTCGCGGTCGGCCCCTCGCCGACGGTCGTCGACGGACTGGTAGCGATGCTCGCCGACCGTGAGAACGGACCATCGGTCCGCCTGCTGGCCACCGAATCGGTGCTCAAAGCGTCGGTGAGTGAGTTCACCGACGCGAGCGTCATCGCCGATTTGGTCGCCGACGAGAGTCTGTCGCTGCGGATGAGCGCCGAGCGCCTCGACGGGCCGCTGTTGGTCACCGACGAGCGCGTCGTCTCGCTCGTCACCACCGATGAACGGACCGCCGGGCTCGCCACCGACGACGCGGCGTTCGTCGATGCGGCGCGCGAGGCGTACACCGACCGCTGGGCGGACGCCGAACCGTTCAGGCTCCGCACGCCGCCGCTGTCGCGCGTCCAGGAGAGCCTCGAACGGGAGTTCGATGAAGAACTGGCCGCCGACTTCGAACGCATGCGCATCGCACTCGCCGAAGCGGATGGCCATCTCGACGAGGTGGACATCAGCCTGCTCGCGGCCGCCCGCAACGAGGCGTTGCTGTACGACATCAGCACCTGGGGCGAAGGCGTCGGCATCGCCAGCCGGGCGACGTTCTCGCGAAAGAAGACGCGTCTCGAAGAGGGCGGCCTCATCGAAACGGAGAAAGTGCCGATCGACGTCGGTCGCCCGCGCCTGCGCCTCCTGCTCGGTGACGATCGCCTCCGAGGAATCGACGCCGACGAGGTCGTGAGCGTGGCGGCGGAGCTGCTCGCTGCGGCCCGTCAGTAGGTCAGCGTGTAGCCGCCGTCGAACAGCAGATCGCCGCCGTCGAGATGGCTCGCGTGCTCGGAGAAGCCCATCGTGAAGACGTTCGCCACCTCGATCGGATCCATCATCTCCTTCACTCTGGCCTCGCCGAGCATCACGTCCTCGACGACCTCCTGTTCGCTGATCCCGCGTTCCTCGGCGGTGTCGGCGATCTGGTCCGTGACGAGCGGGGTCTTCACGTAGGCCGTCGAGAAGGAGAAGGCCCGGACGTCGCCGTCGCCCTCGGCGGCGATCGACTGTGTGAGCCCCCGGAGCCCGAACTTCATCATGTTGTAGGCGACCTTGTCGCGCGTGACGTAGTGGCCGTGGATCGAGCACATGTTGCCGACTGCGCCGCCGTCGCCCTCGTGCATGTGTGGGAGACAGCCCTTCGTCAGCGCGAGCGGCGCGCGGAGCATCGCCTCCTGCATCATGTCGTATTTCTCCATCGGGAACTCCTCGATGGGTGCCACGGTCTGCAGGCCCGCGATGTTCGCGAGGAAGGTGATCTGCCCGCAATCGGCTGCCCGCTCGATCACGTGATCGATGTCGTCGTCATCGGTCAGGTCGCCGGCGACCGTCTCGACCGTCCCGTCGAGATCGAGTGCGTCGTGTTTGGCGACCGTCTCGTCGAGTCCGTCCTCGTCGATGTCGGTCGCCACGGCCGTCAGCCCGTTGTGGGCGAGCGCGAGCGCCGTCGCCCGGCCGATGCCCGAGCCAGCGCCGGTGACGAGCGCGACGTTGTCGCCCACGAACCGTGCGTCGTCGAGCGTCAGTACGTCGTCGCGTCTGAGTTCCGGTGGCTCCGTGGGGTCGGTCATGGTAGCGATGTGAACTGCTCCGGCGATACCAATAACGTTTCTGGGGGATGCGTCTACTGGCGGAACTGGGAGCACGATGGCAGCGAGTGGAGCGAACGCTTTCCGCTGGAACGGATGATCCAGTCATCGCTGCCGTCGCGTTAGAAGCGATGGTTGTGACGTGTGCTATTCGTGTGTGATGGCCGTCTCGTAGGTTTCGAGTGTCGGATGGCCCTCGAACATCTCCGTCGGCGCGTCGCCGCCGTGGGCGTTCGCGAACTGCTCGCTCTCGGTCCACGCCTCGAAGTCGTCCTCCGATTCCCAGTAGGTCTGTGCGATGTAGGTGTTGCCGTCCCCGGGCGGCGTCAAGAAGTCGAATCTGACGAACCCCGGCTGTTCGGTGATGTCCTCGGAGCTCTCGGTGAAGCGCTCGACGAGCTCGTCCCCGTAGCCGTCCGCGACCGTGAATCGGTTCGCTGCAACGAACATACTCCCTCTTGTCTCGCAATCGGCATAAATCTACCGCAACAATGGACGACACAATAATCCAAAATGGATTATAGAGTGAGCTCGACGCGGTTCGGCGGTCGGTGAGCGACCTCGGCATCGAGATAGCTCGCGAGTCGATTCAGGACGCCGTCGTCGGCGTCGGTGCCGTGGGGCAGCCGGACGAGGATCGTCTCCGCTTCGGAGACGACGGGATCGTCGGCCATCGCGACGGCGAACAGCTCCTCGGGGGTTACTGGCGTGTCCGAGCGGATGCGGTCGGCGGTGTCGGCCACGGAGGTTCCGTACTCAGCGCGGACGTCGAAATCGACGGCGACATCGGCGGTGCTACCCAGCGTGTCGGCGGCGTGGACCTCCTCGGCTCGGCGCACGGCGGGGACGAGCACGCGCTCGAAATCCATCCCGCTTTCCTTCAATCCGAGATAGGTAAAGGAGAGCATCGAGAGCACGCCATCGACGAACGCCGGATCGTCGACGGTGTCGAAAACCCCCTCTCTGTCCTTCGGTTTGAGCGTGTGAACGAGCAGCGTGAAGTCCTCGATGGCGTTGACGATGCGCTTGCGGATGCGTGCCTCGGCGTTCCGGCGCGACTGGTCGTGTGTCATTTCGGTCTCGCCGCGGAGGAACGCTCGATCGGCCGGCGAGAGGACGCCACGCGGTCTGTCGGCGTCGTGGTCCATGCCATCTCTCGGTCGTCCGACGACAAAGGGGTTCGTGGTCCACTCTGTGACGGTTCCCGTTCGACACTCCCGGCCCCACTGAACTCGGAGCGAAGGATTTTCCAGCACGCTCGCCAACCGGAGGCATGGCCACCGTCGAGACGATCTACACCACGCCGGAGGGTTCTGCGCCGATGGAGACCGTCGAGGAGATCGAGGCGGTCGAACGCCAGGGGCTGCGCGGCGATCGCTACATGATGGGAACGGGCTACTACTCGGGAATGGACGAGTGCGAGGTGACGCTCATCGAGAGCGAGGCCATCGAGGAGATCCACGAGGAGTACGACATCGATCTCTCGGACGGTCGCCACCGGCGCAACATCGTCACACGCGGCGTCTCGGTCCAGGAGCTGCTCGATCAGCAGTTCCGCATCGGTGAGGCGGTTTTCGAGGGGACGCGCCCGCGCCCGCCGTGTGCCCACGTCGAGCAGGTCGCCGACGAATCCGGCGTCGCCCGCGCGCTCAAAAACCACCGCGGCGGCATCTGCGTCAGCGTCGTCGAGGGCGGTGATCTCCACGTCGGCGACGAGCTCGAACCCCTCGGCGAGACCGACGGCGAGGACGTGGCCGACGCGATCAAGAGCCGGCTGATGGGCCAGTAAGCGACAGGTTCTTTTTCGACTCGCCGGAAGGCAGACTGCGCGCGGGTAGCCAAGCTTGGAAACGGCGCAGCGCTTAGGACGCTGTCCCGTAGGGGTCCGCCGGTTCAAATCCGGTCCCGCGCACTCTCTGCCTTCCGTTTTCGGCTTGTCGGAGCTACTAATGAACCTTGAAAACTGAATACGATCGAACGCTATCTCCGTTTAAACTCGAATAAAAAATCTGTGAATGGGATAAAAAAGTTCCGTCGGAATATCATATGGCGTAGCAATACAAACACAAAGTTACAAATTCAGATTGCGGGGTTATATTCTAGTTTGCTAGACCATCGCAAATAAAAAATTAAATAGGGGTCCGGAAGTTGGATCTTCTTAGTATCATTTTTCCATTCAAATATTGCAGACTCTGGGTGTGTTTCAGTTATTCTCTCATCCATTCTTTCTAAAGCCTGTGTTACACTGGGTAGTGGTGGAGCAGAGTTCATACACTGGTTTTCTATACCCTCAACTAACTTTGACCGGTTCAGACCCTCCTCTGATTGGTCTAATTCCTCCTGAATCGAATCATCAGCAATTCCTCTGAGAATTGCCTCATATACATCTCCCTCTGTTCCATCCACAAACTTGTGTGAGTCCCGCTGTTGTTTTCCACTGATTCCTTCTCCATTCAATATATCAAAAACTTTATCTATATCAAGGGAAGAACCTGTCCATCCCAGCACATCTTCTATCTGGTTTTTATCCATACTAATATCTGTCATTGTATCTTTACGTTCTGTAATTCCCTTTAGACCACAGGCATCATAACACAGTTGCTGCATCAGATGCGGTGACCCTGCTGATTCTTTGGCAAATATTTCAATTGCAGATTCTGGAAAAGATACTTTAAGCGATTCAAATCCTTTCTCCCCAATTTTGATCAGGTCTTCTTTGTTCCAGTATTCTAATTCGAGGGTCAGGGCACGTCCCTGAAGATCAGGGTTGGCCTGTGTTAAATCATCACTTCTGTGGGGAATTAGTGCAACACATATTTTCAACCCACCCTCACTTGCCTGCTTTACAGCCTCCCCAATATCGCTCTGGAGTTCAGGGGATAAGTAGTGGAAATCGTCGATCAGCAAAACAAATGACTCAACTTCATTAACCTCAAGAATATCGTCCAACCCTCTACGTTGGTATGTTTCAATTGTCTCATCAGTGACCGACTCTGTCTCAC
Organism: Halococcus dombrowskii; assembly: GCF_022870485.1. Lineage (NCBI taxonomy): Archaea > Methanobacteriati > Methanobacteriota > Halobacteria > Halobacteriales > Halococcaceae > Halococcus > Halococcus dombrowskii. The sequence goes on along the minus strand of NZ_CP095005.1, from coordinate 2,335,881 downwards.
TTGCACTACCTCCCGCATTGAACAGATGTGCTCGTATTCCAAAAGTTCCAGACACCTGTGACTCTTCCGTGGTCCCAGAAACCGATTCAGTACTTTGAGGGGCCCCCAGCTCGTCAAGAACTAAATCCCAGAGATGTCCTGTTGAGTCAATTTCTCCTCCGTATACTGATACAAAATTTCCTGAACCAACAACTTGGTGGTGTCGCAAAGTCCTCTAGACTTTGCCTCTGGTAGCCTCCACTGAGAGGTCACAGCTCATGGTTGTTTTGGTTGATCGACTGAGAAGTTCGTCGAAGAACGTCCGGTAGTGACCTGGATTGGCGTACTTCACGAGTCTGAGTTGAAGCAATGCCTCTAACCCGGCCTCTGTCCAGCGCATCCATTGGTTCTTGCATCGGTTCGCCACCTCTCCCATCGCTCGTTCCACGGGGTTCGAGGTCCACGGTACCTCGAACCCCTCAAGAGCCTGCTCGGCGAACGTCACTATCGACGGCAACCACCGCCGGAGATACCCCGCAGCCTTCCTCGAACCGAACTGCGAGAGTTGCCACGCTGTCTTCTCAATACGCTCGGTTGTTCGCGCGATCCGTTCGCGGATCGCCGCGAACTCTTCCTCGGGACGGTGCTTGGCAACCGAGTTCTTCAGATGGAACACCTCGTCGATCACTTCTGTGACGATCTCGGTTCGCCGCTCCAAGGAGAACACGCCGTCATCCCAGAGATTGTAGCCCAGCGTCCGGCCAACGTGGACGAGATCAAGCTGATGCTCGCGTGTTTCGTCGGTAAATGCCGTGACGATACTGTCATCAGCGTCACTGACGACCGTAGCGTCGTCAGTGACTGCGCCGATGTCATCGAGAGCGGCCGCTGTCTCGTCCCAGTCAGCATTGATCGACAGATCCAGCAGGGACCGCGAGTCCCCAGCAGTATCCTCGCCGAGCGTTGCTTGAACGGAGTGGTACGAGCGGTCTTCGTCTTGGCTGTGACACTTCGTTCCGTCGGCAATAATCGCGTCAGCGTCCGTTCCGGCAACACAGTCAGGAAGGAACTGCTTGAGCTTGCTGCCGTATTCTTTGGCACGGCGGTTGATGGTGTCTGGCGACGGCATCGAGACGAAGCCGTCGCCGTGATCGGCGGCATCTCGATAGCTGAGAGAGGTAGCGAGATCGACGCTCTTGGCCGCGATGTCCTGTTGATAGCGATTCTGCCCGTCGAAGTCGATGACGTCTTCGACGGGCCGAAGATAGCTCGGTTCGTCGTGGTCAGCGGCTGTATCTTCGACGTAGTGGAGGTCGAATTCGTGCTCGCCGGCGGTCGTAACGGCTGTGCGGGGATCGGTGCCGCGGCGCTGGAACCGCTGGTCACCGTTGCCGTGGGCGTATTTTTCGCCACAGAGCGCCTCGACGCGGCCCGCGTCGAGGCTCTCGACCAGTTCTTCGAGAAGTACCGATTCGATGTTCTGGTCGGTGACGAACTCGGCGAGTGCGGCGAGCGGTATGGTTTTGTCGTCATCGGTACTGAGTTCGAACCGCACGTTGATTTCAGCGTGCATGGGGTGGTCTCGGTTTGGTCACCAGAGACAACCCCTTCCTGAAGGGAGTCAGTTGCTACCGAAGTCTAGACCGCTTTGCGACACGACCAACAACTTGCTCTATGAGTACACTTTTTCCGGACTTTGATGGACCTGATAGCGATACTATTGCGCCAGACCTCCGAAGTTGATGTTCAACTCGGTTTTCTAACTCTCCCTGTCCCCGTTCCACGTATGTATGCTCGGGAAAATCACCGGGGGTAAATACATCTTGGACATTCATACGGACAAAAGGTGAAAGGCCATGATAAATCTTTGGAACAAAAACATAACCTTGATACTAAGAATCATTCATATTTTGACGTGATAGGGGGAGAGGGAGGCGGGCGGCAGACAGCATAGCCGATAGTGACTGTACGGCAAACTGATTGCCAAAAATTAGCGCCATTGTCCATGAGTCCCGATTCAAATATACCTGGTAGATCCAGCCAAAGTGATTCGCACTTGACGCTGTCTCAGTTGAATATTAATACATAAGACGATCAATTATATCTGTAGACAATCAAAAACGGACATGCCACTCCAAAACCGGCGCGTTAGCGTTCCTACGGACATCCGCGCTTAGGATACTATCTCATAGGGAACTGCCGGTTCAAATCCGGTCCCGCGCATCTACCTTTTGCTGTCGTTCGAAAATCGCTGCGCGATTTTCGGATAATGAGACGCCGGAGGCGTCTCGAACCACGCTCTGCTCGCTGGCGCTCGCTCCGCTGTCTTCGCGCGGCGGAGCCGCGCGAATGGTCCGAGGCGCGTAGCGCCTCGCTAGCAAAATCTGGACCAAAAGCCGGCGTCACCCCTTTCGGGGGTTCCTCGGCCCGCTCACTCGCTGCGCTCGTTCGCGGTTGGTGAACCCGACCGCAAAATCGAATCAACCTGCGTGTAGCTGACCATCGAAATCAATCCGATATCGTTCAGCACAAGCTACTTGTTATCGTAGCAGAAATAGATCGTATGAAGCGGCGCTGGTTTCTGGTGCTCGGTCTCGGGATGATCGTGGCCAATCTGGGATTCCTCTTCGCCTTCCGTGCGACGATTCTCGAAAATCCGGCGACCGCCGCGACGAACACCGTGCTCGTCTTCGGTGGTGTTCTGATGGCCATCGGCGGTGCCGGCGCGCAGCCTCGGGGCACGTGGTATCAGTTCGTCGGCACCGGTGACGTGCTGATCGGTATCGGAATGGCTTCCTCGTACCTGCTGCCGATGGTGTATGGGACGTCACCCTACGGCAGCACCGAGGGCATTCTCCTCGCTATCTGCGCCGTGGCCGGCGGCGGCTCGCTCGCGTTCATGGGATTCGACTGGATCCGTGGCGGGCGACATTTCGATCTCTCGACGTACGAGCGTGGCCCGATCCTCGACTCGATACGGACTTAAAGTACCGTTTCACGCCGTCACGACGACTATGCGTCGGGCGTAGCAAGGATCGACATGAGCATTCGATCGCGAACGAGCGAGCGCGTGCAGACGGTGCGAACCGGCGTCGCCGAGCGCATCGAGGCACTCGCGGGCACCATCGACAAGAAGGCCCTCTACGCCGGCATCGCTGCCACGTTTCTGATCGGGTTGCTCTCGCTGGTCGTCCCGATCATTCCGTTTTTCGGCTTCATCACCGGCGGCGTCGTCGGCGGGTTCATCGCGGCCTACGCTGCGGGCGGGCTGGTGCGCGGGATCGTTCATGGCGTCGTCGCGGCAGTCATCGGCGGGATCATCCTCGCCGGTCTCGGGGTGGGCCAGGGGCTGCTCCTGGGATTCGTCTTCATCGAGACACCGACGATCATCGGAGCGTTCACGCCGGCGATTTCGGCGGTGTTCTCCCGGCAGCCGCTGTTCGCGCTCGTCGCCACGCTCGTGGTGCTCCCGATGCTCGTCGGTTTCGATGGGGCCGTCGGCGGTGTGGTCGGCAGCGCGCTCCGCTGGGTTCGCGACCGACTCGCCTGATACTGTCGGACGGAAGTATGTGAAGACCGGATCGTGGAGATCCATCGCATGGGCGATGTTTCGCATCATGGATCTCCAATCAGTTCCGTCCGACAGTATGACCTATCCCGTGGAGTTTTCGAGGATCAGTCCGTAGACGAGCCCCATCGCCCCGCCGTAGAGCGCCCATGCCACGACGCCGACGATCCCGCCGACGGTGAGATACGGTGCCGGCACCGATAGCCCCATCACCAGTCGGAGCCAGATCGGCATGGCGATCAGCTGGAAGAGCACGCCGACGGCGATCCCGTAGAGCTGGCCCACGCCGGCACAGGTGACGCCGAGCGCCGAGCGCTTGAGCAGCGGGACGAGCAGTTTCTGGAGCACCGAACTCCGCGAGGAGAGCATGATGACCGTGTTGGCGAACGAGTTGATCGATCCCGAGACGAACGCGACGAACGGGATGCCGAACAGGATCCCAAGCGCCAACAGCACGTACCAGCCGCCGTTGAGCGAGTAGAGACCGACGATGCCGCCGATCTCGTAGACCATCTCGGTGCGATAGAGACTCATGACGAGACCGGCTTGCAGCGCGCCGAACAGCCCGCCGATGACGACGCCCTCGACCGCGCTGGTGTCGATGCTCGGCGAGAGCCGCGAGCGAAGCGTTGCGAGACGCGAACGGACGGCCATGTTCGATGCACTCGTGCATCGAGGCAAAAGCCTTCGGCGGGGTCAGTACGGTCTCTTATATTACTCAGCTCGTGCTGGCGAACGGATCGACTTCTGAGGAGCGCTGGTCGATGAGTACGAGCTGATAGCGCGCGACGTTCGCGGGATCGGTGTCGAGTGCCTGTGCGTCGAACGCCCACGTCTCGCCGACCGCGAAGTCGCTCTGGCTATCGGAGGCGCGACCGATGTCGGTGCCGGAGCGGTCGAAAAACCGGGCGTGCGCCGCGATGAAGTCGAGATCGACGTCGCCGCGGTTTGCGGTGCGTCCGCGGACGCCGCCCGAACCGTCCCGATAGAACTCGTGATCGAGCAGGACGAGCCCCTGACTCGTCGGTGCGTCGGTCGTTTCGGTGAATTCGGTGGCTCCGGTCGTTTCGGTCGCCGCTGCGGTGGGAGAGCCGTTGATCGCGATGCGCCGTGCGTATTTGCCCTCGCCAGCGCCGAGACAGCCGGCCAGAAGCCCGGCGCAGCCGCTGCCCATGCCGACGAGCACTCGGCGTCGTTGCATACCGATGCGTTAGCCGCGGCACTCAAAAACCTGTGGTCGATGATGAAATTTAGTGGTGAGCATCGTGATACATCCACGGACCGAGAAACGCCGCTGTCACAACCTTTTTGCGGGTTCGGCTGGCGCTATGGTATACGAATGGCGAACGTACGCGACCTGCTCGACGAACTCGTCGAGGGGGTCGAGACGGTGTTGTTGTTCTCGCCGAGCGAGGCCTACTACGAACGCTGTCGGGAGATCGAGGACGTCTCGGTGGTCGTCTGTGCCGGCGACAACGGCGTCGGGTCCGAGCGGTTCGTCGAACTCCCGCTCGAATTCGTCGCCGCCAAAGAGCGCATCCGCTTCGGCGTCGAGGGGGCAACCGAGGAGGGTTTTCTCACCAAGGGTGACGAGGTAGTCTGCGCGCTGCAACTGTTCGACGACGCCATCGACAGCGTCTGTCGGGTGCGGGTGGGCGATCTCGACCGCTCGGGCGTCTACGATCTCTTCACGACCTCGCGCGCCGATCCGGCGGTCATCAGCGCGGTCGTCGACGTGGCGGTCGAACTCGGCCAGAAAGGACAGAAAGGAAAGCCGGTCGGCGCGCTGTTCGTCATCGGTGACGCCGGGAAGGTGATGAACAAGTCTCGCCCTCTTTCATATAACCCGTTCGAGAAATCCCACGTCCACGTCGGCGATCCCATCGTGAACGTCATGTTGAAGGAGTTCTCGCGGCTCGACGGCGCGTTCGTCATCAGCGATTCGGGGAAGATCGTCTCGGCCTATCGCTATCTCGAACCGAACGCCGAGGGCGTCGACATCCCGAAGGGGCTCGGGACGCGTCACATGGCGGCGGCGTCGATCACGCGCGATACGAACGCGACGGCGGTCGTGTTGAGCGAGAGCGATCGGCTGGTGCGGGCGTTCAAGGGCGGCGAGCTGATTCTCGAACTCGATCCGGAGGAGTACTGATGGCTTTCGGCGCGCTGCTCCAGAGCCTTCTGGACGGCCGGTTCGATCTCGTGTTGATCGTCATCATGCTGGTGGTCGGCGTGGTCGTCGCCTATCTCGTCGGCCAGGTGAGCGAGCGGATGCTCGTGGCCGCCGGCGTCGGCGAGGCCGTCGAGGGTACCGCCTTCGAGCGCACCGTCGGTCGACTCGGCACATCGACGGTGTCGATGCTCGCGGGGCTGTTCGCGCTGTTCGTCGTCCTCGTGTTCGTCGTGCTCGCGCTCACCATCTCCGCCGTGCTCGACGTGCGAGTGTATCTCCGCCAGTTCATCAACTTCCTCCCGCAGCTGTTCGTCGCCGCACTGGTGGTCGTGTTCGGGCTCGTCGTCGCGGACAAGGCCGAGGTGTTCGTCTCCGAGCGACTGCGCAGCGTCAAGCTTCCCGAGATCGGGCTGCTCGCGCTGCTGGTCAAATACAGCATCATCTACGTCGCGGCGCTGCTCGCGCTCGGCCAGATCGGCATCTCGAACGTCGCCCTGCTGGTCCTTCTCGGGGCCTACGCCTTCGGGCTCGTCTTCCTCGGTGGACTCGCCTGTCGCGATCTCCTCGCCGCGAGCGCCGCCGGCTTCTACCTCCTGCTCGCCGAACCGATCGCCATCGGCGACGAGGTCCGCATCGACGGGCGCTCGGGCATCGTTCAGGAGGTGGACGTCCTCGTCACCCACGTCGAGAACGACGGCGAGGAGTTCATCGTCCCGAACGACCGCGTCTTCCGCTCGGGCATCATCCGCGTTCGGTAGCGCCGGACGGGCCTGTCGACCCGGGCCAGGCGAACCCCTTTGTGGTCGCCGACCGTGGCGTGGGTATGCAGTGGAAACTGTTCGCCACGCTCGCCGAGACCGCCGGCGAGCGCGAGGTCGCGATCGAGACGGAGCCGAACGCGACGCTCGACGACGCGCTCGCAGCGCTGTTCGATCGCCACCCGGGGCTCGAAGACGAGATCGTCCAGAACGGCGAACTGCGCGAACATATCAACCTCCTCCACAACGGCGAGGATCCCTTCACCGCCGGTGACGGGTTCGATACGGAACTCGACGAGAGCGATGAACTCGCCGCGTTCCCGCCGGTCAGCGGCGGTTAGAGTTCAACCGCGGCGTCGAGTGCAATGGCGATGGCGCGCTCGACGTTGTCCTTCGCCTTTTCCGGGAGTTCTTCACCGTCGGTTTCGCCCTTCTGCGTGCCCGCGACGAGGTTGCCGTCGACGGTACAGAGCGCGCCCGCGCGGAGGCCCTTCCGGCGCGCGAGCGTGAAGATCGCCGCGGCCTCCATCTCGACAGCGAGCACGCCCGCTCGCTCCCACGATTCGATGTACTCGTCGGTTTCGGCGTAGAAGGCGTCGTCCGAGGCGATCGCGCCCACGTGAACGGGTTCCTCGCGTGATTTCGACGCTTCGACCAGCCCCGAGAGCACGTCGTAGTCGGGCACCGCGGGGACGGTATCGCGCTCGTAGCGCCCCGTCGTCCCCTCGTCTTTGGCCGCGCCGGTCGCGACCACCACGTCACCGACTTCGATCTCCTGCTGGAGCGCGCCCGTCGTCCCAACGCGAATGACGCTCTCGACGCCCACGTTCGAGAGTTCCTCGACGGCGATCGCCGCCGACGGACAGCCGATGCCCGTCGAACAGATCGTCACGGGAGTACCCTCGTAGCTCGCGTTGACGATCTTGTACTCGCGGTTTTCGGCCACCGTGGTCGCGTCCTCGCAGTGGCCCGCGATGCGATCGACACGCCCGGGATCGCCCGGCAGCAGCGCGACGTCGTTCAGATCGCCCGATTCGACGAGCAGGTGTGGCTGTTTTGCCATATCCCGAACTCGATGGCCGGCATGAAAAGTCGGTCTATCCGTATCGTTCGAGCAGTTCGCGTTCCTCGGCCAGCAACTCGCTCACGCCGTGGGTCATGATCGCTTCGCCGAGCGCCGTCGCGGCGTAGTACGAATACAGCCCATCCGCGCCGCGTTCCTTCCGCTTCCGATTGGCGATCAGCCCCACGGATTCGAGCTTGTCGAGGTGGTAGTGCAGCCGGTTCGAGGGGATTTCGAGTGTCTCGGCGAGTTCCGTTGCGCTCAGTTCGCTTTCGGCGAGGAGTTCGGAAAGCACCCTGTAGCGTGTCTTCTCGCCGATGGCGCGCTGCATGGCGAGGTATTCTTCGAGCGAGAGCACGCTGTCTTCGGGCAAATAGGGTGCCCCGTAGCGGTGTGATTCGGTCATGGAGTCACGAGTTTGTAGTCATCTCCGTACTACACCGTTATCATTCTCGGTGCTGTAACCGAGCTATGGAGATCGAACCGTTCGCGCTCGAACGCTGGTTCGGGAAGTACGAACACGACGCCGATATCATGCTCGCCGAGAGCGGCATCAGAAGCCTAGCTGCCTCGCGCTTCGACACCGATCCCGGCGATCTCGGCTACGTGATCCCGACCGACGGCGATCCCGATTTTCGGGCGGAGATCGCCGCACGTTACGGCCGCTCGGCCGACGAGGTGGTGTTCACCTGCGGCACCCAGGAGGCCAATCTCCTCGCCATGCTCGCGACGCTCGACGACGAGGACCACGCGGTCGTCGTCACGCCGACCTACCAGTCGCTGCACGCACTGCCCCGCTCGATCGCGGACGTTTCGACGGTCGAGCTGGCACCCCCGGGGTGGAACCTCGATCCCGACGCCGTCGCCGACGCGATCGAGCCGAACACGCGGCTCGTGGTCGTGAACAACCCGAACAACCCGACCGGAAAATACCACTCACAGGACACGATCGACGCGCTCTCCGATCTCGCGGTCGACAACGACGCCTATCTGCTCTGTGACGAGGTGTACCGGCTGCTCGCCGACGATCCCCTCCCGCCGGTGGCGAGTCTGGGGCCTCGTGGGATCAGTACGACGAGCCTGACGAAGGCTCACGGGCTGGCGGGCCTGCGCTTTGGCTGGCTCGCCGGCCCACCCGAGATCGTCGACACCGCCCGTCGCTGGAAGGATTACACGACGATCTCGCCGTCGATCTTCGGTCAGCATGTCGCCCGACAGGCCCTCGCCGATGAGGATACAATTCTCGACGAGAACCGTGCGCTCGCGCGGGACCATCGCGAGCGCGTCGGCGAGTTCCTCGCAGCATACGGGCTCGACTGGTACGAACCCGTCGGCGTGAACGCCTTTCCCACGGTTCCGGATGAATTCGACGACTCCCGGGAGTTCTGTCGCACGGTGGTCGAAGCGGAATCGGTCGTGCTCGCGCCCGGCGACCTGTTCGGCTTCGACGATCGCTTCCGGCTGGGTTTCGGTCTGCCGACCGACGAGCTGGCGGAGGGACTGAAACGGGTCGGTCGGGTCATCGAGAACGCCCGATAGCATCCGGGCTATCCAAACCGTTTATACAGCCCCGTCAGCAATCGCGGACATGGCTAGGCAACAGAATCAGGTCCGCGAGCTCGACGAGGGAAGCTACGTGATGATCGACGACGCGCCGTGCAAGATCACCGCCTACAGCACGGCGAAACCCGGCAAACACGGCAGTGCGAAGGCACGCGTCGAGGGCAAGGGCGTCTTCGACGACAACAAGCGCAACTTCACCCAACCCGTCGACGCCAAGGTCTGGGTGCCGATCATCCAGCGCAAACAGGGCCAGGTCGTCAGCGTCGAGAGCGACGACGTCGCGCAGGTGATGGATCTCGACACCTACGAGACGTTCACGATCAAGACGCCCGGCGACGCGGAGCTCTCGCCGGACGACGAGATCGAGTATCTGGAGATGGACGAGCAGCGAAAGATCGTCTGAATGGGCTTTCCCGGCGCGAACGACGCGCGCGAAACGGCCGACTACGTCCTTCTGGGCGCACCGCTCGACGTCTCGACGAGCTTTCAGCCCGGCACCCGATTCGGTCCTCGCGAGGTGCGCCACCACGCACACACCTTCGACGACTACGACCGCCGTACGGGAACCCACTTCACCGATCTCGGCGTCCACGACGCCGGCGATCTCGACGCCTGGGAGGACGCTGCCGAATATCTCGACTTCCTCCAGGGGATGGTCACGGATATCGAGAGCGAGGATCGCCTCCCGCTACTCGTCGGCGGCGAACACACCGTCAGCGCCGCTGGCGTGCGTGCGACCGATCCCGATGTCTTCATCTGTCTCGACGCCCATCTCGATCTCCGCGAGGAGTTCGCGGGCAACGAACTGAGCCACGCGACCGTCACCCGGCGCACCCTCGACGTCGTCGACGAGGTAATCGTCCTCGGCGCGCGGACCGGCAGCGAAGCCGAATGGGAGCGCGCCGACCACGACGACGTCACGGTAGTACCGCCCGAGGACGTGCCCGACTGGGAACCCGAGTTCGACGGCGACGCCTATCTGAGCGTCGACATCGACGCCGCCGATCCCGCCTTCGCGCCGGGCACGGGGACGATGGAGCCGTTCGGACTGACCCCTCGCGGGCTGCGCCGGGTCGTCCGGGCGGTCGCTCCCCGATCTGTCGGCTTCGATGTCGTTGAGGTCAACGACCGCGACGACGGACAGGCCGCCGCCCTCGGTGGGAAACTCCTCCGCGAGTTCGTCTATTCGCACGCGGCGCGAGCGGACGTCTGACTACTCGTAGCTCGCTCGCCACGGACGATCGACGGCTTGATTCGACGGGTGGGCGAACGGCCGACGATGGTCCTCGGTGGCGTGCTCCCCGACAGCCCGATCGTCCACGGCCTCGTGATCGTCGCCGCGACCGGCCTCATCTGGTTCGGCAGCGGCTGGCTGGAGGAGTCGGCCGAACGGCTCGCCGCCCACTACGGTCTGCCGCCGGTCGTCCAGGGCTCGGTCGTCGTCGCGGTCGGATCGAGCTTTCCCGAACTGTCGAGCGTCGTGTTCACGGCGCTCGCCGGTGCCTTCGACATGGGCGTCGGGGCGATCGTCGGCTCGGCGGTGTTCAACGTGTTGATGATCCCCGCGCTGTCGGGCATCGCCACCGATTCGGATCTCGACGCGAACCGCGAGATCGTCTACAAGGAGGCGCAGTTCTACATGCTCGCGGTCGCCACGCTCGTCGTCACGTTCTCGCTCGCGGTGATCTACATCCCGACAGGAACCGGTCTCGTCGGCCAGGTCACGCGCCCGCTCGCGCTGATCCCGCTGTTGCTCTACGGGCTCTACCTGTTCATCCAGTGGCAGGACGTGAACGATCACGACGCCGTCGGCGGGACCGAGACCGATATCGGGCGCGCCTGGGGCAAGCTCGCCGTCGGACTGGTCGTCATCCTCGTGGCCGTCGAGCAGCTCGTCGGCAGTGTCGAAGCGCTCGGCACCACCTTCGGCGTGCCCGAGTTCCTCGCCGGCGTCACCGTCATCGCGGCGGCGACGAGCCTGCCCGATCTGCTCGTGAGCGTGCGTGCGGCCCGTGCGGGCAACTCCACCACCAGCCTCGGCAACGTGCTCGGCTCGAACACGTTCGACCTGCTCGTGGCGATCCCGATCGGCGTCCTGATCGTCGGGAGCGTGCCGATCGACTTCGCGGTCGCCGTACCGATGCTCGGCGTGCTCACGCTCGCGACGGTGCTCCTCTTTACGGTTCTCCGGACCGAACTCTCGATCACCACCCTCGAATCGTACGCGCTGCTCGTCGGCTACGGGCTGTTCGTCGCGTGGGTCATCGCCGAGACCGCCGGCGTGACACACCTGCTCCGCGGTTCCTGATGGCTTCGACGACCGGACTCAGTCGAGCGGCCGGAGTTCGGCGCTGAAATGACGGAGTTCGGCCATCGCGGGCTCGTCGACGATCTCGTAGCCCGGGAGCTCCTCGCGGCGTTCGGCGACCGCCGCGAACGTCTCGGCGACGTGTTCGAGGTGATCGCGGAAGTAGGTCCGTCGAGGGAGACAGAGCCGGACGAGCTGGGGGCGATCCTCGCCGGGGAAGGCGAGCTCGCCGAGTTCGACGGCGCGCACGCCACCCTCCTCGTAGAGCGCACAGACGAGCGCCTGGCCGGGGAACTCCTCACGTGGAATCGAGGGGAGGAACTCGCCGGCATCGACGTAGACCGCGTGGCCGCCGGTCGGGGTGCGGATCGGGACGCCGACCTCCTGGAGGAGTGTCCCGAGTTCGGCGACCTGCTCGACGCGCGATTCGATATAGGGCTTCTCGACCGCCTCGCGCAGTCCGACCGCCATCGCTTCGAGATCACGGCCGGCCATCCCGCCGTAGGTCGAAAAGCCCTCGAACAGGATGCCGCGCTGGCGGGCCTGTTCGTAGAGTTCGTCGTCGTTCTCGCGGACACCGACGAACCCACCGACGTTGGCGAGGCCGTCCTTCTTCCCGCTCATCACGATCGCGTCGGCCATCGAGAGCTGCTCGCGGGCGACGCTGGCGACGCTTTCGCCTTCGAATTCGGCCTCGCGCTGGGCGACGAAGTAGGCGTTCTCGGCGAACCGGCAGGCGTCGATCACGAGCCGTGCGTCGAGCTCGTCCGCGACCGCACGGGCTTCCCGGAGGTTGGCGATGCTGACGGGCTGACCAGCCAAGGAATTGTTCGTGATCGTGACGACGACGGCCGGGATCCGCTCGGCACCGACTTCGCTCGCGAGTTCGCGCACTGCGTCGGTGTCGAGGTTTCCCTGGAAGGGATCGCCGGGGTCGCTCTCGATCGGGCAGTCGACGGGTTCGCCGCCGGCGTTGACGATATGTGCCCGCGTCGTGTCGAAGTGGGTGTTGTTCGGGACGTACTCGCCCTCCGCAACGAGTGCGCCGTAGAGGACGTTCTCCGCGCCGCGACCCTGATGAGCGGGGACGATCCGCGAGAACCCCATCACGTCCTCAACCGCGGCTTCGAGATTCTGGAAGCTCTCGCTGCCGGCGTAGGACTCGTCGCCGCGATGGAGCGCGGCCCACTGTTCGTCGCTCATCGCGCCCGTTCCGCTGTCGGTCAGCAGATCGACGAACACCGCCTCGGCATCGAGATCGAAAACGTTGTAGCCCGCCTCATGGAGATGGCGCTCACGCGCCTCGCGATCGGGAAGCTCGATACGCTCGACCGACTTCGCCTTGTACGCTCGCATACCCCATCGACGGTCGAGCGCGTGAAAACGCTAATCGAGGAAATCAGTGGCTCGGAAACCGATTTCGGACCTCGATGTTCGATTTCGGCCATCGCTGTCCGACGTACCGGCAGCTCTCGATGATATTTCGGTACGCCGTGGTGAGCTCCCCACACGGCGACACGACTACGCCGTCACGGCGAACGATTCGACCATCGCACCGGCAGTTCCCGCGAAGGCGATGGCGTCGCGCCAGTCGATGCCGAGGCTGTAGTCGGTGTCGTTCGCGGAGACGAACAGATAGCAGAGTCGCCAGCGCTCACCGTCGGCGACGTAGGTGCATTCGAGCACGCAGCCGGTCCGTCCGTCCGCCACCCGAACGGTCCCGTCCATGAACAGTTCGAATCCGGTGACGTATCCGTCGACGTCGAGTTCGGTGAGCAGGGCGGTCGTCGACGCCGCCGTCGTTCGTCCGTCCCACTCGACGACGGCGCTGACGTCGCCATCGGGGGCCGCGAACGTCGTGTCGCCGCCGTTGACCGCGACCGACCAGTCGGCGGGATGAGCGAGACGGTAGCCATGCTCCTCGTCGGTGTAGGCGTTCAGCGTTCGTTCGGTCGTGATCGGTGTCATCGTTCGCTGTCGGTTCTCGTCGGCGTGTTCACCGTCGGCTCCTGGTGTCACGCCGTGGTTTGGCGTTCGTATCGTCTGTCGTGTGAGTGAGTGCAGAAGAGGGAGAGCCGCGTCGTGATTACGCGAGTCGGTCGGCGATCGACGCGGCGATGGGGAGTCTGGCGACCTTTCCCTGATAGGCCTTGATCATCAGATAGATCCAGGCGACGAAACTCCCGAGCGAGACGACGAGCCAGACCAGACCGAGGATCAGTCCGAAGAGACTTCCGGCGAGGAACAGGCCCGAACTCCCGCTCACCGTCGCCATCGAGACGGCCGTTCCGAGAAAGGAGAGCGCGATGTACGCGACGACGAGCACGCCGGTGAAGGCCATGCTCTGGGCGGCGTGCCAGCGCACGAACCGGTCCTCGCGCTCGATGAGATAGAAGAGCAGTCCCGAGACGAAGCCGAACAGATACGACAGCGCCCCCGCGGTGGTGCTGTCGAGTCCGGATTCGCTTTCGCTTGTCGTCGATTCCTCGTCGATGCCGATGTCCTGTGTGCTGCTTGCCATCTGTGGTCTCCTGTGGGTTCGATCGTTCGCACGAGCGCCGGCGGCGACGCCGCCAACGGACGAACGAAGGCGCGTGCAGATGGTATAGCCATCGTGTGGGATCATTGCATACCGCGGGATCGTTTCACGCTGTGGGATGGTAGCACGCGGTGGCTATATCGCTCGAAACGACCTCTCTTCGAGCGAGCCACCGTGTGGCTCGGAGCACACCAATGGATTTCGACGATTTCGTCCGATCGCACGGACCAGACGAGACCACGAAGACGTTCGACCGCGAGAGCTCGAAGCTGCTCGACGTCGCCCTCGACGGTGCCGTCATGGCCAAGGCCGGCTCGATGATCGGCTACACCGGCGAGGTTGCCTTCGAGCGCAAATCCTCCGGCGGGTTGAAGGGCATGCTGAAAAAGCGCGTCACCGGCGAGGGGGGCGTGATGATGCGCGCGAGCGGCGTTGGCCACCTCTACCTCGCCGATGCCGGCAAGGAGGTCCAGATCCTCGAACTCGACGCCGACGACGAGGTGAGCGTCAACGGCAACGACGTGCTCGCCTTCGAGGAATCGGTGAACTGGGACATCAAGATGATGAGTTCCATCGCCGGGGTCTCCTCGGGCGGGATGTTCAACGTCTATCTGCAGGGGCCGGGCCACATCGCGATCACCACCCATGGCGAGCCGCTGGTGCTGCCGACGCCCGTCCGGACCGATCCGAACGCCACCGTCGCCTGGAGCGCGAACGTCTCGCCGAGCGCGAAGCGCGATCTGAACATCAAGAGCTTCATCGGGCGCTCGTCGGGCGAGAGCTTCCAACTGGAGTTCGCCGGCCAAGATGGGTTCGTCATCGTCCAGCCCTACGAAGAGGCCAACCCCGATGGGGGCGGATCGGGTGGTGAAAGCGCCACCACGGGGGAGGGAATCAACGTTAGCGACTTCCTCTGAACCCTGCTGACGCCCACCGAACAGCCTGTCCTTCTTTCGGACTCTCCCCACCATTCATCAATCGTTTTCGACACGAGCGCGCCCGTGACCGTTTAGTTCGGAGAGTTCCGAATTCGACCATGACGAACTGGCGTGCGGTCGGGTTGGGTCTGACCGTCGAGTTCGTGCTCGGCGTCGTCGGCCTCATCGTTCCAGGGATCGGGCAGTTCGTCGCCGGTCTCGTCGGCGGGTTCGTCGCCGGCTATCGCGCCGACACCACCGTCGGCGGCGGGCTCTGGCACGGGCTGCTCGCCGGCTCGCTCGGCGGCTTCCTGCTGGCACTCCCCCTCGGTATCGGGGTCTCCATCGCGAGCATCGAGATCGGGGTTCTGAGCCAGTCCGGCGGCCTGCTCGCTGGCTTCGGGATGACGCTGTTCGTGGTCGTCGTCGCCGTCGTCCTCGGGGCGAACAGCGCCCTTGGCGGAGCCATCGGCAGCCTCGTCGGCGGCACCAGCCGTGACTACGACGGTGGACGGCACTCTCACGACCGCAACGCCCCGCATAGCCCCCGCGACCGCTCCGCGGACGCCGACCACTTTTCGGATACCGGGGAGACGGCGACGAATGCTGGCCAGAACGGATCGTCGAGCCCACGGCTGACGGACACGATCCTCGACGATCGGCAGTAGCTGCTCGGGCGATGGGACGGTTTATTCGTCCGCCGCCGCGATCTATCATGTGGAACTATCGATAGTCGATCTGGCACCAGTGCCCGAGAACGGGTCGGCGACCGAGGCGTTCGAGAACACCGTCGAGCGCGCACGAAACGCCGAAGAGCTCGGCTACTCGCGCTTCTGGGTGGCCGAGCATCACGACTTCCCCGACCGCCTCGCGAGCACCACCCCGGAGGCACTCATCGCCCATCTCGCGGCCAAGACCGACAGCATCCGCGTCGGTTCCGGTACTGTGCTGCTCAATCATTACAGCCCGTACAAGGTGGCCGAGACCTTCGGCGTGCTCGACTCGCTCGCGCCCGATCGCATCGATCTCGGGCTCGGCCGGGCGACCGGCAACCCGGTGAGCGACTACGCCCTTCAGCCCGATCGCAGCCAGCGCCGGCGTAGCGACGACCACGCCGAGAAGATCAACGAGACCGCCGCCCACCTCCACGACGGCTTTCCCGACGACCACCAGTTCAGCGAGCTCGATATCGCCCGCTCGGCGGAGTCGGTCCCCGAGGTGTGGGTGCTCGGATCGAGCCCGTCGAGTGCGGCCATCGCCGGCGAGCTGGGACTGCCCTACTGTTTCGCGTCGTTCATCAGGCCTGGCCCCGCCGTCGAGGCGTTCGAGACCTATCGCGAACGGTTCCAGCCGTCGTCGTTCGGTGCCGGTCCCGACAGCCCTGAGGGAATGCTCGCGGTGAACGTCACCTGCGGGGAGACCGACGAGGAGGCCGCACGGCTGCGCGCGACGACCGAAGCCGCTCGCAAGCGACTCCAGAGCGGCATCGCCGACGCACCGCCGATCCGCTCGACCGAGGAAGCGATCGAGGAGCTCGGCGGCGTGCCCGAACCGACCGAGCAACCGCTCGAACCGGGCGAGTGGCCGCGACAGATCTCGGGCAGTCCCGAGACCGCGCGGGAGCTCCTCGAAGAGATGGCCGCACAGGCCGGCGTCGAGCGCGTCATGGTCCAGAGCCAGCTCGCCGATCCCGACGACGTGCTCCGCTCGCACGAACTGCTCGCCGACGCGTTCGATCTCTCCTCGAACTAAGCTCTCAGCGGACGACCGTCACCGGCACCGGCGAGCGTCGCACCACCCGTTCGGCGACGCTGCCGAGCAGGATGCGCGTGAGATCGGTACGGTCGTGGCTGCCGACAACCACATGATCGATCTCGTTGTTCTCGACGTAGCGGAGGATGCGCCGTGCGGGCTTGCCGACCTCGATCTCGCTGGACAGTTCGATTCCCGTCTCGGCAGCCTGCTCGCTCGCCGCCGCGTGGAGTTCCTCGACCTCCGCCCGCGCGCCCTCGTACCACTCCTCGGAGTAGCCGGGCATGCCGGGGATCCCGGTCGGCGACTGCAACCCGACCGTGTTCGGATCGGTATCGAAGGGGTTGATGACGGTGATGACGGTGAGCTCGACGTCATTCATGTCGAGTGCGTGCTCCAGCGCGCGCTCGGAGCGCGGCGAGCCGTCGATGGGGACGAGGACGTGTTCGGTCATACGACCCACTACCGCCGCGTCGCCTATAGAAATTGCCGTTCGATCGGAGCCGACACGCGGTTCACTCCCCGCTGAGCGCCGATTCGACGAGCCGGCGACCACCAATGGCGGCGGGAGTGACGACGGCATCCGCGCCGGCGCGTTCGAGCTTCGGGCCGTTCTCGCCCTCGGTGGCGGCAGCGACGACGGTGATTTCGGGGTTCCGTTCACGGACGGTGAGCACCGCCAGCGCGTCGGTCGCGTCGTCGTCGCTGGCGACGATCACTGCGCGGGCACGGTCGATGCCGGCGCGGTCGAGCGCCGCGTCGTCGGTCGGATCGGCGACGAAGACCGGGAGCTCGCGCTCGGCGACCGGCGGGAGTTTCGACTCGTTCTCCTCGGAGACGACGAGCACCAGATTGTCGACGTCGAGTTCG
Organism: Halococcus dombrowskii; assembly: GCF_022870485.1. NCBI lineage: Archaea > Methanobacteriati > Methanobacteriota > Halobacteria > Halobacteriales > Halococcaceae > Halococcus > Halococcus dombrowskii. Next base: position 2,318,391 of record NZ_CP095005.1, on the reverse strand, counting down.
TCGAGGACGGATTCGGTCAGGCTGCCGTAGCCGAGCACGAGCACGTGATCGTCGCGTTCGGCGAGCTGTGTATCTGTCATGGTTCCGAGCGCGCGCGTGAGGCGGTCCTCGATCGCCGGGGAGACGAGGGCACCGATCGCGAGCCCGAAGCTCGACACGCCGACGACGATGACCGAAACGGTGAACAGCCGTGCCTGGCCGGTGACGGGCGTCGCGTCGCCGTAGCCGACGGTGCTCGCGGTGATGATCGTGTAGTAGAAGGCGTCGGTGAGCGTCTCGACGCCGCGGAAGGATTCGCGGAGCGTGTACGCGCCGACGGTGCCGTAGAGCAGAGCGCCGCTGACGGCGATGAGCGCCGCGATTTGCGTCGTCGAGAGATCGAGTTCCTTGTCGAAGCGGTTGCGGGTGAGCACCAGCACGACGAGCGTCGCCACCGAGAGGGCGGCGACCGGAAACGAGACGACGCTCGACTGGACGATCGCCTCGAATACTGTCACCGAGAGCAGGACGACGGTCGCGAGCCAGGCCGCGCGCCGCCCGCTGCGCAGTTCGAGCGCGCTGATGAGCAGGAGAAAGCCCGTGATCACCGCCGAGAACCCCGCTGTTCGCCGGACGCCGCTGGCGATAACCCCAGTCAGCGGGCCGAACGTCTCCGGCGAGCCGAGCACGGCAACGCCGGTGAGGATCGACAGCAGCGCCACCGCGACGGTCAGCCAGACGGCTACTCGCCGGCCGAGCAGCACGCGCAGCCGTCGCGCGCCCACTCGCCGCCGCGCCGCCGTCCGCACCGCATCGAGAACGCGCCTGGATCGCATGCGCGCTCGGGCAATCGCCCATCGCGGGGATAAAAATGCTGGTCAGCGAGCCGCTCTCGACAATACCTGTCTCACTCGACGGCGCGGAGCAGCCCGAGCAGCTCCTCGCGGTATGCGTTCGGGTCGTCGAGGTCGATCCCGGCGCTCTCGCACAATACGGCGAACCCCTGGATCGGGTAGGCTCCGCCGGCGATGCGGAATCCGCTCCGTCGCGTCCAGACGGCGACCCAGCCCTCGATGGCGATGTCGTGATCGCCGTCGTCGCGATCGCTGCCGTTGCGCTCGACGGCGTAGCGGGCGGTGTATTTCGTGAGGCGGGCCCGATCGCCGGCGTCGGTGCGCATGCGCTGCTTCCGTCCCCGTTCAACCGCGCGAAAGCCCCTGTCTTCGAGGTCGGATGCGAACGATCGCCGGAGCTCAGTTGCGACGGTCGGCAGCACCGATGCCGTGCCGATCCCGGGTGCGAGCGGCGGACGGAAGGCGAGACGGGTGGCGAAGAAAAATCGCCACGGCATGTCGAGGGCGTCGTCGGCCGCCCGCAGAGCCTCACGGAGCGGGCCGTCCTCGTAGACGAGCGTGTGGCCGCGCACCCGCATCGTCGGCAGCGCGAACAGCGTCTCGGTCGTCTCCTCGACCATCGTCCAGCCGTCGAGGCGGTCGTCGGGAACGCTCGGCGCTCGGATGTCGGCCATCGGTCGCAGTACGTCCTCGATGGCCATCAGTCATCGCACGGCAGCATCGAACGGTTTTCAACGTGATACGACGTCAAAACATGACGGCGAGTAAGGGGACGATGCATCTATCGCATGATCGTCCCCTGCGGTGTGTCAGTTCGGATGGACCGACTCCCTCGAAACGTGCGCGATTCACGGGGATGGCGGCCGTTTTGTCGATCGTCCGTTCACACCCGTCGCACCAGATGCGCTCGAATCGCTCGTTGGCACTCGTCACAGATCTGTTCGACCCGGACGATCGTCGAGAGAACGGGATACGCCACCGGGAACCCGTCGTAGAGACAGTTCACGAGCTCTTGCTGGGTGATGCCGACCTGTGCGTCGACGCTGGTGGTCGCGTGAAGCAGCGACTGGCGCTCGTGAGCGATCGTCCCGCATCGGTCGTGGAACCCGTCCAGCCGCTCGTGTCGCGCCTGAAGCGCCTCGAACCCACAATCGGTGAGCGCCGTCTCGTTCGCGTCGACGATCCACGCCAGCAGTTCGTCGATGGCGTCGTTCGCCGCGACGAGTGACGCCTCTTCGCGGTCGAGCGCGCGCTCCATCGCTCGGAGTTCGTGGCGTCGTTGTGCCGCCTCGGAGAGCACGCCCTGCTTGAGGTTGGCGGTGAACCCCGTCATGTTCTGCGGCGCGAGAGCCATCGCGACCTGCTCGGAGAGTTCGACCCCGATCGTTTCGAGCAGCGTTTCGGGATCGTCGACGTCCGCCGTACTGTGCGGGCGAACCGTCTCGGCGAACCGTTCACGGACCTGCTTTCGACTGTTCGATCCTCCCGACGAGCTTGCAGCCACCGTGGCGGCGGGACCGGTTTGGAGCCCGCCCCGCTGGGCAGTCGGTGTCTCGACGGCAACCCCTTCGACGCCGGTGACGAAGCGCTTGTACGCCGCCTGTTTCCCGCCGATGGCCGCCTGCTCCTCGTGTACGCGATCGATCGCCTGTCGAATATGGGTCTCGACAGTCATGGCTCTCCCCCGTGTGCCGCACGCAGGCGTGCGAGTTCGCGGTCGGCGAGTGCCCAAAACCGGCGTTGCCAGTCACGGTTCGTCGCCGCGCACGCGTTCCGTTCTTCGCTGGTGGCCATCACTTCACGAACGATGAGGTCGTGGTAGGCCACTCGGGGGTCGTAGCGGCGCAGCCGCGCGCGGTAGCGCTGGGCGGCACGGGCGGCTCGCGTGGCCGCTTCCCGATCGGGGAACTGTCGCCCGGCGATCGGCACCGGACGCGCGCCGGTGCGAGCGCAGACGATGGTGTATCGGCCGATGTCGGCCGCTAGGGAGTCGATTCGAGCGCGGAGATCGTCGAGCGTGGGTTCGGTCATCGGTGGTTGGTTTCGTATCGTTCGAAGGGAAATCCGCGAATCGGCGATCGGTGTGACTTCGTTCGCCATCTTCGACCCGCTCGTCGCGCTACCGGCATCGACTCGGCTCGCACAGTCCGCGAGCGCCCCATCGCGAACGAGCGTGCTGGCACCCGTGCCCGTTCCGCTGCACGCTGGAACCTCGACTGTGGTGTCGGCCATATGTTTTAGGCCGGCCTAAAGACATGTAAAACTACCGTGAGACTCACCCACATCGATTGCCGATCCGCAATCGTCACTCGGCGCTCGACGGGATCAGTCCTCCAAGCTCGTATGTGTCTGCTGGTCGTCGGGATGTGGTTCGGCGATGTGCTCGCGCAGCGTCTCCCGTGACGTATCCTCCCGGCGACGGCGTTCCTCCTCGCCGATCTCCTCGACACCGGGTGGCAGCTCCCGCCCGCGATCGGTGAAATAGCCCTCGGGGGCGACCCAATCGTGGTAGAACGGGCGGTCGTCGTCCTCCAGGAGCGTGACGGCGACCTCGGCACCGTGGCCGGCGGCCACGATCGCCTGATGGGGTTTCTCGGCGAGGCGGCCCGCCGCGTAGAGACCCTCGACGCCCGTCCGGCCGCGTTCGTCCGTCTCGACGTACGTCTTCCCGCGATCGACGATCCCGACTCCGTCGACGTCCGTGAGGTAGTCGGTGGCGTTTTTCGTCGCGGCAACGACGTATTCGGCGTGATAGCGGTCGTCGCTGGCCGTCTCGACCACGAAGCTATCCGATTTCGTCTCGATGGCCGTCGCCTCGGTCGAGCGGCGATCACAGCCGGCCCCATCGGCCTGATTCCCCATCATTTCGAGGAGCAGCCGGGCGTTGATGCCGGCGGGAAAGCCCGGATAGTTCTCCAGATGGGCGTTCCGTCGCATGATCGGGTCGCCGCCGTCGACGACGAGTGTGTCGAGGCCGTGTCGTGCGGTGAAGATCCCTGCTGACAGGCCTGCCACGCCACCGCCGACGATGACGACGCTGTACGCGCTGTAATGGTCCGGTTCGACTGTCATCGTTTCTGATCGAGGGATGCTGCGTGCTCGCGGATGAGATCGTTGTCGATGTGTTCCAAGAGTGCTCGCTGACCCGCCACGCCACGACGCTCGATCTCCTCGGCATCGATGTACTGCGCGAACCGGCGGTCGATCTCCCGCTCGCGCAGGCTGGCCCACTGCTCCTCGCTCACGTCGTGATCGTCGGGCCGGCTGGCGTCGGCGTACTCGCGCCAGCGCTCGCGCTCGGCCCATTCGCCTGTGAGTTCGGCCTCGTGGCGTACCCAGTCGTAGTGGTCGGCGAACCCCTCGAAATAGCCCTGCTCGCGGCGCACCTCGTCGACGATCGTCGATCCGACACGCCCGCCGCGTCCGGCGGCGATGATCGCCTGTCGGTCGGCCTCTGAGGAAGGGGATGCGACGTAGAGACTGTCGATCGGCGTCGTTCCGTCCGTCGCGGCGTACGAGCGATCGAACTGTTCGTGGATCTCGCCGTCGTGTTCGTGGCTTTCGAACATCGCGTCCTCGTCGAGCGGGCGGAGATACTCGCCGTCGTAACGCGTCGCCGCGACGACCCGTGCCGCGGTGACAGAGTCGCCCTCTTGTGGTTCGACGACGAACCCGCCGTTGTCCGCATGTTCGACCGATTCGACCACGTCCGGAACGATCTCACAGCCAGCCTCCGTGGCGTGGGCGTGCAGCAGGTCCTGGAACGTCTCGATGTCGATGCCGGCAGGGAAGCCAGGGTAGTTCTCCAGATGGGCACACCGCCGTATCGAGGAGCGCCCGCGATCGAAAATCGAGGTACTGAGGCCATAGCGGGCGGTGAACACGCCCGCCGAGCAGCCCGCCGGCCCGCCGCCGACGATGACGACATCGACATCCGTCGCTTCGTCGGGGTCAGTCATCGTTCAGCTCCGCGACGACGCCGATCGGATCGATATCGCGGGCACGGAGCCGTTCCTCGACCGCACATAGCGTGTGTATCGTCCGCCAGTCCGGCCCGTACTCGCGGAGAAGGCGACTGTTGCGCCGGTAACACTGGCGTAGTCGGTCGTCGCCGTACGAGTGGTAGTCGGGCAGCGGGCGGATCGGGCTGTCGTCGGCTTGCGGAGCCGTTCGATGAGCGGTCGGTGTGTCGTCGGGCATGGTCAGAACTTTCCGTTGCAGATGTCCGCGACGCGCTGGCGGTCGAACAGCCGTTCGTCCTCCGGTACGTCGTACGTGTTGTCGTCGTCGTCGAACCCGGGAAACTCGCCGAACGTCCCCGGATACAGCTGTTTGGCGAGCACTTCGGTGTTGAACAGGCCCTGTATCGGCCCCGTGGTTTCCATCGTCCCGATGTAGAGCTCGTCGTTCTTGACGGCGGTCAGCTCCGACAGCACGGGATCGTTCCGGTACAGGTCGAGCGTGTACTCGGCGATCGTTTTGCCGTCCGTATCGTTCCCGTTGTACGCGTCCGAGGCCGGCAGTTGGTTCTTCATGAGCCCGTGATGGAGCACTATCCTGTCGGGATCGGCCTCCAGGATCACCTCGGCGTCGACGTAGATCGACGTTTTGCCGTCGTACTGGCCGGCCAACGCGTCGTTCACCTGGAGATCGCTGAAGTGTTTCCTACCGTAGACCTTCCTCGTCTCCTGGGTCGGTTTGTAGATGTAGATCTCGCCGCTGTCCGGCGGTCCGGCCCAGAGAAGCCCCATCGTTTCGTCCGTCTCGGGGACCCGGGATCTGACGCGTTCGGCCATCGACCGACTCAGCTCGGCCATCGCCTTGCCGCGCTCTGGTTGGTTGAACACTTGCCCCAGTATTTCGTCACCTCGGAGAGGTCGTAGTACCGGTATTTCCCGTCGGGCCACGTCGGCCAGGAGTCGTCCCGTTTTCGCTGGTTGTAGCTCCCACAGAACGGGGCGACGTTGTCGATGATCTCGTCGATGTCTTTCCCTTTGCCCGACGAATACTGGAGCAGCCAGTTCGGATCGACCCCGATCATGTCGGGATCGACTTCGTAGATGTACTCCTTGTTCATCGACTCGCCGTTGCCCAGGATTCCGTTCATCTCGGCGACGCTCGGCACGTCGACATCGGGAAGCATTCGGTAGAACGAGAGGACGTACTCGCCCGGTCGCCAGGCGGTTTCGACGATACCGTCGGTCGTCCCGCAGACGACCGCCATGTCCAGGGAGAACTCGTGGGTGATCCACTCCTCGGGGACCGAATCGAACTCGACCTCGCCGACCGGTTCGATCGCCGCCGTGTATCCGCTTCGTGTCCGCGTCGAGTCGTCCGATCCGTTCGACCCTGCCGTATCGCCGCTGCCGGACGGGCTACTCTCACCGGTACAGCCGGCGAGCAGCCCGCCACCGATGACCGCGCCGCCGTATTTCACGTAGTCGCGCCGCGTCGGTGCCTCGCGTTCGGGAGCGTCGTCTGCCATACGGTTTAGGCTCGCCTAACACGACAAAAGCGTTCCGGACTTTAGGCATGCCAAAATCGCTGGTCAGTGGGGCGCTCCACAGCGCGGACAGACCGGTGGACCGCTCTCCGGCAGTTCGAGGCCACAGTGTGGACACTCGCCGTCGGCATCGAGCGACGTGATCTCCGCGACGATCTCCCCCGTGCCGTCCCGAACCGAATCGAGGGTTCCGAGAGCTCCGGGGGCCGTCGCAGGCCGCTCACCGTCCAGTGCCCGCCGAGCGAAACGCACGCGATCGACCAGAAACGACGGTGGGTCGTCCACCGAGTCGATCCGGTCGAGATCGGGCATCGAGTCGATCGCCATCGATGACTGCGCGAGCAGGGCGATGCCCTCCGCAGCCCGTCCCCGCACGTACGGATTTTCGTCGGTCAGTCGATTCTGTAGCACGTCCGTCATGTCTGACAGGCGCTCGGGCTGCTCGCAGCCGACGATCACCAGCGCCGTACAGAGGTGATAGCGCACGAGTTCGCTTTCGTCGTCGCAGTGCTCGGCGAGGGCAGAGCTGTGGTGGGCGAGCCGCTCGGGATCGCCCAGCGCGACGTGTTCGAGCGCCTTCGCAAGCTTCTCCTTCACTTCGGGTTCGTCAAACGACAGCCCGATTCTGAGATCGGCCAGCAGCTCGGGTGTCGCGACGGTGTCGGGATGGTCGAGCGCGACGTAGCCAAGCGCCTCGGCCGAGCGGGCACGCACGTAGTAGAACTCCTCGTCGTCGGCCAGCCGACCGGCGAGCACCGACACCATCGGAACGACGGAATCCGGGTCGATTTCGGCGGCCGCAGCGAACAGCTTGGCAGTCGTCAGTCGCACCGATCGCTCGTCGTCGGTGAGCAGGGCCTCACACGCCGGCAGCGCTGGCCCTACGAGGTCCGGATCGTCGGCCACCGCGGCTTTCAACCGGCGAAGGCACGTTTTGCACGTCTCGCCGGAAACTGACGAAAGGCTCCCGACGAGTTTCGCGAGCTCTTCTCCGTCTCCCCGTTCGAGTGCGTCGTCGATCGCTCCCCGTAGCGACGACGCCGGTTCAGTGTCATCCATCGTGGCTCGGCTCCTGTTGCTCCAGGGGCCGATGTTCGAGAACGGCCATGAAAACAGTTGTCCACGGCTCCACGGGACAGCCGACGATCCCCACGGGTCGGAACCCGCTTTCGAACGGCTGTGGGGACTGATCGCTTGCCGAAGCGGACTTCGACCCACTTATGCGCGCCGACTAGTTCCATTCGACGTATGCGCTCGTGGTCCGACCGGTGGTGGCTCCTGCCGGTCGTATTGCTCGCGTTCCTCGCTCACGCCGAAACGCTCGGCTACTGGTTCGTCGCGAGCGACACGCTACCGCTGATCGAGACGAGTCGTGCAACCGATCCTGCCGCACTCGTCTCGCTGTTCGCTCAGCCGCTGATGGCCGGATCGGATTTCACCGCCACTGCGCTGTTCTACCGGCCGATCTCGACGCTCAGCTACGCCATCGACTACGCCGTCTGGGGGCTGAACCCCGTCGGCTACCATCTCACGAACGTCCTCCTGCACACGATCGCCGCCGCGCTCGTCGCCGTCTGTACGGCTCGAATCACGCGCCGTCGGGCGGTCGGCGCGCTCGCAGGGGCGCTGTTCGCGATCCATCCCGTCACGGCCGAGGTCGTCCCCGTGACCGCACGGCGACAGGATACCCTCCTGACGATCTTCCTGCTGGCCGCGCTCACCCTCTTCGTCCGCTGGTATCGCGCGACCCCGCCGGACGAGCGACTCCCGTGGGAGTGGACGAGCCACCGCGGGCTCGTGGGCACGCTGGTCGCCTACGCGCTCGCGATCGGCGCGAAGGAGACGGCCCTCGTCGTTCCCGTGCTGGCCGCGGTCTGGGTGCTACTCGACCGCGACAGCGACCGCCCAACGCAGATCGTCAGAACTCTCGTCGGAACGATCGGCCCGTTCGTCGCCGTCACGGCGCTGTATCTCGCCGTCCGCACCGCCGTGCTCGGCGGTCTCGGCGGCTACGCGGTCCCGACGAGCGCCACGCTCGCCGATCGGCTCCTCTTCGGCGTGAAGTATCTCCTCTGGCTGTTCGTCCCGCAGAACGTCGCCGTCGAGCTGCCGGCGTTGCGTTCCGTCGGGGTGCCGTCGCTCGTCGTCGGCGTCGCCATCGTGCTGGTCGTCGGTGCGATCGCGGTGATGATGCTACTCCGGCGGGGTTACTTCCATCGCGGTCGCTTTCGCTCGCTGCGCGCACTCACACCGGTCGCGAGCGTCGTCGGCTTCGCGGGCATCCCGCTCGTGCTCGCCGGCGAGTCGCTCGGTTCGGTAGCCCTGCCGGCCGTCGGCGCTCCCCTCGGGAGCTACCTCGTCGGCTTGCTGTTCGTCGGTGCCTGTCTCGCCGGCCTCGCCACCGCGCTGTTCGCGGACGGGATCGTCATCGACGGTTCGCGACGCCGCCAGCTGGCGTTTTTCGCCTGCTGGATTCTCGTGCCGGTCGTTTTGCTCGGTACGCGGGGGTTCGTCGCGAGCAAGCCGTTCACCTTCGGCTTCGGGATGCGCAACGCCTATCTCGCGATCGCGCCCGCGATGGCCGCGCTCGCGCTGCTGGTGGTTCCCGCCCTGGAGCGAGTGATCTCTGCCGCCCGCAGCGCGCTCGAAACAGACCGCACAGTCGCGCCGCCCATCGGCGACGTGGTCCGTGTCGCCGTCGTTTTCCTCCTGCTCGTTCCCGTGATCGGTGCGTCGCCGCTTCTCTACGCTGGCGACAACTGGTGCTCGGCGGGCGCGCTCAACGAACGCTCGCTGTCGGGCCTCGCCGACACGATCGACGACGCGCCCGGCGACGAGCCGATCTACGTCGCGAGCTTCCCGAACGCGTTCGACGGCGGCGAGCAGTCGGCTCCACACGCACAATCGGTGACGCCGCTGCGGCCGTACTCGGTCGAGGCGTGGCTCTCGCTCACCGACACGGCCGACACACAGGTTCGGTTCGTCCGGCCGGCGACCGTCTCAGACCTCCCGGAGCTCGCCTTCCACGCCGAGTCACGCGAGCGGGCGACCCTCGTCTGGGTCCAGAGAGCCATGGATCGCGAGGCGACCACAAAGACGAGTACCCCCGGTCGCGTCATCGACGAATAACCACCGATGAAGCGATCACACGGCGTCGCGCTCGCGGCGCTGCTCGCGTTCTCGCTGGCCGTGCTGGCACACGTCGAGTCGCTTGGCTACTGGTTCACCTCCTACGACTCGATCGCGCTCGTCGAGACGAGTCGCATCGCCTCGCTCGCCGATCTCCGAACGATCTTCACGAAACCGCTGCTGTACGGCACCTCCTACCTCGACGCCGGACGGTTCTACCGGCCGGTCGTCAACCTCGTCTACGCCGCCGAGTACGCGCTCTGGGGCGTCGACCCGTTCGGCTACCACCTCACGAACCTGCTGCTGCACGGGTTCGTCAGCGTGCTCGTCGTACTCACGATCCGCTCGCTGACCGACTCGCTCCGCACCGGCGCGCTCACGGGTGCGCTGTTCGCGGTCCATCCGCTCGGCACCGACGTCGTGCCGGCGATCTCGCGGCGTCAGGACATGTTGCTCGCGCTGTTCGGGTTGCTCGCGCTCTGGCTGTTCGTCGAGAGCGTCCGCCGCGACAGCCGACGGCTGCGCGTTGGGGCGGCCGTGGCCTACGGACTCGCGCTGTTCTCCAAGGAGACTGCGGCCGTCGTCGGCCCGCTCGCCTTCGTCTGGCTGGTGCTTGAAGGGCCCTCGCTGCGCCGACGCTCGACGTATCGCCGGGCCATCGTCGCGGTGGCCCCGCTGGCGGCCGTCGCCGTTGGCTATCTCGCCGTCCGATTCGCGGTGCTCGGCGGTATCGGCGGCTACACCCACGACCCGCCGCTCTCCCAGACCCTCCTCTTTCCGGTGCAGTACGTGCTTTCGCTGGTCTATCAGGCCGACGTTCTCGCCGCGATCGGCGGCGTTTCGACGCCGCTCGTGATCGCCGTCGTGGCTGCCGTCCCGCTGGCACTACTCGTCTCGTTCGCCCGCGATCGCGCGCTCGGCCGGATCACTCCGCGCCGCGCTCTCCCGCTCGTCGTCGCCATCGTTGGCTTCGCCGTTCTGCTCGTCGTCGCCCGGTTTCCGGGAGCGTCACCGCTCGCGTCGATCGATGCCGTCGATCATGCCGGCTGGTACACCGCTGGGATCGTCTTCGCCATTGCCGCCGCGAGCGCGCTGCTGGCAGCCATCGCTTCTGCTCGCTCGTTCGCCGCCGGCCGCTCGATGGGTTTTTTCGTCGTCTGGCTGCTCTCCCCGCTGCCCCTGTTCTTCCTCGCCAAACAGTTCGCCTTCCGCGACGCGTACTTCTTCGCCATTCCGCTGCTCGCGCTGGCCGCGGTCTGTCTCGACGCCGCGCTCCCCGCCGTCGACGGATGGCGGACGTTTTCGAATCGGGACACCGACGCGCTGGTCGTCGTCGCCGTGCTGGTTCTTTTGCTCCCGTCGATCGCCGCATCGCCGCTGCTGTACGCCGATTCGGGCTGGGGCGAGACCAGCGACGTCACGCGGACGGCGCTCACCGAGATCGATCGTTCGGTGAGCGGGGTCGATGCCGGTACGCCCGTCGCCATCGCCGGGGTTCCCACGAAAATCGACTACCATCCGCAGCGACTCGGACAGGCGCACAAGGTGACGATGCTCCAGCCACACTCGGTTCGGTCGTGGCTGCGGCTGCAGGGCCACGACAATCGCGTCACCTTCGGCCGCCTGCAGTCGTTTCACAGCGTTCCGGGGAACGTCTCGACGAAGACCCGCGAGAACGAGCGACTGCTCATCTGGCTTCGGTATAACTGACGGACCAGCGGCCGATCCGGCGGTGTGGAAGCGTTTTTGCCCGCCGACCCGCTTGGTTCCGGTGGTGGCGATGACGAACCGTTACCCCCGCCGAGCCCCGTGTGACGAGGCCCTTTACCGAGCCACCCACTACTCGTTTATCCAGAACTGATACAAGATGATATCACCCGCTCGTCCGATCCGATAGCGGACGGGAAGACCGGTCGGCGTCGGCGAGACGGCAACGTTTTGCGTGGTGTTCTCGAAGAAGTCGCCCGATGGAAGAGCGCACGCGCGCGTATCTCCGGGGGCGCTTTCGCGACCACTACCGCCGGACAGAGCCGACGCTGCCGCCGGACGCCGACGCGCGCGAGTGGGGTCACATCCCGTGGACCGCCGGTCCCGGAACCACGATGGTCAGACACAATTCGACGCTCGATCTCGGCTCCCTCCCGGATTTCCTCGCGCGCGAGCGCCCCCGTCACGTCTACTTCTCGGCGGGGCGATACGACGACCCCGGCGCGAGCTCGATGGCCGAGAAGGACTGGCGTGGCTCCGATCTGGTCTTCGATCTCGACGCCGACCACCTTCCGAGCGTGGAGCTCGGCGTGGACTCGTACAAGCAGATGCTCGCAAAGTGCAAGGCCGCACTGTTTCGCCTGCTCGACTTCCTGGAAAACGACTTCGGCTTTCACGATCTCACGATCGTCTTCTCGGGCGGGCGCGGCTACCACGTCCACGTCCGCGACGCAGGCGTTCAGCCGCTCGAAAGCGACGCGCGCCGGGAGATCGTCGACTACGTCCGCGGGATCGGACTCGACATCGATGCGCTCATCTCCCACGAAGCGGTCGGCGGCACGGCCGGGCGAAGCAGTCCGGCCCAGAAGCGCACGCTCGATACGACCGGCGGCTGGAGCCGGCGCGCACACCGCCACCTCCTCGATTTCGTCGACGAGCTGCTCGACATGGACGAGGACGACGCGCTCGCTCGCCTTCGGGAGTTCGACGGCATCGGCGAGGGCAAGGCCGCGGCTGCACTGCGCGCTGCGCGGACGAACGGCGACGAGATCGAGGCAGGGAACATCGACGTCCATCCGGCCTTCTACGCGCTCGCCCAGCGACTGTTCCCCGAGGTGGTCGCGGCGGACAACGCGCCGATCGACGAACCCGTCACCACCGATACGAACCGACTGATCCGCCTGCCGGGCAGCCTCCACGGCGGCAGCGGGCTCTCCGTCGAACGGCTCGCACGCGATGAGATCGAAGGGTTCGACCCGCTCGTCGACGCGATTCCGGAAACGTTCCGCGGGCAGGAGATCACCGTCGAATGCGACGGGGAAACGACCACGGAACTCGCTGGCGATAGCTTTACGGTGCCGGCGGGGACATCTCACGTTCCGGAGTACGTCGGCGTGTTCCTCATGACGCGCGGCAGCGCCGAGAAGGGCGAAGAATGAACCTCGGAGATCTCCAGTCGACCCGGAGCAAGGAGCGCCAGAAGGACAGCCTCCAGCATCTGCGCGAGGATTTTTACAGCGACGTGGGCGCGTTCGTCGCCGAACTCAGAACCGAACGCGAGCGCGCGGCCGAGGCCGCCGACGATCCCTTCGACGCACCCGAGGTCCGTCGACTGACCGACGATATCGAGACGGCCGAGGACACCGTCGAAGCGATCTACGAGCGCCGCGTCGGCAAACTCGTCAAACTCGCCAGCCTCGCCGCCGCCGGCATGCCCGCGGAGAAAGACGGCCTCACCGACGAGGAGCGCGACCTGTTCGGAACGCTCGTCGACGCGATCGAGTCGAACCGCGAACACGTCCTCGACGGCGTTCTCGCCAACGATTCCGCCGGCGTGACGAGCGGTGACGAGCGTTCGATGGCGGCCGAATCGGTTGTCACGGCATCCGACACCGCATCCGACGAGAACGCACACGACGGTGTCGATGCGCCCTCGCCGGCGGCGACGGAACCGCCCACCGCACCCGAATCCGTCGAACCGGAGGGTACAGAGGGGACGAGTGGACGAGAATCCCCACCCGAGGCAGAGGGCGGCGTCAGCGCGGCCGACGTGATGGGTGGCGAGACACCGGACACCACGAGCGAGTCGGCGGACGAACCCACAACCGAGACCCCACAGGCTTCGCCCGATACGGCCGACACGACTGCGGAATCAGGTGCGAATACTGCGGCTGACGACGATGCAGGCCGAGAAACGGAGCGAACGACCGTTCGCATCACGCGCGATGTCGGCGAAATCCTCGGGGCGGACGAGCGAACGTACGAACTCGCCAGCGAGGACGTGGTGACGCTCCCCGACGTGAACGTGACGCCGCTTCTGGAGCGCGATGCGGCCGAACGACTCGATTAGTATTTCGCGCTCGCGCCCGTCGTCGCGTAGATGACGTCCATCAGCCCGTCACGCTGGGCTTGCCAGGATTCGAATTCGTCCGGACTGTCGGGATACTCCTCGTAGTGGTCGAGCAGGCGGTCGGCCTCCTGTTTCGTCTCGTAGAGATCGAACACCGTCTTCCAGTGGCCGAAGCTCTTGATCGCGGTCCTGATCTTGAGCGGGAGATCGATCGTCGCGCTGCCCGAGTAGAGCGCGTCGGAGAGCTTCGCCGCGGGGAGGGCGGCCAGCAGACCGGTGAGGTTGTTGAGGCCGGTCGCCATGACGAAGATGTTGTAGACGTCGAGCGCCGCGTAGCGCCCGCCGAAGTGGTCCATCACCCGCTCGTTGTACTCCCAGAGCGCGTCCTCGCTCACGTCGCCGTCCTCGATGGCGTCGATGGCCGCCTCGCCGGCGTACTTGCCGGCGTAGGCCGCCCCTGCAATTCCCCCGCCGGTGGTCGGGTTCACGTGGGCAGCGGCGTCGCCGATGGCCATGAAGCCGGGGGCGACGCCCGAGTCGTACGGCCGACGTGTCGGGAGCGCGGCACCGAGTTTGTCCTTGACGGTGGCGTTTTTGAACTCCGGGCGCTCGCGGAGATCGCGGCGCAGCGCTTCGACGAGCTCCATCGGCTCCTCGCTCATCTGGAAGCCGAGCCCGACGTTGATCTCGGTCGGCGTGCGGGGGAAATACCAGAGATAGCCGGCCGCGCGCTGGGTGGGTTTGAGCACGAGTGCGTCCTGCCAGTCAACGGGTTCGTCGACTTCGAGAACCTCGCGATAGGCCGAGGAGAACTGCGAGTAGTTCACGTTGGTGTCGAAGGTCGCGTCCGCGAGATCGGCCTTGTCCTGGAGCACGGAGAGCGCGCCGGCGGCGTCGATGACGAGCTCGCTTTCGTACTCGACGGGCTCGCCCTGTCGCTTGCCAGTCAGGCCCGTCACGCGCTCGTCGTTCTGTTGGACGTCGTTGACGACGGTGTCGTAGTGGAACTCCGTTCCGGCCTGCTCGGCCCCCTCGATGACGAGCTTGCCGTATTCGAGTCGGTCGATGACGGCGAGTTCGCCCGGGACGGGGATGTCGAGGACGGCGTCCTCCTGAGGGATCTCGAAGCGGCCGTGGTCGACTGCGGTGTTGGTGAACGAGGGGGCGATGTGTGATTTCGGGATCGCCTCGGGGAAGGCGTCGGCCCCCTTGAGCGCGTCGCCACAGGCGATATGGCCGGCCTCGTCGGCCGTTTTGCGCTCGACGATGACGACATCGTAGCCCGCTCGCGCGAGGGTTGCTGCGGCGTAGCAGCCGGCGGTCCCCGCGCCGACGATGGTGACGTCGGGTTCGTGCGTTCGCATTGGGCGATGGTCGAGGGGCGGGTGGAAAACTCTTCCCACCCGTCGCGGCCATCCCGTCGGCCAGCATGGGTAAAGGGTTTTGTCGGGGCCGGCTGGAATGGAGGGTATGACCGAGCACACCGTCGAGTTCGTTTCGACCGGCGAGACGATCACCGTCGCCGAGACCGAAACCATCCTCTCGCGCTGTCTCGAAGAGGGGATCGCCCAGGAGTACTCCTGTCGGGTCGGGATGTGTCTGGCCTGTTCGGCCGAGATCGTCGAGGGCGAGGTGACACAGCCGGCCGCCCGCGGGTTCTCCGAGCGCGAAGCCGAGGAGTACGCCCTCACCTGCATGGCGCGGCCACTCTCCGATCTGAAGCTCGATCGTGGGAAATACCCGCCGAGCATCGAGCCGGAGACCGGCCAGCCCGCACCGGCCGACGACTGATTCTCAGGTGAGCGCTCCGGTTGCCGGGACATACTGCATCGTAAGAGGAACGCTATTGACGATCCAGCCGAACAGGCCGGCGAGAAACGCCGCGAGGAAGAGATACACGAGCACGACGAGCGCGTTCCGGCGCGGCGCTCGCTCTCGAATGCCGGGGAGTCGCGAGACCGCACGAACGACCGTCACCGACGGAGTGCGATCGGCATCGCTGTCGTCGATCGATTCGTGTGGGTGATCGGGAGCCGTGCCGTCGGTATCCCTTCGGCGGCAGGCGGTCATCGTCGCCACTCGAACGAGGTGCATCAGCGATCCGGCGCGTCCGGTGGCGTATCGGCCGCACCGAGCTGCATCCGTCGGTCGTAGTAGGTGTGGACGAGCGCCGAGAAGAAGACGACGCCGGCGACGAGTGCGGCCCACGTCAGATCGGGTACCAGCTCGAAACCGGTGAGCCAGACGCCTCCGACGCCCACGAGCGCCATCGCCGATAGGCCGAGATAGTACCGACTCCAGGGGATGTCGTCCTCGCCGACGACATCGAGATAGACGTCGAGACCGTCGGCCGCGTCGGTGAGCGAGACGATACCCCGTGCGTCGTCGAACTCGATGACGCCTGCCGCATCCATCTTCGGCAGATGGAACTGCTGGAGGGCGGTGTAGACGCGCTTTCGCTCGGCCGCGCTGAGATCGACCCGCGGGACGCTGTTCTCCCACGCGGCAACCTGTTCGGCGAGATCACCGATGTTCGCCGTTCGCTCGTGCTGTTTGAGCGAGTGCAGCGCGTACCGTCGGCGGTGGTTGCTCAGTACGTCGAACAGGTCGTCATGCGAAACGCCCGAGCCTCCGCGAGTCCGAGCGTCGACATCGGTCGCTGCCGATTCAACTCCCGGCTTCTCCGGACCCGTCTCGCTCGCAAGTGCCGGATCGCTCGTACTCGTCCCCATGTCATACCTCTTGGATGGGCGCTCTATCAGGGTACCCTGTGCACAGCGTGCGGGGGATGCACACGCCCCGGATCACTGAACCACCTGCAGCGGCTTGGATTCGTCTTTGTACTCCGCATAGACGCCCGCTGCCCAGTCCGCGACCGCCTCGCTTTCGGTCTCCAGTATCGCGCGTGGCTCCCCGTCCTCGCTGACGCCGACCTGAACGGTGTCATCGAGTACGCCCAGATAATACGGGATATCGCCGTCGTACACGTGAATGTCGAATCGCCCGGTGGCCACCATCTCCTTGTACAGCTCGACGTAGCTCGGATTTGTCCGAAACGTCTCTTCGATCGTCGGCTCGACGACGAGTTCCGACGTTGCGTTCTCCTCGACGATCTTTTGATGAACTGCCTCGAAGGCGTGTAGACCCGTCACCGGGAGGATGACGCGGTCGTTCGCGGTTTCGCGGATCAGTTCGACGTGGCGGTTCACCATCGCATAGGGATCGCCGGGCTCCGGGAGGATGATTTCGGCGTCCGTGAGGAGTTCGAGATCGAGATCGAGCGAGCCATCGGGAACCCACCGCATGAACGCGTCGAGTTTCGATCCGAGTGCCACCGTTTCCGTGAGGGTGCGGAACTTCTCCGCGACCAGCTCGCCCTGGCGAGTGATCTCACAGTGAGCGTTCGTTCGCCGTATCCAGCCCTGCTCTTCGAGTACGTCGAGGTTCCGCCCGATCGTCGTCCGCGAGGCATCGACCTGATCTCCGAGTACGTGTTTTTCGAGCGACCCGTTTTCGCACAGCAGATCGAGGATTCGCACGCGATGCTCCGACCGCGCGAGAAGCTCGATGGTCTCGATTGCGCTCATATGCTAATCCGGGACACGATTTTACTTAGATGTACACTCTAGCTGACTAGATTCCATCGACCGCATTCGCCAGCGCTCCGTGCGCGGTGTCGATTCAGTATGGCTGTCGGTATGCCGATTCAGGCCGTCTGTACTGCCTTTCAGGCTCCCTTTACCGCCGTTCAGGCCGCGTTTGCGTCGCTTCAAACGATACCTGCGATTCGTTCAGGCGGCGTGATACAATGGGGGTATGGTTCATGGTCTCGGGTAGCGCGCCACGCTGCATCGATGTCGGTGTTCGCGGGGCGTGCGGCGACGGCGGACGATGGTCCCCGCTGATGGGGAACGGAACACGGAGATCCAAGACAATGGCAGACGACAACGACAAATCACCGCTGACTCGGCGACGGGTGCTCGGCGGCATGGCAACGGTAGGCGCAGCCGGCGCAGTGGGCGCGGGCACATGGGCCGCGTTCAGTGATCAGGAAACGAGTAGCGGTAACAGCGTGCAAGCGGGTACGCTTGATCTAGAACTCAATCAGGAGAATACTCTCAGTGTCAGTGCAGTCGGGGCAGACGCTGGCCCCCAAGAGGTCACTACCAAGGTAAACAACGCCGGTTCGCTCCGCGGGGCACTCTCCGCCAAGGTGGCAAACGTCAATAGTAGTGAGGGCCAAGACTCTGAACCGGAAACCGACACGAGTACGGACAACGGCGGCGAACTCGATAATCACCTGAATGTCAGTGTCAGGTTCGGCCAGAGTAAGGTGCTGGACGGCAACATCAACAGCGTCGCCGGTAAAAAGCAGGGCAATATCGACCTCCCATCCGGCGACACAAGGACAATGTACGTCGGGTACGATGTCAACGACGCGCCGAACGCTGCACAGGGAGATGAGGTCACCTTCGACGTAATCGTCTATCTGGAGTAGGCGGCCCATGAGCGACGAGAGCGACGAACTCCGACTGACGCGCCGCAAGCTCCTCGGTGGAGTGACCACCATTGGGGTTGCGAGCGCTCTGGGAGGGGTGAGTACGTGGGCGACGTTCCGTGACGAGGAGTCGAGTACGGACAACTCCGTGCAGGCGGGTACGCTTGATCTCGTACTCAGCGACTCGGACGAGACCGAGGCTGACGGTGTCTCTGGAGAGTTCACGCTGTCGAACGCGAAACCGGGCGATACCCTCTATGGGGATATTACCCTCGAAAACGCGGGGTCGCTCGACGCCAATCACGTCGAACTGGCGTTTTCGTACGACGAGAACGAAGCGGACAGCCCGAACGGGAACAACGAGGCTGATACGCTCTCCAACTCTGCGGACGGGATGGCGAAACAGTTCGAAGTGACACAACTGACGTACGACGGCACGAACATCTTCCCAAGCATTTCCGACGCCAACGGGAACGGTCGGAAGGATATCGCCGACCTGACTGCTGGCGCGAACGATAGCGTGCTCGACGGCCTGACGCCGCCACCGTCAGCAAACGGCGGTACCGAATCGCTGTTTTTGGGCTGAAGTTTGCCGACGATCCGGCGAACAACGACTACCAAGGAGACGAACTGACGGTGACGATCACGTTCGCACTCCACCAGACCAGTAGTCAGGACATCTGACTGCCCGTTTTTCATACAATGAACCAATATACACCGAACCGACGCAGAACGCTCGAAGTGGTGGGGATAGTGGTGTTGATCGCCGTTCTCGTCCCGTTCGCCGTCTTCATCGTTCCGCAGGTCGTCGGCGCGGAACACAGCTACGCCGTCCTTTCCTCCAGCATGAGTCCGACGATCAGCGCTGGCGATGCGGTCATCGTGAACGGGATTTCAGCCGCAGCGGTCAGCGAGGGCGACATCATCACCTTCCGACAGGGAAAGACGGCCGAGATACGGCAGGGACAGGCCGGGGCAAACCTCGTCACCCATCGTGTCGTGAACGTCGTCCAGAACGAGGACGGACTACAGTTCGAGACGAAGGGCGACGCGAACGAGGAGGCCGACCGGAAGCTCGTTCCGGCTGCTGCGCTCGTCGGCCGCGTGGCGTTCACGATACCGTACATCGGGCACGTCATCGCGTTCGCGGGCACCCAAATGGGATTTCTCGCGCTGGTCGCGCTCCCGCTCGGACTGCTCGTTCTCGGCGAACTCTACGATCTCGCACGCGCGGCACGGACCGGTCGCGACGCGAGCGATGGACCGACCGAACCCGATGCGGACGCTGAACCCGACGGTGGATCGATCCCTGACGAGACGGCCACGGGCGACGAACCAACTGGCGGGAACGATGCGGAGGACGACTGATGCAAACGACACGACTCACAGCGATCGTCGCGGTGGTGTTCCTCGCCGTCGCGGGCTTTGCCGGTGGGGCCACGTACGCCGAATTCAGCGACACGGAGACGGCGGAAGTCTCGGTCGGGGCTGGAACGTGGACCACGACTCCAGCGGGTACTGCCACAACCGAGAATCAATCGACCGGAAGCCTCGGTGTGCAATCCGACGAAACCACATCAACCGAACCCGATGCGAACGACTCGACCGCGACATCGACGGCGACACCCACTGGCACGACTGTCGAGTCGACCACCGAGGCGGAACTGACGACTGACTCGACCACTTCGACAGCGACCGAGACAATCGAGGAGACGACCGGAACCGAAGAACCGACCACGACGGCGGAGACAGCAACCGATACGTCGACTCAAATGGTTGCCCAGAGCGACACATCGACGGCCACGGAGAATGATTCCACATCGTCTTCGACGACAACGACGAACGGGACGGCGACTTGAATCACCGGGCATAGCCGCAGACGGGTTTAGACATACGGGGAGACGTCACGAACTATGTCTGACTCCGCGCCGTGGTTCGACGAGTACGAACAGTTCGGCATCCCAGAGACCCTCGCACCGTATCCCGACGAACCAGCACACTCGTTTCTGTACGAGAGCGCCGACGCCCATCCCGAGCAGGGGCTGGTCCAGCGCGGCGAGAAAGTCACATTCCCTGAGCTCGCCGAGATGGTCGACAGGTTGGCGAGCGCGCTCGCGGATCACGGCGTCGGGAAGGGTGATCGCGTGGCGACCATCCTGCCGACCTCGATCCAGTTCGTGTTGGCCGACTACGCGATCTCGCGGGCCGGCGGCGTCCACATCCCGAACGACGTTCTCGACGCCGACGACGACCTGCGCTATCGTCTCGAACAGGGCGATCCGGAAGTGCTCATCGGGCAGGACGACCACCGCGAGCTGCTGTGTTCGCTCCGTGACGACCTCGCCATCGAGCATCTGATCCTTACCGATATCGCCGACTACTCCGACGATCCGCCGAGCGATCACGACGACGTCGCTGATGCCGAGTGGCTGCCCAACGTGATCGAAGATACCGACGACGCGCCGCCCGAAATCGACTTCGATCCCGAGGAGGACGTTCACACGCTGCTCTTTACCGGCGGCACCACCGGCCGGCCGAAAGGTTGTCTGCTCACCCATCGCAACGTCACCGCGAACGCGCTGCAGGCGACGGCGAACATGAGTCGGATGGCACAGCTGATGCGCGGCGGCGAGACGGCGCTGATGGCGCTGCCGCTCTATCACGCCTACGGCTACTCGGTACTGCACTCGCTGATCGAACTCGGACTCGACGTGCTCACGGTTCCCGATGCGCGCGATACGGGGACGATGCGCGATCTCATCGAGACGCACGACCCGGTGATCATGATGGGGGTGCCCACCCAGTTCATGGAGATCGTCGACGAGGAGCTGGGCCAGGATATCATCGGCATCTCTGGATCGGCACCGCTCGCGAGCGAGACGAAGGACGCCTTCGCCGAGCAGAGCACGGGCGTTTCACAGGGCTA
The DNA here is from genome assembly GCF_022870485.1 of Halococcus dombrowskii. Classification (NCBI taxonomy): domain Archaea; kingdom Methanobacteriati; phylum Methanobacteriota; class Halobacteria; order Halobacteriales; family Halococcaceae; genus Halococcus; species Halococcus dombrowskii. Next base: position 2,297,445 of record NZ_CP095005.1, on the reverse strand, counting down.
CGGTCTCTCCGAAATGTCGCCGATCACACATTTTAACACGCGTGGCTTGCTCGACATGATGACCGGCGGTAGCTCCGACGATGGCGGGTTCGACCAGCCGACGATCGGCGTGCCGGTGCCCGACACCGAGGTCAAGCTCGTCGACGTTGACTCCGGCGAACCGATCCCGCTCGACGAGGCCATCGATGACGAGCGCGAGGGCGAGCTGTATCTCAACGGTCCACAGCGCATGCAAGGCTATCTCGATGCCGACAAACAGCCCTTCGACGACGAGGGGTTCGTGAGCACCGGCGACGTGGCCAAGATCGACGAGAGCGGCCGGTTCTACGTCGTCGATCGCGTGAAGGACATGATCAACGTCTCCGGACTGAAGGTCTACTCCGAGGAGGTCGACGAGGAGCTGTTCGGCCATCCGGGCGTCAAGCGTCCGGCGACGGTCGGGGTTCCCGATCCGGAGCGTCCGGGTAGTGAGCGCGTGAAGGTCTATATCGAGCCCGATCCCGACTACGACGGTGATCTCACCGAAGACGAGATCGTCGACTTTCTGCAGGGTCGTGTCGCAAAGCATGCCGTCCCCGCCGCGGTCGAAATCGTCGAGCAGGTTCCGCTGACGGATATCGGCAAGACCGACAAGAAGGCGTTGCGCGAGCGCACCGATCCGGCGACCGAGGCCGCCGAGTAACCCGACAGATTCCCTGACCCGACTGCCAGAGATATCAATAGATGGGGGGTGAATGGGGAAGGATGGGGGAACATCGGTGGCACAATGCATTTGACTGAATGGTCCCTAAACAGCGCATGTCGTTCCAACCCGACAGCGGACTGGAGCAGGAGACCGTCACCGAGCGCGTCGATGCGGCGATCGACGAGAACGAGGTGGTGTTGTTCATGAAGGGCAACGAGCTGATGCCCCAGTGTGGCTACTCCGATCGCGCGCTCGGGCTGATCTCCCAGTATCGCGACGAGTTCGAGACGGTGGACGTGCTCGAATCGATCGACGAGTATCGAACGGCGCTCGAAGCCCACAGCGGCTGGACGACGACGCCCCAGACCTACGTCGACGGCGAGTTCATCGGTGGCAGCGACGTGCTGGCCGAACTCGACGAGCAGGACGATCTCGAACCGGCGCTGGCCGGCGAGTGATGGCGATGGACGAAAGACAGGGAATATACGTCCGGACCACCGATATACCGACGAACGGGCAGCGTCGGCAGCACGCCCGACTGCCGGTGATACCATGAAGGACTGTGTATTCAAACTCCACTCGACGCTCGAACTGCCCCTCGAAGACCTGCACGAGTTTCTGGACGATCCACCCCTCCCCGACGAACTCGAGTCGATCGATCTCACCCGTCGGAACAACACGCTCATCGTCAGCGCCGTCGCCGAGGACGACTCACTCAGTAAATACACGCCGACGGCCCAGCTGAAAGCCAGCGTGTCCGAAAACCGGGTCTACGAGGAACCACCAGAGGAACAGAAACCGCCCGCCGGCGGCCCGCGCTGGGGCGGCGGTCCCGGCGAGGAAGACGAGATGCCGCCCTCCGAACTCGTCGAATACGCCTGTTTCAAGGGCGATCGGGAGACCGTCCTCCAGAACACCGCCGTCCAGTACGCCATGTTCGAGGTGCTTCGGGACATCGCCCGGATCGCCGAGAAGGGCACCCTGACGGCGATCACCGCCTGCGAAGGCGATCTCACCGCCACCCGCATCGTCGACGGCGAGGAACGACCGGCCTCCCTCGAAGTCGTCGAGGACCCCACCGAGGGGCCGGCCGCGAGCAAGGGTGTCGACTGGCGCAACAACGAGTTCATCTCGTAGCGACCGGCTGCGAGACAGTATCGCGGCTCCGCAGTAGGAAAACGACCGAGGCCACTTCTCTACTGACCGATCCACTTCAGGATCCCACCTACCGATATCCTCTTTCGTTCCGAACCCCAAACGACCCTGAACCGCAACCCCATCGTTCAGTCTCCCTTCTCGGTACGGGGGTGCCGACTTCGAGAAACACTTATATAGTAGTAGCCCTAACTCAGCGTTAGGATGACACCAACTCTCCAGCAGTTCGACGACCGAGACGGCGATGCGTTGAGCCGGTACGAGTACGACGCGTCGGTCGTCTACGCGGCCGACATCGGCTCCGACGCCGACGAGGCGACGGTCGACGTCGTCGACGGCACCGTGATGGTCGTCAGCGGCGACGAACAGGCCGACTTCGAGATCCCGGAGTCGGGAACGGCCGAAGCAACCATCAACAACGGCGTGCTTACCGTCGAGGTGACGCAATGAACCTCACGATCAAACCGCTCAAACAGAAGGACGCCGGGCGTGGACTGGCGGCGGTCGACCGCGCGGCGATGGACGAACTCGACCTCGAAAACGGCGACTACATCCTGATCGAGGGCAGCGAGGGCCGCGCCATCGCACGCGTCTGGCCCGGCTACCCTGACGACCAGGGACAGGGCGTGATCCGCATCGACGGCCAGCTCCGTAGCGAGGCTCAGGTCGGTATCGACGACCGCGTGAGTGTCGAGAAGGCCGAGGTCAAGCCCGCTCAGTCGGTCACGGTGGCGCTGCCTCAGAACCTCCGCATCCGAGGGAACATCGGCCCCTACGTCCAGGACAAGCTCTCGGGACAGGCCCTCACGCAGGGTCAGACGATCCCGTTCTCGCTCGGCTTCGGGCCGTTCTCTGGTGGTTCGGGCCAGCGCATCCCCCTCAGGATCGCCGAAACGAACCCCGACGGCACGGTGATCGTCGCCGAGAACACCGACATCGAGATCAGCGAGAAACCAGCCGAGGAGATCGTCTCCGACGCTGGCGATGGCGGCGACAGCGCCACCACCCCCTCGGTGACCTACGAGGACATCGGCGGACTGGACCGCGAGCTCGAACAGGTCCGCGAGATGATCGAGCTGCCGATGCGCCACCCCGAGCTGTTCCAGCAGTTGGGCATCGAACCGCCGAAGGGCGTGCTGCTCCACGGCCCGCCCGGCACCGGCAAGACGCTCATCGCCAAGGCGGTCGCCAACGAGATCGACGCCCACTTCGAGACGATCTCGGGGCCCGAGATCATGTCGAAATACTACGGTGAAAGCGAGGAACAGCTCCGCGAGATGTTCGACAACGCCGAGGAGAACGAGCCGGCGATCGTCTTCATCGACGAGATCGACTCGATCGCGCCCAAACGCGACGAGACCTCCGGCGACGTCGAGCGCCGCGTCGTCGCACAGCTCCTCAGCCTGATGGACGGGCTCGAAGAGCGCGGCCAGGTGACGGTGATCGCCGCGACCAACCGTGTCGACGCGATCGATCCTGCGCTGCGCCGTGGCGGCCGCTTCGACCGCGAGATCGAGATCGGCGTGCCCGACAAGGAAGGGCGCAAGGAGATCCTGCAGGTTCACACGCGCGGGATGCCGCTGGCCGACGGTATCGATCTCGACACCTACGCCGAGAGTACCCACGGGTTCGTCGGCTCGGACATCGAAAGCCTCGCCAAGGAGTCGGCGATGAACGCACTGCGCCGGATCCGGCCCGAGCTCGATCTCGACGAGGAGGAGATCGACGCCGAAGTGCTCGAATCGCTGCAGGTCACTCGCGACGACCTCAAGAGCGCACTCAAGGGCATCGAGCCGAGCGCGCTCCGCGAGGTCTTCGTCGAAGTCCCTGATGTGACGTGGGAGAGCGTCGGCGGTCTCGACGACACCAAAGAGCGCCTCCGCGAAACCGTCCAGTGGCCGCTCGACTACCCCGAGGTGTTCGAGGCGATGGACATGAACGCCGCCAAGGGCGTGATGATGTACGGCCCGCCGGGCACCGGGAAAACCCTCCTGGCGAAGGCCATCGCCAACGAGGCCCAGTCGAACTTCATCTCGATCAAGGGGCCCGAGCTGCTCAACAAGTTCGTCGGCGAGTCGGAGAAGGGCGTCCGTGAAGTGTTCTCCAAGGCACGCGAGAACGCTCCCACGGTGATCTTCTTCGACGAGATCGACGCGATCGCCGGCGAGCGCGGCCGCAACATGGGCGACTCCGGTGTGGGCGAACGCGTCGTCTCCCAGCTCCTCACGGAGCTCGACGGGCTCGAAGAGCTGGAGGACGTCGTGGTGATCGCCACCTCCAACAGACCCGACCTCATCGACAGCGCACTCCTGCGCCCGGGTCGGCTCGACAGACACGTCCACGTTCCGGTGCCCGACGAGGACGCCCGCGAGGCGATCTTCGAGGTCCACACGCGCGACAAACCGCTCGCCGACGACGTGGATCTCGCCGACCTCGCCCGGCGGACGGAGGGCTACGTCGGCGCGGATATCGAAGCCGTCACCCGCGAGGCCGCGATGGCCGCGACCCGCGAGCTCATCCAGACTGTGGATCCCGAGGATCTCGACGGCAGCGTCGGCAACGTCCGCATCGAGGACGAGCACTTCGATCAGGCGCTCGACGACGTCACCCCGAGCGTCACCGCCGAGACCAAGGAGCGCTACGAGGAGATCGAGGACCGCTTCGACAGCGGCGAACCCGCCACCGAGGAGCGCGAGGTCGGTCGCACCTTCCAGTAGGCAACCTCCACCTTTTTACTCCTCGGGTGCGCTCGCTGCGCTCGCGCACCACTCTCTGCTCACGGGCGCGAAGCACCCGTTCGCACGGCACGAGGGACCTTCGGTCCCTCGCTGGTCGCAAAAACCTGGACTAAAAACTCCCGCTCGCAAACCGCGCGAGCGGTGAACCGCGCTCACTGCTCACGGCTCACTGTGTTCGCCGTTCGCTTTCGAGGCTCTCCCTTCGGTCGGGCCTCGCTACGTTCGCGCGGATACTTCGTTCTCCACGGACCGCACAGCACTGTCGAAGCCCTCGCTCCCTCACTTTGTTCGGTCGCTCGCCCTTCATCCGCCAGGCACCGCCACCGCACCGCGGCCGCCGCCGGGTGGGCCGGAGCCGAGAAACCCACGTTCACGGTTGCGGTTCGAGCATCGAACCAGAACCCATTACGTCGACCGTACCGTAGCGACTGCAATGGTTGCCAGCCCGCTCGCAGCCGTCTGGACGGGGATTTCCGGTCAGCTCTCGGGAACTGCGACGGGCGGTTACGGGCTGGCGGTGTTCTTCTTGATTGGACTGTTCGGCGGCGCACACTGTATCGGAATGTGCGGACCGTTGGTCGCGACCTACGCCGAGCGCATGGAGACCGACGACCGCTGGTCGGGCGCGCTCACGCTCTATGAGGTGCGCCAGCACGCACTGTTCAACCTCGGGCGCACGATCAGCTACGCGCTCATCGGCGGGATCTTCGGACTCGCCGGCGCGCTTCTCTACGGCACGGTAGAACTCGCGGGCGTTCTCGGCCCGATTCAGGGCGCGATCGGTATCGTGATGGGTGGTGCGATCGTCGTGATGGGTGTCACTCGGGTGGCGGGCTATCAACAGGGCACGGTCGAGGGGATCGTCGCCGGCACGGGGATCGGCTCGCTGTTCGCCCGGAGCTACACGGCCATCTCGACGCGCATCGACCACTGGGTCAACGGCGTCGGGATCATGGGTCTGGGCGCGCTCCACGGCCTCCTCCCGTGCATGCTGCTCTATCCCGCCTTCCTCTACGCGTTCGCACAGGGCTCGCCCCTTCACGGACTCCTCGCGCTCGGCGCGCTCGGTCTCGGGACGATCCCGAGCGTCTTTCTCTACGGGACGGTCATCCAGTCGGTGAGCGCGCGCCAGCGACAGGTCGTCCACTACGGGCTCGGCGTACTGTTTATCGGGCTCGGTTACGTACTGCTGGCGATGGGTTTCATGCGTTTCGGCATCACCCTCCCGCTGCCGGAGATCCCCTATTACCAGCCGCTCGGACCGGGTGGGAGCGCCTGAATGGCGGCGTGTACGCTCTGTGAACTCTCCGTCGAGGAACCGATCACCGATCCGGACGTCGACGGCGACTTTTGCTGTCGTGGCTGCCTCGAAGTCGCCCGTCTCGTCGACGAAGACGAGGAGACCGAACTCTCGATCACGGCCATCCGCGAGCGCGCCACCGACGAAGATCCCGAACTCTCGGTTCCCGACGGTGCCGAGACGGCCTATCTCTCGGTCGACGGGATGCACTGCCAGACCTGTGAGGGGTTCATCGAACTGCTCGCCGAGGAGGAGTCGGGCGTCCACGAGGCGCGCGCGAGCTACGCGACCGAGATGCTCCGGATCGTCTACGATCCCGACGAAACCGATCGTGACGCGCTCGCCGAGGCAGTGAGTCGGCTCGGCTATCGTGCGAGCGGGCCCGACGAGGAGGACGACTCGCTGCGCTCGCGCGTCGAGTTCGGAAAATATCGGGCCATTCTCGCCGCAGTGGTGATGATGCCCGTGTTGGTCCCCTACATCCTGTTCATCTATCCCGTCTATCTCGGCATCTATCCCGAGACCTTCCTCTACGGCCCGACGATTGAGACGATGGTGTTCGGCCCGCTCGCGGTCTGGAGCACGCTGATCCTCATCGGACTCGGCTATCCGATCTTCCGCGGGGCCTACGTGAGCCTGCGCGTTGGCCGGCCAAATATGGACGTGCTCATCGCCATCGCCGTGCTCGCGGCCTACGGCTACTCGATGGTGACCTTGCTCGCCGGCGGGCGCGACCCGTACTTCGATGTCGCGGTGATGGTGCTCGTCGTCGTCACGATCGGTAACCACATCGAATCACGCGTCAAGCGTGCTGCACTCGGCAATCGGACCGAACTCACCGATTCGCGCGCGAGCGAGGCACGCCGGATGGTCGGCGACACCACCGAGACGATCGACATCGACGCCTGCGAGCCGGGCGATCACCTGCTCGTCAAACCCGGCGAGCGCATCCCGGTCGACGGAACCATCGTCGAAGGAACTGCAGCCATCGACGAGGCGCTCGTCACCGGCGAGTCGGTCCCACAGCGCAAATCCGACGGCGACGACGTGCTGGGCGGATCGGTACTCACCGACAGCGCGATCGTCGTCGAAGTCGGCCCGGACGCCACGAGCACGATCGACCGGCTCGTCGAGCTGCTCTGGAGCGTCAAGAGTTCGGACTCCGGTGTTCAGCGCCTCGTCAACCGTTTCGCGGTCGTGTTCGTCCCGCTCGTGGTCTCGATCGCCGCGCTCACGGCCGTCGGCTGGCTCGCGCTCGGCAACGACGTGAGCACGGCCATGCTGGCCGGCGTTTCAGTACTTGTGATCTCCTGTCCGTGCTCGCTCGGTATCGCCACGCCGCTCGCGCTCGCGGCGGCCACCCGCGACGCCGCCGACGATCGCGTGCTCGTGCTCAACGAGACCGTGCTCGAACGCGTCGACGACTCGGATATCGTCGTCTTCGACAAAACTGGCACGCTCACCACAGGAGAGATGGAACTCGCGGATGTCGTGGGCGACGACGAGGACAGCGACGAGGTGCTCGCGATGGCTGCCGCCGTCGAGCGCCGGTCGAGCCATCCGATCGCCGCCGCCATCGATGCGGCCGCACCGCCGACCACCCGCTCTGTCTCCGCCTTCGAGCGCGCCGATCGCACCGTCTCAGCATTCGTCGACGATACCCGTGTGGTCGTCGGCCATCCCGATTCGTTCGGCGACGAGTGGACGATGCCCGAGGAAATCGAGGAGGCCGTCACCGAAGCCTACGAGTCGGGAACCCATCCGACCGCGATCGCGTGGGATGGAGAGATACGTGGGCTCGTGACGGTCCGCGACACGCCCCGCGAGGGCTGGGCCGATGTCGTCTCGGACCTCGCGGCCGACGATCGCGAGATCGTCGTGCTGACCGGTGACGACGAGCGGATGACCGGCACCTTCGCGAGCCATCCCGATGTCGACCAGGTGTTTTCGGGCGTGCGCCCCGAGTCGAAGGGTGCGATCGTCCGCGGTCTGCGCGAGCGTGGAACGACGACGATGGTCGGCGACGGGACGAACGACGCGCCGGCGCTCGCGAGCGCGGATCTCGGCATCGCCGTCGCGAGCGGCACCGAGATCGCCATCGAGGCGGCCGACGCCGTCGTGATGGACGACCGCCTCGAAGCCGTACCCGAACTGTTCTCGCTGGCGACGGCGACGCGCGGGCGCATCAAGCAGAACCTGCTCTGGGCGGGCGCGTACAACGCGGTGGCGATCCCGCTCGCGATCGCAGGTGCCATCACGCCGCTGCTCGCCGCCCTCATGATGGCCGTCAGTAGCCTCATCGTCGTCTACAACTCCAAACGTCGGCTTCTGGACGATGCCGAACGATCGATACCGTCCAGCGAGCGCCCGCAGGTACAGCCCCGACCGCAGTCGAACTGACCTGGCGCTCACACTGATCATCGTCAGAAATCGCGGCGCTACGGTCGTCGCTCGGCGATCTCGCGGATCGAGTCGGTGAGGGAGTCGACGCCGATGGCGATCGATTCCTCGTCGACGTCGAAGGTCGCAGTGTGATGGCCACCTGGATGATCGGTGCCGACGCAGACGTAGGCCGCCAGCCCGCCGTTCTCTTGGACTTCGCGCATGAGATAGGTCGCGTCCTCGCTGCCGCCGAGCGCGTCGCGTTCGGTCGCCGTCTCGACGCTCGCCATTCCCGTAGTGATCTCGTGGACGATGTCGACGAGCGCGCCGTCGCTTTCGGCGCTCGGCGCGCCACCCACGGTCGAGAGCGAGAGCGAACAGCCGTGCATCGCGGCGGCGTTGTCGAGGATTCGCTCGGCGTGCTCGCGGGTGTACTCCATCAGCTCCGTGCTCTGGCCCCTGACTTCGCCCTCGATGAACGCCTCCTCGGGGACGATGTTCGTCGCGCTGCCGCCGCCGACCATCCCTGCATTTACCCTCGTGGGGCCATCACCGTGGCGTGGGATCGCGTAGAGGTTTTGAACGGCGGTCGCCATCGCCTGGACCGCGTTGTCGCCTGCATTCGGCTCGTTGCCGGCATGGGCGGGTGCGCCCGAGAAGTCCGCGCGGAAGTGATGGACCGCGAGGAAGTCGTCGATGCCCGCAACGACCTCGCCCGTCGGGTGGTCGAGGCCGACGTGCACAGCTAAAAGATAGTCCACGTCGTCGAGATGGCCGCTGTCGGCCATCGACTTCCCGCCGGCGACCATCTCCTCGCCGGGCTGGAACAGTAGCTTGAACGTGCCCTGGACATCGCTCTCGGCGATCGTTTCGAGCACCCCGATGCCGATCGTCGCGTGCGCGTCGTGCCCGCAGGCGTGCATCGCGCCCGTCTCGGAGCGAAACCCTTCCCTGACCGGTGTGTGTTCCTCGCTTTCCGATTCCTCGCGCGGCAAGCCGTCGATGTCGACCCGGAGTGCGACGGTGGGACCCTCGCCGCGTTCGAGCACTGCCACCGCGCCGGTGTAACCGCCTTCCAGTCGGTCGAGTATGTCCTCACGTGCGCCGGCCTCGCGGGCGCGATCGTACCACTGCTGGAGTTCGGCGTCGTCGGGTACGGCCGTGCGATCGCCGTCGGCGAGGGCGTCCGGGCCGACGTGGAGTTCGTCGACGCCGATGCGCTCGCATTCGTCGACGATGCGGCTCGTGGTGTAGAACTCCCGCCACGCGGGTTCGGGGTGGCGGTGGAGGTCGCGGCGCAGTTCGACGAGGTCGGCGTGGCGGGCGTCCTGCATACGCCGACTGAGGGGCCCCGAATCTTAAATCCGGACGGCTCAGCGGACCTGTTCGACGTCGATCTCGACGTGGACGCCGGCGGGGAACCCACCATCGGCGACGCTGCGGGCGAACTCGTCGTGGCCGACGATCTCGATCGTACGCGAGTAGATCGTGTAGGTCCAGTCGGTGAACCGCCCGCCGGATGTCGAGAGTCGTTTCGACTGCGGGGCGCGTTGCTGGCGGGGTTGACTCGCGTGCGGGCCGCCGAACTCGACGCCCTTGCGGGCGGCGCTCTCCTTGATCTCCGTAACCGTGCGATCGAGCGCGCCCCGGTCGCCGCTCGTGAGGGCGAGCTTCGTGACGAAAGGCATACTCGGTAGTGAGTCCCCGACCGCTCAAAACGGCCCCGGTTGGCCGCGTCGCCCGGTGAAACAACAACCAATTAAACGCTGCCCGAATAGTCACTTCAATGGCAGTCGAAGCGACGAGCGCGGGGGCTATCCTCTTTCGCGACACGAGAGGCCGCCGCGAGTATCTCTTGCTCAAGAGCCGCCCCGGGGACTGGGAGTTCCCCAAAGGCGGCGTCGAGGGCGAGGAAGAACTCCAGCAGACGGCGATTCGAGAGGTAACGGAGGAATCGGGGATCAGCGATTTCAGGCTCATCGACGGGTTCCGCCGCGAGTACGACTACGTGTTTCAGGCTGGCGGCGAAACCATCCACAAGACGGTGCACCTGTTCATCGCCGAGTCCGCCGAGGCCAGCGCCGAGCTCTCCCACGAACATCGCGACCACCAGTGGCGCGATTACGAGCAGGCGCTCAACACGATCACCCAGGACGGCCCGCGCGACATCTTCCGGGAGGCTCACGACTACATCGACGATGTGGACTACTGACGGGCCGGCGGCCGACGGGATGTGAGCCCCGACAGCGAGTTCGTCTTCGAGCTCGGGGTGTGTGGCTGGGCCGAGCGCAACTGGCCGCCCGACGGCGAGCCCGATCCCGACACGGCGGCGATCGTCGCGCGCCAGCTCGGCACCAAACACCGGCGCTGGGACACGGTGATAATCGAAGCCGACAGGGAGGCACTCGCCCGGCGCGCCCACTTCGGCACCCGTGCGCTCGATAGCGACCTGCTCCGCGTCGTCAGAAACGCCCCCGAATCGTGGACGTGGTATCGGGACGCGCTTCCCGAGCCCGACTTCCCCTGGCGATACGTCCGTGAAGCGGTCCATCGAGCCGCCGGCCGCGGCATCGTCGAAACTCGCCGGCAGAACAATCGCATCGAACTCCGGCGGAAGTGGCTCTATCCGAACTGGGTCGAGCGGATCGTCGCCATCGAGAACAAACCCGATCTCGACGCGAGCGCCGCGCGCGCCCTCGCCGGACAGATCGAACGCGACGTGGCGCTCGCGCTCTGCGACGAGGTCTGGGTCGCCACCGCCAGCACCGAGCACTCGATCGAACCCGTTCTCCTGGAGGACTTCCCCGTCGAGGCGGGCGTCCTGGTTGTCGACACGGATGACGCCGACGAGGCCGCGAGCGTCGCGTGGCATCCCCGGACGCTCGCCGCCGACGAAGCGGGCACGCGGATCACCGATCGGGCCAGCGGCGACGAGAGCGCGGCGACCGTCGAATTCGCCGATCCGGACTGGAAGGCCGAGAAACGACTCGCCATCGCCGAGCGAGCCTACGAGCGCGGCTGGCGGTCGTACGTCGACACGATGCGCCCCGACTGCCGGCATTTCGAACTGCGCGAGTCCGGCCGGACTGCCCTACCATGGTGTGAAGCGAAAGGGAAACACCAGAGTGCCGCCGAGTGTGCAGGCTCCTGTCCGAAATTCGAGCCCGAACCGCCCGCGTGGCGCTCGCGTGACTGGCCGATCGAGGGCGGTCCCGGGAAGGCGATCCGACGCTTGCTGACCGACCGGCGCGAGCGCCAGCGACCGGACGCGAAGTAGCGTGATTACACCGTTTTCAGAGCTCTCACATCACTGGTTGCTGTCTCGTTGAAGTCGTGTGTGAGAGTAGCGTGTGTTGTCTGCGGAGGGTCCATGATGAATCCACCTAGCCGATTTCTGCTGGTGTGGGGCCTACGATGCACGATAGTTCCCTCCTCTCTCCGTAGCTGCAACCAAAGTGTACTATTTTAGTCGAGATCGTGATGCGGCCCCTTCGGAAACAGGGTTTGGGCGCAGTCGGTGAGGGACCGACTCTGTTCAGCTACCCGTCGATCGGTTCGTCGTCGAGCGGATCAGGCATCGGATACCCCTCGATAGTCGCCTCGTACTCCTCGACAGTCATGTCGAGATCGGCGGCGCGCTGCTGCTTGAACCGCCGTTCGACCTTCTCGGCGTCGCCCTGAATGACGGTCGTGACGTCATCTTCTCGAATGACGAGCTGTGCCTCTCCCTGTGGGAGATCGTCGCGGTGGAACGACGCTTCGAGGCTGTCGTCGTCGATTATCGATCCGTCGTGAGATTGTGCCATTGTTCGAACCTCCGGAGCAGCGGGTCAGCGTTGGTTTTGAAGTACGATACACAGTAATCCGGCGCGGCGGATAAAGGCACGGACGGGAAATTCCGTTTCGTCCGCACTTGCTCGCCGTCACGGTAGACGTCCATATGCAATCCGTCCTCGGTCACGTCGTGGCCGTAGGTTCCCTCCGGATTGTGGTCGAAGTGAGCGACCGGCCGCCACTCGCCATCGACGCGATATTCGAGCTGAACGAGAAATCGCGTCGGCGTTCCGCGTTCTTTTTCGAGGTCGAATCGGAGCCGGGCGTGCGGATACTCGATCCAGTCCGTGTACGACCGCTCATGCATACAGCCCCACTCCCGGTACAGTGGCAGACCGCAGATTCATACTCCGGACTGGGCGTCGAAGCCGTTGTAGGCGTCGATTTACCGAACCAAACGATCTTGCAGAGCTGAATTTAGGTGTGATTCTGGTCTGTCAATACTTCGGTGACGGAATGGTTGACAGACGGAGTTGCACGTCGAGATATTCATAATCTAATCCCGTACATCAAACAGCCATGTCCCCTGATCTCGATGTGCAAAATTGAACGGGCCGCTCGCTGATTTCGTCCCACAATGCGATCGTTGGGACTGAAATAGAACACTGCTTTCAGTAAACAGAGGACAGGGGACGAGTCACCCGAGCGGAATCTCTCTGACGACCGATATGCAAGATACGCGCCTGCATCTCGTACGTTAATTTCCAAACTGTCAAATGATTCGCACAAAATCACTGATGCTCCAATAACACCTCTCGTTACTCGTCGAGCGGTTCGACGACCACGTCCTCGCGTTCGACGGCCAGCCGGAAGGTCGGCACTGTCTTCTGGACGACGTCGACGACGCCGCGGCGGGCGAGCCCGCGCAGTGCCGAGCGCACGTCCTCGGGCGCGGGGTCGATGTCGTGGGCGTCGCGGAGGCTGTGCAGGACCGAGACGACGCTCTCGGCGCGGTCGTCCTCGTCGGCGACGACGGCGAACACCTGTGCCTGGAATGCGGGTACTGTCACCGTTCGTGGGCCGTCGTTTTCGGTGTCGGCTCCCACGAGATCGGCGGCGTCGGCGGTCGCGCGGATCAGACTGTCCTCGTCGCGGTAGTAGTACGCTTTGAGCTCGCTTTCGAGATACTGGTGGACCTCGCTGCCGCTATCCATCCCCCAGTGCTCCTCGAGTTCGCCATTCTTCGTCGGCTGGAGGGCCACCACGTCGGCGAGACGCTCCTGTGCCTCCTCGGAGAGGGCCATCGGCCGGCGGTATGGAAAGCGGCTATAACTTCTTTCTGGAATCCCGTCGCTAGTGTCGATCCATCGCCGGTCTGGTGTGCGTGACAATTCCTGTGAAGCAGCAACGTTACAAGCGCTCGGCCCCACAAACGTGCAAATGCGTCGGTACGAGTGTTTCATCCCCCGTCCGAGCGCCCCAACGTCGCCGCAGCCATGACGGATGCGGACGCCGACACCGATGGCGGGCGGCCCGCGGCTGCCACGACCGACCGCCAACCCCGTCTCTCGATCGCCGAAACCGGCGAGCTCGCCACTTCCGTCATCGAGAACACCGAGGAGGTGATCGTCGGCAGCCACGACGCCATCGAGCATATCGTGACGGCGATGCTCGCGCGCGGCCACGTCCTGCTCGAAGACGTGCCCGGTGTAGGCAAGACCATGCTCGCCCGGGCGATCGCGCGCTCGTTCGAGAGCTCGTTCAACCGCGTGCAGTTCACGCCCGACCTGCTTCCCTCCGACGTGACGGGCGTGAACGTCTTCAACCAGAAGACGCGGGAGTTCGAGTTCCGTCGCGGCCCGATCTTCGCCAACGTCGTGCTCGGCGACGAGATCAATCGCGCGCCGCCGAAGACCCAGAGCGCGCTACTCGAAGCGATGGAAGAACAGCAGGTCACCGTCGACGGCGCGACGCACGCGCTCGCCGATCCCTTCACGGTGATCGCGACGCAGAACGCCGTCGAGCGCAATCGGACGTACGAACTCCCGCTGGCCGAGGTCGATCGGTTCATGAAACGGCTCGAACTCGGCTATCCGACCCCGGACGACGAATCGGCGATGCTGGAGAACGTCGTCGGCACCCATCCGATCGAGACCCTCGAACCGATCGCCAGCCTCGATCAGCTCCGGGCCGCCCGCGAGCGGGTCGCGGCGATCACCGTCGCCGAGCCCGTTCGCGAGTACGTCACCCGACTTGCCAACCACACCCGCGAGCGCGCCCAGCTCGGCGTGAGCCCGCGCGGATCGCTATCGCTGCTGCGTGCCGCACAGGCACGGGCTGCCCTCGATGGGCGCGAGTACGTGGTTCCAGACGATATCCAGCACGAGGCGGTCGTCACCCTCGCTCATCGGGTCCGTCCGGTCGGCGAGAGCGACGAGACGGGCCGTGACGTGATCCGGGCGGCGCTGTCGTCGGTTCGGGTCGAATGAGACCGACGCGCCGGGCGCTCGGGCTGGTCGCGCTGGTTGGACTGGCCGTCTGGCTCGCCATCACGTTCGGCGCGCGCTCGCTGAACGCGCTCGTCGTCCCGGCGCTCGTCGCGCTCGTTGCGGCCGCCGTCCAGCTCTTGCTCGCCGACCGCCCAACCATCCGGCGTCGCCCGCCCGCTGCCGGCTTTCCGGGTGAGACGCGCCGTATCGAACTCGCCATCGAGACCGACGACCCGCTCGCCGCACGGCTCTCCGAGCAGGTCGGCGACGGACTGGCATCGAGCTTCGAGGGGGCGACCCTGAGCGTACCGACGACGATCGAGTACGAAATCGAGCTTCGAGAGCGCGGCGAACATCGACTCGGGCCGCTCACGCTCACCGTCACCGATGCGTTCGGTCTGCTTTCCCGTACCTTCGAGTATCCGCGGCGCACGCCCGTTCTCGTCTATCCCGAACTTCACGACATCGGCGATATGGGCGTCGTCGGCGGGTTCGCCGAACGCGCCGACAAGCGCGAGCGGTTCGACGGGCTTCGCGAGTACGTCCGCGGCGACAGCCTCCGCGACGTCCACTGGAAATCGAGCGCGAAACGCGACGATCTCGTCGTGATGGAGTTCGACGGGACGCGCGAGCTGACCGCCCTCACGGTCGCCGCCGAGGCGACCGCCGGCCACGCCGACGAGATGGCGAGCGCGGCCGCGAGCATCGCCGTCTCGCTGCTCGATGCCGGCTTCGCCGTCGAACTCCAGTATCCGGGCGGCGAGGTCGAACGGACCGGCGGCGAGCAACAGCGCGAGCGGGTGCTGGGCGCGCTCGCGCGGGCGGGCACGGGCCGTGTCGAGCACGAGGCCGATCTCCGCATACTCACCGACGATCGTGGCACGCGGCTCACGGTCGATGGTCGCGAGTTCCCCTTCGAATCGATCGGCACAGCAGCGAACGCCGTGGCTACCGGGAGGGCGGAGTCGTGAGCGTCGCGACCGAGCGTTCGTGGATCGGCGACGGCGCGCGGCGCGCGCTCGCCCTCGGCGCGACGGCGCTGCTGATGGGCTCCTTTCTCGCCGTTCTCTCGCACGTCACCGACGTCGCCGGCGGTACCGACCGGCTGGTGCTGTTCGTCGCCGGTAGTCTGCTCGCGGCGACGGTGCTGGCGCGCTTCCTGCCGGCGGCGTTCGCACCCATCCTCGCCGCCGGACTGTTCACCGTCGGACTCTGGGGCTACATTCAGGCGGTGCCGAACGGCGAGCTGCTCCTCCGGTCGTTCGACGCGGTGCGCGCGGACGTGATCGCGCTGCTGACGGGGCTCTCGATCCTCCGAATCGCCGAGGCGGGCGTCTGGGCGATCGGTTTCGCGCCCGCGCCGACGTTTCTGACGTGGTATCTGGCGCTGCGGCGACACTACGTCGCCAGTGCGGTCAGCGGTGGCGTGGCGCTCGGTTTCTTCGTCCTCACCGGTGATGCGGGACCGACCGTCGCCCTCGTCGGCATCGTCGGTGCCGCCGGCGTCGTCGGTTTCGGCGAGCTCGAACGCCACCGAGGGAGCGTCGGACAGGTCGAGACGCTCGTGGCCGTGCTCGCGGCGATGATCGTGCTTGCACCGCTCGTGAGCGTCGTTCCCGGCGGTGCTGCCGATCCGATGGTGTCCTCCGGTGGTGGCGGTCCGGAGACGGTCGAAGCCGGCCTGCTCACGGGTGGCGACGAGGTGGGGATTCAGGGCTCGATCTCGCTCTCGCCGAAGGTCCGGTTCACCGTCGAGAGCAGTAGTCAAGAGTATTGGCGCGTGGCGAGCTACGACCGCTACACGGGCCAGGGATGGGTCAGAACCGGCGACGACCGACCATACAACGGCTCGCTCGCCGGTCCGCCGGGCGACACGACACAGCTCACGCAGAACTATACGGCCGAGACGTCGCTCTCGATCATGCCGGCGGCGTGGAAGCCGAGCACCGTTTCGGGCGACCCAGCTGACAACGCGCGTGTGACGTCGCTCGCCGGCCTCCAGCCCGACGGGACGCTGGCGAACGGCACGAGCTACACGGTCACGAGTCAGCGACCGAACTGGACGGCCGACGAGCTGCGCTCGGCCGGCGAGGACTATCCCGACGGGATTCGGAGCCGATACACACAGCTACCTGAGAGCACGCCCGAGCGCGTCGCCAACCGGACCGACCGCCTCACGAGCAACGCCGACAACCCCTACGACACCGCCCGTACCATCGAGCGCTGGCTCGAAGGGTCGAAGAACTACTCGCTCGACGTGGATCGGCCGGATGGCTCCATCGCCGATTCGTACCTCTTCGAGATGAACGCCGGCTACTGCACCTACTACGCGACGACGATGGCGACGATGCTGCGAACCCAGGACATCCCAGCACGGTTCGTGACGGGCTACACGCCGGGCCAGCGCGTCGCGCGCGACGAGTGGGTCGTCCGCGGGCTCGACAGCCACGCCTGGGTCGAGGTCTACTTCCCCGACACCGGCTGGGTGCGCTTCGATCCGACGCCGGCCGGGCCGCGCTCGGCCGTCGAAGGTAGCAATCTCGAAAACGCACGCGCGGGCAACGAATCGAACGTCGACACCAATCGATCGGAGGACGGCGAATGGACGCCGACGCCCGAGCCGACGCCCGCCGGCGGAAGCGCCGACGCGGAGGATTCGGCTGCTAACGACTCGGCCAACCCGGCCGGGCTTCAGCGCGCCGCCGAACAGGATCAGGCGGACGCGGCGAACGGCTCGGCGACGCCGGCCGGCGGGGGTGCGGCGGGTGGTACGACATCCGTCGCGGACTCGTCGCCGCTGCCGGAACTCCCCTCGCCGTCGCGCGAGCAGGTGGCGTTCGCGCTCGTCGCGCTCGTCGGTCTCGCGGCGGGCGCACACCGCACCGGGCTGGCCGAGCGACTCTACCGCGCGCTCTGGCTGCGCTACTGGCCGAGCGGGTCGCCGACGTCGACGGTCGAGGCGGCCTTCGAGCGCCTCGAATACCTGCTTGCCGACGAGCACCGCCCACGCCGCGACGGCGAGACGCCGCGAGAATATCTCGCCGCGATCGACGCCGACGACCGCGCCCGCCGGGTCGGCGCAATTTTCGAGCGTGCCCACTACGGCGAGGCAGTGAGTGACGCCGACGCCACCGAGGCGCGAGCGCTGGTCGCGGAGCTCCGCGGCGAGCGCACCCCCGTACTCGGTCGGTTTCGGCGTTCGCGCGAGCGAGGTCCCGACAGTATTTAATATGGCCGTCTCATATATCCCGGTGTAATGTCGGAAGTCTGCTCGACGTGCGGCCTGCCCGAGGAACTCTGCGTCTGCGAAGACGTCGCCAGAGAGTCCCAGCAGATCACCATCCGCATCGACGAGCGTAGATACGGAAAGGAGGTAACGATCGTCGAAGGGTTCGATCCACAGGACGTCGACATGTCGAGTCTGTCCTCGGACCTGAAATCCAAGTTCGCCTGTGGCGGCACCATCGAGGACGACGCCATCGAACTCCAGGGCAATCACACCGGCCGCATCGAGGATTTCCTCCGCGACAAGGGCTACAACGTCGCCTAGGGACCTTTTTACTGCGTCGGGTGCGCTCGCCTGCGGCTCGCGCACCACTCCTTGCAAAAAGCTACGCTAAAAAGGTCCCGCTCGTTCGCTGCGCTCACTCGCGGCGAACCGCGCTCATTTCATTCGCGCGGACACTGCGCTTTCCGCAAACTGCACAGCACCGCGACTGTTGACTGCACCGCACCCGCTCTCGCACAGCACCGCAGAAGCCCTCGCTCCCTCACGTTCGTTCGGTCGTCTGCTCGCGGGCCGGAGGCCCGCTCGCACGGTACGAGGGACCTTCGGTCCCTCGCTACTCGCCCTTCATCCGCCAGGCACCGCTGCCGCGACCGCACCGCCACCGCCCCCGCAGCCGCCGCGGCTGCACCGCCACCACAACTGCTGCGGGCCACCGAAACCCGACGGGTTTTCATCGCCCGCGTCTGAGCCATCCCCAATGGACGACGATCTTCGCGAGCGCGTCGAGCACGAGGCCGAGCGCCACGCCCTGCTCAACGCGGTCAAACACGGTGAGGAGGCCGACGTCGGCGCGGTGATCGGCCCGCTGATGGGCGAGAACCCTGATTTCCAGGAGCACGGTGACGAGGTGCCGGGCGTCGTCGCCCCCGTTGTCTCGCGGGTGAACGAACTCGACGAGGAGGGTCGCCAGAAGCGTCTCGAAGCGCTCGCGCCCGACCTGCTCGCCGATCTCGAAGCCGATGACGAGGGCGACGACCATCCGCTGCCCGACCTGCCGAACGCCGAGGACGGTGGGGTCCGAATGCGGTTGGCACCCAACCCGAACGGACCCTGGCATCTCGGTAGCGCCCGCATGCCCGCCGTCATCGGCACCTACAAGGATCGCTACGACGGCTGGATGCTCTGCCGATTCGACGACACCGATCCCGAGACCAAACGCCCCGATCTCGCGGCCTACGACGCCATCCTGGATGCGATCGATTACCTGGGATTCGAACCCGACGAAGTGGCCCGGGCCTCCGACCGGATGGAGACCTACTACGAGCACGCGCGCGAACTCATCGATCTCGGCGGCGCGTACACCTGTTCGTGTCCCGCCGCGGAGTTTTCCGAACTGAAGAACTCGGGCGAAGCCTGTCCACATCGGGAGAAAGCGCCCGAGACGACGCGCGAGGAGTTCGACGCGATGGTCGCTGGCGAGTACGACGCCGGCGAGATGGTCCTCCGGGTGCGCACCGACATCGAGCACAAGAACCCGGCGCTCCGCGACTGGGTCGCCTTCCGGATGATCGACACGCCACATCCCCGCGAGGCGGCCAGCGAGTACCGCTGCTGGCCCCTGCTCGATTTCCAATCCGGCATCGACGACCACCTGTTCGGGGTCACGCACATCATCCGGGGCATCGATCTTCAGGACTCCGCCAAGCGCCAGCGGTTCCTCTACGACTACTTCGATTGGGAGTATCCCGACGTGACCCACTGGGGCCACGTCCAGATCGACGCCTACGACGTGAAGATGAGCACCTCGACGATCAAGGGACTCGTCGAGGCGGGCGACCTCGACGGCTGGGACGACCCGCGCGCGCCCACGGTCGCGAGCCTCCGCCGGCGCGGTATCCGTGGCGACGCCATCACCGGGGCGATGGTCTCGCTCGGCACGTCGACGAGCAACGTCGATCTGGCGATGAGCGCGATCTACGCCGCCAACCGCGAGCGCATCGACGAGGAGACCGACCGTGCCTTCCTCGTTCGCGACGGCGTCGAAAAGACCGTCGTCGGCGGCCCGGAAACGGGTGAACCGCCGGTCCATCCCAACCACGAGGATCGCGGCGTTCGTGAGATCCCCGTCGGGGGAGCAGTGCTGGTCGAACCCGACGACGTGCCGGCCAACGGCAAGCGCGTCTGGCTCAAGGGATACGGCTGTGTGCGCCACACACGCGACGCCTTCGAGTTCGTCGGCACCGACATCGATATCGTCCGTGAAGAGGGCGTTCCCGTAGTGCACTGGGTGCCGGCCGACGACAACCGCGCGGTCCTGTTGCGAACGATGGAGGGCGATGTCGAGGGTCGTGCCGAACCCGGGATCGCCGACCGGGAACCCAACGAGATGGTCCAGTTCGAGCGCATCGGCTTCGCGCGCATCGACGCCCAGAACGAGGGCGAGACCGTCGCGTACTACGCCCACTCCTGAGTCGTTGGCTTCCCTTTCTCTGAGCCATCGGCTTTCTTTCTGACCCGTACGTTTTCGTCCCCGGACGTGCTATCGCCGCCATGACGGGCGCGGAACTCACCGAGTACGTCGCGGGGATCGTCCACGAGGAGACACAGGTCAATGACGTGGGACTCGATCTGACGCTCGCGGCCGTCCACGAGATCGAGACGCCGGGGCGCGTGGATTTCGGCGGTGGAGAACTCGACGCTGCGAGCACGACACCCCGTGGAACGGAGAAGCGAAACGCCGAGGACGATTACGGCTGGTGGCGACTCGAAGCGGGCCAGTATCTCGTCAAATTCAACGAACAAGTCGATGCCGACGAACCGCTCGTCCTCCAGACACGGGACGAACTGCGCGAGCGCGGCGCGTTCCATCCGACGCTGTTCGTCAGCGAGATCGACCGCGTCCCGCTGTCGGTTCCGTCCGGCGGGATCCATCTGAAGGAGAACGCACGGATCTCGACGCTGCTCGCCCCACCCTGACCGATCCGATTCGGTCGAAGAGTTAAATAGTCGGCTGTCGTGAGTGTCGTCTGTTATGGCTATCGACCCTGAATTCGAACAGAACCGCGAGACGGTGGACGAACACGAGGGTCACGACGTCTGGGGGCCGGTCGACGAGCCCGAGGAGTTGGGGATCCACGGTACGCACGTCGCGGTGGATTTCGACATCTGCATCGCCGACGGCGCGTGTCTGGAGGACTGTCCCGTCGACGTCTTCGAGTGGGTCGACTCGCCCGATCACCCCGAAAGCGAGATCAAGGCCGACCCGACCCACGAGGCCCAGTGCATCGACTGCATGCTCTGTGTCGACGTCTGTCCCGTGGACGCGATCGACGTCGACGCGGGCCGTGCCGGCCGAACCTGACCCGATAGCGGCAAGATTATACGGAATACCGGGACGGTAATAGTTGTCGGAGGTGTATGTTAGGAATAGCCACACGGGAGACCGACTAGCAATGCACACAGTCACGCTGACGAAGGGCGTTCCCGACTTCCGCGAGGGACAGGTATCGTTCGACGAGGACGGCCATCTCGAACGGGGCAACACCCCGACGGTGATGAACCCCAACGACAAGCACGCGCTGCGGACGGCGCTCCAGACGAAGGTCCGCCACGGAGGCCGGCTCAGCGTGATGAGCATGGGGCCACCCGGCTACGGCGACGTGCTCGGCGAGGCGATGGAGTCGGTCTACGCCGACGAGCTCTATCTCCTCTCGGATCGCGAGCTCGCGGCCTCCGACACGTGGGCGACGGCGATCACGATCGCCACCGGGTTGCAGAAACTCGACGAGACGCCGGACCTCGTGTTCGCGGGGTTCAAAACCGCCGACGGCGAGACCGGCCACACCGGCCCGCAGGCGTGCTGGTGTCTCGACTGGCCGATCATCACCCACGTGATCGCGCTCGACGTCGACGAAGATGAGGGAACGGTGCGCGCAAAGCGCCTCGTCGAGGGCGACATCGAGGAGATCGAGACCGTCGAAGCGCCGATGCCGGCGTTCGTCGTCGCCGATCCGGAGTTCGAACCCACCTACCGCACGGCTGGCGACCGACTCACGCTGAAGGACCTCCGCGCGGAGACGAAAGAGCGCGCGAAGAACCACGAGGAGCACCTGACGACCTGGGATCACGCTGACCTGAACCTCGATCCCGATTACATCGGGTTGGACGGCTCGCCGACGATCGTTTCATCAGTTGACCCGATCCCGAAAGCGCCTGCCGAGCGCGAGGCGACGATGATCGATCCGGGCGACGAAGCGGGCATGAACGAGGTCTTCGACGCGATGGCGGCCCACGCGGGAGGCGAGCGATGAGCGAGTTCGACCCCGGCAAGCACACCGTCGAACAGCTCCAGGACGAACTGGCGAAAATCGACAGTCCGCGCGAACTCGAAGGGTTGCTCGATGCCGAAAAAGACGGCAAACAGCGAAAGAGTGCTCAGGAGGCGATCCGCGCACGGATGCGCGCGGTGAACGCCGACGAGGACGAAGCAGTCGATGAGGATACCGAAACCGAAGGTGAGTATCGCGAGTCGGCCGACGAGATCGAAGATCTCGCGCTCGATCCGGGCGAGTACGACATCGCCGAGTTCGGTCCAGCGATCAAGGACGTCGAGGACATCGACGAACTCGACGCGATCCTCGATGCGGAGCGGGCGGGCGAGGACCGAGAGAACGTCGTGACGCTGATCGAGAGCCGGATCGAGAAAGTGGGTGAAAGCGAGGCAGACGAGGACGGCGAGATCGATCCCACCGAACTCTCGACGGCCGGGCTCGGCAACGCCCTCCAGGGGATCGACGACATCGAGCGCCTGCAGGCGGTCCTCGACGCCGAACAGGCCGGCGAGGATCGGGATGCGGCGACGAATCTCATCGAAAAGCGCATCGCGTCGGTTCAGGAGGAGGACGAGCCAGACGAGATCGAGGTCGTTCCTCCAGAAGAGAAACACCCGGATCTCGACCATCCGACGGCGGACAAACAGTACGTCAAGGCGCTCGACGACGGTGTCTATCGGGACATGTGGGTCTACTGCGAGACGCAGGCCGGCGAGCTCGTCGACGTCTCGAAGGAGATGCTCGGCAAGGCCCGCGAACTGATGGACGGCTACAACGACGCGTACGACGAGGACGAGCGCGTCGTGGCGGTGCTCGTCGGCAGCGATGTGGAAAAACACGCCGAAGACGTCATCGCCTACGGTGCGGACGTGGTCGTGTACCACGAGGACGATCAGCTGGAGCGGTTCCAGCACAAGCCCTACACCGAACTGTTCTGCGATATGGCGCGGGCGGGCGCGACACCCGGCGAGAGCCGCGGGCGCGAGACGGGTGCTGGCTGGCGCGACTACGACGAACCGCGCTATACGGTGTTCCCGGCGACGAACAACGGACGGGATCTCTCGGCGCTCGTCCAGGGCGAACTCGATTCCGGACTGGCTTCCGACTGTTCGGATCTCTACATCGAGGAATCGATGATCTCGAACCCGGCCAAGACCGGGCGACCGGGCGCGAAAAAGGAGTTCGAGCGCGTGCTCCACATGAAGCGCCCGGATTTCTCGGGGTTCGAGTATTCGACTATCCTCTGTCTCGACAACCCGACCCGGGAGTTCCACCCACAGGGCGCGTCGGTGATCCCGGGGAGTTTCGACCTGCCCGAACCCGATCACGACAGGGAGGGAGAGATCGTCGAACACGCCGACGAGCTCGACGAGGAGTGGCTCCGGGTTTCGGTCACCGATCACGACCGACTGGACGAGGGTGTCGATCTCACCGGTCACGACGTGGTGGTGGCGATGGGGCGGGGGATCGACGACAGCCCAACCGAGGGGATGGAACTCGGGCTCGATCTCCGCGACGCCTTCGACGACGCCGCGCTCGGCGTCTCCCGGGGGATCGTCACCGGTGCCTACGAGTTCGCGGGCCACGTCACGGAGTACACGGCCGAGGAACGCCAGATCGGCGAGACCGGGCAGGTGGTCGAGCCCGACCTCTACATTGCCGCCGGGATTTCGGGGGCCGTCCAGCACAAGGTCGGCATGGACGAATCCGAGACCATCATTGCTGTGAACACCGATCCCGACGCGCGCATCCGCGACTTCTCCGACTACTTCATCGAGGGCGATCTCTTCGCGGTGCTGCCGACGCTCACGGCGGCGCTCGAATCGGGCGAACTCGAACCACAGCAACTCGCGGCCGATGGAGGCAACAACGATGACTGACGAACACGAACATTACGAGGCAGTGGTGGTCGGGGCGGGACCCGGCGGCGCGGCGGCGGCCGCGACGCTCGCGCGCAACGGTGTCGAAACGGTCGTTCTCGAACGCGGCGTCGATGCTGGATCGAAAAACGTCACCGGGGGCCTCATCTACGCCGAGGAATCCGCCCCCTACACGATCGACGGACTCCTGCCGGGATTTCGCGAGCACGCGACCGAACGGCCCGTCACCGACTACTACATCCACAACATCGCCGGCGAGAGGGTGAAGACGTTCGACATCACCCGGGGTCACGAGCGCGACACCGAGTGGGCCGACGCGGTCCTGCGCCGGAAGATGGACTCGTGGATGGCCGAGCAGGTCCACGAACTCACCCGTGAGACCGGCGGCGGACTGTTGACGGGCGTGAAGGTGAACGGTCTCCTGCGGGACAACAACGAGATCGTCGGCGTCACCTGCGAGGAGCTCGACCCGATCGAGGCCGACTTCATCGTCGCTGCCGACGGCGCGAACTCCGAACTCGCGCGCGCGGCGGGGCTGATGGACTGGGAAGAGCCCGAGGAGTGGTTCCAAGGCGTGAAGGCCGTCGTCGACATGCCCGGCGATGCGATCAACGAGCGGTTCGGGATCGATGACGACGAGGGCGAGGCCCATCTGTTCTCCGGCGATCTCTACGACGGCGTCCGCGGCGGTGGCTTCCTCTACACCAACGAGAACTCGCTGTGCATCGGGAACGTCTTCCATCTCGACAGCATCGTCGCGGAGGAAGCCGAGGTCCAGGAGTTGCTCGATGCGCTGCTCACGCATCCACTGCTTGCCCAGTGGCTCGGTGAGAAGTACAACGAACGGGAGTATTCGGCCAAACTCGTCCCCGATTCGAAAAAGGCCGCCAATCCCTCGCCCCACGAGGGACGGCTCGTGCTCGTCGGCGATGCGGGCGGCCAGATGCAGGCCCAGGGACCGATCATCAAGGGGATGAACCACGCGGTGACGGCCGGCGCGCTGGCAGCGGAGGCGTTCGTCGAGGCTCGTTCCAGAGGAAAACCCAATACTGCCGGCGAGCGCTACGAGCAGCGCCTCCACGACGAGGGCGTGATGGCGAAGCTCCGACCGATGCGCTACGAGATCGCGAGCGCGGCCGGCGAGAACGATACCGCGACCGGACTCGCCGAACGACTGCTCGATTCGCCCCTCGGGCGCGCCGGCGTGCGCGCCGCCGACACGGCCGGGCTGCTCGGGCGGGCCTACGGCTCGCCGTATCTGGCGACGATGATGCCCGACACGAAGACGCCCTACGTGACACTGCCGACGATCATCGCCGAGGAGCTCGGAACGCGTGTCGCGGACGACACCACCATCGAGCCGCCGAGTCTCGGCGAGCGCATCGGCGAGCTGACCTACGACACCGACGTCGGCAACCCACACATCGTTCTGGAAGACGACTCCGTTGAAGCCAGCGGCGCGGCCGTGACGGCCTGTCCGGTGAGTGCCGAGGGGTTCGGCGGTGGCTGCTATCGTGAGGAGACGGTGCAATCGAACGGCGACGAGGAGCGTGTCGTGAGCCTCGACACCCAGCCCTGCGTCGAGTGTGGCACCTGTGCCATCGTCGCCGACACCCAGTGGGAACACCCACGCGGCGGCAAGGGCGTCGAGTTCCGGGAGGGCTGATGGCTCACCCGGAACCGGAGTATCGCGAGCGGATCGACGAGCTCGCTGCGCGGGCCGCCCATGATCGTGCGACGTTCGAGCCGCCCGAAAACCCGCCGGACGAGGAGCGCGCAATGGCGTTCCTCCGCGAGGGGCTCGGCCCGCTCGTGGTGCTCTATCTCGACGCACGGACCGCCGACCGGGATATCGCGTTCTCTGGCGACGAACTGGCGCAGTTCCACCGCGCGACCAACGACTGGCTCGCGCTGTACGCGCGCTGTTATGGCGTTGCGATGGAGCCGGACGCGACCATCAGAAAGGCCGCCGAGGTGCTCATCCAGACGGACGACATTCAGGCGACAGCGCAGTTGCTCACACAGGTGCCGCCACGGCCGACGGGATAGTCCTGTGCTCGCCAGCGGCCGCCGATTCGGCATGGCATCCCTTCGAACTTTTGTGATTCGGCGGTCATGGCACTCGTGCGAAATCTCGGTCAACAGTTAAGTGACGTGGTGTGCTAACTACGACCATGCAAGTGTCGGAAACAGTTGATTTCAGCCACGAAGATAGGAAGAGCATCTACAAATATATCGAGGACAGCGACGATCCCGTCGCCGCCGGCGACGTCCGCGAGTCGCTCCGGCTCGATCCGAGCGGCTTTCGTCACCACGTCGCCATCCTGAAGCGTGACGGGCTCGTCACCGAGGAGGGGAGCGAGCTCCGGGCGACGTTCGAGGGCAGCGACGAGACCGACGAGGAGCAGTTCGACGCCGAGGGGTTGACGTTCACCATCCGGCCGGCGATCGAGACCGACCGCTCCGGGCTGGTTGGAGTCATCCGACAGGTCGCCGGCGGCAAGACCTACACAGTCGCCGAGAGCGTCGCCGACATCATCGATCACGAGGAGACGGTCGTCCAGAACTCCCCTGTCCACTCGCGGATGTTCTTCGTCGCCACCGTCAACGACGAGGTGGTGGGCTGGATCCATCTCGAAACTCCCGAACTGGAGAAACTCTCGCACACGGCCGAGCTCACTCTCGGCGTCCTGGAGGAGTATCAGGGCCACGGCATCGGCGGCCACCTGCTCGATCGTGGGCTCGACTGGGCCGACGAGAAGGGGTACGAAAAGCTCTACAACTCGATCCCCTCAACCAACGAGGAGGCAGTCGAGTTCTTCGAGGCACACGGCGGAGAGGTCGAGGCCGTCCGCGAGAACCACTACACGTACGACGGCGAGTACATCGACGAGGTGATGCTGGCGCTCGAACCCTGATCACTGCCAGTTCTCGCCCGCACCCTCTAGCGGCTCGGCGACGACACCCTCTTGCTGGACGAGAGCGCGACCGTGCGCTGTACAGACCTCACGATTTGCGGCCCACGGAACGTGCAGTCGTACTGCTGCCGGCCGATCGCAACCTTCCTCGGCACACGCGGCCATACTCGCCGTTCGACACGAGTGCATACAACGATTGTCCTCAGAGGAGGATGACGGCCACGAGCGCGACGAGCATCGTCACCGTCACGAGCAGCTGGACGACCGTCGAGGCGAGCACCCCGACGGCGGCGTAGAGCGCCGCGCGCAGGCTGCGTTCGGGATCACGGTGACGGTAGAACTCGACGGCAAACACGGTGCCGGCGACGCCGAGGACGATGCCGAGCGGCCCGACGACGAAGAAGAGGGCGATGCCGACGATTGCCGCGAGCGTCGTCGTGACCATCGACGCACCGCCGGCGCGCGCCGACACCGCTCCGCCGAAGTAGTCGGCAACGAGCGCGAGCACGCCGACCACAGTGAGTGCGGCGAGCAACAGCGGCCCGGGCTCGGTGTAGCCGCTCGTCCACCAGTAGAGATAGACGCCGACGAGCGAACTCAGCGTGCCCGGCACCAGCGGCACGACGCTGCCGACGACGCCGACGACGAGCAGCGCGAGCGAACCGACGACGAGCCAATCGACCATGCGCCACGTGTGATCCCGGCGGTTATATACCGACGGACCGAACCCGATCCGTCGGGCGATGGGGTCCGCCTACCACAACCGCTGGGCAGCCAGCTGATGACTCCTCCCGGAGACAGCCATGTCGGGACCCCATCCACTTCGTGCGCTCGAAACGGTCGCCCTGATCGCCATCGGCGGGTTCGCCGGTGCGAACCTCCGCTTTCTCATCGCACGAGTCCTCCCTGGAGCAGGCGGCACGCTTCTCGTCAACGTCGCCGGGAGTTTCGTGCTTGGCTTCGTCCTCTACGAGGCACGCTATACGGGAATCCTCACCGAGCGGGCACGGCTGGTCCTCGCCACCGGCTTCCTCTCCTCGTTGACGACGTACAGTACCTTCGCGCTCCAGACGACGCTGCTCGCCCGCCCGCTGTGGATGGTCGCGAACGTGCTTGCGACCTACGCGCTCGGGTTCAGTGGCGTGCTCGCGGGGCGGACGCTCGCCCGCCGGGTCGGTGGAGGCGATCGATGACCGCGATCGACCCGGCCCACCTCGTCGGCACGGGCGGCGCGCTCGGTGCGCTTGCCCGAGTGTACGTGAGCCAGCGCTTCGAGGGCGAGTACCCGGTCGGCACGCTCGTGGTCAACGTCCTCGGCAGCCTCGCGCTCGGGCTGGTGACGTTCGCCGGTGCGGGCGAGATCGTCGTTCTCCTGGTCGGTACTGGCGCGTGTGGCTCCTTCACGACCTTCTCCTCGTTCTCGTTCGAGACGGTGCGCCTGATCGAGGAGGACGAGATCGGCCGGGCGGCGGCCAACGCGCTCGCGAACCTCGCCGGATCGCTCGCGGCGATCGGGCTCGCCTGGCTCGCGGTTCGTGCGGTCGGCTGACCGTCGCAGGCTCCGTCGTCGTTCGCCCTGTGAACGGATCGGTCGTCACTACGTCGGTTCGCGACAGGTTTTTCGACCGTGGGATGGTTCTCCGGGTACGCAATGCACCAGCCAGTCGAGGGCGAGACACGAACCTTCGAGCGCACGTTCACCGTCGAGGACGTCCGGCGGTTCGGGGAGCTCTCCGGCGACGATCAGGCTCGCCACACCGAACCGGACGAGGACGGGCGCGTGATGGTACAGGGACTGCTGACGGCGACGATGCCCACGAAGATGGGCAGCGACAGCGAGGTGCTGGCCAGTACGATGGAGATCGATTTCCGGCGGCCGGTCTACACCGGCGACCCGATAACCTGTCGTTCGACGTACAAAACTGTCGTCGAACGTGACGCCCACTACGAGTTCGTCTCGGATGTCGTCTGCGAGAACGGCGACGGCGAGACCGTGTTGACGACCGAGACCGAGGGTATCATCCGAAAGAACGCTTGACCTCGGATCGGGTCACTCGCCACCATCGACGTATCGGTCGCGTTCGTCGTGGGCCGCACGGTTCCCGTAGCGATCGACGAGCGGTTTGTAGGCGTCACCGAGCGCGCGCATGCATGCACCGGCCGAGACGTAGTCGAGTGCGTCGGCCACCGCTTCTGTCGAGCGAGTCTGCAACACGCGCATGACGAGCAGGCGTTCCTCCCGTGCCGAGAGGTCGCTGTCCGCGTCCGTGAGATGGCACAGTGCGAGCGCGCGGAAGACGTGCGGATGGATCTCGGCGAGTCCGGGACCGTAGGCGGCGCTGGCGGCGACGCGCCACTCGTGGTCGGAAAAATTCACCTCGGCAGTGACGTGGGTCGCCCCGAGCGCGGCCCGGACCACGTCGGGATCGAGTGCAGCGAGCGCGTCCGACAGCGTCGCGCCGACGCGCTCGACGAATCGCCGTGCGTGGCGATCGCGGAGCTCTCGACCGGCGTCCGACAGCGGTGTGAGCATCAGCGCGGAGTGTTCGCCGCTGCGCTCGTTGCGCGTCGTCGCGAGATAGACGGTCGAAAAGTCGTTGCGTCGCCAGAATTCGACGAGTTCGGGCGTCGCGCCGTAGCCGACGCCGAGCCAGTCGGTCGTCGCGTTCGCCCGTATCTCGTCGAGCAGTCGCGAGCCGAGCCCGCGCGAGCGGGCGGCTGGATGGGTGGCGATGCGGAGCACGCGTTGGCCGGTCGGCACGCCCGCTCGTTCGTCGCGGAGCTGGCTCGTGAGCACGTCTGGGAGGAGATGACCTTTGAGACGATTACCCTCGTACACCTCGTGGCGCAGGTCTGCGGAGAGGCCGCCCTCGCGAGCGAGCAGCGCGACCGAGACGACGTGACCCTCGGAGAGGAGCGCGTGAACGGAGACGTTCGGCGCGTCGAGCAGGCGCGCGAGGTCGTTCGGCTCCGTGCGGTAGTGGGCGGCGACGAGCAGTCCGAACGCCTCGCGCAGACGGTGTTCGTCGGCGAGCAACTCCTCGGAGTTCAGTCGTGCGTAATCGACGGTTTCAGGCGTTGCACCCTCGACTAACGGCACGACGGGCGGGCGTGCGTCGAGCAGGAGCGCGCGGAAGGCCCAGACCTCGACCGGATCGCCGGCGTCGTATCTGATGGGATCGTCGAGGCGCTGCTCGTGCACGGTGAACGCGCTGTCGTCGAGGCGGTCGCGAAAGCGCACCGAGAACCCGCGGCCGGCCCCCTCGTAGCCGTGGACGGTCGTGACGAACGCGACCGCCGGTGCGGCGAGGAATTCGGTCAATCGGTCGACCGGGAGCGCGGCGGCCTCGTCGACCACGAGCAGGTCCGCCCGTTCGGCCTGCTCGGTCGCCACCGCGGGCTTCGCGAACCGCACCTCCCCTCCCCCTATTGCGCCGAGTCGGTGCGGGGTTTCGTCTTGGTCCACGTCGGCGAGCCCGTCGAGCGTCGCGAGGAGCTCACGCGCCCGTTCGAAGATCGGTGCGGCGCTGCGGTAGGCGGGGGCGGTCACGAGGACGTCCTTTCCGTCGGCCGCCAGCGCACCGGCGGCCAGCCCGGCGGCGCTCGATTTTCCCCGCCCACGATCGGCCTCGACGACGAGTGCCTCGTCCGGCTCGCGAAGGTCCTCGAAGGCGTGGACGGTCGCCATCTGATCGGGAGTCAGACAGGCCTCGTAGGTCGTTCGCGGAAATCCGTGTTCGTCCGGCAGATCGGGTGCGGACCGCTGCTCGCGTGGTGGTGGATCGGTCAGACCGTCGCACTCGACGGTTCCCGAATCGACGTTCGCGATGGCGATTCCCCGATGCGCCCGGAGCGTGTCGACCAGTCGCTGCCGGAAGTTGCCGGCCACCGATGCGGGTTCGTAGGGTGGCACGGCGAGCGTCATGTCGAACTCGTCCCGACGATCCGGCCACGAATCGAGCGGCGGCACGAGTAGAACGAGTAGTCCGCCGCCGTCGACGGCTCCCACCGTGCGCCCGATTGCGTTCGGCCGACACTCGTCGTGGCAGTCGAGAACCACCGCGCCGCGGGTTCGACCGAGGAGTTCGTCGGCGTGTTTCGGCGTGATTCGCTCACAGTCGAGTTCGTCACCGCTCCCGCCGGCGACGAGCGTCGTCGCCGTTCTCGAAATCCCGGCCCCATCGAGCGCTTCGCGCGCCTCGACGTAGCAGTCCTCGCGCTCGCCCGTGAGCACCAGCGCACGGCGCTCGTTCGCCCGGCGGGCTTCGTCGCCGAGCGCGGCCGCGAGGTCGGCGATCATACCGTTGGACGGATATCGGGCGGCATGGGTGCGTCGGTTCGCTGTCTCACCCCGACCCACAAAACTTAGTCCGTGCGTCACGAACGCCGAGTGGATGGACGAGCGCGGTGATTCCACGTCGGCGTTCGAGCAGCTCCGCGAGCGTTTCGGCGGCGAATCGGATTCAGCATCGGCGGACGATTCCGACGAACCGGCGTGGAAACGCTATGGATCGCTGCTCCAGATCGCACTCGTCGTCGGCGCGGCCTTTGGCGGCACCATCGTGAGCGTCGCCTCGACGGCCATCGACCGGACCACGAGCATTGCCCGCGCGAGTGGTCCCGCGCTGGCCGAAACTCTCTGGCCGATCCTGCTCGGGATCACAGCGCTTGCGGTGGTGATCTGTTTGGTGGTCGTCGGCCTCTCGGTGCGGAACGTCTGAGTCGATCCTTTTTCGAGACCCATCGCGATCGTTCTCGCTCGCTGCCGGTGCCGATGCGTTCGACGATGACTACACCGACCCGTGTGCTCTCGCGTGTGAATGGACCACGCCGATATCGACGAGATGGTTGGTCAGAGTTGCGCCGAAGAGACCTGCCTCAAGCAGCAGCGATGAGATTCCAGCGGTCACTGTGAGATAGATCACGCCGACGATCGCTATCGCAGTGACGAGGACGAACGCGACTTTCCGACCGAGCGGTGCGTTTCGATACCACCGATCCGCACGTCGCCCCGTTTCCGTTCGCCGATGCCAGTGCCCGAAGCCGACGCCGATGAGCATTCCGACGACGAGTGCGAGTAAAAAGGCCGACAGTCGAACGTCGTCTCCGACGTACTCGTACACGAAGAAGATCGCCCAGAACGCCCAGAGTACGATGAACCCGACGACCAGTATCGGTCCCTGTTCGAAGAGATGATCGGGGAGGTCGTCCGTCCGAGTTGCCATGTTCGGATCACACCTGACGGTAAGAAAAGGTTTGTGTGAACTCGTCCGTGCGCTCGCCTCGCACGGCGTGCATGCTTTGAAAGCGCTTTTATGCAGGGCTACGCTACCGCTGGCTACAGCCTGTGCGGGGTTGTGAAGCTCCCAGCCTCAGGGATTCGGTCGCCGCCGAGGAACCCTCGGCGAGCAGTCAAAAGCGAGGCTTTTGACAACGGCGGGGGAGACAGAACTCGCGCACAGGAGGACCACACAATGTCAGTTTATGTCACCTATGACGTTCCGGCGGACCTCGAAGACGACGCCATCGAGGCGCTCGAGGTCGCCCGGGACACCGGCACGGTAAAGAAAGGTACCAACGAGACGACCAAGGCCGTCGAGCGGGGCAACGCATCGCTCGTCTACATCGCCGAGGACGTCAGCCCGGAAGAGATCGTGATGCATCTGCCCGAGCTCGCCGACGAGAAGGAGATTCCCTTCGTCTTCGTCGAGACCCAGGACGACGTCGGCCACGCGGCAGGCCTCGAAGTCGGCTCGGCCGCCGCGGCCATCGTCGACGCCGGCGACGCCGACGAGGACGTCGAGGACATCACCACCACCGTCGAGGACCTCCGATAGGACGATGAGCGCCGAAGGAACTGACTCCACGCCCGCCGAGGTCATCGAGGTCGTCGGCAAGACCGGGATGCACGGCGAGGCGATGCAGGTCAACTGTCGGATCCAGGAAGGCGAGAACAGAGGACGGATCATCACGCGCAACTGCCTCGGTCCGGTCCGCGAGGGCGACGTGCTCCAGCTCAGGGAGACCGCCCGCGAGGCCGACTCGATAGGGGGTCGCTGATGGTCGACACGCGGCCGTGCGACTACTGCGGGTCGGAGATCGAACCCGGCACGGGGACGATGTTCGTCCGCGTCGACGGCGAGGTCATCCACTACTGCTCGTCGAAGTGCGAGAACAACGCCGATCTCGGTCGTGCCGCCCGCGATCTCGAATGGACCGCCGACGGCCGGCGCAGCACCGATAGTCAGGCGGGGACGCCCGACGAGGTCGAACAGGTCGCCGCCGAACCGTCGAGCGAGGGCGACGAGACCGTCGCCGACGAGATGGACACCGTTCCGGGCGAGAGCGAGGCCGAGGCGGTCGCGGCGGCAGCTGGCGACGCCGGTTCGCGCTCTGGCGAGCCCGCAGCCGCAACCGACGAGCGCGTCGATGACGACGCCACGGCCGACACCGACGAACTCGACGAAGTCGAGGGCCGGAGCGCTGGCGGCTCGGACCCCGACATCGAAGAGGACCAGGACACGGCCGACGTCGACGAGAGCGAGGCCGAGGCGAACGTCGGCGAGGAGACGGTCCGCGACACCGACGACGATGGCGAGGACGACCAGTGAGTTCAGTCAGACGTTCCGGCTCGTTCCACTCGCCGGCTGCGACTGACAACCTCACACTCGACATGGAGTGTCTCGCGTGAGCCACGACGAACGAACCTTCGTGATGGCCAAACCCGACGCCGTCCAGCGGGGGCTGATCGGCGAGATCGTCTCCCGGCTCGAGGGCAAGGGGCTGAAGCTGGTCGCGGGCAAGTTCATGCGGATCGACGAGGCGCTCGCCCACGAACACTACGGCGAACACGAGGGCAAGCCGTTCTTCGACGGGCTCGTCGAATTCATCACGTCCGGCCCCGTCTTCGCGATGGTCTGGGAGGGCGACGACGCCACCCGGCAGGTCCGCCGGCTGATGGGCGCGACCGACGCGCGCGACGCACAGCCAGGAACGATCCGGGGCGACCTCGGCAACGATCTCGGTCACAACCTGATCCACGGCTCGGATCACGAGGACGAGGGCGCGAACGAGCGCGAGATCGACCTCTTCTTCGACGATGAGGAGCTCCTCGATTGGGATCGCGACGCGTCGACCTGGGTCTACGAGTAGCTCGACCCGTCGGATTCGTTTTTCGGACGTTTGCGGAAGGACAGTCGTTTTCGGATGCTCTAGATGCTCGTCGTTCGTTCGCCGCCGAACAGCGCGAGATAGCCGATGCCGGCGACGCCGACGACGAAGGCAGCCACGCCCGCGATGAGCAGCGTCTCGCTGTAGCCGACGATCGAGGCGGCGGAGACGAACAGCGGCGGGCCGACGGTCGTGCCCAGCTGGAGGATGCTCGTCCGGATGCTCATGATGCCGCCGCGGAAGGCGTCCGGCGTGAGCGCGTTCAGCGCCGTATCGGTGATCGGTTCGGCGAAACCCTGACCGAAGCCGAACAGGAAGAGTGCGCCGGCGAGCACGAGGATGGAGTCGGTGAGTGCGGCGACGCTGAGGCCGACTCCGTAGGTGAGAAAGCCGAGCGCGATGAGCCGC
The DNA here is from genome assembly GCF_022870485.1 of Halococcus dombrowskii. NCBI lineage: Archaea > Methanobacteriati > Methanobacteriota > Halobacteria > Halobacteriales > Halococcaceae > Halococcus > Halococcus dombrowskii. The sequence goes on along the minus strand of NZ_CP095005.1, from coordinate 2,262,986 downwards.
AGCGGCGAGAAATAGCCGAGCAGGCGCGAGGACTGCGAGGAGGTCACCCCCATCGCCACCGCCGGCAGTCCGAGCAGGAGGCCGATCGCGCCCGAGGAGAGCCCGTAGGAGTCGTCGAGCACGAACGGGATGACCGTGAGCTGTGCGCCGTAGAGGATGACGAAGATGCCGAAAATCGCCGTGTAGAGCACGAGTGCCGTTCGTGTCGGGATCGCCCGTGCCGCCTTGACGAAGTAGGAGAGCCCGCCGGATTCCGACTCACCCTCGGGATCGGGCAGGATCGCCGAGCCGGCGATCGCGACGAAGACGGCCAGCGCGAAGCAGATGAACGGCACCGTCCACGAGATGAGCGCGAGCCCACCGCCGATCAGGGGGTAGCCGGCCGCGCCGATCGCGAGGATCGCGGCGTTCAGCCCGATGAACCGGCTGCGCTGCTCGCCGGTGAAGATGTCGCCGAGCAGGGTGACGGTGAGGCTCATGATGGCGCTGCCGGCGGTGCCCTGGACGACCCGGAGGGCGAGGACGGTCGTGAAGTCCCCGACGAAGGCGACCGCGAACCCGCTGATGCCGAACAGGAACAGCGAGGGGACGAGCACGCGCTTGCGCCCGATTCGGTCGGAGACGAGTCCGATGAAGGGTGTGAGAACGATACCAGGGAAGGTGAACGCCGAGATTAGCAGGCTCGCCTGGCTGGTCGAAACGTTCCATGCCGCCTGGATCGTCGGGAGCGCCGGACTGATGAGCGAGACACCCATCACGCTGACGAGCGTGCTTGCGAAGATGACGAGCACCGTCGGCGAACGATCGGTTCCGAGTCGCGTCGATAGCAGCTCTCTCATGGTGGTCACTCGCGCGGCGCTCAGCCATAGCAAACGGACTCACCACGGATCGTGGAGTTCGACGGATCGCTGCGTGCGTCGCGCGTTGCGTGGCGTTCGCCCACGCCGCGTTTGAAACTTGCGCACCGCGGTCGCCAGTGATAAACCCGCCCCATGTGCGGGGAAATCTATATCCGCTCACACCGATATCAAATGGTATGTTACCGCCCGGCACGGGGGATGGAATGACCGCACACAACGGGCAAGCGTGGCGATGGATGGACGATCGGCGATGACGGTACCCATCGAATCGGAGCTGAGCCGTTCGGAACTCGCCGATCGACAGGACGAACGCCTCGTCGAGACCGTTGCGAACGCATACGAGAACGTTCCCTTCTACCGCGATCGGCTCGACGAACACGGAGTCTCGCCGGACGACATCGACGGTATCGACGATATCGAAACCTTGCCGATGACGACAAAGACGGCCTTTCGCGAGGAGTATCCCGATGGGCTGTTCGCGGTCGGCGACGACGAGATCGCCCGGATCCACGCCTCGTCGGGAACGACCGGCAAGTCGAAGATCGTCGGTTACACCGACGCGGATCTGGAGCGCTGGGCGGCGGTCGTGGCGCGCTCGCTCGCCGCCGCCGGGGTCGAACCGGGCGATACGGTGCAGAACGCCTACGGCTACGGCCTCTTCACCGGGGGACTTGGCCTCCACGACGGCACCGAGCGCCTCGGCGCGACGGTCGTCCCGATGGGTGGTGGGGACACGGCCCGTCAGCTCACGATGGCCCAGGACCTCGGTAGCGACGCGCTCGCGTGCACGCCCTCGTACTGTCTCTATCTCGCCGACTGTGCCGAAGAACGCGGTCTCGACCCGCATGATCTCCCCTTCGAGACCGTGGTCATCGGCGCGGAACCGTTCACCGATCCGATGCGTGAGGAGATCGAGGCAGCGCTCGACGTCACCGCCATCGACATCTACGGACTCTCCGAGATCGTCGGGCCGGGCGTGGCGATCGAATGCGCGGAGAGCCAAGACGGCCTCCACGTCTGGGAGGACCAGTTCTACCCCGAGATCGTCGATCCCGACACCGGCGAGACCCTCCCGCCGGGTGAGACGGGCGAACTGGTGTTGACGACGCTCACGAAGGAGGCCCAGCCGATACTCCGCTATCGCACGGGTGACATCACCCGCCTCTACGAGGAGGAGTGCGACTGCGGCCGCGTCGAACGGCGAATGGGCAACGTCACGGGACGGACCGACGACCTGCTCATCGTTCGCGGCGTCAACGTCTACGCGAGCCAGATCGAGGCAGTCATGGTCGGGATCGACGACGTGGCACCCCACTACCGAATCGATCTCCGTCGTGAGGACAGCCTCGACACGATGGCGATCACCGTCGAACCACACGAGCGCTCGGCGACCACCCCGGCGGAGCTCCGTGCGACGATCGAGGAGCGACTCGGCGAGGAGCTCGATGTCTCGCCCGACGGCATCGACGTGGTCGAGCCCGGGACGATCGAGCGCACCGAGGTCGGGAAGGTGAAGCGGGTGTTCGATCACCGTTGATCAGGCGAACAGCTGCGAGAACAGCGCGTGCTGGCCGCGATGGAGGCGCTCGATGAACGCCGACTTGCTGATCCCGAGATCGTCGGCGACCTCCGCGGCGGTCGCGCCCCGCGGAACGGTGAAGTAGCCACGCTCGACGGCCGCCCTGAGCGCTTCTTCCTGTCGGGGGGTCACGTTCCAGCGCGTCGCGATCGCCTCCTCGTCGTCGGCCTGGAGCGGATAGGCGCGTTCGAGCGCGACGCCGACGGTCTCGCCGGCAGTGTTCAGCACGCCCCTGAGAACGTCGTGGCCGACGACCGCACCGGCGACGGTCGCGCTGCCCTCGCGATAGCGCAGCGATTCGACGATGAGGCCCGCGCTCACGAGATCGTGGACCACGCACGGCTGTTTCGAGAGACAGCGACCGTTCTGTCGGCCGTCGACTCTGGCGAGGTGGAGATAGCGGATGCGGTCGTCCGCGTCGAGCGTTGTCGCGAACCGCTCGGATTCGGGGGCGGTGAAGCTCAGGAGGGCGTTGCCGTCGGCGCGCAGCTGTGGCGGTTGGGCGTCGATCTCGATGCCCGCCGCCCGCGTGGCGTCGGCCAGCGGGCAGTCGTCGTCGCGCACGCGGAACTCGACGACGAGACACTCGTCTATCACGACCGTCGTCGCCGCCGCGCACGTATAAACCCCGTCCATGGACGTGTGAAGGTCTATGATGATAGAACGACGATGTGGGTGTGTACCAATGGACCTCGACACAGTGAAAGAGCGCGCCGGGCCGCGCCAGTTCAGCCCGGACGACGACATGCCGCGGGAGTACCGCGAGGCGGCGACGCGGATGATCCAGTTCCACGCGAACTCGGAGATCATGGGCGCGTATCTGGAGCGCCCGTTCATCCGCGAAGCCCCCAGCCTCGATCGCAAACTGGCCTACTCGGCGAAGACGCAGGACGAGCTCGGCCACGGCCAGCTGCTGTATCGGGCGGCCGAGTCGCTGGGGATCAAGACGCGCGAGCAGATGCTCGACGAGCTCGCCAACGGGGACGGCAAGTTCCTCAACTGTTTCCACTACCCGATGGAGTCGTGGGTCGAGACGCCGATGATCGCCTTCTTCGTCGACGGCGCGGCGATGCGCCGGCAGGCCACCCTCAAGCGGACGAGCTGGGAGCCCTACGCCCACGCGATGGACAAGGTCGTCTTCGAGGAGGGGTTCCACATCAAACACGGCGAGTCCATCCTGAAGGAGCTCGCCACGGGCTCGAAAAAAGAACAGGAGATGGTCCAGGACGCCTTCGAACTCTGGTGGCCGCGCATCATCCAGTTCTTCGGACCGACCGACGACGACTCGACCCATCACGATTTCTCCGCCGAGGTCGGGCTGAAGCAGATGACCAACGACGAGCTCCGGCAGTCGTTCCTCAACCAGTATCTCCCGAAGGCCGAGAAATACGGGCTCGAGATCCCGGATACGCCGACGATCGAGCAGGACGAGGACGGCAACTATCGGGTCGCCGAGGACGAACTCGACTGGGAGGAGTTCTTCCAGATCGCCAAAAACGAGTACGACCCTGGACGAGGACAGATCGACTCGCGCAAGCGCGCCCACGACGCGGTCGAGTGGGTGCGCGACACGCTCGACGAGTACGAAACGACGAGCGGCCACGCGCCGCAGGCGGCCGACTGAGATGAGTACTATAAGATGATCTGGGAAGTGTTCCGACAGGAGGGAGCCGGCAAGTATCACACCCACTGCGGGAACGTCCACGCGCCGGACCGCGAGATGGCGCTGATGTTCGCCCAGATCCAGCACGGCCGGCGCAAGCCGACCCACAGCATCTGGGTCACGCCACAGCAGGAGATCGGTGAGGTGAACGAGGAGGACGCGACCTTCGGCGGCACCACGGACAAGGGCTACCGCTGGGCGACCCAGTACAACATCACGGCCGCCGCCGAGGAGGTCGCCGACTCCGAGAGCGAGCAGGCCGACGCCGAGAAGGAACGGGGGCGGCGCTGATGGCGGCCACCGAGAGCCTCTCCGGCCCGAACGATCTCGGTGAACGCGAGCGCGCGGCCGTCGAAAGCCTGCTCTACCGACTGGCTGACGACGAGTTCGTCATCGCCGACCGTTACACCGACTGGCAGGTGCGCGCGCCCACCGTCGAATCAGATATCGCGATCGCCAACATCGCTCAGGACGAACTCGGGCACGCACGGCTCTGGTACGACCTGCTGGAGGACTTCGGTCACTCCGAGCCGGAGCTCATCTGGGAGCGAGACCCGGGGACCTTCCGGCACAGCACGCTCTGTGAACTCCCGTTCGCGGAGGGCGACTGGGCCGACGCCATCGTACGGAGCTACTTCTACGACGAAGCCGAGCATCTTCGATTGGCGGCGCTCGTCGACTCGTCGTATCCGCGCATCCGCGACCGCGTCGGCAAGATCGTGGGCGAGGAGGAGTACCACCGCGAGCACGCCGAGAACTGGCTGCGTCGGCTCGTCAGCGGCGAGGAAGGCCGTGAGCGCGTACAGGAGGCCGTCGACGAACTGTTCCCCTACGCGCTGACGCTGTTCGAGGAAACGGAAGACGACGAAGCGATCGACGACCTCGGACTACGGACTCGCACGCTTTCGGCGATGCGCGAAGAATGGATCGAGACCGTCACCGGGACGCTGACCGAGATCGGAATCGACGCACGTGCGCCCGAAACCGACGAAGACGGACAGGTGTTGACCGGCGAACTGCCCGATCACGTCGGGCGGGATGGCGACCACACCGAGCACTGGGCGACCCACTACGACGAGATCACGAACACCTACTGCGAGCTCGGCCGGGATCACGCGGCACGGCTGATGGAGGACCCCGACGATGAGTAGCGAGTCGGGTATCGATCCCGAGTTCGATCCGGACGCGAACTACTGCGCGTACACCGACTACGAATCGGGCGAGGCGGTCGAGGAACTGCCCGCGACCGGCGAGGGAAGTGCGGGCGTCGAGCGCGCGGTCTGGGACGCACTCTACGACATCGACGATCCCGAGATGCCGATCAGCATCGTGGATCTGGGGCTGATCTACGGCGTCGTCATCGAGGACGGCCACGCGCGGGTTGACATGACCCTGACCTATACCGGCTGTCCCGCGCGCGACATGCTCCAGGAGACCGTTCGCAAGCGGGTCGCGGCGGTCGAGAGCGTCGACGAGGCCGAACTGCGGCTCGTCTGGTCGCCCGAGTGGACCGTCGAGATGGTCACCGAACGGGGCAAAGAGGACCTCCGCGAGTTCGGGTTGAGCATCTGATGCGCCGACTCACCGACCCGAGCGTCGAGACCACGGGGCAAGACGAGCGGGCCGAATGCCCGTACTGCGAGTCGACGAACACCGAGCGCGAGCATCCGAAAGGACCATCGCTCTGTCGGTCGATGCACTACTGTCACGACTGCAACCAACCGTTCGAGAAGTTCGAATAATCATTCACTACGATGTCTTCAGAAACACAGCAGATCGACGATAGCCGCGACGAGATCAGAGAACGCCACCGTGAGGCGCGCGACGAACTGCTCGCCGACTCGTACGACCACTACATCGGCGGCGAGTGGGTCGAGAGCGCCTCGGACGAGACCTTCGAGACGCACGATCCCACGACGGGCGAGGTGCTCGCGGAAGCACAGGCCGGCAACAGCGACGATATAGATCGCGCGGTCGAGGCTGCGTGGGACGCCTACGAGAGCGAGTGGGCCGACACCGACGGGACGAAACGCCAGCGCCTGCTTACCGAAATCGCCGACCGTATCGAGGAGAACCGCGGCGAAATCGCGCGAATCGAGACGCTCGACAACGGCAAACCGATCCGCGAGGCGCGCGCCGACGTCGCGCTCGTCGCCGACCAGTTCCGCTACTTCGCGGGCGCGGTCCGCACGCACGGCGGTGAGACCGTCCCCTCCGGGAGCGGCAAGTCGATCCAGACGCTTCGCGAACCGTATGGGGTAATCGGCGCGGTCGTGCCCTGGAACTTCCCGCTGCTGATCGCCTCCTGGAAACTCGCGCCGGCGCTCGCCGCCGGCAACTGCGTCGTGCTCAAACCCGCAGAACAGACCCCGCTGTCGATATTGAGGGTCATGGAGGAGATCGACGACGTGCTGCCCGACGGCGTCGTCAACGTCGTGACGGGCTACGGCGAGGAAGCCGGCGCGCCGCTGACGGGGCACTCCGACGTACGCAAAGTCTCCTTTACGGGATCGACCGCGGTCGGCAAGGAGGTCATGAAGGCCGCCGCCGAGAACGTCGCGGATGTGACGCTCGAACTCGGTGGGAAGAGCCCCGTCGTCGTCTTTCCTGACGCCGACGTCCAGCAGGCCGTCCGCGTCATGATGCTCGCCATGTTCTACAACACCGGCGAGTGCTGCACCGCCGGCACACGCCTGTTCGTCCACGAGGAGATCTACGAGGAGTTCATGGACGCGTTCGTCGAGAGCGCCGAGAGGCTCCAGATGGGTGATCCGCTTTCGAAGGACACACGACTCGGGCCCAAGGTCTCCGAGGAGCAGGTCGAGCGCACGCTCTCGTGCGTCGAGCAGGCCAGAGAGGACGGCGCACGGATCGTTACCGGTGGCGGCCAGCCGGAGAACGAGGCGCTCGCCGACGGCTGTTTCGTCGTCCCCACGGTGATCGACGATATCGACCACGATTCAAAACCCGTGCAGGAGGAGATCTTCGGCCCCGTCGAGGAGGTCTTCGCGTGGTCGGACTACGACGAGATGATCGAACGGGCCAACGACGTCGATTATGGCCTCGCCGCGGGAATCATCACGAACGACCTCTCGAAGGCCAATCGTGCGGCCCGGGACATCGAGGCGGGCAACATCTGGGTCAACCAGTACAACGACTTCCCGGCCGGCCAGCCCTTCGGCGGGTTCAAACAGTCGGGTATTGGCCGCGAGCAGGCCGAGGAGACTCTCGACCACTACTCGCAGACCAAGACGATCAACATGAACCTGTAGCGCCGAGCGCTCCCAACTCGACTTTTTGCCAGGATTACTCGGCGCGAAAGACCGGTGCGATCTCCCCCGATTCGTCGATAGCGCCGTCGAAGACCACGCGATCGCCGATCTCGACATCGCCCTCCAGTCGGGCGGTCACACGCGCACCATCGAGCTGGACGGTGCCGACCTGATAGGGCCCCTCGAACCCCGTCGGCGGTACCTGTACTGTCGTTTCGGTGTAGACCTCGCCCTCTTCGGGGAGTTCGGTCGTCTCCAGATCGCGACTGCCACAGTCGTTACAGACGGCGAACGGCGTGCCGTAGGTCGCGCCGCAGTCGCCACAGCGCACGCCGAGCAGGTCGCCGTCTTCGAGTGCTGCGGTCCAGTCGTCGTGCGTGAGGCTCATCCGCGCACCTCCATGACGGAAACGACTGTCGTCGCGGCGTCGCCACCCAGGTTGTGCGCCACGGCCTTCTCCGCGCCATCGATCTGGCGTTCGCCCGTGTCGCCCCGGAGCTGTTCGGTGAGTTCGACGATCTGCGCAGTCCCGGTCGCGCCGATCGGATGGCCCTTGGCCTTCAGTCCGCCCGAGGGGTTGATCGGTCGATCGCCATCCATGCTACTCCGACCCTCCGCGGCCGCGGGACCACCCTCGCCGTCCTCGAAGAAGCCGATGGCTTCGCTCGCCATCACCTCGGCCCCGGTGAAGCAGTCGTGAACCTCGGCGAAGGCCATTTCATCGGCGCTCGTCCTGGCCTGCTCGTAGGCCTGCGCGGCGGCGTCGCGAGCGGCCTGCGTCGCGTGCGGGACGGGTTTCGCGCTCAGCGGGACGACGTCCGTCGCGTGGCCGACACCGCTCACATCGACGGGATCGTCGAACGAGTCGGCGCGGTCGTCGTTCGTGACGATCACGGCGCTCGCGCCGTCCGAGAACGGACAGCAGTCCATCAGATGGAACGGGTCGGCGACGATCGGCGAGTCGAGCACTTCTTCGACGGTCGTTTCCTTGCCGAAGTGGGCGTTCGGGTTGCGAGTGCCGTTTGCGTGGTTCTTGACGGCGACGTGGGCGAGCTGTTCTTCGGTCGTGCCGTGCTCGTACATGTGGCGTTTGGTGAGCAGTGCGAACACGCCGGGGAAGGTCAATCCTGTCGGCTGCTCGTAGTGGCGATCCGAGGCGGAGGCGAAGATGCGCGTCATCTCGCCGGTGCCGAGGCCCGTTTCGGGCGTGCAGCGCTCGACGCCACCCACCAGCACGGTGTCGTGGATCCCCGCCTCGACGGCCTCGACGGCGTTCTTGAACGCGTTCGCGGAGGTCGCACACGCGTCCTCGTAGCGCTGGCAGGGCACGCCCGCGAGACCGACCTGGGAGGCGACCCCCGGGGCGAGGTGGGTGTCGTTTTCGGTCTGGCCGCCCATCGCGTTGCCGAAGTAGAGCGCGTCGATCTCGTCCGGCTCGACACCGGCGTCGTCGTACGCGCCGAGCGCCGCCTCGGCGAACAGCTCCGACAGCGTGCTCTCGTGGACGCCGAACGTCGTCATGTCGGCACCCACGACGCTTGCTCGTGTCATCAACAATGGTTTGGAATGGTCGTACAAAGACCTACCGAGGTGGAGTGCAGCGCGACCGCGCCGTGCGTGCTTTCCGTCTGACGAATCGACGACGATCGAGATCGAACTACGACAGCTGACTCTTGATGACTTTCCCGGTGGGATTGCGCGGGAGGCTCTCGCGGAACTCCACCTCGCGCGGGAGTTTGAACTCCGCGAGACGATCCCCGACGATCGATCGAACCTCATCGGTGGTCATCGAGATCCCCTCACGGAGAATCACCACGGCTTTGACGCGCTCGCCCCACGTCTCGTCGGGAACACCGACGACGCCCGCCGCGGCGATGTCTTCGTGGTCTTCGAGGGCGGCCTCGATTTCGGTGGGATAGACGTTCTCGCCGCCGGAAATTATCATGTCGTCGTATCTATCGACGAAATAGACGAACCCCTCCTCGTCGCGGCGCACGAGGTCCGAGGAGACGAAATATCCCTCGTCATCGAACACGTCGTCGGTCTTTTCGGGCATCCCGAGATACTCGCGGAACGCGGTCGCACCTTTGTAGGCCGCGCGGCCGATCGCTCCCTGTTCGACCTCCGCGCCGTCGTCGTCGACGATTTTGAGCGTGACGTTGATGATGGGCTTGCCGATGCTGTCGGGTTTTTCGAGCGCGTCCTCGGGATGGAGAATGGTCGTCACCGGTGACAGCTCCGTCTGGCCGAACACCTCGTAGAGGTCTGCATCGAAGGCGTTCATCACGGTCCGTTTGAGCTCCTCGCTTGAGGGGGCCGCACCGGTCATGTACGATTCGAACGACGAGAGATCATACTCCTCGAACTCGTCGACGGCGAGCATCGCGCGGCTCATCGTCGGAACGAAAAACGAGCCGGTGATGTTCGCCTCGTCGATGATTTCGAGGGTGCGAACGGGGTCGAACTCCTCGACGAGATGGGTCGTGGAGCCGGCATAGAAGGTGTTGTTGAACACTCCGAACGCCGCGATGTGGAACAGCGGCGTGACGATGAGAAATCTGTCGGCGCTTTCCTCGAATCCAGCGCTGTACACCGTGTTCACCGAGTTCTGGAGTAGGTTGTCGTGGGTGAGGATACAGCCTTTCGGCTGCCCCGTCGTCCCGCTGGTGTACAGCAACGCTGCATCGTCCAAGCGGTTCGGCACCACGTCGATGCGCTCGTCCGCTGCGGCGTCGCGGGCGGCCCGGAAGTCGTCCGCGAACGATGGTGTGTCCGCGCCGACGTAGAGATACTCTTCGACCGGTGTCTCGCTCTCCCGAACGGCGTGGATGGTCGATGCAGCGTCGCTATCGAACACACAGAGGCGTGCCCCGCTGTCGCGGAGAACGTAGCCGACCTCCTCGTCTTTGAACCGATGGTTGATCGGGACCGGCAGCGCGCCGAGTTTCATCGCGCCGTAGTACGTCTCCAGCGTTTCGACGTTGTTCTGCATGTACACTGCAATCCGATCGCCCGCCTCGACGCCGCGCTCGCGGAGCAGATGGGCGACCCGATCGACGCGCTCGTTGAACTCGGCGAACGTGATCGATTCGGAATCCGTCTCGGTCTCCATCACGAGACAGTCCTCGTCGGCGTGTCGTTTCGCGTTCGCCTCCGCCACGTGACCGAACGTGAGTCCGCGCATGTTAGTCATACGATAGCAGTTCACATATACTTGTGTCCTGTAACTACTGGCCCGCCATTCGACCGGAGAGCAGTCGGTCAGTGGGCCGCGTAGCCGCCGTCGACGACGTGGATCTCGCCGGTCGCGTACGAGGCGGCCGGGCCCGCGAGGTAGACCGCCGCGCCGGCGATCTCCTCGGGGTCGGCGAACCGATCCTGCGGGATCTCGGCGAGGAGCTCCTCGTGGATGGATTCGTTCCCCCTGACGCCCGCGGTGAATTCGGTCTTCACGTAGCCCGGGGCGATCGCGTTGACACGGATGGCGGGTGCCCACTCGACGGCGAGGGTTCGCGTCATGCCGACCAGCGCGTGCTTCGAGGCCGTGTAGGGGACCTGATGGGGGAGCCCGACGACCCCGCCGACGCTGGCGACGTTCACGACGCTTCCCTCGTCATCGCGCTCGTCGATGCGACGAGCGAACTCACGCGCACAGCGGAAGGCCCCGGTCGCGTTCACGTCCATGATCTCTTCCCACGTCTCGATCGCGAGCTCCCGGGCATCGCCGAAATACGGGTTCGTACCGGCGTTGTTCACGAGCACGTCGACCGGGCCGAACCCCTCCTCGGCTCGATCGAACGCCGCCTCAACGTGGGCGGTCTCGGTCACGTCCGCGGTGCAGGCGACGGCCTCGCCCCCGTTTGCCTCGATGCGCTCGACGGTCGCTTCGAGATCCTCTTCCGATCGAGCGAGCGCGACTACTGCTGCCCCGGCATCGGCCATCGCGCCGGCGATCTCCTCGCCGATGCCGCGGCTGGCACCCGTCACGAGCGCGGTCTTCCCTTCGAGCGAGAACCGTTCGAGTTCCATGCCCCTCCTCCGCCAGCGGGGACCATAAGCGTCGAGCTGGCTTTGAGAACTGTCACGAACGATCGGCCATAGCCAATGTTATGGGAGACCCCCACAGAGCCAGCGCATGGTACTGGCGACTCCGGATCTGAGCGGTCACACGGCGTTCATCACCGGCACGACGCGGGGCATCGGCAAGCGGATCGCGCTCGCGCTCGCCGAAGCCGGCTGTAACGTCGTCTCGACGGGCAAGACCGTCGACGACAGCGATAGCGATCTCGACGGGACGATCCACAAAACTGCCGCCGAATGCGAGGAGCACGGCGTCGACGCTCACGCCATCCAGCTGAATCTGCGCGACGAGGAGCAGGTCGAGGCGGCCGCCGCCGAGGCGATCGACGTCTTCGGCGAGGTCGACATCGTGATCAACAACGCGAGCGCCATCCAGATGGCCTCCGTCGAGGAGCTGCCGGCCAACCGATTCGATCTGCTGACCGACGTGAACGTCCGAGGGACCTATCTCACCTGTCGGGCGTTCGCCCCCCATCTCAAGGAGATCGGTGGCGGGCAGATCCTGACGAACGCACCCCCGGTGAAGATGGATCGCGCGCCCGGCGAGGCGGCCTACGCGTGGTCGAAGATGGGGATGACGTTCGTGACGCTCTCGCTCGCGAGCGAGCTCCGGGGTACGGGGATCTCGGCCAACAGTTTCTGGCCCGTGACGGCCATCGACACGCGCGCGACGCGCTACTTCGGCATGGGAACGGAGGACGACTGGCGCACGCCGGCCATCGTCGCCGACACCGTGCTCGAACTGCTCGATCGCGACGAGGAGTTCACCGGCAATGCCGTCTACGACGAGGACGTGCTCCGCGAAGCTGGCGTTACCGATTTCGAGCGCTACAACTGCACCGAGGGCGATCCGACCCCGCTCTCGGCACAGCTGTTCGATCCCGACTACGAACGGCCGTAGCTTTCCGACTCATCCCGGAGATACACCCCACGGTAGGATCGTCGAGCTGGAACGAGCGACACTACCTTCAGTCGTCGCCGTTTCGTCTGTGCATGAATCGAGCACGACTCGGGGCCATCGGCGTGGCGACGGCCGGGGGCGCACTCGCGGTCTGGAGTGCCTTCGGAGTGCTTCGCTCGCGATCGGCCGAACGGGTCGACTACACCGTCGAACGGACGATCGACGACCGGACCGAGATCAGGCGCTATCCGGAGCTCGTTCGCGTCGAGACCACCGGCGACTCGACGCGCGAGGCGTTCGGACGGCTGTTCGACTACATCCAGGGGGCGAACGAGTCCCGATCGGACGTCTCGATGACGGCTCCCGTACGGACCGACAACACTGGTGAGGACGAGGGAGCAGGCGAATCGATCGAGATGACCGCACCCGTCCGGACGGAGAACGGTGCCGATTCCGAATCGGTGTCGATGACGGCACCCGTCCGCACCGACACGGACGACGATGGCGTCCGGATGGGATTCTATTTGCCCTCGAACTACACGCCGAACACCGCGCCGCGGCCGACGGGTTCGGAAGTATCGCTCGCGGTCGAGCCGCCGCGCTCGGTGGCGACGCGGCGCTTCTCGTGGTGGCGACCGGACTGGCGGACGCGCCGACAGGCGTCGAAGCTCCTGGATTCGCTCGGCGATAGCGATGTCGAACCCGTCGGCGAACCGTTCAGTCTCGGGTACAACGACCCGTCCACCCCGCCCTTCCTCCGAACCAACGAAGTTGCCGTTGATGTCGAGTGGGCCGACGGGGCGTCGACGGCGGAGACGTCCGGTGGTGAGGACACACCGGATATCGGTGGCGATTAGCGACTAGCGATCACTGGAGATAGCTCGGCTCCTCGGCGTCACAGGTCTCCTCGTGCTGTTCGGCTTCTTGGTCGTCGTCGAACATGAGTCCGCAGTGCTCACACTCGTGCCACGTGGTCCCGTCACGCTCGGTTTCGACCACCATACTTGACGTGGACCATCTACGACCAAAGGTGTTGTCCCCAGTGGGAACGCTGAAGACCGTCGGTCCGTCAGTCGGTGTATGGCCGGTGGGGACGCCGACGGCGTCGAACTTACTGTCGAAGGTGCACAGAAGCGGGATGCGGGCCGGGGCGTCGCACGCCTGCCAGAGGCAGCCCGGCATACACTGGGGGTGCTGAGCGGCGACACGGTCGTCATCGACGGTGAGCGCGCCACGGTGGCGAAGGTCTGGCCCGCGAGCGGCGACCTCGCCGGCGATCGAGTCCGTATCGACGCCGATACACGGACGAACGCGGGCGTGACCGTCGGCGACTCCGTTACCGTGTCACCTGTCTCGGTCGCCGAGGCGACGCGCGTGACCGTCGACGTCCCCGAGACGCTCGCCGCGGACGACGATCTCACCGCGCTCGTCACGCGCGCGCTGCTCGATCGCCCGATCAAGGCCGGCGAGCAGCTGCGCATCGAACGACTCGGGCCGGCACCGCTCGCGATCGAATCGACCACGCCCGAGGGCACCGTCCGCGTCACGCAGGAGACGATGATCGCGCTCCGTGGCGGGGCCGATCTCGAAACGGACACGACGACCACGACGGACGCAACGCCGACGACGGGGACGACCGACGCAAGCGATGGCTCGGCTCGGGTCACCTACGAGGACATCGGCGGGCTCGACGATGAACTCGACCAGGTGAGGGAGATGATCGAACTCCCACTTTCCGAACCCGAACTGTTCCAAGAGCTCGGTATCGAGCCGCCCTCCGGCGTGTTGCTCTACGGGCCACCGGGGACGGGCAAGACGCTGATCGCGCGGGCGGTCGCCGGCGAGGTCGACGCGTTCTTCACGACGATCTCGGGCCCGGAGATCGTCTCGAAATACAAGGGCGAATCCGAGGAGAAGCTCCGCGAGGCGTTCGATCGAGCCGAGGAGAACGCGCCCTCGGTCGTGTTCATCGACGAGATCGACTCGATCGCGAGCGCGCGCGGCGACGACGCCGACATGGAGACGCGCGTCGTCGCCCAGCTACTCACCCTCATGGACGGCCTGGAGAGCAGGGGACAGGTCGTCGTCATCGGTGCGACCAACCGGGTGGACGCGATCGACCCGGCACTCCGCCGGGGCGGACGGTTCGATCGCGAGATCGAGATCGGCGCGCCCGGCGAGGCGGGCCGGCGGGAGGTCCTTGACGTGCACACCCGTTCGATGCCGCTGGCCGAGGACGTCGATCTCGATCGGCTGGCCGCTCGCACACACGGGTTCGTCGGCGCCGACCTCGAATCGCTCGCCGTCGAGGCGGCGATGGCGGCGCTCAGACACCGCACCGAACGCGACTCGCTCGCCGTCACCCGCGCGGACTTCGAGACGGCGATGGCGGCCGTCGATCCCTCGGCGATGCGCGAGTACGTCGCCGAGAGCCCGAACGCGGGTTTCGACGATGTCGGTGGGCTTGACGACGCGAAGGCCACGCTCACCGAGGCCGTCGAGTGGCCGCTCTCGTACAGCGCGCTGTTCGAGGCGACCGCGACCGACCCGCCGGCGGGCGTGCTCCTCCACGGGCCGCCCGGAACGGGGAAGACGCTGCTCGCCCGCGCGCTCGCCGGCGAGAGCGACGTGAACTTCATCTCCGTGGCGGGGCCGGAACTGCTCGATCGGTACGTCGGCGAGTCGGAGAAGGCCGTCAGGGAGGTGTTCGCTCGCGCCCGGCAGGCCGCCCCGGCGATCGTCTTCTTCGACGAGATCGACGCCGTCGCGGGCGGGCGCGGCGAAAATCACGAGGTGACGGAGCGAGTCGTCTCACAGCTCCTGACCGAGATCGACGGGCTGGCCGAGAACCCGAACCTGATGGTGCTCGCCGCGACCAACCGGATGGACGCCATCGATCCCGCACTGCTCCGGCCGGGCCGCATCGAAACCCACATCGAGGTGCCAGCCCCCGACGAGGCCGCCCGCAGGGCGATTTTCGCCGTCCACACCGACGACAAACCCGTCGCCGAGGATGTCGATCTCGATCGACTGGCTGCCGACGCAGAGGGGTACTCCGGGGCCGATATCGAGGCACTCTGTCGGGCGGCCTCGATGGCCGCCATCCGCGAGGTCGCCGGCGAGCACAGTCCGGACGATGCCACCGCACACGCCGACGAGGTGCGCATCACCGCCGAGCACTTCGAGGATGCTGGCGAGTCGATCACACCGACGTTCGAGTGATCGATCGAAAAGCCGAGTAAGAGAATCCGCGTTCAGGCCGCTCGCCGTGCCCGCAGGAAACCCCGAACGATCCGCCGTCCGCGCCGCATCAGCAGGGCCACCAGCCCGACGAGCAGTGCGAGACCTGCCGCGAGCGCCGGGTTGGTGAGCAGCCAGAGGAGAACGGGAACGAGCGCCATCGCCGCGTAGACGAGCGTCACGTCCCGGAGACTCGCCCGTGCGTTCAGTCGTCGGTTCCGCTCGATCCGGCCGTGTCGCGTCGTTCGCCCCCTCATACGTGTAGTGAGAGGGGCCGCCCCGCAAAAAGTATAATCTGAAATACATTTTTGTAACACGTGTTACTGAAATCGGCTTCAGGAGGAGGTCGTTCAGATCGCGCTGCGGCGGGTCTCGACGAGCGAGAGGTCGCCGTCGAGTGTCGCGTGGAGCCGTTCGTCGTCGAGGTCGATGGCGAGTTCGAGCTCCCAGGGATCGGTCGAGCGCACGGTAGTGAGGTCGTCGCTCACGCACCAGTCGAGTTTCCAATAGGGCGTCGCGCCGAGGTCGACGTCGTGATCGCGATGGAAGGCGACGACCGGCGAGCGATCGAGCAGGCTCAGGCCGATCGCCGAGCAGAGGCTGTGATCGCACTGCTCGCAGACGTGATCGGCGCGGAGGCCGACCCCGAGACAGCACTCGCCCTCGTCTGATATCGTGGTGGTCATCCGCCCGCTACACTCGGGACAGACGCCGTCCTTGGCGAGGCAGTGGAGATGGCGCACCCGCTGGTCGAACGCTTCCAGAACCTCTTCGTTCGTACGGTCGTTGAGCCCGCCCGGCGGGAAGGAGTACTCGCCGTGAGCACGGCCGCAGTCGGGACAGTCGAGCGCGAGCATCTCCTCCTCGTAGCTCGCGACGAGCGGTTCGCCACACCGGGTGCAGCCGTCCGCGATCACGAACGGCTCGACCCGCGGGTGTTCGGTGAACGAGCCGGCGAGCACCGCGCGGACGACCTTCGCGCCGGCGGTGCGGAGCTCGTAGCCCTCCTCGACCTTCCGCACGTACTGATCGGTGAGCTTCCCCAGATGGTAGTTGAACTGCGCGCTGTCGCGCATGCCGACCATCTCGTTGAGCGTCGAGAAGCGGACGGGCTCCTCCTCGGCCCGCCAGAGCGCTTCGAGGATGCTCAATCGGGTCTCGTTCCCGATGAGTGCGAACGCGTCGGCCGGCGCGACGCAGTCGACGCACTCTTGGATGTCCGGTGTGCTCATGGCTGTCCTACCGCGACCGGAACGATAAGTGTTTTTTCGATACCCGGGACGGCTCGACCACTCCGCTCACTGGCGTTTCAGACCATCCCGAACGCCGCCGACCGTCCGCACGAGCCGTCGGCGGATGCGTCGGCGCTGATAGACGCCCTCGCCGACCGCCCAGCCGAGCGAAACGAGCAGGCCCACGCCGAGAACCGTGAAGGCCCAGGTCGGCAGCCACGTCGGTTTGAGCCACGGCGCGACGTGTTTCCAGCGCACGGCGAGCTCGGTGAGTTCGCCAGGGAGCGGTGTCGCGGATACCACGCCGCCCACGACGGCCGGTATCGAGGGCAGGACCGTCTCGCGGCTTCCGCCGTGGAGAGTCACGGTCCCGGTGGCGTTCTGCTCGCGGATCGTCGGTCCGCTCGGTTCGTCGCCGTGGGCCACCCGTTCGGCATCGTAGGTCGCCCAGGGCGCGTGCATCTCCCAGACGATCTCGCCCGCCGGCGTGACCTCGATCACCCGATGGTTCATCGAATCGACGACGAGCGTGTTGCCGTTCGGCAGGCGATCGGCGTCGCGCGGCCAGTTCAGTCCCCCCGAGAGCGTCCAGGTACGCTCCCAGCTCCCGTTGCCCGGTGGGCCGCCCGTGCGCGCGTACTCGACGATCCGATCGTTCTCGGAATCGGCCACCAGTATCGTGGGCGTACCGTTCGCGCCGTCGAGATAGGACGGGTTGTGCTGCTCGAACATCACCGAATGATCGTCGTCGCTGCCGAGGCGCAGGTCGATCTCCTTCGTCGAGCGGTTGATCGCGATGACCTGGTCCATGTTGCGCACCGAGACGAGGAACTCGCCCTCCCGGAACTCGTCGACGTCGTTGACGTGCGTCCAGTCCTTCGTCCCGATCCCGTCGTCGGCGGTCGCCGGGTAGTGGTTCTTGAACTGCCACTCCCAGGTCACGTTCTCGGTCGTCCGGTTGTAGACGAACACGCTGTCGTTGCTCGTCGGACCGGTGTCGTAGTTGATGCCCGCGACGAGCAACTCGTCACCGTTGATCAAATCGACGTCGTGGATGTCCGGACTGTCGAACCGTTCGGTCCAGACCCGCTCGCGACTCTCGGGGTCGAACTCGTAGACGACGGTCGTCCCCCGGACGGGGTTGACGACGAGCAGGTTGCCGTTCGGCAACGGATCGACATCGTAGAACCAGTTCGTCCGGTCGTCGGGACCGTCGTGGGTCCAGTTCACCGATCCGTTCTCGTCGACCGAGACGAGCCGTGCGGGACGACTCTGGAGCGACATCCCCTGGGCGTGCCAGCCCTGACTCGAAATGACTGTCTCGCTGTCGGGCGTGGTGCTCGTGACGCCGCGTTTGAGCGTCGGTTCGTCGTACGAGAGCGTCAGCACGCCGCTGAGGAGCACCAACGAGAGCACGACGATCCCGAGCAGCCCCCGGACGAGCCAGCGACGGGACGGCATCCCGACCATGAGGAGATCTGTTCGGACCGTCACATAGCGATTACGGAAATCCGGTCACGAGGTACATCTTTCGCCATAGATCAGCCCAAAAGCACGGATCAGCCCCAACAGGACTGCGTGCGGGCGTACTGGTGCTCCTGTGAGAGGATATCCCGGTAAAAATCGTCGCTCCTACTGGAAGCAGTAGGAGCTTGCGAACGGTCGCCTACCGGCGACCGCACGATGGATCATTCCTCGGGCCCTCGGGCCCTCGGGACCGCCCAGCGACGGCCTACCCCCAAAAGGACTGTGTGCGTGCATACTGGCGCTCCTGAGAGAGGATATCCCGGTAGAAGTCGTCCTCGTTCTCGCGGAGCTTGGCGATGATGCGGGCGGCGTTGTGCGGACCGACGCCGCGGGCGGCGAGCGCGATGACCGCCTGCTTGCCGTGGCTTTGGACGAGCGTCGCGGCCTGGTATGCGCGCTCGGTCTGCTTTTCCTGCTCGTCGTCCTTCTCGCCGGTTTTGATCGCCTCGACGACCTCCTCGGCCCACGGGTTGAGCGCCGCAATGCGCGTCGAGCCACAGAGCGGGCATTCGGGCTGATCGGGGATCCGCCGCACCTCCTGCGTGCGCTCCCACTCCTGGCAGTGCAGACAGAACAGCCGCATCCGATCCTCCTGGATCCGCTCTCGCACCGTGTCGATGACGCTCGCGTCGGCGTTCTCGGGCGCGAGCAGCTCCTTGCCCGACGAGCGCCCGTCAATTCCCACGGGGGTGTGTCCGCTGTGAGTCACGAGCTCGATCCCCTCGGACTGGATGGCCGAGAGTACGTCGCCGGCGTCGTCGATCGAGAGATCGTCGTGGAAGACCTCGCGGACGGCCTCGTCGTAGACCGGCGTGTCTTCGAGCGCCGCGAGCAGCCGTCCGCGGCCGAATCGACTGTCGCTCTGCCAGGATTTGAGCGCGCCGAACGTCGCCGCGACCTGCGCGAGTTTGAACTTCAGCGCATCCGAATTTTTGAGGCTGAGTTCGATGAGTCCCGCGACGTGCTCGGCGGCCGTCTCGTTCAGGATCTCCACGACGTCGCTTCCGCGCACCGCGCGCGGCACGTCGAGCTCGATGCGATAGGGGTCGATCTCCATACCCACCGAGGAGCCGGTTCGCTGGCCGAGCAGCGCCGACAGAACCCTCCCGAGGGTCTCGTTGGTCGTGTGGCCGAAACAGGCATTCACGACGACCGACCGGGGTTCGGATTCGATGACGACCCGGTTCTCAGTTGGCATCGGACCGTCCGCCGCGATCTGCTTTTCGAGCGGGTCGAGCGCCTCGTTCGCGGTGTACTCGTCGGTCGGATAGCGCTCGGCGAGATCGTCGGCCACCGCGGCCCGCGACGCGCCGTCGGTGAACGACTCGCCGACCGTTCCCCGGATCTCGCCGACCTCGCCGGCGACCGCCCGCGGCACCGGGATCTCCTGGCCGGTCCACGAGGGGATCTCGCCGGCGGGGTCTTCGATCGGGCTGACCTTCACCTCGCTCTCCTCGTCGTTGACCTCCGCGATCCGCCACATCTCGCCGCGCTGGATGAACGTCTCGCCCGGGCCGGCGAAGTTGACGACGAACCGTTCGTCGAGCGTGCCGATCGTCCGCCCGGAGGCGACGTCCGAGACCGTGTACGTCTCCTCGTCGGGGATCATCGAGAGGTTGGCGTAGAAATACTGCCACGATCCGCCCGACTTTTCGAGCTGATCCTGCTCCTCGTCGAGCCAGAGGATCCGGTTGCCCGATAGCTCGCGAACGATCTCGCGGAACGTCTCCTCGCCGAGATCGCGGAACGGGTAGGCGCGCGTGACGATCTCGTAGGCCTGGCGTGCGCCGATTTCGCCGAAATCCATGACGAACCCGACGATCTGGTTGGCGACCGTGTCCAGGCTGCCGTGGTGGATCTCCGCTGGCTCGACCAGCCCTTCGTGGGCGCGCCGGCAGATGGCGAGCGCTTCGAGCGTGTCGTCCGGTCGGGTGGTCAGCACGGTGCCGGACGAGAGTCGGTCCGAGCGATGGCCCGCCCGGCCCACCCGCTGGAGGAGGCGTGCGACCTCGCGCGGGCTCTGGTACTGGATCACGTGATCGACACGGCCCACGTCGATACCGAGCTCCATCGACGAAGTGCACAACAACCCATCGAGTTCGCCGGCTTTGAAGTCGTCCTCGACCTCGATCCGGGCCTCCTTCGAGAGCGAGCCGTGATGCACACCGATGGGCAGATCGAGCGCGTTACAGCGCGAGCCGAGCGCTTCGGCCGTCTGGCGCGTGTTGACGAAGATCAGCGTGGATTCGTTCTCGGCGACGAGATCGCGGATCGCCCGTACGTGGCTCGCGAGGTCGGGATCGCTCGCGAGCTCCGCCGCCAGGCTCTCGTCCTCGTCGGTGATCCGTGGTTTTCGCACCCGGACGTCGAGCCGACTGCCGACGTCGACCTCGATGAGCGCGCACTCGCGCCCGCCGGTGAGGAACTTCCCGACTTCGCCGGGATCGCCGACGGTCGCCGACAGGCCGATGCGCTGGAACTCCCCCGCGAGCTCGCGGAGGCGTTCGAGCCCGATCGTGAGCTGTGCGCCGCGTTTCGACGCCGCGAGCTCGTGAACTTCGTCGATCACGACGTGCGAGACGTCCCCGAGCGCCTTGCGGAGCTTCTTCCCCGTGAGCATCGCCTGGAGCGTCTCGGGCGTCGTCACGAGCACGTCCGGCGGGTCTTCGGCCTGCTTTCCGCGCTGATACTGGGTCGTATCGCCGTGGCGCACGTCGATGTCGAGCTCCAACTGTTCGCCCCACCAGTCGAGCCGATCACGCATGTCGCGGTTGAGCGCCCTGAGTGGGGTGATGTAGAGCGCCTGCATCCCGAACCGGTCCTGGCCCGCGAGCGCGTCGAACACCGGGAGCATCGCGGTCTCGGTTTTTCCTGTGCCCGTCGGTGCGATCACGAGCCCGTCCCGTCCGTCGGCCAGCGGTGGGATCGCCTTGCGCTGTGGCTCGGTCGGGGTGGTGAACCCGCGCTCGGAGAGCGCCGCTCTGACCTGCTCGCCGAGGTGTGTGAAGGCCGCCAAATCGGCGGCGGCCTCGCTATCTGCCATTGGATTTTCTATGAGTGCGAGCCGATTAAGAACTCCGTCTCGCGACCGGAAGCGCAGTCACACCCGTGAGTTCTCGAAGGCGCGCTGTCGCTCCCGCACCGCGTCGGCGACCGCCTCGTAGTTCGGAATGCCCGAAAAACTCAGCACCGAACTGCCGCCGGTCCGGAACGCAACGGTTCCCAGACCGCGGAGCCGTTCGATCATTCCGGTCTCTGTGTAGACCGCCTGAAGCGCCGCGATCCGATACTCCGTCGTCCGCACCGAGAGCATACCATACTGGGCGATGAGTCGCTGATCGGTCACCACGTACCGGGTGTGGCGGCGTTCGAGCCAGACAACCGCGTAGAAGATGAGGCCGACCCCGAACACCGGAAGTAACACCGTCCCCAGCGCGAGGATATCCACCCAGTTCGACCACGCGGGCTGGAGGTCATAGAGTACGCGCTCGTCGTCGAGCAGCGTGATGCCTTGAAGACCGTCAAGCGTTGCGTCGCCGGTCCGGTGACCGGTCGTTCCCGAATCACCTACCATTACTATGTTTTCGTCACCAACCGGCGGTGACAAAAGGATGCTGTTTGTGGCCGAGCGTTTTTGTATCGGTTAGTCATGTTGTGAACATGACCCCGCGCTCGTCTCGTGGGCGGCGCTCCTCGGCACCGGCGGCCTGCTGTTCGTCCAGTCGCTCGCTGACGTTCTCGCCCGTCGCCGGTTTCGGTACAGCGTAGCGATGCTCGTCGGCAGTATCTCCCTGCTAGTCGGTGTGGGAATGGATGCGTTGAACGCCGGTGGGGACCCAGGTGACAACCCATCGATGGCGACCGCCGTGCTCACCGTCGCCGGGTTTGTGGCGGTAGCGCTCGGGACGACGTGGCGATTCGCCGGTCGGACGCACTCGTAGCTCGAAGTGCGGCCCGCCGAGCGGGTACACCCCTACCGGTCCATTAGGCGAGACGACCGCACGAGCGTCCGAACCTTTTTGTTCAAGTCGTATACAACTCCTATATGGACTATACCCGTATCTACTGGCTCTGCCTCCTCGGCTTCGGACTCCTCCTCTCCGCCAACTTCGTCCCGGACCTTCTCGCTGGGACCGCTGCTACCTCGAACGTTGTCGGTCTCGTCGGTGCCGTGACTGTCGTTGCTGTTGCACTCTACGGAGTCGGTCGTCCAGCCGCGGCTGGTGGTCCGACACGACCGAACCTCCCTTTCTGGGGCGCTGTCCTCGGCTTCGTACTGACGTTTGCGGGAACCGTGCTACCGTTTCTCTGAATCACACCTGCCGATACGCACCCAGCCGCGTTCCGTCGAGCAGATACGCCTCGCCGTCGGCGAGCCCATCGGGCAGAAACGGCGCGAGAAACTCCTGTCCCTCGACGTTCACCCACGTGCCACCGGAGAGTTGGTTGAACCCCGGAAATACCACGAGCTCGCCGTCGATGGCCAACTCCTCGCTGTGGTGCTCGACGAACGGCTCCGGCACGAGCGACCCGCGGAGCCACGCGCGCTCGGCCCGGCTCCCGCCCACCTCGTCTTCGAGCCGGACGGTCGGATGTTCGTGGCCGACACAGACCACATCCGCTTCGAGCACTCGCTCGCTCGGCCAGGTGTGTCCGTGGGCGAATCCCACGCCGCCGACACGGATGCCGTCGGTGGGCGTCACGGCCACGCCGAACTCCTCGGCGAGCGACTCGATCTCGCCGTCGTGGTTGCCCTTGACCAGCGTGACCGGAACGCTCTCGGTGAGTGCGGCCAACAGCGTTTCGAGCTCCTCGCGCTCGTCGCCCCGCGAACCCCCGATCGAGTGGGCGAGGTCGCCGAGGAACACGACCCGTTCGGGTGCCGTCGTCTCGACGAGCGAGAGCATGTGCTCGCGGCGCTCGTCGGCCTGGCTCGGCAGCGAGACACCCTCCCAGCGGAGCGCGGCTTCGAGCCCGGCATGGTAGTCCGCGATGCAGAGCACGCGCTCGCCGCACTCGACGACGGCCGCCGGTTCGCCCGGAATCGGCTCGACGCGACCCTTCCCGCCCATCAGATCGGTTTGAGTCTGTCGTCGTCGGGTTCGTAACACTCGCCGCTCATCAGCGCCTCCTGGATCCCGTCGTCGGCCGCCTCGGGCGTGAGCCCGTACTCCGCGACGGCGTGCTCGACGACCGCCTCCCGATCGACGCCGTCGCCCTCGTTCAGCGCCGCCATCGCCGCGACGACCGCCTCTTCGGAGTCGGGATCGTCCTCGGCCGCCTCCGACCCGTCGCTCTCGCCGACATCGTCGGCTTCGTCGGCTCCGTCGTCAGCAGCGACTCCGGTGTTTTCGCCTTCGTCCTCGGGCTCTGACGCAGGTTCGGTATCGGGAACGGAATCAGTCGATTCGGGACCCGCTTCGTCCATCTCCTCGGGTCCCGGCGTCTCGATGTCGGCTTCGCCCGGCCCACCCACCTCGGCGGCGCTCTCGAAGTCGGTGCCGAACTCCTCCTCGATTCGCTCGCGCTCGTCGGGATCGATCTCGAACTCCTCCGGATCGTCGATGTCGGCCTCGATCGTCTCCTCGTCGTCGGTTTCGGCTGCGATCCCGTCATCAGTCCCATCGACCTCACCGAACAAGTCGTCAGTTTCGCTCTCGTCTTCGCGTTCGTCCTCGGATCGCGCTGGCTCCGTCGTCTCGGCGGGTTCACGCTTGGCGGATTCGTCCTCGGAATCCGGTTCGAAGTCCGTCTCGTCCTCGATGCCGGTTTCGCTCTCGGTGCTCGACCCGGGTTCGTGATCCGGTTCGGCTTCGATACCCGTTTCGGGCCCCGGATCGCCCGTCGAATCCGTTCCGGATGCGGTCCCGTCGTCCGTATCCGTGCTCCCGACTGCGATCGACTCCTCGCCCGATTCGACCGCTGGCTCCGTGTCGGCTTCGTCACCGGTCTCGATCGCCGCGTCGGGGTCGCTACCGTTCTCCGAATCGGCTGGTTCGGAACGTTCGACCGCTGCATCGCCCCCGGTCGATCGGCCTTCCGGTGCGACGTCGAGCGGGCCGACTTCCTCGCGCTCGCCAGCGACCACTCGCGCCGCGTCGAGTGCGAGTTCCTGGGCGGCGTCGAGATACGCCGGCGTCGTGTCGTAGTGAGCGAGCGCGCGCGGGACCCCGGCGGCCAGCCCTCGTTCGATACCCTCGTCTTCGAGCGCATCGCGGAGCGCATCGCCGCGCTCGTCGCGGTCGCGCGCCGCGCGCATCGTCCGGACGCGTTCGAGGGTCAGTTCGGCGGCATCGACGGCGAAGCGATCGCGCGTGGCGGCGTCGACCTCGTTCAGGCTTTCCGGTCGGATCGAGGTGAACACCCGATCGGAGTCCTCGGGCTGGAACGTCCGCGCCTTGCCCGCGACGGCGATGAACGCGGGGGTCTCGGCGCGTTCGAGAAAGGAGAGCGCTTCGGGCTGGTACTGGCCGGCGTAGACGACGAACGCACCCGTGGGGTCGACGACCCGGGCGCGCAGCTGCTCGTCGTTGACTGCCTCGATCTCGGTGAGGACACCCACGGCGAACAGGCGGTTGAGTCGCGCGCCGGTCGGCGTCACGACGTAGTTCGGTGCGCGCTCCTCGTCGCTCTCGGCGTACGAGAGGGTCGCATCGTCGAACTCGGCCGCGAAGACCCGATAGGCGGTCTCGCGGTTCGGCCGGCTGCTCATTCGGCCACCTCCGCCCCGCCCGCCTCGTCGGTCTCGGCGAGCAGCGTTCGCGCATACTCGGCGGGGTCGTCGTCGCGGGGCGCGAACTCCGTCGCTTCCAGGTTCGCGCCGTAGTCGTCGATCGAGAGCGTGCCCCGCACGCGGAACTCGTGACCGACGATCGACCCGCGTATCTCGTCGGCCACGACCTCCTGATCCATCGCGTCCCGGGCGGCCTCGCGCGCGTCGTCGACGTCGCCGCCGTAGATCTCTGCGGTGAGGTCGGCGTCGAGCACGGCCGTGAGCGACGCCGTTCCGTCGTCGACGATGGCCTTCACGCGCAGATCGTCCTCGCCGTCGACGTCGCCGTGTGCGCGGCACTCACCCCGCTGGATGACGCGCCCGCACTCCGGGCAGCGCTGGATGAGTCCGGAGCCGTCCCGGACCGCGAGCAGGCTCCCGGTGATCGTCACGTCGAACAGCCCCCCGGTGGCGATCGCCTCGTGGACGCTCATCCGTGGCGCGCTCTCGCCACCCTCGATCGTCTCGTCGAGCGGCTCGATCGTCGAGAACTCGGCGACGTTCACCGAGGGAACGCCACGAAATTCGCGGACGTAGGCGTTCTCGATGCCGATCGAGGCGTCCTCGTCGATCCCCTCGTGGGGGTTCCAGTCGGTGAACGGGAGTCGTCCCGATTCGTCGGCGACGACGCCGCTCAGGATCTCCGTCTCGCCGTCGCGCCCGTCGATGACCTTCCCCTCGACCTCGGCGACGCGAACCGCGAGCGTGCGCCCGCGATCGCCCGGCACGAGCTCCGCAAGCGTGCTCTCGCCACCGATCTCGTACGGGACATCGAGGGGCTCGTCGGCGAACGCGACGGTCGTCTCCGAGCCGAGGTTGAGCTCGGGGTCGCCCTCCCACTCGCGGACGCCGGCCCCGTGTGCCTCGATCGTATCGCCCGGTGTGAGCTCGAAGTCTTCCCAGGCTGTGTAGGAGATTTTTTCTGACTCGTCGGCGAGTTCGCCCTCGAAGATCACGAGCTCGTCGCCCTGATAGCGGATCGAGCGCTTGCCGACCGTGAGCACTCGCCCGCGAACCGTCACCGAACCGTCGCCCGTCGAGACATCGGCGATGGCCTTGCTC
Source organism: Halococcus dombrowskii (assembly GCF_022870485.1). NCBI lineage: Archaea > Methanobacteriati > Methanobacteriota > Halobacteria > Halobacteriales > Halococcaceae > Halococcus > Halococcus dombrowskii. The sequence continues at coordinate 2,236,798 of NZ_CP095005.1, read as the reverse complement.
GCTGGGGCTCCACCACCCGTGTCGTCGCCGTACTTCCGCCGGAGGCTGCTTTTGGCCTCCTCCATCGGCACGCTGTACTCCACCAGGTTCTGCAGATCCGCTTTGACCTCCTCTTTGTCGACACCGAGGGCGGAGGCGAGCTCCTCGGCATGATCGTCGAGTGTCATCACCTGTCTTCGGAGCGGAACGAACTAAAGCGTTCGCGCCCGCAGTCAGTCGGTCTCGGTCGTGCTCGCCGCCGTCTCGGTGCCGGCGACGCCGTCGATGCGGTAGGTGTAGATCCCGGTGAAGAGATCGCTCGTCAGCGCGAACCCGCGCTCTTCGTTGTACGTGGCGCTGTAGGCCATCGGTGGATCGCCGAACACCTGGAGATCCTCTGCCGGATTCGGCACCGCGGACGCGTCGGTGCGGTGGCTGTCAATCGGGTGTGGGTCCGTCGGGTCGGTGATGTCGTAGAGAACCGTGCCCTCATGCCAGTCGCCGCTCACCACCAGCGTGGCGTCCGCCAGGGGAACGATGTCGAACTGGTGGCCGGTCCAGTCGAAGCGCTCGGTCTGATCGTCCATCCCGTCGTCGCCCGATTCCATGCGCTCGGCGTTCGGCGAGACGGTGAACCCGACGGGGATCGGGTTCTCGATCGAGCCGTCGCGCCAGCCGATGTCGAAGACGTGTTTACCGCCCGGCGTCCCGTAGGAACGTTCGTCGCCGACGACCACGAGGTCGCGGCGCGGGTCGGGCAGCGCGTAGTGGCAGTTCCCGAACGCCTCCTCGCCGACCTCGCTGTTGGCGTAGGAGGGATGCTTGTCGTAGTCGAAGTGGCCCACCTGGTTCGGCTTCAACGGGTCGCTCGCGTCGAGCAGCACGTAGCCGTCGGCCATCTCGCCCATGTACGCACAGTGGAGCAGTTCGCGTTTCGCGTCGTAGACGACGTCGTGTGCCAAGCCGGGCGGGCCGGCGGTGCCGTGCTGTTGTGGCGAGCGTGGATCGGTGACGTCCCAGACGTCGATGCCGCCGATGTTCGGATCGTCGCCGTAGTTGACCGCGTAGACGACCGATTCGTTCGAGCGAACGAACAGGTTGTGCGTCCCGCTGGCGTTGAGTTCGCCGATGATCTGTGGCGATTCCGGCGTTCCCTCGGCAAATCCGTAGTCGACGATCTGGACGCCGGAGTCGCCGGCCGGATGGTTGCTCCGACAGTATAGTCCCTTCTCCGGTCCGAACTTGACGTCGAGACAGCGCACGCCGTCGTCGGCCGGGAAGTGATGAACGAGCTCGGGCGCGCTCGGGTCCTTCAGATCGACGAGATAGCTTCCGGTTCCCGAAAACCGGGTCCCGACGGCCGCGTAGCGCCCGTCGGGGCGAACGGAGCCTTCGGCGAACCCACCGACCGACGAGGAGAGCTGTGACTGGCCCGCCTCTCCGAGCCGCCAGGTCGATGGTGTCGGCGTCGCGGCTGCGTTCGTCCGTGTCCGCTCGGCGGTCGTGGTCGCTTGAGTTTCGTTCGAGCCGTTGACGGCGCTCTCGCTCGGTTCCATCTGGAGCGCACCGTATGCCGCACCGGAACCGATACCGACCACCCCGAGAGCCTTGAGCACCGCTCGACGAGTCGTCCCTGCCATGCTGTTCGGTAGAGTCGAACGCCACGCGCGCACTTATCTCCTCCCGTTCGTCCATCCGCGCCGCAGACGCCGATTTCGACGCTTCTGACGGCTCACGATTCACTCTCGTCCACATCCCATGGCATCGAAAGCGGCTTTCGGGGTCGTCAGCTATCATCCCCATGCACGTCGTGGCCAACGCGGCGATGAGCGCCGACGGCAAACTCTCCTCGCGCCGGCGCGAGCAGGTCGTCATCAGCGGGCCCGACGATTTCGCGCGCGTCGACGCGCTTCGGGCGTCCTGCGACGCAGTGCTCGTCGGCGGTGGGACGGTACGCGCCGACGATCCCCATCTCACCGTCGAGGATCCCGACCTGCGCGCGGAGCGTCGTGAGGCCGGCAAACCACCCCACCCCGCGCGCGTGGTCGTCGACACGCGTGCTCGTACACCGCCGGACGGCCGCGTGCTCGACGACGCCGCCGTGAGCTACGTGCTGGTCGGCGAATCGGCACCCGAAGATCGACGTAGTGTTCTTCGAGACGCTGGTGCGGAACTCCTCGTCGCCGGTGACGAACGTGTCGATCTCGCGGCGGGGTTTGCCGCGCTCGAAGCCGAGGGGATCGACCGACTGCTCGTCGAGGGTGGTGGCGAGATCCTCTTTTCGGCGTTCGAGGCGGGACTCGTCGACGAACTGTCGCTCTTCGTTGGCTCGCTCCTGATCGGTGGTCGCGATGCGCCGACGCTCGCCGATGGTACGGGGTTCGTCGAGGAGTTTCCGGCTCTCGACCTCAAAGACGTCGAGCGCGTCGACGACGGCGTACTCTGTCGCTACGCCGTCGAGTGATCAGTCGTCGGATTCGGCCAGCGGTGCCGTCTGCGCTTCGTCCGCATGGGTTTCGAGATACGTGTCGGCGTCGAGGGCGGCCTTGCTCCCCATCCCGGCGGCGGTCACGGCCTGCTGGTAGTGGTGATCGACCACGTCGCCAGCGCCGAAGATACCGGGGACGTCCGTGTGGGTCTGGCCGCCGCCCGTATCGCCCGCGGTGGTGAGATAGCCGGCATCGTCCATCTCGACATCCGTCTCGCGGAGATAGTCCGTGTTCGGGGTGTGACCGATGGCGAGGAAGACGGCCCCGACGTCGAAATCGAACTCTTCGGTCTGGGGATCGTCGCGCTTCTCGCTCGGATGACCCTCGGGATTGGTGAGTAGCGAGACGTCCTCGACACCCTCCTCGGGCGAGCCACGGATCTCGGCGAGCTCGGTGTTCCGCATCACTTCGATATCGCCCTCCTCGACGTGTTCTTCGAGTCGTTCGACCCAGTAGTCCTCGGCGCGGAACTCCTCGCGGCGGTGAACGAGGTGGACTTTCGAGGCGAACTTCGTCAGGAAGGTCGCTTCCTCCATCGCGGCGTCGCCGCCGCCGACGACGAGCATCTCCTCGCCGCGGAAGAACGCGCCGTCGCAGGTCGCACACGTCGAGACGCCGTAGCCCATGAGTTCGTCCTCGCCGGGGACGCCGAGCGTGCGCGCGCTCGCGCCGCTGGCGACGATGACGGCGTCGGCCGTGTAGCGCTTGCCGCTCGCGAGCGTGAGCTCGTATGGACGTTCGGCATCGTCGATGGATTCGACGACGCCGTGTTCGATCTCGGTGCCGAAGCGCTTCGCCTGCTCTTTCATCTCGTTGATGAGCTCCGTCCCGCCGATCCCCTCGGGGAATCCAGGGTAGTTGGCGACGTCGGTCGTGAGCGTGAGCTGGCCGCCCGGTTCGTCGCCTTCCAGGACCAGCGGGTCGTTGTTCGCGCGCGCAGCATAGATGGCCGCCGTCAGTCCTGCGATGCCCGACCCCGTGATGACGAGCCGACGATGGACCGGCTCCGCGTCCTCGTTCATACATTCGGTTGACGGTCCGCGAATAACTACCTTGTGCTGTCGGGGGAGTTTAGGGGGCTGTCCCCCTCGGTCGGGCCATGCCTGCAGATCTCGCGGAGAAGACCGACCGATACGAACGGCTGCTCGCCGACGCGCTCGCCGCGGCGACGATCGCGCCGCCGTCGGGGACGCCACTGGCTGATTCCGCCGCCGACTACGAGGAGATGGCGCGCTCGTATCTAGAGGACGGACGACATTTTCGCGCCAGCGACGACCCCGTGAACGCGCTCGCGGCGTTTTCCTACGGTCACGCGTGGCTCGACGCCGGTGCGCGCATCGGGCTGTTTTCGGTGCCGAACGAAGGTGATCTTTTCACGGTTTGAGAACAGATGCGGTCGGTGCGCTTACAAGGGGTGGGTGTGTCAGTTTCCTTCGATGGAGGCCGTTCTGTGGTACGTGCTGACCGGGACACGCGGTGGCACGAACCGCGTGCGTATTCTCCAAGCGCTCGACGAACGGCCACGTAACGCCAACCGTCTCGCCGAGGAGCTCGATCTCGACTACAAAACCGTCCGTCATCATCTCGACGTACTGGAGGAGAACAACGTTCTCGAAAACAGCGGTGACGACTACGGCGCGATCTATCTCCCGACCGAGCAGGCGCGCCATCACTGGGAGACGATCGAGGAAATCATCGACGAGGTGAACTGAATATGGTCCGATTTGGGAAAGAGTATATGCACGCAAACGAGGTATGTAGGGATAGATGGCGGCTCTGATCGACGCGATGCGCGTGTTCAGCGCGCTGAACGTGCTGCTGCTCCTCGGACTGGGCTACGTCTGGGGGCGGAACTTCCTCCAGTTCCGCTCGAAGCACACCCTCGGCCTGCTGGTCTTCGCAGTCTTGCTGCTCGCGGAGAACGCACTGGCGATCTACTTCTTCGTCTTCCACAACACGCTCACCCTCTGGGTGACGAACCCCGAGCTCGTCCCGCCGATCGCCCAGGAGGCGATGCTCGCGCTCCGGCTGTTCGAGTTCGGCGGCGTCGCCTTCCTCACGTGGGTCACGTGGGACTGAATGTGGCGCGGAGCCGTCGAAGGTGTTCGATCGGAAAACGTGCAAGGAACTGCAAGCCCATCGCTATCATTGCTCGCGCACAACCCCCTGCCGTGAGCAGCGTCGTCGGTACGTCTACCCGGAAAAGCGCCGCGATAAGCGGTAGTTTAACCCCCTCCACACAGACGGCGTCGAGAGGGCGTGAGGCGATCGATTTCGACGGTGTGTAACCGGTAGCTTTAAGTAGTTTACGAGCTAACGTATTGTCAGATACCGAGTTCTGGGAGTGGGCGCGACCGATCCCCAGCAGCCAACCGCATCCGAATCACAAACCCATGAGCGATTCAACAACACGAGTCAACGAGCGAGAACGAACCGACGAGAGCGAGGTCGAGGAAGAGGAAGTCGACGAAGACGAGCTCGTCTGTCCCGAGTGTGGCGGCCGGCTGGCCGCCGACAGCGAGCACGGCGAGACCGTCTGTACGAACTGTGGGCTCGTCGTCGAGGCCGACGAGATCGACCGCGGTCCCGAGTGGCGAGCATTTGACTCCGCCGAGCGCGACCAGAAGTCCAGAGTCGGTGCCCCGACGACGAACATGATGCACGACAAGGGGCTGTCGACGAACATCGGCTGGCAGAACAAGGACGCCTACGGCAACGCGCTCTCCTCGCGCCAGCGCCAGAAGATGCAGCGCCTGCGTACCTGGAACGAGCGCTTCCGTACCCGCGACTCGAAGGAGCGCAATCTGAAACAAGCGCTCGGCGAGATCGACCGCATGGCGAGCGCCCTGGGGCTTCCCGACAGCGTCCGCGAGACGGCGTCGGTCATCTACCGCCGCGCGCTCGACGAGGATCTCCTGCCCGGGCGTTCGATCGAGGGTGTCTCGACCTCGGCGCTCTACGCGGCGGCCCGCCAGGCTGGCACGCCCCGGAGCCTCGACGAGATCGCCACCGTCTCCAGAGTGGGGAAGATGGAGCTCACCCGGACCTACCGCTACGTGGTCCGCGAGCTGGGCCTGGAGATCCAGCCGGCCGACCCCGCGAGCTACGTGCCGCGGTTTGCCTCCGATCTCGAACTCTCGGAGGAGGCCGAGCGGCGCGCGCGACAGCTCCTCGAAACCGCCAAGGACGAGGGGATCATCAGCGGCAAGAGCCCCGTCGGGCTCGCTGCTGCCGCGGTCTACGCCGCCGCGCTGCTCACCAACGAGAAGGTCACGCAGGGCGCGGTCAGCGAGGTCGCCGACATCTCCGAGGTCACCATCCGAAACCGGTACAAGGAGCTGCTCGAAGCCGAAGGCGACGTGATGGCCGCCTGATCGACGCGAACCTTTTTGTACTCGTCGCGTGTTGAACGGTGACATGGACGAAGCAGCCGTCCAACTGTTGTGTCCGGAATGTACGAAACACTGGCGCGAGACGCCGCGCGAGCTTCCGGCGGGCGGGTCGACGTTCCACTGTCCGAACTGTCACGCGAGCTATCGTATCAGCGAGTTTATGCGAACCGATCGCGATCTCAGCGCGTTCAAACAGTTCCAGTAGTCGGACGAACCGTGTGAGGAACTGCATTATCATCGATGACAATCACCGCCGTGAACGGCCGTTTCACGGCGTTTTTCGCCTCCGTATGTTAACGAGAGTCAGGATACTACTAATATCCTCCAGTCACTAGGGACATGTGCCCATGAAAAAGCAGGAGCTTATCCACCTCCACGGCCTGCTTGCAGAGGTACGTAAGCATCACGAAGCACGGACGGGGAAATCGGCCGACTACGACTCGTACGAATCGCTCGGCGTCCGGCCGACATCGATTCACCAGTCGAAGACAGACCACAAAGCCGCCGTCTTCGCGCTCGCTGACGGTATTACAACCGATATGCGACGAACCGAAACCGAGGAGACGGTTCCGGCGGCCGCCGACTGAGACGAGCGAACGGCAGACAACCGCGTTCTCCGGTCAGCAACGTTCCGTAGCGCCGCGGTTCACTCTTCGAGCAGCTCGTCGAACTCCGGCAGTAGATCTTCGTCGCCGTCGTCTTCGTCACTGGCATCGTCCTCATCGCTGGTGTCATCCTCGTCGGTGACGATGTCGTCGTCATCCTCGGCTTCGTCGTCGCTTTCGAGGATCTCGATTTCGAGGACGTCGAGCGGGATGTTTTCGAGTCGTTGACCGATCTCCTTGCGCGCGATGCGGGCGGCGTGTTCCTCGCGTTCGACGCTGAAGACGGTCATTTCGAGTTCGAGTGCGACGAGCGCTTCGTCGGCGACGATGAAGGCCGGTTCCAACTCCTCGCCGGCGGGCGAGCTGCGCGAACCCATCTCGATCTCGACGTAGCTCAGATCGGGGTTGAGCATTCCGCCGGTCTTCGAGATGGCGATGCGGACGGCCTCGTCGGGCGTCTCGACATCGTAGACGGGCACGGCGGCCTCGACGACGACTCGACAGTCCATGTCGGCCGTTCATCGGCTGATAGTATCAACGTTGGGTCGCCGAAGTCGAAAGGGCCAACGACCACCCGTTCGTCCACCATCGTGATGGAGACCGGCAGCCTCGACCTCGACGAAGTGGCGGGCGACTTCGATCTGCAGGCCACGCTCGAAAGCGGCCAGAGCTACGCGTGGCAGCGTGCGGACGGCCGGATGTACGATCGACCGTCGGCCGTCGGCGGGTCGGCGTGGTACGAGACGGTGCTCCCGGCGACGGTTACCGGCGAGCGCGAGGTGCTCCGCACCCGCCAAGTCGACGGTCGGCTCGACTGGGAGGCGACGACCGACGCAACGGAGCTGCTCACCCACCGACTGCGACTCGATGACGATCTCGACGCCATCCGCGACGCGACGCCGGCCGAACCGCTGATCGAGCGGGCGTTCGACGCCTACGAGGGGCTGCGAGTGGTCCGCGATCCGCCGTTCGTCTCGCTCGTCTCGTTCATCTGTTCGGCTCAGATGCGCGTGTCCCGCATCCACGGGATGCAGCGCACGCTCGCCCGCGAGTTCGGATCGGCGATCGAGTTCGACGGCGAGACTTACCACGCCTTCCCGACGCCCGTGCAGTTGGCCGACGCCAGCGAGGAGGAACTGCGCGAGTGTTCGCTCGGCTATCGAGCGCCCTACGTCGAGCGGACGGCCGAACTCGTCGCGAGCGGCGAGGCACACCCCGAATCGGCCAGCGGGATGGCCTTCGAGGAGGCTCGCGAGTATCTCAAGCAGTTCGTCGGCGTCGGGGACAAGGTCGCCGACTGCGTACTCCTCTTCGCGCTCGATTACCTCGAAGCCGTCCCGCTCGACACCTGGATCCGACAGGCGATTTCCGAACACTATCCCGACTGCGATCGCGGCTCTTACGCCGAGACCTCGCGGGCGATCCGCGAGCGCTTCGGCGACGACTACGCGGGCTACGTCCAGACGTACGTGTTTCACTATCTGCGTGGCGGGGTCGAGTGATCGTCGGCGAACCGTCTACCGGAGCCAGACCGCTTTTGCTCGTCCGCCGAAAATCCGGTCCATGAGCGAGACCCGTGCCCACGTGTTCGTCTCCGGTCGCGTCCAGGGCGTCGCCTATCGTGCGAACACCCGCGACACCGCCCGCGAGATCGATGTCGATGGCTGGGTGCAGAACCTGGACGACGGCCGCGTCGAGGCGGTTTTCGAGGGCAAGGAAGGAGACGTTGAGCGCATGGTCGAGTGGTGCCACAACGGCAGTCCGGCCGCGGAGGTCGAGAGCGTCGATGCCAAATACGGCGATCCCGAGGGACTCTCCGGGTTCGAGGTTCGGCGTTGAGCGGTCGATTCAGGTCCTATCGCCAGCCAGCCGGTAGTATGTAACCGTCTCGCCATCGTCATCGATCTCGTTTTCGGTGACGATTCCCTCCGCGACGAGTTCGTCGAGCGCCCCGTCGACGTCGTCGATGACGATCGCGCTCGCGGTGATATCGCCGGCGATGTCGACGATGTTCTCGGTCACGATCGAGATCCCTCTTAGCCGTCGGCTCACGCGATCTGGGTCCTCGGTTTCGCCGAAATCGACGCCTTTGATGATCTCGGCGCGCGTGTACGCGTTGTCCGGGTTCTCACCGAGAAAGGCGACGATGAGGTCGCGCTCGCTCTCGTACTCGCCCACCGGGGTCGTCGCGGGGTCGCCGGTTTCGGCAGCCGTCGTCGTGCCCGCATCCCACTCGGCTTCGGTGATCGGCATGCGTGCCCTGGGTCGGTATTCGCAAAAAGCGTACCGATGAATCGACTCTCCCGTTTCACCACGGCGGTCCTACAAAGTTAACCCAGAGCCGACCGAACTCGCGCCATGATCGACACCGACCGGATGGCCGCCGTCGACGAGAACGCGGCGGCGCTCGGCGTCCCCAGGAAACAGTTGATGGAGTCGAGCGGCAACGCCGTCGCCAGTGCGGTCCAAGACGTCGCCGAGCCGGACGCGCGCGTGACGATCGTCGCCGGCCGGGGCAACAACGGCGGTGACGCGTTCGTCGCCACGCGCTTTCTCGACACGTACGACACGCGCACGCTGCTACTCGGGCGCGCCGAAACGGTCACGACCGGGATCGCCCGCGAGAACTGGGCAGCGCTCGAACAGGCTGGCTACGAGATCGATGAAGTACGCGACTCACGAAATCTCGATCTCGGGAATCCGGATGTCGTCGTGGACGCGATGCTCGGCACGGGAATTACCGGCGAACTCCGCGAGCCCGAGGCCACGGCTGCGCGTGCGATGAATGACTCCGACGCGACCGTTCTCTCGGTCGACGTTCCATCGGGTGTCGATGCCGACACCGGCAAGGGAGGTGCGGGAGCCGTCGATGCCGACCACGTCGTCACGTTCCACGACACGAAGCCCGGACTCGACGCGCTCGACGCGGACGTACGGGTCGCCGACATCGGAATCCCGCGGGCCGCCGAGCGGTTCGTTGGGCCGGGCGATCTCACCGTCGAGCGCGATCCACACGGCGAGAAGGGCGATGCCGGGCGCGTGTTCGTCGTCGGCGGCGGTCCCTACACCGGCGCACCGGCACTCGCGGGGCAGGCTGCGCTCCGTGCGGGTGCCGATCTCGCCTTCGTCGCGGCCCCCGAGCGCGTGTTCGAGCCGATCGCGAGCTACGCCGAGGATCTCATCGTCCAGCCCTACGACGCCGATCGGCTCGGTCCCGACCACGTCGATGGGTTGGTCGAGACGGCGACCGATCACGACGACGTCGTGGTGCTCGGGCCGGGACTCGGCAGCGCCGACGAGACCCACACGGCCGTCGAGGAGTTCCTCCGACAGTTCGACGGCCGGGTGGTCGTCGATGCCGATGCACTCGCCGTCGTCCCCGAGATCGAGACGGACGCGACGCTCGTCTGCACGCCGAACCGGAAGGAACTCGCCGCGATGGGCGGCCCCGACGTCGACGACCTCAGCGAGCACGTCGACGAGATCGAGGCCTTCGCCGCCGATCTCGGCCACGTCGTGCTGGCGAAGGCGAAGGACGACGTGATCACCGACGGCGAACGGACGCGGATCTCCCGGACCGGAACGCCCGGGATGACTGTCGGCGGGACCGGCGACGTGCTCGCCGGGATCACGGCCGCGCTGCTCGCGACGCGGAACCCGTTCGAGGCGGCCAGCGTCGCACCCTACGTCAACGGCCGGGCGGCCGAGCAGTTCTCCGAGAGCGGGCTGCTCGCCTCCGAACTGCTCGACGGGATCCCGCACGCGATGGAGGCGGACCGATGAGTGACGATCCGGGCGACGCGAGTGAATTGACTCACACCACGACCGAAGGCGACGCACAGATGGTCGACGTCGGCGCGAAACCCGATAGCGCGCGCCGGGCGGTCGCCCGCGGCACGATCCGCCTCCGAGAATCGACGGTCGCGGCGATCGCCGACGACGGGATCGAGAAGGGGAACGTCCTCGCGACCGCGCGCATCGGCGCGATCCGTGCCGTCAAGCACACGTGGGAGACGATCCCGCTCTGTCATCAGATCCCCATCACGAACGTCGAGACCGAGTTCACCCTCGATGACGACCACGTGACGCTCACCGTCACCGTCGAAACCACTGGGAAAACGGGCTGCGAGATGGAGGCCCTCCAGGGTGTGACGACGGGGCTCAACACCGTCTGGGACATGACGAAGGCCGCCGAGAAGGACGAGGACGGCCAGTATCCCGCGACGGAAATCGAGGGCGTGCGAGTGCTCGAAAAGGAAAAGACGCTCGACGAGAACTGAGCTTCCTTCAGCCGTCACCGAACGGCCGGATCTCGCTCTGGCCGTCGAGCACGAGCTGTACGTCGCCATCGTACTCGTTCGTGCGCCCGCCGATCAGGCGATAGCGTTCGTTTTCGCGCATTTGGCGGAGCCCGTTGTCCGCCCAGACGACGAACCGGATCAGCGTCACGTCGTCGTCACGACCGCTGTCGGCCGGCGCGAGCAGGCCGACCTGTTGAACCGACGACGAGGAACTGTTCCACAGCGTCGCGACCCGCACGTCGGTGCTGACGCCGTGATCGGTCGGGAGTGCGGGCAGCGAGCCGAGCGGGGTGAGTTCGATCTCCCGGCCGTACTCGTCGGTGATGCTCTTGGAACTACCGGTGAGCAGATCGAACAGGACAGGAACGACGAGCAGTACGCGAAGCACGCGCCACGTCACCGACCGCGTGTTCCGGCGCTCCCAGTCCCGTGCTCGCTGCGCGAGTTTTCCGTTACCGGCGTGTTTGTCGGCATGACAGGTCGGACAGAGCGTCTGTAGGTTCGACAGCTCGTGGCCACCGCCATTGGATTTCGCCACGATGTGGTCGACGTCGAAGTAGACGTCGTCGACGCGCGTGCTCTTGACACCACAGCCCTGACACGTGTAGCCGTCGCGGGTGAGCACCGCCTTCCGTCGGCCGTCCCAGTCCGGCGGATACTCGTTGCTCGTGTAGTCGTCGTACGCGGGGTTGTAGCTCGTCTCCGTCGCCATGATCTGTGACGTTCGGCGAACGTTTCGTCCGTGACAAGAAGCTACCGGGATCGTCGTCCGTTCGGCTGCTTGCTGTCTCCGGATTCGAACCGGACACACGACCCCTTCGGACTAGTGACGGTCGACGACCCCGACACCGACCGAGCGCTCAGGCCGATTCGGCCGGCACGGTGAGGTTTGCGGCACGATCCCGACTCCGCTCGACGACCGCCGGGCGCGCGGCGAACGTGACCGTGACCTGCTCGCCGTAGGAGACGTCCTCGACGCGGGCGTGATCGTGGATCCAGGACACGAGGCTCATCGTTCCGTCGCCCATCGGCAACACGAGCCGCTCGCGTTCGTAATCGGGAAGTTCGCCTTCGACGCGTTCGAGCAGCGCCCCGACGTCGTCGCCCTCGGCGGCGCTGACCGGCACGGGATTGGGCGCGAGCGCCGACAGCGCCTCGCGCTTTTCGGCCAACTCGTCGGCGTCGACGCGGTCGGTCTTGTTCAGAACGGTGACGATCGGGGCCTCGTTGCGCTCGTAGAGCGTGTCGTGGGCGGTGACGAGCTTCTCGCGCATCGTCTCGGTCGGCTCGCTCGCGTCCACGACCAGGAGCACGAGATCGGCGCGGTAGACCGAATCGAGCGTCGACTTGAACGATTCGACCAGCCAGTGAGGGAGATCGGAGATGAACCCCACCGTGTCGGTCACGAGCACCGGGCGATCCATCGCCGCCCGGCGCGTGGTCGTCCCGAGCGTCGTGAACAGCCGATTCTCGGATTCGGCAGTCGAATCGAGATCCGGATGGAGCCCCTCGTTCTCGTCGATATCGACGTCGGCAGCGAGCCGGCGCAGCAGCGTCGACTTGCCGGCGTTCGTGTAGCCAGCCAGCGCCACGAGATCGAAGCCGGACTCGCGGCGCTGTTCGCGTCGATGGGCTTCGGTCTCCTCGATCCCGTCGAGCTCCTCGCGGATCGCGCTGATCTGTGCCTTGATGTCCTGCTCGCGCGATTCGTCGTACTCGCCGAGCCCCATGAACCCCGGGCGCTCGTCGCGCTTGGCGAGGCTCGTCTTCGCCTCCGCGCGCGGGAGTTCGTATCTGAGTTCGGCGAGTTCGACCTGGAGCTGGGCCTTCTTCGTCTCCGCGCGCTGGCCGAAGATCTCGAGGATCAGCCGGAACCGATCCAGCACTTCGGTGTCGCCCGGCAGACGCTGGCCGAGGTTGTAGATCTGGTAGGGGCCGAGCCGGTTGTCGAAGATCACCGCCGCCGCGTCCCGATCGCGGACGAGCGCCGCGAGCTCGTTGGCCTTCCCCTCGCCGAGATGGAGCGCGGCGTCCTCGGTCCTGGTCTGGGTGAGCGTGCCGACGACCTCGTGGCCGGCCGCCGCCGCGAGATCGGCGATCTCACCCGTGTCGGCGCTGCCCGAATCGACCCGCTTTGCGATGATGACCTTCATGTGGTGGCTCGACGCGTGGCGTCGATCGGTCGGAAATACGGCTCCATCCCCTTTCAATCCCGGGTCCGATCCGTCGCGTCCGTCGCCCGCCATCGACCGAGCCGATCGATGCGTCGTCAGGTTTGTTCCTCGGGCGGAACGAACGGACCGACCGAGACCGTATAGCGCGCGATCGTGGCGAGCCTGAGCATGTAGCTGAGAAGGATCGCGAGCGGCAGCAACACGATCGCGATGGCGGCGCTGACGACGACGGGCAACAGCGGCTGTGCGACGGTCGCGCTCGGGACGGTCGTATAGATAGTCGTGGCGTAAAACGCGACGAGCAGGATGGGGATACCGAGGGTGGCCAGCCGTCGAGAAAGCCCCGCGAGGTCCTGCTGGATCGCGATCGTCTTGAAGAACTGTCGGGCGACCGCGACCGCTTCTAACAGCTCCGTCACCGCGTCGAGCTCCTCGGTCGAGCGGTCGTCGTGCGTCCGACGGATGGCCTCCGTTTCGGTCAGGCGCTGTGCGTAGGCCGGCCCGACCAGCGTCGAGACGATCGCCATCGTGTCCTCGGTGCCAGCGACCCCTTCGAGGCGTTCGGCGTAGGAGTCGATGGCCGAACGGTATTCCTCGATCTCGTCGGTCGTCTCGCCGTCGTAGTTCGCGGCGAACGCTTCCACCCGCTCGCCGATCGTCTCGCCGATGAGCGCGAGGAACGCCGCCGGGTCGTTCGGACTCGTGGCGCGACCCGTGAGCTCCGCAACCGATCGCCGGAATTCGCGCGTACCGTCGAGGCGATCGGTGAGATCTTCGACCGTCCCGAACACCCGCGAGAGCACGAGCTGGTTCACGGTGAGCGTGATCGTGATGACCGAGAACAGTCCGGAGACGACGCCGCTGCCGAACATCGACGAGACCGCGCTCGCCGGTTGGAAGGTGACGAGCCCGATCCGCGTCGCGCCGAACGTGATCAGGAAGGCCATGGCGGCGAGCAGAACGGAAACGAGCAGTCGGTTGCCGTCGATGAGGATCCACTTCGAGAGTTTGTTCATGATGAGCGTCTCCAGTCAGCGCAGCGAATCACCGGTGATCGTCGCGTTGCGCGTCTCGACGACCGTGCCGTTGACGGTGTTTGCGGCAACGATGGTCGCGGACCCGTCGGGCGGCAGGAGGATGGCGGCACTCGACTGGCCGCTGTCGAGCGTGGTCCGGTGGAACGTCTCGCCGTTCGGAGCGACGACGAGAAGTCGATCGACGCCCTCGTCGGTCGTCGCGTTCGGAACGAGACTCAGCTTTGCGTTCACCTGCCCGATCGCCACCGACCCGCTCGCGGACGCCTCCGCGAACACCGCCGATTCAGTCGTGTTCAGCTCGACGGCCGGATCGGTCGTGAGACAGCCGCTGGTCACGAGAAGTGCGACGAGGGCGACGACGGCCAACAGCCGCACTCGCGAACCCCGCATCACTCAGTATGTCGGCCGTAGACCGGTGGTTCGGCACCGCCCGCCGCTCCCGATTCGTTCGTCATGAATCTCCCTCACGCGGCATCGGTATGAGCGTACTGCCTTCGGTGGCCGGCTCACCGGGTGCGGATGTCCTCCTCGTCACGCACTTTCTTGGTCTCGCCTTCGCCCGCCGACTGTTCGCTGACGAGTTCGTAGAAGTCGTTCTGCAGGCCGGCGGGGAACTCGACGACGCCGATCCAGGAGCCGTCGTTCTGCCACTCCTCCCTGACGAGATCGCCGAACTGGCGGATCTGTGCCTGCGCGCTGCCGGCGTGTTCGGCGGGGATCTGGGCGGCCATCGTCACCTCCTCGAAGCGGATGGGGATCACGGGGCGCAGCGCGTCGAGCGCGTCGTCGATCTGGCTTTCGACGGGGTCCATCGCGTCGATCCGGAAGTCGGTCTCTTCGAGCGCCGACTCGATCCGATCGGGCGGGTGGGGTGCGCCGTCCATCTGTGGGTTGACCGCGTTGCGCGCGATCGTGTTGATGAGCTGTTTGCGCTTTTGGGCCTGCATCTCGCGGCGCTGCTCGGCCGTGATCTGGATCTCGCCCTCACGGATCACTTCGGGGATGATCTCCAGCGGTTCGGTCGTCCCGAACACCTCCTCGACGTCGGCCTCGGCGGGGCGATCCCCGCGGGAGGCGTCCTCGAAGACGTCCTCGGCGGCGATCACGTCCTCGAGATCGTCCTCGAACTCGCCGCGGTCGATGGAGAGCGCCGCATCGGGATCGACGAGCACCTCGAAGCGTGCCCCGTGCGATTCGAGGCGTGCCGTCACCGCCTCGTCGAGCGATATCATGCCACCCTCTGGGGGGCGAAGCTACAAGTCGTTTCCCATCGCGAAAAAGCACGGCCCGTCGGCGTCGTGGTTACTCGTCGGTGTCCTCGTCGTCGCTCTCGAAGAGTTCGTACTCGTCGAGATACGAATCAACCTCGTCGTCGGGGAGCTCCGCGAAGCGCTCGGTCTCGACGTCGATCGTGGCGACGCCGATGCCCTCCGGCGTGAGGCCGCCGTCGACGGATTCGGCGAGCGTTTCGAGGGCGAGGCCGATGCCGCCCTGGAGATCCATCGACTCTTGGTAGTTCTCTTCGAGATACTCGATCATCTCGCTGCGGCCGGAGCCGATCGCGAGCGCCTGCCACTCCGACGACGTGCCGGACGGATCGGTCTCGAACAGCCGCGGCTCGCCGTCCTCGATGCCGCCGATGATGAGCGCCACGCCGAACGGGCGTGCGCCACCGACCTGCGTGTACTGTTGGATGTGGTCGGTGACTTCCTTGGTGATCGTCTCGACGCCGATCGGCTCGCCGTAGCGGAGCTGCTCGACTTGGGCCTGGCGGCGCGCGAAGTCGATGAGCTGGCGGGCGTCGGCGACGTGGCCCGCGCTGGCGATGCCGATGTGATCGTCGGCCTTGTGCATCTTCTCGACGCTCTCGCGCTCCATCAGC
The DNA here is from genome assembly GCF_022870485.1 of Halococcus dombrowskii. Taxonomy (NCBI): domain Archaea; kingdom Methanobacteriati; phylum Methanobacteriota; class Halobacteria; order Halobacteriales; family Halococcaceae; genus Halococcus; species Halococcus dombrowskii. The sequence continues at coordinate 2,220,939 of NZ_CP095005.1, read as the reverse complement.
GGCGAGCGGAAGCGCTTGTCGACGGCGAAGACGACGCCGTCGTCGGTCTTGACGCCGATGCTCGCGGTGCCACGCTTGACGGCCTCGCGGGCGTACTCGACCTGATAGAGTCGCCCGTCCGGCGAGAAGATCGTTATCCCGCGGTCGTAGGCCTGCTGTTGGGATTGTCCCTGCATAGTTTTAGATATCGAGTGTTGTCGCTCCCACGAACCCACTCTCCGAGTCGATCTCGACCCGATCGCCCCGCACGGTCGCGGGCCGTCGTGCATCCGCGAACGCGACGTTTCTCTCGGCGGATTCTCGGGCCGCGCGACCTTTATACCTTTCCTCACAGGCGCGTATCGTTCCGCTCACGCCGAGCACTCGGATGCCGACCGGCGCGTCGCCGACGGTGTCGACACAGGCGATCGCGGCCCGTGCTCGTTCGACCTCACCGTGGCGCACCCGGACGATCGCCAGCCCCGATCCATCCTCCACGTCGAAGTCGATGACGCTGAGGTCGGCATCGGCGCTGCCCGGATCGCCGAGGAGGTTCTGGGCGGCGTACCAGCACTCGCGCTGGAAGTCGCGTGTGCCGAAATCGCCATCGGGCCACGATTCGATCGCGACCGCGAGATAGCGCCGGCGCGGACGGAGATGTTTCGGCAGGTGTTTCACGCTTACTCGTCCGCCGCGCCCCTCCCGTCGGCGCGTTCGGCGACCAGCACGCCGACCTGATCGTGAACGCGCTCGACAGCGGTGAGCGAGAAGCCTGCATCCGTCAGCGCGTCGGCGAGCGTGCCGACGGTTGCGGGATCGTCGACGTCGGGCGAGTAGAAGGGTTCGTCGGGATCGGGCTCGCCGAAGAACATCACGTCGCCAAGCACGAATTTGCGGGGGCCGAGAGCCGCGATGGCTTCGATCGCCTCGCGCTTTTCCTCGTCGTCCAGATGGTGCATCGCGAAGTTCGAGACCACGACGTCGACCGACTCGTCGACCGCCGGCTCGCGGAAGTTCCCTTCGCCGAACGTGACGTTTTCGATACCTGCCTCCGTTGCCTTCGATCGGGCTTCGTCCATCATCCCGTCCGAGATATCACGGCCGACGACCCGCTCGGCGTCGCCCGAGAGCGCGAGCGCGATGGCCCCCGTTCCGGTGCCGAGATCGAGCACGGTATCGTCGGAGTCGGGCGCGGCGTGTTCGACGACCAATGACGCGCAGGCACGGTATTCGGCGCTGTCCTGATCTTCGTCGTAGCTCCCGGAATGCTCGTCGAAGCGCGCGGCGTGTTCCTCAATCGTCTTCTTCATATCTCCCTCTGCGGACGCCCGGCCCAATGAACGACTCGCTTAGGCGCTCGCGATTGCGAGCCGCGAGATGACCCCACTCGGCGAGCCCGCGCGCGACCGCCTCGCGATCGAAGCCGATGACGTCGCCGAGCGCGAGCAGCTCCCGTGGCGCGCGCAGTTCGAGATGGCTCTCCGGACTTGCGCTCACCACGTAGGGTGCGTCGTAGTAGGCGACGATCTCGCGGAGCTTGCGGAGATCGCCGAGCGCCTGGACGCGCCGGCCGCCGCTCGTCCGGAGAACACGCCCGAAGTCGAACTCGAAGCGCACGCCGTTTCGCTTTGCCGCTCGTGCGAGCACGTGGTTGACGTCGCCGTCGGCCATCGGCCGTGCCAGAACGTCGACGCGGGGCTCCTCGCAGGCGAAGCGGTTCAGCGCGTCGGAGCCCTCGACTACGACCAGTGTGTACTCCTCGCGATGCTCCTTGACTCGCGAACTCGCCGCAGACCGGCTATCACCGCCGATCTCGACCGCATCCACGGCGTCGATGTCGTACTCGTCGGCGATCTCGCTTCTACTCGGACCACCGTCGAACGCATTGGGGCCGTTACGAACGACGATACCCGAGAAATCGTACTCTGCGGCCGTCAGCGCGAGCCGTGCGGCGGTGCTCTTGCCGTCGGGATACGCACGGACGGCCTCGTATACGTCCATCTTACGCCCGCGATTCGAGTGCGTCGGCGGCGTTCTCGATGGCCGCCGCCTTCTTCGCGGGGTAGGCCTCGACCTTCGCGCGGAGTTCGATCCCTGGACCGCGCTCGACTCGTCCGCCGTAGGCTGCCTGTTTGTCGAGACGTAAGAATAGCGAGCAGTTCTCGTCGACACGCTCTTCGAGTTCGGTGCGGATCGCGTCGAGGTCGATCGCGGCGAGTTCGTCGAGCACGTGGCGGATCTCGTCGGCGTTCTCGACGCGAGCCGACAGCACGACGATGCGATCGCCGTTGAACCCCTCGTTTTCGATACGGTCGATCGCGACCTCGTCGGGGAGGAACTGACGGAGCGCGCCCTGAACGCGCGCCTCGTCCTCGGTCGCATAGCAGAAGGTCCGCAGGTCGATGTAGTGGAACGGAACGCCGCTCATACCCTTGCTCCGTTCTCGGGCGACAAACGCCTTACTCCTCGGCTTCGAGCGAGTCCTCGGGGACGCCCGCCTCCTGACCGTCCTCGAAGGTGACGGTGTAGGTCGCGTCGCCGAACATCGTTTCCATCACCTGCGTCACGGTGCCCGTCTCGCCGTCGTACTCGCTGTGCTCGTCGTGCAGAACGACCTCGTCGTCTTCCTCGAAGCTCATGGATCGCGTTATCGGACGGGCGGATAAAAGCGCCGTGTTTCGCCGTGAACGGCCGTGCGCCGCGCCCGATCAGGTTTCCTTGCTCACGCTCATCGTGTCCGTCGTGACGAACAGCAGCTCCGTCCGCTGGGCGACGACCGAGAACACGAGTCCGAGCAGGACCCCGTAGGCCCAGTGGGCCAGCAGCGTCAACAGGAGGTAGAGCACGAGCGCCAGCCCGGCCTGTGAGCTGTAGAAGGCGACGAGGAAGCCGGTCCACATGATGGTGGCGAAGACGAACCCGCTCTGAACCATCGTCCGACCGGGGAGATAGTCGTTGAGCACGGCGAACAGCAGCGGCCACGTCGTCATGCCGCCGCCGGCGAAGATGACGTAGCCGAGCAGCGCGTTGTCCGGCCGTCCGAGGCCGAGATAGGCGAGTTCCGAGAAGGCCGCGCTGTCGATGACGCCGAGGGCGATCCCGGCCCAGAGGATCGGTGCCATCGCGAGCAGGCCGACCCCGCCGGCGATCGCACCGATGACGCCGCCCTTGACCACGGCGACGACGTCGTTTTCGGCCTCGCTCTGTGACTCGCCCGCGATCGCCGCGATGACCGAATCGGACCGTGACATACGCACACATAGTGGGCCAAAAATAAAAGTCCATCGCGCAAACGATCGACGACAGCCGATTCAGCCGTAGGACTGGCCCTCGTTGCGCTCGGCGTTCATCCGCCGGATCGCCCCACAGGCCGTGCTCGCGTCGTAGCCGAACAGGACGTCCTTGGCGTAGGCGTCGGCGACCTCGGCGGCGTGGATCAGCTCGTCGAGATCGATGTCGGGCGCGTAGAGCTCGATCGAGAACGGTGTGCCGAGCGCATCGAGAAAGCCCTTGGCGATGATCTCGATCCAGTAGGTCGTCGAGTAGGCCATGTCGTACAGCGGGACGACGAACTCGTCGACGTACTCGGAGAGCTCGTCGAAATCGATACCCGAACGCTCGACGAGATGGCCGGGATACGGGTCGGGATGGAGCGTGAGATACAGTCGCCCCGGCACGCGCTCGGCGGCATCGGCGACGAAATCGGTGATGAGCTGGCGACGCCATTCGAACCGGTCGTCGAACGAGCTTTCGGCGAACTGCTCCATGCACCGATCGCAGAAACAGTACTCCGGACGGGGAAAGCCCACGTCGTCGAGGCGGACGTCCCCGCTGACCGCGGCGGCGTCCGCGATCGTTTCGAGCAGCCCCTCGCGGTAGCCGGGATGGGTCGGACAGACGTACGCCCAATCGAAGTAGCGACGTTCGCGGGTCGCCCGTTCGCCCGCCTCGTTGACCGGCACGATCTCGGGATCGGCGTCGGCGATGGCGTTGTCGGCGTGACAGGAGATCATGCTCACCGCGTCCTCGACCGGTTCGTTCGTCCGGCCGCTCACGGATTTGACCTCGAAGAACGCGCGGTCGAACTCCGGCCAGTCGAGCTCCTTCTCGTTGCGCGTGACGACCCCGAACATACCCGAAGTGGGGTGTGGGCGCGGGTAAGCGGTTCGCTCCGCGCACCCGATCGATTCACTTCAATCCGGCCGCGGCGAGGACGATACCGAACAGGAGACCGATCACCAGAAGCCCACCGCCGCCGATGGCGTATAGTTCGGTCGTCGTCCACTGGAGTCGGCTCCCGTAGCGCAGAATGCCCGCCGACACCAGCAGGGTGAGCCCGGAGCCGACGAGCGTCGTCACGAAGTCGAACCCGAAGCGTGCGCCGGGATCGGCCATATCATCCATCAGTCATGGAACGGGTTTCGGCCTTCGGCCGGCGGCTGCAAGCGTGCGCCAGCCGCCGGCAGAAAAGCTACCCTTCAGACGTCGATGTGGTCGGTCAGGCGACGACGGATGATCGTCCCGCAGTACAGACAGCGCACGCCGTCGTCGAGCACCTCGAAGCGGGTGGCGACCGGTTCGTCCGCGGTGGTGATGCAGTTGCGGTTCGGACACGAGAGCACGCCCTCGACGGATGCAGGCCGTTCGACGCGATTCTTCTCGATCACGTCGTACTCGCGGATGATGTTGATCGAGGCCGCGGGTGCGACGAGCGAGATGACCTCGACTTCGTCCTGACTGAGTTCGCGCCCCTCGATCTTCACCACGTCCTTGTAACCGAGCCTGTCCGAAGGAACGTTCATTCCGACGCTGACGACCTCGTCGGTGGCGCTGTCGATGCCGAGAATGGCGAGCACGTCCGGCGCGTGCCCGCCCGCGATATGGTCGATGACGGTGCCGTTGCGGATCTTGCTGATCCGGAGTTCGTGTGCCGACTCCTCGCCACCTTTTCCGTCATCGCTCCGCCCCTCACTCTCGTCGCGATCGTTCATCGGTCGTCCTCCGAGAGCAGCAGATCGAGCAGCGCCATCCGCACGGGAACCGCGTTGTGGGCCTGCTCGAAGTAGTGTGCGTGCTGGGTCGCGTCGACGTCGGGGGCGATCTCGTCCACCCGGGGGAGCGGGTGCATCACCACGCACTCCTCGCGTGCATCGTCGAGCGTTGCGGCGTCGATGCGGTACTCGCCGGCAACCTGTCGGTACTCGTTCTCGTCGGGGAAGCGCTCGCGCTGGATGCGAGTCACGTAGAGGACATCGAGTTCCTCTATGACGGCGTCGAGATCGGTGTGTTCCTTGAGCCGCGCGCCCGACTCGTGGAGATCGTAGCGGACGCTCCGGGGGAGGCTGAGGCTCTCGGGACTGACGAAATGCTGGCGGGCGTCGAACTTCGTGAGCGCGTAGGCCAGCGAGTGGACGGTCCGTCCGTATTTCAGGTCGCCCATGATCCCCACCGTCAGATCGGCGAGATCGCCGGCCGCCTCGCGCATCGTGTAGAGATCGAGCAGCGTCTGGGTCGGATGCTGGCCGGCCCCGTCGCCGGCGTTGATCAGCGGGATATCGACGAACTCGCTCGCCATCTGCGCCGCGCCTTCACTGGGGTGGCGTAGCACGAGCGCGTCGGCATAGCCCTCGACGACGCGCACGGTGTCAGCGAGGCTCTCTCCTTTGGTCGCGCTGGAGGACTCGACCGGTCCCATGTCGAGTGCATCCCCACCCAAGCGTTTGATCGCCGTCTCGAAACTCATGTGGGTGCGCGTGCTCGGCTCGAAAAAACAGAGCGCGAGCAGATCGTCGGCGTGGCGATCCCGGTCCGGCGGCGTTCGATCGATCTCGGCCGCGCGATCGAGCACCGTCTCGATGTCCGCCCGTGAGAGGCTCTTGGCGCTGATGACGTGGTCGTGGGTCACTGCATACAGCCGGGCACCGACTCGTCTTGAATCCCCCGACACGCCCCGTCCGCCGGCAAGCTTTATCCAGCCTCATCAGAAAGATAATCCAATGTCAACGCGCCTGCCGACCGGCATCGACGTTCTCGACAACCGACTCGGGGGTGGGGTTCCAGCGGGGAGCATCGTCGCCCTTTCGGCCCCGCCGGCGAGCCAGGCCGAACTCCTGCTCGCCGAGTTCGTGGTGCCGCGCGAAACACTCTATCTCACGTTCGAGCGACCCGCAGCGGTCGTCTCGGCGAATATCGAACGAACGAACGTGGATACCGGCGAACCGACGATCCAGGCGGTCGATTCTGACGAGCCGATCGACGAAGCGCTCACCGTCCTCGACGACCTCCCCGAGCGCTCGACGGTCGTCGTCGACTCACACTCGGCGATCGAGCGCGCCGAGCGCCCGGCGTTTCTGGAGTTCATGGCCGGTCTGCGCCGACGCCTCGACAACACTGGCAGCCTCGCCGTGTTGCACTGCCTCGACGGGCGTGACGTCTCGCCCCTGCGCGACAGTACCGAACACCTGGCGGACGTAATCTTCCGGCTCACGACCGATACGACCGGCGCGACGGTCGAGAACCGCCTCGCGGTGCCGAAGTTCCGCGGCGGGCGCGCACTCACCGAGACGCTCAAACTCACCCTGACCGATCGAGTCGCCGTCGACACTAGTCGCGATATCGCGTAATGAGACGGCGGCTGTGTCCGGCGGAGCGTTTATGCGACCGCCGGCCGACAGCGCCCGCAATGGCAACCGCAGAGCCGGCGTTCGACCTCCGACGCCTCGCCGCCCAGATCGTGCTCGTCGGACTGGTCGTCACGGTCGCGCTCAGCGACTTCGGTAACCCCGTCTTCGCCGTCGTCGGCTTCCTCAGCGGGCTGTTGCTCGTGTTGGCGGCGGTCGATACGATCCGCGAACATCCGCTCTACCCGGTCGCGTTCGGCGTCGTCATCGTTCTCGCGGGCGTCGCCGGCGTCGTCATCAATGGACTCGGTTTCGTCGTCGCGCTGCTCGTTCTCGGCGGGCTCGTCTACCTCAGTGATTGGGGCTATCGGCAGTACGAGCGCGTTTAAGGTCCGGTGCGGGGTCGTTATTCCTCGTCGAGTTCGTCGGTGATGTCGTCGACGTCCACGTCGGCGTCCTCGAGCTCCTCCTCGATGGCGTCGAGGTCGGCCTCGCCACCGCCGCCACCCATACCGCCCATCATGCCACCCATGCCGCCCATCATCCCGCCAGTGCCGTCGATGACCTCCTCGACGACCACACGGTCGAGATCGAGCCGGTCGATGAGATCGCCCAGGATCTGCTGTTTGCCCATCATCCACTGCTGGTCGAACTGGAGCTGGGGCGACTGCTCGATGTAGAGCGTCTCCTTCTCGACGACATCGGTCTCGAATTCGGGTTCGCTCTCCTCGTCGTCTTCGTCCGCTTCGTCCTCGTCGGGCTCGACCATCTGCTCTTCTTCGACCTCGTCGGTCTCGATCCGCATGTCGAAGTCGGCGTCGAAGTACATGCCGAGCATCCCGTCGGCCTGTTCGAGGCGGTCGTCGACCGTGTCGAGCACCTCGTAGTCGTACTCGACGTCCTCGCCAGCGAGCGGGTGGTTGAAGTCCACGCGTGCGCGCCCGCCGATGATCGTCTCGACGTGGCCGTGCTCGCCGTCGATGTCGACGTGGCCGCCCGGATAGCGGTCGTCCTCGGGGATGCGGTCGGCGCTCACGGTCCGAACCTCGCCCTCGTCGTACTCGCCGAAGGCCTCGTCGGCAGGGACGGTCACGGTGCCCGAATCGCCGGCTTCACCGCCGGTGAAGTCCTCCTCGACGGTGTCGAAGAGATGGCCTGCGCCGACCGCGATGACGCGCGGCTCGAAGCTCTGTTGCTGGTCGTCGACGCCCTCCTCCTCGGCGACCTCCTCGTCGGTCGTATCGACGAGCTGGTCGTTCTCGACCGACCGGGCAGTGTAGGCGAGACGGACGAAATCACCCTCCTGAATCCCGCTTGCGGCTTCCTCGTCGGCGTCCGATGCGGACTGTTCGCTTGCTTCGTCGCTCATACCTCCTCAACTCCCGTTCGACGTTTAAGAACGTTGCTTCACGTTCGCCTGCAGACGACGGATCGCGCTGCTCATGCCTTACAAGCGAGCGACGCCGTCGCCGTTCGTGCAGGGGACAGGTTTAGGAACCGGAACATCCTCTGTCGAGTATGGCAGACACGACCGAAGCGAGTCAGTCCCTCTCGCGCGACGAGGCCGCCGAAGCGCTCGAATCGCTCGCGAACGAACTGCGCGGGGATGCCGAGATGACGGTCCTCGCCGGCAACAAGTCGGTCGCGCTCACGCCGCGCGATACCGTCGACTACGAGATCGAGGTGAGCGAACGCGAACCGATGCTCGGTGACAAACGCGAGTCGATCAGCATCGACCTCAACTGGAAAGCCGAAGAGTAGTTTCCGCCCCGGACGAACGGCCCTCGTGTACGAAGTCGAGTGCAAGGTCGCCAGCCCCCACGAACCGGTCCGCGAGCGGCTATCGACGCTCGATGCCGACGCCGCGGGCACCGTCAAGCAGGTCGATACGTACTACGACGCGCCACATCGGAGCTTTCCCGAGACTGACGAGGCGCTCAGGATTCGCCGCGAGGACGATGGGGCGCGACTCACCTACAAGGGGCCGCTGGTCGATGCGCGATCGAAAACCCGTACCGAACACGAGACGGTGATCGGAAGCGCCGAGGAGATGGCGAACGTCCTCGATGCGCTCGGGTTCACTCCCGCCGCAACCGTCGAGAAAACCCGTGAGAAATTTCGCTGTCGGGACTACACCGTCGCGCTCGATTCGGTAGCGGGGCTCGGCACGTTCGTCGAGGTCGAGGGCGAGGCCGAAGTCGAAGACGAGATCGAACGCGTGCGCGATGGCGCGCGCGGCCTCTTGGCGGCGCTCGACTGCGATCCAGGAGAGCAGATCCGGACCTCCTATCTCGAACTGCTGTCCGCGGCCGAAACGGACGACCGACCGCCGAACGAATAACTACTGGTTATCTCCGAGCGTGCGAAGGTTTCCGCAAGTTATAGGCCAGGCGGCGGCGAACCCACGGCATGACCGAACGCAACATCCGCGTGGCGGCGCTCGATCGGCCGGCCGCCGAGGACGAGCCGGTCGAGATCGTCGAGCGAAAGGGGATCGGCCATCCCGACTCGCTGTGTGACGGCATCGCCGAGAGCGTCTCGCGGGCGCTCGCGGCGGCCTATCTCGATCGCGTCGGACGGATCCTCCACTACAACACCGACGAGACCCAGCTGGTCGCCGGCAGCGCCGCCCCCGCCTTCGGCGGCGGCGAGGTCGTCGAACCGATCTACCTGCTCATCGTCGGGCGCGCGACCAGCGAGTACGAAGGGACGACGATCCCCACCGAACCGATCGCGCTCCGGGCGGCCCGCCAGTATCTCGAAGCACACGTCCCCGAACTCGACGTCGGAACCGATGTCGTGATCGACGTGAAACTCGGCGAGGGCAGCGGCGACCTCCGGGACGTCTTCGGCGAGGGCGGCGTGGCGATGGCCAACGACACGAGCTACGGCGTGGGTCACGCACCGCTCTCGGAGACCGAGGAGATTGTCCTGAACGCCGAACGACGACTCACCGGCGAGTACGCCGCCGAGCATCCCGAGCTCGGCCCCGACGTGAAGGTGATGGGCAAGCGCGAGGGCGACGCAATCGATATTACTGTGGCGGCCGCAATGGTAGATACGTATATCGGGGACGTCGAGGAGTACGCGGCGGCAGTCGAGGAAGTCCGCGAATACGTCGCCGAGCTCGCGGGCGAGTACACCGATCGGGCGGTCTCGATCGACGTGAACACCGCCGACGACTACGATGCGGGCTCGATCTATCTCACGACCACCGGCACCTCCGCCGAGCAGGGCGACGACGGCTCCGTCGGGCGGGGCAACCGCGCGAACGGGCTCATCACGCCGAACCGCTCGATGAGTATGGAGGCCACGTCGGGCAAGAACCCGGTCAACCACATCGGCAAGATCTACAACCTCCTCTCGACGGAGATCGCCGAGCGCGTCGTCGACGACGTGGCCGGCATCCGCGACCTCCGGGTCCGACTGCTGAGCCAGATCGGCCGCCCCGTCGACCAGCCACACGTCGCCGACATCCACGTGAGCACCGAGGCGGGCATCGCCGTCGGCGACGTCGAGGACGAGATCCGCACGATCGTCGACCGCGAACTCGCCGACATCACCGGGCTGACCGAACGCGTCATCGAGGGCGACATCTCGACGTTCTGACGCCGCGTTTCACTCGCTGCGTTGCGGATTCCGAAAGCCGTATAACTGTTAGCTGTGTGTATCGACGTAGTATGAGTGCCGTCAGTAGGAGAATACACACAGGAGGGACGGACCTTCTCGATGGGCCGAAATCGACGAGCAGGTGGTCGCTGCGGAGGAGTGGTGAATGAACCGGGCTGCGCTCGCCGCCGTTCTCGTCGTTCTTCTCACGATCCAGGGTAGCGTCGTCGGCGTCCTCACGGGCGATGTCTTGCCGAACGAGAGCACGAACAACGGATCCAACACGACCGTCGAACAGCCGATGGAAGTCACAACCGTTGAATCGCCAGGGACGGGTTCGACCTCGGTGATGGCGGCCAACAACGAGGGCTCCCACGAGACGTCGGCAGCCACGACGAACTCTTCCGAAGAGTCACCGACGCCGACTCCCACGGAGAATACGACGACGTCGAATAGTACTGAATCAGAAACGTCGACCGAAAACGACACGACAACCACGGAAAAATCCGAGGACACGACCGATAACGAATCCCCGGATACGACGGACGAATCGGGCGACTCGGGCGAGAAATCTCCCCCGAAACCCGAATCACCGACGCAGTCCCCGACTGATGAAGAAACTTCATCAGGAGATAACGGCGGCGAAGCGCCGAGTGAGGGCGAATCCCCGTCCAGCGGTGCTGGTGAGGGTGGCGCACCGCAGGGTGATGCCGGAAGCGCCACGCCGCCAGATAGCGCATCCGGCGATGCCGGTGGGCCGTCGAGAAGCGGCGGAGCGAACGCCCCGTCGGCCGGTGCCGGACAGCCTTCTGGTGGATCAGGTGGGGCCGCGGGCCGTCCGGGTGGCGCAGCCGCCGGTGCAGCGCCGTCCGGTAGCGCGCCGAACGGGGCCGCTGGCGGTGCGTCCCGTGCGGCGGCCGGCGGTGCGGGTGCACCCAGTAGGGCGGCCGGTAGCGCGCCAAGCGGGGCGGCCGGGGCAGCGGGTGCCCCGAGCGCAGCGGGCGCGAGCGGTGCGCCAGGCGGTGCAGCGGCCGGCGGTGCTGCGGGCAGCGCCACGGGTGCCTCGCCGGACGCCGAGTTCAACGTCACCGGAGTCTCCGCCGACGTGTCGGTCGGCGGGACGGGCAACGTCTCGGTGACGATCGAGAACACCGGCGAGGACGCGACCGACGCGGTCGTCAGTTTCCAGTCGCAGTCGAGCGATCTGGTCTTCGGCCAGTCGGCGGAGACGAGTCGGTACGTCGGCGACTGGGACGAGGGTGAATCGCGAACGGTCGAGGTGACGGCGCGCGCGATGCAGGGTGCCGACACGGACGACTACCCCGTCCAGGCGACGGTCTCGTACGACGATGACGACGGCAACGCCTCGCAGTCCGCGCCGCTGACCTTCGGCGTCAGCCCCGCCAGCGAACAGGAGTTCACCCTGAGTAGCGTCGACGGCGATCTCGCGGCCGGGTCGGAGGGGACGATCTCGGGGACGATCACCAACGAGGGGCCCGAGCAGGCCACCGACGCGGTGATCACGCTCTCGCCGAACGGGAGCCGCGCCATCGTCCCCCGACAGTCGCAGTACGTCATCGGCGGGCTCGATCCCGACGAATCGGAGGCGTTCGAGTATCCGGTGCTCGTCAACAGCACCGCCGAACCCGGCGCGCGCCAGGTCTCGTTCGTCGTCCAGTATTACGACGCGGACGGGAACCCGCTCCAGAGCAAGCCGCTCAACGCGCGGGTCGACATCGACGCCGAAAGCGATGACTTCGCGGTGGTCTCCTCCTCGTCCGACGTGCAGGTCGGGGACGAGGGACCGGTGAGCGTCACGCTCGAAAACCAGGGCGAGAACGTCTCCGAGGCGACCGTCTCGCTGCAGTCGCTGACCGGCGATATCCTGTTCGGGCGGACGGCCAACGCCACGCAGTTCATCGGCGAGTGGCCCGCGGGTGCCCAGCGCACGGTCACGGTCAACGCGACCGCGAGCAATCAGTCCGAAACCCGAAGTTACCCGCTGCAGAGCTCGATCTCGTACAAGGACAGCGACGGCGATCCGGGACGGTCGGGACCGTTCACGGTCGGGATCACGCCACAGTCCGAGCAGTCGTTCACCCTCGGAAACACGTCCAGCACGCTCAACGTCGGTGACGAGGGTAACGTGACGGGCACCATCACGAACCGCGGCCCGCAGGACGCGGGGAACGCGGTCATCAAATTGATCTCGCAGAGTCAGAACGTCAAACCGCAGTCGACGGAGGTCGCGCTCGGTAGCCTGCCGGCGAACGGATCGACGTCGTTCTCGGTCCCCGTCGAGGTGACCGATAGCGCTGAACCCGGCGGGCAGCAGTTCTCGTTCGTCGTCGAGTACGACAACCGGAACGGCGACACGCGCCGGAGCGGTACGCTCGACACGCAGGTCGACATCGGAGCACAGAGCGACGCGTTCATCGTCGAGCGGGCGAACGCGAGCCTCGATGTCGGTGGCTCCGACACGGTGACGCTCAACGTGACCAACAACCGTGAGAGCACGGTCAGCAACGTCAATGCGAAGGCGTTCGTCGACGACCCGCTGTCGATCGCGAGCGACGAGGCGTACATCTCTCGGCTGGAACCGAACGAGACCCAGCAGATCGCCTTCGAAGCGAGCGCTGGCGGCGACGCGAACGCCGGCGAGTATCCGCTGTCGGTCGACTTCCAGTACGATTCGGGTGGCGAGTCGAAGCTCTCGAACACCTACGAAGTGCCGATCGAACTCGTCGAAGTCGAAGACGGCGGCATCCTCTCGTCGCTGTCGATCATGTGGGCGCTCGGCGCGCTGCTCGTCGTGTTCGGCATCGGCTGGGTCTGGTCGCGACGGTCGTAGATGGTCGACTACCAGCGCTACATCGACCGAATCGACGAGTGGATCACCGAGCGGCCGCGGACGGTGGTGATCGCGTTCGTCCTGCTCACGATCGTCTTCGCCGGCGGGTTGGCGAACATCTCGACGGACGCCGGGACGAGCCAGTTCACCGAGGACAGCCCCGCACAGGCCGCCCTCGACGATATCGATCAGGAGTTCTCGCCGTCCTTTTCCGAGGGCAACGGGAGCACGCAGCTCATCCAGTCGGGATCGAACGTGCTCGCGAAGGACGAACTGCTGGCGATGCTCGAAGCCCAGCAGCGCCTCGAAGACCACGAGAGCCAGCGGGTGGTGTCGGCGTCGAGCGCCGCGGGCATCGTCGCCCAGACGATCGATCCGAACGCGACGACCGTCGACGCACAGATCCGCACGCTCGAAGACGCGACGCAGTCGGAGATCGAGAGCGCGATCCGGACGGCCGCCGCCGGCCCCGGCTTCACGGGACTTGTGAGCAACGACTTCGATCGGCAGTCGATGTCGGCTTCGGCGACGATCGGCACCGTCCAGCACGACGTTCTGGGCGGGGTGTCGACGTCGTCGGCCGGCACTGGTGGATCGAGCCCGCTGCTCGATATCCAGACGCGTGGACAGGAGATCGTCGACTCCGTCGACAGCGACATCCGTGTGTTCGGGAGCGGCATCATCTCCGACGAGTTCACGAACATCATCTTCGACTCGCTCGTCATCGTCGTCCCCGCGGCGTCGCTGTTGATCCTCGTCTTCCTCGTCTTCGCCTATCGCGACCCGATCGATCTGCTGCTCGGCGTGCTCGCGCTCGTGATGGCGATCATCTGGACGTTCGGGTTCACCGGGCTCGTGGGACTGCCGTTCTCACAGCTACTCATTGCCGTGCCGCCGCTGTTGCTCGCGGTCGGTATCGACTTCGGCATCCACGCGATCAACCGCTATCGCGAGGAGCGCGTTCAGGACGTCGGCATCAGCCAGTCGATGCGGACCGCGACCGACCAGCTGCTGGTGGCGTTCTTCATCGTCACCGGCACGACGGTCGTGGGCTTTGCCGCCAACGGCATCAGCGGTCTCGGGCCGATCCGGCAGTTCGGCCTCATCGCCGCCGTCGGCATCGTCTTCACGTTCCTGATCTTCGGGATCTTCCTGCCGGCGGCGAAGGTCTGGGGCGACCAGCTCCGCATCGAGTACGGGATCCCGGAGTTCGGCCTCTCGCCGCTCGGCGAGGAGGGATCGATCCTGGGGCGGATACTGATGGTCGGCGTCGGTGCGGCACGGCGTGCGCCCTACGTGATACTTGCACTGACGGTCGTTCTGACGGTCGTCTCGGGGGCGTACGCGACCGGTGTCGACACCTCGTTCTCACAGGACGACTTCCTGCCGCCCGAGGAGCTACCGGGCTACGTCGAGGACCTGCCCGAACCGTTCGCGCCCGGCACCTACACCGTCACCGATACGACGAACTTCCTGGAGGATCGCTTCTCGACGACGCAGGGGAGTTCGGTGACGATCTACGTCGAGGGACCGTTGCGTGACGACTACGCGCTCGAATCCATCCAGCGCGCGAACGACGACCCGCCGGACGCGTTCGTCGCGAGCAACCGGTCAGCCGACGCCGACAGCATCGTCGACGTCATCGGCGACTACGCTGCACAGTCGCCCGAGTTCGCCCAGCTGGTCGCGCGCAACGACGCCGACGCCGACGGCGTGCCCGACGACAACCTCGGCGAGATCTACGACGCGCTGCTCGACTCGCCGTTCCGCGCGCAGGCGCTCCAGTACATCACCGAGGATTACCGCAGCGCTCAAGTGGTGTATTCGACCGAGAGCGACGCCTCGAACGACGAGATCACGCGCGATGCACGGGCGCTCGCCGATCGGTATCGGTTCTCGGCGACCGCCACCGGCCAGACGCTCGTGCTCGAAGCCGTTTCGGGCACCATCCTGACCTCGGCGATCCGGAGTCTCGTCGCCGCGCTGGTCGTCACGGCGATCTTCCTCGTCGCGGTCTACTACGTCATCGAAGGCCGTCCGTCGTTGGGTCTGGTGAACCTCGCGCCGATCGTTGTCTCTGTCGCGCTGCTCGCGGGTTCGATGCGACTGCTCGGTATCCCGTTCAACGCGCTGACGGCGACGATCCTCTCGATCGCCATCGGCCTCGGCGTCGACTACTCGGCGCACTTCGTCCATCGGTTCATCGACGAATATCACGAACTCGACGAGGAGCTGTTCCCCGCACTCGAAGAGACGGTGCGGGGGACCGGTGGCGCGCTCACCGGGAGCATGCTCACGACCACCACGGGCATCGGCGTGCTCGCGCTCGCGATCACGCCGATCCTCGGCCAGTTCGGGCTGGTCGTCGCGCTCTCGATCTTCTTCGCCTATCTCACGGCGATGCTCGTCACGCCGTCGGTGTTCGTCGCATGGGAGGCGCTGACGTGAGCGATCACGACGAGGCGGTCGCGGCGCTCAAGCGGCTCGGACTGTCGAGCTACGAGGCACAGGTGTTCATCGCACTCCAGCGTCTCGACACCGCCACCGTCCGCGAGGTCGATCGGACGACCGAGGTGCCGCGTTCGCAGATCTACGGTGCGGCCGAGGACCTCGCCGAGCGCGGCCTGGTCGATATTCAACAGTCGAACCCGATCCAGTATCGCGCGGTCGATCTCGACGAGGCACGTACGCGCCTCCGCGAGCGCCTCGACAGGGAGGAGGATCGCGCGTTCGACTACCTCGAATCCGCCCGCCGCGAGCGCGCCGACGAGAGCGAGGCCCAGGAGGACATCTGGACGGTTCAGGGAACCGGCACGATCGACGATCGGGTCGTCACGCTCATCGGTGACGCCGACGAGCGCGTCGTCTTCGGCGCGCGCGAGGAAGGGACGTTCGACGACGTCGTCGCCGACGCGCTGACGGCCGCAGGCGAGCGTGGCGTCGCGGTGACGGTCGTCGACGGCGACCGAGCACGCGAGCGCTTCGGCGACGACGTCTCGTTCCGTGCGACGACCGATGCGCCGAACGACGAGCGGAGCGGGCGCGTGCTCGTCGTCGATGCCGACACGGTGCTCATCAGCGTCACCGGCGGTGACGGACTGCCGGCCGTCGATCACGAGGCGGCCATCTGGAGCGCCCACACGGGCTTCGCGACGGTGCTCGTCGGCCTGCTCGACGTCTGGTTCGATCAGTATCTCGAAGACGCCTGATCCGAGCCTCGATCCGGGCCCGGTGAGTTTTCGTCAGTCGTCCCACGCAGCCAGTCCGACCAACTGCTCGGCGTACTCACCGATCATCGTCTCGCTGAGCGCTCCGTCCTCCGTGACGACGGTGATCACGTCGGCCGGCGTGCGGTCGAACGTCGGGTTCAGCACCTCGATGTCGGCGTCACCGTCGTAGACGGCCTCGGGATCACCCAGCTCGAAGCGTGCGTCGCCGTCGGTAGCGATCTTGTCGCCCGCGGCGACGGCGTGGACGGGAACCTCTTCGCGGGCGGCGGCGATGGCGACCGCACGCGTGCCGACCTTGTTCATGACGCTCCCGTCCGGGAGGATCGTGTCTGCCCCGACGAGCACGCTATCGACGGCGTGCTCGGCGAGAACGTGCGCAGCGGCCGCATCCACCGCGAGCGTCACCCGAAAGCCATCGTCACTCGCGAGCGTTTCGGCGACGCCGACACCCTCGCGTGCGGGCCGCGACTCGGCGACGATCACTCGCTCGACGGTTGCCTCACGAAGCGCCTCCAGCACCGTCCCCGATCGCGAGAGCGTCAGGACGGTGCCCGAGAGCCGAGCTGCCGCTTCGCTGGCGGCCCGCGAATCGGCATCGAGCGCCCGCTGAATTCCCTGTCGCGCCGACTCCTCGATAGCCGCCGGCGTCCGTGCGTTTACCTCCGCCATCGCTCGATTGACGCGATTCTCGATGGCAGTCATGCTCGGCCGGGTCATCCGAAGATCGCGTGCGAGCGCCGCGAGGTCGTCCCAGCCGTCCGCCTCGTCTCCGTCTGTCGTTGCGAGTACGCCGGCGCGATCCCGGAGCACCTCCAGTGCGCGCACCGAGAGCCACGCCGAGCCGTGATCGCCGTCCTCTCGGATCGTCTCGATCGTCGGCGCGACGCGGTCGTAGGATTTCCAGAGATTGGGGATCGTCTCGCGACGGTGGATTTCGGCCGGCGAGGTCCATTCGAATTCCGTCGTCTCATCGTTCGTCTCGACAGTCCGCGAGTCACAGTCGAACAGATATGGATGGATCCGCCAACGTGTTTCCTGATCCATTTCGACGGTGAATGGCTTGCCAGCACGGACGAGCGAGATCGCATCGTCTACTGTCCGTTCACGAATCGCCGCGTGTGCGGCTTCGTCAGGATCGTCGTCAGCGTTGTTGATGAGGCTGCTCCACCGATCGATATCCGGGTCGATTCCGTCGCCATCCCTGATCAAGAGTATCTTGCCACGATCACGGAGGAAACAGGCGACACGAGGTTCGTCCATACCACCAGTAGCTACTCGTGGCGTTTCAAGATAGTGCGGAGAGGAGGAATCCGATTCGATCGCTCGCCAGTATTGGCACGACCCGAAGTACGGAAGTGGCTACCCGGCGATTGCCGTGTATGAACGTCTCACCCGTCACGGATCTCCCCGAAATCAGCGCCGGCGACGATCTCGCCGCGCTCGTCGCCGAGCGGGCCGACGGCGACGCCGACGTGGTCTGCGTGGCGAGCACCGTCGTCTCGAAGGCCGAGGGCCGGGCGCGCGATCTCGCCGACTTCCCGGCCGGCCCGCGCGCACACGAGATCGCCGACCGACTGGCCGAGCTCTCAGGCGACGAGAAGGACCCACGGTTCGCACAGGCTGTCCTGGAGGAGAGCACCGAGCTCCTGATGGACGAACCGTTCCTCCTGACCGAGACGCGCTTCGGGCACATCTCGGTGAACGCCGGCATCGACCGCTCGAACGTCCCCGACAGCGATATCCTCCTGTTGCCGAAACGCCCGAGCGAGAGCGCGCGCCGGCTCAGCGATGAACTCGGCGTTCCGGTGATCGTCACCGACACCTGCGGGCGACCGTTCCGACACGGCCAACGCGGCGTGGCCATCGGCTGGGCTGGACTGCCGGCGAGTCGCGACTGGCGCGGCGAACACGACCGCGACGGCCGCGAACTCGGTGTCACGGTCGAGTCCGTGGTGGACGAACTCGCGGCGGCGGCGAACCTCGTGCTCGGCGAGGGTGCGGGCGGGAACCCTGTCGCCGTCGTGGACGGGTTCGATATGGATGGGTTCGACGGCAGCGACAACCTCTTTCGGTCGGTCGACGGTGATTTCGTTCGGCAGGCGCTCCGGGGGTGGTCGTATGCAGGGCATTGAGCTCACGCCCGAGCGACCCACGCGGCACACCGTCGATCTCGGCGAGCGGGCCGAACGGGCGGGATTCGACACGATCTTCGCGAGCCATCACTACAACAACCGCGATCCCTTCGCCGCCCTGACGCTGCTCGCCGATCGCACCGACGACGTCCGACTCGGCCCTGGCGTGACGAACCCCTACGAGACCCATCCGGTGACGCTCGCCTCGCGCGTGGCGACGCTCGACGAGCTCTCGGACGGCCGGGCGGTCTTCGGTGTCGGGCCGGGCGACCCCTCGACGCTCGAAAACCTCGCTCTCGGCGAGCACCGCGGGCTCCGGTCCGTCCTCGAATCGTTCAAAGTTGCACAGGAGCTCTGGGCGGGCGAGCGCGTCGATCACGACGGCACGTTCGGCGCACACGACGCCGGCCTGAACTACGAGGTCGGTGAGATCCCGGTCTACGTCGGCGGCGAGGGGCCACACATGTGTCGAATGGCGGCCAAACACGCCGACGGACTGCTGTTCAACGGATCGCATCCCGACGACATCGCGTGGGCGGCCGACCAGGTCGAGCAGGGTCTCGGCGAGCGACCCGACGAGTATGGAGAGTTCGATTTCACGGCGTACGCGAGCGTGAGCATCGCCGAGGACGGCGACGCCGCACGTGAGGCTGCCCGCCCGCCGGTGGCGTTCATCGCCGCCGGTGCGCCACCGCCGGTCATCGAGCGCCACGGACTCGACGGCGAGCGCGCGGACGCGATCGGCGAGGCGATCTCGGCGGGCGAGTTCGACGCCGCGTTCGAGCGCGTGAGCGAGGCGATGATCGACGCGTTCTGCATGGCCGGCACGCCGGATAGGGTCGAGAAGCGGCTGTCGGGTGTGTTGGAACATGCGGACAGCATCGTGATCGGTTCGCCGCTCGGGCCCGACGTCGAGAGCGCTATCGACCTTGCTGGGGCGGTGTGCGACCGAACCCATCGGGAGTGAGCCCCGAGAGCAGTCCGCCGATGACGAGGTAGGCGAACAGACCGAACGCGACGATCCAGATGAGGGTGCTCGACAGTATCAGTGCTGCCGAGAGTGGGTCGCCGAGCGCGACGTCGGTCACGATGTTCGTCAGCTCGGCGAGATTGCCGAGCAGTTCGAAGACGACGTTTGCCATGTCCACACGTTGCCGACGGGGGTACTTGTGCCTACTGACCCGCCTTCCAGACGAGCCCCTCGAATCGTCCGTTCAGCACCGTCTCGCCCGCACGGCGACAGACGACCGCACAGGCGATATCGTATCTGTCCTCGCGCTCGTCGACGCTCTCGGTCGTCACCTCGCACGTGATCGACTCGCCGGTGTAGACCGGTTCGAGGAACTCGAACTCCATCGAGCGCGCGAGCACGCCGAGATCGCCCCCGATCTTGGTCGGGAGCGTCGCCGTGAGCAACCCCTGAACGACGAGTCGGCCCTCCGAATCGGGCTCGGTGTGGATCGCCTGCCGGTCGCCCGACACCTCGCCGAACTGTTCGACGTCCGCGTGCGTGAAGGTACGCTCGAAGACGTGGACGTCGCCGTCCGCGGGCTCGCTCGCCATGATCACTCGTATCGACCCGCGCGCATAACTCCCTCGCCACCCGGAGGCGAGCTATTATACTCTCGCTGCCCGTCGTCGCGGTATGACGTGGGAGACCGTCGATCTCGACCGAAACGAGGGCGTAGCGACCATCACCATTGACCGGCCGGACGCGCTGAACGCGATGAACGTCGAGACCCTCGACGCGCTCTCCGAGGCGCTCGACGAGGCCCTCGACGCCCGCACACTCGTGCTCACCGGGGCCGGCGACGACGCGTTCGTCGCGGGCGCGGACATCGGCTACATGGCGGAGCTCTCGGTGGCCGAAGCGCAGGCGTACGCCGAACTCGGCCATCGCGTCACCGACACGATCGAGACGTTTCCCGCGCCGGTGATCGCCGCTGTGAATGGCTACGCCTTCGGCGGCGGCTGCGAACTCGCGCTCGCGGCCGATCTCCGGGTCGCTGCCGAGAGCGCCGTCCTCGGCCAGACCGAGATCGATCTGGGCATCGTCCCCGGCTGGGGCGGTACGCAGCGTCTTTCGCGACTGATCGGCGACGAGCGCGCCCGCCGGCTGATCTTCCTCGGCGAGCGCATCGACGCAGCGGAGGCCCGCGAGATCGGTCTCGTCGGCGAGGTCGTCGCCGACGACGCTCTCGACGATCACGTCGCCGGCATGGCCGCCGACCTCGCGGCGAAGCCCGCACATGCCCTCCGGGCGGCCAAGGAATCGCTGAATCAGGTCCACGAATCCCACCTCACGGCCGGGTTGACCTACGAGCGCCGCCTCTGGAGCGGCCTCTTCGGCACGCACGACCAGCGTGAGGGCATGACGGCGTTCGTCGAGGATCGCGAGCCCGACTTCGAATAACCGATCGGGCCGACAGCGGTCGATCCCGACGTTTAACTTCGACCGCACGCCTACCTACCGGATATGGAGTTCTGCGACGAGTGCGGCTCGATGATGAAGACCGACGACGGCGTGTGGGTCTGCGACAACTGTGGCTACACCAAACCGCGCGACGATGCGAAGGAGGCGGCGATGACGACGACACAAGGTCAAGAGGAGACCGAAATCATCGACGTCAGCGACGCCGAGAACCGGGGCCTTCCCACCACCGAAGTCCACTGCTCGGAATGTGGCAACGACGAAGCCTACTGGTATATGCAACAGATCCGCTCGGCCGACGAATCCGAAACCCGATTCTTCGTCTGTACGGAGTGCGAACACCGCTGGCGCGAGGACGATCACTAAACACCCACTTTTTTAGACGGGGGTGGTTCGAAACGGCGAAGCCGTTTCGTCATCACGAAAGGCGCTTCGCGCCTTTCGAACGACATCGCGCTCGCTCCCATCGGTCGCTCGCGCTCAACCCCCGACCAAAAACCTGGACTAAAAACTCCCGCGAGCGCCGCAGGCGCTCGCGGTGAACCGCGCTCACTCCGTTCGCGCGGACAGCCTTCAATACACCACCGCAACAGCCGACCGCACAGCACCGCAGAAGCCCTCGCTCCCTCACATTCGTTCGGTCGCTCGCCCTTCATCCGCCAGGGACCGCACCGCCGCCGCGCGGCGGCGTCACTCCATGGCGTCGAGCAGCATGCGCGCGCCGAGGTCGATCTCGCGCTCGGTGACGTCGAGCGGTGGGAGAATTCTGAGCGTCTTGTTCCCGCAGGCGAGCGTGAGCAGCCCGCTCTGGAAGGCGTTTTCGAGGACTGCATCGCGGGTATCCGGCGTATCGAACTCGATGGCGAGCATCAGCCCCTTCCCGCGCACGTCGACGACCGATTCGGGGGCCCCGTCGCGCAGATGTTGCTTGAACTGCCGGCCGCGCGCGACGGCGTTGTCCATCAGGTCGTACTCCTGGATCGCGTCGATCGTGAGCGCGCCCTGCATCGAGGCGATGATGTCACCGGCACCCCACGTCGAGGAGATGCGGCCCTTCTCCTCGGGGAAGACGTCCGAACGCGAGATCGTCGCCCCGACGCGCAGCCCCTTCGCGGCCGTGATGACGTCTGGTTCGATCGGGTAGTGATCGGCACCCCACCACTCGCCCGTCCGGCCCATCCCGGCCTGGATCTCGTCGGCGATCAGCGTGATGTCGTGCTGCTCGCAGACGTCGGCGATCTCCTGCATGAAGGCGTCGCTCGGGAACCGATAGCCGCCCTCGCCCTGGATCGGCTCCATGACGAGGTAGGCGACCTCCTCGGGCGCGACCGATCCCTCGTCACTCAGCATTCGGCGGAGCTGCGAGCCCTCACCGGTGAAGAATCCACACGAACAGTCCCCGGCCTCACAGGTTCGATCACTGCAGAACGGCACGTCGTGAATGCCCGAAACCTCGGGGTAATCCCGGCGATAGACCGATTTCGAGCGGTTGAGCGAGAGCGCGCCGAGCGTCCGACCGTGGAACGCGCCCTGGAAGGTGATGCCGTAGGAGCCACCGCCGTCGTAGCAGATCTTGATGGCGTTCTCGATCGCTTCGGCCCCCGAGTTCGAGAGGAACACTTTGTCCATGTCGTACGCGCTCGTCAGATCCGTGAGTCGCTCCATCAGCCCCGCCGGGCCGGGGAAATCGGGATCGTCGGGTGAACCAGCCCCCACGTAGAAATCGTGACCCGCGGTCTTCAGCGGGTCGACGAGGTCGAACTCGGCCATCGGTTCGGTGATCTTCGGGTTGTTGTAGCCCAGCGGGGCGGCCCCGACGTGGCAGGTGAAGTCCAGGAAGACGTTGCCGTCGGGATCGGTACAGAACGGTCCCTCGGCGGGTGCGGTCGGATCCCAGACAAATTCGTAGACGTAGGTGCTCGGGGCAGCGACGTCCTGCTGGCGCTCGACCCATTCGCGGGCGCGCGGTCCCGGTAGCTCGCTGACACGGGGTGCTGTGGTATCCCGGTCCATGAACCAAACCGTCGGGCCGGTGTCTTAACTAATTCGTTTCGGTTAGTGCAATATTTTCAGACGTCGACGTACTGGTCTTCCCACTCACGACGGGCATCGATCTCGCGCTGGCCGCGGCGAGTGATCTTGTAGTAGTTCGTTCGTCTGTCTATCTGACCTTTCTCGACGAGCCCCTTGTCGACAAGCGTGTCGAGGTTCGGATACAGCCGTCCGTGATGGATTTCGGTCTCGTAGTACTCTTCGAGTTCGTCCTTGATCGCAAGCCCGTGTGGCTCTTCCTTGCCGACAATGGCGTACAGAAGGTCCCGCTGAAATCCTGTCAGGTCGTGCATCGTACTCTCTTACTGGTAAGTGGATGAATCGTATAAGTATATCGAAACTGTCCGCTTGCCGAAACGGTTGCACCGGGACAACGTGGGTGATTTTCGCGCTGCTATCATCTTGAAAACATCCGTTTGATCGCCCGCCGGACGAGCCGGGGCCGCGGCTGTCGATCGTGAATCAAGGAAAGCGCCCGACGCGGGAGAAAAGCCCGCGTTGGGCGCTCGCCGCCCTGAATTGGTCCCCGCTGACGCTTCGGCCCTCCAAGCGAAGCGTCACTCGTATCCTGTGGACTGTGACACTTAACCTTATCGGCCGACCGTCACATGTGCTCCTCTTCGAGCGCCCAACCGAGCGCGCGCCGATAGTAGGTGAACATCTGTCTGACGCCCTCGTGGTTCATCTCCTCGTCGTCCAGTTCGTCGATGAGGAACTCGTACTGCTCGCGGATCTCCGCTTCGTCACGCATACCGGCTCGACGGGGCGCGCCCTCAAGAACTTTCACCCGTCAGGCACGCTCGCGCCCGGCGATCCCGTGCCAGATCGCGTTGACCAGTCGCGTCTCGCCGCTGCCCCCCGCGTCGTCCCACCCGCGGGCGAGCGCGTCCTCCAGCGTATCGAGATCGTGGTTCTCGAAGTTGTTCGCGTCCCGAAAATCGGCAAGCGCCGCGCGTTCGTCCTTGTCGAATTCGTTCGATGCTCCCTCGGAAAATCCCGCCTCGACGAGCGCTTCCGTGACCGCTTCAGCAGTGGCCCCATCCAGCTCTCGAAACGTGTCGGGCGGTTCGCGTTCGAGCAGCGTCACGTCGTAGACGCGAAAGACCCGTTCGAGCTCGTCGATCGGGCTCTCGTGATCGTCGACGCGGACGTCGATCCAGCGATCGTTGCCACCATCGTAGCCACCCTCGGGTTTC
The DNA here is from genome assembly GCF_022870485.1 of Halococcus dombrowskii. Taxonomy (NCBI): domain Archaea; kingdom Methanobacteriati; phylum Methanobacteriota; class Halobacteria; order Halobacteriales; family Halococcaceae; genus Halococcus; species Halococcus dombrowskii. The sequence continues at coordinate 2,196,839 of NZ_CP095005.1, read as the reverse complement.
ACGACGTAGAGCGCCGCCGACTGCTCGCCACGAACGTCCCCACCGGCCTCGTTGCCCGCCTGCAGCGCGGCGATGAGTCGCTCGGGCAGGCCACCCGCGGTCGACTCGTACGTGTCGGCCATCGCCTCGATCGTCGCGCGGTTTTCGAGGATGTTGCCCTGAACAGTATAATTCTCTCCCTGGATGTCGCCGGCGAACTCGAAGCAGTCCGCGCCGGTGAACGCCGCGACCGAGCCGTCCCGCCCGACGATGCCGACCTGGCGTTCCGCCGACTGATCGTCGCCATCGGTGAGTGCTTCGATGACTTCGCTCGCCGATTTTCCCTCACGGAGCAAGTCCAGCCCGTCGGGGCCGTAGGCGACGTTCGCGAAGCTCTGGGTGGCGATCGCGCCCGCGTCGGCGCTGGCGAAGGGAACCACCGAACCGACGCTGACGAACTTCGACTGGACGGCGACGCCGATCGCGTCCTGCTTCGGGTCGCGCGCGACGATGGAGAACGTGCTCGGACGTGGTGGCATACCTCCGAGTGCACCGCGCCGGCAAAAAGCGTTCCTCGCCCACGTTAAAGACCGATCGACGAGAGCCGGGTCCGCCCTCGTCGAGGCACTCCCATCGCCGATACTGTTTCGGTCAGTTCACTCGGCGGCGAAATCATCGAGCGTCGTGTTGACGCCGGCCCGAACGTCCGAGACGAGCGCACCGTCGATATCGAGCCCGAGCACCGAGACGGCCGCCGTCCCGACCTGCTCGGTGGCCTCCGCCGGTGCGTAGATCCCGAAACGCCACTGGTCGCGCTGAGTCGTTTTGAGCGCCTCGACGAGCGTCGACTGCCGGCCGAGCGGGCGGATCTCACCGCTCACGACGACCCGTGAGGAGGATTCGGTCATGCGCGGGCGCGCCGGCACGTCGAGGATCACGCTCTCGGCGGCGACCGAGGCACGATCGGCGATCTCACGTTCGTACTCGCGGATGGCCGTGTGATCGGCGTCGACGAGTTCGTCCGGCGTGTCGCGGAGCTCGGCCCACACCGCCCGCTTGTAGAGATCGCGCCGGCCGAGCCGTGCCGCGTCCGTTGCCGTGCGCTCGTCGTTTCGCAGCGTCACCAGCAGGTCGTGATCGTCCATTTGTCGAAGTGCTGCCCCGCTCAACTCGCCGTCGAGCAGGCGCTCGGTCGCTCGTCGGAGCATCGCCTTGCCGATGCGCGCGACGGGATGGCTGTAGACGACGGGGTTCATCAGCGCGCGGGCGAGCAGCAGCGCCTCGGCCGTCTGGACGTTTCCCTCGGCGAGGACGAGCTCGCCGTCGAGAAAGCGAAGTTCACGAACGAGCCGACCGTGGTCGATCGTGCCGTAGGGAACGCCCGTGTGGAGGGCGTCGCGCACCAGGTAGTCCATCCGGTCGACGTCGAGTTCGCCCGAGACCAGTTGGCCGAGACGGCCCTCGCCGGCTACGAGGCCCGCGATGCGTTCCGGATCGAGGTCGTGGGTGGCGAGAACGTTGGCGACCTCACCAGTGGCGAGGAGTTCGCCCACGTCGTCGTGGTAATTGCCCGTCCGACGGTGGATCAGCGCTTCCAGGTTGTGGCTGTAGGGCCCGTGCCCGACGTCGTGGAGGATCGCGGCCGCACGGACGCGCTCGGCCCGCACGCCCTCGATGCCGAGCTGTGAGAGGGCATGGTCGGCGAGGTGATAGACCCCCAGACTGTGCTCGAATCGGGTGTGGTTGGCCGAGGGATAGACGAGATCGACGGTGCCGAGCTGGCGGACGTGGCGCAGGCGCTGTACGGCCGGGGTGTCGAGCAGAGCCTGCGCGACGCCAGCGATCTCGATGTGATCGTGGACGCTGTCCTTGATCGTCTTCATTGGTCCCGTCTTCGACGTGTTCGGTGAAAAACTTCGGCCCTGCTCGTATTGATAGCTCTCAGCATGGATTTTCCATATCTATCGTCCCGATATTCCCACTGCTACTCCTGACGACAATGAGAGACCACAACGCTCCGCACAGCCCACATACCTCCCCAACCGATTCGCTCGTTCGTTTCACTCACTCGCTCATCCCTCGCGCAGTGTTTGCGCTCGGTGCTCACTTCGTTCGCACGCGAGCGCAAGCGCGCGCCAACCGCTGCTGGCTGTTTCTGAACCGATTCCGTCGGCTGCGGTGAGCACAAGCGTTTACTCCGCCCGTCGTGGAGTCGGCGTATGGTGACGTTTCTCTCCGGGGGCACCGGCACGCCGAAACTACTAGCCGGGGCCAGAGAGGTCTTCGATTCGGCTGATCTCACGGTGGTCGGAAACACTGGCGACGACATCGAACTCGGCGGGCTGCTGATCTGTCCGGATCTCGACACCGTTCTGTTCGAGCGCGGTGACGTCCTCGACCGCGATCGCTGGTGGGGCATCGACGGCGATAGCACGACCACCCACGAGGAACTCCGCGATCTCTCCGAGCGGGCGGGTTTCGAGGGAGACCCACGATATCTCGCCGACGAGCACCAGACCGACGGCCCGCGACTTGCGCGCTGGCGACGCTTTTCGGGTGTGGGCGAGTTCATGACCATCGGTGACCGCGACAGGGCCGTCCACCTCCTGCGGACGAGCCTTCTTTCCGAGGGTCACACACTCACCGAGACCACGAACCGGCTCGCCGACGCCTTCTCGCTCGACGTCTCGCTGCTCCCGATGAGCGACGACCCGGTGGCGACGATGATCCACACACCGGACGGAGTGATGCACTTCCAGGAGTTCTGGGTCGCCCACGGTGGCGAGCCAGTCGTCGAGGACGTCGAGTTCCGGGGTGCCGAGCGTGCCGACCCGACCGCGGAGGTGCTCGACGCGCTCGCCGAGCCAGTGATCATCGGCCCGTCGAATCCCGTGACGAGCATCGGGCCGCTGCTCGCGCTCGACGGCGTGCCCGAAGCGCTCGCCGAGACCACCGTGATCGCCGTCTCGCCGTTCGTCGGCGACGATCTCTTCTCGGGACCGGCAGCGAAGCTCATGCGAGCGACGGATACCGAGGCGAGCACTGCAGGGATGGCCGAATCGTACCCCTTCGCCGACGCGTTCGTCGTCGACGAGCGCGATCCTACCGAAATGGGTCGTCCGACGATCACGACCGACATCGGTATCGACGGCTCGGAGGACTCCGAGCGCGTCGTGGAAGCGATCGCCGACGCGCTCGCCCTCGTGGAGGCAGCCTGATGTTCGCGCCACGACTCGCGCTGGCGAGCCTGAGCGGCGAGTCCGATGCCGTATGGGCGCGGAGCGCCGAGAGCCACGCTGGCGCGGCGTTTCTCGGTGGCATCGCCATCGACGAATCGTCGCGACGGGCCGCCCGACGGATGGCCGAGCGCGATCGCGACGAGTTCCTCCCCGACGACCCGCTGGCGTTCATCGAGCGAGAACTCGGCGCACTCGACGACGCCCCGCTCCGCGCCGGCGTCAACGTCCGCAGCGGCTCGCGCGCACCGATCCGTGAGGTCGCAGAAATCTGCCGCGAGAACGATGCCATGCTCGAACTCAACGCCCACTGCCGCCAGGACGAACTCTGCGCCGTCGGCTGTGGCGAGACCCTCCTTCGGGATGCCCACCGTCTCTGTGAGCAGGTCGAGACCGCCGCCGACACGGGGGCAACGGTGAGCGTGAAGGTCCGGGCGGAGGTGCCCGGCGTCTCGCTCGCCGACACCGCGCGCTGGATCGAGGCGGCGGGCGCGGAGTTGATCCACGTCGACGCGATGGATTCCGAACCCGTGATCCGGGACGTCGCGGACGCGACCGAACTGTTCGTCATCGCCAACAACGGCGTGCGCGATGGTGAGACCGCCCAAGAATATCTCGAATACGGTGCGGATGCGGTGAGCATCGGTCGTCCAAGCGACCGGCCTGCAATCCTCCAGCGCGTGCGCGAAGCGGTCGACGACTGGTTCGAGACGGAGACGGAGCCGGCTGCGGGGGCGGGTCGATGAGAACCCCCGCAGAGAACGCCCAGTTGGCACTACTGCTCGAAGTGACGGCCACGCCGAAACCCGGCAACGTCGACCGCGATCGCGAATACCCCGACCTCCGATTCGAGCACTTCATGACTGGCGCGGTCGGTGCGAGCGAAGGGCTCCGGATGGCCGCTGCGGGTGAGCCCATTGGCGAGTCGTTCGAGCACGCCGTCGACGGAATGGCCGACCAGCGCGGCGGCAACACGCAGTTCGGCGCGCTGCTCCTCCTCGTCCCGCTCGTCCGGGCGAGCGGGACCGGCGAACTGACGCCCGAGCACGCGGCCGAGGTCGTCGAAGAGACGACCGTCGCGGACGCCGCCGGCTTCTATCGCGCCTTCGAGCACGTCGACGTCGGCATCGACGACCCGCCGGACGAGATGGAAGCGCTCGACGTGCGCCGTGGTGCGGACGCGATTCCCGAGCTCGAAGCGCGCGAGTTAACCCTGGAGGACGTGCTCGCCGCGAGCGTCGAGCGCGACGGCGTGGCCCGCGAGTGGGTCTCGCGGTTCTCGCGAAGCTTCGAGATCGCCGAGCGCATCACGAGTGGCGAGGGGAGCGTTCCCGATCGCGCTGCCCGCGCCTTCCTCGAAGCGCTCGCCAGCGAACCGGACACGTTTGTCGTGAAGCGCCACGACGAGGCGACCGCCCGCGAAGTCACCGAGGCCGCACGGGCGGCGCTGCGCGGTGACGCCGATCCCGACGCGCTCGCCGAGGAGCTCGTCGACGCTGGAGTGAACCCCGGCACGACGGCCGATCTCGTCGCTGCCGGACTGTTCATCGCGCTCGAAGACGGACTTACAGTATGACCGACTCGCAGGACGGGGTCGACTGGCCCGTCGAGCTTCGTGGCGTGACCGAATCCCTGGTGGCGACGCTCGGCCCGAACGGGAAGTGGAATCTCGCTGCGCTCGGGCTTCACGCGGGCGAGCCGGTCACGGCACGCACCTGGGGTCGCACGCGGACGTGGCGGAACTTCCACGAGGAGGGAGAGGGTGTCGTCCAGTTCCTGCACGATCCGCTGGTGTTCGCCGAGTGCGCGCTCACGATTCAGGAACGGAATTCTCTCGTGCATCCTGCCGCGAACGCGTGGGTGCGCGTCGCGGTCGAATCGATTGACGAAGGTGAATCGGGCGACACGAGGTGGGAGGAGTGGGGACTCACGCCGATCGAGGCCGCTATCGAGGATCGGATCGTGCCGACGACGAACCGTGGCTACGGCGCGGTCATCGAGGCCACCATCGCGGCATCGCGACTCGATGTCCCGGCCTACGACACCGACGAACTCCGCGAGCGACTCGACTACTTTGCCGAGGTAGTCGAGACGTGTGGTGGTCCGCGCGAGCGCGCGGCGATGGAGCGGATCGTCGAACACACTGGCTGGGCCCCTGAAGAAGGGTGAGGCAAGAGCGCGTCGTTTATAGGCCGGGCGAAGAAGAGGTGGTATGGCGATCAAACCGGCCTACATCAAGAAGACGGGCAATCTGCTGCTCGAACAGTATCCGGAAGCGTTCTCGACCGATTTCGAGCACAACAAGGAGAGCGTCACCGCGCTGACGAACGTCGACTCGAAGGGCGTTCGCAACCGCATCGCGGGCTACGTCTCGCGAAAGCAGCAGGGCGCAGTCGCCTGAATCGGGCATTGCGTCGACCAGAACAGTTTTCATCGGCATTGTCCTACGCCGAGCAATGACACACGTTGGCGTTCTCGGTGCGACCGGTGCCGTCGGACAGCGACTGATCCAACTGCTCGATCCCCACCCCGAGTTCGAAATCGCCTGTCTCACGGCGAGCGACGACAGCGCGGGCCGCTCCTACCGCGATGCCGCGAAGTGGCGCATCGAGACCCCGATCCCCGACGACGTCGCCGATCTCGAAGTTCGCGAGACCGACCCCGACGCGATCCCCGACGACATCGACCTGCTGTTCTCGTCGCTGCCCTCGTCGGTCGGCGAGCGCGTCGAACCCGATCTCTGCGAAGCGGGCTACGTCGTCTCGTCGAACTCCTCGAACGCGCGGATGGCCGACGACGTACCTCTTACGATCCCCGAGCTCAACCACGACCACCTTGACCTGCTCGAAGTCCAGCGCGACGAGCGTGGTTGGGATGGCGCGCTCGTGAAGAACCCGAACTGCTCGACGATCACCGCGGTGCCGACGCTCGCGGCGCTCGACACGTTCGGCCTGGAGACCGCCCACGTCGCCACGCTTCAGGCGGTCTCGGGTGGCGGCTACTCGGGCGTGACTTCGATGGAGATCATCGACAACGTCCTGCCCCACATCGGCGGCGAGGAGGAGAAGATCGAGACCGAATCGCGCAAGCTCCTCGGGAACTTCGACGGCGCGGAGCTCGACCACCACGACGCCGACGTCGCCGCCTCCTGCAATCGCGTACCGACGCTCGACGGCCACCTCGAAAACGTCTGGGCCGAAACCAGCGAGGCGATCACCGCGGAGGACGCCGCAACGGCCATGCGCGAGGCCCCGTCGCTCGATCTGCACAGTTCGCCCGACCAGTTCATCGAGGTCTTCGAGGAGCCGGATCGTCCGCAGCCCCGTCTCGACCGGATGGTCGGCGACGGGATGGGCGTCGCGGCCGGTGGCCTCCGCGAGACCTCCAATGGTGTGCAGTACAACTGTCTCGCCCACAACACCCTGCGCGGGGCGGCCGGTGCGAGCGTTCTGAACGGCGAACTACTCGTCGAACAGGGCTGGGTCTGAGCGACTACGCGACCTGATTTTTCAGGCCATCGTACTCACCGGTGTCGGCAACTTGTCGCAGATTCTCGGCGAGGATGTCCGCGAGTCGCTCGTAGTATTTCGGTGTGTTGCCGGCGTTGTGCGGTGTGATCAGCACGTTCTCGAATCCCCAAAGCGGGTGGTCCTCAGGCAGCGGTTCGGGGTCGGTCACGTCGAGGGCCGCCCCGCCGATGTCGTTCGAGCGCACTGCCGAGACGAGCGCCGCGGTGTCGACGACCGGCCCGCGCGCGACGTTGACGATCGTCGCATCGGGTGGCAGCGTCGTGAACTCGGCCTCGCCGATCATCCCCTCGGTCTCGTCGGTCAGCGGCACCGTGAGCACGAGGTGATCGGTGCGGGCGAGCGCCTCGTGGAGGCGATCGGGGCCCACGACCTCGTCGGTCGGGCCACCCTTCTCGGGCGAGTGGCGAATGCCGATCGTGTCGACGTCGAACCCCTGCAGCCGTTCGACGACGGCGCTGCCGAGTGCGCCCAGTCCGGCGACCGTCACCGTGGAGCCGGCGAACTCACGGGTCGGGTAGGCACGCCACACCCGGTTCTGCTGGCGTCGCCAGCCCTCGTGGTGGCGACGGGTGAGCGTGAGTAGGTGGCCGAGCACGTCCTCGGCGATGTTCGGCCCGTGCACGCCGGAGGCGGTCGTCACGCTCACGTCGTGGCCCTCGATGGCGTCCATCGGGAGATGGCCGTAGCCCGCGAACGAACAGGCGAGCAGTTCGAGGTTCTCGGCGCGATCGAGCAGGTCCTCGTCGATGGTCTTGCCGGCGACGACGCGTGCGTACGGAATGAGCTCTCGCTCCTCGGCAGGCGTGCGTGCCAGCTGGATGTCGTACTCAGGGAGGCGTTCGCGCAGCGCCGCCGCGTACTCGCTGGTCGGGATGCCGTGAACCCCCTCTTGGCGCACTACGATGTCCGGTTCGTCGCCGCTCATCGCCCGTCCCTCGCTCGGATCATGGGCGGGGGTTCGACGGCCACCGTCATTAACTTCACCCGTCGAACGCTCGCTCTGTCGGGCGGCGACCGCCGAGCGGGAGACCTTTATTCGCGGCGCTGGCCGGAACCGTATGGAGCGGATTGACGTGGCGGTCGTCGGCGGCGGTCCGGCAGGCACCTCGGCCGGACGGGCGGCGGCCCGACAGGGTGCCGAGACAGTCGTGCTCGAAAAGGGCGTCCCGCGCGAGGACCGCGCGGAGTTGGGGCCGGACTCGACCGACGCTGCGGGGATGCTCGATTACTGGGTCGATCTGATGGACCTTCCCGAAGCGATCCCCGACGACGTGATTCTTCAACGACTGAACGGGGCGACCTTCGCCGGGCCCACCGAGCGCCTCACGATTCGGGAGACAGGTATGGGCAGTTCGTATCCCGATTTCGGCTTCACCTTCCATCGTGCGCGATTCGACGACTGGCTGCGCGAGCGCTGCGAGACCGCTGGCGCGGACTATCGCGTCGGTACGAGTGTCAGAGACGTCGCTATCGACCGCCGCGGAACCCACACGCTCACGCTGCGCGACGGCACCGAAATCGAGACCGACTACCTGATCCTCGCCGACGGGCCACAGCGGACGATCACTCGCAGGGTGCTCGCCGAGTTCGTCGCCGAGCGACGGCTGGAGGAGCTCGCCTCGAACCGCGCGAACCACATCGCCTATCAGGAGTACCGCGAATTCCCGCCCGAACTGTTCGACGACGATCTCCTCACGTTCTGGTGGGGATCGATGCCCGGCCACACGGCCTATCCGTGGGTGTTCCCGAACGACGGCCACGTGGCGCGCGTCGGCCTGACGATGCCCATCGGGCTCGATATCGACGAAGTGCAAAACCCCGAACGCTACCGACTGCTCGACCCCGACGACGAGACCGTCCCCTCGGGGAAAGAATACGTCGAGCGACTGCTCGCTGCCGAGTATCCAGACTACGATCTCGACGACTTTCCGCTGGTCGAGGACCGGGGCAAGAGCGGCGGGACCGAGACCTACCCGATCTCCTCGACGCGCCCGATCGACTCGCCGACCGGCGCGAACATCGCCATCGTCGGCGGCGCGATGGGCGCGACCTCGGCCTTCCACGAGGGCGGCGATCACGTGGCCGTGCGCACCGGCAAGATCGCCGGCTCGCTGGCGGGTGCGGGCGCGCTCGATGCCTACAATCGTGAATGGAAGCGCGCGGTCGGCGACGAGATCCTCCGGAACGTCTCGATGGCCGACGTCGTCACCGGCTTCGAGCCCGACGACTGGGACAACGCCTTCCGATCGGTCGGCCGGATGCTCGACGACGGTCGTCTCAGCGCGCTCCGGATGCCGTTTTCCGGTCGCGCCGGGCTTTCGGTGCTCGCACGATACAGCAAGGCGAAGTTCGGCTACCGCAACGGCGGCTACGTCCAGCTCCGCGAGTCGGAGTACGCCGTCTGAGTCACGGACGGTTTATACTCGTGGTCCGTATCGCGACCGCACGCCGTAGTCCTCGCCCGAGTACGTCCACACGGACGCGATGACGCGCGGCGAACCCCGGCGTGCGACATGGGTCGTGTGACACACGACCGAACGTGGAGCCGGTATCGACCGGCGACACGGGTTGCGCCATGCGCAACCGAACGCGAGGCCGGCACACGCCGGCCAAGGATGGTCGCCGACGACCCGCCCGGCATAGGGTTTACCGGCCGAGACGGCACACCGCCCGCGATGAGGCCGGCCGTTAGTGTTCCGGGCGACAACCACCCACCTTTTTACTTCGGGGAATCGCTCGCCTTCGGCTCGCTCAACCCCTCGCAAAAATCTGGACCAAAAACTTCCGCTCACTCGCCTTCGGCTCGTTCGCGGTGAACCGCGCTCACTGCGTTCGCGCGGATGCGACACTTTCCGCAACCGCACAGCACCGCCTCCGCCGAAGCCCTCGCGCCCTTCGGGCGTCTGCTCGCGGGCGTACGAGGCGGATTCGCCGCCTCGAACTCGCGGCGCTACGCACCGCGCATGGCCCGCTCGTACGGTACGAGGGAGCGAAAAACCTCGCTACTCGTCCTTCATCCACCAAGACTGCGACCGCAGACGCCAGGAACCGCTACCGCACCGCCACCGACCAGCGGTGGACGTCTTCCAACACGGTGGTCGAAATCTGCCGATCATGCACGATGGTCCTACCAAGTAGAGTGTTGGTGAGGACGAGCGCAACTATGCTCGAATAGTGAGAGGTCGTCTCGGATTACCGTGGCGTCGCTGCGGCGCAGCGACGCAACACATCATGTTCTTAGAAGGTTGGTGCGGTAGTGACTGTAATGACACACAGACCCACCGCACCAATCGGATCATTCGAGACCACGCCTCATGAACCTTCACTCGTCGAGGACTCGACACTGGTCTGTGAGTGTGGGTCAGAGCGTGCGAACAAACACGGAACCTACGGCAGGCACCCGCGCGGGCACTCGCCCGTGCGGGTGCAGCGGTATCGGTGTCGTATCTGTGGAGGGACGTTCTCACCGAGTCTGTCCTACATCAAGGATGACTACCAGTACCCCGACGAGGTTAGACGGCTGGTACGCGTCGTGAACGCGTTCACCGACGCGTCCCTTGAACGGCTTCAGGATATCTGTACCGTTCATTTCGGCGTTCGACCATCCGACGAACAGATTCGCAACTGGATTACCGAAGACACCGGGGAGATCGTCGCAAACGATCTCCCCACGTATTCGGGCATCTACACCTATGACGAGCAGTATCTCCGCATCGATGGGAAGCGCGCATACCGGTTGTTGCTCTACGATGACCTCATGGGAGCACCCGTCGCCGAACAAGTCGTCGACGGGTGCGAGAAGGCCACCGTCCGTGAGTTTCTCACCACCGCTCTCGAAAACAAACCCGTCTTCGTCGTGACCACGGACGGACGCTCGGATTATGCCGAGATCGTGGAAGACGATCTCGGCGCGTTCCACCACCGGTGTCACTACCATTTCCTGAAGAACGGCGAGAAGAAGCTCCGGAACGAGGTGTTCCGGAGCGTTCGCTACTCGAACGCGGAGAAGCTTCACGCCACGATCGTCTGGAGTGAATTCAAGAGCGTGTTCGCGGCTCCGTCGTATCCAGCGGCTTTCCGGCGGTTTGAGGCGGTGCTCGATAAAATCGAGCACCTGCCGCCAGCGGTCCGGACTTATGTCGAGGAGGTAATGGAGAACTTCGACAAATTCGCCATCCATCTTCGGGATGAGTGGGTCCCGAGCACATCGAACAACGCCGAGCGCTACTTCAGCCACACGAAATCGACGCAGGTAAAGCGTCGATTTCGGACGCATGAGGGCGTCCAGTCGTTCCTCAAGACCCAAATGACCGTGCGGACTGTCAAACACGGCTACATCTCGCGGGAGGCATCGCTCGCGCGAATGCGCGAGCTCTTTCCAGACATCGAGATGGAGGCAGTGATCCCGCTCCTCACCGAGACAAAGAAGCGGTATCTGTGGAGCCGTGATCTTGAGGCAGGCTAATCGATAGGAAGAGGTACGCGAGCCGCTCCATACGGAGCGGCTGCGCTGTCGTGACGTAAATATACCTTCGCAGAAATAATAGAAATGAACACAAACCACTTTACTCATCTATTGGATCGGTCAATAGTATCGTTCCCGGCCGCAACACGTATCAGCTAACTAGCTGTAACGGCCTTGTCTTCCCTCTCAACAACACCAGACTTGGTAGGGTCGCACGATCGCACATTTATATCGAAAGCCACCGTATCGCTGCCCGAATGGATCGCAACGGTTTCGTGAAACTCTCGCTTCTCGCCTTCGGGCTGATCCTGGTGAGTTTCCTGATCCTCGGCTTCTCGCGGCTCGTCCTCCCCTACCGCACGGCGCGCGTTCTCGCTGCGCCGACGACCCTAATCGGATTCGGGTTGGTCAGTTATCTCCTCGTGCGGGCGGTACTATCGAAACTCCGCCTCGTCGAGATCGAGGACTGAGAGACCACAAACCGTTTTCGCACCGGCCCCCGAGCCGCTCGCATGGATGTCAACACCGTTGCGGATCTCCCACCCGACCGGCGGCGAGCGCTGTTCCATCGCGATGCCGGGATCGACGCGATCGCCAGCGATGTCGCCGATATCATCGAGCGCGTGCGCGAGGAGGGTGACGTCGCGCTGCGTGAGTACGCCGAGGAGTTCGACGACACGACCGTCGGCACGATCGACGTGACCGATACCGCCGAACGCGCTTACGAGGAGATCGACGACGATCTTGGAGAGGCGATCGAGACCGCTGCCGACAACATCGAAGACTTTCACGAGCGCCAGCTGCCCGAGGACTGGCGGGCAGCGTTCGACGGCCGCGAACTCGGACGGCGTTACCGACCGATCGAGCGCGTCGGTGCGTACGTCCCCGGTGGCGGGGCGGCCTACCCCTCCAGTGCGCTGATGACCGTCATTCCGGCCACCGTCGCCGATGTCGAGCAGGTGGCGGTCGCGACGCCGCCGGCCGACGAACTCAGTCCCGCGACGCTCGCGGCGCTGCACGTCGCCGGCGCGGACGCGATCCACCAGGTGGGGGGTGCACAGGCGATCGCCGCGCTCGCCTACGGCACCGAGACGGTCTCACCGGTCGAGAAAATCGTCGGCCCGGGCAACCGATGGGTCACGGCCGCCAAAGCCGCCGTCAGAAACGACTGCGCGATCGACTTCCTCGCGGGGCCGAGCGAGATCTGCGTACTCGCCGACGACTCCGCCACGCCGGAGTTCGTCGCGGCCGACCTCGTCGCACAGGCCGAACACGATCCCGCGGCATCCGTCGTCGCCGTCACCGACGACGAGGAACTCGCCGAGAACATCGTCGCGGCCGTCGATCGACAGGTCGAGGGGCGTGAGCGCGAGGAAACCATCCGGGAAGCGCTCGATAACGACGCTAGCGGCGTGTTCGTCGCCCGCTCGATGCCGGAAGCGGTCCTTTTCTGCGAGGAGTACGCCGCCGAGCACCTCTCGATTCAGGCCGACGACGACGAGGCGCTGCTCGACCGGATCAGCAATGCGGGCAGCGTCTTCCTCGGTCCGTACAGTCCGGTGGCGGCGGGTGATTACGCCGCCGGGCCGAACCACGTCCTGCCGACCGGTGGCCACGCACGCATCACGGGTGGGCTGTCGGTCGAGACGTTCCTGCGATCGACGACGGTCCAGCGGCTCTCGTCGGACGCGCTCGCCGCGCTCGGCGATACGGTGACGACGCTCGCCGAGGCCGAGGGGCTGGAGGCCCACGCCGAGAGCGTTCGGGTTCGCGATCGGGCGGAGTACGAATAACGATCATGTTCGTCGTCGAGCGTTCGGCCCTGTTGGGTCGGGAGACAGCGGCTGCATCCGGTACGGGCGTCGTCCGCTAACGGGCGGGTCTCGAAACCTTCAAACACTATCCCATATGAGGGGGGACAATGGCAGCATTACCGTACGAGACGGCCGCGTTTGCGCTGTTCGCGCTCGTCACAATCGCGGGTGCTTTCGGCGTCGTCCTCATGGAGGACGTCTGGCACTCGGCGCTCATGCTCGGGGTGACGCTGTTGAGCGTCGCCATCCACTACGTGATGATGAGCGCCGAGTTTCTCGCCGCGATGCAGATACTCGTCTACGTCGGCGGGGTGCTCATCCTCATCACCTTCGCCGTCATGCTGACACGGGTTGACGATCCGAAGGAGGCAGTGTCGTGACCACCCGTCCGCGTCTACGGCTCGGCAGTCATCTCCTCCCCGGGCTCATCGCGGTCGCGCTGTTCGTCGTCTTCGCCGCCGTCTTCCTGACGAGCTCGTTCGACGCCCCCGTGGGCTTTCCCGGCGGCGGCTCGGTGACGGCGTCGATCGGCTACGCTCTGTTCAATCTCGACGGCGGCGCGTATCCCAGCGAGGGCTTTCTGATCGCCTTCGAGATCATCGATCTCGCGCTCGTGGCGGCGCTCGCGGCTGCAGTGATGCTCGCGAAGACCGAGGAGAACGGTCATATCGCCGGTGCGCTGCGGTTCGTCTCGCCCGATCGCGACGCCGACGACGACTCCGAAACCGATACCGATACCGAGACCGCTGCCAGGGCCGACGGTGGCCGTGACGTCGAGGAGGACGGTCGCTGATGGTCCCCGTCCAGTACTATCTCCTCCTGTCGGCAGGGCTGTTCTGCGTCGGCCTGTTCGGCATTCTCACCCGCCGCAACGCGCTCGTCTTCCTGATGAGCGTCGAGATCATGCTCACCGCCGCCAACATCAACTTCGTTGCCTTTTCGTTCCAGCACGGGAATCTCACCGGACAGGTGTTTAGTTTGTTCACGATCGCACTCGCCGCGGCGGAAGTCGCGGTCGGCATTGGTATCGTCCTCGTCCTCTACCGCAACTTCCGCGGCGTGGACGTGACTGAAGCAGCGACTATGAGGTGGTAACGATGGTGGCATTCGACTACGCGCCGGCGATCGCGCTCCTGCCCTTCGCCTCGTTCGTCATCGCGCTCTTTGCGGGCAAATACATGCCCAAACGCGGTGCGTTCGCGGGCATTCTCGCCACCGGCGGCTCGCTCGTGCTCTCGATCTGGATGGCGATGACGGTGGCCGGCGGCGACACCTACAACGAGGAGCTCTACACGTTCGTCTCGCCGGAAGCGTTCGATCTCCATCTCGGCATTCTCGTCGACCCGCTCGCGGCGCTTATGCTCATCATCGTCTCGCTCGTGGCCTTCCTCGTCCACATATTCAGTCTCGGATATATGAACGACGAGGGCGAGACTGGCCTGCCGCGCTACTACGCCGGGCTTGGGCTGTTCACGGCGAGCATGCTCGGCTTCGTCCTGGCCGACAACCTGTTCATGGCGTTCATGTTCTTCGAGATGGTCGGCCTCTGCTCGTGGCTGCTCATCGGCTTCTGGTTCCGCGACGACGCACCGCCGAGCGCCGCGAAGAAGGCCTTCCTGGTGACGCGCTTCGGTGACTACTTCTTCCTCGTCGGTGTCGTCGGGATCTTCGTTACCTTCTCGACGGCGACGTACGCCGGCTCTGAGAGCTTCGTCAGACTCGCCGAAGAGGCGCTCGCCGGCAACGTGGGCGCGGTCAACACCTTCGGTTTCGATCCCCAGACCTGGTTCGCGATCCTCGGGCTACTCGTGCTCGGCGGCGTCATCGGCAAGTCCGCCCAGTTCCCGCTGCATACGTGGCTGCCCGACGCGATGGAGGGTCCGACGCCCGTGTCGGCGCTCATCCACGCCGCGACGATGGTCGCCGCCGGTGTCTACCTCGTTGCGCGGATGTACGGCTTCTACGCGCTCCTCCCGACCGTGCTCGCGATCATCGCGTTCATCGGTGGGTTCACTGCCCTCTTCGCCGCGACGATGGCGGTCGTCAAACGCGAGATCAAGCAGGTGCTCGCCTACTCGACGATCAGCCAGTACGGCTACATGATGCTCGGGCTCGGCGTCGGTGGCTACGTCGCCGCGACCTTCCACTTGATGACTCACGCCTTCTTCAAGGCGCTGCTGTTCCTCGGTGCGGGCTCGGTCATCATCGCGATGCACCACAACGAGGACATGTGGGATATGGGCGGGCTGAAGGACAAAATGCCCGTCACCTACTGGACCTTCCTCGCCGGCTCGCTCGCGCTCGCGGGCATCTTCCCGTTCGCCGGCTTCTGGTCGAAGGACGAGGTGCTCTACGAGGCGCTCGTCCACGGCCTCAACGATCCGCTCCTGCTCGGCGCGTACGCGATGGGGCTGCTCGCCGTGCTGTTCACCGGGTTCTACACCTTCCGGATGGTCCTCCTGACCTTCCACGGCGAGCCGCGTAGCGAGACGGCCAAGAACCCCCACGGCGTCGGCTGGAACGTCAAGCTCCCGCTGGCCGTGCTGGGGGCGCTCGCGGTCGTCGCCGGCTTCATCAACATGGTGCCGGTGGCCGAGCTCACGGGTGCGAACATCGAGTTCCTCCACAAGTGGCTCGAACACGGTATCACGGGCGTCACCTCCGAACACTACGGCGAACTCCTCTCCGAGTTCGCGGGCTACGAGGCGGCCGAGCTCTCGCCACTGATCCCCGCTGTGGTCTCGCTGGGGCTCGCACTCGCCGGTGCGGGACTGGCGTACGTCTTCTATAGCGGTGGCTCGCCCGAGCGACACACCGACCGACTCGGCAGTATCAAAACGCTACTCATGAGCAACTACTACCAAGACGAGTATCAAGTCTGGCTGGCGGACGCGACCACACGGGTCGCGCGTGCGGCCGACACGTTCGACCAAGGGGTCATCGACGGCGTCGTCAACGGCGTTTCGAGCGTGAGCCTGTTCTCGGGCAGTCGCATCAAGCGCGTGCAGACCGGGGTCGTCACCAACTACGCGGCGCTGCTCTCGCTCGGGCTGGTCGCGCTGCTGGTGGTCTTCGGCCTGATCGGGGGGTGGTTCTGAATGATCATCGAACTCCTGCTCGCGTTCTGTCTCATCGGTGCAGTCGTGGTGTTCGTCCTGCCCGACGAGTACGCGCCGGTCGGCGCGCTCACCGCGAGCCTGTTCCCGCTCGTGACGAGTTTCGTCATGTGGTTCGGCTTCGACGGCTCGGGCAACGCCTTCCTCGAAGGCGGACAGCTGGCCTACGAGACGATGGTCCAGTGGATATCCCTGGGACCGTACGCGATCAACTGGCACGTCGGCGTCGACGGCATCAGCATGCCGCTGGTCGTTCTCGCCACGGTGCTGACGACGCTCGCCATCCTGACGGCGTGGACGCCGATCGACGAGCGACGCTCGCAGTTCTATGGGCTCATGCTGCTGCTCGAAGCGGGCCTGCTCGGCGTGTTCGTCGCGCTCGACTTCTTCGCGTGGCTCGTCTTCTGGGAGGTCGTGCTGGTCCCGATGTACATGCTCATCGGCGTCTGGGGCGGCCCCCGGCGGAAGTACGCCGCGGTGAAGTTCTTCGTCTACACCAACCTCGCGACGCTGGTGATGTTCCTCGGGTTCATGGCGCTCGTGTTCGGGCTCGGCGACTCGGTGTCGACCCTCGACATGCCGGCGATCACGCAGGCGATCCGCGCCGGCGAGCTCGGTTCGCTCGCCGGCATCGCGCCGGGGACGATCAAGAGCGTGGCCTTCGTCGCCATGTTCGCCGGCTTCGCGGTCAAGGTGCCGATCGTGCCGGTCCACACGTGGCTGCCCGACGCTCACGTCGAGGCCCCGACGCCCGCCTCGGTGATGCTGGCTGGCGCACTCCTGAAGATGGGCACCTACGCACTGCTGCGATTCAACTTCACGATGCTGCCGGACGTCGCGGCCGATTTCGCCCCGTTCATCGCGCTGCTGGCGGTCGTCTCGGTCATCTACGGCGCGATGTTGGCGCTCGCCCAGCAGGATCTCAAGCGGATCGTCGCCTACTCGTCGATCTCGTCGATGGGCTTCGTCATCCTCGGGCTGGTCGCCTACACCGAGTACGGCCTCGGCGGGGCGACCTTCCAGATGCTCTCGCACGGCCTGCTCTCGGGCCTGCTGTTCGCCTGCGTCGGCGTCATCTATAACACGACGCACACGCGGATGGTCGGCGACATGTCCGGGCTCGCCGATCGCATGCCCGTTACCACTGGGATGTTCGTCGCCGGATCGTTCGGTTACATGGGTCTGCCGTTCATGGCCGGCTTCATGGGCGAATACTTCATCTTTCAGGGCTCGTTCGCCGCCGACTTCGCCGGCTCGATAGTGTTCACGGCGGTCGCGATGTTCGGCATCGTCATCGTCGCGGGCTACTTCCTCTACGCGATGCAGCGGACGCTGTTCGGCGAATATCGCCTCGAAACTGACTACACTGTCGGGCGGGCGGCCGTCCACGACATCGTGCCGCTGGCAGTGCTGGTCGTGCTCGTCATCGTGCTCGGCACCGCGCCGAACATCTTCTTCGACATGATCACGGATGCGGTCGGTCCGATGCTGGGGGGTGGGCTGTAGATGGCTCCCCTTCCCGATTGGACGGCGGCCGCACCGGCCATCCTGCTCGGTCTGACGGCGATCACACTGTTGATCATCGACAGCATCAGCCCGCGCTCGAAGAACCGGAACCTGCTCGCGGGCACGACGCTCGTGGGGACGCTGGCGGCGCTCGCGGCGGCGGTCGGACTGCTCGTCACCGGGACGGGAACGAACGGCGGCGTCTCCCTCTACGGCGGCCAGATCATCGTTGACGGGATGAGCCTGTTCTTCACGATCATCTTCACGAGCGTTGCGGCGCTCGTCACGCTCGCGAGCTACGACTACCTCGCCGGCGAAACCGAGCAGGCCGAATACTACGCGCTCGTGATGCTCGCGACGACCGGGATGGCGATGATGGCCTCTGCCGGCAGTCTCGCGCTCGTCTTCGTGAGCTTCGAACTGCTCTCACTGCCCTCCTACGCGCTGGTCGCGTTCCTGAAAGACAACCGCGGTAGCGTCGAGGCCAGTCTGAAATATCTCCTCATCGGCGCGCTGTCGTCGGCGATCCTGCTCTACGGTATCAGCCTCATCTACGGCGTCACCGGCGGCTTGTCGTTCGAGACGGTTGCCGCGAACATCCAGAACAGCGGTCTCACGGGCATGCTCGGCATCGGCGTGCTGATGGTGCTCGGCGGGTTCGCCTTCAAGATGGCGAGCGTGCCGTTCCACTTCTGGGCACCGGAAGCCTACGAGGGCGCACCGGGACCCATCTCGGCGTTCCTCTCCTCGGCGTCGAAGGCTGCCGGGTTCGTCGTCGCCTTCCGCGTCTTTACCGTCGCGTTCGGGCTCGACATCGTCTCCAGCGTCGACTGGGTGCTCGCCTTCCAGGTGCTCGCGGTCGTCACGATGACGCTCGGCAACTTCGCCGCCGCGACTCAGGACAACGTCAAGCGGATGCTCGCGTACTCCTCGGTCGGTCAGGCGGGCTACGTGCTCATCGGACTGGCCGCCCTCGGCGGCGGGCAGGATGCGCTCGTGCTGGGCATGAGCATGACCCACCTGCTGGTCTACGGGTTCATGAACACCGGGGCCTTCCTGTTCATCGCGCTCGCCGAATACTGGGACATCGGCCGAACGTTCGCCGACTACAACGGGCTCGGCTCGCAGGCACCGATCGCCTGCGCCGCGATGTCGGTGTTCATGCTGAGCCTCGCCGGCATCCCACTCGGCGGCGGGTTCCTCTCGAAGTACTTCCTGTTCGGCGCGGCCGTCGGCGCGGGCTTCTGGTGGCTCGCGGCCATCGCGATCGTCAACAGCGTGCTCTCGCTGTACTACTATCTGCGCGTGGTGCGCGCGATGTGGTTCGAGGAGTCGAACGGCGATCGCACGATCGAGGGCTACCCGCTCGGTCTCTACACCGCCGTCATCGCTGCCGCGGTCGTCACGGTGCTGCTGATTCCGGCGTTCAACCTCGTCGCCGATCCGGCGGTCGACGCGGCTGCGGCGCTGTTCTAACTCGCCTGCTGCTTTCGCTTCGTTCGTTTCTCACCCTGCCGCCAGCGGCGGCTGTACGGTGCGGTCCTGGTGTCTCGGCGAGTGAAACGAGCCGAGGCTCAGGAGAGCACAGCTCTCCTGGTGGATGAAGGGCGAATGAGCGACCAAAGGGAGCGAGTGAGGGCTTCTGCGGTGCTGTGGCGGTGGTGGTTGCAGTGTGGAGCGATCGTGTCCGCGCGAACGCAGTGAGCGCGGTTCACCGCGAGCGCCGCAGGCGCGAGCGGGAGTTTTTAGTCCAGGTTTTTGCGAGAGTGGTGGCCGACCGCAGGGAGGCGACCCGACGAGTAAAAAAGTGGTTTATGTTCGGAAGGATTCCCCGCAGCCGCATTCGCTGACGACGTTCGGGTTTTCGACGTGGAAACCGGCCCCCTGGAGCCCGCCCTCGAAGTCGAGCTGGCTGCCCCCGATGTAGTTCATGCTCGCGGGGTCGACGAACACGCGGAGCTCGTGGTGTTCGTACACTTCGTCGTCGGGTTCGGGTTCGCCGTCGAAGCGCATCCCATAGGAGAGACCGGCGCAGCCACCCTGTTGGACGAACAGGCGGAGGCCGGCGATATCGGTGTCCATCCCCTCACCGTCGAGGAGATCGAGCGCCTGCTCGGCGGCGGTTTCCGAGACCTCGATTTCGGGCGTCGCGTCGGCGGTCTCTGCCGTGCTCATGCGTATGGATTCGTCGCCAGGTGGTTAACGGTGACGGCGACACCGGTGAGTGGCGGTCACGGTGAGTGTGGTAGTTGCGGCGAAGATGGTGGTTGCGATACGTGTGGTGGCGACTGCAGTGGGTGGGCTACAGCACGCGTTTGCCGAGTGCGCTCGCGGCGAGTTCGGTGGCGAGCTCGGCGGTTTCGTTGTGCGAGTCGAGGATCGGGTTCACTTCGACGACTTCGAGCGAGCGCAGCGCGTCGTCGTGGTCGGCGACCAGTTCCATCGCCGAGTGGGCCTCGCGGTAGGTGACGCCCCCTCTGACAGGGGTGCCCACGCCGGGTGCGTGGGAGGGGTCGAGCCAGTCCATGTCGAGGCTCACGTGGATGCCGTCGACGCCGTCGGTGGCGACCGCGAGCGCTTCCTCGGTGACGTCGACGACGCCGCGCTCGTCGATGTCAGACATCGTGTAGGCGGTCACGTCGCTGTCGCGGATGCGCTCGCGTTCGTGCTCGTCGACGCTGCGCAGGCCGACGAGCACGACGTTCTCCTCGGAGAGGTTCGGGGCGTTTGCCCACGGTGTATCGGCGAACTCGCCGAGGCCGAGCGCGGCCGCCAGCGGCATGCCGTGGACGTTGCCCGAGGGGGTAGTTGCTGGCGTGTTGATGTCGCTGTGGGCGTCGAACCAGACCGCGCCGATTTCGGCTTCGCGGGCGGCCCCGGCGAGCGTGCCGATCGCGATCGAGTGATCGCCGCCGAGGACGAGCGGGAGCGCGCCGTCGGCGAGTGTATCGTCGACCTCGTCGGCGAGCCGCGTACAGATCGCCTCGACCTCGGGGAGGTATTTGGCGTTCGTTGCCGCCCGCTCGGGATCGCGCTCCTCGGCGTGTGGCACCGTGAGGTCGCCCCTGTCGATCGTCGAGCGGTCGATGTCGTCGAGCGTCGTCGACAGTCCCGCGTAGCGGATCGCCGACGGGCCCATGTCGACGCCGCGTCGATCGGCACCGAGGTCCATCGGGACGCCGATTGTCCGAATCGTCATGGTGGGGCTGCGAGGGGCCGATATAAAAATCGCTGTATCGGTTACTGATACTGTGCGCAGACGCGCCGGAGCCCCTCCTCGAAGTCGATCGCGGGCTCCCAGCCGGTTGCCTCCGTCATCTTCGAAGTGTCCGCCATCGTGTCGTGGACGTAGGCGTGCTCGGGGATCGGGTTCTCGATGTACTCCGGTTCGATCGCCGCGTCGAGTTCGTCGGTGAGGCGATCGACGAGCGTGTTGATGGTGTGGCTCTCGCCCGTGCCCAGGTTGTAGATCCCGGTCAGTCGTTCCTCGGCGGCGCGTTCGAGCCCGCGAACGATGTCGTCGACGTGGGTGAAATCGCGCGTCTGTGTGCCATCGCCGTAGATCACCGGCGAGTCGCCGTTGGCGATGTCGTCGGCGAACTGCGCGATGAGGTTGGCGAACTCGCCTTTGTGCTCTTCGGCCCCGCCGTAGCCCTGGTAGACCGAGAAGAAGCGCAGGCCGGCCACGTTCATGTCGTAGTAGTGGGCGAAGTATTCGCCGTAGCGCTCGCGGGCGAGCTTCGAGGCCTCGTAGCCGGTGCGGGCTTTCACGTCCATTGCCTCGGGCGACGGCTCGGTACGATCGCCGTAGATCGAGGAAGTCGAGGCGTACACCACTCGCTCGCAGCCGTCGCTCCGCGCCTGCTCGACGGTGTTGACGAACCCTTCGACGTTGACCCGTGCGCCCTTCTGGGGGTCGTCCTCGTGCATCGGGCCCGACGAGAGCGCCGCGAGGTGAAAGACGACGTCGACGTCGGTCGGGAGATCGTCATCGAGCACGCTCGCTTCGACGTACTCGACGTCGGCATCGAGGTTTTCGGGCGTGCCGAGATAGCCGTCGTCGAGGGCGATGACGTCGTTGTCCGCCGCGAGGTGGTTCGCGAGGTTCGAGCCGATGAAGCCCGCCCCGCCGGTGACGAGAACGCGATGTCCATCCATGCGTCAACTGCGTGTGCGGGAGGTCAAGTTTGTATCGGAAGGCGAACGCGTTCCCGCAGTGAGTCACGATCGGCTCGTCCGGGCTGGGAAGCGGCAGCCGTCGGGTTTAAGGTGCGGTGTGCCGAATAACACGAGATGTCATCTATCGAACTCACCGATAGCCAGAAGAAGATCCTGCAGGAACTCGTCGACCTCTATCGCGAGAGCGAGAGTGCGGTCAAGGGCGAGGCGATCGCCGACATGGTCGACCGGAATCCGGGCACCATCCGCAACCAGATGCAGAGTCTGAAAGCGCTCCAGCTCGTCGAGGGCGTCCCGGGGCCGAAGGGTGGCTACAAGCCCACGGCCAACGCCTACAGCGCGCTCGACATCCAGGAGATGGACGAGCCCGAATCCGTCCCACTCAGCCACAACGGCGATATCGTCGAGACCGCCAACGTACAGGAAATCGAGCTCCACAGCGTCCACCACCCCGAGAAATGCCGCGCGGAGATCCACATCCAGGGCTCCGTCCGGGATTTCCACGAGGGCGATACCGTCACCGTCGGCCCGACACCGAAATCGAGCCTCGCCATCACGGGCAAGGTCGACGGTGTGGTCGATACCGACAACACGATCATCCTCGACACGCGGACGATGGAAGCGCCCGCCGAGGACTGAGCCGACCGCCGAACCGGACACAGCGAAATCGATCGGATGACGACCGAGGACGACGCCCGCAGAGCGATCGATACCGAACTCGGCCGACTGCACGAGCGCTTCGGCGCGTTCGACGTCACCGAGACGATCGTCGAGAACGATCCCGACTTCTACGAGCATGGTCTCGATCACGTCCACCGAACGGGGATGCTCGCCGACGCCGGAGCGCTCGTCCGCGATCGACGGGATCGAACACTGCTCGTTCGCCATCCCGCTGCACCCGAGACGTGGACGATGCCGGGCGGTGGGCACGAAGCAGGAGACGGGTCACTCGTAGCGACGGCGATCCGCGAAGTTCGAGAGGAAACTGTCGTTCGCTGTACGATAACGGACATCCGCTCGGCACGGATCACGACCATCGAACACCGCGACGAGCAGCGGTCCTATCCGATGCTCACGGTGATGTTCGTCGCCCGCGGTGAGGGCTCGGCCTCCGCCGCAGAGGACGAAGAGATTCTCGAAGCACAGTGGTTCGCCGACCCGCCGGATGAATTCGGGAACAACGATTAATTGTTGCACGTACGACGTGAACCCATGCAGAACCCGCTCGCCACGATCACCGATCACCTTTCCACGGGGCGTCGTACTGACGAGCCGATCGACGACGCCGAACTGACGATGGTCGACGTGGCCCGCGAGATCCGCGACACCCCACGCACCATCGACTGTCGGGACGGCCGAGCGCTCGGCTATGCAGACTGTGGCGACCCGGCCGGCGATCCGGTGGTCGTCTGCCATGGCTTTCCGAACTCGCGGGTGTTCGGCGCGCTGTTCGATCGGATCGGCCGCGAGCGCGGGCTGCGAATAATCACGCCCGAGCGTCCCGGTCTCGGGCTCTCGGATCCGCTGCCGGAACGGACGGTCGCCGACTGGCCCGCCGACGTGGCCAATCTCGCCAATGCCCTTGGACTCGATTCGTTTCCGGTGCTCGGTGTCTCGGGCGGTGCTCCCTACGCGGCCGCCTGCGCAGCGACACTCCCACGCGTCGATCGCGCGGCCATCGTCTGCGGGCTCGCACCGCTCGAATCGGTCGGTTTCGGCGATCGTCTCCCCTTCTTGCTGGCCGAACACGCCCGACCGCTGGCGACGCTCTCGCTCTGGGCCGACGGTCGGACGGCGCGACGCGATCCAGAGGGATATCTCGCCGAACGGGCAGACGAGACCGCCGACGTGGACGCCGAGCGCTGGCGCGGCGAGATGGGACGGGTACTGCTCGAAAGCAGTCTGGAAGCGACGGCGCATCACGGCTCCGGCCTGCTCGTGACCGATCTCGCCGTGCCCGCCCGCGAGTGGGGGTTCGATCTCGGAGCGATCGACGTGCCGACCTCGTTATGGTACGGCAAGGCCGACCGGATCGTCCCGCTGTCGATGGGTATCCACTACACCGAAGCGATCCCGACCGCCGAAGCCCACATCTATTCAGGACAGGGCCATCTCTCGACCATCGACGAAAACGAGGAGCGGATCTTCGACGCGCTCGTCGGCGATTAGTGTTCGACCAGTTCGACGAGCACACCACCGGTCGCCTTCGGATGGAGGAAGGCGACGTCGTGGCCCCATGCACCCGGCCGTGGCTCCTCGTCGATGAGCTCGACACCCCGTTCGTCCATCCTGTCGAGTGCCCCTGCGATGTCGTCGGTCGTGAGCGCGAGGTGGTGGATGCCCGGCCCGTTCCGATCGAGATAGCGCGCGATGGTGCCTTCTTCGTGGGGTTCGAGCAGTTCGAAGTAGCTGTCGCCGCAGTCGAGAAAGCGAACGTCCATCCCGTCGAAACGCTCCTTGTGAACGACTGGCGTGTCGAACAGGTCGGCGTACAGTTCGGCGAGACCGTCGGCGTCGTCGGTGGCGATGCCGGCGTGGTCGAAGTTCACAGCGCGGCCCCGCCCTGGTGCTCGCCGAAGACGTCGCGCATCGCATCGGCGATCTCGCCGGTGGTGGCCTCGGCCTTCACCGCATCGATGATGTACGGCATCAGGTTGTCGTCGCCCTCGGCCGCGTCATGGAGCGCCGCGAGCGCGTCCTCGACCGGCCCGTCGTCGCGCTCGTCCTTGACGTCCTGGAGGCGCTCGCGCTGGCGGCGCTGGTCCTCCTCGGTGACTTCCTCGATGTCGACTTCCGCCTCCTCGTCGACCTCGTACTCGTTGACGCCGACGATGACGCGCTCGCCCTCGTCGATCTCGCGCTGGCGCTCGAAGGCGACGTCCTGGACCTCGCGCTGGACCCACTGGTCCTCGATCGCCTGGAGCATCCCGCCCCGATCGTCGACCGAATCGAGGATGTCGAACGCCTCCTGCTCCAGCTCGTCGGTGAGGTTCTCGACGTAGTAACTGCCCGCGAGCGGGTCGATCGTGTCGGCCGCACCCGATTCGTGGGCGAGGATCTGCTGGGTGCGCAGCGCCGTGCGGACGCTCTCCTCAGTGGGGAGGGCGAGCGCCTCGTCCTTCCCGTTGGTGTGCAGGCTCTGAGTGCCGCCGAGAACGCCGGCGAGCGCCTGATAGGCGACCCGGACGATGTTGTTGTCGATCTGCTGGGCGGTCAGCGTCGAGCCCGCGGTCTGGGTGTGGAACTTGAGCTTCTTCGAGTCCAGGTTCTCGGCGTCGAAGCGTTCCTCCATGATCTTGGCCCACATCCGGCGGGCGGCCCGGAACTTGGCGACTTCCTCGAAGATGTTGTTGTACGAGGCGAAGAAAAAGGAGAGCTGCGGGGCGAACTCGTCGACCGCGAGGCCGGCATCGAGCGCGCGCTCGACGTACTCGATGCCGTCGCCGAGCGTGAAGGCGATTTCCTGAGCCGCCGATGAGCCCGCTTCGCGGATGTGATAGCCCGAGATCGAGATCGTGTTGAAGTTCGGCACCTCCGCCGCACAGAACTCGAAGATGTCGGTGATAATTCTCATGGACGGCTCGGGTGGGTAGATGTAGGTGTTGCGCGCGACGTACTCCTTCAGCACGTCGTTCTGGATCGTCCCTCTGAGCTGCTCGCGATCGACACCCTGGCGGTCGCCGACGGCGATGTACATCGCCAGCAGGATCGACGCTGGCGCGTTGATCGTCATGCTCGTCGAAACGTCGTCGAGCGAGATGCCGTCGAAGACCGTCTCCATGTCGTGGATCGAATCGATGGCGACGCCCGACTTCCCGACCTCGCCGGCGGCCATCCCGTCGTCCGAATCGTAGCCCATCTGCGTCGGGAGATCGAACGCCATCGAGAGTCCGGTCTGGCCCTCGTCGATGAGATAGCGGTAGCGCTCGTTGGTCTCCTCGGCGGTGCCCATGCCCGCGTACTGGCGCATCGTCCAGAGCCGACCGCGATACATCGTCGGATAGACACCACGGGTGTAGGGCTCCTCGCCCGGGAAGCCGAACTCGTCGTCGTAGCCGCGCTCGCCGACATCGTTGGGCGTGTAGAGACGATCGACCTCGTGGCCGTCGGTGTCGGTGGTGAACGTCTCTTTGCGCTCACCAAAGCGATCGAGCGTCGGCCCGAGCGTCTCGTCCTCCCATTCCTCTTTCGCTGAGCGGATGTCGGCGAGATCGTCAGCATCGAACATGACTTCGCTGCGCGTCGAACGCCCTTAACCTTTGACGGCCTACCTGGTATCGTACTTGTAGGTCGCGTTCTCGCTGTCGATGCCGAAATCCTCGGGCGTCTCCTCGGGTTCGCCGTCGCCCTCCCCCACGGGGCTGGCGTGTTTGAACCGCTCGCGCAGAGCTTCTGGCATCGAGAACTCGTCGGTGGCGAGCGCGAGCGGGACGGCGTCGGGGACGCTGCCGTCGCGTTTCTCGTCGAGTCGCGTTTCGATCTTCGCTGGGAGCTCCTCGCGATCGATCCTGTCGAAGCCGAACCGATCGAGATAGCGTGGCTGATCGGTGAGCGAATAGACCGTCGCGAACCCCTCGTCGCTCGCGCGGTCGACGAGGCGCTCGATGACATGTGCGCCGACGCCCTGGCCGCGCCACCCCTCCAGAACGCCGATCCCGGTGAGTTCGCAGACGCGCTCGTCGGCACGATGGATCCGAATTCGGCCGAACCCGACCTTCTCGTTTCCGGACTCGTCGATGGCGATGACGTAATCGCGTGAGCGGAAGGCGGCGGCGTCGAGAGCCATCGCCTCGATATGGTCCAGAAGCCAGACCTCCTCGCGGTTTCTCGCGTTCCGGACGTACATACGAACGATAGCCGCGGTGGCCATAAAAAGGGTCGCTTAGGAGTGGGTCACGACGAGCACGACGGGAGAAACGGGGCGCAAAGATTCTTGTGGAATCCGCAGAAATAGCCACACCACGATGACAGCCGCTCCCGGTACCGACGAGATCGTCCACGAACCGTCCGAGGAGTTCGTCGAATCGACGAACGTCCGGGCGTTCATGCAGGAGTACGACATCGACGACTACGACGAGCTGATCGCACGGACCTGCAACGAGGTCGACGGCGTCGAGCAGTCGGGTATCGACTGGTTCTGGGACGAACTCGTCGACTACCTCGGCATCGAGTTCGACGAGGACTACGACCGCGTCCGCGACGATTCCGACGGGCCACAGTTCTCGGAGTGGTATCCCGGCGGGAAAATAAACGTCGCCTACAACACGCTCGATCGGTACGCAGAGGGCAATACGCGCGAGAAGACGGCCTGTCTCTGGGAGGGCGAACCGGGTGAAGTTCGGGAAATCAGTTTCGGCGAGCTACACGCCCAGGCGAACCGCGTCGCGAACGCCCTCGAAGAGCGTGGCATCGAGACCGGTGACACCGTCGGGCTGTACATGCCGATGGTGCCCGAGGTAATCTCGATCCTGTACGGCTGCTTCAAGGTCGGCGCGATCGCCGTCCCGATCTTCTCGGGCTTCGGCGTCGACGCGACCGCCACGCGGCTCGCGGACGCCGAACCCACGGTGTTGTTCACCGGCGACGGGTTCTATCGCCGCGGCAGCGAGGTCCATCTGAAGGAGGCGGCCGACGACGCCATCGACACGGCGGGCCACGTCGAGCACACCGTCGTCTTCGATCGACTCGGGCGCACGCCGGCGGGCAGCGGGGAAGCGCCCTGGAACGACGCGCGCGACGAGACGTGGGACGAGGCGGTCGCAGGTCAATCTGCCGAGTACGACACCAAGGAACTCGACGCTTCACAGGAGTCGATACTGCTCTACTCCTCGGGGACGACGGGGACGCCGAAGGGGATCGTCCACACGCACGCGGGCATCCTCATGCAGTGCGCGAAGGAGATCCACTTCGGCTTCGACCAGCAGGACGACGACCGCTTCTTCTGGGTCTCGGATATCGGCTGGATGATGGGGCCGTGGACGCTCATCGGCAACCACGCCTTCGGCGGGACGGTGGTGATGTACGAGGGCGCGCCCGACCACCCCGAACCCGATCGGTTCTGGCGGATGATCGACGACCACGACGTCACGCAGTTCGGCATCTCGCCGACGGCCATCCGCGCGCTGCGCAAGCAGGGCGACGACTGGATCGACGGGCACGATCTCTCCAGCCTCAGGCTGCTCGGCTCGACCGGTGAGCCCTGGGATCCCGAGTCCTGGAACTGGTTCCACGAGAACGTCGGCAACGGCGAGACGCCGATCATCAACATCTCCGGCGGCACGGAGATCTGTGGCTGCTTCCTGATGCCGATGCCGATCCAGCCGCTCAAACCCTGTACGCTCGGCGGACCGGGACTCGGCATGAACATCGACATCGTGAACGAGAAAGGCGAGAGCGTCGCCGACGAAAACGAACGCGGCTATCTCGTCGCCCGCGATTCGTGTCCCTCGATGACGAAATCGCTCTGGAGCGGCGACGACCGCTATCTCGACGAATACTGGTCGACCTTCGAGGACCCGCCGCTCTGGAACCACGGCGACTGGGCCCAGAAGGACGAGGACGGGCTCTGGTTCCTCCACGGCCGCGCCGACGACGCGCTCAACGTCGCCGGTCGGAAGGTCGGTCCCGCCGAGGTCGAAGCCACCGTCATCGAACACGACGACGCCAATCAGGCCGCCGCGGTCGGCGTCCCCGACGACACGACGGGCACGGCGGTGGTCGCCTACGTCGTTCTCGAAGATCATGCGGAGCCGTCGGACGCGCTGCGCGAGGAGCTCCGCGAGCAGGTCGGCGCGGAGCTCGGCAAACCGTTCAAACCCCGCGAGGTGCTGTTCGTCGACGAGTTCCCGAAGACCCAGTCGGGGAAGATCATCCGCCGGGCCATCGCCTCGGTCTACCGGGGTGAGGAGCTCGGCGACATGGACTCCATCGAGAACCCCGCCGCGCTCGACGCCGTCGAGCGGGCACGGTAGCACTCCCTCGCGACACCGCCATAGTGCGGAAAGCCTGATACCACCGCCCGCGCAATCGCACTCATGAGCACGCGCGCATGGCAGGATCGGATCGTCGGCGATCGGATGACCGTCGATCAGGAGTTCACCGACGCAATCGAGAGCTCGCAGTTCAGCCGGCAGCAGTGGGGACTCATCATGACGGCCGTCGAGTTCGATATCGAAAACCCGGACGACGAGTCGGCCGCACTCGTCGCCGATACCGAGAAACTCCCGCACGTGATGGACGAACTCGACGACATCGACGCGCGGACCCCGATGGCCGCAAGCGACGATTCGGGCGGCGGCATTCTCGACTCGATCAGTGGACTGTTCGGCGGCGGTGGCGACGATCACGACGAACAGCTTGCGGCGGCCGAGCGTCTCGCCGACCGCTACGCCGAGCAGTTACAGACCCATCTCGAAGAACAGGGCAAATGGGACGAGATCCGTGCTGCCGCGCGCGACTAGGGGCTGCCGCCGCGAAAGAGCGTCCGTTCTTCGGTCTCGTAGATGTTGATCAGTTCGGACACGATCTCGTCGTAGGATTCCTCGTCGACGCGGAGTCGGTCGAGGCGCTCGATCGTCTCCTCGTCGAGTGCTATCTCGGGCATGGGTTCGTCGTGCGAGCGCGAACGGCTTAACCTCGGCGGTCAGAGCCGTGCTAACAGTGCACTTTCGATCTCCTCGGTGGTCGCTTCACCACCGAGATCCGGCGTGTGCGGGCCGTCGGCGAGAACCTCCATCACCGCCGTCCGGATCCGCTCTGCCTCGTCAGCTCTCTCCAGGAACTCACAGCACATCGCGGCGCTCAGCACCGTCGCGATCGGGTTGGCGATCCCCTTGCCGGCGATGTCCGGCGCGCTGCCGTGGACCGGCTCGAACAGCGCGCGCTCGGGGCCGATGTTCGCGCTCGGCAGCAGTCCGAGTCCGCCGACGAGCCCGGCCGCCAGATCCGAGAGCACGTCGCCCGCGAGATTGGGACAGATCACGACGCCGTAGTCGGCCGGATTCATCACGAGATCGGTCGCCAGCGCGTCCATCAGCTGGGTCTCGTGGTCGGCCCCGTGCTCGTCGGCCACCTGCCCCGCGGTCTCGACGAACAGCCCGTCGGTCCGGGCCATCACGTTCGCCTTGTGCGCCACCGTCACGTCGTAGTCGTGCTCGGCGGCGTAGTCGAACCCGAACTCGGCGATCCGTCGCGAGGCGGGTTCGGTGATCACGCGGGTCAGCGTCCGCACCTCGTCGGTGAGATCGCTCTCGATGCCCGCGTAGACGCCCTCGGTGTTCTCGCGGACGAACACCAGATCGGCGTCGGGATGGAGCGCGTCGATACCGGGGTACGCTCTCGCGGGACGGACGTTCGCGAACGAGCCGACCGCGCTCCGGAGCGGCAGGATCACGTCCGCCGCGCTCTCGCCGGCCGCGCCGAACAGCGTCGCGTCGCTCGTCTCGGCTGCCCGTTTCGTCTCTTCGGGCAGCGGCTCGCCGGTTTCCTCCTGAACTCGATCGCCGGCATCGTACTCGGTGAACGCGAAATCGCCGACCTCGTCGAGCACCGACACCGCGACCGGGACGACTTCCTGCCCGATGCCGTCGCCCGGGATCACGGCGATCTCTTCAGTCATCGAGATAGGGGAGTGTGGCGGCCGTCTCGGCGACCGCGCCCGAATTCGATCGCATCAGTGCAGTCGTGTCCCAGACGCCGTCGACGAGCGCCCGGCGCTGGGCTTCGTCGACGGTGACGGTGGCCTCGCGATCGCCGTAGCGCACCGTCTCGTCGGCCACGTCGATCTCGATGTCGCTGTCGGGGTTCGCCTCGATCCACTCCTGAATTTCCGAGACCGTCTCGTGGTCGGCGGTCACGGTCGGGATCCCGAGCGCGAGACAGTTGCCGGCGAAGATCTCGGCGAAGCTCTCGCCGATGAGTGCGTCGATCCCCCAGCGCATGAGTGCCTGGGGGGCGTGCTCGCGCGAGGAGCCACAGCCGAAGTTGGCGTTGACGACCAGCACCGAGGCGTCGCGGAACCGCTCCTCGTTCATCGGATGGTCCTTCTCGTTGTCCTCGTCGTCGAACCGCTGGTCGAAGAAGGCGAACTCGCCGAGCCCGTCGAAGGTGATCACCTTCATGAACCGCGCCGGGATCACCTGATCGGTGTCGATGTCGTTGCCTCGAACTGGGATACCGGTACCGGTGACGCGTTCGACGGTCTCGACGACCTCCTCGGTCATTGGACCGTCACCGCCGGCAGTTCGCGTACGTCGGTGACCTCGCCCGTGAT
The DNA here is from genome assembly GCF_022870485.1 of Halococcus dombrowskii. Taxonomy (NCBI): domain Archaea; kingdom Methanobacteriati; phylum Methanobacteriota; class Halobacteria; order Halobacteriales; family Halococcaceae; genus Halococcus; species Halococcus dombrowskii. The sequence continues at coordinate 2,165,743 of NZ_CP095005.1, read as the reverse complement.
CGCCGCCGCGGCGACCATCACCGGGCTCATGAGGACGGTTCTGCCCTCTTTCGAGCCCTGCCGTCCGACGAAGTTCCGGTTCGACGAGGAGGCACAGGCCTGATCGCCCTCCAACTGATCCTCGTTCATCCCGAGACACATCGAACAGCCCGCACCGCGCCACTCGAAGCCCGCCGTCTCGAAGATCTCGTCGAGCCCCTCCGCCTCGGCGGCCTCCTTGACGCGCTGGCTGCCCGGGACGACCATCGCACGGACGCTCGAATCGACTTCCCGCCCGTCGACGACGTCGGCGGCGGCCCGGAGATCGGGCAGTCGAGCGTTCGTACACGAACCCAGGAACGCCACGTCGATGTCGTAGCCCTGCATCGTCTCGCCGGGTTCGACTCGCATGTGCTCCTGGGAGGCCCGTGCGGTCTCCTGTTTGTCGGCGGGGAGCGCGTCGGGCTCAGGGATCGCCTCCGTCACGCCGATCCCCTGTCCCGGGGTCGTCCCCCACGTCACGACGGGTTCGATCTCGTCGCCGTCGATCGTGACGACGTCGTCGTACTCGGCGTCCGCGTCCGACGTGATCGACTCCCAGTACTCCTTGTGCGCCTCGAACTTCTCGGGGTCGTCACGGAAGGCGTCCGTCTCCTTGAGCCACTCGTAGGTGGTCTCGTCGGGGTTGACGTAGCCCGCTCGCGCGCCACCCTCGATCGACATGTTGCAGATGCTCATCCGTCCCTCCATGTCGAGCGACTCGATCGCCTCGCCGGCGTACTCGTAGACGTAGCCGACGCCGCCGTCGACGCCGAGCTTCCGGATGATCGTGAGGATGACGTCCTTCGCACCCACATGACTATCGAGCTCGCCCGTCACCTCGATCTTCCGGACCTTCTTCTTCTCCATCGCCACCGTCTGGGTCGCGAGCACGTCACGAATTTGCGAGGTGCCGATACCGAACGCGAGCGCGCCGAAGGCTCCGTGCGTCGAGGTGTGCGAATCGCCACAGACGATCGTCGTCCCGGGCTCGGTGAGTCCCTGCTCCGGGCCGATGACGTGGACGATACCCTGGTCGCCGCTACTGGGATCGTCGAACTCGATCCCGGAGTCGCGGACGTTCGTCTCCAGCTCGCTCATCATCTCCTCGGCGGCGTCGTCGGCGAACGGCCGCGACTGGTCCGCCGTCGGAACGATGTGATCGACCGTCGCGTGGGTCAGGTCGGGATAGGCGACCTCCATGTCGCGCTCGCCGAGCATGCCGAACGCCTGCGGGCTCGTCACCTCGTGGATGAGGTGGAGGCCCACGAACAGCTGTGTCTGGCCCGTGGGCAGCTCGGTGACGGTGTGTTCGTCCCAGACCTTGTCGTAGAGCGTGCGCTCGCTCATCGGGCGTCGTCGCGGCCTTCGGTCCCCCGCTCGAACACCCGATTGGGCTCGGCCTGCGTGGGTGGTTCGTGGTCGACGTCCTTCATCCGTTCCCCGTCGACCGACTCGTCGGTATCGGCGCTCGCGTCCGACTCCGCGTCCGCGGCCTCGTCGCGCTCACTCCGTTCGCGCTCGCTTCCGGAAGACGTTCCGTCTTCCGTCGTTCGAGAACCGTTGGTTCTCTCACCGCCGTCGGCCGCGACGGCCGGCCCACGCTGGTAGACCACGGCGTCGCCGAACGGTCGTCCGGTGTCGGGATGGGTGTGATCGACCGTGCTCATCGTCGTCGCTCGTTCGTGTCGTGTATCAGTCATCTGCTTGCACTCGTTCGGTTTCGTTTCGTTCCTCGTTCGATTCGGCGTCCTCGGCCCACGCGAACAGGTCGCGCAGGCGCTCGCCGACCTCCTCGATCTCGTGATCCTTCTCGGCCTGTCGCAACTGGCGGTAGGCGGGTCGGTTGGCCTGGTTCTCCGCGATCCACTCACGGGCGAATGCCCCGCTCTGCACGTCGTCGAGGACTTCCTCCATGTTCTCGCGGGCGTGCTCGTCGACCACGACGTCGCCCTTGGTGAGACCGCCGAACTCGGCCGTATCGGAGACCGAGTCCCACATGCCGCCGAGCCCGCCCTCGTACATCAGATCGACGATCAGTTTCATCTCGTTGAGACACTCGAAGTAGGCCATCTCCGGACTGTAGCCGGCATCGACGAGCGTCTCGTAGGCCTGCTTGATCAGGCTCGTCACGCCACCGCAAAGCACCGCCTGCTCGCCGAACAGGTCGGTCTCGGTCTCCTCGCGGAAACTGGTCTCGACGACGCCCGCACGGGTACAGCCGATCCCCTGCGCGTACGCGAGCGCTTCCTCGCTGGCCTCACCCGTCGCATCCTGGTAGACCGCGAGCAATCCGGGAGTTCCCTCGCCGCGCTCGTAATCCCGGCGGACGATGTGGCCCGGGCCCTTCGGCGCGACCATCGTCACGTCCACGTCGTCGGCCGGCTCGATCTGTCCGAAGTGGATGTTGAACCCGTGGGCGAACTGGAGGGTGTCGCCGGCGTCGAGTTCGTCGGCGATGTCATCGTACACTGCGGGCTGGACGGTATCGGGAACGAGCATCGAGACGACGTCCGCGCGTGCGGCGGCCTCGACGGGCGTTGCGACGTCGAGACCGTCCTCGTGGACGGCGTCGCGCGAGCTCGAATCCTCTCGGAGACCCACGACCACGTCGACCCCGCTGTCGGCGAGGTTCTGCGCGTGGGCGTGGCCCTGTGAGCCGTAGCCCATGACGGCTACAGTTTTGCCTTCGAGTGCGGTGCTGTCTGCGTCGTCGTCGTAGTAGATCGTTGCGTGTTCTGTCATTGTCGTACCTGCGTTCGTTCGTACCGCTCCTCTTCCGCGTGTGTCGTCCACTCCTCACCGCGCGCGAGCGCCGTCTGCCCAGTTCTGGCGAGCTCGCGGATACCGAACTGTCGGAAGGCGTCGATCGCGTCGTCGATCTTCTGCTCGTCGCCGGTGATCTGCACGGTGATGGTGCGCGGGCCGGCATCGAGCGTCTCGCCGCCGTACATGTCGGTGATGGCGTTGACCTTGTCCGGCTCCTCGCCGTGGACCTTCAACACCACCAGCTCTCGGCGGATGGCGTCGTCGCCGAGCTCGCGCACCGAGATGACGTTGACGAGCTTTTCGAGCTGTTTTTCGACCTGGCGAATGCCCGGTTCGGGCTCCTCGATGACCAGCGTCACGCGCGAGGTCTCGGGGTTGGTCGTCGTGCCGACGGTCAAGGATTCGATGTTGAACTGCCGACGCGAGACCAGTCCCGAGATCTTCGCCAGCACGCCCGGCTCGTTCTGGACGAGCGCCGATAGCGCTGTGCGCCGCGGGTCGTGCACGGCCTCCATCTCGGGATCGATTCGGATGCCCTGCGCGTTCCGCCGCCCCGACGGCTGGGGGCGCTCATCGGGGGCCGGTCCCTGCAGGCCTTCCGTCATAGCTGCTCCTCCGCCAGCACGAACCGGCCGTTCGAGCCACCGCTGGGCACCATCGGATAGACGTCCTCGGTCGGGTCGATGAACGCGTCGACCACCGACGGGCCGTCGTAGGCCAGCGCGTCCTCGACGACGTCGGTGACCTCGTCGTGGCCCTCCATCCGGAACCCACGCGCGCCGAACGCCTCGGCAAGCGTGGCGAAATCGGGCACCCAGGGGTACTCGGAGGCCATCCGTCGGCCGTCGTGGAAGCTGTCCTGCCACTGGCGCACCATGCCGACGGCCTCGTTGTTGAGGATTATCACCGTGATGTCGAGGTCCTCGCGGACGGCGACCGCGAGCTCCTGGAGCGTCATCAGGAACGACCCGTCGCCGTCGAAACAGACCACCGACTGGTCGTCGTCCGCGGCGAATCGCGCGCCGATGGCCGACGGTAATCCGTAGCCCATCGTACCCAGTCCGTGGGACGACACCCACGTCCGCGGCTCGGTGTACGTCCAGTACTGGACCGCCCACATCTGGTGCTGGCCGACGCCCGTGGTGACGATGGTGTCGTCGTCGGTCGCCGTGTCCACGGTTTCGACGACGAACTGCGGTTTCAGCGGCCCATCTTCGTCCATCGGGTAGTCCATCGGGTAGTCGGTCTGCCACTGCTGGCACTGCTCGACCCATTCCTGGAAGCGCTCGCCGGTGGCCGCCATGTCCGCCGCGCGCTCGTCGGCCATCGCCTCGTGCACCTGCTCGATGACGACGCTCGCCTCACCCAGGAGTGGGTAGTCGGCCGCGATGTTCTTCGAGATCTCCGCCGCGTCGATGTCGGCGTGGATGATCTCGGCCCCCGGAGCGAACGTCTCGACGCCACCCGTCAGGCGGTCGTCGAATCGCGTTCCAACCGCGAACATGGCATCACAGTGCGTGATGGCCATGTTCGCGTAGCCCGTGCCGTGCATCCCCGCCATCTCCATCGCGAGGTCGTGGCCCTCGGGGAACGCGCCTACCGCGGGCATCGTCGTCACCACCGGGATTCCGTACTCGGTGGCGAATTCCCTGAGTTCGTCACAGGCCTCGCCCTTGATGACGCCGCCGCCCGCGAGGATCACGGGTTTGTCGGCGCGCGCGAGCACGCCGGCAGCCGTTTCGATCGCCTCATCGTCGGCCCGCTCGGGCGGATCGTACGTCTCGGGCGCTGTTCCCGCAGCCGGCTCGCTCTCGGTCGGCCCGGTCGTGATGTCCTTCGGGAGATCGACCAGCGTGGGGCCCTGTCGGCCGGCATCCGCGAGCGCGAACGCCTCGCCGACCGTGTCGCCGACCGAGTCGACGTCGCCGGCGAAGTAGTTCTCCTTCGTCACCGGGTTCGTAACACCGGTGGTGTCGGTCTCCTGGAAGGCGTCGGTCCCGACCATCTCGGAGGGGACCTGACCGGTGAGCGCCACCAGCGGATCCGAATCCATCGAGGCGTCCGCGAGCCCGGTCACGAGGTTCGTCGCGCCCGGCCCGGAGGTCGCCAGGCAGATGCCCGGCTCGCCCGAGACGATGCCGAAGGCGTCGGCCGCGTGGGCCGCACCCTGTTCGTGTGCCATCGTCACGTGGTCGAGCGGCGAGTCGTACAGCGCGTCGTAGACCGGCATGATGGCCCCGCCCTGCACGCCGAACAGCGTCTCGACGCCCGTCCGTTCGAGCGCCCGCGCCACCGACTCCGCACCGCTGGTCACGGGGCGCTCGCTGGCTTCGGTCGCCTCGACCGTCTCCGGTTCGGCGTCCTCGGGCTCGCCCGTCTGTGGGGTCTGCTGGCCCTCGCTCATCGGTCGCCTCCGTCGTTCGTCGTCGATGCCGCTCGGCTGTCGCGTGTGGTCGGTGCTGGTTCTCGTGTGGTCATCGGTGTGTCGTCGGCTGTCGCGCGTGCTGTTCGCCGTGCGAAACGCGTCGGGGTCGAAGGAAGTGGCTCTGTAGGGGCTAAACCCCTACAATAATGCGGCCGCGCGCGCCGAGTGCGCCGCTCCGAGTTCGCGTCCCTCGGGCGGTGGTCGGTCGCGTCATCGTTGTCGTCCCCACCAGGGGATCGGTTATAACCTTTGCGCGCCGTGCAAACGTTGCCCCGAACGCGGGGTTCGGGCGCTACCCGTGGCTGGTGGGTGGAGGCGTGCGACGGGGTCATGCTCAGGCGTTGACCTCCGTCTTGCCGACCTGCTCGATGCCGACCTCGCGGGCGAACCGTTCGAGCACGCTCATCGTCACGCGCTCTTTCTCCGCGCCGAACTCCTTTACCCGCCGGGTACACTCGCGTACCTCGTCGTCGGTCGGGTCGAAGCCGGCCTCGTGCAGCCGCTTGCGCACCGAGTGCGTCCCGGTGTGTTTGCCGAGGACGAGCTCGCGCTGCGCGCCGACCATCTCGGGGGTCATCACACCCGGCTCGAACGTGTCGGAGTTCTCGATCACGCCGGCCGCGTGAATGCCCGACTCGTGGCTGAAGGCGTTCTGCCCGACCACCGGCTTGTTGCCGGGGGTCTCGATCTCGCTCGCGCGCTCGACCAGTCGAGAGAGTTCGGTGATGCGGGTCGTGTCGATCCCCGACTCCACGCCGTAGAGCGATTCGGCGCTCATCACGACCTCCTCGTAGGCGGCGTTGCCGGCGCGCTCGCCGATGCCGTTGACGCTTACCTGGGCCTGCGCCGCGCCGTTCTCGAAGCCAGCGAGCGCGTTCGCGCTCGCCAGCCCGAAGTCGTCGTGGGTGTGGACGTCAACCCGCGCGTCGGCGACCTCACAGACCCGGGCGACGAGCTCGCCGAACCGGGCGGGCGTCGCCACCCCGCAGGTGTCGGGGATGTTGATCCAGTCGGCCCCCGCCGCGGCGGTCGCCTCGACGACATCGACGAGATACTCCTCGTCGGTCCGCGTGGCGTCCATCGGCGAGAACATCACCTCGACGCCCGCCTCTTTGGCCCGCTCGACGGCGTTCACCGACCGTTCCTTCATCTCCGCGCGACTGGCGTGCATCGCGTCTTCGAGCTGGACGTCGCTCGTCGAGGCGAAGACGTGGACCATCTCGACGCCCGAATCGAGCGCCGCTTCCACGTCCTTCTCGACGACGCGTGCCAGCCCGCAGGTCGTTACACTGGTGCTCTCGGCGATGTCGCTGACGGCCTCGAACTCCGCGTCGGAGTTCACCGGGAAGCCCGCCTCGATGACGTGCGTCCCCATCTCGTCCAGCACGGCCGCGATCTCCCGCTTGTCGTCGTAGCTGAACGAGGTGCGTGGCGACTGCTCACCGTCGCGCAGAGTCGTGTCGAAAACTCGAACTGTGTCTACTTCAGTCGTCTCTCCCAGGGTGCCCTGGAAGAACTCGATCCGCCGGGGTCACCGACGAATCCTCCGTGTCCGTGTCGTTGTGGGACATTGTACTCGGTCGGATGTCCATCCCACGGATAAACCTATCGCTCCGGAATTTCCGTTCGGGCGGATTCACCCGGTGAAATCGACGGATCGGCAGCCATCGACGGCCTTGTTCCCTCGATAGTTCCTTATATCATACAATCACCGGCGGCGCAGCAGGTGGTAGGATCGACCCACGATTGCACTCGATCGGACGGCGAGCCGGCCGATCGCCGCTCGCGCGACCGACCGACACCGAACGGATCACGTCCGAAGGTTTTTGCGCCGCTGTGGCGGACGGTAGCGGTATGTTTCTGCATGGCGGTCGACTGTCGCGAACCGATGGAGGTCGGGCGTGAGCGCGCTCGACACGCTCGAACGGATCGGTAACGTCGCGAGCACCTACTTCGTGGTGTGGGTGCTGCTGTTTTCGGGCGCGGCGCTCCTCACCCCGGAGACGTTCACCTGGATCTCGCCGTACATCACGCCGTTGCTCGGCATCATCATGCTCGGGATGGGGCTGACGCTACGGCCCGCCGACTTCAGGCGCATCGTGGAGCGCCCGCGCGATGTGGCCATCGGCGCGCTCACCCAGTGGATCGTGATGCCGCTCGCCGCGTGGGGTCTCACCATCGCGCTCTCGCTACCGCCGGCGCTCGCGATCGGTGTGGTGCTTCTGGGTGCCGCGCCGGGTGGCACGGCCTCGAACGTGATGACCTATCTCGGCAAGGGTGACGTCGCGCTCTCGGTTGCGATCACGACCGTGACGACGCTCGCCGCCCCGATCGTGATGCCGACGTGGGTCGTCGCGCTCGCGGGCGAGCAGCTCCAGGTGACGTTCGCCGAGATGTTCACCTCCATCGTCCAGGTCGTCCTCATCCCCGTGATCGCAGGCTTCGTGCTCCGGCTGACCCTCGATCGCTACGCGCCGCGTCTCGCCGCGGCCGGGCTCAACGTCTTCCCGGCGATCAGCGTCGTCGCCATCGTCGCCATCGTCGCGGCGGTCGTCGGCGCGAACGTCGAGAACATCCTGACCGCGGGCGCGGTGGTGTTGGTCGCTGTCGTCGCCCACAACGCCATCGGGCTCGCCGCGGGCTACGGCGTCGGCCGTGCGAGCGGGATGTCGCCCGATCGGGTGCGGGCGTGTACTTTCGAGGTCGCCCTCCAGAACAGCGGACTCGCGGTCGCGCTCGCGACGGCCTACTTCAGCCCGCTCGCGGCGCTCCCGCCCGCACTGTTCAGCGTCTGGCACAACGTCACCGGCCCGGCGCTCGCGACGTACTTCTCGCGGCAGTCGACGGGGACGACCGACGCGAGGGCTGCGAGCACGAGCGACGACTGACAACGGAATGGTGAGTCGCTGAGGCGTTTGCACCGCAACAAGCAGAACGAATCATCGATCACCGCTCCGAGATCGTTCTCCGATGCTACGGGATTTCAGCCGAGGAGAACGACGAGCGCGACGACAGCGGCCGCACCGAACCCGGTGAAGTACATCACGTACTCCAACCGCGTTGCTGGCACGACCGCTGCCATCGCGGCGGGGTTTCTCGACGCGCCACCCGCCTCTACCGGACTCGGCATCTGCATCCCGCCGGATTCGCCACCGGTACTGGATTGCATTTCGCCGACCGCCGGACCCGGACCGATGCCGGGAGCCCCGAGCAACAAGACGAGCGCCAACATCGCAATGGCGACCAACACGAGCACGACAGCACCGAGTGCAACATCGAACAGGCTGGCGACGAGCACAATGACACCTGTCGTTACTGCTCCGGCTCCGAACCCGTACAGTGAGCCTCGTTGCACCAGCTTTTCCAGACCCATAGCGCGATCTATCCTTCGGTGTGGTATATGCTTTCTGTGAGATGCGCCGTTCATCGAACAGCAACTCAGCCTGCGTTCTTGGATCGAGATCCACCTCACGACGCCAACGCGACGACCGACAATGCAAAGGTTGATTCCTCGATTGTGGTGATCGAAGGACAATGGCGGAGCAGAGCAACACGTGGGTCGCGTTTCTGGTCGGCGGGCTGGCGGTCGTGCTCGTCGGTGCTTGGCTGCTCGACGGGCTGGCGTGGTTCATCCAGTACGGGTTCGTGGCTATCGGACTGCTGCTGATCGGCTACGGCTACTATCGGGCACGGTTGGAGTCCTTTCTCGACTGATTCGTCGGTCGCCCAACTGGGATTCGTCCGTGACGATCGATGTCCCGACCGTTCGCGCCCTAAAACGAGGATTTTTCTCCCGGCGCGATGAGAGTCGGCCATGAGCGAGTTCGATCTCGACCTCCAGACCGTCGAAAACGAAATCGAGGACGAGACCGGCGAGCGCGCCCATCGCGTCGTTCTCGGCGTGCTCGACGGGCGGACGCCAAGTGAGGAATGGATCGCCGAAATCGCCGACGACGCGGTGCTCGTCCTCGCCGTCGAGGGCGACCTGAACCGCCTCGCGAGCGGGTTCGCGAGCGACGTCCGTGAGATGGACGGCGAACTGATCCACTTCCGGAAGTTCCTCCTGGTGACGCCACCGGGCGTCCACATCGATACCGATCGACTCGACTAGCCCTCGACGAACGTCACGAAGTGGCCGTCGGGATCGCGAACCCTGATCCCGTCGTCGAGCCGTTCGACCGATCGCACCGATTCCCCCACCGCTTCGAGCGTCGCTTTCGGGTCTCCGACGGCGACACCGAGATCGACGTGGACGCCGCCGCGGGCGTCGGCCAGCCCCAGGTGGGGTTCCCAGAGTTCGAGGGCGAACCCGTCGGCCGCGAGCCGCGTCCGGCGGCGCTCGCTCCCCTGATCGACGATCTCCATCCCGAGATCGGTGTAGAACGACTCGGCGCGGGCGAGCTCTGCGACTTCGAGGACGACCTCGAACATCCCGTGTACGCCTGACCCTTCCCCATCCGACTCGCCGAGTTCGACGCAGTTGCCCTCCGTATCGTAGAAATACAGCGAGCGCGCGCTGCCGAAGGTGTGTTCGTCGAGATCGAACGACTCCGCAAGCTGGTCGTACCAGTCGTCGTACTCGCTCGTGGGGATCGAGAGCGCGTAGTGGGTGTGGAGTCCCCCGCGAGGGATGGCCGATGGCCGGCGGAGCACGAGGTCGGTCTCGCCGGCCGAGAGGACGACCTCGCTCTCGCTCTCCCGCACGGTATCGAGGGCGAGCTGTTCGCGGTAGAACGCGCTCGCGTGATCGATATCCTTGACTTCGAGGGCGAGCCAGCGTAGCGCCGAAATCATGCATCCCGAACGGTCGCCGAGTATAAATATCCGCCACCGATGCGCTCATCCGCCGCCGCCCCGAGGGATGGGTATGCCGATGAAGGGTTCTGGCTCGGCGGAGTACGAAGCGATCGACCGCTTCGACGGCGGTGTCGGCTGGCTCGCCTACCCGGACGAGCGGATGCAGCGCGCGAGCCACGCGCTCGCGACCGACGAGGGCGTCTGGCTGGTCGATCCCGTCGACGCCGCGGGGATCGACGACCTACTCGCCGAGTTCGGTGACGTCGCGGGCGTCGTCGTCCTCCTGGACCGGCACAAACGCGACGCCGCCGCATTCGCCGAGCGCCACGATGTCTCGGTGTACGTTCCGTCCTGGATGGATGGCGTCGCCGACGAGATCGACGCGCCGATCGAGCGCTTCGATGGAACTCTCAGCGAGACGGGCTACCGACTCCGGATGGTCGCCACGCCGCTGTGGCAGGAGGGCGCGCTCTACCACGAAGAAGACGGCACGCTCGTCGTCTCTGAGACGTTCGGGACGGCCGAGTACATGCGTACCGACAGCGAGCGACTGGGTGTCCATCCGGCGCTGCGACTGCTCCCGCCGCGACAGTCGTTCGAGGATTTCACCCCCGAGCGCGTGCTCGTGGGTCACGGTGCAGGCGTCCACGAACACGCCAACCCGGCGCTCGGTGCGGCGCTGTCGGGATCGCGCCGCCGCGCACCGTCGCTCTACCTGAAAACCGCCAGGCTGTTCCTCGCGAACTGAGACAACTGAACCCATGTCTGCCGCTCACGACGCGACCGATGGCCGACCCGCGGTGTACGCGACTGCCGGACTGGTGGAAGCGCTGCTCGATCTCGCCCGCGAGGCCGAACCCGAGGAGGCAACGATCGCGCTCGCGACGACGCCGGCCGGCGAGTTCGCGGAGTCACTCCCGCCCGAGACGCCGGTGTTCACTCATTTCTACTTTCCCGAGGCCGGTCGGTCGCTGTCGGCAGTGTTCGGGATGGATCTCGGCACGCCCGCGGGCCAGACGCAGGGACGGTTCGTCTCACATCCACAGGGGCGGCTCACACTCACGCGGACCGACGATCTCCACGGCATCGTGTTCGTCGCGATCCCGCCGTGGGAACGGGGCGATATCGCGGTCTTCTCGCGCGACGGCATCGAGCGCTCGCTCGACCTCGTGGCTGCCGAACCGCCGGCGGAGTCGCTCGACTAGCCCAGATAGCCCAGATCGCGGAGCTGCTCGGCGATCTCGTCGAACTGGGCCTCGGTGAGTTCGCCCTGTTTCTGGTGTTGGATGACGATGCTGCGGAGGAGAAAGCGCACGAGATCGGAGGTGCTCTGAAAGCTCGTCCCCTCGATCGTCTCCTCGACTCGGTCGGCGAGGTCCTTCGGGATCGAGACGGTCGTGTAGTCGGTCATGACGATGGGTGGGCGAGCGGTCGGATAGTCGTTGTGTTCGCTCCAGGAAATCGTCCGTTAGCGAGGGTCGAGAGCCGCTACCGACTGCTCTGGCTGGTCGATCCGCATCGCGTCGTGGCTCTCGTCACGACTCGGTGTACGAGAGTGCGACGACGCGCCCGTCGCCGTAGACCGCGTACAGCTCCGCCGCCGGATCGCCGTCGGTGTTCGCGACCGTCGGATGGACGTAGATCGGCACGTTGCGCTCGTACGACGCGCGGACGTCGCCGGATTTCGGGTCGACGACCGAGACGATCCCGTCGTTCGTCACGGCCACTATCTCGGGCTCGCCGTCGCCGTCGACGTCGCCCATGCTCGGCGGGGGCGTCATCGGCACGTCCTCGGCGGTGAGCTGGGTGGTCCACTCGACGGTGCCGTCGCTCGCGTCGAGACTCCTGAGTTTCCCGTCCTTGGCGGTCGCGTAGACTTCGACTGCACCGTCGCCGTCACCGTCCCCGAAGGCGTGGACCGCTGCGAGATCGCCGAACTCCTTTTGCCACTCGATCGTCCCGCGCTCGCCGTCGATCGCGACGACCCGCCCGCCGAACGTCGCGGCGACGATCTCGGTCGCCTCGTCCTCGTCGGCCTGCCCGGTCGTCATCCAGGTGATCGAGCTGTCGAACGGCTGCGTCCGATTCCATCTGACCGTGCCGTTCCGGTCCAGGAGTACGACCTTCTGGCCCGCTCCGACGGCGATCTCGCTCTCGTTGTCGCCCGTGAAGTCGGCGACTGCGGGCTGGGCCTCCGTCTTCGCGTCGAGTTTCTCGGTCCAGACCGCGCTGCCGTTCGGCCGGAGGACGAACGCCGTCCCGCGGAAGTCGACGACGACGGTCTCGTTCGCCCCGTCGCCGGTCACGTCCGCGACGAGGGGCTGGGTGTAACCGTAGTCGGTGAGGTTGTACGCGAACTCCCGCTCGCCGGTTTGGGGATCGAGCGCGGTGACGAGATCTTCGGTCGTGGTGGCGACGACCTCTTTCGTCCCGTCGTCGTCGAAATCGGCGAGCGTCGGATCGGCGACCGAGTGGATCGTGCAGTTGGCCGCCGGGACGCGATAGCGCCACTCCGGCGTCGCGCCGTCGGCGGTCATCGCGACGAGCCGGCAGCTACTGCCGTTCCCGCTTCCGCTGACCGGTGCGAACACCATCCCCTTGCCGTCGATTTTCCCGGCGGCGGGAGCGTGGTGGTTGCCGAGGATCGATGTCGACGTGTTGCTCACCCATCGTTCGTCGAGCGTGCCGCTGGACCCGGCAAGGCTGCTGTAGCCGACGAACGCCGTTCCGGCGAGCACCGAGACGAGAAGGACGACCGCCACGACGGTCCGCGTCTGCATGCGGTCGGTATCGACCCGTCGGGAATAAGCCCTCGCGTCGGGCCGGGCGATTCGAGAACCGTACCAACGGGGCGTATCAACGGCTTCTTTGCCGCGCTCGGGCGATCGGGGGCATGGACGAGCGCCGGGGACTGTTCACTCTTCTGCTCGGCCTCACGACGTTCGTCGGCGTCGCGAGCGCACATCAGGTCCAGAGCTCGCGCTTCACCGCGCCGATCCCGCTTTCCCTCCTGTTCGGCGGTGCTGCGGTCACGGTCGCGGCCACGGCAGCCTGGCTCGCGATCACGGGCGAGCGATCCGAGAAGGGGCGAACGTGGCCCGCGTTCGTGCTCCCGAAACACGTTGCGACAATCGTGCGATATGGCGCACGAGCGGTTTTCTTCGTCGGGTTTCTCGTCACGATCGTCCGTGGCTTCGCCGGCCCGCAGATTGCCGCCGAGAACGTCGCGACGGTGTTCGTCTGGGCCGTCTGGTTCAAGGGCGTCGGCCTGCTCTCGATCCTCGTCGGGAGCCCGTGGCGCGTGCTGTCGCCGTGGCGGACGCTCTACGACGGGCTGACACGGATCGAAGGCGACGAGATCGCTGCGCTCGGTTCCTACCCGTCGTGGCTCGGCTCCTGGCCCGCACTCGGTGGATTCGTCGTCGGTATCGGTATCCTGGAGAACCTCACCATCGTCCCACGCTCGCCGGCGGCGACGGCCGCCGTCATCGCCGGCTACGCCGCAGTGATGGTGCTCGGCGCGGTCGCCTTCGGTCGGGAGTGGTTTCGACGCGCGGACGCGCTGGAAGTGCTCTACCGACTGTTCGGACGGGTCGCCCCCGTGGGGTTCGTCACGACGGAAGACGGCCACCGAGTCGTTTTCCGGCCGCCGTGGACCGGCTGTACGTGCCCCGTCGAACGGTTCGGGCTCGTCGCGTTCGTCGTCGCCACCGTCTACACGGTGAGCTTCGACGGGTTCACGAACACGCCGGAGTTCCAGGAACTGCTGTTCGGCCTCCGCGAGCTGCTCTCGACCGGTCCCGGGACGAGCGTGTTCATCTACGTTCTCGGACTGGCGGGGTTCGTCGCGGCGTTCGTCGGCGTCAGCGTGGTGATGGGGGCTGTCGTCGAGAGCGGTGGGGGCGGTGGGAGCGGCGGCTGGCGAGGAACGGCCGTCGCGTTCGCGCCGACGGTAGTGCCGATCGCCGCGGCCTACGAGGTCGCCCACAACTACCCGTTCGTCGTCGAACGACTCGGCCGGCTCGCGGCCGTCGCGTGGTCGCTCGCTGTCACGCCGATCGAACCGCTCGATCTGCTCGGTTGGCTGTCGGTCCCCGTCTTCTGGGGATCGCAGGTGCTGTTGATCGTTGCTGGTCACGTCATCGCCGTCGTGGCCGCCCACGCAGTGGCGGTCGCTCGCTACGAAACCCTCCCGCAAGCCAGGCGAGCCCATCTCCCGCTCGTGGTGTTGATGGTCGGCTACACGGTGCTCTCGCTGTGGATCATCTCGCGACCGGTCGTTTCATGAGTGACGATTCGACGTGCGCACCAGAACGATTATTCTGACGTGTTCCCAAACAGTAGCAATGAATCGACGGCGTCTCTGCGGAATCGACCCTCGCCGTCGAAAACGTGGGGAGAGTTCTGCATCGAACGGGGATGATGGCGCGCGATGACGCTCCCGCATGTCGTTCCCCACCTCGGCATCGATCACGGCTCCACGCCGATCGGCGACGTGGCGCTGCCGACCGTCCTCGCCGTCACGGCGGTCGTCTCGCTGGTCGTTCTCGGGCTCGGCATCGTCGCGCTGGCACAGCGGCGCTCGCGTTCGTATCTGTTGATCACGATGGCGCTCGGCACGCTGGTCGGGCGCACGCTCGTCGGTGGACTGGCGATGGACGGGATGCTCTCGATGGAGCTGCACCACCTCATCGAGCACACGCTCGACGGCGTCATGGCCGTTCTGCTGCTCGCCGCGGTCTACTACGCACGCACGATGGCGCGACCGGAGGTGAACACGTATGAACGGGACTCGTAAGCGCGTCGCGCGGCGCATCCACACGTCGCCGGGCATCCACTTCAACGAGCTCGTGCGCGTGCTCGACCTCGCACCCGGTCAGGTCCAGTACCACCTCAAGCGACTCTGCTCGGCAGGGGCGGTGACCGACGAGCAGCGCTACGGCCGTACCCACTACTACCCGCCCGAGTGCGACGCGTGGCGGCGCGGCGCGCTCTCGCTGCTGCGCCGCGAGACCGCCGGCGACATCGTCGCGCTGCTCTGTGATCGCGGGCCGACGCGGCCACAGCCGCTCGCCGACGAGCTCGACATCGCCCGCAGCACGCTCGAATGGCATCTCGATCATCTCGTCGAGCAGGACGTCGTCGTGAAGGAGCGCGACGAGCGCAACCACGTCACGCTCGTGCTCGTTCGGCCGACCGAGACGGCGCGACTGTTACGGGAGGTCAGCCCCTCGTCGCCGGCGCGCATGGTCGATCGGTTCGTTCGCCTGACCGATCGACTGCTGGAGGACGCGGCCGGGGAGTAGTCGGCCATCGTCGTCGCTCGGAATATCACACCGATCCGACGTGACATCGACGGAACCGATCCAACGATCGCTACTGTCCGGCCGATCCTCCGACGGTGAGCGTTCGCGACGGCATCTTCAGGAAGGCGGTCTCGTAGCCCTCGTGGCGGGCGACCTGCGGCGGTGCGTCGGTCACGATCTCGATCTCGTCACCGGACTCGATGCTCTCGACGCCGGCCCCGTAGTGGTAGTTCAGCGCCGGATCGAGCGTCGCCTGAAGAGCCCCGTCGAAAACCGTCTCGTTGCCCCGTGTCACCGTCGCGGACAGCGACATCGCCGGCAGGACGTACCGGTTGTGTGGCGTCCGTGCCGAGACGGCGAGATACGTCTTTTCGGCGCTGCCGAACCGGGAGGCGTCGTCGAGCGCCCGGACATCGAAGACGGCGTCGCCGGTCCGGACCGTTCCGAGCGGGCGACCGGGGAGTTCGCCCGTCTTCGGCGCGAGCGCGAGCGGCATCTTCTTCATCTCCATCGGTTCGACCGCGCCGCGCGTGCCGGCCTTCTCGCCGAGTCGATCGAGCATGATATCGTTCACCGTCCCCGGATCGAACGTGAACGAGAACTCGACGGATCGCTGACTGTCGAACCGCCCCTCGAAGGAGCCGGTTCGCCGGACGGACGTCGGGGGGATATCGACCGCGACGGTGTAGTCGCCGGCACCGGGCAGCGAGAGGTTGTCGCCCGTGTGAAAGCCCATGTTCTGCGAGAGCATCGTCCACGGCGAGAGCGTCGTCACCGAGTCTCCGTTCTGCGAGACCGTTATCGTCGGGTTCGTATCCAGCGGGAAGACGCCCGTCGCCGGGTCCCAGACGCTCACCATCAGATGGAGCGAGTCGTTGTCCTCGATCGCGATCTTCTCGGTCTCCGTGCCGGTGACGGTCCAGAACCGGTGGGGGTAGCTGTACGTGAGCGCACACCGATAGCCTCCGGCCGTCCCCGAGCCGCCTCCTGAACCGTTCGAGCGGCTCGTTCCGCCGGAATCCGTCCCGTTCGTTGCGCTTGTCGCGTTCGCTCCGTTCCCGTCGATCGTCTTGACGCCTACCATCTCCATCCCTTCGATATGCGAGGGGTAGTAGACGGCCGCGGGGCGGTTTTCGGGCAGCGGCGGCATCTGCTCTCGATATCCCGTCTGGACGGAGAATAGCCCGGAACAGCCAGCGAGAAGGCCGGCACCCGCCGCGCTCGCGGCCGTGCCGACCCGGAGAAACGCTCGTCTATCCATTGCTTCCTTTAGGACTGCTCGCTTCGAGTGTGTTCTGGTTCAGCAGTCGAAATCGCGCTCGATGGCTCGCACGATGGG
Source organism: Halococcus dombrowskii (assembly GCF_022870485.1). Classification (NCBI taxonomy): domain Archaea; kingdom Methanobacteriati; phylum Methanobacteriota; class Halobacteria; order Halobacteriales; family Halococcaceae; genus Halococcus; species Halococcus dombrowskii. The sequence continues at coordinate 2,149,089 of NZ_CP095005.1, read as the reverse complement.
TGCGATACTGTCGATATATCGACGATGCGGCGATCACTGTCGCGGCACGGCGGCAGGTAGCGCCCGTAGCCCGCGCGGCGGGAGGAGGTAGTTGCCGCGGCGCGTCACGCTCATGTACTGGAGGATGCCGTTGTTGTTCTTCCGGCCGAGCGCGGACTCCTCGGCGAGATCGGTGCCGGTCATCGACTCGCGCGTGTCGGTGAAATCGCCGATCGCCTGCTGAAGCGAGAGGAAATGCAGCGTCGCCTCCTCGCCGTCGGTCGAATCGAAATCGCGCCGGAGGATGATCGGGCGGTCGTTCTCGCGCGCACGGGCGGCCTTCTGCGAGTGACCGACAAGCCCCGATTCGCGGGCGGCCTTTTCGGCGGGCGGGCAGTCGTCCATCTTGCTCGAATCCCCCAGATTGTCGCCGACACCCTCGACAGCGCCCGATTCGGCGTGGGCCGGACAGAACATCTTGCCGACGCGCTGCGAGCGACTGTCCTGGTCGTACCACTGATCGAGATGGAGTTTGATCGTCGATATCTGCTGGGTCGTTCCGCCCGCGAACGGGCCGGCATCGATCGTCACCCCGTCCTCGGTCGCCTGGTTCTTGTCGAACCCCGATTTGAAGCCCATATACATCGGCGAGTCGTCGGGAACTGGTTCCGAGTCGGGGATCCCCTGGACGTCCTGGTTGTCGGCGGGCAGGCCGTCGCCGACGAACCCCGTCCGCCGGTCGATCCGCTCGAACACTCCCGTGAGTGAGGCGTCGATATCGACACCGTTCAGTTTCTCGGTGTCGCCAAGCAGGGCTTCCTCTGCACCGAGGACGACCTGCCCGTGATCGCTCGCGAGGTGGACGACCGCGTCCGGCCGATCGAGCTTCGGGTCCTCGAACGGCGTGAGCGCCTTCGGCTGCTGGAGATCCACTGATTCAGGCAGCGACTCGTCGAAGCGAGCGAAATACGCCGGCGAGTAGCTCACCGTGAACAGCAGGCCGTCGTGCGAGTGGGGATAGGCCCGTTCGAGCGCTTGCAGCGCCCGTTCGGTCTGCCGACGATCGTCTCGCGTCGGCGTTCCCTCTTTGCCATAGCGGAGATACAGCAGTACGCGGTGGCGCGGGCCGAGGTGGTTGTCGTTGTCGCCGAGCGCGAGGAACTCGTTCCAGGCGTGCTGGCGCGACGGCAGCGTCGAGAGGTCGTCGGGGCCCTGTGGGAGATCGGGACTGCTCTCGCGGGCGAGACAGGCCGACAGCGCCGCCGGACCGCCGATCGCGACGGCGGCCTTCACGAACGCGCGCCGGGAGAGACCGCGTTCGGTGCCGTGTGGCATGGTTGCTGAAGGTGCTACAGCGAAAAGCCGGTTCTGGTCCGCGTCTCGAAACCCCATCGCTCCTCAGCCTTCGACGGGTGTCGCCTCCGGGTCGGAGACGTCGTATTTCTCGCGGAACTCACCGATGAGTTGGCCCATCTTCGCGTACCAGTCGTTCAGCATGCGCTGCATCTCGTCGGCGATGGCGTCGGGGTCGGCCGGGCGAAAGACGTGGTAGTAGCCGCCCTGCTCGTAGTTGATCTGCTCCTTCCGAACGAACCCCGCCGTCAGCAGCCGCTGGAGCGAGCGATAGACCGTCGATCGCTCGCGGTCGACCTCGGCGGCGACGTCGTCGACCGTCAGCGCCGCGTCGCTCCCGACGACGACCGCGAAACACTCGCGGTCGAGATCCGTGAGACCGTGGAAACATTCGAGCAACCCCTCGCACTCCATATCGGAGTGGAGATACTCGACCATTGCATCGGGCATGGCGAACGTAGGCGAACGACGGCTAAAGGAGTTGTGCATACCGCGCACGACTGTCAACGACCGCCTGTGGGCCTCGATCGCCGGTTCATGACTGGCGCGGTCGCCTGCCACGGCGTGATTGCCTGCCATATCGACACACGGAGGCGAAACGCGTTTTGTCACGGGCTTCGAGGGAGCAGTCGATGGTATCAGTATTGCTGCTCGTCGGCATCGCCGTGGCGGTGTTCGTTGGTTACAACATCGGTGGCTCCTCGACTGGCGTGGCGTTCGGCCCGGCCGTGGGGAGTCGCATCACCGGCAAGACGCTCGCTGCCGTCCTGTTCACCGGGTTCGCACTCCTCGGCGGCTGGACGGTCGGCCGCGAGGTCGTGACGACGATGGGCGGCGAGATCGTCCCGTCGAGCCAGTTCACGCTCGTCGCGAGCGTCGTCGTGCTCTTTTTCACCGGGCTCTCGCTGCTCATCTCGAATCTGTTCGGCGTCCCCGCCTCGACCTCGATGACCGCCGTCGGCGCGATCGTCGGCCTCGGCGTCGTGACCGACTCGCTCAACGAATCGGTGATGTTCGGCATCGTCTCGGCGTGGATCGTCGCCCCGCTGGTCGCCTTCTGGGCGGGCGTCGTCATCGGTCGCTACATCTACCCGCATCTCAACGCCCGCATCTCTTTCGGGCGGCTCGAAAACGGCCTGCTCAGGCTCGACCGTTCCGGAACGATCCCCCGACCGGTGCTTCAGGAGGGGGCGACCACCCGCGATCTCGTCGGGGCCGCCGTCGTCCTGCTGGTCGCCTGCTACAACGCCTTCTCCGCCGGTGCGTCGAACGTCGCCAACGCGGTCGCGCCGCTGATCGGGAGCAACGCCATCACCGTCGAACAGGGTGTCCTCATCGCCGTGGGCGCGATGGCGATCGGCGCGTTCACCATCGCCCGGCGTACGCTCGATACGGTCGGCGACGGCATCACCGATCTGCCGATTCTGGCGGCGATCCTCGTCTCGCTCGTCGCCGCGACGATCATCACGATCCTCTCGAATCTGGGCATCCCGGCGAGCCTCGCGGTGAGCATGACCTCCTGCATCATCGGTCTCGGCTGGGGTCGGTCGAGCCGATCCGTGACGCTCACCGACGCCGCCGGTTCGGCGATCGAGGGTGAGGGCAGACCGGACTTCTCGGTGAGCGCACTCGCCGCTGAAGGGGGCGACGATGGCGGACCGCCGGCCGGTCCGACCGTCGGCGATCTCGCCACCGCCGAGGCCCCGACGGGGTCGTCGCCGGCCGCCGCACCGAGCGAGGGCGTACCGAAGATCGGCGAGGAAGAGCCCGAAGAACTGCCGACCGACGATCTCTTCGACGCGGCGGCCACCGGTCGCATCGTCACGATGTGGCTGCTCACGCCGACGGTGTCGGCTCTTGGCTCCTATCTCGTCTTCCTCCTCATCTTCTGACGGCGCGATCGAGATCCACACGATCGTTCGCCCGCTGGAGCAAGAATACGGTCGAGAGCCAGCTTTATCCGTATCGCCAGCGGATAGATTTTCAATAGAAAAACAACTATGGTTGATATGAGACGCGTCAAACTGAATTCGCCGAGCGACGCGGCGAGCGGACGAACGCCACGACGGCACAGCCGTCGGCCGTGCCGGCAACCGCCGGATCGCGATAGGGGGCAATGAGTCTCGTCGCGGAGTTCACGGTCCGCCTGCCGAGATTCGAGGGAGTCCTCGGCGGCGTGCCCGACATGGAGCTCGTCATCGAAGGGATGACCGCGTGTGATCCCGAGACGCTCTCGGTGACGTTCTGGGCCGACGGCAACGATTTCGGGGCGCTCGAAACCGGACTCGGCGAGGCGTCGATGATCCACGACGTGCAGCCGTTGAGCGACCGTGTCGACGGACGGAAACTGTATCAGATCCGTTTGCCGGCCGCGACGACGACCTACTGGGCGTGGACGGATCTCGGCGGCGTGTTGCTCGACGGAACGCTCAGCCATACCGGCATGTGGATGCGGATGCGCTATCCCGATCGGGAGGCGTTCTCGGAGTACCACGACCACTGCCAGGCACGGGGCTGTTCGTTCGAACTCACCGGACTGAAATGCACGGACGACGCGCCCGAGGACGCCCACGATCTCACGGCTCCACAGACCGAACTGCTCGCCGCGGCCGTCGATAAGGGTTATTTCGACGTTCCGCGCCGCATCACGATGGGCGATCTCGCGTCGGAGTTCGACATCTCCACGCAGGCGGCCTCCGAACGGCTGCGCCGTGGGCTCTCGAACGCTCTCCAGAACAGCGTCCTCGACGGATCGACGTCGAACGAGACGATCGACCACCCGAACGTGATCGGCGGCCGCCGGGCATGACATGGCCAGCCACAACGTTAATCACGAACACGACGAGTCGGTAGGACATGGAAACGGTCAACCCGGCAACCGGCGAAGTCGTCGATTCGTACGAGGAGGACAGTGCGAGCGACATCGACGACGCGCTCGCGCGCGCCGAGGACAGCTTCGCGGAGTGGCGCGACGTCCCCCTCCGCGAGCGCGAGCAGCTCATCGAAGCCGCCGGCGACGTGCTCCGCGACAACGAGCGCGAGTACGCCGAGCTGATGACCGAGGAGATGGGTAAACCGATCTCGCAGGCCCACTCGGAGATCCAGAAATGTCAGTGGCTCTGTGATCACTACGCTCAACACGCAAGCGAATACCTCGAAGCCGAAACCCATCCCAGCCCGCCCGGCACGACCGTCAAGACCGTTTACGACCCGATGGGGCCCGTGCTCGCGGTGATGCCCTGGAACTTCCCGTTCTGGCAGGCGATGCGCTTCGCGGTACCCTACCTCGCCGCGGGCAACGTCGGCCTGCTCAAACACGCCTCGAACGTTCCTGGATGCGCGCTCGCCATCGAGGAGGTCTTCGACAAAGCTGGCCTCCCCGATGGTGCGTTCCAGACGCTGCTGGCCGGTTCGGAGAAGATCGACGACGTGCTTGCCGACGATCGCGTGCGTGCGGCGACGCTCACCGGCAGCGGGCCGGCCGGCCGCGCCGTCGCCTCGACCGCCGGCGAGAACCTGAAGAAAACAGTACTGGAACTCGGCGGGAGCGATCCGTTCGTCGTGCTCGACGACGCCGATATCGACGCGGCCGCCGAAACCGGCGCGTGGGCGCGCAACCAGAACGGCGGCCAGTCGTGTATCGCCGCCAAGCGGTTCATCGTTCACGAGGACGTCTACGACGAGTTCCTCGATCGGTTCGTCGAGGAGTGCGAAGCGCTCACCGTCGGTGACCCGACCGAGGAGGACACCGACCTCGGCCCGCAGGCCCAGGAGCACCTGATGGACGACCTCCACGACCAGGTCGAGGCAAGCGTCGACGCCGGCGCGACCGTCGTCACCGGCGGCGAGCCGCTCGATCGGGACGGTCCCTTCTACCCGCCGACCATCCTCACCGACGTGCCCGAGGGCTGTCCGGCCGACAGCGAGGAACTGTTCGGCCCGGTCGCGTCGGTCTACTCGGTGAGCGACGAGGACGCGGCCATCGCGAAGGCCAACGACACGGAGTTCGGCCTCGGCGCAAGTATCTGGACCGAGGACCGCGAGCGCGGCCAGCGCGTCGCCCGCCGCATCGACGCTGGCTGCACGTACGTCAACCAGCTCACGAAATCCGATCCCCGCGTTCCGTTCGGCGGCGTCAAGAACTCCGGCTACGGCCGCGAACTCTCCGAGGCCGGCATCAAGGAGTTCGTCAACCGCAAAACGGTCTGGATCGAGTAGTCCGGCGACTGACGCCTTCGTTCTTCGGTAGGCCCCTATCCGTCCCGCCCTCCTTCCGTCTGAAGATGATCAATCACATGTACGCGGATGGATTGCTGTCTCCATGAGCGAGGACAAACAGGCGACCCTCGGCGGCGGCGCGGTCGAGGACGGCGAGCCGATGACCGACGACTTCGGCGAGGAGCTCGACGAGAACGGAACCAAGGGCGGCTACAACCGCTACGACGTGTCGAGCCTGCTCCAGAAGGCCGTGCGCCGTTCGGACGAGGAGTGTGCGGCCTGGGCGGCGTGGGAACTCACGCGGTCGGGCCACGCGTGGAACCTCTGGGATCGCCTCGCGCTCTACGTCGTCGAGGATCTGCGCGCGGGCGAGGAGATCGTCCTGCTCATCGAACGCTACGAGGAGCTGGCGACCGTGTTCTGGGACACCGACAGCTGGGAGGGCCGCCTCTGTGGGATTCACGCCGCACTGGCGGCCGCCCGTGCACCCTCGACGCGGGAGGCGACCTACGCAAACGGCTACTTCGAGCAGGTCGCCGCTGAGCGGGCCGCCGCCCGAGAGGAGGGTCGCGAGCCGAAATACGATTTCCCGGTCGGCGATCTCGAACCCGGCGGGAAACACGACGTGATCTTCGACCAGCACACCTACGAGGGCAAGAAGATGGATCGCGGCGGGCGCTACTTTACCGTTCACGGCGCTCGCGTCGGCCCGAACGGCGAGACGACCGTCGGCGAGCGGTGGCGACGCCGGGCGCTCGACCTCGAAGACCGGGAGTACAGCGACGAGGAACTCGATCACGCGCTCGCACCGGTCGATTCCGACGATCGGTGGACCGAACCCGATGTCCCCGAGGCCGAAAGCGGAACTGAAGCCGGCGATGCGGACGACGCGGACGACGATCGCTGACGCAACGCCGGCGACCGCTGACGAGCGGGGAGTCGGCTCGACCGCGATCAGACCGAGCGATGGCCGAACGGCTGGATATCGGTGCCGGTCTCGGCCTCGTGGAGGAACAGCGCGCTGTTGACAAAGCCGATGTGGCTGAACGCTTGTGGGTAGTTGCCGAGCAGGTCGCCCGTTTCGGGATCGATCTCCTCCGAGACGAGGCCGAGCGGGCTGAAGTGGTCCTCGATCGTCTCGAAGATTTCGCGGGCGCGATCGGCGCGACCCATGCGCGCGAGACAGTCGACGAGCCAGAACGAGCAGAGCACGAACGCGCCCTCGTCACCTGGCATCTCGTCGTGTTCGTAGCGATAGACGAGCCCCTCCTCGGTCGCCAAGCGGTCGATGATGCTCTCGATCGTCCCCTGGATGCGCGGATCGTCGAACGAGAGAAAACCCGACAGCGGAAGCAGGAGCAGGCTCGCGTCGATCTGATCGTCGTCGAACGCCTGCGTGAAACTGTTCTGGTCGTTGTCGAACCCGCGCTCAAGGACGGTTTCTTTGATGCGGCTGCGTTCGTCGCGCCACTCGTCGAGCGGGGCGTCGAGGTCGTCGTTCTCGGCCATCCGGATGCCGCGATCGACGGCGACCCAACACATCGCCTTCGAGTGGACGAACTGTTTCGGCCCGCTGCGCATCTCCCAGATGCCGGCGTCGGGGCGCTCCCAGACCTCGCAGACGTAGTCGACGATGTCGCGGACGGCCTCCCAGTCGTCGCCGGCGATCGAGCGATCCGACCAGGAGAGCTGATTGATCGCCAGCACGAGCTCGCCGTAGATGCCGAGCTGGAGCTGGTCGGCCGCGCCGTTGCCGATGCGGACGGGTGCGGAGCCGCGATAGCCTTCGAGGTGGTCGAGTTCTTGCTCTTCGTAGGTCGAGCCGTGCTGGAGGCCGTAGATCGGCTGGAGATCGGCCGGATCGACCGACTGGCCGAGTTCGAGGAAGTCGTCGAGATAGTCCACGGCCTCCTCGGTGTCGCCGAGGTTGCCGAACGCGCGCACGGTGAACGCCCCGTCGCGGAGCCAGTTGTAGCGGTAGTCCCAGTTGCGCACCCCGCCGACGACCTCCGGCAGCGACGTCGTCGGCGCGGCGGTGATCCCACCGGTTCCCTGGTAGGTGAGCAGCTTGAGCGTCAGATCGGAGCGCACGACCATCTCGTGGCTGTAGTCGGCGAACGGGCAGTCGCCGTCGTCGGGACAGGAGTGTGCCCAGTCGCGCCAGAACTCGATCGTGTTGTCGAGCAGGTGCTCACACGAGTCGTCGTCGGTCGGCGCGCGCGTCCCGTATTCGAGGACGAACCACTCGCTGTCGTACTCGGACAGCGAGAGCGTGCCGTCGGCCGCACTATCGCTGCAGTCGAGGTCGAGCGGGCTCGACAGCGTGAGCCGTCTGGCGTCACCCGTCGCGACGATGCCGTCACTGATCGACTCGACGCGCGAGTCGGCGCGGGCGTAGTCGAAGCGGGGATCGAACTCGACGGCGAGATCGACGTCGCCCTCGGTGCAGGTCACGTTCCGGTAGATACCGCGCACCTTCGGCTGGTTACCGTCGTTGTCGGGCGACAGCGGCATGAAATCCGTGACGCGCGCGGTGCCCGACTCGGTGTGGAAGGTCGTCTGGAGCACGTTCGTCCGCTCCATGTACTGCTGTTCGGCCTCGTACTCGCCGTCCGGATGGATGGCGAACCGGCCGCCGATCTCGTCGTCGAGGAGGGCCGCGAAGACGCTCGACGAGTTGAGCCGGGGGAGACAGCACCAGTCGATCGCGCCGTCGCGGCCGACGAGCGCACAGGTTTCGAGGTTGCCGATGATACCGTAGTCCGACAGCGGTTTGTAGTCGCTCATCGCCTCACGCCGCGAGGAAATTCGTTTCTCTGCATGTGGACGACCGTTGTGAGAGCGGGCATATCGGTTTGTCGCCGAGCGGTGGGCGACAACGCTAACGGCGTGTCTCCCCAATGGCTGACGTGACCGAGATCAACGAGCGAATCGTCGCCGAAGCCGACGACCGCGGCGGGTCGCTGCTCGTCGACGAGTTCCTCACGCTCATCGAACAGTACCATTCCCACGAGCGCCCCGGCATCGCGTGGGCAACCCTCGAAGCGTACACCGAGGCGATGGTGGGCACCGACCATGGCCACAGCCACGACATGGAGGGCGTCCTGGACGCGGTCGACGAGCGCCTCACCGACGGCGAGTACCGCACCGACGCCTTCTACCGCGTCGGCGACGACCGCGTCAGCATCTATCCGGCGAGCTGGCACGACGCACTCGGCGGCGAGATCGATCTCCGCGAGTACGTCAGCTTCCTCACGAATCTCGATCTCGACGACGAGAACGGGGCCGAGCTCGGAGCGAACGGCGGTGGCGTGCCCGAACAGCTCCTGATCGAAGTCGCCGGCATCGTCGGCCGGGCCGACCCCGAGACCGTGAAATCCAGACTCGAAGACCTGCGTGAACGGCACGAACTCGTCGAGGACGCCGATCAGCATCCGAACGCACGCGTCCGTCTCCCCGAGAACGCCGACAACCTCCGCGATTCGAGCATCGACTCCTGAGCGCTGGCCGGCGCGCCCTCTCTGTCTTTGACCGAACTCAGACCGAGCGGTACTCGCGGTGGATGTCTAGCCCGTCGTCCTCGCGGACGCCGCGAACGACTTCGGCGTCGTGATCGAAACTCTCGAAGACCTCGCCACAGGGGATCATGGCTGCATCGCCGTCGAACTCCTCGGCGGCACGGGCCGCGGCGACGCTGTAGACGACGCCGCCGAGGCCGGCGATCGCCATTCCGCCGGAGCACATCGGACAGGGTTCGGTGCTCGTGTACATGACCGTGCGCTCGCACTCCTCCGATGTGAGTTCGCTCGCGCCGCGCCGGGCAAGCGCGAGCTCAGGGTGGGCAGCGATGTCGTCGTCGGTGTTCTCGTGGTTGTTCGCCTCCATGACGATCTCGCCGTCGAGAACGAGCAGCGAGCCGTAGGGGCCGTCGCCGCGCTCGCCGGCCTCGCGCGCGAGTTCGAACGCCCGTTCCATGTACGCCTCGTGGTCGTCATCGGTCGACATGGCGGCTTCTCGCCGGGCGTGCGGATAACTCGCGTGGTTTCGCGCCCGTTCAGTCGGTCTTGTAGATACCGCGCACGTCGGCGATCGGCGTTCCGTCGTCGGTGTGGACCTCGATGTCGACGACGCCGATGGCCCCGCCCTCGCGCACGACGTCGGCGGTGGCGGAGAGATCGCCGGTGCCCGCTTCGAGGTAGTCGATCCGCATGTCGATCGTCGGCACGGGTTGATCGAGCAGCGAGACCAGCGCCGCGCCGCCGACCGTGTCGGCGAGCGTGAACGTCACGCCGCCGTGGGCCATCGTTCGGTTCGTGTTCCAGGACAACTCCTCGCTCATTTCGACGTGGCCCTCGGCGTGGCCGTCGTCGGCCTCTGTCACCTCGATGCCGAGGAGGTTCGTGAACGGCATCTCCTCGAAGAAGTTCTCGCTGTCCATGTCCGAATCCACTCCCACCGTCCACAAAAGCGCACCGACGCGTCGCGTCTGCGGCCGAATCGGTGGCCGTGATCGTCCTCACTCCGCGCGATCGACGCGTCCGCGGAACGTCGCGATCGGATCGTCGTTCACGGGCGACGTCCATGCTTGCGCCTCGATCGAGCGCGCCAATACGTGTCGGTGGGACGATCGATACCGACGCCCGATCGGTGCGAAAATATGCGCGAAGCCGACAGCCATAGCTTTCTCGACGCACAACCCCTGCCGATGTCTGCTCTCGGTGGTTCGGTCGTCAGCGTGTGGAATCGGTATCGCTCCGTCCCGATCGTCTATCGACTCGCCGCCGCGTTCGTCCTCGGGGTCGTCGTCGCGTTCACCGTCGGCCCGCCGGCGGCAGCGCTCGCGCCGATCGGCGATCTCTTCTTGCGGCTACTCGGGATGATCGTCGTCCCGATCGTCGCCTTCAGCCTGCTATCCGGTGTGCGACGGCTCTCACCGGCCAGGATGGGTCGCGTCGGCGGGGTCGTCGTCGGACTCTACGCGCTGACGACGACGATCGCCGGGATCATCGGACTGGGGGTGGCGAACCTGCTCGATCCAGGAACCGGCGTGATGCTCACGGGCGGGAGCAGCGATTCCGCACAGCCGCCGGGACTGCGCGAGGTCGTTCTCGGCATCGTCCCGGAGAACCCCATCAGCGCGCTGGCCCGGGGCGATCTGCTCGCGATCATCTTCTTCATCATCGTCTTCGCCATCGCGCTGGCGCTCGTCCGCGATCGCACCGACGACGAGACGGTGCGCGAGGGCGTCGAGACGTTCTTCTCGCTCGCCGAGGCCGGCATGGAGGCGATGTTCACGATCGTCTGGGGCGTCATGGAGTTCGGCGTCCTCGGCGTGTTCGCGCTCGTCGCGGCCGAGCTCGCCGGCAAGGACGTCGGCGCGATCGTCGCGCTCGGCTCGCTGGTCGCCGTCGTCACGCTCGCGATCGCCATCCACATCGCGTTCACCTATCTTCTCGTCATCGTCTCCGGACTCGTCGGCAAATCACCGGGCTCGTTCCTCCAGGGCGCGCGCAACGCGATGGTGACGGCGTTCACCATCCGTTCGTCGAGCGCGACGCTGCCGGTGACGATGAGCGACGCCGAGGAGAACCTCAAGATCGACGAGAGTATATATGGGTTCTCGCTCCCGCTGGGCTCGACGGCCAACATGGACGGCGCGGCGATCCGCCAGGCCGTCACCGTCGTCTTCGCCGCGAACGTCGTCGGCCAGTCGCTCGGCCTCGGCGAACAGGTCGCCATCCTCCTCGTTACTGTGCTGATCAGCATCGGCACCGCGGGCGTCCCCGGCGCGGGGCTGATCATGCTCACCGTCGTGCTCCAGCAGGCCGGCCTGCCCCTGACGATCGTCGGCTTCGTCGCGGCCGTCGATCCGGTGCTCGGGCGCGTGGCGACCCTCAACAACGTCACCGGCGATCTCGCGGTCTCGACGCTCGCGGCGAAATGGAACGACGCTATCGATCTCGACGACGGTGTCTGGGCGAGCGGCGACAGCGCCCCGTCGGGAGCGCCCGCCGTCGACGACTGAGCCTGCCGATTCAAGCCCTACTGTTTACTGGACTGCCGAAAACGACTGGGCATGGATAGCGACGCCGCACGACCGACGGATGGCGAACGGCCAACGGATGACGCACGGCAGACGGACGGCGCGACGAACGATCCGTGGATCGGAGTGCGATGACCGATCGTATCGTCGTCCTCGGCGCGGGTTACGGCGGCTGTGCGGCGATCCGCAGCCTCGAAGACGAACTCGGCGACGAGGACGAACTGGTCTGGATCGCCGAGGAGGACTACCACCTCCTGCTTCACGAGGTCCACCGGTGTATCCGGACGCCCGACGCGCGCGAATCGGTCACGATCCCGGTCGGAGCGATCAAAAACGACGACACCCGGTTCGTGCAGGCGACCGTGACCGGTATCGATATCGATGATCGTGTCATCGAACTCGCCGATCGCGACGATATTGACTACGACTACGCCGTCGTCGGGCTCGGCAGTCGAACCGCCTTTCACGGCGTTGACGGGCTCGAAGCACACGCGCTCACGGTCAAGAGTCTCGGCGACGCGCTGGCGATCAACGAGCATCTCGTCGACGCCACGCGCGAGGCCTCGCGGAGCGATCCCGCACGGATCGTCGTCGGCGGTGGCGGTCTCACGGGCATTCAGGTCGCCGGCGAGGTGGCATCGTGGGCCGACGAGCACGACGCGTCGATGGAGATCGATCTCGTCGAGCACTCGGCGGACGTCTTCCCCGGCCACGACCACGAGTTTCAGGGGGCGATCCGGAACCAGCTCGAAGCCCACGACGTCGAGATCGACACCCGGACCGCGATAACGGCCGTCGAGGACGAGACGATCGCCTTCGACGAGCGTGACCCGATGGCGTACGACGTGCTGATCTGGACTGGTGGCGTCACCGGGCAGGACGCGCTCGAAACGACCGACATCGACAAGGATCACAACCGACTCTACACCGACGCGACCCTCGAAACGAGCGACGACCGCGTGTTCGCGCTCGGCGACTCGGCGCTGGTCCACCAGGATAACGAGGAGGGGCCGATCACCGAGGAGGCGATCTGGGAGACGATCGTCGACGACGACCTCGCGGACGTGCCGCCGCCGACCGCCGAGGCTGCCTGGGAGGAGGGCGAACACATCGGCGAGAACGTCGCACGGGCCGTCGCGGACCGCGATCGCGAGCACTGGGCGTACATGAACAAGGGTACGGTCGTCTCAGGCCAGCTACGACGAGCCACACAAACCGATGTACCGGCGTACATGAACAAGGGTACGGTCGTCTCGATCGGCGACACGGCCGTCGCCCACGACGTCATCGGTATCCCGATCAACACCTTCGGCGGACTCGGCGCGCGCATCGTCAAGAAGGCGATCTCGGCGCGCTGGATCGAGTCGATCACGTCGGTGCAGCGCGCGGCACGCTCCTGGAGCGACATGTAACGGACGGCGCAACCGGGCTGGATCAGGGTTTGGTGTCGACGGTCGCGTCGTCGAGTCGCTCGCGCAGCGCCATTTTGTCGAACTTGCCGGTCGAAGTGCGCGGGATTTCATCGAGAAACTCGAACTCATCGGGGAGCCACCAGTCGGGGAACCGCTCGCCGAGGTGGTCACGGAGTTCGTCGGCGGTCACCTCGTGCTCGCCGGTGACGACACACGCCAGCGGTCGTTCTTGCCATTTCTCGTGGGCAACAGCGATGACCGTCGCCTCCGTGACGGCGTCGTGGGCCATCAGTTCGTTTTCGAGCTCCACACTGGAGATCCACTCGCCGCCCGATTTGATGACGTCCTTCGTCCGGTCCACGATGTCGATATAGCCCTGCTCGTCGTGGGTGGCGATGTCGCCGGTGCGGAGCCATCCGTCCTCGGTGAACGACTCGCGGTTCGCCGACGGACGATCGTGATAAGTGTCGGCAACCCACGGTGCTCGCACCGTCAACTCGCCCATCGTTTCGTCGTCCGCCGGGACTTCTTCGTCATCGTCGTCGATGATGCGCGTTCGGAATCCAGGGACAGGTATGCCGGCTTTCGCCCGATAGGCATACCGCTCCTCGGGATCGCGATCTTCCAGCTCTTTGCGGAGCGTGCTCATCGTTCCCAGCGGACTGGTTTCGGTCATTCCCCAACCCTGTATGATCGGGGCGTCGTATTCCTCGTCATAGCGGCGAATCAGCGACTCCGGTGGGGCAGCCCCACCGACGGTGAGCCGGTCGATGTTCGAGATATCCACGTCGGGGTTATCGTCCAGATACTCGGCCATCTCGAGCCAGATGGTCGGGACGGCGGCGGACATCGTGACACCCTCGTCGTCGATGAGCTCCGCGACCGGGCCGGGGTCGGTGTGAACACCGGGAAGCACCTGCTTCGCGCCGACGAACGTCGCAGCGTAGGGTACTCCCCAGCCGTTGGCGTGGAACATCGGCACTACGGGGAGAACGGTATCGCGCTGGCTGATGCCATTGGTGTCGGTGTGGCCGGACATCATGCTGTGGAGATAGACCCCCCGATGAGAGTAGCTGACACCTTTCGGTTTGCCCGTGGTTCCGGAGGTGTAGCACGTTCCACACTCGTCGCTTTCGTCGATGGCGGGCCAGTCATACTCCGTGGGCTGACCTTCGATGAGGTCCTCGTAGGCCACGACCGGTGAGAGCGACGTCTTCGGGACGTCGTCAGCGAGGACGACGTACTGTTCGACGGTCTCGAAGGCATCGGCGTTTGCCTCGATCTTCTCGATGAACGCCGGATCGACGAAGACGACGCGGTCGGCGGCGTCGTTGATGATATACTGGAAATGCTCGTCGGGCAGACGCATGTTGCACATGTGAATCGACCGCCCCGAGCACGGTGGTGCGAAGTACAACTCGAAGTGGCGGTAGTGGTTAAGTGCCACCGTCGCAACTCGCTCACCCGACTCCACTCCGAGTTCGTCGAGCGCATGTGCGAGCTGATTGATTCGCGCTCCCGCCTCGCCGTACGTGTAGCGGTGACGGTCTCCATCCGGCTGCTTGGTAACTATCTCCCGGTCGGGAAAGAGACGTACGGCGCGGTCCAGCAGTTCGCCGAGCGTGAGCTGAACGTCCATCATAGTCGTGGTGAATTATAGCATACCACGGTGATATGCTTTCGGACCGCCTACTGGGTGGAACGTGGCGATGTTCCGTGAAACCGCTTCGTAACGAGCGCCCGCGACATCGCGAGACATCACAGTACCGCTTATGTCTACCCGCGGTATTCTTTCCGCATGGCGCTGCTCATCGGTACCGACGACGGCGTCGTTCGCTCCGCGGTGGGAACGCTCGACGAAACCGAACGAGTGCTCGATGCGGACGATGCGCTCCGTGTTCGGACCTTCGACGGTATCGCCTTCGCCGCGACGAGAAGTGGGCTCTACCGATCGACCGATGGCGACTCGTGGACGGATCTCGGCGTGCCGCGCGAGGAGGTGTTCTCGGTCGTCGCGAGTCCCGACGGCGAGCGTCTGTACGCGGGGACGCATCCCGCCCATCTGTACGTCTCGACCGACGACGGGGCGACGTGGCGCGAACTCGATGGGTTTCAGGAACTGCCCAGCCGCGACGAGTGGCACACGCCGCGCCATCGCAATGAGGCTCACCTTCGCAGCCTCGGCGTCCACCCCGACGCGCCCGACCGGCTGGTCGCCGGCGTCGAGGTCGGCGGCGTCCACGTGAGCGAGGACCGCGGCGAGACGTGGACCGAGCGACGAACAGGAGTCCACGATGATGTCCACCATGTGCTCGTCGTCGGGCCCGACGACTACGTCGCCGCCTGCGGCGACGGCTGCTATCGAACCCACGATGCTGGCCGGTCCTGGACGCGACTCGATACGGACGTCGATCAACGATACTTTCGGGAGACGATCGCAGCGGACGGACGGCTGTACGCCGCCGCGGCGAGCGGGGCACCGCCGAACTGGGAGGGCTCGCGCGGTGCTGACGCGGCGCTGTTCGAATCGACCGATGGAGGTGACTCGTTCGGCAACGTCCCGTATCCGGGCGCACCGACCGAGGTCGTCCTCGCGTGGACGATCAACGACGGGCGCGCGCTCGCCGGCACCAACGAGGGACGGCTGCTCGCCCGCGAAGTCGATGGCTGGACGACGCTCGGCACCATCTCAACGAGGATTCGCTCGCTCGCGACCCTCGACTGAGCATCCGGTTGCTCGCGACCGCACGTGTCGTTTCGAACCTCTACTTTTGTAACCATATACGATTACACGAGCCCGCAAACGGCGCGCAGTTTTAACCGTACACGAACGAACGGGTTGGTATGCTTGTCGACGGGTTCGGCCGCGAGGTCTCGGGGGTGCGGGTCTCGCTGACCGACCGCTGCAACTTCGACTGCGTCTACTGTCACAACGAGGGGCTCGGCGACACGCGCGGACCGATGGAGCCGGCCGACAACGAAATGGGTACCGACGACGTGGTGCGGTTTCTGGAGGTCGTCCGCGAGTTCGGCGTCGAGAAGGTGAAGTTCACCGGCGGCGAGCCGATGCTCCGTCAGGATCTGGCGGAGATCATCCGGCGCACGCCGGACGGGATGGAGACCTCGCTCACCACCAACGGTACTTTCCTCCCGGGTCGTGCCGAGGAGCTACACGAGGCGGGGCTCGATAGGGTGAACGTCTCGCAGGACGCCCTCGATCGAGAGGCGTTCGCCGAGATCACGAAAGCCGGCGCGTACGATAAGGTCCTCGAAGGTGTCGAGGCGGCACTCGACGCCGGGCTCGACCCGGTGAAGCTCAACATGGTCGTCTTCGAGGACACAGCGGAGTTCATCCCCGAGATGGTCGACCACGTCGGCGACAACTCGGGGCTCAGACTCCAGCTCATCGAATACATGCCCGAGATCGCCGGCCATCCCGAGTGGGCGATCGATATTGCGCGCGTCCACGAGTGGCTCGACGAGCGTGCCGACCGAATCGAACACCGCGAGATGCACGACCGGCGGCGCTACTGGGTCGATGGCGGGATGGTCGAGATCGTCGATCCCGTCGAGAACGAGACGTTCTGTGCGAACTGCCACCGGGTCAGAGTGACTCACGAGGGCTATCTCAAGGGCTGTCTGAATCGCAACGACGACCTTCGTCCGATGGGCGAGATGAGCCGGGACGAAATCCGCACGACCTTCCGCGAGGTCGTCGACAACAGAGTCCCCTACTACGGCGAGTACATGATCCGCGACGGCGACGGCGGCTGGGAAGTCAACGAGGAGTACGTCGGCGCGTAGAGCACGAATAGGGGATTTTCACGAGCAGTCGTCCGTTTCGAGCGCGTGCTCGGCGGCGGCAAACTCCCGACGCGTATTGAGGTTCACGAACGTCCGGGGGTCGGCGTGTTCTCGGATCTCGCTCTCCGTTACGACGACGTGATCGAGCACGTCGAGCGCCGCACGCAGTTCGCGCTCGCCACGCGAGAGCGCCGCCGCGCAGGCATCGGCCATCGCGTCGGTTCGATAGACCGCCTGCGTTGGCTGGAACCAGTCCTCGTGTCGCGGCACGGCCGCGTCGTGGCCCGCCGCGCGCGTGAATAGAGAGGAGATGAATTCGGGATCGACGAACGGCATGTCGGCGGCGACGACGGCTGCGTAGTCGGTATCGAGCGCGCGCAGCCCGGCCCGAACGCCGACGAGTGGCCCGCCATCGGGGTCGGGGTCCGTGACACAGCGGAACTCAATTCCATCGAGCGCGCGCTCGATGGCTGTGGTCTGGTCGGTCCGACAGCTGATGACGAGTTCGTCCAGTCCCCTGAGTTGCTCGGCGACCCGGCGTACCAGCGGCACGCCAGCGAGCTCAGCGAGGACTTTGTCCCGCTCGCCGAAGCGTGTCGAGCGACCGCCGGCAATGACGACACCACCGCGCGAATCGTCACTCATCGTTCGTTCTCGGCGGCACGCTCGGAGGCTGGAGTGGCGTCGATGCGCGTTCGTCCGGCACCGAGCAGCGGATCGGCGACGCCGGCGTGGACGAAGACGGTGCCCCGTCGAACGCCCTGGCTCCGCTCGGCGACGAGTTCGACGCGCCCATCCTGATTCTCGACGACGACCCGATCGCCGTCGGCCACGCCCCGCGCGTCGGCGTCCACGGGATGGATGACGAGGGTGTCGTCGTGTGTCCCCACCTCGCTCCCCATCGTCGTCATGGCGATGTCGCCGCTGCGCGAGCCGGTGAGCAACACGAGTTCGTCGTCCCCAATGCCCCCGTCGGCGGGCTCGGTGGTGGGGATCGTGACGAACGGCGCGCGGCGCTCGCCGGTCATGAACTCCTCCCGATGGAGCACGTCGGTTCCCTCGTCTGCGCCGTCGGGAAACGGCCAGCGCTGACTATCCATGCCGATCCCTTCGTAGCTCATCCCCGCGTACTGCGGGTTGACGGCGGCGAGTTCGTCGAACACCTCCTGTGGACCATCGTACTCGAACCCGTCTCCGACGAGGCGCTCGCCGAGTGCACACAGAATTTCGAGATCGCTGCGCGCAGCACTCGGTGGCGATTCGAGCACGCGCGTCCGCTGGACCTGGCGATCGAGGTTCGTCACGGTTCCAGCTTTCTCCGACCAGACGGCCGCCGGCAGCACGACGTCGGCGTGGGCGGTCGTCTCGGTGTGGGTGACGTCCTGCACAACCAGGAATTCGAGCGACTGGAGACCGCGCGCGACGCCCTGCCTGTCGAGTTTCGTCACTGCGGGGTTCTCGCCGAGGACGAACGCAGCCTGGATCCCCGCACCGAACTCGCGCACGAGATCGAGCTCCGTCGGTCCGGGCTCGGCGGGCGGTTCGAACCCCCAGACGTCGGCCACCTGCGCGCGCGCCGCCGGGTCGGTGACGGGACGACCGCCCGGCAATCGGTGGGGGAGCGCGCCGGCGTCACAGGCCCCCTGCTCGTTGTTGAGCCCGCGGAAGAGGTTCATGCCCGCGCCGCGCTTGCCGAGGTTCCCGGTGAGCAGGAGGAGGTTCAACAGCGCGTCGGCGGTGGCGCTGTCGTCGGGACTGTCGCCCTCCACGCCAGTGCCAGCGACGACGGCCGCCCGCTCGGCCTCGCCGAACGCACGGGCGGCTTCCTGGATCGCCGCCGGATCGACGCCGGCGCGCCCCGCGAGCGTCTCCGTATCCATCTCGTCGACCGATGCGGCGAACGCCGCGAATCCTTCAGTCCGATCGGCGACGAACTCCTCGTCGACCAGCCCCTCGTCCAGGATCGTCTTCACGAGTAGCGCGACCACAAGCGCGTCCGTGCCCGGTCGTGGCGCGATGTGCGTGTCGGCGAGGCGGGTCGTCGCGTTCGCGCGCGGATCGACGTGGATCAGCTGTGCGCCCGCGTTGACCGCGGGCCGGACGTACGAGTCGAACGCGACCGGCTGCTGGTCGGCTGGGTTCGAGCCGATCACCAGAAACGCCCCGGCCTCGGCGAGATCGGCGAGCGAGTTCGTCATCCCGCCGGAACCGAGGCGCTCTTCCATCGCCGACATGGTCGAATCGTGGCAGAGCCGTGCCCGGTTGTCGACGTTGTTCGTGCCGAGGCTCCGCGCGAGCTTCCCGAAGAGGTAGTTCTCCTCGTTCGTACAGTGTGGCGCGCCGAGAAAGGCCAGCGCGTCCGGGCCGTGGTCGGCGACGATCTCCCCGAACTCGCGCTCGATGCGGTCGTACGCCTCGTTCCAGGAGACGGGTTCGAGGTCACCGTTCCGTCGCATCAGGGGATGGGTGAGGCGCTCCGCGTCGTCGAACACGTCGAAAGCGGCGATCCCTTTCGGACAGAGCTCGCCACCCTCGTTGACGGGTGCGCCCGGCCAGCCGCGCGCACGGCCCGTGGCTCCGTCGTAGCGGACGCTACAGCCGACTGCACAGAGCGGGCAGATGCTTTTGATGTCCTCGTGTGGCTCGCTCATCGGTTCGTCGACTCTCTCCTTACCGCGACGGACGCAAAAGGGTTCCTGGGGTCAGCCGAACTTGCCGGTGATGTAGTCCTCGACGCGCTGGCTCTCGGGGTTCTCGAAGATCTCGTTCGTGTCGCCGTACTCGACGAGCTCGCCACCGGTGAGGAAGACGGCGGTCTGATCGGAGATGCGGGCGGCTTGCTGCATGTTGTGGGTGACGACGACCACGGTGTAGTCCTCGGCGAGGTCTTCGATGAGGTCCTCGATCTTCGCGGTCGCGATCGGATCGAGTGCGCTCGCGGGCTCGTCCATCAGGATCACTTCGGGATCGACCGCGAGACAGCGCGCGATGCAGAGGCGCTGTTGTTGTCCTCCTGACAGTCCGAGCGCGTTGTCGTCCAGGCGGTCGTCGACCTCGTCCCAGAGGGCGGCCTGCCGGAGCGCGCGTTCGACGAGGGTATCCTCGTCGCCGGCGTCGTCGCCGAACAGCCGTGCAAGCAGGCCAGTCTCGATGTCGCCGTGTTTGCGCGGGCCGTAGGAGACGTTCTTCCGGATGGATTTGGGGAACGGGTTCGGCTGCTGGAACACCATCCCGACGCGCTTTCTGAGCTCGACGAGATCGACGTCGTCGCCGTAAATTTCCTGGCCGTCGAGTGCGACGCTCCCCTCGACGCGCGCGGCCTTGATGCGATCGTTCATCCGGTTCAGGCATCTGAGGAACGTCGATTTCCCACAGCCCGACGGGCCGATGAGCGCCGTGACGCTCTCTTCGGGGATGTCGAGCTCGATCCCTTCGAGTGCCTGTTCGTCGCCGTAGAAGACGTCGAGGTCGTCGACGGCGAACTTCGTCCCGTTGTCGAAGTCGTAGTTCGTCCACTCCGGTTCGATGCGCTCGTCGCTTTCGCCGACGGTCCGGTCTCGGTCCTGTTGGATCGTGCTCATGATTGGAGTTTGGTGTCGAAGTAGCGCCGCGAGGCGATGCCGACCGCGTAGAAGGCGAAGACCACCAGCAGGAGAACGAGCGCCGTCCCCCACGAGAACCCCTCGCCGACGTTGCCGACGCCGGCGGTGATGGTTGCGAACAGCTGATAGGGGAGCGCGGTCGCCGGCTGGAGCAGTGCGTCAGTGTTGAGAACGGATAGTTCGACGAACGGGAACGACGAGGTGAACGCCGCCCCGAAGTTCAGGAGATCGGGTCCGGTCTCGGGAAACGGCTCGCCGGTGAGGACGAGCAGGATGGGCGCGGTCTCGCCGGCGATGCGACCCACACCGAGGATCGCGCCGGTCACGACGCCGGGCATCGCCGCCGGCAGGACGACGCTCTTGATCGTCTGCCAGCGACTCACGCCGAGGGCGGCGCTCGCGTCGCGGTACTGATCGGGCACGTTGAGCAGCGCCTCGCGGCTCGTGATGATCACGAGCGGAAGCAGCATGAAACTGAGCACCAGCATGCCCGACAGCAGGCTGCTCCCGTTGCCGATGCGCGGTACGAGGAAGGCCAACCCAAACAGACCGTAGACGATGCTCGGGGTGCTCCAGAGCCCGTTCGTGGCGATCTCGACGAGCGACGTGATCCGACCCTGTTCGGCGTACTCGGTCAGGAAGACGGCGGTCCCCACCCCGAGCGGGATGGCGACCGACACCGCGCCGACGACCAGCCAGACGGTGCCGACGATCGCCGGCGCGACGCCGTTGATCGCGTTCGTGATCGCGAACCCTTCCATCACGAACGGCCAGTGGAACCAGACGAGGGGAGCGCTGATGACGACGTATTCGTCCCAGCCGGGTGGCTGAAACCACGTCACCGGCTCCCAGAACAACCCGAAACGGATGCCCTCGGTCATCGGTCCCCAGCCGCGCACGGCGATGAAGGAGATGAGAACGACCAGCAGCGCGATCATCCCCGCCGCGTTCGCGCTCACGAGCAGCGATGCGCCGCGTGCCTTCCCCTGCGTGCCGAAACCGGCGGCCGCCTGCGCGCCGACCCACGCGAGCAGCAGGCCGGCGACGCCGAGCAGGATCGGCAGTGTCGTCTCGGGTGTGAACGCGGCCGACAGCCCCTCCGGCTGCCATCGCCAGTCCGGACCGATGACGTCCGTCAGAATGACCCCGCCGACCAGAAGCGCGAACCCACCACCGGTCGCCGCGAGCGCGCTATCCTCTTGGGGAACGATCGCCAGCACGATCCCGAGTGCCGCGCCAGCGAGCGCACCGATCGGCCAGAGAGTACTGAAACCGAGTGTCTGTGCGGCCACGAGTCCGCCGACGACGAGCCCGACGAGACCGAACACGGCCGCGAGCGACGTGCCGGCGGTGTGGTCCGGCGCGGTGTCGAGCACACCGAGTTTGGCGGCGACGACGACCGCGACCAGACAGCACGCCGCCGCGACGAGCGCGAGCGCGAGCACGTCGAACAGCGACGCGCCCGCGACCGTGGTGGGGACGACCTGGACGAACGCGAGCAGGCTCGCGACGAGTACGATGGCACCGATCGCGACGACCGCCCCGCCGGCGTACCGCAGCGGGCCGGTGCTCCCCCGATCGAGCGCGCTCGCAACGCCCGTGTCCGTGCTCATGTGTCGCCGCCCCCGAGCGTTCGTTCCATCCGTCGTTCGACGTACTGCGAGCCGATGCTCAGGCCGAGCACAGTAATGAAAAGAACGACGCCGGCGGCGAACAGCGCGCTCATCTGCGAGCCGCTGGCGATGCCGTACTGGCTCGCGATGAGGCTCGTGAGCGTTTCGGTGTTGCCGAACACGTCGTAGAGCGGGTCGGGCAGCACCTGTGCGTGCGCGAGGATCACCGTCGCGGCCATCGTCTCACCCACGGCGCGACCGATGCCCAGCAGGACGGCGGCCGAGACGCCCGAAAAGGCCGCCGGCAGCGTCACGGCGGTCGTCGTCTGCCAGTCGGTCGCGCCGAGCGCGAGCGAGCCGTCCTTCATCGGGCCGGGCACGCTCGCGATGGCGTCCTCGGCGACCGACACGACCGTGGGTAGCGCCATCGCGCCGATGACGACGCCGACGACGAACAGGCTGCCGAACGTCGGCAGCGAGAACTGCTCGGCCATGAACGGGTTGAGGACGACGAAGCCGATGAAGCCGTAGACGATCGACGGGATGCCCGCGAGCGCTTCGACGGCGGGTTTGAGCAGGCCGCGCGCCCAGTCGGGGGCCATCTCGGCGATGAACACCGCGCCGGCGACGCCGAGCGGGGCAGCGACGGCGGTGGCGATGAGCGTCGTGACGAGCGTCCCCCACATCATCGGCACGAGCGAATAGATCGCCGAACTCGGATTCCAGAGTTTGCCGCCCGTCTTCGTCAGAATGTCGATACCCATGATCCGGAAGGCCGGGATCGACTGCGCCACCAGATAGATCGTGATCAGTCCGAGCACGAGCACCGTCACGATCGTCGCCGCGAGCGCGAGCACGCGGGCGGTCGTCCCTTGCTCCCTGAAAATCCCGTAGACGACGACCAGCGCGAACGCCGCGAGCGGGTAGATCACCAGCCCGGGCGCGAGGAAGAAGGTCAGCGCGACCGCCAGCAGCGTGACGCCGAGCAGCACGCCGACGGGGCTGTCACCCACACCCAATCGGCCGACGAGCCCGCGTTCGACGCTCATCGTTGGGTGTCTGGGAGTTGTCGCCGTTGTTTCTTCCGGCGTTTCGGCGGCAGTGCCGAGTAGCCCACGGCCGTCACGAACGACTGCTGGCCGTACTCGCTCACGAGCATCCGGAGCAGCGCGGCCTCCTTCTTCGAGGTGCCGTCGTAGGTGTAACAGTGCAGATCGCGCGCGAGCGGATAGCCGCCCTCGGCGAGATTTTCACCGGGCACGTACTTCGTCCCTTGGAAGGTGAGCGCGATCGCCGGCACCGAATCGTCGACGAACGCGAGCGCCATGTACGCGAGGGCGTTCTCGGAGTTGGTGACGATCTGTTTCACCTGCTGGTTCTCACCCTTCCGGATGTCGACGCCGGGGATCGCGGCGTTCGGGTCGCCGAAGAGGTTGTTGCGGAAGGCGGTGTCGGTGCCCGATCCCTCCGCGCGCCCGACGACCTGAATCTCCGTGCTCGGGCCGGAGTAGCCCGGCACACCCGTCCAGTCGGTGATCTCACCCTTGTAGATGGCCTTCAGCGTCTCGGCCGAGATCTCGCTGACGCCGGCGTCCACGATCGCCTGACTGACGACGATCGGCTGGGCATCGACGCCGACGACGTGATCTACATAGTTCGAGAGCTTCTTCTGTGCGAGATCGGGAAATTCGGCTTTCACCGGCGCGCTCGAATTGCCGATATCGAGCCGGCCGTTGCGCAGCTTTTCGAGGCCGGTCCCCGAGTGGCTGAGACTGACGTTTATCGCGACCGGCGGCGAATCTGTCTCGGTCGCGTCGAAGCCGTACATCCCGGCCCAATAGTCGGCGAGCCGTTCCTCGGTCTCGATGCCGTATTGCTTCGGTTTCCAGTATTTCCCATCGGGCGGGGCCGCGTTCGTTCCCCAGAAGGAGGCCGCCCTGTCGACGATCGGGTACACCGTCGAGGAGCCACCGGCCTGGAGGGTCGGGACATCGCCCGCCCCACCCCCCTCGGAGTCGTTCCCGCTGGCACTGTCCGGCGGCGTCGCGCTCGTGCTGATACAGCCAGCGAGCCCCGCGCACAGCCCGGCCCCGCCAGCCAGTACCGTACGCCGACTCACAGGCGTTCCCTGCATCGTCTGTCGGTAGCCACAGGGAGGATAAATACTCTACTATGAAATCTATATAGCGGTACGTGTCCGCACGGTCGGCGTAGTTAGGCGTCCTCTTCGTCGAAGCCGAGCGCCGCCGAGTTGATGCAGTAGCGCTTGCCAGTCGGTTCCGGACCGTCGTCGAAGACGTGACCGAGATGGCCACCGCAGGTCGCACAGACCACTTCGGTGCGCTCCATCCCGTGACTGGTGTCGCGCCGGAACTCGATGTTCTCGTCGGCGGCGTCCGAGAAGCTCGGCCAGCCGGTCTTGGATTCGAACTTGGTGTCCGAGGAGAACAGTTCGGTGCCGCAGCCGGCACAGACGAAGGTGCCGTCGTCGTCCTCGTCGAGCAGCTCGCCGCTGAACTTCGGCTCGGTCCCCTGCTCGCGCAGGATATCGTACTCCTCGTCGGTCAGCAGCTCGCGCCATTCATCGTCGGTCTCGGGCAGACTCTCGCCGGTCGTCGCCGGTTCGTTCGACATACCTATCGAAGGGGGCGCACGCTTTTGGCTGTTGTGGCATGCGACCGAGCGGTCGCTGACCGGTCGTGATCGCTGGAAAATGCTCCGGCAGGGATTCGAACTGGCGCGAGACGGTCGCACCCGCGCGCTGCGACTCGCGTGCTCGAATCCGCGTCGCATCGGCTCCTCACTCGTGTTCGTCGCAGAATGCTCCGGCAGGGATTCGAACCCTGGTCATCACCGTGAGAGGGTGATATGATTGGCCGGACTACACCACCAGAGCACACCTCTGTGGCTGCACTCGTTTGTAGCGACGAATCGGGTTTAACCGTTGCGCTTTGAGCCTACCCGTCCTCGAACGGCGAGCCGGTGATGTCGGGCTCGTGGCCGTCGAGGCTGACGATGTTCTCACGACCGACGCGGAGTTTGCTCACTCGGTCCTCCTCGGCCATCTCGGAGAGCAGCGTGCTCACCTTCGATTTCGACCAGTCGGTCTGCTCGACGATATCGCCCTGCTGCATCCGCCCGCCGTTGGCGTCGAGCAGCTCGGCGATCCGGTCGGCATCGGTCTTCATGTCGGCGGCGCTCACGGCCGGTTCGGGCGGTGCGGTCGTCGCCGCTGGTTCGTCCTCGCTTTCGGGCTCTGACTCGTCGTCGATATCGGCTTCGGCGGCCGCTCCGGAATCGGGTGGTTCGTCGCTCGTCCCGGCGATGCCCGATCGCCAGGCGATCACGCCGCCGACGAGGACGACGATGAGTATGCCAGCACCCCACAGGAGCGGCAGTTCGGACGACGAGCCCTCGTCGGCCGCCAGCGCCGATTCCTCGGTGAAGACGACGTGGGGCTGTCCGCTCGCGAACTGTGCCGGCCCGAAGTACGTCAGCGAATCGGTCGTGTTCGCCGAGCCGTTGGTCGAGGCGTCGGCTGCCGGTTCGACCGATTCCCAGTCGACTTCGAGGTTCGGCCCGGCACGGAATTCGAGTGACATCCCCTTGGAGAGATAGAGCCCGCTTTCGAAGCTCTCGCCGACGGTGTGGCTCCCCTCGGTGGACGTGAAGTTCGTCCAGAGGAACGACATCTCGACGACGCCCGTCGTCCGCGGCTGCGAACTCACGCGCGTGTCACGCCTGAACCCGCGCGCATCCATCGACCGTCCCGTCGCGTTCGAGCCGTCCGCGGTGAGCGTCGTCGCTCGTTCCCTGAAATCAGTGTACAACGGCGTTTCTTCGCTGCCGAACCGGTTCGCATAGGCACGGAAGCGACTGGTCTGACTCTCGTTGGTGAGCGGTTGGTTGTAGCGCTGGGTCCAGCGCGCAGAGCCGTTCTCGTAGACCGTGACGACGAACCGTGCGTCGTTGAACGACGTCGCGGTGTCGGAGCCGTTCGACGGGGCGGCCTGTGCGTCGCCGATCGCTACGGCGGGGAGCAAAACTGCTCCGAGCACTATCGCGGCGACGAGGCCGAGCACCGACAGCCGCTTCATCCATCGTAGATGATCGGACCATCATATAAAAACGCTATGACCACGACCGTCCGAACGACTCAGGGCGCGAGCCGGTTCTTGCGCCCCTTCATCTGCTCGTCGTAGTGGGCGAACGTTAGCGGACACCACTCCGCGGCGTGGTCGAGGATCGACTCGGTGAGATGGCGAATTTCCCACTGGCTGTCGGCGGCGGCGCGCATGTCCGCGACGTGCATCAGCATCCTGACGTTCATCGACAGCACCATGTTCACCTCGGTGCCGATCGGCAGCACGAACCGGGCGTCCTCCGGGGGCATCCCCGTATCGAGCAGCTTCTGATACGATTCGACCGATTCCGTGACCGATTCGCGGAAGATCCGCTCGCGTTTTTCGACCACCTCGTCGTCGACCGCACCGCCGCTCTGATTGCGCCCCACCCAGTCGGGATCGGTCGCCGACGGTGGCGTGACGACCATCGCGCCCTCGCGTACGTCGGCGGGATCGACCTCGTCGAAGGAGACGTAGCGCATCGACTGGACGTCGAAGGAGACGTGGCGATGACGTGTGAGCTGAGCCATACACGAGCGGCTGATCCCCTTGACGCCGAACGTGGCTTGGGGATGCTCGAACGGGCCGAAGTGGCCGTGATCGAGCAGGCGGCCGATGAGCGTGCGCTTTTTCTCCTCGGTCGTCTCCCCGTCGACGGTGCTCATCGTCTCCGCGAACGACTGTTCACCGACGAAGCCCGACGAATAGTCGCTGCGCGCGGCGGTACAGATCACTCGCTCCGGATCCTCTGTCGCTTCGAGCAGACGGACATCCATACCCAACGACGGAACAGCCGGGGTAATATCCTGTCGGTCAGGAGCATCCTCAGCGCGTCAGCCGAATCGAACTCGTCGAGCCGTCCGACCCGTTCCCCGTGTCGAACACGTCGGTGTCGATGGTGGTGTTCGTGCCGAGATCGTCGAGCGGCAGTTCGACCGTTCGGTTGCCAGGGAGTTCGAGCACGGCGGTGAGCGACACCCCCAGATCGGTCCGCTGGTCGCGCTCGATGTGGCTGACCCACCAGTCGTCGAGCTCGTCGTTGCGGATGGCCGCCCTCGCCGTGATCGTTTGCTCGCTGCCGGGCGAAAGTACCGTTCCCTCGCCCGTCGTGCCGTTGCCGACGGCGATCCCGTTCATCGTGAGCGTGTAGTCGATGCGAGCGACGGGAATCGGGATCTCGGTCGGATTTCGCAGTTGAAGGCCGATGTCGAGCGGCGTCCTCTCGCGCGTCACGTTCCCCCACGTCGCCGACGTGCGCTCGACGACGAGGACGGGATCGTCGACGAACGGGAGGCTCGCGTTGATCGGCCGTGGCTCGCTCGTGTTCAGCGCACCGGTGATGTCGGTCGTCAGCGTCCGGTTCTCGCTCACGCGCGCTGTCCCGAACACCGGCACGTCGACGGCCGCGCCCGTGACAACCCGCGTGCGCTCGCCGCGCTCGACGTGGCTCGCCCACCACGTCGGAATGTTCCGATTGTCGATGGCGGTCGTGAAGTTCACCGTCGACGTGCCCGGTGCGGCCCGGATATCGTCACGGCTCCCGGTGCCCATCTCGATGCCGTTCATCCGTATCGAGTGGTTTACGGTCGTGTTGCCGAGCTCGATCGGGATCGGGTTCGGGTTCGTGACGCGGAGTTCGGTCGTGACGAGCGTCGTCGAGTCGTTCACACCCGAAAAACGGCTCTCGGTTCCCGCGACCGTCGGACGGTCGACGGTGAGGACGGCCACGCCGCCGATCGCGGCGAGAACGACGAACACGAGGACGACGGCGCGCGTACGATTCATGCGATCGGGTATGCCTTCGTGGTCGGGGAAAATAGGCTGTCGATCGGCCGCCACGATTCGGGTGTGAACCGCTACAGCGCCCGCCGTGATGGAACGAACTAAGTCCCCGCCGGTGATAGCGTCGGCATGGCCACATCCGTCGGGACCGACCGCGGCGTCGGCTTCGCCGTGTTGTTCGTCGTCCTCGCGCTCGTCGGCGCGCTCGCCGCGCTCGTCGGTGGACTGCTCGAAACCCAACTCACCGCTGCCTGGGGGTTCGCCGCGGCCTCGATCGCCGGCGCGATCGCGATCATGGCGATACAGCTGTCGGGGTGAGCGGCTGCCACAAAGCGTTAAGAGTCTCACGACCGTAGTGGTCGTAATGACCGATTTTTCCGATGAGGATCGGCGGATCCTCGCGTATCTCCACGACAGCGTCGCGCGTGGCGAGCGCTACTTCCGCTCGAAGAACATCGCCGACCAGCTCGGGTTGAGCGCCAAACAGGTCGGCGTCCGGCTGCCGCGGCTCGACGAGGAATCCGAGGAGATCGACATCGAGAAGTGGAGCCGTGCGAAGTCGACCACGTGGCGCGTCACCCCCGGGTAAGTGGGCGAGTGCGTTCGGGTCGTCCGGGTCGGCGGATTTTTACCGACTGAACTCCTACTGATGATATGACAGTCCGGGTCGAACGTACGTTCGAGCTCGCCGTCCCGCCCGAACAGGTCTGGGCCTTCATCGCCGATCCGGGCAAGCGTGCCGAAGCGATCAGCGTCGTCGACTCGTTCGAGATCCACGACGAGACCCATGCCACCTGGCATATCGCCCTACCGATCCCGTTCGTCGACCGCACGATCGCCGTCGAGACCGAGGACACCGAACGCGACCCGCCAACCCACGTGGAGTTCGTCGGGCGCTCGCGCGTCCTCCGGGTCGTCGGCGAACACGACCTCGAAACCGTCGACGATGGCACCCGCCTGCGCAACCGCTTCACCGTCGAGGGGAAGATGCCGGGCGTCGAGGGATTTTTCAAGCGTAACCTCGACGACGAGCTCGACAACCTCGAAGCCGCCATCCGCGCGGATACGGCGGCCGAGCCGTAGATGCGCCTCGCCTGCTGTCAACACGACATCGAACCCGGTGCGATCGAGGCGAATGTCGAACGCGCGCTCGCGGCCATCGCCACGGCCGCGGACGACGGTGCGGATCTCGTCTGTCTCCCCGAGATATTCTCCGTCGGCTACTTCGCGTTCGACGAGTACGAGCGGGCGGCCGAGTCGCTCGCCGGGCCGACGCTCGCGCGGATCGCCGACGCGGCGCGAACCCACGACGTCGGCGTGCTCGCCGGCTCGATCGTCGAGGACCTTGCGGCAAGCACGCGTGACGGGTTCGAGACGCCGAGTGAGAATGGGCTGGCGAACACGTCGGTGTTCTTCGACCGCGACGGCGAGCGGCGAGCGATCTACCGCAAACACCACCTCTTCGGCTACGAGTCGCGGGAGGCCGAACTGCTCGTTCCCGGCCAGTCGCTCGGGCTGACCGCATTCGACGGGTTCACGATCGGCATCACGACCTGCTACGATCTGCGCTTTCCCGAACTGTATCGCGAGTTCGTCGATGCGGGGGCGACTCTGATTCTCGTCCCGAGCGCGTGGCCGTATCCGCGCGTCGATCACTGGAAACTCCTCCCGCGGGCGCGGGCGATCGAGAACCAGCTGTTCGTGGCGGCCTGCAACGGTTCCGGCGTGTTCGGCGAGACCGCACTCTGTGGGCGCTCGGCGATCTACGATCCCTGGGGTGAGAGTTCGGCGCAAGCGGGTTCCGGTGAGCATGCCGCCGACGAACCGACGATCGTCACCGCCGATATCGATCCCGAACGCGTGGCGAGCGTGCGTGATGAGTTCCCGGCGCTCCGCGATCGGCGATAGAAACGAGGGGCTTATCAGGCGCCGATGCTTTCCTGTAAACGCCGGTACGTGACGCTTTTCTCGTCGCAGCCGGCACACAGCGCTCGTCCCGCCGCAACCCGCACCCCCACTCGGATCCGGACGCGACCCACCCCGTCCCGCTCGTTTCGTTCCACTCGTCATACTGTCGGACAGATCCGATCGAGAACCTGTAATGGGAAAATCAGTACGTTGCAGTGGGTTCGGAATCGAATTTTCACGTACTTCTGTCCGACAATATCAGCCGTCGTCATGGCAAACGGAGTGTGACACGACGAGCAAAGGACAACCCCTTTATTCGGCTGCCGGGGCGTAATAGATACCGAATGATGAACGCCAGCGCACGCCCGCTCGACCAATGAGGATCGAGCGGCTCGATCGCGACACGTGGGCGGGGGCGCTTCCCGATCGTGGCTTCGAGGTCTTCCACACCCCCGAGGCGCTGTCCGTCCTCGACCGCCACGCATCCGGCGACTGCCATCTCTTCGGCGGCTATCGCGGCGAGCAGCTGGTGGCGATGGTGCCGCTGTTCGTCCGCCACGTCGGCGGGCTGCGGATCGTCTCCTCGCCACCGCCGGGCATGGCCGTCCCGAGTCTGGGACCGCTCGTGATGCCGACCAGCCCGAAGCAGCGAAAGCGCGAGAAGGTCAACCGCGAGTTCACCGAGGAACTCCTGGAGGCGCTCGATGCCGACTCGCCGCGAACGCTCGTCCGTATTCTCTGCCCGCCCGACTACACCGACCCGCGCCCGTACCGCTGGAACGGGCTGTCGGTCGAACCGGCCTTCACCTACCGCCTCGCGGCCGACGATCCCGACGAGCTCATCGACTCGTTCAGCCGGAGCCTTCGCCGGGAGATCCGCTCGGGCATGGAGCTCGATATCGAGATCGAGACGGCCGGAATCGCTGGCGGTGAGCGCGTCTTTCGAGAGACTGCCGAGCGCTACGCCGAACAGTCCGAACCGTTCGGCCCGGAGTGGCCGTACGTGCGTGACGTCATCGAGGAACTCGGCGATCGCTGTCGCGTCTACGTCGCCCGTGCCGACGGCGAGCACCTGGGCGGGGTCATCACGCTGTTCTCGAACGATGCGGCGTACTACTGGCTCGGTGGCACGCGCGCGACCCACGAGAACGTCAGCATCAACAGCCTCCTCCACTGGCGCATCATCAACGATATCGCCGACGATCCGCCGATCGACTCCGTCCACGAGTACGATCTCGTCGGCGCGAACACCGAACAGCTCTGCCGGTACAAATCGAAGTTCGGGGGCGAGCTGACGCCCTACTACGTCGCCGAGTCGGGTGGGGTAGCGATGGACGTCGCGAAAAGCGGCTATCAGCTGGTGAGTCAGGCCATCGATCGGTTCTAACGCTCGGGTGTCGGCGGGTCGGTCCGTCGCGGCGGACTGCCGTGCGAGAGGCCCTCGACCCCGGCGGCCCCGTTCGGACTGGTTGCGAGTTCGACGATGACGTCAGTGAGGTTCACCTTGTCGGCCATGAAGGCGTCGCGTTTGGCGGCCCATGTCTCCGTGAGGCTATCGTCGTCGATCAGCGATTCCGCATGCTCGATCGCCTCGGTGAAGGAGGCGATGTTGAAGATCAGCCCCTCGTTTTCGAGCTCGATGAAGTTGCCCATGTCCTCCTCGCCGACGAAGGAGTTCGATCGGATGGCGGGCGTTCCGAGCAGCGCGGCCTCGGTGACCATCGTCTGTGTGTCGGCGACCAGGAGGTGGGCTTCGCTGAGCGCGTCGTGTAACAGCCCGGGATGGAGATCGTACGGCCGGGCGTCGATCCCGTCGAACTCCATCGTGCCGCTCTCGTCGGAGACGAAGACGGTCGCGTCGTGGCCGAGGCGTTCGATCAGCGTGCGCCGCTCGGCGGGGCCGATGCCCGACTGGCTGACGTCGTGATGCGAGCCGAAGGCGTTGAACCGGCAGATGACGTATTTCTCGTCGGGGCCGACGCCGAGCTGCTCGCGGATGTCGTCGCGAGGGGTGAACACGTCGGGGTGGAGATAGGCACACTCCTTGAACCCGCGAAAGCGATAGTGGTTCGCCCCGAGGTCCTTGCCGAAGGCGTCCGGCGTGAGGATGGCGTCGGCGAACGGCCGCGAGACGGTGTGATCGATCGAGGTCGGCTCCGAGTCGAGGATCAGCGTCACTGGCGTGCGTGAGAGCGCGCCTGCGTGGGCCGCGTACGCGCCCATCCCGAAGATGCGGTCGGGTGAGTATCGCCACGTCTGGCGGAGAATCGAGAGATAGTGACGCGGGAGCTGGTAGAACAGCGACCGCTTTTTCGTCGCCAGCCGTCCGTAGAGCCGGTAGGGGAGATCGTGATAGTCGAGTAGCTCCTTCGTACAGCCGTAGTCACGACCGAGAATCAACACGTCGTGACCGCGACGTTCGAGGGCCGCGACGGCGTGTTTGTAGAGATGGACGTGCGCAGGAGTGTTCGTGAAAAACAGATAGTTCATTCAGTCTTGCTTCCGGCGAAGAACTCGATGCTCCTAAACACGTCGGTCCGCCCGCCGTGACACCGGTCGGGCGAAGCCGTTACTCATATACGATCGGGCCGCGCCAGTTGAAGCGATACGCTCAACGCTGTTGGACGACAATCATGACACGGATACGAACTGCGGGAATGGTACTGGTGGTATTGCTCTCGGCGGCCGTCGGCGGCGTCGCCCTCGGCGGAACGGCGGCGGCGCTCGATCCCGGCGCGGGCGCGACCTATCCGCTGACGCCCAGCTCCGACACGCTCGGGACGTTCGTCTACGTCGTCAGACCGGGCGATTCGGTCGCCGAGAACGGCATCAAGGAGATCACGCTCGATGCAGGTCCGAATGCCGACGTCTCCAACGTGACCGACGACGACGTGTTCATCGCGGTGCGTGGCGGCCAGCGCATCGAGATCGCCGAGAACAACACCGACATCGTCGACGTCGCGAACATCAGTGTCTCCCCGAATCAGGCCGGCGACGAGGTTACCATCACGCTTCCGCGGCCGGTCCAGCCGCAGTTCGCCTCCGATAGCCCGAACACCGGCGCGGAGGTCGCGGTCAAGGTGGGGAACTTCACGACGCCGGATCGACCGGGTAGCCATTCGGTCAACGCGACGTTCGCCACCGCATCGGGGAGTAGCGACGGACCGACGTCGGTCTCCTACTCGACGACTGCTCCGGAGCTGTCGATGAACAGCCAGAACCTCTCGCAGTTCAGCGATCAGCAGTCGATCAACGTCTCGGCGTCGGTGCCGGGCGGCGGCTACGTCGGGCTGTTCACCACGGCCTCGAACGGCTCGCCCGGCGAACTCATCGGTTCGACGGACGTCGCCACGGCAACGTCGAGCCAGCAGTACAGCATCGACGTGAGCGGTAACGTCACGGAGAGCCAGCAGCTGATGGCCGTCGCGTACAGCGAGACGAACGGTCGCTCGGCGAGCCTTCGCGAGAACCAGACGTTCGATCCGAGCGACGACGAACGGCTGCGGACCAACGGCACGCTCGTGAACGCGACCGCGAACGTCTCGACGCTCGACGTCGACGGGCGAGTCGAGGCCGGCGGCGAGTACGCACAGGGTGCACGGCTTTACTTCCCGCAGGGCGAACCGGACACGAACTACCAGGTACGGTCGGTCGAGGACGGCGAACTCGGCTCCGCCGCGACACAGTTCCAGACGGGCGCGAACGACACGACGATCCTCGACACGAGCGATCTCTCGGAAGGGCAGTACGCGATCACGCGGATCGCCGACGATTCGCTCGTGAGCCTCGACAACGACAGCACGACCAGCGCACAGGACGACAGCATCCTCATCACCGGCCAGCAGGCGACCACACAGGCGAACACGACAAACGCGAGTGATGGTGCCGCGACCGATACCGGTGCCACCGCGACCGCCAGCAGCGGCGAGGGTGACACCGCAACCGACGGCAACGCCAGCGGAAACGGCTCGGCCAACGCCAGTGACAATGGCTCGGGCACCGACACCAGTTCGAGCGGTCCCGGCTTCGGCATCGCGGTGGCCGTCGTCGCGCTGCTCGGCGCGGCGCTGCTCGTGACGCGACGCAACCGCTGAATCGGTCGCTGCGGTGTACGTCTTTTTCGACTATTCAGTCAAAATGACGGTTCCGGCGCGGCATGCGGACGGATATCGATCGGTCACGGTATGTGGATACGAACCGATAGAAATGAGTATGATGGGGCTGACAGTTACGCCAACGGAGAGAGCCGAACCGTGACCGAAACGGCTGCTATCGGCCGTTGCATCGGTCAGAGGCGGCTCTCGGAGACCAACCAATGAGGGACTCACAGCCATGACGACGGTACGACGCAGCGCATTCATGATCACCGTAGTGCTCGTTTCGGCACTCGTCGGCGGTATCGCCTTCGGCGGGTCGGCGGCGGCGCTTAATTCCGATACCGCGGCGCCATACCCGCACTCGCCGGGGACGAGCGCGACCGATTTCCCCGTCTCGGTCGTCGCTCAGGGGAGCGATGCCATCACACAGGACGGGATGAAATCGATGACGGTCGACTTCGGGGCGAGCGGCAGTTTCGACGGCAGTGTCGAGAACGTCAGCGTCGGGTCGGTCTCGGTCACCGTCGCCAGTTCGAGCGGTCAGCGGACGGTCGACCCTGCGAACGTCTCGACCTCGGACGGACAGATCACACTCACCTTCCAGCAGCCGGTGTCGGTGAGCGCCGACGATCGCATCATCGCCAACGTCGCGAACGTGACGACGCCAACGAGCGATGGCAGCTACTCGGTCGGCGTCTCGACGACGACGCCGTCGGGGACGACCGACGGCCCGGTGACCGACGATTATCGCATCGAGAGCGCCTCGCTGTCGTTCGCGAACCAGAGCGCCTCGCAGTTCAGCGTGAACCAGTCGGTGAACGTCTCCGGGGTCGTTCCGAACGCCGGCTACGTCGGGATATTTACCGTGGCCGACAACGGCTCGCGCGGGCAGCTGGTCGGCAGTAGCCAGCCCATCGTCGCGCTGTACAACGAGCGCAACTACACCGTCAATCTCAACGGCAACGTCAACGAGAGTCAGCAGCTCATGGCGGTTGCCTACTACGAGACCAGCGGGAGCAGCCAGTCCGAACGGCTGAACGGTACGTTCGATCCGAACGAGGACGCAGTCGTGACGAACAACGGTCAGCCGGCGAACGCGACCGGCTACGTCACCACCGTCGACGCCGACGGACGCGTCCAGTCGGGCAGCGAGTACGACCAGGGCGCACGGCTCTACTTCGACCAGGGCGACGCGAGCACCGGCTATCAGCTCCGTGCGGTCGAGAACGGCAGCCCCGGACGAACGGCGAACCAGTTCGAGACCGCCGCGAACGGCTCGGCGACGATCGACACCAGCGACCTCCAGCAAGGGCAGTACGTCGTCACGCGGATCGACGACGGCTCGGTCGTCAGTCTCGACAACGACAGCACGACCAGCGCACAGGACGACAGCATCACCATCACCGGTCAGCAGTTCACCGAATCGACCGCCGCGGCCGGCAGTAGCGGCGACAACGGCAGCGCCAACGCGAGCGGTGGCGCGAGCACGAATGCCGGGAACGGTGGCGATGCCGGCGGCAACAGTTCGGGCAACGCCAGCGGGAACGACTCGGGCAACGGCAGCGGCAGCAGTTCGAGCGGTCCCGGCTTCGGTATCGCGGTGGCCGTCGTCGCGCTGCTCGGCGCGGCGCTGCTCGCGACGCGGCGCGGGCGCTAACCGACCCACCGTTTCGATCGGCTTTCGATGAACGGATTTGTCTCGACCGACTGCGATCGGATGATGACAGCATCGCAACGTCGACCGACGGGACTCACGGGCGAACTGCTCGGGAAGACGCTGGGCTACGCCCGCGAGCGCGACTACACCGGGTGGGACTACGGTGACGGGATGAGTAGCCGGCTGTTGCAGGCGCTCCCCGTCGACAACAAGTGGGTAAACATCGCGATTCAGGAGACGATCAAGCGCGCACCGGTCAACGTGCGACCGCTCTTTCTCGTCGAGCAGCGGCGCAACTACAAGGGAACGGCCATGTTCACGATGGCGAACCTCGCGGCCCACGAGCTGGATCTCGACGAGAGCAGCGGTGTCGACTACGGACGCGAGGCGCACGATCTCGCCGAGTGGCTCGTCGAAGAGCGGACGCCGGGCTATGCGGGGTTCTGTGGTGCCCATCGCCACGAGATTCAGCATCTCGACATCAAGGGACTTCCCTCGTATCCCGACATGGTTTCGACGGCATATGCGGTGCGAGCGCTGCTCGCGGCCCACGATGCCGGGCTCGATACGGGCACGGTCGACTACGCCGAGACCGTGCGTTCGGTCGCCGACTTCATCGACGAGGACCTCGAATACGAGGAGATCGACGATGGCGCGCGGATGAAGTACGTCCCGACGTGGTCGTCGGAGCACTACACGCTGAACGCGGTCGCGCTCGGCGGCGTGACGCTGCTCGAACTCGGCGCGCGCTTCGGCGGCGAGCATCGCGAACGCGGCGAGAAACTGCTCGATTACGTCGTCTCGTGCCAGCGACCGGAGGGCGGCTGGATGTACCGTGATCCGCCCTCGGCGTCGCATCTGTCGATGGACAACCATCACAACGGGTTCATCATCGAGTCGCTGCTGCGCCACCGCGAGCTCACCGGTGCCGACAGATACGCCGGCGTGCTCGACGACGCGCTCGCGTTCTACCGCGAGGAGCTGTTCGCGGACGACGGCGCGCCGAACTGGGACGAATCGAACAGCTATCCGCGGGACATCAACGCCGCCGCGCAGGGGATCATCGTCTTCAGTCGCGCCGGTGAGTTCGCGGCCGCCGAGCGGATCATCGACTGGGTGCTCGGCACGCTGTACGCCGGCGACGGGAAGTTCCGGTTCCGGCGCGAGCGCTTTTTCACCAGACGCGTCACGCTGATGCGGTGGTGTGAGGCGGCGATGGCGTACGCACTGGCGACCTATCTCGACCAGCGTGCGTCGTCGGCCTGAGTGGAACGTGCGTCCGAGCCGGAACGACGCCGGTCGGTTTCGACAGGTTTGATAAGCTTGCTGGAGAAGGAGGGGTAATGATGCCGCCGCTTTATGCATGGCCACCGTCAGAGAGAGGGGCGGTGCTGTGAGCGACGTGCCCACGATCGGTGGGTCGCCCTGCGGTTTGGGCGCACCGAACGGGGAGGGACGTCGATGACCGACGGAACGACCGTGACGATCGTGCTCGGCACGCGCCCGGAGATCATCAAGCTCGCGCCCGTCATCGACGCCTGTGAGGAACGGGAGATCGCCTACAGCGTCGTCCACACCGGTCAGCACTACTCCGAGGAGCTGGACACCGTCTTCTTCGACCAGCTCGAACTGCCCGCGCCCGACCACAACCTCGGCGTCGGCTCCGGCTCCCAGAGCGAACAGACCGGCGCGATGATCCGCGAGATCGAGACGGTGTTGCTCGACGAGCAGCCTGAACTGGTGCTCGTTCAGGGCGATACGAACTCCGTTCTCGCGGGGGCGATCGCGGCGAGCAAGCTCGACTGCGAGGTCGGCCACGTCGAGGCCGGTCTGCGGAGTTTCGATCGGACGATGCCCGAGGAGGTGAATCGCGTGCTCGCCGACCACGCTGCCGACTACTGCTTCGCGCCGACCGAACAGGCCGCCGGCTATCTCCGCGAGGAGGGGATCGACGACGACGACACGATCCACGTGACCGGCAACACGATCGTCGATGCGGTGATGGGCTATCGCGATCTCGCGGCCGCAAAGAGCGACGTCCTCGGCGAGCTCGGTCTCGACGCCGGCGATTTCTGTCTCCTGACTGCCCATCGCGCCGAGAACGTCGACGACCGCGAGCGATTCGAAAGCCTGCTCGACGGCGTGGCCCGGTTCGCCCGCGACGCCGATCTCGACGTCGTCTATCCGGTCCATCCGCGAGCAAACGAGCGCCTCGCGGCGTTCGACCTCGCGATGCCCGACGAAATCACGCCGATCGACGCACAGGACTTCCTGGATTTCCTCCGGCTCGAAAGCACGGCGACGCTGGTGCTCACCGATTCCGGCGGCGTTCAGGAGGAGACCTGCATTCTCGGCACGCCCTGCGTCACCCTCCGCGACAACACCGAACGGCCGGAGACGGTCGACGTGGGTGCGAACCGCATCGTCGGCGTCGCTGCCGACGGGATCGTCACCGGGGCGCACGAGGCACTCTCCCAGCAGAACGGCTGGGAGAACCCCTTCGGCGACGGCCACAGCGCCGACCGCATTCTGGATATCGCGGGGATCGGCTCCGCTGCCTCCGTCGGGGAGGTGCACGGATGAGCTCGGTCTGCGTGCACGGACTCGGCTACATCGGCCTGCCGACGGCCGCGATGCTCGCCGACAGCGGCCACGACGTCACGGGCTACGACGTCGATACGGAGCTGGTCGATCGGCTCGACCGTGGCGAGGTGCCCGTCGACGAACCGGGGCTCGACGAGTTCGTCACGGACGCGCTCGCGGACGGGCTGTCGGTTTCCCACGACGTGCCGGCGTCAGACTACCATCTCATCTGCGTCCCGACGCCGCTCGACGGCGATCGGGCCGATCTCGCGTACGTCGAGAGCGCCGCCGGGACGGTCGCCGAGGTGCTCCGCGCGGGCGACACGGTGATCCTCGAATCCACCGTCCCGCCGGGGACCACGGTCGAAACGGTCGCGCCGATCCTCGAACGCTCCGGACACTCCGTCGGCGAGTTCTCGCTCGCGTACTCGCCCGAGACCGTGCTGCCGGGCAACGTCATCGCGGAGCTGCGTGCGAACGACCGCGCGGTCGGCGGTATCGACGAGCGGTCGGTCGAGCGTGCGGCGGCGCTCTACGGCTCGTTCGTCGAGGGTGGTCTCCGGACGACGGCGAACCCGACGCTCGCCGAGTTCGTCAAGCTCATCCAGAACACGTATCGCGACGTGAACATCGCCCTGGCGAACGAACTGGCGATGATCGCGGCCGACTACGAGCTCGACGCGCGCGCGGCGATCTCGCTGGCGAACCATCATCCGCGCGTCGATCTCCACCAGCCCGGCCCCGGCGTGGGCGGCCACTGCATCCCCATCGATCCGCTCTTTTTGGGCCAGAGCTCGGAGAACCTCGACCTCATCGAGCGGGCCCGCGAGATCAACGACGGGATGGCCGAGTACGTCACCGATCTGCTCGACGACGAACTCGACTCGCTGGCGGAGTCGTCGGTGGCGATCCTCGGCGTCGCCTACAAGGGCAACGTCGCCGACGCGCGCGAGAGTCCCGGGCTGCGCCTCGCCGAGGTGCTCCAGGCCCGGACGCAGGTTGCGGGAGCCGGGGGAGCGGGCACGGCGGGTGTCGACGTCCGCCTGCACGATCCGTACGTCACCGATCAGCGGTTCGCGCTCGCGCCCTTCGACGAGGCGCTCGTGGGGGCCAACGCGATCGTCGTCGCGACCGATCACGACGAGTACGCCGCGCTCGATCCGGAGAACGTCGTGGCGCAGCTCGCGGGGAACGTCGTCGTGGACGCGAAGGGACTGCTCGACAGGGACAGCTGGGAAGCGGCCGGACTGCGGGTCGTCCGGCTATGAGCGGCCACGGGGCGCGCGCCGAACGGACGCCAGCCACGCGAACGCGGCCGATTCGGGCGTGGATCGATCTCGTGAGCCCCTCGCATCCGTTCTTCTTCGCGGCGCTCGCGGAGGGGCTCGACGACGTGGCGGTGGCGACGACGGTGCGCGAGAAGACCGAGACCGTCTCGCTCGCCCGCGAGGTCGGCTTCACCCATCGCGTCGTGGGTCGTGATTTCGACAACGCGCTGGTGCGGAAGGCCGGTATCCCGCTCCGGACGGCTCAGCTGGCGCTCGAAGCACCGGACGGCGACGTCTCGCTCTCCTCGCGCAACGCGATGTGCGTGCTCGCCTCGAAGCTCCGTGGCATCCCCTCGATCCACTTCACGGACAACGACATCACCGCCCACATCGACGGGCTCTGGGTCGAGGAGCTCTACAACCGCTTCGAGGCCGCCGCGACGCACAACGTCGTTCCGTCGGCGTTCGCGACCCACGAGCTGACGCGCTGGGGTGCCGACCCGGACGCGATCCACACCTACGACGGCTACAAGGAGGACGTCTACGTCGCGAACTTCGATCCGGAGCCGGAGTTTCCGGAACGGCTGCCGTTCGCGAGCGGCGAGTACATCGTCGTCCGTCCGGAGGCGCTCACGGCGGCGTACGTCGATGCCGACTCGATCGTGCCGGAGCTGCTCGCGGCGGCCGACGAGCGTGACATCGGCGTCGTCTATCTCCCGCGCGGGCGTGGCGACGAGGTTCACGCACACGACTACGCCGACGACGACGTGTTCGTCCCCGACGGGGCGGTCAACGGGCTCCAGCTGGCGTGGCACGCTCGCTGTGTGCTCACGGGCTCGGGCACGATGTCGCGCGAGGCCGCCTGTATGGAGAAACCCGCCGTCTCCTTCTTCCCGAACACGCTGCTATCGGTCGATCAGGAGCTCGTCGCCGACGGGCGCATCTTCCACTCCCGGGATGCGGACGCGATCATCGATCACATCACCGGGCTCGACGAGAGCGACGTCGCCCCCGATCGCGAGCGGGCGCGCGCGGTGCGCGACGAGGTCGTCGCACTGACGAACGAACTGCTGCAGTCGTGCTGTGAGGAACGATGAACGACGACCCCTTCGTGCCGGCGAACGCGCTGACGCGTGCGCTGGAGTGGGCGCGCGAGCGCGACTACGCCGGCTGGGACCCCTACGACGGGTTGAACAGCCCGTACGCGGAGCCGTTCAAACGGAACTGGTTCACCCGCCTCGCCTGGACGCACGCGGTGAGTCGGTTCCCGATAAATCTCCGTCCGACACTATCGATCCCCAAGGAGCGCAACCCGAAGGGGATCGCGCTGTTCGTGCTTTCCCATCTCCATCGCTACGAGGCGACGGGCGAGGAAGCGAACTTGGACGAGGCCGAGCGGCTGCTCGACTGGCTCCGCGAGTATCAATCACGCGCCTTCGACGATCCCTGTTGGGGCTACAACTTCGACTGGCAGAACGCGCGGAAGTTCTACC
Organism: Halococcus dombrowskii; assembly: GCF_022870485.1. NCBI lineage: Archaea > Methanobacteriati > Methanobacteriota > Halobacteria > Halobacteriales > Halococcaceae > Halococcus > Halococcus dombrowskii. The sequence goes on along the minus strand of NZ_CP095005.1, from coordinate 2,108,153 downwards.
TGCCGGCCTACCGGCCGTCGGTCGTCGTGACGGTGTTCTGTGCGCAGGCGTTCGTCCAGCATTATCGCCTCACGGGCGACGACGAATCACTGGCGATCGCCGAAGGGGCCTGCGAGTTCATCCGCAACGAGATCAACACTCGCGAGGTCGCCGGCCACGAGGCCTACACCTACACCACCGACGATTCGTTCGTCGTGATCAACGTCAACGCCCTCGCCGTGCGGCTGTTCGCCATGGTCGCCGCGGAAAACGGCGACGAGACGCTCATGGAGCGCGCGGACGAGCTCGTCCGCTTCGTGCTCTCGGCTCAGGAGGAAAGCGGCGCGTGGCACTACTCGATGCCGGCCGACCGTTCGCATATCAGTCACGACAACTTCCACACGGGGTTCGTGCTCGAATCACTTCGTGAGTATCTCGACGCGGGTGGCGACGTCGCCGGTGCGTCGGCGAGCTACGAGCGCGGACTCACCTTCTATCGCGAGAACCTCTTCGAGGCCGACGGTGCGCCGAAGTTCGAACACGATCAGAGCTATCCCCACGACGCCCACGCGGCCGCCCAGTCGATCCGCACGTTCGTCCGCGACGGCCGACCGGAGAGCGTCGAACTCGCCGAGCAGGTGCTCGACTGGAGTCTCGACGAACTGTTCGACGAGACGGGCTACTTCTACCGCCTGCGCGGACGGTTCATCGACGACGAAACGCCGTACATTCGCTGGAGTCAGGCCTGGATGTGCTTCGCGCTCGCCTCGGCGGTGCGCCAGCGCGCCGACCGCTCCTGACGACGGTTTGCGGTGGGCGATCGCCGGTCCGTGAACGAACATTTCTGGATACCGACGAGAGATGAAGCCCTCGATGCGAGCAGCTTGCGGGGCGAGGATACCCGCCTCGGGCGTCGCGAGTCGGCTGTAGATTGGATTATCAACTATCCTCCACAAAATATTTATCATCGCCACGACCATCGATCGGATAGTGTCCGAGTCGTATCTCGCCATCAGCGACTTTTCGGGCGGCGTCAGCGAGACCGGGCGGATGGCCGAACATCTCGGACCGCTCGGCGAGCATGCCGAGACGACGGTCGTCTGCCTGGTCGCCGACGAGAGCATCGAACGGCTCGCCTACCGGCAAGCGCCGACGACCGGCGTGCGGGCGCTCGATCTGCTCTCGCTGTTCGTCGTTGCGCTGCTCGAAGGGATGCGCAACGAGTACGACGGCGTCGTCTCGATCTCGCTCGTCCCCTACGGCTGCTTCGCGCTGGCGGTGGGCCGACTCTGCGGGCTGCCGACCCATCTCGCCATCATCGGCGTCGATCTCGACGTCCACGCCCGTGCCGGCTACGGTGCGCTCGCCACGGCGCTCTTTCGCCAATTCGATGCGATCACGGTGCCGGGCACCACACACCGCGACCAGCTCGAACGGCTCGGCGTCCCCGGCGAGCGCATCGAAATCCTGGCCAACGGGGTCGACCGCGGGATCTACAGCCCGGCCGAGACCGCCATCGAGTACGACTACATCTGGGTAGGACGGTTTTCGGCCGAAAAGGACCCGCTGCTGTTCGTGCGCATGGTGGCCGAACTCGTCGAGCGTGGCGAATCACCGCGGGCGGTGATGCTCGGTCGTGGCCCGCTCGTCGGGAACGTTCGCGCGGCTATCGACGAACACGATCTCGGCGACCGGATCGAACTTCCCGGATGGGTCGACGAGCCGGCGGACTACTACCACCGCTCGCGGACGTTCGTGTTGACCTCGAAACGGGACGCGCTGCCGCTGACGCTGCTCGAAGCGATGGCGTGCGGGCTCGTCCCTGTCGTTCCCGCCGTCGGCAACGTTCGCGACGCCGTGACCGACGGCGAGAGCGGGATCGTCCTCGACGAGCGGACGGCCGACGCGTTCGCGACCGCGATCGGTCGGCTCGACGACGACATCTCCGAGCGGCTGTCGGCGGCCGCGCCGACCGTCAGCGACCGGTTTTCCGCCGAACGCGCCGCCGAGGACTGGGCGGCGGTGTTGCAGACGCTGCGGGCGTCGTGATCGCCCGGGTCGCAAGTCATATACCTCAATATGTTGTCTTGAGTGATACATGAAACTCGGCGGGGTCCGCGACGGAACGGTGTACGGCACGCACGGACTCGACGTTGGAACGTGGAGCGCCGACGACGGATTTCTGACGATCGGCTCGCTGCCGAACCCGGAATCGGGTAGCGAGAAACTCCGCTTCGACGCGATGAACCGACGCGTTCCCAAACGCCTGCTCCGGCCGCTGACGGGGCTGTACACGACGGCGAACGTCTGGCCGCTCGGCGATGGCCAGCTGCTCGCGACGGTCTCGCGGTGGCTGTTTCGCTCCGCCGACGGTGGACGGTCGTGGACGGTTGTGCACGAACTCCCGGACTCCTCGGGGCCGATGGGCGTTCTCCCGACGGCGCTCTGCGAGCACCGTGGGCGGGTGTATCTCGCCGAATATCCGCTCGGCGACGAGCCGGCACGCGTCCTCGAAAGCGACGACGGCGGGCGAACGTGGTCGCCGCTCGTCGAGCGGACGGACGTTCGGCATTTCCACGGGTTGTTCGCCGACCCCTACGGCGATCGGCTGTGGGTAACGACCGGCGACACCGATACCGAGAGCGCGATCGGCGTGCTCTCGGCGGACGGGTTCGACCCGATCGGCAGCGGCAGCCAGCGCTGGCGCGCCGTCGGGCTCGCCTTCACGCCGGAGGCGATCCTCTGGGGCGTGGACAGTTCGTACACCGATCGGTCGGCGATCCTCCGCCTGCCTCGCGAGCGCATCGACGATCCCGACCCCGAACTGGAGACGCTCGCGACGACCGCCTGTCCGGTGTACTACGCCGAGACGGTCGACCGGCCGGACGAACACTGGCTCGTGGTCTCGACGACCTCGACGGGTCGGATCGACAGCACCGCCCCCACAGGAGTCGAACGGAACACCTGCGACGGCGTCGCCAGGGTGCTCGCGGCCTCCTCTGCGTCGGACTACGAGGACTGGTACGAACTCTACGCGACCGAGCGCCGCGACGCGGTCGGCGAACACGTCGATGCGGTCCCGTCGTCGAACGGCTATCTGTTTCTGGCGACCGATCCCGGGCGCGGGCTGCTGATCAACCCCTACAACACGACCGACGACAACGGCGATATCGTCACCATCCCGCCCGCCGCGTTCGACGAGCGGGCATTCCGGAGGTACACCGACACGTGCGCGGACGATGACGGGCGCGACGGCATCGACCGGGCAGCCGATACCGATGGAACTGCGAGGACACGCCGATGAGCGAACGACTGCGCGTCGGCGTGCTGGCGAACCCGATGCTTACGCGGTTCGAGGAGGAAGCGCTCGAAAACGTCGCCGCGCTCGACGGGGTGACGATCGACGAGGTGGTCGTCGACGGATCGGTGACGGAGGGATCGGCGCTCGCGGCGGGGGCCGACGCCGTCAATCAGGGCACCAGCATCTCGCTTGCCGATCTCGGGCTGTTCGTCGACGTGGTTCGTGAAAGCGGCCTGAAGGCGTTCATCCACGGCGACGAGAAGCTCGGCTGGCTGCTCGGCGAGACCGAGCAGATGGACTGGCTCCAGTCCCGACCCGTCACCGAGATCGACTGTCTGCGAGAGGCGTCGATCCGTGAGTGCGAGCCGGTGTCGGCCGGCGGAGCCTGGAACACGCTGCCCGACGACGTGACTTCGGACCTCGCCGACGCCTGTGACGTGGTGATCCGCTTCGGCTTCGGCCTGCTCAAGGGTCCGATCCTCGATGCGCCCAAACATGGCGTTCTCAGCGTTCACACGAGCGATATTCGGGAGTATCGTGGTATGGGTCACAAGATCTCGTACATGAACGACGATCCGAGCGCTGCGATCACGCTCCAGCAGCTCTCCGAGGAGATCGACGGCGGGCGCATCGTCGCCGTCATGTCGCGCGAACTGCCTCCAACACCCACGCTCGACGACGTGTGGGACGCGGTCTACGCGCTCCAGACGGAGATCTTCGCCACCGGCATCGAGCAGCTCCAGGCGGGGGACAGTCCGGCACAGCCGGACGAACTGGGGACGTACTACCCACATAGCCTCCAGCAGCGCAACCCGCGGTTCGTCGCGCGACTGCTCGCGAAGAACAACTGGCGTCGACTGCAAAAGCGTCTGTCGTGAGGTTGCAACCGGTGCGTTAATCCCCCGACCGTTTTTCAGGGAGTAGTATCGACGGCCCATCGACTGTTCGACCCCGCGGTCGAGAGCCTGGATGGTCTGCGGAGACGGTGGTTACTGACAGATGACGAGCAACGAGGACATGGCCGACGACCGGACCGGTCTCACGGGAGTGGTATCGAGCGCCAGCCTCGTGCTCGTCGGAAGTCTGCTCGGCTCCTCTTCGAAACTCGTCGAGCGGGTCATCATCGCACGATTGCTCCCACCTGGTGCCTACGGGCAGGTCAGCCTCGGCATCGCCGTGATGAGCCTCGGGCTCACTCTCGGCATCGCCGGTTTCGATCAAGGGGTCCCGCGATTCATGTCACGTTTCGAGGACGAGCGCGACAGGCGCGGCACGTGGCTCACCGGATTGGCCCTCTCGGCGGTCGTCACGCTGATCGTCACGGCACTGCTCCTCTTTCGTCTCGAATGGATCATCGACACGATCTTCGACGGCACGGCTCCGCTGGAGCTGGTCGCGCTGTTCGTCCTCGCCATTCCGGTGCTCGTCGGCCAGAAGATCGGCGTCGGCGGGGTACGTGGCTTCGAGAACACCATCTATCGGACATACGCGCGGGACCTGCTCTACAACGGGCTGCGCCTCGGTCTGCTCGTCGCCCTTCTCTTCGCGGGCTTTGGCGTGTTCGCCGCGGGCTACGCCTACGTCATCGCCGGCGCGGCGGGGTTCATCGCCATCCATTACTTCTTGAACCGACTGCTGACGCTGCGCGGCCCGGTGCGAACGCACGGCCGGCAGCTGCTCTGGTTCTCGCTGCCGCTGCTGTTCTCGGCGGCGGTGACGAAACTGCTCTCGCAGATCGACACGATCATGCTCGGTGCCTATCTCTCCAACGCGAGCGTCGGCATCTACGACGTCGCCTACCCGCTCGCGCTCGGCCTCGGCGTCATCTTCTCCTCGTTCGGGTTCATCTATCTCCCGCTGACCTCGCGGTTCGACGCGAGCGGCCGCCGCGGCGAACTCGATCGCGTCCACAAACTCACCGCCAAATGGACCGTCCTCATCGGCTTCCCGGTCTTTCTGACGTTCGCCGCGTTTCCGACGGATATCGTCAACGTAGTCTTCGGCGACGAATACATCGGTCAGGGCGTCGGTACCACGCTTGCCATCCTGTCGAGCGGCTTCTTCGTCAGCGGGATGGCCGGCTACTGTCAGAACGCGCTCTCGGGGCTCGGCTACACGCGCTCGATCCTCGCGGTGAACGTCATCTCGGCGGTCGCCAACATCGTTCTCAACGTACTCCTGATCCCGCGCTACGGCATCGTCGGCGCGGCGGCGGCCTCGGCGCTCTCGTTCGCGACGCTCAACTGGGTCGCGTTCGCCTTCCTCTACCGCGTCGCCGGGATCTCGCCGTTCTCGCGCTACACCGTCAAGATGTACGTCTTCCTCCCCCTGCTCCTGTTCCCGCCGGCGTTCGCGCTCTCGTCGACCGTCTCGCTGAGCCTGCTGACGATCCCGCTCTTCGGCGTCGTCGCGGGACTGGCGACGCTCGTGATCTGTGCGGTGACGGGCTGTTTCCAGCCCGAGGACGAGATCCCACTCGAACTCATCGAGGGGCGGCTCGGAGTTCGGATCCCGTACATCCGACGCTACATCCCCGACGAGAACTGAGTGTCACAACTGGGCCGTCTTCCGATGGATCCGTCAGTCGATCAGATAGCCGAGATCGGAGAGCTGTTGCTTCATCGCGTCGGTGAACTCCCCGTCGCGTTCCTCCGTCGAGACCGGTTGGCCATCCGTTTCGAGGATCGTTTGGAGTTCGTCGTCCAGACGCTCGACGACCGAGGGTTCGTCGTCGGAGACGTCGCTGGTCTCGTTGGGGAGGGCGAACAGTTCGGCGCGCTCGTCGCTTTTCAGATGTTTGAACTCGTCGGTGCGAAGCGCGTGCAACGTCGCTTCGTGGTAGCGCTCCCGGTCGAATTCGGGATTCAGCTCCTCGAATCGGTCGAGGTTTTTCAGCGTGCGCTTCGCGCCGCGCTGGGTGAGGGTGTGCTCGCGCGTTTCCTCGCGCAGATCGACACCCTGCATCCCCGTCGTGTTCGCGTCGGCGGATTCGAGCAGCGTCGTCATCAGATCGGCGTGCTGGACGGTCTCGCCGTCGTGATCGACGAGCGCGTCGGCACCGTGGACGATGCAGGGGACGTGAGTCACGGCGTCGTCGGCGACGACGAGATGGGCGAGCATCCCCTGTTCGCCGAACAGCTCGCCGTGGTCGGCGGTGACGACGAAGACGGTGTTGTCGAGATCGAGCCCTCTGATGTGGGCGAAGAGATCACCGACCAACTCGTCCGTGTGGGCGATCTCGGCGTCGTAGAGCGCGTGGAGGACGTTCCACTCGTCGTCGCTGAGCTCGCAGCCGTCGGCGATGAGCTGGTGGAAGTTGTCGTGGTGATACTGGCCGAACGCCAGCGCCTCGTCGATGGTCATGTCGAAATCGTCGGCGTAGGGCTCCAGAAAGCGCCGCGGCGGGTGGTAGGGGTGGTGGGGGTCGCCGTAGTGAGCGTAGAGGAAGAACGGTTCGTCGTCGCCGGCGTACGATCCGATGCGCCGTTTCGCGATCTCGTTCATCACGAACCCCGTCCCGTGTTTCCTGGTATCGGTCGTCAGTCCTGGGCCGTGGCGACGGCAGTTGCGCAGATATTTGAGTAGGATGCGCGGGCCGGCCTCTTGGACCAGCGTGTCGGCGCTCAGCCACGTGAACTCGTCGAAGCCACGATCGAGATCGGTGCCGCCGCTCAGATGGGAGTTCGGCGAGAGACAGGTGGTTCGGTAGCCGGCGCGTTGGAGGCGCTCGGGCACCGTGTCGAGCTCCTCGGGAATGGCGTCGTTCTGCATGCCCGCACCGTGGTGGGTGGGTGTCGTGCCGGTGAGGATCGACGCGCTCGACGCGAGTGTCCAGATTCCGTGCGTGTGGCAGTTGTCGAACGAGCGCCCGCGCGTGGCTCCGGCGATGCGGTCGAGGTTGGGCGTCGTATCGCGCGCGTACCCGCCCATCGTGGTGTGGTCGGCACGGGTGCTTTCGAGGGTTATCCAGACGACGTTTGGCTGTCGCATTCTTCCGGAAGGGTTTCACGCTCGGTGGCTTATGCACCTCGGTATGGCGCGTCGATCGCCGGTAGCGATCGCGTGTGGACACACCACGCGGCGGTCGAGAGCGGTAAACGTTTATAACGCCGCTTCGAGAGTGCGAGTACGTTTGGATGCGCCACGGACGCGAAATGGATTGATACGATGAGTACGCTCACGACCTCACAACCGAACAACCGCGCACAGAAACTCGCGCTCGTCGTCGGCTATCTCGCGCTCGCCGGCGGCGTGTTGTTCGCCTACGGAAAGCCCGCCACGGGCTACGAGATCGACATCTACGGCTCGACGCCGATCGGCTTCTGGCTCGGCGTCGCGATCGCGCTGCTGGTCGCGGTGTTCGTCACGCTGTACGCGCCGGAGGGCTACGTCAGTCTGGCCGGACTGAGTCTCGGTGGCGGCGGCATCGTCGCGATCGCGGGCCTCCCCCTGCTGCGGAGCTACTTCTACTACGGCTCCGGTGACGGACTGACACATCTCGGCTGGACGCGCGACCTCCTGGACGGGTCGCTGAGCGCGTTCGGGCTGTTCTATCCGGGCGTCCACACCTCGTCGCTGTTCATCCGCGGCGTCGCGAACACGACGGTCCCGCGCTCGCTGCTGCTGATCGTGCTCGCGTACGTCGTCGCCTATCTCGTCTTCATCCCGCTCTGTGTCCGCTCGATGACCTCCCATCGCGGCGCGATGTTGCTGAGCGGACTCGCCGGTCTCCTGGTGCTCCCGATCAACCACATGGGGGTGAACTACATGACACCGCATCCGATCTCGGATTCGATCCTCATCACGCCGATCATCGTCTATCTGCTGATCAACTATCTCACCAGTCCGACCGACGTCTTCGAGTCGCGCCTGCCGGTGTCGGCGGTGAGTGCGGCCTTCGCGGTCGCGCTCGGCGGCCTCGTGCTCTTTCACTCACAGCAGGCCGCGAACCTCATCATTCTGTTCATCACGCTCTCGGGCGTACAGCTCCTCTACCGGTCCATACGACCGGATAGTGCCATCGCCTCCCACCGAACGATGTATGGGCCGACGGTGTTCCTCATCGGCTCGTTCATGCTCTGGTCGATCGGCCGGGGTCGGTACGAAAGCTCCGTCAACGCGGTGCTTCGTGAACTGTTGAGCTTTCTCACGGGCGGGGCCGAGCTCGGTGCCTCGACGGCCAGTCAGGCGTCATCGCTGACCGCCATCGGCGGCTCGATCGTCGAGCTGTTCCTCAAACTGTTCGGCGTGAGCCTCGTGGTCGCCGCCCTTGCGGGCCTCCTGATGGTGACGAGCCTCTTCGGTCGGCTGCGCGACGCGCCCGACACGACGGCGCTGATCAAGTACTTCACCATCGGGCTGGTGGTGTTGATCCCGTACTCGCTGCTGTTCTACATCGGCACCGTCTCCGAGCTGTTCTTCCGCAACGCCGGACTCATCATGCTGTTCGCGACGATCCTCGGCTCGATCGCGCTCTATCGCTACGTCTCCGGGCTCTCCGAGATCGCCCCGATCGGCAGCGTTCGCGCGGTGCTGTCGGTGATCATCGTCGCGATGCTCGCGCTCTCGGTCGTGGTCGTCTTCCCGTCACCGTACATCTTCCAGCCGAACGACCAGGTGAGCGAAACTCAGATGTCCGGCTATGGGTTCGCCTTCGAGCACAGTACGGAGGAGACGCCGATCTACGGGCTGCGGAGCGGGCCGTGGCGGTACAAACACGGCGCTCTCGGCGTCGAAGGCACGCCCGTCTCACAGCATGGTCGTGGGATCCCGGGCGAGAACCTCAGTGCGCTCGCGGGTCGGACGTCGAACGATCGGTACGTAGCCGTGACAGAGGCTGCCCGCGAGCGCGAGGTGGAGGTCTACCGGAGCCTGCGCTACAGCCGCGAGAACGTCAGTGCGCTCGATCACCAGTCGGGCGTCAGTCTCGTCCAGACGAACGGCGAGTTCGACCTGTATCACGTCGCCGGCAGTTCGCCCGCCGACGGAGCGAGCGCCACCGTTGCGAACGAAACCCGTTCCGCCGGCGCGAACGGGACGACGCCGCGGGCACCGCCGACGAACCGCTCGGTGTTCGGCAACGCATCGACGCCGTCGCGTACGCCGACAGCGACCGCGACTGCGACGCCGACCACTACCGCAACTGCCACGGCGACCGCCACCGCGACACCGACCGCAACGCCGACGACTACCGATTCCGAGTCAATATTCGGTATCATCGATGGATCGTCGAACGGCACGCCGACGCCGACGAGCGGACCGACTGTCGGCGGCTAGACGGGCGTTGCGGACGGTGTGTGGGCGACGGCGCGAATGGAAACGGTAATGGGCGTCACGAGAGGAAATCCAGCCAGCATGTACCAACTATGAACGAGGGTGATGCCAGACGCCGAGCGCTCGTTCTCGGTCTCGACGGCGTGCCCTGGGAGCGCCTGCGCGCGTGGGCGGCAGCGGGCGAACTGCCGAACTTCGCTGCCCTCATCGACGAGGGCGCGGCGGGGCCGCTCGCGAGCACGCAGCCCGCGAACACCGCGCTCGCGTGGCCCTCGATCGCCACCGGCGTTCGGCCGGACAAACACGGGATCTATGCGTTCTACAAGCTCGGGACGAACTACCGCCATCGCGTCAACACCGGCGAGGACGTCTCCCAGCCTGCGCTCTGGGAGCTCGTCTCGCCGTCGACGGTCGTCAACATGCCAATGACCTACCCCGCATCGTCCATCGACGGGAGAATGGTCACGGGAATGATGACACCGGACAGGGACGAGGGGTTCACCCATCCGCCCGAACTCGCCGCGACGATCGCCGATCGCGTGCCCGACTACGAGATCGGGCTCGACTGGAACGAGTACCGCGACCGACCCGAGGAGTTCCCCGACGCGCTCGCGTCGCTGGTCGCCGCCCGCCGCGAACTGATGAACGACTTTCTCGCCGACGACTGGCGGCTGTTTTTCTTCGTCTACACCGCTCCCGACCGCCTCCAGCATCTCCTCTGGGACGAGGAAATCCTCCTCGATCACTACAAGCAGCTCGACGCCGTGCTCGGCGATGCCCGTGAGACGGCGGCCGACACCGACGCGAACCTCTTCGTCGTCTCCGATCACGGGTTCGGTCCCATCGAGAAGAACGTCCACGTCAACCGGGTGCTCGCCGATGCCGGCTATCTCACGCCGAAATCGGACACCGGCACGCGCAGCACGCTTTCGCGGATCGGCCTCACCAAGGAGCGCGTGCTCGACACGCTCGACAGATTCGACATCGACGTCGACGAGCTCGCCACACGGTTGCCGGACGCGCTCGTCGATCGCCTCGCGACCGGCATCCCCGGCGAAAACGTACGTTACGACGTCGAATACGACAAGACGACCGCGTTCGTCCACGCGCAGGGCACCCTCTACGTCAACGACACCGAACGCTTCGAGCAGGGAATCGTCCCGCCGGGGCGGGTCGACGCGCTCAAAGCCGAACTGACGGATACCTTCACGCGAGTCCGCGATCCCGACACCGACGAGCGCGTTCTCGCCGTCCACGACGGCGACGAACTGTTCCCGACCGACGACGCTGCACCGGATCTCGTCATCGAGCCGCGCGAGGGCTATTACGTCAAACCATCGCTCTCCGAGACGGTGTTCTCCAATCCCGGTAGTCACGCCGCCGATCACCGTCCCGAAGGGATCTTCCTCGCCGAAGGACCGGACATCGCCGCTGACGCGACGCCGACGGACGCAAGCGTTTTCGATGTCGCGCCGACGGTGCTCCACAGTATGGGTGCGGCGGTGCCCACGACCGTCGACGGGCGCGTGCTCGACGAGCTGTTCGCGCCCGATTCATCGGCCGCCGAACGATCAATCGAAACCGTCGATATCACGGGTTCCGACAGCGAGTCGCGTAGCGACGACCGCACCGACGGCGAGGACTTCAGCGACGTCGAGGAACGCCTGCGAGGGCTGGGGTACGTCGAATAATGCGCGACACCGAACTCCTCATCGTCGGACGGCAGGGACCGGGCGGGATCGGCCAGTACATCAGCGAGCAGCGCCGCCATCTCGCCGGCCGACTCCACGTGTCGGCGCACAAGAGCGGTGCGTTCGACACCGAGGGTGTCGGCGCGTTCGTCCGCTCGCTGCTGGTCATCCTCTGGAACATGCTCTCCTATACGGTGCGCTCGCGGCCGGATATCGTCCACGTCCACTCCTCGCATCGGTTCTCGTTCTACCGGGCGGGCTACTACGTGCTCTTCAGCAAGTACGTCTGGCGGTGTCCCGTCGTCTTCCACGTCCACGGCTCCTCGTTCGACGTGTTCGTCTCGACGGAGTCGCGACTCGTCCGCTGGTTCCAGTCGATCGTGTTCGGTGCCGCCGACGAGATCGTCGTCCTCTCGGAATACTGGAAGGACACGCTCTCGAAACACACCGACCCCGAGAAGCTCACGGTGATCCCGAATGCAGTCGACGCCGCCGACTACACGCCGTCGTTCGACGGCGACGTCCCGCACATCGTGACGGTCTCGAACCAGCTCCCGCGCAAGGGCGTCGTCGAGTTCGCCGAAGCGGTCGACGAACTCACCGATCGGAATCTCGATTTTCGGGTGACGATCGCGGGCAAGGGACCGCTCTCGAACCACTCCGAGCGACTGGCCGCGACCTACGACAACGTGGAGTATCTCGGCTACATCTCCGAGGAGAAAAAACACGAGCTGCTCGGCGCGGGCTCGATCTTCGTCCTGCCCTCCCACGCCGAGGGGCTGCCGATAGCGATGCTCGAAGCGATGGCCGCGGGCAACGCCATCGTCTCGACGACGGTGGGCGCGATCCCGGAAGTGATCGACGACGAGCGCGGGCTGCTCGTCGAACCGGGCGATGCCGACGGGCTCGCCGACGCGCTCGCGGAACTCGTCGCTGATCCCGAACGGGTGGCCGCGATGGGCGCGGCGAACCGGCAGGCGGCGAGCGACGAGTACGCCTGGGAGACCGTCACCGAGGAGCTACTCGCGACCTACGACCGCAACCTCGCCGCCAAGGCGCTCCGCTGAGGACTGTTATTCCGTCACGGTCGACGGATTCGCCAGCACGACCACAAGAGCGAAACCCGGCCCGTGAGAGAGGGATGATATGATCGACAGCCGAGGGTCCGGGGGGCCGCGATAGATGCACGTCTGTATGCTCACCGCGGGAGCGTTTCCGCCGGACGAACGCCTCGCGCGGGCGGGTGCGGCGCTGCGGGCGGGCGGCCACGCGGTGACGGTCTGTGCGCGCGGAACGGGTGGGCCGACCGAGGCGATCGTCGACGGCATCGACGTTCGGCGATTGCCCGACGACGAGCTGTATTCGGGACCTAAGGGAATCCTCGACGGCGCGCGCTACGCGCTGAGCTACGTCCAGCCCGCCTGGCTGCGTGCCGCGAGCGAGATCGACGACGAACGGGCGATCGACGTCTGCTGTGTGACCGATCTCGACCTGCTGAAAACGGGACTGAAGATCGGTACGAAACTCGACATTCCGACCGTGGCCGACCTGCCGAGCGCGCCGGCCGCCACAGCGGCGGCCGAGAGCGCGCGTGGAAGCCGATTTCGCCAGTATGCCCGCCGCGTGTTTCACTCACCCTGGCGGCGGGGCCGCTTACTCGGAAAACGAGTTCCCGACGTGGATCGACTGGTGACGACCTGCGAGGAAGCGCGTTCCGAATACGTCCGCGGGAAGGGCATCGATCCCGAGCACGTCGCGGTCGTCCGCGAGACCGTCGACTCCGATCTCGCCGCGGATACCGAGCCGGCCGACGGGTTCGGGTTCGACCCCGAGACGGCGTTCGTCGCCACCGTCGTCGCCGATGGCGTTTCCCAGGAATCGCTCGAAACGGTCGTCGTGGCCGCGGCGCGGGCGGCCGATCGTGCCGCCGATCTCCGCGTGCTGATCGTCGGCGATCTCGAGGAGGCGGTGCTCGACGATCTCGAACGGCTGGCGCGGCGACGCCTGGCCGCCGGCCGGATCAGCTTTCGCACCGAAGACGTGAAACTGACGAGCTACCTCGCCGCGAGCGACGTCTGCGTGCTGCCCGAGCGTTCGCACGCGACGGAGACCACGGTTCCGCGGGCGTTCTTCACGGCGCTGGCGCTCGGGGTTCCGATGGTCGCCAGCGAGACGCCGCCGCTGAAGCGACTACTCGAACGGACCGGAGCGGGGCTGTGCGTGCGACACGGAACGGGTGCGTTGGCTGGAGCGCTGGTGAAGCTTGCTGATCCTAACCGACAGGCCTCGCTCGCCGCGAACGCCCGCGTGGCGGCCGAGGGTGCGTTCGACAGCGAGCGTGATGCCGAGAAGCTGCGTGAACTGTACGAATCGCTGCTCGCGACGCCGGAGCCCGACGTTACGGTTCCGCGAGCAGATTCGTGAGCGCCATCAGATACGAGCCGATCTCGTAGGAGCCCTTGTACATCTGATCGTCGACATCGAGGCGGTCGTCGACGGTGAGAAAGCGCATCGGAACGCCGAGTTCGCTCAGTTCGACGAGATCCCCACGACTGCTATCGCCGTAGATCCAGGCCATCGCGCGGCTCAGTTCGCGATCGAAGTCGCGCTCGCCGCCCGCCGCCTCGTAGTGGGCGACCGCGTTGACGAAGAACGTCTGGTGACACTCGTAGAGGAAATCCCAGTAGGGTGGCCGGAAGCCGAGGCGTTTCGTCGCGCTGCGGCGCGCGCGCCGGATCGACGACACCTCGTCCTCCCAGACGAACGCGCCGTCGTCGCGCATGCGCTCGTCGACGGTCCGTTCGAGAACGCGCTCGACGTTTTCGAGATAGCCCGTCTGTCCGGTCACCTCGATCGCGCGGGCGAACCCCCAGCAGGAATACATCTGATTCTGATGGCGGCGGGTCGTGTGGTTGTCGAAGACGAACAGTCCGTCGGGCGTGAGCCGGTCGTTCATCAGCGCCAGCGCCTCCGAGAGCGCCTCTCGCACCACGGATCCGGACTCGCGCTCGGCGAGATACGACCAGCCGTAGGCGAGCAGGCTGTCTTCGGCGTGGGTGAAGTCGAAGCGCTCGCGCGAGTGCTCGAACAGTTCCCACGCGACGCGCTCGTGGGTGGCGTCGAACACCTCGGCCGCGAGCGAGAACGCACAGACGAGGGGGCCGATGCCGTAGCTCGGCATCGCGGAGAGCGTTCCGCTCTCGATCTCGTCGGCAAAGTAGTCGAGCGTGCTCCGGAGTTCGTCGTCGTAGCGATCGGTGCCGAGCGCGGAGACGCGCCACTGGAGCGCGCCCATCAACCCGAAGGGTGCGTAGCGCCACAGCTCGCGGTCGTCGGGCGTCCATTCGAACTCGGGATTCTCGTCATCGCTGGCAATTTCGTAATCGAGCCCGCGGAGGATTTTTTCGTCCTCCATGTCCCAGAAGCCGTTCTCGTCGACCGGCCGGAACAGGCAGTCGAGCGCATCGTCGAGATAGCCCCGATAGTCGAGCGGTTCGGCCGCGAGCACGAGATAGGAAGCGTCGTCCCAGCGCTCGCGGGCGGTGAGTTCGTCGCTCGCGCGCTCGGCGGCACCGACGAACGGCTCTTGGAGGTTCGCCGGGAGCGCGTTGAGCGCCATGTGGACGTAGTAGGGGTACTGAAAGACGAGATCGGCGTCGAGCAGCCGCCAGTCGGGCGCGAGCAGCGAGAGCGCCTCGCGCGGCTCGTAGTAGTGATTGTCGGGCCAGCCGTTCGCGGCGTAGGGCGAGCGGGGCGTCGGTACCGAGAAAACGAATTTCCCGCCATCGTCGAGCACGCGCCCCACCTCGGCGGTGAGCGATTCGACGTCGAGGAACTTCCAGTCGTAGGGGCCGATCGAGACGGCGGCGTCGAACGCGTCGTCGGCGAAGGGGAGGGTTGGCCGTTCGGGATCGGCACTTTGGTACTCGTCGACGGCGTCGCCGATGGTTTCGCTCGCGTAGGAACTCGCGTCGTCCGAAAAATCGACGCGCGTGAGCGAGTCGGCCGAGACGCCACGGGTGACGTTCGCTTCGGAGGCGAGATCGAGCACGCGCCCGCCGTCGAGTTCGGCGAGCGCGCGCTGGCGTTCCTCGTCGCGGAGCTGCTGGATGAGCGGGGTGGTCGGGGGCTGGCGCACCCACTTCCGGAGGATCGCGTCGCGGGTCACTGTCGGCAACGCGCTCTCGGCACACATTTAGCTATTCCTTCGCTCGTCTCGACCATGTCCGACGATCCACTCGTTTCGGTCGTGATCCCGACCTACTACCGCAACGATCGCCTCCGCGAGGCCATCGAGAGCGTCGTCTCACAGACGCAGCCGACGGAGACCATCGTCGTCGACGACTCCGGCGAGGGGCATGCGATGCCCGTCGTCGACGAGTACGATCTCACGTACGTCGAGCTCGATCACAATATCGGCTCGAACCCCGCCCGCAGCGTGGGTGCCGAGCGTGCCTCGGGCGAATACGTCCAGTTTCTCGACGATGACGACTGCCTTCACCCGGAGAAACTCGCCGATCAGGTCGCACTGCTCGAACGCACGGGCGCGAGCGTGGCCTACTGCGGGATGACCTACGAGGACGGCACGACGATCCTTCCGGATCCGACCGCCCATGGGGACGTGCTCGCGCGCGCGCTCGAATTTTCCCTCTCGCCATGTGTTACCTCGACGATGCTCGTCGCGCGCGATGCGCTCGAAACGGCGCTGCCGCTACCCGACCGTCCCGGTGGTGACGATCTCGGACTGATGATCGATCTCGCGCGCGAGCACGAGTTCGAGTTCGTCGACGAGGCGCTGGTCGATCGCGCCGTCATCGAAGACTCGCGGGGCAAATCGCCGGGGCTCATTCGCGGGCGCAGGGAGATCATCCAGGAATACGACGATCTCTACGACGACTTCCCGGCCTCCGTGCGGGCGAATGCGCTGGCGAACACCGACAAGCTAGAGGCCCGGATGGAACTGCGTGATCGGCGATGGTCGCTCTCGACGGTGCGCTCGTTCGCGCTCGCGTGCTATCACGCGCCCTCGCTCCGGACGGCGATCCCCCTTCTCGCCTCGCTGTTCGGACAGGTGGGGATGAACGCGATGCAGCGCGGCTATTCGCTCGTCCGCTGACGGGGAACGCTTTTGTTCGTCCGAGGAGAGCCAGCGGTATGGAATCCGTTCGGATTCGTGACGTGGGGCCATCGCCGACTGAGACGGGTGCCGAACGGCGCACGCTCGCCGACCCGCTCGGAACCACCGACATCGCGATCAATCACTACGTTCTCGAACCCGGCGAGCGGTTCGCTGCATCGCTTCACGCCCATCCCGATCAGGAGGAGGTCTTCGTCGTGCTCGCCGGCGAGGCGACGTTCGAAACTCGCTCCTCTGGTGAACCATCAGCGAACGAGCGCGAGATCACCGTCGGCGAGAACGAAGCGATCCGATTCGCCCCCGGCGAGTTCCAGACGGGTCGAAACACTACCGACGAGCGGGTGGTTGCACTCGCACTCGGTGCACCCCGCGATAGCGAGGAGGTGCGGATCGCGCGGATTCCTGAAATTGGCGAGATAGCGTGTACTTACTGCAGTCGTGGCGATATGCGTGTCCGAAATACGGGAACTGATCTCGTGTGTCCCGATTGCGAGGCAACACTTGCCGTTGAGTAATCGATTGTTGCGTTTCCGGTGGTTCGATCCGATATCCGTTCAAAATCGAAGATGGCCGAAATCATGAATATAACACCCTTCAACTACGGAGCAATGACGAGTTCGCGGAACCTTTCGGCATGGTCTGCCGACGGCAAGCCGAGTTGGTCGGGTTTCGGGTTTGCAGCCCTCGCTCTCGTTTGGCTGACCCTCTGGTTTGCGACCACCGAAACGATTTGGTGAGGTTGAGTCGCCATCTTCACCTTTTCCTCGCAATCTCCTCGGATAATAGTGACCTCGATTCCGAGGCGTCGGTGACGGGGTCTCGTCATCGGGGGATTCGTGGCGATGTTCGTCGGGTTGTCGCGGGGACGATCCGGGCACACGAGGTTCGGCTAACGTCTCTTCGGTGCTATTGTTCTTCCGCGAGATCGGAAAGTGTACGGACGGAAACACCGGCATCCTGCGCCGCGTTTCGCTGCGGGCCGTCCTCGCTCACGAGCGTGAGGTCCTCGCGGTCCGCGACCATGAGGTAGCTCGCATCGTAGAACGTACAGCCCGTTTTCCGCGCCATCGCCATCGTGGGCCGGAGTTCGGAGCCGGTGGCGTCCTCGAACGAGACTTCACGGCTGAGCCGTTCGAGGACGTCGAGTGCGTCATCGAGGTCCCGGTCGGTGATAGCGTCGTTCGCGAACCGTATCTTCCACAGTGCGTTTCCGGCCTCGTAGGGCGTCAGATCGAGGAAATAGCCATCGAACACGGCATCGATCCCCACAGATGGTGGCCCGAGACCCAACACGAGATCGACGAGCGCGCTGGCGTCGAACAGATACGCTTCGGCCACGAGCGTCAGTGTTCCTCGCGGGTTTCGCGGACGGCGGTGGCGACCTCTTCTTCGTTCACCCGGTCCGCGACCCGTTCACCGAGAGCGCTCGCGTCCTCCCGTAGGTCTGCCCGCCGTCGTCGCGTCAGTTCGTCGTCGAGTGCCGCACGAACGACCGCACTGACGTTGATCTCCGTGCGATCGATCTCCGCTTTCATCTCGTCGGGAACCTTCGCACAGACGGTTCGTGCCATAGCCGTTTTACTGGACAGTATTACTTAACTGTTTCAGCCGTCGGTGTTCGATCCCGTCGCCCGCCAGTTCATCACGGCGTCGCGTACACGGCGTGCAGCGCCGAGTGCTCGCCGGCCGAGCAGCGCAAAGAGCATGATGAACGCACTCTCGGCCGAGCGGTCGTAGCCCATCGCGCGGCGGGCGTAGGCGAACGCGCGCCGGCGCTGGCCGCGTTCGAGCGCGACCCGCGCGTGTGCTCGACACTGCTTTTCGCGGAGACGGCGCTCGATACCGGGGTAGTTCTCGATTTCAGTGTGATACTTCTCCCAGATCATTCGGTTGACCTCGACGCCGTGAGTGAGCTGCTGTGAGATATTGTCCGTGTGGAAGATGCGCTCGACGAGGCGCTCGTCGACGTACTCGAACTCGTATTCCTGGGCGAGGCGGATACAGTGGTCCCAGTCCACCCCACGGGGGAAGTCGGGGTCGAACCCACCCAGCTCGAAACACTCGGCGCGCAGCATGTGGCTCGAATGCGGATGGAGGCCGAATCGAGCGATGACGTCGGGGTAGATGTCGCCGCGGCGCTCGGGGCGATAGACCCGCACTACGCGCTCGCCCTGTTTGACCACTCCACCAGTGTAGACGATACCGACATCCTCGCCCGCGCGCTCGAAGGCCGCGAGCTGTTTCTCGACCTTCTCCTCGTGCCAGCGGTCGTCGTCGTTGAGCACGCAGACGAACTCGCCGTTCGCGAGCTCCGCCGCCCGATTCATGCTCGCCGAAATGCCGCGATTTTCCTCGTTGTGGCGGACGCGCACGCGGTCGTCGTCCTCGTAGGCCGCGAGTCGTTCCGTCGTGTCGTCGGTCGAACCGTCGTCGACGACCACGACCTCGATCTCGTCGTGGCTCTGTTCCAAGACGGTGTCGATGGCCCCGGAAACGTAGTCGGCGCGGTTGTACGTCGGGAGGATAGCGCTGACGAGGGTCATGGACCGGATTCGACCCATCGCGGTGAAAACCCCTCGTGTCGCGGTCGCGGCGTGAACCCAGCCTTAAGTCCCTGAGCGTGTTCCGGGCGGTATGCACGTCTGTATGCTCCTCCCCGAGCGCTTCCCGCCGGACATCCGCGTCCGGAAGGAGGCGTCGGCGCTACGTGCGGCCGGCCACTCCATCACGCTGCTCTGTCGCGGCGGGCCGACCGAGCAGAGCTTCGCGCGCCTCGACGGGATCGACGTCGAGCGCCTGCCCGCCGACCGGCTGTTCGCGGGCCTCTCGGGAGTGGTCGACGGGCTCCGCTACGTCGCGAGCGCCGTCCATCCGGCCTGGCAGCGCGCCGTCCGGGAACTCGATCGACAGAACCCGATCGACGCCCTTCACATCCACGACCTCCCGCTCGTACAGACGGGGCTGGCACTCGGCGAGGAGCTCGGCGTGCCGGTTGTCGCCGACCTCCACGAGAACTACCCGGAGGCGGCCCGGCAGATACAGCAGATGCGTGGCTGGGGCGAGATCGCCCGCGATGCCGAGGCGCTCGTCCAGCGTATCGCCTTCGCACCCTGGCGGCTCAAGCGTCTCGAACGGGAGTGCGTCCGGCGCGCCGATCGCACCGTCACCGTCTGCGAGGAGGCCCGCGCACACTATATCCGCGACTGCGGCGCGGAATCCACCGACATGACGGTCGTCTCGAACACCGTCGATCTCGACGCCTTCGCCGGCGACGTCGAGCCGCCCGCGACGCTCGACCTCGATCCCGAGTCGTTCGTCGTCTCCTACGTCGGCAACTTCACGCGTCACCGCGGGCTCGACACGCTCGTCGAGGGGTTCGCGCGACTCGTCGAGAAAAGCCCCGACGCCGAACTCCTGCTCGTCGGGACGGGCAACGACAACTACGTCGCGGGACTGAAGGCACTCGCGCGCTCGCTCGGCATTCGCGAGCAGGTCACGTTCACCGGCTGGGTCGATTTCGCCGACGTTCCCCGCTATCTGGCCGCGAGCGACGTCTCGGCCGTCCCTCACGCCGCGACGGCACACACCGAGACGACCGTCCCGCACAAGCTCTTCCAGGCGATGGCGATGGGCGTGCCGGTCGTGGCCAGCGACGTCGCGCCGCTCGCGCGCATCGTAAGTCGTACCGACTGCGGGCTCGTCACGCCGGCCGGCGACGGCGACGCGCTCGGCACGGCTCTCACCGAACTCACCGACGAGGGGCGGGCGGACGACTGCGGGGAGAACGGCAGAGCGGCGGTCGAGGACGAGTACAACTGGGCGCGCGACGGCCAGCGGCTGTGTGATCTCTACGACGGACTGCGCGCCGAGGGGTAGCACCGACACACTCACCCCGACGGCCCGACAACCGCCGGCGATGAGTACATCCGACCTTCCCGAGTTCTTCGACGAGTTCACCGAGCGCGACTGGCGGAGCGACGCGGACGGCACGGTCAGGATCGCGATGATCGGTCTCGGCTGGTGGACGCTCGAAAAGGCGCTGCCGGCCGTCGAGCGCTCGGAGCTGTGCGAGACGACGGTGCTCGTCAGCAGCGATGCGGAACGCGCGACGGCGACCGCCGAGCGCCACGAGACGATCGAGGACGGCATCTCCTACGAGGAGTTCCACGACGGGGCGGCCAGCGAGAAGTACGACGCCGTCTACATCGCCACGCCGAACGCCGTCCATCTGCAGTATGCCGAGACGGCCGCCGAGCTCGACAAGGCGATCCTCTGCGAGAAACCGATGGAGGCGAGCGTCGAGCGCGCCGCGGAGCTGGTCGCGGCGTGCGAGTCGGTTCCCCTGATGATCGCCTACCGGATGCAGACCGAGCCGGCCGTCCGGCGGGCGCGCGAACTCGTTCGGGAGGGATTCATCGGCGAGCCCGTCGCGGTCCACGGTGCGATGACCCAGCGCCTGCTCGACATCAACCCCGACACCGACCAGTGGCGGCTCGATCCGGATCTCGCGGGCTACGGCGCGAGCGTGATGGATCTCGGTATCTACCCGCTCAACACCGCCCGCTTCGTCCTCGATTCGGACCCCGTCTCGGTGACGGCCACGATGAGCTCGGATCACGATGCCTTTTCGGACGTGTCCGACGAGCGCGCGAGCTTCCGCGTCGACTTCCCCGACGACGTCTCGACTGTGTGCACGGCGAGTCAGAACGCCGCCCAGTCGAGCCATCTCCGGATCACGGGCACGGAGGGCGAACTCGAACTCGATCCCGTCTTCTTCCCCGACGAACCCCGAAAACTCCGGGTGCGGCGGGGCGATCTCGACGCTACACTCGACTTCGACCAGCGCAGCCAGATGACCGAGGAGTTCGACTACTTCGCCGACCGCGTGCTCTCCGAAACCGAACCACACCCGAACGGCGAGCACGGACTGATCGACATGCGCGCGCTCGAAGCCATCTACGAGGCCGGGGAGAGCGACTCGCCGGTTTCGCTCTGAGCCGGTTCGTTCAGGGCACCGCTACCATTCGGCGACGGAGCCGTCGTCGTGTCGCCAGATCGGGTTGTGCCAGTCGATCTCGCCCGCTTGCTCGCGGACGTGCTCCTCATCGATCTCGATGCCGAGCCCCGGCCCGTCGGGAATCTCGACGAACCCGTTCTCGTAGTCGAACACCGACGGATCAGCGAGATAGTCAAGCACGTCGCTCCCTTTGTTGTAGTGGATCCCGAGGCTCTGTTCCTGGATGATCGCGTTGTGCGCGCAGGCATCGACCTGGAGACACGAGGCGAGCGCGATCGGGCCGAGCGGGCAGTGTGGCGCGAGCGCGACGTCGTGGGCGTCGGCCATGCTTGCGATCTTGTGGACCTCGGTGATGCCGCCGGCGTGTGAGAGGTCGGGCTGGATCACGTCCACGCCGCCGCTTTGGAGCAGGGGCGCGAAATCCGTCCTCGAGTAGTGGCGCTCGCCGATCGCGATCGACGTCGTCGTGTGGGCGGCGATTTCGGGAAGGAGCTCGTCGTGCTCGGGCAGTACGGGCTCCTCGATGAACATCGGGTCGTGTGGTTCGAGCACCGCCGCGAGCCGTTTGGCCATCGGTTTCGCGACCCGGCCGTGGAAGTCGACGCCGATCCCGACCTCGGGACCGACCGCCTCACGGACCGTCGCGAGTCGTTCGCCGACGGCCTCGATCGCGGCCGGCGATTCGATGCGCTGGAACTCGACGGTCGCGTTCATCTTGAGCGCGTCGAATCCCGCGGCGACGCGCTCGCTGGCTGCTTCGGCGACGTCGCTCGGACGATCGCCGCCGACCCAGCTGTACACCTGCATCCGATCTCTGACTGGGCCACCCAAGAGTTCGTGGACGGGCGCGTCGAACTGCTGGCCTTTGAGATCCCAGAGCGCCTGATCGACGCCCGCGATGGCGCTCATCAGCACCGGTCCGCCGCGATAGAACCCGCCGCGGTACATCGCCTGCCAGTGGTCCTCGATCGGATCGGGGTCGGCACCGAGCAGATGGCTCTCGAACAGTTCCTCGACGGCCGCTCTGACCGTGTGTGCTCGCCCCTCGACGACGGGTTCGCCCCAGCCAACGCGCCCATCGCTTGTCTCGACGCGGAGGAACAGCCAGCGTGGCGGGACGGCGAACAGTTCGTAGTCGGTGATCTCGCTCATATCTCTGATCGGTGCGAACGGCTGAAAAACACACCGAGTCGATCAGAGCTGTGGTTCGACCTGTTCGGTGTCGTCGAGATTGCGATTGTGCAGCGCCTCGCCCGTCTCGCTGTCGAACAGGTGGATCGCGTTCTCGGGAAGCCGCGCGATCGCCGGCTGCCCTGCCTCGATGCGTCGCAGCCCGCCGATCGTCGCCACGAACGTCTGTGATTCGTCCATGTCGAGCTCCGATGCGCTCTCGTCGCCCTCGAAGGCGAGATAGACGTTGTTGCCGCTGCCGACCGGCTCGACCACGTCGACAACCGTACGGAAATCGTGCTCCCCATCGCCCTCGACTGCATCGACCAGTTCGATGTCCTCGGGGCGCACGCCGAGGGTCACGTCGGCCGTATCGCCGATGTCTGCGCGCGTGTCCTCCGAGAGCGGATAGTCGAAGTTCTCGCCGACGAGACGTCCGTTTTCCACCGTGGTCTCGAAGAAGTTCATCGACGGCTCGCCGATGAAGCCCGCAACGAACCGGTTTGCGGGTTCGTGGTAGGCTTCGAGCGGCGTGGCGACCTGCTGGAGCCGGCCGTCGTCGAGGATGGCGATCCGATCGCCCATCGTCATCGCTTCGGTCTGGTCGTGGGTCACGTAGACCGTCGTCACGCCGAGGTCCTCCTGCATCCGCTGGAGTTCGGTCCGCATCTGTGAGCGCAGTTTCGCATCGAGGTTCGACAGTGGCTCGTCCATCAGGAACACCGCCGGACTGCGGACGATCGCACGGCCGAGCGCGACGCGCTGCTGTTGGCCACCGGAGAGCTCGCTGGGTGTGCGATCGAGCAGCTGTTCGATGCCCATCATCTCCGCGGCGGATTCGACCTGCTCGCGGATCTCGTCGTCGGGCATCTCCGTGCTCTCTTCGAGCCCGAAACTCATGTTCTCGCGCACGGTCATGTGGGGGTAGAGCGCGTAGCTCTGGAACACCATCGCGATGTCGCGATCGGCGGGCTGGCGATCGTCGATGACGGTCCCGTCGAGACTGATCGTTCCCGACGAGACGGATTCGAGCCCGGCGATCATTCGGAGCGTCGTACTCTTCCCACAGCCCGACGGCCCGACGAGAACGAGGAATTCGCCGTCGTCGATGTCGAGCGAGGCCTCATCGACGGCGATGATGCCGTTGCCGCCGTCGTCGAACCGTTTGGTGACGCCATCGAGACTCAGTTCGGCCATTCGATACCTCCGTTCGCTGGTTGAGATTGTATTTCGATCATCGTTGTCTGTCTACGTTCGGCCGGCAACACCCTGTGCGAACTGATCGCCGAAGATGATGAAGACGAGCAGCGTCGGTAGTGCGGTCAGGAACGCGCCGGCCATCCGCAGCCCGAAATCGACGCCTTCGAGGCTCGTTCCCAGTCCCACGAGCGAGAGCGTCACCGGAGCCGACGGTCCCGTGCCGCCGACGAGGATCAGCGCGAACAGCAGTTCGTTCCAGATCTGTGTGAACTGGTAGATGAGCACTACCGCGAACATCGGTCCCGACAGCGGCAGGACGATCCGGCGGTAGATCTCGAAGACGCCCGCGCCGTCGAGGCGCGCCGCTTCGACCATCTCCTCGGAGAGGCCCATGTAGTAGCCCCTGAACAGCACCGTACTGATGGGGATACCGTAGGCGGTGTGGGTCACGATCAGCTCGATGAGATCCGCGTGATACGGTTCGAGCAATGGTAGTGCCCACAGCGGCGACAGCGCCGTTTCGAGCGGGATCATCGACCAGAACTGTGACAGCGGCACCAGCACGGCCTGGTACGGGATGAACACGCCGGCGACGAACAGCGCGAAGATCGGGATCTGCCCCTTCCAGCTGATCTGTGTCAGTCCATAGGCCGCGAGACTCCCGAACAGCGCGCCGAGCACCGTCGCGGGGATCGTCATCACGAGGCTGTTGACCAACCCCGACGAGAGGGTATCGAACGCCTCCGTCCAGTTGTCGAGGGTGAACCCGTCCGGTCCGGGCGGGAGATACGGCGCGGTGTTGATGACTGCCTCGTTGGTCTTGAACGACGTGACGAGCCCTGCTTCGAGAGGTACGAGGAAGTAGACGGCGATGAGCGCGAGCACTGCGTACAGGAGGATTCGTTTCCCGCCGATCGCATCGCGCAGGTCACTCGTCGACGATTCGCCGTCGGTCGCGTCGGCTGTAACGGGTTCCTGACTCATAGTGCACCCCTGCGGTACTGACTGTAGAGATACGGGATGACGACGAGCAACGCGAGGACGTAGAGCACGATCGCGATCGCCGAGCCGTACGCCCAGTGCTGATTCGAGTACGCTTCACGAACCATCAGCGTCGCGAGGATGTCGGCTCCCGCAGCGGGACGGTACTGGCCGAACAGCGCGTACAGGAAGTCGAACGCTTTGAGCGCACCGATCATCAGCACGACGAGCGCGCTGATGACCGAGCCCCTGAGCTGGGGGATGATGACCCGCCAGTACATCGTGATCGTGCTCGCGCCGTCGATGCGCGCCGCCTCGAAGTGTTCGTCCGGGATCGCCTGCAATCCGGCGAGAAAGACCACCATCGCGTAGCCGCTGAACTGCCAGACCAGCGCGAAGATGACCGCACCGAGCACGAGCTGTGGGTTGCCGATCCAGTCCGGCTGGAGTCCGCCGATGCTCAGCACCGAGTTGATGATGCCGTTGTCGATGTCGTACATCCACGCCCAGAGCTGGGCGGTCACGACGAACGAGAGGCTGAACGGCAGCAGATACACCAGCCGGAACGTGTTCTGCAATCTGAGCGTGCGATCGAGCAGGATCGCGAGCACCAGCCCGAGCACGAGACAGAGTATCGTGAACGCGACCAGCAGGACGAACGTGTTGCGCGCGGCGTCGATGAACGCCTGACTCCCGAACAGTTCGGCGTACTGCTGGAAATCGAGCGCGGAGTAGTCCGGATCACCAAAGCCCTCCATATCCGTCAGCGAGATGAGGAAGTTCCAGCCGATCGCCCCGTAGACGAACAGCCCCATCAGCAAGAATGGTGGGAGCCAGAACGGCAGCGAGCCGACGAACCGGCTGTTGCGCAGCGATCGCAGTCGATCCGACAGGCCTGTGCCGGCCGAGCCACGGCTCACGGTCGCCCCGCCGTCGGTGCGAACCGCGGTCTCGTCGTCACCGGTGTCGCCCACGAGTCGAGTACGGAGGTCGCTCAGCCGTGATCGGATCGACCGTCCCACGTCAGTTCGATCCGGAGACGGCATCGAGCATCCCCTTGGTTGCGGAGTCGAGGTTCCCCGAGCCGAGGAACTCGTTGGTGATCACGCCGTCGATATCCGAGTGGACGTCGGGCAGCACGGCGAGCCCGTGGGCGATCGTCGGCGGCTTGTGCGAGGCCTCGCTGTACTCCTTGATCGTCTTTGTGAGATACGGGCCGAACTTATCGCTCGGGGCATCGGTTCGCGGCGGGATCGACCCCTTGTACTGGTTGAACGCGACCTGTGCCTCGGTCGTGCCCAGATAGGAGAGCCACGTCTTTGCGGCCTCGGGAGCGGGCCCGTCGGCGGGGAACGGGAACGAATCGAGATGCATCCCGTACATGTCCTCGGTACCCGGGAAGGTGACGTTGTTCCAGTCGTCTTCGTACTCGAAGTCGTCCTGGTTGCGGTAGGAGCCGGCGACCCAGTTGCCGTTGTGGACGAAGGCCGCGTTCCCGCTCATGAACTTCTGGTTGGCCTGCGTGAAGCCGATGCTCGACGCGTCGTCGTTGATGTGATCGTAGTAGTTCTGGACGGTCTGGAACGCCTTGCGCACCGCCTTCTCATCGCCCTCGCCGTTGATGTAGTCCATGAATCCCTGGTAGCCGGCCTGTCCCTGCATGACGACCTCCCAGAGCTGGAGCGTCGTGAACGGCGCTTCGAGCCCCTGTGCGAGACCGACGGCGTCGGTGTTCTGCTCGACCTTCTTGAGCGCGGCCGTCAGATCGCTCGGCTTCGAGAAGCTCGTCGGGTCGACACCGGCTTCCTCGACGACCGAGACGTTGTAGAAGAGGTCGTTCATCCGGTGGGAGCCGATCGGCACCGCCACGTATGGCCCCGAGCCGACGGATTTCGAGCTTTCGCCGACCTGCGAGTACTGCTTGGCCTCCTTCGAGTAGTTCTGTTTGAGGTCCTTCGTCCAGATGTCGCTGCTGATGTCGCCGAGGAGCCCGGCGCTGGTGAACTGGACGAGGTTGTTGCCTGGCCAGTCGGCCCACGAGCTGGGGAGGTTGCCGTTCTGTGCGCGGTTCGAGATGGTCGTATCGAGATTGGTGTTGCCGCCGCCGCCGATGGCCTGGAAATTGGTGTTGACGTCGGAATGGGCCTCCTCGAACTTCTCGATGAGGTTGTTGATGGCCTTCTTGCCGTCGCCGCCGGTCCAGCCGTGGAGGACCTGCAGCTTGCCGCCGCCACCGGACGAGCCGCCACCGCTGCTGTTGTTTCCACCGCTCCCGTTCCCTCCACCGCCACCACCGACACAGCCGGCGAGACCGACCATCGCGCCGGCGCTTGCCGCAGCGGTGCCCTTCAGATACGTCCGCCGTGAGTAGTTCGATTCGGAGTCAGACATCGTTCGCCTCAAACGGCGTAACGAACCATCATATACTTTTCGACGGATCGAACGGGCCGCCCGCTGTCGATTTCACGGCTTGATCGACGAAATTTTCCAGGAACCGAATCGTCGCTGGCCCGACGAAGCTACGTTTCGTCGAACGCCGTGGAACAGTGTTCCACGAGCTCGATGCGGCTACGCCGCATCGAACGTCGTGAATCAAGGATTCACGGGCTTGCGGAAGCTTAGTCATTTGGATAACTTCTGAAGATACGGAGCGAGGAATTTCTCGATCCATGAGACGGCGAAACTCAGCCGATCAGTGAGGCGGTCGAACAGATCGGTGACGAGAGCGCGGAATTCCTCCGCGCTCTCGACGATGAGCGGTGAGGCTTCCCAACGGAGACTCTTCCAGACCGGTTCGATCGGATTCAGATCCGGCGAACCAACTGGAAGGAACACCAGATCGATCCCTAGCTGATGCGCGCGCCTGCGCGTGTACGGGCAGATGTGCGAGGAGAAATTATCCAAGACGAGCAGAATCCGCTTGCCCGGATTCTGCTCGCGGATCCGTTCGAGGCACCCACAGATCTTCTCTTTCTCCTGATTTTCGGGGAAGCTCACCACGCTCTCGCCGTTGAGCGCGTAGAAGCCGACCGTTGGTTCGTCGTGACGAACCAGCGGTCGGGTGATGTGGGGATCATCGACGTAGTACATCCGCTGTGAGTTGTCCCACGGCTGTGGATGGGACGTATCGAAAAACCCGAGGACAGTTCCGCCATCGGTGCAAACATCATCGTCAACGATCCAGCCTTCCTCGTCATCACCGTCTTGTTTGTTGTGTGGCTCATCGGCGTCCTCGTCGAACGCGTCTCCGACGCGTTCTTCGAGGATCCCCTCGGCGTTCTCAGGTTGAGAGGGACGCTGTGTTCGTGGAATCGCACGTGAAAGACCGAGCTTTTTGAGGAATCTTCCGAGGTAGGCTGGATGGTACTCAACGTCGAACTTCTCGTTGAGAAGATACTGGATCTCTTGTGATTTCCAGGGCTGACCCTCTCGTAAGAGTTCGAGCAATTGTTCCTGCTCGTCGTCGCCGAGCTTCGGGGGCCTGCCGCCCCCGAAGTTCGGCGTGAGGAGACCGAGTCCACCCTCGTTCCATCGTCGTACCCAGCGAGTCGCGGTTGCAGAGGACCTGCCGACATCGTCGGCAGCGTCCTCAAGCGTTGCGCCTTTGTAGAGTCGTTTAACGAACGTCAGTCGCTTGCTGACTTTTTCGTTGTCGGTTTCGGCGAGTAGCCGATCGAGATCGTCTTCACTGAGATGTCGGACGATCTCCTTGCGACGATCTCCGCTCATGAGATCGCTATCTCACGCGATCTTCATAACTTTCGCTAGGGACTACGCTTCCGCAAACAATTCCTCACCGTCGACCATATGCTCGGCGACGGCATCCATATCGAGCGTCAGTCCGAGTCCCGGTTGCTCGGGGATCTCGATCGCACCCTCCTGGATGACCGATTCCTCGACGAGGTCTGCCCACCAGCCGAGCTGGTAGGAGTGGTACTCGACGGCGAGCGAGTTGGGGATGGCCGCGCCGACATGAGCGCTCGCCATCGTCCCGATGGGTGAGGCGACGTTGTGCATCGCCACCGGCACGTAGTAGCTGTCGGCCATGTCGGCGACTTTTCTCGTCTCGCGCATCCCGCCCATCTTCGGGAGGTCGGGAGCGACGACGTCGACGGCCTGCTCTTCGAGGAGGCGGCGGTAGCCGTGCTTGCGATAGACGTTCTCGCCGGCGGCGATGGGCGTGGTCGTGCCCCGTGTGATTTCGCGCTGGACGTCGTGGTTCTCCGGCGGAACGGGATCTTCGAGCCACCACACATCGTGATCTTCGATCGCCCGCGCGATGCGTTTGGCGCTGCCACCGGTGAACGCCCAGTGACAGTCGAAGGCCGCGTCGGCCCGGCCGTCGAGGCGTTCGGTCACCGCTCTGACGATCTCGGCCTTGTGCTCGATCTCCTTGTTCCGGAGGTGGCGGTTGGCCTTGTCCTTCTCGTGGCCCGAAGGGACGTCGAGATCGAACTTGAGCGCATCGTAGCCCAGTTCCTCGACGACGCGTTCGGCCTCGTCGGCATTCGCCTGCGGGTCTTCCTCCTCGCCCGCGTGGCAATCGCAGTAGACACGCACCGAGTCACGATATTTCCCGCCTAGCAGCTGGTAAGCTGGCAGTTCGAGGATCTTGCCCGCGAGGTCGTGCAGCGCGATCTCGATGCCAGAGATGGCCGTGATGACCGTCCCGCCGATCGAGCCCTCGCCGGACATCTTCTGGACGAGATGCTCGAACAACCGATCGATGTCGAGCGGGTTCTCGCCGACGACGAACGGTGTCATCCGGGCGATGATCTCGGGCACGCCAGCCCCCCAGTAGGCCTCGCCCGTGCCGACGATGCCCGCGTCGGTGTACACTCGCACCAGCGTCCACGGGAAGTTGCCGTCGACCATCGTCGTCTGGACGTCGGTGATCTCGACGTCGCGCCCGCCGCCGCGTTTGGCCCGCACGCCCATCGTCTCCGACGAGAGCTCGCGCATTGTGTACTCGGCGTTCGGATCGTGCAGGTCGGCGTAATCGATTCCCATGGTTCGATGTTTACTCGCATCCTAATAAAACGATGTCGTACCACGTCAATCGAGCGTCGCCAGCCGGTTGAGCGCCGAGACGATCCGCAGGATGGCGGCGGCTTCACCGCGATCGAAGACGAGTTCGTCGGTTCTGATGACGTGATCGAGTACCGCCCGCGAGGCGTGTTCGGGTGCGGCGGCGATCCCCTTCCCGTCGGCGACCCACTCCATCACGCGCAGGTCGGACTTCGAGTCGCCCATCACGAGCGCGAACGGGTCGTCGACGTCGAGCACGTCGAAGGCCGCCTCGACGCCGGCGACCTTATTCAGTTCCAGGCTGCCGACCTCGGCGGCGTCGGCCTCGTAGTAGGCAACGTCGATGCGCTCGAAAGCGTCCGATAGCGCCGCCGGCACGTTGTCGGGATCGCGTTCGGATAGTCGGTCGTGACGTTCGAGCACGCCACGGATCTCGGGGTCGGCCGCGGCGTAGAACGCCCGTGCCCACTTGCTTCCCTCCTCGCTGTCGGTTCCCTCCGCCACGATCGTCCCGAGCAGATCGACGAGGTAGCACAGCCCCCGGTCGATGATCTCCCCGGCCTCCTGACTGCCGGTCTCGGCGTTCGGCTTCAGGGTGACGTTGAACTCGTTGCCTTGGAGATGACATCCTTCGCGAACGCCGTCGGGGGCCTCGGGCAACACGCGCGAGCGAAGCGTGTAGAAGACGTTCTGGATCCGCTCGTCGAGGCGTTCGTAGAGCAGCTTCTTCGTCTCCGAGCCATGGCCGGGCGTGAACACGCCGGTGCCGGCCTCGTAGACGATGCTCAGGGTTCCGGAGTGGACGAGCTCGCTGCCGAGTCCCTGGATGGCGAACCCCTTCACGTTCTCCAGGGTCTGGCCGGTGCAGATGACGACCGGGATGCCCGCCTCGTGGAGTTCGGTCAGATAGTGGAGCGTCTCACGGGGGATCTCGTTGTCGGTGCCGCCCGCGGATCTGAGGGTTTCGTCGACGTCGAGCACGAGGACGTTCACCCCGCGGTCGTGTTTGGTCAGGAGATCGAGCGCGGTGAACGCCTCCTCGCGGCTGGCGTGGGCGGCGATATCCGCGAGCGTTTCGCCGTACTGGAAGGCGTCGCGGATTTTCCCCTTTCGCTCGTCGAGTTCGGTGGCGATCTCCTGGTAGCCTTCGAGCGCAACGCGCGAATCGACTGGCGGGAAGACATCGATGAACCGCTGGTGGTCGCGCAGGCCGTCGGTATCGAACGATTCGTAGAGCTCGTAGAGGAGACCGTAACGGTCCATAGTCGCCCCGGAGGGTGCCGAGCGCATAAGCGTGTTTGCCCGCTCGACTCAGAGCAGCCCCTCGGCGCGGATGGTGGCTTCGAGCGCCGATCGCTCCTCGTCGTCCATTCCACGGAGCGGGCTCCGCAGCGGACCGGCGTCGAAGCCACGCAGCGAGAGTGCGGCCTTCACGCCGGCGAGATACGGCCCGCCCTTGAACGCGTCGCGCACCCGATAGAGGGTGCTCTGGCATTCGCGTGCGTGCTCGATATCGCCCGCCGAGTACGATTCGTGGAGATCGACCAGCAGTTCGGGCAGGGCGTTCGCCACCGCGCTCACGCCACCGGTACAGCCGACGAGCCGCCCGGGGAACTGCAGCGAGTCCGACCCGGCGAGGAAGACGAGGTCGGGGTGGTCGTCGATGGCACGGCTGAGCCAGGGGACGTCCTTGCTCGAATCCTTGACGCCAACGAGCCCGTCGATCTCGGCGAGTGCGTCGAGCGTCGCGTGGCTGAGTGCGTTGCCCGTCTTCGAGGGGATATGATAGACGTAGATCGGGAGCTCGGTGGCCTCGGCGACGCGGCGGTAGTGCTCGACCGCGCCCGTCTCGTCGATCGGGAAGTAGTAGGGCGTGACGACGACGAGCCCGTCCGCGCCGGCCTCGGCGGCGCGTCGAGCGCGTTCGACCGTGTGATACGTGCTCGGCGCACCGACGCCCGCGATGACCGGCACTTCGCTGCCGACCTCGTCGACGACCGCCTCGACGACGCCGGCCTGTTCGTCGCCGTCGAGCAGGGCGAACTCGCCGTTCGTTCCCAGCGGGAAGACGCCGTGAACGCCCCGATCGACGATGAACCGGGCGTGGTCGGCCGTCGTCTCGTAATCGACCGATTCGTCCTCGTCGAACGCCGTCACCATCGGCGGGATGACGCCGCCGAGATCGAGCGGATCGTCGTTCGCAGTCGCGTCGTGGCTCATGGCGTTCGTTCTTGGTGTGTAATCATAAACGTCCGGGGAGCGGATTCCGCAACGCCTACCCTGCCGCTCCCGTAGGTCGATTCATGACACCGGACGTGCTCACGCTCGGCGAAACGATGGTGCTGTTCAGTCCCGACGAACCGGGGCCGACGAAACACCAGCAGACGTTCAAAAAGAGCCTCGGCGGTGCCGAGAGCAACGTCGCGATCGCCCTCTCGCGGCTCGGCAACGACGTGACCTGGCACAGCAAACTCGGCGCGGACCCGCATGGCAACTACATCAACTCGTTCGTCCGTGGCGAGGGGGTCGATACCGCGACCGTCGAATTCACCGACGACGCGCCGACGGGGATCATGTTCAAGGAACGGCGCGCGCTCGGGGAGACCTCGGTCTACTACTACCGCCACGGCTCGGCCGCGAGCACGATGACACCTGACGACCTCCCCGCCGACGCCATCGAAACGGCCGACTATCTCCATCTGACTGGGATCACGCCCGCGCTGAGCGATTCCTGTCGTGAGGCGACCTTCGCAGCTGTCGAGCGCGCACGTGAGGCGGGGACGACGATATCGTTCGACCCGAACATCCGCCACAAGCTCTGGGAGAGCGACGAGGAGATGCGACGAACGCTGCTCACGCTCGTCGAGAAGAGCGACATCGTCCTTCCCGGTATCGAAGAGGGACGAACCCTGTTCGATACTGACACACCTGACGAGATCGCGAACGCGTGTCGTGATCGGGGGGCTGCCATCGCGGTCGTCAAGCTCGGTGCCGAGGGTGCGCTCGTCGACGACGGAGAGGTGACTCGCGTACCGGGATACGAGGTCGAGCGCGTCGTCGATCCCATCGGCGCTGGCGACGGGTTCGCCGCCGGCTTCCTCGACGGTCGCCTCCGCGGGTTCGGGGCGGTCGAGGCGACGAAACGCGCCAACGCCGTCGGCGCGTTCGCCACGACCGTGACCGGCGATGTCGAGGGGCTGCCCACCGAGCACGAACTCGACGTGTTCCTCGGCGAACGCGAGGCGCTACGGCGGTAGGCGTCGCCGTTCCGTTCGAAATCGTCGCCGACGACTACCGGCGACGCTCCTGAAGCCGTTCGAGCAGTTCCAGCAGTCGCGCATGGCCAACCGGTGCGTACGCAACTGCGAGGAGGGCGAGCGCACGCGGGTCGCGCTCGCCGGCGACGACCGCTCGCCGGAGTTCGTGCCGTGCCTCCGAACTCCTGCCGGCGCGCAGCAGTCGCTTGCCGTACTTGTACTGCGCCTTGCGTTCGAGCGCTGCGCGGTGGACCGCAAGATCGGGCAGTCGATCCGCGAGATCGTCGATAACGGCCAGTTCGGTCTCGTACATCAGTTCGAGATCGGAGCTCATCGATCCTTCCCGGCGGGTGTAGCACGCGAGCGGCTCGGCCACGCGCGCAGGTCGATAGCGGGCGAACAGCCGCGCCCAGAGGTGGCGATCTTCGGCAACTGGCAGACGTTCGTCGAAGCGCTCGTCGGCGAAACACTCCCGGCGGGCGAGCACGGTCGGCATCGGCACGCCACCCTCGTAGAGGAAGTCGATATGGTGGGTCTCGGGATTGCGGACCGGCAGCGCGGACTGGCGGCGTTTTTCACCGTCCTCGACGAGATAGACGTCTGAGTAGACGACGTCGGCACCGTCGGCGACGGCCGCGAGCTGTCGGTCGAGTTTTTCGGGCAGCCAGCGATCGTCGGCATCGAGAAAGGCGACCATCTCGCCGGTGGCGGCATCGAGCCCGCGATTGCGCGCCGCCGCGAGGCCGCTGGGCTCCTGGAACATGTAGGTGAACCCCTCGACACGGGCGGCGAGGTCGCGCAGCCAGGTCACGTCGGAGCTATCGACGACGATCAGTTCGACGTTTCCGTGGGTCTGAGCCGCGATGGATTCGAGCGCTGGGCCGAGATACTCGCTGTCGCCGTAGGTCGGGACTATCACCGACACGGGCGGTCCCTCGCCCTCTTGGAGCGATTCGGGCAGCGAGACCGCTGGATCGGGCATCGCCGTCCCTGGTCGGGCGGCTCGCTTGAACGTTTGGAGTCCACTCGACGAGCGTCGGCGACGGAAAGGTACTAACCGACGTGGTGAGGACACGGAAGCGAATGCGGGACGTGCTGCTCATCACCGTCGATTCCCTCCGAGCCGATCACCTCTCGGCGGCCGGCTACGAGCGAGAAACGACGCCGTCAGTCGATCGACTCGCGGCGAACGGGCATCGGTTCACGAACGCCTTCGCTCACGCCTGCGCGACCCGCGCGTCGTTTCCGTCGATTCTCACTTCGTCGACCGCCCTCATGTACGGCGGCTACGAATCGCTCTCCGAGAACCGAACCCTCGTCACCGAGGCGCTCCCCGCCGCCTACCGGTCGGGGGGCTTTCATTCGAACCTCTATCTCTCGGCGGAGTTCGGCTACTCCCGAGGGTTCGATTTTTTCTTCGACTCGAAGACCGACCCATCGCCGACGGCCCGGGTGAAAGGAGCTGTTGAAGAGCGTCTCGACGAGGACGGCTGGCTCTACGGCGTCCTCTCGCGAGCGGTCGACACGGCCGAAAAGGAAGCCGGCGTCAACGTCGGGTCGGCATACGTCCGGGCCGACGACATCACCGAGAAGGCCATCGATTGGGCCGAGAACGAGCGCGATGGCCCCCGATTCCTCTGGACGCACTACATGGACGTCCACCACCCCTATCGCCCGCCCGAGCGCCACCAGCGCGCGCTCGGCATCGATCCCGTTCCCGAGCGTGAGGCGATCAAGCTCCGCCGGAAGATGATCGAGGCCCCCGCCGAAATCACCGACGACGAACGCGAGACGCTGATCGACCTCTACGACGCCGAGATCCGCTTCACCGATGCGGAGATCGGTCGATTGGTCGAGCACGTTCGGGTGGCCTGGGGCGACGACACGATGGTGATCGTCACCGCCGATCACGGTGAAGCGTTCGGTGAGCACGGCGGCTACAGTCACACCCAGACTTTCCACGACGAGGTGCTCCACGTCCCGTTGATCGTGAATTGTGGAAGTGACGGTCCGGCGACCACTCACGACGAACTGGTCGGGCTGGCCGACGTCACGCCGACCATCATCGATTATGTGGATGGCGAGCAGTCGAATTCGTTCGTCGGCCACAGTCTCCGCCCGCTGCTCGACGGCGAGGGCGACTGGCCGCGAGAGCACGTCGTCGGCGACTGGGCCGACGGCAACCGTGGCGGCGGCGAGCGTCGCTTCGCCTACCGCGACCGGCGCTGGAAGTACATCGAGCGCGGCGACGGGCACGTGCTCTACGACCTCGCGGCCGATCCCGGCGAACATGAGAACGTCGCCGACGGCCATCCAGAGGTGTGCGAGCGGCTTCGCGGCGTGCTCGACGACCATCGGGAACGGGTCGCGGCGAGCGCCGACGACATTCGGACTGTGGAGATGGACGAGAGTACCAAGAAACGCCTTCGCGATCTCGGCTACGCGGAGTGAGCGGCAGCGATGCGCATCGGACAGACGTCGATCGTCAACTTCCTCTCCCAGATCGCCACCTCGGTCTTCGGCTTCGTCGTCACCGTCTATCTCGCCCGCGAGCTCGGCGACGCGGTGCTCGGCAACTACTTCCTGGTGGTCTCCGTGCTGGTCTGGCTGAAAGTGCTCGGCGGGCAGGGCATCCAGATGGCCATCCGAAAGCGCGTGAGCGAGGGGGAATCGGAGGGGGCGTTCTTCGGTGCGGGGCTCGCCGTCCAGCTGGCCGCGTTCGTCGTGCTCGCCGGCGGTGTGCTCGTCTTCCGCGAGCCACTCAACGAGTACCTCAGAACCGATGCGGCGTTCGGACTGCTCGCGCTGCTCGCGACTGGCCTGCTCCTCTGGCAGGTGCGCGCGGCGCTCGAAGGCCGCCATCGGGTAGCGCTCTCCTCGCTGCTCGGCCCGTTCGACCGCACCGCCCGTGGCGCGCTCCAGATCGGCGTCGTGGCGGTCGGCTTCGGCACTGTGGGTTGGCTTCTGGGCGGATACGTCGTCGCGGAGCTGCTAACGGGGCTCATCGGCCTCTCGCTGCTCGCCATCCGTCCGCGGCTGCCGACCCGCGAGCAGCTCCGAAGCCTGCTGGAGTACGCCAAATACTCCTGGTTTTCCGGCATCGAATCGCGCACCTTCGCCTCGATGGACACGCTCGTGCTCGCGATCCCTGCCTTCGCGATCTCGTCGGGCCAGATCGGCGTCTACGAGGTCGCTTGGAACCTCGCGTCGGTGCTCGCGGTGTTCGGAGCGTCGGTCAGCACGACGCTGTTCCCGGCGATCAGCGAACTGTCGAGCGCCGGCGAGGACGGTATCGAGGGACTCATCGACGACGCGGTGGCCTACTCCGGACTGTTCGTCATTCCCGGTCTCGTCGGCTGTGCTGTCGTCGGCCGGCGCGTGCTCGCCATCTACGGCGCGGAGTTCACCCGCGGCTACACGATCCTGCTCGTGCTCGTGGCCGCCAGACTGCTCTACGTCTACCAGTCCCAGTTCACGAACGTGCTCGCGGCGATCGACCGGCCCGACAGCGCCTTCCGGGTCAACGTCACCTTCGTCGCCACCAATCTCGTGCTCAACGTGGCGCTCGTCGCGCTCGTCGGCTGGCTCGGCGCGGCCGTCGCCACCGCGACCTCGGCGACGGTCGGACTGGTGCTCTCGTACTGGTATCTCCGACAGTACGTCACGATCCCCATCCCCGTCGGCGAGTTGGCGAGTCAGGTGCTCGCCGCCGTCGCGATGGGGGCCGTCGTCTTCGTCGCGCGCGGGTTCGCCGGTGCGGGCGTCGCGTGGACGGTCGCGCTGGTCGCCGTCGGCGGTGGGGCCTATTTCGCCACGTTGACCGTGCTCTCGCGGCGCTTCCGGGCGACCGTCCGGCGGAACCTACCGGCTGTGGGATAACCGTCGACATCTATTGTATGGTGAAAGCCGAAGGCGTTTGGCGCTGCGACGCGATTTCGGGACAATGACGTTCGCCGACTGGCTCGCCGAGACCGGAGCGCGGGTCGAAAGCGATGGAATGGCTGGCGTCTGCACGAGTGCCTATGAACTGTGGATCGGCGCGCTCCGCCGGACCAACCGCTTCGCCGACCCCGGCGTCAATATCTACGACCGCCCGTGGGACGCGCTCGTGATCCTCGACGGCTGTCGCGCCGACGTTCTCCACGGCATCGCTCACGAATACGAGTTCCTCGATAACCCGGGCATCCACCGCTCGCCCGGCTCGACCTCCTACGAATGGATGGAGCGGACGTTCACCGAGGAATATCGCAAGGAGATGGAACGGACCGTGCAGGTTACCGCGAACCCACATTCCCAGCGGTTTTTCGACGATGATGATTTTCGAAAACTTGATCCAGTCTGGCGTGACGCATGGGACGAAACTCGCGGAACAGTACTCGCACGTTCGGTAACGGACCGTGCTATCGTCGCTGGCCGTGAGGTAGCCGGAACTGATGACCGTCTTCTCGTTCATTACATGCAGCCACACTTCCCTTCCGTTCCCGCACCACTTATGAACGGAGTTGGTCTCGATGATTGGCTCGATGGGTCCGAGCATGCGTGGCAGGGCTTACGTCGAGGAGAGTTCACCGAACGCGACGTTTGGCAGTCATACGTGGAAAACCTCCGATATGTCCTCGACGATGTGGCGATTCTTCTCGAAAACCTCGATGCCGAGCGCGTCGCTATCACCGCAGACCACGGTAACGCCAAGGGTGAGTGGGGTATCTATGGCCACCCGAACGTTCCCCTGAACGTACTTCGGGAAGTTCCATGGTTCGTGACAAGCGCGACCGATCACCGGACGCGCGATCCTGATGTAGACTCAATGACTGGTGCGGAACCGTCCGACGAAACCGTTGCCGAGCGACTCGAAGCACTCGGCTATGCAGACGAAGGTACGTAATATATGGGATATTATTTACGCGTATCCGAGTGATTCGAGCCGTTGCTGAATTACAGACGATGTTGTGGCCGTTTCCTCAACGGTGCGACGTTGAATCCGTTTTCGATGGGTTGCAAGACGGTTCCGGAATTTCTCCATACTGGCCGTATGCTCGCCATCTCTCTCACTGACGATCTCAGCCATCGAGAGGCCGTCTGGTGTTTCGTATCCGTATCCCGATGCTGTTGCGACGCCGGCCAGTTCATGATCGGCTTCCGATGGGTCTCCACCGTTGGCGGCGACTCGTGCAGCGCTTCGACGGTTGATACCGTGGTGTTCCGCGAAACAAGCGTACGACTCGTCGGTAGTACTGTCCGACTGCTTGGCTACCCATTCGCCGACCGATTCGGTTGGAAGAACTCGGCCATCCGATGGAGCGTCCTCCTCCATCAGTGTCAATATCGTTTGGTGAACATCGAGAAGGCTAGTTGGCGCGGCACACTGCTGGTCGGGAACACCCTCTCCCGAAATGATGCACGGTACGTGTGTGAGAGCGGGATACACTCCGTAAGCATGCTGCCAGACGCCGTGTTCACCGAACATCTCTCCGTGATCGCTGAGCGTGACGATGTAATCGAAATCCTCACGGAGCACCGAAAAGATCTCCTCGTAAACATCGGCGAGATAACGGACACTATCGTCGTAAGCCCGCTCCAGGATTGCGGAATCGATGGGTGGACCCTCGCCAAGGGTTGCGGCGAGACCGTTGTAGTTATCACCGTCCTGTAACGAATCGCTATCGGATCGTCGATACGATTGGGGTGGTTCGTATGGCCAATGAGCCTCCATTAGGTTGACGAAGAGGAACTCGTCGCTACCGAAGGTGGTCTCTCGAACGAATTCAAGCGTTTCACTCGCACCATCGTCATCGGGCTGTTCGGAAATACCGAGATCTCGGAGTTTGAGCAACGCACCACGTTTTATCGACGGCCATGTCGCACAGTCTTCAGTGACGCAACGCCGAAGCCCGGTGAGATACCGCCGTGGCCCGCGGTTGCGTGTTTCCGTGACGAACGTTTCCCAGTCGAAGGTGTCTGTGTCGAGGTTCTGTACTCGCCAACCGCCATCGAAGAAATCGAAGCCACGGTCGAACGCAAAGGGGGCAGTGATGTTGACGTTGTTCGAAAATCCACGTGTCGTGTGGTCGGCTTCGCTGAGTGTCTCGGCTAGCGTAGGCTCCGAACAATCGAGTGTCGTGTTCCCGGCGTGAACACCGATCTCGCTCGGATATTTTCCGGTGAACAACGATGCGTGCACGGGAACTGTCCACCTTCCGGTCGACCACATGTTCTCGAACCGTATTCCCGATAGCCAGTCGAAATGACGTTGAAACGCATCGTATCGGAGTGTATCCAACACCACCAGCGCAACGTTCATCACTACCGCTATCGTCCGGCTCTGTATTACTCTTTCTCCACGCTCGATTTCGGATACTCGGCGACGCTCTCGTGCTCCCAGATCAGGTCGAAGTAGCGCTTGAGGCCCGCGACGAAGGAGCCGTTCTCGGTGAGCGCGGCCTGTCGCATCGACAGCGGGACGTCCTTCTCTTCGACGAGAAGGATCGCCCGCCCGCTCTCGTAGTCCATGCTCGGATCGGCGAGCGTCCCCCGCCACGGCAGTTTCTCGGTGCTGAACCGGATGCCGACGGTCGGATACTCGCTCTCGATGCGGTCGACGAGATCGGCTTGGATCGCGGCGTTGTCGGCGTCGAGCTGGTCGGGATGAAGCAACAGTACCGCAATATCGATGTCGCGCTCGACGGCATTGGCCAACGCCGGCGCGACGGTATCGAGATACTCGAAGCTCTTGGAGATAATGCGGAGCTGCTCGTCGGCCTCGTGGTAGAGCCGTCGGGTCGCGGACTCGCTCGGTTCGCCAACGTCGACGACCGAGAACAGCTCTTCAGTAGGGGTCACGTCCTCGCTCGCGCGCTCGTAGCGGGGCTCGAACTCCTCCAGAAAGGCCGCGCGCTGTTCGTCGAGATCGGCACGAAATCCCTCGTACTCCTGGCGTCGGTTCTCGACGGCGCGTTCGAGGATCGTCTCGGGCGAGCGGGGCTGGTAGCGTTTCGGCCGTTCGGGGATCACCTTCACGAACCCGCGATCGGCGAGTGCGTCGAGAACGCCATAGACGCGGGCTTTGGGGATACCCGTGCTCTCGGCGAGCGTCGGAGCAGTCGTTCGACCCAGGGTGAACAGCTCGGTCAGCGCCCGTTCTTCGTAGTCGGTGAGACCGACTCTGTCGAGGGTCCCGGTTGGATCGCTCATGATCGCCCTCCGGCGGGCGGGGTTGTAAACGCGGCGTCGGGGAAAGCTATTTAATACTGCGGCATGATCGGTTACTCGGAGAGCGAGTAACTATGGAACCCGACACGTCAACCGACGATGAACATCTCGCGGACGTCCCGGACGGCTGTGGCTGCACCGAGATCTGGGAGCATCTGAGCGAACAGCGCGACGAGGACTGAGCGGCCGACACGCGTGACGCGAGTGCCAAAGGGTTTTGCGCGTGGCCTGCCGAGAGCGGGCAATGGCCGATCGCGGTGACGTCTGCGTCCTGATCCCTACCTTCGACGAGGCCGCGACCATCGGCGGCGTCATCGACGGCTTCATCGAGCGCGGCTTTTCCAACGTGCTCGTCGTCGATGGCCACTCGGACGACGGCACGCGAGAACTTGCCCGCGAACACGGCGCGCGCGTCATCGAACAGTCCGGACAGGGGAAGGGTGCTGGCAAGGGCCAGGCCGTTCGCGAGGGGATCGACCACTCGACGGCCCCCTACATCCTGATGCTCGATGGCGACGGCACCTACCGCCCGGCCGACGCCGAGGCGCTGCT
Source organism: Halococcus dombrowskii (assembly GCF_022870485.1). Taxonomy (NCBI): domain Archaea; kingdom Methanobacteriati; phylum Methanobacteriota; class Halobacteria; order Halobacteriales; family Halococcaceae; genus Halococcus; species Halococcus dombrowskii. The sequence continues at coordinate 2,067,358 of NZ_CP095005.1, read as the reverse complement.
CGACCCACTTCTCGCCGGCGAGGCCGACCACGTTATCGGTGATCGATACGCCGACATGGCCGACGGCGCGATGACACGGTTCAACGGATTGGGCAATCGCCTCATCAACCGTGCCTTCCGCACCGTCCATGGTCGCGACGTCGGCGACGTCCTCAGCGGCTATCGTGCCTTCACCCGCGAGTCGTTCGAGCGCTGCCGACCGACGGCCGAGGGGTTCGGCATCGAGACGGAACTCGCCGTCGAGTGCGTCAAACACGGCATCCCAACGAGAGTCGTCCCGATCACCTACCGCGCCCGGCCCGCCGAGTCGGAGACGAACCTCCGGCCCGTGCGCGACGGCGCGCGCATCCTGCTCACGCTCTATCGCCTTGCCAAGACGAACAACCCGCTCTTTTACTTCGGGAGCGCCGGCGCGCTCTCGGGGTTCGTCGGCGCGATTCTGGCCGCCTACGTCCTCGTCGAGTGGCTCACCCTTCGCATCTCCCACGAGGTGCTCGCGGTTGCGGCGGCCTTCGCGGTCATCGTCGGCGTCCAGCTGGTGATGTTCGGCGTGCTCTCGGACATGATCCTCGCGATCAATCGCGAGCAGACGCGCCGTTTCGAGGGACTCGTCGCGAACGCACGGGACGATTCGGGATCGGTGGCCGAAAACGAGCCGCGAGCCGAGCGCGCTCGCGTGGACGACCGGCGTGGGCGTGTGAGCGGGCGGGCGGGCGAGCGGGACTAGAAGAGCGAGCGGAGCCGCCCCAGAATTCCGGTAGAGGACGAACGGCGGTGGCGCTCGAAGACCGGATGGAGCGCGTCGTGTAGTTCCCCCGCGGAGTCGAACTGGTCTTGATCCGCACGGTCGAGCGCCGTCGAGAGCGCGAGCCCGTTGCCGGCGGGGTCACAGGGGATCTCGGGGTCGTCGAGCACGCGGACCAGTTCCGCCGAGCCGATGGGATAGGAGATATCGGCGCGGTCGAGGCGCTCGGCGAGCGCGGCGATGCCGAACGCGAGGCTCTCCGGCTCGTCGGCGTCGTCCTGTGGCGGTCTGACACCCATGACCGGACGTAACGACCGAGCAACGAAAAACCTGCGGCACGAGCGCTCGTCGCTCCCGTCCGCGAATCGGCGGGGAGACAGGGTGAAGGTTTATTCGCCCGCCACCGGGAACCGTTCGTATGGACGTTGGCGTGCTTACCGTGCCCCTCGGCGACCGACCGCTTGACGAAACGCTCGCCTACCTCGGCGATCTCGACGTCGACACCGTCGAACTGGGCTGTGGCGGCAACCCCGGCGACGACCACCTCGCGCGAGAGGAGTATCTCGACGACGAGGCGGCCCAAGGCGAACTCCAGGAACGTCTCGACGATCACGACCTCCGGGTGAGCGCGCTCGCGACGCACAACAATCCGATCCATCCCGACGACGAGCGCGCCGAGGCGGCCGACACCGAACTCCGAGAGGCGATCGAACTCGCCGCCCAGCTGGGCGTCGACACCGTCACGACCTTCTCGGGGCTGCCTGCTGGCGGGCCGAACGATGAAGTTCCCAACTGGATCACCGCGCCGTGGCCGGCCGAGCACAAGGAGGCCCACGATTATCAGTGGGAGGTCGCCGAGGACTACTGGACGGAGATCGCCGAATTCGCCGACGATCAGGGCGTGGATATCGCCATCGAGATGCACCCGAACATGCTCGTCTACGAGCCGACGGGGATGGAGCGACTGCGCGACGCCACCAACGAGCGCATCGGCGCGAACTTCGACCCCTCACATCTCTACTGGCAGGGCATCGACGTGCCGCGCGCGATCAGGTATCTCGGCGAGGCGATCCACCACGTCCACGCGAAGGATACCGGGCTCTACGAGGCCAACGCCGACGTGAAGGGCTACCTGGACACGACACCCTACACCGAGGAGGCAGAGCGATCGTGGCTGTTCAGAACTGTGGGCTACGGCCACGGCGAATCCCACTGGAAGGAGGTCGTCTCGACCCTCAGAATGGTCGGCTACGACGGCGCGCTCTCGATCGAACACGAGGATTCGCTGACGAGTTCGCGCGAGGGGCTGGAGAAGGCCGTTGACGTGCTCTCACGGGCCGTGTTCGCAACCACGCCCGGCGACGCTTACTGGGCGGAGTGAACTCCTGACGAGAGTTTAAGGACGATCGGCCGTATAGTGGTACTGATGAAGTCCATCACGACGGATGCAGACGTTCTCGGGGGCGATCCGCGTCTCGCCGGAACACGCATTGGGGTCGCACACGTCTACCGTCGGTACGAAAACGGCGAAGCTCCCGAGGAGATCGCTGCGGGCTACGATGGGATCTCCGTCGCCGATGTCCACGCCGCACTCGCTTACGCGTTCGACAACCCCGAAACACTGCGCGAGATCGATCGCGAGGCTCGTGCTGCGGTCGATCGGATTCGCGACGAGCGACCGGTTGATCCCGATGAAATCATCGAACGAGCGTAATGCGGCTCCTCGCTGACGAGAACTGCCGGCCGGCACACGTATCGGCGCTCGATTCGGCCGGGCACGACGTGAAACGGGTCGGTGATCTCCTGGAAAAGGGCGCGAGCGATGGGGCGGTGCTCGCTGCGGGCCGGGACACCGGTCGGATCGTCGTGACCTATGATCGAAAGGATTTCGCCGGCGTGACCGATCACGTCGGGGTGTTCATCGCCGACGAAGGGATGGCTCCGCGGGACGTGCGTCGAACCGTCGAACGGGTCGATCGTGCGTATCCGTCGCTCGATGACGTCGTCGAATTCCTCGCCGATTGGCACTGATACTGTTGGATAGAAGCACGTAGGGTTCGACCCCGAAACCTAAGATGCCCTCGACTGTACGCCCGATATGGCACTGAAAATCGGCGTCCTCGGCTATCGGTTCATGGGCAGGGCCCACTCGAACGCCTTCGCGCGCCTCCCGATGTTCTTCGACGACGCGCCGGCCATCGAGCGCCACACGCTCGTCGGACGTGACGAGGACGCGCTGGCGGATGCCGCGGATCGGTTCGGCTTCGCCAACACAGAGACCGACTGGGAGGCGGCCATCGACGAGGTAGACGTCTTCTACAACCTCGGGCCGAACCACCTCCACCCCGAGCCGTCGATCGCGGCGCTCGACGCCGACGTGCCCGTGTTCTGCGAGAAACCGCTCGCGCCCACGGTGGCAGACGCAGAGCGGATGGCCGAGGCGGCTTCCGAGAGCGACGCGATCGCCGGCTGTGCGTTCAACTACCGATTCGTGCCGGCCATCCAGTACGCGAAGAACCTGATCGACGCGGGCGAGCTCGGCGAGATCCGTCACGTGCGCGGACGCTATCTCCAGGACTGGGGGGCCGACCCCGAAGACCCGTGGACGTGGCGCATGGACGAGGAGCTCGCGGGAAGCGGCGCGCTCGGCGATCTCGGCGCTCACACGGTCGATCTCGCGCGCTTCCTGGTCGGCGAGCAGGCGGGCGACATCGAGCGCGTCAGTGGTCACCTGGGGACGTTCATCGAGGAACGACCGGTGGCGGACAGCGACGAGAGTCGCCCCGTGACCGTCGACGACGCCTACTCGGCCCAGGCCGCATTCGCGGGCGGTGCGATGGGCACCTTCGAGGCTTCGCGGATGGCGAGCGGTCACAAGAACGATCACACCATCGCGGTGCACGGCTCGGAGGGCAGTCTGAAATTTTCGCTCGAACGGCTGAACGAACTGGAGCTGCTCCGGGAAGGCGATCGCGGTTACGAGACCGTCCTCGTGACCGACGAATCCGACCCCTACGTCGAACACTGGTGGCCGCCGGGACACGTCCTCGGCTGGGAGCACACGTTCGTCCACGAGGACTACGAGTTCCTCTCGGCGGTCGCGGCCGGCGAACCCTACGAACCATCGTTCGCGACGGCCTCCGAGGTCCAGCGCGTGCTCGGGGCCATCGAGCGCAGCGACGAGCGCGGCGAGTGGGTCGATGTCGAATAACGGGCGGATCTGCCGGCGACAGTACGCTTATCCGCGGCTCACGGTTTGTTTCGACGATGACGAACGATCAGCCCCTCCGCGTGGGACTCATCGGCACCGGGTATATCGGGACGACCGTCGGCGGCCAGTTCCATCACCATCCGAAATCGACGGTGGCGGCGATCACCGAGATCGACGCCGACAGACGCGCGACCGCCGCCGAGCGGTTTTCGGTCCCATCGGAAGCGCTCTACGAGGACTACGAGGAGATGATCGCGGACGCGGCGCTCGACGCTATCCTCGTCGGCACGCCGCACACGCTCCACCACGAGCAGATCATGGCGGGGCTCGACGCGGATCTCCACGTCTTCTGTGACAAGCCGCTGGCGACCGATCTCGGTCACGCGAAGGAGATCGCCGAGCGCATCGTGGAGAGCTCCCGAACGCTGATGGTCGGCTATCAGCGCCACCTCAACCCGGCCTTCATCTCCGCGCGCGAGCGGTTCGCGGATTCCGAACCGACGTGGATCACCGCCGAGATCACCCAGGACTGGCTGCCCCAGTTCACCGACACCTGGCGGACGGATCCGGATCTCTCGGGCGGCGGCATGCTCTACGACACGGGCAGCCACCTGCTCGACGGGCTGCTCTGGACCTCGGGGCTGGAGCCGACGGCCGTCTTCTCGCGCATGGAGTTCGTCGACGACGAGCGGCGCGTCGACAGCGAGGCCACGGTGTTGATCGAGTTCGCGAACGGCGCGACCGCGAACGTCTCGGTCTCGGGCGATCTCCCCTGCGTTCGCGAGCATATCCACCTCTGGAACGACGAGGGCGCGGTCTCGCTCGACGGTCGCCAATGGGAGCCCCGCAGCGTCACCGATGTCGATACCGACAACACCGAGCACGTGCCCTACATCGACCACGACGAGCAGGTGAACAAGGCCGAAGCGTTCCTCACGGCCATCGAGGAGGGGAGCGCGCCGCCCGCGACGGTCCACGACGCGCTGCGCGTCACCGCCGTCACCGAGGCCGCCTACGAGTCCGCGCGCGCCGGCGGGTGGGTCGACGTCGATCTCGACTGATCGTCGGATCGGGTCGGGTCCCGCGCGATTCGGATCGGTTTCAGAAGGAGGATGGTAAGACGAACAATGAAACCGATAGCATTAATAAGACATTGGAACGACGACAGGAAAATGAGCGTCGTCGCCGTCACCAAGAAGGAGTTCCTGGATGCCGGTCGTTCGTACACGTTTGTCGGACTCGTCGCGCTGTTCGTGGCCTTCGGCGTCTTCTTCGCGGCCATCCAGTGGATCCCGAACCTCTATCGAACCGCCGCCGGCGATCGCAGCACGCTGGCGCTGCTGAACAGCATGCGGCAGCCGTCGGTCTTTTTCGTCCCGCTGATCGGCCTCGTCGTCGGCTACGGAGCGATCGCCGGCGAGCGTGCGAGCGGCAGCATCAAACTCCTACTCGGGCTGCCGAACACGCGACGGGAGGTGTTCGTCGGGAAACTCGTCGGTCGGACCGCGGTCGTGACGGTCGCGATCGCGATCGGCTACGGCTGTGCCGCCCTCGTCGCCGTGCTCTCGTACGACTCCTTCGCGCTCACCGAATTCGTGACGTACACGCTGCTCTCGATGCTCTACGCGGCGGTCTGCATCTCGATCGCGATCGGGTTCTCCGCGAGCACGAAATCGAGATATCGGGCGCTCGCCGGTGCAGCCACGGTGTACGCGACGTTTCTGCTGCTGTGGGATGCGGCCGTGACGCTGCTCCAGGTCGTCTTCGTCGGTTACGTGGTCCAGCCAGGGGCACTCCCGGCGTGGGTGTCGCTGCTCAAGTATCTGAACCCGTCGACGGCGTTCGCCCATGCGACGATCGCGGTTATCCCGGACGTCCGTTCGATCACGATGTTCCCCTATCTGGAGACGAGTTTCTGGGTCGATTGGTACGGATTCGTGGTGCTCGGCTTCTGGATCCTGGTTCCGTTGGCGATCGGCTATCGGTCGTTCAGCCGGGCGGATCTGGAGTGAGCGTCGCTCCCGAACGATACCGAAAATCCAGAACGGGCGGTCGAAGCACATGGTGGGCGATGTTCAAATAGCTCCCGCCGACACGATCAGGTATGCCCGATCCCGATATCCTCGTCGCTGGCGAGGCGCTCGTCGATTTCCTGCCCGATCGGTCGGGGCCGCTCCGCGAGATCGAGGGGTTCAGCCGGCGGGCGGGCGGCGCACCGGCGAACGTCGCCATCGCGCTTGCACGCCTCGGCGAGCGGCCCTGGTTTCTCTCGAATCTCTCGACCGACGCCTTCGGTGAATTTCTCGCCGATACGCTCGCCGCCGAAGGGATCACCGACCGATTTCTCACCCGTGACCAAGAGCATCGGACGACGCTCGCGTTCGTTGCCCACGACGCCGATGCCGATCGGAGTTTCTCCTTCTACCGCACCGCGACCGCCGATCAGCATATCGACCCTGGCGTGGTGGATGACGACGCGCTTGTGACGGTTTCGTGGGTCGTTCTGGGCGGCGTCGCGCTCGCGAGCGAGCCCGCACGTTCGCGGTTGCTGGATTTCGCCGAACGTGCGCGCGAGCACGGCTGTACGATCGTCCTCGATCCGAACAGGCGACCGGAGCTCTGGGCCGATACGGCGACCTACGAGCGGGTGCTCGGCGACGCGCTCGCGCTCACCGACGTCTGTAAGATCTCCGAGGAAGACCTCGCGGGCACGCGCTTCGCCGACGAATCGCCCGACGTACTGCTCGATGCCGGGCCACACACCGTCGTCTCGACCTGTGGCGCGGATGGAGCGCATGTCGTCGCCGGCGAGGACGCGCCGTGGGGACCCGCCGAATACGAGCACGGCGGCTACGCGGTCAAGCCGACCGACACGACGGGTGCGGGTGACGCTTTCCTCGCAGGAGTGCTATACGGACTCGCGAACGGCGAACGGCTCGACGAGACGCTCGCGTTCGCCGACGCCGTCGCCGCGCTGACGACGACCGAACAGGGGGCGATCGCCGCGCTGCCCGATCGTGAAGCGGTGGCTGCGTTCCGCGCTGATTCTGAATGAGAAGAGCGGTCGAAACTCGTAGCGGAAGTCGGCGGGTTATGCGCCGGGAACCGCGCCGGCGACGAACCACCAGCTCGTCCCCGACGTAGGCTCCTCGTTTTTCTCCTCGGCTCTCGTGTGATCTCTGCGGTGCTGCCAATCCATAGCTATATGATGGGTTTACTCGGACTTGAATATTGTGTTCTGCCGATATTTCTATCGTGGTCCTTCACGGGGACGGCTGATCTCCACTACTGGCCCCACTGCCACCACGGCAGCAGTCGGTCGAGCGCGGCGATCAGCCGAGGGAACAGTCTGACGGCACCGATCGAGAGGAGCGCCGCGACCGCGAACGAACCGAGCGTGGAACCGGCGATCACGTCCATCGCCGCGCCGCCGACGGCCGCGAATGCGATGGCCAGGCTGTGGTAGACGATACGAACGAGAGCCGTCCCGTAGCTCAACGGCGGCCAGTCGAACGACTCGCTCCAGCGGGCCGTCCCGATGGCGAGCGAAAGCGTCGTGACGGCGACCAGCGCAGCGAACTTCAACTCGGCGTTGAACGGCGCATCGAGCAGCGCCAGTAGCGTCGGGAAGCCGAACGTGACGACCTCCGCAAGACCGAAGAAGACGGTTTCGATCCAGCGCTCGGAGCCCTCTTTCCGCGTCGCTCGCGGTCCGGCCTTGCGCCGTTCGGTGGACCCGTCCGTTCCACGCCGGCGCATTCGTCGACGACTATTCCTCGCGGCTCACGCGGATGACCTGAAGCAGCGATTTCACCGGAACGCCCTCCAGCTCCTCGACGCCACGCTTGTCGACCAGCACGCCACAGCCGACCGGGCTGCCGCCCTCCTCGGTGATGGCGTCGATCGTTTCGGTCATCGTCGTGCCGCTGGTGATGGTGTCGTCGATCACGTAGCAGTCCCGGCCACGGATCTCGGCGAAGTTCCGCGAGAAGCTCCCGCTCAGATCGTCGATATCGCCTTCCTCCCACTGGTGTTTCCGGGGTGCGTACGCCGCGAGATCTGCGTCGAGTTCGAGCGCTACGGTCGTCGCCAGCGGCGTCCCGGCCTTCTCGATCCCGACGACGAGATCGACGTCCTCGCCGCCAAGGAGATCGGCCATCGCGTGACCGACGTCGGCGAGACGGGTGCTGTCGCGCCCGAGCGCGCTCCAGTCGACGTGGATGTCTTCGAGCGCGTCCGACGACTCCCGGGTGGTCGTGTCGCTCCCCTCGCCGCGGTCGACCAGCCAGCTCGCCGTCTCGCGGGAGACGTTCAGCTCGTCGGCGATTTCGCCGTTCGAGAGACCCTGGCCCGCCAGCTCGTTCGCGCTCTCGATGAGGTCGTCGACGTTCTTCATCGACGGGGGTTGCCCCCGGCCGGTAATAGGTGTTGTCCGTCGGTTTCGTCAGTGTCGCAGCGTCGTTCGGTGGGTCGTGTCACGGCCCGATGTCGGCGACGGGATCTCACCCCGGAGATCGATCTCGCCGGCGATGGCACCCGGGGTGAGCGTGTCGGTCGACCCGTCCCGTCGAACGAGGCGGTTCGCCTGCTCCATGCACGACCGCAGCGCCTCGACGGCCGCCGCGCGCGTCGTCACTCGTCCGATCGAGCACTCACTCGCTGACTCCCGTGCACGCAGACGACAGGTGACCTCCCAACACTGCGTCAGCTCGAACGGGAGCGGTTGTGCTCCGTCGACACACGTTGCCTCAACCTCCAGCCCGCCCGTGCCGTGTGCGAAGACGAGTTCGTCCGTCTCGATGCGCTTGCAGACCCAGCCGGACGGCAGCTGCACGTCCTCTGGCAGTGGACTCATTTCCATCCCCTCCACTCGCTTCAGACACACGACAGCATCGTCGGGGTTCTGCCTGCAACTGCCGGCGAGCTAATACCTAGGCGAACTCGATGTCCTCGGTGAACCGATCGACGAGCACGACGAGCGCGCCGCCGGCGATCGCAACCGCGAGGACGCTGCCGACCGCCATCGGCGTCGTATCCGGGGTGTTGTTCAGTACCTTTATCGCGGGCAGCCTGAGTGCGCCGACCATCAGGCTCACCAGGAAGGTGAGGGTGGCCTCGCGGTAGTTCGCGAGCGCCCACCGGATCGCGTAGGCGATCGAGAACAGTCCGATCAGGGCTCCGATGCCGAACGCGACGACGACGATCCCGGGTTCGACGAGCGCCGCGACGCTCCCGCCGGTGGCCAGCGCGGCGAGCGCGTTCGTGAACTCCGTGAGCGTCTCGGTCAGGTAGGTGTACTGGCCGAGCAACAGCAGGAAGAACGCGCCGGAGACACCAGGGAGGATCATCCCCGCGATGGCGATCGCGCCCGCGACGAAGACGAACAGCGGCGAGTTCGGCACGGCGCTGCTCACTTCGCCGGAAACGAGAAAGGCGAACACGAACCCGCCGACTGCGACCGCGATCCGGCGAGGGCTATCGAGCGACACGTGATCGGCGAGAACGATCGCGCTCGCGGCGATCAGCCCGAAGAAGAACGCGAACAGCGGGCCGGGATAGGCTCGCTGGGCGATATGGACGAGGCGCGCGACGCTCACGATGGCCGTGACGATCCCCAGTCCGAGCGCGAGCAGGAAAGGAATGTCCATCGCGACGAGCGCCGCCCGGAACTCGGCGCGGCCACGTCGGCGGTGGAGTCGCGGGAGATGGCGCAACGCGCGCGGGTCGAGGCTCGTGATGGCCTGGATGAGCCGTTCGTAGATACCGGTGATGAGCGCGATCGTCCCGCCGGAGACCCCGGGCACCGCGTCGGCGGCACCCATGAAGATCCCCTTCAGGTAGACCGTGAGCAGCTCGCGCCCGGCGTTCATCCGTGCATCCCCACTCGTGTCCGAGTCGGCACACCGGCCTCGGGAGCCGCCAGCGCGCTCGCCGAGCCGTTCGTGGTCGTCGAGGTGTTCGTCGTTCCCGACGAGGGGTTCGTCGATGCCGAAGCGTTGCCGGCTGCTGCGTTGCCCCCCGAGGCGTTTCCGGCCGTCGCGTTGCCGGCCGAATCGTTCGCGCTCGCCGGTGCCGAGACCGACGTCTCGCTGAGATCGACCGAGACGGTCCCGTTCGTGCGGCCGATGACCGCGCCTTCGGGCACGTCGGCGGTCGCCGTCCACCGGCTGGCGTTCCCGTCAGTGCTCGTCACAGGCGTCCGGAAGCTGTACGGGCCGGTCGCCTGCACCGAGACGTTCGTCGCGCCCTTCTCGGTACCCCACTGCTCGTAGCCGGTCGTCGAGTACGGCAGCGTCATGGTGAACTCACCCTGTGCGTTTGTCTCGGCCTGCTGTGTGTAGTTGAACGTCGTGTCATTCGTGGTCGGCATTCGCATCTCGACGGTCGCTTCGACCGTGCTGTTCGGCGGTCCCTGTCCCTCGACGGTCGCCCCGTCGACGCGCTCGAACGTCTTGACCCAGTTCGTCGGGGTCTCGAACAGTTCGGTGGCGTTCAGGCCGGTCGTCTGGAGGCGCTGGAGCGCGCTCCGGTAGAGCGGTCCGGGACCGCTCGCGCTCCCGATGGCGTTCTCCTGGCTCGCGTGGACCAATCGGTACTGTTCGAGCGCCGGCACGCGTTCCTGGGGATAGCTACCGACGCCGCCGATCCGGGCGGTGCCGTCCTCCTCGACGAACTGGCGTGCGGCGGACATGTTGTCGAAGCGCTTGACAGCGCTCTCGTTGCCCGACGGGGTGAACGCGCTCCGGAGGCTCCCGTTCGACAGCCGCTGTGGGCTCTCGTAGTCGAGCACGACGGGTTTCTGCTCGACCGCGCTGCCATGGTAGGTGTACAGCCGCGTGCGCATCGTCTCGTAGTGGCGCTGTTCGTAGGCCAGGAACGCCGTCGTGGGTTGTTGCTGACCGCTCGACTGGCTGGCGATCGGCGTCAGGTCGTCGTAGATCGACAGCGGGCCGTCGTTGTACCACGTGAACGGCACGCTGTACAGCGCCGCGCCGGCCGGATCGGCCTGCTTCCAGTTGACCATCACGTAGCGCACGCCCTGACCGTCCTTGGTGCGTGCGATCTCGTTCGCGCGCGAGGCGTTGGGCGCGAGCAGGAAGTTCGCGGCCTGCCCGGCGTTCTGCTGGAAGGGGTTGGCCGTCGGGATCCGCTCGCCGAGCGTCGTGATCCAGTGGCCGTAGTCCCACCACGAGAGCACGCCGTAGGCTCCGTCGGGATAGTCGAAGTCGTCCGTTCTGTCGTACTGCCCGTAGTAGTCCATCGACTCGTTGCCGCCGCCGTAGGTCCCCTCGGCGGGCGTGTTGTTCGCCAGCCAGTCGAGGCTGCTGTCCCAGCCGGTGATGCTCTGACCGACGCCGGATTGCTGGTCGGCGTAGTCCCCGGCGGCCGTCGCGCTCGCGCTGCCGCCGATGGCGAGCGGCGCGGTGATGAGGAGAACGACCGCGAGCACCGAGAGCACCTGATACGCCTGTAGATTGCGGAGATTGGAGCGCGCATCCGTCGACCCGACGTACTGCAGCACCTGTCCGACGAAGTACGCATTGAGAACGGCGACGGGAACGATGAGATAGTAGTTGAACCGCTGCTGGGTCAGCGTCGCGGCGGTCATGAGCACGGCCCAGATGAGGACGAACAGGACGCCAGCGCGCTCGCGGCTGCGCCCGAGGGCGAGCCGAAGGATCATCACCGCCGCGCCGGCGATCGCCGTCACCAGCGCCAGCCGATAGGAGCCGAGGAGAAACTGTCCGGGGTTGCGTGGCGGGATCGCCTCGCCGACCGTCAGCGAGGTCGCGCTCGACCCGAAGCCGACGACACGTTCGAGCTGGCTGACGAAGAACGAGAACAGATCGGGCAGGGCGATCGCCATCACGAGCGCGCCGAGCACGAAGAGACCGAGGATCACGCCGGGGTAGTAGAGCCGCGGCAGGTCGCGCGCTTCGAGTTTGCGTGCGAGCCACGACATGAACACACAGCCGATCGCGCCCGCGAAGGCCATCGCCGGATGGAGCAGCGAGAAGTTCGTCACGCTCACCTCGACGGTGTTGAACGAGATCAGGAAGCCGATGCCCGCAACCGTGAGCGCGACCGCGCTCACGATGGCGACGTGTTCGGGACTCTCGCCGCGGAGATACTCGATCGGGAGCACGACGAGCAGGAAGAGCCCGAAGACGCCGACGAGCAGGAGGCCGGGCGGCCACGCCCAGACGTAGAGCACGATGGTGATGCCGGCGAGAACGCCCCAGCCGAGCGGTTGGCGCAGGTTCGCGAGATCGCGCTCGACGAACTGTTCGTAGACGGGTTTCTCGCGCTCGGCGACCGCGAGCGCAATGACGATCGCCGCGACCGCGAGCACCTGGAAGAGCACCTCGGCGGCGTGGTGATCGGAAAAGCCCGCGACGGAGCGACTGAGAAACGTGCTCGGTGAGAGCGCGAGGATCGCGACGCCGATGACCCCGCCGAACCGGCCGCCGAAGCGCTTGCCGAGATAGTAGGTGGGAATCGCGACGAGTGTCCCGATGACGGCCGGTGCGAACAGCAAGACGAGCGCCGTCGTTCCCTCCGAGGGGCTGCCACCGCCGACGATCAGCGCGACGGTGGCGACGAGCTGGTCGTAGAGCGTCCCGAACTGGCCGACGCTTGTCCCCGTCGGAAAGCTCGTCCACGGGTCGAACGGCATCGTCTGCGGCCAGTGTCTGACGACGTAGCGGACCTGCCGGAGGTGATACCACGCGTCGTTGCCGCTGAAGTAGACCTGCCCGCCGACGAGGAAGTTCCGCCAGTTGCGAACGCGGATCCAGAGCATGAACCCGGCGAGCGCGAGCAGCAGAGGGATATGATATATCCCTTCGACCCGGTCGAGCAGCGGCCCGAAATCCGGGAGCCGTTCGGCGAGCTGCTCCCTGCGTTGACTCATTGGCCGTATCCAGTCACAAAGCGCGCATAAGGCTTGTGAAACGCCGTACGAGGGACTGAGGGGCGTGACGACGAACGGAAACAGCTATCCGCCGACCTCCCACAGAGGGCGACATGCGGGTCTCAGTCGTGCTCTGCACCTACGACGAGGCGTCGTTCGGACGCTTTCGCGACGCGGCCGACAGCGTGCTCGCCCAGAGCCATCCGACCGAACTCGTGGTCGTCGTCGACGGCACGCCGGCGCTCGCAGAGCACGTCCGCGAGACCTATGGAAGCCACGACGACGTTCTGATTCATCTCAACGACGAGAACCGCGGCCTGCTCGAAAGCCGGAACACGGGTGCGGAGCTCGCCACTGGTGATATCGTCGCCTTCCTCGACGACGACGCACGCGCCCATCCGGCCTGGATCGAGCGGCTCGTCGCGGTCTACGAGCGAGAGGACGCGCTCGCGGTCGGCGGACGGATGGTGTCAGAGTGGGTCGCCGGCAAGCCGTCCTTCCTCCCCGCGGAGTTCTACTGGCTCGTCGGCGTCACCCACCGCGGGTTCGGGCCGGGTGGCGACGAGGAGAGCGAAGGCGAAGTCAGGAACACGTTCGGTTCGAACATCTCCTTTCGTCGTGAGGTCTTCACGGCTCTCGGCGGGTTCGATCCCGCGATCGGCGGCCGAAAAGGCGACAAGAATCTTCAGGGTGGTGAAACCGAACTCTGTGCCCGACTCAGCGAGGAATACGGTGAAGGTGTCCACTACGTACCGGCTGCCGAGGTCGCGCACAAGGTCTTCGACTACCGGACGAAACCGCGCTGGCTCGCCGACCGCGCGTTCTGGCAGGGCTACTCCAAGCGCGCGATGGAGGAACTCGTTCCCGATTCGACCGGCGAAGAAAGCGCCTTTCTCGGCCGACTGCTCACCGACTTCCTTCCCCATCGGCTCCGGGAACTGTTCCACGAACCGACCAGAGGGAAGCTGCTCCAGCTAGTTTCGCTCGTAGCGTTCACGATTCTGGTTGGATTCGGCTACTGTTACGGTATCCTCAGCCCGCCCGACGAGTTCGAGCGATGAGTGAGGACGGGACGAGCGAGCGCGACGGCCCGCGGCTGCTCTGGCTCACGCCCGACAAGCCCGCGAACATCAGCGTCGGTCGCCGGCGCATCGCCGACCGACTCGAAGCTGACGGGTTCGACGTGACGCTTCGAGGCACGACGCCACGAACGGTGTTCCAGTCGTTTCGCGAACGTGGCGAGTACGACGCGGTTCTCGGCACGACCCGCTCCGGTGCGTTCGCGGGCGCGCTGCTGAAACTCCGTGGAACGCCGTTCGTCGTCGATCACATCGACCCCATCCGACAGTTCGCCGACACACACACGGAAGACCGCTCTCGCTCGCGGTGCGAGCCGCGGAGAACGTCGCCTTTCGATTAGCTGACCACACCCTCTACGTCTACGACGAGGAGCGAAGGCGGGTCTCACGCTACGCCCGCGAAACGACGAAAACCGATCTCGGGGTGAGCTACGAGCGCTTCGCGAACCCCGATCCCGGGATCGTCGCGGCCGCCCGCGATCAGTTCCGCGAGGCGGGCGTCGATGCCGACGAGCGGCTGGCGATCTACGTCGGTGGTCTCGAACCGATCTATCACGTCGAGGAACTCCTTGCAGCGATGGAACACCTCGACGACTGGACGCTGGTCGTGCTCGGGACGGGATCGCTCGTGTCGGCCGTCGAGCGCGTCGCTGGCGAACGCGAGAACGTCGTCTTTCTCGGCACGGTTGGCCACGAGTCGATCCCGGGCTATCTCCACGCCGCCGACGTCGGCGTCTCGCTGGTCGACGATCCCCACACGCTCAAGGTCCTCGAATACGCCGCGGCGGGGCTGTCGGTGGTGCAGGCACGCGGCCGCGCCGAAGCACGATTCGGCGAGTACGCCGAGTTCTGTGAGCCTCGTCCCCCGGATATCGCCGCTGCGATCGAGCACGCCGGCGAGCGCGGGAATGACGAGGCGTTCCGCGAATACGCCAGCTGCTTCGACTACGAACGGGTTGCCGACACCTATCGGGCGGTTCTCGCCGACGTTTTGCGGGAGTAATCGAGCGGCACACGAGACGATCCCGAGCGATTCAAACGCGCTCGTGCCCCTCTCGACGTATGGACGACGACTCACACGAGAACGTCGTGCCGGGCAGCGACGAATCGCTCGACACGCCCGACGTGCACGGCTACGAATTCCGCGACGGCGTGGATTTCCAGGAGCTACTCGCGAGCTACGCGACGACGGGCTTTCAGGCGACGGCGCTCGCCGAGGCCATCGATATCGCCGAACGAATGCAGGAGGCCGACGCGACGACCTACCTCACCTGCACCTCGAACATCGTCTCCTCGGGGTTACGCGAGGTCGTCGCGGCGCTCGTCCGCGAGGGCTACGTCGACGTGCTCATCACCACGTCGGGCGCACTGACCGAGGACGTCATCAAGACCCAGAAGCCGTTCAAGATGGGGTCTTGGAACGCCGACGAGGCGGCGCTGCGCGAGCAGGGGATCAACCGGCTCGGCAACATCTTCGTCCCCTCGAACCGGTACGTCTGGCTGGAGGAGTATCTCTACGACTTCTTCGACGACTTCTTCGCCGAAGAGAAAACCCGGACGCCGACGGCGTTCGCCCGCGAACTCGGGGCCACTCTCGACGACGAGAACTCGGTGCTGAAACAGGCCAGCGACAACGACGTTCCCGTCTACTGTCCGGCGCTCACCGACGCCGAGGTCGGCAACTTCCTCTACTACTACCGCCAGAGCTACGACCCCGATGTGGACATCGCGCTGCTCGACGACTACGAGACACTCATCGAGGGCGGGATGGACGCCGACACGACGGGTCTCATTGCCGTGGGCGACGGCGTGCCCAAACACCACGCGATCATGACGAACCTCTTCCGTGGTGGGGCGGACTACGCGGTCTACATCTCGACAGGAATGGAGGGTGACGGCTCGCTGTCGGGCGCGCCGCCGACCGAGGCTGTCTCCTGGGGGAAGATCAAGGCCGACGAGCGCAACTACACCCAGATCCAGGCCGAGGCGACGCTCGTCTTCCCGCTGCTGGTCGCCAGCGCGTTCTTCGAGAACTGACGAACGTCGTCGGCCTCAGAGCAGTCGGATCGATTCGGCCGATGGGTCGATCTCGACTCGCCCGCCGATCGGAACGGGACAGGTCGGATACGTGTGCCCGAATTCACAATCGAAGACGACGGGTGCGTCCGGGTTGTAGGTTTCGAGGACGTTCGTGATCTCGTCACGCTGGCGCTCTCGATACTCCACTCGCCACTCCCGTGGGTGTTCCTCGGCATGTGAACGTGCGGCGGCGCGCCCGACGAGAACGCCGTCGAATCGTTCGAGCAACCCGCGCTCGCCGAGCGCCCGGAGGTTCGCTCCGACGACGGCCGGATCGGGGATCAGCTCGCTCGTCTCCAGTGCGAGAACAGTACCGTCCAGCGCCTCGGCGTCGGGCACGTAGCGATCGGCGAGGAACTGCTCGACGAGGACTTCGTAGCAGCCGCCCCAGAGCCGGCCGGAGACTGTCTCGTCGCTGCCACGCCAGATTCGGCCGTCGGACCGCTCGATCTCGCGCGTCGTCTCGATCGATTCGGGGTCCTCCCAGTCACCGGCCTCGTCGGTGAACACGTCGGCTTCGGTCCACTCGCCGATCGACTCCTCGAAGAGCGCGCGTTGGAGATACTCCTCGGTGTAGTCGAACAGTTCGCCGTCCATCGCGTATTCGAGCAGCGTCGAGCCGCCGTAGTACGAGACGATCCCCTGATTCCAGAGAAACAGGGCCAGGTTCGTGTTGTCCGAGTAGCCGTAGAACCGCGTCGGGTGGTCACGGAGCACGTCGCCGTCGAGATACGGAAGTATCGTGATCTGGTCGTGACCACCGATGTTGGCGATCACGGCCGAGATGTCCGGATCGCGAAAGGCGTCCATCACGTCCTCGGCGCGCGCTTCGGGGTTGTCCGCGAGCCACTCCGGATCGGCGGTCGCGGTCGGATATTCGATCGGTTCGAGATCGAAAACCTCGCGCATCCGTTCGAGGCCGAGTTCGTAGACGAATCGGGCGGATTCGGGTACGTTCGATGCCGGTGCGACGACCGCAACGCGATCGCCCCGCTCGACAGGTGGTGGGGTGAGAAACTCGGCCATGCCCGCTGTTCATCGAGGGCTCGGATAACGTTTCGCCGACTCGCGCCGCTGTCGAGCGAGCGTTGTGACTATCGGGTGGACGTCAAAAAAATCGTGAACTGAGGGGGTTTACTCGTGGTTCGATACGGTCTTCTGGTAGTTGTCCTCGGCAGCGTCCCAGTCGACGACCTCGAAGAAGGCGTCGATGAAGCTACCGCGGTCGGGACCGTAGTCGTAGTAGTACGAGTGTTCCCAGACGTCGAGCGCGAGCACGGGATGAGCGCCCCAGAGCGCGCCCTCGTCGTGGTTGTCGACGGCTACGTTGCGCAGCTGGTCGGCAACCGGGTCGTAGATCAGGAGTGCCCAGCCCGAGGCGGCCGACGCGGCGGCCTCGAACTCGCCCTTCCAGCCCTCGTAGGAGCCGAAGTCCTCCTCGATGCGGTCGGCGAGATCCCCGGAGGGTTCGCCGCCGCCGTTCGGACTCATGTTCTCCCAGAACATGGTGTGGAGATAGTGTCCACTACCGTTGTGGGTCACATCGCCGAGCGCGCCACCCGTCGAGGAGTAGTCGCCGGATGCGCGGTTCTCCGCGAGGGTCTCTTCGGCGCTGTCGAGACCGTTGACGTACCCCTGATGGTGGGTATCGTGATGCCAGTTGAGCACCTGCTCGGAGATATGCGGTTCGAGGGCGTCGTAGTCGTATGGGAGCGGTGGAAGCTCCGGATTGGATCGTTCGGACATTGGTCTCTCCTCCACGCTATGACACGGGTGGACCTCTGTTAAATGTTGAGGGGCGGCTGGTACCAATAGGCACGAATCGGCCGCCGGCAGCGTCATAGATGGATGCAAATACTGTTGGAGGCGATCGTATTTCCTTCATCGATCGAAAACCGATCGATAACCAATGTCTGACGAACAACCTGGTTCGGACGGGCGGATCGGCGCGCTCGCACGGGAGCTCGACGCACTCCCGCTCGGCGACCGCCTCCGACTCGACCGGGCCAACTGGCGACGCATCGGGATCGCGCTGGTCGTGTACGCGGTATCGCTCTGGGCCCTCACCGCGTTCGTCGTCCCGCGATTCACGCCCGAATCGGCCGACTCGGTCGGCCTGTTCGTCCCGGTCATCGTCGTCTCGGCGTTCGTCTTCGAGACGCTGGATTCGGCCTCAGGGATGGGGTTCGGCGCGACGATCGGCGCGCTCCTGTTCGTTCTCGGCTACGACCCGCTCGCGGTGACGCCCGTGCTCCTCCTCTCGGAGGCGGCGACCGGGATCGTCTCCGGGCTCTTCCACAACGAGTTCCAGAACGTCGAGTTCGGCCTCGACAACGACTCGGCGGTCGAGGCGACGCGCGTGCTCGGGATCATCGTTGGCGTCGGCGTGATAGCGGTCGTCGTCTCTGTCGTTCTGACCTACTTCCAGTTATCGATCCCCGACGTGTACATCAAGAGCTACGTCGGCGTCGTCGTGCTGCTGATCGCCTCGGTCACGATCGTCCAGAAGTACGTCGGCTCGGCCACCGACTACCGTCCCCGACTGCTGATCGGCTTCGCCGTCTTCGCCGGGCTGAACAAGGGGATCGCCGGCAGCGGCTATGGTCCCGTGATCACGCTCGGCGAGATCATCTCCGGGGTCTACGAGAAGAGCGCGACCGCGATCACCTCCGCCGCCGAGGGGGTCGTCTCGCTGGCCGGCATCGCGACCTTCTTCGGCATCACTGCCGCCGGCGTCGAGATCAATCTCATGCTGCTGCCCTCGGTGTTCGCCGGCGGGTTCCTCGCGGCGATCCTCGCGCCCTACACCGTCCGAACGCTCCCGAACCGCGCGCTCCAGTATCTCGTTCCCAGCTACGCGCTGGTGCTCGTCGCCATCCTCTTCGCGCAGGTGCTCTGACTACCCCTCACCACGGGCGCGCTCGAACATTTCGATGGCTTCCTCGCGGCGCTCGCCGTGCTCGCAGATCGGTGCCGGATAGTCGGGCGCGGCCGATTCACGTTTCTCGTCGCTCAGTTCGTTCCAGGCATGGATCGTCTCCGGGTCGGCATCGTCGAGCTCCGGGACGTAGGTTTTGATGTAGTCGGCGTCGGGATCGTAGTCCTCGCCCTGCGTCATCGGGTTGAATACCCGGAAGTAGGGCTGGGCGTCCGTCCCCGTCGAGGCCGCCCACTGCCAGTTGCCGTTGTCGTTGGCGGTGTCGTGATCGACGAGGCGTTCGCGGAAGTGGGTATACCCCTCCCGCCAGTCGAGCATGAGGTCCTTCGTCAGAAACGAGGCGACGATCATCCGCACGCGGTTGTGCATGTACGCCTCCTCGCGGAGCTGGCGCATGCCGGCGTCGACGATCGGATAACCCGTCGTGCCCTCCTTCCAGGCCCGGAGCTCCTCGTCGTCATCGCGCCAGTCGATCGGGTTCTCGTAGCTCTTGTAGTTCTCGGTCACGACCTCGGGGTTGTAGAACAGGACGTGTACGAAGAACTCGCCGAAGGCGAGCTCCCGGCGATAGGCGTCGATCCCTTCGCGTTCGTCCTCGTCGGCGGCCGCCCTGACTTCATCGACCCGTTCCGTGAGCTCCCGGACGCCGATCGTGCCGTAGTTGCGGTCCTGCGAGAGGCGAGACGTGCCCTCGTCGGCGGGGTACTCGCGCCCCTCGTCGTATTCGGTTATCCCGTCGTCACAGAACGTGTCGAGGCGCTCGCGGGCCGCCTCGGTGCCCGCATCCGGGATATTCGCACTCGGTTCGTCGAAGCCGAGTTCCTGGATCGTCGGCAGCGCTTCGCGGTCGATGTCGGCGAGTGCGTCCCCATCGGGGTCGGGGTACGGCTCCGCCTTCTCACGGTCGAGCCACTTGTCGCCGAAATACGAGAACACCGAGTAGGGATCGCCGTCGTTGGTCGTGATGGTGCCCGGTTCGTGGTGGAGCGCGTCGTGGAACGCCTCGTGGGTGATGTCAGCGTCGTCGAGTGCCGCACGAACCCGCTCGTCGCGCTCCTGGGCGAGGCCCGTGTAGTCGTGATTCCAGAACACCTCGTCGACACCGTGTTCGTCGGCGATTTTGGGGAATTTCTCGGCAGGATCACCCTCGACAACGAGGAGATCGCTGCCCCGCTCGCGGTAGGACTCCTGGAGGGAGTCGAGCGCCGCGAGCAGGAACGCCACCCGTGGCGGGCTCGCGTACTGAAGCACGTCCGGATCGAAGACGAAAACGGGGAGGACGGGGCCGTCCCCGGCGGCCGCCGCGAGCGCGCGGTTGTCGGCCGTCCGGAGATCGCGGCGGTGCCAGTGGATGCGCATGGCCGAATCAGGGGTTCGTTCATCCTAAATCATCGGTCCAGTGATCCCGGCGATAGCCAACCCGGCGGGCGAGAATCTGCCTTTCCGGGACTGAGAGCCCTGTCGCGGCGAGGACGATGAAAACCACCGCTACTCTTATATAGTATGTCCCCAACAACCATGCACGACAATGGCTACCGATGGTAATGAAAAACGGACGAAACCAACCGATGAAAGCGATAGATCTTCCGATTCAAACGATGGAAGAAACAGCGGCAGGAACCGCCGGACGTTCCTGCGGGCGACCGGTGGTGCGGCGCTCGCGACGACGGTCGCCGGCTGTCTCAGTCTCGGTGGGGGTGGAGGCGGCGGTGGCGGTTCGGGTGGGAACAACAGTTCGGGCGGCGGTACCGGCTCGGGCGGCAGCGGTGGCAACGGCTCCGGCGGCAACGGTTCGAGTGGCGGCGCAAGTGCCGACATCGAGGGGCCCGTCACCATCGGGGCACTCGCTCCGAATCCCGAAAACGACCCGATCGGTGGCTCGATCGTCAACGGCGCGCGGCTCGCGGTCCAGCAACTCAACGACGACGGTGGTATCGGCGGTGCGGAGGTCAAGCTGGAGGTCGGCAACACCGAGAGCGATCCCTCGACCGGACAGCAGCGCTACCGCGAACTCGTTTTGAACAAGAACGCCGACGTGACGACGGGGATCTTCACGAGCGAGGTGCTGCTGAACATCGTCGAGGACATGGCCCAGCAGCGGAAACTCCACATCACTGCCGGCGCGGCCACCACCGAGATCTCGCGGATGATCGCGGAGGAGTACGACAAGTACAAGTATCACTTCCGCGCCGGGCCGCTCAACGACTTCGATCTCGGGCGGAACCTGCTCGACTTCGGCGAGGCCAACTTCGAGACGATGGGCTGGGGCTCGACGTTTTCGATGATCGAGGACTACGCATGGACCGAGCCGATCTCGGAGCTGTTCGAGAAGCGACTCGGCGGCATCGGCGTCGACGTGGCCGGCTCCGAGCGCTACGCCAGTGGGACGACGAACTTCGGGCCGCTGTACGACGACGTGGCGAGTTCGGACGCCGACGGGGTGTTCACCGCGATGGCCCATACGGGCACGGAGGCCATCGTCCAGTGGGCCAAACAACAGCGCCCGTTCGGCTTCGCCGGCATCCACGTCCCGATGCAGCTCCCCTCGTACTACGAGTCGGTCAACGGGGCCTGTCTCTACGGCGTGACCCAGACCTCCGCGACGCCACAGAGCAAGGTCACGGAGAAGACCCAACCGTTCGTCAAGGCCTACAACGACGAGTTCGACGGCTATCCGGTCTACACCGGCTACCACGCTTACGACGCCGTCAAGCTCTACGCGGCGATGGTCGAGCAGACCGGGACGAAAGACGCCGACGAACTGGTGTCGGCGATGGAGCAGTCTTCCTTCACCGGAACGACCGGGACGCTGAAGTTCTACGGCAAGGACAAAAAATACCCCCACGACCCGATCTACGGCGAGAACGCCATGTATCCGGTCTTCCTCCAGTGGCAGGAGGGCCAGAACGGCGGTGGCGTCCAGGAGGTCATCTGGCCGAAGCAGTACGAGACGGCGAACTACCAACAGCCGGCGTGGATCTGATCGATGGCCGACATCGTCACCATCCTCATCAACGGCACTGTCATCAGCTCGCTCTACGCGCTCGTCGCCATCGGCTTCACGATGATCTTCGGCGTCGGCGGCACGATCAACCTCGCCCACGGCGGCATCATCACGGTCGGCGCGTTCTCGGCCTACTACGTCACGAACGCGGGCCTCGGCATCTGGGCGGGCGTACTCGCGGCGATGGCGGTGCCGGCGCTGTTCAGCGTGCTCCTCTACAAGGGGTTCGCCGAACGACGCAACGACATCATCATCGTGATGATCCTCACCCTTCTGGCCTCCATCGTCGTCGAGGAGGTCGTTCGCATCGTCGAGGGGAGCCAGCCCAAGGCGATCCCGGCGCTCGTCTCGGGCACCACCGAACTGCTCGGGAGCTCTGTGCAGAACAACCTGCTCGTGGTGTTCGTCGTCTCGTGGCTGCTCATCGGCGGGCTGTTCGCGTTCGTCAACTACACCAAGACCGGCAAAGCGATCCTCGCGACCAGCATGAGCCCGCGCGGCGCGGCGCTCGTCGGCATCGAGAGCGACCGTATCAACCTCTACACCTGGGCCATCGCCGGCCTGCTCGCGGGTATCGCCGGACTCTTCCTCGGCTCCTACCAGACCGCGAACTGGGCGATGGGCCGCGAGCCGCTCATCCTCTCCTTTTCGATCGTCGTGCTCGGCGGGCTCGGCTCGATCCGGGGAAGCCTCGTCGCGGCGTACGTCATCGGCTTCCTGGAAGTCATCACGACGTCGGCGATCGACCCGCGACTGAGCGGCCTGGCCGGACTCCTCGTCCTCGTGGTCGTGTTGCTCGTCCGCCCCGAGGGCCTGTTCGGCCGGGAGCTCGCGGAGGCGTAGATGGCGGACGAATCCCTCACCACCGACCCTGCCGAGACCGACACCGACCGCTCGTTCGTCGGCTCGATGCTCGCTCCGCGCTACCTGCTCGGCGTGCTCGGTGTCGTGGCCTTCGCCGCCGTCCCGTTCGTCGGCATCTCGACGACCCAGCTGTTGGTGCTCATCGGGGCGCTCTACTTCGGGATGTTCGCGATGAGCTGGGACGTCGTCTCGGGCTACACGGGCGAGATCAGCTTCGGTCACGCCCTCTTCTTCGCCGTCGGTGGCTACACGTCGACGCTGCTCAACCTCGAACTCGGGCTGTCGCCGTCGCTGACGATCCCGGCCGGCGTCGCGCTCGCGGCACTCGCGGGCGTCCTCATCGGCGTGCCGGCGCTGCGGATCCGCGGTCCGTATCTCTCCCTGATAACGCTCGTCGCGCCGCTCATCCTGCTCCAGGTGTTCATCATCTACGGCGACGTCTTCGGCGGCGAACTCGGACTGAGCTCGCCGGCGGCGCTGGTCACCGCCGACGAGTTCGACCTCGTCGTCACGGCGAACTACTACATCGCGCTCGGACTGTTCCTCACCATTCTCCTCTTCCTGTTTGCCGTCACGCGCTCGAACATCGGCTCGGTGCTGACGGCGATCCGCGAGGACGAGGACGCGGTCGCGGCCGCCGGCCTGAACGTGGCGAAGTTCAAGGTGTTCGCGTTCGTGCTGAGCGCGGCCATCGGCGGGCTCGCGGGTGCGATGTTCGTCCACACCCCAGTGGGAAGCCCGCGGCCGAGCCAACTGCTCGCGCTGATCGTGAGCATCGAGGTGCTCATCGCGGCCATCCTCGGCGGCATGGGCACCATCGTCGGTGCGGGTCTCGGCGGCGTGTTCTTCTACTTCGCCAACGATCTGCTCAACCAGCAGGAGTTCACCATCCCGCTCGTGAACGTCGGGCTCAACGAGGCGAGCCTGCTGATCTTCGCACTGCTGACGATGGTCCTCATCTACGTTCTCCCGAAGGGGGTGTTCCCGTCGGCGATACGCGCCGGTCGGCGGCTGCTCGGGCGTGCGCGCGGCAACCCGGTAGCGACCGACGGCGGCCACGAGTCGGATGCTACGACCCCGATCGAACAGACCGCGGATCGCTATCGGCGCGCACTCGAAGAGCTCGAAGAACGGATCGGAGATGGTGAGAAATGAGCACTGACAGCGACACGACCGTCGAGAGCGAACCGGTGACCGGGACGGAAAACGACGCGTACGGGCCCGACGATGGGCTACTGGTCCTCCGGAACGTCACGAAGCGCTTCGGGGGACTGACGGCGGTCGACGACCTCTCGTTCGCCGTCAGGGAGGGCGAGATCCTCGGGTTCATCGGACCGAACGGCGCGGGCAAGTCGACCACGTTCAACTGCGTGACCGGGACGTATCCTCCGACGGAGGGAACGGTCTGGTACGACGGCGAGGACACGACCGGGAACGCGGCCCACGTGATGGTCAAACGCGGGCTGGCGCGCACGTTTCAGTCGTTTCGCCCGCTCTCCGATCGGTCGGTCCTCGAAAACGTCGCGCTGGCGCTCACACCCGACAAACTCCTTACCCTGTCGGGTCTGCGTGGAAAGACGCGCGAGCGGGCGCGCGCCATCTGCGAACGGGTCGGTCTTGGCGAGAGGGTGGAACTGTCGCCGAGCGAACTGCCCCACGCCGGGTTGCTCCGCCTCGAACTCGCGCGGGCGCTCGCGACCGATCCCGATCTCCTCCTGATCGACGAGCCGTTCGCCGGGCTGTCGAGCGGCGAGGTCGAGACCGTCTCCGCACTCCTCGCCGAGCTCCGCGACGAGGGGCTGACGCTGGTCGTGGTCGATCACAACATGCGCGGGCTGCTCTCGCTCATCGATCGGGCGATCGTCATCCGCTTCGGCTCGAAACTCGCAGAGGGAACCCCCGAGGAGATCCGGGCGAACGAGGCGGTCCAGGAGGCTTACCTGGGAGGTGGCAGATGAGCGCCGAAACGGCCGGTGACGGAACTGCGACCGCCACCGACCAGGAGGGCGCGGCGCTCGCCATCGACGACCTCCGCGTGTCGTACGGCAAGGTGGCCGCGCTCCGCGGCATCGACCTCCGGGTCGAACGCGGCGAGATCGTTTCGGTGATCGGTCCGAACGGTGCGGGCAAGACGACGCTCGCGGAGACCATCACCGGCTTTCACGACTACCAGGGCAGCGTTCGGTATCGAGGAGCGGAGGTGAGCGGGCACTCGACGAGCGACCTCGTGAGCGAGGGACTCATCCACTGCACCGAGGAGCGCGACCTCTTCGGCCACATGAGCGTCGCGGACAACCTCTCGCTCGGGACGTTCCGTCGCGGCGACGCCGACGAGCGCCGCTCGTTCGTCTACGAGCTCTTCCCGGCGCTCGAAGAGCGCACCGACCAGCACGCGCGGACGATGAGCGGCGGCGAACAGCAGATGCTCGCCATCGGGCGGGCGCTGATGAGCGCGCCCGAGTTCCTGATCCTCGACGAACCAACGCTCGGGCTCGCGCCGGTCGTTCTCGACGACATCAGCGACGGGCTCGAACGCATCCGCGAGGCCGGCGTCACCGTCCTCCTCTGTGAGCAGAACGTCACTTTCGCGATGGATCACGCCGACCGCATCGCGCTGCTCGAAAACGGCGAACTCGTTCGGGAGGACACGCCCGAGAACCTCCGTGACGACGATTACGTCCACGATGTCTATCTCGGCGGGTGAGTGATTCTCTTACCGCTGGTAACGAAAAACGCTTGTAAACGAATCACTGGTTGTTCAAGGGGCAACCCTTTAAACCGTGGCGTGCGTCCACACATGGGAATCCATGACGAATCTCGTGACGGACGTCGCGTCGACGGTCGAGAACCATCCCGAGGCGACGGCGATAGCGTACGACGGGCAGGAACTGAGCTACGAGGCGTTCTGGTCCCGAACGGGGCAGTTCGCCGCCGGTCTCGACGCGGCGGGCATCGACCCCGGCGATCGAGTCGGCATCTATCTGCCGAACCTCCTGCAGTACGTCGTCGCCTTCCACGGCGCGCTCAGGGCCGGCGCGGTCGTCGTCCCGATGAACCCCCAGTACAAATCCCGCGAGATCAGCCACCTCCTCTCGGACAGCGGTGCCGAACTGGTCGTCACGCTCGCCGATCTCGCTCCCGTCGTCGCATCGGTACGCGAGGAGACGGCCGTCGAGACCGTGGTGAGCGTCGGTGGTGATGCCGACGGTTCGATCGCGTTCGAGGAGTTCATCGGCGGGGACGAACCCCCAGTCGTCGAGCGGGCGGACGACGATGTGGCGTGCCAGCCGTACACCTCGGGCACTACGGGCCAGCCGAAGGGCGTGCTGCTCACCCACCGCAATCTCGCCTCGAACGCACGGATGGCCGCCGATATCGCCCCCGACGGGACGGGTGTCGGGGATCGATCGATCGGGGTGCTCCCGCTCTTTCACATCTACGGGATGACCGTCACGATGAACGCTGCGCTGTTCTCGGGGGCGGCCTACTACCCGCTGCCCGAGTGGGATGCTCAGACGGCGCTCTCGCTCGTCGAGCGCGAGGAGCTGACGATCATGCAGGGCGTGCCGGCGATGTTCAACGATCTCGTCAACCAGCCTGAGGCCGACGAGTTCGATCTCTCGACGCTGCGGTTCGTCAACTCCGGCGGGAGCAGCCTGCCGATCGAGGTGCTGCGCCGGTTCGAGGAACGGTTCGGGCTCCCGCTCTACGAGGGGTACGGACTGACCGAAACCTCGCCCGTCACGCACTTCAACATGCCCGACGCTCGCCGCGTCGGCTCGATTGGCCACACCCTCGACGGCGTCGATGCGATGATCGTCGATACCGACTTCGAGCCGGTCGAACGAGTCTCTGAGGGGCCGGTCGACGAGGGCGAGACCGATCTCGATGCGATCACGGGCGAGCTCGTCGTCGCCGGGCCGAACGTCATGAAGGGCTATCACGACCGGCCGGCAGCCAACGAGGAGGTGTTCACCGAGCAGGACGGCCAGCGGTGGTTCCACACCGGCGACATCGGCTACTGGGACGAGGACGACTTCTTCTACATCGTCGATCGCGAGAAGCACATGATCGTGACGGGCGGCTACAACGTCTATCCACGTGAGGTCGAGGAACTGCTGTTCGAGCATCCCGACGTGGCCGACGCCGCAGTCGTCGGGATCCCCGACGAGCGCCGCGGCGAGACGGTGAAGGCGTTCGTCGTCCCCGCGAGCGCAGCGAGTGGGGGTTCGTCGGGCGAGGGAACCGAGTCCGACGGTGTTCAGACGCCGGACGCCGATGTGACCGAGGACGAGATCAGGAAGTTCTGTCTCGAACGGCTCGCGGAGTACAAACACCCGCGCGAGGTCGCGTTCGTCGACGAGCTGCCGCGAACGACCACCGGGAAGGTCCAGAAGTTCGAGCTCCGTGGGCACGAGGACGGTGCGACGGGCGAGAAGAGCGAGGAGGTGGCCGAATGAGCGACGACGAGGCGGTGCTGGTCGCCGTCGAGGATGGGGTTGCGACGCTGACGCTGAATCGACCGTCGGTGCGTAACGCGCTCACCGAGGAGATTTCGTCGGGAATCATCGACGCGCTCGCGGAGCTGGAGGGCAGCGACGCGCGCTGTCTGGTGGTCGAGGGTGCTGGCGGGGCCTTCTCCGCGGGTGGCGACGTGAACGCGATGGCCGAGCGGCTCGCGGGCGACGTGGCGCTCGACGAGGCCGTTCGTCACATCAGTCAGGAGACCAGCCGGGCGGTCAAGCGCGTCGCGGAGTTCGACCTCCCCGTGGTGGCGAAGATCGACGGGATCGCCTTCGGCGCGGGCGCGAACCTCGCCATCGCGTGCGACGTACTGCTGGCGAGCGCCGAATCCAGGATCAGTTTCGGCTTCCGGCAGGTGGGGCTGGCGGTCGATTCGGGCACGTCCTATCTCCTGCCGCGGATCGTCGGCGAGAACACGGCCCAGGAGCTCGTGATGACCGGCGAACTCGTCGAGGCCGAACGCGCCGAAGAACTAGGACTGTTCAATCACGTCTATCCCGACGCCGAGTTCGACGAGCGCGCCGACGAGTTCGTGGAGCAGATCGCCACCGGGCCGACCGTGGCGCTGCGAACCTCGAAACGGCTCGTCCGGCAGGGGTTCGAGAGTTCGCTCGATCAGGCGATGGAGAACGAGGCCGCCGCGCAGGCCGCCGTCTTCGAGAGCGACGATCACCGCGAGGGTGCGGAATCGTTCATGGCCGGCGAGGAACCCGATTTCGAGGGGCGATAGCTGGCGGTAGCAGCCGCCGGCCGCGGCCGGCGGTAGCGGTTTGCGGTGGCGGTACCTGGCGGATGAAGGGCGAGGGGCGCGAGCGACTGGAAGGAGCGAGTAGCGAACGAAGTGAGCGCGCGCCGAGGGCTTCGGCGGTGCTGTGCGGTGGCGGGACGGATATGGTGAGCGCCAGCATCCGCGCGAGTGTAACGAGCGCGGTTCACCGGGAGCGACCGAGCGTAGCGAGGGAGCGAGCGGGACGTTTTTAGCGTAGCTTTTTGCAAGGACCCTGAGCGAGCGCAGCGAGCGAATGGGGACGCAGTAAAAAGCTACTTTAGAACCCTTCGCCGAGCAGTTCGCGCGCGATGACGTTCTTCTGGATCTCGCTGGTGCCCTCGTAGATCTGGGTGATCTTGGCGTCGCGGTAGAACCGTTCGACGTCGAAGTCGTCGACGTAGCCGGCACCGCCGTGGATCTGGACGGCTTCGTCGGCGACCTCGACGGCGACGCGCGAGGCGTACTCCTTGGCCATCGAGGCGAGCGTGGTCAGCTGCTCGTTTTTGTTGTCGACGCTCCAGGCGGATTTGTAGGTGAGCTGTCGGGCGGCCTCGATCTGGGTGTGCATCTCGGCGAGCTTGTGCTGGATGGCCTGGAACTGGCCGATGGACCGTCCAAACTGCTCGCGCTCTTGAGCGTAATCGAGCGCGCGTTCGAGCGCGCCCTTGGCGATGCCGACGCCCTGAGCGGCCACCCCAGTACGAGTAGCGTCGAAGAACTGCATCTGCTGGAGGAAGCCTGCGCCCTGCGTGCCGACGAGGTTCTCCTCGGGAACGCGCACGTCGTCGAGGAGGAGTTCGGCAGTGTCCGAGGCACGGATGCCGAGCTTGCCCGTGATCTTCTCGGCAGTGAACCCGTCTCGGTCCGATTCGACGATGATCTGCGAGAAGCCGTTGTAGCGACCGTCGGCCTCGGGATCGGTCTTGCAGAGCACGACGAAGTAGTCACCGACGGAGCCGTTGGTGATCCACATCTTGTTGCCGTTGATCACCCACTCGTCGCCGTCCTTTTCGGCACGGGTCGAGACCGAGGAGACGTCGGAGCCCGTGTCGGGCTCGGAGATGGCCGCGCCCATGATCGCGTCGCCGCTCGCGATCGGCGGGAGATACTCCTCTTTCTGTTCGTCGGTGCCGGCCGCGATGATCGCCTCGGCTCCGAAGCCGGTGCTCGCCACACAGAGGCCGATGCCCGGATCGACGGCGAACAGCTCCTCGGAGATGATCGCCGTTTCGAGCGTCGAATAGCCCGCGCCGCCGTACTCGGCGGGGATGGTCGCACCGAGCATGCCCATCTCGCCGGCTGTCTCGATGAGATCGTGGGGGTACTTCTCTTCTCTGTCGTACTCGCTCGCGATCGGTGCGATCTCGTTGTCGGCGAAGCGGCGCACCTCGTCGCGGATCTGTTTCTGTTCGTCGGACAGTTCGTAGTCCATAGACGTTCGTTATACATCCCCACATCAAATAAGTTCGTAACCTAGAATAAACTCATCAGACGTTTCTGCAGGAGGGCGGTCGTTCGGCCGGCATCGGAACTCGTTCGAGGAGAATGCTGTGGGGGACAGAAACGTTGAAGCCCCGTCGGCGAGTTCTAACGATGAATCATGAACGTCGACGAGATCGACACGATCGCGGTACTCGGTGCCGGGAACATGGGCCACGGCATCGCCGAGGTCGCCGCGCTCGCGGGCTACGAAGTCCGTCTGCGTGACATCAACGAGGAGTTAGTTGAAAACGGCTACGACCAGCTCGAATGGAGCGTCGGCAAGCTCGAAGAGAAAGACCAGCTGACCGAGGAGGAAGCCGACGCCGCCCTGGATCGTGTGACGCCGCTGGTCGATCTGGAGGAGACGGTCTCGGGAACTGACGTCATCATCGAGGTCGTCCCCGAGAAGATGGAGATCAAACAGGACGTCTACGGCGAGGTCGAGCAGTACGCGCCCGAGGACGCCCTGTTCGCGACGAACACCTCGTCGCTATCGATCACCGATCTCGCGGAGGTCACCGAACGACCCGAACGGTTCTGTGGGATGCACTTCTTCAACCCGCCCGTTCGGATGCAGCTCGTCGAGGTCATCTCGGGCGAGCACACCAGTGACGAGACGCTCGATACGGTCGAGGCGCTCGCCGAGGAGTTCGGCAAGAGCCCTGTCCGGGTTCGCAAGGACAGTCCGGGATTCATCGTCAACCGAGTGCTCGTCCCGCTGATGAACGAGGCGGCGTGGCTCGTCGAGGAGGACGTGGCGACGATGGACGAGGTCGACAGTACCACGACGTTCGAACTGGGACTCCCGATGGGCAGCTTCGAACTCGCCGACCAGGTGGGCATCGACGTCGGTTTCCACGTGCTCGAATACATGCACGAGACGCTCGGCGACGCCTACGAGCCGTGCCCGCTGCTCGAAGCGAAGGTCGAGGCCGAGGAGCTGGGCAAGAAGACGGGCAAGGGGTTCTACGACTACGAGGATGGCAACGGTGCGGACATCCCGACCGATGCCGGCAGCGAGGAGATCGAAGCCAGACTGCTGGCCGTGATGGCCAACGAGGTCGCCAAACTCGTCGGCAACGACGTTGCGCCCGTCGACGACATCGACGAGGCGGTCATGCTCGGCGCTGGCTTCCCTGAAGGACCCGCCAAACTCGCCGACAGCGCGGGTCTCGACTCGCTCTACGAGACGCTCGTCGATCTCCACGACGAGACTGGTGCAGCGCGCTACGAACCCGCCGACGCGCTCGAAGCGCACGCCGACGAGGGGTTCTACGGGAGCGACGACGAGGAGGGCGTCGAGTTCGAGAGCATCCGGATCGAGCATCCCGGCGACATGGTCGGGACGATCGTCATCGACCGCCCCCACCGGATGAACACGATCAATCCACAGATCCTCGACGAGCTCGACACCGCGATCGACGTGCTCGAGGACGACGATGACGTGCGCGCAGTGTTGCTCGTCGGTGCCGGCGACGA
This sequence comes from Halococcus dombrowskii, assembly GCF_022870485.1. NCBI lineage: Archaea > Methanobacteriati > Methanobacteriota > Halobacteria > Halobacteriales > Halococcaceae > Halococcus > Halococcus dombrowskii. The sequence goes on along the minus strand of NZ_CP095005.1, from coordinate 2,036,270 downwards.
CGCCTTCTCCGCCGGTGCGGACGTCCAGTCGATGGCGGCGAACGCCGACCCGCTCGACGGGATCGAGCTCTCGCGCAAGGGCAAGGAGACCTTCGGCAAACTGGAAGAGTGTTCGATGCCGGTCGTCGCGGGCATCGACGGTCACTGTCTCGGCGGCGGGATGGAGCTCGCGATGTGTGCCGACCTCCGGGTGGCCTCCGAGCGCTCGTCGTTCGGTCAGCCCGAACTCGATCTGGGCCTCCTCCCCGGTTGGGGCGGCACCCAGCGCCTCCAGCATATCGTCGGCGAGGGTCGTGCGAAGGAGATCATCCTCACCGCCGATCGCTACGACGCCGCCGAGATCGCCGACTACGGTTTCCTCACCGAAGTCGTCGAAAACGGCGAACTCGAAGAGCGTGCCCACGAACTCACTGCCGAGCTCGCGGGCGGGCCGCCGATCGCCCAGGAATTCACCAAGCGCGCCATGCTGCGCGGCTGGGAGGACACCGAAGCCGGCCTCGAGATCGAATCCCAGGCGTTCGGCCATTTGCTCAACACCGACGACCTGATGGAGGGCGTCACGGCGTTCATGGGCGACTCAGATCCCGAATTCGAGGGGAAGTAACCACGGAACGGAACGCTTAACAGGCGGTATCGGGAACGAACGGATGCGTTCGCTCGGTTGGTGTAGTCCGGCCAATCATTTCGGCCTTTCGAGCCGATGACCGGGGTTCGAATCCCCGACCGAGCATACGGAGACAAGCTCCGTCCGGCACTTTTCGGTGGTGGAAATGGGAGAAATAAACCAATGCCACAGACCGATACGATTCAACGGAAGCATAGCCCCTTCGCCGTATTGCGATTCTATACGTGTCAGATCGAAACAATGAGGTGGGGGTAATGGTGGATCTTACAAAAATCATCCTCATTCCTGAGCCATCACGCGACATTCTAAACCAACGGGAAGCGGTCGATTACGAGTCCCACCGTCGGAAATACCTCTCGTGGCTACTCACGTTCGGCAAGAATCCAGATCACGCCGACGGATATGCGCAAGCAACAATCAGCAAGCGTGCCTATCGGATAGACAAGTTTTACCGCTGGGTGTGGGGACAGGAAGATCGCTACACTACCGACGTTTTGGCTTCCGCCCGAATATTATTGATAATATTACAATCTTTAAGAATATCTTTGGACAATTCGTTCAATCTCATCAACTACTGGTTGCTTCTCTCGGCTTCTGATTAATAGATCCTGAAGCTCGCGGAGTTCGTCAACGGGAATGAACATACCCTCCATAGTCTTCTCAGACTCGTTATCGTGGTTGTCGTTTTCCCACTGAACCATGTCTCTATACTCTTCATCTACCTCGTCAAACTGTCCTGTGGGCTTCCAATGCTCGTCGGTGGGGATAGCCCTGAACTGGCTCTCATCAATGTCTGCGGGGTCCTCGGGATGGTTTTTCTTGCCAGCCATGAGCTTGGCGTGGATGTGAAAACCGTGCATTCCCTTTGAGGTGTTCCCGCAGATTTTACAGAGGATTAGTTCCTTACCAGACTTCGAGTTAGAAATCGGTTTCTTCCTGTTGGTTTCAGTATATCCCACGATCTCCGCATCTTCTACTGAAAAACTGTCGGGGACTTCCTTTCTTGGTCCGTGCCCCTTCTCGTCGGTCTGTCTAACGTGTGAGAACAATCCCCGTGATTTATGCTTACTCCCACAATACGGACATTTTCTGATTGACTCTTGATCATCCGACGGGCTGCCCGTTGTGTTTGCTGACATTGTTAGGTTCACAATATCTCGAAAGTTGTTGTCTTATAAAACTTTCCAAACCTCAAGAAATAGATGGGTGCTTGGATAGTATCTAAACGGGTTTTATATGTTCACAGTCCGCCTAATCAATCGTCACCGTCGAAAAGAATTCGAAAGGCGGGAATAGGATGATATTCAGATCTGTGGTTGGCTCAAATATCTGTCAATAAACTACGGCCTTTCGAGCCGATGACCGGGGTTCGAATCCCCGACCGAGCACTCTTCTGCGGAACGAAGTGGAGAAGAGCGTGTGGGGGTGGGTTCGAGCGGACCTGTGGTGCAGTAATGGAGTGCACTACTGATGGATCCACAGACATGCTCCCCATACCGAACCATCCCGTCCGTTCCTCTATCGGCGAACGATACGATAGCGCACTCCCGGCGAGCCGTATCCGACAACGGTGGACTCCGTGAGCCATCGTAAGCGCGTGCAGGCACAACCGTTTCCCGCTGGCTGACGATACGTCTCGAAAGGATGTCAGAGAGAGCTCTCGGCCCCCTGTCCGACCGTACACGGCTCGGCTGGTGGCTGTTCATCGTACTGCTCACTATCGTTGCGGCGTTTCTCGCGTACTCGTTCGTCGGCATGATCGTGCTCGGCGTCTTCGGCTACTACGCGACCCGGCCGGTCAACCGCCGTCTCCGGAACACGGTGGACTCGAACAATGTTGCGGCGAGCATCACCGTTCTGGTGGTCGTGGTTCCGATCCTGCTGCTCATCGGCTACGTCGGTTTCAATCTCTTCCAGCAGCTCCAGCAAGCGATCGGTACTGGTGGCCCAGCGACGTTTGGGCTCGTCGACCTCAGTGCGCTCCCGGCTGCTCAGCGCGAAACCGTCACCACGCTGCTTCGCGATCCAGCCCAGTTCATCAGCCAACCACAGCAGACGCTTCAAACCGTGGTTCAACTCGGAGGACAGGTCGTCGGAGCAGTTGGAGGCGGCATCGTTTTCTTGGGGCTCGTCGTCGCGCTTTCGTTTTTCCTGTTACAGAACGATGTGGCTCTCTCGCGCGGACTCCGCGAGCTGTTCGGCGGTCGTGATACCACCGCGTATGCGTATGCCATCGCAATCGACGAGGACCTGGAATCGGTGTTCTTCGGCAATCTCCTGTTCGTCGTCGCGATGTCGGTCATCTCGGTGAGCACCTACGAGATAACGAACCTGCTTGCTCCTGAAGCGCTCCACGTTCCGATGGTACTCGTGCTGGGGGTTCTGACTGGCATTGCCAGTCTCATTCCGATCGTCGTCGGCAAGGTGATCTATCTGCCGATCGTCGCCTATCTCGGGTTTCAGGCGGTGCGTTCGAGCGGGAGTCTCCTGTTCGTCGGCGCGGCGCTGGTAACGTATTTCCTGATTCTCGATATCCTCCCGCAGACGTTCTTGCAGCCGTACATCACCGGTCGCCAGCTCGATATGCTGGTGTTGATGTTCGGCTACATCCTGGGGCCGATCCTGTTCGGCTGGTACGGGTTCTTCCTCCTGCCGATCGTCTTCGTCCTCATGCTCGAAGCGATTCGGATCGTGCTCCCCGAACTGATCCACGGCGAGGAGCTCACTCCGGACGTTTCGATCGGTGAGGGTGTCGGGACCGACCCACGGTCGGCGCGTGAGACTCCCACAGAGGAGATGACCGACTCGTCGCCCGAAAACGACGATACGACCACCGATTGACGGTTGGCTGAAAAACGGCGACAGTTCCGACTCGTTCTATCTATGATGCCGTTCTTCGAGTGAGATTCCTCAGCTCCTCTCCCACACGCAGCCTCATTTCCACGGATTCGAGACGAGTTCCGCCTGCACCGTCGCCCCGACCTCGACGTGACAGTCCGAACGCGGCTTCGCGATACAGAGCAGGACGTATCCTTCGGTGCTGTGGCGTGGCTTCAGCGCACGTGCTCGCTCGGTATGGACGAGCTCGCCCGCGATCAGTCGACCCGTACAGGTCCCACAGGCACCGTACAGGCAGCCATAGGGAAGCGTCTGCTCCGTCCGTTGGGCGGCCTCAACGACGGTCTCGTCGGGAGCGACCGCGATCGTCCGAGTTGGTCCGTCGCGCCAGTCGAGCGTCACCTCGTGGGTAATCATCTACTGCCAGACGTCGCTCGTGCAGTCGCCGCCGGGCCAGCGGATCTCGTGGGCACGTGCCGGACCGCCGGGTGCGTCGCCGAAATCGACGAGGAACTCCTCGTCGAGCTCCATGCGCCCCTCCTCGGGATAGACGTCGGCTTTCATCATCAGCGAGCCCTCGTCGGCGATATCGGGATAGAACTGGTTGTCCCACGACGAGAACAGCGACGTCGTCCAGTAGAGCCGGCGGCCGTCGCGGCTGAGCTGGAGCATCTGTGGCGCACCGCGGATCTCCGTGCCCTGGATCGACTGTCGATCACCGAAGTTGCCGCCGGCCCAGATCCGATCCACGAGTCGCGGGTTGCCCGTATCGCTGATGTCGTACATCCGGCAGTCGCCGTGCAGCCAGTTCGAGAAGAACAGATACTGATCGTCGAGCGAGATGAGGGTGTCCGTGACGAGCCCTGGAACGGGCATCTCCCAGTCGGGATGCTCGCGGTCGTCGATCTCGATGACCGTCTCCCAATCCCACGTGCCGTCGTTGCGCTCCCAAAAGCGGATGATGTTCGATGAGAGCGCCGCGCCGACGTAGCCCTCGGTCGCTTCGGGATTGTGGAGCATCCGGATCTCCAGCGGGATTGCCCCCTCCTCGCCGAACGACAGCGTCTCCCGATGTTCCCTCGTTTCCCAGTCCCAGATGTGGATGCTGTCGCCATACCGACCCGCCTCGACATCGTCGAGATCGAAGCCCGGATAGTAGGTCTTCGGGGCAGCCCACTCCGTCGAGAGCATCACCCCATGCCGGGGCTGATACCAGTAATCGTACTGCATCTCGACATCGCCGCGGTCGGCCTCCCAGTGGCCGTCGATCGAGAAGTCCTCCTGGTCGAGCTGGAGGAATCCGCCGGGCAGCTCGCCGTCGGCGTTGCCGAGCATGCTGATGACGATCTTTCCCTCGGGAACGCAGTGGACGGTGTGTGGTGCCGAGAGGTCGTGCTCGAACACCGCCTCTGGTTCGATGACGTGCTCGATCTCCGGCTCCCGTGGGTCGGACGCATCGAGGACGTGGATGCGCGAGGAGCGCTGGCCGGGAACGATCAGGTGGTCGCGCTGGAGGCCGTCCATGTGACACGACGACGAGCAGGTGTTCCAGCCGAAGTGGTGGAGTTCGTCGCCCTCGTTGGGCATCTCGACCGTATCGATGATCTCGCTGTACCGCTCGGAGGTCGGATCGACGTCGATGACGGCGACGAAATCCGGTTCGTCGGTGTCCATGCCGACCCGCGGTGCCATGACGAACGCGGTCTCCTCGCGCGCCGATTCGGTGCGCATCGCCGCGGGCGTCGGATAGCCCGGTCCCTCGACGTCGTGGTGTTCGTGGCCGTGTGCGGCTCCCGGATCGCTCGATTCGTCGCTACTCATGGCGAGCAGTACCATCGATATGCTAATAAGTGCTTGGTGGTACCAACCCACATCTACTATGGGGTCGTCGCCGGCAACCGACCGAGAGCACCGAAACGACCCGGACGACTCGTCTCACGTCTCGACCGGCAACACGGCCGCTGGAAGCTGATCCCGAACTCCACGGACGGCGTTCGTCGGTGTTTCGAGGTCAAGCGGTGACAGCGTATGGGCCGGCACGCCCGTCATGCGCTCGATCGCCGCTGGATTCGTCCGCTCGGCGGTGCTCTCGCCGGTGTATTGGTTCAGGACGACCGCGTGGGTCGTGACGCCGCGTTGCGCGAGCGCCTCGACGGTGAGCGCGGTGTGGTTCAGCGTTCCGAGGTCGGCGCATGCGACGACGACTGCGTCGAGACCGAGATCGGCGACGAGATCGAGAACGTCGTGCGCCTCGGTAAGAGGCACCCGTACACCGCCGATCCCTTCGAGAACGCCGACCTCGCTTGCGGCGAGTGCCCGTTCGCATTCCCGGCGGATCGCCCCGTACGAGAGCTCCACGCCGGCTTCCGCGGCGGCGATCCGGGGTGCGAGAGCCGGCTGCAACCGCTTCCCGCAGGTCGACGCGTCATCGGTGCCACAGACTTCCCTGACGAACGTCGCGTCGTCATCCGTCGGAAACCCGGTCTGTACCGGTTTGATCGCGCGGGCATCGACCCCCTCGTCCCGGAGCCAGCCGACCAGCCCGGCGGTGACGACCGTCTTCCCGACACCCGTGTCGGTCCCGACGACCGCGAACCCCGTCCTCTCACCCCCGCTTCGCTCACTCATCGAGCACCCCGACGGCACGACCCGCCTCACGGAACGCACGCAGACAGCGTTCGAGCTCGGCGTCGGTGTGGGTCGCCATCGGGGCGACCCGGATTCGACTCGTCCCCGTCGGGACCGTCGGCGGGCGGATGGCTGGCGCAATGACGCCGTGATCCACGAGGCGATCGGCCAGCGCCATCGCTCCCGCCCGCTCCCCGACGAGCACAGGCAGGATCTGGGTTTCGCCGAGCACCGTGTAGCCCATCGCTTCGAGCCCCTCGCGGAGCCGATCGACGGCACTCCACAGCCGGTGGCGGCGCTCGCTCTCACTCGCGATGGCGAGCGCTTCGCGCGCCGCTCCGGCGGCGGGCGGTGCGAGCCCGGTCGAGAACACGAACGACCGCGCGGCGTTCAGGAGGTGTTCGATCAACGCGTCGCTCCCGGCGACGTAGCCGCCCTGGCTCCCGAGCGCCTTCGAGAGCGTGCCGAGCTGGACCTGCACGCGCTCCCCGAGACCCTTGCGCTGGACGATGCCGCCCGCCCCGTCGTAGAGCCCGGTCGCGTGGGCTTCGTCGACCATCACCCACGCGCCGTGGCGTTCGGCGATATCGCAGATCGCCGCGAGCGGGGCGATGTCGCCGTCCATGCTGAACACCGAATCCGTCACGACGAGCCGGGTTTCGTCGTCCGTTGCGCGTGAGCGGTCCGCCAGCGCCACGGCGAGCGCGTCGGCGTCACAGTGGTCGTAGACGACCGTCTCCGCGCTCACGAGCCGACAGCCGTCGACGATGCTCGCGTGGTTCGACTCGTCCGAGAGGATCACGTCCGGCGCGAGCGCCGTGATCGTCCCGACGTTCGCGGCGTAGCCCGACGAGAAGACGAGCGCCCGATCGGTCCCCTTCGCGGCGGCGAGATCGCGTTCGAGCGCACGATGGACGGGTGTGTCGCCGGTGACGAGGCGGCTCGCGCCCGCGCCGGTGCCGACTGTCTTCGCCGCTTCCGTTGCTGCTCGCTGTACGCGTTCGTCGCTGGCAAGTCCGAGGTAGTCGTTCGTGGCGAAGAGCAGTCGCTCGGGATCGTCGAACGTCGGTGGCTCGCCCCGCGGATCGGCGGCCACCCGGCTTCGTGCCGCGACGCGCTCCGTCGGAGCGAGATCCCGCCGCAGCCCGCGCTCCTCGCGGGCAGCGAGTCGATCGTCGAGATCGAACCCGGCCTCGGGATGACGATGACCGCATTCACCGGTCGTGTCGTCGCTGCCCATCAGAATTCGGGCATGAGGTCGGCCGGGCCGAACACGCCGTACTCGCCCGCACGATTCCGCCGGACGCCGGCCTTCAGGTAGCCGAGCGCCGGACCGTTGACGTTCGCGGCCATGCTGGTCTCGTCGCCCAATTCGAACGTGTTGGTCGCGTGCTCGCCGTCGAACGTACGTCCCGTGACGCTGACGGTCGTGGTCGTCGGCTTCTCGTCGCTGCGGACGTCGAGTATCCCGCCGACGGACACGTCGTCGGCGTCGCAGATGCCTGCCCGCTCCAAGAGGACGTCGTCGGCGTGTTCCATCTCCTCGAACTCGATCACGCCGTCGTGCTCGTCGACGATCTCCTCGATCACCTCGTCGGTCAGCTCCCGCGCGGTCTCGATGTCGTAGCCCGGCAGATGGGCGATGTCCTCCCGGACGGTCCCCCGATTGTCCTCGTAGCCGGATTTGAGTCCGACACCCCAATGGATCTCCACCGATTCGATCTCGACGAACGACTGGGCGGCGAGTGCTGCCGCGCCGGTGAGGAAGCCGGGCGTCGCGCCCGCACCGCAGACGAACGTGATCCCCGACTCCTCGAAACTATCGGCTCGCCCGTCGAGCATCCCGATCACCCGCGAGCGCTTGAGCACGTCGACGAGGACACCCTCGTAGCCCGCGCCTGTGAACCGTTCCGCGACCCGCGGGATGAAGTCGTGTTCGAGGTTCGGGAGCGCGATCAGGACCGCGTCGATCGCGTCGCTCTCGGCGATGATGTCCTCGATCGGTGTCTCGGTCGAGCGCGCCTGTGCCGAGGCGACGACGCCAGCCCCCGCGCCGTGTTGCTTGACCGCCACACCGCCGTCAGAAGCGACGTTGCCCTCGGTCGCCGCGAGGAGTTCGTCGACGTCGAGACCATCGTGATCGATGGCGATGCCGTTTCGGTCGCAGGCCGCGACGGGGAGCAAACCGGGTTTCTCCCGCGATACGTCGAGTGCTCGTCGCCCGATGCCGCCCGTGCCGAGAACCGCGAATCTGATGTCGTGCATGTCTGTGATGATCGTCGTTTTCTCAGTCGTCACTCGCGTCGATCCTGGCCGATTCGGCCGGCGTCCCGACCGCCGAGTCGTCCCTGTCGCGCGCCTTCACCGCTTCCGGATCGAACTCGTTGGTCGCCATGTTCGGCTCCAGGCCGGCGCGCTCCATCGCCTCGATGTCAGCACCGGGCGACTGGCCCTCGGTCGTGAGGTAATCGCCCGTGAGGACGCCATCGGCACCCGCCTCGAACGGGAGATGCTGTTCGTCCGGTCGGAGGTTCACCTCCCGGCCGCCGGTCAGCCTGACCCGCGCCTCGGGATGGAGCAGCCGGTAGACCGCGATCGTCTCGACGAGCTCGGTCGTCGAGATGGCGGCGTGATCGGCGTCGCCGAGTGGCGTCCCCGCGACGGGGTTGAGGACGTTCACCGGGAACGAGGCGATCCCGATCTCCTGGAGTTCGATCGCCGCCTCGACTCGGTCGGTCGGCGTCTCGCCCATCCCGAGGATGACGCCGGCACAGAGATCCATGCCAGCATCCTTGGCGACCCGGAGGGTGTGGAGGCGATCCTCGAAGTCGTGCGTGGAGACGATCTCGTCGAAGTAGCGCCGCGAGGTCTCGATGTTGTGGTTGTAGTGGTTGAGCCCCTCGTCGACGAGGATCTCGGCCTCTTCCTCGGTGAGGAGGCCGAGCGAGGCGTCGACCTCGACGGCGGTCTCGTCGCGGACCAGCCGGACGGCTTCGATGACGTCGCGCCACTCCTCCGGTCGGCGCTCCTTCGAGACGCCCTTCTCGGCGACCACGATGCCGAAGCGCTGTGCGCCGTCGCGTTCGGCGCGTTTCGCGGCCGCGAGAATTTCCTCGGGATCGAGAAAGCCGTGGGTGTCGATGCCGGTGTCGAAATGGGCTGACTGCGCGCAGAAGCCGCAGTCCTCCGCGCAGTCGCCGGCTTTCGCGTTCACGATCGAACAGGCGTCGACCGTGCCGTCGCCGAACCGTGCGCGGACGAAATCGGCGGCAGCCGCGAGCTCCTCGACCGGTTGGGCGAGCAGTGCGAGCCCGTCCGTCCGATCGAGGCGCTCGCCCGCGAGCACGCGCTCGACCGCGCCGTCTATCGTTCGGTTTCCAGTCTCGTAAACCACGAATCCGAAGACAGTTTACGGAATAATAAATCCTCCTGTCGACCGTCGGCAAAGAACGACGCGAGGCGGCCATCGAACCCGTGGACGTTCACGACGGAAGTCGCTCGTCGGGCAACCGGCGTTCCCGAAACTATCGGCTGGTGCGGAGCGTACGAAGTCGAACGGTGGTCCTACAGCGGAGAAACTGGCTGGCGAGAATCAGACGTCGATGACGTTGTTGCAGTGCGTACACGGGACTCGATCCGAGCTGTCCATCTCGTCGTATTCGGTCTCGTTTCCGCATTCCTCGCAGGTCACTGTCGCCATGGCTCAGCTACGGTTTCGTGCGGTATGAACGTTCGGCGTCCTCATGAGGACCGTCATCTGGGTTTCCCGTCGCCACTCGGCTGTTCGATCGTTTTCGGTTCGGACTCATCACGTGATCCAATACACGGTTCATGACGGTCGACGGAGGGAAGATCCACGGTACGCACGCTCCGGGTCCGTGATACCGCCCCTCGCGCAACCCTTATCCCCGGATGGGCGTTGGGTTTGCTTGCAATGGCAACTGGTACGGTTGACTTCTTCAACGACACGGGCGGTTACGGCTTTATCGACACTGAGGACTCCGAGGAGGACGTTTTCTTCCACATGGAGGACATCGGCGGCCCGGACCTCGAAGAGGACACCGAAGTCGAATTCGACATCGAACAGGCTGACAAAGGACCGCGAGCGACCAACGTTACCCGACAGTAACGCAGCTCAGCGGACGCGGACGAACAACGAACCATCGATTTTTATGCGCAGTTCGAAACCGAGCGACGGCCATCCCCAATACGTGGAACACCGGACTGAGTGCAATCGATGGCGTCAGATCGCCGTCCAGCCACCGTCGACGAACAGGAGCTGGCCGGTGACGTAGGAAGCGTTCTCGCTGGCGAGGAACATGGCCGCACCGGCGTTGTCGTCGGGATGGCCGGCCCGCCCGAGCGGAACGGGTTTGATGAACCCACCCTCCTCGCCGGCAGCTTCCTGAGCCTCGTCGGACCAGCCCTCGGTGAACTCGGTGGCGATCTGTCCGGGCGCGATCGCATTCACCCGGATGTCGTGCTCGGCGAGTTCGAGCGCCGTGCCCTTGGTGATCATCTTGATCGCCCCCTTGGTCGAGTCGTACTGGACCTGGCCGTGCTGGGCGACCCACGAGGAGATCGAGGCGGTGTTGACGATGCTCCCCGGTTCGTCGCGATCGATCATGTCCCGTGCGGCAGCCTGCGTCCCGAAGAACACGCCCTTGGGGTTCGTCTCATGAAGCCGATCGAAGTCCTCCTCGTCGACATCGAGAAAGGCCTCCGAGTGCTGGACGCCGGCGTTGTTCACCATCACGTCCACACCGCCGAACTCGCGGGCGGCCTCGACGACCGATTCGAGTTCGTCCGGGTCCGAGACGTCCGTCTCGACGTACTCGCCGGTGCTGCCCGATTCCGAAATCAGTTGATGGGTCGGCACGCTCTCCCCGTCCATCTTCGGCTCCTCGCGCACGTCGGCGACGATCACCGTCGCGCCCGCACGCCCGAACCCGAGCGCGATGGCGCGCCCGATGCCCGCGCTGCCGCCGGTGACGATCACGGTCTCGTCGCTGTAATCGAAGTTCGCCGTTCCCATAGCCCCTGCTCGCACGTCGACCCCTTAAATCCGCTGCCGGCGCTACTCGCGGCGATCCTGCAGCTGTACGACGCCCGGTTCGCCAACGTCCACGCGGTCGCCGATGGAGACGATCTCGACGACCCGCGGGTACTCGTAGGAGGCCGCATGTTCGTGGATGATCTTCGGATCGGAGCCGACGCCCTTCCACATATCCCAGTGGACGGGCATCAGTCGATCGAGGTCGAGCTGGTTCGCCGCCTCGACGACCTGCTCACCGTCGTTGTACCAGTCAGTCGGGTAGGTTTCCGGCGGACTGTCCTCCGTGTGGAAGATATTTCCGACGGTGCCGTACGCGAGTACGCCGAGATCGATGTCGAACTCGTCGGCGATGTCGGCGAACTCGTCGGCCGGACGGGAGTCACCCGCTGCGAAGAAGGTGCCCGACTCGTGTTCGACGACGTAGGTCACTGGCTCCTCGGCATCGGGGTCGTTCGCGCCGCGGACGTGGATCGAAAGGTCGCCAACGGTGAAGTCGTCACCGGGCGCGACGGTCTCGGCTGGAGGAGCCTCGACATCACCATCGTAGTTCGGGGCGTCCTGGGAGGCCGCGGGCGCGTAGAGGTCGCCGCCGCAGTCCTCGACGAGCGCGCGGTGGGAGGGCGGATGCATGTGGTCGATGTGTTCGTGGGTGACAAGAACGGCGTCACAGAGCGTGGCGTCGGCGGGGTCCATCGGCACGGGGATCATCCGGATCGTGCGCGGCGGCGATCCGTCGCCGAGATACGGGTCGAGGTAGATCGTCGTTTCGGCGGTACGGAGGACGTAGCCATTGCAACCGAGATACCAGACCGCGAGCCCGTCCGGGTCGGCGGCCTCGATCTCGTCCTGTACGAACCAGTCGCCCCACGTCGAGTGTACCATACCGCGCAGGCTTCGCCCTCGATGGTAATATACTGTCGGGCAACCCTCATCTGTTACCCCGTGCTATCTGTGACTCGCTGCGGTCGGCGCGCGCTCGCGCTCGTGTGCGAACGAAGTGAGCACCGAGCGCGGACCAGCGTGCGAGGGATGAGCGAAGCGATGCGACCGTAGGGAGCGAGCGGAGCGAATCGGCTGGGGAGGTATGTGGACGGTGCGGTTCTCGTTTGCATCGGGATTCGCTGCGGACGAATCAACTGTTGCCCGATTTCGAACAGGAATGTCTGCGATTCGCCCTACTCGTAGGTTCGCCCGCCGGTTTTGTGCTCGTCGATGAACTCCCAGTCGTACTCGATTCCGAGGCCCGGCCCGTCAGGCACGGGCACGGTCCCCTCGCTATCGATCGAATCGAGCTGGTCCTCGTACTCCTCGTAGATCGGTGGGGCGGTGTTCTGACAGTCGGGGTGGACCAGCGCCATCTCGTAGTAGTTCGCGTTGCGCATCCCGGCCATGCAGTGGCGCTGGGCCGGACCCGGTGAGTGGATCTCGACGTCGAGACCGTGGCCCTCGGCCATGTGGGCGATCTTCATCGCGCCGGTGATGCCCGCGTCGTATTCGGGGTCGGCACGGACGAAGTCGGTCGCCTCGCGGTCGACGAAATCGGTGTGCGATTCGAGCCCGCGGACGTGTTCGGTCTGGAGGATCGGCGTATCGAGCTGCTGGCGGAGCTTTCGGTGGGCGTGCTGGGAGATGCCGCCGTCGCGGAAGGGGTCCTCGTACCAGAGGAACTCCTGTTCGTCGCACGCGCGGCCGACCTTCAGCGCATCGCCGAAGGTCTCGTACTCGCAGGCGGGGTCGATCATCAGATCCATCCCGGGCACGCGCTGGCCGACCGCGCGGACGGTCTCGATCTCACGATCGATGTCGCGGCGAGCGTCGCTACCGCCCCACCCGTGAATTTTGAACCCGCCGTAGCCCATCTCCTGGCACTGCTCGGCGAAGTCAGCGTAGGCCTCGGGCGAGTTGAGTCCGCCGTTATCGTCGGCATGATAGGTCGATGCGTAGGCGGGCAGGCGCTCGCGATACTGACCAAGCAGTTCGGCGATGGACGCGCCGTAGTGTTTGCCCGCGAGGTCCCAGAGCGCGATGTCCACCGGTCCGATCCCCATGCGATCGTATTTGCGGAGGGCGCGCTTCATCTCCGACCAGTGACGCTCGCGCCGGAGTGGATTCTTGCCGATCAGGTAGTCGGCGACCTCGTGGAACTGGGCGAACGCCGGCGAGTTGCCGCCGACGAACTCGCCGGTGAGATCGCCGTCGGTGTGGACACGAATGCTGAACAGCCGACGTTCGGTGGTCTCTCCGGGCTCGTAGACGAGGTTGAACCCCGGGTCCGAGCCGACGTCGGAGAGCATGTAGCTAAATTCCGTCGTTTCGATGCGCGTGATTTTCGGCGGCATGACGACCCGCTACACAACCGTGATAGAAAAACCCATCTGATGCCATCGCACTTTCCGCTGTCGACGCTCCACGATCACGCCGCTTATCCCGATCACGTCGACCTCGTTGATCACGTGTCTGCGTCGCGTTCGCTGGCCCGTCCGTCGAACCGGTGGCCGTATATGGCAGACGATACAACCCCAGAACAATGACTTCCAGCACGGACCGCACCGCCACGGATCGGTCGGACGGCCGTTTCGGAAGCCGACGTCTCGGGCGCGCCATGCTCACAGCCGTCCTCCTCGTTGCCGGGCTCGGCTCCATGCCGGTCGCCTCCGCCCACGGCGGAACCGTCACGGTCAACGGGTTCAGACTCGAACAGTGGTTCGGGCTCGTCCCGCTCGTCGTCGGTCTCGGGATCGTCGTCACCAGCCAGTATCTGCATCGTCTGCGGCCGGCAGCGGCCCGTTACCGCCTCCAGGGAACCATCGTCGGTCTCGTGGTGGGGATATTCGGCGCGATCTGGATCGTCCAGCTCTCGCCCTACGAGTGGCTGACCGCCCAGCCGATCGTTCCGCGGGCGATCCACGCCCCACTGATGCTGTTCGTGGGTGCGGGCATCATGCTCGCGAGCGTTCTCGTCGGTCAGTTCCGTTGGTCCCGACGACCCCGATTCGCCGGCCTCGGCGTGCTCCTCGGGATGTGGGTCGCCTATCCAGGACTCTCCGCGCTCGGGCTCTATACCGAGACGAACTCGCTGGGCTATCTCATCGTTCTCGGCCTCGTCATCGGGCTCGGCTACGTCCTCTATCGGGACGCCGGCGGCCTGATTCGCCGGCTCCTCGCCGACCGGACAGCCCGTCGGTTCGGGGTCGCCGTCGGCGCGCTCTCGGTGCTCTTCTTCGCGTTCTCGTCGGGCATGCTCTATCTGATTCCCGACGACGGCACCGGCGTGTCGCTCTCGGAGCAGATCGTCTCCGTGCTGCCGGTGGCCGACCCGCTGGTGATGTGGCCGGCCGTCGAGTTCTGGTATCCCACCGTGCCGATCGGCGGGGTGATCTCGGTCGGGACGGTGCTCCTCGTCACCCTGTTCGGCACGCTCATCGGGCTGAACGCGGCGCTCTTTGCCTTCCAGTCCGGGAGCGGGACCTCCCAGACGAGTGCAGGGATCGCCGGCATCGCCGCCCCGCAGGCGTGCTGTTGCTGTGGGCCAGCGCTCTCACAGATCGCCGTCGTCACGCTCGGGCCGTCGGCCGGCGCGCCGATCTATCTGCTGTTCGGCGATCCCTCCTCGTCGATCGGTTCGCTGTTTTTCGTCGCGAGCGTGGCCGTCCTGACGGGGCTGCTCGTCCGCGCCACCGACCGGCCCGACGAACCCCAGCCCGAACCTGCGACCGCGCCCGCGTAACTCACGGACGATACTGTCTCTATCGAGCAGTTCGGCTGCTACTGACGACGCAGCGGCTATCCATCCAGATGAACCAGCACTGGCTCACGACGAGTAACTCGACTGTAGTAACGAGCAGGGCCTGCGCCCGAGCGATGAAGACGTGATTGTGTCGCCCGCCCTCGATCGGTCAGTCGTCCCCATCGGCGATGAGCCGTGACTCGACGAGATCGACGACAGCCTCGCGGGCGGCGGTGACGTCGTCGTCGGTCGTCACGCGGCGCAGCATCGCGCCGGTGACCGTCGACACCAGCAGCGTGGCCGTCTCCTCGACACCGATCTCGCGGAAGCTCCCGTCGTCGACACCGGCGGCGAGCACGTCGACGAACGCATCGTGGATGAGCCGGTCGACGCGGGTGAACTGCTCGCGGTAGGCCGCCTTCGAGAGCGCCCGCGAGCGAAGCTCGAACAGCGCGAGCTGAAACTCCCGATGTTCGTCCGGCGGCGACTCCGGAAGGAATTCGTCGACGAGTGTCCACAGCTGTTCGTCCGGGCTCTCGTCTCTATCGATCGCGTCCTCGATGGAGAACTGGTCGAGCAGATACGAGAGAAACGCGATGAGGATCTCGTCTTTCGTGTCGTAGTGGTAGTAGAGCAGCGATTTGCTCTTGTCGAACTCGTCGGCGATCGCCTGGATCGTGAGGTCGGCGTAGCCGTGCTCACAGAGGGCTCGATACGTCGCCTCCATGATCTCGATCTGTGTCTCGTTGCGGGCGGTGTCCGCACTCATGGTAACTAACTATTCAGTCAAGATGGAAAAACGCATCGCTCCGCGTGTCGGTTCGCTCGTCGCTTCGGTCCTCGTGCACGGGCGCGACGGGATTTGAACCCGCGACGTCTTGGTCCGGAACCAAGAACTCTATCCACTGAGCTACGCGCCCACAGAACAGGAGAGGGAGGTCGGTGGTTTAGGCGTTGTGATAGCTCAGGGCGTCTCGTTCGTTTCGAGCGTCATATCGGCCGTCGGGTAGGCGACACAGGTCAGCGTGTAGCCGTCGCCGACTTCGTCCTCGCTGAGCATCTCCTGGCCATCGTGGGTGAGATAGTCCTCGGAGGGGCCGTCGGCGACGTGCCCGCCACAGGAGAGACACTGGCCTTCACGGCAGGCGTAGGGAAGATCCCAGCCCTGCTCCTCGCCGGCTTCGAGCAGCGTCTGGTTTTCGGGCACGTCGAGCGTCTCGCCTTCCTTCTCGTACTCGATCTCGTACACCTCGGCCTCGTCGTCCGGGATGGCGGCCGGACTTTCGGATTCCTCGCTCTCTTCGCCCTCGGCGAGTTCACCTTCGGCACCGCCCTCGCCACCGATCGCTCCGGCCGGGGCCCCACCGCCACCGATCGATCGGTTCATCGGCTCGGGGAAGTTCGTCTCCGGAACGCTCTCGGCACGCCGTTCGAGAACCGACTGCGAGACGTCGTCAGGGATGGGGCGCTCGGTGCCCGAGGAGAGATGCAACACCACCGTCATCAGCACCAGCAGAACGCCTATCGACAGCCCGAATGCCTCGACCATGTCCGGCGTATGGAAGGGCGGTTTAACTACCTATTGATTCCCCGCACCCCACCTTTTGCTGCGCTCGTTCGCTTCGCTCACTCACTGGCAAAATCTGGACCAAAAGCCTCGTCGCTCCCTCGTCTCGC
Source organism: Halococcus dombrowskii (assembly GCF_022870485.1). NCBI lineage: Archaea > Methanobacteriati > Methanobacteriota > Halobacteria > Halobacteriales > Halococcaceae > Halococcus > Halococcus dombrowskii. The sequence continues at coordinate 2,019,719 of NZ_CP095005.1, read as the reverse complement.
GGCTTCGCCGCTCGACATTCGAGGTCGTTCGAGAGGCGCAAAGCGTCTCTCGTGATCTCGAAGTGCCGAAGGCACTTCGAAGAGTCATCGGAAGACCGCAGGTCTTCCGAGATGACGAGACGGCTTCGCCGTCTCGAACCACGCTTCGCGCCTCGCTTCGGTCACTCCTCGGCCCGCTCGCTCCCGCTGGTCGCTCGCGGTACGGTTACTGACTCTCGCCACAGCTACCGCTCCGCGCAGCACCGCTTCCGCCGAAGCCCTCGGGGCGCGCTCACTCCGTTCGCTACTCACTCCCTCCGGTCGTTCGCGCCCCTCGCCCTTCATCCGCCAGGCACCGCTACCGCCGCGACCGCACCGCAGCCATCCGGCGGCCGCACCGCCACCGCCACGCGGCCGTGGGGCTGCCACCATCGTCGTCAAATCCCACCGCCTGTGTCCGGGCCAACAGCTATGGTCGCTGCGTGACATCGACGACCATGACCGACGGGGATTGGCGCGCGGCCGAGCGCGACCACACCGACGAAGTCATCGGCACCGACACCATCCCGCGACTGTTCGAGCGGAGCGCGACCCGCAACGCCGACCGACCGGCCCAGCGATACAAAGGCGGCGTCCACGAGCGCTCGCTCGCCGGTACCGTCATCAGACGCGCCGACGCCGGCGAGTACGTAACGCTCAGCTACGAGGAGCTTCAGTCGATCGTCCGCTCGCTCGCAGCTGGTTTCCGCGATCTCGGCGTCGAGAGCGACGACAGAATCGGGATCTTCTCCGCGTCGCGCATGGAGTGGGCACAGGCCGATTTCGCCCTGCTGGCCGCTGGCGCTGTCGTCACGACGATATACAAGGAGTCCTCGCCGCGACAGGTCGAGTATCTCCTCGACGATCCCGGAGCCACGGGAGTGATCGTCGACGATCGCGACCGATTGGAGCGCGTGCTCGATGTCGAGGACGCACTCGATCTCGAATTCGTCGTCGTGCTGGACGACGTTTCGACCGATCGTGACGACGTCTTCACGCTCGCCGATATCTACGAGCGCGGCGAGCAGGCCTTCGACCGCGCGGCTTACGAGCGCTGGCTGAGCGAGCGCACCTCCGACGATCTGGCGAGCCTCATCTACACCTCCGGCACAACGGGCAAGCCCAAGGGCGTCAGGATGACCCATCGAAACTTCCGTGCGAACATCAACCAGCTCAGAAAGCGCTTCGGCGACCGCCCCGACAAGGCTTCGGACCTGCCTTCAGTGGGCCGCGAGACGGTCGCGCTCTCCTTTCTCCCGCTCGCACATGTCTTCGAGCGCCTCGCTGGCCACTTCTTCCTGTTCGCGAGCGGTGCGACCGTCGCCTACGCCGAGAGCGCCGACACGGTGGCCGAGGACATTCAAACCGTCCAGCCGACGACGGCAACCAGCGTCCCGCGCATCTACGAACGCATCTTCGACTCGATGCGCGAGGACGCCGACTCGGCGATCAAACGCCGGGTCTTCGATCGCGCGGTCGCGGCGGCAAAGCGCACCAGTCGCCAGGACGACCCGGGCCGGACGCTTCGCGTCGAGCGCGCGCTCGCCGATCGCCTCGTCTACAGCACCGTGAAGGAGGCGATGGGTGGCAACATCGAGTTCTTCATCAGCGGCGGCGGCAGTCTCTCGCCGGAGCTCGCCAGACTGTTCGACGGGATGGGGCTCCCCATCTACGAGGGCTACGGGCTCACCGAGGCTGCGCCCGTCGTCTCGGTCAACCCACCCGAGGCACCGAAACCCGGAACGCTCGGCCCGGCGCTCACCGGCGTCGAGACGAAACTCGACGCGTCGGTCCTGCCGGCGGACCAGTACGACCGCGACGGCACGGTCGGCGAACTGCTCGTCCGCGGGCCGAACGTTACTGATGGGTACTGGGAGAACCCCGAAGAGACCGACGCCGCCTTCGAGGACGACGGCTGGCTGCGGACCGGCGACATCGTCGAGCGCGATGGGGACGGCTATTTCGTCTATCACGAACGGCTGAAACAGCTCCTGGTGCTCACCACGGGCAAGAACGTCGCGCCCGGGCCGATCGAGGACTCCTTCGCCACCTCCGAGCGGGTCGAGCAGGCGATGGTGCTCGGCGACGACGAGAAGTTCGTGAGCGCCTTGGTGGTCCCGAACTTCGAGGGACTGCGCGCGTGGGCCGCCCGGAAGAACATCGAACTGCCGAGCGAGCGCGCGGCGCTCTGTCGCGACGAGAACGCCCGCGAATGGGTCGATGCACACGTCGAGAACGTCAACGAGGAGCTCGAACCCCACGAGCAGATCAAGCGCTTCGAGCTCGTCCCGACCGCGTGGACGCCCGAAAACGACCTGCTCACGCCATCGCTGAAGAAAAAGCGCCGCAATATCCGAGACCGCTTCGCCGACCAGATCGACCGCATCTACGCCACGAAGCAGCCGGCGGCCGACGATTAGCGATCCCGCAGGGACGTCGCTACGCTCGGCCGATAACGCCCGTCGCCGTGGCGACCTCGCGGGCGGCGCTCTCGTTCATCCCGTTGCCGAGGATCGTGTACCGATCGCGGATCTCGTGGGCGCTCGTGAGTGCCTCGATGATCGCCGCGTCGTTGATGCCGAGCTCGGCGGCGGTCGTCGGCGCGCCGAGGCCGGCGAGCGCGTCGCGGATGTTCGTCCATCTGCCCGCCTCGCCGCTGTGGAGGTACTCCGTCAGGATCGAGCCCACACCCACCTGATGACCGTGCAGCGCCGTGCCGGGGGCGATGCGGTCGAGCTGGTGGCTGAAGAGATGTTCGGCCCCGCTGGCCGGCCGCGAGGAGCCGGCGATCGACATCGCCACCCCGGAGGAAACGAGCGCCTTGACGACGACCCAGGCCGATTCCTCTAACCCTTGCTTGATCGAGCCGGCGTTGTCGACGAGCATCTCGGCGGTCATCTGGCTCAGTGCGCCAGCATACTCGGAGTATTCGACGTTCTGGAGACGGTGGGCGAGCTGCCAGTCGCGCACGGCCGTGTAGTTCGAGATGATGTCGGCACAGCCGGCGGTGGTGAGCTCCCAGGGCGCGTCGGCGATGATCTCGGTGTCGGCGACGACGGCGAGGGGCGGCTCGGCAGCCACGCTGTGGCGCGAGTCGCCCTCGGGGACCGACCCGCGCCCGGAGACGATGCCGTCGTGGCTCGCGGCCGTCGGCACCGAGACGAACCCCATGTCGAGCGAATCGCTCGCCATCTTCGCGATGTCGATCGGTTTGCCGCCGCCGACGCCGACGAGAAAGCCCGCCTCCTCGGCGCGGGCGGTCTCGATGACGCGCTCGACGGCCTCGAAACTCGCCTGCTCGACGACGACCGTCGCCGGCTCCATCCCGTTCGCGACGAAATCGTCGACGACGCGCTCGCCGGCGACTTCGCGGGCCGTCGGACTGGTCACGACGAGGGGATCGCCGGCCAAGTGGAGTTCGGCGATGGCCTCGGTCGTCTGCGGGAGCACGCCGTGGCCGACCACGACGTTGCGCGGCAGGCGGATCCACGTGGTCTTGTCGAACATGCCCCCTCTCGCCGCCGGGTCGGCAAACCGCTTTCCCTCCAGTCTCAGAGCGTGTCGAGAACCGAGAGCACGCGCTCTTCGGCCCCGCGGTCGGGGCCGTTCTCGCGGCCGGTGCGGTCGCTCGCGCGGTGCTCGTCGACCGTACGTGCGAGCGCTTCCTCGATCGGTGTCGCCTCCCAGCCGAGCGCCGAGAGCCGGTGGGTGTCGAGCACGTGCGGGTACGAGCGATACAGCGGGAAGTCGTCGAGCGCCAGATCGGCGGCAGCGAGTTCGCGCTCGTTCGCGGTCACGATATCCACCTCGGTGTCGAGCGCGTCGGCCGCGAGCTCGATCCACTCCGAGAGGATCGGCAACCGGCGGTCGCCGACGTTGTACGCCGCACCGGGGGTGCCCTCCTCGGCGACGACCCGCAGCGCGCGGGCCACGTCCTCGACGAAGACGAGGTGGCGCAGGCAGTCGCCGTCGCCGGGCACCAGCATGCGGTCGTGGTTATCGACCCGATCGAGCCAGTAGTCGAACCGTTCGGTGTAGTCGTGCGGACCGTAGACCACCGGCGGGCGTACGCTCATCGCCTCCGCACCGTCGGCAGCGGCGTCGCTCACGACGCGGTCAATTTCGGCCTTTCGCGGGCCGTAGGTCTCCTGTGAGTCGTCGGTCGCCTGCTCGGCGGTACAGTCGTGGAGTGCGGTCTCGCCCTCGCGTTTGGGGATCTCCTCGCTCCCGTAGGCCGCGCCGCTGGATATCACGACGTAGCGGCTGTCGTCGAACAGTTCGATCGCCGTCCGGACCTCGTCGGGATGGTAGGCCACGCAGTCGATGATGACGTCGGGATCGCGCTCGGCGGCGCGTTCGAGAGCAGCCCTCTCGGTGCGGTCGCCTTCGACGTGTTCGACGCGCTCCTCGAATGGATCGTCGTGGTTGCCGCGATTGAACACCGTGACCGCGTACCCGCTGTCGAGCAGTTCGGTGACGGTGTGGCGGCCGATGAACCGCGTGCCGCCGATGACGAGTGCGTTCATGCCGAAGCCACTCGTGGCCGGGACAAAAGTCGTCGGGAATCGGCGCTACCCGCTCGTTTGTCAGGGTCGGGGGAGCACGGAACACTGATACTGTCGGGCGAAATGTGTCGGGTATGCCCGGACCGGTGTTCCTCGACGGTGAGGCGATCGCGCTCAGAACGCCCGCGGAGGAGGACGTCGCGTTCCTCCAGCGCAACATGAACGACCCACGGGTGCGTCGCCCGATCGGATCGATCGGGCCGGCGAGCGAGAGCGACGAGGAGGAGTGGATCGAGAACGCCAACGAGGACGGTGTCTCGCTGCTCGTCTGTGTCGACGGCAACCCGATCGGGACGATCGGCCTTTCGGACGTCATGGAGACGTGGGGCTGTGCGGAGGTCGGCTACTGGCTGACGCCCGACGCGTGGGGTGAGGGCTATGCGACCGAAGCGACCGACTTGCTCGTCGAATACGGCTTCGACCAGCGCCGCCGCAACAAGATCGTCGCCCACGCCTTCGCCTTCAACGCGGGCTCGCGGCGCGTGCTCGAAAAGGTCGGCTTCGCCGAGGAGGGTGTCTTCAGAGAGGAGGCGTTCGTCGACGGCGAGTTCGTCGACGTCCATCGCTACGGCCTGCTGGCCGACGAGTACGAGTGAGTCAGAGCCCGAGTTCGCGCCCGATGACGAGATGTTGGATCTCCGATGTTCCCTCGCCGATCTCCATCAGTTTGGCGTCGCGATAGAACCGCTGTGGCGCGAAGTCGGTCGTGTAGCCGTAGCCACCGAGCACCTGGACGGCGTCCTCGGCGACTTCACGGCTGATCTCGCTCGCGTCGAGTTTCGCCAGCGCGCTCAGACGGCCGACGTCACCGCCGGCGTCGTAGGTCGTTGCGGCCTTTCGCGTGAGGAGGCGTGCGCGCTCGATCTTCCGGTCCATGTCGACGATCGTGTTCCGCACGGCATCGAACTCGGAGATCGGTTGATCGAACTGCTCGCGCTCGGTGGCGTACGATTTCGCGGCCTCGTAGGCACCCTGTGCCAGCCCGACCGAGAGCGCCGCGATCGAGATGCGCCCGCCGTCGAGCGTTTTCTTCGTCTGCTCCCAGCCCTCACCCTCCGCCCCCAGGAGGCGGTCCTCGGGGAGTCGGACGTCGTCGAGCTGGATCTCGCACGTCGGCGAGGCGTTGAGCCCCATCTTGTCCCAGATCGTCGTGACTTCGAACCCGTCGTCGTCAGGATCGACGATGAACGTCGAGATCCCGCCGTAGCCCGCCTCGGGATCGGTGACGGCTTTGACGAGCACGGAACCGGCCTCGCTCGCGTTCGTGATGAACTGCTTGGTGCCGTTGAGGACGTACTCGTCACCGTCTCTCTCCGCGCGGGTGTCCATGTCGCTGGCGTCGCTACCGCTGCTGGGTTCGGTGAGCGCCCAGCCACCCATCCGTTCGCCCTCGGCCAGCGGGCGAAGCCACTTCTCCTTCTGTTCGTGTGTGCCGAACAGTTCGAGCGGTTTCGACGCCAGCGAGACGTGGGCGGCGTAGGAGAGTCCGATCGATCCCGAGACGCGCCCGAGCTCCTCGGTGACGAGCGAGTACATGAGCTGATCGCCGCCGAGTCCCCCGTACTCCTCGCTGATCGGGACGCCCATCACGTCGAGTGCTCCCAGCTCGTCGAACACCTCGGCGGGGAAGCGGTGTTCGTCCTCGATCTCCTGGGCGAGCGGGCTGATCTCCTCCTCGCAGAACTCCCGGACCGTATCGCGCATCATCCGGTGCTCGTCGGGCAGATCGAAATTCATACCGCCACTACGATGGCTGGAGGATAAAACCCTCGGCAACGATCATTGTCGATCGGTCGCCGGACGCGGGGGTTTTACGCGCCCGTGTCCGAATTCGGCCGTGGCAGTCCGCCGATTCGTCCGCGGTCACGTCGAATGGCCGCGCCTCGAAGCCGTCTGTCGAGAGGTCGCAGCCCGGTACGGGCAGTCGACCGTCCGCGTGAACTTCCTCGACGGCAACAACTGGCTCTCGACGCCCTGCGTCGTCGACGATCGCTGGTTCGTCAAGATCATCAGCCCACAGAACGCGCTGGTCCACGCGCTGTTCACCGCCGGGCGAAACCTCGGGATGTTTTCGAGCGGCACCGAGGGTTTCTTCGAGCGCCTCGACAGCCCCCTGGAGATGGCCGAACACGAACTCGCCGCCACCCGCCGCATCCGCGAGATCGGCGTCAACGCGCCCGAGCCGATCGAGGCGTTCGGGCACGGCGATCTCGGCGTGGTCGTCCTCGAATATCTGCCCGCGTTCCGGACGCTCGCGGAGCTCTCGCCGGCGGAGACGGCGGCGATCGCGCCGGACCTCGTCGCGTCGCTCGCGCGGATGCACGCGGCGGGGTTCGGCCACGGCGACCTCCAGGCCGAAAACGTCCTCGTCGCCGACGGCGAACTATACTTTATCGATGCGACGAGCGTGCGCGAGGACGCCACCGTCGACGCGCGGTCGTACGATCTCGCGTGTGCGCTCGCGGTGCTCGAACCGACTCTCGGCGGGCGGGCGGCGGTCGATGTCGCCAGCGAGCAGTACAGTATCGAGGAGCTGCTCGCCGCCCGCGAGTTCGTCGATTTCGTCGGCGTGCGCCCCGATCACGATTTCGACGCCGCCGTTCTCCGTGCCGAGATCGAAAAGCGTGCGGCGTAGTCCCGTCCCGGTCATGACCGGGAACAGCTATACCCGAGCGCCGCCCCTGAAAGGGGTATGGCAGAGACCACGACACGGCGACCGCCGGGCGAGTTCGCCGACCTGCTCGGCCAGCTTCCGAGTGATCCAGGGAATCGCGAGTCGATCGCCGTCGAAGCGCCCGACACCGGCGACGAACTCGGCACGGTGCCTGCCCACACCGCGGCGGACGTGCGTGCGGCCACCGAACGCGCCGCCGACGCACAGGCGTCCTGGGCCGACCGCTCGTTCGACGAGCGCGCAGCTATCATCGATCGGTATCACGATCTCGTGCTCGATGAACAGGAAGAACTGCTCGATCTCGTCCAGCGCGAGAGCGGCAAGAGCCGGCGCGCAGCCTACGAGGAGCTGCTCGATATCGCCATCACGAGCCGCTACTACGCCTACCATGGCGACGAACACATCCAGTCACGTCGGCGTGCGGGCGCGATCCCGTTGCTGACGAAGACCGTCGAACACCACCATCCGAAGGGCGTCGTCGGGATCATCTCGCCGTGGAACTACCCCCTCACGCTCGCGGTCTCGGACGCGATCCCGGCGCTGCTCGCCGGCAATTCGGTCGTGCTCAAACCCGCGAAGGAGACACCGTTCACCGCACTGCGTGCCGTCTCGTTGCTCCGCGAGGCCGGCCTCCCCGACGACGTTTTCCAGATCGTCACCGGCCGTGGCTCGGAGATCGGCACGCCGCTCATCGAACAGTCGGACTATCTGATGTTCACCGGTAGCACCGAGACGGGGAGGACGGTGGCCGAACAGGCCGGTGCGAACCTCACCGACTGCTCGATGGAGCTCGGCGGGAAGAACCCGCTCCTCGTGTTCGACGACGCCGACCTCGGGAAAACCGTCGAGGGTGCCATCCGTGGCGCGTTCACCAACGCCGGCCAGCTCTGCATCTCGCTCGAACGGTTCTACGTCCAGTCGGGCGTCCGCGAGGCGTTCGAGCGGCGGTTCGTCGACGCGGTCGACGAGCTCGAACTCGGAACGAGCCTCGACTACGACGCCGACGTCGGTTCGCTGGCTTCGGCCGACCAGCTGGAGAAGGTCGAATCGCACGTCGAAGACGCCCGTGAGAAGGGGGCGACGGTGCTCACGGGTGGCGAGGCGCGGCCCGACGTCGGCCCGTATTTCTACGAACCGACGGTGCTGACCGACGTCACCGACGAGATGACCGTAGCGAGCGAGGAGACCTTCGGCCCCGTCGTCGCCATCCACGAGTTCGACGACGTGGGGGAGGCCATCGAGCTGGCGAACGACTCCGATCGCGGGCTGAACGCGAGCGTCTGGACCGAGGATTCCGACCTGGGCCACGCCGTCGCTCGCCGGATCGAGTGTGGCACCGTCAACATCAACGAGGGCTACGTGGCGACGTGGGCCTCGACCGACGCGCCGATGGGCGGGATGAAGGAGTCGGGGCTCGGCCGACGACACGGCCGCGAGGGGATTCGCAAATACACCGATGCACAGACGGTGGCCGAACAGCGTATCGCACCGATCGCCGCCCCATCCGGCGTTCCCGAGGAGCTCTACACCGCGGGGATGACGGCCGCGATGCGCGTGCTGAAGCGGATTCCCGGGCTTCGATAGCCGGATCCATCGACCCACCGGCTCGTCGCGGAGCCCGAAGAGAAGCGAAACGCGCAACCCCGGAACACGGCTACACGCATCCGATGGCTGATGCCGACACCGAACCGTCCCGACCCGTCCAGGGAGACTACCTCGATACGGTCGCAGAACGGCTCGAAAACTCCTACGACCTCGAACGCGATCGGTCGATCGAGGACACGACGTGGACGCTGTACGGCTGGCTCACGCTCGAACGCGAGAAGTATTTCCTCCATCCGACGGTCTCCTATGCCCGACACGACTCGGACGAACACCTCTTCGTCCGCCGGGTCGACGCGATCGACACCGAAACCCTCGACACGGCGATCGATCTCGGACATACTCTCGCGGACGACTGGATCGAGGCTGACGAACGCCACTACAGCACCGACCTCACGTTCGTCTTCGTCGCCCCGACGATCCCGGAAGCGGTGGCCGACCGCGTCGAGGGGTTCCGCGACCGAACGCTGCTCAAATACGGCTACTACGGCCACTACGAGGTAAACCTCGTCGTCGCTGCTCCACCCTCCGAGGAACTCGTCGCGAGCGAAAAGGCCGACGTCGCCGCGGCGTTTCGGACGTGGACACCGCCCGTCGAACGCGATCGTGGTCTCTTCGGCCGGCTCGCGGACACGATCTTCGACCGAGCCGATCGATAACGAAGACGAGTCGATTACTGGTCAGTGCCGCCGTCGGCGGCGGTGACGTCCTGCCCGCGGACGTCCCGGATGTTGCCGAGGCCCTGCCGGAACAGCGCGAGCGCGAGTACCAGAAGGATCGTCCCGATGACGATTTGCAGAGCGAGCGACCACGCTGCCGTCTCCGCGTTGCCGAGGATCAGCCCCTGATAGAGGTTCTGATAGAATTCGAGATAGACGAGCGCACAGACCGTCACGACAGACATCAGCACCATCGGCACCCCGGTCGAGACGAGCTGTTTGCCGTCGTCCCAGTTCGCCAACCAGACCGTCGCGGTGAGCAGCGCGAGCGCGGCGAGCAACTGGTTCGCGCTACCGAAGAGCTGCCAGAGCGGCGTCCACGTGCCCGAAGCGATCAGGACGTAGGCGACCAGACACTGGACGACGCTGTTGGCGTAGCGATTCGAGGCCACTTTCTGGGTCTTGGTCTCCGGCGTGCCGACGATCTCCTCGAAGAGATAGCGGCCGAGTCGGAGCGCGGTATCGGTCGAGGTGAGCAGAAAACTCACCATCACGAGCGCCATGAACGGTGCGCCGAAGCTCGCCGGGATCCCGAGGCTGCTCAGGATCACGCCGCCGCCACCCGCGAACTTCGGGAGCGCGAGTCCGACGCCGCCGGTGGCGTCGGCCGCGGTGACGCCCACGACCGCGACCGCCGACAGCGCGACGGTGGCGAGCAGCCCCTCGCCGAGCATTCCGCCGTAGCCGATCAGGCGGGCGTCGGTCTCGCGGTTGAGCTGTTTCGCGGTCGTCCCCGACGAGACGAGCGCGTGAAAACCGCTGATGGTTCCACAGGCGATCGTGACGAACAACATCGGGAACAGCGGGCTGGACGCCCCGAGCGTGCTGTTGCCGCCGAAGCCCGTGAACGCGGGAATGTTCGTCACGAGCGCTTCGTTCGCGCTGCCGAGCACCGTGCCGACGATGATCGCGACCAGCGCGCCGCCGACGCCGGCGTACAGCAGGAACGATGAGAGATAGTCACGCGGTTGCAGTAGCGTCCAGACGGGCAGGACGCTCGCGATGAACGAGTAGACCAGGACGATCGGGATCCACTGGGTCTGGCTGAGCTGGATCGGAAAGCGGAGCCCGACGAAGACGCTGGCGAACGTCAGGGCCACGAACAGCACGGTGCCGGGGATGAAGGGGAGATCGAACTGGTAGAGATAGACGCCGAAGACGAGTGCGAGTGCGATGTAGAGCATGCTCGCGGTCGCGGCGCTCGGAAACTCCTGGAACACCAGTCCGACGACGTAGGCGAACACCGCGACGACGAGGATGATCGTGAGGAAGGCGAACCAGAGCAGGAGGTCCTTGCTCTCCTCGCCGACGTACTCGCCGATGATCGAGCCGATCGATCGGCCCTCGTGGCGGAGACTGCCCGAGAGCGATACGAAGTCGTGTACTGCGCCCATCAGCGGGTTGCCAATGGCGATCCAGAGGACGGCCGGCAGCCAGCCCCAGAGGAGGCCGGCCGTGATCGGGCCGACGATCGGCGCACCGCCCGCGATGCTCGAAAAGTGATGGCCCAGGAGGACGGGTTTCTTCGCCGGAACGTACTCCTGTCCGTCCTCGTATTTGTGTGCCGGCGTCTCGGCGTCCTCGTCGAGCCCGACGAACTGGGCGAGATAGCGTGAATAGCCGATATAGCCGATACTGAACAGGACGAGTACGCCGACGACCAATCCGATGAGTGCAACCATATGTGCACGATACACTACTCAACTTTCATGATAAGGGTTTCCATACACTGTTCGATAGTATAGTGTGTGACAGTGTGAACGTCTATACCGCGGAATCAGTCTCGAACATCACTGAAATATGTCTGATCGAGACACTTTTCTCCGAACGTGGTTCGAGGAAAGACCCCGTACTGCTCGATCCCATCCGACGACGGATGACACACTCGGACAGCGCGACGTTTTTGTACCCGGCGGTCGCAATTCTTGCCGAGATGAGTCAACAGCTCAGCGAGCCGTCCCAACACTATGTCGACGGCGAATGGATCGACGGTGACGGCGCAGAGACCTTCGAGAGCACCAATCCCGCGACGGGCGAGAGCCTCGGCGAGTTCCAGCGCGGCACGGACGCGGACGTCGACCGTGCGCTCGCGGCCGCCGACGACGCCTTCGAGGAATGGTCCGGACTCTCCTACACCGATCGTGCGGAGTATCTCTGGGATATCTACCACGAGCTCAAGGAGCGCCACGAGGAACTCGGCGGGATCGTCTCCAAGGAGTGTGGCAAGGAGATCTCCGAAGGGAAGGCCGACGTCAACGAGGCGTGGGACATGGTCGAGTGGGCCGCCGCCGACGCCCGCCACCCCCACGGCGACGTCGTCCCCTCGGAGATCGCCGGCAAGGACGCCTACATGCGCCGCCAACCCCGCGGTGTGATCGGCTGTATCACGCCGTGGAACTTCCCGGTCGCCATTCCCTTCTGGCACATGGCTGTCTCGCTGGTCGAGGGGAACACCGTGGTCTGGAAACCCGCCGAACAGACGCCCTGGTGTGGCCAGGTCATCGCCGAGATGTTCGCGGAGACCGGAATTCCCGACGGCGTGTTCAACATGGTGCAGGGCTACGGCGACGCCGGCGAGGCGATCGTCGACGACGACCGCGTTCAGACCGTGCTGTTCACCGGCTCGGCCGAGGTCGGCCACGAGATCTCCGGCAAGGTCGGTGGCGAGGCCGGCAAGCTTGCGGCCTGCGAGATGGGTGGGAAGAACGGCATCGTGATCACCGACGAGGCCGACATGGAGACCGCCGTCCACTCGGCGGTGATGAGCTCGTTCAAGACGACGGGCCAGCGCTGTGTCTCCTCCGAGCGAATCATCGTCCACGAGGAGATCTACGACGAGTTCAAGGAGCAGTTCGTCGACATCGCCGAGGACGTCGCCGTCGGCGACCCCCTGGACGAAAACACGTTCATGGGGCCGCTGATCGAGGACGAACACAAGGAGAAAGTCACCGGCTACAACGAGCTCGCCTACGACGAGGACGTCGACGTGCTCGTCGATCGCACGGAACTCGACGAGAGTGAGATCCCCGAGGGCCACGAGGACGGCGTCTGGATCGGACCGTTCGTCTACGAGGCCGATCCCGATGCCGACCTCCGCGTCACCCACGAGGAAGTGTTCGGCCCGCACGTCGCGCTGATGCCCTACTCGGGCGACATCGAGAAGGCAGTCGCAATCCACAACGACACCGAATACGGGCTCGCCGGGGCGATCATCTCGGAGAACTACCACGAAATCAACTACTTCCGCGACAACGCCGAGATCGGGCTGGCCTACGGCAACCTCCCGTGTATCGGCGCGGAGATCCAGCTCCCGTTCGGCGGCGTGAAGAAATCGGGCAACGGCTACCCGAGCGCGCGCGAAATCATCGAAGCGGTCACCGAACGCACCGCCTGGACGCTCAACAACGCCGAGGGGATCCAGATGGCACAGGGTCTCTCGGCCGACATCACGACCAAAAACGACTGAGACGGCAGTTCGATTTTTCGTCAGTCGGCAGCGTTCGCGGCTGCATCGAGTTCGGCGATATCGTCTCCCTCCTCGACGAGTCGGCCGTAGCACTCCGCCGGCGGGCCGATCCACGCATCCAGCTCCAGCGCGCGCTCGATGAGCCGCCGGTAGAGCGTCCGGTATCCCGGGAAGTCGTCGCTCAGATAGCGTGGATGCCAGAGCACGGTCATCACCGCGTCGTTCGCGGCGGCCTCCGTGAGTAGTCGTTCGCAGGCGTCCCACGCCGATTCGAGGTCGTCGTGCTGTTCGAACAGCGCGACCTCCATCAGCGTCAGCGGAAACACGGTGAACTCGTCACCGAACGGGTGGATGGGATCGTAGCCGTGCACGAAACCGTAGTCGGTGCTCGATCCGAGCGAACTGTCGTAGGAGAGCCCGATCGTACGGTGGTGGTCCCACGTCGCGGGCACACGGTTGAGGAAATGCTGACGCCCCCCTTTCACCGGGTGGCCAAGCACCTGCTCGACGATCTTCTTCTCCGTCGCGAGGCGCTCGGGATCGTCGTCGGAGTCGTAAGAGCCATGCAAGCCGACTTCCCAGCCGCCCGCATCGAGCTCCTCGATGACCCTCGCCATCCGCGGGGCCGACACGTCGTAGCGCCCGAGATGTTCGATCCAGTAGCGCGGGCGCAGCCACTTCCGGAGGGAGCGGTTCCGGAGCCCGCGCTCGGAGAGGAAATAGAACGCCGAGCGCACGCCGAGCTCGTCCTCCAGCTCCATCAGCGAGTCGAACTGCCAGTAGGGGTTGACCTGGGGCGAGAGGTCCGCGAGCCGCGACGGATCGCGTTCGACCAGCGCGTCGGCGATCGACTGATAGCTCTTGTACGGGCGATCGACGTCGTGGGTGAGACAGAGAGCGAACTCAGCCATCGGTCTCTTCGAGCAGCGCGACCATCCGTTCGGCGGCGTCGCCGTCGCCGTAGAGCTCGGGCTTTTCGGGCAGCGTGATCTCCCGCTGGAGTTCGTGCTCGATCGCTTCCTCGTCGGCCCCTACCAACGTGTTCCAGCCGGCGTCGACAGTCTCGACCCACTCGGTCTCCTCGCGGAGAGTCACACAGGGCGTATCGAGGAAGAACGCCTCCTTCTGCACGCCGCCGGAGTCGGTGGCGACGCGTTCGGCCCCGTCGAGCAGGCGGACGAAATCGAGATAGCCCTGCGGTTCGATCACCGTCAGCTGTTCCTCGACCGTCTCGCGGAGCCCGTAAGTGTCGAGGCAGTCGGCCGTCCGCGGATGGATCGGGAGGACCACCTCGCGGTCAGCCGCGCCGAGCGCGCGCATGATCGCCGCGAGGCGCTCGCGGTCGTCGGTGTTGCCGGCGCGGTGGACAGTCGTGAGGACGTACTCGCCGGCGGTGAGATCGTGTTCGTCGAGCACCGTCGAGTGGTCGGCCGCGCGGGTGCGCGCCCAGAGGATGGCGTCGTACATCACGTCGCCGGTCAGATGGACGTTCTCGATCCCCTCCGTTTCGAGGTTCGTGACGCCGCGCTCGGTCGGCGCGAACAGGAGGTCGGAGACGTGATCGGTGAGGATGCGGTTGGTTTCCTCGGGCATCGCGTCGTTGTGACTCCGCAGGCCGGCCTCGACGTGGGCGAGGGGAGCGTCGGTCTTGGCGGTCACGAGCGCGCCCGCGAGCGTGGAGTTGGTGTCGCCGTAGACGACGATCGTATCGGGCTCCTCGCGCTCGATGAGTTCGCCGAAGCGCGTCACCATCTCGCCGGTCTGCTGGCCGTGCGTGCCGGAGCCGACGCCGAGGTTGTACTCCGGGGTCGGAATGTCGAGCTCCTCGAAGAACACCTCCGACATCGCCTCGCTGTAGTGTTGACCGGTGTGGACGAGCACCTCCTCGTGGCGATCGGCGAGCGCGCGCGAGACGGGGAACGCCTTGATGAACTGCGGGCGCGCACCGACGAGCGAGACGACTTTCATCGTCCCTCCTGGTCGGCATGGGTCGTCTCATCGTACTGTGGCACGCGCAGCCCCTCGTTCGTCTCCAGATCGTAGGCCATCCCGACCGCGATCGCGATCACGCCGACGATGAGCAACAGCAGGGACAGCGCGCCCTGGACGAACCCCACTCCGCTGTCGATCAGCGTCCCGAGCGTGAACAGCCCGCCGAGCGCGCCGCCGATCGCACTGGCGATGCCGGCCGAATAGAGCAGAATGAGCGGGTGGAAATCGTGGATCACGTAGCGGGCCACCAGCCGGCGGGTGAAGTTGCGCGCGAGCAGCACCGAGAGTCGCGGCACGAACGACGAGTAGCGAATGCCGCTTTGCTCCTCGCCGTAGACCGCCGGATGGGAGACATCGGCAACGCGAAACTGATGGATGTTGAGCGTCGTGAGCATGTCGTTCAGAAAGCCGTAATCGTCGTACAGACCGTCGATATCGATGCGTGCGAGCGCGTCGCCCGAGATCGCCGTGAAGCCGTTCTGTGGGTCGCTCATCCCCCAGTAGCCGCTCGAAATCTTGGTGAGGTAGGTGAGCAACGAGTTACCGAAAAACCGCCAGTTCGACATCTGCTTGCGGTCGCGGTGGAGCAGGCGCGTCCCCTTCGCGTAGTCGGCCCATCCCTCCGCGACCGGCTCGACGATGCGCGCGAGCATGTCGGGGTTCATCTGTCCGTCGGCGTCCATCACCGCCACGACGTCGATATCGTCGTCGAGGGCGTGGCGATAGCCGGTCTTGGTCGCGCCGCCACGGCCGTGGTTGGTTTCGTGGCGGATCGGCTCGACGACCCCCTCGAAGGTCGCGCCGCCGTCGGCGAGCGTCGTCGCCTCTCGACGGCTGCGGTTGGCGCGTTCGGCGTGGCGCTGGATCTCCGCCCAGGTGTCGTCGGTCGAGCAGTCGTCGACAGCGTAGACGCGATCGACGTACGCCGGCAGAGTCTCGATGACCCGCCCGACGAACGCCTCCTCGTTGTGGGCCGGAATGACGACGCCCACGCGCTTCTCGTTATACATCGCGACCGCTCCCTATCGTGTACACCCTGTGTGGGCTGTCTGATAAATCAAGCGCTCCGCGCCCATCGACGACGACCAGCGGCGAGGAGAAGGCCAGCCAGTCGATCCGCTCGAACGCCTCGTGTGGCGTCACCATGACGACGCCGTCGATCGCGCGATCGGTGATCGCATGCGTGGCAACGGGTGTCGCGTCGAACTCGCTGAAATCGTCGATCAGCGGGTCCGCACAGAGCACGTCGGCCCCAGAGTCAGAAAGTCCGTCGATGATGGGGCCGGCGGGCGTCGCGGCGGTCTCGGCGACGCCGGGTCGGTAGGCGACGCCCAGGACGAGCACCGTCGTCTCGGCCAGAGAGCGCCCCTCGGCCTCGAACTCTTCGCGGAGTTTGCGCACCGTAAACCCTGGCATGCTGTCGTTGACCGCGCGCGCCGTCCGGAGCAGCGGCGCGTCCTCGGCGCGGTCGTTCGCGAGGAAGTAGGGGTAGTAGGGGATGCAATGGCCGCCGACGCCCGCGCCGGGGTCGTGGATCTCACAGAACGGCTGGGTGTTGGCGGTCGCGATCGCCTCGCGCACGTCGATCCCGAGCTCGTCGGTGAACCGCGCCAGCTCGTTGGCGAGGGCGATGTTCACGTCGCGATAGACACCTTCGAACAGCTTCACCGCTTCGGCCGTCGTCGCGTCCGCGACGGTGATGACGCCCTTCGCGTTGAGCTGTTCGTAGATGGTGTGCGCCGCCTGCGTGCTCTCGTCGTCGATCCCGCCGACGACTTTCGGGTAGGCACCCCTGATGTCTTCGAGCGCGCGCCCGCTCGACGTGCGCTCGGGACAGAAGGCGACGCCGAACTCGTCGGCCGAGAGATCGCTCTCGGCTTCGAGCAGGGGTGCGACGACCTCCCGGCAGGTCTTGGGCGGCACCGTACACTCGACGACGACGAGATCGCCCGTCGACAGTCCCGAGGCGACGTCCCGTATTACGGATTCGAGGATCGAGACGTCGGGATCGTTTCCCTCGGTGAGTCGCGTCGGGACGATGACGACGTGAACCGACGCTTCCGCGGCCGCCGTGCGGTTGTCGGTCGCTCGGAGGGCGTCGTTAGCGACGAGCCGTTCGACGAGTGCGTCGAGGCCCGGTTCGCCCTCGACGTGGCACTCGCCGCGATCGATCCCGTCGACGACCGCCTCGTCGGCGTCAGCGCCGATGACGTTGCCACAGACCTCGGCGTACGCCGCCGCCAGCGGCAGCCCCATCTTCCCGAGCCCGTACACTCCGACGGGAATTGCCCCGTCCCGAAACGCTTCGCGCATGCGCTCGCGTGCGCCGCCGTAGGGCGCGACGGACTCGGCACGACTCATCGGACCTCTGCCTCCATGCGATCGTCGGCCAGCCGGTCGATCCGGCGGGCGACCGACAGCGCGCGGAGGCCGTCCTCGGCAGTCACGAGCGGCGACGTCCGTTCGCGGACGCAGTCGACGAACGAGGCCAGCTCCTCCTTGAGCGGCTCGCCGCTGTCGACCATCGGCCGCTCGACGACGCCCTCGTGGCGGTAGTGCATCCCGCTCTTTCGCTCGACGTATTCGGGTAGCGAGTGGCGGTGGATGGCGACCGAACGGTCGATGTAGTCGACGGCGATCCAGCACTCGCGGGTCGTGATCGAGAGCTGTCTGATCTTCTTCTGGGTGACGCGACTCGCGGTGAGGCTGGCGACGACGCCGCCGTCGAAGCGCAGTTGGGCGTCGATATAGCGGTTCTCCTCGGCACCGAGGGCGCTCACAGTTGTAACGTCCTCGCCGATGAGCGAGAGCACCACGTCGATGTCGTGGATCATCAGGTCCATCACGGCGTTGTCCGCGATGGTGCGCTCGCGCGGCGAGCCGAGCCGCTGGGCGTCGATCGCGATGATCTCCTGTTCGTCGAGGATCTCGGCGACGGCGCGCACGGCCGGGTTGAACCGCTCGATGTGGCCGACCTGGATGACGGCACCGCGTTCGTGTGCCAGATCGGCGAGCTCTTGGCCGGTCTCCGGATCGGCGACGAACGGCTTCTCGACGAGCACGTCGACGCCCGCCTCGATGCACTCACGGGCGAGTGCGGCGTGGTGGGCCGTCGGCACCGCGATCGAGACCGCGTCGGCGTGATCGAGCAGCTCCGCCCGCGAACGCGCCTGGGTGCCGTGGCTCGCGGCGATCTCGCACGCCCGGTCGGCGTCGGTATCGGCGACGCCCACGAGCTCGACGTCCGGCAGTTCGGCGTAGACGCGCGCATGGTTCTGACCCATGCTGCCGACGCCGATGACGCCGACCCGCGTCGGCGCTGTACTCACTCGACCACCTCCGTGGCGATAGCGTTCACGATGTCCGTCAGGTCCGATGGGGAGAGGTTTGGATGTACCGGTAGCGAGAGCACTTCTCGGCTCGCGCGCTCGGCGACCGGCAGCGAACGCTCGATGTCGCTGTAGGCCGGCTGCTCGTGGATCGGGATCGGGTAGTAGATCCCGCTGCCGATGTCGGCTGCGTCGAGCGCCGCTTCGATCTCGTCACGGTGCTCGCTACGGATCGTATATTGGTGGTAGACGTGGCGTCGATCGTCGGGCTCGATGGGCGTGTCGAGAGCGTCGGGCAGTTCGTCGGTGAGCCGTTCGGCGTTCGCGCGCCGTGTCTCGTTGTACTCCGGCAACCGATCGAGCTGGACACGGCCGATGGCTGCGAGCACGCTCGTCAGTCGGTAGTTCTGGCCGACGGCGTGGTGTTCGTAGCTGTCACCATCGGGATCGCGGCCGTGGTTGATGAAGCTCGCCGCGCGTTCGGCGACGTCAGCGTCGTCGGTGAGCACCATCCCGCCCTCGCCGGTGGTCATGTTCTTCGTCGGATAGAACGAGAAACAGGCCGCGTCGCCGAACGAGCCAACGCGCTTGCCGTTGAATTCGGCACCGTGAGCCTGTGCGGCGTCCTCGATTACAAGGAGATCGTGTTCGTCGGCGATCTCCAAGAGATGATCCATTGCGGCCGGCAGCCCGTAGAGATGGACGGGCATGATCGCGTCCACGTCGCGCTCGCGGACGATCGCCTCGACGGCGTGGGGATCGATCGTGTAGGTTTCGGGATCGATGTCGGCGAAGATTGGTTCAGCGCCCGCCAGCCGGATGGCGTTCGCGCTGGCGATCATCGAGAACGGCGTCGTCACTACGGTGTCGCCCGGCCCGAGACCGAGCGCCTCGACGGCCGTGTGAAGCGCGGTCGTGCCGTTGGTCGTCGCCACGCCGTGGGACGCACCGCAAAAATCGGCGAACTCCTCCTCGAAGGCGCGAACTTCGGGGCCGTCGGCGAACTGGCCGCTGTCGAGAACGTCCATGACGCGTTCCTTCTCGCGCTCGCCGAGTTCTGGGTCGGCTATCGGGATCATAGCTGGTTGGCTCCTGTGAGGTCTTCCGGCAATGGTTCGTGGCGTGCGGGGACGCCGACCGCCAGCGTCTCCGGCGGGACGTCTTCCGCGACGACCGCGCCGGCGGCGACGAACGCGCCCTCGCCGACGGTTACGTCAGGCAGTAGCGTCGCGTTCGCGCCGATCGAGACGTCGTCTTCGAGCGTCGGGCCGACGAGGTCGGCCTCACGGCGCAGGGGGTGGGGATCGTTCGTGAGCACCGCGCGCGGCCCGACGAACACCCGATCGCCGATCGTCGTTTCGGTCGGGACGTACACCCCGGTCTGGAGGCTCACGTGTGAGCCGATCGTCGACGAGCCGTCGATGGTGGTGTCGGTGCCGACGAGCACGTCGTCGCCGACGGTCGTCTTCTCACGAACGACGGCGTTGTGACCGGTGGTGAACTCGTCGCCGATCGAGCTGTCGGCGTAGACGATGGTGCCCTCGCGCACCGTCGCGTCGTCGCCGATCGTAGCGGGCGGGGCGTCGGCGTCGTGGACGTAGCCGACGGTCGCGCCGTCGTCGATACGACTGTTCGCACCGAGGCGTGCGCGCGTCTCGTCGCTCATCGGGGATCTCCGGGCGTCGGTCGGCCGGCCGTCGTGCCGTCGGACGGACGGGCGGCGGGGTCCGTTCCGGTGGCGAGGCCGTCTTCAGCGGTCGTGTCGTCTGTGGTATGGTCTGTCATTCGATGGAGGTGGGTGAAACGAAGCGATTGAATGACTGATCGTGTTCGATCTCATTGAGGTACACTTCGTTCTCACATATGTGTTTTCCCATCCGACGAACATCGCAGTTCGCCCGTCAGACGTCCGTCATCCGTGACCGGCCGCCGATCACTCGCGGCGCGAGGGGATGTAGCGGTGGATCACGGGTATGCGGATGCCGAGGCGCTCCTCGATCTGTTCGATCGGGATCTCGTCTTCGGCCTGGAGGCAGCCAGTGACGGCGACCAGCGCCACCGCGACGAGGCCGGCACCGATGGCGAACAGCGGTAGCGTGACGATCGACAGCTCGACGACGCTCGAAAGCGCGAACGCGAGCGGGAACAGCACGAGCGGCAGGAGGACGAAGGTCTTGACGGTCGATCGCGAGAACGGCGAGATACCCGACAGCCGCCAGAGCACCAGCATGGCGATGACGTTGAGCGAGAAAAACGACAGCGCCGAAGCCAGCGCCGCGCCGACGACGCCGTACGTCGGCACGAGAACGATGTTGAGCACGATGTTGAGCACGGCCGCGGCGGTGTTCACCACGAGGATATACGTCGTGTAGCCGAACGCCGAGAGCGTGTCCTGACAGCGACCGTTGGCCGCACTGGAGAAGAAACCGACCGAGAGGATCGCCAGTGCCGTCGACGAGCGCGGATCGGTCACGTCGAAGACGATCTCGACGACGTCGCCGGAGAAGGCGACGAACGTCAGGAACAGCGGGAAGGCGACGATGTAGATCCACTTGGTCGTGATCTTGTAGATGCGATCGACCTCCGCGCGATTGCTGTCGTCGTCGAGGCGCGAGGCCAGCGGGAGATAGAGGAAGCCGAACACCGAGAGGATCACCGGCAGCCCGGCCGCGAGCGGATAGCCGTAGTTGTAGATGCCGGCGGCGTTCGGGGCCGACGCGAGCGCGCCGAGCATGAGCGTGTCCACCTGTGAGAGGATCGACGAGACCGCCGAGGCGACCACGAGCGGAAGGGAGAACCGAACCATCGCGCCTGCGTGCGTCCGGAAGGGGCCCCGGAGCGAAAGCAATCGGTTGAGGAGGACGTGCGCGACGACGACGGCGACCACCGCCGCGATGACGTAGGCGTAGCCCGCCGCGAGCACGCCCATCCCCACTCCGAACAGCAGGACGAGCAGGATGCCGACGCGCAGACCGTTGTAGAGCAGATCGTAGGCGTAGGTCCGGTAGATGGTGTTTTCGTGGCCACGGATCGCGCCCACGGCGACGCGCAGCCCGACGACGAGCGGGATCGCCAGCGCGAACAGCGTGACCAGCAGCGGCGGTGAATCGGCACCGAAGAACACCTGCCGGATCCAGTCGCCGCCGGCGAGCAGCCCCACGGCGATCCCGATCCCGGCGAGCCCGGCGATGACGATACCTGTCACCCAGACGCCGCGAACGTCACGCTCGTCGTCGAACCGGGACATGAATCGCGGGATCCCCTCGTTGAAGCCGACGAGCGCGATCGTCGTGCTGAGCATCAGTATCGAGAACCCCTTGCTGAACGCGTCGAATGCGGGCTGGGAGAGCACGCGACCGAGCAGCACCTGTTCGAACAGCTTCGAAAACGAGCCGAACAGGCTGCCGACGAGTACGAGGCTCGCACTCGACACCAGCGACGAGAGGTTCGACTCCTCGGCCGACGACGACTGTTCGTTCGCCATTCAGCGCCCGTCGGAGGCCGTCGGTGTCGGTCGCGCCGGTCTCGATCGGGAGCGACGCGCGAACTGTACTGAAGGATTCATCACCTCAGTTCGACTCCAGCGCCGGCAAACAGCTTTTCGTTCTCGTACTGTCTGATACCGACACGGGACGGTTGGCGTTCGGAAACCCACTGTTGTGTGCTGTGTCCTGGGTTCTCGTCCGACAGTATTCGGCAGTAGCAGAAACGGCTACCCGGCGAGTTTTACGGGATTCTGAATTCGATTTTCCTACAAGACTGTGGTTGCATTGTGCCCATCTCGGATCGGTTCAATGGAGTAGTCAGATATATCAGTTTCACCCACGTAAGCCTCAGAGTGTCCAAATAGGACGATCTGCTCCCTCTTCGACGGAGAATGTATTCATGATTTGCAGGTTGAGTAGCATCACGGATAAACGATAAAATCCCAATACAACACAACACAATATGACGTCGACAGAGCAATCGTGTACACAGTCAGCGGCGATCAACTGGCGTCCGGTCATCGCACAGGGCATCGCCATGTGGGTGGCAATCGCTGTAGCGCTCGGTTTTCTCCCCTCCAGCCACCCCGCCACTATCGGTATCGCACTAAGCATGGTTCTCGGAGCACCGTTACTCCCCATCTCGCTGTGGGCGGATTTACGTCAGACGCGAAATGCAAGCGAGTGTCCGCCGACTACCGGGGAGTATCTCGAGAACGTTTGCTGTGACATGATCGATAGCGTTTCGAATCGAACAGCACTCGGTGCGCAGCGGGCGATGCTATACGACTGTTCTCCCCAAACGCGGTCTTCAGTTCGATGAGAACGTCGATCGTCGCAAGAACGTCGATCCGGGCGATACCTTCGATCTGACCATCGAGCTGTTCTTCGAGTCCGACACTGTCGGACGGAAATACGCAAAGTCGATTCTGTTCGTCGGTATCATCCCGTCCGGCCGCGCCGTGCATCGGTAGATTCACGGCCGCCGCACCGACTACCACCACCGAATGGACGACGAACGTCGCCCCGGATCGGGGCTGGAGACGCTGCTCGTCGGGCTGGATGCGGCCTGCGGGCCGGTGTTCGACCGCCTCGAAAAGCGCGGGGCCGAGCTGCCGGCGCTGGAGGGAATCCTCGCGGACGGCGCGAGCGGCCCGCTCGAATCGCAGCTGCCGCCGTGGACCGCGAGCGCGTGGCCCTCGCTCTATACGGGGACGAACCCCGGAAAACACGGCGTCTTCGGTTTTCTCGATTACTCGGGTTACGACTGGGACGTGGTGAACGCGACCGACGTGCGCGAGCACGCGCTCTGGGAACTGCTCGCCGACGAGGGGAAATCGTCCGTCGTCGTCAACGTGCCCGTCACCCATCCACCCAACGAATTCGACGGCGCGCTGATTCCGGGCTACGTCGCGCCCGATTCGCCGACCTGTCATCCCGATGGACTGCTCGACGACGTCCGCGAGGAGCTCGGCGCGTACCGGGTCTATCCGCGCCATACCGGCGGCGAGGAGGCGAGCACCGAGGCAAAGATCGACGAATATCGGACGGTGACGCGGATGCGCGGCGAGGCATTCCGCCATCTCGCCGACCGCTTCTCGCCGGAGTTCGGTTTCGTGCAGTTCCAGACGACGGACACCGTCTTCCACGAGTGTCCCGGCGACTTCGCCGCGCTCCAGGCGGTCTACGAGGCCGTCGACGAGCAGGTCGGCGAGATCCTCGACGCCTGCGATCCAGATACCGTCATCGTCGCCAGCGATCACGGCATCGGCAAATACAGCGGCTACGACGTGCGCGTGAACTCCCTCCTGCGCGACGAGGGGTACGTCGAGACGGCCCGTGGCGGCGGGATGCCCTCTTGGGACGTGCTCCGCGACGAGCAGTTCTTCGACGACGAGGGGGGCGAGAGCGGCACCGACGCGCTGCTCGAAAGGGTGATGAGCGGTCTGACGCGCGTGGGCATCACGAGCCAGCGGCTCAACGCCGTGCTCGATCGCTTCGGACTCGCCGAGTTCGTCGTCGCCCACGCCCCCAAAGCGATGGTCCGTGCGGGCACCGAACGGGTAGATTTCTCCGCCTCGACGGCGTACGCACGCTCACATATCGAATGTGGTATCCGGCTGAACGTCGACGGACGCGAACCCGACGGCGTCGTCCCGGCCGACGAGTACGAGGCGGTCAGAGCGGAGCTCATCGATCGCCTCGCCACCCTCGAAACGCCGGACGGAAAGCCGGCGTTCGACGATGTCGCCCCGCGCGAGGACTACTTCCACGGCTCGGAGGCCGATGACGCGGTCGATATCGTGCTCGTTCCCCACGATTTCGACCAGTTCCTCTCGACGCAGCTGCGCGGGGAGACGTTCGGCCCGCCGACCGAGCCCTACAACCACAAACGCGACGGGATGGTCGCCGCGACGGGTGCGGGCATCGACAGCGATGCGTCGCTCGCGGGTGCACATCTGTTCGACGTTGCGCCGACGGTGCTCGCGTCGCTCGGGCTTCCGCGCGGCGACCACATGGACGGCGAGGTGCTGGATATCGTCGAATCGGCCGGCGAGCGGACCTATCCGGACTACGACGGACAAGCGCGTGAGACGACCGACGAACAGGCAGTCGAGGAGCGACTCTCCGATCTGGGGTATATGGAATGAGCATCGAGATACGAAGCGCGACCGACGATGATTTGGACAAGTGGAACAGCTACGTCGAGCGCTCGCCACAGTCAAATCCCTTCCATCGACGGGGGAGTCTCGCGGCGCTCGCGGCGCACGCCGACGCCGATCTGCATCCCCTGATTGGATTCAAGGGTCAGGAGCCGGTGGGGATCTTCCCGATATTTGCCGTCGAGCGACTGGGGGTGCCGATGGCCTTTTCGCCACCGCCCGATCTCCTGGTTCCGTATCTCGGGCCGGCGCTCCTGAACATGGGAAAGCTGAAACAGCGAAAGCGCGAGCGCCGTCACCAACGGTTCGTCGACGGCTGTATCGAGTGGGTCGACGAGCAGCTCGACCCGCGTTACACCCACGTTCGCAGCGACTATCGGTACACCGACCTCCGCCCACTCGAATGGAACGAACTGGCAGCGTCGCTTGGCCACACGTACACTGTGGATCTCTCGATCGGCGCGGACGAGCTGTTGGGACGGTTCAGCAGCGACGCGCGGAGCAACGTCCGCGACGGGCTGCCCGCAAACTGCACCATCGAGGAGGGCGGCGAGCGGGCGATCCGACGCATCGTCACCCAGATCTATCGTCGCTACGAGGCACAGGACAAGTCCTACGGCGTCACGCCGGGATTCGTCCTGGATCTCCGCGAGCGCCTGCCGGAGGGCTGTCTGCGCGCGTACGTCTGCCGGATCGATGGCCGGTTCGCCGGCGGGATGATCACGCTCGAAGACGAGGGCACCATCCACCGCTGGCAGGGTGGCGCGAAACACGACGCCGCCATCCCCGTCAACGATCACGTCGACTGGTGGATCATGCGCGACGCGATGGATCGCGACATCGACTCGTACGACCTCGTCGGTGCGGATTCGCGCCGGCTCAACGAGTACAAGGCGAAATTCGATCCGGATCTCAGAACGTATCACGAGGCCGAGCGTGCCGGCCCGGCCATGCGACTCGCGCGGGCGGTCTATACGAACCTTCGGTGAGTCGGCGCCGAGTCCGTGCCATCGCCGACGACACTCTTTTTCTGACTGGCCGACTCAGCGGTGCGAACTCCGGCCCGTCACCCGGCCGAGGGCGCGCCCGATGATCCCGATGCCGGGACGTCCGTCGGAGAGCCAGAGGGCGACGACGCCGACCATGAACAGGATGTACGCCACGCCGATGGGGCTGAACAGCATCGGCAGGAAGTCGCTCATGTAGTAGGCGGCGTTTTCGAGCAGCCCCGCACCGGCTCCGGGACCGACGATCGGGTCCGAGACGTCGACGCCCGGGCGGGCCATCGCGGGCCAGAACAGCGGCCAGTAGGAGGGGTCGCCGGTCGCGAGCGAGGGCAGCACGTCGGCCGGGAGATGCGAGAGGTAGCCCACGACGAAGGCACCGGCGAGTTGCGTGTACGAAAGGCGGCGGGCGACGACGAGGACGAGCGCCGAGAACGGAACGGCGAAGAACAGCGAGTGCGCGAGCACACCCGCCGGCAGGAGATCGAACGACCATGACAGCGGCTTGTCGACGAGGTCGGCGAACTGCGTGCCGACGACCAGCGCGATCGTCGCCGCACCGGTCGGTGTCCGTCCTCTGAGATGGGTGAGCAGCGAGTAGCAGAGATAGCCGACCGCGACGTGGCCCCACGGGAACACGTCAGGCGCTCCCGTTGCCGCCACCGCCGCCCCCGCCACCCGAAACGTTCACCGAGAGATGGACCGACCGATAGGCGTTCTCCTCGGTGGGGTTCTGTGGAGGATCACCCTGGTAGAGCAGGTAGACCAGCTGCAGGTCGTTCTCGGCGATGGTCGGCGTGACGGTGTGCTGGCGCTGCCACGTCCGGTTCTCCGGGACGGTTTGCGTCGAGAACCGCTTGAGCGTGTTCCGCGTGAGCACCTCCTCGCCGTCGTAGCGCTGGAGCTGGGCCACCACCGAGTAGTTCGCCGGTTCGCCCTCGTGGTTCTGGAGCTGGACGGTGAGCTGTTGGGACTGACCGACAGTCATGTTCTGCGGGTAGTCGCCGACCGTGAACTCCCCGGAACCGTCCTGCGTGCCGACGGCGAAGTTCGTCGTCGATGAGCCGTCCTGTGGCACTGCGAGCGCGTAGGTCATGCTCGCAGCGCCGACGAGTACGCTGAGAACCAGGACGACGTTGAGGAGCGCGTCGACCGACGAGCCGGTGAGGCCGCCGACGAAGTCGTCGATCCAGTAGCCGACCGGCACGCCGAACCGTTCGTCGCGTGGCAGTCCGAGCCGGCGGACGAACCCGATGGCGGCACAGATCAGTGCGAATCCCACGAGCACCGCGACGATCGGTCCCGTGTGATAGGGTGAGTCGGTGCCGAACACGAGCGTGGAGAAATCGAGCACGAGCGCGAGTAGCGGCACGAGAAACAGGCTGAGCCCGAACGAGAGCGCCACGCGCTCGCCCCAGCGGACGCCGCGGTGTTGGATCGACCGCAGGCTCGAAAACGTCCGCGTCATGCCCGACAGTGAGCTTACCTGGCCTGCGTTCCGCGAGGGGCGGCCGGGGAACAGCGCCGACAGCACCGTGTAACCAGGGATGAACAGCAGGAGTGGGATCCCGACGATGAACTGCAGCGTCGAGGGGAGACCGACGACGAGGAGACCGCCACCGACGAGCGCGTAGGCGACGACGAGGAGGAGGTCGCCCGGCAGCCCGCCGAGGGCCGAGGCGCTCTCGGCGTAGCGGTCGGCCGTCGTGTTCTCCGAGAGTGAATCACGGGACACCGTATCCGCCCTCTCGGGTGGGTGGGTTCTTGAGTGTGTTCGTTCGCCATCGCCCGGCGGTCGCGCGACCATCATCGGCGAGCCGTGTTTCGCCAATCAAAACGTACGTAGTTGTAGGTAACTGATACGCACTTGTTATGGTTCTCCAGTGTATAGGGGAACGAACAGGGGAGTCACATGATAGAGGATTGGGATACGATCAGTTTCGTGATTCGCTCGCAGTACCGCGTGGACGTGCTCTCGCGGCTGGTCGAGGGGCCGGCGACGCCGTCACGCATCGCCACCGACGAAGGTATCGCCATCGCGCACGTCTCGCGGGCGCTGTCGGGATTGCGCGATGACGAACGCGGGATGGTCGAGCTGCTCGTCTCCGAGGACCAGAAGAAAGGCCGCGTCTACGGCATCACCGAGAAGGGCGAAGCCGTCTGGGAGCGCCTCGAAGCCGAGAACATGCTCTGAGCCCGCCGATCGTCCGTCTCGGCGGCAGCGGAGCCGATCGAATGATGTTCGCCCCCACCGATAGAGTCCCGTTCGGAACGGACAAGCGCCATTTATATAGATGGACGGAGCACCCTGTTCCATGAGCGAACGTTCGGGAGCGCGGGCGGGCGAGCACGGGCGATCGTGGCTCGCTGCCGTCGCGCTCGCGGTGATGGTCGTCGGATCGCTCGCCGTCGTGCCGGGATCGGCGGTGGCACAAGAGAACGCGACGTTCATCGTCCAGCAGGGCGATACGTGTACGGAGGTCACGCCGCTCGGCGACGGCAGCCAGACGGTCGAGCAGTTCTACGACTACACGGTGCTCGACGATCAGGCGAACTACAGCTCGCTTGGCACCACCGATATCCAGGAGAATCAGGTGAGCCAGCTGTTCGTCTATCGCGGCAGCGACGGGCTGAGCCTCGTCTTCCTCCACGACGAGATCAACGAGCCGTACGGGTTCGTCGCCACGGGTGACATCTCGGGACTGCCCGCCGACGGCGAGTGGGCCGTCGAGGACGACAACTACACCGACCGCGACGACACCTTCGACTACACCGACACGGGCGCACAGATCCAGTGGAACTCCAACGGCGAACGCACCGACGGTGCGGC
Source organism: Halococcus dombrowskii (assembly GCF_022870485.1). Lineage (NCBI taxonomy): Archaea > Methanobacteriati > Methanobacteriota > Halobacteria > Halobacteriales > Halococcaceae > Halococcus > Halococcus dombrowskii. The sequence continues at coordinate 1,991,372 of NZ_CP095005.1, read as the reverse complement.
CTTCCGCGGACTGGGGAGTTCGGACTACAGCACGATCACCGCGGACATCGCGTTCAACGACGAGGTCGACCGCTACCCCTTCGAGGAGTGGAGCGGCTCGCCCAGCGACAACGAGATCGAGAACTGGATCGTCCGCTCGGGCGACGGCTCGACGACCGATCTCGACATGAGCAGTCCCGTCGAGATCAGCCCCGGCAGCTGTAGCGGCGGCGTGAGCACGTTCACGGCGACGACGGATGGATCGGGCGCGAACGCGACGGCGGGGACGACCGACGGATCGACCGCCGGCCAGTCGACCACAGCCGACACGCAAACCGCGACCGACAGCCCGACGGCGACCGCAACCGACACGCAGACCGCGACCGACACGCAGACCGCGACGTCCGCCGAGGACGATGGCGGTGACGCAACCGCCGGCAACGGGAACGATGACGGAGCCACCGCGACCGACGGCGGCGGACTGGTCGGCACGAGCTCGCCGACACAGACCGACAGCAGTGATGCGTTCGGGCCCGGGTTCGGCACGGGTGCCGCGCTGCTCGCCGTCCTCGCGCTCGCGGGTGTCGCGCTCGCTCGCCGCCGCTGATTTCGGCGAGCCTAAAAATTCAAGTAGGGGTGGGGCGAAGCCGCGTCGATGAGTGCATCCGAGAACTACGATTTCGACGACGTGAGTGTCGTGATGGGGACGTACAACGAAGCGGCTGCCATCGAGAGCGTGCTCGATTCGATCGACGAGGCGACCGACGGCGCTGCCGAAACGGTCTGTGTCGACGGATCGAGTGATCGCACGGCCGAGATCGCCCGTGAGCACGGCGCGCGCGTCATCGAACAGGAACCACAGGGCTACGGCGTCGCCGTCGCCCGCGCGCTCCGGGCGGCCGATCGCCCGGTGATCGTCACGACCGACTGCGACGGCACCTACCCGATGGACGCCCTCCCCGAGTTTCTGGACGCGATCAACGACGGCGCGGACGTCGTCAGCGGCGACCGCCTCTATCACGGGGCCGCGACGATGCCGCCGTTCAACCGCCTCGGCAACCACACCTTCGCCGTGCTGGCGAGCGTCCTGCTCGGCGAGCGCGTCCACGACACGACGACCGGGATGCGTGCCTACCGCCAAGAGGTCATCGAGGATATCGAGTGGACCGAGAACACCGGTCTCTCGGCCGAGCTGCTCATCCGCCCGCTCGCGCGCGGCTACGATGTTCAAGAGAGACCGATCGAGTACGGCGAGCGACTCGGCGAGACGACGCTCGATCCGCTCTCGGGTGGGAAAGACATCGCGCGCTCGATACTCACTGTCGGTCTCGACGAGCGCCGTCGGTAGTCAGGCAGCCGTGAGGTTCGCGTCGATCGACACACCGTCGCTGGTGCCGTTGACCACTCCCCGCCCGCCGCCACAGCGATAGGCCGGACAGACCTCTTTCGTGGGCGTGAGCGCGCGGATCGTGGTTCCAGACCGATCGAAGGGGAGTTCGACGCGGTAGCCGAACCCACCGGTCGGCCCTCGATCGACGAACACCGACAGCGTGAGCGTGTCGCCAGTGAGTGGTATCGAACTCCCGTTGACCGGCGTGACCTCCCCGCGAAGCCGGGCGCGCTCGTCGGCGATGAGCCGGAGGTCGAGCGTTCCGTTGTCGCGCGTCGTTGTGTAGTACGTCTGATTGTCGCCGTTCGCGAGGCGCACCGTGACGCTCTCGGGCGAGTCGGGAATCCCGAATTGGCCCTCAACCGCGAGTCGCTCGCCCGAGCGAACCGTGATCGGTCGGAGCTCGCCCTCGGAGGCGTCGCCGGTCGTCGGGCTCCACGAGCCGCCGTAGACGTAGCGGTAGTACGTCCGGTTCGGATAGGCGTCGACGACCGCGAACTGGCGTTCGGCGAGTGCGTAGACCGCGTCGCCGCCGAAGCCGGGATCGTTGCGCAGCGCCTGGAACGGATGGCTGAGCCAGCGACCGTACGTCGTCGGGAGGAAGACGAGCGCGTTTGCCAGACTCCGATTCTCGAAGGGCTGGTAGGCCTGTTTGTACTCACTGGTGACGTTTCCGTTGCGTTCGAGCGGCTCGCTCGCCGCACTCGCCGTCACACCCGCCAGCGCCGCGCCCGCGACGAGCAGACAGACCGCGAGTGCGACGCGCGCCTGTCGGGCATCGAACCGGGGCTGTAGCAGCCGGCGGAGTCGAAGCGCGCCCCGGAGGCCGGCGTACGCCGCGAACGCTGCCGTTGGAACGAGCAGGTCGAAGTGGTAGTACGGTCCCAGGAAGGCGATCAGACCCGTCCCCGACGTTTCGAGATCGCCGAGGATGTTGAAGTTGCCCCAGAAGAGGACGTTGCCGACGGGGATCGACACGAACAGTCCGGCGAGCACCGCGGTCCGGGCGTGCAGCCGCTTTCGCGGGACGACGATCGCGAGCGCCGTCCCACAGGCCGCGAGCGCCGTCCCGAGCACGCCGGCGATCCCCCACCGGCCGAAGAACGTCGCGAGCACCTTCGCGTTCGCCGTCAGCGCGAGCGTCGGCGTGTACTGTTTGGCGTGGCCGAGGATCGCCCGCTTCCCGAAGCCGATGCCGTCGAGCGGTGCGAACGCCGCGTACGGGAAGGTGAACGGATCGCCGGTGAGGAAGGCGTTGTAGCCGAGTGCGACGGCTACGCCGAGCAGTCCGCCTGCGGCGGTCAGGCCGTTGCGGATCAGGGCGATACGGCCATCCCGCAGCGACCAGAGCGCGTGGACGACGAACGGTGTGGCGAACAACACGGCGGTGTAGGGTCGCGAGAAGAAGGCGATGCCGATGGCGAGCCCGGCGATCGCCGCCAGCGCTCGATTCCCAGTGCGATCGGCACGGAGATACGCCGCGGCGAACAGCAGGTTCCACAGCGTCGTCGGCGCGTACGAGAGGAACGTCGACGAGTTGATGAGAAAGAGCGGCGAGAGGAAGAGCAGTCCGCCGGCGAGCAGCCCGGTCGCGCGCGCGAACCGCCGACCCTCGTGGCGGAAGGTTTCGGCGACGACAGTGGTCAAAAGAGCGATGTTCGCCGCCGCGATGGCGACGAGCGCGAGCGTGTAGTCGCCCGCGAGCCGACCGAGTGCGAACATCGCCGCGGCGACGGGCGCGTATTTGGGGTAGAACCCCTGTTCGCTCCCGACGAAGAACCATGGCCGGAACGATTCGGGGACTGGCGGCCGGAGGAACAGTTGTCCGTCGAGCAGCATGCCGGCCTGCTGGAGATACACTCCCTCGTCGTGATTCAGCGAGAGATACGGAAAGAGATCCGTCGAGACGACCCACACGACGAGCCCACCGATCAGGGCGAGGGTGAGCACCGCGAGCCGGAAGCGTCGTTCGTCGAGTCGCTCGCCGAGCCGCCCCATCACTCGGCGGGATACCACGCAAGCCGGTGGTCGGCGACGAACGAGACGGCGACCCGTTGGTCGGGGTGGATGTCGGTCGTGTGGTTGTGCTCGCAGTGGATCACGTCGCCCGTATCGAGTTCGACGCGGTAGACGAACGACGATCCGGTGTACTGCCGGTGGACGACCCGTCCGTTGCCCGCATCCACGTCCGCCACGGGGTTCGCCCGGAGATCGTCGGGTCGCACGAGCACGTCGATATCGGTGCCGGCGTAGTCGTCGGTGAGTCCCTGCATGCGCGCGGTCTCGAAGCTCCCGATGCCGGTGTGGACGCCGGCCTCGTCGACGCTGCCCGACAGGAAGCCCGCACGACCGAGGAACGCGGCGACGAACCGTGATTCGGGCTCTTGAAAGACGACTTCTGGCCGATCGACCTGTTCGAGATGTCCATCGTTGAGTACGGCGACGCGATCGGAGATCGACAGCGCCTCCTCCTGATCGTGGGTGACGGAGACGGCGGTGACACCCGCTGCCTCCAGAATGCGACGGACTTCCTCGCGCATCCGTACGCGCAGGCGCACGTCGAGATTGGAAAACGGCTCGTCGAGCAGCAGGAGATCGGGTTCGGGCGCGAGCGCGCGTGCGAGCGCGACGCGCTGTTGCTGACCGCCCGAAAGTTGGTCAGGTGTCCGCTCGCCGAACGATTCGAGACCGACGAGTTCGAGCAGCTCGGCCACGCGCTCGTCCGTTCGATCGCCGTCGGCGTCGGTGAGGCCGAACGCGATGTTCTCCTCGACGGTCATGTGCGGGAACAGCGCGAAGTCCTGGAAAACGATGCCGACATCGCGATCCTCGGGATCCACAGAACGAGTGTCGTCGGCGACGCGCTCATCGTCGAGAGTGATCGTTCCCGCCGTTGGGGTTTCGAGCCCCGCGATCAGCCGCAGCGTCGTCGTCTTCCCACAGCCCGAGGGGCCGAGCAGCGTCAGTAGCTCGCCCTCGCGGACCGACAGCGAGAGCTCGTTTACTGCCGTTTCGGCCCCGAACTCCTTGCTCGCGTCGGCGAGTTCGAGCACCACGTCGGCGGTGTCGGCGCTTCCCGGCGCGCTGTCGGGCGCGTCAGCCCCACGCGAGCGGTCGGTGGTGGCGTCGGGATACGGTTCCTGGGTGGATTTACCGGACATCATCGCCCTCCTGCGTGAGGATGACGAGCATCGAGAGTCCGGAGACGGCGACGAGCACGAGCGCCGGTACGGCGGCCGCCCCGTAATATCCTGCGTCTTGGACCTGCCAGATGTAGGTGACGAGCGTCTTGAACCCGGAGGGATGCAGGAGGAGCGTCGCGGGCAGCTCCTTCATTGTCGTCAGAAAGACCAGCGCCGCGCCCGCGACGACGCCCGGCGCGATCAGCGGGAGCGTCACCCGCCGAAAGCTCGCGAGCGGCGAGTGGCCGAGCGTGCGCGCGGCTTCGAGCAGCGATCGATCGACCTGGAGCACCGACGACTGGGTGGTGCCGACCGCCTGCGGGATGAAGCGGACGACGTAGCCGAAGATCAATAGGGGAAGCGTCTGATAGAGCCCCGGCAGATAGCGCACGCCGAAGTAGACGAGCGCGAAGCCGACGACGACGCCGGGCGCGGCGTAGCCGAGATAGGTCATCCGATCGAACAGATCCGTGAGCGGGCCGTCCGTCCGCGCCGAGAGATAGCCGACCGGCAGCGCCGCGAGCGTCGCGACGAGCGCCGCGAGCGCCGCGACGACGACGGAGTTCAGGCCGTAGGACCACTCGAAGGCGAACCCACCGGCTGAGTAGCCCGGCCCGCCGCGGAACAGCCACAGCGCCAGCACGCCGAGCGGGACGATCAGACAGAGCGCGACGACCAGCGTACAGAAGGCGAGCGCCGGCCACTTCCAGGCACCGAGCGAGATGGTGTAGCCACGCCGTCCGCCGGCGTAGGCGTTTCCGTCGTCGGCCGAGAGGCGCGACTCGATGCCGAGGATGGCGACAGTGAGCCCCAGCAAGAGCACCGAGAGCAGCGCCGCGCGGCCGCGGCCGAAGGCGTTGTACTCGACGAAGATCATGCGCGTGAACACGTCGTAATGCATGATCGACGGCGTGCCGAAATCAGAGAGCGTGTAGAGTCCCACCAGCAGCGCGCCGGCGGCGATGCCTGGCGCGATCTGGGGCAGGACGATGCGACGAAACGCGCCGAGATAGGAGTGGTTCAGGGTGCGCGCGGCCTCGATCTGACTGGCGTCGAAGGAGAGCAGCGCTGCGCGCGTGGTGAGGAAGACGTACGGGTAGACGAACAGCGTGAGGACCAGCACCGTGCCCTGAAGCCCGTAGATGGTCGGGATCGACTCGATTCCCAGCGGAGCGAGCAGATCGGCGAGCGTCCCCCGCGGGCCGAACGCCGAGACGAACGCGAACGCGCCGATATAGCTCGGGACGACGAGCGGGAGCGCCAGCAGGACGGTCCAGAACCGTCGGAAGGGGAGGTCGGTGCGTGCGGTCAACACCGCGAGCGGCACGCCGAGCAGCACCGAGCCGGCAGTGACCGCGGCCACGAGCAGCGCGCTGTTGATCGTGATCTGGACCGTCGAGGGCGACGACAGCAGCGCGAGCGCGCTCTCGATGCCCATATCGAACGCGCGGACGACGAGCCACGCGATCGGGGCGACGACCGCGAGCGCGATCGCGCCGGCGAGCGCGAGCAATCCCCCTCTGAGGACGGTCCCGCGATCGATATCGATGCGACCGTCGCCGAGGGTACTCATCTCAGAGTACTCCGGTCTCGCGCATGAGTTTCAGGGTGGGTTCGAGGTTCGAGAGCTTCGCGAGATCGATCTCAGGCGGGTTGAGTTCGTCGATCGTCGGCAGTCCGCCGACGGGCGGGACGCCCGGAATCATCGGGTAGGCGAACGTCCGCGTGGCGAAGAACTCCTGGGCCTCGGCGGTCAGGAGGTGTTTGATGAAATTCATAGCGAGCTGGCGGCGCTCGGTCCCTTTGATCACCTCGACGCCGGCGGCGTTGATGAGCGCGCCCGCGTCGCCCTTCGTGAACGCGAGTTCGATCGGCGCGTTCGGGCGGGCGGCCCGCACGCGCAGCGAGTAGTAGTGGTTGGCGAAGCCGGCCGCGAGCTCGCCGTCGGCGACGGCGTTCGAGACGAGGAACTCGTCGGGATACTCGGAGATGTTCTGTCCCTGCATCCCCTTCAGCCACTGCTTGGTCTGTTCTTTGCCGTGGAGCAGCCGCATCGCCGTGATGAACGACTGGAAGGCCCCGTAGGTCGGTGCCCAGCCCATCGATCCCTGCAGCTGCTTCGTGTCGGTGAACTTCTGGACCTTGTTCGGGATCTGGTTCGCCGAGAGCTTGTTCGTGTTGTAGGGAACGCTCCGCGCGCGCCCGGCGACACCGACCCACTGGTTGTTCGGGTGGAACGACTTGGGAACGGGCTTGACGACCTTCTTCGGGAGCTTCATCGTCGCGTCGTTGTTGGCGACGACGCCGAGCGCGCCGAGATCGACCGCCCAGAAGACGTCGGCCTTCGGCGAGCCACTCTCCACCTCGGTGATGAGCGTGTTCGCGAGCTGTGAGGAGGAGGCCGTCCGGAGCTTCACGTTGAACTTCGGATACATCTTCTGCAGCAGATCGAGGAACTGGGTGTAGAGTCCGCCCTCGCCGCCGCCGAGATAGACGCTGAGCGTGCCCGAGAGATCGGGGAGATCGTCGATGCGCGGCCCCTTCAGCGGGGGGCGGCTCTCGACGAGCGGGCCGGAGCCCCGGAACGATTTGATGCCGACCGAACCGTTCGTGCTCGCGTTGCCCGAGGCGTTGCCGACGGTGCCGTTCGTCCCGCCGCTGGCGTTGCTCGAAGCGTTGGAGCCGTTCGCGCTCGCGTTGGTCCCGCCGGACGAACAGCCGGCGACCAGCGCGCCGCCGGCCACGACGGCCGACGTGCGGAGGAATCGTCGCCGTCCCAGCCCGGAAGCACCGTGATCGTCGGAGCCGTTCGTCGTTGGATCGTCACCAGCGCGTCGCGTCATTGCCACATATGATTTAGGACAGCCTAAAAACTCTGTCGTTCCACGGTCGATCCGTCGCATATAGCGACGCCGCTCGGCGGTATGTCGTTTGTGGTATCGATGACGAAACCGCGATGCCCATGCCGTGGCTCGGCGTCGTTACTTGGTGACCTCGATCGTCTCGTGCATGCCGAGTTTGTAGTGGTCCTCGGTCTCGCCGTCCTCTTTCTCGACGATGAGGCAGGCGAGCTCGTACGTACCTGGTTCGAGCTTCATCTGCAGCTTCTTGCTCGTCCCCTTGCCGATGTCGTCGACCTCGTCGAGCTCCTCGTAGGCACCGTCATCGCTGCGCTGTCTGACGACCAGCTCGTGGACCTCGTGGCCCTTGTTGACGGCGTTGAACGTCACCTGGCCCGACGGCACTGACTTCGCGTCGGGTTTCACCTGCCACTCGTTGAGCACGACGCGCACCTTCCGGTCGTCGGAGGCACCCGAGGTGGCGTTGCTACCGTTGCCACCGCTGCCGTTCGCGCCGCCGCTGCCGTTGGCGCTGTCGTTCCCTGATTGTGCACCACCGGTGCAGCCGGCGAGTCCGGCCGCCGCGGCGAGGCTTGCCATACCACCTTTCAGTACCGTCCGTCTGTCGAAATCGTGTCCTTTCATCGTCTGTCACTGGCTGATTTTGGCCAGCCTAAAAATTGGTGGTGGGTGGTAACCGTTATACCTGCCGGTTCAGTCGTCGGCGCTGGCGGCGGCCGGCACGGCGATCGAGCCCGGATCGAGCGCGTCGAGACAGGCCAACCAGTCGTGCATGTACTCGCCGACGTACGGGAGGAACTCGCCGTTCTCGCAGTCGCTCCAGTCGCGTTCGACGAGCGCGTCGGCCATCGCGGCGAAGGCACCGGCGTACGAATCGGCGTCCGCGGCCGCGTCGTCGACGGCCCGCCAGAGGCGTTCGTTGGCGTCGAGCGCGGGCAGTTCCGAGCGGAGATCGTCGAACGTCGAGCGCTCGGCCTTGTTGTGCTTACAGAGCGGCCCGCCGGTGACGATCTCCGTGCCCAGCACATCGCAGGCACGCTTGAGGAAGACGCCACTCCAGATGTCGTCGAACCGGCCTACGTCCCAGGGGTTGTCGTCCATCGGAAGCTGGTAGAACGCCGGGATCACCTCGCGCCGGAAGGCGAGGTTCATCGAGCAGACCGTGAGATACTGGCCCTCCGCGGCGACGAACGGTTCGCCGAAGTCGTCGGCCGAGAGTCGCGTCTTGGCCTGTCCCTGGAGATCGCCGTCGGCGAGGATCCGGGCGGCGTCGAGATCGGGCACGTTCGTCCAGAGCCCCTGCGAGGCGACGACGTTCGTCACGCGCGTGCGGTCGGTCTCGACTTCCTCGCCCATCGCGGAGTAGGGGTAGCCACGCGGGTAGAGACCGTGCTCGTCGGCGTTCTCGTGGAGGACGTTCACCCACTGTTCGTCCGAGCGGACGCGCTCGACCTCGTGTTCGCCGTTCAGGTTCGCGAGATGCGTCCCGAAGAAGTCCTCGTCCATGTGCGGGCGGGTGTCGTCGTCGATGAAGACGCCGTAGTCGAACCCGTTTGCCCAGCAGTAGAGCAGCCCGAAGCTCGTCTGGGCGTGGCTCGCGGCGGGGACGAGATGAGAGAACTCCGTGACGGACTGTTCGTCGTACCACGCCTCGCGGGCAGCGCCGTCGAAGACCTCGCCGGCGAGACCGAGCTCGTCGAGCATCGTCGCCATCGCCTCGGTGTCACAGAAGTCCTCGGTCACGAGCACGACGTGGAGGCGGTCGGTGTCGAAGCCGTGCTTGCGGGCGTTTTCGGCGTAGGCTCGTACGCACTCGAACTCGCGTATCGTCGGAACGATCACACAGATGTCGGCCGTCATTGCGATGTCGCGTGTTTTTTAGGACGCCCTAAAGAGTCTGTCGTTGTCGCTCCGATAGAGCCAGTACCATTCAATGGTAACGAATGGTGAGAGTGTGTTCGCAGTCGCGACGGTGATCTATCGTGGCACAGATTTAGGTAGCTACACGTAGAGCAACGTAACAGAGACATGACGCTCGACACGCAGACCTGCGTGGTCACCGGCGCGTCCCGCGGGATCGGCCGAACCGTCGCCGGGCCCGTACCGGGCTCTCTGACCGACCGAACTCTCGCCAGCAACGGCGGCATGGGGTGGTAGCGTGGCGGCCGAAGACGACGCCAACACCGGCGAGAGCGACGCACTGGACGAATCGGCGATCGAGGAGCTGCGGCGACGCCGCACCGAGGCGGCGCTTGGCGGGGGCCAGGCCCGCATCGACGCCCAGCACGATCGGGACAAACTGACCGCCCGCGAACGCATCGACTACCTCCTCGACGAGGACAGTTTCGAGGAGTTCGACCGATTCGTCGAACACCAATCGACGAATTTCGGCATGGCCGAGAAGAAGTACGCCGGCGACGGCGTCGTCACTGGCTACGGCGAGGTCGACGGCCGGACGGTGTTCGTCTTCGCTCACGACTTCACCATCCTGGGTGGGTCGGTCGGCGAGGCGGTCGCGGACAAGATCTGCAAGGTGATGGACAAGGCGATCGAAAATGGAGTTCCCATCATCGGGCTGAACGATTCCGGTGGCGCACGCATCCAGGAGGGGATCGCCTCGCTCACGGGGTTCGCCAAGATCTTCCAGCGGAACACGAAGGCGAGCGGGCTCGTGCCGCAGATCTCGGCGATCATGGGGCCGTGTGCCGGCGGGGCGACCTACTCGCCGGCGCTGACCGACTTCACGTTCATGGTCGAGGACACCGCCCAGATGATGATCACGGGCCCGGACGTGATCGAGACGGTGACGGGCGAGCAGATCACGATGGAAGAGTTGGGTGGCGCGAGCGCCCACGCAAACGAGAGTGGCGTCGCTCACCGGACCGCCCCGACAGAGGAGGAGGTGCTCGACGACATCAAACGACTGCTCTCGTATCTCCCACAGAACAACGTCGAGGATCCGCCGCGGGTCGATTCCTGGGACGATCCCGATCGACGCTGCGAGGTCGGCGAACTGGTGCCCGACGCGCCGCGCAAACCCTACGACGTGACGAACGTGATCGGGAACATCGTCGACGACGGCTCGTTTTTCGAGACTCACGGTGGGTTCGCACGCACGCTCGTGACCGGGCTCGCGCGCATGGACGGTCGGCCGGTCGGGGTCGTCGCCAACCAGCCGTCGGTCAACGCCGGCACGCTCAACATCGAATCGAGCCAGAAGGGCGCGCGGTTCGTCCGGTTCTGCGATTCGTTCAACATCCCCGTCCTCACCTTTGTCGACGTGCCCGGGTTCATGCCCGGCACCGACCAGGAACACAACGGGATCATCCGCCACGGCGCGAAGCTGATCTACGCCTACGCCGAGGCGACGGTCCCACTCTCGACGGTGATCCTCCGGAAAGCGTACGGCGGCGCGTACATCGTCATGGGCTCGAAGCTCCTCGGAGCGGATACGAACTACGCGTGGCCCGGTGCGGAGACCGCCGTGATGGGTCCGCGCGGGGCGGTGGACGTCCTCTATCGGGACGAGCTCGCCGATGCGGACGATCCCGAGGCGACCCGCCAGGCGCTGATGGACGAGTACCGCGAGGAGTTCGCCAACCCCTACTCGGCGGCCGAGCGCGGCTACGTCGACGACGTCATCGAGCCGAACGAAACTCGCAAACGTCTCATCCGCGACCTCGACGTCCTCGACCGCAAGCGCACCGACGGACCGCCGAAAGACCACGGCAACATCCAACTCTGATGACAGCGACATCGTTGCTGGCCGAAACCGACGATCCGGGCGACTCGGACGACGAGCAAGCGACCGCGAGCGAGGGGGTTCTCGACGAACTGAATCTGTCGGTGCCCGCGAGCGCCGACCGCGGCGAGGCGGCCGCCATCGCCGCCGCCATCGGTGCCCACCTCCGCGACCGCGCCGCGGCTGCCGCGAGCGCCGACGAGGAAGGGTCGGAATCCTGTGATCGGTGGTCGCTCTGTGGCCGTCTCGACGGGCGGACGCCACCCCAGGGGATCGCTCGCGGCGAGGAGTGGAAGACGGCGGGGCGGCTCCGTCGGTAGCGTCGAAACATCCATAACGGGGGCGGGAGACGACCCGGACGAAATGAGCACGAACGTGGCCGTCATCGGCGCATCGATGACCCAGTTCGGACAGCGCGAAGCGTGGATTCAGGGGCTGCTCGCCGAGGCGGGCACGGCCTGTCTCGACGACGCCGGCGTCGCGCCCGACGCCGTCGAGCATCTGTACGTCTCGAACATGGCCAGCGGCGAGTTCGAGGGCCAGACCGGCGTACCGAACGCGCTGGCACACGACCTCGACTGCCTGCCGGCCTACACACAGCGCGTCGATCAGACCTCCTCGTCCGGCGGGGCCGGCATGTACGCCGCCTGGCAGTCGGTCGCCTCGGGCGCGAGCGAGATGACGCTCCTCGTGGGTGGCGAGAAGATGACCCATCGCTCGACGGGCGAGGCCACCGACGTGATCGCCTCGCTGACCCATCCCGTCGAGTACAAACACGGCGTGACGCTGCCGAGTTTCGCGGGGCTGACCGCGCGGCGCTATCTCGATCGCTACGACGCACCACGCGAGAGTCTCGGAAAGGTCGCGGTCAAAAATCACAGAAACGGCGTCGACAACCCGCACGCCCAGTTCCAGAAGGAGGTCGATCTCGACACCGTTCTGGAGAGCCCGGTCGTTGCCGACCCGCTTCGACTGTACGATTTCTGCCCGATTACTGACGGGAGCGCGGCACTGATGTTCTGTCCGGAGTCGGTCGCGAAGGAGTACACCGACGAGTACGCGCTCGTGAGCGGCGTCGGTGGCGCGACCGACACCCACGTGGTCCACGAGCGCGCGGAACCGACGGTGATGGGCGGCGTGGTCGAGTCGGGGAAAGAGGCCTACGAGATGAGTGGCTACGGCCCCGAGGACATCGATGTGGCCGAACTCCACGACATGTTCACGATCCTCGAATTCCTCCAGATGGAGGGACTCGATTTCGCCGAGCAGGGCGCTGCCTGGGAGCTGGTCGAGGAGGGAATCACCGAGCGCGACGGCGAACTGCCGATCAACACCTCCGGTGGACTGAAATCGAAGGGTCATCCCCTCGGCGCGAGCGGCGTCGCCCAGGGCTACGAGATCTACAAGCAGGTGCTCGGCGAGGCCGGCCCGCGACAGGTCGACGCCGACGTCGGACTCGCGTGTAACGTGGGTGGATTTGGCAACTGTGTCATCACCACCATCCTGGAGGCGGGCGCATGAGCCCCGAGAGCTATTCCGGGACTGGCGAGCCACCGATGGAGGCGGCCCGCTACGCAGACGGTTCGATCACCTACCCGCCACACCCACTCGGTCCCGGTGGCGCGGAGCGAACCGGCACGGTGGATCTGAGCGAGCACACGGCGACGGTCGTCACGTGGACGACGAGCACTGCCACACCGCCCGGCGTCCGCGAGCCGAACCACCTCGCGATCGTCGAATTCGATATCGAGGGCGAATCGGTGCGCGCGCTCGGCCAGCTCACGACGGACGAGATCGATATCGGCGACGACGTGAAACCAGTCTATGCCGAGGAACTCCGCGATCCCGAGGCCGGTATTCGCGAACCCGAGAGTCAAGAGTGGGATGGCTATCGGTTCGAACCTATCGATTAGGGTGCGCCGACCGGCAGTTCCTCGCGCGTCGATTCCTCCGATCCCTCCGTCGTTTCGTCGCCTTCGAGCGCGTCGAGCGCCTCACTGACGGTGTACGAGCGATCTTCGTCGGCGTGCGGGAAGACGGCGCTGAGTCGGTCGCCCTCGTAGACGGCGAGACTCATCACCGGCAAGACGAGCGCGGTGTGCGATTCGCCGGTGATCGACGAGTGACACTCGCGCGTGTCGAAAAACGGGGCGAGGCTGACGCCGTGTCTGCGCGCCCAGTCGTCGAACGACGCGTGCGTGTGGTGTGTCTCGCGTTCGGAGCAGTCGGTGTCGACCGGCACCCGCTTCTCCCACGTTCGGACCGTCGCACCAGCGACCTCCCCGTCGGCGTCGAGCCGCCGGAGTCGCTCGCGGACCCCCGACTGCGAATCGCGCGCGGCCGCCGGCACCGACGACCGTACGAACAGTTCGAGCTGTACGTTCCCCTCCGGCAGCGATCGTGCCCCCTCCATCACATGCGAAGAGATGTAATCGAGACTATAAACTCTTGTGGCCGCAGTGACCGTTTACTCCGCGTCTTCCTCGTCGTCGTCCTCGACCGCATCACGGATCGAATCGAGCTCGGCGTCGACATCGATCGCGACGTCCTCACCTGATTCATCGCGTTCCTCGCGGGCGGGAACGGTCCGGTCGCGTGCGGAGCGGGTCTCCCGTCGGTCGCTCTCGGCGAGGCGATCGTCGATCTCGTCGCGGAGCGCGCGGGCCTCGTCGGCGAGCGTGCGCGCGGTCGGGTCCTGAGGTCGTCCGTCGAGCGCGCCCTGGAGATCGTCGAGCACGTCGTCGAGACGATCGAGCGCATCCCGACCGAGACGCTCACCCTGCCGTCGCGTCTCGCGCCCGCGCTCGCTGACCTCCTCGCCGGCGCGTGCCAGTCGGAGGGCCGCTTGAAACGCTTCGAGCGCGCGGACGTTCGCTTCGAGGAACGCGATGAGCGCGGGGATCGCGAACTCGTCGGTGAGATCGAGCAGTTCGCCCGGCGTCGGCGGACGGGGCAGTCCCAGTGGTCCGCGGGGCGGTTCGCGCGGCCCGCGCGTTTCGAGTTCGTCGCGGAGCTCGGCGAGCGTCGACGAGAGATCCTCGGCGAGGCGTTCGAGTTCGGGGTCGCGTGGCGCGTCGCTCATATCCGCAGTTCGGGGTCCAACGTGAAAAGGTCGGGTTCCCGTGTCGTTCCCGGTCCCTGGCAGCGTTTCGAATATGGTGACAACGTTTATCACGATGTGGCCCCTCGGTGCAACTAGCGGCACCGAAAACCGACACTACCCAAAACCAATGAGCACGTCCCCACAGGAGTCGCCCTCCGACACCTCGGCGAGCGTACCGGCACGCGAAGAACGCCTCGTCGCCTTCGAGCGCGAGGACGGCGCAGTCGTCATCTACGACGAGCGCGAACACACGGCGTGGCTCCAGTCGAGCGGTGCGGTCCCGATCGCCGACGCACGGTAGCCATCACCGTTTTTAGCCCGCTCGTTCTCACGCACGACATGCATCGACGGGCAGCAGCCTTCGCCGAGCGGGCCGAGCAGGAGTACGGCATCGCGGTCGACGTCCACGAGTTCCCCGACGGAACCAGGACGGCGAGCGCCGCGGCCGCGGCCATCGGCTGCGACGTCGCCCAGATCGCGAGTTCGCTCGTGTTCGTGACTCCCGAACCGGTCGTCGTGGTCACGAGCGGGGCCAATCGCGTGAGCGAGGACAAACTCGCCACCGTTCGCGACGTCGACGAGAACGCGGTCGCGATGGCCGACGCCGACACGGTGCGCGAGACCGTCGGCTGGTCGATCGGCGGCGTCCCGCCGTTCTGTCACGATACGTCCGTCCCGGTCTATCTCGACGAAGCGCTCCAGACGTTCGACACCGTCTGGGCCGCCGCGGGCACGCCCGAGGCCGTCTTCCCGATCGCACCCGAGCGCCTCCGCGAACTCGCCGACGCACGGCCCGTCAACGTGGCCGAGTAGGCCCGACGAGTCAGTCGAGTGGCTCCTCGATATCGCCCACGATGGCCTCGAAGGCGTCGGCGCGGTCACGAGCCCAACCACCTGTTCGCCGTCCGTATCGACGATGGATGCACGTTCCCGATTTTCCTCCCGAAAGCGGTCGACGAGCTCGCTGACCGGGATGTCGGACGGGACGGTCAACGGATCGGTGGCGAGCGTTTCGAGATCGGGATCGCCGTTCCGGAGGAGAGGGGAAGGGGGCGGGAGACATCGACTTCCGAGAACATTGCGGGCCGACGGTTTTTACCCGCCGCCGACCTCGCCCGACGTATGCGATCGACAGTTACTGCCGCATGTCTCGTCGTTCTGCTCTGTGGTGCGGGGATGGCCGTCATCCCGGCAGCGGCCCAGTCCCAGCAGGCCCAGCCACAGCAGGGCGACGGCGTGCGGACGCCGAACGCGACGATGGTCTTCACTGACCAGACCACGAACGGGACGACCGTTCAACTCAACTCCGTCAACCTCTCACAGGGCGGGTTCGTGGCGATCCACGACGCGAACCTCACGGACGAGAACGACACCGTCGGCAGCGTCATCGGCGTCTCCGAGAAACTCGGTGCCGGTCCGCACCAGGACGTCCGGGTCCGGCTCTACGGGATCGACGGGCGCGAGTTCAACCAGTCGCGCCTGCGGACGAACGGCTCGCTGACCGCGATGGCGCACTTCGATTCGAACGGGAACGACCGCTTCGACTTCGTCCGATCGAACGGCAGCGTCGACGGACCGTACGTCGCGGGAACGGGGACGATCACCGAGAGCGCCGTCGTCTCGGTCGAGCGCGAGGAGACGACTCCCGACAGCGCGCTCGATATCGGTCTCGTCCCGATCGTCGCCGCCGGGCTCGTAGTGGTTCTGCTGATCGTGCTCGCGGCGGTCGTAGTCCGGCGTCGGCGATAACCCTCAGCCCTCCGACCCGCTTCGTTGCGATCGATACCAGCCGCGAAGCGCGCCGAGCCCCGGCCGCCCGTCGCGCAGCCACGCCAGCACCGCGAGCGCCACGAGGAGGAACTCGAACGCCACGAGCGGCGTGAGCTCGAAGTCGAGCAGGTGGATGGCGAACCCCATGCTCGTGTCGTAGGCGGGCTGGTCGAGCACCGGCCAGCCGAGATAGCGCACGTAGGCGTACTCGCCGGCGAGCAGCGGCGACAGCGCGTCGGCGAACGGATGGGTGATGTAGCCGACGGCGAACGCGAGCGCCGGTCGTGCTAGCCCGTGACGACGGGCGTAGGCGTAGATCAGCGTACAAATGATGGTCGCTGTGAGCAGCGAATGGGCGAACGAGCGCCCGCTCGGCAGCACGTGAAACGTCCACGCGAGCGGTTTGTCGATGAGATCGGGAAACTGCGTACCGACGGCGACCGCGATCGCCGCGCCGGCGCTCGGCGTTCTCCCGAAGCGCCAACGCGAGAGCGCGGTGTAGACGAGATAGCCGACGGCGAGATGTCCCCACGGCCACATACCACCGTTATCGCCGTCGCCGCCTTACCCGCTTCGAAGCCGTCTGGCGCGCCTCTGGATGGTCGGCATTTAAATCCTCGCTCGCCCTCCCGGGAGACATGACCGTCGCACTGCTCGCCCACGAGAAGTTCCCGGAAGACGCGAAAACCGCCGTCAGCATGCTCCGGTACGCCGATGACGAGATCGTCGCGGTGCTCGACCGCGACCGCGCCGGCACGCGCGTCAGCGATCACCTCTCGGGTGTCCAGGACGCGCCGATCGTCGCCGGGATGGACGACGTCGACGACTGCGACGAACTGCTCGTCGGCATCGCGCCGATCGGCGGCGGCTTCGACGACTCGTGGCGACCCGACGTCCGAGCTGCGTTGGAACGTGGCTGTGATGTCACCGCCGGGCTGCACTACTTCCTGAACGACGACGAGGAGTTCGCCGACCTCGCCGCGGCGAACGACTGCGAACTCCGCGACGTGCGCGAGCCGTCGCCCGATCTAACGGTGAGCGAGGGGGTCGCCGACGAGGTCGACGCCGAGGTGATTCTGACTGTCGGAACGGACTGTTCGGTCGGGAAGATGACCGCGACGCTCGAACTCTACGAGGCCGCCCGCGAGCGGGGTGCGGACGCCGCGTTCATCCCGACGGGCCAGACGGGCATCATGATCGCGGGCTGGGGCAACCCGATCGATCGCGTCGTGAGCGACTTCACCGCGGGTGCGGTCGAGGAGATGATTCTGGAGAAGGGGAACGACCACGACTACCTCTTCGTCGAGGGGCAGGGCTCGATCGTCCATCCGGCCTACTCGGCGGTGACCTGTGGCATCCTCCACGGCGCGATGCCCGACGAGCTCGTGCTCTGTCACGAGGCGGGCCGCGAGGCGATCCACGGCTACGAGGACACCCCGCTCCCGGCGCTGCCCGAGTACGTCGATCTCTACGAGAGTCTCGCCGGCCCGGTCCACGACGCCGACGTCGTCGCGGGCGCGCTCAACACCCGATCGCTCGACACCGACGAGGGCGCGCGCTCGGCGGTCGACGCCTACTCGCGAACGCTCTCGGTGCCGGCGAGCGATCCGATCCGCTTCGGCAGCGACGAGCTGCTGGAGGCGCTGTTGTGAATCTCGAAACGAGCTTCGAGCGGCTGACGCTCGACCTCGCCGACCCGTTCACGATCTCCAGGGGCACGCAGGAAACCGCCGAAAACGTCCTCGTGCGGATCGCCGACGGCGAACACGAGGGTATCGGCGCGGCCGCCCCCTCCGAACACTACGGCGAGACCGCCGCGACCGTGGAGGCCGTCCTTCCCGATCTCCTCGCCGTCGTCGAAGAGGTCGGTGATCCGCACGCGCTGGAACGCATCGAACGCCGGATGGCCCACACCGTTCGGGACAACCCGGCTGCGCACGTGGCGGTCTCGATCGCGCTGCACGACCTCGCGACGAAACGCCTCGACGTCCCGCTCCATCGCTACTGGGGGCTCGATCCCGAGGCTACGCCGGCGACCTCCTTCACGATCGGACTCGACAGCACCGAACGGATGCGCGAGAAGACCGAGAGCGCGATCGCGGCGGGTCACTCGGTGCTCAAAGTGAAGCTCGGCACCGACCGCGACCGCGAGATCATCGACGCGATCCGTGACGTCGCCCCCGACATTCGCCTGCGCGTCGACGCCAACGAGGCCTGGACGCCCCACGAGGCGCTCGACAACATCGACACGCTCGCCGACTTCGACGTCGAGTTCGTCGAACAGCCCGTTCCGGCCGAGAACGAAGGAGGTCTCGAATACGTCCACGAGCGCTCACCTCTCCCCATCGCCGCCGACGAGTCCTGCGTGACGCTCGCGGATATCCCTCACGTCGCCGAGCACGCCGACATCGCCAACATCAAACTGATGAAATGTGGCGGGTTGCGCGAGGCGACGCGGATGATCCACGCGGCGCGCGCCCACGGGTTGGAGGTGATGTGTGGCTGCATGATCGAATCGAACGCCGCCATCGCCGCCGCCTGCCAGCTCGCGCCGCTGCTCGACTACGCCGATCTCGACGGCTCGCTGCTGCTCGCCGACGATCCCTACGGAGGAGTGCCGATCGAGGGCGGCGAGATCGATCTCCGCGATGTCGAACGCTCCGGAACGGCTGTCCGGGCGCTCGACTGAGCGGGTACACGGTCGGGAATCGTCGCGAAACGCCTCTTATCGGCTGCCTTCCAGCGATTCGATACAGTTCTGTGTATGAATAGTGTGCAAAGATTTATACGACATGGCAGTATTTTAGCTAGTGGACGGTAGGAATTACGACGAAAGTCGTGTGAATTGGGGCGACCCGAGATTCGACCCCGTCCACGAAACAGAGACAAAATGGACGACAACAACACGTTTCTCAGTCGACGGCGCATCATCAAGGGAGCCGGCGTGGCTACCGGTATCGGTATCATCGGCGGCGGCAGCCTGCTGTACTCGTCACAGCCCGCACTCGCCGCGGTCGGCAGCAGTCCGATATCAGCCTCCAACCTCTCGATCACGGCCAACAACAACGCCGTGACCGAGGTGACTGTCGAGCCCGTGCTCTCGCTCAAGTGGTCGAGCTTCAGTTCGGGGATCTCCGGGTTCGATATCGATGTCACAGCCGGGCCACCGGGCGGATCGCTCAGCTCGGCAGCGAATTTGACCGGTGTCAGCGACGGCACGACGGCCGGCGTTTCGAGCTACTCCGTCCAGAACACCGGGTCAAACGGTGATTCGGGAGGGATCGCGGATATCTCGCTTGCCGGCATCGGCCTCGTGAGCAGCGGTGCGCTCACCCAGTCCGACCTCCCGAGCGGTGTCACTGATGGGACGTCCGGCACGAAATCGGTCGAATTCCAAGTGACGGTGACTGCCAACAGCGCGAGCGGCAGCGGCACCGCCACCGACACGTCACCCGACCCGGCGGGATCGTTCGAGGTGACGCTCAACAACGACGCCGGGACCACCAACGCGACCGGGAACATCAACACCAGCGGCACCAGCGGGTAACGCACTCCGCCGCGACCGACCCGGACGACGCGGTCGGACACTTTTTCGCATCGAGCGACCGATCATCCACGCGACCCGCAGCCACCATACCGCATGACTCAGGACACGTCGGATCTCCACACACGCATCGACTCCCGATCGGCCTTCGCCAACGTGCTGGCGCTGTCGGGCTACGTCGGCCTCGCGGTCGGCCTCTGTCTCGAAGCCTACCGGCTCTATCTCGTCGATTCGGCGATCGGGATGGGTAGTGCACCCGAGTGGGTCACGCTGAGTGGCTCCTCGCTGCTCGTCGGCTCGGTCGTCGTCCTGCTCTACGCGCGCGTTCTCGACGAGGTCTTTGCGGGCTGGCTCGATATCGCCGTGATCGGGCTGTTAGCCGGCCAGTGGGGGGTTGCTCTGGCGTCGTATCTCGATGCGATGGTCGGCGGTCCCGGCAGCCCGTACGGGTTCTTCGTCATCGCCGCCGCCGGCGTGTACGCCCTCGTCGCGGTCGCTGCGGCGCTCAACTATCTGCGTCGATGTTGGCCGACGATCGGTGGCGTTGCGAACCGACGCTCCCAGGAAGAGTGAGGGACAGCCGCCGCTCGCGCCCATAGAACTATGTAAGACCTCGTGAATGTGTGAGTATGGCACTCGAAACCGTTCTCCTCGCGCTCGGACCGGGCGACGCCGAGCGCGTCGACAGGCTGGCCGCGGAGACGATCGACATCGCCGGTCCGTCCGGGGCGACGGTCGTTCTGGGTCACGTCTTCACCGAGTCCGAGTACGAGCGCGCCATCGACCGGTTGGGGTTCGACCCCACGGCCACCGAGGTGTCGCCACAGGAGGTGGCGGGTCGCCACGCGACGGTTCGCGAACTCGCCGAGCGGCTCGAAGCGGCGGACGTCGCCGTCGCCGTCGGTGGCGCGATCGGCGAACACGGCGAGAGCATCGTCGGCTTGGCCGAGGAGTCGGGGGCCGACATGGTCATCGTCGGCGGGCGGCAGCGCTCGCCGGCCGGGAAGGCGGTGTTCGGCTCGACGGCCCAGACGGTGATGCTCTCGGCACCCTGCCCGGTGACGTTCGTCCGGGCGGATACGTCGTGATGGGGCCGATCCCTCCGTCGGATGGCGATTGCTTGCCTGTGCCTCCAGTAGATATAAGTATATGTGCAGTTTCATTTCAGGACGATGCGTGAGTCTATCACACATGGAGGTGGCGACCGCTCCCGTCGCACCTTCTTGCGGACCGCGGGCGCGTCGGGGGCTGCGGTCGCGCTCGCTGGCTGTATCGCCGGCGGCAGTCAAACGGATGCGAACACCGTCCGGTGGGTGACCGATTCGACCGGGGCGGACAACGCGGGTGCGATACGGAAGGCGCTCTGGAACGCGGGGCTGTCGAAGGACATCTACCTCGACGTCATCGCCGGACCCCAGAACACGGGTACGCGCCAGTCGCAGTACACCCGGTGGCTCTCGGCCGGACTCGAAGATCCCGACCTCCTGATGATGGACAACGGCTGGGCGCTCAACTTCATCAACCGTGACCAGCTGCTCAACCTCAGCGATAACCTGCCCGAGCGCGTCCTGAAGAAGGTCAACAACGACTACTTCCAAGCCAGCGTCGAGACCGCCAAGGGTGACGACGGCGATCTCTATGCGGTGCCGCTGTTTCCGGACTTCCCCGTCATGCTCTACCGGAAGGACCTGGTGAAACAGGCGGGCTACAACCCGAAACAGGAGAACTGGGCGACGAAGTCGATGCGCTGGAAGAAGTTCTCGAAGGTCGTCGCCGACGCGAAGCAACAGGCGGGCCTCCAGTACGGCTTCTCCTTCCAGGGCAACCTCTACGAAGGGCTCGCCTGCTGTGACTTCAACGAGTTCATGACGAGCTGGGGCGGGGCATACTTCGGCGGTCGGGACACCCTGTTCGGTCCGATCGGCAAGCGGCCGGTGACGGTGGGCGAGAAGCCGGTCGTCGATGCGGTGAAGATGGTGCGGACGTTCATCTTCGGGTCGAACGCGCCGCATACGCTGGACGGCTACGAGCAGATCTCGCCCAACGCGGTGCTCGGCTGGATCGAGGACTCCTCTCTGGGTCCGTTCTCCGGCGGGAACGCGGTCGCGCTGCGCAACTGGCCGTACGCGATCGCGACCGCCGGTGCCGACGACGCGCTCGGCACGCAGAAACTCGGTGTGATGCCGATTCCCTACGCCGTTTCCGAGAACAAATCGAAGTACAATAGCCCGTTGCACGGTTTCGAAACCAGCTCGAACGTATTGAACAGCAGTCACTAACGCTAGAAATGGTCACATTCACTAGACTAGAGGTCGGATCAGTGGTATGGGAACCGGTAGATCCGACGCCTACGACAACACCGTCTCATCGCATAAGACCACCGTTCGTGAGTACCTCCGATTCCATGACGAGGTCGCTTCCAAAGACGAACTCCGCGCCGGCACCGACGTGCCGGCGTGGTATATCGAGCAGATCGGCTCCTCCAATACCTTCTACACCTCGTTAAATCACAACCGAGAGTACGTCGCCAGCAAATACATCATCGGACAACGCTCTACTCACGACGGTTTCTGGCGGCCCGAGGTGGATGACGGCTACGCCGTCTTCCACCGCAAGGAGACTGCCAAAGCCACGCTCAAATATCTCGCGTTCAATCGGCCATCCGGACTCACCGCACCCGAAGCTGACGACCTGCTTGATCGGCGCTGTTACCGCCCACTCCGAAAGCTCGCCGATCAACAGGAGGTACACACCGTAGCGGGGCACAATGCCACCGTCTACACCCACAGCTGGCCGTCCCTTCGGGACGACCAGCTGGCCCAGCGTGAAACCGACCAGCCAGCCGATGTCACACCCGACGATCCTGCTGACGACGGCTACCTCTACCGTGACGAACTCGTCGCAACCTCAGTAGTTCACAAAGCGGGTTAGGTGAGTGGGCTGCTCGGTTGGTTGATGGATCCAAACCAAGCAGCCAACGAACTCACAGAAGAGCAGGTGCTTAACTTTCTCGTCAACACTCTCGATGAGGAGATCGATATCGAACTCGGCGAGAATGCCGATGTCGATTCTGAGGAGATCTGGGACGTCCTCGTCGGCGCGACTGCCGACGAGGACTCGGTCAGTCATCTCTGCAGCATCTCAGAGGAATCGCCTCACGCCAACACGATTCTCCACCATCTCCGGACGAAGTTCGAGCTCGAAGAACTCGAACGAATCGGGAAGACACTCATCCAGCAGGATATCCTGGAACTCCTTCCAGATCGGCCGGTGGAGGTCGTCGCCGACCTCCACCTCCGTCCGTACTACGGCGAGGAGTACGACTCCGAGGAAGAGCTCTACAACTCACTCGCTAAAGCCGGAACGACGACGTTCCACGGCTATGCCACGCTCTACGCTCGCGTACGTAACAAACGCTACACGCTGGCGGTGCGCCGTCTGACCGACGGCGACACCGCCAGCTCGATCCTCGCGGAACTACTCGGCGTGCTTGACGGCCTTGACCTCGAAGTCAAGGCCGTCTACCTCGACCGCGAGTTCTACGATACGTACTGTTTGACGCTACTCGCTGCCCACAACTACGCTTTCATCATGCCGATCGTGAAGTGGGGCGAGAAGATTCAGACCGAACTGAGTGAAGGCTGGAGCCGCGTGATCGACCACGACCTCCAAGGTGAAATCGACGGTCACACGTGGATCGTCGATTTCCCGGTCTACATCGACTGTACGTACCAGCAAGGGAAATATGACGAAGAAGGTGTGGCGCGTCACGGCTACGCCGTCGACGCGCCGTTCATCGAGACGCCACGCCAAGCCAGGAAACACTACAGCCGTCGATTCGGTATCGAATCGACTTATCGTCTGTCCGAACGAAGTATTGCGATGACGACGACACAGAATCCGGCGGTGCGGTTTCTGTACGTGCTGATCAGCTTCCTCCTTCAGAATGCGTGGCGATATCTCCACTGGGAGTACGTGGCGTCGCCGCGCCGAGGCGCGCGACGCCTCTGGTCGTGGCGATTCGACGAATTCCTTGGGATGGTACGGCGAGCAGCGGAGACGGCGCTCGCGGTGCGTCGCGCCGTCCCCGCAAACAAGCCTCCGGACGACCGCTTCGAGCGGTAATCCACCGACCGAGACCGCCCGCTCGGCGAGTGGCAACGCCGTCGCGTCGGCGGCGGAACGCCGCCGACTGCGACAGGTTCGATGCTCTCGGTGTCGAGCCGCCTTCCTCAGCAGTTGTTCGGCATCGATTTCTTCATCGGATTCACGTCTCAGAAGTAGTCAACTGGCGTGCTTTGTGAGGTACTGAACCTTCCTCTCGGTCGCTGTCTCGGAACTTCAGTCAATCTCTCCCGAACGAGCTGCCGCACTTGTCCTGCGGCAGTTCGAGGGCGACTCCTTCGACGCCCTCGAACGCCGTCTTCAGCGCAATCATTCGTTTCGAGAGGCTCTCGACTACACTGAGCCAGAGGACGTCCCGGATGGGACGTCGCTCTGGCGGGCCTTCGACGAACTTCATCCCGATGAACTCCGAGATTGCCTCCAGTCGATGTGTGGCGAGTTGCTTGCCGATCACGAACATGGCGGTGAGTTCGTCGTCATCGATGGAACGCACATCGCGGCGTGGGCAAATACGCGTGATGAAATCGAAAATGGCGAAGTTGAAGGTGCGAGCTGGGGGAAACACGAAGGATCGTTCTACGGGTACAAGGTGTTTCTCGTGGTGGATGCGGCAACAGAGCTGCCGGTCGCCATCACGATGGAGACCGGCAAGAGGAACGACAGTGCGGCGTTCGAACCGCTCGTTGACGAGTTCAACGAGCGGTACGACACTGACGATCTCCAGGCAGCCCTCGCTGATGCTGGCTTTGACAGTCAGGCTAACCGCGACTTCTGTCAGGATCAGCTCGATTGTCCGTTGCTGACGGCGATCAATCCTCGCCGATCGTCGCCGTTAGCGACGATCAAGGACGAAATCAAGGAACTGTTCAAGGAACACGGTGAGGAGATCGACAGTCCCTACGACGCCCTGGAACGGCTGCCACAGGAGCAACTCTCGGAGTACGGCGTTTCCGTCGGAAGCGTCGAGGAGACGTACATTTTCCAGGCGATCAAAGAGCGGATGCATCGACACCTGCGGGCAGGTGTCGAGCGGGTGTTCTCCCGGCTGAAGTCCTTTACCGGGCTTGATCGCGTCCGCGCACGCAAAGAGAACAACGTCGAGACTCACGTCGTTCTCTCGGCAGTAGCGTTGGTTGCGGCGTCTCTCACGGCACAACGGCAGAACAAACCAGGGCTGATACGCTCACCGAGTCGGCTCATCTGACGATCGCGCCACCTGTCCAAAAAACAGGTGTCGCCGCCTGAGAGGCATCGCTCTCAGGCGGCTGTATTTTCTGAAAGGAGCTCGACCAATCAGGCTGATTTATCGGCCGATTCAGCCATTTCTATCAGGAACCATTCCATTGTTTCACCAACGCTACTGATGGAGTCCAGATTCAGGCCTGATCGTTCCGTCTGGTGATTTGATTTTGAACGTGCAACAGGGTATACAAGAACATCGGCGGGCCGGTGGCCGCCCTCGGCGGCTGGCATATGACCGTCAATCCGAACTCGACCCAGCGCGGGAAGGCGCTTCAGGTCATCGAGGCGATGACCCAGCCGTCCTTCCAGCTCAAACTGTTCGAACTCACCGGCTGGCTCCCGCCGAACCAGACGGTGCTCGCCTCACGGCAGGCGAAGCAGGTGCCGACCGTCGGCAACTACATCGAACAGCTGCGCGTCGCCGGCGAGAATGCGATTCCGCGCCCAGTAAGCGTCGTCTGGCCACAACAGTCCGGCCAGATCGCCCAGCAGGTCCACGCGGGTCTCTCCGGCGACAAGCCACCGAAACAGGCGATGAACGAACTGAAAGACCAGCTCGTGGCGATCGAGAACTACAACCGATAATGGCAACTGAACGATCGACCGAGGCCGAACGACGCTCCGGCGTATATGCGAGCGCGGTCCGCTGGCTCGAAAACCTGAGCGAGACGGCGTTCGCCTACCTGCTCCTGGCACCGGCCTTCCTCCTGCTCGCGGTGATCGCCTTCTGGCCGCTGTTGAGCACCTTCCGGATGTCGCTCTTCGCCGACAGCATCAGCGGCGCGGCCCAGCTCGGCGAGTTCGTCGGTCTGGAGAACTACGTCAACCTGCTCACGGGACAGCTCGACACCGTGGCGCTGCCACAGCCGTTTTTCGACCTGAGTGCACCGTTCCAGAGCGCGCTCATCGTGACCTTCATCTTCACCATCGTCAGCGTCTTCTTCGAGACGATCATCGGGCTCGGCCAGGCGCTGGTGCTCGATCAGAAGTTCCGGGGCCGGCGCTGGGTTCGCGTCGCCATCATCATCCCGTGGGCGGTGCCGATCGTCATCCAGGGAATGATGTTCTACCTGCTGTTCCGGTCGGGGATCGGCCCCGGCGTCGCCGTCGTCGAGGCGCTCGGCGGATCGACGTCGCCACTGGTCAACAGCGCCGAGGCGTTGCCGATCATCATCCTCGCCGACGTCTGGAAGACGACCGCGTTCATGGCGCTGTTGATCCTCGCGGGGCTCCAGAGCGTCGATCGCAGCCTCTACGACGTGGCGAAGGTCGCCGGCGCAACGAAGTGGCAGCAGTTCAAGACGATCACGTTCCCGCTGGTGTTGCCGACGGTGCTGGTTGCGATGTTGTTCCGGACCATCGCCGCGATGCGGATCTACGGGCTGATCGAGACGACGGCGAGCTGTACGACGGTCCCCTCGTTGTCGTGTCTGGTCGTCACGACCTTCAGCACCCGACGGTACGGGACCGCCTCGGCGGTGGCGTTCGTGACGGCAGCGATCATCGGCATCGTCGTCTCGATCTACATCGTCAGATACTGGCAGGGCTCACAGGGGGCTGCCTGAGATGGCGGGCGCACAGGCGAGCGAGACGAGCGACGACGACGCCGGCCCGTTCACCCGTTGGGTCCAGAAGTCGATC
Source organism: Halococcus dombrowskii (assembly GCF_022870485.1). Lineage (NCBI taxonomy): Archaea > Methanobacteriati > Methanobacteriota > Halobacteria > Halobacteriales > Halococcaceae > Halococcus > Halococcus dombrowskii. The sequence goes on along the minus strand of NZ_CP095005.1, from coordinate 1,964,793 downwards.
CGCAACCCCGATCGGACCTACCGGGCGATGTTCTACGTCGTGACGATCTTCTTCCTGATCACGACGCTGTTCCCGTTCTACTGGCTGCTGGTGCTCGCGCTCACCCCGACGGATCTCGTCGATCAGGCGGGACTGCTCCCGGCGGGGTTCAACCCCGAGGCGTTCATCACCATCTTCGAGCAGCTGCCGTTCCACGTCTACCTGTTCAACAGCTTCGTCATCGCGCTCGGAACCACGGCCGTCGTCCTCGTGCTGGCGAGCCTCGTCGGCTACGTCTTCGGCCGGCTGGAGTTCCCCGGACGAGGAATCCTGATGATCCTCGTGCTCGCCATCTCCTACTTCCCGCCGGCGGCGTTCCTCCTGCCGCTGTTCCGGCTCTTCACCGGCAACGTCGAGATCCTGGGGCTGAGCAGTCCGTTCGTGTTCAACTCGCCGATCGGCATCGGCCTGCCGCTCAGCGCGCTGTTCATGCCGTTATCGATCTTCATTCTCACCACCTTTTATGGTCAGATTCCGGATGGGCTGGAAGATGCCGCGCGCGTCGAGGGCACGACCCGACTGGGGGCGCTCTTCCGCGTCATCATCCCGCTGTCGGCACCCGGCGTGGCGACCGCGGGCGTGCTCACCTTCATCAACGTCTACAGCGAGTTCTTCTTCTCGTATCTGATGACCGACGGACAGGCACAGAACTGGGGCCCGCTCGTCTGGGGGATTCTTGGCTACCAGACCCAGTACGCGGCATCGTACAACCTGATGGCGGCCGCGAGCATCATCGGCGTGTTGCCGGTGGCGATCCTCGTGGTGATCGCCCAGGAGCGAATCGTCAGCGGCCTCACCAGCGGCGCACTCAAGGAGTAATCACCATGGCAAACGTCACGCTCGAAGGAGTCACGAAACGGTACGACGACGTCGTCGCGGTCGACGACATGAACCTCGAGATCCCCGACGGCGAGTTCGTCACGCTCGTCGGCCCCTCGGGCTGTGGGAAATCGACGACGATGGAGACCGTCGCCGGTCTCACGATGCCCACCGAGGGGACGATCTCCATCGGCGATCGGGAGGTGACGGATCTGCCGCCGAAGGACCGCGGGATCGCGATGGTGTTCCAGAACATCGCGCTGTTCCCGCATATGGACGTCTACGACAACATCTCGTTCGGGCTGCGACTCCGGAGCTTCGACGAGGACGAGACCGATCGCCGCGTCGAGAACGCTGCCGAGATCGTCCAGATGCAGGGGATGCTCGATCGGATGCCGAGCGAGATGAGCGGGGGGCAGCGCCAGCGCGTCGCCATCGCCCGCGCGCTGGTGCGCGAGCCCGACGTCTTCCTCATGGACGAGCCGCTGGCGAATCTGGATGCGAAACTCAGGGTGCACATGCGCACGGAGCTCCAGCGCATCCACCGGGAGCTCGATACGACCGTCATCTACGTCACCCACGACCAGGCCGAAGCGATGACGATGTCCGATCGGATCGCGGTCATCGATGGCGGCCGACTCCAGCAGATCGATCCGCCGCTGGTCTGTTACAACGAACCGGACAACCTCTTCGTTGCGGGGTTCATCGGCTCGCCGAGCATGAACTTCGTCGAGGGTACGGTGAGCTCTGACGGCTTCGACTCCGAGTACGTCGATGTCGAGTTTGACGTCGGTCCGATGGCGCTCGGCGAAGGTGATGCGGTCACGCTCGGCATCAGGCCGGAAGACATCTATCCCGTCGGGGAGGCCGGCTCGGTCTCCGATTCCACCGCCGAGATCGAGACGACCGTCGACGTGCTCGAACCGATGGGCGACGAGATCTTCGTCTATCTCCTGCTCGCCGAGGACGCCGAAAGCGATCTCGAAGATCCCGAGGCCGGCGATCAGCTCCAGATGAGCGTCGATCCGGCTTCGGATATCGAGGCCGGTGACAGCGTCTCCGTCGTGTTCGACCGCGAGAAGCTCCATCTGTTCGATACGGACTCCGGACAGGCGCTCGAACACGGGCTTGTCCAGCCGACGCAGGCCGGGGGAACGACCGGAACGGAGGCCGAGACGGACGATTGAGATGGTTACCGATATCGGACTGCTCTACGTCGGTGGGATGTCGCTGCTGTTCGTCTTCTGGGCCTACGGGCTGGTGTCGTTCGTCCTCGACGTGAAGAACATGTTCATCCCGTTGACCCGGCAGTATCTGCGCGGGCGACGACGGGAGAAAGAGGAGGCGGAACGTGAGGCCGAACGCGAGGAGCGCGAGGAGCAGTTGTACTGAGAGCATCCCTCGAAGCCGGTCGAGAGCGGTATTCTTACAACGAGCGCCCCCATAGCTAGTGGATATGCCCTCCTCTTCTCCGACCATCGGAATCATCGGACTCGGGAACATCGGGCGATTTCACGCCGACCGACTCGTCGACAACGGGGCCGATATCATCGGCAGCGACATCGACCCCGACGCCCGCAGCCGCTTCGCCGACTCGTACGCGACCAACGCCTACGCCGACGTCACCGACCTGTTCGACGACGCCGACGGCGTGATCGTCGCGACGCCGAACCGCTTCCACGAGGAGTACGCCATCGCGGCGCTCGACGCGGGACTGGACGTCCTGCTCGAAAAGCCGGTCGCCCACTCGCTCGAAAGCGCCGAGGCGATCGCCGCCGCCGCCGAGAGTAGTGATGGATTCGTCATGACGGGGTTCAAAAACCGCTTCTCGAACCCTGTCGAGGTGCTCAAGAGCTTTCAGGAGGAGGGTCGTTTCGGCACCCCTCGCCACGTCGAGGCGAACTACATCCGTCGGCGCGGCATCCCGGGGCGTGGCTCGTGGTTCACCAGCCAGTCGGCTTCTGGTGGTGGGTCGCTCATCGACATCGGCGTCCACGCGATCGATCTCGCCCTGTTCTTCCTCGATTTCCCGGAGGTCGTCGAGGTGTCGGCGACGACGCGCTCGGCGTTCGGCTCGCGCGAGGACTACGCCTATCTCGAAATGCTCGGCGAGGATCTCGGCCCTTCGGAGTTCAACGTCGACGACTCGGTGAGCGCGTTCATCCGGTGTGCCGACGGGGCGACGGTGAGCCTCGAAGCCGCGTGGGCGACCAACCGCCCGACCAACCACGAGTTCCTCCTCCGGGGAACCGAGGCGGGCGCGCTGTTCGATCGCAACGAGAACACGCTGACGGTCTACGAGAGCAGCAACGCCGGCGTCGACCATCTCACCGATACGACGGTGACGACGCGTCCGAACGACGACATGCTGGCCGAACAGGCCGCGTTCATCGAGGGCATCGAGAGCGGCACGCCGCCCGAACGGAACACGATCGCCGAGGGGCTGACCGTCCAGCGCGTCATCGACGCCATCTACCGGTCGGCCGACGCCGGGCGTGCCGTGCGCCTCGACCGGACACAGGACGCCACGGTCGAACTCGACTGAACCGGCCGCAACGCGACGTTTTTCGTTCTCCCCGCCAGCATCGGAATCACGATCGGCTCTCCCTGCCTCTCGCCGTGTGCCATACGTGGGACACAAACTATAACCGAACGACTGGCTAACTAGATAGTTAGTGAGCGAGACGAACGCGGACGACATCGATGCGGCGGACGGTGCTGCGGAGCAGGCGGAGTCGGGGACGGCGAACGAGGCGATCATGGAGGCGACCTATCGGGCGCTCTGTACGCATGGGGCGGCCGATCTCTCCGTTCAGGCGATCGCCGACGAGTTCGACAAGAGCAAATCGCTGATCTTCTATCACTACGACTCGCGCGAGGATCTCCTCTCGTCGTTTCTCGCCTATCTCCTGGAGAACTTCAAGAACCGGGTCGCGGCCAGCGAGATCACGGATCCGGTGACGCAGCTCGACGGATTGATCGATAGCCTGCTGTACGGGCCCGACGACAACGAATCCTTCCAGATCGCGATGCTCGAACTCCGCTCGCAGGCCCCGTTCAACGAGGCCTACCGCGAGCAGTTCCGCCGGAATCGTGCGCACGTCCACCGGCTGACCGCACGGGTGATCGACTGTGGGATCGACGACGGCGTCTTCGCACCCGTCGATCCCGATTACATCGCGACGCTGCTGTTGACGATGATCGACGGCGCGCGCCTGCAGCTGGTGGTACTCGGCGACGAGACGATCCTCGATACCACGCGTGCAGCGATCGACGACCGACTCGACGCGACGCTGTTCGCCGAGCAAACGCCTTCCGATTGATACGGTGTGCACCCGTCTGCCGGCGTCAGTACCGTTCACGACACGATTTTCCACACAGCAGCGAGACGCGTGTGATTTAACCACCGCAGGCGAAACGGTCGTCGAGAACGCTCGATGTACGACACCATCTTGGTCCCGACCGACGGCAGTGAGGGAGCAGAAGCGGCTGCACGACACGCATTGGCGCTCGCGAACGCGTTCGACAGCGACCTGCGCTTCCTGAGCGTCGTCGACGATCGCTCGTCGAGCAGCGGTTTCACCGGACTTGATTCGCTCGCCGACGAGCAACGCGACGTGCTCGACGAGGGCGCAGCCGAGAACCTCCGATCGCTCGAAGCGCTCGCGACCGACGCCGCCATCCCGTTCGAATCGACCGTCGAACACGGGATTCCCCACCGGACGATCCTCGATCATGCCGACGAGCACGACGCCGATCTCGTTGCGATGGGCACACACGGCCGAACTGGCCTCCAGCGCGTGTTCGTGGGTAGCGTCACCGAGCGGGTCGTCAGAACGAGCGACGTCCCCGTCTTCACGACGCGTGCAGCACCGGACGAGGACGCCGGCTACGGTGACGTGCTGATCCCGACCGACGGCAGCGATGCTGCGAGCGCCGCCGTCGAACACGGGCTCGCCGTCGCCGATCGCTACGACGGCACCGTCCACGCGCTCTCGGTCGTGGATCTGAGTTCGATCACCGGCTCCTACGATACTGGCTCGATCGTCAAAGCCTGGAAGAGCGATTGCGAGCAGGCGGTCGCCGAGATCGCCGACGCGGCCGAGGATCGCGGGATCGACGTCGTCACCGAAGTCGGCCAGAGCACCCCCTACCGCGCGATCGAACGATACGTCAACGACCAGGGAATCGACCTCGTCACGATGGGTACACACGGCCGAACCGGACTCGAACGCTATCTCGTCGGGAGCGTGACCGCCCGCACGGTCAGAACGAGCGACGTTCCGGTGCTCACGACCCGATAGCTACCAGTACCGACCCGATCACAACGAGATCGCTCGGAAATAGCAACTCCCTCGTACTGTTCAGTAAGCCTCCTCTCGTTTACGAATCTTCACACTCAAAGTATAGGTCTCCATATATTTACAAATTCTGACTGTTTGTGAATGAGGTCAGAATAATGCCACAACTGAGATCATCGTTGTGCGACGAGCGCTCGACAACCATTCTCTTCGCGCCAGTAGTGACACCACGGATGCTTCGATTGATGGTCGTTGACCACCTCTGACTCTGTGCCATCGGGCATACCGCGATCTACGTCTCTCCAATCCGATATCTCGGCCAAATAACGTTCCAAAGGCTATCCAAACGCCTCTCACCATGTTCACAAGCCATTGGTCTAACCGTTGTTTCGGACGCATTGCGTCAAAAAATGTTGTCCTCAATCGGATCGCATACAGTACCAACAACATGTTCTACGAGGATGGTCTCTGGAGATCTTCCACATTCGAACCAACGAAACAATCTCTCATCACGTGCTGCTTGAAAGCGTATTCATCACCCGAAAAACATTCTATAGACGACTGAAAGCAGGAAAAGACATTTTGCCATCATAGTAATTTTCTGTATATACAGAGGACAGTAGGACAAAATCGTCATCCGGATGATCCTAGAAAACAGCTTCGTATAATCGGCGATCGATTTTCGCCGAATCGATAACGGCGCTGTCCCTCTTGCTCTCAGAGCGCGGGCGGTTCGCCACCGAATTCCTCGATAAGCGCGGGAATGACATCGAAGAGATCGTCGACGACACCGTAGTCGGCGAGATCGTAGATGGGGGCGCTCGCGTCGGTGTTGATGGCGACGATGGTGTCGGCACCTTTCATGCCGGCGACGTGCTGGACGGCCCCCGAAATCCCGATCGCAATATACACATCGGGTGTCACCACTTTCCCGCTTTGACCCACTTGCCGATTTTTGGGGAGCCAGCCGTTGTCGACGATCGGTCTCGATGAAGAGAGCGTCGCGCCGAGCGTGTCGGCCAACGCTTCGACGAGCGCGATGTTCTCCTCTTCCTCGATGCCGCGACCGACGGAGACGAGCACGTCGGCGTCGGTGATGTCGACATCGCCACCACCGACCTCTTGGAAGCCCGTGACCGTCGAGCGGACGGCCGATTCGTCGATATCCACGTCGAACTGACTGATTTCGGCATCACCAGTGCCCTCGGCGGGAGGCCACTCGCCGGGGCGAATCGTCAGCGCCACTCGATCGGCGTCGACCTCGACCACTGTCTCGACCTTCGAGCCGTACATCTCGCGAGTGACCGAGAGAGTGTCACCATACTCGACGTCGATGGCATCGGTCACCAGCGGGAGCGACAGGCCGTTCGAAACGGCGGGCGCGTAGTCGAGTCCATTGACCGTGTTGGGCAGCAGGAGTACTTCCGGAGCCAGTTCGTCGTAGAGCGCTTCGACAGATTGAGTGTAGATATCGTGGTTGAACTCCTCGCCCTCGCTGACGGTGTGAACCATATCGACGCCCTCCCGATTGAGTTCGTCGGCAAACCCGTCGACATCGCCGCCGATGACGGCCACGTGGAGGTCGCCACCGGCGGCGTCGGCGAGTTCGCGCCCGGCAGTGATCAACTCGAAGCTGACGTCACGAAGATCGCCGCGGCGGTGTTCGGCGACGGCCAGAATATCGCTCATGCTTCGACCCCCTCGTCGCGGAGGAGTTCAGCGAGCTGGTCGGCCTCCTCGTCGGGGCTACCCTCGAAGAGGGTGGCATCGCTTTCGGTCTCGGGCTCGTAGAGCTGCGTCAACGAGACGTCACTGTCGGTGACGCTGGCGTCGAGACCCAACTCGTCGAGGGTTTTGGGGGCGATCTCCTTGGATTGGGCCTGTCGAATCCCGCGCAGGCTCGCATACCGTGGTTCGTTGATCCCCGTCTGGATCGTGAACACGGCCGGGAGTTCGACGTCGGTGAACTCCTCGACGCCACCTTCGAGTTCGCGATGAACCGACGCGGTCTCGGAGCCGGGTTCGTATTCGAGGTCGTTGACGACGGCGGCCCACTCGAAGCCGACCTCTTCGGCGAGGGCAACACCCGTCGCGCCGAAGGCGGTGTCGTCGGACTGAACGCCAGCGAGCACGAGATCGGGCTGTTCGTCCTCGACGACAGCTGCCAGAACGTCGGCTTTGGTCTCGCTGTCGAGGTACTCCGTCCCCTCCAGGTTCTCGTCCCAGACACGAATGGAACGGTCGACGCCCTTGGCGAGTGCCATGCGGATGGTCTCGTCGGCGCGCTCGGGCCCGATCGTCACCGAAACCACTTCGACGTCCTCGCCGGCTTCCTGGAGCTGGACGCCCGCCTCGACGGCGTAGTCGTCCCACTCGTTGAGATCGTAGTTCAGGTACTGCTCGTCGATGGCCAGCCCGTCGATTGCGAACTCGTCCTCGACATCGGCCACCTCCGCCACTGCCACCAGAACCTTCATACAGTCGTTCGTTTCCTCTCGCTATTAACGATACCGGTGTGTGCGACTTCTTGCAGTCCGGCACGCGCTCGCGATCAGCATTTCGGATGCAAACGCCATCGCCGAGCCACCCGTTGTGGTGGCTGTACCAGCAACTGCCGATCCTCGGACATCGCTCCCCTACTGCGCTGCTTTCGATATACACGAAACATTGATGTGGAATCGCCGGCCCATTGCTGTATGGATGCATCCGACACCGTGCCGATACAGTCGCTCAGGACCGCCAAGGACATCGTCGACTTCTTGGTCGAAAACGACGGCGCAGGCGTGACCGAGACCGCCGAATGGATCGACAGGCCGCTGAGCACGACCCACGAATACCTCAATACATTGACTGGAATCGGCTACCTCATCCGTGGCGACGACGGCTACTACGTCAGCTCGCTCCATCTCTCGGTCGGCACGGAGGTACGGAGCCAGGACCCGTTGTACGCGGCGGCGAAACCGGAGATCGACAAGTTCGCCGCCGAGACCGACAACAACATCGTCCTGTTGAAGGAGGAGAGCGGTTATGGCGTCACGCTCTACAGCATCGAGAACGACGATTCGATGCGGATTCAGCCACGAGCGGGCAACCGCAACTATCTCCACATCAACGCGGGCGGCAAGGCCATTCTGGCGAGCCTCCCGCACGAGCGAGTCGAGGCGATCGTCGAAAACGTTGGGCTCGACGCCGTCACCGAGAACACGATCACCGATCGGGAGACGCTGTTCGAGGAGCTCGAAACGATCCGGGAGGTCGGCTACGCCGTCTCGCGCGAGGAGGATATCGTCGGCATCCACGAGATCGCGATCCCGATCCTCGTCGAGGACGCCCGCAACATCGGCTCGATTCTCGTCTACGGCCCGGCGAGCGAGTTCACCGACGAGCGCCTCACCGAGGAACTCCCCGAGGCACTCCGCAGACTCAAGAACGTCCTGGAGTTCAATCTCACGTACGCACAGTACAGCACGACTCAGTGAAATAGGTGAGGGGCTCCCCGATCGACGGCGACGGCTGCGCATCGGAATCCGTTTATTTCACTGCCACGATCGACCCCGTAACGTTATTCCATTGCACTCCGAACTCACTCCGTGACCAGCATCGATCGAATACGGCTGCCGACCCCTTTCGGCGTCGGGGACGTCAACTGTTACCTGCTACCGACGGCCGAACTCACCGTTATCGATCCCGGGCCGGAGACGGCCGACGCTCGGGAGGCGCTCCATTTGGGCCTGAACGAACGTGGCTACTCCGTCGAAGACGTCGAGAACGTCCTCATCACGCACCCACACATGGATCACTTCGGCGGCGCACGGCGGCTCGCCGACGAGGCGGATGCGCGCGTCATCGCTCACGGGGACGCGATCGAGCGCCTCGCGGCCCCGACCGGCCAGTTCGAGGACGAACAGGCGTTCTTCCACGGGTTTCTGCGCTCGATGGGGATGCCGGAAGACACCGTCGAAACGCTTCTCACGCTTCCCGAATCGTACACGGATTTCCAGAGCCCGGTCACGCCGGATCGGACGGTCGCCGACGGCGAGCGACTCGATCTCGGCGTCGTCCTCGACTGCGTTCACACGCCGGGCCACGCCGTCGGTTCGGTCTGCTATCGGCTCCGGAGTGAGAACGCCGTCTTCACCGGCGATCACGTGCTTCCGGACATCACGCCGAATCCGACGCTCACCACACTTCCAGGAAAAAGCAACGAGCGAACGCGAAGCCTCCCGACCTATCTCGCGTCGCTCGACAAACTCCGCACGATCGATGAGACGGTCGGTTACGGTGGCCACGGCGATCGAATGGAATCTCTCCAGAAACGTATCGACGAGACGATCGGCCACCATCACGAGCGAAAGGAACACATCGCGGGGATGATTCCCGATTCGGAGCCGGGAACGACGGCCTATCGACTGATGAACGAGCTGTTTCCGGAACTGCCCGCAACGGAAGGGTTCGTCGGCATCTCCGAGATCGTCGGCCACCTCGATCTGCTGGACGACGAGGGCCGACTCGACTGGCACGAAACCGACGGCGTCAGGAAATGCGTGCTCGCCGGCTGAGTAGCTGTTTCAGGACGGACGAAACAGCGGGACCGTCGTATCTTCGTTGACGTCCTCCCAGACCACTTCGACCGGCATGCCGATCTCGACCGATTCGGGATCGATGTCGACGACCTGCGTGATGAGACGGATGTCCTCGGTCCCATCGAGCAGGACGGTGGAGACGTTGTAGGGGGTGTGATCCTCGTGGGCGGGGCTGGCGGCGTAGTGGGTCGTCGTGTACGTGTAGATCTCGCCGGTGCCGGGAACGTCGGCCCAGTCGACCTCGTACGACCGGCAGTCGGGACAGACCGGCGTGGGTGGGTGTCTGAGCGCGCCACAGTCCGCACACTGCTGGACGACGAGCTCGTGTCGGTTACACGCCTCCCAGAACGGGGCGGTGTCGATCCCCTTCTCCGGGAGCGGGAAGATCTCCTCTCTGGTAGTACCTCTCATTGTCCTCGTCCTCTCCTTCCGGCCACCGTGGAATAAACGTTCCGTCCGTTCGTCCGCCCGTGGTTCGACGGCATCGATATCCGGCTATCGTATCCCATCATCGGGCTATTTCACCCCGTCTCTGACGAGCGTGACTGACGACGGGCAGACGTCCCGGCCGTCGTTGTCCATCGTCACGCCGAGCTCGATCCGACCCTCGTTCTCGTCGACGTCCGTGACCTCGGCTCCGACGGAGAGTTTGTCGCCGGCATAGGCCGTCCCCTGGATCGCGATCTCGCGTTCGGCGATCCGCCACTCCGGGCCGGCCCACTGCACCGCTACCCGATCGGCCAACCCTTGAAGCGCCATCGTGTTGAGGAAGATCGTCTCGTTGCCCCGCGAACGGGTGTACTCGGGATCGTGGTGATGACCCGAGAAGTCCCGCGTCGCGGCCGCGTTGTGGACGACCTTCGTGTACGTGACGGGGAATTCGAACCCTTCGACCCCGTCACCCGGCGAAATCTCCGCGATGTCGATCGACGCGTACGGATCGTCGGGCCCCTGTCCATCCGGCACGTCGATCGCACGACGACCCTCGGCAAAGGGCGTATCGAACGATTCCGTACGTTCCTCCTCGTTGTCGGCGCTGTAGCGGAGCATCACGTTCGACTCCTCGGCGACGAGCTCGCCACCGCCATCGCGATAGGTCGTCTTCTCGGTGACGAAGTTGCCCACACCGACGCGCGTCTCCTTCTCCTCGCTCACGGATTCGATCGAGGTCTGCCAGTTCAGCTGCGTGCCGACCAGCAGCGGTCGATGGATCGTGGTCTTCGACTGCGTGTTGATGATCGTGTCCTTCCCGCCCGGCAACGGCACGTCCGTCACCGAAACGTCCTCGCCGTCGGCCTCCTCGACGTCCGGTCCGGGCGTCCACTCCGGATCCATCTTCCAGGTCCAGAACAGACCAGGTGGGCTCCGGATGGCTCCCCAGTGGTTCGCCGCGAAGCGCTCGTCCCAAAAGGAGGGGTTCGCGTCCTCGATCAGTCCAGCGTAGAACTGGATCATCGAGCGGTTGACCGGCTCGGCCGCGAAGAACGTGTCTCCCGATCGGCCGACCCACTCCTGTGCCTCCTCGAACGATCCCGTCGCTACGTCGATCGCCGTGACGTCGTCGTTGCTGTTGTCTGAACTCATGTTTGTGCTGTGTAACTACGCGGGCGAGAGGATCAGCCCGCTGTGGGGGGTCACGCCCGGCCCGCTGGCGACCAGGCTGTACTCGACGTCGTCGACCTGTGTCGGCGAAGTGCCCCTGACCTGTCGGGCGGCCTCGACGACCAAATTGAACCCGTGGATATACGCCTCCGAGAGGTTGCCGCCCGAGGTGTTGATCGGGAGATCGGCATCGGGACCGATGGCGTTGCCGTCGACGAACAGCTCGCCGGCCTCGCCGCGGGGCGCGAAGCCGTAGTCCTCGGCGGTCATCAGCACCATCCCGGTGAAGTTCTCGTAGAGCTGTGCGACGTCGATGTCGTCGGGCGTGAGCCCGGCGCTCTCGAACAGCCGATCGGCGACCCGCGCGGCGTTCGAAGTGGGATAGTCCTCCAACGGCATGTTGTGCGAAGAGAGGACGCCGCTGCCCCAACCAGGCCCACCGCCCTGCGCGGCCGACGTGATCTCGACGGCGGGCTGTGGTAGGTCGGCGGCGTTCTCGGCCGAAGTGACGAGCACGGCACAGGCCCCGTCGCTCTCCAGACAGCAGTCGTAGAGCTTGTACGGGTCGGTGATGGGTGGCGAGTCCATGTACTCTTCCATCGTCATCTCGCGGTCGTGCATCACGGCCCGCGGGTTGCGGTTCGCGTGGGCGCGCGAGGTGAGCGCGACGTGGCCGAGATGCTCCTGTGGGACGTCGTACTCGTGCATGTAGCGCTGCGCGGGCAGCGCGTACATCTGCGGCGGCGTTTCGAGCCCCAGCGAGTGGGCGAACGCGTCGGTACCCTCCGCGTAATCGATCCCCTGAGTCTGGCCACGACGGCCGAACTGGCCCTGACAGAGCGCGCGGTAGGCGACGACGTACTCTGCCGCACCCGACTCGACGGCCATCGCGGCGTTCATCACCGCGGCGGAGCCGCCACAGCCACCGCCGCCCCAGACCTTGTTCGAGAACTTCACTTCAGGGATGCCGAGCGCGTCGGCGACGAGCGAGCCCTTGTTCCGGTCGTTCGCGTACGACGAGAAGCCGTCGACGTCCTCGATGTCGACGCCGGCGTCCCCGGCGGCGTTCTCGATCGCCTCACAGGCGAGTTCGAACTCGCTGCGGTCGGTCATCTCGCCCTGTTTCACGTATTCGGTCTCGCCGAGTCCGACGATACATGCGTCTGAATTCCACGGCATACCAACTCATCCATGGTCCGAGTAATAAATCCCCCGGACGTGCCGGGAGCAGTAGGTTTAATACTCCGACCTCGGAATCGCTGTTCGCAATGGATCTCGGAATCAGCGACAAGACCGCCGTCGTCACCGGCGGCGGTGGCCGGATCGGCAGCGCCGACTGTGAGATACTCGCCGACGAAGGCGCGGACGTCTACTGTCTCGACGTCGACCTGGAGGGTGCCGAGTCGGTCGCGGCCGACCTCGACGACCTCGACGGCAGCGTCGAGGCGGTCGAGTGTGATCTGACCGACCGCGATGGCGTCGCCTCGACGATCGAGGCGATCCGCGAGGAGAGCGGCGGCGTCGACATCCTCGTCAACAACGCGGCGGCGGTCGACGCGCGCTCGAAGCTCGAAAACTACGACGACGATCTCTGGGACCGCGACGTGGCGGTCAACCTCACCGGGACGTACAACGTCACCCGCGAGGTGTTCCCCGCGATGTGCGAGCGTGGCTGGGGTCGGGTCGTGAACATGACGTCGATCGCGGGCTGGCTCGGCGGGTTCGGCCAGGCCTCTTACTCGGCGACGAAATCCGCGCTCATCGGCTTCGGCAAGACGCTCGCGCTCGAAGGTGCACAGTCGGGTGTCACCGCGAACATCGTCGCGCCGAGCCTCGCGGCGAGCGAGCTCGCCGATCTGGAGCTGGAGGAGATCGAGGCGATGGACGAGCACATGCACCGGATCGTGGAGATGATCCCGATGCGGCGGGCCGGCCGCGAGGAAGACGTCGCGAACCTTGTCGCCTACCTGTCGAGCGAGCAGGCGAACTACGTCACCGGCCAGCTCGTCGGTGTCACCGGCGGTGCGGATCTGTTCGCGTTCTGAGAAACGACTACGACCTTCCAAACGACTCGATCACGATCGAACGCTGCGAACCCCCGTTCTTTCGTTTCAGGATCTCGTCCAATATCGTGCAGGACTGATGTACACGGCCACTCCCTGAAATTCCGCTATTATCGAAAACGTGGTATGGTGGCCTATCATCCCGTTTTGTGAGCGATGCCATCCGAAGAGCCACTAAATTCCCAACCGACTCGTCGACGACTGCGAAGACATGGACGGTCCTGTCCCGGTTTGCGGCCCAGTAGCAGTACGTACGTTTTACATTCGACAATGTCGAAGTCAACTCTTCAGCATATTCGTGGAGCATCCAGAACACCACGTCGCAGTCGAGCACTATTCGTGATCCGCTCGATCGCGAGAACGGTATCGGCCGGGGGCTATCACAAACTGAATAACAGAAGTAACACTGTTATTCTTGGAAAGGCTGATCACTTCTGCTCGGTATGTCTTGTGTAGAACCCGGCAGCTCGAATCGGGAAACGAATGAGAGGAAGAGTGGCGTGTGGTTAGAAATGGTCGATAATTACCAACTGATTCGACGATGCCGAAATATTTCCAGTCACTAACATCGAGAATACCCCCCACGTACCGCGCTTTCTGCCTAATTTCGATACTGTCGGATTTTCTGTGTGAGACGCGAGGATGATTCGCCGGTTGGCACCGACATCGATCGAATCGTTTCGCTCACATCGCCAAAACATTCAAGCGTTCCCGAAGCGTTCGATGGAACAGCATTCCCAATGAACGATCCTGTTATCGTCGACTGCGTCAGAACGCCGTTCGGGGCTGACGGGGGCGTGTTCCGCGACACGCACCCCCAAGACCTCGCGGCCGCACCGCTGCGCGCGCTCGAAGAGCGGGTCGGGTTCGATCCCGCGTCCACCGTCGACGACGCCGCGATCGGCTGTGTCACCGCCATCGACAAGCAGGGGAGCAACATCGGCCGGCACGCGACGATGGTGGCCGGCTGGGGCGACGCGGTCCCGGGCTTCCAGCTCAACCGGATGTGCGGTTCGGGCCAGACGACACTCAATCTCGCCGCTGCGAGCGTGAAATCGGGCTACCGTGACGTGATGATCGCCGGCGGCGTCGAGCACATGACCGACCACTCCATCGGGGACGACGCGGGCGAACGTAGCGAGACCTACCACGAGCAGTTCCCGGTCGGCAGCCAGACCAACCAGTTCCAGGGAGCCGAACTCATCGCCGATCGCTGGGACATCACCCGCGAGGACGTCGATTCGATCGCCCTCGACTCCCAACGCCGCTGGAAGGAGGCGTGGGATGCCGGCCACTACGACAGTCAGGTGACGCCCGTCGAGACCGAACTCGATGGCGAGGACATTACTGTGGAGGTCGACGAACACCCCCGGCCGGAGACGGACAGGGAGACGCTCTCGAACCTGCCGGTCATCGCGCGGGAGGAGGGCGACGGCGTCATCCACGCGGGCAACTCCTCGGGCGTCGTCGACGGCTCGGCAGCGCTACTGGTCGCGGACCCCGACGTCGCCGACGATCGCGGCTGGGATCCGATGGCCCGCATCGTCGATACGCACATCGTCGGGGTTTCGCCCGAGACGATCCTTACTGGTCCCCTACCGGCGACCAACGAGATCCTCGCGGCGAACGATATGACCGGGGCCGATATCGACCTGTTCGAGTGCAACGAGGCGTTCGCGTCGGTCGTCGCGGCGTGGCTCCAGGACACCGACGCCGAGTGGGACCGGACCAACGTCTGGGGCGGGGCGATCGCCCACGGCCACCCGCTCGGCGCGACCGGCAGCATGCTCGTGACGAAACTCGCCCACCAGCTCCAAGAGACCGGCCAGCGCTACGGGCTCTCGACGATGTGTATCGGGCTCGGCATGGGCGTCGCCACCATCATCGAGCGCGTGTAACGCGACGCCCCGGCCGTTTTCGCGATTCCGGCACGCACAGCGACGTCGATAGCACCCCAACCATTATGCTATCACCCCTCATACTTTTTGGGAGTGATATGAGGTACTACGAACAATCCCCACTTCGGCACATGGGCGACGTTCCGTCAGCAGGGGCACGGCGGTACGGTGACGAAACCGCGGTCGCCTATCGAGGCAGCGAACAGTCGTACGACGAACTCGAAACGCGGTCGAACCGACTCGCGAACGCGCTCGTCACATCAGGCATCGAATCCGGCGAGCGCGTGGGAATCTACATGGAGAACAACCTCGAATGGTTGGCTGCGCTCTTCGGCGTCATCAAGAGCGGGGCGGTCGCGGTGCCGTTGAACTTCCGTCGAGCGATTCCAGGAACGACGCACGTCCTCGCGGATGCGGGAATCGACACCGTCATCGGTTCGTCACCGTTCGCCGAGGCGTTCGAGCACCTCCACGAAGACGGAGCGGTCTCACAGGTCTCCGTTGTCGGGGCCGATGACGAACACGCGTTCACTGCGTACGAGGACTGGCTTGCCGATCGGTCGCGGACGTTCGACCGACCGGCACGTGGCTTCGACGACGTGGCGCTCCAGTGTTACACCTCCGGGACGACCGGCGATCCGAAGGGCGTCCCGGTGTCGCACCGAAACCTCCTCACGACCCTCAACTCGTTCGACATGCTCACCGGCACCGACCCGGAAACGGGGGTCGTCGTCACCATCTCGCCGCTGTTTCACATGATGGGCCTCACGGGCACCGCGTTGCTGGCGCTGTATACGGGTCGCACGTTGATCATGAAGAACACGCCCGAACCCGACGCCTTGCTCGACGCGATCACCGAACACGGGGCGACCGATTTCGCCGCGGTTCCGACCATCTACATGGGAATGGTGCGGGAACTCGAAGCCAACCCCGAGCAGTACGACATCGATTCGATCGACTCGCTGGGGACCGGTGCCGCCCCGCTTCCCGACGACACTCGTCGAAAGATCGAGGGGACGTTCGGCGTTCCGCTCGGCGAGGGATGGGGAACGACCGAAACCGCTGCGGCCGGGACCACCGATGCGGCCAGAGGCGTCCAGAAGGGGGCAGGCTGTATCGGCCAGCCGATACCGGGCGTCGAGCTGAAACTGGTCGATCCATCAACCCGCGAGACGCGCGTCCCGCCCGAGCATCTCGACCCGACCACCCCGGCCGATCTGACTGGCTACGAACCGGATTTCGACGACGAACCGAGCTACACGGGCGAGATCGCGATCCGCGGCCCACAGATATTCGAGGGGTATCACGACATGCCGGAGCAAACGGCCGCGGCCTTCGACGACGAGGGCTGGTTCTACACCAAGGATATCGCGCGCGTCGACGAGGATCGGTTCCTCTGGATGGTCGATCGCGCCGACGACATGCTCGTCGTCGGCGGCGAGAACGTCTATCCCGCGGAGGTCGAAGACGAACTGTTCTTCCACCCCGCCGTTGCCGAGGCGGCGGTCGTCGCCGCCCCGCACGAGACGAAAGGTGAGGCACCGGTCGCCTACGTCGTCACCGAAGAAGGGGATGCTATCACCGAGGACGAACTCCGCCGGTTCGCCCTGGATCGTGTCGCCAGCTACGCCCACCCCAGACGCGTGTTCTTCGTCGACGAGCTTCCCAAAAGCGCGACCCAGAAGGTCCAACGGTACAAGCTCGAAGAGCGCGTCGAAGCCGACCTCGATGGACCGCTCACGACCAGCGATCGGTTGTGAGGCTGTCCCGCTGACGCGTTCTTCCGCGTCCGACCTCGATTTCCATCAGCCTCATCGTCGGGACGCGGATGTGACGGGCAAACGACTCGTCTACAGCCGGATGTCGGCGATCCGTCGGCGGTGTTCCGTCGGCGAGCCGAGGAGGTTCGCCCACGTCTTCGCCTGTTTGAGGAAGATGTGGCCATCGTGATCCCATGTGTAGCCCGTCGCGCCGTGGTTGAAGATATCGTCCTCGAAGAGATCACCACAGCGCTCGGTGCAGTACCAGGTCGCCCTTGAAACGGCCTGGCGTGCGTCGTCCTCGTCGTTCGCGATCGCCCACGCCGCGTAGTAGGTGAGCGACCGCGCGGCCTCCGTGTCGAGCCACATGTCGGCAATACGGTGTTTGACCGCCTGGAACTGCCCGATCGGCTGATCGAACTGCTCGCGCTGCTTGCCGTACTCGACCGACCGGTCGACCGCCTCGTCGGCTCCGCCGACGAGCATCGCACACATCGAGACGTTGAGGCGGTCGATGGCGCGTTCGAGTGCGTCCCCGCCGCCGTCAACCGGACCGAGCCGTGCGTCGGAAACCTCGACCGCGTCGAAGGTCAGTTCGTACAGCGGTCGAGTCTCATCGAGCGTGTCGAGCTGCTCCGCCTCCGCCGCCGCGGGATCGACGAAGAACAGCGTGATGCCGCCGTAGCCGGTGTCCTGACGGGTTCGGGCGGGCACGACCACTCGATCGACGCTTTCGGCGTAGGGAACGAGCGTCTTCGTCCCGTCGAGGCGATAGCCGTCGTCCGTGGGTTCGGCCTCCATCCGGATGGCCTCGGGGAGGGATTCGGTGGCGTCGTCGTAGAGCGCGACGCTCGCACGGAGATCGCCGTCGGCGATCGCCGGCAGGAACTGCTCTTTCTGTTCGTCGGTGCCGAGCTCGGTGAGCAACGGAACGGTGAATCCGAGCGTTTCGGGCAGCGGTCCTGGGAGCGCGACCCGGCCAGCCTCCTCGAACAGCAGCGAGAGGTAGAGCAGGTCGTCACCCAAGCCACCGTATTCGAGCGGCACGCTCAACGCGGGGTAGTCCATTTCTGCGAGACCGTCCCAGACCTCGTCGACGACGTCCTCGCCGTCCATCTGTCGGCGGGCGAGCTCGATACCGCCCTCCGATTCGAGGTAGTCGCGCACCGATTCCTGCATCTGCGTCTGTTCGTCCGAGAGCGTGAAATCCATCGTTTACTCCTGATCTCCTTTCGGCAGTCCGAGCACGCGTTCGCCGATGATGTTGCGCTGGATGTCCGACGTCCCGCCGCCGATCCGGATCGAGATGTTCGCGAGCGAGTCCTTCGCCGCCCCGTTCGGCGAGTCGTCGCCCCAGAGCGCCGCCTTCGGCCCGCCGAGTTTCACTCTGAACCGATGGAGATCGGCGGCGACCTCGCTGTCGTACAGTTTGCCGAACGAGGCCTCGGCACCGAGATCGCCGTTCATCTGCTTGCTCACGTTGCGGAAGTAGGTCAGCTTCGCCGCCTGGATTCGCGTATCGAACTCGGCGAGTTTCTCGCGAACGTGTGGATCCTCCACCAGCGGTGTGCCGCCGCGCGTCTCGTTCTTGCAGAACTCGACGAGTTCGTCGAAGCGCCGTTCGAGATCGAGCGACTGCGAGAGCGAGATCCGCTCGAAGGAGAGCTGTCGCATGGCGACCTCCCAGCCCTCGTCGACTTCGTTGAGGACGTTCTCCTTCGGGGTCGTCGCGTCGTCGAAGTAGACCTGGTTGAACTCGCGCTCGTCGGTGATCTGGCGAATACGCTCTGTCGTCACACCCTCCTGATCCATGTCGACGATGAGAGCGGTGATGCCGTGGTGTTTCGGTCCCGAATTATCGGTGCGAGTGAACATGTAACACCAGTCGGCCTTGTGGGCGTGCGTCGTCCAGATCTTCTGGCCGTTGATGCGGAACTGGTCGCCCTCGTCGACTGCCTTGCATTGGAGGCTCGCGAGGTCGGAGCCGACGTCGGGTTCGGAGTAGCCGATACACCAGAGCTCCTCACCATTCAGGATCTTCGGCAGGAAGCGTTCCTTCTGTTCTTCGGTGCCGAACCCCTCGATCGCCGGGCCGACGAGGTCGACGCCGATCTCGCTGCGCTCGGGCGGCGGGTTCACACGGGCCTTCTCCTGCTGGTAGATCAACTGCTGCATCAGGCTCGCATCACGACCGCCGTACTCCTCGGGCCAGTGAATCGCCGCCCAGCCGCCCTCGTGGAGTTTCCGCTGCCACTCCCGGAGGAACTGTTCGCGTTCGTCCTCGTCGTCCGGCAGGTCGCGATCGCCCTCGATCCAGCCGTCGGGGAGGTTCTCCTCGTACCACTCCCGGATCTCGCGGCGGAACGCCTCCTGCTCGTCAGTATAGTCGAAGTTCATGCGTGGTTTTGCAACCGTCGATACGTCGGTAGTTATCTTTGATAAATGTTTTCCCTCCCACCATCGGGTTCCGATTTTCAGGTCGGTCTCCTCCCCCCCCCCCTCCCCTCCTTCTCTTTCCTCCCTTTTCCTCGCCTTCTCCCCCTTCCTTCGTCCCTTTCCGCTCCCCCACAATCGCCGGCCGCGGAAAACGATAACAATCTATGGGAAAGAACTAAGACATATGGTTTCAAACGTGACGGATCGAAGGATGAAGTTTCACCAACGGACACCGCTCCGACATCTCGGAGATCTCCCGTCGATGGGGGCCGAGCGATACGGGGAGAAGACGGCGATGCATCACCAGGAAGACGAACTGAACTACGCGGAGCTCGAAGCCACGGCCAACAGGGTCGCGAACGGGCTCGTCGACGCGGGCGTCGAACCGGGCGATCGGGTCGCCATCGCGATGGAGAACAACCTCACGTACATGCCGGTCGCGTTCGGCATCTGCAAGGTGGGGGCGGTGGCCGTACCGCTCAACGTCCAGCTGGCACACGATCGGCTCGTCTATGTCCTAGAGGACGCGGGCGTCGACGTCCTGTTCGGCTCCGAACGACTGGGCGAGCTGGTCGCCGGGCTCAACGAGGCGCTCGATCTCGAACACGCGTTCGTCCCGGGCGGTGAAGCGGCTGCGGGCGTCACGGACTACGACGAATGGATCGCGGACCGCTCCACGGAGTTCAAGACCATCGACCGCGACTACGAGTCTGACGCCTGTTTCCAGGGCTATACGAGCGGGACCACGGGCAACCCGAAGGGTGTCCCGATGACCCACCGCAACATCCTCACGACGCTGCAGGCGTTCGCCGAAACGCAGGCGATCGACCCGGAGGAGGACTCGATACTGCTGATCACGCCGATGTACCACATCATCGGGCTGATCGGCAGTACGCTGTTTACGCTGTACAGCGGGCGGTCGGTCGTGCTCCAGAATCAGGTCAGGCCGGACGTCCTGCTCGAAACGATCGATCGCCGCGGGATCACCGACTTCACCGGCGTTCCGGCGCTGTACATCAGCATGGTGCAGGAGCTCGAAGCCAACCCCGAGCAGTACGACGTCTCCTCGATCAAGACCCTGGGGATCGGCGCGGCACCGCTGGCAGCCGACACCCGCAACCGCATCGAGGATGGCTTCGGCGTCGCGCTCGTCGAGGGCTGGGGGATGACCGAGACCACGGCCGGCACGGCCGCATCCGCGAGGGGCGTCCAGAAGGGCGCGGGCTGTATCGGCCAGCCGATGCCGGGCGTCGAGATGAAGCTGGTCGATCCGGTGACTCGCGAGACGCGCGTCCCGCCCGAACATCTCGATCCGACCGCACCGGCCGGCCTCACCGGCTACGAACCGGATTTCGACGACGAACCGAGCTACACGGGCGAGATCGCGATCCGTGGCCCGCCGGTCTTCGAGGGCTACTACAACCTGCCCGAGAAGAACGAGGAGGTGTTCGACGACGAGAGCTGGTTCTACACCAAGGACATCGCGCGCGTCGACGAGGATCGCTTCCTCTGGATGGTCGATCGCAGCGACGACATGCTCGTCGTCGGCGGCGAGAATGTCTATCCCGCCGAAATCGAGGACGAACTGTTCTTCCATCCCGACGTCGAGGAGGCGGCGGTCGTCGCCGCCGATCACGAGGTGAAGGGTGAGGCACCGGTCGCCTACGTCGTCCGCGAGGAGGGGGCGAGCGTCACCGAGAACGAAATCCGTCGGTTCGCCCTGGAGAACGTCGCGGCATACGCCCACCCGCGGCGAGTGTTCTTCGTGGACGAACTCCCGAAAAGCGCAACTCAGAAGGTCCAACGGTACAAGCTCGAAGAGCGTGTCGAGTCGGAGGTCGGCACGCTCGAACCGAGCGAGGAGCTGTAAACCAGGTCGTTCTCGTCGTCTCCGTACAATCACCTGCCGTTTGGATGTGGTGGCGTCGTCAGTATTGATGGCGCTCGCAACGATCTCGTCATTCGAAACTGTGCGTCCGAACCAGTCGTTGCCTAGTTCAGTGTCGATCGAAACCACGGATCATGATAACAGTAGACATAAACTATATACGTGGCGGGCTGAATCGATAGGTGATGCCCGAGGCTAGCTTCGAGATCCCCGACCAGAAAATCGGTCTCACCGGCGCAACGGCGCTCGCAATCGGCAACGCGATCGCAGCAACGACGTTCATCGTCCCTGCCGAACTCCTGGCGACCGGAGTTGGTCCGAGCATGGCGCTGGCTGCCCTCCTGGTGGTGATTCCGACGGTGGTGCTGTTCGTGTTCATGCTCCAGCTCGGCGGTGCGATGCCGACGTCCGGCGGCGGCTACGTGTACAACTCCGTACTCTTGAGCCCGTTCTGGGGGTTCGCCAGACCGTGGGTTTCGCTGCCGGCGATCTGGTTCGGGTTGCCGTTTACTGCGCAGGCGTTCGCCCAGTATCTCCGCTTTTATCTCCCACTCGACGTGACGCTGGGATCGACGATCGCGTTCACGATCCCGACCGTTTCGACGGAACTGCTCGTCGGGGGTCTGATCTTCGCGTTCATGATCATCAACATCCTCGGCATTCGGGCGACGGCGCTGATCCAGTACGGACTGGTCACGATCATCATCGTCGCCTCGGCGCTGTTCGTCGGCGTTGGACTGTTCCACATCAGTCCCGGGAACTTCACGCCGGTGTTTCCGGGTGAAGCGGTCGATCCCTTCGTTGCGGCCGTGATCACGCTGTTCCTCGGGATGACGGGGTTCAGTCTTCCCCTGCAACTCGGTGAGGAAATCGAGAACCCGATACGGAACATTCCCCGATCGATCGCGCTCAGTACGATTATCGGAATGACGCTTCTCACGGGGCTCATCGTCGTGGCCATCGGCGTCGTTCACTGGACCGAGTGGGCGGGTGCCGAGGCCGGCATCGCGGTCGTTGCCCGTGAGTTCCTTCCGTGGTGGGGCGTATTCTTGATCGTGGCCGCGGCGATAGTCGGCGGTCTCACGACGGTAAACGCAGTGTTCGTGAACGTCTCCCGGATCGTCATGCGGGCGGCTCGCGACGGCGTCATCCCCAATCAGCTCGCGCACATCAACGAGCGCTGGGGGAGCCCGGATGCCGCCATTCTCGCGATGGGCATCCCGGCACTCGTCATCGTCCCGTTCGCGCCGGGGTTGCTCGAACTCGCGTTCGTCCTCTCGCTGTCCTTTCTGATGGACATGGTCTTTCTCGCGCTCGGGGCGCTCCAGCTCACCCGTCGCTTCCCCGAGCGCTACGAGAAGTCCACCTACCGCGTTCCCAAAGCGCTGCTCTACCCGCTGGTGGCCATCGGTGTCGTCATCCCCGTCGGTCTGTGGATCCTGCTGGGACTCGGGGAAGGTTCGGGGCTTATCATCGCGACCGCGGTCCCGGTCTGGCTCGGAATCGGATACGCCGTCTATCGCTACCGCGTGTGGCGCTACGCACAACGCGGCATCGACCTCCCCGAGCGGATGCGCCATCTCCACGAACACGAGGCCGAGATGGCATCCGACTTCGACGGTGTCGCCACGGCCGACGACGACTGAATCGATGACACGCACATCGACGACCCCTACGACAGCCATCCGGTCGCCTCGACGACGCTGATCGAAGACATCGATGTTCCAAAATCACTGATGGGCGTCGGCGAACCGTTGCGATCGGAACGGGATGAGTAGTTATTTGCCTTCGAACTCCGGTTCGCGCTGCTCTGAGAAGGCGGCCATCCCCTCGGCGAGATCGTCGGTGTCGAGGAGATGGCCGAGACTGCTCGCCTCAACCTCCAGGCCGGCGTCGATGCTCTCGGCGGCGGCGTGGATCGCACGTTTCGTGTACCGCTGGGCGATCGGCGGCCCTTCGGCGATCGACTGGGCGAAGTCGATGGCGCGCTCGTCGAACTCGTCGTCGGGGTAGATTTCGTGGACGTACTGCCATTCCTGCATCCGTTCGGCCGAAAAGCGGTCGGCGGTGAAGATGATGTATTTCGCCGTGCTCTCGCCGACGAGCTGCTGGAGGCGGGCGGAGCCACCCCAGCCAGGCAGGAGACCGAGGTTGTGCTCGGGCAGGCCGAACTCCGCGCTCTCGGACGCGACGCGCAGATCGGCACACATCGTGAGCTCCATGCCGGCTCCAAGGGCGAAGCCGTCCACGGCGGCGATCACGGGCAGCGGTGATTCGCGGAACTGTCCGAACACCGACTGGCCGTGGCGCGACGATTCGACACCGGATCGCGTCGGATCGTCACCGCCGTCGTCCATCCCGTCGCCGACGTCCGCGCCGGCCGAGAACGCCCGTCCCTCGCCCGTGATGACGATCGCGCGAGTGCTGTCGTCGTCTTCGAGCTCCGAGAGCGCGTCGGTGAGTTCTTCGGCCATCGCGGGCGAGAAGGTGTTCATCTCCTCGGGCCGGTCCAGCACGATGTGGCCGAGCGTGTCGGATTCCCGTTCAACTCGGATCGAAGTGTAGGTGTGCTCGCTCATGGAGTGTGCCAGCGCCGACTCCGGCGCTGGTTCGGCGGGGGTTCGCCCCCGCCCCTAATCCGTGTTTCCCTTCCACACGCCGACGGCGGCCGTGAGTCCCGCGCTTTTTCGATCACTGCACAAGGTATATGTGGAGCTGCCCCGTCCGATAGCCCGTCGAGACAGACAATGGATTTCGAGTACACCGAGGACCAAGAACGGTTCCGGCAGGAGCTCCGCGAGTGGCTCCGCGAGAACCTGCCGGACGGGTGGCAAGCGGGCGAACGCCCGGGAACGGACGATCCCGAAGAAAGCGTCGAGTTCCTGCTGGACTGGCAGCGGACGCTCAACGACGGTGGCTGGGCGGGGCTCCACTGGCCCGAGGAGTACGGGGGTGCGGACGCCTCGCTGCTTGAACAGGTCATCTACAATCAGGAGACGGCGCGCGTCGACGCGCCGGCGCGCATCAACGCCGTCGGCATCGACTTCGTCGGCCCGACGCTGATGGAGCTCGGCACCGACGAGCAGAAAGAGCGGTTCCTGCCGAAGATCATCAGCGGCGAGGAACTCTGGTGTCAGGGCTACTCGGAGCCGGACGCCGGTTCCGATCTCGCGAGTCTCTCGCTGTCGGCCGAACGGAACGGTGACGAGTTCCTGCTCAACGGGCAGAAGGTCTGGACGAGCTACGCGCACGTCGCCGACTGGTGTTTCCTGCTGACCAGAACGGACGATTCCGGCCCGAAACACCACGGTATCACCGTCTTCCTGGTCGATATGGATCAGGAGGGCATCCGGACCGAGCCGATTCACCAGATCACCGACGAGACGGATTTCAACGAGGTGTTCTTCGACGACGCCGTGGCGCGCGAAGAGCACATCGTCGGCGAGATCGACGAGGGTTGGGAGGTCGCGATGACGCTCTCGGCGTTCGAACACAGCATGTCGGACGTGTTCTCGATCGAGCAGCGCTGGCGTTCACTCGTTGAGTTCTGTGAGGAGCACGAACGCGATGGCAAACCGCTCGCCGAGCACACCCACGTGCGCCGCGAGCTTGCCCAGCTCCACACCCGCATCCAGGCGGGCAAACTCACCCACTACCGGAACGTGAGCAAGCAGATGGAAACGGGGGTTCCTGGCCCAGAGGGGTCGATGGACAAGGTGTTCAACAACCAGACCGAAAAGAAGCTGGAGAACTTCGCCCGGCGGTTGCTCGGGGCGAACAACGCCCTCTGGACCGACGGACCGGACGACGGCCAGTGGGTGACGGACCTGCTGATGCCCTACGGGAAGATGATCGCCGGCGGGACGAAGGACGTCCAGCGCAACATCATCGCCGAGCGCGTGCTCGGGCTGCCGAAGGACGACTGACATGGACTTCAGAATCAACGACGAACAACGACAGATGCGGGAGACGGCGCGGGAGTTCTTCGAGGATCGAGACGTGCTCGAACGCGCCCGGGAACGGATCGACGGCGAAGCGGTCGTCGACGACCTCTGGGACGACCTCACTGAGATGGATTACCCGGCACTGACGGTGCCGCTCGAACACGGTGGACTCGGCGACGACGTGCTCTACCTCTCGCTGTTGCTCGAAGAGGCCGGGCGGGTCGCGCTGCCGGCCCCGCTGCCCGAAACGCTTGCGTTCGGCGCGTTCGTGCTCGACGAACTCGGATCGGATGCACAGAAGGAGCAGTTCCTGCCGGCGATCGCCGATGGTGACCAACGGCTGAGCTTCGCGCTCTACGAGTCCGGTCAGGAGTCGCTGCCCCGGGATATCCAGCTCGCCGCCGCGCCGACCGACGACGGTTATCGCCTCGACGGGACGAAAACCCTCGTCCCGTTCGGCGAGCAGGTCGATACGATCGTCGTCGCCGCGCGGACGGGTTCCGGCACCGGAACGGAGGGAATCAGTTTCTTCCTGGTGGATGCCGAGCGCGTCGAGAGCGAACCGCAGGACACTCTCGACCGGACGCGCCCGGCGGCGAAACTCCGTTTCGACGACTTCGAGATCGGCGAGAACGCGCTGCTCGGGGCCGAAGGCGAGGCCGGACCGGTACTCCAGAAAGCGATGGATCGCTACACCGTCGCCACCTGTGCGATGACCGTCGGCGCTGCGAGCCGCGCCGTGGAGATGTCGTCCGAGTACGGCAGCCAGCGCGAGCAGTTCGACAAGCCGATCGGACAGTTCCAGGCGGTCAAACACCGCATCGCCGACATGTGGATGGCAACGCAGGCCGCGCGATCGCTCACCTACTACGCGGCGTGGGCGCTCGAAAACGACGAGGAGGACGCTGCGCGTGCGGTCTCGGAGGCCAAGCTGTTCTGTTCGGAGCAGCTCACGCAGGTCTTCGCCGACGACATCCACAACCACGGCGGGATGGGCTTTACCTCGGAACACGACAGCCACATCTTCTTCAAGCAGGCGAAGGCGTGGGAGACGTTCCTCGGCACGCCGACCGAGCATCTCGACCGGATCGCCGACAGCCACGAACTGTAGCCGTCACGTCGACGTTTCGACGCTATTTTTCACGATCGAGCGCGACGGTCACACGAAAAACGGCATCAGCACCGATTCACTCGGTCGCCGCGGGGAACGGTTCGCCGCCCATCACCGTCCCCCAGACCGGGACGTCCCTGAGCGCTGCCGGGTCGACGGCGGTCGGATCTTCTTCGAGCACGGCGAAGTCGGCCCGCTTGCCGGCCTCGATGGTGCCGACCTCGTCGTCCATCCCGAGCAAGTAGGCGGCGTCGACGGTGATGGTTCTGAGTGCTTCGTCGACCGAGATGCGCTCGTCCTCGCCGAGCACGCGACCGTCGGCGGTGACGCGGTTGACGGCGCTCCAGGCCGTGTGTAGCGGCGCAAGCGGCGTGACCGGCGCATCGGAGTGGACACTGAAGGGGACGCCAGCGCGCTTGGCGCTCGCGCAGGCGTTCATCCGCTCGGCGCGCTCCGGGCCGACCGTCACCTCGTAGTGCTGATCGCCGTAGTAGTAGAGGTGATTGCTGAAGAGGTTGACACAGAGGCCGAGCGCCGCCATCCGGCGGTACTGGTCGGCCGTGGCCAGCTGGCAGTGCTGGACGGTGTGGCGATGATCGAACCGCGGCGACTCGCGCTGGAGCAGCTCGACGGCGTCGACGAACCGCTCGCTGGCCTCGTCGCCGTTGCAGTGACAGTCGATCGACAGCCCCGCCTCGTGATACGGCAGCATCGTCTCCATGACTTCCTGGGGATCGGACGACAGCGACCAGAACCCGTTCGACTGCCCGCCGTAGTAGTGTGGCCAGCGCAGCCGGGCGGAGAACCCCTGAATCGAGCCGTCCATGAACAGCTTCACGCCGCCGAGACGGAGCTTCTCCGTGCTCTCCTCCGTGAGGTTGGCAAGATACTGGGCGAGATCGGCGTGATCCCTGTCGCTCTGACGGACGCTGTACGACATCGAAACCCGCACCGGGAACTCGTGGTCGTTGACGACGCGCTGCCAGCGATCCACGACTTCGGAATCGGTGAGCTGTGGACCGCCGAGCTCGGCTACGGTGGTGCAGCCGGCGTTGCGCGCCACCTTCCCGTAGTTCCGTATCGCCGGTTCGGCGCTGAGGTCGGCGAGCAGGCGCATGTGGTCCTCGCTGACGAGCATCAACGCCGTCGGCTCTCGGAGCACACCGGTGGGATCGCCCGCGGCGTCCGTGGCGACACCCTCGACGTCGGTGTGTTCGTCGATCCCGTCCTGCTCGATGAGCGCCGAGTTGACCGATGCCGTGTGGGAGTTGAGATGCAGGACGAAGATCGGGCGTTCCTCCGAGACTTCGTCGAGTTCGGCGGCGGTCAACGATTCGTCTTCATCGAAGTAGATCGGTTCGACGCCCCACGCGAGCAGCGGTTCGTCGGGAGCGAGCTCGTCGTCGATCTCGTTCAGTCGATCGAGCACGTCGGCGACGCTCCGACAGCCCGGCCAGTGCGTCCCGTCCGGGCTGTCGCGGCCGTAGTAGCCGAGGTAGGGGTACGACCAGAGCGCGCCGGCCATCGAGTGGGCGTGGGCCTCGACGAAGCCCGGCAGCAACACGTGGTCCGCGAAGCGCTCGTCGACCGTCGGGTTTCCCCAGCCCTCGAGTTCCGCGACGGTGCCGACGCCGAGCACGCGACCGTCGCGGACGGCGACGGCGCTCGCTTCCGGTCGGCTCGGGTTCATCGTGACGATTCGATCGGCGACGTAGATCGTGGTTTCTTCGGACATAGTGTATCTGTCAGTCGGAGCGATTTATCTGTTCGCCTCCGTCGCTCTGCACGGTGCGAAAGCCGACGCCGGAGCTCATGAGCCGGCTGCTGTCGCCGACCTGCCACCATCGAAGACCGTAGACGAGAACGCTGACCGCGACGAGGCCGAGATACGCGACGAACGCCTGTGGCTGCGTGACGACGAGAAAGACGGTCATGACGGCCAGAATGACGAATAGCGCTAGCGCCGACCAGCGGACGACACGCGGGCGGAGCAGGCGTGAGTTCGCCACGCTCTCGGCGTCAAAGATGCCGGGGAACGTCGACGGGAGCCGAAAGCCGACGATCGAGTGGATCATGAGAGGGACGACGAACAGGAAGGAGAAACTGGCCGCCAGCGCACCGAAGGAGACGTCGACGAACGTGAGTGCCACCGACAGCACGTAGAGAAAGAGAAGGAAGTAGACGGGTTCGCCGTGATCGTTCTCGCGGCCGACCCACTCGGGGAAGAGGTTGTCGTCGACGAGCACCGAGAAGATCCGGGTGAAGACGGCGACCGAGGCGATGTTCGTCGTGAATCCCGCGACGAGCGCGCCGATGCCGGTCACGACGACGAGATTGCCCGAGAGATACTGACCGACGACGAACCCGAGCGTCTGGCCTTCGAGCTGTGCGTACGAGACGACGCCGACGGCGACGAACAACACGACCGTCGAGATGAGGATGTCGACGATGGCGCTCGTGACGATGATGCCGCCGATCGTGTTCTCGACGTCCTCGATCTCCTCGCCGAAGTTGATGATCTTGATCGCGCCACCGCCCAGGGTGAGGAGAACCGCGTACGCCGGGAGCGCGCCGATGAACCCCTCCGGCATGACCGGCGTCAGATTCCCCATTTCGACGTTGAGCAGCCCGCCACCGACGATCACGCCGATCGACAGCAACAAGACCGCATCGAGCACGATCTCGGCCACGCCGGTCGCGCGGATGCCGAACCAGACCACCGCGAACGAGATCGTCAGCAGGAGCACGGTGAACAGTTCGACCGAGATCCCAGGAACGATCGCGTTGAGAAAGGACGCACCGCCGAGCAGCATGTATCGCAGATAGATCAGCCCGCCGAGCATGAGCCCCGAAAAGGAGATCGTGAAGCCGACGAGCTTGCTCAGATTCTTGCGCTCCGGGAGCAACATTCTCGTCGTGTAGTAGTAGCTGCCGGCCGTCTTCGGCCACGCCTTCGTCAGCGTGAGATACGTCGGGAGCGCGAGGAAGGTCGGAACAGCCACCAGCATCATGATGAGCACGGTGATCGGACCGCCCATCGCACCCGCGATCACCGGGGTAGCCCACAGTCCGCCACCGACGCTACTTCCGATGGCGATGGCGACCCCGCCGACGAAGCCGATCTTCGCGTTCTCCGAGACCATCGCTCGTCACCTGGGTCCCGGAACGGGGGCGACAATTGCGTCACCATCCCGTTCGACGCGACGTTCTCGATTCTCGTTCAACCCCATCGCCTGTTGATCGGCAACTACTGTCACAAACGACAGTCGGATTGGATATACATAGTTGTTTTGCACGTATACCAACACGAATATGGTGAAAAATGGAATCGAATCGGACATAGTTCGATATATTCGAATACATTGGAAAAATAGAACTGGTTTTCTACTCGCGTGTCCGGGACCATCACGGCCGGGAACGTGGTTTTGATGGTGGAGTTCCAGCTCGACCGTCTACTGCTTCCGTCGTATCTGAGACCGATCGTTGATAACGAGCCTGTCGATCGAGGCTCCGAATCATCGATCTTCGAGAGTGGCGAATACGGCCGTCGAGAACCCGCGATCGTCCGTTCTCGTTTCGTCCTCCGGACGACGAGCACAAAAGAGCTATTGGAGCCGCCAGCCGAGGAGCCATATGGCCGACGCAGACGAGAGCACGGGGGCGACGGGGCGACGAAGCAAGGTCGCTCGGCTGATCGACGAGTACGACCTCGACGGGATCGGCGCGGAGATGGAACGCCGCTGGACCGCACCCGACGACGAACGGACGAGTTTGCGTGATCTCGCGACCGTTTTCAACCAGCGACTGCTGGCGGCGGCGATGGCTGCGGCAGGACTGCAGCCGCTCGCTGGCGAGGTCGAGAACACGTACCAACTGCTCACCGACGAGGAGACCAGCAGCGCCGATCGGACCCAGACCCGGCGACAGCTCGAACGTGACGGCGTCCCGGTCGAGGAACTCCAATCGGATTTCGTCACCTATCAGGCGATCCGGAGCTATCTCACCGAGCACCGGGGAGCCGAATACACCGCCGACGATCGGGACCGAACCGTCGTCGAGGCCGAGAACGTCCAGCGACTCCGGGGACGCGTCGAGACCGTCACCGAGGAGAAACTCGACCGGCTCCGTCGGAACACAGAGTTCGATCTCGGCGAGTTCATGCTGTTCGTCGACGTGAGCGTTCTCTGTGAGGACTGCGGGCAGCGCTACGGAATCGACGAACTGCTCGAACGCGGCGGCTGTGACTGTGCGACCTCCACGTCCTGATCCTTCGACTGTTCATCCGACGAAACTGCTGTCCCGATTCGACTATATATCGGAAAATATGTAGCACGGATCTCTCTCTCTCTCTTCCGTCGACGATCGATTGATCGGGGCATAGATTAAGATAACATCTGCAATCTATTGTCCGATCAATCGTCCTCGTCGACGACCCATCGTCGCCCCGTATCTCGCTCGTGGGAACCACGCGACGGTTCTGCCTCGTCGGATGCTTCCCCATCGTCTTCGCCGACCGCCTCCGCTCGCTGTGGCGGTCGATCGGAGGCGTTCGCCGGCGATTTCATGGCGGAGAGACCGAGATTTCGAAGGAACGTTCCGAGATAGTTCGAGTGGTATTCGACGCCGAACTCGTCGTCGAGAAGCCGATCGATCTCCTGTGCCTGCCACGGCTGGCCCTTTCGGAGCAGGTCGAGCAGTTCTTCTTTTTCCGTGTCGTCGAGTTTCGCGGGTCGTCCACCCCCGAAATCCGGCATGAGTTCGTCGAATCCGCCTTCATTCCAGGCACTCGCCCACCGAGTTCCGGTCGCTGGCGAGCGCCCCTCCCGGTCGGCCGCCTCGGGGATGGTGTCGCCCCGATAGAGGTTCTTCACGAAACCGATTCGCCGCAGACGGCGATCGTCCTTGGTTGCTCGCAGTAGCTCGTCGATCTCCTCCTCGGGCAGATGCCGTTCGATCTCCGTTCGACGTGTTCCCATCGACTGTCGTTCGCCCTCTACTTTCAAAAGTTTTCGTATTATTTAGATCGGGACCGCGACAGACTGTTCCCGATTCTTCTCTCTGAACCAGGAACTGCGCTGGTCGATCGACTGCTGGATTCTCTATCCTCGTCGATGAGATTCCACGAATGTCGGTGGGCTGGCTATTCCGAGGCGTCGTCGGACAGTCGCTGCTGCCACTTCTCGACGGTGCTCATGAGTTCGACCGGCGACGTCTCCGCGACGTTCGTCTCGCGTACTGCCTCCAGCACGGCCTCAGTTTCGGGGTCGAGCGACGAGTCGGGATCGTCGTCCGGAGTGGTCTCGGATTCACCATCTCGGGACTGCCGACCGCCGTCGGCGCTGGCGGAGCCACGGAATGCTTCGCTGTCGAGATCAAAGACGGCTTGGACCGACTCGCCGGACGAGCCGCGCGCCTCGATGGCTTTCTCCGCGCGGAGCTTCGCGAGGACGTCACGCGATCGGTCGACGACGGGTTCGGGAACGCCAGCGAGATCGGCGACGTGGACCCCGTAGGAGCGATCGGTCGCGCCCTCTCGCACCGTGCGGAGGAAAGTCACCTCGTTGCCCTGCTCCTCGACCGCGACGTGGACGTTCGCCACGCGATCGAGATGTTCTGCGAGACCCGTGAGTTCGTGGTAGTGGGTCGCGAACAGCGTCTTCGCGCGCACCTCGTTGTGGAGATACTCGGTCGCGGCCCAGGCGATCGAGATACCGTCGTACGTCGCCGTTCCGCGCCCCACTTCGTCGAGGATCACCAGCGAGTCCTTGGTCGCCGAATGGAGGATGTTGGCGAGCTCGCTCATCTCGACCATGAACGTCGAGCGCCCCTGCGCGAGCTCGTCGAGCGCGCCCACGCGCGTGTAGATCCCGTCGACGGGGTCGATCCGTGCGCTCCTGGCGGGCACGAAACTCCCGATCTGAGTGAGCAGGGTGATCAGCGCGCTCTGGCGCATGTAGGTGGACTTCCCGCTCATATTTGGCCCGGTGACGACGAGGAAGCCACGCTCGTCGGAGAGTTCGAGATCGTTCGGGACGAACTCGACCTCGCGTTCGACGACCGGGTGCCGGCCCGCCTCGATGTCGATGCCCGAATTCACCAGCTCGGGGCGCACCCAATCGTTTTCGACCGCGTGGACCGCGAGACTCGACAGACAGTCACAGTCGGCGAGCGCGCGACCCACGTCCTGGAGGAGCTCGGCGCGCTCGGCGACGCGCTCCCTGAGATCGACGAACAGCTCGTGTTCGAGCTCGCCACGGCGCTCCTCGAACCGGAATATCTCGCGTTCGCGCTCGCTCAGTTCTTCCGTGGTGTAGCGCTTCGCGTTCTTCAGCGACTTGATCTCGTCGTACTCCTCGGGGACTTCGCCGGTCTCGGAGTTGCCGACCTGGATGTAGTAGCCGTCGGTCTTGTTGCGACCGGTGCTCAGATGGGTGATGTTGAGCCGGGATTGCTCGCGCTCGGCGAGCCCGTCCATCCAGTCGAGCGCCTCCTCGTGGCCCTCGATCAGTTCGTCCAGTTCGTCGTGGTAGCCCTGCCGGATGAGACCGCCTTCGCGCGTGCTCGCTGGCGGCTCCTCGGCGAGCGCGTCGGCGAGTTCGTCCACCAGTTCCGCCGCAGCCGCTCGATCCGGCTGCGAGACGACCTCGGCGAGCGGGGAGTCGGCGAGCGCGGAACCCTCGATCACGCCGGCGACCTCGTCGAGCACCGAAAGTGTGTCACGCACCCGAAGCAGGTCGCGCGCGTCGGCACTACCTGAAACCGACTTGCTCGCCAGCCGGGCGACGTCGTAACCGTCGCCGAGCGTCTCGCGGAGTCGTTCGCGCGCGAGCGCCTCGTGCGCAAGTGCTTCCACGCAGTCCGCGCGCCGCGTGAGCTCGCCCTCGTCCTGGATCGGCCGACAGAGCCGCTCGCAGAGGGTGCGCCCACCGGCGCTGGTCACGGTGTGATTGATAACGTCGACCAGCGAGCGCCCGCCCTCGCCCATCGTCTCGACGAGTTCGAGGTTACGCTGGGTGGTCGCATCGAGCGCGACGCTCTCGCCCGTATCGTACGGCTGCAATCGTGTCATCGAGGCAAGCACGCCCAGCCCCGTCTCGTCGACGTACGACAGCAGCCCGCCGGCCGCCCGGATCGCCCCGGGAGCATCGTCAAGCCCCACGCTCGACACCGTCGCCGCGCCGAACTGCTCGTCGACCGTCTGTCGTGCCCGTCCCGGCGCGAACGCGTCGGTCGAGTGCAGCGAGAGCGTCGCGTCGGTCGCGCGGAACTCCGCGAGCAGGTCGTCGTCCGCGCGCACGTCGGGCCCGGGCAGGATCTCCGCGGGACCGAACCGATATAGTTCAGTAAGCAGTTCATCACCGTCGAGTTCGGTGGCGTGAAAACGACCCGTGGTGACGTCGGCGACGGCGAAGCCGTAGCCCCCGCTCTCCGCGACGATCGCCGCGAGATAGCGCGCCTCGCTGTCGGTGCTTTCGAGCAGCGTGCCCGGCGTGACGACGCGCTCGATGGCTCGCTTGTGCCCGCCGTCGACCTCGTACTGGTCGGCGACGGCGACGCGATAGCCGCGCTCGACGAGCACCTTCAGATAGGCCGTGAGTTCGCTGAGAGGCACGCCCGCCATCGGATAGGACGAGCCGTGCGAGGATTTCTGCGATACCTTGAGATCGAGCTCCTCGCCGACGAACTCGGCGTCGTCGGCGAAGAACTCGTAGAAATCGCCACACTGCATCGCCAGCAAGTCGGCGTCGGTCTCGTCTTTGAGGGCGAGGAACTCCCCGACGATTCCCTCGGTCATGGCTCCGTTCGGGGCACACCGCGCTAAAGCCTGTGGGTTCCGAAAGGCAACGCCGAAGTCCCCACGGCGGAACGGTCCGAATGATGTTCGCCGGGATCGAGGGGACGGCGACGGCGCTGCTCGCGCAGTACGGATTCCTCGCGCTGTTCGTCTTCGCCTTTCTCGAAACCTCGTTGCTCTTCCCGTTCGTCCCGAGCGAGCTCGTCGTCCCCGTGGCGGCCGCGCTGCTCGTCACCGGCCCGGCGAGCTTTCTCGCGTTCGTGCTCGCCCTGGGGGCCGGCGCGACGGTCGGTAGCCTGTTCCTCTACTTCGTCTTCGACGCGGCCCACCAGCCCGTCGTCGACCGCTATGGAGGCTCCGTCAGCGTCTCGGCTGACGACGTCGAGCGCGCCAGCGGCTGGTTCCGCCGCTGGGGCGAATCCTCCGTCTTCTGGGGCCGGCTGCTGCCGGTGCTCCGCTCGATCATCTCGATTCCCGCCGGCATTGCCGGCATGGGTGTCGGGAAGTTCACTGTCTACTCCGCCGGCGGCAGCGGGCTGTTCGCGGCTGCCGTCGCGGGGCTCGTCCTCACCGGCCGCGAGGTGCTCCCTTCGCAGGTGCTGTTCACGTGGCTCACGACCGGATTCCGGCGGGCGACGGAGATGGTACTCTCGAATCCAGTTCTCGCGGTCGCTACCGGCGGTCTGGGGCTGTTCGTCGCCCTGCTCATCCGCAACGCCGTGGCAGAGCATATCGACTCACCGACCGATGGCTAGACGGCCTATAACAACCCTCGATCGCTTTTCGAGCGATGGTCGAACGCGATGTGGCCCCGTCGAGGACGCGGCGCTGCTCGCGGGCCGCGGCACGGCATGCTGCTCGGCCCCTCTCGATGGCTCTCCAGTATTCGTACTCGCCCCGGCGGGCCCGATCGATTAGCCCTCGACGAGCCGTTCGAGCTGCGCGGGCGGCACAGCGCCGCGGGCGGCGTAGCCCTCGTAGGCGAACGTCGGGACGCCCGTGACGCCCGTCTGCTTGGCCTCGGCAAACCGCTCTTCGAGCGCCGCCTCGCGCTCGTCGTCGGCGATCGCTGCCCGGAGATCGTCGGCGTCGATCCCCAGTTCCGTGGCGATGTCGGCCAGCACGTCGGGATCGCCGATGTCGCGTTCGTCCTGCCAGAGCGCGTCGAACACCGTTTCGTGGAAGGTTGCGAACTTCTCGGGATGGGTCTCGCGGACGTAGAGCGCGGCCTGTTGGGCGTTCTTCGAGTCCACATCGGTGGCGATCGACAGCGACATCTCGACGCCGTACTCCTCTTGGAGGCGCTCGATGTTCTCCTTCGCCTGCGCGTAGTAGTCCTCGTCCTTGCCGTCGTCCGCGGTCGAGTCGAGTTCTCCGTCGGGGCCGCGCTGGTCGCTCTGGAGATCGAATGGATGCCACTCGACGGCGAGCGGTTCGTCCCGGCCTTCCTGGTACTGTTCCAACGAGGCTTCTCCGAGATAACAGAACGGACAGACGTAGTCGGCGTACATCGTGAGCGTCTCCGATTCCGCTTCCGTTTGAGTATCGTGACTCATTGAGAAACGTAGACGCTCGTGGCTCAAGAAAGGTCGGCTTACTTCCCGCGGCCGCGGTCGCTGTGGACGCTCGGGCGAGTGTGCTCAGAACCCTTGCCCTTCTCGTTGAGCCCGCGTCCGCTCGTGCCGGCGCTCGTGAGCCCGCGGAACGCCCGGCCACGGTGGGTGTCGTCACAGATCCAGTTCAGATCGTCGTCGTTCTCGATGGCCGGATGCTCGGGATCGATGAGGACGACTTCGAACCACTTCTGCGAGCCGTCCTCGCCGACAGGGTAGGAGTTGAGCACGCGGAGGTTCTTAAATTTCCGGCTGGAGCGTTCCTCAGAGATGCGCTGGACGGATTTCCGCCGGGTGACGCGGTTGACGCCCTGTCGTTTCGTCCGTCGGCCGGCCTTGTGGCGCACCTTGCGCGCGGTGCCTTTCCGGACCGCGACGCGGGCGAGGACGACGCCCTGTTTCGCTTTGTAGCCGAGCGAGCGCGCCCGGTCGAGACGGGTCGGGCGCTCGATACGCTCGATTGCGCCCTGTTCACGCCACTCCTGGAGTCGTCGCCACTGGAGGTCGGCGTGTTTCTCGTTTTCCGCATCGTGCCACGCGTCGCCGATGTGTGCGTAGAAGCTTCGTGCCATGGTTATCTGCGGGCGTTGAGGGTTCAGCCCGTGAGGGCCACATACCGACCCGCTGCGTGATTCACGCGAGCAGGTGCCCGCCGGTGCCCGATACCAGCGAGTTACCGATCCTTCCGCGCAATCGCTGTTAAGGCCTTCGAAACCCACCGCCGGGCTCGCCCGCTTGCCACCGCTCTTCCTGCTCCATGATTTAACGACCCGTCTTCTGCAAGCCACACCGTGAGGGATGGATCCGGCTATGGGTGAACGTGATGTTCGAAACAGCCTCCAATCGTCATCGCCACCGACTGACCGCGGCCGTCGGAGCGTCCCGATGAACCCGCTCGCCCTCACTGGAGCGGCGCTGCAGTTCTCCGGCGACTTCCTCTCTCTGGCAGTCGTCTTCATCGTCCTCGCGATCGTCGCCTACCTCGCCGGTGCACAGGGCATCGCGGGGCTGTCGGCCGGAATCGCCCGCATTCTCATCATCATCTTCGTCATTCTTGCCATCATCTCGCTCATCCTCTGAAGCGGGCGAGCGAACCTGTTTCCGACGATCGTCAGCGTCGCAGTCGGACGGTCGTCTCGCCATCGGTATCGACAGCGACTAGCCCGTCGTCTTCGAGATCGGTGAGCAACTCCCGTAGCCACTCGCGGCCGTGCTCGCCGTCGGTCGTGTAGTCGACACGCACTCTCGGGCCGAGCTCCGAGAGCGCCAGCTCGTCGTACTCGCCGAGAACCCGGACGGTGCGCCCGCGGAACTGTCGACGACTCCCCTCGAACGGTGACTGTGTGGGCACGTCCGGTGCGCTGAAATCGCCGGTCGCGTAGGCCCCACACCACGCGCGCCAGGGGCACTCGGCATCGTCGCAGGCGGGCGTTTTCGTACACGCCACACCGCCGAGCTCCATGATCGCGTTGTTCCAGGTTCGGGACTCGCCGGCGGGCATCAGTTCCGCGGCGGCATCCGCGAAGGTGTCATCGTCGTCCGGTACGTCGAACGCCCGGTGGAGCACGCGCTTGACGTTCGTATCGACGACCGCGTTCCCGTTGTTGAAGGCGAAACTCGCCACCGCATTCGCGGTGTAGGGACCCACACCCTGCAATTCCCGGAGTTCGTCGGGCGTTTCGGGGAACTCGCCGTCGAACTCGGCCATCACCTGTCCGGCGGCCTCGTGGAGATAGCGCGCACGATTGTTGTAGCCGAGGCTGTGATCGCTCCAGAAACCGACCACGGCCGAGCGATCGGCGGCCGCGAGGCGCTCGGCGTCTGGCCATCGCTCGACAAATCCGTCGAACGCCTCGACGACCCGTTCGAGCTGGGTCTGCTGGCTCATCACCTCCGAGACGAGGATTTCATAGGGATCGGTCGTCTCGCGCCATGGAAACCCGCGATGGTCCTCCTCGTACCACTCGACGAGCGCTCGGCGGACGGTATCGCGGTCGTCCGGCAACGAGAACGCGGACTCGCTCATCTATCGTCCGTTCGACTGTGGATGTGATACGCGTGGCGGTTCGGTGGGGCGTCGACCCGAAAGCGGTTTGCGGGCGGCAGACCCAGACCGGCCATGAGTCTCGACGATCTCTCCAGCGACGTCGAATCACGCTACGCCGATCTCGGCGACGAGGTGGATATGGATCTCGATCGCGAGACGCGCAACGAGCTCGCGCTGCTCACCTGCGCGCTCGGTCCCGAGGAGACCGACGAACTGCTCCGACGGGCGGTCCACATGCTCTTCCAGACGAGCGTCGAGACCGGCCGGCTCGACTTCCACCTCCGGAGTGGCTACGACGTGACCTACGACGAGTATCTCTCGGGGATGACGTTCGACGAGATGACCGGCGGGATGGAGATGCAGGGCCAATCCCAGAGCCAGGACGACGTCCGCCGCTATCAGTACTGACTGCCACTATCGACCGGGAACGAACACCATCAAACACCGTCAGCCGCCAGTCCTATTGCTCTCGCGCCCGTAGACGAAACCGATGAGAACAGCACGAAGATCCACAACCAGCGGCGCACCGCGCAAGGGAACGCTCTTCTGTCCCACGTGCGGTCACGCCAGTCCGATCGACGGCGACTGGCGGGTCGAACCCGCCGAGGACGACCCAGAGCGGGTCGTCTACCGCTGTCCCGACTGTGGTGCACCGATCGCGAACCGTCCCCGAGAAGTCGTTTACGCGTAGTCAGCGCATGCCCTCGTCGGTGATGACCGAATCGACGAGCGAGAGCGGCGTCGCGTCGTAGGTCGGGTTCTCGATCCAGAACCCCTCGGCGGGTTCGCGCATCACTTCGCTGCTCGACCGGAACTCGTTCTCGAAGACGAACCCGTCGTCGATGATCTTCGCGCCGGAGCCGACGACCGTCACCGGCGTGTCGGTCTCGGCGGCGGTCGCGGCGATCGG
Organism: Halococcus dombrowskii; assembly: GCF_022870485.1. Lineage (NCBI taxonomy): Archaea > Methanobacteriati > Methanobacteriota > Halobacteria > Halobacteriales > Halococcaceae > Halococcus > Halococcus dombrowskii. Next base: position 1,925,984 of record NZ_CP095005.1, on the reverse strand, counting down.
GAGGCTGCCGATGCGGTTGTAGAGGGTTTCGCCGACGATACAGTCCATCCCCATGAGTACGCGATCGCACTCGGGGAGGAAGTGGCCGCAGGCGCTGTCGACGATGAGATGTGTCTCGACGCGGTCGATCGCCGCGAGCGTGCGCGCGCTCTTGCGCCCGAGATAGCGTGGTCGCGCCTCGGTCACGTAGACGGTGAGTTCGGCCCCCTCGCGACCGGCGAGCTCGATCGCTTCGAGCACCGTCGAGGAGTAGTCGTGCGTGAGCACCGTCATCCCGTCGTCGAGCGCCATCGCGCCGTACTCGGCCGCCCGGCGTTTGGCCATCTCGACGCGCTCGACGACCCCCCGGATCGTCTCCCGCGTGCGAGCCTTGGCCGCCTCGATGTCCGGGAACTCCTCGTCGAGCGCGGCGACGATCTCGCGCTGGGTGTTCTGGAGCGAGGCGTGGGAGGGGTTGGCCTGTCGCAGCGCCGTCGAGTTGCGTTCGACGTCTCGGAGGTAGTCGTCGAGACTCCGGAACTCGCGCTCGGTGAGCGATTCGAGCGCGCGGGCGGCTTTGACGGCGACCACCGAGGAGCTGTGGGTCTGCATCTCGCGGATCTCCTCGACCGTCTCGTCTATCATACGGCCTCCCTCTCGCGCCCACGGCAAAACCGTTCCGGCCCGCCGTGCAGTCGCCGCTCGCTTCCGACAACGCTCGCGCCCACCGACGCACGAGCGCCGTCGGGCGATCGCCAGTTCCACTTTCGCTCCGCTTTGCTCAGATTTATCCGTCGTCGCGTGGCGAGTTCCTGTATCGTGTCGCTTCGCCCGCCCTTCACGTCGCATCGATCGGCCGGTCGCACAGTCCCGCGTGAGCCGGGGTGGTGAGCGTGCGGCTCGCACACGTCGCCGACGTCCATCTCGGCCACAGACAGTACGGTCGCGAGCAGCGCGAGGCGGACGTCAAGCTCGCCTTCGAGCATTTCCTCGGGAAGGCTCGCGAGCACGACGTGACGGCCATCCTGCTCCCGGGCGATCTCTTCGATTCCAGGGACGTGAGCCCGAAGACACTCAGCGAGGCCGAATCCGTCCTCGCCGACGTCGACGTGCCCGTGATCGTCTCGCCGGGCAATCACGACCAGAGCATGGGTGCTCGCCGGGAATTGACGTGGCTACAATATCTCAACGACACCGGTCTCATCACGCTGCTGTCCGGCGATCCGGGTGACGATCCGGTGTTCGTCCGGACCGACCTCGACGACCCGCGACGGGGCGGCGGTGGGTTCGTGGATATCGAGAACGATGGGGAGACGGTGCGCTGTTTCGGTGTACCCTACCGGGGCGCGTACATCGAGAGCGATCTCCCGAAGATCGCCGAAGGGATTCGGGCAACCGACGAGCGCGAGGGACCGGCCGATACGACGGTGTTGCTCGCCCACTTCGGCGTCGACGACGCGGTGCCGGATCTCGGCGCGACCGTCAAGCGCGCGTGGCTGACGCCGATCGAGGAGCACGTCGACTACCTCGCGCTCGGCCACATCCACAAACAGTACGAGACCGGCGATGTCGGCCGGAATCCAGGGAGCCTCGAAGCGCTCGACATTCAGGAGGGTCGGTGGGACGAGAGCCACGGCTACTACGTCTTCGACACCGGGGACGTGACCGCCGAGCATCACCTCTCGAAGCGCCGCCCATATCACACGATGAACTTCGACGTGTCGAGCTATCGCACCTTCGAGGATCTGCGCGGCGAGTTCGCGGACGCGCTCGACGACGAGCACGCAGCGGTCGAGCGGACTTGCGAGCGCGATATCCACCGGGACGGGAACGGTGACCGCCGCGAACCGGTCGTGAACGTCAGGTTCGTCGGCACGCTCCTCTTGGATCACGGGAATTTCGACGTCGAGGCGCTGCGCGCGCTCGCCGTCGACCGCCTCGACGCGCTGCACGTCCAGCCGACGAACAACACCGAGCGCAAGGCGATCGCGGAGCTGCTCGGCGACATCGAGCGCGACGAGGCCTTCGACGCCGACGGCACCGTCAACACCGACGTGCTTCAGGAACGGGTGTTCGACACCATCGCGGGCGAATCGCGCTACAGCGCCGAGACCGAGGCCGTGGCGCGGACGCTCGACGAACTCGAAGGGCTCGTCACCGATGACGAGCAGGGCGTGAGCGCGGTCGCCGACTATCTCGGCGAGCGCCGGCGCGAGCTGTTCCCCAATGGCCCAGGGGAGGCGGATGACGAAGACAGACCGATGAACGACGAACCGATTGAGGGACGGACGAGCCAGCAGACGCTCGACGCGCGGGGGGACGAATGAGCATCGTCATCGAGTCGGTGACGCTCGACGATATCAAGAGCTACGGCGAGGAGACGACCGTCGATCTCGGGGCGGGCGTGACGGCGATCCTCGGCGACAACGGGGCCGGCAAGAGCACGATCCAAGAGGCCGTCGGCTACGCGCTGTTCGACAGCCATCCGTTCAGCAAGCAGGACCGGCTCGTGCGCGAGGGTGAATCCTCCGGCGAGATCGCCGTGATGTTCACGAACCGGACGAGCGGCGCACAGTACACGGTCCGTCGGTGGGCCGGTCGGTCGAAATACGAGGTGCTCGACGGGAGCGGCGACAACCTCTCGCTCGACGGAACGAGCGAGATCAAGGGCTGGCTCTGCAAGCAGCTCGGCGTCGACGAACCCGACGATCTCTCCGAGGTGTGGGAGCGAAGCGTCGGCGTCGCCCAGACGGACTTCCTCGCGGACTTCACGAAAACCGAGACCGAGCGCATCGACACGTTCGACCCGCTGTTCGACATCGAGCGCTACCGCGAGGCCTACAAATCCCTCGGCGGGCTCGACGAGGAGTTCGACGGCGATATTCAGGACCACCGCGACGAGATCATCGGTCTCGACGCCAGACTGGAGGAGCTCCCCGACGTCGAGGAGCGCGTCGAGGAACACGAGGCGACCATCGCGGAGCTTGCCGACGAGATCGAGGCGCTGAGGGGGACGATCGAGGAACTCGATAGCGAGCGCGAGCGACTCGAAGGGGTCGAGGACGAGCTCGACGACGCCGAGCAGGAGCTGGCGACGCTCGAAGAGATGAAGATCCCCGCCCAGGAGGAGAGCCTCGAAACGGCCAAAGAGCACCGTGACGAGGCACGAACGGCCGGCGAAACGCTCGCAGCGGTCCGCGAGGAGTACGAACGCCACGAGAGCGCCCAGGAACGCCTCGACGAACTGGAGGAACGACGGGCCGAACGCGACGAGATCGACGACGAACGCACCGATCTCGGCGGCGAGATCGATCTACTCAAACATCGGGTCGCGGATGCCAGGGAGGACCTCAGCGCGGCCGAGGCAGCACGCGAGCGAGTGCACGAGCTCGAACCGGAAAAGGAGCGCTACGAGGAACTCCAGGAGGAAGTCTCGCAGCTCGAAGACGATGCCGAGCGCCGCGACGAAATCGAGGACGAACTCGGGGACGTCGACGACGAGATCGAGGAACTGCGCGCCGAAGCGACGGCGCTCGAATCGTCGATCGAGGAGGCCGAAGCGCAGCGCGAGGAGGCCGAAACGCTCGCCGCACGCCAGGATGAGCGCCAGGATCTGCTCGCCGAACGAAAATCCTTGGAAGCCGAGCACGAGGAACTGCGCGAGCAGAACGAGGAGCTCCGAGCGATCGAAATCGGCGGCGAGTCGGCGGTCTCGTGTCCGACCTGCGATCAGCCCGTGACCGCAGACCACCGTGAGAGCGTTCTCGAACGCAACCACGAGCGCATCGAGGCGCTCACCGAGGAGCGACTGCCAGCGATCGAAGAGGAGATCGCGGCCGTCGAGGAACGCATCGAGGCCGCTCGGGAGGCGAAGGAAGCGACCGATCGCATCCCACAGCTCGAACGCGAACACGAGTCAGTCGAGGAGGAGATCGCTGATCTGGTGGCCGAAAAAAGCGAGTACGAGGACGAGCGTGACGAGCTTGAAGGACGGCTCGACGAACTGCCCGACAAGCGCGAAGCGGTGGCCGAGCTCGACGGCGTGGCCGAGCAATACCACACCGCGAAGGCGACGATCGAGAGCGCCGACGGGATAGAAGCGACTCTCCGCGAAGCGCGCAGTGATCTCGGTGAGCGACTCGTCGCCTATCGGGAGCTCGACGACGAGCTGGACGAGTTCGATGGACTCGATCGGGAGATCGAGACGACGAAGGAGACGATCGCCGAAACCGAGGAGCCCCATCGGACATACATCCAGCACGAACCCGTCGCTGAGAGTCTCGACGAGCGCCAGGCGGCGGTCGACGAGGAGGGCGAAGCGCTGGCGCGGCTGCGCGCCGAGCGAAAAGAGGCCGAAAGGCGGGTTGTGGAGCTCGACGAGGCGTTCGACGCGGCGCGACTCGACGAGATCGAGGAGGAGCTGAGCGAGCGGAAGACGACCCGTGCCAGGCGCGAACAGCAGCGCGAGAATAGGGAAGGCGATCTCGCGGAGGCGCGCGAGCGACTCGACGAACTCGAAGCGAAACGCGAGCGAAAGACGGCGCTGGAGGCCGAGATGACCGAGCTCGAACGCGATCGAGAGTTCGCCCGGTGGGCGCGCGATAGCCTCCAGCAGGGTGCCGAAGACCTCCGCGATCTCACGACGAGCGAGATCGGCGATCGGGCGAACGACATCTATCAAGCGCTGCGCGCTGCCCCGACCGAGACGCTGGTCTGGGATCGGACGTACAACCTCCGGGTTCGCGTGCGCGGGCAGAACAAGCCGTTCGACACGCTCTCGGGCGGTGAGAAGATGGCCGCCGCGCTGTCGGTCCGCCTCGCGATCCTCGAACGGCTCGCCGCGGTCGGGATGGCGTTTCTCGACGAGCCGACCGCGAACCTCGACGAGCACAAGAAACGAAACCTCGTCGACCAGCTGGAGGAGTTCGACCGGCTGAACCAGCTACTCGTCGTCAGCCACGACCGGACCTTCGAGTCGATGACTGAACGGGCGATCGAACTCGAGAAGGACGAGGACCGGGAGATGACACGGGTGGTGAGCGACTGATGCCGTTCTATCCCGTGGAAGTGGCGAACGAGCTTCAGGACTACGTCAAGGAGATCAGAGAATACACCGACGACGAACGGATCGTGGCGAAATATCGTGACGCATTCGACGATGCGCTCGCGGAGTACGATGCGGACCGTCTTCGCGAGCGGTTCGACACGAACGCCTATCCCGGCGCGCTGCCGACCGCGGACTGGGACGAGCACGATCGACCGGTCGACCCGTTCGATATCTCTGCTTCCTGGGAGAACCACGAAGCAATCAACCGGTTCGCGAAGGATATACTAGAAGGCGTCACGACTATCGCCGCCGATGGCTCCGAACTCGGGCCGACGACGGAGTTCACCGTTCCGCTTGGGCTCGTACAGGTCGCCTGGACCGCCAACCATCACGATCCCGATGGTGATTACGACGGCGACGTGGGTCCTCGGATCCTCGGACCCGATGCAGTCACCGAATCATCCGACGATGGCAATGGTGTCCGATACCCCGATGAACAAGCCCCAAGTCACGAGCGCTACTACGATGAGGGAAAGACAGTCGTCGAGTGTATCAAGAAATTCGCCGATTACGAGCCGACACCGGTCATCGTCTACGACGGAGCACTCGTTCCGTCGTTCGCGGATACGTACGCGCCGGACGTACGCGAGAGCTACCACGAAACGATGGCGGAAGTCCTCGCGGTGAGTGAACATCACGAGGTCCCCGTCGTCGGCTACGTCGCAGGAACGAAACGTAAGAACATCGCGAAGATGCTGCAGCAGACGTATCCCGAACTGCTCTCCGACGAGCCGACCGTCGCTGACGCACGTATTCTCGATGGGTTCACCGAGAACTGGGGCGACCGATCGCTGGTGTTCGTCAACAGGTGGGACAGTACGGTCGACGAACTCGAATACGTCTACGAGGACACCGAGTACGGCTTCGACGAGGAGGTGTTGTTCACGTATCTCGACGTCCCGGGCGGCGACGCGATGGACTACCTCGAGTTCCCGGAGTGGATCCAGGATGCGGACCTCGTCGAGCACGTGCTCGACGTCGTTCGCGCCGAGACCGGTGTCGGGCGCGGCTATCCGGAGATCCTCCAGCAGGCCGACGCCAACGCCGTCCTGGACACCGGTGCGAAGGAGCGGTTCCTCGCGCTCGTCCAGGAGTTCGCCGACGAGGAGGACCTGCCGATCGACTGGGACGCGAAGACGCTCAGCAAGGAGCGACGACGCCGATGAGCGGCGAGACCGATGGAGACCAGACAGCTATGACAGCCAACGAATCGGTCATCGGCGACGATGACCTCACGATCGCGAGCATCGTCGAATCGAACGGCCAGATGGACTACGTCGCCGAGGTGTACCGCGACCACGACAAGGCGTCCGTGCCCGAAAAGCAGGACTACGAGTTCGGCCAACCAGTGTATGTCACGACGACGGTGCGTGGCGAGGAGCGCGCGCTCGTCGGCGTCGTCTACGAGTCGCGGCTCGTCAACCCAGATCAGGGGCGCGACGGACCGCGGCTCTCGACGCCGGATCAGGAGCTGTTCGTTCCCGGCTATGTCGACGAGAAGCAGACGCTGCTCGGCATCGCGCTGCTCGGGTTCGCCGAGCTCGCGCCGGCCGATGGCGGGCAGGGGTTCGCGTCCGTGTCACAGGAGCTGCCGCGATGGACGCTCGACATCGACGACCCGGTGTCGAAGCTCTCGGGCGCTGGCTTCCGACGATTTCACCAGCCCGACGGGCAGCTCGCGCTGCGCTACTACGACCGGCTCATCACCGCCGCCGAGCGGTTCGGGGCGGAGGTGACGCTCTCGTTGATCGAGCGATTGCGCGTGGAGACCGATCGGGAGGCGATGCTCGACGTGATCGAGCGGAAGGTCCGCTGGGAGGCCAGCACCGATCGCGGGGTGGTGCGATGAGCGACGTGCCCGAACCACCCACGGGCCGCGGGATGGACGCCGCCTCCGAAACGGTGGTCGGTACGGTGGCCGAGCCCGGCGAGCGCGCCGACGAGTTCGTGTTCGTCGCGCCGGATGCCGTCGACGTTCGGACGGGGGAGTTCGTCGTCTACGAGACGACCGCCGAGGGCGACTCCTGTGACGTACTCGCCCGGGTGACGAACGCCGAGCAGGAGCGCGGGCTCCCCGGCGAGTTCCTCGCCGATCCGGGCGTGGAGCCGGAAGCCGTGGCCGACGCACTCGGCGTGCCGAGCGGCGACGTCGAGATCGATCGCGTGAGCGCGCGCGTCGTCGGCTACTTCGACACGGAGATGGAGACCTTCGCTAACCCGCGTTCGTTGCCCGATCCCGGTTCGCGGGTCGCTCTTGCGAGCGACGAGTTCCTTGAGGCGGTGCTCCCGAGCGCGGACTGGGAGAGCGAGAGCGCCACCGCCCACGTCGGCTGGCTGCTCAATCGCGAGACGAAGGCCGCGAACGTCTTCATGCCCATCGACGCGTTCGCCGCGACCCACCTGGCGGTGCTCGCCTCGACAGGGAGCGGGAAGTCCTACACCGCGAGCGTCGTCATCGAGGAGATGCTGCGCCCGCAGTCGCGGGCTGCAATGCTCGTCTTCGATCCGCATGGCGAGTACGACACACTCGACGGAATGCGAGAGGATGGGAATGCTTCGGTCTTCCAGGATGGGGCGTACACACCGGAGGTCAACGTCGTCACGCCCGACGAGATCACCGTCGCGATCCCTGACCTGAACTACGGCGATCTGCTCGCGTTGCTCGACGAGCCGAGCGAGCGGATGAAGGAGCTGCTCGACAGGGCGTGGCGCGAGCTCCAGAAGGAATCGAACGAGATCGGCGTTCGCGACATCATCAGCAAGTGTGAGGCGCTCGATGAGGGCGATCACGGGACCGCTAGCGCGCTCGCGTGGCGGCTCAACCGTGCGCTCAATCGCGATCTGTTCGCCAGCGCGGCGCGCAACGATCTCACCGATCTCGTCGCGCCGGGCCAGGTGACGGTGCTCCAGTTGAACCGACTCTCGGAGGACGACCAGCAGATGCTCGCCGCGGCGCTGCTGCGCAAGCTCTACGAGGCGCGCAAGAACGCGATGCGCGGCGACGGCGACGATCTCGATTTCCCGCTCTTTACCCTCTTGGAGGAGGGCCATCGCTTCGCGCCGGACGGCAGCGCCCGCTCGCTTCCGATCCTCCGGACGATCCTCTCGGAGGGCCGGAAGTTCGGCTTCGGCGTGGGCATCATCTCACAGCGACCCTCGAAGCTCGACGCCGACGTGCTCTCGCAGTGTGGCACGCAGATCATCATGCAGATCCAGAACCCGAACGACCAGCAGGCGATCCGCCAATCGGTCGAGAGCGCCGGCGAGGACGTGCTCGACGAGCTTCCGGGGCTGACGCCCGGCCAGGCCGTCATCGCCGGCGACGCCATGAACACACCCGTACTGACCCGGATTCGTGAGCGCCACACACAGCACGGAGCCGAGAGTCTCGATGCGACCAGCGAGTGGCGCGGGAGTTGGCAGGAGTGGCACGAAGAGCAGAATCGTGACGTGGTCGATCCGTACGAATCCGACGAGGAAGTGGACGAAACACCGCTGTGAGATCCCCGCTACGACGTTCGGAGTGGGCTCATTTTTCGACTTCCTCGCCAGCCTCGACAGCCTGGCGGTAGAGTTGCGCACTCATCCGAAATCCGCTTTCGTCGAGCGCTTCGAGCAGATCGACGTACTCGTCGTGTGAGACGTGGCCCGCTTGCAGCGCTTCGAGGAGGACGTAAATGGTTCCGCCGACGGCGACGCCGAGTGATTCGGCGCTCCGCCGGGCGGCGTGGTCGTCGACCAGACAGCGTGCGTCCTCCACGAGTGCGAGTGCGATGGCGGCCACCTCGCCGCGACCGAGGTCGGTCGAGTCTTCGATAGCCGTTGCCCGGTCGTTCGCGTCGCCGGACAGCGATCGCACGTCGAGGAATGCATCGGTCGCGTCGTCGATGGCCAACGCATCGGCGTACCCCTGCTCGCGGCCCCGCGTAACGACCTCCTCGTAGACCGCTTCGGGCACCAGCGCGCAGTCGAACAGCGCGTCGAGCAGGTCAAGTCGGTCGATTTTGGCGAGATAGATCAGGACGGTGGCATCGGCCACGACGGTCATTCGTCGCGCGCCGCAGCGAGGTCGCTTTCGAGGTCCGACTCGGTGTAGTTCGTCTCGACGCCGCGCTCGTCCAGCAAGTCGAGGAATCGCCAGAGTGAGACGCCGGCGAACTCGGCGGCCCGCCCGAGGGAGAGTTCCCCGTCACGGTACCGCTCGATCGCCGTCTCGGTCCGCCAGCCTTCGAGGCCGCGTTCGAGCAGTCGTTTGATCGCCGTCGAGCGGTCGGTTCGTTCCTCGTCCTGGACGCGTTCGAGCTCCTCGAAGAGATCCTCGGGGATGCGGGCCGTGATGTGTTTCTGGCCCATGTACACGATAGGACCAGGTGTGTATTAACGCTGTTCCTGGTACTGACGGGATTGCGGACTCCGCTTCGTCCAATAGAGTTGCTCACAGTAGTGTTTGCCGAACAAAGTTATACCGTGTCATCGCATACGTCCATCCATGAGCAGCACGCTCCACATCGTGCTCGACGAACGCGAGGAGCGCCGCGTCCGGCGACTGAAGGAGGAGATGGACGTGACGTGGGCGGAGTTCCTGTCGATCGCCGCCGAGAACAGACACGAGATGCTGGACTCGGTTCGTGAACCAGCCAGCGATGACGAGGAGTACGACGGACCGTTCGTCGACTTGGCGGGATCGTTGGCGGGCGAGACGGATGACGAAGGGCGCTCCGGGACCGAAATACTGCGGGCCGAACGTGAATCGGACGCACGAAAAGAGCGAGAGCTGCTGGAGCGTCTCGGTGTCGGAGATTCGGACACCGATGAATGACGGACCGATCGTCTTCGACAACGAACCGCTCCTCGCCGTGTTGTTCGACGAACCGGGGCGCGACATCGTCGAACCGTTCCTTCGTGCGGTGTACCGTGGCGATCGAGAAGGGTACATCTCGTATGTGACGTATACCGAACTGCTCTACACTGTTGCTCGGGCGAAATCGTGGAAGTTCGGGGAAACCGCAGTCGAAGAACTCGAACGGCAAAACGTCGTTCCGGTCGCGGTACGGGACACATGGTGGGCTGCGGCGCGATTCAAACACGACTACCCCATCGCACTCGGTGATGCGTTCGCGCTCGCAGCCGCTGACCACATCGATGGAACGCTGCTGGTGGGAGCAGACGACGATTTCGATACCGTCGATGAAGTAGCAATCGAGCGGTTTCGAGCGGAGGGTGTCTGATACTGTCGGACAGATCTGATCGAGAACCTGTGATGCGAAAATCAGCTCGTTGCAGTGGGTTCTCGGGATCGAATCTTCACGTACTTCTGTCCGACAGTATGAAGACGGAGAGATCTCTGTATCGCTTGGCCATCCGTCGTGTGCTGTAGCGTGGTTACCCGCAGGGCCACATTCACCGAAATTCGCCTTGACGCCGGAGCCGATCTTCGGGGCTGACGCCCGGCCAAACCGTCGTCGTCGACGATGTGATGAACACACCCGTACTGACCCAAATTCGTGAGTGCCACACACAGCATGGGGCCGAGAGTCTCGATGCGACCAGCGAGTGGCGCGATAGCTGGGAGTCCTGGAACACGGAGCGCAATCGTGGTGTGGTCGATCCGTACGAATCCGACGAAGAAGTGGACGAAACGCCGCTCTAAAGCAACCATCTGTTGCTTTCAATTTTCAGATGGCAGGGGGATTAATAGATTGAGACACTGGTGATCTCATCATCGAATTAGGGATGGTCGTATTATTCTATGATATGATGTTCTAAATTGGCATAAAAAGACCGTTTTCTGGTTCGTATCCTTCTCCGCTCATCAGAGCATCCATCATACCATTTTCCAGTTTATTTTCGGATACTCCAATTTTCGGTCCAACTGCTTTCAATCTAGAGACATCAACTGCTCCGTCGTCAGTAAATCCTTGCTCGATAAATTCTTCTACAAGAGTCATGAACGCATTTTCTGCAGATAGTCCCTCAACATCAATGTCTTCGAAGTCACCGCTTTCGTATTCAGCGACCTTTCGATCGTGAATCTCCTCATGTATCTCGGAAATCGTCGCAGCCATAATCATCAGCGATCGTCGGGCTTCTTGCGAACTGGGTGATTTATCGGGGTGAGTAACCTCGTTTCTTTTTTCCTTCAGATAAAATAGATTCGATAAAACTGGGGGTAGGTCGCTCAGTTGCTCCATTACATCATTCGAATCTGTTTTTTCCTGGAATTCGTTAATCAGCTGACCGAGGGCAGTTCCCCAGGCCGCTTCTAATTTGCTTTCAGTCTTTTCCTCGTGCCAAACGCGTAAGCAGTGTTCCAAGGCCCTCAGAGATAGCACGACTGATGATGTTGGACAGTCGATCACCAGAGTCTTGCATGCTTCTCTGACATCTGCCTTTGTGCTACTGTCGAGCCAATTCCAAACTGTTTCATCAAACAGAGATTCTGGCCTATTTAGCAATCCATCCACGTCAAGCAAGCCTACATCAGCCGCAGCGATTCGCTGTTCCTTTCCAAGCTCATTCTCGAGTAATCGTCGCCACGCACCGACTTTCTTCTCTAAATCTCTACCATCGTCCTCATCTAAATTGTCATTCGGTTCATATTCTTCTGATATTTCTTGCATATGCCTAACGACAGCAATAGCAACATCAGAATCTATATCTCTTGAACGTAATATTGTGGCGAAATCGTCTAGCAACAATAGTACCCCATCCACTCCCTGTTCCCCAACCGCTTCTTGATTGATCCCTGCGGCTTCGAGTCGATTTAGTAGTGAGCCAAGTTCGAGAGCATCCACGAGTGACAAAGGGCCGCCTTTAGTTGATGATGAGCTATCTGGTGTCGGTGTCATCTCTTTCAGACGTAATAATCACCCGCTTACTTGTGAAATTACTGGATCAAGAATGGTTATATGGTAAGGATTCAACCTGTACAAAAATCAGACCACACCGTACAGACACAAAAACACTTGTGTAGTGCATACAGTAGTCCATGTTCACTTCGCTCATGGCGTTGCGGCGCAAAAGTGGGTCGGGGCGGATTTGAACGCGCCTCCGCTCTGCTCCGGCGCTCACAGCGTTCCGTGTGACAAGAGCTGATAACCATGAGCCGATCACGGGAAGACCCACAGAACGCTGTTGAATTGTTTCTTGAAGAACGCCGACCAGAGGTATCCGAACACACGCAATACAATAATAAAGGCCATCTGACGAGGTTCGTATCCTTTCTCAGCGAGGAGGGGATAGAAAGCACAACAGAGTTAGACGCCTTTGCCCTCAGACAGTTCAAGACGTGGCTCAGGAATAACCACAGTGTGAATGAAGTAACTGTAGGTAACTACGTCTCAACAGTCCGTGCCTTTCTCCGGTGGGCTGAGAAAGTGGATCTAACCGAAGAAGGACTGTATGAGAAAATGGACTATCCTCGCTTGACCAAGGAGCAACAAACCAGAGACGTATCTATTGATCCCGACGAGGCAGAGGCCATCCTGTCCTACTGCAAGAAATTTGAATACGGGACAATTCGGCACGTAGCTTTCCATCTCATGTGGCACACTGCCTTCCGACTGGGAACTATCCGAGCCTTAGATTTGTCTGACTGGCACTCGGATGAACGATTTCTTGAAACACACCATCGGCCGGAAACGGGAACGCCACTAAAGAACAAGCGAGCTGCTGAACGACAAATTAACATCAGCGAGGAGCTGGACAACGTGATTGATGACTACATCCAATACAAAAGAGAATCTGTTGAGGACGAATATGGAAGAAAGCCACTTCTGACAACGGGTAACGGTAGGGCCTACGACTCTCTGCTGAGAAAGCACATCTATGCTCTTACAAGGCCCTGCAAACATAGCGGCCACTGCCCCCATGATAGAGATATAAACGAATGTCTCGCTACCAACTACAACAAAGCCAGCAAGTGTCCAAGCTCAGTCAGCCCTCATCCAGTAAGACGAGCCTCTATTACAAGACACTTGAACAGTAATTGGCCGCAGGAATTAGTGTCCGAGAAAGCAAACGTCACCTCAGATACTCTCGAAGCTCATTACGACATCAGGAGTAAAGAAGAGAAACGCAAAAACAGACGTAAGCACTTAGAGAAGTTGTAAACAGGCAGGGATCGCAAGTCAACTGCTGTCTGGTAAAAAGGAACCGCCTCTATCCAGACTTTCGCTATATCCAGGAATAGCTACAACCAGCACTGTTTTAGTACCGTTCATACTTTGTATATAGCCTATCAAAAACATAGATACTGAATAAAATACCAATAGAAATCACAATATTTAATAATATCCCGGATAAATCTGAAGCGAGTGGTAGGATGATAGCGATTACTGCCCCGATTCCACCCAAAACTACTGCTAATTCTATTTCTCTTCGAAAATACTCAGGTAGGGTATTGACTTGTATATTGACTCGTTGCTGATCTTGCTTGATTAAACTCCCGTGTCCGTATGACATGGTAAATGTTATATAGTAATCTCCTGGCGCAGCGGTCTCGGATACATTGATATTGATAGCGATTGGTGGTTTTCGATCTCCTAAACTGACTTCGGAGATAATAGGAGGATATCCTGGATTTGTGAGAATTTCTGGATGAGACATGAAATAACCATCATTTAATCGGATTGCCGTCCCTATACTATCTAATTGTCTCTCTACATCGCTTGGTGGCTTGTTTTGTGGATACTGTACACCAGTGTATACTTGCTTTGAGGTAACGCGTTCTTCTGACGTAGGTGGATTTTGTTCCGATATCAATTCCGGGTTTGAATAAACAATACTTAATTTTCCCCGATTTGCACGGCCCCATCCTGTTATATACACTTCTATCGTTACTGTATCTCCAGGATTAACAGCTGTCCTGTTAGTTTGGAGCATTAGCGAATACTCTGGTTCCATTGAAAGCCGGGCAACTTCCTTATTCGTAAATATGTTTATTGCATTTATACGAACATAATAACCTATCAAGAATGACGTGATTTTTCGAGCTAACTTAGACGTACGGACCATCTTTGCTATAGTAATCCTCGGGTTATATGTTTGTTTTGGTAGAGAAAATCACTTATCTAATTTATATTTTAATTAACCCAGTACCTTCGCAGCTTCCCTCGAAACAACAGAATCACTGTGCTGACCCATGTAGTGTTCTTGAAAAGTCTTGAAATCGTCCCACCCCCCGGCTTGCATCACGACTGTTGGCAGGACACCGCTTTCAATGGCTCTTGTTCCCCATGTCCGGCGAAGATCGTGGGCAGAGAGGTATCCCCAGCCTTCATCCCCTGTCTCGGCTTCAAGCGTTTCTCTCGCGGCTTTGATCCACCGCTGAACGGTCCGACGGGTAGTATCAATCAGAGGCTCGTCCGGTTCAATGCCGTTGCCACCGTTCGCCATATCAGTATAGGTCTGAATGACTTGCACGAGATCGCCCGGAGCCCATGTCTCGCGGTATTTGTCGCCCTTCCCCTCCCACACACGGAGCTTGTAGCCGGCCTGATTGCCGTCCATCGGTCGCACGTCGTTCGGGGTTACTCGGAGTACCTCTTTGGTCCGAAGCCCACAGTGTGCCATTAGCCGGAAGGCAATTCGTTTCTCCGTGTCCTCGACGACTCCCAGCAATTCATCCACTTCGGATTCGGTGAGCCAGACTTTGCGGCCTTTGTCGGGATTGTCTGCCAACCTCATGTCCCTTATTTTGAATAGTGGGACAATAAACCTGTTGGTGGTCGCTTGAACCCCACTATACGGGAGATAGAAGGCTTCGGAACGGGCGAGACTGGATGAAATCTGCCATGAGTGTCGCACTATACATGAAAGTGCGACAAAAATTAGAAAATCTACTGGTTTGGCAACTCCGACAGAGTTATGTATATGTGGGAACTTCCCATATTTGGATATGGTGGATAAAAACGGTCAACCGACCCGTCGACGTGCCCTTCTAACTGACAGAGAGCGAGAGATAATCGCGGACATAAGCACTAATGATGAGTCACAAAGATACCAAGCAGTATCTCGTATCAGAAAGAAGATTCAGAACGAATTACCGCAAGACATGAACGTACTACAGAACAACCACCCTCAACTCTTTGCCGAACTTCAGGAAGTTGTGAATGATGATGACATACCGCCTTCACCAGAGGTAGGAAGTGACCCGTGGGCAGCTTGCGTAGCAGTTTCACGAGAAGGACATCATGATTGTGCAGATGTCGCACCAGTATTGACCGCACTTACTGACCGAGAATGGGATCGGTCGGGAGCGTCGAAAGTCCTCAGCGCACTCGCCCGGGATGGGTACGCCCACCAGCATGATATAGATGATACGGCGTCCCGTAGCCACAATGCCAGATATGAGTACTCGCTCAAGAACGGTGTGAGACTCGACCTGTAGCTAACCGATACTCATACTCTACAGGGGGTACGACAAAAATAATATGAACTTGATATGATCCACATAACTACTGGCCCAATTTTTTCCTTCGCCCGCTGGCAATATCACTCATATACTGTCTTACTGTCGTATAATTCACATCGAACATCCCACTCAAATCACGGAGGTCAATTTGATGAACAACAAATAGATACCCGCAGATTTCTGGTTTTCCCATCGTAGCAACCTCTACTGGAATTAGATCGGGATGATCGACCAAAGGAAGGGCTCCGTCAGCTCGTTCTAACAAACCTAACCATACAGGAAGCCTGCTACGACGTGTGAATCTATCCTCAGTGATTTCGTAGACTTCACCCGAACTGTCTTCTACAGTACATTTTCTCTCTTGCCGAGTGTATTTTGCTTCTGGTTTTCCAGAGCCTTCCTTAGTTCCAATGAGAGTCACACGTTCCTTAACGATACGAGCTGAAACATCCTCAATTCCAGTAACGACATCTGACTCATTGAGTATTTCCCTATCAACAGCCTTCATACGACGAATATGGCTTAGTGACTTATAAAACAATACGAATAGTATTGCTTTCGATAGCCCTTTTACGGTGCGAGCAGCAGATTAGAGTGCAATGCGGTTGAGAAGGGTCGTAGCCTCCGTCTGAAGGCGTTTCCGGGCGGAGAAGGATGAGCCAGTGAGAGGCATCGCTGTGAGCAAGAACAAACCAAGGAAACCACAGATGCACTACGGACAGGATGGGAGTTCCGCCCGCGAAGCAGTACGGATTCGCGACCAAGATCGCTGCGCCAACTGCCGACAGAGCGGTGACGATGTGACGCTTGACACCCACCACATCGTTCCAAGAGGCCAAGGAGGATCGGACCGCCTTAGCAACCTGATTCTACTCTGTCGGCGCTGCCATGACGCAGCTCATGACGAGCAGATGGCTCCCACAGTACGATTCTACAGTAACGGGGAAATGACTGACGATGAGTTCAGTAGCTACTACCAGCTCATGGAGAGGCTGAAGGAACTGGGATTCGCCCGATTCAATGACACTGAAAAGTGCTGGTACGTGCCGAAAGCAGACATCGCCGTTCTCTTGGAGGAATTGATAGAGGGATAGCGAAACAGCCGAGAATCAACGGACTCTATGCACGTTATAGATGATAAAACAAACAGTAACCCTATGGCCGCCTCCTCACTTCAGGCGGAGTTTTGACACCGTGACAGACGGGGGTGGGTGAAAATCATAGTAACCCGCCGCGAGAATTAGACGGAAAAATTGAATCCAAAACCTGCTGTCACTGAATCTACCTCTCACGCCTCCATATAAAAAATAATATAATCTAACAACACACAATTGAGAAGATTTGCAAAAGTAGATTGGTTAGATAACGGCTATACATAACCTTCATATTTCTGGTTCTCTAACCACAAATCGAGAGACAATGGACGAACCTACAGCTCGCAAGTACCGTCGTGAACAGAATACCGAAGCTACCCGACGGTGCAAATATTGTGGAGAAGTGTTTGTCTCCCGAGGAATGGGTCCCCACGTCAGAAATTCCGTCGGTAACGGACATGGGGAGCATGGTAACATCCCTGATGGGTATGACATCGAGGACTGCGAACAAGTAGGTGAGTCCACAGTCTCAGTGAATGAGCGCGTCACAGGTGAGACTGACTCCGGTAAGGAGCTATACGTCTGTCGTCTCTGTGGTAAGCTGGCCAAAGGCTACCGAGGCTACAAGATCCACATGGCCCGTTCCGAAGGGAACGGTCGGCATCCAGAGGACTCTGATGATCTTGATGAACAGATGTTCTCTATCATTCCTGCTGATGATGATTGGCAACCTCTCGACGAGGATGATGTTGTCCGAGCAGTGAATACTGTGTATGAGGACGACGATGATGTTATCCAAGTCCCGGTGATGGAACTCTACAAGATTCGTAGCCACCTCAATGATCCTGATATTGCGAAGCAAGAAGCTGCAAAGGAGCTAACATCTTTGATCGAACGATTTGCATAGTAGAGCTACTCATAGACGGCGAGGAGTTACATTATCTTTTGATCTACTACAAGCACTGCACCGCAGCCTTCGCATCCTCGCTGGTCCAAGGCCCTCCAGTCACAGGCTGCTGTGACCGGTATCAAGTTGAAGCAAGACCGGGGATACGAGCCGCAGGCGAGAAGGCAAAGCAGGCTCCTCGAACTGGATTTATCTTCCACAAAGTAGGTGAAGATGGTCGGAACCGAGACCAAACCACTGAGAAATACGAATAATATAGAATAATCAACCTAAAGATTGTTTTTTGCTATCTCAAAGAAACACTGGTTACGCAGTAACAGACAACTTTGGAACAGCGAGGAGGCGGGACATTTCAACACAGCATACAATATAGCCACCGCACCGCAGGCCTAACAAGGATATGTGGTTACTATTGGTGTCGTCCCCTCCCCGCTGTCTGAAAGATCCACCTATCACATGGTGATTGGATAACTGGGTAACAGCAGGGAGTAACACTCCCAGCCTTACCAAGATACCACACAGTAATTCTCTTACAGAGATTGCCGTTGCTGTGCTGTTACTGCTGTGTTTTGTAGTGAGTCGCCTCCTCGCTGCTCTATGGTACATCTTTCATAGTAACCTTGTTTCAAAGATGGTGGTGTCTTCCCCTTGTTTGATTGTTTCCCTATCTGAAGTCAGACAGTTGTTGGTTTGCGTTGGCTACTGGGCAAGGATTTACTTCTTCAAGTAAAGATTATACAACTTGGTTTATATACCCTCCCCCACCCTATAAGTGAGTTAGACTTGAGTGACGGTCATACCAGCCCTAATTCAGCTCGGACTCGCTCTATGACTCGCTGAAGATCATATTTGTCAAAATCGAGACTATCCGCCACTTTCTCGAATCGCTGATTGTTGTTCTTTGCAGTTGGGTAGTAGCGGGTGTCATCTTCATTACAGACAATTGCGCAGACACTAAATGCAACAGTCTCAATCCCGCCGATACTGGTATATCGTCGCTTATCGAGCGACATGAACCAACGTTCTGCACGGAGTCGTTCTCTATCAATCATTGGTAGCTGAGACGAAAGAGATTTGATTAGATTTCTATTATCTATTTCTAATTCATGGCTTTCATCGCGCCATATTCCGTTGAAACGACCAGTATTATATAGTCGTAGTCGGTCGTAGAAGCTCCAAAACGACTCAAAACCGTTTTTCCGATACCCATCCGGAATTTCCTTTCTATTCTTACATATCTTAGTCTCTGGTGAATACTGCGTCCCATGCGTGGGAGTTCGAATAAGATCCTGTTCGTTCAAATCAAGGGTAGAATAATCAGTGAAGACCATAATTGAATCTGTAGAGATGAGGTACTGGCGCGCATATCAGACAAATCCGCTAAAACGGCGACACACTGCCATCTAAGCAGCTAAGAGCAAGATCGCAATCTGACACAGAACCAGCTTTCTCTACACGTAGGTGAAGTAGCCACAGACGTAAAAATGTTTAGCTTCGACGAAACCAATGTTTGGTATCTTCGCACTCCCCGCTGTGACAAGGCATTGTGGTAGATGACATAGTGTATATCTCTAACAGGTGAACCGCAGTTGAATAAGTCACTTCACGGAGTAGCTACCACTTTCCTTCAGATATTTATAAGGGGGCCGTTGCCGTGTGTTGATTTACGCGAACGAAGTGAGCGGATGGGTCGGGGCGGATTTGAACCGCCGACTTCCTCCGTGTGAAGGAGGTATCATAACCGGCCTAGATCACCGACCCCGTGCCCACGATTTCCGACCGCGAAAGATAAACGTTGCCTTCAGTAGTCGGGCGCTTCCTCGCTCACCCCATCGCGCTGGTTCACCACGCGCGCGAGGGTGAACAGGGCGTCCGAGAGCCGATTCAGGTAGGTCACGGTCTGCTCGTTGATCGCTTCCTCGCCAGCGAGCGCGACTGCACGGCGCTCGGCCCGCCGACAGACCGCTCTGGCGTGATGGAGGCGCGCGCCGCTGTCGCTGCCCCCCGGAAGGATGAACGACTGGAGGGGATCGAGCTCCTCGTCGTGGGCGTCCATCCACTCCTCCAACCGTTCGACGCGCTCGTTGGTCATCTGCGGGTCGTCCTCGTCTGGCTCGGGGTTGGCGAGATCGGCCTGCACGACGTGGAGGTGGTTCTGGATCGCGCGGAGCTGCTCGTCGACGTCCTCGTGACCCGTCGGGCGGACCCGCCCCACCGTGGCGTTCACCTCATCCACAGTACCGTAGGCTTCGATCCTGGGATTCGCCTTCGAGACGCGATCCATCGTCCGGAGATCGGTCTGGCCCTCGTCGCCACGACCCGTGTAGATCGTCATACCGCACGTGCGCCCGGCAGCGACTTATACCCCGCCGAAGTGCCCGACCCACACCGTGAACTGACAGCCCACGCGCCGCAAGAATGGAGCGAGAAAGAGGTAGAGGGGAGGGAGGTCAGTCGTCGGCGGGTTCACCCTCGCCGTGGGCCGCCGCGTCGATCTCGGGCAGTTCGGGGATGGCGCTCGTGTCGTGGGTGCCGACCGGCGGGAGGTTGACAGCCGCGGCCGGCGAGGCATCGAGATCGACACCCGTATCGAGCGCGTCCATCTCGCCGTCGGCGTCGCGGGCGTCCTGGTCGATCCGCATCGAGCAGAACTCGACGCCACACATCGAGCAGAAGCGTGCCTCCTTGTAGTTGTCACCCGGCAGCGTCTGGTCGTGCGAGTCCCGGGCGCGGTCGGGATCGAGCGCGAGATCGAACTGCTCGCGCCAGTCGAAATCGTATCTGGCCTGCGAGAGCGCGTCGTCCCAGTCGCGCGCACCGGGCAGCCCGTTGGCCACGTCGCCGGCGTGGGCCGCGATCCGGTAGGCCGCGAGCCCCTCACGGACGTCCTCTGCGTCGGGCAGTCCGAGATGTTCTTTGGGCGTGACGTAGCAGAGCATCGCCGCGCCCGCGCGGGCGGCCTCGGTCGCCCCGATCGCGCTCGTGATGTGGTCGTAGCCCGGCGCGACATCGGTCACGAGCGGCCCGAGCACGTAGAACGGCGCGCCGTCACAGACCTCCTGCTGGCGCTCGACGTTGCCCCGGATCTGGTCCATCGGCACGTGGCCCGGCCCCTCGACCATCACCTGGACGCCGTGATCCCACGCGGTTCGGGTAAGCTCACCGAGCGTGTCCAACTCGGCGAACTGGGCCTCGTCGCTCGCGTCCGCGAGGCTTCCGGGTCGAAGCCCATCGCCGAGGCTGAAGGTGACGTCGTGCTCGGCGAAGATCTCGCAGATTGTCTCGAACTCGGTGTAGAGGGGATTCTGCATCGCGTTCTCCTCCATCCACTGGGCGAGAATCGAACCGCCGCGCGAGACGATCCCCGTCACCCGGCCGTCGGTCAACGGGAGGTGTTCCATCAGGATGCCGGCGTGGATCGTCATGTAGTCGACGCCCTGTTCGGCCTGCTTTTCGATCACATCGAGCAGGAGCTCGTGGGTGATCTCCTCGGGGCTCTCCGCGCGCTTGACCGCCTCGTAGATCGGGACCGTCCCGATCGGCACGGGCGAGTGCTCGACGTTCGCCTCGCGGATCGTGTCGAGTTCCTCGCCGGTACTCAGATCCATCACCGTGTCCGCGCCGTAGTGGACCGCCGCGTGGAGCTTGCGGAGCTCCTCGGTCCGGTCGCTCGTCGTCTCGCTGTTGCCGATGTTGGCGTTGACCTTCGTCGAGAACTCGCGACCGATGATCATCGGGTCGAGCCCCTCGTGAGCGTGGTTCGCGGGAATCACCGCCTCTCCCGCCGCGACCTGCTCGCGGACGAACTCGGGATCGCGGTTCTCGCGCTCGGCGACGCGCTCGATCGCCGGCGTGACGATACCCTCGCGGGCGGACTGGAGCTGTGTCTTCGCCATCGATAACCTAGTTATACTACTCGATTATAAAGTTGGCGACCGCCGGCGACGGTCGGCGATGGTCGGACACACTACCCGAGCGAGGACGACGGACGTTTATACGTCAGCGGGAGAACGCCCAAGCGTGAGCCCCGTCGTCCAGTTGGCCGTCCCGCTCGACAGCCCCGTCGCCAGGATCGCGCTCGCGGGTGCGCTCGGGCTGTTTCTGGGGCTCGAACGCGAGTGGTCGGACAAGCCCGCCGGCGTTCGGACGTTCTCGCTCATCAGCCTGCTCGGGGCCGTCTTCACCACGCTGGGGCGCGACGGACTGCTGGCGGTCGGCGGCGTGCTCGTCATCGTCCAGGGCACGGTTCTGGCGATCCAGGGGCTGCGCGACGAGGACCTCGGCCTCTCGCTCACCACCTCGGTGTCGATGCTGGTCGCCTACGGCGTCGGCGCGCTGACCGCCGCCGGGTTCGTCATCGAGAGCGTCACCGTTGCCGTTCTCTCCTCGCTGCTGCTCGTGCTCAAGCGCGAACTCCACACGTTCGCCGGCGCGCTCTCGCGCGAGGAGCTCCGCTCGACGACCGAGTTCGCCATCCTCGCGTTCGTCATCTACCCGCTGCTCCCGACCGGCGACATCACGCTCGGCTCCGGCCCGCTGGCGGTCGAACTCGAACCGCGCGTCGTCTGGCTGATGGTGGTCGCGGTCGCCGCCATCGGCATCGTCAACTACGCCATCGTGCGGACGTACGGCGGACGGGGCATCGCCGTCACGGGCTTTTTCGGTGGACTGGCCTCCTCGACGGCGGTCGTGGGGACGATGCTCGATTCGGTGCGACAGCGGCCCGCAGCGACATCCTACGCGGTGGCGGCCGTCCTGCTCGCCGACGCCGCGATGGCGCTGCGCAATCTCGCCATCGTGCTCGCATTCACCTTCCCGGACGTGCTCGTGGGCGCGCTCGTGCCGCTCGTCGTGGTCGTCGTCGGTAGCGTCGCCATCGCCGCCGTCACGGCCGACTGGAACACACCTGTGGAGATGGAGCTCGACAGCCCGTTCTCACTGCGCAACGTGCTCGCCTTCGGTGCGATGTTCGCCGTCATCATCCTGGCCGGCGGCATCGCCCAGTCGGAGTTCGGCGAGGTGGGCTTCTACGTGACCGCCGTGCTCTCGGGGCTCGTCTCCAGTGCGGGCGCGACCGCTTCGACCGTCTCGCTCTATCGCACGGGTAGCCTGGCCGGCGAGACGGCCGTCATCGCCGTCCTGCTCGCCACCGCGTCGAGCATCGTCGTCAAGGCCGCGCTGACCGCCGCCGGACCGAGTCGGTCGTTCGCCTCCCGTGTCGCGCTCTGGAGCGCCGTTCTCCTGGCCGGTTCGCTCGCGGCGGCGGTTCTCGTGACGCTGTGAGCGACGCCGAACTGAACGATCTGTCATCAACGACCGAAACCGCTATGCGCGCGTCGCTGTCATCCGGTGACATGCAGGCAGTCCAGTTCACCGAGCACGGCGACCGTGACGTCATCGAGTACGGCGACTTCCCCGACCCCGAACCAGGGAAGGACGAAGCCCTCGTCGACGTGAAGGCCGGTGCGTTGAACCACCTCGACGTCTTCACGCGCCGCGGACTGCCGGGCGTCGATCTCGAGATGCCACATATCCCCGGCAGCGACGCCGCCGGTGTCGTCACCGACATTGGAGAAGACGTCACGCGCGTCGAGGTCGGCGATCGCGTGGCCGTCACCGCCGGCGTCTCCTGTGGCGAGTGCGAGTTCTGCCGCCACGGCGAGCACTCGCTCTGTGAGAGCTACCACCTCATCGGCGAGCACGTTCGTGGAGTCCACGCCGAGCAGGCGGCCGTCCCCGCCGCGAACCTCGTCCACGTTCCCGACGACGTGGACTGGGTGACGGCGGCGGCCGCACCGCTGACCTTCCAGACCGCGTGGCGCATGCTGATGACCCGCGCCGACATCGAGGCCGGCGAGTCCATCCTGATTCTCGGTGCCTCCGGGGGAGTGGGCCAGGCGGCGGTCCAAATCGCCGACTACGCCGGCGCGGAGGTCTACGCGACCGCGAGCACCGACGAGAAACTGGAATACGCCGAGGAGTGTGGGGCCGATCACACGATTAACTACGCCGAGAACGATTTCGCAAGCGAGATGCGAGAGCTCACCGACGGACGGGGCGTCGACGTCGTCGTCGACTACGTCGGTCCGGAGACGTGGGACGACTCGACGAAATGTCTCGCCAAGGGCGGTCGGCTCGTCACCTGCGGGGCGACCACCGGCCCGAAGGCCGAGACGAACATCAACCGCGTCTTCTGGAAGCAGATCGACATCCTGGGATCGACGATGGCCACCCTCGGCGAAGTCGACGATGTGCTCTCGCTGGTCTGGGACGGCACCTTCGAGCCCCGGATTCGAGAGACGCTGCCGATGAGCGAGGCCACTCGTGCCCACGAGATGCTCGAAGAACGCGAGGGGTTCGGCAAGGTCGTCGTGATCCCCGACAGCGAGCGCTGATCGGAACGCGGTTCGCGTGGATCGGTGCCATCCGAGCGGCCCCATGTTGAATATTTACATGACACATAATACCATGTGGAATTCTGACATATGTAACAAGTTTTATGATGCAGGTGGGTGGGGATTTGTCCGATGTCGGAGAGACCATCGACGGAACGGGCGAGTGGCACCGACAACGATGCAGATGACGGCCCGAACACGACGCGCCGAACGTTCCTCAAGGGATCGAGCGCGGCGGCCGGCATGGCGGCGCTCGGACTTCAGGGGACCGACCCGGCAAACGCGAACGACACCGACGACGCGGACGAGGACGACGATGGTGGGGACGACGGACCGACGAACGTCATTCTGTTCGTCGGGGACGGACAGGGTCGCGCACAGCTCGATCTGGGCCGATATCTGAAGTCCTATCGGAAGAACTCGGAGAAGTTCCCGCTGAACGCTGCCGACGTGACCTACAACGTCGATCGCCACGACGCGCACGGCTCGGCGATGACGTATCCGGACGATCCCGAGGAGTTCGTCGCCGATTCGGCGGCGACGGCCACGGCGCTATCGACCGGCCACAAGAGCTACAATGGTGCGATCGCCGGCGTGAAGAACGACGCGGGCGAGTTCGTCCCCAAGCAGACTGTCTTGGAGCAAGCCCGCGATATGGGCTACGCCGTCGGGCTGGTGACGACGGCGCGGATGACGCACGCGACGCCGGCATCGTTCGCCAGCCACGTTCCGTCCCGCGACGAGGAGGAGAAGATCGCCAAACAGTACGTCCGTGACAGCGGTGTCGACGTGCTCTTCGGCGGCGCGCGCTCGTACTTCCTGCCCGATGGCCGCGAGAACGACAGCGCGAACTTAGTCGCCGAGGCCAAACGCAACGGCTACAACTACGTCACGACCGCGAGCGAGCTCGATTCGCTCGACAGCGCGCCGGCGCTCGGCCTGTTCAGCGAGTCCGACCATTTGAGCTACACGCTCGATCGGCAGGACGACGATGACTCGACCCAGCCGGGACTCGGCGCGATGGCCGGGACGGCGATCGAACTGCTCGAAGCCCGGGGCGGGCGAAAGGGCTTCTTCCTCCTCGTGGAAGCCGGCCGCATCGACCACGCGAGCCACTCGAACTACCCGGTCGTCGCCCACGAACAGCTCGAAGCCGACGACGTGATCGGTCGACTGCTCGATTACGCCGAGGATTCCCACGGCGAGACGTCGGTCATCACGACCGCCGACCACGAGACGGGCGGTCTCTCGCTCGGGACGGGTGGCCCGTACGACGTGAACTTCGACGTACTCGACGGGATGAACGCGAGCACGGCCACGGTCGTCCCGCAGATCGAGGAGGCTGAGTCGCGTGAGGAGGTCGCCTCGATCATGGCCGAGCAGATGGGTGTCGAACTGCTCGACACCGAACTCGACGAACTGCGTGCGTACAACACACCGGTCGCGGAGATCCTCAACGAGCGGATACGGATCGGCTGGACGTCGACCGGCCACACCGCCGAGAACGTCCCGACCTTCGCCACCGGTCCAAACGCCGAGTTCTTCGATGGCACCGTCGACAACACGGACATCGCCGACGCGATCCGCAAGCGGCTGAACGGCGACTGAGCCACACTCTTCCTTTCCGTGGCTCTGTTGGCCCCTCGAAAAATACCGGGAACAGCGTGCAGGATACAGCGGGAATCTGTCCGATATGGCCTGTGAGAAGAACTCACGGTCGTCCGATAGGGAGATACATTGGAACGCGTCCAGCGGAGAGACCGCTTACCCCCAAACCACTACGCTACACCATACTTTTCAGTGTGTCTATCTAGTGAAATCCCATGTCCGGTGCCGGGACGGAGAAATCGTCCGTTGAGATCTCCGACGGGATGCTGGTCGAGATGGTCCGGTATCTACGTCCCGCTTGGTCTCCGAGGGACATCGATCGTATCGCAGAGGGCGTTAATTCCACGGTCGCCTTCGACGTAGACACGCCAATGGGAGAGCGGAGTATCGTCCTCAAGGCTAGCACCAGCAGCCATCCGCTAGCTGCGGACCGATCCAAGGCTGAACCACGGGTCCTCTCACTCCTTCGTCGAGAAACAACCGTCCCAGTTCCGACTGTGTTCGACACCTGCGACGATCACGAAACCTACCCGGCCCCGTATTTCCTGATGGAGTACGTCGACGGCCGGACGATCGACCATGCTGACGCACCGGATCTCCCGTTTGACGTCCGTGAGACAATCTTCAGTGAGGCTGGACGGAATCTGGCGGAACTCCACACGCTCGATTCCTTCGACGAGATCGGCGATATAGTGGGCACGAACGGCGGGATATCCGTACTCGACACATCCGACTCACCGAGTTACGATGTGTTCCACGATTGGCTGCTCGACTCATACGAGGAGACGCTGGATCAACTTCTAGAGGACGGTGGGTACTTTCCGGAACTCGCGACGGACCCGAATCGCTTCGACAATCTCGTCCCCGACATCCGAAGCTATCTGAAGGAGACGATCTCCAACCTCTCCGCGCCGAAACCACCGACGTACTGTCATAAGGACTACCGATACGGAAACTTGGTCGTCGCTCCGGAATCCGGAGAGGCTCGTGCGGTTCTCGACTGGGCGAATCTCATGTCCGCCCCACCGGCATTCAACCTTGCCATCGCGGAGTCAAAGTTACTGAAGCCGGATTTGAACACGGATGCCAGCGCATCGGCAGGCCGTGCGGGCGGGTTGCGCCGGGCGCTCTGGGATGCGTATGAATCGGTGCGCGATGAGTGGTCCTTCGACGCAGCAACGCGTGAGCGGATCCGTCTCTATCGACTCGTCTTCCGCCTGGATCAGATGGCGTGTCTCCCGCTGTTCGCCCGCACCGATCCCACCTTGGACGACCGCGCGGCTCGGGCAACTGAGCATCGAGCATTCGTCGAACAGTATCTCTGAATGGAATACCGTCGACATCAGCTGATTTCGACTTCGCTCCACAACTATCACCCGCGATCTATTCAGCAGGATGCCGGAACACATCGTCGTTTGAAGATTTCAATGAGTCTTTTCGACCACTTTTCCAATCTGGACGACCGGCAAGTCGTCACGATTTTGTCCCGAGCGCCGTTCGATTCGACCGAACGCTCACGTGAACCCGATACAGCACACACAGGACGGACACTCGACGGCACGAACCGTCGGCCGACGGCGATTTCTCGGGCTGACGGCGGCCGGCGCGCTCGCGGGCGTCGCCACCGCCGGGCGCGGGCGCGCACAGAGCAGTCGCACGATCGAACTCGGCGGGAAGATCGCCGGCTGGCAGGGTCGCACGCCCGAGTCGATCGCTGGCGAAGAAAACCCCACGCTCGCCCTCGAAGCCGGCGTCGACTACCGCATCACGTGGACGAATCTCGACGGGATGGGTCACAACATCGCGCTGATCGACGAGAACGACGACGTCCTGAAGCGTACCGAGGTGATGAGCGAGCAGGGCGCGACCCAGACGATCGAATTTACCGCTCGCGAGGAGATGGCCGAATACATCTGCGAGCCACACCGGTCGTCGATGCGCGGGAGCGTGCGCTTCGGCTCCGGCTCGTCGGCCACGACGGACGCCACGACCACCGAGCAGGCCGTCCCGACCGGGCCGACGATCGGCCTCGAACGGCTCGTCGGCGGCTTTCAAGTACCGACCGACATGGCGCTGCTGCCGGGCGACGACCAGCGAGTCGTCGTCGATCTCTACGGGGTCGCCCAGCTCAACGAGGGCGATCAGTTGCGCGACGAGCCGTTCCTCGATTTGCGTGATCGCCTCGCCGAGATTACCGGCGAGCGTGGATTTCTCGGACTCGCGCCACATCCCAACTACGAGCAGAACCGGCGCTTCTACGTGCGCTACAGCGCCCCGCCCGCCGACGACGCACCCGACGAGTTCTCGCACACGGAGGTCCTCTCGGAGTTCGAGGCGAACGAGGACGGCACGAGTGCGCGTCCCGACTCCGAGCGAGTGCTGCTCGAAGTCCACGAACCCCGCAAGGTCCACAACGGCGGCGCGGTCGCGTTCGGGCCCGACGGCTATCTCTACACCTCCTACGGCGACGGTGGCGGCCCGCGGGATACGGGGCCCGGCCACGCCAGCGACTGGTACGATCGCAATCGCGGCGGCAACGGCCAGGACGTCACCGAGAATCTCCGGGGATCGATCCTGCGTCTCGACGTCGACAGCCAGAACGGGGAGAAACCCTACGCGATCCCCGACGACAACCCGCTCGTCGGCGAGAACGGACTGGACGAACAGTACGCCTGGGGATTTCGCAACCCCTGGCGGATGAGCTTCAACGACGGCGAGCTCTACGTCGCCGACGTCGGCCAGAACCGCTACGAGGAGATCGACCGCGTCGTGAAGGGCGGCAACTACGGCTGGAACGTCCGCGAAGGTACCCACTGCTACGGCACCGAGAGCCTGAGCGACATGCCGAAGAACTGCCCGAGCCGAACGCCGCCGGACGTCCGGGGTGGCGAGCCGCTTCGCGATCCCGTCATCGAGTACCCCCACGCCCGCAACGGTGAGACCATCGGTATCTCGGTCATCGGTGGCTATCTCTACGACGGCTCGATCGACGCCCTCGACGGGAAATACGTCTTCGGCGACTACAGCACGGAGGGCGACCCACGCTCGTCGCTGTTCGCGGCCACCCCCACCGAAGACGGGCTCTGGGATCTCGAACGGCTTCAAGTCGAGGGCGCAGAGGGCGGCGCAGTCGAGGGCTATCTCATCGCCATCGCCCGCGATGCCGACGGCGAACTGTTCGCGCTGACCTCCGCCGGCGAGCTCGGCGGTGCGGTGAACCGGATCACGGCGACCGAAGCGACGGGCACCGCAACGACCCCGGACGGGACGAACGCGACCGCGAACGCAACGGGCTCCACCACGACCGCACTGGGCACCGACGCGACCGATACCGACGCGAACGCGACGGCGGGCGTTCGGTCGGCGGCTGGAAACGGCACGGCGAACGGATCGGGCGCTACGGATGGGTCGGGCAACGCGAGCGGAACCGAGACGAGCGGCGACGGGGCGGGCTTCGGCGTGCTCGCCGCGCTCGCCGGCATCGGCGGTCTCGCCGCGCGCCGTCTCCGGCGCTGAAAGCGGCTATTCCGCTTTGTTGCGGAGATCGTCGAGGATCTCGTCTTCGAGCACCTCGCGCACGTCGAGGGCGATCGCCTCGCGGTCGAGGGTGATCTGGTGGACGCGCCCGCCGAGCATCGTCGCCATGATCAGCGCCGCCAGCCGCTCGGCATCGACGTCGTGAAAGACGCCCTGTTCGATGCCGTCGTCGATGATGGTCGTGAGCATGTCGAGCAGGAGATCGTAGTTGGCCGCGAGCTGTTCACGGAAGGCGGCGTTGTGCGGTGCCTGCGCGCGCAGTTCGAGCAGGGCCGTGTGGAACTCGCGATCCTCGCCGCTTTCGTCGTCGAGCCCGAGCAGCAGTTCGTCGACGAGGGCGTCGAGGCGTGCGTTCGGATCGTCGCTATCGACGTCGAGGCGGCTCGTGAATCGGTCGAGGAGATGCTCCAGAAAGGCCGCGAGCAGCTCGTCCTTCGTGTCGTAGTGGTAGTGCAGAACGGCCTTGGTCTTCTCGAACTCGTCGGCGATCGCCTGCATCGTGAGATTGGCGTAGCCGTGCTCGCAGAGCGCACGGTAGGTCGCCTCCATGATCTCCTCGCGGGTGTCGGTCGGCTCCGATCCACCCTCTGACGAACTCATTTGACTGACTATTCGGCGGCGGACGGTTATATCCTGTCGCTCGTGTACGTCATGAGCCGTCCTGCCGTGCTTCCACTGCGCCGACCAACAGCGCGTCCTCGATGAGTGCGCCCGTCGCGCGTCGGAGTCGTTCGGAGAGCGCCTGATGGGAGATGTTCAACTGGTCGGCGAGTTCGCTCTGATCGGTCTCGCGCGGAACCTGGTAGTAACCCGCTTCGAGCGCGGTTTCGAGCGCCTCGAACTGCGCCTCGGTGAGTCCGAAGCGGCCCGCGGGCTCGCCTTCGAGCTGCCGGATGGCCGTGACGTCGAAGGTGAGCCCGTTGTCGTCGGCGAACTGGACGGTCTTCGAGAGTGATTCGCGGTTGGGGTAGAGCACGCGGAGATACCATCGACCATCGGTCCCGTAGGCGTCGGTGATGGTCGCGTGCGAGTTCGTCAGCATCTGGAGCACCACCTCGACCTCCGAGACCCACTGCATGCGGTAGAGTTGCTCCTCGTCGAACGCGGACAGCAGTTCGAGTTCATCGACGCTCGGATCGTCCCCGAAGGCCTCTCCGACGGCCTCAACCGTGGCGTTGCGGATCCACATCAGCGGCATGGCCGCCTCGTCGCCGCTCTGGACGATGCGTTCGACCTCGAACTCGACGTCGGGCAGCGCGTCGAGCGCCTCGTACAGCGCGAACTCCTCGGCCGGGATCTCTCCGCGGACGATGCAGGCGTTGGACATGGTCGGCGTTCGCGTCCGTCCGGCAAAAATTCCCTGGCACGCTTTCGGAGCGCCGCGGATCGGGGGAAGGAATATGCCGCGTTCGTTCCTCGATGGCGCATGGCCAGAACGGATCTCGCCCGCGCGGACGCGGTCGAACGACTGCTCGACCACCGCTCCACGGCGCTCGATGCCTGCTCCAGCGAACCCGTCTCCCTCGATGCGCTCGCCGGCCGCACGCTCGCAGAGGGCGTGCGCGCCCCGTCCGCCGTGCCGCCGCACGACTACGCGACGATGGACGGGTTCGCGATCGCCACCGACGACGAGTCGCCGGCGGTCGCCGCGGAGGTGTTCCCCGAGGACGAGCCACCGGAACTCGACGAGGGGGAGGCCGCCCGCATCGCTACCGGCGCGCCGCTGCCCGTCCGGACCGATGCCGTGCTGAAAGTCGAGGACGCGACCGTCGACGACGAACGGGTTTCGGGCCCACAGCTCGCCCCGGGGACGAACGTCTCGCCGCGCGGCGGGACGGCACAGGCGGGCGAGTCGCTGTTCGACGCCGGCACGCGACTCGCCGCCCGGCATGCGGCGCTCCTGAGCGACATCGGCATCGAGTCCGTGACTGTCCACGAGCGGTTCTCGGTGGGCATCGTGGCGACCGGCACCGAGATCCACGAGGGTCGCCAGCCCGACCGCGACTCGGAGTTCCTCGCCGGGCTCGTCCGGGAATGGGGCCACGAGCCGACGATCCGCGAGAGCGTGCCCGACGACTCCGGGGCCGTGCGCCGCGCCATCGAGAGCGCCGCCGCGACCCACGACGTGGTTCTCACGACCGGTGGGACGAGCGTCGGGAGCGCCGACCACGTCGCCACGGTGCTCGAAGCCCACGACCCGCTGTTCGAGAGCGTGCGCCTCCAACCCGGCAGGCCGGTGCTGGCGGCGGTCGTCGACGGTGCGCTCGTCGTCGGGCTGCCGGGCAAACCGCTCGCGGCCCACACCGCCGCCGTGCTCGTTGCCCGATCGTTCTTCACGGGCCAGCGGCGGCTACCATCGGTCACCGCCGGGCTGACGAGCACCGTCGAGATCCCCGACGACGACCGCGAGTACGCGGTGCCGGTCGTTCTCGACGGGAACGAAGCCATCCCGTTGGGTCACGCCGACTCGTCGCTCGCGATCTACGACGAGCGGTTCGCGCCGGGGCTCGTTGCCGCCAACACGAGAACGACGACCGCGGACGGGATCGTCCTCGCCGAACGCTCGCTCGACGCCGGCCAGCCGGTCGCGGTCGTTCCCTATCGGGTGCTCGCATGAGCGAGGAACTCCGTCGCATCGATCCAAACACGATTCACGAATCGATTTCGGGACGAACGGACCACGACCCGACCGTCGTCGGCGTGCTGCTCGCTGCGGGCGGGAGCAGCCGTTTCGGCGAGCGGAACAAGCTCCTCGCCGATATCGATAGGGAACCGCTCGTTCGTCGCGCCGCCCGCACGCTGCTCGACTCGCGGGTGTCGCGGGTCGTCGCCGTGCTCGGCCACCAGTCGAGCGCCGTTCAGGAAGTGCTCGCCGACTTCGACGTCGCGTTCGTTGCAAACGACGCCTACGAGCGAGGGCTATCGACCTCCGTCGAGCACGGCGCGCGTGCGGCCGCAGACAGCGATGCGGACGCCGCAATATTCTTGCTTGGTGACATGCCGTTCGTCGACAGCGCGACCGTCGATCTGCTCGTCGATGGGTTCGCCGGCGGCGTCGTCGATGCCGTGGCTGCCGCCTACGAGGGTCAGCGCGGCAATCCGGTGCTGTTCGGGGCCGACCACTTCGACGCGCTGTGCGCGGTCGATGGCGATGTCGGTGGGAGAGATATTCTGCTTGACAGCGGCGTGCTACTCGATACCGACGACGCGGGCGTCGTCATGGATATCGACACGCAGGACGATCTCGAACGCGTCCGGTAAATGGACGATCCGGGCGACTCAGCGTCCGCTATCCGACAACAGATGGATGTCGTCCGCATCGACGGTCAGCGTCACGGTCCCCTCGGGCGGCTCCCGACTACCGGTCTTGACGAGCAGCGACCGTCCGTTCCACGAGCAGTGAACTCGGTAGGCATCGCCGAGAAACTCGCGGTGCTCGACGGTCGCCGTTAGCGTCGTTGCGTTCGAGGCCGTATCGTTCTCGCCGAGCGAGAGTACCTCGGGCCGTACACAGAGCGCCACGGAATCGCCGGTATCGACCGCGGCGCTCTCGGGGAGCGCGATCTCGACGCCGTCGACGGTCGCGTACGGCGGGGCCGATTCTGTCACCTCGCCATCGAGGAGGTTGTTCTCGCCGACGAACTCCGCGACGAACCGGGACTTGGGCTCCCGATAGACGGTTTCGGGCGGGGCGACCTGCTCGATGTGTCCTCCGCTAACGACGGCGACACGATCGCTGATGGCGAGCGCCTCGCTCTGGTCGTGGGTCACGTAGATCGTGGTGATCCCGAGCTCCTGTTGGATCTCCCGGATCGTCACTCGGAGGCGCTCGCGGAGGCGGGCATCGAGCGCCGACAGCGGTTCGTCGAGCAGGAGTACGTCGGGACCGGGCGCGAGTGCGCGAGCAAGCGCGATCCGTTGCTGCTGACCGCCCGAGAGCTGTTCGGGATCGCGCTCGCCCATCCCCGCCATGTCGACCAGCGAGAGCAGTTCGTCGACGCGCTCGTCGTCGGCGACGCCGCCCGGCGGGTCGCGAAAGCGGAGTCCGTAGGCGACGTTCTCACGAACCGTCATGTGCGGAAACAGCGCGTAATGCTGGAAGACGACGCCGACATCGCGCCGTTCGGGGGCGAGATCGGTGACGCGCCCGCCATCGATGTGGACCTCGCCCGCGGCCGGTTCCTCGAAGCCCGCGACGGCTCGGAGCGTCGTGGTCTTCCCACAACCCGACGGGCCGACGAGCGTAAAGAACTCGCCCTCGTCGACCGACAGCGAGACGTCTTCGAGCGCGGTGACGCCGCCGAATGCGACGGTGATGTTGTCGAGTGCCACGCCCGCCTCCGCTGTGGTGGGGTCACGTTCGGGTACGGCGTCGCTCATGGCTCCCACCGCCCGCCGAGGCGCTCGATGACGAGGAAGCTCGCGGCCGTCACCAGGAGGAGGACGGTGCCCATCGCGGTCGCTGGTCCGAGACTCGGACCAAGCGACCGATTGCCGATATACCGTTCGAGCGCGACCGGCATCGTGTAGCTTTCGACACCCTCGGCGAGTAAAACCGTCGTATCGAACTCGCCGATCGAGATGGCGAAGGCGAACGCACCGCCGGCGAGTACCGCCGTCCACACGAGCGGGAGTTCGATGTCGAGCAGGGTCCGAAACCGACTCGCACCGAGCGAGCGCGCCGAATCGACGAGTTGCGAGTCGATGCCGGCGAGCGCCGGGGTGACGTTGCGCGTCACGAACGGGTAGGCCGCGACCGCGTGCGCGACGACGATGGCGAGTGCCCCGCCGGCGGTGAACCGATAGCCGGCGACCGTCGTCCCGAAGACGAGCGTCTGGAGCAAGCCGAGACCGACGACGACGCCGCTGACCGCCAGCGGCGCGCTCATCAGCGTCTCGGCCAGCCGCGAGCCGGTCCCGCCCCGGGTCGCCATCACCGAGACGACGATCCCCATCGGCACCGCGAGCGCGAGCGTGCCGACGCCGAAGGCCAGCGAGTTCGCGATCGCCGGCAGCGGTTTCGTCGTGCCGGCCGCCGTCGTCGCCTGCTGGTTGAGCAGGAACTCGTAGTACGCGCCCGTCAGCCCGTTCGGGCCGGTGACGCTCTCGACGACCATGCTTACGAGCGGGCCGACGAACAGAACGAGAATTCCGACGCCGTAGACCGCGAGCCCGATTCGAATCGGATCACGAAGGGTCCTCCAGCCGATCGCGAGCGCACGCCGCGAGAGCGTCGTTCCGCCGCCCGTGGTCGTCTGTCGTGCCTCGTACCGGAGGTAGAGATAGGTGAGCGCGAGCGAGAGCACCGTCTCGATGGTGCCGAGCGTCGCCGCCTCGGCGAGTTCGAGGTCCTGGACGCGCGCGTAGAGCCAGACCTCGACGGTGGCGAGGCGCAACCCGCCGAGCGCGAGCACGATCGGAAAGGAGAGAAAGGTGAAGACGAACGTGAGCAGCGCGGCAGTCAGTAGTGCGGGAAGGAGCTGTGGCACCACGATGTCGCGAAAGGCACGAAACGGGCCGGCACCGAGTGCTCGGGCCGTCTCGACGCGTCGGGCATCGACGCTCTCCCAGGCGGTCGTCACGAGCCGCGTCACGAGTGGCGCGTTGTAGAACGCATGCGCGAGCACGATGATTTCGAGCGTGAACAGCAGGTTCACCTGCCCGAGACCGAGCGCACTCAGAACGTCGTTGAGCAGGCCGTTCTGCCCGAACATGGCGAGGAAGCCGACCGCCACCATGATCGACGGCAACACGAAGGGGAGAATGGTGAGCGAGCGGAGCGTCCGTCGGCCACGGAACTCGAAGCGCGCGAGCAGATACGCCCCCGGCAGCCCGACGACGACGCTCGCCAACGTCGAGAGGAACGCCTGGAAGGCGGTGAAGCCGAACAGACCGAACTCGACCGACGGGAACCCGGCTCGGATCCAGTCGAGCACGCCAGCCGGAATCGAGAGCGGTGCAGTGAACAGGTGGTGGGCGACGCCGGTATAGAAGGGGTCGCCGAGCACGTCGACTAGCGGGGCAACCGTCAGCGAGCCGGCACGGACGACCGCCTCGCGCAGCACGCTCAGGACGGGGTAGTAGAAGACGAGCGCCAGGATCGCGACGGTGAGGACGAACGCGGTCGGGACGGCGAGTCGCTCGCCCCAGCGCCGCGCGTTCACTCGCTCGCGACCAGCCGCGACCACTCCTCGACCCACGACTCGACCGAGCCGGCGAGTTCGTCGTAGGAGTGCGTCACCGTCTCGGGCGGCTCCTTCGCGTACTTATCGAACTCCTTGCTCGGCGTGACGCCCTTCACCGCCGGGAACTGGACGTTCTTGACCGCGATCTTCGACTGAGCCGTCTCGGTGAGCACGAACTCCATGAACGTCCGGGCGAGCTGCGGGTTGTTCGCGCTCTCGAACAGCGCCATCGTCTCGGGGTTCGCGTAGCCCTGATCGTTGAGGAAGCCGAGCTGGTGTTTCGCCATGTCGACGTCGGGGCCGTGGTAGTAGACCTGATCGGTCGAGTACGAGACCACCATCGGCGCTTCGCCGTCCGAGTAGGCCTGATAGGCCGGCTCCCAGTCCGAGAGCACCTTCACGCCGTTGCCGACGAGCTGCTTCCAGTAGTCGAGATAGTTCTCCTCGCCCTTGGCGATGATCGACCAGAGCAGGAACGCCCGCCCGGGATCGGACTGCTGGGCGTTTTCGGTGATGAGATCCCCCTCGTAACGCGATTCGAGCAGCGAATCGAACGTCTTCGGCTCCTTCACCTCGTTCTCGTTGTAGACGAGCGAGATGTAACCCGTGTCGTACGGCACGGCGCGCTTCTTGGGATCGATACGCAGCGGCTTCTTCAGCCCGTCGGCACCGTCGAGATCCTCACCGACAGACTGGAACAGGGGCTTGTCGAGCTTCTTCCGCGCACGGACGAGCTCGGCCGTGTTCAGACCGAGATAGATATCGGCGTCGATCGGCGCGCCCTGTTTGGCCCGCTGGACGTACTGATTGACGCCGTTCTCCGGCGTGAGGAACTCGACGGTCGTCCCCGACTGCTCCTTCTCGAAGGCGGATTTGAGCCAGTTGCCCGCCGTGTCTTCGCCGGTGAACGACGAGTAGGTCGCGACCCGCAGCGTGCCGCCGGACGACGCGCTGCCGGTCGTCGCCGTACTGTCGGCTCCCGCCTCGGTGGTTCCGTTGCCCGAACCATTCGTTCCCGAGCCGTTCGCCCCGGAGCCATTGCCGCTCTCGCCCGCACCCGTACAGCCTGCCAGCATCGCCAGCCCGGCGACGCCTGCGCTCGACCGTCGAAGGAACTGCCGTCTATCCATTACCGGGTGGTTTCGACGAGTGGTAATTAAAACTGTCGTCACGGTCGCCGGTGCGTGACGGAATGACAACGGGAAACGCGGCTTCAGGACAGCCGGCGATCAGTCGGCGGCCAGTTCGTCCGCCGAACGCTCGTCGTCGGCCCGCACCCGCACCTCGGCGGCGATCTCGGCCGGCAGCGAGACGGTCTCGTCTTCGCCCTCCGGCGCGACGGTGAGCATCCCGAACGGTGCGACCTCGCGGACGGTGAGGCTGGTGTCGGGCGTGATGCCGGCGTCGGCGAGATAGGAGAGCACCTCGGGATCGCTGTCGGCGACCTGCGCGACGACGAGCGTCTCACCCGCCGCGTACTCGGTGAGCGGTTCGTCGTCGGCCTCGGTGGGTTCGAGGTCCTCGGTCGGGATCGGCGCGCCGTGGGGATCGGCGCTGGGGTCGCCGAGGCTCGCGGCGAGTTCGGTTTCGAGACGCTCGCTGATGTGGTGTTCGAGCCGGTCGGCCTCCTCGTGGACCTCCGCCCAGTCGTAGTTCAGGTGTTCGGCGAGAAACAGTTCGAGCAGGCGGTGGTGGCGGATCGTTTCGAGCGCGACCAGTTCGCCGTCCTCGGTGAGACGGACGCCCTTGTACTCCTCGCGATCGACGAGTCCGTGGCCTTCGAGGCGCTTCATCGTCGCGGTCACCGTCGGGGCCGTCACGTCGAGGCGCTCGGCGATGGACGAGGTGGCGACCGGCTCCTCGCCCTCACGGAGCTGATAGATCGCTTTGAGATAGTCCTCGGCCTTCGAACTCGGCATACCAAAACGTTGCTGCCGGGCTACTAAACGGTTGCTGTCGTCGCGGTCCGATTAGAGGGCCGCCGCGGACTGGCCGGTCCCGTCCTCGGCGACCTCCATCAGTTCGTGATAGCGGTTTCGGATCGTCACGTTGCTGACCTCGGCGACCTCGCTGACCTCGTCCTGGGTGAGTTTGCGGTTGGTGAGGATGCCGGCGGCGTAGAGCGCCGCACCGGCCAGCCCGACGGGGCTCTTGCCGCTGTGGACGGCCTGTCGCTCGGCCGTTTCGAGCAGGTCGCGCGCACGGCGTTCGGTCTCCTCGCTCACGTCGAGGTCGGAGGCGAACCGCGAGACGTACTGTTTGGGGTTCGGCGGGCCGATCTCCAGATCGAGCTCCTGGTTGATGTAGCGGTAGGCGCGCTTGAACTCCATCTCGTCGACCCGCGAGACCGCCCCGACCTCCTCGACGCTGCGGGGCAGCCCCATCTGGCGGATGCCCGCGTACAGCGCGGCGGTCGAGACGCCCTCGATCGATCGTCCGGGCAGGAGATCCTCCGAGAGCGCACGGCGGTAGATGACCGACGCGGTCTCGCGGACGTCCTTCGGGACGCCGAGCGCGCTGGCCATGCGCTCGATCTCGCCGAGCGCCTGCTTCAGGTTCCGCTCCTTGGAGTCACGCGTGCGGAAGCGTTCGTCCCAGGTGCGCAGGCGCTGCATCCGCTGGCGCTTGCGTGCGCTCAGCGTGTTGCCGTAGGCGTCCTTGTTCTGCCAGCCGATCTGGCTCGACAGCCCCTTGTCGTGCATCATCTTGGTGGTGGGCGCGCCGGTGCGCTTCTTGCGGTCGCGTTCGGCGCTGTCGAAGGCGCGCCATTCGGGACCGTGGTCGATCTCGTCGGTCGAGACCACGAGCCCGCACTCCGTGCAGGTGGTCTCGCCGTGGGCTTCGTCCTCGGCCAGTCGGCCGCCGCACTCGGGACAGACTCGCTCGGACTCGTCCGTCTGGGCGTCCTCGGTGGCTCGTTCGTCCTGTTCGCTCGGTTCTCGCTGTCGGATGTGGGTAGTGCCTTCCAATATCGGGTTGGTGAGCGCGTGCTCGGATGGGTGGGTTGTCTGACGGTACAACGGGTCGGTGTTCACCCATAGGTAAGGGATGGAGATACTTAAAGATCTCGGATAACATCGCCGGAGAACCTCGCCAGAGCGTCGCTCAGCGACGCGAATCGGCCGCGTTCGCCGACGGGAAAGATTGATAGTCAGTAGGCAACTACTAACAGCTATGAGTTCCGCTGACCCACAGGGACTGCAGGCGTTTCCCGAAGCACTCTCCGAACCCGATGCGTGGCTCGAACCGTTCGACTGGTATCGCGAGATGCGCGACGGCTCGCCAGTCCGGTACGACGCTTCGCGCGGCTCCTGGGACGTCTTCCGCCATGCTGACGTCAAACGCGTCATCAGTGACGACGAGGCGTTCTCGGTGAACCCGCGGACAGCGAGCGATTTCGAGGGGCTGAGCGGCGAGGGCGAGGGGCTGATCCTCGATACGATGCTGTTCCAGGATCCGCCGCGTCACGACGATCTCCGCGCGGTCGTCGACGACGCCTTCAGCCCGCGGACGGTCGCCGAAATGGAGCCGCGCCTGCGCGACCTGATGAGCGAGCTTCTGGACGACGCGCTCGCGGCGAACGACGGCGAGATGGATCTCGTCGAGGAGATCTCCTATCCGTTCCCGGTCATCGTCATCGCCGAGCTGCTGGGAGTGCCCGCCGAGGATCGCGCGCAGTTCAAGGAGTGGTCGGACTCGCTCGTCGCGGCCGCGAGCGACGAGGAGATCGCCGAGCGCCAGCAGCAGAGCCAGCAGGAGATGGCGATGTACTTCCTCGATCAGCTCCAGCAGCGCCGCGAGGAGCCCCGCGACGACCTCCTCACGACGATCGCGACCGCCGAGCTCGACGACGGGAGCAAACTGCCCCAGGAGGAGGCGCTCGGGATGTGCATGCTGTTGCTCATCGCCGGCAACATCACCACAACGAACCTCATCACGAACGCCGTGCGCTGTTTCGGCAATCAGGGCGTCCTTTCCGAGCTCGCCGGCAACGAGAACGCCGTCGGGCCGGCGATCGAGGAGGCGCTGCGCTACCGTGCGCCCGTCCAGGCGATGACGCGCATCGCGCGCAGCGACGTGACGCTCGGCGACGCGACGATCGAGGAGGGTGATCGCGTGGTGGCGTGGCTCGGCTCGGCGAACCGCGACGAGCGCGCCTTCGACAACGCCGACGAGTTCGTCGTCGATCGCGCGCCGACGGGCCATCTCGGCTTCGGCCACGGCACCCACTACTGTCTCGGCGCGCCGCTGGCTCGTCTCGAAGCCCGAGTCGCTCTCTCGGAACTGCTCTCGCTCGACGGGCTGGCGCTCGCCGACGCCGATCTCTCGCCGACGCGGAGCTCGTTCATCTACGGCGTCGAGTCGCTGCCGATCCGCTACGACGGGCGCTGAGACGGGCTGTCACGGCCATCACGCCGGCGACCGATCGTCCGTGACGACCCGAACGCTCTTATGAAAGTGTGCCCTACCGAGGCCAATGACCGATACGGTCGACGACGTGGACCAACCGTACGATACCGACGCCTCACAACAGGAGAAGATCGAATCGCTCGAGGAGCGCATCGACATCCTCGACGGCCAGAACGAGGAGATGCGCGACAAGCTGCTCGACGCGAACGCCGAGAACAACAAGTACAAACAGAAGCTCGAACGGCTCACCCACGAGAACAAGAAGCTGAAACAGTCACCACTGTTCGTCGCCACCGTCCAGGAGGTCACCGACGACGGCGTCATCATCAAACAGCACGGCAACAACCAGGAGGCAGTCACCGAGGTCACGCCGGAGACTCGCGAGGAGATCGAACCGGGCTCCCGGGTGGCGGTGAACAACTCGCTGTCGGTCGTCACCGATCTCTCGGACGAGACCGACGTCCGGGCGCGCGTGATGGAGGTCGAGGAGAGCCCCGGCGTGAACTACGAGGACATCGGCGGGCTCGAAGAGCAGATGAACGAGGTGCGCGAGACCGTTGAACTCCCGCTCGAATCGCCGGAGATGTTCACCGACGTCGGTATCGAACCACCCTCCGGCGTGCTGCTGCACGGTCCGCCCGGCACGGGGAAAACGATGCTCGCCAAAGCCGTCGCCAACCAGACCGACGCGACGTTCATCAAGATGGCCGGCTCCGAGCTCGTCCACAAGTTCATCGGCGAGGGCGCGAAGCTCGTCCGCGATCTCTTCGAGGTCGCCCGCGAGCACGAGCCCGCCGTCATCTTCATCGACGAGATCGACGCCATCGCCTCCAAACGGACGGACTCGAAGACCTCCGGCGACGCCGAGGTCCAGCGCACGATGATGCAACTCCTCTCGGAGATGGACGGCTTCGAGGAGCGCGGCGAGGTCAGAATCATCGCCGCGACGAACCGCTTCGACATGCTCGATCGGGCGATCCTCCGTCCAGGACGGTTCGATCGCCTCATCGAGGTGCCCAAGCCGAACGCCGAGGGTCGCGAGAAGATCTTCGAGATCCACACGCGCGGGATGAACCTCGCCGACGACGTCACGTTCGAGGAGCTCGCCACCGACATCGCCGAGGCCAGCGGGGCCGACATCAAGGCGATCTGTACCGAGGCCGGTATGTTCGCCATCCGCGACGACCGGACCGAGGTGCGGATGGAGGACTTCCACGAGGCGTGGACGAAGATCGACACCGACGAGGTCGACGCGGACGTCTCGAAGACGTTCGCCTGAACCGCGTCGCTACGACCGATCCGACTGCTCTGTCGTCGCGGCTCCCTCTCGTGTTTTGACGGCGACACCCGTCTCGAACTCCGCCATCGCGTCGGCCGAGAGCTCCGCCCGTCCCACGCCGAAGAGATCGTCGTCCGGCCCGACGATGCAGACCGCGTCGCCCGGTCTGATCGCCGGATCGACGTCGCGGACGAATTTCGCGAAGGCGTTTTTCCCCTCCCTGACGAACGGATCGCTCTCCGTGCCGACGACGACGCGTACCTGTGGCGCAGCGAGCGCCGTTCGGAGTCGTTCGCCGCCGGCCAGTCCGAACGTGAAGCGGCCGTCGGTGCCGTAGGAGACAAGGCGTTCGCCGTCGGCGAAGATCTGCTGTGGCCGGCCGGTTCGTGATCGTCGTACCGAAAACGAGCCGTCGGGTGGAAAGAGTGCCGCGCCAGCGCCCGCGCCGAACTGGTAGTCGGCGACCGTGCGCAGCCGTGCGAAATCGTCCATACTGCCGTTCGCGCGTCGGTCGGCAAAAACACGGCCATCCCGCGCCGGTCGGCGCGAGGCTTTCGAAGCCATTTATACCCCGTGGGTCGCAGTGGGAGTCATGAACGAACGGACGCAGATCGGCGCGGGTGGCGTACTCCTGGTGGTCGGGGCGATAATCGTCATGCTGTTCGCGTTTCCCGCCTCGACGCTCGGGTTCGCGGTACCGATCCCGCTGGCGGTCGTCGCGGCGCTCGCGATGGCCGCCGGCTCGCTGCTCATCGGCACCTCCGAAGGAACGGTTTAGAGCAGGAACCGGTCGGAGCGCGCCGAGAGGTCGGTGAAGGCATCGGCGGCGTCGACGAGTTCTTCGGAGGTCGATTCGCCGAACGCCATCGCCTCGATACGGACGCCCTCGTGGCGCAGATGCGAGCAGAGTCTGGAGAAATCGCCGTCGCCCGTACAGATGACGACGCTGTCGAGGTTCGGCGCGAGCGTCACCGCGTCGAGGATCATGCCGACGTCCCAGTCGGCCGATTTGGAGCCGTCGGCGTGGGTCTTGATCTCCTTGATTTTGGTCTCGAAGCCGATCTCTTGGAGCGCCTCGAAGAAGTTCTCCTCGTTCGGCGAGTTCGCCCGGATGACGTAGGCGATGGCACGAGTCAGCTCGCGCCCGGCCACGGCTTCGTCGAGCAGTTCCTCGTAGTCGATGTTGCGCGAATAGACGCTCTGGGTGGTGTGATAGAGGTTCTGTGAATCGACGAGCACCGCGACGCGCTGGCCCGGTTGAACGACGTTCGACATGCGGGCATTCCTCGGAGTGTCCGCTAAAGCGTTTCGTCACCGAAAGAACGGGATGGATCGGCCGGCAGGTATCGCGTACGACGCAATTCCTAAGTGTACCGGGTACAGTTGATCGGGTATGCGACGCGTCACACCCGAGCGGGCGAGCGGGCAGAGCGGCGGGTGTGACGGTCCCGTTCGCGCGACCAAACGGGCGGCGGGTAGCTCGCGGCGGGCGTAGCGTCCCCGTCGCGCGCTGTTTTCGATCAGCATCGATCTCCGAGTAGCGACACCACCCACATGACACACGACATCGATCTCGACGGCGTGTTCCCTGCGATGGTCACGCCGTTAGAAGCGGACGACAGCATCGACTTCGACGGAGTACGAGCGGAAGCCCAGCGGCTCGAACGGGCGGGCGTCGACGGGCTCGTTCCCGTCGGTACCACCGGCGAGAGCGCCACTCTCTCGCACGACGAGCACGTCTCGGTCGTCGAGACGGTGGTCGACGCGATCTCGATCCCCGTGATCGCGGGGGCCGGCTCGAACGCCACCCACGAGGCGCTCGCCCTCGCCGAGCGGACGCGCGACGCCGGCGCAGATGCCCTCCTCCTGATCTCACCGTACTACAACAAGCCCGAACCCGCCGGGATGGAGGACCACTACCGAACGATCGCCGACGCCGTCGATCTCCCGCAGATCGTCTACAACGTCCCCGGGCGCACGGGGCGCACGATCGAGATCGACACGGCGGCGGCGCTCGC
The DNA here is from genome assembly GCF_022870485.1 of Halococcus dombrowskii. Lineage (NCBI taxonomy): Archaea > Methanobacteriati > Methanobacteriota > Halobacteria > Halobacteriales > Halococcaceae > Halococcus > Halococcus dombrowskii. Next base: position 1,883,051 of record NZ_CP095005.1, on the reverse strand, counting down.
CGATCACGAGAACGTCGTCGGCTTCAAGTCGGCGAGCGGCGATCTCGGGCGACTGAGCGAACTCGTCGAGCGGACGCGCGAGGCGGAGTTCGCCGTTCTGTCGGGCGAGGACGGACTCACGCTGCCGGCGCTCGCGGCGGGCGCGCGCGGCACCATCAGCGTCGCGGCGAACGTCGAACCCGAGCGCGTCAGCGAGATGGTTCACGCAGCCCTCGACGGTGATTTCGAGCGGGCACGCGAACACCATCTCGAACTCGGGCCGCTCTTTCGGGCGCTGTTCTGGGAGACCAACCCCATCCCGCTGAAGGAGGCGCTCTCGATCCGCGGGCACGTCTCGCCACGGATGCGCCCGCCGCTGTCGCGACTCTCGTCCAACCATCGCGAGGAACTCGAATCCGTGCTCGCCGATCTCGACGATGCCGAGCGACTCTTGGAGGCCGAGCGATGACGGCGATCGGCGTCACGGGTGCGACGGGCACGATGGGGACCGCAGTCTTGGAGACGGCTGCCGACCGCGAGGATATAGATGTGAACGTCGCGGTCAATCGCGGGGCAGACGGCGAGCGCGTCGCCGGCCAGGGGGTCCACGACGCGGCCGATCTGCCGACGCTGCTGGCCGACCGATCCGTCGACGTGGTGGTCGATTTCACCGGCCCCGGATCGGCGATCGAGTACGCCGCGGCCTGTGCGGAGGCGGGCGTCGGCTTCGTCACGGGGACGACGGGTTTCGACGCGGACGGCCGCGCTGCACTGGAAACGAGCGCCGAGCGGGTCCCTCTGCTGTGGGCGACGAACTTCTCGCAGGGGATCCACGCGCTCGGCGAGGCACTCGGCGAGATCACGGAGACGCTTTCGGAGTACGATATCGAAATGACTGAGACCCATCACAATCGCAAGCGGGACGCACCGAGCGGGACGGCCACGACGCTGCTCGACGGGATCGACGACGCGAGCGGCGGCGAGCACGACCGGACCTACGGTCGCGAGGGCGACCAGCCACGCGCGGACGGCGAGATCGGCGTTCACGTCCGCCGTGCGGGCGGTATCCGCGGCGAGCACGAGGTGCTGTTCGCGGGCAACGACGAGGTGCTCACGTTCACCCATCGCGCCGAGAGCCGGGCGGTGTTCGCCTCGGGCGCGCTCGATGCGGCAGTCTGGCTCGCCGAGCGCGATCCGGGATTCTACGAGTTCGGGGAGGTGCTCGCATGAGCCTCCAGTCGGACGTCGAGACCCTCTGGCAGCGCTCCGAGGACGGTCTGACGGCGAGTGACGCGGGGTCGGACGAGCGCGCGACGCTCGATGCGTTCCTCGACGCGCTCGAAGCCGGTGAGGTGCGCGCCGCCGAGCAGAGTGGTGACGAATGGGTGGCCAATGAGTGGGTGAAGCAGGGCATCCTGCTCAATTTCAGCCTTCGCGAGACCGAGCGCCGGGAGTACGGCGACGTCGGCTATCACGACGTACTGCCGCTCCGCTCCACGAACGATCTCGGCGAGCGTGGCACCCGCAACACGCCCGACGGGACGGTCATCAGGCGTGGGGCACATCTCGGCGGCGACGCGATCATGATGAGCCCGAGTTTCGTCAACGCGGGCGCGTACGTCGGCGACGGCACGCTCGTCGACTCCTGTGATACGGTCGGCTCCTGTGCGCAGATCGGCGCGGACGTGAAGCTCGGGGCGAACACGCTCATCGGCGGCGTGCTCGAACCGGTCGAGGACACGCCCGTGATCGTCGAGGAGGGCGTCTCGCTCGGTGCCGGCTGTCGCGTCACCTCCGGGTTCGTCGTCGGCCACGATTCGGTGGTCGGCGAGAACACGCTGCTCACGCCGCGAATTCCGGTTTACGATCTCGTCGAGGAGGCGGTCGTCTACGGTGAACTGCCGCCCGAGCGCCGTGCGTTCACACGGTTCGTCGAATCCTCGGTCGGCGACCACGACCTCTTCGACGGCGGGGCGTACAAGCCGGCGGTGGTGGCGACGGCCGTCGAGGACAGAACCCTGGAAGCGACCGAACGTGAGGACGCGCTTCGATGACGAAAACTGCCGTAACGACGGCGAACCCGCCCGTCCGACGGCTCGCCGATTGGTCGGCCGCGCGCCTGCGCGATTTCGCTGACGAGCACGGGACGCCGCTGTACGTCGTCGACATCGAGCGGGTACGCGAGAACGCTGCACGCCTTCGAGAATCGTTCCCGGAGGCGGCCATCGACTACGCGGTGAAGGCCAACGCTCGAAAGCCGGTGCTCGATGCGATCGCCGCGGCGGGCTTCGGTGCCGAGTGCGCGTCGGCCGGCGAGGTCGTCAGCGCGTGCGAGGCAGGGTTTGCCGACGTGCGCTATACGGCCGTCAACCCGCCCGCCCGCGATCTCGACAGGGTCGTCGAGGTCGCCGACGAACACGAGATCACGATCACGGTCGGCGCGCTCGACACGCTCGACGCGCTCGCGGAGCGCGACTGGTCCGGGGAGATCTACGTGCGCGTGAACCCCGGCGTCGGCGCTGGTCACCACGAGAAAGTCCGGACAGGGGCGGATCCGAAGTTCGGAATCCCGATCGATCGCGCCGCGGCGGCCGTACGTGACGCCGACGAGCGCGGCTTTGCGGTCGAGGGTCTCCACGCCCACGCCGGCAGCGGCATCCTGGAGACCGAGGATCTCGCGGCTCATCGCACACTCGTCGAACGGATGAGCGATCTCGCCGACGAGATCGCCGCTGCGAATATCGACCTCGATACGGTGAGCGTCGGCGGCGGGTTCGGCGTTCCCTACCGTGATACGGAGGCACCGCTCGACGTGGACGCTCTCGCCCGTGCGACCCGCGAGGCGTTTTCCGCCGACGCCCGACTGGGGATCGAGCCGGGGCGCTATCTCGTCGCCGACGCGGGCGTGCTCCTCGCCGAGGTGACGACGGTGAAGCCGACACCCGAGACGACCGTGGTCGGCGTCGACGCCGGGATGACGACTCTCGCCCGGCCGGCACTCTACGACGCCTTCCACGAAATTCGATCGCTCGCGGCGGCTGCCGAGGATCACGAGACGGTCGCGGCGACGGTCGCCGGGCCGGTCTGTGAATCCGGCGACGTGCTTGGGCGCGATCGCGAGCTGCCAGCACCCGAACGCGGTGATTTCCTCGCCGTCGGCAACGCCGGAGCCTACGGCTACGAGATGGCGAGCACGTACAACTCGCGCCCACGGCCAGCGATCGTCGCGCTCGATGGCGACGGGGGCGAGCTGTGCGTGCGCCGCGAGACGATCGCGGATCTCGGGAGGCTCGAACGATGAACATCGAGAAGTACCACGGCACGGGCAACGACTTCTTCGTGATCGACGCGAGCGAACCCGTCGCCGACCGGCGGGCGCTCGCGATCGAGCTCTGCGATAGTGACGATGGGCTTGCGGTCGGCGAGCGGACGGGTGCCGACGGCGTGCTCTTCCTCGCGCTCGAAGACGGCTACGCGTCGCCGCGCGTGGTGATGACGCTCGTCCAACCCGACGGCTCGACCGCGCCGATGTGTGGCAACGGCGCACGCTGTGCGGCGGCGTGGGCGGCCGAGCGAACGGCTGCGGAGACGGTGATGGTCGACACGCAGGCCGGCACTCGGCGCGCGACGATCGAGGACGAGGGTGTGACCATCGAGATGGGTGCAGCGAGCTTCGCACCCGACGCTGTCCCGCTCGCTGGCGACGAACCCCTACTCGACGAGTCAGTCGAGGATCTATCCGTGACGGCGGTCGACACCGGTGTTCCCCACGCCGTGGCGTTCGTCGACGACGTTGCGACCGTCGATCTCGACGCGCTCGCACCGCCGGTGCGCCACGCCGATCGGTTCCCGCACGGGGCGAACGTGACGCTCGCCAGCCCGCGCGACGACGGGTTCGACCAGCGCACCTACGAGCGCGGCGTCGAGGGCGAGACGCGCTCGTGCGGGACCGGTGCCGTGGCGATCGCGGCGGTCGCCCGGGAGCTCGGAACGACAGAGCGCGCTTCGATTCCCGTACATCCCCCGGGCGGCCGGCTCGACGTTCGCTTCACCGCGCGCGGTGCGACGCTCGCCGGCCCGACCGAGCGCGAGTTCGCCGGGAGCGTCTCGATGGCTGCCCCACCGGTCGTCGAGGGTGGGACCGACGGGGCGGCCGGCGACTGATGGGGTTCGACCCGCTCGAATTTCTCGAAACGGCCGTCGAGACACCGTCACACGAGACCGTCGAGCCGATGCGCGCGCTGCTGTGTGACTGCCTCGCCACGAATGGTATCGAGCCGACCGTCCACGACGGAGGGAGCGTGCTGGCGAGCAAGGGTGCGATGGATGGGCCGCATATCGTTCTGAACACCCATCTCGATACGGTCGCGCCGCACGTGCCCGCCGAACGGGAGGGCGACGTCCTTCACGGGCGGGGCTCCTGCGACGCGAAGGGGCCGCTCGCGGCGATGCTGGCGGCGTTTCTCGACTGCGATCCCGATCGGGGACGGCTCACGCTCGCGGTGACGCCCGACGAGGAACTCAGATCGCACGGGGCGGCGGCGCTCGTACCGTCGCTCGATCTCGATGGCGATCACGGCGACGCAGTCATCGTCGGCGAACCGACCGGTTTGGACGTCTGTACCGCCGGCAAGGGACGTTTCGAGGGAACGGTGAGAGTCGAGGGCGAGAGCGCCCATGCAGCCGAACCCCACACCGGGACGAACGCGATCACGGGGGCCGCAGCCGCCATCGAAGCCATCGGCGAGTTCGGCGAGCGTCCGGGCGCGCTCTCGGCCCATCCCGATCTCGGCGCGCCGACGCTCACGCCGACGGTCGTCGAGGGTGGGACCGCGACGAATCAGGTACCCGCCGGCTGCGAGATCGTCGTCGATCGCCGGAGCGTCCCGCCGGAAACGGCGACGGATTTCGAGCGCGATCTCGACGACTACCTCCGCGAACGGCTCGACTCGTCGGTCTCGTTCACCCTCACAGAGCGCGAGACACCGTTCCTGGAGGCATTCGAGACGCCGGTCGATTCGGGGGTGATCGACTCGTTTCGGGACGCGGGCTGTGAACCACGCCCGTTCACGGCCGCGACGGAGGCGTCGTATTTCGCCCGTGAAGCTCCGACCGTGGTGTTCGGGCCGGGCGACCTCGCCGACGCGGACGGCCCGGTGGCCCACGCCGAGCGCGAGTACGTCCGTCTCCCCGAGGTCGAGCGCGCGGCGGCGCTGCTCGGTCAAATTCTCACACCGCTCTTCCGGAGGACTGGGACTTAAGAACGCGGCGCTCGAACCGAACCCATGAGTATGGAGGGTGACGAGCAGGTGCTCGACCTGCTGCACGAGGCACGCAACGACGAGTTCGAGACCGTCATCAACTACCAGAGCGACGCGATCGCGCTCGCTGGCGTCGCCGCCGAGGAGGTCGCCGACAGCCTGAGCGCCGACGTCGAGGAGGAGCTCGGCCACGCCGAGGAGCTCGGCGAGCGGATCGTCCAGCTGGGCGACCAGCCGAAGGGCTCGTACGAGATCGAAATGGGCCAAGAGAGCCTCCAGCCGCCCGAGGACCCGACCGACACGCTCGCGGTGATCGACGGTGTCATCGAGGCCGAAGAGGGTGCGGTCGAGACCTACCGCGAACTCGTCACCGTCGCCGACGAGGCCGACGACCCCGTGACCGAGGACCTCGCGACGGAACTGCTCGCCGACGAGGAGGAGCATCTCACCGAGTTCGAGGGCTACCGGAAAGAGTACGACAACTGACGCGATACGACGACTGATTTTTCACACGGCGCGCGCTCGCGCTCGGTGCGAGCAATAGCGAGCATCGAGCGCGGATCGGCGTGCGAGGGATGAGCGAAGCGATGCGACCGGCGGGAGCGAGCGGAGCGAATCGGCTGGGGAGGTATGTGGGCTGTACGGTTCGTGTGGTCCCCAGGTGGTTGATATGACTACTCGCAAATCGACTCACTCGGCTGAATCGGCCAGTTCTGCTGCCAGCCCCGTGTAGTCGGCGGGCGTGAGCGCGCGCAGTTCCGCACGCGTCGTCTCGTTCACGTCGAGCTCGGCGAACAGCTCGCGGAAATCGCCGAGACCGGTGCGTCGCCCGCGGGTGAGTTCTTTCACCCGCTCGTAGGCGTCGGTGTGGCCTTCGCGGCGGAGGATCGTCTGGACTGCTTCGCCGATGACCTCGGGATTTTTCTCCAACTCCTCGCGCATCACCTGCTCGTTCGGGACGACCTTCGAGAGGCCGGCCTGAGTCTTCCGGTAGCCGATGAGGCTGTGGGCGAGCGCCGCGCCCACGTTCCGTTTGACCGTCGAGTCCGAGAGATCGCGCTGGAGCCGTGAGGTGGTGAGGGTCTCGGCGAGGAATGAGAGATCGCTGTCGGCCTTCGAGAGGTTGCCCTCGCTGTTCTCGAAGTCGATCGGGTTGACCTTGTGCGGCATCGTCGACGAACCCGTCTCGCCCGCGTCGCTCTCCTGACCGAGATAGCCATCCGAGACGTAGCGCCACATGTCCCGATCGGCGTCGAGCAGGATCGCGTTCGCACCGCGGAGTGCGTCGAACAGCGCCGCGAGATCGTCACACGGGTTGATCTGCGTGACGGGCTCAACATGGGCGAGCCCCAGCGAGCGGACGAACGACTCGGCGAACGCTCGCCAGTCGACGTCGGGATAGGCGGCGTAGTGGGCGGCATAGGTCCCGCTCGCACCGGCGAGTTTTCCCGCGAGACCGTCGGCGACGCGCTCGATGCGCTCGATCGCCCTCTCCAGCCGGCCGGCGTAGACGGCCATCTCCTTGCCGAACGTCGTCGGCGTCGCGGGCTGGCCGTGCGTGCGCGCCAGCATCGGGCTGTCGGCGTGCTCGCGCGCCATCCCCGCGAACGACTCCCGGATCGCGTCGAGTTCGGGCACCAGCACCGCCTCGACGGCGGGCTTGAGCAGCAGCCGGCGCGCGAGGTTGTTGACGTCCTCGCTCGTCAGTCCGAAGTGGACCCACGGCGCGGCGTCCGGGTCGGGGAGCCCGTCGCGGACGAAATATTCGACGGCCTTCACGTCGTGGTTGGTCGCCGAATGATCGGCGGTGCCCTCAGTTTCGATGCGCTTGATTCGCGCCGCGTCCTCCTCGGAGAACTCCTCGTAGAGTTCTCTGAGAACCTCTCGGTCGTCGGCGTCGATGTCGAGCGGAGTGGCGTCGAGCTTCGCGAGCGCGACGAGATACTCGACCTCGACGCGGACGCGAGCGCGCAGCAGGGCTGCCTCGCTCGCGTACTCGACGAGCGGTTCGGTGTAGCGTGCGTACCGACCATCGAGCGGCGACACGGACGAAAGCGGGCCGCGGTCTGTCATGCGTACGACTGACCCGAGTCCGGTGAAATGGGTGTCGAATTGCTCTGTTGATCGACAGACAGCGAAGGGGTGGGGTAGCTGAATACAACTCTTAGCGGCTCTAACCAATGATTCGACGTGACACACGATGCAAAAACATAGATTTGCGGTTGGGTTAGAATTAACAGATTTGATAAAGATCGGCGGATGGATCGGCGTATCGCTGGTGATGCCTCTCAGACCATCTGACAGAGAAAGAGCGGGCGGCGGCGTTAGCCGACCGCCCGCGAGAGGTTATGGATTATGCACTTCCGAGTCAGCTCTCGAAATTGCCCGTGCCACGTCCTTGTGTGGAGATTTTCGCCATCATCTGCCTTCAGCATCGAAAAGACGGTTTCGCTCATTGACCGCTGATTGTAGAGGTCATCGTCGATCCGGGCGTTGTGAGCCTTCTGCAACGGGGATTGCTCACAGTGCTTGATGACCGGACGCGTGGCTTCTTTCCGACACTTCTCTCGAAGCTCTTTCCACGAGTACATCTTATCCGCGAGGAGTTCCCGCAGGTCTCCGGCGTTCCGCCGGAAGACCTGCAACCCGATATGCCCGTCGTAGGCCTTCTTCGTCGTGAAATGAACGTCCCTGATCACCAACGACTCCGTGTCAACCAGAACCGTGGTTTTCATCGCCTGAAACGAGTAATCCGCCCGCTTGCGGTAATGATGGCTTGCCTGACCACGCTGGAAGCCGCTGGCATCGATTGCTCCAGTTCCCGAGAAGCCAGCCTGCTCCGCCGTTCTGCGGAGCAGGCTGCGGAGCGTCCGCATCGAGATCTCCTTCTCCCAATTGCAGAACGACGTGTGATCCGGCGACTTCTCCAACCCGAACACGTCGAGAATCCCGGGCATCTCGTTGAGATAATCTTCGAGATGACGGAGCGGCTTTCCGATGTCTTCGCGCAGAAGCAGTAACGCGATTTTGTTCCACTCAGCGTGCTCGCCGTCGCCGTCGCCGTCTTCGTCGGCGACGGCAGGCGCGTCTGGATCCTCCACGTGTTCTTTGGCAAGTTTTCGATACTTCTTCGCGCGTTGTCGTAACCGCTCCATACCGCAAGAGGGCGTCCAATTCCCCTGAACTCAACGATAGAATCGCCAGACGGAACCGGCGATCAACAGAGCATGTCGAATCACTGATCGCTCTCATGTGTTCGATTCGATTTCAAGTGTCGTATTGGCTTCTCGGGTCGTCAAATTCAGTCTCGGTCAGTAGAGCAGTTGTGACCGCACTACCTGACGACAATGAATCCCGCACAGCCCACACGCCTCCCCAGCCGATTCGCTCGCTTCCTGCGGTCGCTCACTCATCCCTCGCGCAGTGTTCGCGCTCGGTGCTCACTTCGTTCGCACACGACCGCGAGCGCGCGCCATGTGGGACGTCGAATTTCTCACGAATTTCATCGAAGGATGGCCCGTGGCCGCCGTTCTCGAATCCGAACGCACTTTGCGCACGGCGCGTCCCCTTCAGCCATGACACCGATCGCGGGACTGGCGGGTAATCGCGGCCGCAACCTCGTTCGGATCGCCGACCGCGCACCCGGCGGCGCGGAACTGAGTGTCGTTCTCACCAATGACGCCGACGCGCCGGTGCTCGACGCGGCCGCCGAGCGCGGGATTCCCACCGAGGTCGTCAAACCCGAAGATGGTGAATCCCGAGAGAGCCACGAGCGACGACTGCTCGACCGACTCGACGAGTACGACGCCGAACTGGTCTGTCTCGATGGCTACATGCGCGTGCTCACCGACGAGTTCGTCGAGGCCGCCCCGCCGGCGTTCAACGTCCATCCGTCCCTTCTCCCGGCGTTCCCGGGGATCGACGCCCACGAGCAGGTCCTGGACGCCGACGTCGACGTCACCGGCTGTACCGTCCATCTCGTCACCGAGGAGGTCGACGCTGGCCCGATCGTCACCCAGGAGCCGGTCGCGGTCTATGCCGACGACGATCCGGAATCGCTGAAGGAGCGCGTGCTCCACGAGGCCGAGTTCGCGGCCTATCCGCGCGCCGTCAGGCTGTTCGCCGAGGGAAAACTGACCATCGAAGGCGAGGGCGACGAGCGTGAGGTGCGGATCGCAGGCGATCGAAACCGTTCGTTTCCAACCCGACGCGTCCGAGGGAGCGAGCGCACGGCGGAGCTCCGCTACGGCGAGAATCCACACCAGTCGGCCGCGCTCTACGCCGACGCGGACGCGGGGGCGAGCGTCGTCGATGCGCCACAGCTGAACCCCGGTGCGAAGGCGCTCTCGTACAACAACTACAACGACGCCGACGGCGCGCTCGGGCTGGTTCGCGAGTTCGACGAGCCGGCGGCCGCAGTGATAAAGCACACCAACCCCGCGGGCTGTGCGACCGCCGACACGCTCGCGGCGGCCTACGAGGACGCACTCGCCACCGATCCGATGAGCGCGTTCGGGGGGATCGTCGCGCTGAACCGCGAGTGTGACGCGGCGACCGCCGAGCGAATCGTCGAGTCGTTCAAGGAGGTCGTCCTCGCGCCGGGCTACACCGAGGACGCACTCGCGGTGCTGCGCGGGGAGGACAACCTCCGCGTGCTCGACATCGACGGCTTCGATACCGATCCATCCTCGCTGGTCGAAAAACCGCTCGCTGGCGGGCGACTGATCCAGGAGCGTGACGAGCAGGCGATCACCCCCGAAGACCTGGAGATCGTCACCGGGCGCGAACCGAGCGACGCCCAGCTGAAGACGATGTGTTTCGCGTGGCAGGTCATCAAACACGTCAAATCGAACGCCATCGTCTTCGCCGACGGGACCGAGACCGTGGGCATCGGCATGGGACAGGTCTCACGGGTCGATGCAGTACGGCTCGCCGCGATGAAGGCCGACGAACACGCCGAGGGGAAGTCCCCTGCGGGTGCGGTGATGGCCTCGGACGCCTTTTTCCCGTTCCCAGACGGTATCGAGGCAGCCGTCGACGCGGGCGTCGAGGCGGTCGTCCAGCCCGGCGGGTCGGTCAACGACGACGACGTGATCGCGGCCGCCGACGAGGCCGGGATCGCGATGGCTCACACCGGCCAGCGCGCGTTCCGCCACGATTGAACGGGCGAGAATGGGTGAACGGAGGGACGTTCGACGATCGCGGTGTTCGGTTCTTAGCGGGGCGATTTCCGTCGGCTGATGGGCGTATCACAACCCCTAAGTGAGCACCGACCCCCCGTTCAGACAGTCACCGGCACCGCCACCTTGCGACGAGCGGTCCGGGAGTGATCATGACGAAGGGAACCAACGGAGAGACCTCCATTCCGTCCGGTCGGCCCTCCCGCCGGCGCTTTCTCGCTGCCACCGCTGCCGGCGTGACCGGTCTCGCCGGCGCCGGAAGCATCACGGGTGCACGCGCCCAGTCCCAGCCCGAGACGATCCGTCTCGGCGGCGAGACGACCGGCTGGGTCGGTCGCAAGCCCTCTGGAATTCAGGGGACGACCAACCCAACGCTCGAACTCGACATCGGGACGACCTACCGACTGACGTGGAAGAACGTCGACGGCGCACAGCACAACGTCGCCCTGCTCGATGCCGACGACGCCGTCATCGAGCGCACCCAGTACATGTCCGACGAGGGGAAGACGCAGACACTGGAGTTCACGGCGACCGAGGCGATGGACGAGTACGTCTGTCAGGCCCACCTCAACTCGATGCGCGGCGACATCACGCTGTCGAGCGAGAGCGGCACGACCGAGACGACGACGGCCGAATCGAGCGAGCCGGAGGGGTTCTTCCCGACGGGCCCGACGGTCAGGACCGATACCGTCATCGACGGCGGCATCACCGCCCCGCTCGGGCTCGAAGCCCCACCCGGCGAGCGCGACGCGTTCTTCATCGTCGATCAGATCGGCGTCATCCGTCGGTACGGAGCCGACGGCAGCGGCGGCGACGTCTTCCTCGACGTGCGCGATCAGCTCATCGATTTCGACAACCTCCCCGAGATCAAGACGATCGACGAGCGCGGGCTGCTCGGGCTGGCGTTTCATCCGAACTTCGCGGACAATCGGAAGTTCTACGTCCACTTCAGCGCCAAATCACGCCCCGGAACGCCCGGGAACTACACGCATACGCAGGTCATCGCCGAGTTCGAGGCCAACGAAGACGTGACCGGGGTGGTGGCGGACTCCCAGCGGACGGTGCTCGAAATCCCCTCGCCGTACTACACGCACAACGGCGGCGCGATCGTCTTCGGGCCCGACGACTACCTGTATATCGGCATCGGCAACGGCGGCGGCGCACTCAAATCGTCGAAACAGCCCGACGACTGGTACGGTGCGAACCTCGGCGGCAACGGCCAGGACGTCACTCAGAACCTCATGGGATCGATCCTGCGCATCGACGTCGATGGCCGCGACGGCGACAAGGCCTACGGCATCCCCGGCGACAACCCGCTCGTCGGCAAAGAGGGTCTGGACGAACACTACGCCTGGGGCTTTCGCAACCCGTGGCGCATCGGCTTCTCCGACGGCCGGTTGATGGCCGCCGACGTCGGCCAGCGCCGCTACGAGGAGGTCAACGTCGTCCGCAAGGGTGGCAACTACGGCTGGAACGTCCGCGAGGGCGGTCACTGTTTCGTCGCCACGCAGGGATCGGACCCGTATCGCGCCAACTGTCCCACGAAGACGCCGTCGAACGTCCGCGGCGGGGAGCCGCTTATCGATCCCGTGATCGAGTATCCGCACACCTACGAGACGAACGGCGTCGGCGTCGCCGTCATCGGCGGCTACATCTACCAGAACGCGACCATTCCCGGTCTTCGAAACAAGTACGTGTTCGGCGATTACAGCAAGGACGGCACGCCACGCGGATCGCTGTTCGCCGCCACGCCAGTCGAGGGCGACTCGTGGTCGGTCGAGGAGATCTCGATCGGCAACGGCGAGAACGGCGAGCTCGGTGCCTATCTCCTCTGTGTCGCCCGCGACAACGACGGCGAGCTCTACGCGCTGACGACCGACAACCTCGGCGTCGAGGGTGAGACGGGTGCCGTCCATCGTCTTCGGCCACCGGAGGCCGAGGAACGCTCGACCGCGACGACCGAGACGCCAGCTCGACCGGCGACCGCGACGGCGACTCCCGAACCGACGCCGACACCGACCGCAACGGCGACGGCAACGCCGACCGAGACGACGAACGAGTCGGACACGGCACGGACGGGCGAGAGCGGCGGTATCGTGAGCGGCGACGGGCCGGGATTCGGCATTCTCGCCGGGCTCGCCGCGATCGCGCTCGGCGTCGCACGCCTGCTGGGTGGTGACGATCGATGAGCCGCCGTGGCCGTTCGACCCCATCCCAGCACCGCGACGGTCCGACCGACGACAACGAGACATCAATGAGAACGAACGCCGCGACAGGCCGACACGCAACGACCCGCAGACGATTCCTCCGCGCGAGCGCGGCGGCCGGCGCGCTCGTCGGTGCAGGGGGGATCGCGGGTGCACAGTCCCAGCCGACGCAGATCCGCCTCGGCGGCGAGATCGGCGGCTGGAAGGGTCGCAAGCCCGAACCGATCGCCGACGAGAGCAATCCGACGCTCCAGCTCGACGCCGGCGTCGACTACCGCATCACCTGGAAGAACATCGATGGCCAGGGCCACAACATCGCGCTGCTCGACGGGAAGGGTGAGGTGCTCAAGCGCACCGAAGTGATGAACGAGCAGGGTGCGACCCAGACAATCGCATTCACCGCGCGCGAGGAGATGACCGAGTACATCTGTGAGCCACACCGAAGCTCGATGCACGGCTCGATCGCCTTCGGCGAGGAGACCGCAACCCGGACCACGACCGAGAGCGGGGGCTCGTCATCGTATTTCGGTGACGGTCCGACGGTGCGCATCGAGACGGTGACGGAGGGGACACTCACCGCACCGCTCGATTTCGGCGTCCCGCCGGGCGAGAGCGGTCGCTACTTCATTGCCGATCGCATCGGACAGGTCTACGTCCACGAGTCGGGAAGCCTGAACGAGGAGCCGTTCATCGACGTGAGCGACAAACTGACCGAGATCACTGGCGAGATGGGGCTGCTCGGGATGGCGTTTCATCCGAACTTCGCGGACAACCGGAAGTTCTACCTGCGATATAGCGCCCCCTCGCGGGAGGGGACGCCCGACGAGTTCTCGCACACCGAGGTGCTCTCCGAGTTCGAGGCGAGCGAGGACGGCTCGACGGGAAACGTCGACTCGGAACGGACGATCCTCGAAATCCCCTCGCCGTACGACACGCACAACGCCGGCGCGATCGTCTTCGGGCCCGACGACGGCTATCTCTACGTGGCGATGGGCGACGGCGGCGGCGCACACGACACCGATCTGGGTCACGTCAGCGACTGGTACGACCGCAACGAGGGTGGCAACGGCCAGGACGTCACCGAGAACCTGCTCGGTTCGATCCTGCGCATCGACGTCGACAGTCAGGAGGGCGACAAGGCCTACGGAATTCCCGACGACAACCCGCTCGTGGGGAGGGACGGACTGAACGAGCAGTTCGCGTGGGGGTTCCGTAACCCGTGGCGGATGGGCTTTTCCGACGGGAAGCTGTTCACCTCCGACGTCGGCCAGAACGGGTTCGAGGAGATCGATATCGTCGAGAAGAACAAGAACTACGGGTGGAACGTCCGTGAGGGGACTCATTGTTTCAAACCCGGTCCCGAGGGCAGTCGCAACCCGCCCGAGAACTGCCCGAGCAAGCTCCCGTCGGACGTGCGCGGCGGCGAACAGCTCATCGATCCCGTGATCGAGTATCCACACAGCGCCGACGGGCAGGGTGTCGGTTCGGCAGCCATGGGGGGCTATCTCTACCAGCGCGACGCGATCCCCGAGCTCCAGGGCGACTACGTCTTCGGCGACTTCCGCAAATCGAAGGAGACCGAGACGCCGACGGGATCGCTGCTGGCAGCCACGCCTGCCGAGGACGACGGTCTCTGGGACATCGCGGAGCTCTCGGTCGAGAACACCGACAGCGGGTTCGTCGGCGGCTACATCCTCGCGATGGGCCGCGACAACGACGACCGACTCTACGTGTTGACGACTGCGAATCCGGGCAGCGAGGCGACCGGCGCGGTCCATCGTATCGTGCCACCCCAGTCCCAGGGAGCGACCGCGACCGGCAACGCGACCGCCCCGAACGGCTCGGCGACAACCCTGAATGCGACGGCCACCACGAACACGACGGCCGCCGGGACGACCGGGGTCGGCCGGACAGACGCCACGACATCGTCGACTGACGGGACGAGCCCACGGACGGCGACCGAGGGGACGCAGGCGGGCGGCGAAGGCGGCGTGTCGGCGGGGACGAGCAGCGACTCCGGCCCCGGGTTCGGCGTCCTGGCGGCGCTGTCCGGGTTGACGATCGGTGCGGCCCGGTTGCTGTCCGGACGCGAAGAGTAGAATTTTTACAGCGCGTCGCGCTCGAACGCCGTTTCGACTTCGATATCGAGCAGGTCGGTCAGCGTTGGCGCGACCGTCCGTGCGTCCACGTCGTCGGGCACCGAGTCGGGAGCGGCGGGACCACCCAGCCCGTAGAACCCGTCGACGTCGGCGCGGCCGTGCGAGCCGCCGACCTTCGAGGCATCGAGCGAGACGAGCCCCTCGTCGCCGAAGAACAGTTCGACGGGATCGAAGCCGGGTTTCGCGTGGATGTCCATGTCGCGGGCGTAGTACGGCGCGTTCGCGTCGTCGAACCACCAGTAATACTGGAACCAGCCCGATCGCTCGGCGACGCAGACGAGGTCGCCGGCGTTCGGATGGGCGACACCGTACTCCTCCTTCCCGTCCTCGCCGAGCACGCGTTCGACGCCATCGAGCCCGGTGAGCGCCTCACGTGCCTCGTCGACGACGTCCTCGTCGGCGTAGACGTGCGCAACTTGGTGGTCGACCAGCGCGAACGCCCGCGAGTTCGGCAGGTCGATCTCCTTGCCACCCTCGCCGTCGTCCTGGACCGAGAGCAATCCCGCTTCGCGCAGCGCGCGGTTCGGGAACACGGGTGTGTCGACGTCGTGGAACCCGTACTCGCTGACGACGTTCACTGCTGTTTCACCCCAGCGCTCGTCAGCGCGCAGGAAGTCGAGGAAGTCTCCGACGAGCTCGTCGGCGACGCCGATCGCCTCGCGGAGTTCGTCGCTGCTCGCGCCGTGGGCCAGACCTGCATAATCGAGATACGGGATGTAGATCCAGAGCAGGTCGGGATCGTGGCGGTCGATGGCCTCCCGAGCGGCGTCGAGGATCCAGGCTGTCGATTCCTCGTTCGCGCCGGGACCCCAGTAGGTGTGCAGCGGGAAGTGACCGTACTCGGCTTCGAGCTCGTCGTAAAAGCCGTCGGGGTTGGTCCAGCAGTTCATCTCCAGGATGTTGTTCTCCTCGTCCTCGATCGGCGAGGGCGTGAGCGCGACGTCCGCCGTCGTCCCGACGAGATGCTGGAAACAGAGCACCCCGGTGGTGAGCCCCGCCTCACTTGCGCTCTCCCAGAGGCGATCCCGGCTCTCGGTGTCGCGCTCCCAGAGCGCCGCCGTGTCGTCCTCCCGATCATATTCGCCGTTGGCCACGTCGCCGTGATTCTCTGGCGATTGACCCGTGGCGAGTGTGCTCTGGACGGGCAGCGTCACGGCCGGAAACGGCGACTGGAGATCCGCACGCGCGCCGTCGGCCACGAGGTCGGCGATGTTCGGCGCGAGCCCGGACTCGACGTGCTCGCGTTCGAGCCCGATCACGTCGAGGACGATCGCCCGTCCCGCGTCACCGTCAGTCATCGTCCTCCATGCCGGCCGCAGTCGGCTGTGCAACGTGCACTTCGACGTACTCTTCGAGCATCCCGAACTGTTTCGAGAGGCCGTGTTCGTCGACGCCGAGCGGCGCTTTGAAGAAGGAGGCGAGCTGCGGTTGGAGGCCGCTCTCGCCCTGTTCGTCGGCGAACGCGAGCAAGCGCGCGAGATCGAGCACGAGCGGCGCGGCGAGCGCCGAATCGGAGCCCTCCCAGGTGAACTGGAGTTTCATGTCGGTGTCGAGAAAGCCACGGAAACGGATGTCGTCCCACGCGGTCTTCCAGTCGCCGAGCGCGGGCGTGTAGTCGATTCGGACCCGGTTGTGGAGGTCCTCGTCGAGGATGCCATCGAGCACGCCACCCTTACTCGCCAACTTTCCAGCTTTGTTCGCGTCGTCTTCGAGCACCTCGCCGTCCTTGTTTCCGAGGATGTTGTGACCCTCCCACGAGCGCACGCGGAGGTTTCGCCCGGCGAACATCGGCGCGAGCGTGGATTTCATCAGCGTCTCGCCCGTCTTGCCGTCCTTGCCCATGTGCGGGACGCCCTCGCGGTCGGCCAGCTCGCGCAATCCACCGAGCGCGTTCGCGGCGTTCGGCGTGAAATTCACGAACGGATGGCCGCCGGCAAGCGCGGCGTAGGCGTACAGCGAGCTCGCCGGCAGCGGTTCGTCCTCGTCGAGCGCGCGCTCGATGGCCTCGATCGAGTCGTACTTCTCGGGGTCGGCCGGCAACGGTTCGGAGGAGGCGACGTTGATCACGACGACCCTGTCCAGATCGTTGTCTTCGCGGAACCTCTCGTAGTCGTCTTGGATGTCCCCGACGATCGCCCGTAGCGAGAGCGATTCGTCGGTGCCCCCGTCGGCGAGTTCCTCGACCGCCTGCCCGCAGTTGCGTGCCGTGCCGGTCTCGATGCGCTCGTCGATCACGGCGAGATCGTCACGAACGGCGTCGAGCGTCGCGCGATCGGGAATGCCGTTGCGCTCCGCGAGGCGCTCGGCGGTCTCGACGACGCTGCCGTCCTGGACGTCGTGACCGCCGAAAACGAGCGAGTCGACCTCCGGGAGATCGAGGTTCGCACACGGCGCGCGCTCGGTGACCATCCCCGTCGTGTCGGTCGCGCCGTGGGCGATGGCGCGTGCACCGATCATCGCCGTCGTGGCGACGTTCCCGCGTGCGCCGACGAGCCAGACGCCGATGCTCGCGCTCATCGCGACCACCCGACCGTCGTGGCGCTCGATCGTTCATTCTGACTCGATTGCGATTCGATCCCCTGTTTTCCGATCGGCTCGGAAGTCCGTCGCTGCATCCTCTCAAACCACGATTCCGAGACACACCTACTTTGTGATGTCGGCACCGAACTGTCCGATCGTTGGACGGATGGATTTGAAGGATAGTCGATCAAATTCTTGTATCAGCCGATACCGATGCGACGAATCCTGACTCAAATGAGAACCGCAACAGCCCACATACCTCCCCAGCCGATTCGCTCACTCGCTACGCTCGTTCGCTCATCCCTCGCGCAGTGTTCGCGCTCGGTGCTCGCTTCGCTCGCACACGAGCGCGAGCGCGCGCCAACCGTCGCAATCGGGGGTCGGATCACGACCCGAGAATGTACGATCAGTACATAGTAGTGCGTCCGGCACCCACTCGCGGACATGGAGATCATCGATCCGCACATGCACATGGTCTCGCGCTCGGCCGACGACTACGCACGGGCGCGTCGGGCCGGCATCGAGTGCTGCATCGAACCCGCGTTCTGGAGCGGTACGGACAAACGGCACGCGGGCTCGTTTTTCGACTACTTCGAGCAGATCATCGACTTCGAGACCGCGCGCGCCGAGCGCGCCGGCGGGATGGATCACTATGTAACGATCGGCCTCGAACCGAAGGAGTCGAACTACCGCGAGATGGCCGAGGAGGTCCTCGATCGCCTGCCGGAGTATCTCGACCGCGAGAACGTCGTCGGCCTCGGCGAGATCGGGTTCGATCAGGGTACCGACGACGAGGAGTGGGCCTTCCGAACCCAGTTGCGGATGGCCGAGGAGCGCGAGCTCCCCGTCATCATCCATACACCTCACACGGACAAACCCGAAGGTACCGAGCGCATCGTCGACATCATCGAAGACGAGGGCGTCACCCAGGAGCGCATCGTCATCGACCACAACACCGCAGAGACGATCGAGACCTCCCTCACCACGGACTGCTGGGTCGGGTTCACGCTCTACCCCGGCAAGATCGAGGACGAGGCGGCCATCGACCTCCTCGAAGAGTACGGCACCGACAAGATGCTGTTCAACAGCGCCGCCGACTGGGACCCCTCTGACCCGCTCGCGGTCCCCAAGGCGCGCGACAAGATGCTCGATCGTGGCTGGGATCGCGAGGACGTGAAGAAGGTCGTCTTCGACAACCCCTACGAGTTCTTCGACCAGTCGCCGAACTTCACCTACGAGCGATGAAGTTCGGCTTCTCCGCGAACGCCTTTCGCGAGTATGACGCAGGCGAGGCGATCGAAATCATCGCCGACGCGGGCTACGACGGCATCGAACTGCTGTTCGACGAGCCCCATCTCTACCCGCCCGACGCGAGCGAGGACGATATCGAGGAGATCAGGCAAGCCCTCGACACGAACGATCTCGCCATCGGCAACTGCAACGCGTTCATGCTGACGGCCATCGAGGGGTTCCACCATCCCTCCTACATCGAACCGGACACGGACTACCGCCAGAAGCGCATCGATTACACGAAAGCCGCCCTCCGAACGGCGGCCGCACTCGACCACGACTACATCTCGATCGAACCCGGTGGCCCCATCCCGGAGGAAAAATCCCGCGAGTGGGCGGTCGAGACATTTGTCGAAAGCCTCGAAGCAGTCCTCCCGGCCGCCGAGGAGGCGAGGGTGGATTTGCACGTCGAACCCGAACCGGACCTCCTCATCGAGACCTCGGAGGAGTTCCTGGAGTTCGCCGAGCGTATCGACCATCCCCGGATTCGCTGCAACTTCGACGCTGGCCACCTGTTCAGCGTCGGCGAGGATCCAATCGAAGCGTTCGACCGGCTCGCAGAGTACGTCGATCACGTTCATCTTGAGGACATCCCCGAGAATCGCCGCCACGAACACACTCAGCTCGGCGACGGCGCGCTACCGATCGGCGAGTTCCTCAGTGCGCTCGATTCGCGAGAGTACGACGGGTTCGTGACGGTCGAGCTCTACCCGTACGAGGAGACGGCGGCCGAGACCGCCCGCGAGGCGATGGCCTACCTCGAAGACGGTGGGTGGGTCTGAGGGAGCCGCCCGCGAGGCCGACTCGCGCGGGAAACTCGCGGCCTATGCGGCGCTGGTGCGCGTTCCGAACCTCTTCAGCGCCCCACCGGACGTCCTGCTCGGTGGCGCGCTCGTCGCCGCCACAGGAACGACGGTTTCGATACCTGCACTCGCCGGGCTCGCGGTCGCGTCGATGCTGCTGTACGCCGGTGGTACGACGCTGAACGACTACTTCGACGCGGCGATCGATGCGCGCGAGCGCCCGGAACGACCGATCCCATCGGGCAGGATTCCACGGCGGACGGCGGGCGCGCTCGGCGCGGCGCTGCTGATCGGTGGTGTTCTCGTCGCGCTCGTAGCCGCCGGACCACGGGCCGGCCTGTTCGCGGCGGCGCTTGCGACCGTCATCGCGCTCTACGACGGTGTTCTCAAAGGAAGTCCCGCCGGATTTCTCGCGATGGGTAGCGCGCGCGGGCTCGACGTACTGCTCGGGACGGCGGCGGGGACGACGGCAGCGACAGCCGCGCTCCCCGCGTGGGCGCTCGCGATTCCGGTCGTTATCACGCTGTATATCGCTGCCGTGACGTACATGGCCGACAACGAGGCGACGACGACCGAGCGCGGTGCGGTCGCGGCGGCGGCCGCCGGCGTGTTGCTGGCCGTTCTCGGCGTGCTCGCGGCGGTCGTGACGACCGGGCCGTCGCTCGTCCGGACCGCGTTCGCGGTCGGACTCATCGGTGGCTTCCTGGTCTGGACTGGGCGCGCGCTCGGGCCGGCGTACGCGACTCCTCGTCCGGATACCGTCGGCCCGGCGGTCGGGACCTGCATCCTCGCGCTCGTGGTGCTCGATGCGGCGTTCGCGGCGCTCGCGGGTGTCGAGTGGGCACTCGCCGTCCTCGTCTTTCTCGTTCCCGCGGTCGGCCTCTCCCGTCTGTTCGACGTCTCGTAACGTCGTCGGAAGGTGTTTCGGGAGGCCGGCCCTGCCTTCGTCATGGTCGAACTGGCATTTTCGACGAACGCCTACACGCGCCACGCGCTGCCGGACGCGGTCGAACGCATCGCCGACCACGGCTACGCCGGCGTCGAGATTCTGGGCGATGAACCGCACGCCTACTTCCCCGATTTCGGCGAGGACGATCGAGAAGAGCTGTCGAACACGCTCGACAGCACCGGGCTGGCCGTTTCGAACATCAACGCGAACACTGCGACGGGCTACTACGACGATGCACCGCCGTCGTCCTTTTTCGACCCGAGCGTCGTCACCGCCGACAACGAGGAGAGGGAGTGGCGCATCGACTACACGAAGCGAGCCATCGATCTCGCCGCCGAGGTCGGCGCGCCGGCGGTCTGTCTGGCCACCGGTCGCCCGCTGCCCGGCAATCCACCGGAGCAGGCTTACGAGTACCTGCTCGACTCGCTCGGGACGATCTGTGAATACGCCGCCGAGCACGACGTCGAGGTGGGGATCGAATACGAACCCGAACTGCTCGTCGAGTGCACAGAAGAGGTCCTGGAACTGATCGAGGACGTCGACCACGACACGCTCGGTGTCAACCTCGACGTCGGCCACGCGGCCGTCTACGGGGAAGACCCTGCGGAGACGATCCGGCGGTGTGCGGGCCACATCACGGGCGTCCATCTGGAGGATATCGTTGGCGGCGTGCGCGGCAAACACTACCATCGCATCCCCGGCGAGGGCGACCTCGATTTCCGGGCGATCTTCGACGCGCTCGACGGGATCGGCTACGAGGGATTCGCCACGCTCGAACTCTACACCTATCCCGACGAACCGGACAGAGCCGCCAGCGAGGCCCACGAGGCGCTGTCGTCGTACTGCTGAGCCTCGTCACGTTGCGACGGAAAACAGCCTGTCGTAGTGAACACTGTTTTCCATATCGGTTCCAGCCGTCGTGCGAGCGGTGAACGGGAACGTCCGATACGCTCAAACCACGGCCCCACCGGTGTCAGATATGGAGTTCCACGAGGCGGCAAACTTCCTCTTCGACCTGCGTCGGTATCCGCCCCGCCCGGGCCTGGACGCCACCGACGACCTGCTCTCCGTTCTCGACGATCCACACGAGGGGATCGCGTTCGTCCAGATCGCCGGTTCCAATGGCAAGGGGAGCACGGCCAGGATGGTCGCATCGGTGCTCCGGGAAGCGGGGCTCGACGTCGGTCTCTACACCTCGCCGCATCTCGATTCCGTCCGCGAGCGCGTCCGTGTCGACGGCCGCATGATCACCGAGAGCGCGCTCGCCGAGTACGTCGCAACGATCCGCCCTTATGTCCTGGAGCGGGCCGCCGACGGCGATGCACCCACGTTCTTCGAGGTGCTCACTGGGATGGCACTCTGGGAGTTCCGCCGCCAGTCGGTCGACGTCGCCGTACTCGAAGTCGGTCTCGGCGGGCGCTACGACGCGACCAGCGTCGTCGATCCGGTAGCGAGTGCGATCACCAGCGTCACGCTCGAACACACCGACATGCTCGGCGACACGGTTGGAGAGATCGGCCGCGACATGGCCACCGTCGCGCCCCGCGAAAACGATATCGTGACCGCCGCAACCGGCGACGCGCGCGCGGCGATCGATGAGAGCGCCGGCGACGCCGTGACGGTCGGTACGGACGGCGACGTCTCGGTAACGCACGAGGGCCGAACGGGCATCGAGAACGCTATCCGTCTCTCTGGTGCGGACTGGACCGTCGAGACCCAACTCTCCCTGCTTGGAGCTCACCAGGCCGAGAACGCTGGCATCGCGGCGGCGCTCGCCCGACAGGTCACCGACGAGTTCGATGTCGAGTGTGACGAGGAAACGCTCGCGCGCGGCCTGCGCGCGGCCTACTGGCCCGGTCGGTTCGAAGTTCTCGAACGTGATCCGCTGGTCGTGCTCGACGGCGCACACAATCCCGGCGCGTGTGAGCGCCTCGCCGACACGCTCGACGAGTTCGACTTCGAGAACCTTCATCTCGTGTTCGGCGCGCTCGCGGACAAGGACCACCGGGGAATGGTCGACGCGCTGCCGACACCCGAGCACGTCGTCGCCTGCCGCCCGGATGTCCCGCGCGCCGAGGACAACGCGGTTCTCGCGGAGGTGTTCGACGACAGTCACGTCGAGACCAGCAGCGACGTCACCGACGCGCTCCAGACCGCCCTGGAGGCCGCCGAGCCGAACGACTGCGTGCTCGTCTGCGGTTCACTTTATGTCGTCCGCGAGGCACGGACGCGTTGGAGTCGCCTCGACGTCCCCAAGGAGATCGACGGGCTCGACGACGCCCGGCGCGCGATCAAGGGTACCCACGTGACCGACGCGGGGGCCTATCGGATGCGCGGCAAGGCCGTCCATCGAGCGCTGAAGACCCGCGTGCGCCCGCGACAGGCACAGTATCTCAAGGAAGAACTGCTCTCGCTCGGCGGCGAGTGTTCCATCTCGGGGCTCAACGATCAGGACGAGGAGTCGCTCGACGTGCTCATGCTCGCCACGCTCGCGCAGTTCAAACGTCTCACCGAGAAACTCGCCGGCCAGCCCTACGGGTTGGCACCGCTTGCCGACGACATCCGTGAGGCACTCTCGATCGGTGTCAGTTCGGAAAAGCACGGCTACCCCTGGGAAGAAGGGACGGCGGTGATGGGCATTCTGAACGTGACGCCCGACAGCTTCCACGACGGCGGCGAGTTCGATACCACGGAGGCGGCAGTCCAGCAGGCAGAGGCGATGGTCGACGAAGGCGTCGACATCATCGACGTGGGTGGCGAGAGCACCCGCCCCGGTGCGGAACCCGTCTCGGACGAGGAGGAGTGCGAGCGCGTGGTACCCGTCATCGAGCGCATCGCCGAACTCGACGCCCTGGTCTCGATCGACACCCGAAAGGCGGCGGTCGCGCGCGCGGCGCTCGATGCCGGCGCGGACATCATCAACGACGTCACGGGGCTCGATGATCCGGAGATGCGGTTCGTCGCCGCCGACTACGACTGCCCGCTCGTCGTGATGCACAGCATCGACGCGCCCGTCGATCCCGATTCGACCCCCGAATACGACGACGTGGTCGGGGACACGATCCGTGAACTGCGCGAGCGCGTGCTGCTCGCCGAGAAGGCGGGTCTCGATCGCGAGCAGATCATCGTCGATCCTGGCATCGGCTTCGGCAAAAGCAAGCGGGAGAACTTCGCGATCCTCGACCGTCTAGCCGAGTTCCGCGCGCTCGACTGCCCGATCCTGTTCGGCCACTCGCACAAGTCGATGTTCGATCTCGTCGGCAGCGAGGCGGGCGAACGCCTGTCGGCGACGGTGGCCGCGAGCGCGCTGGCCGCCGAGCGCGGTGCGGACATCGTCCGCGTCCACGACGTCGCCGAGAGCGTCGCCGCCGTCGGCGTCAGCAAGGCAGCGAACGCACCGAACGAATTCGATGGCTCACATCATTAGGCTGCCGTTGCGGAACTACGCGTCGCGGTCGTGGTTGCGGTCGCCGTCGCCGTTTGCGTTGCTGTCGTCGTGCGTTCCGCTGTTGGCTCCGCCGTCTGACTCGTCGGTTCTGCTGTCTGACTCGTCGTCTCGGTAGTCGCAGCCGTCGCTGACGAGTCAGTCGGAGTTGGCGTTGATGTCTCGGCCGCGGTAGCTGTCGGAGTTTGAGTTGCGGTTGGCGTCGAAGTCGGCGTCGCGGTCGACGTTTCCGTCGGAGAAGGGGTTTCGGTCGGCGACTCGGTGGTTGGTTCGTCGGTCGGGGTTTCGGTCGATGATTCGGTGGGTTCGCTCGCGCGTTGGGTATCCGTCTCCGGCGGTGGCGTGTCGGTCGGCGTCGGCGTTTCGGTCGCCTCCGCTGTCGGCGCGTCCGTGGCCGTCGCTGTTGAGGTCGTGGTCGTCGCAGAACTCGTCGCGGTTTGGGTTTCGGCTTCGGTCGTCGGTTCGTCGGTCGTCGTTTGGGAGGTCGTCTCCGTCGCACTCTGGGCAGCCGATTCCGGCGGTGGCGGCGCATCGGGTGGCGTCGACGTTGCGGTCGTAGTCGGGGTCTCCGTTGGCGTCGAGGCCGACGTTTCGGTCGGGGTGGCCGTCGTGGTCGTCGGCTCCGGCGTTGGCGTGTCGGTTGCCGTCGGCGTCGCAGTCGTCGTTTCAGTGGGTGTTTCCGTCTCGGTTTCGGTCGGCGTCGGGGTTTCCGTATCGGTCGGTGTCGGCGTGTCCGTTGGCGTGTCGGTTGCCGTCGGTGTGTCAGTGGCTGTTTGTGTGTCGGTTGGTGTGGCTGTCGTTGTCGATGTTTCAACGGTCGTCGCGGTCGGCTGGGCGGTCGTCGCCGTGGCGTTCGTGGTGGTCGCCGCGGTCGTCGTGTTGTTCCCCGGGGCGGCGACGCCAGCGCGGTCAGCGTCGTCCGGGCCGCTCGGAGTGCCGCCGAGATAGTCGGTGACGAGAAAGCCCACGCCCGCCAGCAGGACGAGCACGACCACGACGCCGACGGCCGGCGCTAACCACTTCTCGACGTTCGAGAGCTCCTCGCGGTCGAGCAACCCCGAATCCGATTTCGGTCCCGGTTCGATCACGGTCGCCGTCGATAGGGACCGTTGCCTTATCTGTCTTCTCCGTTCGTTTACTGGTACTCTGCTGACGAGTTTTCCGTGAGAACAGGTGTGCACCGCCGTGACCCGAAGGGATTTGCGCCCGACTGCGGAACCGAACGGCATGCGATCGATCGAACGGTATCTCAACGTCCGTAGCGCCTACGGCGCGAGCTTTTCGCCCGCCGGCGATCTCGCCTTCCTGTTCGACGCGACGGGCACGCCACAGGTCTGGTCGCTCTCCGAACCCGGTCGATGGCCGGACCAGCGCACCTTCTTCGACGAGCGCGTTACTGCCGCCGCGTTCTCGCCCGAGCGTGAGGAGCTGATCTTCGGCATGGACGAGGGCGGCAACGAGCGCGCACAGCTCTTCCGACTCGCTCCGGACGGCGAGATCCAGGCGCTCACCGACGAGCCCGACGCCAAACATCGCTGGGGCGGCTGGAGTCACGACGGCGAACGTTTCGCCTTCGCCGCCAACCGACGCGACAAATCCGTTTTCGACGTCTACACGCAGGGACGCACCGAGACCGGTGACGACGCCACGCGCGTCCACGAGGGCGACGGCTGGCTCACGGTTGCGGGGTTCTCGCCGAGCGACGACCGACTGCTCGTGAGCGAATCGCAGTCGAGCTTCGACCAGGATCTTCACGTGCTCGATCTCGACACTCAGGAGATCGAACACGTCACACCACACGACGGTGACGTGCGATTTCTCGATCCGGCCTGGAATCCGAGCGGCGACGCGCTCTATCTCGTAACTGACCGCGAGTCCGACACGCTCTCGCTCGCCAAACTCGATCTCGCCACCGCCGATCTCGAAATCGTGGCCGACGGCGACGGCTGGAACGTCGAGGGAGTCACGCTCGACGAGGACACCGGCCGACTGGCGTACGCACGCAACGTCGATGGTTACACCGAGCTCACCGTTGGCCGACTCACCGACGGCGGGATCGAGGAGTTCCCAGCGCCCGATCTCCCGGAGGGCGTCGCCGGCGGCATCGCCTTCGACGCCGACGCCGGGCGCTTCGCCGTCACTGTCACCGGTCGCCGCGAGAACACGAACGTCCACGTCGTCGACGTCGAGACGGGCGAGAGCGAGCGCTGGACGAACGCTTCGACTGCGGGTCTCGCTCGCGAATCGTTCCGTACGCCGGAACTCGTCCGGTACGAGAGTTTCGACGGCCGTGAGATTCCAGCCTTCTTCTCGCTGCCGGCGGACGCCGAGGAGGGCGCAACGCCGGTCGTCGTCGACATTCATGGAGGTCCCGAGAGCCAGCGCCGGCCCTCGTTCAGCCCCGTCACGCAGTACCTGCTCTCGGCGGGCTACGCGGTCTTCGAGCCGAACGTGCGCGGCTCGACAGGCTACGGGAAGGCTTACACGCATCTCGACGACCGGGACAAGCGGATGGATTCGGTCGCGGACATCGAGCGCGGCGTCGCCTGGCTCCACGAGCAGCCGGCCGTCGATCCCGAGCGCATCGCGGTGATGGGCGGTTCGTACGGTGGGTTCATGACGCTCGCGTCGCTCACCGAGTATCCCGATCTGTGGGCGGCCGGCGTGGATATCGTCGGCATCGCGGATTTCACGACCTTCCTGGAGAACACCGGCTCCTGGCGGCGTGCGCTGCGCGAGGCCGAATACGGCTCGCTGGAGGATGACCGCGAACTCCTCGAATCGATCAGTCCGCTCAACAGCATCGATCGCATCGACGCGCCGCTGTTCGTCCTGCACGGCGAGAACGACCCACGGGTGCCCGTCGGCGAGGCCGAGCAGGTCGCCGCGCGCGTCGGCGAGCGCGTTCCCGTCGAAACACTGATCTTCGACGACGAAGGTCACGGCATCGTCAAGCGCGACAACCGCATCGAAGCCTACACCGCGATCGCCGACTTCCTCGCCGAGCACGTCTGACGGGTCCACAGGGCACGAATGAAATCGCGGAAAACGGCGTGAAACGTGTTCACAGGGCGGTGAACGAACCTCCGTTTTTATTGTGAGTCGACGTCGTGTGGTGATATGAACGAGGCCGAACGGTCCGAACAGTGGGTGACGGACCAGCTCGACCGGCTGGAGGAGGTCTATGGCTCCGCGCCGGTCCACCAACTCGGCTGGACCGTCCCCTCGGCGCGCTACGAGCGAGCGGCTGACGCCGACGGGATCGAGCGAGCAGTCGCGGGCGTTCACGTGACCAACGACGCCGACGAGGTCCTCTTGATCCGCGACGGTCACGACGAGTGGGCCTGTCCGCGCGGGCCCGTCGAACCCGGCGAATCGCTCGAATCGGGCGCGAAGCGAAACGTCCGCGAAGCGACCGGTATCGACTGTTCGATCGATGCCGTCGAGCGCATCACCATCGTCGGCATCGGTGACGAGACCGACCGCGAGCGCCCGCAGGTGTACTGTCTCGTCGTGCGGTTCGTCGGCTCATCGGGTCCCGACGAGCGCGTCGAATGTGGCGAGAGCCCCGTTCGCTGGCGCAGCAGCCGGCCGACCGATCGTCTCGACGCCGGCGTGCTGGCCATCTGATACTGTCGGACGGAGCTGATCGGAAATCGTAAGGTGAAATGTCACTCGTTGCAGTAGATTTTCGCAATCTGAACTTCACGTACTTCCGTCCGACAGTATGAGCAGGGAGACAGATACATACTCGCCGAGGGCCAACCCGCGAGTGATGTTCCGGTGGTTGTTCCGGACGCTCGGGTGGCTGCTGTCGCTCCTCGTCCGGCTCGCGTTCGTGGTCGCCGTCGTCGTCTTCGCCGCCAGCATCGCGTTTGGCGGTCTCCCGGTCGACGGCGGCGTCGGCGATCTGCTCGGCGATCTCGGTGTGCCAGCCGACGTGGGCGACATCGGTGCACTCGGTGCTGCCGACAACGACAGCGCCAGCGGCGTCGGCGGTATCGGTAGCATCGTCGACGATGAAGCCGATGGGTCGGGTGGAACGGCCGGTGCGGGCACGAACGCGTCGACGGTCTCGGCATCGGAGACGAGCGAGCTCAACGGCACCGAACTCGAATATCTCGTTCATCGAAACGTCAACGAGGAGCGCGCCGAGCGCGGCAAGTCGAACCTGTCGTTCGACACCGATCTCCGGCCGGTCGCGCGCTATCACAGCACCGACATGGCCAATCGGAGCTACTTCTCGCACGTGGGCCCCGACGGCGAGACGCTCGCCGATCGCTACCAGCGCTTCGACTACCAGTGTCGCGTCAAGACGGGCACCCTTCGGTACGCGACCGGCGGCGAGAACATCCTCTACACCTACTACGACGCACCGGTCTCGATGGACAATCGCACGGTGCAGTACGATTCCCAGGAGGAGCTCGCCCGCGGCATCGTCAACGGCTGGATGAACTCGACGAGCCACCGGAAGAACCTGCTCAAACCCTACTGGGAGAACGAGGCCATCGGAGTTCACATCGAGCAGATCGACGGCCGGACGCGCGTCTACGCGACCCAGAACTTCTGTTGAGCAAGCAAAAACGGTATGTGGGCCGCGCGTGGACTTCCGGTATGGTCGCTCGTTCGACGTGGTTGATCCTCGCCGGTGTCGCCTTGCTCTTCCTGCCAGTACCACCCATTCTGAGCGCCGTTGCCGGTGTCGGCGTCATCATCGCGGGCGTGGCACTCCGATTCGTCGGTGACGACGACAACTGATGGAGATCTACTGATCCGGCCGCTCGTGATCGCTCCAGAACCGTTCGAGCTGTGATTTGATATAAAAATACAAGTGGCTAGTTTTCCACCCAATAGATATATTAGTGAAAGCACAAAGATAGAGTATGATAGATTTTGATCCTTTTGAGAAACCCCTTCGGGAGGTAGAGATGGATGATTTGGACGGGTTAGCTGAAAATAATATCTCTGAAGGGATGTATATGGAATACAAACGGAGCCTCCCTAGTACGCAAAGTCTTGCCAAGGTAATCGCTTCATTCGCAAATACTCATGGCGGATTTTTTCTCATTGGAGTTGCAGAAGAGGAATTAACGAATATCGCCTCGGGCCAAATCGGTGTGAATATCCAGGAGAACCCAGATCCAAAAGAAACAGTCCGGAATATCGTTAGAGATCATCTCAACCCTTCCCCAGACTTTGCGACCCGAGTGATTCAAAGGGATGATTATAAAAATTACGCTTTGCTTTTAATGGAAATTCCGAAAAGTAGAGATACACCACATATTCACAGTAGTGGCAAAATATACACTCGAACTGGGGAAGGTTCTGATCCAATAGAAGCCACAACAGATCGATGGTCTGTCAACAAACTATATCAGAGGCATGAGGAGTGGAAAAATCAGGTAGATGAGTTTTGTCAAACATCTCTAAATTTGACACGTGGACAGGCAGGAACAGCAGACGATTTTTCAGATGGATGGCCATTTCTGGAATTGTATGTAGTTCCCTCTACCCTTGGAGAACCACTATGTACAGAAATACTCGAAGATATCGACCTCTTCAAGTCAATTCTTAGCGAATCTGGGGTTTATCTTCCTAGTTTTGAGCTAGACGATGACAGTAGCTCATTCGAAATTTCTTCTGGACGCGAATATAATGCTTACCGAGCCAGTAACGATGCAGTGGTTGCGCAGAGCTTCAATATTGATGAATATGGAGAAATTAACCCAGCAATGACCCCAGAATCAGTCAAATTTTTCGATGATGGTGGGTTGAAAGTTCTGCTCAATGTTCCTCAAACCCGTGTACCAGATAACCCGGGTAGATCCTGGCAGCTGTTCCTGCAAAAGATTGGTCGCGTCGGAAAATCGTTCAGAACCGTCTGGGCAGTCGCTGAAACGAAGTCGTAGCTGACTCCTCGAAGGAATGGGGACTGTTTGATGAACGTGAACGAGTCCCCGATTGAGGTTACGGTCACGATCCACTTCGTTCTGACTATTGACCCAACTGAACAGTACCCACTTGCCGCCTTCGCGGAGTTTCTGACCGAGCAGCGTCTCGAATCGACGCTGCTCGAAGCAATCATCGAGAGCCTCAACGACGTACTCGTTGAGGCGTACTGTGGCGAAAAACACGCACAGGGAAACGGAACCAACCGATTCCAACGCTCGACAACGAAGATTCGCACAGCGGTTACTACCGTCGGCGAGCACGAGTTCTCCCTTGGCTACGTCAAAGACACTGCGGCAACTGACGACGAGAACGCTCATTTCCGCCCCATCGAACAATTCGTCGATTTCAACGGAAAGAAGCGATATCAGCAGGATATCGCTGCGCGAACAGTCGATCTTGCGACGGCTCTCTCCTACCGTGACGCAGCCTCACATGCTGAGGACCTCGAAAGGACGCCCTCGAAGGACACCATCCGCGACCGCGTGACCGAGTGCGGCAGGAAACTCACAGAGTTCGTTTCCAGCCGCATTGCCGGGTCTGAAGCTGAAACCGTCATCCCTGACGGAACCAACTGCTACAGTCAGGACGAGGACCGTGAGTACCACGACGTACGAGTAACGCTCGCAGAAGACACCGAAACAGCGTCACGATCAGTGCTTGATGTCTCGGTGAACACTCCCTGGAGTGAGATTGCGGATACTCTGGATACTGCTGAGGCGATCACTGACGACGCGAAAGTCGTCAGTGACGCCGAAAAGAGCCTTGTTGGGGCCTTTCAAACAGACACACGCGATCATCAACTCGATTTGTCTCACGTTCCGCGCACACTTGGCTACAAGCTGTGGGACGACGGTGCGCTCTCATTGGAGGACCGTAACGAGATCATTTCGGAGGTCTCTGGAGAGTTGTTCCACCTGAAGAACTCCGTCGAGAAACATCGTCCGCAAGAGGAGTATTCGGCGATCCGCGAGCGGATCGCCCGAACGAAAGAGCGTATAGAGAAGACAGCATGGCAGTTAGAGCAACTCTCTTCGCTGAAAGCAGCATCGTACCTTCGTAGTGGACTGGATTCGATGGTGACGTTTGCTGAGGACGCGATAGACGGGTTCGAGGTGCCGTGGACCTCGAACCCTGTCGAACGAGCAATGGGTGAGGTAGCCAAGCGATGCAAGCGTGACTGGATGCAGTGGAGCGAAGAAGGGTTAGATACGCTGTTGCAGTTGTCTCTCACGAAATACGCCAATCCCGAATACTACCGCGAGTTCTTCGATGAGTTCCTCCAGCGGTCAACTCACGAAAAGATACGATGTAGCGTGTCGGTCACAACGAACGGAGGTGAACTCTGAACGGTTTTCCGACGCGACCAAAAGATTGATGGGAACTCAGAAAATATTCGATTTCTTGATGGAGAGGAGCTTGTACTCGCAATACACACCGTACTGAATTCGTACTTGAGGGTTTTAGAAGAATGTGGTTGGACAGATCGGCCCGGACGGGAATTACACTTTAGAGCACGAACGCGGAACGGATATCGTACTGCGTTGATGTTCAATAAACCCTGGTATAGGCGACTTATTAACGAATACGGTCCGCCAATATCTTATGAAGACAATGTGACGGTTCCTTTCAGAGATACTCGATTGCTTTATCCCACCGAAGAGGGAAAATATGATGGAATTGTTAGATCAATCGCTCAGATACTGGAAGCGTTCGGGCTACCTTGGGAGGAAGCAGGTCGAAGCTCGGAGATCCTCTGGGACAGAATGTGGGAAGTCATAGATTCTAGACCTACTGAATAATCGCACAACTAATATCAATGACAATGATCCAATGTTAAAATAATTTTTGTTACCTTTTCAATGTCTTTTCTTATGACCAATTTAGATCCTGTGGATTGTTATTTATCTGAGTTCCTCCATTTGGGATGTTCCTCTTCAAATTCTTCGATTAGCCGACTTAGAAACATCGGGGTCATCGTGCGCCACTCGTCGCGCTCGGCGGGCGGGAGATATTCGTGGACCGACCGGGGTGCATCCGGCGTGTAGCGTTCGTCGACGAGCGCCCGCACCCCGACCTCCTCGGGCCCCCTGATCACCCGGCCGATGGCCTGTCGCGCGCGGCGCACGGCAGGTACCGTGAGCGCGTACTCGAAGGCGTGCTCGTCGCCGAACTCCGAACCATAGGCCCGCCGGACGGCCCGAATCCGCGGCGAGGCCACGTTGACGAGCGGGACGCCGACGACCACACACGCGCTCAGTTTTTCGCCATCGTAATCGACGCCCTCCGTGAGCGTGCCGCGCGTGGAGGTGACGAGGACTTTGCCGTCGCCGGCGAAGAACTCCTGTTTGAGTTCCTCCGTCCGTTCGTCGCTCGATGGCTCGTCCAGAAGCACCGGTTTCGCCACCGCGTCGGCGAGGCGGCCGTGCGCCCACGCGGCCTCGCGATAGCTCGGCATACAGACCAGGACGTTGCCCGGGCTGCGGGCGAGTTCCCGGAGCGCGTAGGCATAGGTCTCCCGAACTTCGCTTTCCTCGCCGGGTGGCCCGCGATTGCGCGCAGTGAAGGCCGGTGCGTCGACGATCCAGCTCGCACGATTCTCTTCGGGATAACCGAGATCGTAGGTCCGCGTGGCGATCGGGCGCTCGCGATCGTCGCTCTCGTCGTCCGTGGTCTCGACGAGGCGATCGAGACCGATGCACTCGCGCAGGACGTCCATCGGTTCGAGCGTCGCGCTCATCAGTACGCCGCCACCGAGATCCGAGAACCGCTCGCGGAGATCCTCGGCGGGCAGGCAGTCGTAGCAGACCAGCCCGGCGGTGTAGTGGCGCTCCCAGCCCTCGACGCGCTCGCGATCGGTCCGCGAGAGCGTGATCTCCCGGAAGTAGCTCGCGTGATCGCGCGTCCACCAGCGGGTGACGATGCGGCCGACGTCGCCACAGACCGTCGAGCGCTGGGGATCGAGCGAATCGAGCGCGTCCGCGACGGCCGCGCCCACCGTGTGGAGGGATTTGCAGAAACCGGCCGAATACTGCTCGTTCGCCCACTCTGAGAACGCGTCAGTCTCGTCCGTCTCGGGATCGCGAAGTGGGATCTCGACGTTCTCGGGCAGTCGTCCCCCCTCGGCCGCGCGGTCGAGATCGCCGTACTCGTCCGCGAGATAGTGTTCGACGCGGCGATCGAGCCAGTCGATGGCGTCGTCGAAGAACTCCCTCGCTCGCTGGAGCTCGTCGGTACCGACCTCGTAGCTGGCGAGTTCGGTGGCGACCTCCTCGCGATGCTCGCGCGACTGGCCCGCGAGCGTGCTGAGATGGGAGACGTCGTTTCGCGCGCGCCGGAGTGATTGGATCCCGATTCGATCACTGAGGAGATCGCGCACCCGCCCCTCCAGTCGATGAGCCTCGTCGACGATGACGAACGTCCGATCGTCGACCACGCCGTCGGTGAGCGCGCGCGTTCGCGGGTCGAACAGGTGGTTGTAGTTGCCGACCACCACGTCGGCGTCGGCGAGCAGCGTCCCCATCGCACGATGTGGGCAGGTTCCTCGGGGGACCGCACCGGCGAGCAGTTCGTCGGTGGTGACGACGTGGTTTTCGTCATCGTCGAAGGCCACGGGGACGGATTTCTCGCGGGCGTACCAGTCGGCTTCGAACGGACAGTAGGACTGATCGCTCTCACTGAGCGAGTCGGGTGCGGTCGGTCGTGCGGTCGGATAGGGAGCCGTCTGGCCGGCCGTCGAGAGGTTGTCGTCGAGCGTGCGCCACGAGTCGGCATCTGTGCGGGCCTCGGACACGAGTTCGCCCGCGCGGGCGCTGTCCCACCAGACATCGCCACCGCCGTCGTGGGCGACCAGGCCAGCGGTGTTCTCCCGGAGGTCCTCGCAGGCGTCCTGAGTGCTCCGATCGAGCGCACCCGCGCGCTCGTAGGGACAGAGCGTGGGTTTGCCGACGAGTGCGAGCCCGGAGAGGGGGTCGTCGAGCCCGGCGTTGATCGCCCGTAGGTCGTCGATGAACTGCCGGCGCTGCTGTTTGACCGGCGTCACGACCAGCACGTTGTCGTAGCGGTCGGTCTCGCGGAGCAGCGTCCCCGCGGCGGTGAGCGCGGCCATCGTTTTGCCCGTCCCGCAGGCACCCTCCATGACGAGATAGCCGCCCTCGGCCCCCGTTTCGATGGCCGTCTCGATGGCGTCGGCCTGGCCATCGTAGGGCTGCTCGTAGCCGAAGCGCGCCCGCCATGACGGCTCGTCGTTCCCGTGGGTGGCGGCGGATTCCTCACCGCTCATCGGTCATGTGCCAGGTTCATGCGCCATTCGTTATAGGGCTTCGCTCGTGGTCGACGGCGGTGCGGTTCGACAATGCGATCGCCGACATCTCGCCGGATGATCGCCACCGATCGAGTGCCCGTCCACCGCTGGCTGACGGACAGAAATCGCTGCTGAAAGATGTTATATTTTTACTATTTTCACCAGGTTTTTTGTAGTTCCGGCACGACACGCGTTCATGCGACAGACTATCACACGACGTGATTTCCTCGCGATCGCCGGCACAGTCGCCATCGGGACCGGAACCGTCAGTGCGGACGACGGGGATGACGAACCGGTCACGTTCGCGACCTACAACGTCGTCGACCTCCGCACCGAACAGGTCCAGTCGTCGGGCGACGAACAGGCCGCCGCCGCAGCACGCGTCATTCAGGAAATCCGTCCGGACGTACTGGTGCTCAACGAACTGACCAACAACCGTCAGGCGAGTCGCGTCAAGGACGTCCCGTCGTCGCCCTCGAACGCCCGCGCGTTCGTCGAGAACTACCTCAGCGTCCCCCAGCGTTCCGACCTCCAGGGAATCGACTATCCACAGACGGTCATGCCGACGACGAACACGGGCGTCGCCAGCGGGCTCGATCTCGACAACAACGGCACGGTCGACGAGACGCCCGGCGATCGAACGTACGGCAACGACGCCTACGGATTCGGGGAGTTCCCCGGCAAGTACGGTCTGGCGATTCTCAGTCGATTTCCCATCCGGCGGGACGCGATTCGAACCTTCCGGAAGTTCCTCTGGCAGGACATGCCGGACAACCTGCTCCCACGCGATCCGAACACGAACAACTACCTCTCGGACGCCGAGGCCGAGGAGTTCCGCCTCTCCTCGAAGACGCATATCGACGTCCCGATCGAAATCGGCGACGAGGTCGTCCACGCCCTCGCCGCCCACCCGACGCCGCCCGTCTTCGACGGCGAGGGGAACTTCAACGGCAAGCGAAACCACGACGAGATTCGCCTTTTAGCCGACTACGCCGCCGGTGCCGACTACATCTACGACGACAGCGGGCGACAAGGCGGTCTCGACGACGACTCGTACGTGCTGATGGGCGACATGAACGCCGCACCCGGCGACGCGGAGAGCCTCAACGCCGCCACGGAGTATTTCGTCGAAAACGACGGGTTCGTCGCCACACCGTTCCCGACGAGCCCCGGCGGCGCGGCGAAGAATAAGCCGCGCTCGCGCTTCTGGACCGCCGAGTTCGGCTCACAGGTCGACTACGTGCTCCCGTCACCCGCTCTCGGTCGCGACCAGTCGTCGGTCATCTGGCCGAGCGCGGCGACGACCGAGCGAGGGTTGCTCGACGCCGTCCGTACCGCCTCGGACCACCGACTCGTCTGGGCGACCGTCCCGATCGAGCGCGAGGACGCGGAGGACGACCCCGAACAGGACGATGGCGATGAAGACGACGGAGACGAAGAACGCGAAGAAGATGAAGACGAGGAGGATGGAGAGGACGGAGAAGACGAGAAAGACGATGGAGCTGAGGAGGACGAATCGGACAGCGACGATTGAGGGGCGACGGTACGACCAGAGGTGAAGAACGATCGCGGCTTTCGCCCGACGTCCACATGACTCCGGAGCGAAAATTCAGCCGAAGTTCTCGACTTTCGCGCGGTCGGGATCGCCACCGGCGGCCTGGAGCGCGTCGGTGGCGGCGTCGAGGAAGTCGGCGAAGCCGTAGACGAGCACCTGTTCATCGGGCGTGCCCGCGAGTGCATCAGCAACGGCGTCGGTCATCGGTTCGTCGCCGTCGAGAACGGTGACGGCAGCGCCCGCCTCGTCGAGGGCCGCGAGGCGCTCGTCGTGAATGGGGTCGTCGTCGCGGTAGACGACGGCGCTGTCCCCGCCATCGGCAAGTGTGCGCTCGGCGATACCGATGGCGGGACCGACGCCCGGCCCGCCGGCGAGGACGGTCGTGCGCGGTTCATCCTCGTAGTAGGCGTTGCCGAAGGGGCCGGCGACGACGATCGTGTCGTCGAGTTCCAAGGAAGCGAGTTTCGGGCCGACATCGCCCTCGGGATCGACGGCGACGGTGATCTCGAACGCCTCCTCGACGCTCGGCGAGGAGAGCGTGTAGAATCGCGAGAGGCGCTCGCCGTCGACGTCGAGCGAGAGTTTGACGAACTGGCCCGGTCGGGCGTCGAACCCCGCCGGCGTTTCGAGATCGAGCGCGATGGCGTCCGGGCCGACGTCCCGGACGGCGCGGATGCGAGTGCGTGTTGGCTCCATGTCGACGCTCGGTGTGGCCCGGGCAAATGGACTTCGATTCGGCGAGCAGCGCGGCGCAAACACGTCGCATCCATCGATTCGACGGGTGCTGCGGGCCGCAGCGGAACTGTATCCGTCGAAAATGTTGATGGTCGTTCCGAAGCCTTTTCGTCCGCAGATGGCGTAGTCGGGGCCAGCACATGCCAGATGATTTGAACTGGGCCATCGGTGGGGAGGCCGGCGACGGCATCAATTCGACGGGGAAGATCTTCGCCCAAGCGCTCTCGCGCGCGGGCCGACAGGTCTTCACCTCGAAGGACTTCGCCTCGCGCATCCGCGGCGGCTACACCGCCTACAAGGTCCGCAGTTCGACCGAACGCGTCGAGTCGGTCGTCGATAGACTCGACGTCCTCATCGCGCTCACACAGCGAACAGTGGAAGAGAACATGGACGAACTCCACGAGGGCTCGGTCATCATCTACGACGGCGAGCGGACGATGATGGAGGACTTCGAGGCCCCCGAGGGGATGATCGATCTGGCCGTGCCGCTCAAATCGCTCGCCGAGGACGCCGGCGGCGCGATCATGCAGAACATCGTCGCGCTCGGAGCGGCCTGCGAGGTCGCGAACTTCCCGATCGACAACCTCGACGAGGCGCTCGAAAAACGGTTCGGCGACAAGGGCCAATCGATCATCGACAACAACCAGGATGCTGCCCGCCTCGGCGAGGAATACGTCCAGGAGGAGTACGACGAAGAGTTCAGCTACGACATCGAGACCACCG
Source organism: Halococcus dombrowskii (assembly GCF_022870485.1). Lineage (NCBI taxonomy): Archaea > Methanobacteriati > Methanobacteriota > Halobacteria > Halobacteriales > Halococcaceae > Halococcus > Halococcus dombrowskii. The sequence goes on along the minus strand of NZ_CP095005.1, from coordinate 1,845,993 downwards.
ACAACGACTACGTCCTCCTGAACGGCGACGAAGCCATCGGTATGGGCGCGATCGCCGCCGGCTGTCGGTTCTATTCGGGCTACCCCATCACCCCCGCGACGGACGTGATGGAGTACCTCAAGGGGCGACTCGAACGCTACGGCGGCCACGTGATGCAGACCGAGGACGAACTCTCGGCGATCAACATGGCGCTCGGCGCGGCGCGGGCCGGCGCGCGGGCGATGACCGCCACCTCGGGTCCGGGCATCGACCTGATGGCCGAGACGTTCGGCCTCGTCGCCCAGAGCGAAACGCCCCTCGTGATCTGTGACGTGATGCGCTCGGGCCCCTCGACGGGGATGCCGACCAAGCAGGAACAGGGCGATCTCAACATGACGCTGTTCGGCGGCCACGGCGAGATCCCGCGGTTCGTGGTCGCGCCGACGACGGTATCGGAGTGTTTCCACAAGACGATCGAGGCGTTCAACTACGCCGAGAAATATCAGACGCCCGTCTATCTGGTCTCGGACCTCGCGCTGGCGGTCACCGAACAGACGTTCGCCCCCGAGGAGTTCGACATGGACGCCGTCGAGATCGACCGCGGCAAGCTCGTCGGCGAGGACGAGATCGACACGTGGCTCAACGACAGCGATCAGTTCCAGCCGCATTTCCCCGCTGCCGACGGCATCAGCCCGCGGACGCTACCCGGAACGTCGGGCGGCGCACACATGACGACGGGGCTCGAACACGACGAACTCGGTCGACGCACCGAAGAACAGGAGGTGCGCATCGAACAGGTCGACAAGCGAAACCAGAAGGTCGAGACCGCGAAGGAAGAGGAGGAGTGGGACTATCGCGAGTTCGGCGATCCCGATGCCGACACGCTCGTGCTCTCGTGGGGCTCGAACGAGGGCGCGATGCGCGAGGCGATCGGCTTCCTCGACGAAGCGGACATCTCGGTCCGGTTCATCTCGGTGCCGTATCTGTTCCCGCGGCCGGATCTCACCGAGGAGATCGAGGCCGCCGACGACGCCATCGTCGTCGAGTGTAACGCGACGGGCCAGTTCGCCGACGTCATCGAACACGACACGCTTACACGACTGAAACGGATAAACAAATATAATGGCGTGCGGTTCAAGGCCGACGAGCTGGCCGAGCGGATCACCGACGAACTCGACACGCCACAGGAGGTCCCCACATGAGCTCAGACGTCAGATTCACCGACTTCAAGTCCGACAAACAGCCGACGTGGTGTCCGGGCTGCGGCGACTTCGGCACCATGAACGGGATGATGAAGGCGCTCGCCAACACGGGCAACGATCCCGACAACACCTTCATCGTCGCCGGCATCGGCTGCTCGGGCAAGATCGGCACGTACATGCACAGCTACGCGCTCCACGGCGTCCACGGGCGCGCACTCCCCGTCGGCATCGGCGTCAAAAGCGCCAACCCCGACCTCGAAGTGATGGTCTCGGGCGGCGACGGCGACGGCTACTCGATCGGTGCGGGCCACTTCGTCCACGCGGCGCGGCGCAACATGGACATGACCTACGTCGTGATGGACAACCGCATCTACGGTCTCACCAAAGGCCAGTTCTCGCCGACCTCCCGCGAGGACTTCGAGACGTCGACCTCGCCGGACGGTCCCAAGCAGTCGCCCGTCAACCCGCTCGCGCTCGCGCTCGCGGCCGACGGCACCTTCATCGCCCAATCCTTCTCCTCGGACGCCCAGCGCCACGAGGAGATCGTCCAGCAGGCGGTCGAACACGACGGCTTCGGCTTCGTCAACGTCTACAGCCCCTGCGTGACGTTCAACGACGTCGACACCTACGACTACTTCCGCGACACCATCGTCGACGTCGACGACGAGGACCACGACCCGACCGACCGCGACGCCGCCCGCGAGAAGATCACCAACGACACCGAATACCAGGGTGTCATCTACCAGGACGAGGACTCGGTCCCCTACAACGAACGCCACGGCCTCGACTCGAACATGGCCGACATCCCCGACGGCGCTCCCGAGGACGCCACCGACCTCGTCCGCGAGTTCTACTAACGACTTTTTTACTTCGGGGCGTCGCGCGCTCGTTTCACTCGCGCGCTCAACCCCTCGCAAAAACCTCGACTAAAAACTCCCGCTCACTCGCTTCGCTCGTTCACGGTGAACCGCGCTCACTGCTCACGGTTCACTCCGTTCACCGTTCGCTTTCGAGGTTCTTCCTACGGTCGAACCTCGCTTTGTTCGCGCGGATACTGACTCATCACACCACCGCACCTCAACCGCACAGCACCGCCGAAGCCCTCACTCGCTCACTGCGTTCGCTCGTTCGCCCTTCATCCACCAGGAGAGTTTATTCTCCTGAGCCTGCGGTCACTCCGCGACCGCAGACGCCAAGACCGCACCACCGCGGCCGCACCGCCACGGCGACCACGCCGCTGCCGCGTGGCGGCCGCCACGAATCACGCGCCGAGTTCGTCGCGGAGATAGGCTGCGATCTCGTCGATACCGTCGTACGTCCGGTCGACGATTCCTTCCATGTTGAGAAATCCGTGGATCATCGACTCGTAGTTCGTGTGCTCGACAGCGACGCCGGCCTCTCGAAGTCGGTCGGCATAGGCGATCCCTTCGTCGCGCAGCGGATCGAACCCGTTGGTCATGACGAACGCCGGCGGGAGGTCGGTGAGATCGCGCGCCGCGAGCGGGAAGGCGAGCGGGTTGTGCGCGTCGAGTTCGTTCTCGATGTACTGGTCGAGAAACCACAGCAGGTCCTCGGCGGTGAGGAAGTAGCCCGAGGCGTTCTCCGCGCGCGAGTCCATCGGTTCGAGATACGCCGTCGCGGGATACAGCAGGATCTGCCCGTCGATGGCGGGCATCCCGCGCTCGCGAGCCAGTAGCGAGACCGTCGCCGCGAGGTTCCCACCGGCGCTGTCGCCCGCGACCGCCAGCCGATCACTGTCGCCCGAAAACCGCTCGGCGTTGCTCGCGAGCCAGTTCGTCGCCGCGTAGGCGTCCTCAAGCGCCGCCGGCCACGGATGCTCCGGTGCGAGCCGGTAGTCGACCGAGACAACCAAACAGTCGCTGCGCTTGGCCAGCAGCCGACAGAGGTTGTCGTAGCCGTCCAGGCTCCCGAGCACGAACCCGCCGCCGTGGAAGAAGGCCACCGTCGGGAACGGTCCCTCGCCAGCGGGCACGTACGCACGCGCCGGCAGCTCACGCCCGTCGGCCGGAATCGTGACGTCGGACACTCGCCCCACGTCCACGGGATCGTCACCCGCGAGCGCCAGCATCCGATCGAGCTGCTGGCGCGATTCGGCGACATCGCCCGACAGCGAGATGTCGTACTCGTTCAGGAGATCGAGCAGCTGCTCGACCTGTGGATCGAGTTCACCCCTCATGACGATCCCTCATATTCGACGCCCTCTATTAGCTGCTTCGTCGCATTACCGGCATCGACCGATTGTGGATTGACCCCGACGGCGACCACCGCATCACCGTCGTTCTGGGCGATCGCGACGTGGACGTACACCGGCGTCGTTCCGTTGGCGGAACGGTTGGTCGTCGCGTACGTCACCAGCTCCGTCGGCTGGCCGACCAGCGTGACGTTCTTCCGGTTTTCGACCGCCAGCGCGCTCGTGTTGTTCACCTCGCCGAGCATCCGGCCCACGTCGCGGCGTTCGGACGGCTTCGCGAACGGGTTTATCGGCGTTCCGTTCGCCTCGGGGCTCGGCGTACTGAAGACGGCGAATCGCCCCGCGTGATCGCCATGTGCGTACGTTTCGATGTGGTTTTTCACGCCGACCGTCCGATCCTCGCCGTCGATCCCGACCGTCTCGTTGAGCGCGATCGTGGCGCTGTCGTCGAGCGCGTAGCCCGTCCGATCGAGGGTGTCATTCCCGACCGAGACGGGGTTCGCCTCGGCGGTGAGCTGACCACCGGGGAGCGTACAGCCGCTCACCACGACGAGAACGACCAACGCGAGCGCGACACGGAGACGACGCATGAGCCCGAGAGAGGCCCGGGGAATAAGACGGTTACCCACGGTATTCCCGGTCTACTATACTGTCAGTCGGAGACAGCCCGTCTGAACGAAGGAGGAAAAGGGGGCGAGAGGTGGGAGGGTAGGGAAAAGGGAGAGCATCCAACGGCGTCATCGAGCGAACGATCGCCCGTTCGCTACCGATGCGAAAGTACCGTTTTCCCGTCAATTCCGGCCGTTCAAGTGGTTTTGGCCCCTGTTTTGGGTATGAGCACGACCCCTCCCGGACCGAAGGGACTGCCGGTGGTCGGCAACTCGTATCACTACGCTCAGGACCCGTTGCGGTTCATGACGGCGGTCCGGGACACCTACGGCGACATCGCGCAGTTCACGCTCGGGCCCGAGCAGGCGTACATGCTGACGAACCCGGCAGACATCGAGCGGGTGCTCGTCAGCGACGAGGGTGCCTACCGCAAACCCCAGTTCCAGGCGGACACGCTCGGCAATCTGCTCGGCGACGGCCTGTTGCTCAGCGAGGGCGGGACGTGGAAACGCGAGCGCCAGCGGATGCAGCCGGCGTTTCTCAGGAGTCGACTCGACGACTGTGCGGGGCTGATGGCCGAGTACGCCGCGGAGATGGCCGCCGGGTGGGAGACGGGCGAGACCATCCAGGTCGACATCGCGATGGCGAAAGTCACCCTCAAGATCATCACCAGCGCGATGATGGGCGTCGATCTCGACGACGCGACGATCGAGCGCGTCCAGGAGAGCCTCCAGCCGGTCGGCGACCAGTTCAGTCCGACGATCCGTGGCTTCCTGATGCCCGAATGGGTGCCGACGCGCGAACAGCGCGAATACCGCCAGTCGATCGATGTTCTCGAAGACGTCCTTCGGGACGTCCTGCGCGACCGTCAGGGCCCACACGCCGACGGGCCGGACATGCTTTCGCTGCTGTTCGGCGCACAGTCCGAGAGCGCCGAGGTCGATCGCGAGCTGATCCGTGACGAGATGATGACGATGTTGCTCGCGGGCCACGACACGACGGCGCTCACGCTCACCTACACCTGGCATCTCCTCGCGCGCCATCCAGAGATCGAGGCGCGACTCCACGACGAGCTCGACACGGTGCTGGGCGGCGAGCCACCGACGAGCGAGACGGTGCGACAGCTTGACTACACCGATCGCGTGCTCAACGAGGCGATGCGGCTCTACCCGCCGGTCTACACCCTTTTTCGAACTGCGAAGGAGCCGGTCGATCTCGGCGGCTATCGCCTACCGCAAGGGTCGCTGCTCATGCTCCCCCAGTGGGCCATCCACCGCGATCCCCGCTGGTACGACGATCCCGACACGTTCGACCCCGACCGCTGGAAACCCACGCGCCGGAACGAGCGCCCCAGCTATGCGTACTTCCCGTTCGGTGCCGGCCCGCGGTCGTGTATCGGCAAACAGCTCTCGCTGCTTGAAGCGAAATTCATCATCGGCACCGTCGCACAGGACTACCACCTCGATCTCGAATCGAGCGCCTCGTTCGACTTCCAGCCGACGCTGACGCTCCATCCTGCCGATCCGGTCGAAATGTCGATCCGCGAGCGTCAGTAGGACTCAGTCGTCGGCGACCGCCGCGCCGACTTCGATCTCGCCGGCGTCGAGTTCGCGCTCGACCTCGCGGGCGGCCGTGACCATGTTCTCCATCTTGCCGTAGGCCACGTCCCGTGGGAGGAGTTTCACCCCACAGTCGGGGCTCACCGTCAGCCGCTCGGGCGGGACGATTTCGAGGCCCTTCTGGATGTTCGCCTTGATCGTGGCGACCGATTCGACCTCGCCGACGTGGACGTCGGTGACGCCGAGCGCGAGATCGAGATCGAACTCCGGCTCCTTGAACACGTCCAACTGCTCGTAGTCGCCGTTGGCGAGCTCGACGTCGAACTCGTCGATCGGGAACTCCAGGATCTCGGGGTAGATCCGCGAGTAGTCGCCGTAGCAGACGTGCAGGCCGATCCGTACCTCCTCGGGGAGGTCAGCGACGATGCGGTCGAGTGCCTCGCCGACGATCGCGTGGTCGTCGGGCGTCGTGGCGAGGGCGGGCTCGTCGATCTGGATGTAGCGCGCGCCAGCGTCGACCAGCTTCTGGATCTCCTCGTTGACGAGGTCCGCGAGCGCGAGCGCGAGCTCGCGATCGTCGTCGTAGGCCTCGTTGAAACTCCAGCTGGCGAGCGTGTAGGGGCCCGTGATCGGGACCTTCACCGGGCGATCGGCCACACCATCGGTGAACTCGAACTCGGAGACGAGCCAGGAGTCGTCGTACTCGACGTCGTTCACGACGGAGGGTTTGTCGAAGTAGTTGTGACCCCAGACCTTGACCGGGCCGTTGAACTCGTAGCCCTCGATGCGATCGGCGAAGAACTCGACCATCTCGTTTCGTCGCATCTCGCCGTCGACGACGGCATCGAGTCCCGCGCGTTCGTGTTCGTGAGTGATGATGCGGGCGGCGTCGTCGGTCGCCTCCTCCCACTCGCCATCGTCGAAGTCGCCTTCGGGATCGTCGTGGAGCTCGCGCACGCGATCGAGCCACTTCGGTTTCGGATAGCTGCCCACGACGGTGGTGAGGATGAAATGCTCGTTCGGGTGGTCGGCCGGCCGAAACTGCTCGCGGCTCATTGGGCCACCTCCGCGGCGCGGGCAGCGCCCGCGGCCAGCGCTTCGAGCTTCTCGATACAGCGACTCACCGGCAGGTAGAACAGTTCGGTGTTGGTGGTGATGTACATGGTTTCGAACTCCGCACCGGGCGTCTGCTCGTCGACCCACGCGACGCGCTCGGCGATTTTCTCGGGCTCTTCGACCAGCGTGTTCTGGCCGTCGGCCAGCCCGAGTGCGATCCCCTCCTTCGTCCCGTACTCGTTGATGTTGTAGAGGTTGTCCTCGTGGTTCGTGACGAAGTCGTAGCCCACGGCGTCGATGTCCGCGTCGAGCAGGTGGGCGTGGACCTTCTCGGTGAGCGCGCCCCAGTAGGTCTGGACCACGACGTCGGCGTCGGTCGCGTCGGCCACGCGATCGATGGCCTCGCTCGCGCGTTCGTCCTCGCCGTCGCCGGGCGGGCTCGTCACGAGCGACGGTTCGAGGACGAAGACGGTCTCGACGTCGGAGAACGCCCGTACCTCGCCCGCGAGGAAGTTCGCGATGGCGTCGAGGAACTCCGCGGAATCGCCGTAGAACTCGTCGGTCGCGAGTTCCGACAGCGAGTACGGACCGGGCACGACCGCCTGCGTCGGGGCGTCAGGATCGATCTCGCCGAGCGCGTCGAGATCGTCGGCGAGGTCACCGTCGAAGGTGAGTTCGCCGGAGACGACCGGCTCGCGGTAGAAGTTGTTGTTGTCGTAGTAGCGGACGATCCCGCGCGTCTCGACGGCGTCGTGGACGCAGAGCGGGTGGGCGAGCATGTCGTCCCAGCGGAGCTGTCCTTCCACTACTCTGTCGAGTCCGGCGGTCGCCTGCCAGTCGGCGACGGTCGCCCGCGTCTCATCGTAGACGTCCGTGATCTCGGTCCCCTCGCTCCCGTCGACGAGGTCCTCCTTCTGGTGGCCCTTCAGGCTCCCCAACTGATCCTTCGCCCAGTCGGGCAGCGGAAACACGCCGGGCGTCGTCGCGACGAATTCCGTCATAGGTGGGATGGGGAATGACGGCGCTTAATATTTGCTACTCGCGATTATGCATCCAGGTAATCATTCGTGGTCGAGACGGAGGATCGAGAGCGTCTCGAACGGGAACGAGTCCTGGTCGACGGTCGTCGCCGTGAAGCCGGCCTCGTTCGCCAGTTCGACGACGGTGTCGAACCCACTCAGACTGCTCACGAGCATGAGCACCCGCCCCTCGGGCGTGAGCACGCGCCCGACGCCGGCGAGAAACGGCTCGATCACCGCACGCCCGCTCTCGCCGCCAGCGAGCGCCACCTCCATCCAGTCGTCGACCGCTTCCTCGGGCGTGGTCGGCAGATATGGCGGGTTGAACGTCACGAGATCGAACACCCCGTCCCCGAACGGTTCGGTGAGATCGCCCTGCACCACTCGGATACCGCTCTCGCGGGCCTGCCGACAGGCGTGTGGGTTCGGGTCGACGCCGTAGACCGTCGCGCCGGTCTCGGCCATCGCGGTCGCGACGTAGCCCGATCCGGTTCCGACGTCGAGCGTGCGGTCGGTGGGGGCGGCCTCGTCGCGGGCGGCCGTCGCCAGCAGGTGTGAATCCTCGGCCGGCTGATAGACCTTCTCGCGCTCGCGGCGCTCGTCGAGCCCCACGCTACTCACCCCCGTCCGTCGCGGGGCTGAGGCTGCCGTGCTCGGCGTGTGGGCCGACCTCGCCACCCTCATCGCGGGCGGCGAGCACGCGCTGCGGGTAGGCGATCGAGATCCCCTCACGGTCGAACGCCCCTTTGATCGCCTGGATGAACGCGCTCTTGGCCCCCCAGACGCGCCGCGAGCTCGGGTCGTCGATCCAGAAGCGCGCTTCGAGGACGATGCTCGACTCGTCGAACTCCTTCAGGACGGCCTGTGGCGAGGGCACCGATCGTGGTTCGTCCATCTCCGCCATCGTCTCCTCGGTGAGCGCGACCACGTCGTCGAGATCGGTCGCGTAGTCGATGCCGATCTCGGTGTCGACCCGCAGGCGGTTGTTTTCGGAGAGATTGACGAGCGGCTCGCTCGTGATCTGGTCGTTCGGGACCAGGACGTGTTCGTCGTTGAACGTCCGGATCTCGGTGTTGACGATCGTGACTTCTCTGACGATCCCCTCGTACTCTCCGACGGCGATCCAGTCGCCGACGTGGAACGGGCGCGAGAAGAGGAGCACGAAGCCGGCCGTGACCGAGCCGATCGTCTCCCGGGCGGCCAGCCCGATGACCGCGCCGAGCGCTCCCGCACTGAGGAAGAGCCGGCTGAGTTCGATCCCCCAGATCGCGAGCACGACGAACAGCGCGGCCACGGCCACGCCGACGTCGGCGATGTGGTAGGCGACCTCGCTCTGGTGGTCGGTGATCGCGCCGTACTCCTCGGCCAACCGGTCGATCGAGCGGTTGAGCAGCCGTATCAGCAGATAGGCCATGACGATCACGCCGGCGATGAGCAGCAGTCGAGCCCCGGTCCAGCGGTTCACCGAGAGCGCGTCGAACACCAGCCCGATGGCCGGCACGACCCGCCAGACGACCATCAGCCAGTAGACGGTGCCGACGACGCAGACGGCCACGACGCCGGCCTGCAGCGCCTCGGTGAGCCGCGAGCTATACCGCCGCTTCAGCGGCTTTCCGGCCCGATTGATGAGCACCACGATGCCGGCCAGAACGACCAACGCGCCGAGACTGCCGAGCAGCTGCCCGCCGGTCGACGAGAGATAGATCTTCTGGATGGAGCGGAGGAACTCGGGCACTAGCATCGGCGATCGCACCCGACAGCCGCCTCAGACGCGCTCGAACTCCTCGCCACCACACTTCGGACAGAGCCGCTTTCGCTCGTCGAACTCGGCATAACAGTCGATGCACCGATATTCCTCGTCGTCGGGCCCCGCGTCGGCGGTATCCGTATCGAGCGTCTCGCGGAGCCCCTCGATGAACGCCATGTGGTCAAGGACGTTCGTGGAGCCTTTCGGTTTCGTGCATGCACGTGCCGTGTTCGCTCGACCGACACGAATCGTGAACCGTTCCTCCGGCTCGCCTCGGTCCACCCGCCCGATCCCGCCCATCCGCCGGGTACGCGCGAGACGCGCCCACCCGGTACGGCGTCGAGCGCCGTTTCGCTGAACGCGATCATTCCGGAGGAGCGACGTCGGTATGTTCGATCGCCAGTTCCGTCAGCGCGGCGAACTGCTTGGGAGCGAGTTCGCCCGCGCGCTTGCCCAGCAGTTCCTCGTCGGCGACCTCGACGACCGCTTCGGGTCGTTCGATACCCGTGATATGGCCCGTGTTCCGAATCGCGTTGCGCAGCGTCTTGCGTCGCTGGGTGAACACGCCCCTGACGAACGCGAGGAAGGGTTCTTCGGGAACGCCGTAGTCGGGATCGCGGGGACGGGTTCGCACGACGGCACTCTCGACGGCTGGCGGCGGCGAGAACGCCGCCGGTGGCACGGTCTCGACGATCTCGCAGTCGGCGTAGTGGCCCGCCGTCACCGACAGCCGGCCGTAGTTCTCGGTGTTGGGAGCCGCGACCATCCGCTCGGCGAACTCCCGCTGGACGGTGACGACGAGCGGCCGCTTGCGGGGCAGCAGTCGAAACAGAACCTCGCTCGAAATCCCATAGGGGAGGTTCGATAGCGAGGCCGTGAATTCGGGCAGATCGATGGCGAGCGCGTCGCCCTCGACGACGGTCAGACGTCCTGCCGCGATCGCGTCGGCAAACTCCTCGCGGAGGAAGGCGGCGAGCCGGCTGTCGCGCTCGACGGTCGTCACGCGCTTGGCCCGATCGAGCAGGCGGTCGGTCAGCGCACCCGTGCCGGCACCGATCTCTAGGACGTGGCTCGTGTCGAGCTCGGTAGTGTGGGACGCCAGGCGGTCGAGCACACGATCGTCGACCAAGAAGTGTTGGTCCTGATCCGGATCGGCGCGCACGCCCGCCCGTGCGAGCAGTGCATCGGGGTCGCGTTGCTGGTCGTGATCTCGTTCGTCGGCGTCGCGTCCGTGACTCATCGCCATCCGCCCGCCACGGCCGCGCTCGACGCTCGCTGGTTCATGGCGGCGATAGCGACGCGGCCGACAAAACCCTATTCACTCCTCGTCGCGCCCGACGAAGATGCGGTACTTCAGATCGTCGTCGCGCAGCTCCTCGCGGATGCGCTCGATGAGGATCTCCTTCGGTCGGTGGAGCCCGGCGACGCGCTCTTCGAGTTCGTCGAAGCTCTCGAACGGTTTTCGCTTGCGCTCGTCGAGGATCGAGTTCCTGAGTTTCTTCCCGATCCCCGGCAGGAGGTTGAGCTGATGCAGTCGGAGGGTGATCGGCTGGGCGTCGTTGTAGAAATCGACGAACCGCTGCTCGTCGCGGTCGATGGTGTCCTCGATGGCGTATTCGAGCTCCGAGCGGGCGGCGCTCGGCAGCGCGTCGAACTCGATGGCGTGTGTCGCTTCGATGACCGGGTCGTCGGGTCGGATGCGATCGCTAAAGCCGATGTCGGCGTCCTCGGCGAGCGTGAACTCCGACAGCAGGAAGTCGGCCTCGCCGAGGGCGAACGCGAGCGCCGATTTCTGCTGTGGCGGCCGGTCGTCGTCGGGACGGCCGGTCGGCAACATATCGAGGACGACGGCACGGTGCTCGCCGGCCTCGTCGCTTTCGACATCGCTCATAGCTTCCGCCTACGCCGAGGATACACTTAAACTCGTCCCGCTCAGTCGTAGCGGGCGACCACGTCGAGAACGGCGTCGAGCTCCTCGCCCGACAGCGAATAGCGCTCCTGGGCGAAGACGGCGCGAAGCTCGTCGCGGTTGGCGGGCTTCAGGTTGGCGATCTTGTACGCGGTCGACTCGTCGATCTTCTCCTGGGATTCGAGTTCGTCGACGAACTCGCCGGCCTCCTCGACGGTCAGATCCGCAAAGCGGTTGACGTGGTCGATGGCACGCGCGAGCTCGTAGCGCATCTCGCGCTCCTCGTCGGCGGCGCGCTCGGCCTCGATATCGGCGAGCAGCTCCTTCGTCTCGGCGAGCGTGAGATACTCCTCGTCGAGTTTCTCCTTGAAGATCGTCATTCCTGCCGGCGGAGATGGGCGGCGGTGACGATGATCGTCTTGTCCTTCTCGCCGTCGGTGATGCGCACGCGGTAGGCGCGCCCCTGCTCGTCGAGCACTTCGCCGGTGTGACCGTTGAACCGGGGATGGAAGCGCCCATCGGGCACGCTCGGATCGAGACTGAGGTGGACGCGATCGCCGGCGTCGAACTCCTCGATGGCGCGCTGGGGCGGCGAGGTACCGCGCTCTCGCGGGTCGTTGGAGAGTTTGTTTCGGGTTTTCTTGAGTGGGCCCTTGGAGTTCGGCATATGGCCTGCGTTGCAGAGGGGCCCGTATAAAACGTGTGTTCTAGGACGGCGAACTATATCCGGCCGACGTTCTGCACGTCGATGCTCTCGACGCGGCCGACGCTGCTGAAGGCCTCCTCGACCGCTTCGGTCCCGCCCGCGTCGTCGGGGACGATCACCGTCGGCAGCAGCGCGACCAATCCGAAGGCGACGTCGTCGCGCTCGAACCCGTTGATCTTCGCGCCCTCGGGCAGCGAGTCCTCCAGCTCCTCCTGGAGGTCGTCGAGGTCGACTTCGGGGCTCTCGGGCATCACCTTGAGCTTCGCGGCGACCTTCCCCATCGTTACGGCCCCGTGAACCCACAGTCGGGACACTCGTAGAGGTTGCTCTGCTTGCGGCAGGTCGCACACCGGTGGATGCGAGTCCCGCAGTCGGGACAGTCGAAGGCGGCGGCGTTGGTTCCGGAGACGTCGATACCACAGGAGACGCAGGTCCGCGACTGCGTCGATGCGGAGTCGCTCTCGCTCATACCGCAACCTGTGTACCCGCGGGTTAAGTCTTGTCGAAAGCCGATCGCCGTACGCGACCGTGCCGATCGTGGTTCGCCCCGATGGTTGCCAGGTAGAGCGAACCCCGGTGAGATGCAGTTCGTGTAGCACTGCTGCAACTAATTTTTTATACGATCGGTGTGGGTGTATGTGATGGTATGGTAGACCATAGCCGTCGGAAATTCCTTCAGTTGACCGGGATGGCGGGTGCCGGACTCGCGTTCGGGACGACAGCCGTCTCGGCCGCGAGCGGAAAGAAGCGCTTCCTGATCGATCTCCGCGAAGTCGATCGCTCGGCGGTGTCCGCGGACACGGAGATCATCCACGATCTCGCCGACATCGACGTCCTCGTCGCCGCCGGCGATCCCGACGAGGTCGGCGGTCCGGCCGCCACCGCGCCCGACGTGGAGATCGCCCCGCACGACGACGAATGGGACGGTGACGACGGGCCGGCCGTCGAGCGCGACGATGACGACGCGGAGACGCCGGGGGTTCCCGACCGCCGCACGCTCCAGTGGGACAAACACGCCCAGGAACTCGCGGAGGAGGTTCACGAGACGACCCGTGGTGCGGGAAGTCGGGTCGCCGTCATCGATACCGGCGTCTACGCCGACCATCCCGACCTCGACGAGGTGGTGAACGAGGAGCTCTCGCGGAACTTCACCGGCGACGGCGGCGGGTTCTTCGCCAGCGGCGCGAGCGATCACGGCACCCACGTCGCCGGCATCACCGCCGGGACGAACGACTACGATGGCGAGCGCGGCGGGATCCTCGGCACCGCGCCGAAAACCGATCTGCTCGCGCTCCGCGTGTTCGCCGCGGGTGAGGAGGGCGCGGCGACCGGCGACATCCTGGCGGCGATCGTCTACGCCGCCGAGACTGACTGTGACGCCGCGAACCTGAGTCTCGGCATTCCAGCGACGGATGGGAACAGGAGTCCGGAACTCGTCGCGATCCAGAAACTGTACGGCCGCGCTGCCAGCTACGCGAACGAGCAGGGGACGGTCGTCGTCAACTCGGCGGGGAACTCCGCCGTCGATCTCGATCCGAAGGGGACGATCGGCGTACCGACGGAGGCCGACGGCGTGTTCTCGGTTGCGGCGACGGGCCCGATCGGCTACATCTGGGACGACGGGTTCGACGACGAGATCGAGGCCGAGGAGGCGCTCGAATCCGAAAACCTCCGCAAACCGACGACACAGCCGGCGAAGTACACTACGTATGGCGGGAGCGTCGTCGACGTGAGCGCCGCCGGCGGGAACTTCGATCCCGACGCCCAGGACGAGGCCAACGACGGCGACGCGGATTCCCCGAAGTGGTTCTACGATCTCGTGCTCTCGACGGTCTATAGCGAGGAGAACGGCGAGGTCTCACCCGACTACGGTTTCAAGGCCGGCACCTCGATGGCCGCCCCACAGGTGACGGGCGCGGTCGCGCTCGTGCGATCACTGCGTCCTGAAATGAGCGTCGCGGCGGTCGAGGACCTGCTCCGCGACACCGCGCGCGACATCGGCGAGCCCGACTACCGCGGCGACGGCCATCTCGATCTCACCGCGCTCGTCGATGCCGCCGGCGGGGAGGACGAAGACGACGATGACGACGGAGACGACGATGACGGGGACGACGAGGACGGAGACGACTGACGATACCTACCTCACCGTTCCTCTTTGCATCACTCCGTAATCGGGGATTTTCGAGCCGTTCGAAACGATCCGATCAGTCGGACGAATAGCGGATCAGATCGAGTTCCGAGAGCTGTGCGAGGAAATACGAGAGCGTCTCGTCGACGGGTTCGATCCGTTCGTTGGGCACCGTCGTGGCGAGTTCGTCGGCGATCGCGGCCGTCGTCGTCTCGCCGTCGCAGTGACGCCAGACGATGCTGCCGACCGCGTCGAGTTCGAGTTCGCGCTCGGTCGGCGTATCGAGCAGATCGAAAAGGAACTCGTCGACGCGGTTCCGTGGCTGACGCGGGCGTTGGATCGTCACGCTCGGGTCGCCATCGACACGTTCGCACTCCCAGTCCTCGGTCGTTCGGATCGGATATCGCACCCGCAACTCGGTTTCGGACATGCTCAGTACAGCTCCTCGACGTTTTCGGTCTCCCTTGCGCCCCGGATCGTGCTCGCGGCGATGAACGCGAGCAGCCCGCCGACGGCGGCGACGCCGAGCCACAGCGAGAGCTGGTCGCCGATGCCGACGGGGAAGGGGATCTCGCCGCCGGACCCGACGCCGAGAATCCGGATCGTGCCGACGACGATCCCCATGATCGCCTCGCCGGCGATCAGGCCCGCGGCCACGATACGACCGTTGAGAGTGGCGCGTTCGGTCGCCTCCTCGTCACTCGTTCGCTCGACGTAGCGGGTGACGATCGCCTTCAGCACGCCACCGAGGAAGATCGGCGTCGCCAGACTGATCGGGAGATACATCCCGACCGCGAACGGCAGCACCGGCACGTCCATCATGATGAGGACGATTGCGAACGTCGCGCCGATCAACACCATCCCCCAGTTCGCGGTCCCGTTGAGGACGCTCTCGGCGATCAGCGCCATGAGCCCGGCCTGGGGTGCGGGGAGCGTCTGGCTCCCGAGCCCGTAGGCCTGATTGAAGAAGACGATGATCCCGCCGGCGAACAGCGCCGACAGCCCGATCCCGATGAGTTGAGCGATCTGCTGTTTCCGTGGCGTCGCGCCGAGCAGATAGCCAGTCTTGAGGTCCTGTGAGGTGTCGCCGGCGACCGCGGCCGCGATCGCGACGACCGAGCCCGTGACGAGCACGATGACCGGGTCCGAAACGCCGGTCGAGCGGAGTACGACCGCGGCGATCAGGATCGTCGCGACGGTCATCCCCGAGACGGGGTTCGACGAACTCCCGACGACGCCGACGAGATAGGAGGAGACCGCGACGAACAGGAACGCCGCGAGCACCGCGATGAGCGCGCCCAACGGTCCGACGCGGACCTGGGGTATGACGACGAGCAAGATCGCGACGACGGCCGCGCCGACGACGACGATCGCCATCGGGAGGTCGCGAGCGGTGCGTTTGCGGTCCGTGTTCCCGTTGAGTCCCTCGCTGAACTCCGCGCCCGCGAGCCGGATCGCGTCCAGGATCGTCGAGCGCATCGAGGCGATCGCGTACAGCCCGCCGACGATCATCGCGCCAGCGCCGACGTAGCGGACGTAGCTGCTCCAGACCGCGTTCGCCTGCTCGAACAGCGTCCCGCCGGCGGCGTCGGGCGGCACCATCCCGCCGGTGACGAGCAGCGGGATCAGCATCATCCACGAGACCAGCCCGCCGCCGAGGATGTACGCCGCGATGCGCGGCCCGATGATGTAGCCGACACCGACGAGTGCGGGCGTGAAATCCCCGCCGAGCGCGAACCCGCGGGTGTTCGTCACCGAGAACGCCCCCTGGATCGTCGTCTGGATCACGCCCCAGATGTTCGCGAGCGCCGTGTAGATCGCGCCCACGATGAACCCGATCGAGACGAACCGGACACCGCGCCCGCCGTGTTCGCCCGCCTGGAGCACGTCCGCACAGGCGGTCCCCTCGGGATAGGGGAGCTCCTGGTGCTGTTCGACGATGAGATAGCGTCGCATCGGGATCATGAACAGCACGCCGAGGATCCCGCCGAGCAGCGAGACCGCCGCGGTGGTGACGATATCGATCGACTCGCCGAGGAAGGCGACGCCGGCGAGCGAGAAGATCACGCCGGCGGTCAGCGACGAGCCGGCCGACGTCATCGTCTGGACGATGTTGTTCTCCAGGATCGTCCCCTGGATGCCGATGCGCGAGAGGCCGTAGAACAGTCCCATACTGATGACCGCCGCCGGGATGGAGGCGCTGATCGTCAGTCCGGCACGCAGCCCGAGATAGGCGTTCGCCGCCATCAGAACGACGTTGAGCACGAGCCCGAGCAGGACCGCCTTCACGGAGAGTTCGGTCATGCTGGAGTCGGCCGCAACGTACGGGTCGACACCGCCGGTCGATGGCGGTTCGTTCTCCGATTCCATGTGAAACTACCTCGCAGTATTTGCCCAGGTACGGAAAGAATTGCGCACTGAGTTCGCTAACCGGCTGTCTATCGTGTCTCAAGACAACAAACGTCAACTCAGTCGTGATATTCGTCACGAATCGCGAAATATGTGAGAGAAACCATCGCACGCAGCTCCCGATCGTTTCGGAAAAGCAGGCTATCTCACCGGGGAGCAAAGAAGAGCCGCGAAAACGCGATCTACCCCATCGACTCGGCGGCCGTGTCGGTGCCGTCGAACCGATCACGAACGAACAGTGCAAGCAACAGCAGCGTCGCGATCGCGAGCACGGCGGCGAACGCAAGCACGAACAGCGTGGCCGGCGTCAGCCCGCTCGCGACCTGTTCCTGCAGGAACGAGCCGGCCGTGACGGCGGTGACGCCGATGAGTGCGAGTCCGCCGACGTTGACGAGCGTGGAGTTGGTCTCCGGCACCGCTTGGTGATCGTTGAGTAAGTAGAGGACGACCGCAAGCGCGAACGGCGTGCCGACGAGCCCGAATGCGAGCGTCAGCACGAGCAGCGGGAACGCCTCACCGCCGATGAAGACACCGGCGATGCCCGCCAGCGCGACGGCGATGATGGCCGCCCGGTAGCGGTTGTCGGAGACGTCGCGCTCCCAGCCGAGTTTGTCGGCGAGGAGATAGGGCGGAACGACCGTGTTCGCGCCGAGCGTCGAGACGGCCGCGCCCCAGAGCCCGACCAGGAACAGCCAGCTCGCGGCATCGCCGACGAGCGGGCCGAGCGCCTGCGCGGCCGCCGTCGCGGTCAGCTCGGCTCCCGAGACACCCGGCCCGTGGAGCACCGATGCGGCCACGAGGAAGATGGCGAGGCTGTAGATCCCGAACGCGCCGAGCATCGAGAGACCGACGTCGAACCGGGCGAGATCGATGTCGTCACGGCTCCAGCCGTGCGCATTCATCGTGTACGACTGCATCGTCACGAGCGTGACGTGGACCGCACCACCGAGGATGCCGGCGGCGACGAGCGCGCCGTCCACGCCGGCGGGGATCCGCGGGACGAGCCCGCCGGCCGCCGCCGAGAAGTCGATCGGGACGACGAACAGCGAGGCGAGGAAGGCGAGGACGACCAGCGAGACGAGCAGTTTCGCGCCCGTCTCGGCGAGGCGATAGCCACCGCCCGCGAGCCCGGCTGCGAGTACGAGCGCCCAGATGACCGCCCAGATGCGCGCGTCGATGCCCGTGATCGTTGCCGAGACACCGGCGACCGTCTTCATGATCGTGAGCTGTGCCAGCCCCGCAGCCAACACCGCGTCGACGACGAGTAGCCACGCCCAGGTGTTTCCGAGATGCTCCTCAACGACCGCGACGATGCCCGCCTCGGTGAGGAGGCCGAGCCGCATGGCGAGATACTGCGAGAGCGCGCCCAGGATTGCCGAGAGCAGGGCGACCCAGAGCAGAGCGTAGCCGAAGCTCGCACCGCCGGTGATGAGGCTGGCCATCGTCGCCGGGCCGGCCGCGATGGCCCCTGCGAGCCACGTCGGCCCGATGCTGCCGGTGAACGCTCGAAACCGCTCCGCGACGCTCATTCAGACACACCCCGGGAACTCGTCGCCGGCGATCGGGTGGCTCTCGACCCACTCCGGCCGATCGTCCGTGGTGAACCGGGACCGCGAGCGCATGTACGCGACGATCATGGCCCGCCGCCACCGGTCGGTCTCGTTCGGCGCGGTGTAGTGAGGGAGCAGGCAGTGCTGAAACAGTACGTCGCCGGGGTCCATCGGGAGCGAGACGGTGTCGCTCTCGTCGTAGTCGTTCCCCGCGAGCGCGATATCGGTGTCGTACTCGACCTCGTCGGGGGTGAGAACGTCCTCGACGACGAGATAGCCGTCCCGTTGATACCGCTCGAACTGCTCGTCGGTGATCGACATATCGATCGGTGGTACTCATCGGTAGTTAGCGCTTGCGCATCGGGACTCGATCTCGTTTCCCGACTATCCGGAAATATTCGGTACGACGAGTTTCGAATCAGTTCACAGCAGCCCGGCGACGACGAGCAGCGCTATCGAGACGACACTCGCCCCGAGAAACCACGGTCGTGCGTTCGTTGCCGCGGCTGCCGCCGACCGGTTCGATCGACTGCCGGACAGGCGACGGAATCCGAAGAACAGCACGATCGCGAGGACGAGCCAGAGGCCGACCATCGCCAGCACGAGGTTTCCGCGGCCCGTCGTCTGGAGCGTTTCGGCGGTGTAGAGCGTTCCCGCGAGATGGCCACCGCTGAACAACAGCAGCAGCACCGACGCAGCCGTGAGATAGCGAAACCGTCGTGCCACGAGCGCCAATCCATCCGTGTTCAGCAGCTCGCTGCGTGCGGCCGGGATGACAGCACCCGCGACCACGAGCGTGCCACCTGTCCACAGTGCGGCGAAGACCGTATGGATGGTCATCGCCACGTCAAGTACGCTCGTCATCCGCGACCTCTCGTGTCCGACCGCTCGCTCGCCGACGTGGCTTCCGCTCCGCGGCGTACCAGTCGAGTTTCGGTCATCCATCTGGCATCCCTCAAGTGGATTCGTTCGGTTGCTCCGTTCGTCATCGTCGAACCGTTCGGGGGTGGGATATAAACGCCATCGGAGGCGTCCCAGATCGTGGGAGTGCCACGGGCAGGTGGCCAGCGACCCGATCGACGACCGGAGTGTGCTATTCCGGCGATCTGGGAACGACCGAGACCACTATACCTCAGCCACCGAAAGAACGAGTGATAGCAGCGATGATCGACGCCGACGCACGGAGCGAAATCGTGGGGGAGTCCTCGACATGAGTGACCACGTCGGGTCGAACCGGTTATCACTGATCCCGTCGAACACGGACACCACGGACGGCTCCACAGGAATGGCTCGCTGGACGGCCGACGACCCCGATGGCCCCTCGCTCCCGACGGTGTTGCGATCGCTTGACGACGATCACTGCCGAGCGATCCTGTCGCTGTTGGACAGCCCGAAATCCGCGAGCGAGCTCCGCGACGAGTGCGAACTGTCGAGTTCGACGGTGTATCGCAAGCTCGAACTGCTCCGGGAATCGGGCCTCGTCAGGGAGTACACGGAGGTGCGCCGCGACGGGCCGAATGTCACGCTCTACGAGCGGGATTTCTCCGAAATCACCATCGGTGTCGACGATGACGGTGGGTTCACCATGTCGGTGACGCGTCCGGAAACCGACGCCGAGGATCGACTGGCCACGTTCTGGTCGGCGATGAAGGAGGAGTCGTGATGGACCTTCTCGTCGCGTCGTTGCTCGTCGTCAAACTCGCCGCACTCGTTCTCGGTGGCGTCGTCTCTCTGATGGCCTACAGAGCCTATGATCGGACGCGAATCGCCGGACTCCAGTATTTCGCGCTGGGGCTGGCGGTCATCACCTTCGGAACCGTTCTCGTGGGTGCGTTCCACCATCTCGGCGGCGCGTCGATCACGCTCGGCATGCTTCTCGAAAGCGTGATCATCTGCGCCGGGTTCGCCGTCATGATCGTCGGACTCTATCGGACGTAGCTAGCCTCCCCCCCCCCCCCCCTTCCTTCTCTTCTCGTCACGGTCCGTGAGTGTCGTGTCTGCCCGATTGGAACGGCTCTCCCACGTTCTGGGAACCTCCCATCGCTCCTTATCTGTTCCTCTCGGAGGATGGGCATGAACGGATACGCAACGACGGATCGGGGAACAGATCGTGCGGTCGCTTCCAGAGCTGAGAGGGACGAGAACCGATGAAACGGGATATTCCATCCCGCTACGCGGAGTTCCTCGTCTCGCGGAGCCGGCTGATAATCGCCCTGCTGCTCGTCGTCTCCGCGATCGTCGGCGCTGGGGCGGTCGTCGGCACCACTGGCGAGGAGCAGATCGGCCAGACCGGCATCGACTCGCCGGAGCAGGCGGCGCTCGACCGTATCGACGCGACCTACGGGACCGACGACGCGGTGGTCTCGCAGGTCGTCGTCAGGGACGACGGGGGTAACGTCCTCACCCGCGAGTCGCTTTTGAAGAGTCTCCGATTGCAGAAGCAGTTCCGCGACAACGAATCGATCAATGCGACGCTACGCACGGAAACGGGAGCGATCGGCATCGAGAACATCGTGGCGAACGTCGCCTACGCCCACCAGCAGAGCGAACGTGCCGATGCCGCGGGTGGTGACGACTCCAACGGGACCGCATCCAACGGGACGGCGACAAATGCCACGGCGAGCCCGGCTGCGGAGCGATCGTCGGAGCCGACGCTCGATCAGCAGATCGCCGCCCTCGAATCCAGATCCGACGCACAGGTCGAGACGTATCTCAGCCGCATCCTCGATCCGGACGCGTCCGTTCCGGGCGACGATCCGGCCGAGTTCCTGCCGACGGCGTACGAACCGGGCACGACACGGGCCGACGCGCGGACCACCCTCGTCTTCCAGCAGGCCCCGAGCGATTCGCCAGTGACCGAAGCGGAGGTCAACGATGCGCAGGTGACGATCGATGCGCTGGTCGAGAAGCGCTTCGCGGACGCGTTCGTCTTCGGACAGGGCATCATCGACGAGGAGTCCTCTCAGGCGATCGGCGATACGTTCACGATCATCACGCCGATCGCGGTCGTCCTCCTGCTCGTGGTGCTCGCGATCGCCTACCGCGACCTGATGGACGTGCTCGTGAGCGTCTTCGGCGTCGCCGTCGTGTTGGTCTGGTACGCCGGCATCCAGGGCTGGCTCGGCATTCCGTCGAACTCGACGCTGATCGCCGTGCCCTTCCTGCTGATCGGACTGAGCATCGACTACTCGCTCCACGTCGTCATGCGCTATCGCGAGGCCAGAACTGGCACTCTCGATACCGACGACGAGTCCGTCGAGCGGCGCGATCCCACGGCCGCGATGCGCGTCGGGATCGCCGGTGTCGTGCTCGCGCTGGCGACCGCCGCGTTCTCGACGGCCGTCGGCTTCCTCTCGAACTACATCAGTCCACTGGGCTCGATCCAGGATTTCGCGATCTTGAGCGGTGTCGGGATCGTCGCCATCTTCGTCGTCTTCGCCGCACTCGTCCCGGCGCTCAAACTCGAACTCGAACGGTTCTTCGATCGTCGCGACCGGGATCGACGGAACGACGCCGTCGGCGTCGGCTCGGGGTGGTTGCGCCGGCTACTCTCGGGCACCGCCACGCTTGCCCGGCGCGCACCGATCGTCGTCATCGTTCTCGCGGTGGTGCTCGCCGCCGGCGGTGCCTATGGCGCGACCGGCATCGACACGGAGTTCAATCAGGCCGACTTCCTGCCCCAGGACGCACCGGCGTGGATGGATTCGCTGCCGGGCCCGTTCGCGCCCGGTGACTACGACGTGAGCGAGAACCTCGACTATCTGAGCGAGAACTTCCGCCAGCGCGGTCAGGATTCGGACGGACAGATACTGCTAGAGGGGAACGTGACCGCGCCGGCGCTGTTGACCGCCACCGACCAGACGGCCGAAAACACCGCCCAAAACGGAACGATCGTGGTCGGTGCCGACGGTCGGGCCGCCATCGAGGGCCCAGCATCCGTTCTCCGGAGCGTCGCCGCACAGAACGAGACGGTCGCCGACGCGATCGCAACGCGAGATATGGATGGCGACGGCCTCCCGGACCGGGATACGGCGGCGGTTTACGATCTCCTGTTCGATGCCGCGCCGGAGCAGGCGTCGTCGGTATTCTACCGGGCCGACAACGGCTCGTACCAGTCCGCCAGACTGACCGTCGGCGTCCAGGGCAACGCCTCCTCTCAGGCGGTCGCGGGCGACGTGCGGGACGTTGCATCGACGATCGAAGAGGATGCGCCGGTGACGGCCACCGCAACTGGCGGGCCGGTCATCACCGCTGTCGTCCAGAGCGCGCTGTTCGAGACGCTCGTCGAAGGGTTCGCCATCACGCTCGTGGTCATTCTCGGGCTGCTGGCCGGGCTGTACTGGTGGCGAAGCCGAACGCCGGGATTGGGAGTGATCGCACTCGTGCCCGTCCTGATCGCGCTCGCGTGGCTGCTCGGGACGATGGCCGCCCTCGAAATCCCGTTCAACAGCGAGACGGTCGTCATCACGAGTCTCGCGATCGGTCTCGGCGTGGACTACAGCATCCACGTCAGCGAGCGGTTCGTCGACGAGCGTGCGCGCCACGACTCGCTCGCCGACACGCTGTCGGCCACGCTCACGGGCACCGGCGGCGCGTTGCTCGGGAGCGCGGTGACGACCGCGGCCGGCTTCGGGGTGCTCGCGCTGGCGCTGTCGCCGCCGCTCCAGCGCTTCGGCATCGTGACGGGGTTGAGCATCGTCTATGCGTTCATCGCGTGCATGACGGTGTTGCCGTGTCTGCTCGTGCTCCGGGAGCGACTGCTCGCACAAGTGTCTTAGTGCAGTCGTAACTGGTCGAACCCGCTCCACAACGGTACAAAACTGGCTGTTCGTGGTGTTCTATCGGTTTTCTGACCGCTAGTGTCGAACGATCGTTCGCCGTCGTTCGCCAACAACGCACTTTTCGCCGTCGGCGCTGTACGGAGGACATGGCGTCGTTCATCGTGACGAGTGCGACGACTCGCACCGACGAGGAGGTGGACATCGAGATCCGGGACGGGACGATCGACCGGATCATCCCGGCCGGCGAGGGCGATCCGTCGGCGTTCGACAGCGATCAGCACTACGACGCCGCCGGAAAGCTCGTCACACCGCCGCTGATCGAGCCACATATCCACCTCGACGCGGCGCTCACGGCCGGCGAACCCTGTTGGAACGACGTCGGCACGCTCGCGGCGGGGATCGAGCTCTGGGGCGAGCGTAAGCAGGGACTCACCACCGCGGGCGTCAAGGAGCGAGCCGAGCAGGTCATCGAGTGGCTCGCGGCGAACGGCGTGACGCGGGTCAGAACCCACGCCGACGTCACCGAGGAGACGCTCACCGGGTTCAAGGCGTTGCTCGAACTGCGCGATGAGGTCAGCGACATCATCGACCTCCAAGTCGTCGCATTCCCGCAGGAGGGCGTCTTTACGGAGGAAGAAAACGAGGACCTCCTCCGTGAGGCCGCCAGCATGGGTCCCGACCTCGTCGGCGGCATCCCCCATAACGAGCACACGCGCGAAGAAGGGGTGAAGGAGGTGGAAACCGCCGTCGAGATCGCCCGGAAGCACGACATCCAGCTCGATCTCCACATCGACGAGACGGACGATCCCACCTCCCGAATGACCGAAGTGCTCGCGAGCGAGGCCCACCGGCATGACATCGGCGAGCGAACCACGGCGAGTCACACGACGGCGATGCACTCGTATCCGGACGCCTACGCGGACAAGCTGATCTCGTTGCTGGCCAAAAGCGGCGTGAGCGTCATCACGAACCCGCCGGACAACAGCGTCCTCCAGGGGCGCTACGACGACTACCCACGCCGGCGCGGGCACACGCGGATCGACGAACTCCACGAGTCGGGCGTGACGGTCGGCATCGGCCACGACTCGGTGATGGACCCCTGGTATCACTACGGGACGGCAGACCCACTCGACTCCGCCCATCTCCTGGTCCACTACGCGCACATGAACGGCCGCGAGGACGTGCAGACGATCTGGGAGATGCTGACCGACGCGAACGCCGACGTGTTCGGCGCTGAGCAGTACGGCCTCGAAGAGGGCAACAGGGGCTCGCTCGTGCTCTACCACAGTCCGGACGCGTTCAACACGCTTCGGACGCGGGCCCCGCGCGCACTCGTTCTCAGGGATGGCCGGCCGATCGCGCGCACGGAACCACGGGAGACGGTCGTCGAACGGCGGAGTGGCTCTCGATCCATCGACTTTCATCGCAGCGACTGACCCATCGATCGGGTACCGTATCGGACAGGGCGGATCGTGAATTAGTGATACAGCCGCTCGCTGCGGCGGATTCCTGATGTCCACTCATCGAATCGCTTTGTTTAACAGTATCGATACACACCTGGACGACGATCGGTGGACGAGGCAACACCGTCGTACCAGCCGAACGATGGCGGGAGGCTGATCGCAGCCATGACTAGCCGTGCGTTCGCGGTTTCGTCCCATCGCGCTATCGAGCACATTGCATCGGCCGCCACAGGTCCGGTAGAGTTAGCGCACGCCAAACAACCCCTTTTATCGACCCTACTGGTGATACGAACTGATGGAACGCACGAGTCGACGACGGTTCATTGCGGGCATCGGAGCAGTAGCCATCACTGCAACCAGTGCAGGCTGTAGTAGCAGCGGCACCAGTTCCAGTAGTGGCAGTAACGACAGTGACGAAACGGGCGGTGGGAGCGATGGTAGTGGTGACGGAACGACCGGTGGGAGCGGTGCCGACAACGGAACCGCTTCGGACGACACGTCGACGGACGGGGCAGCGACAGCCGGTGGAGGCGGTAGCGGCGGGAAGACGGTCGCGGCCGGTCCCGACGGAAGTCTCGTCTTCGAACCGGAACAGATCGAGGTTTCGGTCGGCGACACGGTGACGTGGGAGTTCGAGAGCGCCGGCCACAACGTCAGCGCGAGACCACAGGACGACGACAAGGTCAGTATCCCGGACGGTGCGGAGTCGTTCGCGTCCTACGATAACGGCGACAGCTTCGCCGTCGTTTCGGAGGGCGAAACCTACGAGCACACCTTCGAAACAGCCGGTGAATATACATATGTGTGCATCCCACACACTAGTTCGGGAATGATCGGGACGGTCACGGTCTCCGAGTAACGGATGACGGCTCTGTGCCGACAGCGGACGAACATATCATGACAGAAAACAAAACAGAAGACGAACCAGCGACGGACCGATCGCAGAGTGACCGCTACCTGAGCAGACGGCGCTATCTCGCGGCGGCGGGAGTGACCGCCGGTGCAGGGGTGTTGGCCGGCTGCGGTGGCGGAGACCAGTCCGGCGGCAACGAAACGACCGGCGCAGCCGGGACGACCGTTGCCGAGACGGCGACTGCCGGTGGAGGAACGGAGCAAACGGCCGAGGCGACCACCGAGGGCGGAGCGACGGGCGACAGCTACAGCTACACGAAACAACAGCTGAAGCAGAAATATCCGGGTCTCGAGATCCTCTCGCCCGAACCGCCGAACGGACAGGCCGACGATCTGTCGACGTACACGAGCTTCCTCACGGGCGTCGACTCGGAGTATATCCGGAGTCACTACAACTCCCCGAAGATCGACGAGGCCGAGCACACGATCTCGTTCACGGGACTGTCCGACGGCGAGGCCGAGATCTCGATGGAGGAGCTGAAACGGGACTACCCCACGGCGTCGGTCGTCCACACGATGCAGTGTTCGGGCAACGGACGGTCGTATTTCGAGCCGCAGGTCGCTGGCAACCCGTGGTCGTTCGGGGCGACCGACACCGCTCGCTACACCGGGACGCCGCTCAGTGCGGTGCTCGAAGCGTACGGGGCCGACACGAGCGACGAGATGTGGCTCTCGGTGATGGGCGAGGACGCCCCCGAGGGCGAGGACGTCTTCGCGCGGTCGATTCCGATGCAGAAGGCGACGGACGACTGCATGCTGGCCTACGAGCGAAACGGATCCGCGCTGACCGCCGAACACGGCTTTCCGGTCCGCCTGATCGTCCCCGGCTGGTACGGCTGTAACAACGTCAAGTGGCTCGGCCGGATGCACGTCATGGAGAAGATGCTCTACGGGCCCCAGTGGAACGGCGAGCAGGACCGCACCTACACCCACTGGCAACAGAGCTCCTACCGGATCATTCCGGTTCAAGACGAGGAGCCGAAACGCTACGAGTCCATCGACACCTTCGACGTCCACGAGCAGATGCAGAACACCGATGAGATCCGTAACGCGTACATGTACGATCAGTTGGTGAAATCGCTCATCGGCTATCCCGGACAGGACGCGACGGTGAGCCCCGGTATCGACGGCACCGTCGAGGTGGTCGGGGTCGCGTGGGCCGGCGACGACGAGGTCGATGGTGTCGAGATCTCGACCGATGGCGGCGAGACGTGGAACGACGCGGAGTTCTTCGGCCCGAGCCCCGGCCCGGCGGCGTGGCGACAGTATCGCTACCGCTGGGATGCCGACCCCGGCGACTACACGCTCGCCTCACGGGCGACCGACGGGGAGGGACGCACCCAGCCGGCGACGATCTCCAAACCGGACGAAAACCTCCGGGGCATCACCGACGACAAGTACCCGTGGAACAAGGACGGCTACGGCAGCAACGCCTACATGCCCGAATCGGTCGACGTGACCGTCACGAGCGGCGGTGACGGGAACACAACCGGTGGCAACGCCAGCAGCGGAAACGCGACTGGCGGCAACGCGACGAGTGGGAACGCGACGACTGGAAACGACACCGGCGGGGAAACCACGATCGGAAACCCATCCGGCGATACCACAGCCGGTGGAAACACGTCCACCACGTCGGGCAACAGCACCACCGACGGCGGGAGCTGATCGACAGGGCGCGATCGGTCGTTATTCCGGATCGTGGATGTCGATCACGCGGAGTTCGAACTCGACCGGTTGGCCCGCGAGTTCGTGATTGAAGTCGATGACGACTCGTTCGTCGGTCACGTCGGTTATCCAGCCGGTCTCGTCGGTATCGCTCTGCACCAGTTCACCCTCCTCGGCAGCGACGTCGTTTCGAGTTTCGAGTTCGTCCCGCGGAACCTCAACGACGTGCTCAGCATCATACGTTCCGTAGGCTCGCTCGGGATCGACACGGACGGTCTTCGTCTCGCCGGTCTCCATCGTTTCTACTGCCTCGTCGATACCGGCGACGACCTCGCCCGCTCCAACCCGGAATTCGAGGGGTTTGTAGTCGCGGTGGCCGTGGTAGATCTCCTCCGACAGCGCTACATCGACGTCGGAGGTGTCGAAGACCGTACCCGCCTCCGCACCGTCTGCGATCCGTCCGACGAAATGGACGACCGCGATCCGCCCGTTGTTCACCATGCATGCCGGTGTCGACGGACCGTATTGATCGTTCTGCTCGTCGGATCGCGATCGACGCCACCGACGAATACGTCCTACTCCGTGGCCATCCGCTGGTGAGTGTTGCTCAGGATCACCCATTCATTCGCTCGTAGCTCAGCAGATGCGTGCACCCTCGTTCGTGATGTGAGTCGTTCGTTCGAGGACGTTTCGCGTCCCGGTGGCGATGACGGTCTCACCGAGCATCGCCATGCTCGCGACACCGCCATCCCGTTCGACGCGTCGTACTTCGTCGATGACGCGATCGGTTGCGAGACCGGTTCGTTTGACGAACGTCCACGACAGTTCGAGCAGCTCTCGCAGCGATTGGCCGGGAGTAATGTGTGAGAGAGCCTCCTGGCCGTACTCGCGAACCCGCTCGACGGTCCGTTCGTCGTCGAGGACGGCACTGGTGGCGATCCCATCGAGCGCAGTGTACGCGAGTTCGGCCGACGACTCCGAGCGCTGGATGCCGTCGCCGGTGTTCCAGACGAGGCCGCCACGATCCTGGATGAAGACGTCGCCGAGACCGGTTCCGGCGTCGATCTCCGCGTGGTGGGCCGCGTTGAGGAGCTGTTCGCGATCCCGCCCGAGATCGAACGCCTCGTTGGCAGCCAGCGCAGTGGCGAGGGTCGCGGCACCGCTGGCTCCGAACCCGTAGCCGACCGGAATCGACGCCGTCAGCGACACCGCCGCCGCGACCGACAGCCGGTGGAGGACGTTCTCGACGGGTTCGACGGCGGTCGGCTCCCCGTCGAGGCTGATCGATATCTCGTCGCTGGGTTCGACCGTCGCTTCGACGCCGTCCTCGATGGCGAAACTCACGCCGAACGACCCGTCCTGTGAGGAGCGCGGTGGGACGAAGATCGGCGTCACGCTGCCGGGGGCGGCTGCGGTTACGGCTGGCGATTCTGTCGTCACCATTGTCGTCTGCAGGTGACGACCGTATACAAGGCCTTGGTGGGATTTCGGGCTGTGGAGCGTTTCGCGATGGTTGGTCAGTCCCTCTTCCTCCGATCGTTAGCAATGGATCCCGTCTGAGTCGACGACTCGCATCATCCACGGGCGTTCGAGAGTCGCACGAGCCCACATCGGACCAGTCCGCTGGCGACCAGTAGCCAGGCGAGAACGGCGATGACGACGAAATATCGAGGGATGACACCGATCGCATCGAGTCCGGTCGCCGCCGCCAGCCGGTAGGTGCTGACCGTGTACATCCCGAGCGGGAACACCATCCCCCAGTAGCTCGGATCGTACCCTACCGGTGTGTGCGGGAGGGCGAGCCCGCCGATCGTGTGTCGCCAGACACCCAGCGCGACGAGCAGCGGGATCCACCACGTCGCCGTCATCCAGTAGAAGAAGGTGAATCCGACCAGAAACGGTCGGAGAGCAGCGAGGAACTCCCAGTCGCCGCTGGCGGCGACGAGTATGGCCCCGGCAAGCGTCGTGATCGCCACCGCCCCGGTGTTGATCCAGTACGGTGGCGTCGCCGAACTCGGATCGAACGCGAAGAACGTCATCCGGTAGAACACGAGCGTGATCAGTATCAGATACAGCATTCCACCGACCGCGTACAGTCCGAACGCGACGAGCAACAGCTCCTGCAGCACCGACGGATAGGCCGGTGCGAGCAGTCCGGACAGCACCGCCACCGACTGCGTGGCGACGACAGCGAGCAGCCAGCTCCCGTCGATCGCCTCGTCGATGGGCTGGTCGACATCGCGGACGGTCAGACCGAAGAAGACCGCGTACACGAGCACGAACCACAGTCCGCCGCCGACGGCGAGCAGCCCCGTCGCGATCGGTATCGAGACGTCGAAGACGACGAACTGGCTCCCGAGTACGCAGGTTCCCGCGATCGCGGTGAACGAACCGACCGCACGATCGTAGTTCGTCAGATCACGAACGGCCGAGTACGGGTGACGCCCGATCTGCGCGAGCGTGAACGCACCGATGACGACGTACGCGAGCACGTTGCAGCCAAAGAGCGCGATGCCGAGCGGACGGAGACCGAGCAAGTGTGTCGCGATCGAGACGATCCCCGTCGCCATGACGAGAGCGAAGTAGATCGGGTCCCAGTCACGCAGCACGTCACCGATGACGTTCCGGATGTAGCCGTTCGATTGCGATGATCCGCTCTCGGCCGGCACAGTCCCATCTTCCCAGTCCGTCCCGTTCACAGCTGCTGATCCCGAACCCTGCGTGTGAGGTGGGGTCGCTGAACCCATGCACCCCGGGGACCGCGATCAGATGTCGGCACTGTTGGGGAAGTAGTTGAGCACGTCGTCGCGCCAGCCGCCCTGGCCCTTGCCGATGTCGTCGAAGTTCTCGACGAACTCGACGTGGGTGACCCATTTGGCCATCTTGTAACCCAGTTGTGTCCGGAGACGCAGGCGTAGCGGCGCGCCGTGAGCGATCGGCAGGGGTTCGTGGTTCATCTCGTCGGCGAGCAGCGTCCCCTGCTCGGTGGCCTTGTCCATCCGGATCGCCTCGTAGTAGTAGCCGTCGACGTCCGGCTCCTCCCACTTCTCGTCGAGAGTGTGGAAGACGACCCACTCGGCCTCCTCGACCGGGTTACAGCGATCGATGAGTTCGTTGACCGGGACGCCACCCCACTGGGCGACGTACGTCCAGCCCTGGATGCAGTCGTGACGCGTCGTCTGTGACTGCCGGGGAAGCTCCTGGAGTTCGTCGAGCGAGAGTTCGAGTTCGTTCTCGACGAGCCCGCCGACCGTCAGTCGCCAGTTCGCGAAATCCTCGGCGACGTGCGCTCGGTAGTCGTCGTTTCGTGGTGCTTTCCCGTTGACACGGGCGAACTCCGAGGAGGTCTGCAGTTCGCTTTCCTCGTCGACGATATCGGTGTGATGGTGAAAGACGCGCTTCAACAGCGAATCGAGGCCAATCTCGAGGAGTTTCTTGGTCCGCATGGGCCATTTGAGTGACGCTCGATCGGCGATCACGAGAAAGGCGACCGCCCCACCGATCCAGACCGCCGTGAGCGCGAGCGCGAGCGAGTGCGACGCATCGGCGCTGCCGAGCAGGATCTTCGCCATCTCCTCGCTGAAACCGTGGGCGACGACGAGGCTCACGTGGCCGACGATGAAGACGACGAACGCGAGCATTCCGAGGAGATGGATCGACCGCACCTTCTGACGGATATGTGAAAACCAGCCCGGGAAGTGTGCCCGCATCGCCGGCGCTTGCAGTACACCGGTGACGATCATCAGCGGCGAGAGGACGAAGATGACGGCGAAATACGTGAGCTGCTGGAGCGCGTTGTAGCCGGCCGCTTCCGGAATTTGTAGCTGGGCGTACGTCACCAGTGCGTCGATGGCCTGCGGGAAGATCGACCACGAGGTCGGGACCAATCGATCCCACTGGCCGGTGCCGAACAGCAAGACGACGTAGAGACCGCCCGTGATGAGCCAGCCGGCCACGCCCCAGTAGTGCCAGTGGCGCGAGAGGCCGAGATTGTCCTTGCCGGGGAGTGCCAGCCACGAGGAGTACGGATCGGCCTCGTCTTCGGCCGTCCACACTCCCTCTTTTTCCTTCGATACTCGCTTGGACGTCCGTCCCGACGAGCGCTCTGGCGACGGGAGCTCAGCCGACTCTGTGCTGACCCCGCCGTCGGTGGCCTCCTCGGAAACGGGTTCGGTCGCGGTCGGTCGTCGTTGTTCGTCGTCACCGCCGATTCGTTCCTTATCGATGTTGGTCGGTCGCTCCTCATCGCCGGTGCGAAGCCATTCTGTCCCGGGAATCGCGTCGTCACTCCAGTAGAATCGCGGATGCGCGCCGATGATCCCGATCCCACTCCGGATCAGGAGCAGCATGAAGAGGAGATTGAAGACGTGGGCTAGTCGGAGCCACCACGGGAATTCGAGGGCCATGTCGGGAACGTCGCTCGGTGTGACGATATATGTACTCCCGAACATGTTCTTTAGTTCAAGCCATGCCATCACGAAGTATGCAGGTAGATTGCTCATACGCGATCCCGCTTCAACCCCACGAGGGTTCGTCTGAAACAACGCTTCGAGGACGCTATCGGCGCGGAGCGAATCGCTTCAACCCCACGAGGGTTCGTCTGAAACGTCCGGGTTCGGGGGCGCATCGACAGTCACCTCGCTTCAACCCCACGAGGGTTCGTCTGAAACGCCAATGATACTCGGCGCGTCGTGGTCGAGATCGCTTCAACCCCACGAGGGTTCGTCTGAAACCGCCTTGTTCGTCGGTCAGGTCTTTCGCGAGCTTCTCGCTTCAACCCCACGAGGGTTCGTCTGAAACGCGGCCGGAGAGCGAGGGTGTTATCCCCCGGATGCTTCAACCCCACGAGGGTTCGTCTGAAACGACCATCCCACCCGGCCGCGGCGAGTTGACCGACCGCTTCAACCCCACGAGGGTTCGTCTGAAACGGTGGCCCATGTGGGCACCGACACACCCGCACCGAGCTTCAACCCCACGAGGGTTCGTCTGAAACACGAGGAGCGCATGGAGATCATGAACGCCCTCGCCGCTTCAACCCCACGAGGGTTCGTCTGAAACGTGTCGGTCGTTGAGCCTGCTTTCGTTCCGTCTACGCTTCAACCCCACGAGGGTTCGTCTGAAACCATGTCCCGGCTGAACGGTCCCGTGACCGCTTTCAGCTTCAACCCCACGAGGGTTCGTCTGAAACACGGAGTGGGACACCCGTTGCAGAGGGATATCTCGGGCTTCAACCCCACGAGGGTTCGTCTGAAACACGAGCCGCGCCTCTCGTCTCGCACGGTTCGTGCGGCGCTTCAACCCCACGAGGGTTCGTCTGAAACACCATGCCCGAGAGAGCGGACATAGAGCTGCTACGCATCGTCTATCGGATACCGTTTTCGTTGACCAGCAGTAGCCGCCGAACCCCCGTGGGTCGATGGAGCGTAGCGAAAATCAGCGGTCTTCGGTCAGTCTTTGCGCCCGCTTGAGGGGTCATGATCGCACGTAGCTGCACGATTCACATCCCGGTATTGTCGATCGCCCGCAGCCGAGATCGATATAGCAATATATAGTGTATGAATTCGAGATGCGACAATCTCAGAGATTATAATATATCGTATATTTTATCGAGATAGAGCTCACGGACGCGATCACCCCAGTTATGGGTGTAGGTATCGATGATATCGTCGGCGACATCGCCACGGAGATACTTCACGATGCCGCGATCGCCGGTCCGATCACGGAGGTGTGTCGTGAAGAAATGCCGGAAGTAGTGCGGAGTGACGTTTTCGGCCGCGTCGCCGCCCGACTGATACCAGCCCATCGAACGGGCGTGCTTGGTGACGATCGAACGCACCATCGGGGGCGTGAGGCGCTCGCCCCAACTGTCTCTGGTACTGAGAAACAGGGGTTCGGCGGTCGAGATCGTGTTCGGCCGGACGGCGAGCCAGCGCCGCAGCGTACGGCGGAGTTCCGCATCGACCGGCACGATCGTCGCACGCCGTCGTTTGTTCGACGCGTGTCGCTGCTCGCCGTTGACGACGTCACCACGACCCACGTCGTTCGCCACGTACAGTGATTCGGCTCGGCCATTCAACTGGCCACGAGTCCCCAATGAATATGTCTCGTCGAGATCTGCGTCGTCGAGCACGAGATCGCGGAGATCGAGGTTACAGAGTTCGCCGACGCGCATCCCGGTCTTCAGCAGTACGACGATCACGGCTCGATCGAGTGGATGGCTGATTCCCGCGACGAACTCGCACATGGCCGAGAGCGAGATCTCCCGCCGCTGAGGGTCTTTCTCGATGGTTTCGTCCATCTCCTCGACGACGAGCGCCATCGGGTTCGAATCGAACGCCTCGACCTGCATCATATAGGCGTAGAACCGATGGAGATACGATGCGTAGGTCGCCACCGTACTCTGACTGTGTGAATCCCGCAATGAATGCACCCACGCCATGCACTCGCGCTGACCCGCCTCGGCAGGTGCGAGCGAGCGCTCGTTCGGGCATCGAGGGCCAGCGATGAACTCCTCGAACCGACGGAGAACCCGTTCGTAGGCCTCACGCGTGCGCTCCGAACGACCGTGGTATTCGAGGTCCTCGATGAAATAGCCGACCGCGTCGTCGGTCGCCTCAGCGGCCATCGTCCCCTGCGGTGTAGCCCCCGTGGCGGCCGCTGTAGCGGATGCGGTTCTCGCGCTGGAGCCGTTGGAGTGTGGTTTCGAGTCGCTCCTCGATATCGTCGGTGAGCGACTGGACGAGCTCGTCCCACGACCAGTAGCCGTCGTCGAGGACGTCGAGCACCCGGCCTTCGAGGCCATCGACCCCAGGGGTTTCGTCGCCAGAACCGGACTCCTCCGGTTCGCCATCGAGGTCGAAATCGCGCCGGCCAGCCTGTATCATCAGCCGTACGAACTCACTCTGGCTCATCTCCAACTCGGCGGCGTGCTCGCGCCACCGCTCTTTTTGATGGGCCGGAACGTAGGTCTTGACGACCTTTCGTTCGGTGTCGCTCTCGCTCACAGCGGCCGAACGACCGCCCACGATATCAACGTTCTCTTTTTCTCGATAAGCGTTCTTATACCTTGATTCGGGACCCTCATTCCCGCGTTTTTTCAGCATATCAATCTGTGTGGTTCCCCAAAATCGACAAATGGTACTACACAGATGGCCAGATATGATGGGTCAGTAGACGATGTGTATCCTCTCTTCATAGTGAGCCATGGATTGCCCAAACAACAGCGGGGCACTCTCTTCGAGAACGTACCTGCATACAGTCGGTTCTGGCAAGCGTTCGACAAAGATGTATCGAGGCACGTATCGTGTAACTCCCCAATTTGGAAACTTCGTCCGCACACGGACTATTGCTCGTGATTCGATCAGCGTCCCGACAGCCAGCAGCGACAGTCATCCATCCCACGAGTACGTTGGCAAACGGCTGCTGGGCCGACTGTAAATCGAGACGGATGGCCAATTATTCTCTGAGGATGCGGTACATCGGCTCATCGAGGGGACGAGCGTCATCGCGACTCGTTTTCTCTGTTGCGTATGCTCTGTTGATCGCCGGTTCCGTCCGGCGATTCTACCGCTGAGTTCAGGGGAATTGGACGCCTTCTTGCGGTATGGAACGTTTGCGACAACGCGCGAAGAAATATCGAGAACTTGCCAAAGAACACGTGGAGGATCCAGACGCGCCTGCCGTCGCCGACGAAGACGGCGACGGCGAGCACGCTGAGTGGAACAAAATCGCGTTACTGCTTCTGCGCGAAGACATCGGAAAGCCGCTCCGTCATCTCGAAGATTATCTCAACGAGATGCCCGGGATTCTCGACGTGTTCGGGTTGGAGAAGTCGCCGGATCACACGTCGTTTTGCAACTGGGAGAAAGAGATCTCGATGCGAACACTGCGCAGCCTGCTCCGCAGAACGGCGGAGCAGGCTGGCTTCTCGGGAACTGGTGCGATCGATGCCAGCGGCTTCCAGCGTGGTCAGGCAAGCCATCATTACCGCAAGCGGGCGGATTACTCGTTTCAGGCGATGAAAACCACGGTTCTGGTTGACACGGAGTCGTTGGTGATCAGGGACGTCCATTTCACGACGAAGAAGGCCTACGACG
Source organism: Halococcus dombrowskii (assembly GCF_022870485.1). Taxonomy (NCBI): domain Archaea; kingdom Methanobacteriati; phylum Methanobacteriota; class Halobacteria; order Halobacteriales; family Halococcaceae; genus Halococcus; species Halococcus dombrowskii. Next base: position 1,810,991 of record NZ_CP095005.1, on the reverse strand, counting down.
GACATATCGGGTTGCAAGTCTTCCGGCGGAACGCCGGAGACCTGCGGGAACTCCTCGCGGATAAGATGTACTCGTGGAAAGAGCTTCGAGAGAAGTGCCGGAAAGAAGCCACGCGTCCGGTCATCAAGCACTGTGAGCAATCCCCGTTGCAGAAGGCTCACAACGCCCGGATCGACGATGACCTCTACAACCAGCGGTCAATGAGCGAAACCGTCTTTTCGATGCTGAAGGCAGATGATGGCGAGAATCTCCACACAAGGACGTGGCACGGGCAATTTCGAGAGCTGACTCGGAAGTGCATAATCCATAACCTCTCGCGGGCGGTCGGCTAACGCCGCCGCCCGCTCTTTCTCTGTCAGATGGTCTGAGAGGCATCACCAGCGATACGCCGATCCATCCGCCGGTCCTTATCAAATCTGTCAATTCTAACCCAACCGCAAATCTATGTTTCTGCATCGTGTGTCACGTTGAATCGTCGGTTAGAGCCGCTAAGAGTTGTATTCAGCTACCCCACCCCTTCGCTGTCTGTCGATCAACAGAGCAGTTGCGTACGATCGTTCCCATCACACGGTTCCGAACCGGGAAGACCGTCTGCTGTTCACGACGACGCTTCGATATCGTCTGCAGTGACAATATCTTCGTCGTCAACGCCCACGAGACGACGGTCGCGGCGTTCGCTGACGTCGATCCCGAGCTCTGCAACCAACCCATCACCGTCCGCTTCAGTGGATTGTGAGTCGGTCCAATGATTGTGGAGCCCCGTGATCGTCGGTAGCCAGCGTTCTCGTTCGATCGTATCGCTGGGATCATCGCCGTTCTCTTCAGGTGATCCGATATGCAGGCCTGACAGACTGTGGTCAAGTTCGTTCCGCCCGACGAGGTGGAAACGACGTGGTACACTTCCAACTCCGCCTGTGCGCCAAAGTTGGCGCACTGATGGCCGTCTTTGTCGGGCTTTCCGCTCCAGTTGATTCTACGCTGTAGAGTGCAAACGCTGGCCCGGAACCGACTCATCGGTCATATGATTGTTGCTGAACTCTCCGAGAATCGTTTATCTGTACCGCCCGAGCTCACTCGGAAAGGGATTCGATCTGTCGATTTCGGGATGGCTTATCGCCAGATCATCCGTTCCGGATAACAACACGAATCTGAATGAACTATTTCGGCTGTTCTCGCTCGTACGAATAAATCGCATGTCGCTATACGATATCTACGATCGGTCGGTCGGTTCGACGGCACGGCGCTCGTGGATCGGTCCGGCACGCTCGGCGAGGTGGTGTGGCGTCCGGTCGTTGGCGACCGCGAGCAGTTCGGCGACGATGCTGTAGGCGATGGTGGAGGGAGCATCACCGCCGAGATCGAGGCCGATGGGCGTGTAGATGCGATCGGCATCCGCGTCGGTGATAGATATGCTCTCGGCGGCGAGTTCGTCGCGCATCTCCTCGAAGCGATCACGAGGACCCATCAGACCGATGTAGGGCACGGGTGTTTCGAGCAGTTCGCCGAGCGCAAGCCGGTCGTCGATGAAGTTGTGGGTCATCACGACCACGTGCGTATCGGCGTCGAGATCGACGGTCTCGCGGAGCTTCGGTGGCGACGTCGTGTGAACCGTGTCGGCCGCGGGGAAGTCGGCCTCCGACAGCGCGCCCCGGAAGGCGACGACCCCGACGCGGAACCCGACCCGCGTCGCGAGTTCGACCACGGGGGTGACGTCCGGCCCAGAGCCGAGCACGACGAGCTCCGGCGGTGCCTCGATCGTATCGACGAACAGCTCGACGCTGCCCTCGTCGGTGTCGATACTGATCGTTTCGCTCCGCCCGGCGTCGAACAGCGCGGTCGTTCGATCGGCGAGGTCCGCGACGAGCCACTCGGGCAGATCGCCCGAAAACCCGTCGTTGGGGTCGTAGATGGCACGCTCGCCGAGTGGACGGTCACCACCGACGACCGTGAGGGTCGCACAGTCCGTGCCATGCTCAACGCGCTCGACAGCCGGGCGGTGGCTCGCGGCGAGCGGTTCGAGCAGGACAGTGATGATCCCGTTACAGCCCATTCCGAGCCCCCAGACGTCCTCGTCACCCATCAGATCGTAGGTTTCGATCCGTGGCTGTCCGGCGTCGAGCACGTCGTTCGCGAGCGCGCGAACCTCGTCTTCGAGACAGCCGGCGGTGAGACTGCCGGCACCGCCGTCGCCCTCGATGAGCATCTTCGCGCCGGGGCGGCGGTACGCGCTCCCCTCGACGTCGATGATGGTCGCGAGCACCGCGTCGCTATCCCGATCGAGCGTATCGCCGATCGCTGCCAGTACGTCCGCTTCGGCCATTTCCCAGTTCGTGTCGGTCATGTCGTTCTCTGTTGGTGTGTTCGCCTCTCGGTTCGTCGCCTGTCGTGTTCGTAGCCGATAGCGCCGTGTGACCCTTGCCGTCGGAGCTGTCGGGCGAGGTCGGCGAGATCGTCCGGTCCGGCGAACGCGAACAGTCCGTCGAGATACGGCAGCGCGGCCGCCATCCCGCGGGCGCTCGGTTCGTACGCCGGTGAGGCCGCGAGCGGGTTGAGCCAGAGCACCGCTTCTGCTGTCCGCGACAGCTCCGCCATCGCTCTTTCCAATACTGATACGTCGCCCATCTCCAGTCCGTCGCTCACGACAACGAGCACCGATCGCCGATCGACGGCGTACGGAAATCCGGTCCGGAGGCGATCGAGCGATGCGCCGATATGTGTGCCGCCACCCCACTCGGCTTCGGCACGTTCGAGGGCGGCCAGCGCCGCGTCAGAACTCGGCGCATCGAACGACTCGGTGACTTCCCGGAGATCCTCGTCGAAGAAGAACGCCCGTGTGTCGCGCCAGATCGTGTGGGCCCGCTGGAGGAATCGCAGCAGGAACGGCCGTTCGATCACGTCGAGCACCGATCGACTGACATCGACCACCATGCGCGCTCGCAGCGCGGTTCGTGCCCGCTCGCGCTGCGGAAGGTCGACGACCGCACCCCCTGTCCCGACGCTCGCCCGGAGCGCACGCCGGACGTCGGGACGTTGCTCGCCGGTGGTCCAGCGCCGACCCGCGAGCTCCGCGAGCGCGCGCGTCAATTTATCGAAGGCGTCGTCGAACCCCTCCTCGGGCATGGCGAATGGTGCGATCGCCTCGGATCGACCCGTCGGACTGTACCGGGCGGTCGTGACGTTCTCGCCCGCTGCTTCCGTTCCGCGACCGACGGCCGCACCCAGGCCATCCCGGGTTTCGTCCGCATCACCGTTCTCACCGTTCCCATCGTCCGATTCGGCGCGCTCACCGGGAGCCGCTTCGGCCCCGAGCGGTGCGAGTCCCCCGTCCGGCGGATCGTCGGGTCGCTCCGCGGGGCCGTTCGGATCGAGGCCGGCGGTGAGTCGCCGCCAGAACTCGGCGAAGAGTTCGTCGAACGTCGCCACGTCCGCCTGTTCGGGCACGAGCGATGCCCGAAGCGCGACTCGTGCGCGCTCGCGATCGTCGAACCCGACGGCGACGAGCGCGCGGGCAGCGGTCGTCCCGGCGTTCGCGGGGACGGACACGCCTGCCCGACGGAGTGCGCGCACGAACCGAACGAGTTCCTCGCGAACGTGCTCGGTCGGTTGCATCAGTCGGCCTCCGCGCGGGCGCGTTCGGCCGCCTCGCGCAGCGACGCCAGCAGTTCGTCGTCGACGCGCTCGATGTCCTCGACTTCCTTGAGCAGGCAGCCGAGCGTGTTCCGGATCTCGGCATCGTCGAGCGAGTCCTCGTTTCCGTCGCGGAGCGCGTCGATCGCCCGTGCCCAGTCGATCGTCTCGGCCGCGCCGGGCGGTTTGAGCAGGGGTTCCTCGCGGAGTCGACCGGCCATCGCACAGAGTTCGGCGGCAACCGCCGCGTCGAGCGCGGGCACCTTCCGCTCCAGGATGGCGCGCTCCTTCTCGAAGGAGGGTGGCGCGACATGGAGGAACAGACACCGGCGCTTGAGCGCATCCGACAGCCCCCGTGTCCGGTTCGAGGTGATGATCACCGCGGGTGGGGTCGTCGCGCTGACGGTGCCGAGTTCGGGCACGCTCACCTGGAAATCCGAGAGCAGTTCGAGCAACAGCGCCTCGAACTCCTCGTCGGCCCGGTCGATCTCGTCGATGAGCAGCACTCGCCGGCCCTCGCCGCGGAGCGCGCTCAATAGTGGTCGTTCGAGCAGGTACTCCTCGTCGAACACCGATCCCTCGCCCTCGTTTCCTTGGACGCTCAGCAACTGCTTCGTGTAGTTCCACTCGTAGAGCGCGCTCTCGGCGGTCAGCCCCTCGTAACACTGGAGCCGGAGGAGTTCGGCGTCGAACCCGCCGGCCAACACTTTGGCGAGTTCGGTCTTGCCCGCTCCCGGCTCACCCTCGACGAGCAGCGGCTTGCCGAGACGGAGCGCCAGCGTCACCGTCGTGACGATCTCGTCGCCGGCGACGTAGTCCTCGCTCTCGAAGGCTGCCCGGACGTCGTCTTCGGTCGTCCCGTCGAACCCGGTCACGTCGCTCATTCGCCCTCCACGGCCCGTCGATTGACTGGTGCTGCCGGCCACGGGGCACCGTCGGGCGGGTTCGGCCCCCATTCGTACGAAGCAATATCGACCATCGACTGTGACACGACCGCACGTAACGTACCCGTGCCTTAAAAACCAGTTCGTCAGATCGCCGTCACGAGTCGGCGGACGACGACTGGGAGAAAAGAGACGAGAAAAGTGTCAGTCGGCTGCGGCCGACGACGAGCCGTCCTCGATCGCCGCGGTCAGCGCCCGCTCGGTGTACACTTCGAGCAGTTGAGCGCGGAACTCGTTCGATGCCTGAAGATCCGACATCATCATGTCCACGTCGAGATCGTCGCCGGCGCGGTTCGCGGCCGCCTCGATCGTATCGTCGTCGAGCGAGCCGTCCATCAGTGCGTCCTCGACGGGTGAGAGGCGAACACCGTGGTCCATCACGCCGTTCGCGCCGATCCGCGCCGCCGTGACGCTCTCGCCGTCGGTTTCGAGCAGCGCGGCGACGCCGACCATCGCGTAGCCCGACGATGGACTGGGTTTCTTCGCGTACGCGCCGTGCGCCCCGTCGGCCGAGGGGATCTCGATCCGCGTGAGCAGCTCGTCGGGGCCGACGTCGGTCGTGTACATCCCGAAGAAGAACTCGTCGGCCGGGATCTCACGCTCGCCGTCCGGACCGTGGACGACGAGGGTCGCATCGGAGGCGAGCGCCGCGCCCGGCAGGTCGGCAGCGGGATCGGCGTGAGCGAGGTTCCCACCGATCGTACCGCGATTTCTGACCTGCACGTCGCCGACCTGCCCGGCGGCCGCCGCGAGCGCCGGCGCGTGCTCGGCCACCTCTTCGGAGTCAACGAGATCGCTGTATCGCGTCATCGCGCCGATCGAGAGCCCGTCACCGTCGGCCGAGATACCCTGCATCGTCTCGATATCGCTGATGTCGATCAGGACGTCGGGACTCGACAGTCCAGTCTTCATCGCCGGCAACAGACTGTGGCCGCCGGCGAGCAGTTCCGTCGTCCCCGCTTCCGAGTGTTCGTCGAGCAGATCGAGCGCGTCGTCGACGCCGTCAGCGTTGTAGTAGTCGAACTCGTCGGGATACATCAGTTCTCACCTCCGTCCTCGTCGATCGCGCTTCCGTCCGCGATCGCCTCGTCGCCACCTTCCGCCCCTGCATCGGGGGCGTCGTTCACCGCCCGCCAGACCGCCTCGTTCGTGAGCGGCATGTCGATGTGATCGATGTCGAACGGCTGGAGCGCATCGGTGACGGCGTTGACGACGGCCTGCGGGGCCGCGATCGTGCCTGCCTCACCGACACCCTTGACGCCGAGCGGGTTGTGCGGGCTCGGCGTCACCGTCGAGTCGGTCTCCATCGTCGGGATGTGTTCGGCCTTCGGCACCGTGTAGTCCTGCATCGAGCCCGTCACGAGCTGTGCGTTGTCGTCGTATTCAGCACCCTCGTAGAGCGCCTGGCCGATGCCCTGGGCGACGCCGCCGTGGACCTGTCCCTCGACGATCTTCGGGTTGATCTGTGGGCCGACGTCGTCGACGGCCACGTAGTTCTCGAACTCGATCTCGCCGGTGTCCGGATCGACCTCCACGACCGCGATGTGGGTGCCGAACGGGAAGACGAAGTTGTCCGGGTCGTAGAAGGAGGTCTCCTCCAGCCCCGGCTCGATCCCGTCGGGCATGTCGTGGGCGAGATAGGACTGGGCGGCCACGTCCTGGATGTGCATCGAGCGCTCGGGTGCGCCCGCGACCGCGAACTCGCCGTTCTCGAACTCGATATCGTCCTCGCTCGCCTCCAGCTGGTGGGCGGCGATCTTCTTGGCCTTCTCGACGACCTTCTGCGAGCTCGTCGCCAGCGCGCTTCCCCCCACAGCCGCTGATCGCGAGCCGTAGGTGCCCATCCCCTGGGGGATCTCGTCGGTGTCGCCCTCGACGATCTCGATGTCGTCGTAGGGGATTCCCAGCTCGTCCGAAACGATCTGGGCGTACGTGGTTTCGTGGCCCTGGCCGTGACCCGAGGTGCCACAGAACGCCGTGACCTTCCCCGTCGGATGCACCCGAACGAGCCCGGATTCCCAGAGGCCGGCCTGTGCGCCGAGCTGGCCGGCGAGTTCCGAGGGTGCGAGCCCGCAGGCCTCGATGTAGCTCGAAAACCCGATGCCCAAATACCGCCCCTCCTCGCGCAGTTCCTCTTGGCGTTCCCGGAGATCGTCGTAGCCCACGGCTTCGAGCGCCTTGTCGAGTGCCGGTTCGTAATCGCCGCTGTCGTACTCGACGGCGACCGGTGTCTGGTGGGGGAAGTCGTCCTCGGGCACGAAGTTCTGCCGACGGAACTCGGCGGGATCCATCCCCATCTCGCGCGCGCCGAGGGTGATCATCCGCTCGACCGCGTAGAGTGCTTCCGGCCGTCCCGCGCCGCGGTAGGCATCCACAGGTGCACTGTTGGTGAACGCGCCGACCACGTTACAGTGGATGGCCGGGATGTCGTACTGGCCCGACAAGAGGGTGCCGTAGAGATACGTCGGCACGGCGGGTGCGAACGTCGAGAGATACGCACCCATCCCCGCGTAGGTCTTCACGCGCATGCCCGTGATCGTCCCCTCCTCGTCCATCGCGAGCTCGCCGTGGGTCACGTGATCCCGACCGTGGGTACCAGTCAGGTAGCTTTCGGAGCGTGTTGCGGTCCATTTCACCGGCCGTTCGGTCTCCTTCGCACACCACGAGGCGAGCGCCTCGTCGGGATAGTGGCCGATTTTGTTCCCGAACCCGCCACCGACGTTGGGGGCGACGATGTGGAGTTTGTGCTCGGGCACGTCCAGCACCCCGGACATCAGCTGGCGATGGAGATGGGGATTCTGGGAGGTCATATGGACCTCCAACTCCTCGGTACCGGGTTTGTATTCGGCGACGGTCGCGCGCGGTTCCATCGCGTTCGGGATCAGTCGCTGGTTGGTCAGATCGATCTCAGCAGTATGGGCCGCCTCGTCGAACGCCGCGTCCGTCTCGTCGGCGTCGCCGATCTCCCAGTCGAAGGCGGTGTTGTCGTCGAGATCATCGTGGACGACCGGTGAGCCCTCGTTGACGGCTTCCTTTGGGTCGGTAACCGCGTCGCGGCGGTCGTAATCGACATCGATGGCGTCGACCGCGTCGCTCGCGATGTAGCGCTCCTCGGCGACCGCGACCGCGATGCCGTCACCCTGATAGCGTGCCGTCTCGCCCGCCAACAGCGGATGCGCCGGCGTCTTTAGGCTGTCGAGCAGCCAGCCAGTGGGAACCTCGCCGGGCACGTCGAGATCGTCGGCGGTGTAGACGCCGATCACGCCGTCCATCTTCTCGGCGTCGCTCGTGTCGACACCATTGATCGTCGCGTGGCCGTACTGGCTCCTGAGTACGCTCATATGAGCCATGTTCGGCCGCTGGATGTCGTCGGTGTATTCGGCCTCGCCCGTGATCAACGAGGGGTCCTCGCGGCGCTCGACCGCCGAGCCAAGCACCGATTCCACATCAAGTTCGTCGGCTTCGATCGTCTCGATCCCCATCAGTCGTCACCTCCGCCGTCCGCGGCCGTCATCTCCGGACTCGCCGTCTCCCCCATCTCGTCGGCGGCGAACTCGACGGCATTGACGATGTTCTGATAGCCCGTACACCGACAGAGGTTGCCCTCGATCGCCTCCCTGATCTCGCCCTCATCGGGATCGGGGTTGCGCTCCAGGAGATCGTCCGCCGCGAGCATCATCCCCGGCGTGCAGTAGCCACACTGGAGCCCGTGCTCTTTTTGAAAGCCTTCCTGGATCGGAGCGTAGCTGCCGTCCTCGGCGAGCCCCTCGACGGTGCCGATCTCCGCACCGTCGGCTTGGACCGCGAGTAGCGTGCAGGATTTCACTGCATCGCCGTCGAGGTGTACAGTGCAAGCCCCGCAGGTCGAGCTCTCGCAGCCGACGTTCGTCCCCGTATAGCCCAGCTCGTCGCGCAGCGCGTGGACGAGCAGGGTTCGCGATTCGACCGTGAGTTCGTGTGTCGTCCCGTTGACCGATAGTTCGATGTCGTGTTCTGTCATTGCTTGCTCCCGTCCGATCGACCGAGAATCCGGTCGACGATACCGCGGCCGTCCTCGTCCGACTGCGCCTGTTCGACGGTGCCACCCTCGGCGATCTCGCGCTCGCGGAGCTCGTCCTGAACGGACGAGAAGAAGCGTTTGACGACCTGATTGGCCGCCGGATTGATGACGCGCTGGCCCATCTGCGCGATGCGCCCGAACACGTCGGCCTCGGTCGCCCACTCGACTTCGACACCATCGTCCGCCTCGTCGAGATCCATCCAGGAGGACATCTCGAAGGAGCTGTCGCCGGCCGACCCCTCGCCCGAGGCCTCCATGTACGACTGGTCGCGATCGTCGATGGTGACGACGGTCTCGAAGGTCGGGTTCACCGGCCCGATGCTGATGCCGATGATGGCGGCGTAGTGATTCCCCTCCTCGAATGCGCGCTCGGCGATGACCGCCGGGTCGGACGTCGGCTCGACGTCCCGATCGGCGTGTTCCTCGCGGAGGGCGTCGAAATCCGGATCCGTGTCGTCGACCGCGACGAGGAACTCACAGCCCGGCAGCGCGTGCTCGATCATCACCGGGTCCGAGAGCGCGAGCCACACCTCCTCGGTCGTCACGTCTTCGAGTTCGAACGTCCCACTGAATTCCATGTGTGAGTGTCTCCTGTGGGAGTAACTCACTCCCACACGGTACTGTCGCCATACCACCAAAAAGATTGCCATAGAACGGATCGAAACGTCCGAGTCATGAAGAAAAACTAACCAATGATATAAGTAATGAGTTCGTGTATGTGGGTGCATGACGAACGACCGAGTGATCGAGCTGCTCCGCAGCGCCTACAACGATGAGATGGAGACGGTGATGAACTACCTGACGAACGCGTCGGTGCTCGACGGCGTCAGCGCCGCCGAGGTCAAGGACAGCCTTCGCACCGATGCCAAACAGGAGGAGCTGCTCCACGCCGAGCGCCTCGGCAAACGTCTGAAGGAACTCGACGCCCAGCCGCCAGCCTCCTTCGAGTTCGAACCCGAACAGGAAGCGCTTCAGCCGCCCGACGACACCGCCGACGTTCTGAGCGTGATCGACGGCGTGATCGAGTACGAGGAGGCTGCCATCGACACCTACCGCTCGCTGCTGGAGGCCGCGCGCGAGGCCGACGATCCCGTGACCGAGGATCTCGCGATCGATATCCTCAGCGACGAGGAGTCACATCGGAGCGAGTTCCGGAGTTTCCGCAAGGGCTACCGGGAGTGAGTCACAGGCACACGGCGGGTGCGGCCAGCAAGACTAAATAGCACACCGATCCGAACGGCGTTCATGTCCGAGCGATACGACGTCGTCATCGCCGGCGCGGGTCCCGCTGGTGCACAGTGTGCCAGGGATCTCGCCGAGCGCGGCTACGAAGTGCTCGTCCTGGAGACCGAACCCGAGGGAACGTTCCCCGCACAGAGCAACAAGTCCACCGGCGGGACCTTCCCCTCGATGATGGGCTCGTTCGGCATCCCTGACGACGTGGTGATGCACTACACCGACAGCGTCGTCCTCGAATCGCCCGACGAGAACTTCCAGATGACCCAGCCCGGTGCGGTGCTTGAGTTCGCCGACTTCAAGCGCTATCTCGTCCGCGACGGCCGCGATCACGGCGCGACCTACCGCTTCGACTCCCGGGTCTCACAGCCCATCGTCGAGAACGACGAGATCGCCGGCGTGCGCTACGACGGCGGCGAGGAGGTGTACGCCGACATCGTGATCGATGCCACCGGGCCGGCCGCGCCGCTCGCGAAAGCGCTCGGGGTGAGCGATCTCGAACGGAAACGCCAGGCGATCGGCATCGAGTGGGAGTACGAGGGCGTGGCGCTCGATCATCCCGGCTACGCCGATCTCAACGATTCGATGATGCTCCGCCTCGACCACGATCTCGCGCCGGGGGGCTACGCGTGGATCTTCCACACGGGCGCGGACACGGCGAAGGTCGGGCTCTGTTTCATCCAGAACGACAAGTACGGCCCGAGCGACGACCGCGTCCGTATCGACGACGCGCTCACGGGCTGGCTCGACGACGACCCCCGGTTCGCCGAAGCCAACCGCATCGACGACAGCCAGCATCGCGGCTCGGCACATATCCAGCCGCCGAAACAGCTCAGCACCGATCGGTTCATGGCGATCGGCGACACCGTCCCCTCGATCGACCCGCTCTGGGGACAGGGCATCGACAAGTGCATGCGCTCGGGGCGTGCGGCGGCCGTCACGGCCGATCGCTGTTTCACCGGCCGGATGGACACCTCTGCCGACGAGATGACGATCTACGACATGCTCTGGCACCGCAACGTGGCCCCGAAGGCGGCGATGCGACTGCTCATGACCCACCTGATCTACTACGCCCCGACCGAGCGCTACAACCGCTTCATCCGCGACCTCCGCCGGCTCAGCAGCGACACGCTCTCGTCGGCCAACGCGGGCAACCCGTTCGCGCTGGCGAAACTCTTCCACGTCGGCGACATCCCCCTGTTTCGGGATTTCGTCGCCGAACACCGCGAGCTCATCGGCCAGCTGCTCCCCGGTCCCCGTTCGCTGCTGTCCGACTGAGTGTTCCTTCTCCCTCTCCCCCTCTTCTCTCGACGAACCGCCGTTTTCGACCACCGACCGAAATCACCGCTCAGTCGTCGGTCCGTTCGTCTGACCCCTGCTGCGCCGGAATCGCCCGCGTCGCCGTCGCCTTGAACGAGGCGACCGCCTCGCTGCCGAGCGAGAGTGTGAGCGTGGCGATGCTCTCGCGCGTCACGAGCGCGGTCAGTCGCGCGTCGGTCCCGATATCGAGCGCGACGCGGGCGAGCGCGTCGCCGCTCTCGATGGCGGTGACCTCCCCCTGAAACCGATTGCGTGCGCTGGTCTCGCGGTCGGGCAGCGCCCCGGGCGTGTGGAGCGTGACGGCATCGGCGCGGATGGCGAGACGGACCCGACGGCTTCCTGTGGGAACGATCGCGCGGACGGTTCCGGCGGTCGTCTCGACGGTGGCGAGTTCACCGTCGCGCTCGACGACCGTTCCGTCGAGCACCGTCTCCTCGGTCTCGGCCACGCCCGTGAACTCGGCGGTGAGGCGCTCCAGCGCCGCGAGGAGGTTGTGAGCGCCGTCGGTCAGCGTGCTGCCACCGCCGCCGGAGCCGCCCCGTTCGCGCGCGACGAGCGGGCCGAACGCCTCCTCCAGTTCGACGACGCGGCGCTGCGAGCGCGAGTACGACCGCCCGAGCGCGCTGGCGGCGGCGTTGAGCGAGCCGTGGTCGTCGATCGCCCGGAGGAGGCTCGCGTCGCGCTCGTCGAACTCCACCCCCGATTTGTCGAGCTGTGCGTCGAAACCCGCGTCGAGGTCCATGCGGTCGGTTCGTCCGTACGATCAAAACGTTTATTATGGGTCCGGAGTCAGAGGGTTATGTCTATGAGAGAACAACGGTCCGGCGGACGCTCGCGCCGCGACCTTCTGCGGGCGGCCGGAGCGGTCGGTGCGGTCGGACTTGCGGGCGTGGCGGGCTGTGTCGGCAGCGGTGGCTCCACCGGCACCACCGACGGTTCGGGTACTACCGGTGTCGGTAACGGTACGGACGGCAGCGGTGGGGGTGGAACATCGACGACGATCGCGATCCTCGCAGCCGGCAGCCTCCAGAACGCGCTGTCGAACGGTCTCAAACCCGCCGTCGACGTCCCGGTGAACGTCGAAGCCCACGGATCGGCGACGGTCGCACGCCTGATCGACGAGGGCAAGCGCGACCCCGACATCGTGAGCGTCGCCGACGCGGCGCTGTTCGAGGACCCTCTCTCGCCGCTCTGGTACTCGGTATTCACGAGCAACGCCGTCGTCATCGCCTACAACCCCGACACCGAGGGCGGCAAGCGCCTCGCCGAAGCAGGAGCCGAAAACTGGTACGATGCGTTGGCCAGTGACGACGTACGCATCGGCCGTACCGACCCGGATCAGGACCCGCTCGGCTATCGCACGCTATTCACCCTCGAACTCGCCTCGCGGTACTACGACGACGCGTCGAACCTCACGGAAAAGATCCTACAGAAAAAGCAGATCTTCCCCGAGACGGCGCTCATCAGCCAGTTCGAGAGCGGTTCGATCGACGCCGCGATCGCCTACCGGAACATGGCCGTCGAGCGCGATTACGAGTATATCGAGCTCCCCGATCAGATCGACCTCAGCAACCCACAGTACGACGAGGAGTGGTACTCGACGGTCTCGTACACGCTCCCGAGCGACCAGACGATCCAGGGAGGACTCATCAGTTACGGGTCGACGATCCGGAAGATGAGCGACGCCGCTCTCGACGTGTTCGCCGCCCACACGACCGGGAACTACCTCGACGAGCACGGGTTCCTCCTGCGTGACCAGTTCCCGATGTACGAGGGGGACGTGCCACAGCGTGTGCAACGGGCGACCGGCGGCTCCGCTGGGGATGGGGAGAGCGGTAGCGGGTCCGGCGGGACACAATCGACCGGAAACCGATCCGGCAGCAACGAAACCGCGGGAACCCAGTCCGTGCTCGGCGGGAGCCCGGTGGAACTATCCTCGGCGGTATCGGACATCACACTCCTGATCTGAATGGCGACACGCTCGGACACGGCACGATCGCGGACGACGCTGTTCGGCTTCGACTGGCTCACCGTCGCGCTCGTCCTCGGCGGCGTGTTGTGTCTCTACTATCTCGCGCCGCTGGTCTCGCTGTTCCTGTCGGTACCGCCGGGTGAGGTCCTCGCCCGGATGACCGACTCGACGGTCGTGGACGCGGCAACGACGTCGTTGCTGTCGGCGTCGATCAGCGCGACCGTCGCCACCGTGTTTGGTCTGCCGCTCGCGTACTGGCTCGCGCGGAGCGAGTCGCGCTGGACGAACGCCGTGCTGGGGGTCGTCGTCCTCCCCTTGGTACTCCCGCCGACTGTCGGCGGGATCGTCCTGCTCACGGTGTTCGGTCCCGGTGCGCCTATCGGCGCGGCCGCGGCCAGCGCCGGTGTGCCGCTCACGCGCTCGCTCGCCGGTGTGGTGCTCGCTCAGACGTTCGTCGCCTCGCCGTTCGTCGTCGTCACGGCGAAGGCGGCCTTCGAGGGCGTCGATCGCACGCTCGAACACGCCTCGCGCTCGCTCGGCAAGGGCCGGTGGACGACCGCCCGAAACGTGACGCTCCCGCTCGCCATGCCGGGGATCGCCGCCGGCGTGACGCTCACGTTCGCGCGCGCGATGGGCGAGTTCGGCGCGACGATGATGCTCTCGTACTACCCCCGGACGATGCCGGTCCAGATCTGGGTCTCGTTCATCGAGCTCGGGCTCGACAACGCCTATCCGATCGCCATTCTCCTCCTGCTCATCTCGGTCGCGGCGCTCGCCGTGCTCAACACCGTCGCGGCCAACCCGTGGCAATGACACTCGTCGTCGACGAGGTGTACAAATCTCACGGCGCGTTCGAACTCGGCCCGATCGATCTCGCCGTCGACGAGGAGGTGCTCTCGGTGCTCGGGCCGTCGGGCTGTGGCAAGACCACCCTGCTCTCGACGATCGCGGGCACGGTCACCCCTGACACCGGCACGATCTCGCTCGACGGACTGGATCTCACCGGGCGACCACCCGAAAAGCGTGGCACGGTTCTGGTCTTCCAGGATGGTGCACTGTTCCCACATATGACCGCCCGTGAGAACGTCGCCTACGCCGCGAGTTCGGAGGGACGGGTGGAAGAGCTGGCCGACGCGCTCGAGATCGGTGACGTTCTCGACCAGCGCGCGGACACCCTCTCTGGCGGCGAGCGCCAGCGGGTCGCGCTCGCGCGCTCGCTGGCGGCTGACCCCGACGCACTCTTGCTCGACGAACCGCTCGCCAATCTCGACGCACCGATCAAGCGCCGGCTCCGCGACGAGCTCCGACCGCTGCTCGCCTCGCTCGACGTGCCCGTCGTCTACGTCACTCACGACCAGCGCGAGGCGACGGCCATCGGCGACCGACTTGCAGTGATCGCCGACGGGGAGCTGCTCCAGCTCGACACGCCCGCCGAGGTGTTCGCCCACCCCGCGACGCCCTTTGTCGCCTCGTTCACCGGCAGCACCAACCTGTTTCGGGGAGATGTCGTCGAAGCCGGAACGGGCCGCGCACTCGACTGGAACGGCCGCCGGCTCGACGCCGCCACCAATGGGACGAACGTCGGCGACGACGTCTGGTTCTGCATCCGTCCCGAGTACGTCACGCTCGCCGGCGACGAGACGAGAAATTCCTTCGAGGGGACGATCACCCGGCAGGTCTTCGAGGGTGATGGCTACCTGCTCGATGTCGTACCTGACGGGGGCGACGAAGCCGTTCGCCTCGCGCTCTCGCCGCCGGCCTACGAGCGCGCGGGACTCGACGAGCGTGATCGGGTTCGAATAGCGCTGCCGGCCGACGCCATCCACGTCATCGGCGAGGCTGGAGAGCGAGCCCACGAGACGCCGTCGCTCTCACAGTAGCTCACGACGTGCAGTGCGCGCCGCCGGGCGAGGGGTCGCGGCGCTGAGAAGATCGACTATTCGATGTGGCCTTCGCGGCGGAGCTGGTCGGCATCCTGGTCGGAGTAGCGCCACTCGATGGTGCCCTTCTCGTCCTGCCAGTCCCAGGGTTCGACGAGCACGACGTCGCCCTCGTTGATCCAGACGCGATACTTCATGCGACCGGGGATCCGGCCCATGCGCTCTTTGCCGTCCATACACCGGAGCTGGACGTGATTGCCGCCGTTGTGCTGGGTCACGACGGCGAACACCTCGTTGTCGTCGGGCATGCGGAGGTTCTTTCGCCCGGATTCTTCGCTCATGTGCTCGATAGGAACGGCAGACGGTTAAGCCGTTGGGAATCGCCGGTCGTGCTCGCCATCCCGTCGTCGGGTCGATCGACTGGGCCACTCAGACATCGAGATAGACGTTTTCCCGATAGATTTCTCCACCAATACGTGTCTCGTTTCGCTCGCGCAGCTCGAACCCGAGTCGACGGTAGAACTCGTTTCCCGGTTCGTTTTCGGCGAGCACCATCGCCCGCAGCCGCCCGGCACCGCGGTCGACGAGCCGCTGGCGGGCATGGTCGAGCAGATCGCTCCCGATGCCGTCGCCCCGGTGGTCGGGCGCGACGTAGACCCTGAGAACCGTGCCGCCGGTTTCGTCCGCGACGGCGTGGGCGAACCCCACCATCTCACCATCGTGCTCGGCCACCGGCACCACCGCATCGTCGCTGTCGATCTCAGTCCGGATCGTTTCGGGCGCGTACCACTCCTCGACGCCCTGCTCGGCCGTGTCGCGGCTCAGGATGTCGGGGTAGTCGTGGCTCCACGACTCGCGTGCGATCGCCGTGATCGCCTCGGCATCGTCGGTCGCGGCCTCGCGTATTGTCATATGATGACGTACTACATGAATATGTATAGCCATTGCGACGCTGCCAGCATCGAGCATGTCACTCGTCGGGACGGAACTGTCGAAAGCATAGCCATTTAGCATTCGGGTGGCGACAGGGTACGTGTGACTATCGACCAATGATCGAGTGGGAGTACGAGACGTTGCGCCCGCCGCGCGGGCCGACACAGAAGGAGACGAGCGATCCAAAGGCGGAGTTGAACGAACTCGGCGCGGCGGGCTGGGAGCTCGTCACGAGCGTCGAGTACGCCGGCGGCGGGACGAAGTTCCTGCTGTTCAAGCGACCCGTCGACGAGGCATCGGAATGAGCGCCGACCCCGATGCGCGCACGGACGTCGGGGTCGATCCGGAGACCGAGAGCGAGATGGGTGCGGCAATCGATCCCGACGTCGATATCAGCACCGCGAACACGATGCGCGAGCGCGCGAACGAGAGTCGCATCAAGCTCTGGGTGATGCTCGGCGCGAACCGCCTGCTCATCACCGGGCTGCTCGCGCTGTTCGTCTTCGTCGCGTTCGTCGCCCTCGGGGTGTTCGTCTACCCGCCGTTCGAGGCGAGCCTCCGGAGCGCCGATACGATCGAGACGATGTTCTCGACGATGATCGGAGCCATCGTCACCGCGACGACGCTCGTGCTCACCATCTCACAGCTCGTCATCTCCCAAGAGAACGGCCCGCTTGGCGAACAGCACGCCCGCATGAGCGATACGATGGATTTCCGGTCGTACACCCGCGATCTCATCGGCCAGCCGATGCCGGCCGACCCCTCGATGTTCCTGCGCGTCGTCATCGACGCGGCGCGCCGGCGTGCCGAAGCCCTGCGCAGCGCCATCGCCGACAACGACGACGACCAGCTCCGCGCGGAGGTCGACGAGTTCACCGAGTCCATCGTCGGCAACGCCGAGGAGGTCGACGAGGAGCTCGACGGGGCGACGTTCGGCGAGTTCGACGTGCTCTTCGCTGCGCTGAACTTCAACTACGGCTGGAAACTGTTCCAGGTCGAGCGCATCGCCGACGATCACGAGGAGAGTCTGACCGATGAGGATCACGCGATTCTCGACGAACTCCGCACGTCGCTGTCGATGTTCGGTCCGGCGCGCGAGCACATCAAGACGCTCTACTTCGAGTGGGCGCTGATCGATCTCTCACAGCTCATCCTCTACGTCGCGGTGCCGGCGCTGGTCGTCGCCGCCGCGATGCTCGCGTTCGTCGACGGGAGCACGCTGACGGGTGCGACGGTCGGGGTTCCGGACATCCTCTGGCTCGTCGCCGGCGGGTTCACCGTCACGACGCTGCCCTTCCTCCTGCTCATCGCCTACATCGCCCGCGTCGCGACGATCGCGAAACGCACGCTCGCCATCGGCCCGCTCATTCTGCGCGGCTCCCAGCGCTAGTCAGAACAGTTCGTCGCCACCGGCTTTGACGCTCTGACTCTCGATCGTCGTACCGTTGATCGAATCGGTGGCGGTGATGGTCGCGCTCTCGCCCGCCGGGAGATAGAGGGTGAGCCCGCGGCTCTGGCCGCTGCTAACGGTCGTCGAGTCGAAGCTCTTGCCGCTCTCGGTCGTCACCGTCAGATCGGTGACGTCCTGCTCGCTGGTCGCGTTCGCGGCGAGCGTGATCGAGGCTCGGACGCGACCGCTCGCCCACGATTCGTCGGTCGCTATCTCCTCGAAAACGGCCGATCCCGCGGTGTCGGCGTCCACCGTCGGATTGAGCGTGAGACAGCCGCCGAGACCGATGCCGGCGGCGAGCGGGAGGGTAGCGAGAAACCGGCGACGAGGCTGGGGCATTGTCCCCGGTTCGAGATGTGACGCCTTGAATCTGTAGCCCGACCGATGCAGGCAGCGCGCTTTTCCGTCGGCCGCCGACACGGACACCATGCTCGGCAGCACGGCAGCGATGAAAGCGGCGAAAAAGGGCTACAAACGATACGGCGTCCCCGGGGCGCTGGCCGCTGGTGGCGGCGCGATCCTCGGAATTCGGTTCATCAAGCGACGGTTTCTGAGCGGCACCAGCGAGAACGATACCGGCGACGGCACGGCAACGACCGACGACCAGTAACCCGCGAACGCCCTCTCCGGTCGTAGGTCGCGTTCGGGATCGTGCTCGGTCCTGGGATGCGAGTCCGCGGGGATGCGTTCCGACCGCTCCGCCGCACGACGCCCGATCCCGCTGATTTATCCGTTTGCTCCCGGTAACCCGTGTATCGATGGCGACAGTCGTCAAGGGACGCGTACCGGCCGGCGAGTTCGCGCTCTACGAGACACTCACAGCAGAACCCGACATCGAGTGCGAGATCGAGCGCATCGTCGAGACCGGTGACGACGTCGTCATGCCGCTGGTCTGGCTCCGCGGTGCTCACACCGAGAGCTACGAGGCGGCGCTCGCCGACGACCCGAGCGTCGACGATCCGACGCTGCTGAGCGATCTCGACACCGAATCGCTCTATCGGATGGAGTGGATCGGCGACATCCAGCTCGTTCTCCAGATGCTTACCGGCGTGGAGGCGACGATCCTCGACGCCTACGGAGCCGACGGCTGGTGGTATCTCCGCGTTCTCTATCCGACCCGCGAATCGCTCTCCGAGACCTACGAGTTCTGTGACGAGAACGGCCTCACCTTCGAGGTCGAGACCATCCGCGAGATGGACGGCAACCCGGTCGGCCGGCACGGCCTCACGAAAAAACAGTACGAAGCGCTCCGGCTGGCGACCGAGCAGGGCTACTTCTCGGTGCCGCGCGAAACCGATGTCACCACGCTCGCCGACGAGCTCGGCATCTCCCATCAGGCACTTTCCGAGCGGCTGCGCCGCGCTCAGCGGGTGCTGGCCGAGGACACGATTCTGATGGGCACGCGCTCGGACGAGTGAACTAGCCCGCCCGATAGAGGCGCTCATACTCGTCGGGGAGCTGGCCCCGAACGTCGTTCCAGGTCGTGCCGTCGACCGACTGCGCGAGGCTCTCGAAGACGGCCTGGGTGTGGAGCCGTGCTCGGTCGACGTCGACGTCGGTCGTTTTCTCGCGTACGGCCTCGCGCACCCAGTCGACGAACTCCTCGGGCGTGAACCCGGCAGCTTCCTGGCCGGCACCGTCGAGTGCCGCCGCGAGGTTCCCCGTGAGCTCGTCCGCAAGCGCGTCTGTCGTGTCGAGTCGCTCGCCGAGCACGTCGAACACCGATTCGGCTACCGCGACCGTCTACTCGCGCGAGTCGAGGTCGGCGCGCGATTCCACGTCGGCGAAGAACTGCTCGTCGTCCATGCCGGCTCGTCACCCGCGGCGCAGTTCGGCGTACTGCCTGCAAGCGACGGTTTTTTCCCTCGTTCAGAGCCCGAGGAAGGCCTCGGCGTTCTCCCAGAGGAGCTTGCGCTGGGTTTCCTCGGAGAAGTCGGTGTGCTCGGCGAACGATTCGAGCCACGCCTCGGGGCGGATCATCGGGTAGTCGGTGCCGAACATCACCTTGTCGCGGAGCAGCGAGCCGGCGTACTGGAGCACCTGCTCGTCGATGTACTTGGGGAGCCAGCCCGAGAGATCCATGTAGACGTTGCCCTTCTGCTGGCAGATGGCAAGCTGTTCTTTCTCCCAGGGGAAGGCCGGATGGGCGAGCAGGATCTGCATGTCCGGAAAGCGCGCGGCCACGTCGTCGACGAGCAGCGGGTTGCCGTGGCGGACCCGCAGCCCGCGCCCGCCCGGCGCGCCGGCCCCGAGCGTCGAGTTGCCGCCGTGGAAGACGACCGGAACGCCGAGATCCTCGATCGTCGCCCAGAGCTCGTCGTGCTCCGGTGCGCTCGGATCGAACCCCTGGGCGATCTGCTGGAACTTGAACCCAGAGAGGTCGAGCTCCTCGATCGCGCGCTCGGCCTCCGCGACGCAGTCGTCCTTGAGCGGATCGACGCTCGCGAACCCGGTGAAGAAGTCGGGGTAGTCGTCACGGACTTCGGCGACGTAGTCGTTTTCAACGGGTGGATTGCCCGTGTTCGTTTCGGCATCCCACCCCAGAAGAACGGCGTGGCGGATGCCGGCCGCGTGGTACTCCTCGCGCATCTCCTCGTAGCCCCACGTTTCGAGTTCGGTGCCGAATTTGCCGGCCGCGTCGCGCATCATCTCGCCGCCGGCGTCGTGGAGGAACTCCGCGGTCGGCTGGTGGGCGTGAGTGTCGATGGCGCGTGGCTCGTCGAGCAGGTCGATGGCGGCCATGTTCACGTGTCTCGTAGCCGCCGGATAAATAGCTGTGTGGCGGTGGACGATCGGAGCAATGACCTGCGGAACCGTCACCGATCTCGGTATCTGCTCCGTGTCGTCGACAGTCCCGATCCCGACAATCGGGTCATGCGATGCCGAACAGAGTTCTCACACCGAGATCGACGCTTCCTCACTGACCGTCAGCGACAGCAGCATCTCCTCCGTCTGCTGGTCGACCGACGAGGAGTACGCCGGCTCCGGGAGGGTGATCGCGGCGGTATAGAGGGTATCACCGACGAGCGTGAGAACCGCGTTCTGTCGAATGCGCATGGCGACGTCGGCCGAGCTGAGTCGCAGATCGAGATAGATGGCATCGTACTCGTTCGGGAGCGTGACCTCTCGCCGGTCGAGCGTTTCGTGCTCCAGATCGCTTTCCCCGGCGGACTGCTGATAGCCGCTCAGGAACTGGTCCGTCGCCTGTTCGAGCGTCACCGACGACGGCGCATCCTCGCTGATGTAGATGGTGAGCTCGCCGGGTGTGGCCGGACTCGTGAAGGAAACCTCCGTGGGATCGGTTTCGTCGACTCGCCACTCGGTCGGATATTCGATCGTGTACGGGTAGGAGTCACTGCTGTAGGTTTCGCGATCCGAGAGGTCCATCTGCATCGACTGCATGGTCGTGGCCATCGCTGCCGTTTCGGCAGCCGTGGTTGCTGACGTGGGCCGGGCTGTCGCCGTCTCGGTCGGGGTGGGAGTGGCAGTAGCAGTCCGGGTTTGCGTCCGAGTGCGCGTCCGAGTGGCGGTCTCCCGTGCGGTTTCGGTCATCGTGGTCGCGACCGTCGTCGCAGTCGACTCGTTGCCCGCCGTCGTGTCGGAACCGTTTGCGGATTGAGCGGTGTTGCCGCCGCTACCATCGGTACTACTGCAGCCGGCGAGGAGCGAGGCACCCGCTATGAGACCAGTCAGGACTCGACGTCGTTGCATAGCACTGATCCGTTCATACAGTACATGAAGGTTCCTCTTTCTGCATCGAGAATGCAGAAAAATCAGGATTCATTCCGCAAGAAACAGCGATACTCTCGCGGACGGTTCGTCTGCGAGTGCCTGGCCCCGATTCCAATGGGTGCTGACGCTCACTCTTTGTTCTTGAACAGGAATTTCATATCTCCCTCCAACTTTACCTCTCCCTCGTGGTTGGTGGTCACGACATCGACGACGACGAGGCCGGCGTCGTCGCGACTCTCCAGGTCACGTTTCTCACCGATCTCGAACTCGCAACTGATCGTCTCCCCGATCCCTATCGCATTGGGGAGGTCCATGTAGTTCATTCCCAGGAACGCCACCACGGTCCGCTCGACGATCCCCGTGCGCTGGAACAGCCCTGTGGAGAGGATGAACGTCATCGGTCCTTGGGCGATGCGTTCGCCGAACGGTCCGTCTTCGGAATACTCCTTGTTGGTGTGGAGTTCGGTCCAGTCGCCGGTGAACATCGAGTGGAGGGCGAAATCCGTCTCCGTGACCGTTCGGCCGGCGCTCTCGAAGCGCTGACCCACGTCGAGATCCTCGAAGTAGTGTGGTTCGTAACTGTATGGCATATCCAATCATCGACGGTGTGGTATATGAAACCCACTGCTGATATCCCGCAATTGCCTCCTTCGATCACATCCTCGCTTTCGTTCCGACCACACTCCCGACGCCGCCGCGACTATTCGGTCGGGACGAACTTCACGCCGTAGCGCGCGATCCCCTCCTGCTCGTAGATCCGACGGACGACCGCCCGGAGCTCGTCGCCGATCGCCACCGATTCGGGATCGCAGTCGGTGAGCTGTGCCGGCAGCGTCGCGTCGATCCCCTCGAAACCGACCACGACGACCCCGTAAGCTCCGTCACGGCGCTGCTGGGCGGCGAATTCGGGTGGTGCGCCGCCCTGTCCGACGACCGTTCGCGCCTTCACGACGCCGACGCGCGGCAGGTCGTACGGCTCGAACGCCGCCCGTGAGCCGCAGTTCGGACAGGCACCTTCCGGCGGGAACGCCACCGTTTCGCAGTCGGGACAGCGCCCGGCGCGGAGTCGGTAGCGCTGGTCGAGACTCTCGCGCCACGTCGGGAGGCTGACGCGTGCGCCGCCGCCAGCGACCTCTTCCTCGTCGAGCACGCCGCGCTTGCGGAGGGCGTTCGTGTACGAAATCCGCTCGCCACTGGGAATCTCTCCATCAGCGAGCCCCGCGATGTCGAGGCCGCCATCGAGGACGAACGCCGCTCCCGCGCCGCCGCTGCCGAACGCGCCCGCGAGCGTCCGGTCGTCCGCGTCGGCAACCCCGAGCGCGCGAGCCAGTCCCAAGAAGACGGTGGCCGCGCCGGCATCGCCCACCCGATCGACGACGGTCCCGCGCTCGATCGCCTCGTCGTCGATCGGGAGGTCGCCCGCGATACGACTCGGCATCCGCGCGTCGGGCTGGTGGAGCGCGGCGTGCGCAACGCGCTCGATATCGTCGATCCCTGCGGCGGCCCCGGCCACGCATTCGCGGATCGCGTCCCGCTCGTAGGTGGTGACGCCGATCGACTCTACATTCTCCGAGCCGCTCTCGCGATAACGGAGTCCCGGATACTCGTCGGTGTGCCATGCCCGTTCGGGGACCCCGACAGCGGCGTCGTCGGCGACGAGGAGCGCGACCGCGCCGGCTCCCCACCCGTCGGCCGGATCGCCGGCGGGGCAGTCCGACACGACCACAAGCGCCCGTCCATCCGCGTCGATCGCGCGCGAGAGCGCCTCGGCACCGGCGAGCGTGCTTCCCGTGTGCTCGCTCGTTTCCACGTTCCGTTCCAGCCCGAGCGCGCGTCCGAGTCGTGGCGCGAACAGCCCTTCGTCGAGCGGTGGCGTCGTGCTCGCGAGGGCGACGTGTTCAATCGCCTCGCGCTCGGCATTCGTCTCGAACAGCCGCTCGGCCGCCGCGATTCCCATCGTGAACGCGTCCTCGTCGGCTCCGGGCACCACCATCTCTCGGTGCGGGCTTCGGCCCCATGCCTCTTCGACCGCCTCACCGGCGAGTCGATATTGCGGGAGGGAGACCGCGGCGGCGTCGATTCCCCTCATCGCGCTCCTCCCACGTCCGTGCGTTCGAGAACCGTCACCGTGGCCCCGCCGCCGCTCCCGCCGACGTTGTGGGCGAGGCCGATCTCGGGCGAATCGACCTGGACGTGCGCGGTGCCCTGCAGCTGCTCGAACAGCTCGACGAGCTGTCCGGTACCGGTCGCACCGATCGGATGTCCCTTCGATTTCAGCCCGCCAGAGGTGTTGACGGGCAGTTCGCCGTCGGGATCGGTTCGTCCGTCGTCGAGGAGTATCCCTGCCTCGCCGCGCTCGCAGAAGCCGAGATCCTCGTAGGCCAGCAGTTCGGCGATGGCGAAGCAGTCGTGGACCTCGGCGACATCGACGTCTCCTGGGCCGATGCCGGCGCGCTCGTAGGCACGCTCGGCGGCAGCCGCGCTCGCCGGGATCGAGGTGAGGGTGTCACGCTCGAACAGGCCGACACGACCGCTCGCCGCACCGACGCCCGCGACGCGAACGGGTGCGAACTCTTCGGCGACGTCCTCCGAGACGACCAGCACGGCGCTCGCCCCGTCGGAGATCGGACAGCAGTGATAGCGGTTGAGGGGCTCGGCCACCGGCGGCGCGTTCGTTGCATCGTCCATCGAACAGGCGAATCCGAGGTGTGCGTTCGGGTTTTCGGCCCCGTTGGCGTGATTCTTGACCGCGACCCGTGCGAGCGCCTCCGGCTCCGCGTCGTACTCGTGGAAGTAAGCGTTCGCCATCTGGGCGTACACACCAGCGAACGTCGTCCCGCTGAGGCGCTCGTACTCGGTGTCGCCGCTCACGCCGAGCCACCACCGGGTCTGGTCGGCGCTCGTGTCGGTCATCACCTCGTAGCCGCCCGCGAGGGCGACGTCGGCCCGGCCCGACTGCACGGCCGTGACCGCCGACCGGAACGCGTAGCCGCCGGCCGCACAGGCGTTCTCGACGCGTGTCGTCGGAGTCGTGTGAAGGCCGACGTGTTCGGTGACGGCCGGCGCGCTCAGG
Source organism: Halococcus dombrowskii (assembly GCF_022870485.1). Lineage (NCBI taxonomy): Archaea > Methanobacteriati > Methanobacteriota > Halobacteria > Halobacteriales > Halococcaceae > Halococcus > Halococcus dombrowskii. Next base: position 1,786,764 of record NZ_CP095005.1, on the reverse strand, counting down.
CCGATTTGACGGCCGCCGACGCCGAGCGTTCCGAGGAAGGCTTCGTCGATGCGGCCGGGATCGAACGCCCCGTTGGTGCTGTCGAGCGCGCGCTCGAAGGCCGTCTCGAACAGCGAGCGGTAGGTCGCGTCCGGGAACGAGCCGAACGGCGACTGGCCCGCACCGACGACGTATGCATCGCGCATGCGAACGGTATCGCCGCGGATCGGTAAAACCGCTCGGTGGGGTCAGCCCTGGACGCGACCCGTCGTCGACAGTTCGTCCTCTTCCACCCCGGCGTTCGTCGGCCAGCCACGGTATCGGCGACTCGCCGCGCCGATCGTCGCGCCGGCGAGCAGCCAGAACGCCGCGTTGCCGACCGTCCAGTGGTAGGCCGCCATCCACGAGGAGTAGGCGTGGAAGGTGGCCATCGAACAGAGCATGGCGATCCACAGCAGGCGCTCGATGCCGTCAGTGCTCACGATCAGCCGGAAAGCGACGAACGCCACGGCGAGAGCGGCGAGGAGATAGAAGCCACCGCCGACGAACCCCGTCGCGGCGAGGTTCGACAGGATGGTGTTGTGGACGCCGAGATCCGCCGGCAGCCCATAGCGCTCCGAGAACACGTAGAAGTTCTTCCCACCGATGCCGAACAGCGGATATTTGACCGCGAGCTGGATCGCCGTGACGTACTCCTCGATCCGTATCGCGAGCGTATCGGTGCGGAAGATCGACGTGTCGCCGTCACCCGATTGGAGGACGAACAACAGCACGCGGGCGATGACCCCCCAGATGGCGATCGCGACGACGCTGGCGGACGCCGTCACGGCGATCGAATGGCGTCGCTTCGCGGTGACGAGCAGCCAGAGAGTGAGACATGCGCCGAAACCGAGTCCGAGCAGGATAAGCGTCGCCCAGCCGGCGTCCGTATCGGCGACGCGGATCGAGAGCACCGAAACGACGGCCGCGGCCGCGACGAACGGCGAGAGCCACGCACGCCGGATCGCGACGGCGACCGCGAGCGGGAGCGCGAGCAACAACACCATCACCAGTTCGCGGCCGTGGCCGACGAACCCGCCCGCGTAGAAGCCGGTCGCGATCTCGAACGAGCCGAGCACGAACGAGCGCAGATAGCGGTCGGGCGGCTCGCCGAGGAACGGGAAGCCGAGCATTCCCTCGTTGACGATCTGTGCGAGCGAGAGCAGCAGGTTGCCCGCGACGGCGATGAGAAACGGGTAGACGACACAGCGGATGTCCGATCGGTGGACGATCAGCGCGGCGACGGCGAACACGACGAGATTGCGCAACTGCTCGATGGCGTACATGACACCGGCCCCCGACGAGCCCCCGTTGGCGACGAGGCCGGCGACGAACGCCCAGACGACGAACGCGATCAGCCCGAACGTCGCGATCGACCGCCCGTTGAACCCCACCGACGGTCGGTCGTCGAGAAACTCGTAGAGGAGGACGAACAGCAGCGGGACGGTGACGACGTCGGCGGCCATCACGTCGATCAACGCGATGCCGGGACCCTCGACGAGCGTCGTGGAGATGTCAAATAGTGTGAGGACGATGGCGGCGCTCGCGAGCCCCGCGAGGTCATGTCCGCTCGCGAACACGACCGCGAGATAGCAGAGACCGGCGACGACGACGAGCACCGGGGTCGGGAGACCGCTTGCCGCGGCGACCACGGGCACGCAGACGGCGATTAGTGTGGTCAGCAGTAGTGCCGTCCACACGTAGGTCCGTACTTCGCTTTCGCCGACCGCCAGGGCGTTGTCCGCCGTCCCGAATCGCTCGGCGAGATGTCCACTCACGTCTGTACTCTGACAATATAGGTCGCATCCCCACATACATCTATCGGTTTTTGGAGTGATGTCGCGGCGACGATCGAACCGCCTTTATCCGGGGCCCGTGGCCGGTCGAACATGGACCCCTCGGTCGCGCTGTCGCTCATCGTCGGAATCCTGCAGGGTATCTTCGAGTGGCTGCCGATATCGAGCGAGGGGAACATCACGCTGTATCTGACGGTGGTCGAAAACGTCTCGCCGGCGGTCGCCGTCCAACTGTCGCTCTTTCTTCATGCCGGCACCGCGCTCTCGGCGCTCGCCTACTACCGCGACGAGGTCGCGGCCCTGCTCGGCGAGATTCCAAACTGGCGACCCGATCGGGCGTTCGACCGCGATCGCTCCGAACTCACCTTTCTGGTCGTCGCCACGCTCGCGACCGGCGTGATCGGACTGCCCGCATACGTGGTGCTCGAAGAGGTCGTCAGCCAGCTCGCGGGCGGGGCGTTCGTCGCGCTCATCGGTGCCCTGCTGATCGTGACGGGTCTGGTCCAGCGCGGGGTCGAGGGCCGTGGCGGACGGCGCGGAACGCCGGACCTCGTCGATGCGGTGCTCGTCGGCGGACTCCAGGGATTGGCGATCCTGCCGGGCGTCTCCCGGTCGGGAACGACCGCGAGTGCCCTTCTCCTCCGGGGCCACGACGGTCCGTCGTCGTTCCGGCTCTCCTTCCTGCTCTCGATCCCGGCAGCGCTCGGCGCGGGGGCGATCACGACACTCAGCGACGGGATCCCGGCGATCTCGCCCGCGATGGCCGCCGTTGCGCTCGCGACGAGCGCGATCGTCGGCTACCTCACCATCGACGCGCTGATGCGACTGGTCGAGCGCGTCTCGTTCTGGCTGATCTGTGTCGGCCTCGGCGCACTCGCGGTGATCGGCGGTGGCGTCTTCCTCGTCTGATCGAGTGGCTATTTCACCGTCCGGATCGCAGGCATCCCATGCCCACCTACCGCCCGGTGCCCGACGACCGGATCGACGAGTTTCGGGCGATCCAGCAGTACGCCTTCAGTCCTGCCGAACCGACGGAGCCCGTCGAGAGCGTCGACGAGCTTCCGCGACGGGCGACACTCGGCGCGCGCCGCGGTCTCTTCGACGGCGAGGAACTGCTCTGTACCGGTACTCATCACTGGTTCACGACCACGGTGCGCGGCGGCGAGCATCCGCTGGCGGGGCTCGCGGGTGTCGCAACTCCACCGGAGAACCGCCGACAGGGACTGATCGCACGGCTTCTCAGGGAATCGCTCGCCGAGTATCGCGAGCGCGGTCAGTATCTCTCGGCGCTCTGGCCGTTCGAGTACGCCTTCTACCGGCAGTACGGCTGGGCACAGGCCGGCACCACCACGATCTACGAGTGCGATCCGGAGGCGCTCGCCTTCGCGGCCGAAACCGAACGCGACGGGGAGTTTCGGCGACTCGACGCCGACGATTTCGAAACGATGAATCCGGTGCTCGCGGCCGCCGGCGAGGGCGTCTCGCTCTGGATGCGCCGCAGCGAGGAGTGGTGGCGCGATCGGGTCTTCACCGGTCGCGAGAACGATCCCTACATCTACGGCGTCGAGCGCGATGGCGACCTCCGAGGATACGTCGTGTACCACATCGACGCCGACGACGGGCGCACGATGCGGGTCGAAGAGTGCAACGCGATCGACAACGCGGCATTCCTCGATCTCCTGCGATTCCTGTTCTACCACGATTCACAGGTCGAGCGCGTCCGCATCCGTGGCCGAGCCGACTGGCCGCTGGCCGATCTCGCCGACGATCCCCGTGCCGTCGACTGCGAACTGGTTCCCGGCGGGATGGTCCGCATCGTCGACGTCGAGCGTGCGCTCGCTGCTCTCGACTATCCCACCGCTGCCGAGGGACGCGTCGTTCTCTCGGTCGAGGACCCGACCGCCGCGTGGAATGATGACTCGTTCGCGCTCGCGGTGCGGGACGGCGTGGCGACTTGCACCCGCGTGGACGAACCACCGGATGCACGCATCGCGATCACGACGCTCTCACAGCTGTTCGTCGGCCATTTCTCAGTCGAACACGCGAGGATGGCTGGCGATCTCACCGTCGAATCAGATGAGGTGGCGGCACGTCTCGCTACGATGTTCCCGCCACGAGACGTAGTTCTCAGTGAAGACTTCTGAGCCGGGAGTAGTTACCTACTGGCGCTGGCTGTAGATCAGGTTGCGCTGGACGGCGTTCGCACCCTCGTAGATGACGGGCACCCGGCAGTCGCGGTAGACACGCGCGATGCGGTTCTCGGTCAGCACCGAGCGTCCGCCGTGGAGCTGCATGCCGGTCTCGGCACAGTCGACGGCCGCTTCCGTCGAGTTCGCCTTGGCGAGAGCGGCCCAGTAGCCCGCGTTGTCCTGATTGGCGACCTTCTCGGCGGCGCGCCAGTTGAGCGCGCGAGCGCTCTCGAACTCGATGAGCATGTCCGAGAGATCGTGCTGGACGGCCTGAAACTCGCTGATCTCGCGGTTGAACGCGTCGCGGTCGTGGACGAACTCCCAGGCCTCCTCGATGGCCGCCGCGGCGAGTCCGAGTCCATGTCCGCCGACGACGACGCGACCGTGGTTGAAGAACTCGGCGAGCATGTAGAAGCCGGTGCCCTCGTTGCCGATGAGGTTTGCCTCGGGGATCCGGCAGTCCTCGAAGAAGATGTGACCCTGTTTGGAGGCGCGAAAGCCCATCTTCTCGGGGATATGCTCGGCCTCGTAGCCCGGCGCGTCCGTCGGAACGATGAACATCGAGTAGTTCGAGTAGCGGTCGTCGGAATCGCCGCTCTTGGCGTAGACGGTGAGCCAGTCGCCCTCGACGGCGTTGCCGACCCAGTATTTCTCGCCGTTCAGCACCCACTCGTCGCCGTCCTTCTCGGCGGTGGTCTGCATCCCGGCGAGGTCGCTGCCGGTCTGGGGTTCCGAGACCGCCAAACCCGTTATCTGCTCGCACTCGGCGACCGGCCGGAGATACTCCTCGTGTTGATCCTCGTTGCCGTATTTCTCGACGATCTCCGCGCCGAAACTCGCCAGCTGGAGCGTGAGTGCGATGCCCGCGTCAGCCCTGTAGAACTCCTCGCCGATGGCGAGCATCTGCTCCAGATCGAGGTCGCGCCCGCCGAGTTCCTCGTTGATGTCCTGAGCGACCAGCCCCGCCTCCTGTCCGGCTTCGAGGATCTCCCAGGGATACTCGCCCGTCCGGAAGTACTCCTCGGCGTTCGGGGCGATGTGTTCGTTGGCGAACTCGCGAGCGTCCTGTTTGACCTCGTGAGCGTGTTCGGGAACGATCGACTCGTCCAGTAGCTCCATGTCCACACGACGGGAGCGCGACGCAAATAACTCGTGTAAACCGGCAACGAGTCACGGCGAGTTGTCGGTCAGTCGCTCTCGGGCGCGGCCTCCTCCGGTGCCTTGCCCGCGACCAGCGATTCGTCCGAATACTCCTCGCGAAGGTCCTTCTTCGAGAACTTCCCGGTGGCGGTCTTCGGCACTTCGTCGATGAACAGCACGTCGTCTGGCACCCACCACTTCGGGTAGTCCTCGGCGACGAGATCGATCAGTTCGTCCTTCAGCGAATCGCGCTCCTCGCCGGCGACGACGAAGGCGACGGGACGCTCCTGCCACTTCTCGTGGGGCACCCCCACCACTGTCGCCTCATTCACGTCGTCGTGGGCCATCAGCGCGTTTTCGAGTTCGACGCTGGAGATCCACTCGCCGCCGGACTTGATGACGTCCTTCGCGCGATCGACGATCTCGATGTAGCCGTCGGGATCGACGCTCACCACGTCGCCGGTCTTGAGCCAGCCGTCCTCGAAGTCCTCGGCGTTCGCCTCGGGTCGCTCGAAGTATTCGGTCGTGACCCACGGCCCGCGGACCCAGAGCTCGCCGAACTCCTCGCCGTCCCAGTCGACCTCATCGCCACCCTCGTCGATGACTTTGAACTCCAGTCCGGGCACCATCAGTCCCTGTTTGGCGCGCTTGGCGTAGCGATCGGTGTCGTCCCACTCGTCCATCCCGTCCTTGAGCCGTGCGACCGAACCGATGGGGCTCATCTCGGTCATCCCCCATGCGTGAAGCACGTCCACGCCCAGTTCGTCGAACCGTCGGACTACGGATTCTGGTGCGGCGCTCCCGCCGATGATGACCTGTTCGAGCGAGGAGAGATCGACCTCGTTGTCGGTCATGTATTCGAGCAGTCCCAGCCATACCGTGGGGACGCCCGCCGTGATCGTGACGCCTTCCTCCTCGATGAGGTGAGCGAGATCGGCGGGATCGGGCGATGGGCCGGGATAGACGTGTTTCGCGCCCGCCGCGGTCGCCGTGAAGGGCATCCCCCAGGCGTTGACGTGGAACATCGGGACGACCGGCATCACCACGTCGGTGTCGTCGAGGCCCAACCCTTGGGGCGTGATGGTCGCCATCGTGTGCGACCAGAGCATCTGCTGAGTATACTCGACGCCCTTCGGCTTGCCGGTGGTGCCCGAGGTGTAACACATCCCGGCCGGCCGATCCTCGGAGAGCGTCGGCCAATCGTACTCGTCGCTCCGCCCCGCGATGAACGACTCGTAATCGGTCGCGTCGAGGTCCGTTTCCGGTACCGTCTCGCCCATCACGACGAATTGCCGCACCGAGTCGAACGCATCGGGATCAGCCGCGCCGGCGAGTTTCTCCAGGAGAGACGGATCGACGAACAGGAGCTCGTCGCTCGCGTTCTCGACGATGAACTGGATGTGTTCGTCCGGCAGCAGCGGGTTGATCGTGTGGAGCTGCCGGCCGGAATCCGGCACGCCGAAGTACGTCTCGAAGTGGCGGTGATGGTTCCAACAAAAGGTCCCCACGCGTGCGTCATCACTGATTCCGGCCTCGTCGAGGGCGTTCGCCAATCGGGCGACGCGCCCGCCGAATTCGGCATAGTCGTAGCGTTCGATGCCGTCATGGGTGCGCGAGACGATCTCGACGTCGGGGTACATGCGCTCGGCGCGCCACAGGAACGGTCGCAGGGTCTGGTCGGTGCCTCCTGGCATACGTTCACAGTACGACCGCTCGGTAATGATTCTTCCCCACGGTAGCACGTCACGTGTTTCCAAAATGAAGGAAATTGAAGCGAGCCAGAGAGTTCAGCGCCACTTTATCGAACAGCCGCGCGAGGGGCGGAACTGCTGGTCGACGGGGACGCCGCCGAGCACCGATTCGATCGCTCCGGCCATCTCGAAGCCTGCCTCGCCCGACGGCCGCTGGTCGGGGCCGTGAGCGTCGTCGAAACGACCGTGGTAGGCGAGTTCGAAGCCCGCATCGCCGTTGCGAAAGAGGAACGGATCGGGTGTGCAGACCGCGCCGTAGGCCCGTGCCACGTCCTGGGATTCGTCGCGCAGGTACGCGTCGTAGTCGACGGTGCCGTCGGCGACGAGCTCCTGCATTCGCTCGAAGGAGTCGTCGGGATACTCCTCGGCGTCGTTCGGATTGATGCCGACGACGGCGACGTCGTCGTAGAGGGCGGTGAGTTCGTTGAGCGTCTCCATCTTCGCCTGTGCGTAGGGACAGTGGTTACAGGTGAAGACGACGAGCAGTGCCCGATATTCGTCGAAGTCGTCGAGCGTGTGCGTTTCGCCGTCCGCACCGGGCAGTTCGAAATCGGGGGCCGTGTCGCCGCGTTCGAGTTCGCGCGTGGACTCTTCGAGAACCATGCGGGCCGCACGACCGCGAGGGCTAAAGGTTCGACGAACCACACGACGCCACCATTGGAGCGTGATCCGAGACAGGTTTTTCTCGCTCCGGCGGCATTCGAGCACAACGAGGATGTCAGAGGCGATGTCGGTGCTGATGGTCGACGACGAACCGGCGGTCGCCGACCTCGCCAGCACCTCTCTCGAACGGATCGACGACAGGCTGACAGTCGCGACTGAGACGGATGCCGAAGCGGCGCTCGACCGCATCGAAGGGGCGGAGATCGATTGTATCGTCAGCGACTACCGCATGCCGGGGCTGGACGGGCTCGCGCTGCTCGATCGAATACGCGAGCGCCATCCGAACCTCCCATTCATCCTCTTCACCGGCGAGGGCGGCGAGGGGGTCGCGAGCGAGGCCATCTCTGCCGGCGTCACCGACTACCTCCGGAAGGGGACGGGCAGCGAACGGTACGAACTGCTCGCCAACAGCATCACCAATGCCGTCGAGAGCTACCGTGCCGAGCGCGCGCTCGCCGAATCCGAACGGCTCTACCGCTCGCTCATCGACGCCACGCCGGACGCGGTGGTGATCGCCGACGCCGAGACGGGGCGGATCGTCGAGACGAACGACGTCGCTGCGACGCTGTTCGACCGCCCGCGCGAGGAGCTCGTCGGCATGGATCAGACGGTGCTCCACCCCACCGGCCAGCGGGAGCGCTATCGCGACCTGTTCGAACAGCATGCCGCGTCGTCGAGCATCGACGCTGCCCGGTTCGGCGACGGCTCGGCGGTGCTGATCGAGACCGCCGCCGGCGAGACGATACCTGTTGATCTCAGAGCACGCACCGTCGAGATGGACGATCGTACGCTCCTCCATGGCGTGTTCAGGGAGCGCTCGACGCGGACCGAACGCGACCGCGACCGGGAACGCGCCATCACCGACGGTTTCTTCGAGGCGCTACCGGACCCAGCCTATGTTCTCGATCCCGACGGCACGATGGTTCGCTGGAACGAGGAGTTCGCGTCCGTCGTCGGCTACGACGACGCGACGATCGCCGAAACGGACTATCCCGAATTCGTCCCCGATGCGGACCACGACCGCATCGGCGAGCGCATGCAGGAAATCCTGCGAACGGGCGAGAGCGCCGTCGTCGAATCGGCGCTCGTGACGAACGCCGGCGAGACGATCCCCCACCAGTTCAGCGGTGCGCGCGTTCCCCTGGGCGACGGCTACGGCATCGTCGGCGTCGGGCGCAACGTCGTCGAGCAGCGCCGCCGCGAGCGGGCAATCGGGGCGCTTCACGAGGCGACACGGCAGTTCGTGGCCGCCAGGGACGACGACGGGATCGCCGACGCCGTCACGACGACGATCGAGGAGATCCTCGGCTTTCCGATCGCCGTGGTGCGCCTGCACGACGACGAGCGTGACAGCCTCGATCCTGTTTCCGTGACCGATGCAACGCGTGAGCGTCTCGGCGAGCGGCCGCGCTACGCGCGCGGCGAGGGGTTCCCGTGGCGAGCGTTCCGTGCCGGCGAGGCCATCGTCGTCGGCGAGGCGAACGCACCCGACGACGGTATTCCGCTACGTCATCGGCTCTACCTCCCGCTCGGCGACCACGGCACGATCACCGTCGCCTCGCCCGACGAGTCGTTCGACGACAGCACCGTCAGACTCGCGCGCGTGCTCGCGGCGAACGCGACGGCGGCGCTCGACCGCCTCGAACGCGAGGAGCGACTGCGCCGGTACGGCCGGATGCTCGACGCTGCCGGCGACATGATCTACACGCTCGACGCCGACGGGCGATTTAGGACAGTCAACGACACCCTCGTCACGGAGACGGGCTACGCTCGCGAAGAACTCCTCGGCGAACCCGTCTCGATGCTGCTCGATGAGGACGACATTGCACTCGGCCGGTCGGTGATCCAGCGGCTGCTCGCCGACGGTGCCAACGCCGTCAGCGATTCCTACGATGCGACCGTCCGCACCGCCGACGGCGACTTCATCCCGTGTGAGATTCAGCTCACGGTGTTGGAGAGCGACGCCGGCTTTGCGGGCACCGTCGGCGTCGTCCGCGACATCACGGCACACAAGCGCCACGAGCGACTGCTCGAAGCGCTCCACGACGCCAGCCGTGAGATGATGACGGCCACGACGCGGCACGAGGTCGCCGACGTCGCCGTCGAAACCGCTGCCGACGTGCTCGACATGGAGTTGAACGGTATCTGGCTCCACGAGGCGGGCGAACTTCGGCCGGTAGCGATCTCCGAGGCCGGTACGGAGCTGTTCGACGCGCTACCGACCTTCGCCGGCGACGAGAGCCTCGCGTGGTCGGTCTTCGAGTCCGGCGCAATGCAGCAGTACGACCGCGTCGACCGCGCCTCAGGCGCTCACAACCCGAACACTCCGATCAGAAGCGAGCTGCTGTTGCCGCTCGCCGACCACGGGGTGTTGACCGTCGGTGCGACCGAATCGGGCGTGTTCGACGATCGCGACGTCTCGCTGGCGAAACTGCTCGCGGCGAACACCGAGGCGGCGCTCGAACGCGCCGAACGCGAGCGCGAACTCGTCGTCGAGCGCGATCGCCTCACGGCGCTGTTCGAGAACGTGCCCGACGCGGCGCTGCGCTACGAACTGGTCGACGGCGAACCGATCACCAGACGGGTGAACGAGCGCTTCGAGACGGTGTTCGGCTACAGCGCGGCGGAGATCAAGGACGAGAACGCCGGCGACTACATCGTTCCGTCGGATCGCGAGCCAGCGATCGAGCCGATCGACGCGGCGCTCGCCGACGGCGAGAGCCGCCAGACGACCGTCCGCCGGCTGACGGCCGACGGCGTGCGCGATTTCCTGGTGCATATCGCTCCGCTCGAACCCGGCGGGCGCAACGGCGGCTACGCCATCTACACCGACATCACCGATCAGAAACGCCGCGAGCGCGATCTCGAACGCCAGAACGAGCTGTTGGACGGGTTCGCGAGCGTCATCTCGCACGACCTCCGCAACCCGATGGGCGTCGCACGCGGCCGACTCGAACTCGCCGAGGCCGATCACCACTCGGAGCATCACGACGCGGCGCTGTGGGCTCTCGACCGGATGGACACGCTCATCGAGGACGTGCTCACACTGGCCCGTCAGGGACGGGTCATCGACGATCCCGAACCCGTCGAACTCGCGAGCACGGCCGAGCGGGCGTGGCGGACGGTCGACGGCGCGGACGCGACGATCGACGTCGAGCTCTCGGGGACGGTCGCGGGCGATCCCGACAGGCTGACGCGGCTGTTCGGGAACCTCTTTCGCAACGCGATCGATCACGCCGGCAACGATGTCCACGTCACCGCCGGCACGACCGAGACGGGCTTCTTCGTCGCCGACGACGGCCCCGGCATTCCCGATGGCGAGGGTGAGCGGATCTTCGAGCACGGCTACTCGACCAGCGAGTCAGGCACCGGACTGGGACTGATGATCGTCCGGAGAATCGCCGACGCACACGGCTGGACGGTCTCGGCCACCGATGCGGCCGACGGTGCTCGTTTCGATGTCCGTACCGTGGACGACGGGTGACGGCTACTGACGGCGCAGCGATGGCGATGAAACTATCGGTTTGTCGGCATACTGTTTTTTTTGTTTGTGGCCCTACTGTTGTATCGCAGACCGTGACCGGACGGATGGATGGTGAGGACGAGATTCGCGTGCTCTTCGTCGACGACGAGCGCCAGGTCGTCGAGCTGGCAGCGACGGCGCTCGAACGCGCGGGTGAGGGGTTCGTCGTCCACACCGAGACGAGCGGCGCGGCGGCGCTGTCACATCTCGACGAGGCACGCGTCGACTGCGTCGTCAGCGACTACCGCATGCCGGGGATGGATGGGCTTGTGCTGCTCGAACGGGTGCGCGAGGAGTATCCGAACCTCCCCTTCGTTCTCTCGACTGGCGAGGGCAGCGAGGACGTGGCGAGCGAAGCCATCTCGGCCGGTGTCACCGACTACCTCCAGAAGGGTGGCGGGCTCGATCAGTACACGGTGCTCGCCAACCGGATCGAGAACGCGGTCGCCCAGCGCCGTGCCGAGCGCCGCCTCGAAAGCCAGCGCGACGAACTGGCGACGCTCGATCGCATCAACGCCGTCATCCAGGACATCGTCCGTGGGCTGGTGGCAGCGGCGACGCGCGAGGAGATCGCGGCCACGGTCTGTGAGCGCATCGCGGCCGCCGAGCTGTACGAGTTCGCGTGGATCGCAGAGCGCGACGCCGGCGGCGAGTTCACCGTCCGGAGCGGTGCCGGCGTCGACACTGATGCCGTCGAGATCGCGGCTACGGACGGCGGTACGGCGCGACTGCCCACTGAACTGCCCGAGACGGACGTCGTGGAAGTCTTCGAGAACGGTGGGGGCCCGTGGCAGACGGACGGCGAGACGACGGGACCGGTGGCGGCCGTCCCGCTCTCGTACAACGAGGTGGTCTACGGTGTGCTCGTGGTCGCGGCGACGCGGCCCGACGCCTTCTCGGAGCGCGAGCGCGCCGGCTTCGCCGTGCTCGGCGAGGTGGCCGGCTTCGCCATCGACGCCGCGCAGAACACGAAGCTGCTGCTGTCGGACACGGCGCTCGTGCTCGAACTCCGGGTCGTCGACGAGGCGGCATTTCCGACGACGCTGACGCGCCGTCTCGACTGTCGGTATCTCGTCGACGGGGTGGTGCCGGCCGCCGACGGGGTCGTCCTCCAGTACGTCACCGTCGAGGGTGCCGATCCCGATCGCGTGCGCGAGCTCGCCCGGGAGTCGCCGGTCGTCGAGGACTGCCGACTCGTCAGCAGCCATGACGAGGGCGGCGTCTTCGAGATCGCGACGCGGGAGTCGCCGGTCAACAGCATCGTCGATGCCGGCGGCACGATCGACGAGTGGCTCGTCGAGGACGGCGACGGAACGATGGTCGTCGCGGTCGCTCCCGAAACCGACGTGCGGACGATGATCACCGCGTTCGAGCACGCCCATCCGGGGTCGGAGCTGCTCTCGAAACACACCGTCGATCGGTCGGACGATTCGACCGCCCGGCAGGCGGTCGACGAGCGCCTCACCGACAAACAGCGGGCGGCGCTGCGGGCGGCGTATTTCGCGGGCTACTACGAGTGGCCGCGCCGATCGACCGCCGAGGAGATCGCCGACTCGATGGGCGTCTCCTCGCCGACGCTGCACAACCACCTCCGGAAGGCCCAACAGCAGCTGCTCGTCGCCTTCCTCGGCGAGGAGTAGCGACGGAACGCTTTTGTCCCATGGCGCTGGCGTCGCTGTATGGACATCCGCGCGGAACTGCTCTCCTTGCTCCGTGAGAACGCGCGCTATACGACCGCCGATCTCGCGCGCATGCTCGGGGTCGACGAGAGCGAGGTCGCCGAGCGCATCGAGAACCTCGAAGACGAGGGCGTCCTCAAGGGCTATCAGGCGGTCGTCGACTGGCGACGAACGGACGAGGAGCCGGTGCGCGCGCTGGTCGAGTGTAACGTCACGCTCGATCGCGAGACGGGCTACGACGACATCGCCGCACGACTCGTCGGCTTTCCCGAAATCCAATCACTCAGGCTCGTGAGCGGCGAATACGACTTCTCCCTGACCGTGGAAGCGGATTCGATGGGCGAGGTCTCCCGGTTCGTCTCCGAGAAGGTCGCACCCGTGCCCGAGATCACCCAGACGGTGACGCACTACCTGATGGAGTCGTACAAGGAGCGCGGCATCGAGTTCAGTAGTGACGGGGACGACGACCGGCTCTCGGTCTCGCCATGAAGATCTCCGAGCGCGTCGAGCGCGTCCCACCCTCCGGAATCCGGCGATTTTTCGAACTCACCGAGGAGATGGACGACGTGATCTCGCTCGGCGTCGGCGAGCCGGATTTCACCGCGCCGTGGAGCGCACGCGAGGCGGCCATCGACTCGCTCGAACAGGGGCGGACCTCCTACACCGCCAACCGTGGGATGATGGAACTCAGGGAGGCCATCGCCGAGCGCTCGCGCGAGCGCTACGATCTCGACTACGATCCCGACGGGGAGGTGCTCGTGACCGCCGGCGCGAGCGAGGCCATCGACGTCGCCTTCCGCGCGTTCGTCGATCCCGGCGATCGGGTGGCGGTCGCCCAACCATCGTACGTCTCGTACGTGCCGGGCGTGACCTTCGCCGGCGGCGAGCCCGTACCGGTCCCCACCAGAGAGGCGGACGATTTCGAACTCACGGTGGATGCGCTCCGCGAACACGGAGCTGCGGACGCCGAGGCGCTCGTCTTCTGCTATCCGAACAACCCGACGGGCGCGACGATGAGCGAGCGCGATCTCGAACCGATCGCCGCCTTCGCCCGCGAACACGATCTGACTGTGCTCGCCGACGAGATCTACGCCGATCTCACGTACGAGGGCGACCACGCCTCGATCGCGACCCTCCCGGGCATGCGCGAGCGCACGGTCGTCTTCAACGGTTTCTCGAAGGCCTACGCGATGACCGGCCTCCGGCTCGGCTACGCGCTCGCCCCGCCCGAGGCGATCACGGCGATGAACCGCGTCCACCAGTATTCGATGCTGTCGGCTCCAACGACGGCACAGCACGCTGCCATCGACGCCCTCGACAACTGCGAGGCACAGGTGAGAGAGATGCGCAGCCAGTACGACCGCCGCCGTCGGTTCGTGCTCTCGCGGTTCGACGAGATGGGCATCGACTGCTTCACGGCCAAGGGCGCGTTCTACGTCTTCCCCGAGAGCCCCTGGGAGGACGCCGAGGCGTTCGCCGAGGCGCTGCTCGACGCCGAGGGCGTGGCGGTCGTTCCCGGCGACGTGTTCGGTGCCGGCGGCGAGGGTCATCTCCGCGTCTCGTACGCCACGGGGATGAACGAGTTACGCGAGGCGATGGACCGGATCGAGCGGTTTCTCGACTGAGCGCGGTTCACAGACCCCGTACGTTACGGCAACAGTCAACTTCGAACATATCATCTGAGAGAATTATCCAGCTGTCTTCCCCTCCCCCTCCCCAATGGCCGTCTGTCGTTCTCGATTCTACGGACCGTTCATCGAATCGACCCCGCCCGGTCCGACCGTCGTTTTCAGTTCTCCGTCGATATACACCTGTAGCGTGGCGTTGCCGTCGTTGGAGAACCCTTCGAGATACGGCCATTCGACGCTGTACGTGTCCTTGGCGTGATCGCCGGTGATACCCTTTGCCGTCGGGAAAATCCCGTCGTTTTCCGTGTTCACTATCGCATCCGTCTGCTCGGTGTCCTGGGCGGGATACGCACTTTCGCCGACACCGTTCGCGACGTACTGTGACGTCCCATCATCGATGGCTCGTATCGTGAGATTGTGAGTCGGGCCATCGTCGTCCGCCATAGTGGTCGATGGGCTCGCGTTCCCGTTCGGCTCGTACGTTCCCTGCAACTCTCCGTCGATGTACAGCTTGAGCGTTGCCGTCCCGTTGTTCACGACCCGCCCGACGCTTTCAGTTCGGATATCATAGGTGTCTGCGGCCCGCTCCCCGGTGATGCCCGTGGCGTAGGTCGCCGTGTCGTTCGCAACGACCGAGTCCGTTTTCTCGGTACCCGCTGCGGTCGTCGCACCGTCCCCCACGCCGAAGATCGTATAGCTCGACGTCCCGTTGCCCACGGCCTCGATTTTCATCGTATGCACGTCCGATCGTCCATCCGCCGTCGCGGTCGGTGTCGCAGTTCGTGTTGCCGTCGCTGAGGACGTCGGTGCGGTCGTGGTATCGGACGTTTCGGTCGCTGTCGTCGCTGTGGTCGACGTTTCACTCGAACCGACGGTCGTCGCGTTCGCCATCGTTTCCGTCGGGGTCTCCGATTCCCGGATGACCGTCGGTGTCGCGGTCGATTCGTCGTCGTTTCTGGCGAGACTCGAACACCCGGCTGATACCACCAACATCACGAGGAGGACAGTACCAACTGACCGTTTCATGCCTCATCAACACGTGACCGGCATATAATCGTCCGGTCTCGGACTGTCAAATGTCGGAAATATGATAATCGAGGGCGATGGCGGACCCTCGTGAACGATGGCATCACCCACGACGGATCGTCGACAGCCTGGAACGCGAGTCGTGTGTCCGCGTCGGCTACGCCCCGCCGTAGACGGGGAGGAACTCGAAGAGCAGGAAGGAGGCGATCGCCGACAGCGATGGCGTGAGGATCCAGAGCATGACGACTCGCCCCGTGGCCGAGGGATCGAACAGTTCCTCCGAGGTGAGCTCGGTCGGTTCCTCGTCGCCGATCGGGCGGACGCGCTCGCCCGCTCCTGGGCCGTCGGCGGTGCCGGCGTTGCTCGTCCTCCCGGGTGTCTCGGCGGCGAGCGCACCCGTCGAGAGCGTCGCGCTCTCCTCTCCCTGGATGGCCGCCGACGCGGCGTCGGCGATCGTCGTCGTCCGCGTCGCGCGCCCCCAGCCGAGCCCGACGATACACATCGTCGCGCTGACCGCGAGGCTCGCCGGGATGCCGAGCTGTGAGAGCACCGAGATGATCGAGGCGCTCACGCTGGCGACGATGAGCGACGCCAGGAGCGGCAGGTCGGTGAGATCGTTGCCGATCGTGTCGAGCGTGCGCCGGGCGATCGTGAACGCGCCGACGCCGATGGCACCGACGGCGAGCAAAACGCCCTGGTCGATCGTGATCGAACCGTTACCGACCAGCGGTGCGACCGCGTTGGCGACGTTCGACGCGCCCGCGGAGAAGGCCATGTAACAGCTGATGGCGAGGACGATGGCGCTCCAGAACACCTCCTTCGGTCGGGTCGTCTCGGCGAGGCGCGGGAGCGGAACGACCCCCGATCGATCGATCTCGAACAGGGCGTCGTCGGACCTGTCGAGGGCGAACCACGCGTCGAGATAGGGGTAGAGATACCGGCCGATGACCGCACAGACCCAGAACGCGAGCACGGGGGCGACCAGCCACCACGAGACGATCCGACCCATCACCTCCCAGTCGAGCGTGCCGCTCGCGAGCCCCAGCCCCGCGATCGCGCCGACGGCGGTCATCGAGGTCGAGGCAGGGACGCCGAAGAGGTTGGAGATGAGCAGCGCGAGTCCGACGAAAAAGAGCACGCCGACGCTCGCGGCGAGCGTGAACTGGCTCGACGGGACGATATCGCCGCCCAACGTCGCCACGACGTTGCGCCCGACCGTCCAGCCGCCGATGAGCGCGAACAGCGTGAACAGCCCGGCTGCACCCGTCTTCGAGACGAGACGGCTGCCGACCGCCGGCCCGAACGCCACGCCCGTCGAGGAACCGCCGATATTGAAGCCGACGAAGACTGCAACCGCGAGACCGACGAGAAGAAGGACCGTACTCATATCCGATACTAGCTCTGGCGTCGGGTAAACGGTATCGTTCTCGCCAGGCCGAGGGTTTTTGTGCGATACCGCGGCCATCGACTCCCAATGTCGGATAGTGGTGCAGATGGTAGTACGGACGACGACGGCACGGGCGACGCTGGCGACGACGTGCGCGGCCGTCTCGCGGACGCGATCGACACCGCGACCGCCCTCGCGGGCGTCGTCGATGACCGAACCGTCGCGACGGGCCCCGACGACGAGGACGCGTTCTTCACCGGGGCCGACGGACGGACGACGATCGCGAACCGCTACGATCTCGAAAAGACCGTGTCGACCGGGCGCAAACGTCACTTCCGCGAGGTGACGCGCTACTGGGTCAACGAACCCTACGCGTTCGTCGTCATCTTCCACTCGACGCGCGAAAACGAGGGGAAATACTATCTCGTCGAACCACATCTCACCCCCATCGAGGCGGAGCTCAAGGAGTTCCTCACCGGGAAGCTGAAGACCGCGATCACGTATTCGGGCGAGGACAGCGCCATCCAGGACGACGACGCCGAACGCGCGGACGTCATCGAAGCCGTGACCGGGCGCTTGCTCGACAGATACGACCTCTACGACGGCTCAATTGCCGGCGCGGGGCGTTCAGGATTGATGTCGAAACTGAAGGGACTGTTCGGCGACGACCCGGACGACTCGCCGACGGAACGAGGGGTGTCGGGGATCGCCGCCCGGCCGGAGCCGGCGGTGGTCGACGAGGACGCGAAATCGCTCACCGAGTATCAGGTCGAGAAGCTGCTCTACTATCTCAAGCGCGATTTCATCGGCTACGAGCGCATCGACGGCATCAAACACGACGTCAACGTCGAGGACATCTCGTGTGATGGCTACGACTCACCCGTCTTCGTCTATCACGCCGATCGCGAGCAGCTCATCACCAACGTCCACCACGGCGAACAGGATCTCGACGATTTCGTCGTGAAGCTCGCCCAGCGCTCGGGCAAGGGGATCTCCAAACGCCAGCCACAGGTCGACGCCACGCTGCCGGACGGTTCGCGCGCCCAGCTCACGCTCGGCTACGAGGTCTCGGATCACGGCACGAACTACACCATTCGCCAGTTCAAGGACGTCCCCTTCACTCCTGTCGATCTTATCAACTGGCATACGTTCTCGCTCGAAGAGATGGCGTATATCTGGCTCTGCATCGAGAACAACAAGTCGATGCTCTTCGCCGGCGGCACGGCGTCGGGCAAGACGACGAGTTTGAACGCCGTCTCGCTGTTCATCCCGAGCAAGGCGAAGATCGTCTCGATTGAGGACACCAGAGAGCTCGAAATCCCCCAGCGCAACTGGGTTGCCTCGGTGACGCGCCCCTCGTTCACTGGCGACGAGGCCGGCGATATCGACGAGTTCAAACTCCTGGAGGCGGCGCTGCGCCAGCGGCCCGAATACATCGTGATGGGCGAGATCCGTGGCGAGGAGGGGCGGACGCTGTTCCAGGTCATGAGCACGGGCCACACGTCGCTCACGACCTTCCACGCCGACAACGTCGGCGAGGTGATCAAACGGTTCACGACCGACCCCATCAACGTCTCGAAGACGATGTTCACGGCGCTCGACCTCGTGAGCATCCAGACCGCAACGCGCGTACAGGGGCAGAAAGTCCGTCGGAACAAGGCGCTCACCGAGATCAACTACTACGACGCCGAGAACGACGAGATCAACGTCCAGGACGTCTATCAGTGGCAGGCCGAGACCGACGACTACCTGAAACTCGGCACGTCGAACACGCTCGAATCGATCAAGTTCGACCGCGGCTGGAGCCAGGAGCGCCTCTCCGAGGAGCTGTTCCAGCGGAAGGTGGTGCTCGCCTATCTCGTCGATCGCGGCCTCAACACGTACACGCAGGCTGCGGCCACCCTGCAGGCGTTCATCAACGATCCGGAGGCGATCCTGACGCTCATCGCCAACGACCGTCTGGAGGAAAGTCTCGACGATCTCCGGGGGATGGAGAGCGTCCACATCGACACCGACCCGGCGATGGAGGCGATGGTGCCGCGGCCGGACCCGAGCGAGGAGCTGCGCGAGCACACCGCGGCGATCCTCGACGAGGCCGACGAGCGTCTGTTCGACGAGTACGCCGGCCACGAGACGCCGGATCTCGCCTCCGCCATCGCCGACGGCGGACGGGCCGGCGAATCGGCGGCGACCGGTAACGAGGACGCGAAATGAGCTACGGCACCGACGGCTACGGCGGGCACACGCGGACGCTCGGCGATCGCTTCTACCCGCTGTATCGGTATCTGTTCGACGAGGACGGCGATTTCGTCGATGACGTGCAGCGGAAGCTGGCCGCGGCGCGCATGGCCGACACGGTCGAGATGTATCTCTCGCGGGCGCTCGCGATCGGCGTCATCGCCGGTGGGCTGCTGTGGCTGCTCGCCTCGCTCTCGGGCTACGCGGTCGTCGAGCTGTTCGTGACGGAGGTGCCGAAACTCACCGATCTCCGGGTGCTTCACGGGCCGGCGCTCGCGGTCTTCGAGGCGGTGAAGCTCCCGCTGCTCGTACTGCTCTCGGGGCTGGTCTGTGGGCTGGTCGGGTTCGTCGCCGGGTTCGGTACGCTCGTCGCCGTGCCCTACGTCCGGGCGAATTCGCGAAAGCGCGAGATCAACATGCTGCTCGCCGATTCGGTCTCGTTCATGTACGCGCTGTCGATCGGCGGGCTGAACCAGCTCGAGATCTTCGAGGCGATGGCCGACGCCGACGACACCTACGGTGCGGTCGCCGCGGAGTTCGAGAGCATCCATCTGGAGACGGAGTATTTCGACACCGACTACCGAACCGCCATCAGAAAGCAGGCGCTTCGGACGCCGAGCGAGGAGTTGAGTCAGTTTCTGACCGACATGCTCTCGATCATCGACTCCGGTGGCGACATGACCGACTTCCTGAACGACAAGAAGGACAAACATCTCCGCACCACCAAACAGGAGCAGTCGCTCGTCCTCGAAACGCTCGAACTGTTCGGCGAGATGTATATCACCCTCTCGGTGTTTCCGCTCCTCCTCATCATCATTCTCGTGAAGACATCATGATCGTATAGACAAACTATATACGATCGGGGGGTGAATGACCAAACAGAGGAAAGCAAAATGGGCGAAACAAAACTTGTCACCTTCAAACTCGATGAAGAGCGCAAAGGGGTATGGGAAGAAGAAGCAGAGGACAGAGGAAGGAGTCTGTCGGGATTCATCCGACACGCGGGCGAGAAACTGATAGCAGGTGACTCGGGACAGACAGGTGGGGGAGTGGATCATACTGAGGAGCTATCGGAGATACAGACGATGATCCGCGCTCTCATGGGGACAGTAGATGGTATGGATGATACCATTGGAACTATCCGAAAGGAAATCTCCATCCCCGACGATACCAAAGGCAAAATTCCCGATGTAGTAGGCGCTCTTCCGGTTGACAAAGGAAGGACAACATCCGATATAGTGGGCTTAACCACCGAAGAAATCGGTGAAAAGACCGGACTCTCGCTGTTGAAAGTCACCCAATGTCTTGACCATACCGCTGAACAGACTAATCTGGTCGAATATAGCGTAGAGGAAGATGGGACTCGGCATTACTATCGGAGGGTCTAATCATGAGCGACACACCTGAATTAGACCGATACAAGGACCGATACCTTCGGCGGATTAAGCAACAGAAATCGGAATCCACCCATCACAACCGGAAGTATGGTTTGGGCAAATACAAGAAGTGGCTGGCCGGACAGGAATATGATCTACTCTCCATCGGCAAATTCGGGATTGAGGACTTTATCATCTATCTCGGGGAGGAGGATTATGCCCCCGAGACGGCAAACAGTATCTATTCCACGGTCACTAACTTCTATGAGTTTCTGCTCGACCTATCCTATGAGAATCCTGAACCCGATATAGACGAATCACCGTGCGAGAGGGTAAATCGGACTGACTTCAAATCTGTTCTGAGCGGGACCAGAAAGCAACAGAAAACTCGGGATGAGATTAGCTATCTCGCGCCTGAAGAAGTGGATACCCTTTGCGAACATGTCCCAAACCCCAAACTCCGAAACGAATTGATGATTCGGATGATGTTTCAGACGGGTTGCCGTCAAGGAGAAATCCGAAACATGAGAGTGGACAATATCGATGAAGGAGAGCGGTCAATTCGCGTCTATGCCGAAAAGACGGATGATTATAGAACCGTCTACTATCAGCCGAGTTTAGATCCACTACTGGATGAGTGGCTACACGGAGGGAATCGTATGGGCTTCTTCAAAGCGAATGAGTCCCCCTATGTGTTCGTATCCGGTCAATCCGAACAGTTTGCCCACTCGAATGACATCAACAGGATAGTCCGTAACACGGCCAAGGATGCAGGACTGAATGAAGTGATGTACGAGGATAGAGCCGGGGTCAAGCGATGGAAAATCACCAGTCACACTCTCCGCCATTCCCATGCAATTGCATCGATCAAATCAGGGATAGACATAGAGCGAGTTCGCCGGCATATGGGCCATTCAAGCCTCGATATGACCAAACGATACCTACAATTTGTCGAGGAAGATGTACGCGATGCTTACGGGTCGTTTGGCAACTGGGAGTAAACTATGGAACCGGGGAGTGATCCCCGGAAGGTCGTAATCTGACTACCAAATGGCAGAACCGGGTTATCAACCCGACCATGGAACGGTGATTAGCCGCCTGCCGATGAACGACAAACCTGACCGGCCAAGACCAGATTCAGTACCTCACAAAGCTCGTCGGTTGACTGCTTCTGAGTGTGAATTCGGTGGAGAAATCGGTGCCGAGTAACTGCTGAGGAGGGTTGTTCGACACCGAGAGCATCAAACCTGTCGCAGTCGGCGGCGGAACGCCGCCGACGCAACGGTGTTGCCACTCGCTGAGTAGGCGTTCCCGGTCGGTGGATTACCGCTCGAAGCGGTCGTCCGGTGGCTTGTTTGCGGGGACGGCGCGACGCACCGCGAGCGCCGTCTCCGCTGCTCTCCGCACCATTCCGAGGAATTCATCGAATCGCCACGGCCAGAGGCGTCGCGCGCCTCGGCGCGGCGACGCCACGTACTCCCAGTGGAGATACCGCCACGCATTCTGGAGGAGGTAGCTGATCAGCACGTACAGAAACCTCACCGCCGGATTCTGTGTCGTCGTCATCGCAATACTTCGTTCGGACAACCGGTAGGTCGATTCGATCCCGAAGCGTCGGCTGTAGTACTTCCGAGCCTGACGCGGTGTGTCGATGAACGGCGCGTCAACGGCGTAGCCGTGACGCGCCACACCTTCCTCGTCGTACTTTCCTTGTTGGTACGTACAGTCGATGTAGACCGGGAAATCGACGGTCCACGTGTGACCGTCGATTTCCCCTCGGAGGTCGTGGTCGATCACGCGGCTCCAGCCTTCACTCAGTTCGGTCTGAATCTTCTCGCCCCACTTCACGATCGGCATGACGAAAGCGTAGTTGTGGGCAGCGAGCAGCGTCAGACAGTACGTATCGTAGAATTCCCGATCGAGGTAGACGGCCTTGACTTCAAGGTTAAGGCCGTTGAGCACGCCGAGCAGTTCCGCGAGGATCGAGCTGGCGGTGTCGCCGTCGGTGAGACGGCGCACCGCCAGCGTGTAGCGTTTGTTGCGTACGCGGGCGTAGAGTGTGGCATAGCCGTGGAACGTGGTCGTTCCAGCTTTGGCGAGTGACTCGTAGAGTTCTTCCTTGGAGTCGTACTCCTCGCCGTAGTACGGACGGAGGTGGAGGTCGGCGACGACCTCCACCGGCCGATCCGGAAGGAGTTCGAGGGTATCCTGTTGGATGAGCGTCTTGCCGACTCGTTCGAGCTCTGCGAGCTCGAACTTCGTCCGGAGGTGATGGAGAATCGTATTGCCGTGGGGTGAGTCCTCTGAAATCTCACAGAGGTGACTGACCGAGTCCTCGTCGGCTGTTGCGCCGACGAGGACGTCCCAGATGTCCTTGGAGTCGATATCGGCGTTCTCGCCGAGTCCGATATCGATCTCCTCGTTGAGCGTGTTGACGAGAAAGTTAAGCACCTGGTCCTCTGTGAGTTCACTGGCTGCTTGGTTGGCCTCCATCAATCCACCAAGCAGCCCGTTCACCTAACCCGCTTTGTGAGGTACTGAGATTAGTCAAACAGGCACGAGGTGGCCTGTATGTAAATAAAGGGGACACTCACGGATAAAGGTTTCGGTAGCGAGTCTTCAAAATCCACTATTGAAGAAAAATTCTCTTCAAAAACGGATATTGGAGATATATAGTCTGTAATAGATACTTTCAAACATAAACGGCCTGCGACAGCCTTTTTATCCCCCCTCTCTTAAAGGATGTAAGGGAATCGTCCCAAACTTTGTCTGTGCGTGAGTAGCGTGGGGGTATGGTCAGGTTCTCTTTAGTACGCAGCCCCTCCGTTACTCACCAGTCCGCCCAATCCTCGTTGTTCTCAATACATACGACTAGCTAACACAACTTTACGGAAAGAAGAGGAGTATAGACCGGTTGTGTTCATACCACAACCCGAAACAGAGGATATGAGAAACCATTTAAATAGAAGGGCTACTCCGACTTTAACCTTTCGCTTGGTTTCTCATATCCACACCATAATATGTCTGTAACTTATGAGAAACCAAACACAAACGTATTCCGAGAATAGTAATCCGACTGAAGCCGATATTTCCGACAGAGAGCGCGCCGAATACCTCAAGGAGTGGCTATCATCCTACGAACAAGCTGGTATCCGACCGAAGCTCATGCCACTCGGCGATGATGGGAAAGCGCCGATAGCCAAAGACCGATTCCGAGTTTTTGATAATGACGATGATCCCACCGAACAAGCGAACAAGGCCGTAGTTAGTGGGGATGAAGCCGTCAGACGTATTCAGAACGGCGAGAATGGCTTTGTGTGCTACGCTGGGAGGCCCGAATGGGGTACGGAAGGTATCGTCTTTGCGGACCATGACGACCCCGAGAGATACCCCTGTCCGACAGGAGAACCAACCCTAACAGTAGCCACCCGACAGGGGACTCACGAACACTACCTGAATGACCCCAATGATCCCGTAAGTAACGCGAAAGTTGGGGATGGGGAAGGCGAGATACGAGCGCACAACCAGTATGTGCTTGTCCCCGGCTCAATCCACCCGAGCGGTATCGTCTATCAGATTGGGAATGACTATCCCATCGAGACACTATCGGATACCCAGTTAGACGACAAACATCGTCCGGTTGTTGCCAGCAACCCGGATACCCCACCCATAGAGACAGAGATTGAGGTTGCTGAAGAATACGAACTCGACATAGAACGACTAGGAGAGACGATCAACAGTCTTGGGATAGATACCCCCGTCAAAAACCCCGGAATCCGTCTCAAGCGCGCTCTCCGATCCAAGAAGGGTAATCGTATTCAGGCACTATGGACAGGCCACTACGGCGATGCTGGCCACCCTAACGACCGTTCTAAGGCCGAGTGTGCGCTCGCTTCCTACCTTGGATTCTGGTTTGAAGGTGACTGGGGGACTGTCTCGACCCTCATGGATGTCTCATGTAGCCAACACCCCACTACCGATAACGGCGATCCCCGGAAATGGGCTAATCGGGAAGACGGATACCGAGCATCACTGAAGCCATACGCCACTCAAGGGCCAACCAAGAACATGAGGGGTCCCCTTCGACTCAATAATGAGGAAAGGCCTGATTCCTCCTCTGTCCTCCGTAGAAGTGTCCGTAACGTCACGAAAGCCCTTGGACTTGCTACCCGACAAGAGATAATGGACTATGATGCTGATGAGAACTCCGATTGGGATGAGGTAGACAGAAAGGAGCGCGCCGTTAGAAATGCCCTCAGCTGGCTCGAAGATGAAGGACTGATTTTCTGGTATCGGAGTGGAAGGCATACCTACTACTACACCACTCCCGGTAGAATCAGTAAGGAGAAATTAGAAGAGAATGATGTTGACCGTGAAGACATCATACAACAATTCCACGACAGAGTAACCAGTTAGGTATTTTAACTAAGGCAACCGTTAAAGGACTAATACAACATACAACTATGTTGCCTTAGTCAAGCCAATGGACATTGCGACCTAAGGTCTTATATCAATTCTCTTAACTAAGGCAACCGTTAATGACAGTAATGGATGCAGCCTTTCAGCACTGCAACGCATGGCGCTCGCTCTGATGGGTCGCTCGCTTAACGCGCGGGCCGGTATCCCCACCGTTTGAGTCCCAAAATAGTATGAGCAGATATGACGCGCGATGGTCTCGCGAAAAAGAGAAAGTCCCTGCCCAAATGGGGGTTGAATGTGTTAGATATCCAGAAAATTAAGCTTATACAGTCTCACATAGTAAGATGTCACATGCCAAATGACGGCAATGAATCACAAGATACACCAAATTCAGGAATTGAATTATCAATAACTATGGATGATGGGGAACCAATTTCAGCAGAAGTATGGGAATATCCTACACTGAAAGATGATTTCATACGCCGTGCTAATGAGATTCAAGATTCTATACAAGAGTGTGACGATCACCGGGATTTCCTCAGAGAAAACCAAGATACAGTTGTGATTTTGTTTGCTATAGCCAACGAACTACTCAATGAACGAAGAGATCAATTGCTTATACAGGGGCTAATTTCAGACCATATCATAGAAGATGAGGATAAGGATGAACGAATACTGATTAGAAATTTGAGTCAAAAGCAGAAAGACGAATTACTAAGACATTACAATCTTGTCGATGATGGGAATAATGTTGCAGATGATGTTAAAGATACAATTGACTATCGAAACTGGGTAGTCCATGATCCCCCAGAACGTTATCGAATACAGGATTTGGATACTCTGTCAAAACGTATTGATACTGCGAGAGATGCAATTGCTGGAATTGCAAAATATATCAAACAAAATGAATGCTAATTAGGCCCATGACTTAGCATAGCGAAAGTCACCGGATATTTTCCTTCCAAATCTTTGGATTCCAAAATTCAGTAATATATTTGCTTTAATCTCCAGAGTGGTTTAAGTGGGTATTGGCGGTTGAGCAGAAATGGGGGTGGATGATTGTGTTAATTTTCTTCGCTTTCGGCTTCCAACGATTTGATCTCATGTATGTCTTTCATCTTTGAAGAATAGATTTGAAGGAGTTCTGAAACAGCCTCTTTCGCATTTTCTGCTTCCTGAATCACGGTGGTTTCTGCTGTTCTTTCATCCTCTTGTTTATCCATGTATTCGAGATCGAATGTTATCTGATATTCTGTCACATGGTAATTCTGTGAAGGATGGATGTTAAAGTTTGCCCCATCCTTCCCCGTCTGTGTTGTCTCACGCCGATAAGATGGCCTCTGAAGGCCGTTGCTCATCCAACGAGGGGTATGGGTCCCATCGGCATTGAATCGCTCTCACGACGCTCTCTGTTTGTTGTGACAGAGGGATAATCTAATCTTTGTTCCACTATAATACCTATCATTATAATTTAATTAAACTTAAGTGTTTGTAGTCCCTAGGTGGGGTAAGAACGAGTCTATGATCGACTGTCTGTTTGGCTATTTATCTGGGCATTCCCCCACGTCTGTAGTCGCGTTTGCAATTGGGGATTTACTACAAGAAAATGACTGTTGAAACCACCATTGGAGTCTCTGAGGACACTCGGGAGGCTCTTTTTGAACGAAAAGCATCGTCTAAAGAAAGCTATGATAAACTCCTCCGGCGATTGATGGAAGAGGCCGAGCGAAGCCCATGAATGCCGACCAAGCGGGTGCAATCCTCAAGCAAATGTTTACCGACCAAGACATGGATGAGTTTGAGGAGGGCATGGAGAGCGAAGAATTGACGAATAGTATCAAAGACAACACCGAAACTGAAGAACTATCCAAAACTATGACTGAATCTACTATCGTTTTTGACGAAGAAGCAGGCGAAATGAAGCTCAAAGAAGTTGCTGCGGACAAGGAAGAAGAACTTTCGGAGGACACGGAAGATACGGAAATTGAAGAACTCCGAAAGGTTTACGAAAACTACGAGTCCGCTGGAAGTGCGTGGGAAAAAGCTGCTGACAAGGCTCGCGGCGAACTCATGGCCGCTCTCAAGGAGGAAAAGGCCGACGTAGATGATGAGATTGACGATCTCCGGTCTTACTCTTCGGATGATGAAAAAACGGAATTGAAGCAGGAGCGCCGTAGTCTCAATTCGGAGATTGAGGAATTGGCACGATGAATCTCACCAGTCGAGAGGCCGAACTCCGAACGGCGGCATATGATGGGGTAACTGGCCCGGACAAAAGGTGTGTCAGTGATATTTTCGTCGCCGAGAGCGATGATAGCCTAATGGCTGAAGTTCATTCTTCGGCAAATAAGTTTGATAAAATGGCGGATATTGTCTCGGGTGTCCTCCGGGGTCTCTCATCGGAGGGTGAGTCTGTCCATGTTATCTATGTCGGCGGTAACAGGATGTCTAAGATTGATGCTGATAGTGATGGGTTTGAGGATATGAGTGAATGCCAACAGCGCTTGCACGTTGCTCATTCTCTTCGGCTGGGGGACAACTAATGGATTACTCCGATATTGATGTTCTAACCCCGGACGAATTTGAAGATCGCGTTACTCCCGAAAAGTCGGAATCGGATACCGACCTGCGAGACTTGTAGCAGTTTCCGCTTTTCTCATGGGTCTCGATGAACTAAAATCGAAGATTGACGAACAAGAATCCGAACCCACTCATGACGAAACAGTAGAAGTGTGTTCGATGCTCTTAGAGGAGTATGGGTTTTGGGCCGCTTACGATTGGGTGAGATACACGTTTGACGATTTCCACCCTAAAGAGACGAAACGAGAATTAGAACGGATTGCCCAAAACCGAGTTTGAGGCAAATTCTGGTGTCAGAAATTGCTCACAGAAAAATACCGAGTACCGCAATGACACGGACCGCGCGGGTTTTGCTCGTTCTCCTTACATCTTCAGACGGGAACCCATTCCGCACCTGTTCTATCCGCTTTTTATTGCCGTTTTCTCACAAAAGAACTTCAAAATCATAATTTGATTTCAGCTTTACGAATGATAAAACAGATTCCTGTCCTTCTCATGGGTATAATTCTCGGCGTAGCGATTGAGAGCCACCTTCAAGATGACCAAAGAGAGCCTGATGCACGAGTCGGACACAGAGAAATGAATTAGAGTTTCGGACTTTTCGCTAAAGAAGTGAAATTGTATTGACAAGACTTATTACGGTGGGGTGATATGGGACTAATAGGAGGTGAGGGAGTTTTCAGCCCATGTTTCTCCCCACCTTCTTCCTCAAAGACTCTCAGAGAGGCGTGAGACGATTCTTTGGTCAATAGGATGCCTACACCTTACAATTGGTTGAGTAGGCTTAGACGGCCCCCTGTGAGGCCTGTATCATCTTAGATTGCCAACGAGAGCATGGTTCGGAGTGTGCTTGGGGTCAATCGTCTATACGCTGTTTAGACTGGCTAGATAACTTTCTCGTGGTGATGAGCATGATCGGTGGCTCGCAGACGCTGCTCCTCTACGTGACCGTTTACGGGCTGATCCCGCTCATCGGGATCGGTTTCACCGTCATGGTGTCGACGGTCAAACAGGACGAGGTGGGCGACGGCTATCTCCATCCCGAGGGAGACGACGAGGACGGGGCGACGACGGGTATCGAGCGCATCAGCGATCTCGGGCTCGTCGAACGCTACACCGATTCGTACGGCGTCTTCGAGCGTATCGAGAGTCGCGAGGGGACCCATCGGACGGCGGCGCTGCTCGCCAACCCGCACCACTTCTTCCGCGACCACCCGCTGGCCGTGCTCGCGCTCACGCTACCGGCCTCGATCGTGCTGGTCGCCTTCGCGGTCGTGTCGGGGCGTGCGCCGATCTCGGTCGACGGGTTCATCGAGCACTCCATCATCGGCACCTTCCTCTGGGTGTACGTCCCGCTGTACGTGAACTGTCTGCCGGTGGCGGTGTTCTACGAGTGGAACGTCCGCACCCGCCGACATATCACGGGCAAGCTCTCGGAGAACCTTCGGAAACTGTCGAGCGCGAACAGCACGGGGCTCACGCTGCTGGAGTCACTGAACCTCGTCGCCGACACCTCCTCCGGCCGGCTCGCCGAGGAGTTTCACACGATGTATGCGAAGGTGAACTACGGGACGAACCTGACGACGGCGCTGGTCGAGTTCAACAACAAGTACCACATTCCACGGCTCTCACGCACGGTAAACGTCGTCAGCAAGGCCCAGGAGGCGTCGAGTCAGATAACGGAGGTGCTTTCGACGGCGGCGCGAGCGAGCGAAAACCAGGACGAGATCGAGCGCGAACAGCGCTCGCAGGCCCGGATGCAGATCGTCATCATCGTGATGACGTTTTTCACGCTGTTGGCGGTGATGGCAATCTTGAAGACGAACTTCCTCGACACGCTGGCGGGGCTCGACACGAGCGGTGCGGGCGGCCAGGCCGGTCTCGGGGCCAATATCGACGTGGAGCTGATGGGGATGCTGTTCTTCCACGCGGTGACGATCCAGGGGATCATGTCCGGGTTCATCGCGGGCTACATCCGCAGCGGCGACCTGCTCACGGGCGCGAAGTTCGCCGTCGTGTTGCCGACGTTCGCGCTCGCCATCTTCGCGGTGATATAACATGAAGGAGACACTCAAACGACGGCTGCAGCGGTTCGTGGACGACGAGCGCGGCGTCTCACCGGTCGTGGGGTTCGTATTGATCTTCGCGCTGGTGATGATCGTGTTCACGCTCTATCAGTCGAGCGTCGTCCCGGCACAGAACGAGGAGGTCGAGTTCGAGCACGCCCAAGCGATCGAGGGGCAGATGAGCGTGCTGAACGACGAGATCACGGATACGGTAACGTCCGGTCGAGCACGGTCGGTGACGCTCGATACCGGCGTCCAGTATCCGAGCCGAGCGTTCGCGATCAACCCGGGAGCCACGGTTGGTGATCTCAGCGTTGTCGATCCCAAACAGGGTGTCACCATCGATCTAGATGGAGACGGCTACTATAGCGGTGGCCGAAGCTTCGAGACGGCGTTCGTCTCCTACCAGCCGAGCTATAATCTGTTGCAGGAGGAGACGAGGTTCACGTCCGAGAATGGCATGTTGGTCAAGGACTACTCCACCTCGGAGAACACCGGTCTCGCGGCGGGCGGCGTGATGTTCCCGAGCGGCGAGAAAACGATCAATCTCGTTCTTCTCAACGGGAGTTACGAACGATCCGCACCCACAGCAAGCCTCACGATCACACCGCAGATCACGACCGAGACGGCAGTCGAATCCATCGGTGCTGGCAAAAACGGCACTCTCGCCGTCCCCACGTCCCTCTCGAAAACGAAATGGAACGAGCTGCTGGCCGACAGGGATTCGCAGCTCACAGGCTACACGACCAATTCGGATGGGTTCAACACGGCCACCATCAGCATCGACGCCGAAACAACCGTGCAGGTCTACAAGGGAACGGCGGGCGATCCGGAGGCGAGCGATGGCCGCTCCAATCGAGGATTGCATCTAGTCAACGAATCGCCGCTACAACCGGACGTGTCGCTCGACGAGGACGAGCATCTCAACGTCAGCGTGCGCGATCACTTCGGACAGCGTGTTTCGCCCGATACACCGATCACCGCCAGCGTTACCACTGGCAAGGGAACACTCATCTCGACGCAGCAAACGGCGAACGGAAACGGAACGGCGTCGTTCGTTTACAACCCGGACACGATGGACAGCGGGAGTACGGTGAGTGTCGACATCAGCCTCAAAGACACGAGTGAAAGCGTGACGTTTGAACTGTCGTACCCCAAATCCGGTGGATCTACCGGAAACAAGGACAGAAAGCCGCTCACGATCGAGAAACTGTCGTTCCACAACGATGGAAGACTGTCGTTCGACATCCCGAACGGTCCGGACGACATCGACGGGTTCTCCGTGCGGACGAAAAAGGATCTCGCGGAAACGAACGAAACCAGCGGTGAGCACGAGTTCGAGATCGACGATCCAGGGGACCTGGAGTACGACTCCGACGAGCCGATCCAGTTCGACGGCCAAACGTACACGTTCGAGGACGGTCCACAGCCAATCCGTGATTCGCACGCCGTTCTCGACAAAATCGGAGCAAGCAATATCTCGTCGGTCGACGTGGCCACGTCGTACGAAAACGCGGATCTCATCATCTATCTCCACCCCGAGGGCTCATCGAAACGCCCGATCTATATCAACGTGACAACGAACTGATTTTGTTTCCTGAGAAAAGCTGCCGGTTGGATTTCCCCTCAGACCGCCGACGCCGGCTCGTAACGCCAGAGCGCCGTTCCCGGTCCGGGCGGTGAGACGCCGGGAAGATCGGCCAACAGCGGGACGATGAGTGCGTCGTACCATTCTCGCGCACCGAGTCCGGCATCACGCATCGGATAGACGTTGCCCACCAGTGCGAACCGCGAGAGCGACCGGTGGGTGATGAGATACTTGTAGGCGGCGAGGACGGCGTCGTCGCGCGCCGGGGTCCGGTCAATCGGAGCGTTCCGATAGGAGAGCGACTCGACGACCGCACGTGTGTTCGCCACATGGATGGTTGACATACTCTCAGTGGGTGCGCGCTACAATAAAAGGCTCAGTCAGACGGTCGTCGGACGGTCAGCAGCGCTGTTCGCAGATGCGCTCGATGATCCGCCCGGTCGAGAGCAGCTCGTCGTCGAATTCGGGCTCGCGGCCGGAGGCGCGCGCGACCGCACAGTCGATGCCGCGTTCGGTCAGCGCGTGTTCGATGCCCGCTTCGTCGTGGTGCTGGTCGTGACCGAGCACGATGACGTCGGGATCGATGCGTTCGATCGGGACGAAGATGTCCTCCCTGTCGCCGAGCAGTGCGCTGTCGACGGGATCGAGTGCGGCGATCATGTCCCGACGCTGGCGGTCGGCGAGCACCGGCTGTTGCTTGTGGGTGACGTTTTCACGGCGGGCGATGATCACATGTAGGACGTCGCCCATCGCCGCCGCTTCGCGGAGATAGTGGAGGTGGCCCGGATGGAGAACGTCGAAGGTCCCCTGTGCGATGACCGTCGTGGCGTCGTCGCTCATCGGAGTTCCTCGTCGATGTCGGCCTGTGTGAAATCGAAGAACTCCTCGGGATCGGGGAGCGAGACGTCGAGCACGGGGAGATCGCGTTCGTCGCCCTCACGATCGAACGCGCGCCAGTCGTCGGGTCCGTAGGGTGCGCCGAGAATGATGTGTGCCTCGCCCTTGCCGAACGTGGCACGGTCCTCGGCGCTCGGTCGGAGCACGCCGTTGGGATGGGAGTGGATCGATCCGGCGGCGCGCATGTCGTTTGGCACGAGGCTCGTTTTCACCGTGGCGCTGACCGGGTTCGACTCCGTCGCGGGGATGACGAGCACGTCGGTGATCACGCTGCCGGCGTCGTCGAGATCGAGCTCGTCGGCGGGTTGGCTTCGCAGGAGACCCATATACTCGTTCGGGTGGGTCTCGGCGGCCGCCGAGCGAGCGAACTCCATGGTGTCGGCGGCGATGCCGAGTAGCTCACGTGACCGGAACAGCCCCATATGGACACACGTCGCTCGGCGTCCATCTAAGCGTTCCGGAGCGCCGACCACCGTGTTTGCCAAGCGTTAAAGTCGGTCGCGGCGAACGACTGTCAAGAATGTCTACGCCATCGCGCTCTGAGGCGACCGGGGACGACCCCGTGTACGATCTCGCTCCCGACTGTACGATCGAGGACGTCGAGGAGGGTGCGTGCTACCGGGCGACGGTCAACGGTGTCGTCGAATACGGTGTCTTCGTCGATCTCTCTGCATCGGTCTCCGGTCTCGTTCACGAATCGAACCTTGACGGGAGCTACGACGTCGGCGACGAGCTCACCGTACGCCTCGTCGACGTCAGGGAGAACGGCGATCTCGGGTTCGAATCGATCGATGCCACGGACCGCGAGACGGTCCAGGTCGACCACGAGCCCGACATCACGGCGACCGACGACCTCGCCAAGCGAGTCGGTGAGTCGATCACCGTCGAGGGCGAGCTCGTCCAGATCAAACAGACCGGCGGGCCGACCGTGTTCACGCTGCGCGACGGCGTCGGGATCGTTCCATGTGCGGCCTTCGAGGCGGCCGGCGTCCGTGCCTACCCGTCGTTTGAACTCGGCGATATCGTCAGAGTCACAGGCCGGGTCGAGCGCCGCGAGGGCGCGCTCCAGCTGGAGGTCGAATCGCTCGACGCCGTCGACGAGAGCGACGAAATCCGCGAGCGCCTCGACAGCGCGCTCGAAGAACAGGCGACGCCCCACGACGTGCAGCCGCTCGTCGACTGGCCGGCGCTCGAAACGATGCAGGACGATCTCGAAGCCGTGGCGACGCGTCTACGTCGTGCCGTGCTGGAGAACCGACCGATCCGCATCCGCCATCACGCCGACGGCGACGGGATGTGTGCCTCGATCCCCATTGCGCTCGCGCTCGAACGGTTCATCAAGGAGGTCCACGGCGATCCCTCGGCGGCGCGCCATCTGCTCAAGCGGCTGCCGAGCAAGGCCCCCTACTACGAGATGGAGGACGTCACTCGCGACCTGAACTTCGCGCTCGGCGACCGCGACCGCCACGGCCAGCAGCTTCCACTTCTGGTGATGCTCGACAACGGATCGACCGAGGAGGACGTCCCGGCCTACGAGGCGCTCGCCCAGTACGACATCCCCATTGTCGCCGTCGACCACCACCATCCCGATCCCGATGCGGTCGACGGGCTGCTCGCCGAACACGTCAACCCCTACCTCCACGGCGAGGACTACCGAGTGACGACCGGGATGCTCTGTGTCGAGCTCGCGCGCATGATCCATCCCGAGATCACCGACGAACTCACACACGTGCCGGCGGTCGCCGGTCTCACCGACCGCTCGGAGGCCGACGCGATGGCCGACTACCTCGCCCTCGCACGCGAGGCGGGCTACGACGAGGACGACCTCCAGTCGATCGGCGACGCGCTCGACTACGCGGCCCACTGGCTGCGCTACAGCGCTGGCGAATCACTCCTCACGGACGTGCTCGGCGTCGATGCCGCCGACGACTCCCGACACGACGCCCTCGTCGAGTTCTTCGCCGAACGGGCCGCACGCGACACCGACGAACAGCTCGACGCTGCCATGCCACACGTCGAGAGCGCGACTCTCGACAACGGTGCCGATCTCTACCGGATCGACGTCGAGCGTCACGCTCACCGATTCACATATCCGGCCCCCGGCAAGACCACGGGCGCGATCCACGACCGCAAAGTGGCCGACAGCGACGGGCCCGTCGTCACGGTCGGTTACGGCCCTGACTTCGCCGTGCTCCGTTCGGACGGCGTGCGCCTCGACATCCCGCAGATGGTCGAAGAGCTCGAAGCCGAGACCGACGGCGGCGTCAGCGGCGGCGGCCACCTCGTCGTCGGCTCGATCAAGTTCGTCAAGGGGATGCGCGAGGAAGTCCTCGACGCACTCGAAACGAAGATGGGTGCGGCGGAGATCGACGAGGAGCTCGGCAGCGCATCCGTCGCCGGCTTCGAGGACTGAGAGACCCGGCGAAACCCGAACAGACCCACCGGCCGACGGACCTAAGCACGTGTAGCGCCTATTTTGCATTCCATCATGAGTGTCGCACCGCTCTTCATCGAGACGAATCGGTATCGGGTGATCGAACGTGTTCGGAACGGGTGGTCCTAATGCCCTGGGGCGTTCACACCGAGTTCACCGAAGAGGAGGGCCCGGAAGTCGAGATCGACGAGGATCAGGAAGGGGTCGATCGGGGTGAGGAAGGCTCCGAACACACCGAGGCGTTCGACATCGACGACGCGATAGCGGAGCTGGACTGAACGGCAGGCCGACCTGACGAATTACTCGTCTACTCGAACTCGATGCGGCGAGCGACGACGGCAGCGAGCACCGCGACGCCGACCACTGCCGCGATCACACCCACGGGAAGCGGCGTCTCGGTCCCGGTGTCGAGGCTACGCTGCTCGCCACCGGTCCAGTCGGCCTCGAACACCTTTCCGTAGTAGTCACCGGCCGCCTCGCCGTCGAGCACGAGGGCGATCTCACGATTTTCCCTGGCGGAGTTGTTGTTCCAGTTCATGCTGCCGACCACGACCTCCTCACCGTCGATGATCACGCCCTTGGCGTGGATCTTCTCGAAGCGCGATCCCGATTCGGCGACCTTCGCTTCGAGCGAGAGGTTTCGGGCGGCGGCTCTCCCGTTCAACCACTCGGCGAGGGCGCTGTTGTCCTCCTCGGAGTACCACGCACCGCCGAGCAGGATTCGCACCCTGACGCCGCGTTCGGCCGCACGGATCGCCGCCCGGAGGAACGGCTGTTGCCGGCTACCGATGGAGGCCTGAACGACGTCGATCGACTCGTCGGCGTCGTCGAGCCGCTCGACGAGCGCGTTTTCGGCGTTGTCGGGCGCGGCGAGCAGCTGGGCGCTCTCGATGCTCACGTTCGTCGGTTCGAAGGTCGTCGGGTAGCTCTCGTTGGCTACCTCGTCGTCCTCGAACGTGCGGTTCGCGCGAAACGTGCTCCACGGGGCGGTGTCGCGCCAGTCCGCGTCCGCGTGGAACACCGCGGCGAGTCGGTCGGTGACGTCACCCTCGACGACCGCGCCCCAGCCACGGCTCGACTTCCCGCCGATACCCGACGGCTTCCAATTTTCGGTCATGACGAGCGCACGGTCGTCGACGACGGCGTATTTGGGATGGTGATAGTCGTATCGTGCCCAGTCACCGCCGATGACGTCGACCGGGATGCCCGCCCGCGTGAGTTCGTCGAGCAGTTCGGCCTGTCGCTCGCTGATGCCACCGACCGGTGCGTCGTCGACCACCATCCGCACCTCGACGCCGCGCTCTGCGGCCCGTTCGAGCGCACGCGCGGCGCGCTCGGAGGAAAAGGAGTAGCCAGCGAGCAGGATGCGCTCGTCCGCCGAATCCAGGACGTCGATCGGAACGCCCGGCGCGTCGGGCAGGACGAACGCCCGTGCCGTCGTCGCGTCGAACTGCACCGCCTCGAAGTCCGTCGCGCCGCGGTGCTCCCACGTCCAACCGTCGGCGGTTCGGTTCCAGATCTCGGCGTCGGGCGCGTCCTCGTAGGCCGTTTCGTCGACGACGCTCCCGCCGTCGGCGAGGACGAGTTCCTCGCCACCGTTGGCGAGGCTCAGCGAATCGTTTGATATCACCGTCGACGCCGAGAGGTTCGTCGCGTTCGGATCGTTCGTCACCGCAACTCGTCCCCCGACGGTCTCGTTGGGTAGCGCGATCGTCGTCTCGTTATCGCCGATCGACAAGCCCGAGAGGTTCGTCCGGTCGGGAACGTCGACGACGACGTACTCGCCCGCATCGCCGTCGGCGAGCGGGTTCGGATAGACCGTCTCGATATGTGGACCGTCGGGTTCCGCGACGGATTCGTTGTCGGCCGCCAGCACCGATCCGCTCAACGAGGCGACGACGAGAACCAGTGCGAGCACGACGGCACGAACGGACACACGCCGCGATGGTCGCGTTCGAGTATATAAACGTTCGTCTCGATGGAACGCGTCTCAGGCGGTCGTTTCGGCGGCGTCGCCGTTCTCGTCGGCCAGCGCGTGGTCGGCCTTCTCTGCCTCACTCTGGACGAGGAACGAGCGGTCGTCGGCGTGCTCGCGGGCGGCGTCGAGCGCGTTCTCGGTGCCGATCTGGTTGAGCGCCCATGCCGCGCTCGCGCGCACGGCGTTCGAGTCGTCGTCGGAGAGCACGTCGGCGAGTGGCGCGATCGCGCGCGTGTCGCCGATGAGGCCGAGCGCGCGCGCTGCGTTCGAGCGGACGGTCTCGTTGTCGGCCACGAGCCGGTCGGCGACCGCCTGTGTCGACTCCGTCGAGCCGATCTCGCCGATGGCCTTGATCGTGACTTTCTGGAGCGCCGGATCGCTCTCACCTTCGATATACTCGTGGAGAGTGTCGAGTGCGCGATCGTCGCCGATCTTCCCAAGCACCTCGATCGGCGGTTTGTTGCGCTTCTGAGCGCGCTCCTCCATCACGTCGTAGGCCTCGGGCGCGCCCATGCGCTTCAGCGACTCGATGCAGTGTTCCTCCATGAACTCCGACCCGAACATGTCGAGCCCGCGCAGGATGGGGTCGGGATCGCCCTGCTCCTCGTAGATCTTGATGGCGTTCCACTCCGGCGGGAAGTCCTTCCGGGTCTCGGGCGTGAGCACGTCGTAGAACCCCTCAACGGTGAGTTTCTCCCGCACCGAGAGATCGTCCCACTCCTCGGCATCGTCGAGCCCCGTCGTGAGCTCGTCGGCGGCCTCGATCAGTTCGGCGACGGTTTCGGCATCGTCGTCGGGATCGAGTGCTCGCTCCTCGATCACCGCGATCACATCGTCGAGCGCCGCCGCGAGCCCTTCGGATTCGTCGTTCGCGGCCGTGAATTCCTCGTCGAGCGTCTCGCCGACGGAATCCAGGAATGAGTGCACCGTGTCGGCGATCTCGTCCTCGCCCTGCTCGGTCCAGCGCGTCTCGGTGAGCGTCGATTTCGCACCCTCGATCTCCTCGACCGCGTCCTCGGCGTACGGGCCGCGCTGGTCGTCGAGCGCGTCGCGTAGTTCCGTCACGCGCGATTCGAGCTCCTCGCGCGGGTCGTCGGCGTCCTCCTCGTCTTCGTCGGGTTCGGGGAGATCCGCCGCTTCGATCTCTGCTTCGACCTCGTCGAGATCGCTTTCGACGCTATCGAGGTCGGCTTCGGTCTCGGCCTCGTCGAGTTCCGCTTCGACCTCGTCGAGATCGCTTTCGACGCTATCGAGGTCGGCTTCGGTCTCGGCCTCGTCGAGTTCCGCTTCGATCTCGTCGAGACGTTCGTCGAGCGCCTCGGGCGTCCGCGCCTCGAGTTCGCCCCCGTCCTCGTCGGCCGGCTGCTCGCCGTCGTCCGCAGGCTCGTCCCCGTCGCTCATGCTGCGGCGTTCGCCCGAATCGCCTAAGTGCGTTTCCCTTCGCCGCCCGTCGGGTAGAATCGCGGCCCGAGCACGAGATACGCGAGCGCGCAGACGAGGAGTGCGCGCGGAAAGACCCGAAAGAGAACGGTCGGCGCAACGATCGCCCCCGCCTGCACGACGCCCATGACGAGCGCGTCGCGCACGCGGAGATCGGGATAGCCGATCGGCGCGACCATCAGCCCGGCGAAGACTGCGGTCGCGCCGATGAGGACCGCCGGCGTCGCGATCCCGGCGAGCAAGCCCGCTGCCAACACCGTCGCCGCGAGCGTCGTCTGGACGCCCTCGGTCTGCCCGCGCTCGACATCGTAGGCCGTGTAGAGCCCGAGTCTGACGACACCGCTGACGACGAACAGCGCCGCGACGGCGAGCGCCAGCCATCCCGTTCCCTCCGGCGTCATTCCCCGTTCGAGGCGGACCGTCGAGACGACCAGCAGCGCGGGCGCGACACAGAACGATGCCACGTCGGCCAGCGAGTCCAGGAACTCGCCGACGGGCGTGCTGCCGACGTGCGTCGCGAGCACGCCGTCGAGTCCGTCCGCGACCGCCGCCAGCAGGACGAGTCGGGCGGCCAACGGGGGCGAGAACGGCGCGAGCGCGGCCGCGAGAAAGCCGAGGGCGGCGTTCGTCGCCGTGACGCCGTCGGCGAGGCTGAGGGCGGCGACGAACCGCGGCCGAGTAGCCATGTCAGCGCCATCGCCGACGGGCGGTTTAGGCGTTTCTGCTCGCCGTCGGACGGGCCGGTATCGCGGGGCCTATACCCCCGGCGCTCGGAGCCAAACCCATGAACCGCCGCGCGTTTCTCACCGCGACCGTGGGCGTTGCCGTCGGTCTCACCGGCTGTATCGGCTCCTCGCGCGAGCAACCCGACTACGACATCGGGATGAGTTCGAGCGACTTCCTCCCCGAGGACGACTTCGAGCCACGCGTCGGCGAGCCGGTCATCTGGCACAACACGGGCTCGCGAACCCACACCGTGACTGCCTACCAGTCACGCATCCCCGACGCGGCGACGTTCTTCGCCTCCGGCGGGTTCGACGGCGAGGGAGCCGCCCGCGAGGCGTGGAACGCGAACGGTGGCGGCGGTATCGCGAGCGGCGAAACGTACAAACACACCTTCGAGGTACCCGGGACGTACAACTACTTCTGCATTCCACACGAGCCGACGGGAATGGTCGGAAAATTTACTGTCGTCGAGTAGCTCAGACCTCGACGTCGCTCTCGTCGACGTTGACGGCGGTCGCTTCCTCTTCGGCGACCTCGTCGGGGTGGGCATCGAGCGCGAGCTTGCCGATCTCGACGCGTCGCAGCGGGTAGATCGTCCGTGCCTCGCCGTAGATGGCGCTCGACAGTCGCCCCTGCGTGACGCTGTCGGTGAGCTCCTCGAAGGTGCGCTCGCTCGCGGCCTCCTCGACGAGCTCGGTCATCTCCTTGCGGATCGCCTTCTCCTGGCTGTCGTCGGCCTTTTTCGTGGTGAAGGCCACCGGCTGGATGCGCACGCGATAGTCGTCGCTCGTGCGCACGGTGAGGTAAGCCTCGACCTTCGAGGCACCGCGGCGCACCAGGCTGCCGAGGTAATCGCGCGTGAGTTCGTGTTTCTCGAACTCGGTGTAGGCGGCGTCGCTGCCGATGTCGGTGATGCGGAAGGTGAGCTTGACGTTGTTCGCACCGGCGTCGTCGGTCAGCTCACCGAGGGTCGTTTCGATGGTGCGATCGAGCACCGCGTTCGGTTCGTCGGCGGGGGTCTCACCGAGTTCGGCCCGGTCGAAGGACTCGGGCGCGAAGACGGTGTACCACCGCTTGGTCTGCTGCTGTCGTGATACTGAACGTTCGCTCATGCTATGTCGTTGTCCGTTCTGTCGTCGTCCGCTTCGTCGTGTTCGTTCGCGATCCGTACGATTCGTTCGGCCACCGTGAGATTGACGACGTAGTCGTCGACCGTCGAGCGCAACCCACCGACCCGCTCGCGTTCGAGCGCCGTCTCGATGGTATCGCCCGCGACCGTGGTCTCCATCTCCGCCGTGTTGTCCGGTTCGAGCGCCGCCGCGACGATCCCCGCAGCTGCGGAATCCGTCCGCAGTCGTGCGCGCTTCACGCCGACGCCTCCCGAAACGCCGTGACGAACGCGTCGGCGTCCTCGAAGCGCGCGCGACCGCGCCGGGCGCTCCCGTCGCCGTCACCGCCCGCGGCCGCTGCCGCCTCGTCCATCCGTTCGCCGATGTTCACATCGTCGATCGCTGCGGCCGCGGCGCGCGTCTCCGAGACGGCGAGCGCGACCGGTTCCGGCGAGCGGAAATCACGCAGAAGGCGGGCGACCGTTGCGAGCGGTGCGTCGTCGACGCGAGCGACGAACAGGCCCCGATGGCGTTCGGTCGTCATCCCGTCGAGCGCCGCGTGCGCCCGGTTTCCATGTGTGCGCCAGGCCGCGAGCGCGGCGTCCCACACGTCGTGACCGAGCGCCAGCGCGAGGCCGACGCCGGGTCGCTCGCGGGCACACGCACGGAGCACGTCGGCGTAGCCGCCGACAGTTGCCGGCTGCTCGTCGTCGCTGTGCTCGTCGTTCCCGGTGATGGTGTAGGGCCTGAGCGCACGCGCCACCGACTCGGCGGCCCGCGGCGTCGCGTCGTCCGCGGACGCCACCGAGAGCGCGAGCAGGGAGGCGATCTCCCGGGGATCGTCCCGTCCATCGAGCGCCGCCGCGGCCGCCTCCGCGTCCCCCGAGAAGGGGGCGTGGACGAGCGTCGTGTGCGCCAACCCGTCGGCATGGTCGGCGACCGGCATCGCGACGCCGGGCCGCTGCTCGACGAGATCACGCTCGCGGGCGTCCGCGAGGGCAGTGCTCTCTTCGAAATCGGTCGGAAAGGAACCGGCGAGCGCGAGAATCGGGTCGGGATCGCCACCGAGATCGCGGGCGATCCCGATCGCTGTCTCGCTGGCCGACGGTTCCCTGGAGAGGGTGAGATCACCACCCTCGACACCGATGTGGACGGTCATCGCATCGTCGGTCGCCGCCGTGGCTCGCCCGGTGACGCGCGCCTGGAACGGGACGTCCCGTTCGGCAAGCGCACGACCGAGCAGTCCGGCCGCCGCGAGCGAGTCGGCGTCGTCGCTCGCGAGCAGTCGGACGAACGCGGCCTCGCGAAGCGCGTCGGCAACGCTGTCGGCCGCGGGCGAGTTCTCGGGGCGACCGGCGATCGCCATCTATAGGAGTTCCTCTGCGTGCTCGTAGGTGTACTCGAAGTCCGCATCGAGTTCGTCGCCGCGGTAGTAGTCGGCGAGCCGGCGGACCTTCGCCTCCGTGTTCTGGAGCGCGCGCTTATTTTGGGCGTCGTTCGGGTTCGCGGTCATGTGCTCGCGCAGTCTGACGGCCCGTTCGAGCAGGTTCCGGAAGTCCTCGGGGAGCCCCGACGCCGCGTCGTGCTCGTCGAGGATCTCGGTGACCTTCTTGTCGGTCGCCAGCTGGACGTTCGGCACCGGCGTGCCCTGAACGCCCTCGTCGCGGAGCTTGAGACCGATCTCGCTCGGGCTGTGGCCCTGTTCGGCCAGCTCGACGACGCGGTTCTCGACCGCGTCGGCGTCGACGTCGCTCCACTCCGGTGGATCGTCCGCCACGGGCTTGTCCGAATCGGACGAGCCGCGGCGTCGTGTATGCATTCGTGCCATTGTTGAGGATAGGAGTCGCACGAAACGCTACGGACACTACCGCAATCTCGGAGTCCACGTGGACGAGTCGGATTTGCGGCCGTGCTGTTCCCACTCTCAACACTTCCCGCACCGAAGTAAACCGTTTCGACTCGATGACGATGGGTTTATGAGATAGACGGCGATAGCAGGGGATGCGGGCTCGTAGATCAGTGGTAGATCATCCCCCTGGCACGGGGAAGGCCTCGGGTTCAAATCCCGACGAGTCCATCCCACCTTTTTGCACTTCGCTCGCGCGCCAGCGGCGCGCTTCGCTCAGGCAAAAATCTGGACCAAAAAGCGCGTCGGACTCCCTCCGGTCGTCCTCGCGCCCGCTCGCTCACTGCGTTCGCTCGCGGTGACGGTGGCTCGCACTACCGTTCCGGAGTGGATGATGATCGTCTCTTTGCTCGCGAAACCGCCTTCCTGCGTTCGTCGAAGCTCGTGGTCGAACTGACCCGATAGTGAATCATGGACGCTTGCATAGGACGGCCAAACGGTGAGGAGGGCGTCACCTCAATGGAACGAGTATGGGCGCAATCACCGACCTCGCGGAGAGCATCAACGACGCACGGCGTTCGATCTGGGGCGAGGCAAGCACCGTCGGCAAGATCCTGATCCTCGTGGTACTCATCGCATCGGGCATCGGCATCCCGGTCATCATCATCGCGCTCGTCGCGCAGGCGATCGCCGAATAGTCGGTCGGGCTCGTCCGGCGCGATCCACCGGTATGGGTTCTTGGCATTGATCCGACAGAGATGCTTATGTCACTGTATGTCATAGTGACTCTGGTCATGGCACAACGCGAGATCCAAGAAGAACTCACTGTCGACCAGTACACGCTCGGGTTGGTCGGCCCCGATCAGGAGTGGGCCGGTACCGTCGCCGACGGTGGCACCGTTCGTACTCACACACCGCCGGCGTGCTGGGGACCGATGATCACGCCCGACTTCCGGGGTGGCCACGAGGTGACGCGGCCGATCGCCGTCGAGAACGCCGAGGTGGGCGACGCGATCGTGCTCACGATCGAGTCAGTCGAAGTGACGAGCGTCGCGACGAGCACCGGCAGCATGCGAGAGCGCGACGAGGCCTTCGGCGACGATCCGTTCGTCGATCATCGCTGTCCCGAATGCGGCACCGAGTGGCCCGAGAGTATCGTCGAGGGCACAGGCGAAGAATCCATCAAGTGCGCCGAGTGCGGCGCGAACGCCTCCTCGTTCGGCTTCGAGTTCGGCTACACCGTAGCCTTCGACGAGGATAGGAGTGTGGGACTGAC
The DNA here is from genome assembly GCF_022870485.1 of Halococcus dombrowskii. Lineage (NCBI taxonomy): Archaea > Methanobacteriati > Methanobacteriota > Halobacteria > Halobacteriales > Halococcaceae > Halococcus > Halococcus dombrowskii. The sequence continues at coordinate 1,743,991 of NZ_CP095005.1, read as the reverse complement.
GATGGACGATGCGGCGGCCGAGGAGCTCGCCGAGAACGCCCGCGAGGCGATGGCACTCCCCGAGAACTCCCGCCAGCATCCGATCCTCCTCTACAAACCCTCTGGAATGGCCGGCACGCTCGGTCATCTCCGTCCCTTCATCGGCAACATCGGCACCACACCGCCGATCGAACTGCCGGACTCGCACAACGCCGGCGACTTCGGCCAGTTCCTCCTCGGGGCCGAGCACGATTGGGGGCTTCCGGACGATGAAGCGCTCGCGGAGCGTACGGACGGTCACATGGACGTCAACGCCGTCCGCGAGGGCGCGGTGCTCGTCTGCCCGGTGAAAGTCGACGGCGGCGGAGTCTACGTCGGCGACCTCCACGCCAATCAGGGCGATGGCGAGCTGTCGCTGCACACCACCGACGTGAGCGGGCGCACCGAACTCGGCGTCGAGGTCATCAAGGGCCTCGACATCGACGGTCCACTCTTGCTCCCGAACGAGGAGGACCTCTCGCACATCGCAACGCCCTACACCGAGATGGAACGCGAGACTGGCCGCGCGCTCGCCGACGAGCACGGCGTCGAGATGACCGAAGCAATGGGACCGATTCAGGTCATCGGCAGCGGCGAGACGATCAACGCCGCGACCGAGAACGCCTTCGACCGCGCGGGCGACCTGCTCGACATGTCCGAGGGCGAAATCCGGGGCCGATGCACCTTCACCGGTGGCGTCGAGATCGGTCGCCTGCCCGGCGTCGTGCAACTCACGATGCTCGCGCCGATGGACCGTCTCGAAGAGCGCGGCATCGGGGAACTGGTGAGAGAGCAGTACGATCTCTAACGGCGGGCATCGCTGTTCGATGGCTGCCGCGATAGGTTTTATCCGCTGGCGTGCATAGAGCCCACATGGCCGAGATCGTCTCGACACCGGAGGTGCTGGGCGGAAAGCCCAGAATCGAAGGGCGACGAATTAGCGTGCTTCACGTCGTAGACCAAATCCAGAGCGGCCGTACGCCCGAGGAAGTGACCACACAGTTCGACCTCACGCTCGGAGAGGTCCACACCGCGCTCGCGTACTATCACGAACATCCCGAGGAGATGCGTGAACTACGCAAAAAGATTGCCGAGCGCGTGCGCGAACATCGGAAGGAGGCAATTACTGGTCTTGACGAACTAGCGGTTGAGCTGTGGCTAAACAGCAAATCACAAACCAATTAAACTATTATATCACAAATCCTCTGCGATTTTTCTTATCTTCTTCAATTCACGCTTTACTTCACGTACTTCATCTTTGTTGACTAATTCTGAACTTTGTTCCTGTAAGTTCAGCACTTTCAAAACCTCAACTTGTTCCTCGTTGGTTTCTGGCCGGCCGAATGCATCGGTATACTTCGACTCAAACTCGATTATTCCTTTAGAATCCCCAATTTCATTCGTGATTTCTTCTTTGTACACTAAGTGAGAGGCTGAATCGAATGGGAGGTAGAATATATGTCTGTCTCCCGGAGCAATCAAGGGCATCTCCCAATCAACCCGATAATCGAGATGTCTGAATCCAAATTGAACAACAACATCATGTGCGGCACCATTTCCGGTGTTTTCTATCGCAAATCGAGTAAGTATACCATCCACTTTGTCTACAGTCGGTTTCAGGACTGGCTTGGTTTGATAGCTCGTCTCCTTATAATATAAATATGTGACAATAACAAGCGCAGCAGACAAAACAATCGAGGCTATGCTAGTCAGCATTTGTGCTTGTAGAGGTGTAGTGGTTGCCATGATCTGTAGGCTTCTCGGGCAGTGAAAAATCTGCCTAAGAATCAACGTCAGTAAATCGCTCGTTAGACTATAATCTATACTGAATTAATTTCCATCCTCAACGACTTCGATACCTCGGTTGTTCACCGCATCCGCATCCAGTCCGACCTCCTCCAGGAACTGCTTGTACTCGCGTTCGCATTTCTCGGCGGCCTGCTGCTGGTCGGAGGCGTGGTCACACAGGCCCAGCAGGTCTTCGGGCACGTCGTTCTCGTGGACGATCCAGTGGTTCACCAGATCGGAGAGCCGGCGAATCGGACTCGTGAAGTGGCCGTAGATGTCGAAGTTGAGCGCGTGATGGCCCCCGAACGGGTCGTTCATGTAGCGCGCACGCGGCATCACCTTCATCACGGCGAACTGGATCTTGCCGAGCTGGCGCTCGGGAGCCTCTTCGAGCGTGGCGTTGACCGCGATCCGGGGGTCGTCGCCCCACGCCTCGCCGGGGATCGAGACGCCGTCGAGCTCCTGGATCTCCTGGAGCGCCTCGTCCCACTGTTCGGGCGAGGGCTGAGGATGGACGCGGTACATCGCCTCGACACCCCGATTCCACATCAGTTCGTGCGTCACGGCTTTGTTCGCCTTCAGCATGCACTCCTCGATGATGGTGTGCGCGCGGTCGCGGCGCGGGTTCAGCACCAAGGATCCGTCGGCCTTGCGCTGTTCGTGCATGCGGTCGGCGAGTTCGAAGACTAGACTGCTCTCCTCGTGGAGATCACTGTCGGGATCGTCGAGACGCTCTTCGGCCTGCGTGTAGGTCAGGCGCTCGTCGCTGCGGATCACCGATTTGTAGATGTCGATCTCCTCGTACGTGAGCGTCTCGCGGTCCAGATGCATCTCGACGGTGTGGGCGAGTCGGTCCTCGTCGGGGACGAGCGAGCAGACCGTCTCGGCGAGCGCCGCGGGCAGCATGTGGATGGTGTAATCGGGTAGGTACACCGTGTTCGCGCGCCTAACGGCTTCGGCCCACATCTCGCTGTCGGGGTCGACGTAATGAGTGACGTCGGCGATGTGCACCCAGAGCACGTACTCGTCGTCGCGTTTCTCGATGCTCAGCGCGTCGTCGAAATCGCGCGCGTCGATCGGATCGGTCGTCCACGTCGTCAGCTCCCGGAGGTCCTCGCGTGTGTCGAGCTCGGTCTCGATGTCCCCAGCGATGTCGTCGGTGCGCTCGGCGGCCTCGTCGAGCACTGCGTCGGGGAACTCGTCGTGGACACCGAACTTCTCCAGTAGCTCTTCGCGCTTGTTTTCGAGATGGCGGGCGAGTTCGTCGTCGATCTCGACGGGCCCCTGTGCCTCGACGGTCCCGGCGGCTGCGTTGTCGCTCATAGGGTTGCTACGCGCGGGCGTCAATTAGTCGTTCTGGCACTCGCTCGCGACGCAGTCATCGTCGAAAATCGAGCAATGGAGTGCTCTCAGAGACCGGGACCGTCGTTCTCGCCGGTATCGACGTCCGGACCGGCCTGCTCGCGCCGGCGCTCCAGTTCGCGGATCTGGCGGAGATAGTAGAGCGCGCCGGCGAGCGCGACCACGACGAGCACGGCCGCCCCCGCGGCGAAGATGTAGAGGTCGCGCGCGAGATAGTAGCGGACGATGACTGCGTTGCTCTGGACGTCCGGCCAACTGATCTGCACCCGTCCGGTGTCGGTGCGCGTCGTCCGATGATCACCGGGCGAGACGCGCGCGAGCGGTTCGTAGGTGACGCGCATCCCCTGGGGGATCGTCACCTCGTAGGTGCCCGAAACGAACGTCTGCGTCGAGAGTCGCTTGCCCTGTGCCGATGCGCTGAAGGCGAGCTTGCCGTTGCGCGCGGGCAGCGAGATCATCGTCCGTTTCTCCTGATTGGTCGCGTTCAGCCCTGGCGACGATGGACCGACGACCGTCCCGTTCGGATACTGGAATCTGAGCGCCGAGATCGCGAGCGGGCCCTCACGGCCGAGCCCGTCGCGACTGTGGACGGGGAACTGCGTGCGGTTGTCGACCTTGTAGACGGCCTCGTACTCGCCGCCGGTGACGTTGATCGAGGCGTTGGCATTGCTGCTCCAGTCGTAACTTTCGTTTTCCGCGAGCGCCTGCTCGTCGACGGAATCCGGACCGAGCACCGACGAACAGCCTGCAAGGACGAGCAGGGCGACCAGCAGGACGCCGGCGAGCGCTCGCTTGCGGCTCATGGCACGACACAGAGCAGCTCGGCCGGCAGGTAGCCACCGATGCTCGACAGCAGGCCGGGCGGGTCGGTCCCCTCGCCGCAGATGATGCTCTGTTCCAGCAGGCCGAGTCGCTCGACGGTGACGATGTCGGTCGCGTGGCCCGCACGGTTGACGGTCGCCCGCACCTCTCCGCGCGTCGCGCTGTTTGCGTTCACTCGCCCCGCACCGCGCGACCACTCGTAGAGCCGATCGCGCTCGGCGTCGGCCAGTCGGTGTGGTTCGCCGTAGACGAACTGCATGGGAACGTGCTGGACGAGCCCGAATCGCGTGCGGATCTGTTCGGGCGTGCCCGGTCCGAGCCCGAGTTCGGCGCTCGGAACGCGGATATCCTCACCGGCGTCGAGGACGAACCCGGACTCGTCCCACGATTCGAGCGTTCCGGTGTAGGTGTCACCGCTCTCGAAATCCGGCGTGATCGTCCCCCATCGCTCGTCGAGGACGTTTCTGGCAACGGTCTCGTCCTCGCCCTCGACGGTGACGCTCGGGAAGTCGTCGTGACGGACGCCGACGTCGTACTCGACGCCGAGCTCGCCGATGGCGTTGTCGACCAGCGATTGGAGCCCGTCGAGCGCGCGCTCGCGGGCGTCGCCCTCGACGTAGCATTTGGTTGCGAGAACGACCATCAGGCCACGTTGAGTTCGGCGCGGAGTTCATCGATGCGGTCGTCCATCGCCGTGACGAGATGGTCGTTGTCGAGCGCGTCGAGCTCGGAGCCACACTGGGGGCACTCGAAGTCGAACTCCATCGCCTCCTCGAACTCGAACCGGATGGAATCGACTTCGCAGAGGAAGAACTCGTGGTTGCGCTCGTACTCGCGGCGCTCTTCGAGCGCGTCGAGCAGTCGGTGCATCTCGTCACGGAGGTTCTCGGGGATCGAGCCGTATTCGAGCGTCCAGAGATAGGTGAGCCAGCCCGAGTCCTCGTCGCGCAGCCGTCGGTAGTCGGCCAGATCGTTCTCGTAGAGGATGAACAGCGCTCGCCGGACGTCGTTGAGTTCGAGATCGAGCTCCTCGGCGAGCTCTTCGTCCGTCACTTCGCCATCGGGCGGCGCTGCGGCGACGGGCATCCCACGCGGACCGACGAGCTCGTGGAGATAGGTTTGGACGACGGGGTCTTCGAGAAGCTCCTCAAACGCCATTTACCGTACGGGGGTGCGCCAGCGCCGTAAACCCATCGTTCACCGCTCGTCGGTCCCCTCGACGCGCTTGCCGCGCTCTTTCGGAACCACGTGCCGGTCGGCATCGACCCACTCACGATCGAGTTCGCGTCCCTCGTGGAGCCGATCCAAAAAGACCGCGAGCGAGGCAACCTCGGAGTGGGGCTGGTTGGTGACGGCGACGTTGTGATCGGCCGCCTCGTAGACGTCGAACGGAACTTTCTCGGCACCGACGACGACCAACAGCGGCCCGCTCCGATGCGCACTGCGGATCTCCTCTTCGACCTCCTGAACTGGAAGTCCGTACATCGTGAGATGGACGACGCGCCCATCGAACTCCTCCATGAGCGGTCGGTACGACTCGCTCACCTCGACCTCGAACGGGCCGCCGAAGCGGTCGGTGATGTCGGTGACGGTCTCCTTCGGTCCCTCGGCTTTCCCCGCGAACACCACCCGGTCGGCACCGAGCGCACGGGCGGTCAGGCCGACGTGCGTGCTCATGCGCTCGTCGCGGCCGGGCCGATGACCGAGTCGGAGAACGGTGAGTTCGGGATCGCCACGCATCAGGCCGACTCGATGGCCGAGCTGATCGCCTCGACCGTCGGCTCCACGGTTTTATCGCCGACGAACACCGTCGGCGTCCCCTCCACGCCACGATCCTTCCCGGTCTGCTTGTTCGCCGAGACGGTCGATTCGTGCGCCTGGTTTTCGGCGGCCTTCCGGACGGCGCTCCCATCGAGATCCATCTCCTTGGCCAGCGAGGCGTAGGTCTTCGATCCGAGCGACGACTGGTTCTCGTAGAGCGCCGTCGCGTATTTGAAGAACTGCTTCGCGCCGGTGCGTTGCTGCACTGCGCGGGCGGCGCTCGCCGCGCGCCAGGAGGTATCGTTGACGACCGGGAAGTCGTAGTGTTCGTACCGGATCTTGCCCGGCTCGATATACTGTGAGGCGAGCGTCGGCAACACGTCGAGGACGTACGTCTGACAGTGTGGGCAGGCGAAGTCCTCGAAGACGGTCACGGTCGTGCTCGCCTCGGGGTCACCCTGCACCGGCGTCGGCAACGTGTCGCCGCCACCGCCGGAGCCGTTGGAGCCGCTCGACGCCCCGCCGAGACAGCCGGCCAGCGTGCTCGCGGTCAGCCCGCCGATGCCGAGCAGTGCCCGCCGGCGGTTCAGGCGTGGCGAACCCGCCGACTCCGCTGGCTCTCGGTTTCCGTTCATTGGCCGTATTCACTGCGGAGCGGGCATAAATCCCGCGACCGATGATCGCCAGCGCCGGCGGAGTCGGCAACAACCGGAAGACACATGGTTCGAGCCTCGGCATCCGAGACATGCAACTCTCCGGCAAGCGCGTGCTCGTTACCGGCGGGGCAGGACTCGTCGGCTCGCATCTCGCCGCGCGGCTCTGTGCCGACAACGACGTCGTGGTCGCCGATGACCTCTCGAAGGGTTCACGCGAGCGCGTTCCCGACGGCGCGACGTTCGTCGAAGCCGATATGACCGATCCCGACGACGTGGCGGGGGTCCTCACCGCGGACGTCGACTGCGTGTTCCACTTTGCCGCCTACACCGACACCAACTACGCGGATCCCCGGAAACTGTTCGAGGAGAACGGCGCGATGACCTACAACGTGCTCGAACGCGCCCGCGAGGTCGGCGTCTCGAACGTCGCCTTCACCTCCTCGTCGACCGTCTACGGCGAGGCCCCGATGCCGACCCCCGAGGACTACGCGCCGCTCGAACCCATCTCCATCTACGGCGCGAGCAAGCTCGCCGACGAGGGGATCCTCTCGACGTACGCTCACTCCCACGAGTTCACCGTCTGGCTCTTCCGCTTCGCGAACATCGTCGGCCCGCACCAGCGCGGCAACGTCGTCCCGGACTTCATCGAGAAGCTCGCCGACGATCCCCACGAGCTGGAGATCCTCGGCGATGGCCGTCAGGAGAAGTCCTATCTCCACGTCGACGACTGCATCGAAGCGATCACACACGTGGTCGAACACGGAGACCAGTCGATGAACACCTACAATCTCGGGACGCGGACGACGACTTCCGTCACGCGCATCGCGGACATCGTCGCCGACGAGATGGGACTCGATCCGGAATACAGCTACACGGGTGGCGACCGTGGCTGGACCGGCGACGTGCCACGGATGCGCCTCTCGATCGAGAAACTCTCGGCGCTCGGCTGGTCGCCCGAACTGTCGAGCGACGCCGCGGTCCGTCGTGCGACACGCGAACTCATCACGGAACTGACCTGAGCTACACCGAGATCTCGGTTTCCGCTTCACAGTCCTGGTTGTCGGCTTCGAGCGTCGCCACCGCGGTGTGCGTACCCGTTTCCGGCTGCTGCCACTCGCCCTCGTAGCTCACCGACTCGCCGGGATCGATCGATTCGGACTGAAGCGCCTGGGTGAACATCCGGCCGTGTGACCAGCGCCAGCGCTCCTCGTCGCTGTCGAGAACGGCGAAATCGGCGCTACACGAGTCCCGAAAGGAGAGGGTCACGGGGTCGTCGCCGTCGTTCGCGACGGTGAAGGTGAACGAGACGCGATCGGACTCGACGGTTGCGTCGAGACTGCCGGTGAGTGCCATGCGGAGTGTCGAGCAGCGACGGAAAAAAGCGTGCGGGCCGAGGGCGGTGGGGTTTTGTTCCATGCCCGCCGACGATCGGTGTGCAGATCGTGGGGTATCGCAGCGACGAGCCCGCCCTCCTGATCGCCGAGGCGGGAGCCGTGCGCCGACTGTCGCTCGCCCCCGGAACCGAACTCGCCTACACTCTCGCCAAGCGCCACTGTGCCGGGACGATCGATGGCGAGCGCCACATTGCTTGTGAGCGCGAGCGCGCGCCGTACTGCGAACTCCACACCACACCATGGTCAGTGGCGAACAACCGCGACTCCGAGGCCGAGCACGCGATCTACCTTGCCGCCTTTGCGCCAGCCGTTTTCAAGGTGGGCGTCACCAGATTGGAGCGACTCGAAACCCGCCTGCGCGAACAGGGTGCCGACCGCGCCGCGCACGTCCTCAGCGTTCCTGACGGCCGGATCGCCCGTGAGCGCGAGACGGCGATCGGGGTCGAACACGACATCACCGAGCGCGTGCGCGTGGCGACGAAGATCAGGGGGCTCGGCGAGACTGTCGACGAAAACGCCTGGAACGATCTACTCACAGAGTTCGACGTTCGCGAGACGTTCGCCTTCGACTATGGACTCGATCTGGATGGGCGACCGCTCGCCGAGACGATGCTGAGCGGCGTCGTCCGCGGGAGCAAGGGACGGGTACTGGTGCTCGATCATCGGGGCACGACCTACGCGGTCGATCTGCGCGATCTCGTTGGCTGCGAACTTGACGAAGGAGCGACCGATCGGGAACTCCAGGCCAGTCTCGATGGGTTCGCTTGATATCGGTACCGAACGCTTTTCCGGCGGGCCGGCGAACCGGGGCGCATGGCAGACGACGAACCCGAACACACCGACGACGAGGCGACCGAGCAATCGGGCGAGGACGAGGAACAGTCCTTCCGCGAGCGCGTCGAAGAGATCCGCGAACAGCGCGACGAGGAAGGAGAGGGCGACGAGATGAGCCGCGAGGAGCGCATGGAAGAGATGATGGGCGGCGGTGGCGGTCCCGGCGGCATGGGTGGCGGTGGCGGCAACCCGTTCGCACAGATGATGGGCGGCATGATGGGCGGCGGTCCCGGCGGCGGCATGGGTGGCGGCCCGGGCGGCATGGGCGGCGGTCCGGGTGCAGGCCCCGGCGGCCCGGCCGAAGAGGGTAGCAACGAGGAGATGGTCCGCGAGGTCCGCCAGCTCCGCGACGAGGTCCACGACATCCGCCGAACGCTCGAACGCATCGCCGACGCGCTCGAAGACTGAGACGACCACTTTTCGTGACACGCGAACGAACTATCCACGGATGAACCGATCCGACGGATGATCGACCCGCGAGCCGTCGTCGCCGGGAGCGGGGTCGCCATCGCGGCGGCTGTCGTGGGGGCCACGGTGCCCGTTCCCGAACTCTTGTGGCCGCTCGCGATCGGTCTCGTTCTCGCCGTCGGCCTCGGCTGTGGTTTCGTCGCCGGCCGCCGATCGGCTGGTCGGTGGCGATCACGAGCACGCACGGGTGCGCTGGCGGGGTTTCTCGGCGGCACGATGCTGGCGATCGTTCTCTGGGCGAGCATGAGCAACGTGCTTCCGCGGGCGGAGTACAGCCCGTTCTGGCTGCTGAACGCGCTCGTCGCGGCCAATCCGATCGGCATCGAGCGCGTGCCGTGGCTTTACACCGGCAACACGCTGTTCTGGCCGCTGCTCGCGGCGTTCACCTGCCTGTTCGCCATCGAAGGCTACGTTGCCGGTGGTGCGACGAGTGGTTGAGAAGCGGGATCGAAACGCGTTCGGTGATCGAGCAGCTACTCCGCGAACTCGCCACCGAGTTCGACGCCCTCGTCGTCGAGACAGTCCCCGACGAGCTTCGCGGGGTTGCCGACGACGGTGCAGTTGGGCGGCACCGATTCGAGCACGACGGAGCCGGCACCGACGCTCGCGCCCTCGCCAACGGTGATCGGGCCGAGCAGGGTGGCGTTCGCCCCGATCGTCGATCCGTCGTCCAGTGTCGGATGGCGCTTCTCGTCGTCGAGCGTGTCGCCACCGAGCGTCACGCCCTGATAGAGCATCACGTCGTCACCGATGTCTGTCGTCTCGCCGACGACGACGCCCGCCCCGTGATCGATGAAACATCGCCGGCCGATCTCGGCTCCCGGATGGATCTCGACGCCGGTGAGCAGTCGGGTGATATGCGAGAGAACTCTGGCGAACAGCCCAAACCCGCGCTTCCAGCAGGCGTGTGTGAGTCGGTGTGTCCAGAGGGCGTGCATGCCCGGATAGGCGAGCACGACTTCGAGCGCGCTCTTGGCCGCCGGATCCTTCGCCAGCGCCGTCTCGATGTCCTCTCGAACCCGCTCGATGATCGATGGCATGGATGTACACACTCGGAGGCCGATATCCATAAGCGGCGCGACCGGGTGGTGTGATCGTTGGGCGGAACAGTAAAGCAACGCGGGCCGGATGAACGATTATGGACTTCAGTCTCTCGGCCGAGCAGCGCCAGATCGAGGAGATGGTCTCCGAGTTCGTCGACGAGGAGATCCAACCCCGTGCCGCCGAGATCGACGAGACGGACGAGTTCCCCCACGATCTCGTGAGCGAGATGGGCGAGCTCGGGCTGATGGGCATGCCCTTCGCCGAGGAGTACGGCGGGGCAGGGCTCGACTACCACTCCTACGCCATCGGCCTGTCGGAGATTTCACGAGGATCGGGCGGGCTCGGCACCGTCGTCGCCGCCCACATCAGTCTCGCGGGCAACATGCTCGCCGAGTTCGGGACCGAAGCACAGAAAGAGGAGTATCTGACGCCGCTTGCGGAGGGCGACGACATCGGCGCGTTCGCGCTCTCGGAGGCGGGTGCGGGCAGCGACGTACCGGCGATGGAGACCACGGCCGAGAAGGACGGCGACGAGTACGTCGTCGACGGCGGGAAGCTCTGGATCTCCAATGGATCCGTCGCCGACACGATCACCCTGTTCGCGAAGACCGATCCCGATGCCGGCAACAAGGGGATCTCCTCGTTCATCGTCCGACCCGACGAGGACGACGGGTTCCACGTCGAGGGCACCGAGGACAAACTCGGCGACAAGGGCTGTCCGACGGCCGAACTGCGGTTTTCGGACATGCGCATCCCCGAAGAGCGACGCCTCGGCGAGGAAGGGCGCGGATTCGTCCACGCGCTCAAGACGCTCAACGGCGGGCGCATTACCATCGCCGCTCGCGGTGTCGGCATCGCACAGGCCGCACTCGACGAGGCGCTGACGTACGCCCAGGACCGCGAGCAGTTCGACCAGCCGATCAGCGAGTTCCAGACGATCCAGCACAAGCTCGCCGACATGGACACCAAGCTCCAGGCTGCCCGCATGCTGATGCATCGCGCGGCGGATCTGAAGATCCGCGGCGAGGAGTTTCGGAAGGAGTCCGCACAGGCGAAACTGTACGCCAGCGAGATCAGTCGAGAAGTGGCCAACGAGGGCATCCAGATCCACGGCGGCTACGGCTACACGAAGGACTTCCCCGCCGAGCGGTTCTACCGGGACGCGAAGCTCAACGAGATCTACGAGGGGACGAGCGAGATCCTGCGCAACACGATCGCCGACAACCTGCTCGACTGAGCCACGCGACGTCAGACGACGCTTCTAACGGCCAGTACGGTGCCCACACCGACACCGAGCGACAGCAGTAGACTGCCCGTTTTATGGGCGACGGCGACGGTCGCACCGGCGGCGACCCACTCCGGAACGCCACCGTCGGCGAGCGCGGGCGCGATGAACGCGACGACGACCGCGCCCGGCAGCACGTCGAGACCGGCCTCGGCGCGCTCGGAGAGGTCGATGCGACCGACCAGCCAGAGCCCGCCGGCCTTCGTGGCGTAGGTGACGGCCGCCATCCCGACGATGAGGGCGACGACCGTGGGATCGAGCGCGAGCGCGTTACTCATAGCTCACCATTCTGACGACCGCGCCCGCGAGCGCGCCGACGATGACGTACCACTCGCCGGGCAGGACGGCGTTCGCGACGAGTGCGACGCCCGCGGCCGCGAGCCACGGCCGGATCGACTCGCGGCCCTGCCAGAGCCCGACCGCGAGCGTGAGGAACAGAGCAGTGAGAACGTAGTCCAGTCCGTACTGTTCGGGCGTGCCGAGGAAGTCGCCGGCGGTCACGCCGAGGACGGTCGCAACGATCCACAGCAGCCAGAGCACGAGACCGCTACCGAGCAGGAACGCGCCCCGATTGCTGCCAGAGCGGAGCTTGCCGATCGTGAGTGCCCAGTTCTCGTCGGCGGTGAAGAAGACGCTGCCGTAGGCCGCCCGCGGCGAGAGCTGGCGAAACCAGGGACGCAGCGCCGCGCCCATCAGGAGATAGCGGAGGTTGACGATGCCGACGGTGGCGACAACGGTCGCCATCGGCACCGAGTCGGCCCAGAGCTCGACCCCGATCAGCTGTGCGGCCCCCGCGAGCACGGTCGCGCTCATCAGCGCCGCCTCGGCGACGCTCAGCCCCGCCTGGTCGGCGATGACGCCGAAGACGACGCCGTAGCCCGCGACCCCGACCGCGACCGGAAAGCCGGTGATGAACCCCTCGCGGACGCCCGCGAACGTGAAGGTCATGCCTCCGTCGTCGGGTTCGGTATCCGTCTCCACCGAGCGCTCGGTCGCCGACTCCGCTTCAGCCACTGCTCTCACTCCGTCTGGCGCACATCATCGACACCGACGGCACTAACGTTCATAATGGTTCTGTCGTCGGAATGAACCGCGGGTGACGCGCGATTCGAAAGTCGGTGGTTTTCGATCGGTGCTACTGGCCGCTCGTCGTTACATCGTCAGCAGGTAGACGACCCACGTGAGGACGCCGACGCCGCCGACGCCGGCGATCAGACCGCCCTGAAGGCGATCCTTGTGCTGGTAGACGACCCAGCCACAGTAGACGGCCACGAGGCCGACGACCGGCACGATCAGCCACGAGATGAGTGCGGCGATGATGCCGCCCCACATGTAGCGACGCATGTTTCTGTCCTCCCCGGAGCCGCCGCCCGACAGCGGGCTGCCGTCGGCCATTGCCGCTCCGGAATCGGAACTGCCCATACTGTAACTGAACGGTCAGTCAATTATAGGCCTTTCGGGTGAGGTCGTGTCGATCCGCACGATGGCGGCGCGGCGAGCGAGTCGTTCGGGGTGCAAGCACGACACACGACCCGGCGCGCTTTTGCGGCGGCCCGCACAATGCGGATCGATGACCGACGAGACCGCCGCGGCGAACGGCATCACCGCCCGCTACACCGAGACCGATTCCGAGCGCGTGCTCGCCTTCGAATCGGATGGACGATCGGCAGCCATCGCACAGAATCAGGAGGGGTACGCGATGCTCAAGGTACGACCGACGGCCGACGGCGACGAACTCGAACGGTACTACGGCTTCGACATGGCGCTCGACCACGCCGCCGAGTTGTTGGGAACGTCGCCACACGATCTCCCGGTGCCCGAGTCGGCCAGCGACATGGGGATGTGATACTGTCGGTCGGAAGTACGTGAAGGACGGATCGTGGAACTCCACCACAGCGGGCGACGTTTGCGCCTCGTGAATCTCCGATCAGTTCCGTCCGACAGTACGATTACAGCAGCGTGAAAAGCAGGTACGGAACCAGAAAGAGGACGACGGTCATCGCGATCAGGATCACGCCGTAGCCGACGACCGTGCTCGCGATCGTCAGCCACGCCGGGTGATCGTATTTCGAGAGGGCGCTCATGGTCGAGCCAGTCCGGGCGGGAACTTAAATCCTGCTCAGGCGGTGATGTCGCCGATGCGTTTCGGTTCGCCCGAGAGGTTCGGGTCCGGGGCGACGATCTTGAGCACTTCGTGGTCGGTGACGTCGGGATAGGTCTTGCCGGTGGCCTCCTCGACGAGGGCGCGTTCGAGGCGGAACTCCGTGCCTTCGTAGACGACATCGACGCCCTGCTCGTCGAAGGATAGCGCAGTCATACCGCGATTAGGCCCGTCACGGATAAAAGCCGCTCGCGTTCGTGACGGGAGGCGGGATTTATTAGCGATGGCCCCGGATCGACGGTGTGTCGTTTCGCTCGGACCCGCTTTCCGAACTCGTCGTGCCAGACGGGACGACGGTCGAAGAACACGCCATCGTGACCGACGTCGACGTGATCGTCGGCACCCAGAGCACGATCTCCCTGGGCGTGCGCGGCCGGAACGTCGTCGCCGGCGAGCAGGTCACCTTCGAGGGCGATATCGAGGCCAGCTCGGACTGCCGGCTCGACATGTGGAGTACGGTCTCGGGCAACGTCCTCGTCGGCGAGAACGCCTACATCGGCGAGCGCGTCGAGATCGACGGCCAGCTCGTCGTCGCCGGCGATCTCGACATCGGCGACGACGTCGAGATCGCGGAGGGGTTCGACGCCAACGGCTGGATCGTCATCCGCAACCCGGTGCCGACGCTCGTCTTCCTCTTCACCTATCTCACCCATCTCCTCAGGCTCGGCGAGGAGGAGATGGCCGACGACGTGCTCTCCGAGGTGTTCGAGGGCCACGACGAACAGCCGGTCGTAATTCCGAAAAACGCCACCGTCGGCGACGACGCGTGGCGCGTCTCGACGCCCGCCCGTGTCGGCGACGACTGCCGGCTCCACGGCAACCTCCGTGCCGAATCGATCGTCGTCGGCGAGGGCAGCGAACTGTTCGGCAGCCTCCGGGCGCGCGAGTCGATCTCCGTCGAGCGGGGCACCACTGTGCACGGCGACGTGACGACTCGCGGCGGATCGGTCGAGATCGCAGCGGGAGCCCACGTCCGCGGCGATATCGCCTGCGAACAACTGCGCCTCCACGAGGGAGCGGTCGTCGAGGGGGCGATGCGCACCCGCGGCGAGATGACCATCGTCCAGGGGCGCGACGACCTCGCTGCTCCCGCTCCGGCCGACGGCGACGAAAGTGACGAGTCGGTCGACGAACGGGCGGAATCGACCGACGAGCGGGCCGAACTCGACGAATCGAAAGGCAGTTTCACATCGGCCGAGTAATCGAGCCATGCTCTCGCTCGCGCTTGCTGGCAAGCCGAACGCCGGCAAGTCGACGTTCTTCGCCGCGGCGACGATGGCCGACGTCGACGTCGCGGGCTATCCGTTCACGACGATCGACCCGAATCACGGGGTCTCGCACGTCCGTACCGACTGTCCATGTCTCGCACGCGACGAGCGCTGTGGCGACGAGCATTGCCACGACGGCACCCGCTACGTCCCGATCGAACTGCTCGACGTCGCCGGGCTGGTGCCGGGCGCACACGAAGGGCGAGGACTGGGCAACCAGTTCCTCGACGAACTCACGAGCGCCGACGTCATCCTCAACGTCGTCGACGCCTCCGGCGGGACGAACGCCGAGGGTGAACCAGTCGAGATCGGAGCCCACGATCCCGCCGAGGACGTCGACTTCGTCACCGAGGAGATCGAGCGCTGGCTCGCGGGCATCATCGCGCGTAACTGGGAATCCGTCGAGCGCCAGTCGCGTTCGCCGGGGTTCGATATCGACGAATCGCTCGCGGAGATGCTCACCGGCGTCGGCGCGAGCGAGGCGGCGATCGCTGCGACGCTGCGCGAACTCGACTACCCCGCCGATCCGCGCGAGTGGACCGACGACCATCGGCGCGAACTGGCCCGGGACATCCGCGCGCGCACGAAACCGCTCGTCGTCGTGGCGAACAAGGCCGACATCGCGCCCGCAGGCAATATCGAACGGCTTCAAGAGCTCGCCGAGACGATCCCGGCGAGCGCCGAGGGCGAACTCGCGCTCCGCCGCGGCGTCGAGGGTGGGGCCATCGACTACGATCCCGGCGACGCCGATTTCTCGGTCGCTGGCGACCTCACGGACGCCCAGCGCACGCAGCTCGACGAGTTGCGCGATCTCATGGCGACCCACGGCGGCACCGGCGTTCAGCGAGCACTCGATACGGCCGTCTACGACCTGCTCGACAATATTACTGTGTATCCCGTCCAGAACGAGACGAAATGGACCGACGGCCAGGGCAACGTCCTGCCCGACGCCGTCTTGCTGCCGAGCGGGTCGACGCCGCTCGATCTCGCCTACGCCGTCCACTCGGACATTGGCGACGGCTATCTCCACGCCGTCGATGCGCGCTCGGACCGGCGGATCGGTGACGACCACGAGTTGGCGGAAGGTGACGTGGTGAAGATCGTGAGCACCGCGAACTGACAGGGTGTCATAGAACGGTTGGCATGATTTTCGCGTATCGGTCAAGAGATCCGCTACCGCTGGCTCTAAATTACGACGATACTGGCTGCTTCTCAGATACCGGTTCTCGGCCACCTGGTGAGGTATGTGAAGAGTTCGATGACACGCTGATTAGCGAGCTATAAATTCTCACGACTACCAAGTATGTAGCCCAAGAGAATTGTGGATAAAGTACCAAAAAAAGTCTCTACTATAGCTACAACTTGAGTGAAGCCTCCAGAAGGTATTTTGGGCATTGCTGTAGTAAATGTGATTATACTATATGATATGTTACGAAGAACTGTTTCTCTGACTCCTGCCTCAATATACCATATAGTCGAAAATATAAATAAAAGCACCATCCACGTCAAGAGATGTCGGATTTGGACACCATATCCCGTCAATATACCTGATATTCTCGCACCAAGGTAGCTAGAACTTGTCCATCCTTCTCGTTCTCTAGCTTCGAATAAGCGAGCACGCCGCTCAAGTAGTTTAAGCTCCCGAGCTTTTTTAACTAACCCGTGATCTGCGTATAGTGTTTTTATATTGTGATAAGATTGCGCAAAGTAGCTCCATTCTGTTGAGTTGATTTTTTTCCGATTTTTTACTTTTGAGAAGTTTGTCCCACCATTTATTGTCACATCGGATAAATCGACTCCCCTAATATCGGCCCCACCAAAGTCCGCCCCTCTGAGATCTGCGCCCGTAAAGACAGTTTCGCGAAGATCAGAACCTGTGAAATCCGCATCTTGTAGATTCACGTGCGAAAAATCCGATAGCCAGAGGGTTGCGTCTGAAAAATCAGCATCTCTCAAAAACGACTCTGAGAAGTCTGCTCCCCAGAGATGGGCGCCTGAGAAATTAGAACCCTCCATAGCCCTGTTTGAAAAGTCTACTTTCCATCTCCAAACATCAGCATGAAGAACCTCCTTGATCCTCAGTAGGTGTTTAGCGGAACAGTCGAGTCGAAACCGTAGCTCTCAGGGAAGAGCAGGACGAACAGCCGCTAATCGTGCTTTCCGGGCCTGACGGATCGCCGGGTCGTTCGACCCCGGCGATCCGTTCTGTGGGTCGAATGATCCTTCCCCAACGAGATCTCGCTCTTCTCGCTGAGAACGCGTTTCTTCGCCAGCAAAACGCCGAGCAGAACGAACGAATCGAAGAGCTCGAAAACCGCCTCAAGAAGTACGAAAACGCCCACACACCGTCCAGCAAGCAGGGCGGTGCTGGACAACAGCCACAGGACGACGATTCCGAGCAAAACGACGAGAACGACGAAGCTGGCGGCGACGCAGACGCCGCCAGCGACTCCTCGTCCGGACCCGGACGCAACTCCGGTCACGACGGAACGACCCGGCCACCACCCGAACCGGACAGGACCGTCCGGGTCGGGGAGGCGTACTGTCCCGATTGCGACTGCGTTCTCACCGATCCCGATGAGTACGTCTCCCGCGTCATCGTCGATATTCCGCTTCCCATCCCGACCGAAGTCACGAAATACGAGCTCGGAAAGCAGGAGTGCTCCTGTGGCAACGAAGTTGTCGCCGAACATCCTGATTGCCCGGAGACCGGGCGGTTTGGGCCACGCTTGCTGGCCCAAACCGCTCTCCTCCGCTATCACGGCCGGCTTCCGCACCGGAAGCAGGCCGAACTGTTCGACTGGCAGCTCGACCATCCGGTTTCACCGGCAACGATCTACAACATGACCGAGCGGGTCGCAGACCGGCTGCGACCCGCGTACGAGGACGTTCGAGCCAGCGTCCGTGACAGCGACGTCATCTACTGCGATGAAACTGGCTTTCCGGTCGACGGCGACCAGCACTGGGTCTGGACGTTCGTGACCGACGAGGACGTCTTCTATACGATCGACGAGAGCCGCGGAAGTCAGGTACTGGAGGACGTCCTCGGCGACGAACTCGCCGAGGACGCCACTTTGAGCTGTGACGGCTGGTCGGCGTATCCGAGCTATCACGGCAAACTCCAGCGGTGCTGGGCGCACCTTCTACGAGAGGCGAAGTACGTAGCTGAACGGCACGAGGAAGCAGAGCCGATCTCGGAGGTACTACACGACCTCCACGAGGATTTGACCGCGTTCGACGAAGAGGACCCGCCCGCCTCCGTCCGCGAGCGGAGGCGGGCACAGGCCTCGCTGTGTCTGGAGGAGTTAATCAGAGCGGGCTACGAGACCGAGGAAGTGACGCAACTAGTCGAGAAGATCAGGAACGGGCTGGGAAGTTGGCTGACGTTCGTCACGGAACCGGACGTTGATTCGACGAATAATCGCGCAGAGCGCGCTCTACGCGAGCAGGTAGTGATGCGGAAGATGTTCGGCGGACTCCGGTCGGAAACCGGAGTCCGCATCCACGAAACGCTCTCGACGATGGTAGCGACGTGGGAACGACAGGGACTCGATCCGCCGGATCAACTGATGTCGATACTCGGAGGAGAGGAACCAGAATCACGTGCAGAGGCATCTACGAACGGACTGCGCTAAACACATACGATCCTCATATTTGGCCAAGCCTCCATACAAACTTTCCGACCAGGGTCGTCTGTTGGGGGTCCAAAATATGATGATTGACCAAACTCAGACCTTACTTCATCTGAATTTGGAACCCCCAAAGATGGATCAAAATCCAATGGTTCTGGGATAAAAAACGCCTTGCTCATCTCAGAAAATTGCAAATCAAACGGGAAAGTAACACCGCGCAAGTCTGCTCCAGTAAAGTCAGCATATAGTGGAATACCATCAAATTCGTCTTCGTTCCCCGGCATCTTTGCTCCTCGAAGATCTGATTTATGAAACGATGTTTCAGAGAAATGTGAACGAGAAAAGTCGACATCTCTAAGGTCGGACTCTGAAAAGTCAGCTCCTTCGAGTGATGTGCTGGTGAAATCACTACCTCTCAAATCAGAGCCAGAGAAGTCAAAAAAGCCCAAATCAGAACCTTTGAAATTTGAATCTCTACAGCTCGCCTGCGAAAACGATATGGAATAGTTCCCATTGAACTCTGGGAGACTGACTCCATCAAGCAATTCTGATATTTTGCCATTTTTCTCCTGGATTTCTTTGGGAGCTCTGCTTGATTTGAGAATGTCCCGTGACCAGTCCTCGGTCTCATCACAATTTGAGTGCCAGATACATCGGTTTCGGTCTGAGAGACTCGGCCGATAGCAACAGCTCTGCCTATCAGGAGTATCATTTACATCATGATCTTCAGGCCATGTATATCCGCAACGATTTGCTGATTGACTCATGTTGAACAATAGTATTGGAGCCTGTGTATTTTCTATTGCCGATCCTATTGAAACACTCTTTCTATCCTTCTGCCTCAGAGTGTCATAGAACGGTTGGCATGGTTTTCACGTATCGGTCGAAAGGCCCGCTACCGCTGGCTCTGACTTGCGACAATACTGGCTGCTTCTCAGATACCGTTTCTCGGGCTCTTGGTGAGGCGTGTGAAGAGTTCTATGACACGCTGCCAACTGATGGAGTTTCGGGGCTCCATCGAGGAGCGACAGCCGTACCAACTGTTTCTCAGCGGGCGCAATCCCCCCGGAACGGGAGATGCCGCGACCGACTCACGACAGCGGACGGACGAGTACGGCGAGAAAGAGAAGCGCCAGGAACAGATACGAGCCGCGCATGAGCAGTTCGGTCGCGCGCTGAGGTTCGAACCGACGGGTAGCGAGCGCGACGACGCCGAAGGCGATGGCGGCGAGGGCGGTACTCGGCGGGAACAGTTCGAGGAACGCACCGGCGAGCACGCCCACGAGTGCGAGCCCGATGAGAGCGTGGGCGCTCCGGCGGGCGCGCTTGTGACCGAGCACCACCGCGACGGTACGCTTGTCGATCGAGCGATCGTAGTCGTAGTCCTTCGCGTCGTCGATGACCTTGATCCCCGAGAGGAGCACGAGGAAGACCGCCGCGAAGGCGAGCAGCGGGGCCGAGATCGTCGTGGTCTGTGCGTAGTAGCCGCCGACGATCGCGAGGGCGATGCCGAGCGGATAGCCGAGCGTCGCGCCGATCGGGTTGGTGTCGAGCTGAGGAGCGTGCAGATAGGCGATGAACCACGTCGGCAGGGTCACGATCGCCGCACCCGGTCCGACGGCGAGCCAGAGCCAGCCGGTACAGAGCGTGAAGCCCGTCGTCGAGAGTGCGAGTCCGAGGCGACAGCCCGCCAACGTCAGCGGGTGATCGTCGTCCTCGCTACGGAGGTAGAAATCGACGTAGCCGTCCTTGACGTGGGCGGTGTAGACTGCGAAGAACATCGCCAGCATGTGGACGAACGCCACCTGCGGCAGAAGCGACGGAGCGAGCACCGCGCCGAACCAGGACGCGGCGAGCGGTGGCAGCATGAACACCGGGTGGACCTGCGAGGCGAGCGCGGCGAACTCACCACCGATTCCGTCGCCGTGCCGTGCAATAGCCATGCCCACACTAGAACTGTCAATCACATAGTTGTATGGGCAGTCGTTGACCCGTCACGTCGGGCGATGTGGGCCGCTCTTACGAACGGTTGTGACCGAAGCGATCTCAGTCGTTCGTCACGGATTCCGGGCGTTCCTCGCTGTCAGAGCCAACGATGGCGCTCTCGCGGAGGTCGGCCTCGATCTCTTCGAGCGAGCGCCCCATCGTCTCGGGAACGCGCGCGTAGATGAACACGAACGCGAGGAGGCAGAACCCGCCGAGCAGCCAGAACGAGAGTCCCTCGCCGAGCCTGTTGATCAGCGGGAGGAAGGTCAGCGCGACGAGGAAGTTCGCGCCCCAGTTGAACACGCTGGCGACGCCCTCGGCGGTCCCGCGGATGCGAAGCGGATAGATCTCCGAGATGAGGAGCCAGAACACCGGGCCGAGGCTGATCGCGTAGAAGGCGACGTAGCCGATCATGCTCGCGAGCGTCACGTAGCCGACGACGCCCGACAGCCCTGGCAGGACGAAGCCGAGGCCCAGTATCCCGAGCATCACGGTCATCCCGGCGGTACCGACGAGCAACAACGGCCGCCGGCCCACACGATCGACGAGGAGGATGGCGACGACCGTCAGCAGCACGTTGACGACGCCGACGCCGACCGTCCCGACGATCGAGGCGATCTCGTTGAACCCGATGTTGTTGAGGATCGTCGGTGCGTAGTAGATGACGGTGTTGATGCCACTGACCTGCTGGATGACCGCGAGGCCGACGCCGATGACGAGCGCCGGGCGAACCCACGGTTCAAGCAGATCCGAGAGGCCACCCTTCTCCTCGATCTCGCTGACCTCGCGGACGTTCTCGATCTCATCGTCGACGTCGTCCGTGTCGCGAATGCGCGAGAGCACGCTCTTTGCCTCCTCGATCCGGTCGTGCTCGATGAGCCAGCGCGGGCTCTCGGGCAGGAAGTAGGTCCCGATCGCCAGCACCGTGGCGGGCACCGCGCCGAACCACAGCATCCAGCGCCAGCCGGTGATGCCGAGGAACTCGGGGGCGAAGGCGTAGTTGACGACGTACGCCAGCAGGATGCCGATCGTGATCATCAGCTGCTGGAGGAAACCGAGCGCGCCGCGGATGTCGGAGGGTGCGGTCTCCGAGATCAGCAGCGGGCCGACGATCGACGCGACGCCGACGGCGGTACCCTCGACGACCCGCCAGAAGACGAGCCACTCGATCGTCGGCGACAGCGCCATCCCGAACGAGCCGACGAAGAAGACGGCCGCGCCCGCGAGCGTCAGCCGACGACGGCCGAACCGATCGGCCAATTTCCCGCCGGTCGCCGCGCCGATCATCGCTCCCACGAGCACGCTGCTGGTGACGACCCCTTCCAAAAACGGCGACAGCGTGAACGTCTGATCGATATAGAGCAGTGCGCCCGAAATGACGCCGATATCGAAGCCGAACAGTAGCCCGTTGAGGGCGGCGATGGCGGCGATGACGTAGACGAAGGTGCTGTGTTCGCGCTCGGCGTTGAGCAACCGGTCGGCGATATTCATCGACAACCACCGGACATCGGCCGGACTCGATCGGGACGATTCCGCTGTGGCTGTTCTCGATGACACACGGAAACTCTCGTTCGGTCTGTTCGACGAACCATTACACAGACATTAACACGGACGCGAGTAATATATTATGATATAGCGTTCGGTACCGATCACGACATATTACGGGAAATTTACCCGTCCGGCGGAGCGTTAGCGGTGTCAGCGAACCGCGTTCGCGGCGTCGTCCATGATCTCGATGGCGTCTTTGAGCTCCTCGATGCCCGTCGCGTAGGAGATGCGGGCGTACCCCTCGCCGCCGTCGCCGAAGGCCTCGCCAGGAACGACGACCACGCCGCGGTCGAGACATTCGTCGACCCAGCCCTCCGGCGCGTCGGGCATCGCGTAGAACGCACCCTCGGGCGTGGGCGTGTCGAGACCCGCGTCGGCGAGTCCGTCGAGCAGGACGTCACGGCGCTGCTCGAAGGCATCGACCATCTCGTGGACGGGGTCCTGTGGGCCCGAGAGGGCGGCTGCGGCGGCGTACTGGGCGGGTGCACTCGCGCAGGCCTGGACGTACTGGTGGACGCGGAGCATGCGGTCGGTGCGGCGCTCGCTCGCCGCGATCCAGCCGAGCCGCCAGCCGGTCATCGAGTAGGCCTTCGAGCAGGCGTTCACCACGACGACGTTGTCCGTTTCGGCGAACTTCATGGGGCTGTGGTGTTCGCCCTCGAAGACGATGTGCTCGTAGACCTCGTCCGAGATACAGAGCACGTCGTGTTCGTCGGCGATCCGGGCGAACTCGCGCATGTCCTCTTCGCTCTGGACGGCCCCGGTGGGGTTAGCGGGGCTGTTGACGACGAACGCGGCGGTGTCATCGGTGATCGCCGCTTCGACCGCCGCGGGACTCATCGTGAGATCCTCGCGGAGCTCGATCGGAACGGGCTCGCCACCCGCGAGATGAGTGAGTGCGGCGTAGGAGACGAAGCCGGGATCGGGAACGATGACCTCCTCGCCCGAACTCACGTGGGCCTCCATCGCGAGGTGGAGCGCCTCGCTGCCGCCGGCGGTGGCGATGACCTCGTCCGGATCGACGTCGAGATCGTTGTCCCGAGCGTGTTTATCGCTCACCGCCTCGCGGAGGTCGGGAATGCCGGCGTTCGAGGTGTAGCCGTCGGCCGCGCCGCTCTCGATGGCGTCGACCGCGGCCTGTCGTGCGTGATCGGGCGTCGGGAAGTCGGGCTGTCCGAGGCCGAGGTTGATGGCGTCGCCGCCGGCCGCCTCGAACACTTCACGGATGCCGCTGATGGCGACCGATTCGACCCGGTTCGAGAAGTCCGTCATGTCTCTACTCGCGGCCCGAGATGCGATAACTGTTCATGTTTTCGCTACGATTCGCGCTCCTCGCGCAGCGTGTCGACGTGCGATTCGAGCGTCGACAGCGCTGCATCGGGGTCCACGTAACCGTTCTCGTAATCCTCGAAGACCGCGTCAGCACGGTCCAGAAACGTCTCGACGGCGGATTCTGTCTCTGCCATGTCGACATCAGCGCTCGCCGACGGTTATACTCGGTGGCTCGCCGTGCGCCCGCCGGCTACGCGGCCGCGGTGGCGGTTGCGGCGGTAGCGGTGCGGTCCTGGTGGATGAAGGGCGAGGGGCGCGAACGAGCGAAGCGAGTGAGTAGCGAACCGGAGTGAGCGCGCGCCGAGGGCTTCGGCGGTACTGTGCTGATGGGCGTCCGTGCGAACGGAGTGAGCACGGTTCACCGTGAGCGAGGCCGAAGGCCGAGCGAGCAGTCCTTTTTAGTCCAGGTTTTTGCGACGAGCGGTGCGCGAGCGCAGCGAGCGCACCCGAGGAGTAAAAAAGTGGGTTCTAGAGCGAGTGTTTGAGCTTCTCGAAGAACCCTTCCTCGACCTCGATCTCCTCGCCGCCGGCTTCGGCGAACGCTTCGAGCGCGTCGCGCTGGTCCTCGTTCAGTTCGTCGGGGGTGATGACCTGCGTGCGGACGAAGAGATCGCCAGTGCCGCGGCGGCGCAGGCGGGGCATGCCCTTCCCTTCGAGGCGGAAGGTCTCGCCGCTCTGAGTGCCGGCGGGGACGTCCATTTCGACGGTGCCGTCGAGCGTGGGTACTTCGATGGTTGCGCCGAAGGTCGCCTGGGGGAAGGAGATGGCCGCGCGGTGAGCGAGATCGTTGCCTTCGCGATCGAACTCGGGGTGTTTGCGGACGCTGATCTCGATGAGCAAATCACCATTGGGCCCGCCGTTCTCGCCGGGTGCGCCCTCGCGCTCCATCCGGAGGGTCTGGCCGTCGCGGATGCCCGGTGGGACCTCGACCGAGAGGCTGGCCTCGTTGCGCACGTGGCCGTCGCCGCCGCAGGTCGAACAGTCCTCGGAGTAGAGCGTGCCATCGCCGCCACAGCGCCGACAGGTCTGGGTCTGCTGGACGCGGCCGAGCGAGGTCTGCTGAACCTGTGTCGTCTGGCCGCGGCCGTCACACTGCGGGCAGGTTTCGGCGTCGGCGCTTTCGGGATGGCCCGATCCCTCACAGTCCGGGCAGGTCTCGGGGCGGGTGATGGTGAACTGCTTTTCTGCGCCCGCGGCGGCCTCCTCCAGTTCGATCGAGAGGTCGGTTCGGAGGTCGGAGCCCTGGCGCGGGCCGCTCTGGCCACCGCCGCCGCGACCGCCACCGCCGTTGAAGAACTGCTCGAAGATGTCGCCGAGACCGCCACCGCCCATCCCGCCGCCACCCATGCCGCCGAACGGGTCGCCGCCGGCACCGCCCATGCCGCCCATCCCGCCGCCCCGCCCCGCACCGCCGCCGTCGAACCCGCCGCGCTTTTCGGCCTGCTCGAAGCGCTCGTGACCCATTTGGTCGTAGGCCTGGCGTTTCTGGTCGTCGGTGAGCACCTCCTTTGCCTTCTTCGCCTGTTTGAACTTCTCGTCGGCGTTCGGGTCGTCGGAGACGTCGGGGTGGTACTCGGCGGCCTGCTTGCGATAGGCCTGTTTGATTTCGTCCTCGCCGGCGTCGCGCGAGACGCCGAGCACCGAGTAGAAGTCCTCACTCATTGCCCAGTATATTGGCTTCGGACACTTCAACAGAACGGGTTCGATACTCGTGCTCGATCGATCGAGGAGGGAAATAGTTATTTCGCCGCGTAGCCCACGACTGGGTGAATGAGCACCATCGGCGAACTATCGGTCGCTGCCGAGACGTTCGCACTCGGGGAGGCCATCGAGCGCGTACCCGAGGCGACCTTCGACGTCGAGCGGGTCGTCGCCCACGACGTCGACCGCGTCATGCCGTTCGTCTGGGCGAGCGCGTCCGATCGTGAAGCGCTCGAAGACGCCTTCGCGTCGGACCCGAGCGTCGAGAACGTCGAGCGACTCTCCGATCTCGACGGCGAGTGGCTCTACCGGATGGAGTGGATCGCCCGCGTCCAGTTCGTCGTCCACGCGCTTCTCGAAGAGCAGGCGACCGTGCTGAACGCCGAAAGCGAGCGGGGACGCTGGCAGCTCAGACTGCTCTTTCCCGACCGCGATGCGCTGTCACGGACGTACGATTTCTGCCAGGAACACGACATCGAGATCGATGTCGAGGCCATCTACGCGATGGAAAACGAACGTCACGCCCGCTTCGGCCTCACCGAGGAGCAGGCCGAAGCGCTGGATGCGGCGTTCGAGCACGGCTACTACGAGGTGCCGCGCGATCTCTCGGTCGCCGATCTCGCCGACGAGCTCGATATCTCCCATCAGGCGCTCTCGGAACGGTTCCGGCGCGCACACGGCAACCTCGTCGAAAACACGCTGGTCATCAGCGAGGGGGAGACCGAACCGCAAGCGACGCCGGATCTGTAGTCGGCGTCGGTTCGACCACGATCGGTCCGGATTACGATTCCTCGTCCCGTGCACGGTCGATCTGCATCTCCGCCCGGCGGAACAGCCCGCGCAGCGTCGTGACCTCCCGCCCCGTCGGGTGGGCGCGCCCGAGCACGCGCCGGAGCATGCGCTCGGTTTTCGCGCGTTTTTCCTCCGGCCGATCGATGGCTGCCAGAAACGACTGGAACTGGTCGTACAGCCCTTCGAGCGCGCGCTCGTCGGCCCGATCGTGGCGGTCAGGATGGTGCACCTCGTCGAGTGTGAGCCCCCGAAGTTCGTAGAGGGCGACCGTGGCCGCCTGGCCGAGATTGAGAACTGGGTAGTCGGGGCTGGCCGGGATCGAACAGACCTCGTCGATGCGGGCGAACTCCTCGTTCGAGAGTCCAGTACCCTCGCGCCCGAAGACGAGCGCGATGTCGCCCTCGACGTCCGTGAGGTGATCCGCGAGCTCGGCGGGCGTCTTGAACGGATAGCGGACGTGTCGCCCCTCGTCACGGCCGGTCATGGCGGTGAACCCCACCGTGTAGAACTCCGAGACCAGCTCGTCGAACGTGAGCACGTCGTGGTTCGGCAGGACGTCCTCGCGGGCATGACCGGCGAACCCGTAGGCCTCGCCGTCGGGATCGAGGTCGGGCGGGTCGACGAGTTGCAAATCACCGAACCCGAAGTTCTTCATCGCCCGCGCGATCGTCCCGACGTTACCCGGCGTCTCCGCATCGACGACGGCGACGGCGACCCCCATCAGATGTCGAGGCTGTCGAGGTCCACGCTCTGGGCCTCCTGTTCGGCATCGGCCGCCGAGCCCGTGCCCGAGACCGACGGGACCGCCGACGGGTCGGTATCGACGTGCTCGACCGGTTCGTACTCCTCCGGTGCACGCCCGCCGTCGGCGAACCACTCGTGGAAGGCGTCCTGAAGCGCCGGCTCGCCGCGATGGTCGGCCCCGCCCTGCTCACGAAACCAGTAGCGGAAGTCGGGTTCGTGCTCCTCGCAGAGGACGACCTCGCTCAGCGGTTCGCCGTAGACGGCTGCCGCGTCGTTGCAGGCGTCGAGCTCGCTATCGCCGTGGATGAGCCAGCAGGCGTGACACGGCGAGTCGATGAGCTGGCGAAGTCTGACGATGCGCTCTCTGGTCGTCGGCTCCATCTCGTCGATCGGTTTGATATCACCGTCGTCGGTGAACACCGCCGACTCGTCGAACCGCCAGCCGCGCAGCGCGATATTGACCTTTCCCATACCCCGGATACGACGGTTGTGCCTAAAAGTCGCGCGTCCCTCGAACGGGTCGCTTTTGCCCACGCTCGCCAACGTTCGACCATGCAGACCGTCGAGGCCGCCGGTCTCCCGATCGGCGACGGACACCCAGCGCGGATCATGGGTGTGCTCAACGTCAGCGACCAGTCACCCTACGAGCCGAGCGTGTTCGCCGACCCCGCCGACGCCGCCGCCTACGTCGACGAGCTCATCGACGAGGGCGCGGAGATCATCGACGTGGGGCTCGAATCGGCGAACAAGCGCTTCGAGGTGCTCTCGGCCGCCGAGGAGCGCGAGCGACTCGACACGGCCATCGAGACGATCGATCGCGTCACGGGGGAAGCGGTGTTCTCGATCGAGACTCGATATCACGAGGTCGCTGCGGCGGCACTCGACGCGAATTTCGACATGGTGAACGACGTCTGTGGCTTCGCCGATCCCGAACTGCCCCGCGTCTGCGAGGCGCGCGACGCGGCGGTCGTGAAGATGGCCAGCCCGCCGGATCTCGAACGACCCGGCGCGCTCGCGGACGTCGACGACATCTACGATGCGCTCACCGAGAACCTCACCGGCAAGACGATCATCGATCCCGCGTTCGGCGGCTGGAGCGAGGACAAAACCCTCGACGACGACCGCGAGACGTTCCGCCGGCTCGCGGCGTTCGGAGCCATCGACCGCCCGATGCTGGTCTCGATCAACCGGAAGAACTTCCTCGGCGAGATCGTCGATCGCGAGACGGACGACCGACTGCCCGCGAGCCTCGCCGCGACGGCGCTGGCCGTCGAGCGCGGTGCGGACGTGATCCGCACCCACGACGTCCCCGAGACCCGCGATGCGGCCCGCATCGGTGACGCACTCGGCGACAGAGCTGCGCTGCGATGAACTTCGCCACGTGGGAACCGGTCTACGAGGCGATTCTCGCCGATTTCGGCTTCGATCGCGCAAGCGACGAGCGCGTCCGGGACCGCCTCGCCGATCTCGTCGGCCCGTTCGCTCTCGATCGACTCGACGTGACGGGTGAGACGGTCGTGATCGCCGGGGCTGGCCCATCGCTCGAAACCGATCTCGATGGGGTCGACACAGCGGACAGCAGCGTGTTCGCCGCCTCGACTGCCGTCGATCGGCTCCAGGAAGCCGGCATCGCCGTCGACTGCATGGTGACGGATCTCGACAAGAATCCGGAAACGGTACGGGCGCTCACGGTAGCGGGCACGCCGGTCGCGGTCCACGCCCACGGCGACAACGGTCCGCTGGTCGAAGAAATCGTACCGACCCTCGATATCGAGCACGTGCTCGCTACGACCCAAGCCGCGCCAGCCGGTCCGGTGGTGAACCTCGGCGGGTTCACCGATGGGGATCGCGCGGCCTTCCTGGCCGATCACTGCGGGGCGAGTAGCTTGGAGTTCGTCGGCTGGGATTTCGACGACGAATCGGTGGCTCCGATGAAGAAACGGAAACTCGTGTGGGCCGAACGACTGCTCTACTGGCTCGAACGCCGGCGCGACGAGCGGTTTTCCGTCCTCGACGGGCGGCGCGACGGGATCGACACGAGTGTGCTACCGGTCAGTTAGGGTTCGAGAACGACCTTGCCGCTCGACTTCCGGTTCTCGATGTACTCGTGAGCATCGGCGGCCTCGGCCAGCGGGAACGTCTCGCCGACGACCACTTCGAGTTCGCCGTTCGTGAGCAGTTCGGTCAGATGCGGGACGGCATCGAGCACGCGCTCGGGGGCGCGCTGCATCGACTGGCCGAGATGGTAGCCCTGGATGGTGAAGTTGTTGAACAGCAGCGTGCTCGTGTCGGGATAGCCGGGTTCGCCGCTCGCGGCACCGTACGACACCATCCGGCCGAAGTGGGTGAGACAGTCGAGGCTGTCAGTCGTGGTGTCGCCGCCGATCCCGTCGAGAACGAGATCGACGCCCTCGCCGTCGGTAGCGTCGTTCACTGCTTCGGCGAACTCGGTCTCGGTGTAGTTGATCGGATGGTTGAGCCCGAGGCGTTCGGCGAGATCGAGCTTCTCCTGCGTGCTCGCGGTGCCGAAGACCTCCGCGCCGGCCTCGCTCGCGAGCTGTGTCGCGGCGGTCCCGACGCCGCCCGCGGCGGCGTGAATCAGCACGCGCTCGTCCTCTTCCAACCCACCCCACTCGAACAGCGTGTTGTGGGCGGTCAGGAACTGGACGGGAAAGCCCGCTGCTTCGGGAAAGCTCATCGATTCCGGGATGTCGAACAGTCCGGCGGCGTCGGCGGTGGTGTACTCGGCGTAGCCCCCGTCGGTCATGGCGACCACGCGCTCGCCGACCTCGCGGTCGACGCCGTCGCCGACCGCATCGATGGTGCCGGCAGCTTCCATGCCCGGCACGTACGGCGGCTCCGGACCACCGACGTAGTGACCACGGCGCTGCATGATGTCCGCGAAGTTGATCCCCGCTGCCTCGACGGCGACACGGACCTCGCCGTCGCCGGGCTCCGGGACCTCGCGCTCGGTCGTCTCGATGACGTCACTGTCGCCGAATTCGGTGATTTCTACGGCCTTCATCACCGATGGTTAGGGGTCTACCCGGATAAACCATCCGGGCGTGGTTTATTCCCTATTTCCAGTCCCGTCGTCGAGCGATCGTGACGACTCGTCGTCGGTAGGCCCTGCGCCATCGGTCTCGGCGTCCGACTCGTCCGTCGGATCGATCGGTTCCGGTTCGGAAACGGGGAGATCGGTGGACGGGTGGAGCGGGTTGCCCGCCGTCGCCCGCGCGGTGAGCGGCTCGCCACGGATGAGCTCCGGTAGGAGGATGCGCGCGAAGTGGACGAACAGTACGAGTAGTAGTGGGCCGAGGAAGAGCCCGTACCAGCCGAACAGCAGTGGACCGATGATGTAGGCGATCATCACCGAGCCGGTGTGGAGATCCCGGCCGGAGACGTAGGGTCGGAGCACGAGGTCGGGGATCGTATCGACGATGACCAGCGAGACGCCCGCGAAGACGAGCGGGAACCAGAGCAGCGTGGGACTGACGAGAACGGCCTCGACGCCGAGCAACAGCGCGACCGGGACGTAGACGATCTTCATGCCGATGACCGGTACGAGACTGCCGACGCCGGTGAGCAGTCCCAGGAGCGTGGGCGAGGGCACGGCGACGCCGGCCGGGCTGACGGCGTTGAGCAGATTGTACGAGATCGCCGCGAGGATCGCCGTCGAGAAGGCGTTCAGGATGTTACCGAAGTAGATCGTCTTCAGATTGCGATCGACCGCGTCGAGGTAGGCGTACATTGGCGTCCCGTCGCCGGCGAGCTGGCTGCGAAACCACGCCGCGAGCTTGTGGTCGTCGCGCAGGAGGTAGAAGGCGAGCGCGAGCACGACGAACAGGTGGATGAGCGCGTTGCCGAACGCGCCGAGATACGCGAACAGCGGCGTCGCAGCCTCGGTGATCGCGTCGATCACGCCGCCGCTCAGGAACTGCTGTGGGTTCTCGATCGCCGAGCTGATGACGGCCTGTGGCTCGGTGCCGACGCCAGCGTTCTCGACGTACGGTTCGAGTGCGTCGAGCACGGGTTGGAGGTTCGCACTCTCGGCGATGTCGGCGAGCTGGAACGTCCCGACGTAGAGCGTGTAGCCGATGAGCACGATCACCGGCAGCGCGACCGTCGTCAGCGAGACCGCCGCCGCGAGGCTCGACGTCGGGATGTGATCGGCGAGCCGGCGGTGGATCGGGCGCGTGATGTAGTAGACGAACAGTCCGAGAACGAACGTCCCGATATACCGCCAGATGATGAACGAGAGCGCGAGCGAGAAGACGACCGCCATGAGCCAGACCGGGATCCGCGAGCGGTCGTAGTCGCCGAGCAGGCTAGCCATGCCGCGAACAGAGCCGGAACGGGTAAAAAGTCGTTGTGCGAACGGGTTCAGACGTCGGGGTCGCCCGTGCCACTCGGCCCGGAACCACCCCGCGTGTCGTCGTCGTCGAACGTGTCCCGGTCGTCGGTACCGCGAGTTCCGGTCGATCCCTCCTCGTCAGTGAGATCGTCGGCACTACTGCGCGCGCTCGACAGCCAGTCGTCGATGTTCTCGGCGACGTAGTCCTTGCTGCCCCAGCCGAGACCGATACCGATGGCGAGGGCGAGAGCGACCGCAAGCGCGCCGAAGAAGGCCGTCACGAAGGAGGCGAACAGCGTCGTGAGAACGGTCGAATCGAACCCCATCGTATCGAGCGCGATGGTGATGGCGAGGTAGTAGACGAACAGCTTCACCCCGAGACCGACGAGATCCGTCAGCCGGCTCCCGTCGGTGCTAGCGACGACGTCCTCGACGAATTCCGCGGCGAGTGCGCCGACGATCAGGACGGCCACCCCGCCGATGAGCGCCGGAACGAACCCGGCGAAGTCGTTCAACAGCCGCGACAGCGCCGGGATCTGCAGGATACCCGCCGCGGTCAGAAGCGTCAGGAAGTAGATGTAGTATTCGACGAGCGTGCCGACGATGCCGCCGATGCCGCCGGCCGACCGCGTGACCCGTTCGAGCGGCGTGTCGTGGAAGTAGCTCCCGAGGTTGAACCCGCCGACGACGTCCGTGACGATGCCGCCAACGATCCGTCCAACGACGAACCCGATGACGAGAACGACGACCGCCGAGAGGATGACCGGCAGAAACGTACCGATATCCGAGAGCAACTGCGAGAGGATCGCGATCCCGAGGATGTCCGATGCGGCGAGTGCGGCGTAGAAATAGACGATGTATTTGACGAGTTTTCCGAGTGCGCCCGCGATACCGCCGTCGCCGCGATCGTCCTGTTCGAGCGGCGTCCCCTGTGTATACTTCGAGAGACCGATTCCCTCGACGACGCGGGTGACGACGGCACCGAGGAGCCGACCGAGTATCCAGCCGACGAGCAGGACGACGATGGCGCTGAGAAGCACCGGCAGGAACGCGATGATGCCCGCGACAGTCTCCTGGAGGAACTGTGGGACCTGTAGC
Organism: Halococcus dombrowskii; assembly: GCF_022870485.1. Classification (NCBI taxonomy): domain Archaea; kingdom Methanobacteriati; phylum Methanobacteriota; class Halobacteria; order Halobacteriales; family Halococcaceae; genus Halococcus; species Halococcus dombrowskii. The sequence goes on along the minus strand of NZ_CP095005.1, from coordinate 1,711,943 downwards.
TGTAGCACTGTGCTTTCGAGCGTGTATGCATGGTTCATGGTTCGTAGCGGCCGATCGTACGGGAGCGTTCCGCATCCGTGATCGACCGTACTATCGATATATGTTGAAAGGTAATAAAATATACCATGATTTTTCAGCCAGAACACAGATGAGATAATAGGATAATTTATGTGTTACGGATCGCGTTCCTCTGACAGCCAGCCGAAACGACGGGCGTGGTTGGGAATCGTCGGTGCGTCCCACTCGGAGCGGAGTTTTATCCCTGCCATCCGTGAAGCCAACACATGGCGTACGACTGTTCGTTCCTCACCGACCACCTCGCGGACGGGCAGGTGTCGTTCGGCGACGACGACCGCGACGGCCACGCGGGCGACTGGGGAACCCCCGACGACGAGCGTGTGCGACCCGATGCGGTCTGTTGGCCCGAATCCACAGAGGAAGTAAGCGCGGTGCTTGCCGCGGCCAACGAACGCGAGGTGCCGGTGACGCCCTACGCGGCGGGCACGGGGCTGGAGGGGAACGCACTGCCGGCATTCGAGGGCATCAGCATGGACTGCACCCGGATGGATCGAGTGCTCGAAATCCGGCCGGGGGACTTCCAGATCGACGTCGAACCCGGCGTGCTCGGGTCGGCGGTGAACGAGGCCGTCGCCGACGAGGAACTGTTCTTGCCCCCGTTGCCGCAGTCGGGCGACATCTCGACCGTGGGCGGGATGGTCGCGAACGACGCCAGCGGCGCGAAGACGGTCAAATACGGCGAAGTGAGCGACTGGGTGCTCGGCCTCGAAGCCGTCCTGGCCGACGGCACGGTGATCGAAACCGGCGGTCGGGCGGTCAAGACTTCGAGCGGCTACAACCTGACCGATCTCCTGATCGGCAGCGAGGGGACGCTCGCGGTCGTCACGCGCGTAACGTTCGAACTCGCCCGCCGACCGAAACAGATCCGCGGCGGGCGGGCGACGTTCGACGATCTCGACGCGGCCGCCGCGGCGATCGCCGCAACGATGCAGGCCGGCGTCGACGTGGCAACGATCGAGCTCATCGACCCACTGAGCACGAAGATCGCCAACGCCTACTCCGGGACCGACCTCCCGAACGTTCCGACCGTCTTCCTGGAATTCCACGCGAACCACCACGTCGAGGCCGAGATCGAGGCCTGCCGCGAAATTTTCGCAGAGCACGACGCCGACCGCTTCGAGATGGCCGCCGGCGACGAGATGGACGAGCTGTGGGACGCCAGACGAAACCTCGCGAACGCCATGATCGCCTACGATCCGCCGCGTCGCCCGGCCAAACCCGGCGACATCACCGTGCCGATCAGCCACTTCCCCGAGATCGTCCGCTACGCGAAGGCGCGCGGCGACGAGCACGGCCTCGACGTGACGACGTTCGGCCACGCCGGCGACGGCAACGTCCACTACAACGTGCTGGTCGATCCGAACGACGAGGACGAACTCGCAGCCGGCCGCGAGATCTCCGATGCCGTCGTCCAGCGGACCATCGAACTCGGTGGCACCGCAACCGGCGAGCACGGCGTCGGACGGGGCAAGCGCGAATACATGGTCGCCGAACACGGCGAGGGAAGTGTGGAAACGATGCGCGCGATCAAGCGCGCGCTCGATCCGAAGGACACGCTGAACCCCGGCAAGATCTTTCCCGAAACCGCCGAGGGCGAGCGTCTGCGGATCGAGTGAACCTCAGTCCCCAGTCGTCGTAGCGGTCGAGACGTTTGCGATGGCTTCGCCGTACCACGGCGGGCGCTCGACGGTGGTGTTTCCGAGGTTCGTGTAGCGCACGTGTCGGTGGATCTCGACGGGAGTGCCATCGAGCGACGCCGTGTAGTCGAGTCGGTACTCGTGGACGAGCCCACGCGAATCGACGAACGCGACGAGCGAGAGGTCCCGTGGGTCAGTCCATTGGACCTCGAAGGCGGCCGGGTTCGTCACGTTCGTCGACTCGACGCGATGGATCGTCGTTCCGTTTCGCGTCTCGGTCCCGGTCACGCGGGTCTCGACCGAGCCAAGATAGGCGTACAGCTGTTGGCGCTTCGTCGGATCGATCGAGAGTGCCTCCCGGGGTGGCACCGACTCGCCTTCGACGTTCCGCGGGGATTCGTACGACGTACTGTCGTTCGCCGTGTCGGCCACGAGAACGCGCTCGCCGTTCGACCAGATCGCCCTGGCGAATGCGCCGTCACCGAAGAGCAGCCCGGAGGCGTTTTGCCGGACGTAGTACCGATTGCTGTTGGCCGCGAGTCGGGCGTCGGTCGTCCCCCGATTGTAGGCGGTCCCGTTCGCGTATTCGACGGAGAAATTCCCGTTCAGGGTGTAGGAGGCGTTGCCGAGAACAGACGCGTGGGCTTCACCGAGCGCGAACGCGTCGGTCACACCCCTCTCGGTGAGGCCCGGCGCGAGCCGTGGCACGGGCGTCGGCGTGGGCTCGTCGGTCGGGACGGCCGCGGGCGTCACCGTCCGTGCCGGGGTTTCGTCACCGCCGAGCGCGATCCCGTTGCAGCCGGCGAGGACGACCGCCGCCGCGAACAGTCCGGCGAGGATCGCCTTCCGCATTGTTAACGATGGTACGACGCCCGGCAAATACTTTCTGTGGAATTCAGTCGTGAACCAGCACGTCGAGCACGTCCGGTCCGCCCCTGCCGAGTGCCTCCCCGACGGCAGATGTGATCTCTCCCGGCGACTCGATCAGTTGTCCACGCGCACCGTGGCTCTCGACGTTCGTCGGGATGTCCACTGGTGGGTCGAACTCCATGCCCTGCCAGTCGTACTCGTCCTCCTCGCCACCCATCACGTCGAGCGTGTTGTCCTTCAGAATGCGGTAGTTCCTGTTGTCGGGAATGACGACTGTGAGATCGAGGTCGTATCGTGCGGCGGTGTAGAGCGAGTGCGGGTAGTAGAGATACGAGCCATCGCCGACGAACCCCACGACGTCTCGTGGACTCTCACGCTGACTCTCGGCGAGCGCCGCACCCACCGATGCGGGAAGCCCGTAGCCCAGTCCGCCGCCCTTGTTCGAGATGTACTGCTCGGGCTGAAGCGGCCAGCGCGTCAGCATCGCGTATTTCGCGGTGATCCCTTCGTCGACGATGTAGGCGTCCGAAGCGGCCGCTTCGAGCGCATCGACGAGTTCGGCTTTCGAGGCGCGCGGGTCGTCCTCGTCGCCCTCGCCCATCGTGGCCAGCTGGCCCTCGACCATCTCTTTCACCGAGCGCACCGTATCGAGCCGTTCCTCTTTCCGTTCGTCGTCGAGGCGCTCGCGCAGTCGGTTCGCGAGTTCGTCCATCACGTCACCGGGGTCGCCGATGACGGCTGCGTCGGCGGGCTGGTTCTTTCCGATCTCGTGGATCGCGTCACTCAGATGGATACAGGTCGTGTCGCTGGCGACGAGGTCGCCCTCGTGGCGCGTCAGCGTCGTGTTGGTCGAACAGCCGGCGAAAACCACGGTGTCGGCGCTCAGTAGCGTTCGCGCGAGATCCTCGTCCGGCGGGATCGGCGAGACCCACTGCTCGTGATCCATCGGGAAGTCGACCTCCGAGAGGAGGATCTCGCCGTGGACGCGCGCACCGCTCGCCTCGGCCAGATCGACGGCCGCCGCGACCGCGTCCGCGCCCGCCCGCGCCACGTGGTCGCCGACGACCAGCACCGGCGCATCGGCCTCGACCAGGAGATCGGCCGCACGTTCGATGCTTGCCGCGTCGCCGTCCCCCGCCGTGGGAATCGGTCCGAGTCGCTCGGGGCTGGCGTCGGTTTCGGCGAGCATCGTGTCCAACGGGAGCCCCAGAAAGACGGGTCCCGTCGGCGGCGTGAGCGCCGTCCGCACCGCCCGGCGGACCATCGTCGGAATCGCCTCGACATCGAGGATCTCCTGACTGTCCTTACAGAACTGGCGCGTCATCCTGAGGAGATCGCCCGAGAGGATCGGTTCTTCGTGACGGAAGTCCGAACTGTGGTTGCCGGCCGTCACCAGCAGCGGCGCACCGGCGACCTTTGCGGCGTAGAGATTGCCGAGACCGTGGGCGAGCCCCGGCGCGAGATGGAGGTTCGCCACGCCGAGCGGGATGATCGAGTCGTCGTGGTGGGCATGATACCGGCGCGTCTGGGCGTAGCCGCCGGCCATCCCGACCGCGATGTCCTCGTGGAGCCCCAGCACGTACTCGATCTCGCTGTCGGCGAGGGCATGGACGACCGGGAGCTCGGTGGTTCCGGGATTGCCGAAGACGTGCGTGACGCCGTAGTCGGCGAGCGCGTCGACGAACAGTTGCGCGCCGGTGTAGTCGCTCATCATCGATCCATCGTGGCCCGTGGTGAAATACCTCACTCCGTCCGGGCCGATGGGTTTTCCCCCGAGCGCGCCCAATCGCGTGCATGGCAACCGAAACCGAACGCGCGACGCTCGCCGGCGGCTGTTTCTGGTGTATCGAGGCTCCCGTCGAGGAGTTCGACGGCGTGCTCGACGTGACCTCGGGCTACGCGGGCGGTCACACCGAGAACCCGACCTACCGTGAGGTCTGTTCGGGCACCACCGGCCACGCGGAGGTCGTCCAGATCGAATATGACCCCGAGCGCATCGCCTACGAGGACCTTCTGGACGTGTTCTTCACCGTCCACGATCCGACGCAGCTGAACCGGCAGGGGCCCGACGTCGGCAGCCAGTACCGCTCGGCGATCTTCACCCACAGCGACGACCAGCAGGAGAAGGCCGCGGCCTACGTCGACGCGCTCGACGCGGAGGGTGGTTACGATGACGACGTCGTCACCGAGGTCGAACCGCTCGACACGTTCTACGAGGCCAGCGAGGAGCACCAGAACTACTACGAGAAAAACCCCGACGACGCCTACTGCTCCATCCACGCACAGCCGAAGATCGAGAAGGTGCGGGAGAAGTTCGCCGAGAAGCTCGCGGCCTGAGTCGTCAGATTCGATCGATCTCCGCGGACGTTTTCACCGACGGCGTGGTGGCTATCGCCAATGGAGACCAGCCATCGCGTCGTCGTCGGCGATTCACGGCAGCTCGACGGGGTCGCCGACGACAGCGTCGAACTCGTCGTCACCTCGCCGCCGTATCCGATGATCGAGATGTGGGACGACTTGTTCGCCGAACTCGACCCCGACATCGGCGATCGGCTCGACACCGGCGACGGGCGCGGGGCGTTCGAGCTGATGCACGACCAACTCGCCGCGGTCTGGGACGAACTCGCGCGCGTGCTCGTCGACGGCGGCATCGCCTGCGTCAACGTCGGCGACGCGACGCGGAAGATCGACGGAAGCTTTCGCGTCTGGGGAAACCACTCCCGAATCATCGATGCCTTCGAGGCGCGCGGGTTCGAGCCCCTCCCCGAGATCCTCTGGCGGAAGCCGACCAACTCGGGCGCGAAATTCATGGGCAGCGGGATGGTTCCGCCGAACGCCTACGTCACGCTCGAACACGAGTACATTCTGGTCTTTCGCAACGGCGGGACGCGGCAGTTCGAGCCGAACGCGGAGCGACGCTACGAGTCGGCCTACTTCTGGGAGGAGCGAAATCGCTGGTTTTCGGACCTCTGGACGGACGTCACCGGCGAGCATCAAACGCTCGACGGCGACGACCGCCGGGATCGATCGGGAGCCTACCCGTTCACGATCCCGTATCGCCTCATCAACATGTACAGCGTCGTCGGGGAGACGGTTCTCGATCCGTTCTGGGGGACGGGCACGACGAGCCTCGCCGCGATGGCCGCCGCGCGCGACTCGATCGGTTTCGAGCGCGAACCGTCGTTCGCCGAATCGTTCGACGATCGTGTCGACGACGCTCCCGCGCTCTCCAGGGCCATCGCGAGAACGCGCCTCGACGATCACCGCGCGTTCGTCGACGGACACGGTGTCGACGACTTCGCCTACGAGGCCGACCACTACGATTTCCCCGTCACGACGAAACAGGAACGTTCGTTGCGGCTCTACGCGATCGAGGACCTGACCGCGACCGACGACGGCTACCGGGCCGTCCACGAGCCGATCGACACCGACTGACTGCTCCATGGAGGACGCTCTGAGATCGATCAGGGAGCGAGTGCTGCGGTCGTCGCCTCGATCTCGTCGAGCGTCGCGTCGCGCGGGAACGACACCGAAACGTGATCGACGCCATCGATGGCGGCGAACCGTCCGAAACGTTCGCGCGCCTCTTGGGGCGTGCCGGCGACCGCGATCGAATCGAGGAGTTCGTCGTCGACGGCCGCCATCGCCGCCTCGCGATCGCCGGCCTGCCAGTGTTCGTAGATCGCCTCGGCGGTGTCCTCGTGGCCGATCCGTGCGAGGCTGTCGCGGTAGAACGTCCCCATCCCGCCGACGTAGAAGGCGAGATGCTGGCGGACGGACTCGCGGGCGCGCTTGCCGTCGTCGAGCGCCGCACAGGTCAGCGAGAGCGTCACGCGCACGTCGTCGGGGTCACGGTCCGCGAGCGCCGCCCCGCGACGGAGATCGTCGAGGCGCTCGCGGATCCCCTCGCGGGTGAGCATGAGCGCGTGCCAGCCGTCGGCGAAGCGCCCGGCGAGTTCCACGCTCTTCGGCCCCATCCCGGCCGCATCGACCGCCGGCGCGGGCTCCGGTGGCTCGCAGCGCAGCCGAAAGCCCGAGAGATCGAAGTAGTCGCCGTCGTAGTCGATTTCTTCGCCCGTGAACACCCGCTGGACGATCTCGACGGTCTCACGCGTCCGGCGGAGCGGGTTTCCGTAGTCGACGCCGTGCCAGCTCTCGACGACGATTGGCCCCGATGGGCCGAGGCCCAGCCGAAAGCGCCCGTCCGAGACTTCCTGGAGCGTGGCAGCGGTCTGGCCGAGCAGCGCGGGCGAGCGCGAGTAGATGGGGACGATCGACGTGCCGATGCCGATCTCGTCGGTCCGGTGGGCGATCGAGGTGAGCACCGTCACTGCGTCGCGACCCCACGTCTCGGGCAGCCAGACCCGATCGTAGCCGAGTTCCTCGGCGCGTTCGGCCTGCTCGCAGAGCGCGTCGATGCTCGGCTGTGCGCCCACCGGGAGGAACACGTCGCGATCGGCGTCGTCGCTCATTCTGGCGATTCCATGATGTCCGGCACGCCCCGTGCGGTGATCGTCTCGCCGGTGAGATACGACGCGGCGGGGCTCGCGAGGAACTGGGCGACGTCGGCGATCTCCTCGCTCGTGCCGATCTTGCGATCTACCTCCTCTCGGTCGATCTCGTCGGCGGTGACGCCCATCTGGCTCGCCACGCCCGGCGTGGCGACGAACCCCGGCGCGATGCAGTTCACCCGCACCCCGTCGTCGGCCCACTCGTAGGCAAGCGTCGAGGTGAGATTTGCCACGCCCGCCTTGGCGGCGGCGTAGTGGCTCATGAAGGGTGCGCCCTCCTGGCCGGCGACGCTCGCGAAGTTGACGATCGTCCCTCCGTCACCCTCGCGCATCACCTCACCGGCGGCCTGCGTGCAGTGGTAGGTCCCGTGGAGGTTGATGTCAACGATCGTCTTCCAGCCGTTCTCGGAGATCCCCTCGAAGTTCGCCATGAAGCTCGCGCCCGCGTTGTTGACGAGCGTGTCGAGCCCGCCGAACTCCGCGACGGTGGCCTCGACGAGCGCCTCGACCGACTCGCGATCGCGCACGTCACACTCGACGGCGAGCGCCGATCCGCCCGCCTCCTCGATCCCCTCGGCCACGGGATCGACGTTCTCCTGCTCGCGCGAGCAGATCACGACATCAGCCCCGTCCGCCGCGAAGCGCTCGGCGATCGCGCGCCCGATACCGCTCGACGCGCCCGTCACGAGCGCCGTGTCGCCGCCGACGCTGAACTGTTTCGTGGTCATCGTAGCCACCACCGTACTGTTGTTGTCATCACAACGGTGTTACCGAGCGGGTGCTAATAAATCCTGACCCGGACGGGCCGTGTTGCACAATATAGCCATGGGTTCTCCGTAGAGTTGTTCGATATAGCATGAGTTGTCGCGGAGGGAAAGAGCCAAATCTGACCATCCCTTTGGTCGGGACATGGAACAGTCCGAGCGAAGACAATCGGTCACTCCAGAGGAGGTGCTTGATACGTTTGATCAGCGGGATGACCGGAGTGAACCGCTCACAACTGGAGAGATCGCCAACATGCTCGGCTGTTCGCGTCGAGCAGTACGCAGGACACTCCTTCTACTTGCCGAGCAGGGTAAAATTGCGAGTAAAACGATGGACGGCAAGGCGAAAGTATGGTGGCGGACGAACCTGGTTGCCGATCGTGTAGCCTCAGACATCGTTGAACGCCTGTCCAAGCAGAACACTAGGATTTACAAGCACGTTGTCGGCCTAGTTGAAGCGGTTGTGAGTCGACTCTACAGCACTCTCGAACGAACTCTTGTTCGTTCTCTGCCATCGCAACGTTCGGAAACACGCGGTGTGAACAAAAGCGAGGCATCGACTGACGCCTTTGCGAACGAGATTGCATCCGATGATTCGTTCTGGGAAACCTCCGGAATGCTCCCTCCCGATGAACCGTCGGACGTATCATCCAATGTCGACAGATATCTGTATCGTGAGCGCGGCAACGGCGAATGAGCGTTCGATCTGTACGTCCGTTGTTCATCGATACCGGCGCGTTTTATGCATGGTTCAAGGAGTCTGACGACAACCACAACAATGCCGAAGCTATATTTCAGTCGATTCGTTCGCAGTCACTCCCATATCAGCCATTGTTTACGAGCCGCTACGTCCTCTCGGAGCTAGCAACGCTCATCCTCTACAACGATGGCCACCGCGAGGCGATACGTGCGTTCGATGCAGTCTATACATCTGAATCGTTTACCTTTCTTACCGTCTCAAAAGAGATCTACGCAGCAGCACGTGAGGAGTTCGGTCGTTACAACGACCACGATATTTCGTTCGTTGATCATCTGAGCGGCGTGCTTGCGGACGAGCATGACATCGAACGCATCTTTGCATTCGATGACGACTTTCGAACGCCCGGACTCACACTGGTTCCAGGAGACACGGGCGAACCATGACACCCAATCACGCAGATCGTTGTAATCAAACCAATTTATCGACGGGCTACGAGGCGGTCTTCTGGGACATCGGCGGCGTGATTCTCGATCTCGACTCGGTCCGTGCGGGCCACCGTGCGTTCGTCGGAGCACTCGCCGACGAACACGAACTCGATAGGGAGGAAGCGCTCGCCACGTGGCGCGACGAACTGGGATCGCATTTCAGTACGCGCGAGGGCACCGAGTTCCGCAGCGCGCGGGTCGGTTACGAGCACGCGGTCACGGCGATGGTCGGGCACGAACTGCCCGAGGAGGAGTGGCTGCCGGCCTTCAAGCGTGCAACCCGCGAGAACCTCGAACCGGTTGCGGGAACCGTTGCGGCGATCCGCCGGCTCGAAACCCACGTCCACCAGGGCATCGTGAGCGACATCGACACCTGGGAGGGCGAGGCGCTGCTCTCGCAGTTCGGCGTCGCCGACCGGCTCGACGCGGTGACGACCTCAGAGGAGGTCGGCCGGACGAAACCCGACCCGGCGATGTTCGAGACCGCGCTCGAAAAGGCGGGCGTCGAACCCGCCGCGGCGCTGATGGTTGGCGATCGCTACGAGAACGACATGCAGGGCGCAGCACGGATGCGCATCGATACCGTCGCGTTCGGCGGCAGCGCGAGCGAGGCCGCCCCCGACGATCCGGCCGTCACGTACCGGGTCGAGGATCCGCTCGAAATCGTCGATCTCGTCGGTATCGACGACGGGTGAAACTACTTGTGCCGGCCGTGCCAGGAATTCACATGAGTGACGATTCCTCGAAACCCTACGGCGAACACCGCCAGCGGAACGTCTACGCGTCAGGGATGCTCGCCGACGACCCGCCCGAGCATCCGGTTCGGTACGAGGAGCTCGAACGGCGAGCGATGGCCGCGATGAGCGATGAAGCGGCGGCCTACGTCGCCGGCGGGGCCGGCACCGAGGACACGATCACCGAGAACCGCCGCGCGTTCGCCGACTGGCGGATCGTCCCGCGAATGCTCCGTGACGTTGCCGAACGGGACCTCCAGGTCGATCTCTTCGGGACCGAACTCGATCTCCCGGTCTTGCTCGCCCCGCTCGGCGTGCTCTCGATCGTCCACGAGGCGGGCGAGCTCGCGGTCGCGCGGGCCGCGGCCGAGCACGACGTCCCGATGGTGCTCAGTTCGGCGTCGTCGTACACGATGGAGGAGGTCGCCGAGGAGCTGGGGGAGACCCCGAAGTGGTTCCAGCTCTACTGGTCGGCCGACCCCGACATCACGAGCAGTTTCGTCGAGCGCGCCGAGAACGCCGGCTACGACGCGATCGTCGTCACGCTCGATACGCCCCTGCTCGGCTGGCGCGAGCGCGACATCGAGCAGGGCTATCTCCCCTTCCTCGACGGCGAGGGTGTGGCGAACTACGTCTCCGATCCGGCCTTCCGCGAGCGCCTCGACGTCCCGCCCGAGGAGAACGAAGGTACGGCGCTCATGGAGTTCATCGATATCTTCGGCGATCCCTCGCTCACTTGGGACGATCTGGCGAGCCTCCGCACGGAGACCGACCTCCCCCTGCTCGTCAAGGGCGTACTCCATCCGGACGACGCCGAACGGGCCGTCGAATGCGGTGCCGATGGCGTGATCGTCTCGAACCACGGCGGCCGGCAGGTCGATGGCGCGATCGGCGCACTCACCGCGCTGCCGGGCATCGTCGAGACGGTCGAGGACACGCCCGTACTCTTCGACAGCGGGATTCGCGGCGGTGCGGACGCAGTGAAAGCAATCGCGCTCGGGGCCGACGCCGTCCTGCTCGGGCGGCCCTACGCCTACGGACTGGCGCTCGACGGTGAGGCCGGCGTCGGAAGCGTCCTCGAGAACTTCCGCGCCGATCTCGATCTCACGCTCGCGCTCGCGGGCCACACGAGCTTCGGCGAGCTCGACCGATCGATACTGCTCGATCGGCAGCCATCGGGCGTGGACGATCCTTGATCACTCGCCGAAAACCGCGGCCTCTGACTCGCGCAGCTCCGCGATATCGCGATCGGTGTAACCCGCCTCGCGGAGCACCGCTCCGGTCTGTGCACCGTGTCCCGGAACGCCCGCTGCGGGGTCGGCGTGATCGGACGACCGCGCCGGAAAGACGATGCGCTGTGGCCACTGTGTCCGCTCGACGATCCCCCGCGAGTCGGTCTGCGGATGGTCGAGCGCCTCCGGCAGGGTGCGAACCGGCTCGACGGTTGCGTCGCTATCCGCGAACGTCTCGGTCCACTCGTCGCGGGTCTTCGCGGCGAACAGCTCGGTCAGTTCCTCGCGCAGCGCCGCACGCGTCGCCGCGTCGTCCGTCATGTGTGTCTCGACGAGGTCCTCCCGGCCGACGGTCTCGCAGAACGCGTTCCAGAAGGGCGGTTCGAGCGCTGCGATCGAGACGAACTTCCCGTCGGCAGTCTCGTAGATCCCGTACCAGGGTAACTCCCCCGTGAGAGCCGTCTTCCCGGGACGTGGCGTCTCGCCCGCGAGCGCGTCGGGCGCGAGCGCTTGCGAAAAGGAGAGCAACACGTCAGTCATGGCGATATCGAGGTACTCCCCACCGGTGTTGCCGAGCGCGCGCGAACAGAGCGCGCCGACGATCGAGAACGCGGCGAAGAGCCCGCCGGCCATGTCGCCGACCGGAACGCCCGGCACCTGTGGTGTCGCGCTCTCGTCGGCACGGGTCATGTCGAGCAGGCCCGAAAAGGCGGCGTAGTTCAAATCGTGGCCCGCACGGGTCCGGTACGGCCCGGTCTGTCCGTAGCCCGACAGCGAGCAATAGACGATCTCGGGGTTGTGCTCGCGAACCGAGTCGTCGTCGACGCCGAGGCGTTCGGTGACGCCCGGCCGGAACCCCTCGATCAGCGCGTCGGCATCGCTCACGAGGTCGAAGAACGCCTCGCGCCCCGCATCGCTCTTGAGGTCGAGCGCGACGCTTCGCTTGCCCCGATTGACCGCCTCGAACAGCGTTCCGTCGCTCCCCTCGCTCTCGAAGCTCATCCAGCGGGTCGGATCACCGGTGGCGGTGTCCTCGATCTTGACGACCTCCGCTCCGGCGTCGGCGAGCAGTTGGGTGGCGTACGGACCTGGCAGGTGACGCGTCAGATCGAGCACGCGAACGCCATCGAGTCGCATACCCAATGCTCCGGCGGCTGGGTGATAATCCTTCGCGTCAATCTTCTTCCAGCCCCTCGCGGAGATCAGCGAACAGTTCCTCTTCGCGGTCGGCGATGGCCGCAGCCTGCTCGCTCGCGCGCTCGAAGAGCTCCACGGTCGGCGTCTCGCTCGCCGCACGAAGCGTGTCGCCGAGTGCGCTCCAGTCGTCGGCGATCGCGCGGGTTCGATCGGCGAACGAGTCGTCTAAGAAATCGAGCTGAGCGAGGAAATCGGCGTACAGCCGCCGGAACGCACCGCCGCCGGTGCCGCGGCGCTCGATGTTCTGGTAGGCAAAGCGTGCAGTCCAGGACGCGTCGTCCAGCTTCGTCCACTCGGGAAGCTCGCGTGCGAACCGGCGAATCCCTGCCACGCCCTGCGTGCCCCACGCGCCGGATTCATCGTCGGTGAGCATGCCCTTCGCCGCCCGTGCGATCGCCGCCCGCGCTGCGCACTCGATCGACGTGTTCGGCGACGGTCGCTCGCCATCGACAGCGAGCCAGCGGTTCGACAGCGGCCCGACGAAGCCGTGTTCCGAGCCCCATGCTTGCCGGAGGCGGTCGATCGGCAGCCGCTGGACGGTCTCGAACTCGCTGTCCGAGAGCAGCACGTCGTCTCCCTCGGTGCCGAGGCAGACGAGCGTGTGCGGGCCGAAGTGGGTGTCAGTTCCGTAGTAGTCGAGGTAGTATCAGTACCTCACAAAGCGGGTTAGGTGAACGGGCTGCTTGGTGGATTGATGGAGGCCAACCAAGCAGCCAGTGAACTCACAGAGGACCAGGTGCTTAACTTTCTCGTCAACACGCTCAACGAGGAGATCGATATCGGACTCGGCGAGAACGCCGATATCGACTCCAAGGACATCTGGGACGTCCTCGTCGGCGCAACAGCCGACGAGGACTCGGTCAGTCACCTCTGTGAGATTTCAGAGGACTCACCCCACGGCAATACGATTCTCCATCACCTCCGGACGAAGTTCGAGCTCGCAGAGCTCGAACGAGTCGGCAAGACGCTCATCCAACAGGATACCCTCGAACTCCTTCCGGATCGGCCGGTGGAGGTCGTCGCCGACCTCCACCTCCGTCCGTACTACGGCGAGGAGTACGACTCCAAGGAAGAACTCTACGAGTCACTCGCCAAAGCTGGAACGACCACGTTCCACGGCTATGCCACACTCTACGCCCGCGTACGCAACAAACGCTACACGCTGGCGGTGCGCCGTCTCACCGACGGCGACACCGCCAGCTCGATCCTCGCGGAACTGCTCGGCGTGCTCAACGGCCTTAACCTTGAAGTCAAGGCCGTCTACCTCGATCGGGAATTCTACGATACGTACTGTCTGACGCTGCTCGCTGCCCACAACTACGCTTTCGTCATGCCGATCGTGAAGTGGGGCGAGAAGATTCAGACCGAACTGAGTGAAGGCTGGAGCCGCGTGATCGACCACGACCTCCGAGGGGAAATCGACGGTCACACGTGGACCGTCGATTTCCCGGTCTACATCGACTGTACGTACCAACAAGGAAAGTACGACGAGGAAGGTGTGGCGCGTCACGGCTACGCCGTTGACGCGCCGTTCATCGACACACCGCGTCAGGCTCGGAAGTACTACAGCCGACGCTTCGGGATCGAATCGACCTACCGGTTGTCCGAACGAAGTATTGCGATGACGACGACACAGAATCCGGCGGTGAGGTTTCTGTACGTGCTGATCAGCTACCTCCTCCAGAATGCGTGGCGGTATCTCCACTGGGAGTACGTGGCGTCGCCGCGCCGAGGCGCGCGACGCCTCTGGCCGTGGCGATTCGATGAATTCCTCGGAATGGTGCGGAGAGCAGCGGAGACGGCGCTCGCGGTGCGTCGCGCCGTCCCCGCAAACAAGCCACCGGACGACCGCTTCGAGCGGTAATCCACCGACCGGGAACGCCTACTCAGCGAGTGGCAACACCGTTGCGTCGGCGGCGTTCCGCCGCCGACTGCGACAGGTTTGATGCTCTCGGTGTCGAACAACCCTCCTCAGCAGTTACTCGGCACCGATTTCTCCACCGAATTCACACTCAGAAGCAGTCAACCGACGAGCTTTGTGAGGTACTGAGTATAGGTCGGCGAACAGCACGACGGGTGTTCCGCCCACGATTCGCGCGTTGACGGCCTCCCAAGCCGTCTCCCAGTCTGATCCGTCTTCCTCCGCAAACGGGATCGCGAGGGTGTCGAAGAAGCTCGATTCGAGCCACGAGGTTCGGCCCATGATGGTGCGGCTGGCGGGGCCCTTCTCGTAGTAGCCGAAGCCGATGCCAGCCCCGAGACCGAAACAGAGCGGCTCGTCGAACCCCCAGCCGTAGCGCGCCGCCAGGTTGCGCAACGAGGCCGACCCGCAGTGTGCACCCGGTCGGTGTGGGTAGTCGGCGATCGACATACCGACTTCCTCGCGCGTCCGCGCCATAGCCGTGTCGGCGCTGCCTATCCGGTGAGTTCGGCGACAGCTGCCTCGATCTCCGCGCGCGGGACGGGCGAGATCCAGTCCTCGCCGAGCCAGCGGTGGACGACGCGCCGATTCTCGTCGAGAACGAAGACGGCACGGCGTGCGGTTCGCGTCTCGCCCATCCCCGAGCGCGTCGTGAGCAAATCGTACGCCTCGGCGGCCACCCCCTCGCCGTCGCTGAACAGTCGAAAGGGACTGTCGAGATAGCGGATGAAGGCGTTCTGCGCGTAGGGGCCCTCGCGACTCACACCCACGACAGGGATTTCGAACTCGTTCCAGCCGGCGCGCTCGTAGCGCTTCCACCAGTTCTCGTCGATGGCGCTGAACGAGAAGCCGTAGAAGACGACCACGCAGCCGCCGTCGCAAACGTTCGAGAGGCTGGCCGTGTGGAAGGTCTCGCCGTCACAGAGCAGCGCCGTGAAATCGGGCGCGCGCTTGCCCTCGGATGGTGGCATGTCTCATGCTGGACGGACGGGCACAAAACGCCGTCGGCGGGAGGTTTTTGTCCGTGGCCATCGGACACGGGGCATGGCAATCACGCTCTACCGTCTCGAAGGCTGCCCGCACTGTGAAGCCGTCGTCGATCGCCTCGACGATCTGGACATCGACTTCGACAGCATCTGGGTCGAGGCGCTGCACTCCAAACGCGACGAGGTGAAGCGCGTCTCCGGCCAGCGCGACGTCCCGGTGCTCGTCGACGACGAGCGCGGCATCACGATGAGCGAATCCGATCGCATCGTCGAACACCTCGATCGTTCGTACGCCGCGGCCTGATCCGGATACCCCTCCCACTCTTTTATCCTCGCGCCGCCTGGAACGACGGTATGGCCGACGAAACACTGTTCGAAAGCGAGCGTCAGCGGAGCCGTACGGATATCGCTGGCGTGCTCAGGTCGCTGGCGACGGCGCTCGAAAACGATGGACCGGTGACGCTCGAAGACGGGGCACAGTCGATCGATATCGACCCGCCGGCGACCCCGACGTTCGAGATCGAGGTCGAACGTGAGTCCGGGAAATGCAGTTTGGAACTGGAGCTCGAATGGAACGAGCACGAGGAGGGTGAGAATGTTTCGGCGGCCGCCGAGGGAGAGTCCGCAGAGAGCGACGATACCGGAGCCGAACCCGCTCAGAGCCTCGGTCGTTTCGAGGTCTTTCGGGACAGAGCGAGCGAGTGGCGCTGGCGGCTCGTCCACCGGAACGGGAACATCATCGCCACGGGCGGCGAGGGCTACACGAGCAAGCAGAACGCGCTCAAGGGGATGCGAAGCGTGATGCAAAACGCCCCCGACGCCGACGTTGTCTCCGAGTAGGGCGGCCGGAAGTGGGGTGGCTGGAGCGATGGCGCGAACCGGAGTGACGGCGAGAGCGCTTAGTCGAGGTCGTGCGGGTCGAGCCCGGCATCCTCGACGGCCGGCGCGCCGATGGCGAGCACGATCCCCTGATCGTCGCCCAGATAGCGGTGGCCGTGGCCGATCTCGGGCCCGGCAGCGTAGAACGTACCCGGGCCGACCTCGTGGATCTCCTCCTCGCCCGAGCGGCCGAGTTTGACCGAAAATTCGCCTTCGACGATGTAGTAGAGCTCCTCCTGTTCGGCGTGGGCGTGGTACTGGATCTCCTCGCCGGGGTCGAAATACCAGAGTTTGACGTTCGTCTCGTCGGTGCCGAGCGCGTCGTCGACCGAACGGATGTCGAGATCCGGCGGGAGCTCCTCGACGTCGGAGAGGTCGGTGACGCGCACGTCGTCCGTGTGTACGATTCCGTGGTCCATGCGTCATCGACAGTCGGCCGGCGCAAAAGGTTGTGCCCGGCCAGTCCGAACCCGACGATCAGCCGTCGAAACGCGGAACCGCCTCGATCTCGGCCGAGTCGGTGTCTTCGAAGGCTGCGCGCGCGATGGTTCGCTTGTGGACCTCGTCGGCCCCGTCGACGATGCGGAAGGCACGCACCGCATCGTAGAAGTCAGCGAGCGGCAGGTCCCTGCTGATGCCGGCCCCACCACAGCACTGGATCGCGAGATCGATCATTTCCTGGGCGACGTTGGCGGCGAAGACCTTGCTCATCGAGACCTCGACTCTGGCCTCCTCACCGGCGTCGAGCTTCGTCGCGGCGTCCCTCACCATCGTCCGCGCGGCGTGCAGACGGGTTTCGGCCTCCGCGATCGCGAACCGCTGGGCCTGTTTGTCCGCAAGCGACGAGCCGAACGCCTCGCGCTCGTTCATGTAGGCTTTCGCCACGTCGAGCGCGCGATCGGCCATCCCGGAAAAGCGCATGCAGTGGGTCAGTCGCGCAGGCCCGAGGCGCTGCTGAGCGACGGTGAACCCCTCGTTTTCCTCGCCGAGGAGGTTCTCCTCGGGCACGCGCACCCCGTCGAAGCGGATCTCGGCGTGGCTCTCGGGCATGAGATCCTGGCCGAGATGGGGGATGTCGCGGACGATCTCGACGCCCTCCGTGTCGGTCGGCACGAGGATGATCGAGCAGCCGGCGTAGGGGTGGGCCTCCTCGTCGGTGCGAGCCATCACCAGCAGTACGTCGGCCGCGCTGCCCTGTGTCGTCCACCATTTGTGGCCATCGATGACCCACTCACCGTCTTCCTTTTCGGCCGTCGTGCGAAGCATCTTCGGGTCCGATCCGCCGCCGGGAGCTGGTTCGGTCATCGCGAAACCAGAACGAATCTCGCCCGCCACCAGCGGATCGAGCCACTCCTCTTTCTGTGCCCCGGTGCCGACGAGTTCGAGCGTGTGCATGTTCCCCTCGTCGGGTGCGTCGACACGCATCGCGGGCGCGCCGAGGAGGCTTCGACCCGCCTCCTCGAACAGCGGTAGCACGTCCCGCAGCGCGATCCCCATTCCACCATGCTCTTCGGAGATTTGGGGTGCATACACGTCGTACTCGCGGGCCTGTTCTCGTAGTTCGTCGATCGTCTCCTGGGAGACGCTGCCAGCGGCGTTGGCGCGCTCCTTCGGTAGCACGACTTCATCCATGAATTCACGGGCGCGATCGCGCAGTTCCTGTGCGGTCGCCGAGTCGTCGTAGTCCATGCACCCTCTTCTCGGCACTACATTGTAAAACGGTAGGGCGATTACTGACGATTCCACACACAGTCGGTGAATGTGACTGATTTCGCCGATCGAAGTCATCGGCCACATGAGGCCGCAGACGACGGGGAATGCCGACAGAAGTGTCGGTTGCCGTAGATGTGTCCAGTAGATATTCGTAGCCGGGCGCACAACCGATCTACCAATGGTAACGAGATCGCAATCGCCGCCGAATCCGGGGGACCGATGAGCGACGAGTATTTCGCGCGCATCGTCGATCGGGAGTCGCTCGCCGACTACTTCGAGTGCGAGCTCGGGGCGGTCGAGGCGTTCGACGTTCAGCACCATCAGGAGGGCCACTCGAACGAGACGCTGTTCGTCGAGTGGGGCGATCGCGACCTCGTGGTTCGCCGACCGCCGCCCGGCGAGGTCGCCGACACCGCCCACGACGTGCTGCGGGAGTATCGCGTGATGGACGCGCTCCAGGACACGCCGGTCAGAGTGCCACCCACCGTTCTGGCCTGTGAGGATCACTCGATCTTGGGCTGTGATTTCTACGTGATGGAGCGTGTCGCGGGCGACGTGCTGCGCGAGGGTGAGCCCGAGCGTTTCGCCACGCCCGATCACCGGCGACGAATCGGCGAGGAACTCGTCGACGGGCTCGCCGAGATCCACGCGGTCGACTACGAGAAGGTGGGCCTCGGCGAGTTCGGCCATCCCGAGGGGTTCACCGAGCGGCAGGTGAGCCGCTGGTCCGAGCAGTTGACCTGGGCGTTCGACGTGACGAGCGAGGAGCGCGAGGTGCCCGCGCTCTACGACGTGATGGAATGGCTGACCGAGAACGTCCCCGACGCGCCGACGCACACGCTCGTCCAGGGCGATTACAAGCTCGACAACGTGATGTTCGGGCCGGGAACGCCACCAGAGATCGTCGCGGTGTTCGACTGGGAGCTGAGCACGCTCGGCAACCCGCTCGTCGATCTCGGCTGGCTGCTGTCGTACTGGTGGGACGAGGGCGATCCCGAACCCCCGGCGGCGACCGACTCGCTCACCGCGACGTTCATGACCCGCGAGGGCTATCCCAGTCGGCAGGAGCTCGTCGAGCGCTACGAGCAGCGGACGGGGATCGAGTACGAGAACGATCGGTTCTATCGGGCGCTCGCGGTCTACAAGCTCGCCGGGCTCGGCGAGATGTTCTTCCGGCGCTACCTGGAGGGTAACGCCGACGACCCGCTCTATCCGAAGATGGAGACGGGCGTGCCCGAACTCGCCGATCGCGCGGTGCGCATCATCGAGGGGGAGGAGCCGCTATGAACGGGTCGCCGGCGACGGGAAAGTTAAACCGCTGCCGATCGCTCGAAAGACCATGACGGACATCGAACGGGTGGCGGTGCTCGGCGCGGGCAACATGGGCCACGGCATCACCGAGGTCGTCGCGCTCGGTGGCTACGACGTGACGATGCGCGACATCGAGACAGACCTGATCGAGTCGGGCTCCGAGAACATCGAGTGGAGCGTCGGGAAACTCGCCGAGAACGGAGCGATCGACGATCCCGACGACGTGCTCGCACGTATCGACACGACGACCGATCTCGCCGAAGCGGTTGGCGACGCCGATCTGGTCGTCGAAGCCGCCCCCGAGCGAATGGCGCTGAAAAAGGAGATCTACGCCGAGCTCGACGAGCTCGCGCCCGACGGGGCGATCCTCGCCTCGAACACCTCTTCGCTGTCGATCACTGAGATCGCGAGCGCCACCGACAGGGCGGAGCAAGTGGTCGGCACCCACTACTTCAACCCGCCGGTCAAGATGGATCTCGTCGAGGTGATCTACGGCGAGCGGACGTCCGACGCGACCGCCGAGACAGCCCACGATTTCGTCGAATCGCTAGGCAAGACGCCGATCTACGTGCAGAGGGACGTGCAGGGGTTCGTCGTCAACAGCGTTCTGGGACCGTTCATGGTCGAACCCGCCTGGATGGTCTCCAACGACGAGGCCACCATCCGGGAAGCCGATGCCGCGATGGTCCACCGCCGTGGCTACCCGATGGGGCCGTTCGAGCTCGCCGATCTGACGGGAATCGACATCGGCTACTCGGTCCGTGAGGAGGCCGGCATCACCAACCCGCCGGTGATCGAGGAGCGGGTCGAGGCCGAGGAACTGGGCCGCAAGACAGGGAAGGGCTACTACGACTACGAAGACGGTGACGGCGCGGATTACGAAGCGAGCGACGGCGAGGAGTTCGACACTCTCCGGGTGGAGGCTCGGATGGTCAACGAGGCCGCGAAGCTCGTCGGAATGGACGTGGCGACTCCCGAAGCGATCGACACCGGCATGCGACTCGGCGCTGGCTTCTCGGAGGGGCCGTGCCGGCGTGCCGACCGGGAAGGACTCGACACGTTCCTAGACAAACTCGAAGCGCTCCACGAGACGACCGGCGAGGAGCGCTTCGAGCCGGCCGACTATCTCGTCGAACTGGTCGAGAACGGGAACACGGGACAGGAGAGCGGACGCGGGTTCTACGAGTACGAGAACGGCGAGCCGGTCTCCGGGGGTCGATGAGCGACCTCTCGCCGGCCGAGCGGAGCCAGCTCGAAGCCATCATCGGCGAGCACGGCTTCTTCTCTTGGCTCGGTATCGAGATCGAGACGATCGAGCATGGCCGCGTCGTGCTCCGCGTGCCCTACGACGAGAAGTTCACCAACCTCGTGCCCGGCGGCGAGGCGAACGTCCACGGGGGCGTGGCGGCCACGCTCGTCGATACCGCGAGCGGGTTCGCGCTCCGATCGACGTTCGAGAATCCCCAGGGCGCGGCGCTCACGACCACGGATCTGAACGTCTCCTATCTCCGCCCCGCGACCGACGATCTGACTGTCGAGGCAGAGGTCGTCCGCGCGGGCGGGTCGATGGGTGTGACGGATGCAACCGTGTCGAGCATCGCGCCGAGCGGCGAGGAGAAGGACGTCGCGGTCGGGCGCACGAGCTACCGACTCTTCCGGGAGGGGCGATGAGCACCTTCGAATCGATCGACGAGGGCGAGACGAGCACGACTGCGCGGCGGACGGTGACGGAAGCCGACGTGACGAACTTCGCGGGCGTGAGCGGTGATTTCAACCATCACCACACCGACGCGGAGCGGATGGCGAATACGGAATACGGCGAGCGGATCGTCCACGGCGCGTTCGTCTTCTCGGTGATGACGGGATTGCTCTGGCAGTCCAGAACACCCGAACAGCGCGACGACGTCATCGCGTTCTACGGGGTCGATGCGCTCCGATTTTCCGCCCCGACCTACATCGGTGACACCATCCACGTCGAAACCGAGGTGCTCGAAAAGGCGGAACGCGAGCACCCGCGGGCGAACGGGACGATCAGATATGGCGTAGAGGTACTCGATCAGAACGGCGAGACCGTGCTCTCCTGCGAGTTGCTCTCGCTGGTGCGCTGACGATCGACGGTAGCTTCTTTTGTCGCCTCGTGGTAGGGTATGTATGGGCAAGCGGGTTCTGGTTCCGTTCGACGACTCGGAACAGGCACACGAGGCGCTCGAATACGCCCTCGACGAACATGCCGGGGACGAGCTCACGGCCATCCACGCCGTCGATCCCGCCGAGTGGGGCTACGGCGCGCCGGGCAACACCCTCGGCGAGCACTGGCAGCAGGAAGCGCGCGAGGAGAGCGACGAGATCCAAGAGAGTGCACAGGCGGTGGCCGACGAGCACGGCATCGAGATCACGACGGCCGCCGAGAGCGGCGTGCCGAGCGACGTCATCGTCCAGTACGCCGACGACAACGAGATCGACCAGATCGTCATCGGGAGCCACGGCCGCTCGGGCACCAGACGCCTCCTGCTCGGCAGCGTCGCCGAGGAGGTCGCGCGCAAGGTCTCGATCCCGGTGACGATCATCGGCTGATTTCGGCTATTCCCTCGTTCGCGGCCCCTCGTTCAGGCTTTCGAGCAGTTCGGGGTCGGTTCCGAACTTGAGAACGTTCGTCACGACGGAGTTGCGGATGTTCGAGACCACGCCGCCATATTTCTTGTAGAACTCGTGGATCCATCGCGATTCGGCCTCGCGCGTCGGGAACATCATCACCGTCTTCCACTGATACTCCCCATCGGAGAGGAAGTAGAACAGCGTGTTCGGCGAGTCACGGATATATTCCATCGCCGCGCGCCACTCGTCGGCGAAGTGCTCGGCGTTGAACTTGAACTCGAACAGTCCGAAGATGAAGAAATCTTCATTTGGGATGATCGCCTCGCGGAAGACGCCCTCCTCGCGCATGCGCCGGATCGACTCGCTCACCGTGACGTGCGAGACGTCGATATCGTATTTCTCGTCGAGGATCTCGGTGAGCTGGCGCGAGGAGACCTGCGGATCGCCTGCGAGCTCGCGCAGGATCACCACGTCGCGCTCGGTGAACTCCCATTCCGGTGCCTCGCTCATCGTCGGCCTCCGCCCGCAGTGACTCGTCCGTCGGTTTGCGCTCCGTCAGCATTCGGGAGATGAATCCGTCCGTGCGATGGCCCGTTCTCGTTCATACCAGCCGATCGGCGATGATGTTCTTCTGGATTTCGCTCGTGCCCTCGTAGATCTTCGTGATGCGCGCGTCACGGTAGTAGCGCTCGGCGGGATGATCGGTGACGTAGCCCGCACCCCCAAAGACCTGGATCGCCTCGTCGGCCACGTCGACGGCGTGCTCACTGGCGAACAGTTTCGCCATGCTCGCCAGCCGTACCGCGTCGTCGGCGTCGCTCTCGACCGCGCTCGCAGCCCGGTAGGCGAGTGATCGTGCGGCATCGACGTTCGTCGCCATCTCGGCGAGCTTGTGCCGGATGGCCTGGAACTCGCTGATCGGCTGGTCGAACTGCTCGCGCTCGGTCGCGTACTCACGGGCGGCATCGAGCGCGCCCTGTGCGGCCCCCACGGCTTGGGCGGCGACACTCGTTCGCCCGGAGGCGAAGAACTCCATCAGCTGGTAGAACCCCTCGTTTACCTCGCCGACGACGTTCTCCTCGGGAACTCTGACGTCGTCAAGTCGCAGCTCCGCGAGATCCGAGGCCCGAATCCCGAGCTTGTTGTCGATTTTCTCCGCCGAGAATCCGTCCAGATGGGTCGGTACGAGAAAGGCCGTGATCCCCTGATGACCAGCGCCGGGATCGGTCTTGGTCATCACGATGGCGACGTCCGCGACCGAGCCGTTGGTGATCCAGGTCTTGTTCCCGTCGATCACCCACTCGTCGCCGTCCTGCTCCGCACGGGTCTCGATGCCCGCGACGTTCGAGCCGTGGGCGGGTTCGGAGATAGCGCTCGCCGAGACCGCTTCGCCGGCGGCGATCTCGGGCAGCCACTCCTCCTTCATCCACTCCGAGCCGTATTCGATGAGCATGTCGCTACCGAAGCCCGCCGAGCCGACCGCGCTGCCGATGCCCGGATCGGCGCGCCAGAACTCCTCGGTCACGATCGATCCCGCGAGCGCGTCCATCCCCGCGCCACCGTACTCCTCGGGGATGTTCGGCGCGACGAAATCGTATTCGGCGGCCTCCTGTCTGAGTTCTTCAGGGTACTCGCCCGATTCGTCGTGCTCGCGCGCGACGGGGACGATCTCCTCCTCGGCGAACTCGCGGACGGCCGTCCGGATGGCCTCGTGTTCTCCCGATAGCTGGAACGCCATAGGTGGTCATGGGTTTCCAGCGAAAAATATCTTCCTGCCATCCGTGAACGACGGAAACCCGACTGTCCATACCATCCAGAATGAGATGTGTTTACACGGTACATCTATTACGATGGGCATCGATAGCATACGAGCTATGCGAGCAGCAGTCCTCGAAGAACACGGCGAACCGCTCGACATCCAAGACGTGGACACGCCCGATCCGGAGCCGACGGGTGCGGTGATCGAAATGGAGGCCTGTGGCATCTGCCGGAGCGACTGGCACGGCTGGCAGGGCGACTGGGACTGGCTCGGTATCCAGCCACAGGAGGGCCAGATCCTCGGCCACGAACCGGCGGGCACGGTCGTCGCGGTCGGCGACGAGGTCGAGACCCTTCAGGAAGGCCAACAGGTCACGGTGCCGTTCAACCTCGGCGACGGGACCTGCAAGCAGTGTCGCACTGGCCACGGCAACACCTGCGAGAACATCCGGCCGCTCGGCTTCGTCGAATCGGTACCCGGCGCGTTCGCCGAACAGCTCCACGTCCCGGCAGCCGATCACAACGCCGTCGTGCTCCCTGATGGCGTCTCGTCGGTCGATATGGCCGGGCTCGGCTGCCGGTTCATGACCTCGTTTCACGCGCTCGCCCACCGCGCCGACGTCGGCGGTGGCGACTGGGTGGCGGTCCACGGCTGTGGCGGCGTCGGCCTCTCGGCCGTGCACATCGCCAACGCACTTGGCGGCAACGTCATCGCGGTCGATCTCCAGGACGAAAAACTCGACAAAGCCACAGAACTCGGCGCGAGCGCGACGGTCAACGCGAGCGACGTCGAGAACCCGGCCAACGAAGTGAAAGCCATCGCGGACGGCGGCGCGGCGGTCTCGATGGACGCGCTCGGCATCGAAACCACTTGCCGGAACTCCGTGCTGAGTCTCGGCACCCGCGGCCAACATGTTCAGGTCGGCCTCTCGACGCAGGACGAGCGGGGGATGGTCTCGCTGCCGACGGACGCGATGGTGATGGGTGAAATCGAGTTCATCGGCTCGCTCGGGATGGCTCCCACCAACTACGACGAGATCTTCCGGATGGTCGCCGACGGTACACTCGATCCGAGCGCGGTGGTCTCCGAGACCGTCCCGCTCGACGACGTCTCGGAGAAGCTGGCGGCGATGGACGATTTCGAGACGATGGGGATCCCCGTCATCGACAGCTTCTGAATCGACGACCGCAGAAACGTTTTATTGGCGTTCCGTGGCCGCTACTCTTCGAGAACGGCGTTGACCTGGCCGTCTTGGCCGGGTCGGGAGGTCACCCGCGCGGTGCCCTCGCTGGTCTCGATGAGCGCGCCCTTGGTGATGATGTTCCGCCGGACGTAGTTCGGGTTCGCAGGGTTCTCGGCAACGCCCTCGATGTCTGCACTTCGCGTCTCGCCGTCGATCGCGACGCTCGCGTGGTCGATTGAGATCGCGCGGACCGTCCGCGTGTTGCCGCGCGTGTCGACGGTCTTCAGCACCGTGTCGCCGACGCGGGTCTCGGTCGGCTCACGGCCGAGCTGGTGTTTGCGCTTCTTCGTCGTTCGTCGCCGTCGCCCGCCGGTTCGCTTTTTGAGTGCGCGTCCCTGATCTTTCATATCCAAACGCGGGCGAGCGCACACTTGAATCGCTCGATAGCCCATCGACGGATTTAGCACGCCGCCGCCCGCCCATCCGTCGTGAGCCTTCGCAGCGCCGTCGCCGCCCCGTTCAAGGGTCGTGGTGAGGGCGAACTGGCCGAAAGCGAGTTCGTCGTCGCGCTCTCGCTCGATCGCGACTGGTTCTCGCCCGAGCAGGCGACCCGGCTGGCCGACATCGCCGTCGGCGAGGGGCTGCTCGAACGCACCGACGAGGCGCTCGTCCCCACGTTCGATCCCGCGGACACGACGATTCCCGAGGGATTCGTCCCCGACGAGGAACTGCTGCGCCGGCGCTCGGCGTTCGAGCAGGTCCTCGACGCGCTCGTCGCCGACGGCATCGACAAACGGGAAGCGGTCGCCGAGATCAACGAACTCCAGCAGCGCCTCGCCGTTACCATCGAGGCCGCCGCGGTGCTCTACGCCAGACGGCGCGACATCGACGTGAACGAGGCCGCCGATCGCGCGCTCGCCGAACTCGGCGGTTAGAGGCCAACAGACTAGTCAATAGATTTTTACGAACTCGTTCTAGCAGTTGAGGGCGTCATAGAACGGTTGGCATGGTTTTCGGCTATTTTGTGAGGTTCAGAGGGTGATTTCGAACCCAATCTAAATGAAAGAGCAAGCTCCCGACATCAGACACGTGATAGATCTGGTTGCGTTAGGATGAACCTCGACCCAGATGGCGACGGTGAATTACCGCTTCCAAGCGGTCCTTATCCATTCAGAACGTATCTTCGTGTGTGTCACAAGCAGTTGACTCTGAGCAACCGGAAATCTCGGTCGAGACGGAGTGGAATCGGTTCTACATCGATGGCGAGTGGACAGCCAACAACCGCGACGCGATTACAGTAGAGAACCCGGCGACGGAGACCGCGTTCGCAGAGGTTCCACGCGGGACCGAAGAAGACATCAATGAAGCCTACGAGGCTGCCACGGCTGCACAGCCGGAATGGGCAGCGCGGTCGCCAGCCGAACGTGCCGAAGTCGTCTCGCAGGCTGTTTCGCTCCTACGCGAACACCGCGAGGACATCCTCGAACTGCTGGCCGTCGAATCCGGATCCAGTAAGATAAAAGGCAGTATCGAATTCCAGAGCGCGGCCGGAATCACCCAAGAGGCCGCGAGCTTTCCGACACGGATTTCGGGCGATCATCGCGCGTCGAACATCGAGGGTAAGGAGAACCTCGTCAAACGCGAACCCGTCGGCGTGGTCGGCGTCATCTCGCCGTGGAATTTCCCGCTCCATCTCTCGATTCGAGCGGTTGCCCCGGCGCTTGCAGCCGGTAACTCCGTCGTGCTCAAGCCTGCTTCGGATACGCCAATCACTGGCGGCCTCCTCATCGCGCGAATCTTCGAGGCCGCCGGACTGCCCGATGGGCTTCTCAACGTCGTCACTGGGAGCGGGTCGGAGATCGGCGACCGGATGGCGAGTCATCCGGCATCGTCGGCCATCGCCTTCACCGGATCGACCGGCGTTGGGACGGAAGTCGCAAAGAACGCAGTCGATCATCAGGCGTATCCAGCGATGGAGCTGGGTGGAAACGGCCCACACGTCGTTTTGGACGACGCTGCTGTGGACGACGCGGTCGATGCCGGCGCATTCGGAACCTTCCTCCATCAGGGCCAAATCTGTATCTCCATCAATCGCCATCTGGTCCACGAATCGCTCTACGACGAATACGTCGAACGACTCACTGAGAAGGCGAAATCCCTCCCCGTTGGCGACCCCGCAACCGAAGAGACGGTCATCGGACCGATCATCAACGAGAGCCAGCGCGACCAGATGCTCGAATATGTCGAGGAGACGGTCGATGGAGGGGCGACGCTCGAAACCGGTGGTGCGGCCGTCTCGGCCGCTGATATCGAAGGGACGACTGTTTCGGCTGGCGATCTCAGCAGTGACAGTTCGCTTGGCGATTCGAACGGTCTCTTCGTCCTTCCGACGGTGCTTTCGGATGCAACGAACGAAATGGCTGCTGCTTGTAACGAGCACTTCGGACCCATCGCACCCGTGATCCCGTTTGGGGATGACGAGGAAGCAATCGAACTGGCGAACGATACGGAGTTCGGTCTTTCGTCGTCGGTGTACGGCGATATAGCTCATGCCGAACGAGTTGCAGATCACATCGACGCTGGAATGGTTCACGTCAACGATCAGTCGGTGAACGACGAACCACACGTTCCGTTCGGCGGCTACAAAGGCTCAGGAATCGGACGGTTCAACGGTGAATACATTCTCGACGAGTTCACCCAACCGAAATGGATTTCTGTTCAGCGCGATCCGCGCGATTACCCGTTCTGAATCGAGGGCTTTGTCGAAATCTCGACCCAGAGATTCGGAGATGGTCACAGAGCGACACGGCTGATCCGATTTTTCACGGCGTTTGGGGCATCTATCTTCCGGTACGAGAGATAGCGTGTTAGTCATTCATTAAAACCCCATCTGACTGGTTTTGGATGGAGTAGTAACCTGTTCAGTCGTCGCTGTCGGCAGTTGCTTCGGTGTCAGAGTCGTGGATCTGTGTTGTCTCACTATCGACGTTGATGCCTTCCCAGTCGTGATCAGCGTGGAATCCTTCGCGTTCCTTCGCACTATGGGCGACACGAATGAACTCCGCGTTGTCACGGGCTTCGGATATGGTATGGCCACCACAGTAAGAGAGGCCAGAACAAATGCCGGCGCAGAATTCCTCGGCCACGGTAGTGAGCGACCCCTTGTACGGAGTCAATGCCTCGACCCCTTCATCGGCGCTGACGTTGTTCTGCTTGTCCTCACGGTCTTCGGCCGCTGCAGTGGTTGCCATCCCTCGTGATCGCTTGTACTGGGCCCCTTCAACTTCGACGACCGCACCAGGCGCTTCTTCGGTGCCGGCAAAGAGGCTCCCCAGCATCACGGTATCGGCCCCGGCCATGAGAGCCTTCACTGCATCACCGGACGTTCGAATCCCACCATCAGCGCAGATAGTAACACCGAGATCATCAGCCACTGTTGCACAATCATCGACGGCAGTCAATTGGGGAACGCCGGCACCAGCGACCTTCCGGGTAGTGCAGTGGGATCCGGGCCCGATACCGACTTTGACACAATCGGCCCCGGCAGCCGCGAGGTCTTCGACGCCTGCAGGCGTCGCGACGTTGCCGGCAACGAGGTCGGTGCCAGGAAACTCCTCAGCGAGGGTCTCGACAGCGTCGAGCGTTCGGTCGAGGTGGCCGTGGGCCACGTCGACGACGAGTGCATCAACACCGGCCTCGATCACGGCAGCGCTCCGTGCGACGTAATCCTCGTTGATACCGACTGCTGCGCCTACCTGTTCGTCCGTTGCCTTGACCTGTTTGACCTCTGCGGCTTGTTCTTCGGGAGAAAGGAATCGGTGCAGAACCCCAAGGCCTCCTGAACGAGCAAGTTCGACGGCTAGATCTGCTTCCGTGACGGTGTCCATCGCGGCGGAGACGAGCGGTGTGTCTAGTTTGACGGTCGGAGTAAGGGGCGTCGAGAGGTCGATATCGCTCCGACTATCGACCGGTGACCGTTTCGGGACGAGAAGGACATCTCCATAACTCAAGCCAGTGCGTAACTCGTTCATATCCTCGATGATAGAGATATTCCTACCGGAAAAGCATCTCGAATCGCCGGTACCCTGCTCGTCTCTGCGGATACAGCTCTACTCGTGTGCTCTCTCAGGAGAATCCCACTCCAGCATACTCATCTCTCGGTGGATAAATACTCAGTCGATTATAACGTAGCCGGATGGTCGAAATACCGATTTCGTCAAATCACCGCTATTCATGCCACCATTTCATCAACCAACCGGACTCGTCCCGATGAGGAGGCGGTATCATGAATTTCGGGCGGTTGAAT
The DNA here is from genome assembly GCF_022870485.1 of Halococcus dombrowskii. Lineage (NCBI taxonomy): Archaea > Methanobacteriati > Methanobacteriota > Halobacteria > Halobacteriales > Halococcaceae > Halococcus > Halococcus dombrowskii. Next base: position 1,683,082 of record NZ_CP095005.1, on the reverse strand, counting down.
GCATTGATTATCAGTGTTAATACCATCAGAAAAACAGCCAAAAGCACCACCAGTCCGAAGAATTGCTCTAGCAAAAGGGGAAGAACGAATCCGAATTCCGGCAATATAATCCAAATTGGAGCAATCATGAAAAAGCAAACAACCGATGCTACAAACGTCGGGTAGTTACGCGCGTTTACAGAGATCTTATAGCCAGGACCCGTTGGAAGGGAAACGGTTTCTTTATCGCCTCGCCAGACGCTCGGAACAAGCCAACACCACCGAAGTATGATCACCGGGATCAATAGCATAGGGGACATCACGGCAATCAGTTCCCAATCCACCATGTCTGTACGTGCCTGTCTCGTTCATGGTTAATTTATGCTTCGGTTGCGGTAGTACCACGATCTCTTAGAATACGTATAAATTGTGTCCCACCTTCGTGAGTGTCGGGGTTGGCCCACAATAATTCCCCCTCCCCTATAGCAGAAACACTTAGTTTAGACGAGGTAGATTTTTAGTACTGACCCTGCACAATGTCTGACTTCACCTGGGTGCAATTCACAATCGGTATGGCATTATCGGGATATTCAGCTACGACCTCACACGGTCCTCTGACTCTCTCAGAAGGGCGAGCAATGTCGTGGGTATCGTTGCGATTCTTCTCACTATTGTCGATGTTGCCACAGCGCACAACGTCGGATTGGTATCCACTGTAGCACTCGTGATGGCGCTTACAGATCACGTCATTGCACGGGGCAAAGAAGATCAGTCTACAATCTGAGGATACCATCCAACATCCTCATCCCGCTAGCCAACAGCCAATTCGGGACCGTGAGGGACCGCGCAGCAAGTGGCTGGGTGCGTGTAGAGTGTAGTATTAAGATCCAGGGTGGTCTGTACTGTAGTCCGCCAATGAGGCTGGTGGAACGTGTATGAACTATCTAACGTTCATCTTGGCGGCTGTACTGACGAGAGCACCAATCAAAGGATCACCTGCACCGACAAAGAGATTCGCCACATCAACGCAGAGTGACTCGTCCAGTGCTCATCCAGAGCGATCAAGCGAAGAGGAAGTAAGACTGTCTATAGCAACGACCGCTGGCTGCATAACGTTCTGTGTCTCACACGCCGATTTCAACCAGACAACGACCTGTTCTGTGAAATCATGAAGAGCAGTGGTTAATCCCTACAGAAGGACTCGATCAGACCCGGAAGCTGTGCCGCGAGCGCACCCCGTTCGACCGCCCCATCGGCCTCCGCGATCGGTTCGCCGTCGGTCACGTGCACCGTCCGGAGTCCGGCAGCGTGCGCGCCCGCGATGTCGATATCCGGATGGTCGCCGACGTAGACCGTTTCGTCGGCACGCGTCGACAGCTCGTCGGTGACGGACCGGAACGCGCGTTCGTCGGGTTTGCCGGCGTCGAGCGACCCGGTGACGACGACCACGTCGAAGAGCTCCGTCCAGCCGAGCGCGTCGAGTTTCGATCGCTGTGCGCGCACCGGGCCGTCGGTGAGCAGTCCCACCCGATAGCTCTCCTGGAGATCGGCAACGAGCGTCTCGACGCCGTCGACCGGCACGAGCGCGTCGCCGATGGCCTCGCGGTAGGCGTCGGCGAGCGCCGCTGGCGAGGGATCGTCCTCGTCGAGTAGCTCCGCGAAGATGGCCTCGCGCGTCTCGCTCGTGAGGTTTCGGCGGTGGGCGTCGAGATAGGTCTCGCGCGAGAGGCGAGGTGCACCGACCGCCGCGGTCGCCTCGTCGAGCAGCGTCTGGCGGTCGCGCTCGGGCACCGCGAGGGTGTAGTCGAGATCGAAAGCGACCGCCGAGACGGGCATGGTAGCGATAAACACTCCTCCGATATGAGTGTGGCGAGACGAACCCGAACGCCCTTGGTCGGTCGTCGACAGGCTGTGGCATGTTCTTCGAGCGCCTCGCCGAACGGATCGACACCACCGACAGCGTACTCTCGGTCGGACTCGATCCCGACCCCGACCGACTGCCCGATCACCTCCGCGAGCACGACCTGCCGCGCTGGGCGTTCAACCGCCGGATCATCGACGCGACTCACGACCACGCCGCCTGCTACAAGCCGAACGCCGCCTTCTACGAGGACTCGGACGGCTGGCGCGCACTCCGCGAAACGATCGCCTACGCTCACGGCAAGGACGTGCCCGTGCTGCTCGACGCCAAACGCGCCGACATCGGCAACACCGCTCGGCAGTACGCGACCCTTTTGGACACGGCGGACGCCATCACTGTCAACCCCTATCTCGGCCGCGACGCGCTCGAACCGTTCCTCTCGCGGGAGGAGAAGGGCGTGTTCGTGCTCTGTCGCACCTCCAACCCCGGAGGAGCGGACCTCCAAGATGCCGAGCTCGCCTCGGGGGAGGCGGTCTACGAGCATATCGCCGGCCTCGCCGCCGACGAGTGGAACGAGTACGGAAATATCGGGCTGGTCGTCGGGGCCACGGCCCCCGAGGAACTGGAGGAAGTGCGCGAGCGCGCCCCCGATCTCCCGTTTCTCGTGCCTGGCGTGGGCGCACAGGGCGGTGACGCAGAAGCCGCCATCGAACACGGACTCGCGAGTGGCGTCGGGCTCGTGAACTCCTCGCGGGGCATCATCTTTGCCGGCGAGGGCGAGTCGTTCGCCGGGGCGGCCGGCGAGGCGGCGAAGCGACTGAAGCGACGACTGAACGAGTACCGATGAGTTAGAACCGTACGTTCTCGCCCGTATCATCCCGACCGGGACCCGTCGGTTCGTCGGAACCGGAACCGGAACCGGAGCCTTCCGAACAGTCCAGACAGAGGCTGAGCGAGTCGTCGTAGTGTTGCGAGCAGACCGTTCGGCCGCAGCGCTCGCAGGTGCGGTCAGCCGGACGGCTCTCGCAGATCTGACACAGTTCGGAAACGCTCATGGCAACTGTTCGCCGTGGAAGGACTTCAAGCTGTGGCGAGGGGTTTAGGCTGTTCGACACCCAACGGCTGTTGTGCCTCGGTCGCAGCTCGTGCTCGCGCTCGCGTCGGTGTTCGCTGGGCTGACAGTCGTGCTCGCCGTTCTCGGGTTCGCCTACAGTCCGGTGGCGCTCGTCGTCGCGTTGCCCTTCGGTGCGACGACCTACGCGCTCTGGTATCACGCGAGCGGGCGGCTCCGCGAGCGCGCCCGACGCAACGTCCGCACCGGACGGCGAACGACGACCGAGCGCGGCGGGTTCGGTGCGGGACCGCGCGAGGACTGGACCGGTCCGCGAGACGGTGGCGGCTTTCGGGATACACGACAACGCCGTGCCACACGACGATCGACCGGTACGTCGATGCGCGACGCCTACCGGACACTCGGCCTCGATCCCGATGCCGACGAGTCGGCGATCAAGCGGGCCTATCGCGAGAAGGTGAAGGAAACCCATCCGGACACCGAGGATGGCTCCGAACGCCGGTTCAAGCGCGTCAACGAGGCCTACGAACGCCTCTCCGAATGAGCGACCCGTGGGCTGGTTCGTCTCGAACACAATGGTGATTCCGTTGTAACGGGGCTGTATGCCGCGGCGGGAAGGTTTTTGCGCTCGACACGCTACTGATCGACATGGTCGCTGATCGGGCCGTCCTTGACCGGGCGCTCGCGGCGGGCGAGCGCGAGGGCGGCAGCGTCGAGTTCAAAGAACGGCTCACCGAAGACCTCCATCTCGCCGACGGCAAGCTGGAGAGCCTCGCGGCGCAACTGCGCCACCGGGTGCTCTCGGGCGACGGCGAAGCCACCTACGTCGTCGGCGTCACCGACGACGGCGGGCTCGCGGGTATCTCGCCCGACGTGTTCTCCGAGTCGATGGACGTGCTCTCCCTGCTCGCCGAGGAGGCCAACGCACACATCGAGGCGGTCGACACGTGGGGGATCGACGACGGGCTCGTCGGCGTCGCCACGATCGCCGAGGGCACGATGCTCGAAGACGACGGCCACATCGTCGTCGGCACCGCCGGCCACGTCGATCACGGCAAGAGCACCCTGGTCGGATCGCTCGTCACGGGCCAGCCGGACGACGGCAACGGCGACACGCGGAGCTTCCTCGACGTCCAGCCCCACGAGATCGAGCGCGGGCTCTCGGCGGATCTCTCGTATGCCGTCTACGGCTTCAGCGATGGCGAACCGGTGCGCACGCGGAACCCGAACCGGAAGGCCGACCGTGCGGAGGTCGTCGAAGAGGCCGACAGACTGGTCTCGTTCGTCGACACCGTCGGTCACGAGCCGTGGCTGCGCACTACCATTCGCGGACTCGTCGGCCAGAAACTCGACTACGGACTCCTGACGGTGGCCGCCGACGACGGGCCGACGAAGACGACGCGCGAACATCTCGGCGTGTTGCTGGCGACGGAGCTGCCGACGGTCGTCGCCATCACCAAGGCGGATATGGTCGACGAGGAGCGTGCCATCGAGGTCGAACGCGAGGTCGAGCGCCTCCTCAGGGACGTTGGCAAGAGCCCGTTGCGCATAGACCGCCACGGCGTCGAGGCGGCCATCGAGGAGATCGGCGATACCGTCGTTCCCATTCTGCGCACGAGCGCGGTCACGATGGACGGGCTCGACGCACTCGACGAGCTGTTCGAGCGACTGCCGAAGACCGGCACCGAGAAGGGCGAGTTCTCGATGTACATCGATCGCAGCTACAAGGTGACCGGCGTCGGCGCGGTCGCCTCCGGCACGATTCGGTCGGGAACCGTCGAAGCGGGCGACGAACTCCTACTGGGGCCGTTCCGCGACGGCACCTTCCACGAGGTCGAGGCACGCTCGATCGAGATGCACTACCACCGCGTCGACAGCGCGAAAGCCGGCCGAATCGTCGGCATCGCGCTGAAGGGTGTTCGGGAGGCAGACCTCGAACGCGGGATGGTGCTGCTCCCCCGGGACACGGACCCGACGCCGGTTCGGGAGTTCGAGGCCGAGGTAATGGTGCTCAACCATCCCACCAGGATCGACGACGGCTACGAGCCGGTCGTCCACCTCGAAACGGTGAGCGAGGCCGCCGCGTTCCATCCGGAGGGCGGTCAGCTCCTGCCGGGCGACACCGGCCACACGCGAGTGCGATTCAAGTTCCGACCCTATCTCGTCGAGGAGGGCCAGCGGTTCGTCTTCCGCGAGGGCCGGTCGAAAGGTGTGGGCACCGTCACGAATGTCTCTTCAGAGTAGCTACAGAAAATAGTGGAGCCTTTGCTCTTCCATCTGAATCTTCGAGCTATTGAAAATATCGTGCTAGATATAGAGGATGTATTCAGCAACCTATTTATCTCATTTCTTCAACATACGGAACCCTCTCAATTCGTCCTTTTCTGTCTCGTCTTAAATCTTCCTCAATTCGCAATCGAACCTCATCATTAGCCTCTAAACCAATGAGCCTCTCACGAGCCGCATCTGGTGTATCTGGATGCTCGATATCCATCACATACGTTTCATCTGGCTTTCCAACTTCATGAGTTACGACAACAATCTGTCCATCGTCATCAACCCCTTCAGTCACGATAACTCTACGAGTGTTTTCAGCTCGTCTCAACTCTTCCTCTCGTCTTGCCTCTTCCTCATGCACTCTATGCTCATCATCAAGAGAGTCTTTGTCTCTTTTTAATTCCATAATATTAGATACCACATTAACAAGATCACGACTGACAGCATCCTCCTCAGACAGATTTTCTAATTCTTTCTCCAGTCGATTTGCATCTTCATTCAGCGACTCTTGTTGACGAGCCAAGCCGTACGAATAGTCCTGCGGCGGATCCTTGACGTTTTCAAGTGTCCTTTTTCCTACCTGAGCTAATGCTTCCGTGGCAGTAAGTGACTCCTGATGTTGCTCATAATCCTCTGCCGCTTGGGTTATCCAATCTTTCCACTCAGGGGCTAACTCGCGGGATCGTTCTAATATCTCTCTTGGAGGTGTTTCCGTGAAATTGTGGGAAATATCATTCCTGATTTCATTCACGCTTTCTATTGCAGTGTCGTATTCCTCAGGTATTTCGGCATTTTCTAGCTCGCGAAGACGAGATTTTGTCTTATTCCACTGATGTTTGATACCCATCTCCAAATCTCGAGGCCAAAAACCCAGAGATCCCTCTACCTCTGCGAAAGTGGCTCCATAGTAGTCATTTAAAGCGTAGACTGCTAGTCTTCGCTGCTTTGAGTTATTCAATTCAAAGCTGTCGAAAGCTGCTAATGATTGTTCAGGCTTCTCTTCGCTCATATATACAAACAACTCCAGCCACCTATTAAAAACCAACCGGATATCATTCGTTGGTATAGTCTGCCGGATTAAGTTGGTATGAGTGAAACTGTCACGATCTGCCGAAGAACTATAGCCAGCGCTGAATACGCGCTCTATATCTTGCAAGGCGTTTCTGACGGTCGTCGAAAGGAACACGGACAAACGTACCTTTATCTGCTACCCCTTAGCTTCGCCACGGCGGGTTTGCGAGATCTTCCATCGAGGCCAGCGTATGGTCGGGCACCGGATCGGGCGTCGAGCCGTCATCGAGCCAGACGCTTTGGAGACCGGCCGCCTGCGCGCCGGCGACGTCAGAGGACAGCGAGTTGCCGATGTGGACGGCCGATTCCGGCTTGCCGTCGAGCACGGAGAGTGCCCGATGGAACGGTTCGGGGTCGGGTTTGGCGGGCGCGTCGTAACCCGCGTGGACCACCGTCTCGAAGGCGTCGTCGAGGCCGAGCGCGGCGAGTTTGTCCGACTGCATCTCCGGTGGGCCGTTCGTCACCACACCGATTCGGTGATCGTCCGAGAGCGTCGCGACCGCCTCGCGCGCGCCGGGCAGCGCGCGGACGTTGTGGTGATCGCGCTCGTCTGTATAGGCGTCGGCGAGGTCGTATCCGAGCGCCGGGTCGTAGTCGTTGTCGGCGGCGATGGCGGCGAAACACTCCGCACGGAGCTCGGTGATCGTGTCCGTACGGTCGGCGAACGTCGCGTAGCGGGCGTAGTAGTCCTCGACGGTGAAGAACGGCTCCACCTCGCACGCCTCGAACGCGAGCGCGAGCAGTTCGTCGCCCGAGCGGCGGTACTCACAGAGCGTATCGTCGATGTCGAACAACACAGTGTCGACCGATGCTGTCATTGCGTACTGAAGGCGCTACGGAACCAAAAGTCAGACGGCACGGTACTCGTCGTCGATCCGCTCGGCGAGGCCGAACACGACCGCCCAGCCGAGCAACCGCCGAACGCGCCCCCGCCAGTGTTCCTCCCAGTCCGGCCGCCGATGGCGCTCCCAGTTCGGCACGCGGGAGCGGAACCGCTCGAACAGTTCGTCCTCGTCGAGCGGTTCGTCGTCGAGCGCGGCGAGCAACGCGTCGACACCGAAGACACCCTCACGAAACGCCACCGCGAGCTCCTCGCGACCCGGATCGCGCCGCAGACGACGATAGCCGGAACTCGTCTCCTCGGCGAGATCGAGCGCTCGGAGGAACGTGATCCACTCTCGGGCGTCGTCGCGCGCGGTGAGCTCCGTCCGGTCGAGCAGGCGCGCACAGCAGTCGTTCTCGCTGCCGGGAACCAGCGGGAGCGCCTTCTGTGCCTCGGTCAGAAACTCCATCCCGCCGGGTTCGGGCGCGACTTTGAACTTCACAGGTCGAACGAGTCGGCGAGCAGTTCGTCGTTCGTCCCGCCGAGGACGTGCGTCGGCCCACCCACGACGTCGACGGTGAGCTGAGCCGGTGCGAAGAGCCCGCCCGGCAGGTCGGCGACCGACCAGTCGACGCTCTCGAAGATCGACTCGAATGGTGTTCCGTACTCGTCGGCCGCGGTCGACGGCAGCTCGTCGAACCGGTCGAACTCCTCGGTAACGGTCAGGTGGACCTGGCCGCCGTAGGCGAGCGCGTCGTTCGTCCGACCCATCGCGCTCGCCTCGCTCCCGCTCACCGGGGCCAGCGGCGCGCTCGCGCTCACCGATCGGATGTCGAGCGGGTCGTAGCCCAGATCGGTCAGGCGCACGGTCGCGAGCTCGGCCGCCCGCGCGGCGACGGTGAGGCTGCCCGCGAGGCTCGCGGTCGGCGTCGTCGCCAGGAAGAGCGACCTCGGCTCGATACCGGCTCGTTCGGCGATCTCGGTGGCGATCGCCGGGGTGGGTGGGTCATCGGATTCGACGGCGAGCACGCCGAAGTCGAACTCGTCGGCGTAGCCCACTCGGGAGAAGATCTCCGCCTCGGCGGCCAGCGCCCGCGCCGGACCGCTGCCGAGCCCCTCGAACTCGTGCCCACTGAGCTCCCAGTCGGCCGTCTGTGAGCAAAGCAGCGCGAGTGCCGGGCGATCGGTCGTGAGCTCCACGTGAGGGAGTGGCGCGTCCGCGACCGTGTCCATTCGCGTCTGGACGGTCGCGAGCCCGGCGGTCTGGATCTCGGCGAGCAGCAGGCCCGCCTCGATGCCGCCCGGGACGCGGTGGCCGAAATCGAGCAGCGTGGCCTCGTTGTCGAGCTCCCGCACCTCGATGCCGAGCTCGTCCGTGAAGTCGATCGCCTCCTCGACGAGTTCGAGCGCCATCCGATTGAGACTGTCCATGCCTCTGGTTCGTCCCGGCGGTGAACCGTTCGTCGGTTCGTCATTCACGGTCGCCGTGTGCCTCCCGGCCGAGTTCGCGTTCGACGGCGTCGACCTTGTCGTCGGCCGAACTGTCGCTCGTGCGTTTGTCGTCGATCTTCAGGACGGTGCTCACGCGGTCGCCGTCGACGGCCTCGTGGGCGGCCTGCGCAGCGGCGAACAGCTCACCCGGCTCGTCGGCCTCGATCACCGTGCCCATCGGGTTCGTCTCGTAGTCCACGTCGAACTCGTCGAGCGCGGCGACGGCCTTGGCGACCTCGCCGGCCATACTGTCCTCGATGACGGGAGCGACGCTGAGCAGTGCAACGACGGTCATGAGGGCACGACGCGGGCCATCCACCTAACGCTGTGGGCCACCAGCGAACACAAGCTACATTCGCGTCGGCCGGAAACCCGTGCCATGATCGGCATCGTCGGCGGCGGCATCGCGGGGCTCGCGGCGGCCTACCGCCTCCAACAGGAGGGCCACGAGGTCAGGATCTTCGAGGCGAGCGAGGACGTCGGCGGGCTCGCGGCGACCTACGAGACCCGCGGCGATCGCATCGAGAAGTTCTATCACCATCTCTCGAAATCCGAGGAGACGATCGTCGAACTCGCCGAAGAGCTCGGCCTCGGCGACGCGCTCGAATGGCGTGTCGGGGAGAACGGCTACTACGTCGATGGGGTCCTTCACCCGATGGATACCCCGTGGCAGATCCTCGCCTACCCGCATCTGAGCCTCTACGACACGTTTCGACTCGGCATGCTGACGCTCGATGTCGACGTGCGCGGCGGTGTGCCGAAGTTCGACAGCTACGAGAACCTGAAGGACTACGAGGACGTCCCGATCAAGGAGTTCGTTCTGGAGCACACGACGCGCGGCGTCTACGAGAACTTCTTCGAACCGCTGCTCGAAGCGAAGTTCGGCTCGCGCAAGGACGACGTGAGCGCCGCGTGGCTGCTCGGGCGCGTCAAGTTCCGCGGCGAGCGCGACCTCCTCCGGGGAGAGATCCTGGGCTACTTCGACGGCGGCTTCCATCGACTGATCGACGCGCTCGTCGCGGCGGTCGGGCGCGAGAACATCGAAACCGGCACGCGCGTCACGGATCTCGACACGGCTGGCAGCGGGGTCGAATCGCTCACCGTCGCGACCGATGGCGAGACCGAGACCCACGCGGTCGACGAGGTCGTCGTCGCGGCGATGCCCAACGTCCTGGAGGATCTCACGGGTTACACCTGCGAGATCGACTTCCAGGGAACGGTCTGTTCGGTGATCTCGCTCTCCGAGTCGCTGATGGACACCTACTGGCTCAACATCGCCGACGAGGCTCCCTTCGGCGCGCTCATCGAACACACGAACTTCGTGCCGGCGGCGCGCTACGGCGGCGAACACCTGCTCTACGCGGTGAGCTACGTCCAGGATTCCGAAGAGGAGCTCTGGCGGATGAGCGACGAAGCCGTCGAGGCGACGTGGCTTTCGGGCATCGAAGACCTCTTCCCCGACTTCGATCGCAGCAGCGTCAACTGGATCGAGACGGCCAGAAACCCCCGCACTGCGCCGGTCTACGAGCGCGGCTATCTCGACATGGTAATTCCCTACGATCTCGCCAGCGAGGTCGCCGACGGAGTCTACTACGCCGGGATGGCGAGTCGCGCCCAGTACCCCGAACGAAGCCTGAACGGCGGGATCCGGGCCGGGTTCGCCTGTGCTGACCGCATCGCCGAAAAAGACAAACTCGAACAGCGCCAGGCGGCCACGGCCGTCGGTGACGGCGGCCAGCGCGACTGAACCCGGCTGCGGCAGCGGGCGGCTGCGGTTTCCTGGTGGATGAAGGGCGAAACCACGAACGAAGTGAGTGGTTGAGGGCTTCGGCGGTGCTGCTGTGTTGCAGTTATTCCGTTCGAGCGATCTCTGTCCTCACGGGTCGCGGTGCTCCCTGTTCGGTTACTGTCGCACTCGGTCGATCACTCGCACCGAGCGACCTCGTGGCGGCCGAAGCCGTAGCGCAGGCGGTTGGCGAGCTGGCGGGCGAACCGGCCGTCCGAGCGCGAGCCGAACCGCTCGGCGAGCGCGGTGTAGATGAGCGGCACGGGAATCTCTTGTGCGAGCGCTTCCTGGACAGTCCACGTGCCCGTCGAACCACCCGCAACGTGGTCGGCGACGGTATCGAGATCGGTGCCCTCCTCGGCGAACGCCTCCTCGCAGAGTTCGAGCAGCCACGAACGGATCACCGAACCGTTGTTCCACGTGCGCGCGACCGATTCGAGGTCGAGGTCGTACCGACCGTCGTGAAGCAGCTCGAACCCCTCGCCGTAGGCCTCCATCAGCGCGTACTCCACACCGTTGTGGATCATCTTCACGTAGTGGCCCGAGCCCGCCGGTCCCATCCTGTCGTGGCCCGCTGGTCCGGTGGCCACGGCGTCGAACACGGGCGAGAGTTCCTCGTACGCCCACTCTGGCCCGCCGATCATCAGCGAGAAACCGACCTCCGCGCCCGCCGGTCCGCCCGATGTCCCGCAGTCGAGATACGCCGCCGGGGTCGATTCGGCCCGACGGACCGACGCCTCGAAGTGGGAGTTGCCGCCGTCGATCACGACGTCGTCGCCGTCGAGATGGGATTCGAGGTCGGCGAGCACGGCGTCGATGGCGTCGCCAGCGGGCACCATCAGCCAGATTCGTTTCTCGTCGCCGAGTGTCTCGGCGAGCTCCGGGACGGAGTCGGCCGGTTCGGCACCGACCTCGGCGGCGGCCGCGACCGCTTGCTCGTCCATGTCGAAGGCGACCACGTCATGGCCGCCATCGAGTGCGCGCCCGGCGACGATCCGTCCCATCCGCCCGAGTCCGACGACGCCCAGTTGCATACCCCTCCCTCCGCGGGCGCGCAGGTAGGGGTTGTGGTTCCGCTATCCGGGTGGCTCCTCCTCGGTCGCGTGCGCATCGTCGAATCCGGGCGTATTGCCCTCGACGGCCATGCGCCGCAACCGTCGCCGTTCGGTCGAGTCGAGTTCGCGTGTGCTGGAAGTGGTTGGCAACAGATCCTCGACGGTCGTTCCGTGATGGCCCGCGATCTGCTCGATGAACTCGCCGTCCTGCATTCGCTGGAGGCCGTGCCAGAGCCCCAGAAACAGCAGCGACGGCGCGACACAGACGAACGCGCCGACGAGCACGCGAAGGAGCAGATTCATGTTCATTGATAGCGTTTGTCAAACAAGTCGCTGACGGCTCCGGCGAGATAGCGTAGGGTTGCTGTGTGACCCGCAGAACGTGAACGTTTATCCGACCGACTCGCGTGGATTGGTTATGGACGCGATGGCAGCGGTAGTACGTCGCTGATCGAACCGCCGTTTCGACACCGTTACTTGACCGGCCGCAGGCATTCTCACCATGACAGAGCTAGCAGAGAGCTACGACCCATCCACCCTCGAAGCCAAGTGGCGCGAGGAGTGGGCCGATTCCGAGCTGTATCGCTACGATGACGACGAAACCGCCAATACTGACACGCAATACGTCATCGACACGCCGCCGCCGTACCCAACTGGTGACTTCCACATCGGAAACGCACTCGGCTGGTGTTACATGGACTTCGCCGCCCGGTACCACCGTCTGCAGGGTGAGAACGTCTCCTTCCCCCAGGGCTGGGACTGTCACGGCCTGCCCACCGAGGTGAAGGTCGAGGAGAACCAGGGCATCCGACGGACGGACGTCTCGCGCGAGGAGTTCCGAGAGCTCTGCATCGAGCACACGGAGGGCCAGATCGACGCGATGAAGGAGACGATGCAGCGTCTGGGCTTCTCTCAGGACTGGGAGCAGGAGTTTCAGACGATGGATCCCGATTACTGGGCGAAGACCCAGCGCTCGTTCGTCGAGATGGCGGAGAAGGGCTACGTCCATCGCGACGAGCATCCCGTCAACTGGTGTCCGCGCTGTGAGACGGCCATCGCCGACGCCGAGGTCGAGAACGTCGACAGCCAGGGAACGCTCGCGACCGTTCGATTCTCCGGCATCGACAACGACGATCTCGAGATCGCAACGACGCGCCCCGAGTTGCTCGCGGCCTGTGTCGGCATGGCGGTCGATCCCGACGACGAGCGCTACGCCGACCGCATCGGCGACAGCTTCGAGGTGCCGCTCTTTGGGCAGGAAGTCGAACTGATCGCCGACGAGGCCGTCGACGGCGAGTTCGGGACGGGAGCGGTGATGATCTGCACCTTCGGCGACAAGCAGGACGTCGATTGGTGGGCCGAATACGACCTCGACCTCCGGCCTGTCGTCACCGAAGACGGTCGTCTCGACGAGAGCGTCGCGGAGTTCGGCGGGCTCGATCTCGACGAGGCGAAGGCGGAGATCACGACTGCGCTCCAGAAGGAGGGCTACCTCGAAGACGAGGAGCCGATCGAGCAGTCGGTAGGTGCGTGCTGGCGGTGTGACACACCGATCGAGATCCTCTCGAAGGAGCAGTGGTTCGTCCGCGTCGATCAGGACGAGATCCTCTCGAAGGCGAAGGAGATCGAGTGGGTGCCCGAGCACATGTACGGTCGGCTGGAGGAGTGGACCGAGGGGATGGACTGGGACTGGGTGATCTCGCGCCAGCGCGTGTTCGCCACCCCGATCCCGGCGTGGTCGTGCGACGACTGTGGCCACTGGCATATCGCCACGCTGGACGATCTGCCCGCGAAACCGACCGAGGACGATCCCGCTACCGACTGCCCGGAGTGTGGCGCGAGCGAGTGGACCGGTGAGACCGACGTGATGGACACCTGGATGGACTCGTCGATCTCCGCGCTCCACGCGGCCGGGTGGCCCGAAGAGTCCTTCGAGCCCGTCCAGCTCCGCGAGCAGGGCCACGACATCATCCGGACGTGGGCGTTCTACACGATCCTCCGGACGGCGGCGCTCGAAGACGAGAAGCCGTGGGAGGAGGCGCTGATCAACGGGATGGTCTTGGGTACGGACGGCAACAAGATGAGCAAATCGAAGGACAACTCGGTCGCGCCGATCGACGTCGTCGAGGAGCAGTCGGCCGACGCGTTCCGGCAGGCGATCGCGCTCGGCGGCCAGCCCGGTTCGGACATCCAGTTCCAGCACAAGGAGGTGACGAGCGCCTCCCGGTTCCTGACGAAGCTCTGGAACATCACACGCTTCGCGAGCGACCACCTCGACGCTGCCGACGGAGCGGACCCCGCATACACCGACACGGACCGGTGGATTCACTCGAAGTGTGCACGCATCGCCGACGACGTGGCCGCCGACATGGACGAGCATCGGTTCGATCGGGCGCTCAGGACGGTCAGGGAGTTCGTCTGGCACGACCTCGCCGACGACTACCTCGAACTGATCAAGGGTCGGCTCTACGAGGGGAATTCCGAGGAGCAAGCCGCCGCTCGGCAAACGCTCTCCACAGTTTTGTCGGCGTCGATCCGCATGCTCGCACCGTTCTCGCCATTCCTCGCCGAGGAGACCTACCGCCATCTCCCCGGAACGTCGGGGAGCGTCCACGCGGCTGGGTGGCCCGAACTCGACGCCGAAGACGAGGAGGTCGAGGCCCGTGGCGAGCGCATCGCGGCGGTGGCGAGCGCGGTCCGGGCGTGGAAATCGGAGGCCGGGATGGCGCTCAACACCGACCTCGACCGTGTCGAGATCTATCCCGACGACGGCACCGACGAGTTCGACACCGGCGATCTGCGCGCGACGGTCAACGCCCCGATCGAGGTCGAGGCGGGCGAACCGGACATCGAGATGGTGCCCGTCGAGATCGACCCGGACCACAGCACGATCGGCCCGGAGTTCCGCGATCAAGCGGGTGCGGTCGTCGGCGCGCTCGAAGACGCCGATCCCGAGGACATCGCGGCACAGAAGCGCGAACAGGGTGAGATCGAACTCGACGCCAACGGTGAAGTCGTGGTGCTCGACGGCGACGCGGTCGACGTCCGCCACGAGCAGCGCGCGGCGGGCGAGACCGTCGAAGTGCTCGACGCCGACGGCGCGACGGTGCTCGTCTTCCCCTGACTCAGTGGGTGCCGCCGATGCGGTCCCGTCGGCCGGCGGTTGCGGTGCGGTCCTGGCGTCTCGGCGAGCGAAGCGAGGTGAGGCTCAGGAGAGTGGTTCGAAAGACGCGAAGCGTCTTTCGTCATTGTCGAGCAAAGCTCGACTTGCAGTCAGAACGTATCACGTTCTGACGACATCACGAGAGAGCTTCGCTCTCTCGAACGACTATGCTCTCCTGGCGGATGAAGGGCGAGACCGCTTCGCGGTCGAGGGCTTCGGCGGTGCTGTGCGGGTTGCGGGGGCGGTTGGTTTCCGCGCGAGCGGAGCGAGGTTCGACCGGAGGGAGAACCTCGGAAAACGAACGGTGAACGAAGTGAACCGTGAGCAGCGAGCGCGGTTCACCGCGAGTGAGCGCGAAGCGCGAATGAGCGGGGGTTTTTAGTCCAGGTTTTTGCAAGCGGGGGTCGCCGTAGGCGACCCTCCGCAGTAAAAAAGTGGGCGAAAGGCATTAGTCGCCGCCCGCGAAGAGTGTTGGATAGTTCATGAAGGTGGAAATGCTAACGACCGACTTCCTGGATCGGGCGGTCGATCTCTATTCGGACGTCGTCGGCGTGATCGCTCACGACGGTACCGAATACACGTACGGCGAGTTCGCCGAGCGGGTGAATCAGGTTTCGCATGCCCTGCGCGAGATGGGTGTCGAGCAGGGCGATCGGGTTGCGTTGCTCTCGCCGAACACGCATTATTTCCTCGAAACGCTGTACGGCGTCAACCAGCTCGGGGCCGTGTTCGTTCCGATGAACTACCTGCTGGTGCCAGACGATTTCGAGTACATCCTGAACGACTGCGAGGCTGACGTCGTCATCGCCGATCACGAGTACGCGGAGAACGTCGAGGTGGTGCGTGACTCGGTGCCCGCCGAGTCGTTCGTCGGCTACGAGGCCGACGCCATCGACGGCGACTGGCTGGATTACGAGGAGTGGCTTGCGGCTCAGCCGGCTGAACGGCCCGAACGGCCCGATACTTCCGAGGATGACGACGCCTCGATCAACTACACGTCGGGGACGACCGGCGATCCGAAAGGTGTCGTTCGGACCCATCGGACCGAGCACTGGCACGCGCTCGTCCTCAACCAGCACAAGGAGATCCGCGACGACGATACCTATCTCTGGACGTTGCCGATGTTCCACTGCAACGGCTGGGGCCACACCTACGCCATCACCGGGACGGGCGCGACCCACGTCTGCCAGCGCACGTTCGAGCCGGAGGGGACGCTCCGTCGCGTGCGCGAGTACGACGTTTCCTACATGTGTGGCGCGCCGACGGTGTTGAACCGGCTCATCGCCCACTACGACGAGAACCCCGACGTCGTGACGACCGGCGACCGCGACGTGCGCATCGCCACCGCCGGCAGCGCGCCCGCGACCGCCACCCTCTCCAGCATCGAGGACGACATCGGCTGGCGGGTCATCCATCTCTACGGACTGACCGAGACCGCGCCGCTGATCACTTCCTCGAACTCGCCACGGCGACTCGCCGAGCACGGGCGTGATCTCAAGGTGAAGCAGGGCAGCGAGGTGCTCGCCACCGACGTCAGGGTGGTCGACGACGATGGCCACGACGTGCCGCGCGACGGATCGACACTCGGTGAAATCGTCGTCAAGGGCAATCAGGTGATGGATCGCTATCTCAACAAGCCCGAGGCGACCGAGGAGGCGTTCACCGCCAAACTGCCGGGCTACTTCCATACTGGCGATCTCGCGACGATGGACGAGGACGGGATGGTGGCGATTCAGGATCGCGAGAAGGACATCATCATCTCCGGTGGCGAGAATGTCTCCTCGATCGCCGTCGAAGACGTCCTCTACGACCACCCCGACATCGCCAAGGCGGCCGTCATCCCCACGCCGAGCGACGAGTGGGGCGAGGCGGTGACGGCACTCGTGGTCGAGAAACCCGACGCCGAGCTCACGGGCGAAGCCGTCCGTGAGTTCGCCGGCGACCATCTCGCACGGTACAAGATCCCGAAGACCGTCGATTTCGTCGACGATCTGCCCGAGACCGCGACCGGCAAGGTCCAGAAATACGAACTCCGCGAGGACTACTGGGAGGACGAGGAACGACTCGTCGGACAGGGCTGAATCGGGCGAGGCCGAGCCGGTTCCCGAATTTTCAGACGAGCGATGTAAGGATTCGCGATTCGGCCTTTCGGAGATGTTCGTCGACCGTACTCGGCGCACAGTCGAGCGTGCCGGCGATGTCCTCGTGTGTTGCCTGTCGCGGCACCTCGTAGTAGCCGTTCTCGACGGCGGTCTCGAACACTTCGAGCTGGCGGTCGGTCAGCAGCGAGAGTACGTTTCGCTCGTCGGGCGAATACTCGCCGACCTGTTCGACGGTGATGCGCGTCTCCGCGGGCAGCTCTTCGAGCGCTTGCTGGAGCATCTCGTGAGTGCCGACGACGGTGATCCGGAGCCCACCCTCGACGAACGCCAGCGGCGGGACGACCATCAGGGCGTATTTCTGGGCGACGGACATCAGCTGGCCGGCGGGCTGGCCCGGCTTGACGTGGACGTAGAAGTGGAACGTCTCGCCCTCGACGGCGATCGACGAACACGAGAGTAGCTCCGGATGGCCGTCGAGGCGCGCTTGGAGCCTCTCTGGATCGCCACGGAGCCGGTAGAGCATCACACCCGTCCCGTTGGCGAGCGCGTTGACGTGGACGAGCGCCTCGCGCGTGACGCCGGGCGTCTCGATGATGACGCTATCGACGGGATGGATCGCCCCATCGTCGGGTTTGATCGTGAACTCGAAGTACCTCATGGCGCTCGTCCCATCATGCGTACTGATACCGGTCCGAACGATAGCCCTTTCGGATGGGACAGTATCGCCGTCGGCGGTCGGGCGTTCACGCGAGCCACTCGTCGGGCTTCGTGTCGTAATCGACGTCCGTCGCGGCGATCCCTTCGACCTCGCTCCACGGGAGATCCTCGACGGTAAACGACTCACCGTCGTAGCGGATGAGCTTGCCGCGCTCGTCGGGATCGGGTTCGCGCTCGCGGCGTTTCGCGACCTCGAGATCGTGATCGTCGAGCTCCTTGACGATCGTCTTGAGGTTCACCGGCCGTCCCCAGAGGTCGAACACGCGTTCGAGGGTCTGTCGCGCCTGCTCGACGTCGAGCATCACGCCGTTGTAGTGGTGGGCGAGCAGCAGCTCGTTGCGGTTGTTGTAGTTGCCGTCCTGCACAGTGATGGTGGGCTTGCCGAAGTTGGTGAACTGGAGCAGGAGCTTCTTCTTCACGTCCTCGTAGTCCGTCGAGGTCGCCCGGTAGTCGCCGGTCGCCTGCGTGTACTCGTAGGTGAAGTAGTCGTTGTCGTCGACGAACTCTTGCGAGAGGAACTCGTCGAGGAAGGTCACGTCGTTGTGGCTCTCGCGGATCTCGAACAGGCGGTTCCAGCCCGCCGCGTACTCGACGTCGGCGAGCGCCTCATCGACGTCGCTGTACCGCGAATCGTCGAACAGGTATCGCGAGATCCGTTCGAGTTCCTCGCGACTTGTCCGCTGGAGGAACCCGCTGTTCTGGGGTTTGGCGAGCGAGTAGTGGCGCTCGGCCATCCCCTCGTAGGTGAGCAGTTTCCAGGGATAGCGATCGACATCGATCTCGCCGTTTCTCGCGGCCGCGAGCGCCTCGCTGTCGACGCGCGGGTCGTCGGGATCGAACGCCGCGAGCCCATCGCCCGCGATCCGATCGATGACGGGATCGGGCGCGAGCGCCGCCGCGACGGTCTCGAAATCGACCACGTCGTGGAAGTTGCGCCACGTGATTCCCTCCACCCGAAGGAGGCGCTCGCAGACCTCGCGACGGTTGACCGAGTTCTCGATGTACTCCCAGAGCTCCTTGCCGAGCTTATATGGATTGAGCCCCGGGGAGGCGAGCACGCGCGCCTGATGGTCGGCGTAGCTCAGGAATTCATCAGTGCCTGCAAAATTCTCCTCGCCCATCATCATCGACTCCCAGTAGGCCGCCCAGCCCTCGTTCATCACCTTCGTCATCCGCTGGGCGGCGAAGTAGTAGGCCTCCCGACGGAGCAATTCTAAAACTGTGCGCTGCCACTCCTCCATCTCGACGGCCTTCTCGCGCTCCTCGTCGTAGGCCATCCCGTGACGGAAGAGGAAGGCGAGCAGATCGGGTTCGGGCTCGGGCGGGATCGCTCCCGAGGGCTCGTCCTCGCGCTGGGCTTCGAGCCAGTCGTCATCGAACACCTCGCTGACGACGTCGGCCCCGAGATCGAGCTCGTCGAGGCGGTCGGCGATGTCGTCGTCCTCGATCCTGGGAGCGTCCTCCGCGCTCGCGCTCTCGAACGCCCGATGGCGGTCGATGTTCGTTTCGAGACATTGGATCGTGTCGATCCAGCTCTCGACGGCCTCGCGCTCGATGTCGGGATCGCGCATGAACGCGGCGATCGCGTCGGCGTGTCGCGCGAGCATCGCCGCCGCGTCCGGCGTTCCGCCGCCGGTGAACAGGCCGAACCACTGGTTGTGCGCGAAGAAATCCGCGTGCGCCTCGACGTGGGTGATGACGGCCTTCTGGTCGGCAAGACTGTTCGATTCCTGGAGGAACGCGTGGGCAGGATCGTCGTTGTTGACGATCTCGAAGGCCTTCCCGCCGAGGAACTGGTTCTGTTTCTGCTGGCGGTCGTATTTCATCCCCCAGCGCCAGTGCGGATATCTGGTCTGGAACCCGTCGTAGGCGATGAGTTCGTTCATCTCGTCGTAGTCGACGATCCAGTAGTTCACGCGGTAGGGATCGAGTCCCAGTTTCCGGGCGAGGTTCGCGGCCTCGCTTACCGGCTCTTCGAGGCTCTCGGCCGCTCGCTGTGCGCTGATGCGATCATTCATTGTCGTCCTCGGTGTTCAGGATGGTCTCGATCGCGTCGACGACGTCACCCGGTCCGTTGACGTACGCGACGGCGACGTTGTCGCTACCGTGGAAGTGGCGTTCGACCTCCTCGGCGTGCGTTGCGTTGATCGCGTTGCCCGACGGCTGTGTCTCGACGTAGGCATGGAGGTTCGCGGGGATCGCCTCCATCTGCGGGATGACGTACTCCTCGGTGTCGTTCGAGGAGTTCTCGGAGTCACCCGCCGCGAACACGTATCTGTTCCAGTCGTTCCACGGGTATTCCTCGTCGAGGATCGCCGCTGCGAGCTCGTACGCGCTCGATATCTTGGTTCCTCCTCCAGAGCGGATGCCGAAGAACTCCTCGCGCTCGACGCGCCACGCCTCGGCGTCGTGGGCGATGTAGACGAATTCGGCGCGGTCGTATTTCCCGGTCAGATACCAGTCGAGCGGCGTGAACGTCCGCTCGACGAGTTCGCGCTTCTGCTCGCGCATCGAGCCCGACACGTCGCGGATGTTCACGACGACGACGTTCTTCTCGTGTTCCTCGACGATCTCGGGGTAGCGATAGCGCTCGTCCTCACGACGGAAGGGCACGTGATCGATCCCCTCCTTGCGGATGCGGGTGGCGGTGTCCTCGGCCTCGACGTTTCGCTCCATCGTCTCGATCGACGACCAGCGCGTGCGCTCGCTGGCCGCGAGTTTGGCGTACTCGTCGTCGAGCCACGCCCGCGAGACGGGCAGGTGCTTGGCGCGCGCCCACTCGAAGACGCTCTCGGGCCCCATCCCATCGACTCTGAGCGCCTCGCGGACGTACTTGCGATCGAAATCCATCGCGAGCTTGCGCTTCAGCCCCTCCTTGAACATCCGCTCGAAATCGAGCGTGCTGTTCGGTCCCGTCCTGCTGACGTCGGTGTAATCGCCCTCGGTCTCCTCGACGACGCGCTTGCCCTTCGGTTCGAGATCGAGTCCCAATCGCTCGTCGAGCTCCTGAGCGAACTCCTCGGGGTCCATCTCGTAATACTCGTGCTCGCCGCCCTCCTCGCCGGGGTCGCCCTCCTCGTCGCCCGGCTGTGGCTGGCCGACCGGCTGGCCCGGCTGGGGCGTGTCGCCGTCGCCCTGTCCGACGCCACCCTGATCGCGCTTGTCGTACTCGAAGCCCGGCAGGTCGATGATCTTCACGGGTACTCGCACCGACTCCGGGCCGCTCCCGCCGAGATCGCCGTACTGAATGAACTCCGCGAGGTCCTCGCGGCGATCCTCGCCGACCTCACGGTAGCGTTCGAGGTCCTCCCTCAGTCCCATCGGTAGCTCACCTGTCCCATGACGTGTCGGCTGGTCAGCTCGGCGCTCGCCTCGCTGTAGTCGAACAGTTCGACCATCTTCTCGATCGTCTGTTCCTTCAGTCGCGCCGTCTCGGTTCCACTGGGCGGGTCCTCCCACTGACGCGGGTCGAAGTCCTCGTAGGCCCGCTGGACGTCGTCCCAGTCGTGACTCCCGAGCACCGTGTCGATCACCGGGATCTCGGTGAGCGCGACGTCGCTCGCCCGGAATTCGTCGTCGCGGCTGTGCCACGCGTGCCGGTTGAGGGCGGTGATGATCTTCTCCATGCGGAACTCCCTGACCGCCGGCGAGGGCTGGCTGCCGTCGTAGCTCTCGGAGCCGAACCGTCCGAGATGCTCGGTCTCGAAGACCTTCATCACGAGCGGGTCGGGCTCCTCACGCTCGCCGCGGTCGTTCTCGACCTGTTCGTCCGCCGCCCACGCGTAGACGTGTTCGACGTACTCGGCGACGGTCGCCTCGTCGACGCGCTTGTCGTGCAGCAGCGCTTCGAGCACGTCCTCGCGCTGGCGCTCGAACAGCTGGTTTTTCACTTGGACGACGCGGCTCTCGAACTCGCCGCGCTCGGTCGTCGAGAACACCGGTGCTTCGGCCAGTTCGGCCGCCATCGCGTCCAGGACGTCCTGTGGCATGACGACGTCCTCGACGGGGAGATCGGCATGGTGACGCTCGCGCTCGGCGTACAGCAGATCGGCGATGACGTCGCGCGTGTAGGTGACGGGAACGCCGCTCTCGCCGTCAGCGCTGTCGTCGTCGAAATCGAACGCCTCGCGCTCGGTGCGCTCGTCGCCGTGCTGGAGATAGCCGCGGTCGAACAGCAGCGCCTTGTCGACGAGCTCCATCCCCGCCGGGAGGTCGTCGGCGTCGAGCCGCGTGACGACGCTGTAGAGCGCGGCCGCCCCGACCGCGTGCGGGGCAAGCTCGACCGTGGTGACGTCGTCGTCACCGCCCACCGCCACCGAGACCGGTTCGGCGATCTTCCGTTCGAGCGCCTCGTAGCTCTCGGCACGCCAGATCCCGGTCTCGTTCGCGAGTTCGCGACGGATGAGCTCGGCTTCGAGCGAGACGTTCGTCAGGTAGTCGAACTCGCGCCTGTCGAGGCGGCGTTTGAGCGCTTTCAATGGGTCGTCGGCGTTGCGTTCAGCGTGCTGGTTCAGCTGCGCCTCCAGATCGGGGTTCGAGATGATGATCATCTGCGTGTCGACGTCCATTCCGATCCCCTTGTCCAGCTTCACCGATCCCTCGTCGGGCACGTTGAGCAGCTTGCGAAGGAGGTCGGCGTGCTGGGCGGCGTCCTCGACGATCGTCAACAGGCCGTTGCCCTGCGAGAGCACGCCATCGTAGGAGAACGCCTGCGGGTTCTTGCGGCCTCGCGAATCGAGTTCGCGAACCATCCCGGCCATCCACGAGCCGACGAGCCGTTCCTTCGGCGAGCCGTCGTCCTCCGAATGGAGCACGCCGATGCCCTGCCCGACGTCGACGACGTAGTTCTTCACCCGAAGGTGGCGTCTGTCCGTCACGGCCGAGAACAGGTCTCGCACCCCGTCGCGGCGATAGCGCTCTTCGAGGAAATCGTAGGCCTCGCGACAGAACGGATCGAGGCGTCCCTCGACGTCGATCGGAATGTGATCGTCGCTACGTTCGTTGAGCGCGTCGACGATCTCCGCGCGCACCTCCGGCGGGAAGACGGTGAGCGGATGCGACTGGACGGGGCTCTCGTACCAATCGTCCTCATCGTCGCGGTACTCGCCGCCGTAGGTCAGCCCGGCCGACTCGCCGAGACCAGCGACGTTCCACTCGACGGTGTAGCGCCGGCCGGCGTCTGTCTTCGAGAACTCGCGCAGCCCGTTGATGAGACAGCGCTTGAGCTCCGATTTGCCCGTCGCTGTTGGTCCAGCGAGCCAGATGATCTTCTCGTCCTTGCCCCGGCCGGCGGCGATCGAGCGCAGGTCGTCGACGAACGCGTTGAGCACCTCGGTGTTGCCGAGGATCGCGTGCTCGCCGTCGTTGTGCGGGTCGTCGAAGAACCGGTAGCGTTCGGTCTCCTCGCCCTCCTCGATCACGGTTCTGGTCCCGGCAGCCTCGATGGCGGCGACAAGATATTTCGCGGCGTGGGCTGCGATTCGGGGCTGTGACAGCGCTGCATCCACGTACTCGGCGAGGCTCATCGGCTCCTCGTAGGTCTCTTGGAGCGCGCGGTCGGCCGCCGTGACGTAGCTCTCGCCGCTCTCTCGGTCACTCATCACTCGTCTTCCAGTTCGGTTTTGGCGACCTCGGCACCGGCGAATTCGAGCACCTCCTTGGCCCCACCACGGGTGTAGCCCTGTTCGATCAGCGCGTCGATCCACGCGCTGCGCTCCTCGTCGTCCATCTCCCCCGAGGACACCAGTGCCGAGAAGTTGATGTTGTGTTTCTTGTCCTCCCAGAGCTTGCGCTCCAGGGCCCGGCGCAGGCGGTCGTTGTCCTGCGGGTTGAACGTATCACCCTCGCGTGCGCGCCGCGAGACCCAGTTCGAGACCTCCTGACGAAAGTCGTCCTTCCGGTCCTCGGGCACGTCGAGTTTCTCCTCCACGGAGCGAAGAAAGGTCTCGTCGGGACCCTGTTCGCGCCCGGTGAGCTCGTCCTCGACGGTGTCGTCGTCGATGTAGGCCATCACGTGGTCCATGTACTTCTCGCCCTGGCGCTGGATCTCGTCGAGGTCGTACGCCAGCGCGTGGCGGACGTCCTCGATCGCGCGTTCTCTGTACTCCTCGCGGACGAGTTCGAGGTAGCGGTAGTAGGTGTCGAAGAGGTCCTCGGCGATCGAGCCGTGGTTCTCGAGGTTGCCCTCCAGGTGGTTGAACGTCGTCAACGGCGAGAGGAACCCTCGCTCCCTGTGCATCGAATCCATGATCGCCTCGGATATCTCGTCGCCGATGAACCGCGGGCTCACCCCCTCCATCCCCTCGCCGATCTCGGCCGTTCCGGTCGCCTCCTCGCGTAGCTTCTTGACGTCGACGTCCTCGGCCTCGTCGATCTCACCGTTGTATGCTTTGGCCTTCTGGAGGAGATCGACAGTCCCGGAGTCGGGTTCCTCGATCCGGGTGAGCACGCCGAACAGCCCCGCCATCTCCAGGGTATGGGGTTCGACGTGGATGTCGGGCACGTCGGCGTTCGCGAGCATCTTCCGGTAGATGTTCGCCTCCTCGTCGTACTGGAGCACGTAGGGGAAGTCGATCCGTTTCGTCCGGTCGTTGAACGCCTCCATCTTCTCGTCGCCCTTCTTCTCCTTGTACTCGGGCATGTTCGTCCGCCCGACGATCACCTGGTCGATATCCATCCGCGGGTTGCTCTTCGGTTTGATCGTCATCTCCTGGGTGGCGTGGAGGAAGTCGTAGAGGAACTCCCGCTGGAGCTTCAGGAGCTCCTCGCCGGAGAAGATGCCGCGATTGGCGTTACAGAACGCACCCGAGTAGTCGAAGGCTCTCGGATCGGACTCACCGTAGACCGCGATCTTCGAGTAGTTGACGTCGCCGGTGAGTTCGGTCTCGTCCTGGTTTTTCTTGTCTTTCGGCTCGAAGGTCTCGATCGCCTGGCGCTTGTTCTCGTCGGCAGTGAGTCTGATGACCTCGACGTGGTTTTCGAGCACCTGCTGGAGGTCGTCGTCGTAGTAGCCGAGCAGGGAATCCATGTAGAACTCGCTCGCGGGGTCGAGCGACTGCTCGTTCTGGATGGTGTAGGGCGCATCGAGGCGCTCGTTCAACTCCTCGACGACGCGCTTGCGCTGGTCGAGCGGGAGGAGCACCAGCGGGTCTTGGTTCATCGGCGAACGGACGACATCGTCGGACGGGTCCTGGTCGGCGATCACGTCGGCCAGGTTCGTCCAGCGGAAGGTGTACATCCGCCCGTCCTCGCGCATCGTGTAGTCCTCGAAGTAGCGCCTGACCTGCCGGTCGAAATCGGACTTCCCGGAGCCGACCGGTCCGAGAAGCAGTTTGATGCGTCGTTCCGGCCCGAGCCCGCGCGCGCCGGATTTGGCCTTGTTGACGAACTCGTGGATGGCCTCGTGGATCTCGCGGCCGTAGAAGGTGTTCTCGCCCTCGCCGAGCGGATCCTCGGAGGCGAGATGGTACTCGACGACGCCCGTCTCCTCGTCGTAGTCGCTGCCGTAGAAGTCGAACATGTCCGCGACGCGTTGGTGGGCGTTGCGAGCGATCGCTGGCTCCTCGCGGAGTTCGTCCAGATACCACTGGAACGTGCGTGCCGTGCGGAGGTCGGTCGGGATCGATGCACGGTACTCCTCGCTGAGCGCTTCGAGCGTGTTGGTGTCGCCTGACATTGTTGTATCTCTCTCGCGGGAGCCACGCGCGGGCTCACCGCGGTAGTCGTCCGTGTCGGTCGTGGGCGGCGCATCGAGATCGGCGAGCCGTACCGGAGGTTCGCGGCAGCGTACCGCGGTAGCATGACCCACCAATACTAGTAGGAGAAAAAGGATTAACACATATAACTGTTGCCCTTACTTCTGCCATATTTCCCCACAATCCCCGTACGCAACGCCCGCACCGACCGCCGAGGATTTGGGCGCTCGCCACCGAGAGCGCCCATGAGCGAGTTCGACGCGCTGCCCGACTCCTGGACGATCTGGAACGAGAGCGCCGACCAGTGCATCCTCGTCTTCCGCCCCGACGTCTTCGACAGCCACGAGTTCCCCGCGCCCTGCCTGCCGACGCTCTATCTGACTCACGGCCGGCGCTCGCGCCGCCCCGGCAGCGAACTCGATCCCGACCCGACCGATCCGTGGGTCGTCACGCTGTTTCTGGAACCGGAGATCGACCGCGACGCCGAACACTACGACGCCAGGACGGACGCCGTCGCCGGAACCATCGCGCTCGCCGAGCGGTTCGCCGACGGCGAGATCGACTATCGAGCGCTCTATCAGGTGCCCCGCGAGGATTACTTCGAGAAACTCGACGAGCTCACGGGGGAGTGATGCCGCCGAGACGTGTTTCTTATTCGCGTTCGCAGCGTAGAACGGGCCATGTCACAGGTCACGCTCGTCGGCACGCGTCTCGCCGACGTCGGCACCGAGTTCACCTACGAGGGCGAAGCCAGCGCCTGTGAAGGCTGTCCCTATCGCGAGCAGTGTCTCAACCTCACCGAGGGAACGAAATACCGCGTCACGAGCGTCCGCGAGAACACCCAGACCCTCGAATGTGGCGTCCACGACACCGGCGTCCAGGCGGTCGAGGTCGAGCCCGCACCCGTGATGGCGAACGTGTCGCCGAAAAGCGCCTACGCGGGCAGCAAGGCGAAACTCGACGGCCCCTGTCCCCACACCGGCTGTCCGAGCCACGAATACTGCGAGCCGGCCGGCGCGGCGTTCGACACCGAATATCGCATTCAAGAGGTCATCGGCGACCCGCCACACGACTACTGCCATCTCGATCGCGAGCTCTCGCTCGTCGAGTTCGCACCGGCCGAGGAGTAGCTACCGCGGCGTTTCCGGCCGGTCGCGCTCGTCGCCGGCGGCCGACCCACCCAATCGTCCGTCGAGCTCCGCGGCGTAGCCGAACTCGTTTTCGTAGCCATAGGGCGACATCAACACGGGATAGAACGGTTCGTCGGCGACGAGCTCTTCTCCATCGATCGTCGCGTAGGTCTCGCCGGCGGCGACGCGCTCGAAGTTCGTCGCCGGCACGTCGTAAGCTTCGGCTGCACCCTTTGGGATGAGGTGGGTGAGTCGGTACAGCGGCACGCCCTCGTTGTGTGGCTCGCCGCCGGGGAGCGCGCCGAGCGCCGCGAGGAACTCCTCGGCGATCATGCTGGCGTGCTCGGTGGCCCCCGCGGAGCCCTGATAGCCACACTCGACCTCGATGACGGGTTCGTGTTCGATCAGTCGGCCCTCGGTGAACGCGCTCGTGTCGACGGCTGCATCGAGGGTGAGATACGGACAGATCGATTGGGCAAGCGCCATCGTCTCCTCGGCGAGCACGGCGAAGGTGCCCGTGTAGGATTGGGTCGAATGCATCGAGAGGGTCGTACAGCCCTTGAGCTCCGCCAACAGGGCCGCCGCGAGTCGCTCCTCGTGGGTGTCGGCGTCGGGAGCGCCCGGGAACACCCGGTTGAGGTCGGCGTCGGTGTAGCGCACGTCACGGTCGAGCGCCTCCTCGTTGGCGACGATACATTTGACGGGTCGCTCGACGTCGGGATCTCGCTCGATGAGCTGTTCGACCGCGCGCACGCCACACGGCTCGTCGCCGTGAATGCCACCGACGACGGCGATCTCCGGCTCGCCGTCGCCCAACTGCTCGATTCGCATCTACCCACACTACTCACCCACCCTTTTTGAGTGCCGCGGTACCCGGATGGGCGGTCAGTCGAGTGCCGCCACGTACTCGCGATCCACTGGGCGTGCTATCGGCGATTCGCCGTCGAGACGGATCGTCCAGCCCTCCAGGGCGCTCGGTTCCTCCAGCGCGTTCGTCAGGGTCGTGCGAACGTCGAGCAGATCGACCCCGTAGAAGTCGTTTGGCACGCCGACGAAGTAGTCGAGTGCCGTCCGAAAGAGCGAGCGCATCCCCGCTTCGTCGACGGCTTCGCCGTCTGCTCGTTGCGTCTCCGACGCAACGGTGTCCTCGAAATCGAACTTTTTGTGCGCGCCCGCCGCGACCTGGACCATCCCGTGCAGGAACTTCGATTCAGTGTTTCCGCTGCCGTAGTTGTACCACTCAGCCTCGAAACAATCGTGCGAGTCGTGGAACTCGCCCGAATTGTAGAGGCGCACGCCGTGATCGAGCGCTCGCCGGAGGGTGGCGTGTTCCCACTGCCCGCCCGCAACGCCGTCCCGTTCGCCGTCACCAGCGACCGTGCCGGCCGGATGCCACCCGGCCGGGTTTCCACGTGGCGGCCCCACGGAGGGGTCGCGGGTGTGGTCGTCCATACTCGCCCTCCGGCGAGCGGCTGCCTAACGCTTGCGCCGCCGTCCGCAACGCTTTAACGCTCGCCACAGCCAGGGAAAACTGCGTGCGAGGGTAGCCAAGTCTGGAAACGGCGGCGGATTCAAGCTCCGCTCCTGTAGAGGTCCACGGGTTCAAATCCTGTCCCTCGCACTGCGTGCCGTATCGTGTGGCACGTGCGCGCCTGCTGGCGCGAAAAGTGCGGGCAAGATGGAGCGTCTTGCCCTCGCAACTACTGTTTCAAAACCTCACTCGGCAGGTTCGACTGCGACGATCGCGCCGACTTCCTCGAAGCCGCCGTCGTCGCGCTCGCGGCCGACGACGATTTCGTCGGTGTCGGAGCCGCCGGCGACGATGCGGTGTTCGCGATCCCCGTCGAGCGGTGTGGCAACCCCCTGGAACTCTTCCTGAAAGAACTCGGCGCTCTGCATCTCGAAGGTCGCCGTCGAGTCGTCGGCGAAGGTCACGTGGACGGGGTCGGGCGCGATGTTGTGGATTCGTTTCGCGAGTGTGTTCATCGGCGGAGGGAGGCGGGGCGTGGCCGTAAAGCCATCCATTGCCGAGAGCGACGCGCCCAATCGGAACCGTCAAACGGCGGGCGTGTACCCACCCGAACATGGCTTCGATAGCGGACCGGGTCGACCCCGTGCGGGCGTGGCTCGCGGCGGCCGTCGTGGGCGTCCTCGCCATCGCCGCCGGGGCGCTCGCCTTCCCGCGGGCGGTCTATACGAACTTTCTCTGGAAATACTTCTGGGGGCCGATCGACGCCGACGCCCACAACGCCCTCTGTGCAGTCCGTGCCGATGGAGTGGTCCGCCGCTTCGCCGAAAGCGAGACCTGCCGCGCGGCCGCGGCACAGGGCCTCACCGTCGCCGAGCCGGGCTACACGCTCGTCTCCGAGGCCGGTTACGCCATCGTCCTGCTGTTCATGCTCGCCGGCGTGCTCCTACTGGTGCGCCGGCTCGGCATCGGCACCGACAGTCGACTCTTCTTCGCGCTGATCCCGTTCACGCTGTTCGGGGGTGCGCTCCGAGTGGTCGAGGACGCCAACGACGCCGTCCCCGCCGACGCGACCGCCGCCATCTCCTATCCCGCGAACGCGCTCATCATCAGCCCCGTCATCTATCTCACCGTCTTCGTCGTCACGCTCGTAGCCATCCTCCTCAGCCTCCGCCTCGCCCGCCGTGACGTCATCTCCGAGTTCGAACCGGCGCTCGCCGGGATGGGCACGATCGCACTCGTCGTGACGCTCGCCTATCTCGCCTTTCTTTCCTACTCGACCGAGTTCGTCGCCTTCTACCCG
The DNA here is from genome assembly GCF_022870485.1 of Halococcus dombrowskii. Lineage (NCBI taxonomy): Archaea > Methanobacteriati > Methanobacteriota > Halobacteria > Halobacteriales > Halococcaceae > Halococcus > Halococcus dombrowskii. Next base: position 1,654,090 of record NZ_CP095005.1, on the reverse strand, counting down.
CAGATGCTCGTGCTCACGCTCGCCATCGCCTCGGGGCTCGCCGTCGGCATCTACTACGCGATCGACCGACTCGCACCGGCGCTCAACGCCGGCACCGGGTTCATCGGGCTAGCGATCCTCTGGGCGCAGGCGGTCGACGGCGTGGCGAACGTGCTGGCTTCGGACTGGGCGCAGGCAATCGGGCTCCCCTTCCAGTACAGCGCGAAACACCCGATCAACGCCATCATCGTCGGTGCCACCACGACGGTCTTCCCCCCGTCGATCATCGACGTCATCGGCGACTCCTGGCCGTTCCTGCTCGTGAAGCTCGTCCTCGCCACCGGCGTCATCTGGCTGTTCGACGAGACGATCTTCGAGGAGAGCCCGCGCTACTCCTACCTGCTGATGCTCGCGGTGCTCGTCGTCGGGCTCGGGCCCGGGACCCGTGACATGCTCCGGGCGACGTTCGGTATCTAAAACCCACTTTTTTAGACGGGGTTCGAGGCGAGCGAACGGGGTGAGCGAGCCGAGGACCCCGACTAAAAACCTGTCTTCGTGAGCCGAAGGCGAACGAAGGCTCGGAAGAGCGGAGCTCTTCCGGTGGACTAAAAACGTCCGCTCACTCGCTGCGCTCGTTCGCGGCGAACCGCGCTCGCTCCACTCGCGCGGACGCTCCACCAGCACACCACCGCAACCACAGACTCCACGGCACCGCAGAAGCCCTCGGCCCCTCGCTACGCTCGGAGCCTCGCCCTTCATCCGCCAGGAGAGCATAGTCGTTCGAGAGAGCGAAGCTCTCTCGTGATGACGAAAGACGCTTCGCGTCTTTCGAACCACTCTCCTGAGCCTCGGCTCGCGTCGCTCGCCGAGACGCCAGGACCGCACCGCTGTCGCCACCACGCGACAACCGCCAGCCAGCTCAGGGATACGGATGGAACGCACGGTCGAGTCGTGGCTCGAACCCGAGCGCGTCCGGCACCTCGCTGGCGCGCTCGCCGAAGAAGGCCTCGTCGGTGAACAGCGGCTGTGCATCGGGCACGAGCACGCGCACGGCCTCGAAGCCGAGCGATCCGACGTCTCTCGGCGTGAGTCGCGCGCCGTAGACATCGAGCCCCGCCTCGGTTACGCAATCGACCAGCGTATCGAGCGCGTCCTGGCCCGTCGGCACCGTCTCGGGCCCGACGCTCGCGGCCGGAACGCGGCTTCCGACGGCGAAAAACTCTGCCGCCGCACCGGGTGTATCGGCGTACTGGCCGATTTCACCCTCGGCCTCGGCGGCCTCATCGGGACCCATCGCACGCAGCTCCATCCAGCTCTGGAGCGCCTCGGCGAGCGCCGACCGCGCAGCCTCGTCGGGATCGAACCCCGCCGCCGACCCGACCGCCAGCCGCGGCCACTCGTCACGCTCGACGGCGACGGCGACCACCGGAACGTCGACGTCCTGCGTGAGCAACACGGGCGTCACGGTCAGTCCCTCCGTTCGCGCACGCCGGGCGAGCGTCTCGAACCCCTCGTCGTCGACCGCCAGCCCGAGCGGGTCGTACGTCGAATACCACGAGACCATCGCCGCATCACGCTCGACGACCTCTGTGAGCCCCGAGAGGAGCGCCTCGGTACCCGAGTTTCCCAGCCCCAACCCCGTGGTGATCGACGGCCCGTGGCGGTGTTCCGGCGGCGGGAACTGGACGAATTCGGCCGGCAGACGGAGCGATTCGTCGGTTGCAAGGTCCTCGCCGGGAACCCACGGGATCGACGCTCCCGCATCCGTCTCTGCACTTTCCGGCAGCACGAACGACGACGGCGTGACGGCTCCCTCGACCTCCGTCGACGCGCCGTGCTCGAACGCCCCGGTACGATAGACGCCGGCGCTGTACCGTTCGAGCGCCTCGCCGAGCGCCTTCATGAACGCACGATCCCAGTCGGCGGCGACGCCGGCGGCCTCGCTCGCCGCGCTCGCGTCGCTGAATTCTGAAGTGTCGCCCACTCGCGCGAGATAGTACGGTGCAGGGAAGGAAGCGATCTCGCCGACCTCGGTGACGATGCCGACGCGCTCGTCGAGTGCGGCCTCAGCCCGCCCGAGCGCGTCGTCGAGCCCGCGATCCTCGTGTCCGCGTCGCAGCTCCCGATCCCGATCGCCGGCACAATCGCAGTCCGGCACCGGCAGGAGTCGTCGCTCGGCGTGTGGCAGTTCGACGACGCCACCCATCGCTGCGGATCGGTCACCTGCAAGCAGTCGGCTGATCTCGTAGCCCGCGCGTGCGCCGGCCAGCCGGGCAGTCGCGAGATCAATGCTCGGATCGTTCTCCTCATCGGTGTCGTCCGCGTTCGCCGCGACGCGCGTACGCAGGCAGTCGTAGCAGGCCGTCTCGGGGCCAAACCCGGTGATGGCAGCCTCGCAGGTCGCTTGGCCGCCGACGCCACCGAGCTCGACCACGAGCCACGGCGTCGCGCTCTCACGGGCGAGTTCGTTCGCTTCCCCGAAGATCGTCGCACCCGCCGTCTCGACGACGACTGCGAGGTCCGTTTCGGGGATAGCATCCGGGTCGATTCGGTGTGTTTCGATGTCGTCGAGTGCAATCTCTATGCTTTCGACGGCGGGACCGGAGCCAACGATGCCGACGTTCATGGCCGAGCCACGCACCCCGTCGAAAAAGACCCGGCGTTTGCGGCGGCCGACGATCGTGCTGGGCGTTGTCGTACCGATACTGTATTGATGATGGGGCCGGGAACCGAGGTATGGAGTACGAGCACGTACGCGAGACGGACCCGGCAGTCGCCGACGCGCTCGCCGGCGAGGTCGACCGCCAGCGCGAGACGCTGACGATGATCGCGAGCGAGAACCACGTCAGTGAGGCGGTCATGGAGGCCCAGAGCAGCGCACTCACCAACAAGTACGCCGAGGGCTATCCCGGGTCGCGCTACTACGGCGGGTGCGAGTACGCCGACGAGGTCGAACAGCTGGCCATCGATCGCGCGAAGGAGCTCTGGGGGGCCGAGTACGTCAACGTCCAGCCCCACGCCGGCTCGCAGGCGAACATGGCGGTCTACCACGCCGCGCTCGAACCTGGCGACAAGATCCTCTCGCTCGATCTCTCGCACGGCGGCCATCTCTCGCACGGCCACCCGCTGAACTTCGCCGGGAAGGTCTACGACGTCGAACACTACGAAGTCGACCCCGATACGGGGCGCTTCGACTTCGACGAGATCGAGGACCATGCCAGCGAGTTCGAACCCGACATGCTCGTCACGGGCTTTTCGGCCTACCCCCGGGAGGTCGACTGGGAACGCTTCCAGGCGATCGCCGACGCGGTCGACGCCTACCATCTCGCCGACATCGCCCACATCACCGGCCTCGTCGCGACGGGAGCCCATCCCTCGCCCGTCGGCACCGTGGATTTCGTCACCGGCAGCACGCACAAGACCATCCGTGCGGGCCGTGGCGGCATCGTGATGGCCCGCGAGGAGTACGGCGACGACATCGATTCGGCGATCATCCCCGGTATGCAGGGCGGGCCGCTGATGCACAACGTCGCCGGCAAGGCCGTCGGTTTCGGCGAGGCGCTCGATCCCGCGTTCGACGACTACATCGAACAGGTCGTCGACAACGCCGAAGCGCTCGGCGACCGCATGCAGGAGCACGGGCTCTCGCTGGTCTCCGGCGGGACCGACACCCACCTCGTGCTCTGTGATCTGCGTGATTCCCATCCCGACACCACAGGAAAGGACGTCGAGGAGGCCCTAGAGGAGACCGGCATCGTCCTGAACGCCAACACCGTGCCCGGCGAGACCCGCAGCCCGTTCGTCGCCAGCGGGATTCGTGCGGGCACGCCCGCGCTCACCACCCGTGGCTTCGACGCCGAGGCCTGCCGGGAGGTCGCCGACTGCATCGCGCGCGTCATCGATGCCCCCGACGACGAGGGCGTCCGCGAGGAAGTCTCGGCCGACGTGGATGCACTCGTCGACCGTCACCCCCTGTACTGACACGTTCAGCTACTGTTTTCGACCAGCATCATCTGCCGGCGACGCAATCCTCATCGAAACAATAATTGCCAATAACAGGTAGCTCGGACGATGTGAAATAATAGCGATGCTCGTGTTCGCCCGCTCGGTGCTGTACGGCCCGATCCGTGAGGATTACTGGGCGACCAGTCCGCCGTCGACCGCGAGGGGATGGCCCGTCACGAACGATGACTCGTCGGAGCAGAGCCATGCGGCGGCGCTGGCGATCTCTGCGGGGTCGGCCATCCAATTGAGCGCCTGCGCCTCGGTGACTGCGTCGACGGCCTCAGTCGAGTCCTCGCTCGCCTGCTGCTGCATCGGGGTCTCGACGACGCCCGGACAGATGGCGTTGACGCGAACGCCCTGACCGCCGTATTCGACCGCGGCAGTCTTCGTGAGTCCGACGACGCCGTGTTTGCTACCGGTGTAGGGTGCGCTACCGCTGGCGACGAGCCCGCCGATCGAGGCGGTGTTGACGATCGCACCGCCGCCGCTCTCGACCATCGCGGGGAGTTCGGCCTTGAGACACTGCCAGACACCCGTGAGATTGATGTCGATCACCTGCTCCCAGTCATCGACCGAGACGTCGGCCGTCGGCGCGTACGACGGGCTGATGCCGGCGTTGTTGTGCGCGATGTCGAGTCCGCCGTAGGTGTCGACGGTCTCCTCGACCATCGCTTCGACCGACGACTCGTCGGAGACGTCGACATCGACGAACATCGCCTCGCCGCCGTCGTTCTCGATGCGCTCGACGGTCTCCTCGCCGCCTTCACGATCGACGTCGGCGATGACCACGCTTGCGCCCTCGGCGGCGAAGCGCTCGGCCGACGCACGGCCGATGCCCGAGCTCGCGCCGGTCACGATCGCGACTGCGTCCTCGAATCCGCTCAAACTGGTACTGTCTGCCATCGATACTGAATAAGCGTTCAATATATATCATGGTTTCGTTTTGCCGAATCGGACGCATCGGCAGCCGGTTAGGCGTGTGGATCACCGGACCCGAGTGTTGATTAGTGCGGCAATCCGCTGCCCTCTATGACGAACGTCATCGACGGCAACGCCGTCGCCGACGGGATTCGCGGCGATCTCGAGGACTGCGTCGACACGCTCGACAATGCGGGCGTCACGCCCGGTCTCGCGACGGTGCTGGTCGGCGACGACCCCGCGAGCGAGACCTACGTCTCGATGAAACAGCGCGACTGCGAGGAGGTCGGGATGAACGGCATCCACGTCGAGCTCGACGGCGACGCCGCGCCCGACGAGCTCTACGACACAATCGACGACCTCAACGACGATCCCGCGGTGCATGGCTACCTCGTCCAGGATCCGGTTCCGGACCAGATCGACTACCGGGAGGTCATCCGACGCATCGATCCAGGAAAGGACGTCGATGGGTTCCATCCCGAGAACGTCGGCCGACTCGTCGCCGGCGACGCCCGATTCAAACCCTGTACGCCCCACGGCGTGCAGAAACTGCTCGACGCGGCCGACGTCGATCCCGAAGGGAAGGACGTCACCATCGTCGGGCGCTCGCGCATCGTCGGCAAACCGCTCGCGAACCTCCTCATGCAGAAGACCGACGGCGGCAACGCTACCGTCACCGTCTGTCACTCCCGGACAGAGGACCTCGCCGAAAAGACTCGGCGAGCGGACATCGTCGTCGCGGCGGTCGGCGCGCCCGAACTCGTCGACGGCTCGATGCTCTCGGAAGGCACGACGGTGATCGATGTCGGCGTCAACCGCGTCGATGCCGACACCGACGAGCAACGCTCGTCGAGCAGTCAGAACTCGTCGAGTTCTGACGACACCGAGAAGGGGTACGAACTCGTCGGCGACGTCGAGTTCGACTCGGCGAAGGAGAAGGCGAGCGCCATCACCCCTGTGCCGGGCGGTGTCGGCCCGATGACGCGCGCAATGCTGCTCTACAACACCGTGAAGGCCGCGAGCCAGCAGGAGGACGTCGACGTCTCCCTGCCGTGAGAAATCCGTCGTTCAGGCGGTCGCTTCGAGCACGACGGTACCGTCCGCGTTCTTCACCGTGACCTTGTCGGGGCCCTGGTAGTCCAGGGCGACCTCGTCGCGACCGACGTAGACGTCGGTGTCGCTGTCGTCGCCACTACCGGTGTGAACGGTGACGGGCTGATCGACATCGAGTTGGAAACCATCGTCGAAGGTATACTTCGCGCCGTCGCCGTAGGTGAGAGTGTAGCCCGAGAGATCGATCGTCGATCCGCTCGCGTTGATAAGCTCGACGTACTCCTGGTTGAGATTGTCCAGCGTGCTCGGCGGCTGCTGCCGAATCTCGCCGTACGTCAGACGCTCGGAATCGCGACCCCCGTAGTTTTCGTCGTCGTCATCGTCGTCCGTCTCCGACTCCTCGGTTTCAGTTCCGGTGTCGGTATCGGCATCCGTTTCCGTTTCTGTGTCGCTGTCAGTTTCCGTTTCGGTATCAGTGTCGGTGTCGGTATCGCCGTCCGTCAGTTCGGTCCCGCTTTCGGTGTCGGTTGCGGCCTCCGTGGCGGCCCCACCCTCCGTTCCCGTTCCGTTTCCGGAGCCGTTGTCGCCGCTTGAACCGCCACTACAGCCAGCAAGCACGCTCGTGAGCGTGATGCTTCCCGCACCGTACAGAAACGTACGTCTCCCGAAGCTATCCGTGCTATCAGACATACTCACTCTTAAGTAATACAATACTAAAAGGCTGTCTACTTATCCAGATCACTGCCTGTGTACGGATAGCAGGCGTGACGAAGGATCTGTGCTGACATGGGTACTGCCACCACTCAGCGGACGGTAATGAAACGATGACGCGGCTCGGTGCCGACTCATCCGAGCCGTGAAAGGCGGTCGCGGGCAGTCACGAGTGCACTCTCGTCGCCAGCGCGAAGATAGGTGCCCAGTTCACGTGCGACGCGAACGAGGCGGTCGGCGGTTGTGGGCGGCACGTCGCCGTCGAGCGCTTCGATCCGTTTCCGGTGCTCGCCGAGCGTGCCGAACGCCGCCCGCACCGCCTCGTCGGGGTGGTCGTCGAGATACGAACCCGCGTCGCTACGATACTCCTGGACGGCTTTCGCCGCGGCCAATCCGCGGGCTGCCCGGAGCGATTCCGGGACTTCGGTGGGTGCGGGGCGCTCGCCATCGTCGACGCCCCCCAACAGCGCGAGGAAGTACGCCTCCTCGGCGTCGTCGGTCCGCATCGCGCGTGCGAGTTCGTCGGCGACCGCGCGGAGTTCGAGTGCGCCGACGTAGGTCTCGTCGAGCGGTGCGAGCTCGCCCGCGTCGATGAAGCCGTGCTGGCGGGTGAACGTCCGGCAGTCCTCGGTGGCTCGTTCGGCCGCGGCGCGCACGTCCCCATCCCTATCGCCGAGCAGGTTGCGCGCCGGCGAGAGATCGAGCGTGGCCGTGCCTGCGGTGTGCTGGGCACGATCGCCGACGCCGACGCTGTGCAGGCTGCCGCAGTTCGGACAGTCCGGCGTCCCGGTCTCGTAGTACGACCACCGCGTCCCGCAGTCCTTGCACTCGCGCTCGCCACGGATGCGCATGGACACGATAGGACTGCCGCACTCAAAAGCACGGGTATCCGCCGGACCAACGCTGGTGGTCCGCGATCGACGTGCCGGGATACCCGCTGGCAAACCACCGTCGAAACCGTCGATGGGATTTAAGTCGCTGTGGAGTCCAGAGAGCGTATGGCACGGAGTCAGCACGCTCCTGATCGAGAAATTCTCCGGCGATGAGGTAACGGTCCGGACGACGGACGAAACGGTCGTTGTTTCGCTTGGCGGACGCTCACACGAACTCGGGAGGGATGCCGCTGCCTCGCTGCGCCGCGCGCTCGACGGGGCGCTGGCCGAGCACCACACGTTCGTCCATACCGTCGGCACGCACCGCTCCGATGGCTCGTACGTCGTCGCACGACGTGGTGCCGATTCGTCCGGCCACCGCAAGGTCTTCGACCGCTTCGACGAACTGCGACAACTGTACGAGTCGCTACCCGAACGGTTCACCGCCGACGACATCGAACAGTCAGGTCTCACCGGCAGCCGACGCCATCTCGTGGTGCGCCACCTCGCCGAGCACCCCGGGTTCGGCTGCGCGCTCGTCGCCCGACAACCCCTGACCGGCGCGAAGGATCACCAGAGATAGTTGCCGATCAGCTGCATCACGAGCGACTGGCCGAACACCGCCGCCGCGAGCAGCCCCTTCGCCCGCCACGTCGCGTCGATGCGATCGATGGCGGCCGCGATCGGGAGCAACAGGAAGGGATACATGAACATCGCGCCGCGGGCGGTCTCGCCGGTGTGATAGACGCCCGCCGCGAGCAGCGCGACGAACCCGACGAAGGCGACCGCAGCCATCACGAACGGCTCGCGCTCGCGGGTGTTCGACGCGAGTCGTCGACCGCCCACGTCCCTCCAGAGCGCGCCCAACCCGCGCGCCGCGAGCAGGCACAGAAACGGCGTGAGGAACAGCGCGAGCTCGGCGACGTCCTCGAACCGGGTGAAGACGTAGCGCGCCGGCTCGGCCAGCAGCATGAACCCGCCGGGGTTCTGCTGATTCGAGGCGATGAGAAAGCTCTCGACGTAGTTGTAGCCGAGCGTCGCGTCGACGAGCAGATAGAATCCACCGATCCCGAGAACGATCCCCGCCAGCGGGGCGATCTTCTCCCGCCTGAAGAACGCGATCCCCGCGAGCACGGGGAGCACGAAGACGAACAGGAACAGCTGGAAGGAAACGACGAGCAGCGGGACGAACGCACAGAGGGTCGTCCAGCGCGATTCACGGGTGAACAGATAGATCGTGGCGAGCACCAGCGTCGTGATGAGCGCGTCGAGCGAGGCCAGATAGTAGATCTGCACCGCCGGGAGGAGCACGAACAGCAGCGTGGTATACTGGGCGACGCTCCGTCGGTAGTACGTCCCGATCAATCGGTAGAACAGGTATGCCGAGATCGGCACCGAGACGAGCGCGACGATGAGCGCGACGGCCGCACGCGAGCCGAACAGCCCGGCGAGAAACGTGAACGTGAGCACCGCTCCCGGCGGATGGGTCTTCGCGTGCACGACGTAGGACAGCTGGTTCGCCTCGTAGCTCCCGACGAACGCGAGCGGGTCGGCGATCTGCGGCGCGAGCTGATAGTAGCCCTCGCGCGTGGCCAGCGGCGCGACGAACCCGTGATTGATCCCGTGCAGTAGGTTCGTGAGTACCACCAGCACGACTCCGGCAACCACGATCGGCACGATACTGGTGCCACCGCGATGGAGATACACCACCGCCAGCGCGAACACGACGACCGCGGCGATCAGGGTCGGAATCGCCCAGCCGGGGCGCAACCCACCGATCCGAAACGCGAAGATGCTGATCGGCCAGAACTCCGGCACACCGCGGGCGTTGCCGAGCAACTGGCCATTGACGTACTTGAGGAAGACGTTGAAAAACACCACCGTCGCGGTCGTCACCCACCCGATGGCGAGGATCTCACGCAGCGAGAACAACGACGCACGACGCTTACCACCGGCCATCGCACCCAGATGTACGCGGAGGGGGTTAATGGCTTTCGTCCCACTTTTTTTACTCCTCGGGTGCGCTCGCTGCGCTCGCGCACCACTCGTCGCAAAAACCTGGACTAAAAAGGACCGTTCGCTCGGCCTTCGGCCTCGCTCACGGTGAACCCCGCTCACTGCGTTCGCGCGGATACGACCGCACCGCAACAGCCCACATACCTCCCCAGCCGATTCGCTCACTCGCTACGCTCGTTCGCTCATCCCTCGCGCAGTGTTCGCGCTCGGTGCTCACTTCGTTCGCACACGAGCACGAGCGCGCGCCGATCACAATGATGAGTATGTGAGCGCTAACGACAGTGCGATTCAAGGCGAACGCCAACCGAACGCGGGCATGGAAATCGAGGGTACGATACTCAGGGGCCACGAGTTCGAGCCGATCGAGGGGCGCATCGTCGTCGAGGACGGCCGCATCGAAGCCATCGAGGAGACCACGACCGACGTCGATCGGATCGTCTCGCCGGCGTTCGTCAACGCGCACACCCACATCGGCGACTCGATCGCCAAGGAAGCCGGCGGCGGGCTGAACCTCGACGAACTCGTCGCACCCCCTGACGGCCTGAAACACCGACTGCTCCGGGAAGCGAGCCACGAGGAGCTCGTCGCCGCGATGGAGCGAACGATCCAGTTCATGCACGACGGTGGGACGGCCGCCTTCTGCGAGTTCCGCGAGGGTGGCGTCGACGGTGTGCGCGCGATCGAGGACGCACTCACCGACGTGCCCGTCGACGCGACGGTGCTCGGCCGCGAGTCGATCGCGGCGATGGATGCCAGCGACGGGTTCGGCGCGAGCGGCGCACGCGACGCCGACTTCGCCGACGAGCGCGAGGCGACCCGCGAGGCAGGAAAACTGTTCGGCATCCACGCCGGCGAGCGCGATGCCGACGACATCGACGCGGCGTTCGCGCTCGATCCCGACTTCCTGGTCCACATGGTCTACGCCCAGTCGGACCATCTCGACCGGCTCGACGAGGAGGGCTGGCCGGTCGTCGTCTGCCCCCGCTCGAACCTCGTGACCGGTGTCGGCCTCCCACCGATCGCGGAGCTCGCCGAGCACACGACCGTGGCGCTCGGGACCGACAACGCGATGCTCAACAGCGCCTCGATGTTCCGCGAGATGGAGTTCACCGCGAAGCTTACCGACCTCTCGGCCAACGAAATCCTGCGGATGGCGACGATCAACGGCGCGGAACTCCTCGATATGGACGTGGCGATCGAGACGGGCAACACGGCACGGCTGTGCGTGCTTGACGGCGACTCGCACAACCTCGCTGGCGCACGCGATCCGGTGCGGGCGGTGGTCCGTCGGGCCGGTGTCGGCGATGTCGAGCGGGTAGTGATTCCCACCGACAACGGTGACAACAGTTAACACGAACAGGTGCGAACACTGATTTATGTACGAGCGTATCCTCGTGCCGACCGACGGCTCGCCGGAGGTCGATGCCGTTCTCGATCACGCCAGCGGTCTCGCCGCGGCGCACGACGCCGAGCTCCACGCGCTGTACGTCATCAACACAGCGGGTTACACCGGGCTGCCGGGTGATACCGCCATCGGCGGGCTGGACGCGATGATGAACGAGCAGGGCGAGGCGGCGCTCGATCGGGCCGCAGAGCACGTCGGCGATCACCTCACCGAGCGCGTTCTGCTCGATGGTCGCCCGAGCGCCGAGATCGTCGACTACGCCGACGGGACCGACTGCGATCTCATCGTGATGGGCACGCACGGCCGCGGCGGCATCGATCGCCTCCTCCTGGGCAGCGTCGCCGAGCGCGTCGTCCGCACTTCGGAAATCCCCGTCCTCACCGTCCGCGTGCCGAAGCGCTCGGACGTCGACGACGCCGATATCGATACCGATGCTGATACCGACACCGATACTGACACCGATTCTTAGGCGGGACGCAGGTGGTCGCAGTCGCCGGCGTGCACGCGCACCGACCCGTCATCGGTCTCGACGACCAGCGTACCGGGGAACTCCACGTCGCGTGCCGTCCCGACGATCGTCTCGTTACCGGTCGTGACGCGCACCCGTCGGCCCAGCGTGAGCGCGTGCTCGCGCCACGCCGCGAGCGCTCCCTCCGGGTCCGCACGGAGCGCATCAAACCGTTCGAGGAGGCCCTGGACGAACGCGCGCCGATCGATGTCGTCCACGTGGGCGCACAACCCGGTCGCATCCTCGGGGAGTCCCGTCGGATCGACGTTGATGCCGATACCGACGACGACCCACGAGACGCGGTCGGCCTCGCCCTCCATCTCGGTGAGGATGCCCGCGAGTTTCGTTTCTTCGTCCCCGACGAGCACGTCGTTCGGCCACTTGATACCCGCCTCGACGCCGTGCTCCCGGGCGGTTTTCGTGACTGCGACCGCTGCCGCGAGCGTCAGCACGGGGGCGTGGGCCGGCGGCAGATCGGGACGGCAGAGCACGCTCAACCAGATGCCACCGGGCGGCGAGCGCCACGCACGATCGAGTCGCCCGCGGCCGCCGGTCTGTTCGTTCGCGATCACCGCGACGTCCGTTTCGCCCTCGGCGGCGAGTTCGCGCGCGCGAGCGTTCGTGCTCGGTAGACTGTCGTGATACTCGACCGTGAACGGGGCATCGAGATCGAACTCGATCGCCGAACCGCCGTAGTCGGGGACCTCGATCAACCGATAGCCGCCGTCGCTCTCGATCGTGAAGCCCGCCTCGCGCAGCGTCTCGATGTGTTTCCAGACTGCTGCGCGCGAGACGCCGAGATGGGCCGCGAGATCGGGTCCGGATACCGCCTCGTCGGCGATGGCAGCGAGCACCGCGCGGCGCGTTTCGTTCATGGAGCGGCTACGATCGCCGACGGATAAATGATGGCCGATGGCGATTGCCGAAGCACGCGGTCGACGGCCGTGGCGCGGTTGCGGTGCGGTCCTGGCGTCTCGGCGAGCGACGCGAGCCGAGGCTCAGGAGAGTTTGCTCTCCTGGCGGATGAAGGGCGAGCGACCGAACGAACGTGAGGGAGCGAGGGCTTCTGCGGTGTTGCACGGTTGGCGGAAGAAGTTGGCATCCGCGCGAGTGAAACGAGCGCGGTTCGCCGCGAGCGAACGAAGTGAGCGAGCGGATGTTTTTAGTCCACTGGAAGACTCGCTTCGCTCGTCTTCCAAGCTCTGCCTCACTTCGTTCGGCAGAACAGGTTTTTAGACGGAGGTATCGCGCGCCTGCGGCGCGCTCAACCCCGTCTAAAAAAGTGGGTTTTAGTCACTCGCAGGGCGATCGGCGCGCGAGGGCGGCGGGATCAGTTCGTCGGTGTCGATGGCGGTCGGAAGCACGCAGCGGTCCGCTTCGTCGTTGACGTGGCTGTACTGCCGTGGGGCGTTCGCGAGCGGATGGGCGGGGTTTTCGGCGCTCCGAATGCGTGCGACTCGGCAGTCGTCGAACCCGTGCAGGCGTGCCTGGATGCCGCGCCAGTGGTTCCTGGAGCGTTCGGGCACCGGGAGCGGTTCGTCGGGACGCCAGCCGTCGTCGGTCGCGAGCAGCGTTCGGTTGGCGTTGGCCGCGAGTACATCGTGATCGACGAGCACGCCGATGCGGGCGTCGCGCGGCGCTCTGGCAGCGAGTACGTCGAGACCGAGGTGGAGCGCACGGTATTCGGCGACGTTGTTGTCCGGCGCGTGGTCCGGCAGGGCGATCCGTGCGACGCGCTCGCCGTCGCGGGTTTCGATGACGACACCGAGACCGCCGCCCGTGGCTCGAAAGGAGCCGTCGGTGGCGACGTAGAACCCACGGTGATGGGTTCGCGGCGGGTGGGCGATGTGCGGGGTGGGCGAGTCGTCGAAGAGATCACGTAATGTCGGCCGACCGTAGGCGGCCATGCACCGAATTGGCACCCTCCTAACTTAAACGATACGGCGGCACGTGCCGAGAGCGAAACGTTCAGACGACGGCCAATCGGAGATCGGTCATGCGCTATCGCAATTTCGTCGCGTTCGTCGTTCTCGCGGGGCTGTGGGGCACCGCGTTCATGGCTATCAAGGCCGGACTGTCCTTTTTCCCGCCAGTTCTGTTCGCGGCGTTTCGCTTCGATCTCGCCGCCGTCATCATGCTCGGCTACGCGGCCGTCGTGACCGACCGCCTGCGACCACAGGGTACGAGAGAGTGGCTGCTCGTCGCCGTCGGTGGCGTGTTCATCATCGCGGGCTATCACGCGCTGTTGTTCATCGGCGAGCAGAACACCACGAGCGCCGTCGCAGCGGTCATCGTCAGCCTCTCGCCGGTGTTGACGCCGGCGTTCGCCCGCGCGTTCCTCCCGAGCGAGCGCCTCTCGGCGGTCGGTGTCGTCGGCATCCTCCTCGGACTGGTCGGCGTCGCCGTCCTGACGCGTCCGACGCCCGAGAGCCTCCTCGGCGGCGATCTCGTCCCGAAGGCGTTCGTCTTCGCGGCGGCCGTCTCCTTCGCGCTCGGCAGCGTCTTCACGGAGCGGGTCTCCGCGTCGCTGCCCACACCGACGATGGAGGCCTGGTCGATGGTGCTCGGTGCCGTCGTGTTACACGCCGCGAGCGCGCTCTCGGCCGAATCGCTCGCCGACGTCTCGATCGCCGTTCCCGGCGTCGCGGCGCTCGTCTATCTCTCGGTCGGCGCGAGCGCGATCGGCTTTCTCATCTACTTCGATCTGCTCTCCCGGCTCGGCCCGGTCGAGATCAACCTCGTCTCCTACGTCGCGCCGGTGTTCGCGGCGCTCACGGGTGCGCTCTTTCTCGGCGAGGTCATCGACGCCATCACCGTCGTCGGCTTCGTGATCATCTTCGCCGGGTTCGTCCTCCTGAAGCGCCGTGCCATCGCCAACGAACTCCCACGGCTCCGCGGCGTTCTCTCCGGCGAGTGAGCGAATCGCCAACGAGTGCAGTCAGGCGTCGTCGAGCGCGGCACGGAGTTCGGTACGGCGGTCGGGATCGAGATCGGCGGCGAGATCGTTCGTGAAGGGGCTTTCGGCGAGTGTGGCGAACGCGCGCTCGGTCTTCTCGCGGATGCGATCGATGGCGGCCTCGATCTCCGTGACGGAGCTGTCCCGTTCGTCGGCGATCGTCACCGGGTCGGTGCCCGCCGCGAGCGCGGCCGCGACCGCGCGCTCCTCGTGGCTGAGTATCGATCGTTCATCGTTCATGGCATGTGCTGTGCGGGCCGACGAATAAAGCGTGCCGACTAGCCGAGCGCCGCGACGGCGACTCGGTGGGGACCGGACGCGCCGTCGAGCGTGACCGACTCGACGATAGCGTCCGCGACGCCCTCGCGCCAGTCCGCCACCGCCGCCGCGTGACGCTCGTGGTGGCGCTCGACAGTATAGTCGGCGTCGGCATCGTTCCGCAGGCGCTTCTCGGTCGCGTCGGGTGTCGGATACGCGGGCGGATCGGCGACGAGTCGCGACGGTGGAATGTGGATCGGTGTTGGAGTCGCATCGTACTCGCCGTCGTGCTCGACGTGGAGTCGGGCACGCATCCGCCCGCTGAACGGCGGCGTCACCCGCAGCACCGCCCCAGAATCGCCTCGCCGGTTCGCTTCGAGGGCCGTCACGACGTCCTCCCGATGGACGGCGATCGAACGGATGTCGCGGTAGTCGTCGGACGCCATCGACGGCGATTGGCGACGTGCGCACTAAACGCCACGGCCGGATCGTCGCGAACGCAGAACGCTTTTGTTCGCTCTCCTGATCCGGATGAACGATATGGATCGACGATCGTACCTCGCGGGGATCGCCACGGCGAGCACCGCCGGATTCGCCGTGCTCGCGGGCTGTTCGGGTACTGACGGGGGTAACGGAAGCGGCGAGGGCACCGATAGCGGTGGCGAGGGCGGCAATGGCGAAGACGGCGGAACCGATGAGGGTGGTGCAGCCGGAACGGACGCGGCCGCCGGATCGGGTGCCGATGCCGAGGCGACCGAAGACGAGGCGCTCGAAACGGGCCAGGCACCGCCCGCGGAGACGGCGACGCCATTCGACGAGACCGAGACCGTGCCCGAGGAGGACGGTCTCGAAACCGGGCAAGCACCGAACGCGACCGACAGCTGAGTTACTGCTCGCCTTCGCGCGCGGCGTCGATGCGCCCGCGCTGGTCGTCCGAAAGAGAGATGTCGACCGCGCCGACGTTCTCGTCGAGCTGGTCGGTCGTGCGCGCGCCGACGATCGGCACGCAGGTGAATTCGTTCCGTTCGATCAGCCAGCGCAGCGCGACCTGTGGCGGGCTGGCGTCGAGCTCGTCGGCGATCTCGCGGATCGTATCGAGCACGTCCCACCCTCGTTCGGAAACGTAGTAGTCGTCGAAGAACTCGTCGAAGGTGCCCCGCGAGCCGTCGGGTGATTCGACGTCGTGGACGCCCTCGCCAGCGCGCTCGTACTTGCCTGTCAGGAACCCACCCGCGAGCGGTGAGTACGGACAGACCGCGAGGTCCTGGTCGGCACAGACCTCTAGGTACTCCTCGACGTCTTCGTAGTAGGCGGCGTGAAAGAGCGGCTGGGTGACGTCGAACCGTTCGAGGTTCTCGACGTCGGACTGCCAGAGCGCCTTCGTGAGCTGCCAGCCGGCCATCGTCGAGGCTCCGAGATAGTTGACCTTCCCCTTGCGCACGAGGTCGTTCAGGGTTCTGAGGGTCTCACGGATCGGCGTGTCCTCGTCGAAGCGGTGGATGTAGTAGAGGTCGAGGTAGTCGGTGCCGAGCCTGTCGAGGGTACCCTCGATCTGCGTGCGGATGTGTTTGCGACCGAGACCGCTCTCGTTCGGGCCGTCACCGTAGTCGAAGTAGACCTTCGAGGCGAGCACGTAGTCGTTGCGATCGCGGTCGTCGAGCCAGTTGCCGATGTACTCCTCGGCGGTGCCCGAGGGATCGCCGTAGACGTTCGCGGTGTCGATGAAGTTGATGCCGTGATCGGCCGCGTGATCGAGCAGCTCGTGGGCCTGCTCCTCGTCGGTTTCGAGCACGTCGCCGGTGCGCTTGCCGAAGCGCCACGTGCCGAAGCAGAGTTCTGAAACCGTGAGGCCGGTCGCGCCGAGTGTCGTGTAGTCCACGGAGTTTGATGGGCGGTCGGCGACAAAACCGTTCGGATGGGTCGGCTACGAGTCGTCCAGGAGCTCGTCGATCTCGTCCTCGTCGAGCAGGTCGATCAGATGTTCGCCCTCCTCGTACTGTCGAAACTCCTCGTCGGTCATGCGTGCACGGAGCTCGTCCTCGCCGGCGGCCGCTTCGAGCTGGGCGTCGAGGTCCTCCGGGTCGTAGCCTGGGACGGGCATGGCTGGCGTTCGTCGTGGAGATGCATATACCATCCGACGATTTGGCAATGCAAATTCCATCGGCTCAACAATACCGATCTATCGTAGCTCCTCCCAATACGTATCGCCATCCTGCCAGTAGAGTAGATAGGGCACATCCACGTCACCGCCGTCGAGACGACTTGACAACAATGCCCCGATGCCAACACCCGTGGCTCCACCGACCTCACTAGCGAAAGCACCCGCGTATTTCCACATCACACGAATCGTACACTTCGTTGCGTTGTATTCCCCATCTGGCAACCATCCACGATCACGAGCGTACTGGCTCCCTCCCCAATCATCACCAACTTGAAAGTGATCGTTGTTGTAGGTCGCTTCGTATAGCCGACCAGCGGGTGCGTGCTCGGTTGCCATCACGAACACATCGGGTTCGACATTTTCACCATCTGCCCGATAGATTTCATTGCCGATGATGGACTTCTGCCAATATCGCTGTAACTGAGACGGTGCTGCATAGATATTGCCGGAGTCATCGCCGGACTTCGCCTCGATAGCGATTATCCCACCAGATTCCGTCTCCACAAGTAGGTCTGGACGATCGGTGCTTTCGGTCTTGAACGTGGGGTAATCCCACTTGCTTGTTTTCTCCCAGTAGACATTGATCGCACCGTGGTCGTACATCCACTGAGTGAGCTCGTGTTTCGCCTCTTCTTCGGGACCGGAGGCCATCGTTGCTATCATTTGCCACTGTCCACTGATATATTATAGTGGCTCGGTGTACGTCTCAGCAATGATATTACAGCCATTCACACTTTTCGACGTGGATATAAGCAAGCTAGAATATCTACACAATCGGTTTCTCGCCTGTCCCTAACACCAACGGGGATGGCTCGACTTTCAGCGAACGCCATCAATCGGCGGCGCATATCCCCTGCCTTCATGCCTGCCGATGCTGGATGGATGGATAATGAGTCAGGCGACGCTTCCGGGTCGGTACCGGAACTCGAACCTCTTTTCGGGCTACTACCTCGACGAGCGTGTCTTCGGGCTGGACGAATGGGACTGCGACGAAGCAGCCGAGCAGGCCTTCGAGAAGCTGCAGGCGCTCTACGAGGCCGAACGGGACACGCTCGAAAGCTACGACGAGGACCCGCTCCGGCGACACTGGATCGACGAGGTGCTCTCGATTCTGGGCTACGAGTCGCTCCCCGAGACGCCGATTCTCGACGCGCGCGGGTCGATAGACCGGGCGCTGTACGACTCCGCCGACGACCGCCGTGCCGCCGCGGCGATGAAAGCCGACGGGGAGTACGCCGGGATCTACGGGCAATCGCTGTCGGTGCTCGAAGCCAAGCAGTGGGACGCCGATTTCACCGCGCGCTTCGGCGAGCAGCGCTCCTATCGTGATGCCTCGCATCAGATCAAATACTACCTCGAACACACGCCGGAGTCGGTCTCGTGGGGGATCCTGACGAACGGGAAGAAATGGCGGCTCTACGGGACGAAGGATTACGAGACCGAGACCTACTACGAGGTCGATCTGGTCGACCTGCTCGAAACCGGCAGCGTCGAGGTGTTCAAATATTTCTACGTGTTCTTCCGGCCGGCCGCGTTCCGGGAATCCGGTGGGACGACGTTTCTCGACAGGGTCTGGTCCGAGAGCGAAACTGCCGCGCAGGAGCTCGGCGAGGACCTCCAGGACAACGTGTTCACGGCGCTGCGGGTGCTCGGCGAGGGGTTCGTCGAGACCAACACCATGGATATCGACCCCGCAGACGAGGAACGGCTTGGCGATCTGAAGGAACAGTCGCTGGTGTTGCTCTATCGGCTGATGTTCGTGCTCTACGCCGAATCACGCGGGCTGATCGATCCTGACGATCCGCATGCAGCGTCGGAGTACGAGGAGAACTTCAGTCTCGACGAACTCCGGCGCGAGGTCATCGACGAAGTGGGCGAGCGCGCCGACGAGGCGGATTTCGAGCGAGAGTTTTCATCCCACTCGACCGGGCTGTGGGGCCAACTGGAGGGCCTCTTCGCGCTCGTCGATTCGGGCAACGACGATCTGGGAATTCCCGCGTACAACGGTGGGCTGTTCGACGAGGGGAGTCACGAGTTCCTCGCGGAAAACGAGGTGTCGGACCGCCATCTCGCGGAGGTGGTCTATCGGCTGTCGACGACCGAGACCGACGAGGGCCACGTCGCCGCGGATTACGCCGATCTCGACACGCGCCATCTGGGGACGATCTACGAGGGGCTGCTCGAACACGAGTTCGCCGTCGCGCCCGCAGCGCAGGCCGCGGTCGCCGGCGACGGAGGACAGGTCTGGAAGCCCGCCGGCGAGGTGAGCGTGGCCGAAGCGGTTGAAACTGTGGAGCAGGGCGAGCTCTACGTGGTGAACGACGACGGCGAGCGCAAGGCCACGGGAGCGTACTACACGCCCGACTACGTGGTGACGTACATCGTCGAGGAGACCGTCGGGCCGCTGCTGGAGGAGATCGAGGACGAACTCGCCGACGTGGAATCGGGCACCCAGGAGTACGTGGTCGCGTTCTGGGAGCGCGTGACCGATCTCAAAATTCTGGACCCGGCGATGGGGAGCGGGCACTTCCTCACGAAGGCGACGGGCTACCTCGCCGACGCGATGATGGAGCGCGTTCGGGAGCTTGAATCGGGCTCGCTGTTCGACGAGGAACTGGTCCGGCGGACGATCTCCCGGGAGTGCATCTATGGTGTGGACGTGAACGGGATGGCCGTCGAGCTGGCGAAGCTCTCGATGTGGCTCGAAACGCTCGCCGCCGACCAGCCGCTGGCCTTTCTCGATCACCACCTCAAATCGGGGAACTCCTTGGTCGGGTCGGACATCTCGGAGGTGCTCGCCGACGAGGGCGAGGAGCCGGGACAGGTGACGCTGGCCTACGACTTCGCGCAGACCCGCCGGCGCGCGCTCGGGGAGGTGATGGACCACATGAGCGAGCTGCTCGCCATCGACAACGAGACCCTGGACGACGTGCATTCGATGGAGGAGCTCTACGCCGAGATCCGCGACGACCCGCTCTACGAACACTTGCAGGCGATGGCGACGGTCCACACAGCCGGTGAGTTCGGACTCGACGTGCCGGAGGACGCCATCGAGCGCATGGCCCGCGCCATCGAGGACGAGAGCGAGTGGGCCGCGCTCGAAGACACCGACTGGTTCCGCGCGGCGCAGGCGATGGCCGACGAGGAGGGCTTTTTCCACTGGGAACTCGAATTCCCCGCGGTCTTCTTCGACATGGACGGCGAGCGACTGGCGAGTGCGGGTTTCGATGCGGTTGTGGGGAATCCGCCATACGGGGCTGGAATGTCCGATGTAGAGAAAGAATATTTCCTTATGAACTATCCAAACCAAGATTACCAGATTGATAGCTATTTACTTTTTATAGAGAATAGTTTAGATTTGATTAATACATCGGGATTATTCGGAATGATTATTCCGAAAACATGGCTATCGAATTTGAAGTTTAGTAGTATCCGTGGAAAGATAGCGAACAACAACTCAATAAAAAATATCATATACTATGATTATCCTGTTTTTCGTGAAGTCATTGTGAATGTAGTTTCAGTACCTCACAAAGCGGGTTAGGTGAACGGGCTGCTTGGTGGATTGATGGAGGCCAACCAAGCAGCCAGTGAACTCACAGAGGACCAGGTGCTTAACTTTCTCGTCAACACGCTCAACGAGGAGATCGATATCGGACTCGGCGAGAACGCCGATATCGACTCCAAGGACATCTGGGACGTCCTCGTCGGCGCAACAGCCGACGAGGACTCGGTCAGTCACCTCTGTGAGATTTCAGAGGACTCACCCCACGGCAATACGATTCTCCATCACCTCCGGACGAAGTTCGAGCTCGCAGAGCTCGAACGAGTCGGCAAGACGCTCATCCAACAGGATACCCTCGAACTCCTTCCGGATCGGCCGGTGGAGGTCGTCGCCGACCTCCACCTCCGTCCGTACTACGGCGAGGAGTACGACTCCAAGGAAGAACTCTACGAGTCACTCGCCAAAGCTGGAACGACCACGTTCCACGGCTATGCCACACTCTACGCCCGCGTACGCAACAAACGCTACACGCTGGCGGTGCGCCGTCTCACCGACGGCGACACCGCCAGCTCGATCCTCGCGGAACTGCTCGGCGTGCTCAACGGCCTTAACCTTGAAGTCAAGGCCGTCTACCTCGATCGGGAATTCTACGATACGTACTGTCTGACGCTGCTCGCTGCCCACAACTACGCTTTCGTCATGCCGATCGTGAAGTGGGGCGAGAAGATTCAGACCGAACTGAGTGAAGGCTGGAGCCGCGTGATCGACCACGACCTCCGAGGGGAAATCGACGGTCACACGTGGACCGTCGATTTCCCGGTCTACATCGACTGTACGTACCAACAAGGAAAGTACGACGAGGAAGGTGTGGCGCGTCACGGCTACGCCGTTGACGCGCCGTTCATCGACACACCGCGTCAGGCTCGGAAGTACTACAGCCGACGCTTCGGGATCGAATCGACCTACCGGTTGTCCGAACGAAGTATTGCGATGACGACGACACAGAATCCGGCGGTGAGGTTTCTGTACGTGCTGATCAGCTACCTCCTCCAGAATGCGTGGCGGTATCTCCACTGGGAGTACGTGGCGTCGCCGCGCCGAGGCGCGCGACGCCTCTGGCCGTGGCGATTCGATGAATTCCTCGGAATGGTGCGGAGAGCAGCGGAGACGGCGCTCGCGGTGCGTCGCGCCGTCCCCGCAAACAAGCCACCGGACGACCGCTTCGAGCGGTAATCCACCGACCGGGAACGCCTACTCAGCGAGTGGCAACACCGTTGCGTCGGCGGCGTTCCGCCGCCGACTGCGACAGGTTTGATGCTCTCGGTGTCGAACAACCCTCCTCAGCAGTTACTCGGCACCGATTTCTCCACCGAATTCACACTCAGAAGCAGTCAACCGACGAGCTTTGTGAGGTACTGAGTTTCGGTTATTGTGAGAAGGTCTCAAAAGCCACAGGAAAACATGATTGACGTGACCATTGATGAACCGAATCAATCCACAGAATATCGAATACCACAGAGAAGGTGGACTGGAAAAGAAGAAAATCCGTTTAATATTTTTGAGCGGCCAGCGATCACGAATCTCGCTGACAAGTTGCGTTCATTTGAAAAATTTGGAAGTAAGTACGATATAACACTTGGATCGAAACCATTTCAAGTTGGTAAAGGTGAGCCTCCACAGACTGATGAAATTGTTAGTGAAAAGCCCTATGTGTCTGACGAAAAAGAGAATCCTGAATTTCGCCCACTTCTACGGGGAAGTCAGATACGCCGTTACTTGAATTGTTGGGAAAACAACTACTGGGTTGACTTCGGAGATCACTTAGCTGAACCACGTCGGTCAGCAAAGTATGATGCGGATGAAAAGATGGTCATACGAAGAACAGACGATTCACTGATGGCTACTCTCGATGAAAATCAATTCGTGATAACCAATAGTGCTTATACATTGGTTCCAATCGATGAGAACGAGGACGTGAAATATTCGTTATCACTTCTGAACTCCCAGCTCCTCACATGGTTCTATCAAAACATTCTCAATCCAGAAGTTGGCGAGGCTCTCGCAGAGGTTAAACGAAAATATTTAGCACAGCTACCGATTCCGTCTGCCGACGATTCAGATCGAGAATCATTGACTTCACTCGTCACAGACATAATCGGTTTCAAGCAAAAACGTCACGGCCTCAACCTTGACCTCCTCGATTACCTCGGCACCTACGAGGATGGCCCGACCCTCGGGGAGCGCTATCAGCCGGCGAGCGGGCTGGCCGAGTCGGTGCTGACCGACACCGTGGCCGACAGCGAGTTCGCAAAACTCCGGGTGACGGGTGCGCAGGTCGAGCGCGATGGTGACCGCCTGCGGGTGCTGGCGGTGCCCTACGTCAAGCCCGAGGATGCAGGTCGCGGCGAGTACGAAACGCTTGATCCCGTGCCAGCGATGGATTTTTTCGGTCTCGATCCGGCCCAAGCCAACCTCATCGAGGCGTTCGTGCCGCACGCAGTCGAGAACGAAAATGCCGGATATAGCGATACTGCGATGACAACCATCTCGCCGCTCGACAGGTTGGAGGACCTAACCCTGCCAAAGCTCGCCGATGTTGAAGGTGGCATCGAGCGCTACATGGACGCCCGCGAGCGTGCGGCGGAGCTGGACGAGAAAATCGAGCGCACGGACGAGTTGATCGATGAGATCGTCTACGAGTTATATGGACTAACCGAAGACGAAATCCAAATCGTAGAAGAGGCTGTCGACGGATAGTGTCCGCGAGTGACTGAGCGAAGCGAGGGAGCGAGCGGTTCACCGAGTCGAACCCGAAGGGTGAGACTCGGCCTTTTTGATCGACATTTTTGCGCCGAGTGGTTCGCCGAAGGCGAACCCGAGGTGGAAAAAGGTCGGCGACCGCCTGCGGGTGCTGGCGGTGCCCTACGTGAAGCCCGCAAATCCCGACGAGTACGAGACGAACAGTCACGGCTACGCCACGCTCGATCCCGTGCCGGCGATGGAGTTCGTCGGGCTGAGTGAGGCCGAGGCCGATCTCGTCGCGGCGTTCGTGCCCCACGCGGTCGACGAGGCCGACGGCTTCGCGGGCTATCGGGACAACGCCACCGCGACGATCTCGCCGCTCGACCGACTGGAGAGCCTGACCCTGCCGAAACTCGACGACGTGGCCGGTGGCATCGAGCGCTACACGGATGCCAGAGAGCGCGCCGCGGAGCTCGACGAGAAAATCGAAAAGACGGATGCGTTGATCGACGAGATCGTCTACGAGCTGTACGGGCTGACCGACGAGGAAATCGAGATCGTGGAGGAGGCTGTCGACGGATAGTGTCCGCGAGTGACTGAGCGAAGCGAAGGAACGAGCGGTTCACCGAGCCGAACGTCAGTGAGGCTCGGCTCTTTTTCATCGACGTTTTTGCGCCGAGCGGTGCGCGAGCGAAGCGAGCGCACCCGAGGCGGAAAAAGGTCGGAGTGCAGCAAAAGGTGGGGGACGAACTTTTTTGCCGGTCGCCGCGGTGGGTCCGCTATGGAGAAGGTCAGCATCGAGGACGTAGATATCGTCAACAACCCGCTCGGCGTGCATTCGGTCCGCAAACCCGTCTCGCGCGATCTCGGCACCGACTCGTTCGCGATGAACTACTTCGAGCTCGAACCCGGCGAGTCCTTCTCGGGCGGGCTCCATGCCCACCACGACCAGGAGGAGGTGTTCCACGTCCAAGAGGGGACGGCGACCTTCGAGGTGGGTCGCGACCGCGAGGAACACGAGGTGGCCGCGGGCGAGCTCATCCGCTTCGCACCCGGCGAGTTCCAGATGGGCAAGAACGACTCCGACGAGCGCGTGGTGGGATTCGCCCTCGGCGCGCCGAAGGCCCGTCACGATTTCGACGAGATGGAATCGGTCGTCCACTGCCGCGAATGTGACGAGGAGACCGCCCACGACACCGTTCTCACCGATCAGGGTGCCTTCGCGTTCACTTGCAGCGAGTGTGGCAACGAGTTCACCATCGGCTAAGGGTATGCTTTTTCGACTGGATGGGTAAGGGCCGATGGCCGATGACGAGCCATCGTCCGGAGCCGGACTCGGCACCCGGCGATGACGATCCCTATGAGTTCCGAGGCCATGCTTACACGATGGTACTGTCACCGTTGAGTTTTGCTGACCGACCCGAACGTTGATAGTCGTGTATATCGAAGTATACGGACACGGATGAGCAAATCAGTCCGTATTTCCGAGGAATTTCACGAGTTCATCACGGCCCACAAGGCGGACGACGAGACGATGGAGAAGACGCTTCGCCGGCTCGTTGGCGGCCCACATCCCGATGACGTCGCCGGTATCCTGTCCACGGAAACGGCCGAACGAATGCGCGATCGGATCGACGAAACACGCGCGGCGGACATCGAGACGAAACGCGATCTCCGGGAACGGTTCGAGTGATCCTCGATACGTCGTATCTCATTGATCTCTTCGATGGCGTCGAAGCGGCGTTCGAGAAAGGTGTCGAACTCACTGAACGACGGGCCATCCAGCGGGTTCCATCGCCAGTCGTCATGGAGCTATCCTACGGTGCGGCGTTCGGCGACGAAGACGAACGCAGAAACGTCCGGAATGCGCTTCGGATGTATCCGATCGCCGAACAGACTGCGCCCATTGCTCGACGCGCGGGCGAACTCCTCGCGCGGGCGGACGCCGACGGTGACAGCGGTATCGACAACGTCGACCCGATGATCGCGGCCGTCGCGGACAGGCACGACGAACCGGTCGTTACCGACAACTCATACGATTTTCGAGCGCTCGGCGTCGACATCGAAACGTACTGATTCCGCTCTGCGGGTCCGTTGTTCCCACGTGTGACCGATCTGCCCCGCAGCCGCTGGCGAGCCACTTATCTCACTATCTTGACTAATTCACGTCGGCATCGGCATCCGCATTCGGCCCGATGACACGTGCCGTCGAGTACACCTGTTCGCCCGTTTCGGCCCGATGGCTGAGCTTGTCCGTCCAGCTCTCCCCGAGCGCGTCGATGGCGGCGAGTTCGCCGGCCAACTCGCGATCGTCCGGCATTCGATAGCGCACCTTCGTCGCCCGGGCGACCGACCAGTCGGGGTTCGGCCGATCGACCAGCGTCATCGACTGGCCGGGAGCGACCGTCCCCGTCTCCAGCACGCGGAGATACCAGCCCGTATAGCCGGTTTCCTCGAACTGTGTGGCGAGGTCTTTCGTCCGCCAGCGACGAGCGAGCTTCCAACACGGCGACCGTGGCTGTGTGATCTGCACCGTTGCTTCCCCAATATCGTAGCTATCGCCGATACAGGCCTCGCGTTCGGTGAGTCCGGTGATCGTGAGGTTCTCGCCGAACGCCGCCGGGCCGAGTTCGAGATCGAGTTCGTCGTCCCAGTAGGAGTAGTGTTCGGCCGGGTAGACACAGACGGCCTTCTCCGGCCCGCCGTGATGTTTCAGATCCGCCTGTTCGTCGCCGTCGAGGTTCGTTTCGTCGAGGAACAGCGCTCCCTCGACGCGGTCCTTGTAGAACGACGTCCACCACGGCTGCTCCATCGGGTCGGTGGCGTCCGCCGTGCCGTGCGAATCGGGCGTCCCGACCTGAATCGAACGAACGTGTGCGTCGCTCATCCGTCTCGTGGTTCGGGTGGCTGATACAAAGAACGTCCGCACGACGAGAAAACGATCGGTCTCACACACTCGATCGGGAGGCCGGGCGAAGTCACGACGGAACCACCCATTACTGCTCTTGGCGACCGTTCGCGGACCGAGCGCTCGATTCGGTATCCGTACTGTCGCTCGGATCGACGCGTTCGTGAACCGGGAACTCCTCGCGCGGTTTCGGTGTGGGGGTGAGCAGCCGTTGGAGCAACGTCTCTTCGCCCGGGTCCGGCTTGTCGACGACGTCGCAGTCCACGACGACGCTCCCGTCGTCCGCCCCCGTCAGCCGAACGTAGTTGAGCCGATAGGACGCGTAGAACACCGGCGGGAGGATACCGAGAATCGGATCGACTCGTCGGAGGCGTTTCAGCCACGTCCCGGTGTTGATCACGAGCCGATCGTCGATCTCCGTGACCGAGGCCCGATGGGTGTGGCCGTAGAGAAACACGGCGGTATCGGGAGTCTCGGCGAAGACGTCCCGCGCCTGATCGTTGTATTTCGCCGTGGGATCGCGGTCATCATCACTCTGAGCGAGACCGAATCGTCGAAGCGTCTTGCGGACGTCCCTCGCGAGGACGTACAGCGGGATCGAGATGAGGAGCAGCAGCACGATGAACACGACGTTGGCGACGAGAACGACGTCGATCAGCGTCCCGACCGGCCCGAACACGTCCAAAATTTCCTCCACGATGGTCATCGGTCGCGACCAGATGCCGACGGCGTCCAACGCGTAGACGCCGAGATACAGCACGCTCAGATTGAACAGGAGGAAGAAGGGAACCGAGGCGTATCTGAGCCAGCCGCTCATCTCGCGGTAGAAGTAGTTCGAGAGCAGCCAGTCGGGAATGCGAGTCATCGGCGTCACGGCCTGGATGTCCTTGAGCCAGTTGTACTTCCCACGCCCCGAGAGACGGCCGGCCCGACTCGTGATGTGTCGGTTCACGAAGTAGCCGGGTGGGTTCGCATACGGGTTTCCGAAATCAGGAATCCGGTTGCTCGGATCCTCCTGCATGCCGTGTTCGATGTGGATCGTGTGATCGCCGATCTCGCGGCTGATGGCGACCTCCTGTTCGAGAGTGACGTTGTACGCCGCCAGTCGATCGACGTATTCGTCGTGTGCCGCGAGCTCGTAATCGTGGTTGCCCGGGATGAGCGTGATCGGCACCTCTTCCCCCGTCGCTCGGAGCTGTTCGAACAGCTCAGGATACCGATCGAGCAGCGCGTCGAACTTCGCCGGCCCCTCGATCTCCGTGAACTCCCAGAGGCCGAACGCGTCGCCATTAATAATGAGTTCGGCGTCCTCGTCGCTCGCTTCGAGCTCACGGAGAAATCCGAGCAGTTCGTCGAGGAAGTCGACCTGTGTGAGCTGCTCGTCGCCCCCGATATGAAGATCGCTGATCAGGTAGCAGGTGTCGGCCATTCAGCGTCCCCTCGTCTGCGCGTTACGATCCGTGTCCATGAGACGTGTCGATCGATACGGTGCCATCCAGTTATGGATTGCTGCCGGCGTGTGACCGAACTGATTCTCACTCACCGGTCGCGACGGTGTTTCGGAGCGTCCCGACGCCCTCGTAGGTGATGACGATCTCGTCGCCGGGTTCGAGCAGCCCGGGGTTCGCCGGACTACCGAAGGAGATCACGTCGCCTGACCGGAACGTGAACCGCTCGGAGAGGAAGGCGACCACCTCGTGTGGCTCGAACAGCATCCGTTCGGTGTTGGCCTCCTGACGGATCTCGTCGTTGATGCGCGTCTCCATGTCGATGCTGCTGGGATCGACGTCGGTCTCGATCCAGGGACCGAGCGGACCGGAATCGTCGAACGCTTTCCGCGCCGTGCGACCGTCCTGATCGAGCGCGTCGAGATCGTTCAGGATGGTGTAGCCACGCACCACATCAGGCACCTCCGCGGGCGCGAGATCGCTACAGGGTTCGTCGATGACGGCCGCGAGCTCGCCGGCGTACGTGAACTCCTCGGTGAAACTCGGATACGCGATCTCGCGGTCGGGCGCGAGCACGGAGACGGGCGGCTTGATGAAGAAATCCGGGCGCTCCGGGCGCTCGTAGTCCATCTGATCGAGCGTCGTCGCGAAGTTCCGTCCCACGCAGTAGAGCGCCGACGGCGCACACGGCGCGAGCAGTTCGACGTCACTGTCGTCGAGGCGGTGTGTCTCGTGATCGGTGTGGACGACCCCATCACGGTGCTCGCCGGTGACGATCCCGTCGGGCGTCTGGATGCGCGCCAGTTGCATATCCATCCGCGACACGGCGCGGTCATATCGTTTCCGTTCGCCTACTCTATCCGTCCCATAGAGATTTGTCGGCGGGCTGCATTCGTCGTGTATGGCGGACAACCAGTACGCCTTCGAGGGAGTCGAACCCGAGATCGACACCGAGGCCGCGGTGAGCCACGATGCGACGCTCGTCGGCGACGTTAGCGTCGGACCGAACGCCAGCGTCTGGCCGGGTGCCGTGCTTCGCGGCGATGTCGCACCGGTCACGATCGGTGCCCAATCGCACGTCGGCGACAACGCCGTTCTCCACGCCTCACGGACCGGCGAACGCGTGATGGTCGGTCACGGTGCGATACTCAACGACGCCACCGTCGACGACGGTGCGCTGGTGGGATTCAACGCGACGATCAACTCCGACGTCACCGTCGGAGCCGGCAGCGTCGTCGCGAGCGGCACCACGGTGCCGGAGGGATACGACATCCCACCGGAATCGTTCGTCCGTGGCGTCCCCGCGACAGTCACACCGCTGGCCGAGACGACGCTCGACCCGGCAGCCGTCTTCGACGCCCACTCCTCGGGTGCCTACACCGACCTCGCCGCACGTCACGACGATCTGTTCGAGTAGGACCTTTTTACTGCGTCGGATGGCCTCCCCGCGGTCGGCCACCACTCTCTGCTCGCGGGCGGCGAAGCCGCCCGTTCGCACGGCCAGCGGGACCTTCGGTCCCGCTCGGCTTGCAAAAAGCTACGCTGAAAACTCCCGCTCACTCGCGCCTACGGCGCTCGTTCACGGCGAACCGCGCTCGTTGCGTTCGCGCGGATACTACCACCCTCCACAAACCGCACCGCACAGCACCGCCGAAGCCCTCGGGCGCTCGTTCCACTCGCGCCCTCGCCCTTCATCCTCCGAGGACCGCACCGCAACCGGTCATCCCTGAGCCATCTCACGGAGTTCCCTGCGAATCGGCCTCAGGCGGCCGCATCGACCTCTTCGACGAGTTCCGGCGAGTCGTTCGAAGGATCGTTGACGGCCGTCGAGACCGGGTAGGCTGTCATCTCGTCGTCGGGGTATGGCTGCAACAGTTCGGCATCGCCGTCATCGAGCCAGCGCCGTTCGTCCTCCCCCTGGAGAACGACCGCCATCCGATGGTGCAGCTCGCCGACGACCGCGTTCGGTTCGGTCGTGACGATCGTGAACGTCTCAACGGGATCGGCCTCGCCGTCGGGCCGGCCATCGCCGAACTCGCCCAGTCCGGTCTGTTTCTGCGGCGGCTGCCAGCGCTCCCAGAGCCCGGCCATTGCGAACGGCTCCCCGCCGTCGAGCGTCACGCGGTAGGGCTGTTTGCTCCCACCAGTTTCCTGCCACTCGTAGAACCCGTCGGCGAGCACGAGACAGCGCCGGTTCCGATACGCGTCCCGAAAGCTCCGCTTCTCGGCGACGGTCTCGGCACGGGCGTTGATCGGTCGGTTCGCGTCCGATCGATCGTCGGCCCAATGGGGGATCAGGCCCCATTCGAGCGTGTCGATGGTCTCGGGCGCGTCGTTCGTGATCACCGGCAGCGACTGGCTCGGCGCGGCGTTGTACCGCGGCTGTGGCGAGCCCTCGAAGCTCGCATCGAAGCGCTCCTCGATGTCCGCCGGCGGCGTGAAGAGGGTGTAGCGTCCGCACATAGCTCGATATAGGTGTGGTCGGAAATAACGCCGTCGGCCGCTGACTCGGACAGTACACGATCGAAACGGGTGACTGGGATCTGGCGTTTGTGCGCGCACCGTGCCCGTCCGGGCGGGGTCTATGCTCGCGGCGATCCTTCACCGTGCATGGAACTCCGACGGCGGGCGTTTCTCGCGAGCGCCGTGGCCACGAGCACGCTCGCCGGCTGTCTCGGCAGCGGGGAGACGGGCTCGGGCGACACAGCAGGAAGGACGGACGAGACAAATGGGAACGATTTTGACAGCGGGGCGACGAGTCGCAACGGACCGACAGCCGTCGCGGGGACCGCCGCACCGGCGCTCGATCATCCGGCGGCCACGGCGCTCGCGGGCCAGCCGTTCCGCGGTCCCGCACCCGGGACAGCCCCGGGAACGATCATCGCCTTCGAGGATCCGTCGTGTCACAACTGCCGACGGTTCAACGAGGACACCCTCCCGGCGATCGAATCGAAGCTCGTCGAACCCGGCAAAGTGAGCTTCGTCTACCGGAACTTCCCGCACGCCTTCGCGTGGGGCGAGCCCGCGATGCAGGCGCTCGAAGCCACGTTCGCCCGCGGCGAGGAGCCGTTCTGGGCGCTCGAAGGTCACTACTTCGCCACGCAGGAGGAGTTCAGCGAGGAGAACGTTCTGGATCGCACGGAAGAGTTCCTCGCGGCCGAAACGGTGGTCGATGCCAGTGCGGTCGTCGCGGACGTCGAAGCGAAAAAGTTCGATGGGGCCTTCCAGCGCGATGCCGACGCCGGCGACGCTGCGGGCGTCGTGAGCACGCCGACGTTCTATCTCTTCC
This sequence comes from Halococcus dombrowskii, assembly GCF_022870485.1. Classification (NCBI taxonomy): domain Archaea; kingdom Methanobacteriati; phylum Methanobacteriota; class Halobacteria; order Halobacteriales; family Halococcaceae; genus Halococcus; species Halococcus dombrowskii. The sequence goes on along the minus strand of NZ_CP095005.1, from coordinate 1,623,356 downwards.
GCGACGGAGAATTCCTGACCGAAGTACGGGGCGCACAGAGCTATCAGGTCTTCGCACGGGCGTTGGGGGCCGAATGAGCACCCGCTCGCGCTCGGTTCGGTTGCCGACCCGCGCCCGCGACTGGCGGCTGATGGCCCGCACAGCCCGGCTGGTCGTGACGATTCCCGTCTATGCCGTGCTCGCGCTCGTCGCCGCCCTCGTCGGCCTCACGCTGTTCGTGCTCTCACAGAACCTCCCGCTCGCCGGTTTCCTCCTCTCCGGAGCGCTCCCGCTCGGCAACCGGCTCGTGATCCTCGCCGAGCAGTACCCCTTCGTCGGAACGAACTACGGCACGTTCCAGGGCGTACTGCTCGTCGTGACCGCACTGCTCGTCGGCCTCGACGTGGCGATGGTCGTCTACCACCTCCGCGAGCACGCGCTGTCGGCCGCACAGGGCACCACGAGCGTCGCCGGCGTTCTCCTTGGCACGCTCGGCGCGGGCTGTGCGGCCTGTGGCTCGGCCGTGCTCGCGGGCGTGCTCTCGCTGTTCGGCGTGACGGCTTCGCTCACGGTGCTCCCGTTCGAGGGGCTGGAGTTCGCGGCGCTCGCGCTCGTCGCGCTCGTGCTCTCGCTGTTCTGGCTCGCGCGCGGGATGCGCGGCGGCGAGATCAACGGCTGTCCGGTCGCGATCGACTGATTCCTGCCCGTACATATAAACGATATCGTGCCGTAGCCCGTGATAGCCATGACCGAGGAGCCCTCGTTCGCGATCCCCCGTCGCCCGGAACGGCGCTACTCGCGCCACGCGGGGCTCGAATACGAGGGGTCGACCGTCTTCTCGCTGTCGCCCGCCGCCAAGCGCGGGGAACAGGAGGACGAGGCGCTCGACGAACTCCTCCAGGACGTGCTCGACGGCGACCCGTACACCTATGGCGACTGGTTCGACCTGCCGATGGCGCTCTATCTCGTCCACGACACTGAGACCGGCGACGTCTTCCGGGTGTCGATCCGCGACGGCCGCATCGAGTTCCACGTGCTTCCGGAAACCGATCCAGATGGCCTGCGCGCGCTCTACCGCCGGCTCGCCGCGCGGAGCGAACGGGAGTGGATCGTCGAATCGTCCACCGACGCCTGAGAGCCACAACGGACTTACCTGCCGACGGAAATCTCTGATATGACCGTCTCGCGCGAAGTCGAACTCTCGGGACACATCATCGACTCGGGGATGATGCAGTCGTGTTTCGGCGTCATCATGGATCTCGGCGGCTCCTTCGAGGTCGACGAGTTCGACATCGGCCGGAGCGAAGTCGAGGAATCGTACGCCCGTCTCACCGTGCTGGCCGACACCGAGGACGAGCTCCAGTCGATCGTCCACGAACTCCACCAGAACGGTGCGACGCCGTCCCATCCCGTCGACGCAACGCTCGAACCCGCGCCCGATGATCAGGTCGTGCCGTCGGGCTTCTACTCGACGACGAACCACCACACCGAGATCCGCCACGACGGCGAGTGGATCCCCGTCGAGCGCATCGAGATGGACTGTGCGGTGGTCGTCGAGAAAGGCGAGGACGACGAGCCGCGCGCCTACACGAAGGTGCTCAACGCCATCGAGGAGGACGAACTCGTCGTCACCGGCGAGACCGGGATCCGCGTCCGCCCACCAGAGCGCCCCCGGAACCGCGAGGGCGCGTTCGGCTTCATGCAGGGCGGCGTCTCCTCCGAGCGCCCGTCGGAATCGACGATCGCGAAGGTCGCCGAGGCGATCGCCGAGACGAAGCGCGAGGGTGGGTCGGTGCTCGCCGTCTGTGGGCCGGCGCTCATCCACTCCGGCGCACGCGAATCGCTCGCCCGCCTGGTCCGCGAGGGCTACGTCGACATGCTCTCGGCAGGCAACGGCTTCGCTGTCCACGACCTCGAACGCGATCTGTACGGGACCTCGCTCGGGATGAACACCGAAACGCTCGATCACCCCCGAAAGGGCCACAAACACCACATCTACACCATCAGCGAGATCATCCGTGCTGGCAGTATCGAGCAGGCGGTCGACGAGGGGCTGGTCGAATCCGGCGTGATGTACGAGTGCGTCGACAACGACCGGCCGTTCGTGCTCGCGGGATCGATCCGCGACGACGGTCCGCTACCCGACACGATCACGGATTCGGTCGACGCGCAGAACGCCATCCGCGAGCAGGCTCACGAGGCCGACATGGTGCTCATGCTCTCGACGCTCCTCCACTCGGTCGCGGTCGGCAACTGCCTGCCCTCCTCGACGCGGGTCGTCTGTGTCGACATCAACCCCGCGACCGTCACCCAACTGCTCGACCGCGGGAGCGCACAGGCGGTCGGCATGGTCACCGACATCGGTACCTTCGTGCCGATGCTCGTCGAGCAGCTGCTCGACGAATAGTCCCTCGCTCGCCGGCGACCGATCCGCCACCAGATAAAAAGGCGCGAAAGCCGTTCCCGTCGATATGACATCCGTACGGTCGCGATTCGGTCGACCGTCGGGAACGACCCTCGGCCTGGCCGTGCTGGCGGTGATCGTCGGCGCGCTCGCCGCCGGTGGGCTGTTCGTGTGGCTCGGCACCCGAGGGCCAGTGCTGTCACTCGAACCGGCGGTCGGGTCGGTTGCACTGGAGGTCGCCGGCGCGAGTCGGCTTCCCGTCGTCGGCTACCTCGGGGTCGGGATCGAACGGCTGTATCTCACGCTCGGATCGCTGTTGGTCGCGCTCGTCGGCATCACCGTCGGTCTGATCGACCGCTGGTGGAGCGTTCCGGCCGCCGTGCTGGTCGGCGCGGCGGCCGCCGGAACGACGACGGTTCTCAGCGGTTGTGCCTGTGGGAACGGGTCGACGATGCTGCTCGCCGAACGGGCCATCCAGCGTGTTCTCGACGGGACCGCATTGCTTGCGTGATCGAAACGCCGTCCAGGTGTCCGGGTTCTGGCCGTGTTCCAAAACGCTCCGTACGGTGGAGCAATCGGAGCGACCGCGTCACGAACCGATCCCACAACCGAACTTCCTAACCTCGTGGTCGCCTTCCACCGGACATGGCCGACGAAAGCGATACCGTCCGCGTCTGGCTCGTCGAGCGCGGGTACAACAACCGCGATCTCATCATCCTCAAGTACGCGACGCCCGACGGCGAGCGGCTCTTCCGCCGGGAGCTCGCCGCCCAGGCCATCGGCGTCGACACCGTGACTGCCGCGAAGGACGTCTCGCCGAACGATCTCGAAAGCATCGACCATTCCGATCTCCGGGAGCGCTACGCCGACGAAGTCTCACGGATGAGCGATGAGCACGACCCCGACGACACGATCTGATCGAGCCGCTCAGGCCGCGCAGTTGTTCGCACCCGTTTCGAGCGTCGTCGCCTCGGTGTCGTTCTCCGTGCTTGCGACGCCGCGGTTGATCGCGATGATCGTCTCGTAGTTGTCCGGTTTTTCGGGGATGTTGTCGATCATCCGCTCGACGAAGGCGTCCTCGTCGAGATCCACGAGATCGAGCCGTGCGTGCACGTCGCCGAGCTTGGCACCGACGAGTTCGCCCGGTTCGGCGGTGGCGTACGTCCCGTCGTCGTGCACCGTGACGTGACCCGGCAGAACGATGAGTTCGTCGGGGAGTTCGAGCAGCGTGTCGTGGAGGGTCTCGTACTGCATGCGCGCGCCCGCCTCGGCCCCCTCCTCGCCGAATTCGAGCTCCGTGCGACCGACAGAATCCAGGAAGAGACTGTCGCCGGTCAGAACGACATCGTCGACGCGGTAGGCGACCATCTCGGTCGTGTGGCCGGGTGTGGCGAGCGTCTCGATCTCGTTATTGCCGATCGAGAGAGTTTCGCCGTCGGAAAGCGGTTCGAAATCGACGGCGAGATCGCGCTCGGTCGCCTTCTCGCCGAGGTAGTACGGGACATCGAGTCGGGTCGCGAGCTCGCGACCGCCGGAGATGTGATCGGCGTGGACGTGCGTGTCGAGCACGCCCGTGATTTGCAGCCCGTGCTCGGCGGCCGTCGTGATGTACTGGTCGGTGTGGCGGGTCGGATCGACGACAATGGCTTCGCCGGCGCGCTCCGAGCCGACGAGATAGGAGAGACAGCCCTTCGCACGGCGCTGGAACTGCCTGACGATGAGGTCGTCGGACGCGGTCTCGACCGTGGCGGTCTCGTAGAGTTCGTTCCAGGCGCGCATCCCACCGGTGACGACCGAGACGTCACTGAATCCGTCGGCGTCGAGTTCTGAGGCGAGCCGCGTCGACGTCGCACCCTTCCCGCAGATGGTGAGTACCTCGTCGCCGTCCGCCAGTTCCGTGATCCGGTCGCGCTGGTCGTCGCTCAGCCCTTCAGCCGGCCCGAACGGGACGTTCTCCGCACCCGTCACGCGCCACGAGTCGTAACTCTCGGCCGGACGTGTGTCGATGAGAACGTAGCTCTCGTCACCCCTATCGAGCCGTGCCGCGAGGTCGCGCGCGGTGATCGTTCCGAACATCGTTGCCCGCACGTACGGTATTGTGAAGAATAAGCATTTCCGATCCCCGGTCGTCGCGCGGGATGCTCGCACGCGTGGACCCGACGCGAGCGAACGGAGCGTTCACTCCTCGATCGCCGAGCGCGCCTCCCGGACGAGCCCGTCGATCAGTTCGGGCGTCGTCGGATGGTAGGCGCGATCGGGCACGTCACGGACGTCCATCCCGGTCTCGACGACGACCTGCATCGTCTTCGCCATCACGTCTGCGTCGTGGTGGAACCCCTGATAGCCGAGCACGGTGCCGTCGTCGCTGTCGACGACCAGCGTCGCGAGCCCCTCGGGGACGGCCTTCGTCTTGAACACGCCGTCGTCGCGTGCCTCACGCGTGACCGCGACGTACTCGCGATCGGTCTCCTGGACCGAGGCCTCCGAGTGGCCGACGCGGACGAACGGGTAGACGCCGAGGGCCGAGAAGATGACGTGGTGATGGATCGGGTCGTAAACCGTGAGCTCCTGGCTGTCTCGATGTGCGAGGACGTTCTCGGCGGCCGTGATTCCCTGTTCCTTGGCGATGTGGAGGATCGGCTCGCGGCCGTTCGCGTCGCCGACGACGAATACGCGCTCGTCGTCGCGGGCCTGCATCGTCGCTTCGACCCACTCCGCATCGGGATCGGGGTCGAGCGCCGACCGATCGAGCTCCAACCCATCGAGTGCGGGCCGCCGGCCGGTGAAGAGGAACAGCTGGTCGGCCTCGACGACACTCTCCTCGCCGTCGTGTTCGGTGCGGAGACGGACGCCGCCGTCCTCGGTCTCCTCGATGCTCGTGGCCTGTGTCTCGGTGCGGAGATCGATGGCGAACTCGTCGCGATAGAGCTCCGTCAGCGCGTCGTCGAGCGCCGGATCGCCCTCGTCGAGCACCCGCTCGCTACGTTCGAGCACGGTGAGCTCCATCCCGCCGACCTCGCCGAGATACGGCACCAGCTCCATCCCGATGTAGCCGAATCCGATGACGATCCCCGACTCGGGGAACGCGGTCGCGTCGAGCACGTCGTCGCTGGTGAGATAGTCGACGTCCTGAATGCCGTCGATCGGCGGGACGTTCGGCGTCGAGCCGGTGGCGACGACGACGTAGTCCGCGTCGAGCGTCCGCTCGCCGACGGCGATCGTGTGGTCGTCGACGAACGTCGCCGTTCGGTGGACGAACTCGACGTTCTTGCGCTCGGTCAGCTCGTGGAGCGACTCGCGCCGGTGTTCGGCGAACCCCTGGACGTGGCGGTCCTTCGTCGCGACGACGTCGTCGAGATCGACGGTCGGCGCGTCCGAGAGGCGGTCGTCGTGGCGTGCCTGGAAGCGGTGTGCACCCGCCGAGAGCAGTTCCTTCGAGGGCATACAGCCGCGGAGAAGGCAGAGCCCGCCGCCGGGCTGGCCGTCATCGACGAGGGTCAGTTCGACGTCCGGTTCGTCGACGAGGCGCTCGGCGGCGGCGATGCCCGCGCTCCCGTACGCGCCGATGATGACGATGTGGTCTGTCATGGATGGATGGACGAGCGTCGCCCGCGAGACGCTCGTACCTGTTCGATCCATGGCAGCCACGACCAAAAGCGATAGCGGTGTCACGTCGATCACGGGGTTCAGGTGAATGGCATTCGCCCGACCGTCGTTTCGTCCATCCACAGTACCGATCGATCATCAGGAATCGACGGATCGGATATCCGTATGACGACCCGGAAAGCGGCGGGATATCGGCGGAATGGCCAGTTGGAACAAAATGGTTGGTTCTATTATAATTCGTTCTTAAACTTCACAGCGTACAAACACATAAGTCGCTCTCGCCCCAACGAAACACACTGACATGGTCGACGATACGCAGCTCGCCGAGAGCAAGGCGATCCATCGGCGAACGGGGACGACCTTTTATGTCGCGACACGGCTGCTCCCCGAGCGCGTTCGCCACGCGACGTACGTTCTCTACGCGTTCTTCCGCGTCGCCGACGAGATCGTCGACGACCCGAACGGCCCGCCGCCGGCCGAGCAGCGCGCACAGCTCGCCCGCCTCCGCGAGGGCGCACTCGGCGGCCCGACCGACGACTCGGTCGTGGCGGCGTTCAGCGATCTCCGCGAACAGTATGGAATTCCCGACACCGCCGTCGAGGAGTTCGTCGACGCGATGGTCGCCGACATCGATACGGATAGCTACGAGACCCACACGGAGCTCGACGAGTACATGGGCGGATCGGCGGCCGCCGTCGGCGAGATGATGACCGCCGTCATGAGACCCGACAATCCCGAGATCGCCCAGCCGCACGCCCGCACACTCGGCGAAGCGTTCCAGCTCACCAACTTCCTTCGCGACGTGCGCGAGGACGTCGTCGAACGCGATCGTATCTACCTTCCCCAGGAAATCCTGGACGAGCACGACGTCACCGAGCGACAGATAGAGCGCTTCGAGATGAACGACGACGTCGCCGCGCTGATGCGATCCGAACTCGAACGGACGGAGAAACGCTACCGCGAGGGCGTCGCCGGCATCAAATATCTCCCCGACGACTGCCAGCTCCCCGTCCTGCTCGCGGCCGTGCTCTACGCCGACCATCACCGACTCATCAGGGATCACGGCCACGATACCCTCTCGACGACGCCCGAACTCTCCTCGACGCGAAAGCTCTCGCTGCTCGTGCGCACCCGCTGGCACTGGCTCTGGAACAAGGATCCCGAAGCGGTCTTCGCGGCGGTGAGCACGATCTCCGACAGCCCGCAGTACGTCCACGAGCCCGAGGGCGTGACGCCGACGCGCTAGCCTTCGGTCGAGCCGGGCTCGCCGCCCCCGAGACCCGCCACGTCGAACCGATCGGTTTTGACGAGTCCACCGGCCAGCACCAGCGCGACGCCGACTGGCACCCAGTTGCCGAAGACGGCGTTGATCGAGCCCCAGAGCACGACGAAGCTCACCAGATCGTCGAGCATGAACTCACAGTTTTCGAGGCGATCCATCAGTCGTGCACGATCGAAGCCGTAGTCCAGTAGAAAGACCGTCACGGTGGCCGAGAGCACCCACCCGAGGTAGTTCGAGACGGGAACGCCGTAGAAGACACCTCCAGAGTAGCTCCAGAAACCGATCGCGACCGTACCGGGATCGAGCACGACGTCGACGAGCAGCACCGTGCAGATCACCGCGACGAGGCGCACCGCCCGCCGCCGGGCGAGCTCGCCGAGCACGAGCTGACAGAGCAGGTAGCTGTTGAACACCAGCGGGAGGAAGAAGACCGGGAGGCCGAGCGGGACGGCCCCGAACAGCATCGGGCCGAGCTCGATCGTGTAGGAGAAATCGCCGTAGGGCCACCCGGTCAGCACGCCGATCAGTTCGATCCCGAACGAGTAGGCGACGAGCAGGCCGGTCGCGACCGCCGCCCGGCGGTCGAACAGCGGTGCGAGTCCCGCCACGAGTGGGAGGCGCATCACCGCCGTCCCGATGAGGATGAGATACGGGTTGTATCTGAGCGGTGGGCCGACGAGGCCGGCGGCGCTCGCGAGCAGCAGGGCCGCCCCGACCAGCGGGAAGACGACGGCGATCGTGAAGCGGTTCTCGGCGACGAGCTCGTCGAGACGGGCCTCGATTCGCTGGCGGGTCGCGCGCTCAGCCGCCATAGATCAGCCTCCAGAGCCCGCCGAGGGTGAAGACCATCCCGACGAGCGTGTTCACCGCCGGATACCACCAGTAGGCGCGGTCGACGTCGATCGACGAGCGGGCGATGGCGAAGACGAGAACGGGGTAGGCGAGCAGCAGCACGCTGAGGAGGATGTGAATGAACGCAAACGAGACGGCCGCGGCGAGCCAGCAGAGTGCGCAGTAGCCGTAGGTCCGTCGCTCGCCGAGCGCCGTCGCCGTCGTCCGGATGCCCGCCTCTCGATCGGGATCGATATCCGGAATGGCCGAGAAGGTGTGCATCCCCATCGTCCAGAGCCAGCCGCCCAGCACGGCCGCGATCGGCGGCAGCTCGCCCGCGACGGCGGTGTAGGCGATCACGCCGGGCAGTACATAGAGTCCGTTCGAGATCGAGTCGAACAGCGGCGTGGTCTTGAATCGGAGCGGTGGCGCGCTGTATTCGACCGCGAGGAAGACGAAGAGCGCGAGCGTCGCGAGCGCCGCCGACGTGAGCACCGGGACGAAGCCGAGCGCGAGCAGCCCGCTCACGATAACGGCGGCGAGTACGGTTTTATCGCCCGTGTATCGCACCTCGCGGTCGTCCTTCTTCGGATTGGTTTCGTCGATGTCGGCGTCGAAGACGTCGTTCACGCCGTAGAGGAAGACGTTCGCCGGGACGAGGAAGTAGGCGAACAGTACGAGCGCGATCGGCGCGAACAGGGCGGCGAGGGAGTCAGCGCCGTAGGCCACGCCGACGACGACCGGCCCGGCGAGGTAGAACCAGAACCGGGGCCGTGAGAGCCGCAGGAGATAGCCCGTCGTGGTCGTTTCGGGTGGGATGGTTCCCTGGAGCCGGTCAACGCTGCGACGAACGCGCTCGCGACTCATCCGTGGTCTTCGACGACGGCGCTCGCGGCGTGTTCGCCGCTGATGAGACACATCGGCACGCCGATACCCGGTGTGGTGTACGAGCCCGTGAAGTAGAGGTCGGGAACGGCGTCGGAGCGGTGGGGCGGCCGGAAGAGGGCGGTCTGGCGGAGCGTGTGGGCGAGCCCGAGCGCCGTGCCCTGCAGACTGTTGTAGCGCTCGGCGAAGTCGTCGATCGAGAACGTCCTCTCCAGAACGATCCGGTCGGCGAGGTCGACGCCGGTGTTCGCGGCGATATCGTCGAGAATCGAGTCGCGGTAGCGCTCGCGGATTTCGGGTGTGTCGTCGAGCCCTGGCGCGATCGGCACGAGCGCGAAGAGGTTCGAGTGGCCCTCCGGCGCGACGGTGTCGTCGGTCTGCGAGGGCACACAGAGGTAGTAGGCCGGATCGTCGGGCCACGCCGGCTCGTCGAAGATCTGCTCGAAATGGCCGTCCCAGTCGGTGGGCAGGACGAGCGTGTGGTGGGCGAGCGGGTCGACGTCGCCCTCGACGCCGAGATAGAGCAGGAAGGCGGATGGCGCGAGCGTGCGCTCGTCCCAGTAATCGGCCGAATACTGGCGCTCGTGTTCGGGGAGGAGCTCTTGCTCGGTGTGGGCGTAGTCGGCATCGGAAACGACGATGTCGGGCGTGTGCTCGCCCGCAGCGGTGTCGAGTGAGAAGCCGCCGCGTCGGCGCGTGATCTCGCCGACTTCTGCGTCGGTCTCGATCGTGACGCCGCGTTCGCGTGCGAGCTCGGCGATGCCGTCGACGACGCCACCGTAACCGCCCTCGGGGTAGTAGACGCCGAGGTTGAAGTCGACGTGGCTCATCATCGTGTAGAGCGCGGGCGTGTTCTTCGGCGAGCCACCCAAAAAGACGAGCGTGTACTGCATGATCTGCTGGAGTTTGGGGTGCTCGAAGTAGTTCGAGACGTGGCTCTCCATCGAGCGCAGCAGGTTCAGCCCGACCGGCGCGGACCGGAACACGTCGGTGTCGACCCAGTCGCGAAATCGCGGTCGATCGGTGTAGACGAACCGCTCCATCGCCGCCTCGTAGGTCGACTCGCTCTGGACGAGGTAGTCGTCGAACGCCTCGGCCGCACCGTCCTCGTAGGATTCGAAGACGGCACGCACCTGGTCGCGGTCGGGCGTCAGATCGACGCGATCGCCGTCCTTGAAGAACACACGATAGTGGGGATCGAGCCGTTCGAGTCCATAATAATCCTCGCGGTCGGCGTCGAAGTGATCGAAAAAGCGCTCGAAGACATCGGGCATCAGATACCAGGACGGGCCCATATCGAAGCGGAAGCCGTCCTGCTCGAACTGCGAGGCGCGGCCGCCGACCTGCCCGTTCTTTTCGAGCACCGTGACGTCGGCCCCCGCAGCCGCGAGGTAGCACGCCGACGAGAGCCCGCCGAACCCCCCGCCGACGACGGCGACCGTCCGACCGGACAGCGATGCCGCGTCCGACCCTGCCGCGAGCGCATCCATGTGGGATGATACGGCGGCGCGTATAAAAGACGACTGACCCCGGACGCTATGGCCGCTGCGCTTCTCGACCGTGTATGGACCACCGCCTCGGCTTCGAACCGATTTCGGAGGAGCTCGATCGCGTACCGCTGCCCGTCGAGGGCGATCTCCCCGACTGGCTCGCGGGAATCCTGCTCCGCAACGGCCCTGGCCGCTTTCGCGTCGGCAACCGGACGCTCAACCACTGGTTCGACGGGTTCTCGCTGCTCCGACGGTTTGCGATTCAGGATGGCCAAGTCCACTACTCGAATCGCTTCCTCCGGAGCGAGGCGTACGAATATGCCCGTGAGCATGGCGAACTCGGCTTTCGCGAGTTCGCTACCGTCCCCGACATCGGTCCCCTCGACCGATTGAAACGACTGCTCTCACCGAGGATCACCGACAACGCCTGCGTCGATATCGAGACACGCGGCGATTCCGTCGTCGCCACCACCGAAAGCCCGCGTCCGCTGGAGTTCGATCCCGAGACGCTCGAAACGCGCGGCCAGCACGCTCGCGAACCGTTGGGCACCACGACGACGGTACATCCTCACTACGACGCCCACCGCGGGGAGACGATCGGCTACGCGACGCGTTTTGGCCGGAACCCGGGCTATACGCTCTATCGAATTCCCGACGGGCGGACGGACCCCGAGATCGTCGGCGGCGTGACGGTCGACGAGGCCGCCTATCTCCACAGTTTCGCGCTCACCCCGAACTACGTGGTGCTCGCCGAGAACCCGTTCGTCGTCTCGCCGCTCGCACTACTCCGGGGATCGACCGTGGCCGGGAGCTTCACCTGGAAACCCGAGCACGGCTCGCGTTTCATCGTCTTCGATCGCGCATCGGGCGATGTCGCCACGACCCATCGGACGGAGCCGTTCTTCGTCTTCCATCACGTCAACGCCTTCGAGGTGGACGAGGAGATCGTGCTCGATCTCGTGACCTATCCCGACGCGTCGGTGGTCGACGCGCTCGGCCTCGACAACCTCCGCTCGCCGTCGCCGACGCTGCCGACGGGCGAACTCAACCGATATCGGCTCCCGGAGGGGAGTTCGGCACGCGGCGTCGAACGGGAGACGCTCCATCCGGGTCACATCGAGTTCCCGACGATCGACTACGCGCGCCGAAACACCCGTCCGTATCGCTACGTCTACGGCGTGAGTAATCGGGAGCGACCGCCAGCGGAGTTCCAGAACCAACTCGTGAAGATCGACGTCGAGGCACGGACCGCCGAGACGTGGGACGAGCCGAACTGCTATCCCGGCGAGCCGGTGTTCGTACCAGCGCCCAGTACCCCCGGAACTGCAGCCTCGCGACGGGAGGACGAGGGCGTGCTCCTCTCGGTCGTACTCGATGCCGACGCCGGGCGGTCGTTCCTCCTCGTGCTCGACGCGGCGACCTTCGAGGAGCGCGCCCGCGCCAGGGTTCCACACGCGATCCCGTTCGGCTTCCACGGCCAGTTCTATCGTGACGGCGAGCGACCGACGCGCTCGATGGCCTAACGGGCGGGGGGCAACGCGCATTAGCGTGGCGAGCTATCCCGATATATGGACGATACCATCGCGGTCGTCACGGGCGTGAGCCGGGGCGTCGGCCGGGCGGTCGCACACCGTTTCGCCGAGGAGGGCGCACACGTCGTCGGCTGTGCGCGCAGCACGGACGCGCTCGACGAGCTCGCCGCGGATGCGAACGAGCTGGACGGCGAGATCACCACGCAGCGCGCCGACGTGCGCGACGAGTACGACGTGGAACGGCTCTGCGAGACCGCGGCGAACGTCGGCGAGATCGGTCTCGTGGTGGCGAACGCGGGCGTCTATCACGGCCCGGCCGGCGAGACGCCGCTGGCCGACGAGAGCTACACGGCGTTCGACGATCATCTCCGGACGAACGCCCGCGGGGTCTTCGCGACGGTCCGCGAGGCTGTCCCCCACCTCGCTGACGATGCGCGCGTGCTCGTTCCGACGGGGGCGATCGCCCGCGAGGCGCAGGCCGGATTCGGTTCGTACGCCGTCTCCAAGGCGGCCGCGGAGGCACTCGTCCGCGGGTTCGCCACCGAATTGGACCATTCAGTAGGACTGCTCGATCTCGGGCAGGTCGCGACCGATCTCGCTGGCGAGGCCGGCCGCGATCCCGCGGATATCGCCGAGATGTTCGTCTGGGCGGCGACCGAGGCCGACGGCGAGGATCTCGACGGCTCGGTTCTCGACCTGCGCGCGTGGCGACAGGCGACGCGCTGAGACGGCCCGCACGACGGATTTATTAACTTCGATGTTGATGTTGCTAACAGAATGGAGAGCATCGACGCGGTCGGTCTCGAACGGCGCGAGCGAGTACCGTGGATCGGTGTCGTCGGCCTGGTGGCACTCGTCGCTCTCTCGGCGCTCGGGGCACTTGCAGGCCTTTGGAAGGTGCTGGTCGTCAGCTGGGCTGCCTTCGCCGCGATGGCCGGCGGGGCGGTTTTCGGCGCACGCTCGCGAGAGCGGAACGCGGCGCGATCGGTCCGGGCTGACGGGCTCGCGAGCGGCGCGATGATCACGAGTGCGGCCATCTTCCTCGTCCCTCAGGCGATCGGCTATCAGCCGCAGTTGGGGGGACTCGGCATCGCGGCCGGGATCGTCGCGGGCTACGCCGGCCACACCGTCGGCCACCGCCTCACGCATCTCGACCTCCCGCTCGAAACGACGACCGCACAGCTCACCGCACACGCGCTGGCCGCCGGGATCGTCATCGGGACGGTCTACACGCTTCTGCCCGATCTCGGGCTGCTGCTCGGCCTGAGTATCATCTCGCACAAAGCGCCCGCGGGCTACGCCGCCGCCGATCGCCTCCGAGCGGAGGGGCTACCGGTCGGCGCGATCGCGCTGCCGGCGGCCGGCGTCGGGATCACGGCGCTGCTCGTGGGATTGATCGAACCACCGAGCACGATGGCGCTCAACGCAGTCGTCTTCGGCTTCGCCGCGGGCATCTTCCTCCACATCGCGATGGATTTCCTGCCCGAGTGCGAGACCGGTGGCGAGCACGCTCACGACCATACGCACGGCGCGGCCCACGCACGCCTCGATCGACTGCGCACCCACGCGGTGGCGAGCACGATCGCCGGCGCGGGCGCAGTGGCGCTTGCGTGGCTGCTGATCGCCTGAAAAATCGCGATCCACACACGATTCGTTCGAATCCATCCGTCGGAAGGTATTTTGCCATTTGGTAGCATAGTTCAATCGCCATGAGCGTCATCGCCGAGTGCAGCCTCGACCCGGATCGGCTCTCGTTCGCGACGGCGCTGTCGGCCACCTCAGCGGTCGAACTCGACGTCGAACGGGTGTACAGAACGCGCTCGGCGATGCCGGTCGTGTTCTGCTGGGCGCGCAGCGACGATCTCGACGCCTTCGAGAGCGCGCTCGCGGACGACGAGACCGTCACCGACGTCAAACGGTTGAGCGACGCGGACGATCGCCGGCTCTATCGCGCTCGACTGACCGGTCGGGCGTCGGTCGTGACCTACGACGCGTGGGTCGATCTCGGGGCTGCACGGCTCGAAATGCGGTACGTCGACGGCCGCTGGCACGCCCGAATTCGCTTTCCCGGTCGCGATGCGCTGGCCACCTTCCGGGAGTTCTGTCTCGATCACGATCTCGATTTCCAACTCGACCGGCTCTACGACAGCGATGGCGACGACGCCGAGACGGCTCGAAACCGTCTCACGACCAGTCAGCGCGAGGCGCTGCGGCTGGCCCACGAGGGTGGCTACTTCGCGATCCCGCGGGAGACGACGCTCGCCGAAATCGCCGCGGAGCTCGACATCTCGGATCAGGCCACTTCCGAACGGCTGCGGCGTGGCTGTGGTCGACTCGTCAGCGATCGGTTCGGGTGACATTCACTTTCGCTATCATGCAGGACCGTTTCGGTCGTCCCCGCTAACTATGTGATGGGGTGGCTCCCCGAACGGTCCGTTGCGTGGCATCACCGTACCGTTCCCGCCCCCGCTTTCCGGACGTCACACGGCCAGCGACAGCTCGATCTCGGTCGTCGGGTCCGACAGGCCCCAGAGCATCCCGAGGAGAACGGCATCCAGAGTGTCGATGACGCGGCGCTCGCTCACGTCGAGCCCCACAGTGTTCCGCGGCCGAATCGCACGGGTCACGAGAGCTGTCAAGCATAGAGCGGATAAAACCGTTCGACCACGGTGGAATCAGCTATAGCCGCGCCAGCGATGGCCGCATTCGGTACATTTGAAGAATCGGGTAGGTGGCTCGTCGGCCGAACCGGTCTGTTTGATCGTATACCACGCGCGCTCGGCTCCACATTCCTCGCATTCGACTTCGGCCGTCGGTTTCCCCTCGTCGGCCGCGTCCTCGCTGGTCTCGATGACGTCGCTATCGCTCTGTGATTCGGTGCTCACGAACGACGCCGCCACCTCCTCGTCCTTCGGCACGCGTGCGCCACAGTCCGAACAGACCATCTCGTCGCCGTCCGCGTGCATCATCGAGCCGCAATCATCGCAGAACTGCATACATCGGGATAGACGCTCGACGCGCAAAAGCGTCCGCTTACTCTGTCGAGTTCACTTTTCACAGCCTCGGGTTTGTGGTTCCTCCGTGCCACATCGCGTTGAAGCGTTCGACGAATTCCAGGGAGAGATCGTCTGTATCCGTCCCCGAGCCATAGGAGGGACCCTTTCGAGTAAGTCTTATCCCCACTGTACCCCAACGGTTTCCATGAGCACTACGACACGCCCGCGGTTCACGATTTCCGAGGGGGAGAGTACCGATCTATGGGTTGCCAAAGAAGAGCAGACGGGCATCGTTAGTCAGGGAAGTAACCCGTCTGCAGCGCTTGACAACCTTCAAGAAGCCCTCGAATTGTATCACCGACCGGATTCTGAAGAGGCAGCGGTGACGGAAGCCTCGGCTCCTTGGTTCGAGTGAGCCGATCCACCTTTTCCGGCGAAGACATCATCAGCGCTCTCGACAACTGGGGCTACAAGAAGGTCGGCCAAACCGGCAGCCATGCGAAACTCAGGTACACCAACCCTGATACTGGAGAAAAGCGAACGGTCATCGTTCCCTACCACGACGAGATCGATACGGGTACACTGAAAGGGATTGCCGAACAGGCCGGAGCCAAGGATTTCCAGAACTTCCTCGACGAGATAGAGAAAATGGTCTGAGATCGTTCCGATTCAAAAAACGTTCGCCTATTCCATCGTTTCGATGCGCGCACCCTCGTTATCCGGCTCACAGATCACGACGTCGCCATCGACGCCCGCAGCCGACAGCGCGTCCTGGGCCGCCTCCCGTGCCGTTTGGGCGCGCTCGTCGTCCGTGAGCCCATAGACGGCGGGCCCCCACGAGGACTGGCCCGCACCGGCCACGGCCGGCGAGCGTTCCAGTACGTCGATGAGATCGCCGAGCGGCGGGCGATAGACGCCACCCTGTTCGTCGGCGTACCACGCGCCATTGAGGCGGCTCACGGCGGTGATCGCACCCCCGAAGGCGTGCCAGTCGTCCTCGGCGACCGCCGGAAGCAGCTGCTGGGCGACGATACGGGCGATGTCGTCGGCGATGCTTGGATCGGCGTGTTCGACCACGCGCTCGATGCTCCGATCCTCGTGATCGTCGCTCCGGCCAGGGGTGATCGACGGAACGACGAGCACGAACCGCCACGAGTCTGCGAGCGTGTGACGAGCGATCGGCTCTGGCACTTCCCACTCGCCCGCGGCGGGGGGCTGGGTGGTGAACCGCTCGGCCCGATGGCCGGCATCAGCGACGAACCCACCCGTCTCGAACGTCGCACAGCCGACGCCCGAGCGCCCGCCGCGACCGAGCTGTGGCGCGCGCTCCCTGACTCGTGGTTCGTGGTCGTATGCCCGCGCGACCGCCGCGAGCGTCGCGAGCGCGAGGCGTGTCCCGCTGCCGAGACCCACGTGTGCCGGCAATCGTTCGTGGATCGTGAGGGCGATTCCAGGACGGTCGAGCAGATCGAGCGCACGTGCCGCGTACTCGCTCGCGTCCGGGTCGTCACAGCGGAGTTCGTCGGCCGGCGCGGCCTCGATGCGGAATCGTGGCTCACGGAGAGAGATTCCGAGACCACCGTAGAGCCGCTCACGCGCGAGCGAGAGGTTTTGAAAGCCGAAATGGATGCGCCCGCCGGCAGTGACCTGAACCCGCGTCATACCGCACCAACCGAGCGCGCGCGAAAGTCGCTTTCTACTCGATGGCCGCGAGCACGGTCGCCGCCGCCCGCCCGGCACCGTTCTCGTACACCGGGCGTTCGAGCGGCTGGCTGACCGCACGCACCACGTGCGCCATCGAGTGTTCGACCTGGAAGCCCGGTAAACCTGTTCGCTCGATCACCCGCGAGACGCCGTGCTGTTCGTCGGTGAACGGGTAGACAATACAGGGCGTACCCGCGACCGCCGCCTCCATGATCGTCGAATAGCCCGAGCAGACGACGCGCTCGGCGGCCCGGAGATACGGCAGCAGCGCCGGCACGCAGTCCCAGTCCTCGCCGCCGACGAGCGTCACCTCGTGGCCCGCAGCCCGGAGTCGTTCAGTGAGCGCCTCGAACCCCATCGAGTACGCGCTCGGCACGACCAGCACGTCGGTCTCGTCGGGCGCGGGCGACCCGTTGGCTGGCACGTCGGTTTCGGGCGGGCTCCCGTCGGCCAGCACGCGCCGTTGCTCGTCGGTCGTTTCCGTTGGCGCGACGTCGAGGGCGATCGGCGGGATCGGTGTCACGCCCGCCGGGTCACCGCGGTCGGGCGGCCAGATCGAGGGGTAGAGAAACGCCTCGGCAGAATAGAGCTGGTGGCGGTTGAGCAGCCAGGTGAACCCCTGCTCGATGACCGCGTCGTAGTAGGAGGCGGCGTTGTGCGTACAGACGAACAGCGGGAGATCGACGAACTCGGCGGCCATCGCGGCGAACATGTCGTCGGTCACCAGCGCGTCCGGCCGTTCGCGGCGCAGCCAGTGCACGTAGTCGTACACTCGGCGTGCGCTGTTGGGCAGGCTGTGGCCGAGCACGTGCAGCAGCGAGCCGCCCTGGTAGTCGCCGATGAAGTCGACGGATGCGGGTTCGTACTGGTCGTAGCCGTTGCGATCGATGAAGCGTGCGCCCGGGCCGCCGCCGGCGAGCGTGACCGTGGCCCCCCGGGCTTCGAGCGCTCTCGCCACCGCCAGCATCCGGGTCGCGTGACCCGCCCCCTCGGGGTAGTGTGCGACGGCCACGATCGAACTCATCGTCCCCTTCTGTCAGCGCAGCCCTCAAAACTGGTTCGACTCGCCCCTCGGGCGCTTCAGTGGCACTTATGTCCGTGGCAACGGAAACCGAACCATGAGTCAGCAGTCCGAACGGCGCGACGAGGCCGAGACGCGCGAGCGCCTCCGCAGCCGGGAAGTCACCGACGGTCCCGAACGTGCGCCCCACCGGGCGATGTTCCGCGCGATGGGGTTCGACGACGCCGATCTCGACTCGCCGATGGTCGGCGTGGCCAACCCCGCCGCCGACATCACGCCCTGTAACGTCCATCTCGACGACGTGGCCGACGCCGCCACCGACGGCATCGACGACGCCGGCGGCATGCCGATCGAGTTCGGCACCATCACGATCAGCGACGCGATCTCGATGGGTACCGAGGGGATGAAGGCCTCGTTGATCTCCCGCGAAGTGATCGCCGACTCCGTGGAGCTCGTCTCCTTCGGCGAGCGCATGGACGCGCTCGTCACCGTCGCGGGCTGCGACAAGAACCTGCCCGGGATGATGATGGCCGCCATCCGCACCGACCTTCCAACCGTCTTCTGCTACGGTGGCTCCATTCTCCCCGGCGAGCACGAGGGCCGGGATGTGACCGTTCAGGACGTCTTCGAAGGTGTCGGTACGTATGCACAGGGTGAGATGAGCCGCGACGAGCTCGACGATCTCGAACGCAACGCCTGCCCGGGTGCCGGCTCCTGTGGCGGGATGTTCACCGCGAACACGATGGCCTCGATCTCCGAGGCGATCGGTCTCGCGCCGCTCGGCAGCGCCAGCCCGCTCGCCGAGAGCGACGAGCGCGAGGCGGTCGCCCACGAGGCCGGCGAGGTCGTCCTCGATGCGATAGAAGCCGACCGCAAACCGTCGGACATCCTCACGCGCGCGAGCTTCGAGAACGCCATCGCCCTCCAGGTCGCCCTCGGGGGCTCCACCAACGGCGTACTCCACCTGCTGGCGATGGCCGCCGAAGCCGACATCGATCTCGACATCGACACGTTCGACGAGATCTCGCAGCGCACGCCGAAGATCGCCAACCTCCAGCCCGGCGGTACGCGCGTGATGGAGGATCTCCACGAGATCGGTGGCGTTCCGGTCGTCATCCGCCGGCTCGTCGAAGGCGGCTACATGGATGGTGGCGCGATGACCGTCACCGGGCGTACGATCAGCGAGGAGTTGGACGAACTCGATCTGCCGGCCGACGACGAGATCGACGCCGACTTCCTGCGACCCGCCGCCGATCCCTTCGACGAGGAGGGTGCGATCCGTATCCTGAAGGGAAATCTTGCGCCGGAGGGTGCGGTCCTGAAGGTCACCAGCGACGACGAGCTCCGACAGGAGGGCACAGTCAGGGTCTTCGAGGGCGAGGAGAACGCGATGGAGTACGTCCAGGAGGGCCACGTCGAGTCGGGTGACGTGGTGTGTATCCGCAACGAGGGGCCGCGCGGTGGGCCGGGCATGCGCGAGATGCTCGGCGTGACCTCGGCGGTCGCCGGCCAGGGCCACGCCGATGACGTGGCGCTGCTGACCGACGGGCGCTTCTCAGGTGCGACGCGTGGGTTCTCGATCGGCCACATCGCGCCCGAGGCCGCTGCCGACGGCCCGATCGCCGCCCTTCAGGACGGCGACACCGTCAGCATCGACGTTGACGAGCGCCGTCTGGAGGTCGATCTGAGCGACGAGGAGATCGAATCACGCTTGGCCGAGCGCGACCGTCCCGAGCCGAACTACACCACCGGCGTGCTCGCGAAATATGGAGCGACCTTCGGCTCGGCGGCCAACGGTGCGGTGACGAACCCCGGCGTGAAACGGGAGTGAGGCGCTGCTGGCGACCGGCGACGTAGCCGGCAAGATGTCTTGACAGGGACGAAAGCATCGGTTGCGTCCAGAAACCGTTCGGAGCTCACGAACTGATGGCGGTTACAACACGTCGTGTGCCAGCCCCAACGGCGGCGACGGCGACGCCGATCCCGAAGGCAACTGCAAGGAGGACGGGTACGAAACCGAACCCGGCCGGATCGTAGCTGGGAACGAGATCGAAAGTGAGCCAGAGGCCTAACGAGAGTTCCAGTCCGAGGACGGCCATCACTGGCACCAATGCGCTCACGAGGAGGCCATCGTTGCGGTAGGCACTGATGAGCGCCACAGCGCCTGCAAGCACTGGAATCGAGGGGATGATCAGGAGATACGTAAACGGGACCCCGTCGTATATCGGGAAACTCGCATAGAGCACGAAACTCGCGAGGAAAACAGCAGCGGCAAGAACGAGAGTCCGCCGTGTGCGATGCCGGTCGCGACCGAAGAGGACAGTGGCACTGACGTAGCTCATGGTAGCCCCATCAGTTTCCAATTACAAATAACTTGAGCACCACAATTTAATACCCATCGTAACACGACAGATCAATGGGGATGGCTCGAAAGCCGGCAGTGAGCGTCAGTGTGGTGCTGTGGCGGTTGCGGGTGGCGGATCCTGGCGTCTGTGGTCGCTCTGTGAACGCAGACTCAGGAGAGTTCACTCGCCTGGCGGATGAAGGGCGAGACCGCGAAGCGGTCGAGGGCTTCGGCGGTGCTGTGCGGCTGGAAGGATAAGGTTCCACCGCGAGCGAACGCGCGGCGCGAAGCGCCGCGAGTTGCGCGAACGGCGCAGTCGTTCGAGAGACGCGGAGCGTCTCTCGGGATGACGAGACACCGAAGGTGTCTCGAACCACCGTGAGCGCGAAGTGAGCGAGCGGGCGCGAGGACGACCGGAGGGAGTCCGACGCGCTTTTTGGTGGAGATTTTTGCCCGAGCGAGCGCGCTCCGCGCGAGCGAGGTGCAAAAAGGTCCATGGGACCGTCGTGATTCGAACACGAGTCCGACGCACCCCATGCGCCGAGGATACCAAGCTACCCCACGGTCCCGCATATCGATGGATGCTGGCTCGTGGATTAAGCCCTTCGCTTCCGTGCGGGCCGGCGACTCGATGGCAGGCGATGGTTTGATGATCCGTTCGTGTGTGAACTCCGACGATGCCTTTGATACCGCTACAGCAGGGCGTGCCGACGAGTGTCGGGGGGTTCGTGAGCCAGTACGGTGAGACGCTCATCAGCGTCGCCACCACAGCCGTGTTGTTCCTCGTCGCGTTCGTGCTCATCTATTTCGTCGGGCGATCGGTGCTCGTCCGTCTCGTTCGAGGAGCGCTCGACGCGCGTGGCTACGATCCGAAAGTCGTGAACCTGGGTGGGACCGTTGCCCGCGCGATCGCGCTGTTCGCGGCGCTCTCGCTCGCGGCGACGATCGCCGGCTTCGGCACCGTGCTCGCGGCGTTTGCGACCCTGTTGGGTGCGCTCTCGCTCGCGGTCGGCTTCGCCGCTCAGGACCTGTTGGCGAACTTCGCTGCGGGTATCTTCATCCTCAAGGACGATCCCTTCGGCATCGGTGACTGGATCGAGTGGCCCTCCAGCAACGAAACCAAATCCGGCGTCGTCCAGGATATCGGCCTGCGCGTGACGAAGCTCAAGACGTTCGACAACGAGCTGATCACCGTCCCGAACTCCGAACTCGCCGACAACGCCGTCACGAACCCCGTCGCCGACGACGAACTCCGCATCCCGTTCACCTTCGGTATCGGCTACGAGGACGACATCGAACAGGCGAAGGAGATCATCGTCGAGGAAGCTGCAGCCGTCGACGGGCTCAAGGGCGATCCCGAACCCGACGTGATCCTCACCGAGCTCGCCGACTCCTACGTGGGGCTGACTGCACGCGCGTACATCACGGAGCCCTCGCGCGGGAAGTACGTCCACACCCTCTCGGCGTGGGTGCAGGCGGTCAAGGAACGCTTCGACGCCGAGGGGATCGACATGCCATACCCCTACACCGAACTCACCGGCGGTGTCGACGTCGAGAACATCGCCGAGGTCGAGCAGGCCCGCGCCGACGACTGATTCGCTACGATCCGAGATCGAGACGCTCTTTCGCCTCGTCGACCGCTGCATCGACGCGATCCTGGAACTCCTCGACCGATCGTTCGACGTAGCGGACGCGATCGCGCGGGATTCGCCGAATGACGTCGTTGCCGTCGTCATCCTCGCCGGTTTTCACCTGCCAGTGATCGTCGAAGTAGACGATGTGTTCGTTGTCGACGTCGATGCTGACCTGTTCACCGTCGAGCCCTTCGTAGACGATCGTCGCGCGCCCGAGCTCCGGGTCGGGGAGATCGATATTCGTCATCGGCGGGAATACGCAAACCGTTCACAAAAGGGTGATCCCTGCAATCGCTCGACCGCAGTCGGGAATGGGAGAGGCGAGCTACACCAACACTCGTTCGAGATCGACCACGGTTCCCGACTCCATCCCGGGGTCGCCGACGAGTCGGCCGAGACAGACCGCCGCGCCGTCGGGCGTGTAGCACGCGACCAGCGGCTCGTCGGCGTCCCCCGGAAGGTCGTCGATCCCGAGCACGCCGGGCGCGTAGACCGGCGCGCCCTCGGCGACCTCGTGGGCGGCGCTGGGGGCGATCTCCACGCGCGGGAGGTGGGTGAGCGCGCGTTCGGCCGGCTGGACGGTGTCGAGAAGCGTTGCTGGATCGCCGTCGTCGGCGAACGCGAGCGCGTCCGTGAGATCGTGCATGCTTACGAGATCCGTATCGTCGAACGGTGTCGTCCCGGCGCGGCGGAGATCGCCCATATGCGCGCCGGTGCCGAGCGCTCGCCCGAGATCGTGACAGAGCTTTCTGACGTAGGTGCCGCTCTCGCAGCGGATGCGGAGGAGCACACGTCGATCCTCGACTTCGAGTGCCGTCAGCTCCGACACCCGGCGAGTGCGCAGCCGACGGGCGACGGCGCTCTTCTTCGGCGGTTTCTGGTAGATCTCGCCCTCGAACTCGGCGAGCACGTCGGCGAGGCTCTCGGGTGCCCGTCCGTGGAGTTCGAGCACGGCGATGTACTCCTTCTCGCCCTCCAGGAACACCTGTGCGAGACGCGTCGCATCGCCGAGCAGGATCGGCAGACAGCCCGTGACCTTCGGATCGAGCGTGCCCGCGTGTGCCGCGCGGTCGGTCCCGACGAGATCACGCACCCAGCCAGTGACCTGGTGGGCGGAGGGTCCCGGCGGTTTGTCGAGGTTGACGACGCCGAAGGAGCAGCGCTTCTCGGCGGTTCGATCGGCCGGCGCGCCGCGCATCAGCGCTCGAAATCGACGGCGACGTTCACTTGCCCCTCGTCGGCTGACGGGTCGTAGGCTGCACACGCCTTCGCGAGCACGTCGACGATGGCGTCCGGTCCCCAGCGGGCGGTGCTCAACGAGAGATCGTAGATCGAGCGATCGCCGATATCGATGCCGTAATACTCCCGATAGCGCTGGGCCTCGCTCGCGGCGCGGGCTTCGGTCTCCTCGCGGGCGACCTCGATCGACTTCTCCTCGCGATCGGCGATGCGCGCGACGCGAACGGACAGCGGTGCGTCGAGCCAGATCCTGAGATCGGCGTATTCGCCGGCCATCCAGCCCGCCAGCCGGGACTCAAGTACGACGTCGTCGCGTTCCTCCGCGATCGTCAGCTGGCGACGGTCGAGCGCCCGATCGATGGCGTCGTCCTCCTCGGCGCGGCGGTTGAGTTCGAGCGCCGTCAGTCCGCGCTCGTCGGCGACCGTCCGAAAGATATCGCCGCCGCTGATGTGTTCGTAGGAGAGTCGGTCGGCGAGCGCCGCCGCCGTCGTGGATTTGCCGACGCCGGCCGGCCCGGACACGGTGACAAACATGCCGTGTCTCGGTCCGGGGCGGTACAAAGGGGTTGTGTCTCCCGTTCAGCCCGTCGGTGTCGTGGTGAGGTTGAGCGATTTCTGGATGATCTGGCGGAAGGAGATGGAGATGAGGAAGTACCAGACCAGCCAGACCCAGACGAAGCCGCCGATCTGCTCGGTCAGCTCCATGCGCCCGAGCATCGGCAGGACGATCGACCGCTCGGCCGCGACGATATGCTCGGCACCGCCGCCGCGGACGCCCGTCTTCCAGTACATCCAGACGAACACCGGGATGGTGAGCAGCAGGATCCAGACCATCGGCCGGAACTGCTCCTTGAACATGCCGAGCTGATCGCTCATCGCGTCCATCTGCTCCTCCTGGATCCGGTCGAGCGCGGCGTCGTCACCGCGCTCTTTGGCCTCCTTGCGGCGCTCCTGGATGTCGTTCATCTGTTCTTGGATCGCGCCCATCTTCTCGGTGTTCATCAGGTTCGACTGGAGCAGCACCGAGTAGAGCCCGGTGAGCACCGAGAGGATGATGACGACGGCATAGAACGGCAACACGGCGTCGAACGGGCCGAAGATGACGTCCGCTGCCTGCCCGACCGCGTTGCGGATCGGCATGACCGCGTAGGCCGGAAACAGCGAGAGTGCCGCAAGCCCGGCGAGCTTGTCGTAGGTCGACCAGCCGGAATCCTCGTCCTCGACGTCGGTTTCGACGGAGTCGTCGCCGAGCGCCGCGCGGATCTCGTCGGGGTTCGAGACCGCGAAGCCGTCGCCGTCGGCGTCGTGGAGGATGCCGGTCTCGATGAGTCGGCCCCACTGCCCGCTCGTGAGGTCGTCGCTGACGTCGGCCCATCTGATGGTGTGGGTGCCGCCGTCGGGTGTCGGTTCGTCGGCGGCGTGGCCGGATCGGTCGAGCACCACCGTGAGCGCCTCGGCGAAGGCGGGGTCCTCGGCGACCAGCGAGCGCGCTTTCTCGCCTGTTCGTCCCATTTTCCTCTTCTATAGCGTGCGCGCTAATCAACCTTTTACTTCGCTAGCCGTTTCGAACCGATTCCGATAACCGCTCAGACCGCCGCGTCGATCGTCTCGCGCAGCTCTTCCCAGACTTCCTCGGGAGTGGCCTCGCCGTCGATCTCCCGGAGCACACCTGCCTCGCGGTAGTAGTCCACGACCGGCTCGGTGCTCTCGTGATAGACGTCGATCCGCTCTTTGACCGTCTCCTCGGTGTCGTCCTCGCGCTGGATCAGCGCGCCGCCGCATTCGTCGCAGACGCCCTCCTCTTCCGGGGGATTGAACTCGACGTGGTAGTTCGCGCCGCAGTCGTCACAGACCCGTCTTCCTGTCAGTCGTTCGACGAGCTCGGAGTCGCTCACCGCGAGCAGACAGACCACGTCGAGCGTGGTGATATCCGCGAGATAGTCGGCCTGCTCGGTGTTTCGCGGATAGCCGTCGAGCACGTAGCCCTCGCCATCTGAGAGCGCCTCGGCGACGATCTCGTTGACCACCGGGTCGGGCACGAGCTCGCCGGCATCCATGAACTCGCGTGGCGTGCCGTAGTCGGTCTCCATGTCCTTGTTCGCCCGGAGCGCGTCGCCCGTCGTCACATGTGGAACGTCGTACTCGTCGGCGACGTTCGCGCTCTGGGTGCCCTTCCCCGCGCCCGGCGGCCCGAGCAGCAGGACGTTGGGTTGGTCATCGCTCATACCGACCCATCGAAGCGCGGCCTAAAAGGGTTGTAGATATCGTCGTCGTTTGCCCGATGGACACAGCGGCCCGCTTTTCACCGCGAGCGGCGAACCCGATCCATGACCCGCTTCGATGCCGCGACCGAAGAACCACGAAGGGAGCTGTTCGCCGATGCGATCCGTGCCCACGAGGAGCGCGAGAGCGCGTTCCTCACCGTCGAGACGGAGACACAGGACGAGGGGCGATCGCCGTGGTTACAGTTCGCGGACGGGATCCTGAACGTCGACTGCACGGACGACGAACTCGATCGAGTGAAAGAACTGCTGAACGATTATCCCGCCTTCCGCATCGACGAGCTTGAAAGCCCCGAGGACGCCGACGGGACGAACGTCCACATCGCGGCGCGGGCCGATCCCGAGCGCGTCGCCGAGTTCGTCGATCGACTGTTCATCGCGGTCTACGAGCAACCCGCTGACTATCGGGCGTGGATTGCGGCCATCTAAACGTCGTCGTCGCTGATGCCCGGCGCGTCGGTCACGTCGACATCGTCGGGTTCGTCCTGACCGCCGACGAGCAGTTCGCCGTCCGGCCCCTCGACGTAGACGTCGTCGGCGAACCCACCCTTGGTGTAGCGATGGGTGTCGTCGTCGAGCTGTTCGGGCGTCGACGGTGCCTCGGGAACCCCGCCAGCGGGTGCGAACGTACCAAGCGGGTCGTCGATGGTGATGGCGAACGTCTCGAAGAACTCCCGGTAGCGGTCGTAGTGGGCGTCGAGCTCGTCGGGCGGGATCTCCATCATCTCGGTCCAGCCGTGGTTGTAGAAGTCGAAGTTCGCCTGAACGTGCGTGATCTCGCGCGCGGCGGCCTCGGTGTAGTCTGCTTCGAGGGCGGCGACATAACTATCCATCGCCGCCTCGAAGAAGGCGTCGAGATGCTCGCGGCGCTCGTCGGCACGGGTGGGATCGGCCTTGTCGGTGAACACGCGCGTGTGAAGATCGACGAGCTTCCCGGTCGCAAACTCGCCGACGACGGGCATCGTGAGCGCCTGTTTGGCGGCGAAATGACGGACCGACTGCTGGAGTTTCATGTAGCTGCGTGTTGGGGCGCGAGCCACATCAACGCACCGCCTGCGGACGGAACGGCCCGTTTTTCGGTTGGTTCGCGTCCACGTCCCGCCGTCCGTGAACCGAAACTAATTTGAATGAACGGTCAGTATGTATCAGTGGAGATGAACGGAATCGACAACAGCGTGGCACTGGTGACCGGTGCGGGAGCAGGAATCGGCAGGGAAACGGCCGAGCGGTTCGCGCGCGAGGGCGCGTCGGTCGTCGTCTCGGACATCGATACCGACGCGGGCGAAGAGACAGTCGAGCGCATCGAAGAGGAGGGCGGCACCGCGGCGTTCGTCGAGGCGGACGTCAGTGATTCGGACGCCGTCGCGGCGATGGTCGAGTTCGCCGTCGACGAGTTCGGCGGGCTCGATTTCGCGGTGAACAACGTCGCGGCCGGTGCCCCGGCGGCGCGCACCGCCGACATCGACGAGGACGACTGGGATCGCGTCATAGCGATCGCCCAGAAGGGGACGTGGCTCGGGATGAAACACGAGATCCCCGCCATCCTGGACGGCGATGACGACGGAGCGGTCGTCAACGTCGCCTCGATCGCCGGTATCGAGGCCAGCCCCGGGCGGACGCCCTACGCGGCGAGCAAACACGGCGTCGTCGGGCTGACCCGCTCGGCCGGCGTCGAGTACGCGACCGAGGGGGTTCGGGTCAACGCCGTCTGTCCGGCCGTCGTCGAGACGGCGGCCATCGAGTCACTCTCGCCCGAGGAGCGCGATCAGGTCACCGCCGACGTGCCGATGGACCGGCCGGCACAGCCCGACGAGATCGCGAGCGCGATCGTCTGGCTCTGCTCGGACGATGCCTCGTTCGTGACCGCCCACGCGCTCCCCGTCGACGGCGGCGAGACGCAGGGATAGACGGGCAGCAACGCCGTCGCGTGTGCCCGAGCGGCGCTCGGGCCGGACGGCTTCGTGGATAGCAATTCACATTACCCCGGGGTGCCGAACTCGTTCCATGACCGCCTCGTACGTCATCATCGGCGACGGTATCGCCGGCAGTTCGGCGGCCGAAACCGTTCGCGAGGACGCGCCCGACGCCGACGTCACAGTAATAACCGACGAGGGCGAAGCGCTCTACAACCGCATTCTCATCAAGGAGTTCGCCAAGGGGAAACTGCCCGCAGCACCGATGTCGATACACCAGCCCGACTGGTACGACGAGCGCGATATCGACCTCCGGCTGAACACGTTCGTCACCGACATCGACACCGACGCTCACACCGTCGACACCCACGAGGGCGAACAGTTCGACTACGACAAACTGCTGCTCGCAACGGGCGGTACACCAGTCCAACTGCCGGTCCCGAACTCCGACGCCGAGGGCGTCCACCACTTCTGGACGTTCGAGGATGCGCGCGCCATCGCCGAGCGCGCCGAGACGGCAGACAACGGCGTCGTCGTCGGTGCGGGCCTGCTCGGCATCGACTTCGCGGCCATCTGCGGCGCACAGGACGTCGAGGCCCACTATCTGATGCGCGGGGAGAACTGGTGGCGGTACGCGCTCTCGGACGACGGCGCAGAGATCATCCACGACGCCCTGGAGGACAACAACGTCACGCCCGTCTTCGACAGCGGCGTCGATCGCTTCGAGACCGACGACGCGGGCCACGTCAGCGCCGCCGTCACGCCCGATGGCGATAGCTACGACTGTGAGTTCGCCGGCGTCGCCATCGGGCTCGACTTCAACCTCGAACTGCTCCAGAACACCGAGATCGAACTCGACGACGGCCTCGTCGTCGACGAGCACATGCAGACCTCCGTCGAGGACGTCTACGCCGCCGGCGACCTCACGCGCTACTACGATACGATCCTCGACGAGTACGCCCAGAATGGCTCGTGGGGCAGCGCCAAGGAACAGGGCTCGATCGCCGGCGAGAACATGGTCGCCGATGGAGAGGAAGCCACGTTCCGCTGGGTGTCGTCCTATTCGATCACGCACTTCGACTTCCCGTTCCTCTCCTTCGGCCATCCGACGCTCGGCGACGACCACGCGGAAGCGAAGTTCTCGGACACGGAGTGGCGACGGGTCGCGTTCAAGGACGGCAAGATCGTCGGCGGCGTGCTCATCGGCGATCTCGCCCCCCAGAGCAAGTACAAGAAGCTCATCCGCGAGGAGCGCGTCGTCGCCGATCAGAAAGACGTGCTGATGCGGGAGGAGGTCGACCTCGACGAGCTCGCACCCGCCGCCGAACAGTAGTCGCATCGAAGGCGTTTTCCTCGCTGCTGTCCCAGCAGCGGTATGGAAGGCGGGAGCGGCGACATGACATTAGCGTTCGAACTCAGTGCGCTGGAGGCGCTCTCGGAGCCGACCGACGTGTTCTCCGGCGCGCGCCGCTGGACGGAGTACGTCGGCGTGATCTCCGAGCAGCCGACCTACGTCGTGACGAACTTCACGCGGAAGAACCGTATCCGACAGGACTTCTTCTCCGGCCCGCGCGGGCGGCGCGAAAGCCTCGAAAACGTCAAACAACAGTTCGACACCGAGCGCCACGTCTTCGTCGGCATGAACGACGATGACCGGGAGCTCGCCGACGATCTCGACTGGGAGTATCTCCCCGTCGAGGACGCGGCCGACGCCGCCGGCTGGACGCTCGACGACGGTGACGACGAGGAACCCACGATCGACACCGAATCGCGCGACGACTGGCCGTAGTCGGCCGAAGGGAACCATTTAATATCCGATCGGACGGGTTCGGAACATGACGCTCGATATCGACGTCGCGATCAGGCGCGGCTTCTCGCGGACGTTCAACCGCAACGGCTTGCTGCTGATCGGGGCCTTTCTCATCTTCGGGCTCGTAAGTGCGGTGCTCGTCCAGACGGCGAGCCTCCAACTGGTCGAGCGGCTCAACGACCTCGCGGCACAGACACCCACACCGGGCCCTGGCGCGGGTAGCGGAGCGAGCACGCCACCGACCACGACAGGTGATCCCGCCGGGACCCAGCCGCTCGCACTGCCGATTCCGCTGATCGTCGCCGCACCGCTCGCGGCGCTCACACCATTCATCGGCGAGGTGCTACGCATCATCGCCGTCCGGACGCTCGTGAGCGAGCACACCGAGTCGATTCCCCGCGCGTTCGCGCGCGAGAACATCGTCTGGGCGACGCTGAACGGTTTCTTCGGTGGGATCGTCGTCTGGTTCATCGTCACTATCGGCGGGATCGTCGGACTGATCGGACTGCTCATCGGCGGCCCGCTCGTCGCGGCGTTTTTCGCCACCTCGTTTTTCTTCGTCCGGCAGGAGATCGCCGTCGAGAACAAGAACTTCATCGACGCGCTGACCGATAGCTGGCGGCTGACGAGCGGCCACCGCATCGGGCTGTTCGCGCTCGCCGTGGTCATCTGGCTCATCGGCCTCGTCGTCTCGATCCCCGGCACCGCCATCGGCTTCCTCGCCGGCGCTGGATCGCCGGGGCTGGCAACGATCGCGGTCACGATCGTGAGCGTCGCGCTGGGTTCGGTCACGACCGTCTTCGGCATCGCCGTCGCGGCCCGTGCGTACGACCAGCTGCGCGCCGAACGCGACGCGCCCGACGAACGCGAGTCGACACCGACGCCGTAGCCCGCAGTGGCCACCCACGGAGTTTAACCGCACGCCGCGTCAACCGTTCGTATGTCCGAGCCACGCGTCCCCGGCGCTCGCGGGGGCGAGGTGTCGCTGCCGTGTGGCGAGTCGGTCGCCGTTGCGGAGCTCGATATGGGCGTGCGCGAGTTCGACTGTGACTGCGGCGCGCGCCACGCCGTCGTGATGGACGTCCACCCGCCGAGCCGGTTCGTCCCCGAGTCGCTCGTCGCGATCCTCCGCGAGACGATCGACTCCACCGACGGCGAGGAGTTCGACACGATGCATCTGATGGGCGTCGTTCTGGAGGAGTTCCCCGAGAAGATCGTCGCCGAGGACGTCTCCGAGGACAGCAGCGTCGGCTACGCGCTGCTGTGGATCGCCGACTTCGACGCGCGCCGCCTCCACGAGATCGTCGTCGAACTCATCGTCGAACTGATGGAACACGCGGTGAGCCACGCCGACGACACGGCGACCGCAAGCGAGTTCGAAGAGCAGATGCACGCCTTCGACGTCGAGGAGTTCGTCGATCGCTACCGCCGCGAGCGCGACTTCGAGCACGAAACCGACACGCCCGCCTGAAATTCCTGTACTCGTCCGGAAACGCCGACGCTCGCGTCCGACACTCGTCTGACGATATGTTATGTGTTCCGCCAACGTAGATCGCGTATGCAGCTCCGCCGTGGCGAGTTCGAGCGGATTCGGACGGTGCTCGCGGAGGCGAACGACGACGCGCTGACGGCACGCGAGATCCACGAACGCCTCGCCGCACGCGACGCGGCGCTCGACAGCCCTCACCGCGTGGCCACCGTACTGGGACGGCGGGCCGACGCCGGCGATATCGAGGTCATCGAGAGCCAGCCGTACCGCTACCGGCTCGTCGATTCAGCGTAGCGCATCGACGGCTGCCGTTTCCTCGGATCAGTTCATTCGATTCGCTGGCAATTCGATTACCGACTTCCCATTACCACACCGCCACAGCCACATACCTCCCCAGCCGATTCGCTCACTCGCTCTGCTCGTTCGCTCATCCCTCGCGCGAGTCGTGCCTTCGGTACTCCCGCGCGCCGATGGGATTAAAATCAGTATACCGTGGCGTGGCAGAAATTGCTTCGAAAATCGAAACTCAGCTACGCATCTCGCAGTGTATCGTCGGGCTTATTACGATGTGCGAACTGGCGTGGGTAATGAGCGACGAGGACAGAACGATACTGTTGATCGGTAGCGGTCCAATCCAGATCGGACAGGCGGCGGAGTTCGATTACTCGGGTGCGCAGGCCTGTCGCGCACTCGCCGAGGAGGGGGCCCGAGTCGTCCTCGTCAACTCGAACCCGGCGACGATCATGACCGATCCGGAGATGGCCGACGCGGTCTACATCGAACCCATCACGACCGAGGCCATCAGCGAGATCATCGAGAAGGAACGCCCCGACGGCGTTATCGCGGGACTGGGCGGCCAAACCGGCCTCAACGTGACCGCCGAACTCGCCGAAGAGGGCGTTCTGGAGGAGTACGACGTCGAGATCATGGGGACGCCGCTCGACACGATCTACGCGACCGAGGACCGCGACCTGTTCAAGGAGCGGATGAAGGAGATCGGCCAGCCGGTGCCCGCCTCGACGACCATCACCCTCGACGAGGGCGAGTCGGTACAGGGACTCACGGAGGCCGACCTCACCGAGCGCGTCGACGAAGCCGTTGCATCGGTGGGCGGGCTACCGGTCATCTCCCGGACCACCTACACGCTCGGCGGGAGCGGGTCGGGCGTCGTCGAGGAGCGCGAGGAGTTGTACGAACGCGTGCGGAAGGGACTCCGGCTCTCTCGGAATAGCGAAGTCCTCATCACCGAATCGATCGCGGGCTGGGTCGAACTCGAATACGAGGTGATGCGCGACGCCGACGACTCCTGTATCGTCATCTGTAACATGGAGAACCTCGACCCGATGGGCATCCACACGGGCGAGTCGACGGTCGTCACACCCTCACAGGTCATCCCGGACGACGGCCATCAGGAGATGCGCACCGCGGCGCTCGACGTGATCCGCGATCTCGGGATTCAGGGCGGCTGTAACATCCAGTTCGCCTGGCGCGACGACGGGACACCCGGCGGCGAGTACCGCGTCGTCGAGGTGAATCCCAGAGTGTCGCGCTCGTCGGCGCTCGCCTCCAAGGCGACGGGCTATCCCATCGCGCGCATCACGGCGAAGGTCGCGCTCGGCAAGCGCCTCCACGAGATCGACAACGAGATCACCGGCGAGACGACGGCCGCCTTCGAGCCGGCGATCGACTACGTGGTGACGAAGGTGCCGAGATGGCCAAACGAGAAGTTCCGCGACGTCGAGTTCGAACTCGGTACCGCGATGAAATCCACGGGCGAGGCGATGGCCATCGGACGCACCTTCGAGGAATCACTTCTCAAGGCGCTGCGCTCGACCGAGTACGAGCCCGACGTCGACTGGGGAGCGATGGACGACGCGACGCTCGAAACGGACTATCTGGAACGCCCGACGCCCGACCGCCCGTACGCGATGTTCGAGGCATTCGACCGTGGCTATTCGGTCGAGAAAGTCGCGGATCTCACCGGCATCAAATCGTGGTACGTCGAGCGCTACGAGCATATCGCCGAAGCAGCAGGGAAAGCCGCCGACGGCGAGTTCGAGGCGGCCGCAGCGGTCGGCTTCACCGATCAGGAGGTCGCGGCGATGGCCGCCGGCGACGACGCGATGACGCGCGCCGACGGCAGCGGTGCGGTCGAGGTCGACGACGCCACCGTCGATGAAGTGGGTGCGAACGCCCCGGATCGTGACTTCAAACAGGTCGACACCTGCGCCGGCGAGTTCGCCGCCTCGACGCCGTACTACTACTCCGCACGCGAACCGGAATTCGGTGGCGACACGGCGCTCGCGACCGACGAGGTGCGCGTCGATCGCGACGTCGAGAGCGTCGTGATCGTCGGCGGCGGTCCCATCCGGATCGGCCAGGGCGTCGAATTCGATTACTGCACCGTGCACGCCGTGCGCGCGCTCCGCGAGCAGGGCATCGACGCCCACGTCGTCAACAACAACCCCGAGACCGTGTCGACTGACTACGACACCTCCGATGGCCTGTTCTTCGAACCGATCACCCCCGAGGAGGTCGCCGACGTGATCGAATCGACCGGTGCCGACGGCGTGATGGTCCAGTTCGGCGGCCAAACCTCCGTCGACATCGGCCGCGGGCTCCAGGCCGAACTCGACCGGCGCGGCCTCGACTGTGACGTCCTCGGCACGACCGTCGAGGCGATGGATCTCGCCGAAAACAGAGATAGATTCAACCATCTCATGGACGACCTCGGGATTTCCCAGCCGGCCGGCGGTGCGGCCGAAAGCGAGGCCGAAGCACTCGATCTCGCCCACGAGATCGGCTACCCAGTATTAGTGCGCCCGAGCTACGTCCTCGGCGGGCGTGCGATGGACGTCGTTCACGACGACGACGAACTCCGTCAGTACGTCGAGGAGGCGATCCACGTCAGCCCCGACCAGCCGATCCTCATCGATGAGTTCCTGGAGGGCGCGGTCGAGCTCGATGTCGACGCCGTCGCGGACGGCGAGGACGTCCTCATCGGCGGCATCATGGAACACGTCGAATCGGCCGGCGTCCACTCGGGCGATTCAGCCTGCATGATCCCGCCCGAATCGCTCGATGGCGAGGTTCTAAAACGTGTTCGTGAGGTCGTCGAGGAGATCGCGCAGGCGCTCGAAACCGTCGGGCTGCTCAACGTCCAGCTTGCGGTGCGGGACGACGAGGTGTTCGTTCTGGAGGCGAACCCGCGCTCCTCCAGAACCGTGCCCTTCGTCTCGAAGGCGACCGGTGTCCCCATCGCGAAGCTCGCCGCGCAGGTGATGGCCGGGACGTCGCTCGCCGACCTCGACACGGCCGAGCAGGTGCCCGAGCAAACGAGCGTCAAGGAAGTCGTCCTGCCGTTCGATCGCCTGCCGGGCAGCGATCCCCGCCTTGGCCCGGAGATGAAGAGCACGGGCGAGGTGATGGGTACCGCCGGCAGCTTCGGGAAGGCCTACGACAAGACCCAGACCGCGACGAGCAAGCCGATCCCCGACGCGGGCACGGCGGTCGTCGATCTCGCGGACGCGGAGTTCCCCGCTCCCGACAGCGATGCAGGGCACGCGCTCCAAGACGGGTTCGCCGAGCGCTTCGAGATCGGGGAGTTCGACGATCTCCCGCAGGCCATCCGCAACGGCGACATCGATCTCGTGATCTCGCGCGATCGCGCGGCACTCGAAGTCTGTGTCGAGGAGGACATCACCTACTTCTCGACGACGGCCAGCGCCGAGGCGGCGCTCGACGCGCTTGCGGCCCGCGAGGAAGATTCGGCGATCGCGGCGGTGAGCGAGCGGCCGACGACCGCGCGCGAGTGGGGCAACTGAGGCGAGCGCTGCGGCGGGTGTACCGACGCTCGCGGCACAACTATTTGTCGGCTGCCGAGAAACAATCGGCGAATGAGCCGCCTCGCCCTGTTCGGTGCGATCCATTTCGATCGCCGCTCGAAGGTCGCCGACGAGCTGTCGGCGTTCGTCGCGAGCGAGGACGCGGAGGCGGTGTTCGTCGAGTGGCCCGAGCACGCGCTCTCGCGCCGGACGGCGCTGCGCGCGCTGCTCGCCGTCCCGCTGCTCGTTCTCGGTGGGATCGTCCTCGATCTCGTTCGCGCACCGTACTATCTGCTGTTCAACCGTCGTCTCGATTCGACCGAGCACATGGCTGCCGAGCGCCTCGATTGCCCAGTCCACGGGATCGACCGGCATCCCTGGACGCTCATGGCTACGGCGGGGCCGGTCGCGATCGCCCTCAACTGGCTCGCTCTGCTCGCATTTCTCGTGATCGCACCGCTCGCCGCGGGGATCACGATCGCCGCTCTTCTCGTCGGTGGCGTCGCGATCAGAACCGTCGCCCGATGGAACAGGACGGGTGGCGTGCTCGTCGAGACGGTCGCGCTCGTCGCCCTGATCGGTGCCAGCACCGTCGTGGACCCGTTTCTCGGCGGGTTCGCGCTCGCACTCACTGCGCTGCCCGTCGCCACCGCACTCGCACTGGCCGTGAGCACGAACACGACCGTCGCGATAGCGACCCGCATTCCCGTACTCTTCATCGTGATCGCGATGGCGCTCACCGCCGAGTCGCTCGTCGGGTGGTTCGTGCTGACGACGTTCCTCGCTTTCTCGGTGTTCGTCACTCGGACGCTCGACGGGCGCAACGAACACATGGCTGAGCGAATCGCAACCATCACTCGCGAGGAGGGCTACGATGCGGCCGTTCTCGTGACCGGCATGGCCCACCTCTCCGGGATGGCCGATCACGCGAGCGATGCAGGACTGACCGTCGAGCGGGCGTACACGCCCCGGTGGCTTCGCGCGCCGGGACGGATCGAGGACGTCTCGCCGGCCGACTCGACCGCGAGCGACGATCGCATCACCGGAGAGCTCGGCTCGGCGGGCGCGCGGGCGGCCGCAAGCGTCGTCGATTTCGTCGCACTCGGCGTGCTGGTGTGGATTCCCGCGTTCACGCTCGGGATCGTGGCACAGAGTCTGTTCGATAGCTTTCTCGCGGGCGTGCTCGCCGGGATCGTGCTGACGCCGCTCGCATACTACGTGCCGCTCGAAGCTCACTACGGGCGGACGCTCGGCAAACATCTCGAAGGATTGACCGTCACCGCTGCCGACGGATCGCCGGCCTCGATTCGGGCGTGTCTCCTCCGCAACCTGTTGCGACCGGTCGATTTCGTCGTTTTCTACCTGCTCGGGTTCGTTCTCGTGCTGGCGACCGATCGCGATCAGCGTCTTGGCGATCTCGTCGCCGGAACCGAAATCAGAGTGAGAAGTTAGTCGGCGGTCGCCGCGACGCGCGTGGTGCCCGCGAGTTCGAGGACTTCGTCGAAGAAGTCGAGCGAGTCGTGCGGGCCGGGGTTCGCCTCGGGGTGGTACTGGCGGGTGAGAACGCCGAGATCGTCGCTTTCGAGCCCCTCGGGCGTGTCGTCGTTGACGTTGATCTGTGTGACGTCGAGCTCGCCCGGTTCGGTGACGGCGTAGCCGTGATTCTGGGTGGTCATCACGACTCTGTCGCTGTCGAGATCGCGGACGGGCTGGTTCACGCCGCGGTGGCCGAAGGCCATCTTCTCGGTGCTGCCGCCGAGCGCCCGCGCGACGACCTGCTGGCCGAGACAGATGCCGGCGATCGGGAGGTCGCCGACGAACGTGTCGACGAGCTCCTGTGCAGCCTCGAAGTTGGCGGGATCGCCCGGCCCGTTCGAGAGGAAAAGCAGGTCCGGATCGACTTCGCGCACGTCGTCGGGCGTCGCGTCGTAGGGGAGGACGGTGACACTCGCGCCGCGATCGAGCAGCGAGGAGACGATCGAACCCTTCGCACCGCAGTCGATGAGCGCGATCTCGTACTCGCCACCCTCGTGACGGACCGGTTCGGTGACGCTGACGTCGGCACCGATGTCGACGTGCTCGCTCATCCCCTTGCACTGTTCGAGCTGCTCGCGTGCGGCCTCCGGGCTGGCGTCGGGGCCAGCGGCGATACCACACTTCATCGCGCCCTCCTCGCGGAGTTCGGTCACCACGTCCCGCGTATCGAGGCGGTCGAGCGCCGGTACGCCCGCCTCGGTGAGCCACTCCGCCACGTCGTCGGTGAGTTCGCGGGCGAGCACCGCGGTCGGCTGCACATGGCTAGATTCGAAGCGTTCGTCACGAACCCCGTAGTTCCCGATGAGCGGGTACGAGAACGTGAGTATCTGCTGGGCGTACGATGGATCGGTGAGGCTCTCCTCGTAGCCGGTATAGGCGGTCGTGAACACCAGTTCGCCACGGGCGGTCCCCGGCGCGCGCGAGCGTCCGGTCAGCACGATGCCACCCTCGATGGCGACGTAGGCCTCTTCCATTACGATATGCGTACAGACGCACCCCTAATAACCGTTGTGTTCGAAACAAAGTTACGATATTCGTAATCGTGAAGTGTCGGCCGTCGGTAGGGGAGGGATGGACGACCTCGACCGCCGGATCCTCGACGTGCTCCGACGGGACTCACGAACGCCCTACACCGAGATCGCCACCAAGGTCGGCACCTCCGAGGGAACGGTCAGGAATCGCGTCGAGCGGCTCATCGATGATGAGACGATCGAGCGGTTCACCGTGACCACCCGGACCGGAAATATCAAGGCGATGATCGAAGTGAGCGTCGCCGTCGACGTCGACACCTCGGCGGTCTCCGAACGGATGGCCGAGTGGCCCGAGGTCGATTTCGTCTGGCAGGTCAGCGGCGAGGAGGACGTCGTGCTGATCGTCGACGCGGCCGACACGAGCGCTGTCAACGATCTCATCACGGAGGCGCGCGAACTCGACGACGTCATCTCGACGAAGACCAGACTCATTCTGGACGAACGGCGCGAATGAGTCGGGTTGCGTCAGGAACTTAGCGATCCGAACGAAGAAAACAGCTCCACGCGCCGCCACTCCACATCGCCATCTTCGGGTCCCGTCACCGTCGGGAACGCGTCCCGGTCCGAGCGTTTCGTCTTCGATGTCGTCATAGATGTTCGTGGACGGTCCAACCGATATACTCAGGGCACCTCAATCGTCCTCCGGCGGTGTCCCGACACCGGGCGTCGCCCAGTCGGGTGCGTCGAGCTGGTCCTTCTCGGCATGGATATACCGATAGAGTCGACCGATGAGGCGATAGGGAAGCCAGTCGGCGACACGGGGCTCGACACGCCCGTCGCGAATGGCCGCGACGACGTTTTCGGGTGTCGGATCGTCGACGTCGACTGCGGTGTAGGCGCGCCCGACCTCGATCGGATAGTGAGCGTCGCTACCGCCGGTCATCGGCAGCCCATACTGATCGGCGAGACGCTCGACCCACTCGCGAGTCCGGGGATGCTTGCCGTTGACCTCGATGGCGTCGAAGGCGGCATCGACCTCTCTCACCGTGGAGTTGCGGTACGGATGAGCGATGATGGCCGCACAGTCGCGTTCGTGGGCGATGTCGACGACCTCACCGGGTGTCAGCTCTCCGGGATCGGTCTCGCTCGGGGGGTTCGGCCCGACCACGAGCACGTGTCCCCGCGTGGTCGAGATCTCGATGCCAGGGAGTACGGCCACGCCAGTGATCTCGTCGTCGAACGCGCGGTAGTAGTCGTGGTTGGTGGTGGCGACCCCGTCGAGACCGCGCGCCCGTGCGACCCCCGCGAGCAGTCGGCCGCCGAGCGGGTCGTAGACGTCGCCAAGCCGCCGATGACCGTGAAAAAAGCGCGTGTGCGCGTGGAGGTCGATGCGGTACACGGCCGAACGCGGTGTCGGTAGGCCTTTGCTGTTGCGACGTGAGGTCGCTACATGACCACGGCGGGATCGCCGATCCGCTCCGACGGCGGGACGGACACGCGCGAACTCATCTACAATCCGCTCAGCGGGAGCGCCGATCACACGGACGAGATCTACGACTACGCCGACGAATACGACTTTTCGGTCCGGGAGACGAGCGAGAGCGGCGACGCCATCGAGCTCGCCCGCGAGAGCGACGCCGACTATCTCGGGGCGGCCGGCGGCGACGGCACCGTACACGAGGTCGTGCGCGGACTCCACGAAGCCGACGCGTTCGATTCGACCGTCGTCGGCATCGTCCCGACGGGCACGGGCAACAACTTCGCGGGCAACATCGGCGTCGAGAGCATCGCGGACGGGTTCGAGGTGCTCGTCGACGGCGAGACACGGACGATCGATCTCGGCATCGCCAACGGCCATCCGTTCGTCAACTCCGCCATCGCGGGGCTGACCGCCAACGCGAGTTCCGAGACCACCTCGGAGATGAAGGACTCGCTCGGCGTGCTCGCCTACGTCGTCAACACCGTCCGAACGGCGACCGAT
The DNA here is from genome assembly GCF_022870485.1 of Halococcus dombrowskii. Taxonomy (NCBI): domain Archaea; kingdom Methanobacteriati; phylum Methanobacteriota; class Halobacteria; order Halobacteriales; family Halococcaceae; genus Halococcus; species Halococcus dombrowskii. The sequence goes on along the minus strand of NZ_CP095005.1, from coordinate 1,584,603 downwards.
TTCGACGGCCTCCCGCTCTCCATCGAGACCGCCGCCGGCGACGACGCCTGGAGCGGCGACGCGGCGTTCGTCCTCGTGGGCAACGGCCGACGCTTCCCCGTCGAAGGGCGCACCCAGGCCGACATGGAGGACGGCCGGTTCGAGATCACCGTCATCGAGGACCGCCCGACGGGTCAGCTCGTCGGCGAGGCGACGCTCCGGCGACTGGTCGGCAGCGACACCGCGAACATCACTCGACTGGAGAGTTCGTCCCTGTCGATCTCGGTTCGAGAGGGCGATCCGGGTACGTTCAGCCTCGACGGCGAGATGCTCTCGGCGCGCGAACTCGACATCGACGTCGACGCGAGCGCGCTCTCGATCCGTGTCGGCGACGGCTACGAGCCCGACCCGCCGGCGATCGACGAGCAGTAGGCCGCAGTCGAAGGCAATATGAACGCAGTCCGCGAGAGACCACCATGAGCACACGAGACGCCGCCGACGAAACGGGCGACACCCACCCGAACGCCGACCAGCAGCTCGTCGCCGTCGACGAAAACGACGACTCCGAGGGGATCGTCGGACGCCTCGACGCCCACACCGGCGACGGCGTCCGCCACCGCGCGTTCACCGCGATGCTGTTCGACGAGATGGGCAACCTCCTGCTCGCCCAGCGCAGCCCCGAGAAACGGCTCTGGGACGCCGGCTGGGATGGAACCGTGGCCTCCCACCCCCGTGAGGGTGAGGAGCAGCTCGACGCCACGCGCAAACGACTCGAAGAGGAACTCGGCGTCACGCCCGACCAGTACGACGATCTCCGGGCGACCGACCGCTTCGAGTACAAACGCTACTACTACGACGAGGGGCTCGAATGGGAGGTCTGCACCGTCCTGAAGGCGACGCTCACCGACACCACGATCGATCCCGACGACAGCGAGGTCGGCGGCGTGCTCTGGGTCCCCTACGAACGTCTCCACGAGCATCCGCGCTGGTATCGCCAGCTCGATCTCTGTCCCTGGTTCGAGATCGCCATGCGCCGCGACTTCTAACACGTACCTTTTTACTGCGTCGGGTACGCTCGCTTCGCTCGCGTACCGCTCCTTGCAAAAAGCTACGCTAAAAACTCCCGCTCGCGCCTGCGGCGCTCGCGGTGTTCTCGTGAACGACCGCAGGGAGTGAACGAGAGCCAGAGAGGCGCGAAGTCGTTCGAGAGAGCGGAACTCTCTCGTGATGACGAGACGCCTTTGGCGTCTCGGACCACGTCTCTCGTGAACCGCGTCACTACGTTCGCGCGGATGCTACCGCAACCGCTCTGACAGCACCGCCGAAGCCCTCGGGGCGCGCTCACTCCGTTCGCTACTCACTCGCTTCGCTCGCTCGCGCCCCTCGCCCTTCATCCACTAGGAACCGCGACCGCCATGGCGGCCACGTCGCAGCCGCAACATGGCTGGCGGGTGCCGTACCCCAACGGACTTGACTCGTCGGTGCTAGTGGCGGACAATGGCGACGTGTGACGTCTGCGGCAGATCGGAAAACATGCCGTACCACTGCCGACATTGCGGCGGGACCTTCTGTGGCGAGCACCGTCTGCCCGAAAGTCACGACTGTCCGGGCCTCGACAACTGGAACGATCCCGAGGGCGTCTTCGACAGCGGGTTCGACGACAGCGTGAACAACCGAGGCAGCGGGTCGTCGGGCTGGCTCTCGGGGCTGCTCGACACCGGCACCGGCGGCCCGCTCGGCTACTTCCGCGGCAACATGACGTTCGTCTTCCTCGGACTGATGTTCATCACCTTCGCGCTGCAGTTCATCGTCTTCCCTCCGTTGGGTTCACCACCCGGCAGTCAGCTCTGGAACGCGGTGTTCGTGATCTCGCCACAGCACCCCGAGTACGTCTGGACGTGGTTCACCTCGATCTTCGCTCACGGTGGGTTCTTCCATCTCCTGGTCAACGGGATCGTTATCTACTTCTTCGGGAGAATCGTCGAGAACTACATCGGTTCGCGCGATTTCACCCTGCTCTTTCTCGGGAGCGGCGCGCTCGCCGGACTCGGACAGATCGGTATCGAGATGCTTCAGGGCGGGATCACGGGTGCACTCGGTGCGAGCGGTGCCGCACTCGCGATCATGGGCGTACTGACCGTTCTCAAGCCCGATCTCCGCGTCTATCTCTACTTCTTCATCCCCGTCCCGATCTGGCTGCTCACCATCGGTTACGTCGTCATCTCGGTCTCGGGCGCGCTCGGCGGGCCGGGAATCGCCGGCGTCGCCAACGTCGCTCACCTCGTCGGTTTGCTCATCGGGCTCGCCTACGGCCGGCGCGTCAAGGGTCGAAAGCGCATGCCCAACCAACTCCAATTCGGCGGCGGGCGCGGCGGTGGCGGCATGGGCGGTCCCGGGCGTGGACGGGGACCGTTCTGATGGACCCCGTCCGTTCGGAGTTCATCCCCGACCCCAGTAGCTCGCGCGAGGAGATGGAGACCCTCCAGCGCACGGTTGCCGACGAGGCGATCTTCGCGGACGAGTTCCCGTTCGATCCCGCGACCGTTTCGATGGCGAACACGCTTACAGCCACGACCGGCGACTCGCCCATCGTGGTCGGTATCGATCAGGCTTTCCTCGACGAGCGGGCGGTCGGCGCGGTCGTCGCCCTGCGCGACGGCGAGGTCGTCGAACGCGCGAGCGCCGCCGTCGACTGCGAGTTCCCGTACATCCCCGGTCTGCTCTCCTTTCGCGAGGCCGGGGCGATCGTCGCCGCGCTCAGGAATCTCGATGCCGAGCCCGACCTCGCGGTGTTCGACGGCAGCGGTCGCATCCACTACCGCGAGGCTGGTCTCGCCACCCACCTCGGCGTCGTGTTCGATCTCCCGAGCATCGGTGTCGCCAAGAGCCTGCTCTGTGGCACCCCGCAGGGCTCGCTCGACGGACGTTCGGAGGGAGCGCGCGTCGCCATCGACGCCGACGAGGACGTCGAGGGAGTCGAGGGAACCATCGGCTACGCGCTCCAGACGCGCCAGTACGACTCCGGAAATCGCCACATCAACCCGGTCTACGTGAGCCCGGGCCATCGCGTCGGTCCCGAGACGGCCACGGATCTCGTCGAGCAGCTCTGTGATGGCTACAAACTCCCCGAACCGACGCGACTCGCCGACAGCCACGCCGCGACGGCGAAAGGCGAGTTCGGCGAGCAGGCGCGGAACGACGGAAGTTAACTACCCGGCCCGAGAGGAATGGGATAGAATGGCGAAAACCGTACTCATCACGGGCTGTTCGTCGGGCATCGGCCGCGCGACGGCCGAGGCCTTCCTCGACGCCGAATGGACCGTCTACGCGACCGCCCGTGACGACGCCGACGTCTCGGACCTCGAAATGGCGGGCTGTGAGACCGCCGCGCTCGACGTGACCGACGACGATCAGGTCGAGAGCGTCGTCGAGCGGATCGTCGAGGACACCGACAGGATCGACTGCTTGGTGAACAACGCGGGCTACGGCCAGTTCGGCCCGATCGAGGACGTCCCCACCGAACGAGTCCGCGAGCAGTTCGAGACCAACACCCTCGGTCCGCACCGACTGATCCGGGCTGTCCTCCCGCACATGCGCGACCGCGGACGCGGCCGCATCATCAACGTTTCGAGCACCGCCGGTCGCTTCGTCACGCCCGGTCGTGGCGTCTATGCCGGCTCGAAATCCGCGCTCGAAGCGATGTCCGAGGCGCTGCGCACGGAGGTCGCCGACTACGGTATCGACGTGTCGGTCGTCGCACCCGGCCCGGTCGCCACCGCCTTCGACGAGCGTGCTGGCGACGAACTCGACGGGCTCGAACGATCGGGTGCCTACGAGCTGTTCTACGACTACTTCGACGACTACCGGACCGTGGTCGAGGGCGGTGTCGGCACCGTCAGCCCCACGGAAGTCGCCGATGCGATCCTCGATGCGGCGGTCGCACCCGACCCGCCGGCGCGCTATCCCGTCGGAACGCTCGCGGGAGTCGCCGAGTACGCTCGCTTCCTCCCCGCCGGCGTGCGCAATTCGCTCTACGATCTCGTTCGTCGCTTCGTATAGCTCGAAACCGGTCACGTGTGTACTGTCTGCCAGCCGAATGAGTTCCTTAACAAACGTGACTATTGACGCTCTCGACACAGGGAGATAGGGACTGATGACGTGGTTACTGGATCGTCGTCAACGAACAGTCAGGAGCTTTCGGCGAGCTGCAGGTAGAGAAACGCCTGCATCCCGGCCAGAAACGTGTCCATGATGAGGACGCCGCCGATGTCCGCGACGAACGACGACTGAACGATCCCGAGCAACGGGACGAGAACGACGAGCCCACAGACGAACACGAGCGTGACCGCGAACGCGGTGGCGAGGACGGAGCCGTTCATCAGTCGCCAGCTCGTGGTGAGCGCCTCGGCCGGCCCGTACCCGTCGATCATCACCGCCGGCGTGGAGAGAAACAGTCGAAAATAGAGATACAGTCCGGGGAGGGCGAACACGAAAAACCCCACCCAGCCGATGGTGCCCGGAACGGCGAGCGCCATCCCACCGACGAGCACCGACAGATACGATGCAACCGTCGCGAGAAACGCCATGAACAGCCGGAGCAGAAACGGTGAATCCGTGCGTGTCCGTCCGCCGAGCGCCCGATAGGCGACGACGACTCCGACGAGAATCACCAACAGCCGTGCCGCAACGCCGGTGAACGGCGGGAGTACGATCCCGAGAAGGCCCGAAATGATAAACAGGCCGACGATGGCGGGCGATCTCCGGATGGCGTCGACCGCTCCGCGAAGAACGGCGAGCATCGAAGGTCCTGCAAGCGGCGATGACTCCGTCGACATGGGTTCGACATGTATCGGTCGGGGTGAACAACGTTGTGATTTCTGCCGAATAGCGTTCAAACAACAACATAGTCGTTTTGTCCCTACCTGATTTAGATCATCCAATAGAATCGATTATCGTCTCGGTTTACCAACTCTCCCGAAAACAGTTCGACGTCCAAGCCGATCCGGCACACCGACGGGACGCCGGCGACTGGACGGATTTTTGTCGCTGGACGTCACACGACGTGGTAATGAGCGCGGAGCACGCCGACCACGAGTACGACTACGAGGAGCTGGGTCTCGTCGCCGGGCTGGAGATCCACCAGCAGCTCGACACGGCATCGAAACTGTTCTGTGGCTGTCCGACCGACCGACGCGAGCCCGAGGAGTCCACCCATCGATTCCGACGGCATCTCCACCCGACGAAGAGCGAACTCGGCGAGATCGACGTCGCGGCGCTCGAAGAGGCGAGCGTCGAACGCGAGTTCGAGTATCTGGCCTTCGACTCGACCTGTCTCGTGGAGGCCGACGAGGAACCACCCCATCGGATCGACGACGAGGCGATCGAGACCGTCCTGGAGATCGCCGGCCTGCTCGACATGACGCCCGTCGACGAGGCCCACGTGATGCGCAAGATCGTCGTCGACGGCTCGAACACGTCGGGATTCCAGCGCTCGGCGCGCGTCGCCGGTGACGGCGTGATCAGCACTTCCGAAGGCACAGTTGGAATCGAGGACATGGAGCTCGAAGAGGAGAGCGCCGGTCGCGTCGCCGAAACCGACGTCGGGGTGCGCTATGCGCTCGACAGACTGGGCATCCCGCTCGTCGAGATCGGCACGAAACCCGACATCGGCTCGCCGGCACAGGCCAAGGAGGCCGCCGAGCGCATCGGCATGCTGCTGCGCTCCACAGGAAAGGTAAAGCGCGGGCTCGGCACGATCCGCCAGGACGTCAACGTCTCGATCGCCGAGGGTGCGCGCGTCGAGCTCAAGGGCGTCCAGAGCCTCGACGACATCGACGACATCGTGCGCAACGAGGCCGGTCGGCAGGTCGCACTCCTCGACATCCGCGAGGAACTCGACAGTCGAGGGGCGAGTGTCAGCCAGCCCGCGGACGTTTCGTCGGTGTTCGACGGAACCGACAGCGGGCTCATCGGCGGTGCGCTCTCCGGGGATGGGGTGGCGATGGCCGTCCGTCTGGAGGGGTTCGACGGACTCGTCGGTCGCGAACTCCAGCCCGACCGTCGTCTGGGAACCGAGTTCGCCGATCACGCCAAGCGCCACGGCGTCGGCGGCATCTTCCACACCGACGAGCTGCCGGCCTACGGCGTCACCGAGGACGAGGTCGCGGCGTTGCGCGAAGCGATCGATGCGAGTGGGGACGACGCGGTGGCGATGGTCGCTGCCGACCCCGATAGCGCGGAGGCGGCCATCGCGGCGGTCGCCGACCGCGCGCGGGCGGCCATCGACGGCGTTCCCGAGGAGACCCGCGGGGCGAACGACGACGGCACAACCCGCTATCTCAGACCGCTCCCGGGCGCGGCGCGGATGTACCCCGAGACGGACGTGCCGCCGGTCGAGCTCGATTTCGAGGGGATCGAGACGCCGGAACTCCTCACCGAGCGCGTCGAGCGCTACCGCTCAGAGCTCGGTCTCGATGCCGGGCTCGCCGAGCAGGTCGCCTACGGCCGGCGGATGAGCCTGTTCGAGGCGGCCGTCGAGCGCGGCGTCGATCCCACGCTTGCGGCAGGCACGGTCGAGAGCACCGCGACCGAACTCCGGCGCGACGGGGTTCCGATCGAGAACGTCGACGACGAGCGCTTTCTCGCTCTGTTCGATCTCTACCAGGAGGGCGAGGTAACGAGTGAGGGGCTCCCCGACCTGCTCGCGGCGATCGCCGAGAACCCCGAACTCTCCCCGGCCGAGGCCGCTGAGCGTGAGGGGCTCGGGAGCGCAGGCGACGACGAGGTTCGTGAGGCCGTCGTCGAGGTCGTCGAGCGAAACGAGGAACAGGTCGAACAGCAGGGGATGGGCGCGTTCTCCGGGCTGATGGGCGAGTGCATGGGCGCGCTCGGTGGCCGTGCGGAGGGCGACGAGGTGAGCGAACTGCTGCGCGAGGAGATCCAGAAACGGGCGTGAGGATTCTCACTCCGTATCGCGATCGGGACTGAGAAAGGCCGGGCGCAGACCGCCGAGCGCGGGCACCGGGAGCACGCGCTCGGGATCGACGCGCCGGGAGACCCAGTAGGCGACGCCCACGAGGACGACCGCGAAGGCGGCGTCGGTGAGCCAGTGGATTCCCAGATAAAACGTCGAGAGCACGATGAGACCGGCGAGGGCGAGCGCGGCGGCGGCGTATCTCGGTCCGGCCTTTCTGGCGTAGAGCGCGGCGAGCACCGACAGTCCGGTGTGGAGACTCGGGAACGCCTTCACCATCGTGTCGGTGGCGAGCATGCCCGCCCGAATGATCGGGCTCACGTCGAAGATGAGTGGCTTGACGGTCACCGCCGGGTAGAGCGCCGGAATCCCGACCGGGACGAAGACGAAGAAGGGCACGGCGATCAGGACGAGGACGACGTACGCGAGCGCGTAGCGCCGTGCCTCGCGCTCGTCGTGGGCCTTGAGCTTGAAGTAGGTGAACAGGACGATCGTCGGAAAGCCGACGAGATAGGCGGCGGTGAACAGCAGCGTGAGCGGTTCGCTCGTCACCGACTGGAAGGCCGCGACGACCGGCCCCTCGAACTCGTAGATGAGCCACGTGAACGTCTGGTCGGCGTGAAAGCGGTGGGCGATCGTGTTCACGAGGTTGGTGACGATCCAGGCGACGCCGAGATATTTCCAGTCGGTCCGGAGGAACTCTCTGACGAAACCCACGGGGTCGAGCCGCGGGAGGAAGACGGCCGCGGCAACGCCCATCGCGAGCAGCGAGCCGAGCGCGACCGAGAGCGTGTACGCCGTCGGCAGCGAGACCGCGAGCATCGGCGGGGATCGATGGAGACCGCACAAAGCCGTTGTGATTCCGCCCGTCCTGATCGCCGCCGACGGACGATTTATTACTCGTCGTCGGCTATCGGCGGGCGTGCTCGACGTGGTATCGCTGCCCGTCTGGCTGCTCGGGATGGCGCTCGGTGCCGGCTCGCTGCTGTTCGTCGCCGGCGTCTTCGCCCTCGGTGCGCGACTGTTCCCGACGGTCCCGATCGACGACACGGGCACTGATCGGGCGGAGAACGAATCGAGTGGCGACGCGAAACGCCGCCGTGAGATCCGCGACTATCTCGATACGATCGGCGAGTCGTTCGTCGAGAACCATCCGATCGAGAGCCGATCGGTCGCCTTCTATCTGCCCGAACGCGACGTCGCGATCACGTTCGACCCGCGGACGTACTACCGCCTCCGGCGCTCGTCGACCCATGCCGTGCTGGTCGAACACGAACTGCCCGGCGTCTACCTCGGTTCACGACTCCCCTTCGAGACGCCGACCCTCGATATCGATGACGGCGAGATCGACCCCGCGAGCGCTGCCTTCGCCGTCCTTGACGTCCCGACCGGAGCGAGCGCGCGCGAAGTCACCGCTGCCTACCGCGAGAAGGTCAAACGGGTCCACCCCGACCACGGCGGCGATCACGAGGAGTTCAAGCGCGTGCGCGAGGCCTACACAACCGCGAAGGAACGCGCCGGCTAGTCGGTGGAGACCTCGTAGGCGACGCCAGCGTCCCGCAACGCGTCGGTCACTTCTCCGACGCGATCGCCCGTGACGACCACTGCACAGTCCAGACCGCGACCGGCGGCGTCGGCCGCGACCGCGCCCGCCGCAAACCTGATCGGTTCGACGTCGATCCCGCGCAGCGCGACGACAGCCTCGACGCCCGCCGCCGCCACGAGATCGACTCCCTCACAGGCCGCCGCGAGCGCGTCGGACGAACTCGCCGTACCCGAGCGCACGGGTGGGACCTGCTGGACGACGACGGTGCCGGGTTCGAGATCGATGACGCCCTCGAACCCCGTGACACCGACGACCTCGTCGCCCTCGGCCGCCCCCGTCGCCACGCCCGTCGCCGGCCCCGCATCGCCGGGGGTCGCTCGGAGGAGTCCGTCGTCGAGCGAGAGCGACACCTGCTGACCCTCCTCGATCGTGTCGGTGGCGATGGCGGCGTCCTCGCCGACGCTCGACAGGACGTCGTCGGTCACGTGATCGACGAATCGCTGGAGGTCGGCGGCCGACCGGAGCAGCCAGTCGACGCCCTCCTCGGTGACACGATAGCGCGAGCGGCCCTCCTTCGTGACGAACCCCTCGCCGTCGAGTTCGCGGACGTATTCGCTGACGGCCTGTGCGGTGACGCCGACGCTGTCGGCGATCTCGCCCTGGCTCACCGCCGGCTGGCGCTCGGCGATGGCTGCCAGAATGCGAAAGCGGGTCGCGTCGCGTTTGTCGTCGAGAACGTCGGTCATGGGAGGGATCGGGCGGCCGTCATGAAAATCCTACCGTCACTCGACGGCGCGCCCGATGCTGTCCTCGGCGACGAGCAGCGTGTTGTACAGCGCCGTCGCGAGGAAACCGACCAGCGCGAACACGAGCACCGGCGGCAGGCGGCCCTTCCCCCCGATCGAGACGAGATAGCTCACGAGCAGGCTGCCACCGGTGGCGGCGATGTGGACCATCGAGGCGACCGGTGGCGGTTCGCCGTCGGGCTGGCGCTGTTCGGCGAGCAGTCCGCCGAACGCGACGACCGCGAGGAGCGCCATCGCGACGAGCGCGCCGCCGACGTAGGCCGCGACCGCCAGAATGCTCGGCGTGCCGTAGTGGGCGACGAGGATCGCACCACCGCCCCAGATCGTGAGCGTGTAGCCGTACGCCTTCGACTCGGCGACGAGGTTGCTGGCCAGGCGCTTCGATGGCTCCATCCATCTGTCGCTCACGCGCGCGGCGCAAAAACCACCGGGTCGACAGGACAGGATCGACCAGTCAGGAATCGAGCACCGCATGGGCAGCCGTGCGACCGCTCTCCAGCGCCCCCTGGATCGACGACCAGTTCGTGTAGTCGCCGGCGAGATAGACGTTCCCGTCGGGTGCGTTAGTCGACGGGAGGTCGCGGTAGAACCCCGGCGGCTGGGCGAACTGCGCGAACGGGATGCGGTCGGTCGCGAGGAGTTCGAGGTCGTCGAAGCGCCGCTCGGGATACCAGGCCCCGAGCGCCTCGCGGGTGCGCTTGGCGAGCTCCTCGTCGCTTCGATCCTGCTCGCCGAGGAAGGTCGCGCTGAGCAGTTCGCGTCCAGCAGGGGAGTAGTCGGGGGCGACGGCCGACAGCGGTGCGACGTGGTTCGGTTCGGTGCCGCCGGCGTTCAGGAGGAGTTTTTTCCCGGTATCGAGGCGCTGATGGGTCGGCAGGGAGAGATACTGCGTCACGCAGCCGCGGGCGTCGGTCGGGATCGACGCCACGTCAATGAGTTCGCTGGCTTGCTTTGGATCGGCGGCGACCACGACCGCGTCCGTCTCGCGGCTCTCGCCGGCCAGTTCGACCGCCACGCCGTCTCTCGCCCCCTCGATCGCCTCGACCTCGCTGTCGAGCGTGATCTCGACGCCCGCCTCGCGCGCGGCGTCGGCGAGCTGGTCGGCGATCGCGCCCATGCCCGCCGCGGGCACGGCGATCGACCCGCCGGCGAGCATCCGGAACGTGTAGCGAAACACCGCCGCCGACGTCGCAAGCGTCCGATCGAGCGTGATCCCGCCGTAGAACGGGGCGAAAAACCGCTCGATGAACCGGTTCGAAAATCCACGATCCCGGAGGAATTCGTCGATCGACTCGTCCTCTCCCACGAAGACCTCGCTCTCGTCCTCGTTCGCGAGTTCGCGCCAGAGCCCGAGCAGGCTGGTCATATCCCCAAAGCTCACGTTCGCGTTGAACAGCGTCTCGGTCAGCGAGGCGGGGTCGCGCCGCGGGTCCGCGAGCACGCTTCGAGAACCGGGCCGAGCGAGCGTCGCGCCGGGTGTGAAATATTGCAGGTCGAGATCACGGTAGTCGAGCTCGCGCTGTGCGGCCGGATAGCCGGTGAAGAGCACCTGAAAGCCGCGATCGAAAGTGTAGCCGTCGATCTGACGGCTGCGCACGCGCCCGCCGACCGACTCGCGGCGTTCCAGGAGTTCGACGTCCGCGCCGTCCGCGGCGAGGTGGCGCGCCGCGACCAGTCCCGCGAGCCCGCCGCCGACGACGGTGACCTGTGTCATACTCGCCCTGTGCGGGCCGCCCACAAAACGACTGCGTGACGGCGGCGCGTCGTCACTCTTCCGCGTCGATCAGCGACTCGAAGGCGACCCCGAAGTGGTCCTCGAACAGCACGAGCGCATCGTGTTCGATCGATTCGGTCGCCGCAGTTTCGTCCGCGTCCATCTCGTAAGCACGCCGCGTGCAATCGAACTGGGCGATGTCGGCGACGACGTCGGGCGCGCTATCGGTCTCGTCGGCGAGCGCCGCAACCAGCGCCCGAGGCAGTTCGAGCTCCGCGTGCTCGTCGCCCGCCGCGATGTCGAACGTGATCGTCTCGCCCCTCGGCTCGGTCATGCTCGCCGATGCGCCGCCGACGGCAAACCGCTGGCGGTCCGGGCGATGAAGGGAACCGATTAGTCGCTCGCGTCGGTAGCCCGGTCATGGAGACGACGGCGGCGTTCGACGGGCTCGTCTGTACGGACTGCGGCGAGCGCTTCGACCCCGAAAGCGCGACGCACGACTGCCCCGACTGTGGCGGGATTCTGGATCCGCGCTACGACCTGAGCCGCATCGATCTCGCGCGCGACGAGCTCGAAACCCGTCCGTTCGACGGGCTCTGGCGCTACGAGGAACTGCTTCCCATGCCCCGCACGGCGGCGGTGACGGTCGACGAGGGAACGACACCACTGGTCGACTGTCCCGAGCTCGCCGACGAACTCGGCGTCGAACGACTGCTGATCAAGGACGAGGGTCGCAACCCGACAGGGAGCCTCACCGACCGCGGTCACGCGCTCGCGGTGTCGGCCGCCCGCGAACACGGCGCGAGCGACGTCGCGCTCGCCACGACGGGCGACGCCGGCCAGTCGGCGGCCGCCTACGCTGCCCGCGCCGGGCTGAACTCCCACGCGTTTGTCCCCACCCGCGCGAACTTCGGCAACAAGGCGATGATCAACGTCCACGGCGGCGACATGAACGTCGTCGAGGGCCGGTTCGACGACGCCGCCGCAGCCTGTGCCGACGCGCTGGATGACGAAGAGTGGTACTCGACGAACCCCTTCGAGACACCCTACCGCCATGAAGGGACGAAAACGATCTATTACGAGATCGTCGAACAGCTCGACTGGGAAGTGCCCGACGGCATCGTCCACCCCACCGGCAGCGGCGTCGGGCTCGCCGGCCTGCACAAGGGCGCGACGGAGTTCGCTGAGCTCGGTCTCACCGACGATTTCCCGGCGCTGTACGCCGCCCAGGCGAGCGGCTGTGCGCCGATCGTCGATGCTTGGGAGGCGGGTGACGACGCCCACGAACCCTGGGAGGTGCCGGACACGATCTGCGGCGGCATCGAGATCGCCGACCCCCACGGGAGCCCGCTCGTTCTGGACGCCCTCGACGACGCCGACGGCGGTGCTGTCGCCACCGACGACGAATCGATCCTGGACAGCGCGATCACGGTGGCCCAGCACACGGGTGTCGAGATGGGCTCGAGCAGTGCAGCAGCAGCCAGCGGCGCGTGGGAACTCGCCGAGCAGGACGTGTTCGGAGCTGACGACACAGTCGTGCTTGTGAACAGCGCAAGCGCGAACAAGGAAGCCGACATCCTCAGAAGCCACCTGATGGGCAAAGGTATCTAGAACCCACCTTTTTACTGCGGGGGTCGCGCTCGCTCACTGGCGTTCGCTCGCTTGACCCCCGCTTGCAAAAATCTGGACCAAAAACTCCCGCTCACTCGGCCTTCGGCCTCGTTCACGGTGTTCTCGTGAACGACCGTAGGGAGTGAACGAGAGCCAGAGAGGCGCGAAGCGTCTCTCGTGAACCACGCTCGCTGCGCTCGCGCGGATACGACCGCTCCACATCGCAACCGCCCCCGCAAACCGCACAGCACCGCTGAAGCCCTCGCTTCCTTCGGTCGCTCGCCCTTCATCCGCCAGGAGAGCATAGTCGTTCGAGAGAGCGAAGCCCTCTCGTGATGTCGTCAGAACGTGATACGTTCTGACTGCAAGTCGAGCTTTGCTCGACAATGACGAAAGACGCGAAGCGTCTTTCGAACCACTCTCCTGAGCCTCGGCTCGTTCCACTCGCCGAGACGCCAGGAACCGCACCGCACCCGCCACCGAACCGCAACCGCCGGCGCGGCGGCCACCGCGCCATCCGATCGACTTTTCACGGCTCCACCCCTCTCATCGGTCGAATGTCCGTTCTCGGGACGGTGACGACGGTGCTCACGGGGATGGTCTTCGGGCTGGCCATCGCCGCGCCACCGGGACCGATGAACGCAGTCATCGCCGAGGAGAGCGTCCTGCGGGGCTGGCTCTCGGGCGTCTGGGCCGGTCTCGGAGCGATGGCTGCCGACGCCTGCTTCTTCGTGCTCGCGCTGGTCGGCGTGGTCGCGATCGTCGAGCGCGTCCCGGCGATCCGTGGCGCAGCCTTCGCTGTCGGCGGCCTGTTGATGCTCTATTTCGCCTACGATGCGGCTCGCGGCGCGAACGACGACCACGCGGCGGCCACCGGCGAGCGCCGCGGGTTCGCCAAGGCGTTCGCCCTCGCGATCACGAACCCCTATCAGGTGGTGTTCTGGCTCACCATCGGCGTCGGTATGCTCGAGCCCGGACGGATCGACGTGCTCGAACCGCTATCGAGCGAGCTCGCCGGCACGCTGGTCGTCGCGACGGGCAGCCCGGCGCTCCTCGTCGGCTTTTTCGCCGGGATCGCCGCATGGGTCGTCGGCTTTCCGACGACGCTGGTTGCCGCCGAGCGCCGCCTCACGGGCGTCGGTTCTACTGTGGCCTACGCGAGCGCGCTCGTGCTCGCGGGCTTCGGCGTGGCCTTTCTTGGCGAGGCGCTCGCGATGCTCAGTTCACTCCTCTGAGCCGAATCCGACGCCGGCGATCTCGTCGTCGAGCCACTCGCGCAGCCACTTCACGCGCTTGAGACGCTGGTGGATGAGGCTCTCGGCGTGATCGCTCTCGATGCGCTCCTGAGCGTCGCGCCCGCGTTCGAGCACGCGCCCGATCATCTCGGCGGCGTCCATGTGCGTGCGCGACTCGTAGCCCATCCGCAGGAGGAGCAACACCGCGCCGTTCGCGCCGATCTTGTCGAGCAGGTCCGCCTCGATGAGACAGCGCGTTTCGAGTGGGAGTTCGTCGAGCGGCCCCTGATAGGAGTGCTCGCTCACGGACGTGCAGACCTCGTCGACGAACGACTCGGGATAGTCGCCGTGGGATTCGAGGAACTCGCGGGCGACGTGTGCGCCCGCCTCGGCGTGGAGGTCCTGTTCGGCCTCCAGTTTCGAGACGTCGTGGAAGAGCGCCGCGACGCGCACGACGTCAACGTTCGCACCCTCGCTCGCGGCGATGTCGGCGGCGATCTCGACGACGTTCAAGATGTGGTTGAACCGATAGCTCGCCGAGTGCCAGGGATACCAGCGCATGCGCCCGCCCGTCCCCTCGTTTTCGATGCTCGCTTCGAGATAGCCGGAGACGAACCGCTTCATCTCTTCGAACTCGGCGGTCGAAACCGGCGATTCTCTCACCTCGACGCCCAATCCGACTCCCTCCTGATCTTTCGTGTTCCGTTCATGTTATCCGACTAGACGTATGTTCGACCCTTTAGCGTTACGACCCCATGACTGTGATCACCATACCGGCGTGGAGTGTTGCCAGTGACACCGGGGTTTATCCCATCGAGTGCCGAACGAGTGGTATGGAACTGCGTGAAGCAACGGCCGACGACGGCGGGGCGATACGGGAGATCGCCCGCCGGTCGCTGGAACAGTCGTACTCGCTCAGTCCGCGCACGATCGACGGCGCGATTTCCCAGTGGTACGACGAGGAAGCGATCGCAACGAAACTTGACGAGGACGACACGCTCCTGATGGTCGCCGAGGACGCGGGCGAGCTACGCGGATTCACCGAGAGCGATCTCGTCAACGAGGGCGGCAACGGCGACCTGCTCTGGCTCCACGTCGATCCCGACTATCGCAGTCAGGGGATCGCCAGTGACCTGTTCGAGCACACCCGCGAGGCGCTCTTCGAGATGGGTGCCGCACAGCTGCGCGCGAAAGTGCTGGAGGACAACACCGAGGGCAACGAGTTCTACGCGGCGTTCGACTTCGAGCAGGTCGGCACCGACACCGTCGAGATCGACGACGGCGACTACGTCGAGAACATCTATCTCCACGCCGACGACGTCGATGTCCAGCCGACGACCGAATCGAGCGATCCCGTGCGCACGCTCGACGACGACGGGCTCTACATCAACGAGGAACAGGTCGAACGCGGCTCGAAAGGCCCCTTCCTCACAACCTACAGCGACCCCGCGTTCGACGAGGAGCACAAGTACGGCTACTTCTGTACGAACTGCGAGAGCCTCGACAACGCGATGGACACGATGGGCCGCGTGAAATGCAACGAGTGTGGCAACCTCCGGAAGGCGACGCGCTGGGACGCCACCCACGGGTAGGGGGACGCAACGCCCCGTGAGAGGGAAGAACCCGTCTCAGACCGAATCGGGTCTCGTGTGGACGGTGAGATCGACGGGTCGGGGCTCGCCTTCGAGGTCTTCGACGATACGCTCGACGATCCGCTCGGCTTCGCTCTCGATGAGCGGTTTGACCTTCTCGACGACCCACGACAGCGAGACGAGGCTCGGCAGATCGAACTGGCTCGAATCGACCGAGTCGGCGTCGAAGGCGACGTGAAACCGTACCCGTGAGGCGTGCTCGCGACCGTCCGGTGGATCGATCTCCTCGACCGCCCAGTGGCCATGTGCGTGGATGTCCTTGACGATCTTCCAGTCGATCCGGTTGGGCGGGTCGACGTCCGTAACCTCCGAGCGTGCCGTGTAGGTGAGTTTCCACCAGGCGAACTGGAGATCGTAGGTCGTTCCCGGCGAGCCGTCGCCGTGGCTCTCGACGCCTTCCAGATATTCGGAGTAGTCCGCGTAACGGGGAAAGTCGATCAGGAACTCGTAGACGTCCGCCGGCGGGAGATAGACCTCGGTGCTGACTTCGATGCTGTCCACGAGCGCTACTGGTGTGGCAACTGCCTAATACTGTCGGACGGAATCGACGGAGTTCATCATGCAAACAGCCTCGCATGGGAGTCGACTCGCCGACATCGATCGTTACGGACTGCTATCCGAGGGCATCCCCGTTTGCATGCCGACGAGGAGTGTGGGCGATTGGCCGACTGATACCGTGAAATAAATGACCCCACGGTCGGAAGCGATGTGAACGAGAGATGATGCCACGTGGATCGCGGATGGTCGGGGCGAGAGCAGCCGTGCTCGTTGGAATCGTCGTCGTGCTGGTCGCGGCCACGGCCGGCACGGTGAGCGCACAGCAGGCCGGAAACACCACGACGGTCAATTCCTGTCGAACGATCGACTCTTCCGGACAGTACGCGCTGACCGGAACCGTCACCGGCGATCTCGACGATCCCAATGCGGCCTGTATCGAGATCACCGCGGGCAACGTCACCCTTGACGGCCAGGGCCACACGGTCGCCGGCACCGGTGCGGGTCACGGTGTCGAGATCGACGGGAGTCGAGGGCCAGTCACGAACGTCACCGTCGAGAACCTCCAGGCACACAACTGGTCGATCGGTGTCTTCGCGCTCGAAACCGACAACGGGACGATCCGCCGGACGATCACCGAGAACAGCACCGAGGGGATCGCCCTCGGCGCGTCGAGCAACTACACGCTCGCGAACAACACCGCCACCGGCAGCGCCATCGCGATCGCGCTCGGCGGGCAGAGCCAGAACAACACGCTGCGCAGGATGACGGCCGTTGAGAACCGGTGGGGGATCCACTTCGAGCGCGAGAGCGCGAACAACACGGTCGTCAACAGCGTCGCCCGGAACAACAGCCGGTGGGACTACTACTCCGAGCGCAACGACAACGAGAACATCGTCAGAAACCTCGATCTCGCGACGGGGACGTTCTCCTTTTCCGAGCGAAACGTCGCACTGGGGGCCGTGACCTCGCCGCCGCCGCTCCCGCGCGGGGCGGGCAACCTCGACAGCTACGTCGAAGCGACCGGCACCCGGGGTGGCCAGGCGGCGATCTCGCTGACGATGAGCTACGGCAACGCCCGCAACCCGGTCGCGCTGTGGCGACACGACGGCCAACACTGGTCGCGCGTCGCTGACTCGCAGACCAACGGCGCGGCGAGTACGGTCTCGGCGAACATCAGCGAGTTCGGCTCGTTCGCTGCCCTGTCGGACGCGGGAGCGAACGCCGGCGGGCCGGTGACGGTCTCGGCCGATCAGGGGCCCGCCGTCCAGCGAAACCTGTCGACGCCGACGGCGACCGCGACTCCGACGGCGACGCCGGCACCGACACCGACGACCATCCCCGGCTCAGCGGCCACGGAGCAAGCGCCGTCAGCGAACGCGACGCCCACGGCCGCACGCGGGGAGAGCGAGGCGACCGAGAGCTCCGGCATCGGCATCGTCAGAACGGTGTTCGTGATCGCCGGCGTGATCGGGCTGATCGTCCTCGGTATCGTGGCACTACGCGGGCGCAATGACCGAGGGCCGGGGTTTAACCGCTAAGCCGGTCAACGGGCGGCAATGCTCGACGGGGTACGCGTCGCGCTCGGCGTCACGGGATCGATCGCGGCGGTCAAGACCATCGAACTCGCCCACGAACTCCGGCGGCGCGGCGCGCGCGTTCGCGGCGTGATGACCGACAGCGCGCAGGGGATCATCCATCCATGGGCGCTCGAATTCGCCACCGAGAACCCGGTCGTGACCGAACTCACGGGCCAGGTCGAACACGTCGAACTCTGCGGACGCGACGGCTGGGCCGACGTATTGCTGATCGCACCCGCGACGGCGAACACCGTCGGGAAGATCGCGGCGGCCATCGACGACACGCCAGTGACCACGACCGCGACGACCGCGCTCGGGGCCGACGTACCGGTGGTCGTCGCGCCGGCGATGCACGAGCCGATGTACGACCATCCCGGCGTGCTCGACGCCATCGAGCGTGTCGAGTCGTGGGGCGTCGAGTTCGTCCCGCCACGCGTCGAGGAGGGGAAGGCGAAGATCGCGAGTCTCGACGCCATCGCGCTCGACACGGCACGCACGACGGGCGAAAACGACCTCGCTGGCGAACGGATCGTCGTGACCAGCGGGGCCACGAGCGAGGCGATCGACCCGGTGCGCGTGCTCACGAACCGCTCGTCGGGCAAGACCGGGCGGGCGGTCGCGCGGGCATGCTATGCGCGCGGCGCGGACGTGAGGCTCGTCCACGACGGGCCGGACGTTCCCTATGCCGACGTCGAACACGTCGAGAGCGCCGCCGAGATGCTCGCCGCAGTGGAGGGAGCGGTCGCGGACGCCGACGCGCTCGTCTCGGCGGCAGCGATCGGCGACTACACCGTCGAGGCGAGCAACGAGAAGATCAGATCCGGCCAGGAACTCACACTCGCGCTCGAACCCACGCCGAAGGTCCTCGATGCGGCCCGGGACGCCCGGCCCGATCTTCCGATCGTCGGGTTCAAGACTGAGACGAGCGGCATCGACGAGGAGATGATCCGAGCCGCCCGCGAGACACTCTCGCGTGCGGAACTGGCGTTCGTGGTGGCCAACGACGCGAGCGTGATGGGCGAAGACGAGACGCGCGCACTCGTGGTGCGAGAGACGGACGTCGAGAGCTACGAAGGCGACAAAGCGGGGCTCGGTGCGCGCGTCGCCGAGGAGTTGGCGCGCGAACTGGCAGCACCC
Organism: Halococcus dombrowskii; assembly: GCF_022870485.1. Lineage (NCBI taxonomy): Archaea > Methanobacteriati > Methanobacteriota > Halobacteria > Halobacteriales > Halococcaceae > Halococcus > Halococcus dombrowskii. The sequence continues at coordinate 1,565,875 of NZ_CP095005.1, read as the reverse complement.
TCGTCGACGTAGACCACCATACTGCTGATCGTACAGCCGCTATCGAAGAGGAACCGCTGGACCTCGTGGCGCTCGTAGCCGTTCATGTACTGATCGATATCGGCAGCGTTGTCGTATTCCTTCGAGCAGGCTTCGGACGGGCCGAACGCGATGACGACCGGTGGGCGATCGGCTCCCTGTACCGCTCGCCGTACCGCTGCGGCGTCGTTCGTGCTGTTCGTCCGCGCCTCGTCGCCTTCGAGATACCAGGCGAACGGCAGGCGCTCGAACCAGCCGTCGCCCGCGGTCGGTGTCAGGTGTGAACCGGGATCGGGCGCGTAGAGTTCGTCGCCGTCGAAGTCGGGGTCGTCGCCGTAGTACAGGACGTCAGTGCCATCGTTCGCCCGGACGGCCCGTTGTATCTCGCCGAGTAGTGGCTTCATCTCGCTCGACGACTGGGCGTACTGGACGAGTTCGTTATCGGCGCTCTGTGGGTTCGCGTATGAGGTGTCGTAGGCACTCGCGGCGACCTGACCGGCGACCACGACCAGCACGAGCGCTGCGACGACGGCGACGACCGCGTCGCGATCGACCCGCGAGCGGGCAGCACCGAGCGAGGCACGGAGTCGCGAGAGGCCGATGCGGCCGACCAGCGCCAGTCCGACCGCCGCCGGCACCGCGAGCGGAACGATGACGTGGATGACCTCCCACGGGAACGGGTTGTCGACGATCACCGGGTAGCCGAGCGCGCTCGCCGCGCCCCAGAAGAAGGAGAACGCGACGACGTCGCGCGGGCGATCGCCGGTGTACCGATCGGCGAGAAAGCCGACGACCGAGAAACCGAGCAGGACGGGCGCGCCCGCGCCGAGCACCGACCAGAGCGCGCTCGCGGTGTCGAGGTAGGCGTCGCCGCTGCCGCTGCCCCACTGCTCGACGAACGCGTGCCACGAGCCGATCAGCGCCTCCTCGACCAGCGCCGGCAGCAGCGTCGGATCGGCAAACGTCGCGCCCAGCGTCGGCTCCGCACCCGCGGCCTGGCCGCGTGGCGCGTAGAAGAACACGACGATCCCGACGAACAGCACGACTCCAAGCACGAGGTGGAGCCACCAGCGCCCCAGGCCGGCACGAATCCGTCGAGTAGCGTTCCGGAGCGTCTGCGCGGGGCTGTGGGTGCGCATCAGCAGCCGACGATCGGCGAGGAGGGCGAGCGCCCCGAGCCACGTGACGGGGTAGACGAGCGCGTTCTCCTTGGTCGTGAACGCGAGCGCGAAGAAGGCGACCCCGAGATAGAGATGGAGGGGTCGGTCGCGGTCGTACGCACGGACGAAGAAGCCGAACGCGACGAGCATGAACCCCGCGAGCAGCAGGTCGTTGCGGTAGAACCGCGAGTAGTAGAGGAGGACTGGGTTGGCGGCGAGGACGAGCGCGAGCGCGAGCGTCTCGGAATCACGCAACCGGTCGCCGAACAGGAGCGCCGCGAGCGGGAGCAGCCCGCCGACGACGGCGACGACGAGCCGCATCGTGAAGTCCGAGGCCCCGAGCAGCGCGAACACGTGACTGTCCACGATCGTGAGAAACGGTCCGTGGACGATCGGGCGATACCAGTAGACGCCCGACTCCATGTAGCGGTAGGCCCAGTAGGCGACGCGCGCCTCGTCCTGGTGGGCGACGCGCGCGCCGAGACCGACCAGCCGTACGGCGAGCGCGAGCACGGCGATGGCGACGACGAACAGTTGAACACGGGTGCGGCGACTCGACCGGTCCATCACTCGTCGCTCTCGTCGGGTGATTCCGGGCGCGATTCGCCCGTGTCGGGCCAGACGGCGTCGCCGGCGAACTCGATACCCATGCGTTCGGCGGCCTGGGAGATGACGTGCGCGCCCGTCGGCGCGGTCATGAACAGGAAGACGATGCCGACGAGCGAGGTGAGGCCCGCACCGCCGGGCGCGCTCGGCGCGAAGTAGATCGTCCCGGCGAGAAAGAGCGAGGCCGCTCCGAGGGTGGTGGCCTTGCTCGTCGCGTGCATCCGGTTGTAGACGTCGGGCAATCGGATGAGGCCGATCGTCCCGACGAGCAGGAAGAACGTTCCGATGGCGATGAACAGCGTGACGAGCGCGGCGTGGATCGTATTCATTCGATGATGTCCCCCTCGGAGACGTAGCGCGCGACGGCGATCGTGCTGATGAAGCCGATGATGGCGAGCACGAGGCTCACGTCGATGAAGAAGCCGTCGTCGGTCTGCAGCGCGAACAGGACGGCGATGGCGACGACGTTCGTCGCGATCGTGTCGAGCGCCACCACCCGGTCGGGCGTCGTCGGTCCGAAGATCACGCGATAGCCGGCCAGCAGCGTGACGCCGCTGGCGACGACCAGCCCGACGGTGATGGCGAGACTGAGGAAGCCGGGCAGTTCAGTCGCCACCGACATCACCCCGCGGGGCCGCCGGTGGCGCGTCCTCGGGACTGGCGTCCTCGTCGAAGATGACGAGCGCGTAGTCCTCCCACGTCCGAATGGGCTCGACGAGGCTCGCCTCGTCGCGACCGGTGATGCCGTGGACGTAGAGCGTGTTCGAATCGTTGTCGTAGTCCATCGTCAGCGTTCCCGGCGTGAGCGTGATCGAGTTGGCGATCGTCGTGATCGCGGGATCGCTCTCGACGCGCAGCGGCACCGCGACGACGTCGGGTTCGATCGGCAGCGACGGCGAGAGAACCCGATAGACGACGTCCAGGTTCGCCACGACGAGCTCCTTGACGAAGACCGCCAGATAGGCGACCGTCGCCGGCAGCACCCGGACGACGCGCCCGAGCGCGATCTCGTCGGCGTAGAACCGCCGGAAGGTGTACGCGAGCGGGATGCCGACGGCCAGGCCGATGAGCAGCTCCTCGGCGACGCGCTCGGGCGTGAGTGCAACGCCGCGGACGAACAGCCAGACCGCCGCGAACACCACGCCGATCGCCGGCCAGCGTCTCATTGGAGACCCTCCAGAACGGCGTCGACGTATGCCTGCCTATCGAGCGCGATGTCGGCGGCGGCCTCGGCCGCGCGCAACACGGGATCGAAGCCGACGCCGACGAGGAGTAGGAGTCCCGCGAGCGCGACGACGATCACCACGAGCGAGGGCGCGTACGTTGCCGTCCGCACGCCCTCGGACTCGGTGCCCCAGAATCCGCGGTTCCAGGCCCGCGAGAAGTACGCGATCGTGAGGATCGCGCCGACCAACGAGAGCCCGAGCGCGACCGCCCCACCCCGCCCACCGAGCGCGCCGGCATGTGCGGTCGTTCTGAAGACGAGTAATTTGCCGAAGAAGCCCGACAGCGGCGGGATGCCGATCAGCGAGATCGCGCCCATGAAGAAGCCGATCGAGAGCACCGGCGTCCGCTTCGCGAGCCCGCCGATGCGCTCGAAACGGACCGAGCCGACGGCCTCCTTGACCGTGCCGCTCGCGAGGAACAGCATCGACTTCGTGAGACCGTGGTTGAGCGCGTAGACGAGCGCGGCCGCGATCGCGAGCGGTCGTACCTCGGGAACCGTGGCTGCGACCGCGAGTGGGAGGACCACGAAGCCGATCTGGCCGATCGACGAGTAGGCGAGCACGCCGTCGAGGTCGTCGCGGCTCACCGCGCCGATCCCGCCGAGGAGGATGCTGCCGGCGGCCATGACGAACATGATCGGGCCGAAGAAGGAGAGGAAGTCGTTGCCGACGAACCCCGGCAGCCCGAGTCCTGCGGGCAGGGTCGCGGCGGCGAAGACGGTGAAGTAGAGCCGGATGATCGCGTAGATGCCGACTTTCTTGACGACGCCGGCGAGCATCGCCGTGACGGGCGCGGGCGCGGCGCGGTAGGCCGCCGGCACCCAGAACTGGAAGGGGACGATCCCCGCCTTGAGCGCGAACACACAGAACAACAGGACTGTGAGCCCCAGCACCGGCACCGGATCGACGCCGAACTGCGCGGGGGTGGCCAGCCGGCGGGCCATGTCGGCCATGTTGAGCGTGCCGACGGTGGCGTAGAGCCCGCCGATAGCCAGCAGCATGAGCGCGCTCCCGAGCAGATTGAGCACGGTGTAGGTCAGCGCCGCGCGCGTGTGCTCGGGCCCCGAATAGAAGGCGACGAGCACGTAGCTCGACAGGAGCATCACCTCGAACCAGACGAAGAGGTTGAAGATGTCGCCCGTGAGGAACGACCCGGTGATGCCGACGACCATCAGGTGATAGAGCGTGTGGTAGGAGATCCGCTGGGCGAACCCGCTCATGAACCGCGCCGAGAAGGCGACCGACGCGAGCGAGACGATCGCCGTCAGCCCGAGCATGAACAGCGAGAGCGCGTCGGCGACGAGCGTGATGCCGAACGGCGAGGGCCACGCCGAGAGCTGGTAGACCAGGATCGACTCGTCGGCGACCCGCCCGGCGAGCAGCGCCACCGCGCCGAGATAGGCGAGCGCGCCGAGAACACTCGCTGCCCGCTGGGCGCGCGGGAATCGCCGCAGCGGGAGGGTGGCGATCGCCGTGAAGAGGGCGATCAGCAGCGGCGCGATGACGATCTGAGCGGCCATCAGTGCTCGCCTCCCGTCTCGCCGAGTTCGCGCAGATCGATCGTGCCGTGCTCCTCGTGGATACGGTAGGTGAGCACGAGCGCGAAGGCCGTCGTCCCGAAGCTGATGACGATCGCCGTCAGGACGAGCGCCTGCACCAGCGGATCGGTGATCGTCGCGGGGTTGTCGGGCGGTCCGTGGCCGAGAATCGGTACGCTCCCGGCAAGTCCACCCATCGTGACGAGATAGACGTTCGCAGCCTGCGAGATGATCGTCACGCCCCAGACGACGCGGACGATGTCCCGGCGAAGTACCAGGAAGGTGCCGAACGCGAACAGCAGGCCGAGCACGCCGGCGAGGACGAACTGCGTCATTCGTCGCCCACCACCGTGAGGATCGTCAGGAGTCCGCCGACGACGACGAGATAGACGCCGAGGTCGAAGACGAACGCGCTGGCAAGTTCGAGTTCGTGGAATATCGGGAGATCGTGGACGAAGAGGACGGCTTGCGAGAGGAACGGTTGGCCCAGCAGGATGGCGACGACGCCGCCACCAGCAGCGATCGCGAGCCCGCCGGCGAACACGTTGAGGAAGTCGGCGACGATCGCCGGACCGCCCTCGACGTCGTCACCGGTACGCCCGAGCAGGTCTTCCTGGAGGTAGTCGAGCCCGTTGACGATGTAGACGAGCGCGAACGCCGCCACGGTGAGAACGCCCGCGATGAACCCGCCGCCGGGGAGGTTGTGACCCTGGAAGAGCAGCGCGAGCGCCGTCAGCAGGATGAGCGGGAAGACGACGCGGGTGACGGTGCGGGTGATGACCGACATGTCGCGGGCGCTCACGAGGACTCACCCCGGCCCCGCATGGCGACGAGCGTGAGGACGCCGAGGGCGGCCATCGCCACCACCGAGATCTCGCCCATCGTATCGAACGCACGGAAGTCGACCAGAATGACGTTGACGATGTTGCTCCCGCCGCCGAAGTCGGCGAGAATCGAGCCGTGCTCGGCCGGCACGGGCGCGCGCTCGACGAAAAAGCGGGCGATCGCGTCGGGACTGCCCGCGGTCGCCACGAGCACGCTGATCGTCACCGTCAGCCCGACGCCGCCGGCGAGCAGCGCGTCGCGGGCGACCGTCCCGCGATCGGTGTCGCCGTAGAACGCCGGCAGTCGGTTGAGAACAAGCAGGAAGATGACGAGCACGAGCGTCTCGACGACCAACTGCGTGAGCGCGAGGTCGGGCGCGCTCGAAAGCACGTAGAAGAGCGCGACCATGAACCCGAGTACCGACAGCGTGAGCACGCCCGCGATGTGCGAGGGGGCTCGCGCCACCGCCGCGGCCCCGACGATCGCCACGAGCAACACGATGACGACCGGCGCGGTGATCGAGAGGTCGGAAAACGCTGGGATCGAGACCCCGGCCGCGAGATAGCCTGCGAGCGCGAGCAGGCTCGTCACGCCGAGCATCCAGGCGGCGTAGGTGCGGAACTGACCCGTCTGGATCCGTGGCAGTGCCAACCCGCTCGCGCGTTCGAGCCCGTAGACTGCCTTGTCGTAGTACCAGTCGGCCGAGAACGGCCCGTGCGTGAGTCGCCGGACGCCGTCGCGCAGGCGATCGTAGAACGGCGAGAGGGCGATCCCCGTGAGGATCGTGATGGCGCTCATCGCCACCGCCGGCGTGAGCTCGGTGGGGAGGTGGATGCTCATCGTGTGGGCCTCGCCGGCGACCGCGCTGCCGAAGGCCGACTGGACGATCGTGTCGACGGCGAGCTGCGGGTCGATGCCGACGATCATGGCGAGCCCAGCGAGGACGACGGGTGGTGCGAGCAGCGCCAGCGAGGGACGATGGACCTCGCCGAGCCCGGCGGGTTTCTCGCCCATGAACAGCCAGAGAAAGCGAATGGAGTAGAGAAAGGTGAAGACGCTCCCGAAGACGGCGACGGCGGGGAAGAGCCACGCCAGCCCGCCGAGCTCGTGGGCCACCTCGTAGGCCGACTCGAAGAGCAGTTCCTTCGAGTAGAAGCCGTTGAACGGCGGGACGCCGGCCATCCCGAGCGCGGCGATCGCCGTGATGATCCCCGTGATCGGGAGATCGTGGCGCAGCCCGCCGAGTTCCGAGATCGCACGAGTGCCCGCCTCGTGGGCAATGATACCGGCGACGAGGAACAGCGTCGCCTTGAACAGCGCGTGGTTCAGGATGTGGAACGCGCCCGTCTCGGCACCCAACTGGTTGGCGAAGCCGAAGCCGGCGGTGATGAGTCCGAGATGTGAGGCCGTCGAGTAGGCCAACAGCTCCTTGATGTCGCTCGCACCCACGGCGAGCAGCGCCGTGACGGTCATCGTGATCAGTCCGAGCGTGCCGAGCAGCAGCATCCACTCGTCGCCGACGAGCAGGGGCCGCATCCGGCCGATGAGGTAGACGCCCGCCTTGACCATCGTCGCCGAGTGGAGGAACGCTGAAACGGGGGTCGGGGCTTCCATCGCGTTCGGTAGCCAGACGTGGAGCGGGACCTGTGCGGACTTGGCGGCCGCACCGATCGCGACGAGGACGAGCACCGGGACGAACAGGCCAGCGTTCTCCAGAGCGGTGCGCATCGCGTCGGCGTTGGCGATCATCGAGTCCGGCGTACCGATGAGGGTGAACGTCGTGCTGCCGAGCGCGTCGCCGGAGACGAACGCGAGCAGGACGAAGCCGACGAGCATGAACAGGCCGCCGGAGACGGTGATGAGCATCGACTTCCGGGCGGCGTAGAGCGAACTCTCGCTCTCGCGGTAGTGACCGATGAGTCCGAACGAGGTGATGCTCGTGAGCTCCCAGAAGACGAACAGCGCGATGAGATCGGCCGCGAGCGCGACGCCGAGCATCGAGCCCATGAAGGCGAGCAGTGTGCCGTAGTAGCGCGCCTGGCCGGGTTCGCCGTGCATGTAGCCCGCCGAGTAGGTGAACACCAGCACGCCGACACCGCTGGCGAGTAACGAGATGAGCAGCGAGAGCCCGTCGAGATAGAGGGTCAGCGAGACGCCGAGCGTCGGGATCCAGTCGATCGAGACCGAGCCGGTGGTGCCGAACTGGCTCGCGACCAGCCCGAACGAGGCGAACGCGACGAGCGCCGCGAACCAGGCCGTGCGCTCGCCGAGTGCGCGGTAGACCAGCGGCGTGACGAGCGCGCCCAGAAACGGCAGCGCAAGCGCGGCGAACAGCGCCACCCCCGCAGGATCGGCGGTAGCCTGTGCGAGCGTGGCGGCTCCCGTCCCGAGTTGCCCCATCGTCGAAGCCTCGGCGATCGCTGTCGGGAGCGCCACGAGAGACATGTCCGAATCTGCAAGCGATGGCTCTTAACGGTTCTCAAATCCGTCGCCGGCGGGTCGGTTTCACAACGCCTCGTCGGTGGTTCAACCCGGTGGACGAGCCCCACAGCGACCCACCAGGCCGGCACGTAGATTTATATACGATACCGCGGCCAGACCGCCCCAACGCACCGGCCCACCGGGGAACGCGACCGAGCGGTCGGGTCTACCCTCCGGTCCGGACTGGTGTGCAGATTCCAGGAAATCATGAAGGAAAGAATCAAACAGTTCGTTGCGGACAAACGGGGCGTCAGCCCCGTGATCGGTGTCGTACTGATGGTCGCCGTGGTCGTGATTCTCGCGGCCGTGATCGGCGCGTTCGTGCTCGGTCTTGGCGGGAATCAGGATACGACACCACAGGCGAGTTTTAGCTATGATAGTGCCAGTGGCAACGTCGTCTATGAAGGTGGTGATCAAATCACCGCGTCGAATCTCAAAGCAGTTTCCGGCGATACTGAAAAACCATTCAGTAGCGGTAAGGATGGCAGCACGGTCTCTGCTGGAGATTCGGTCAAAATCGATGCGAGTGCTGGTGATACAGTTCGAGTTGTTTATACCGACCCGGATGGTGGCGATAGCACAACACTCTGGAAAACCACGGTCTAAACCGACAGCTCGCTCACCATCTCCGGGTGAACTGCGCGATTCGATATAATTCCCATTTTTCGGGCGCGACAACGAGAGCCGCTGTTTTGAAAGCGAAGTGAAAATCACCATTCCGCGTCGTTGCTCTCGATGATCTCGATTTCGATGGACTCGTTCGGCTCCAGGTCGTCGATGAGCAGCGAAACTGCGCCCTCGATGTTCGTCAGGCTCGCACTCGGCTCGACCTCGCCGTTTCGGTGACAGACGATTTCGAGCTGGCCGTTCTCGCCGGGTGTGGCGGTCGTGTTTGGCATGGATGTATGTTGCAGACGAGCACGGATGAGGGCAATCCTGGCACATGCGTGGTATCCATCGGCGTGCAACGCGACGATTTTCGATTTCGTCGTGGCGATCGCGTTCCGATCATCGGTTCGCGCTCGCAGCGAGCGAGTGTGGGTCGGGATGCGATTCCGTAGCGTTCGGTTCGGCGACCGTCAAGCTTTACCCACGACTGGCTGTACCCGCAGCATGAATCAGCTGGAGGAGTCGCTGCTCGACGCCCCCATCATCGAAAAAGAGGGCTATCAGTACTTCGTCCATCCGATCAGCGACGGCGTGCCGATGCTCGAACCCGAGCTCCTGCGCGAGATCGTCATCAAGATCATCCGCAAGGCCGACGTCGACGTCGACAAGATCGTCACGCCCGCCGCGATGGGCATCCACATCTCGACGGCGGTCTCGCTGATGACCGACATCCCGCTCGTCGTCGTCAGGAAACGCCAGTACGGTCTGGATGGCGAGGTCGCACTCTCGCAGGTGACGGGCTACTCGGAAAACGAGATGTACATCAACGACGTCGATGCCGGCGATCGCGTGCTCCTGCTCGACGACGTGCTCTCGACGGGTGGCACGCTCCGCGGGATCACCGGCGCGCTCGAGGAGATCGGCGCGGAGATCGCCGACGTGGTTGCTGTGATCAAAAAAGAGGGTGGCGGCAACGAACTCGAAGACACCGACTACGACGTGCGGACGCTGATCAACGTCGACGTCGAGGACGGTGCGGTCGTCATCACCGATTCACACGGCGACGACTGAGGGCACGGGGCTTTTGCGTGCGGCGCTCCCATCGTGAGTGATGCCAAACGCACTGTTCGTCGTCAGCGAGGAAGGCTATTGGGGAGAGGAATGTACGACACCGCTCACGATGCTCTCGGATGCGGGCGTCGATATCACCGTGGCGACGCCGAGCGGTTCGCCGCCGGTGATCGACGAGCGCTCGATCGATCCCGACGAGGTGGGCGAGGAGACCGCCGAGGAAGTCACGGAGATCCACGAGTCCGACGAGCGCCTGAACGACCCCATTCCGGTCGCGACCGCCGACGCCAGCGACTACGATCTCGTGGCGATCCCCGGCGGCCACGGCACCGAATGGGACGTCAATCAGGACCGCCACGCCCGCGCGCTGCTCGTCGATGCGGTCTCCGGCGACGAGGGCAAGGGCTACGTCGTCTGCCACGCGGCGGGCATCCTCGCCTTCGCCCGCGAGGAAGACGGCTCGCCGTTCGTCGAAGACCGTGACGTGACCGGATTCCCCAACGCGTGGGAGGAGGGGATCGTCGACGACCACGACCGAATGCCCGACGGCCGGAAACTCCCCTACTGGGTCGAAGACGAGGTCGAAGCTGCCGGCGGCAACTGGGATGCCGAGCTCGACGCCGACACGAGCGTGACCGTCGACGGCGATCTCGTCACCGCCCGCGGCCCCGGCTCCTCGGCCGCCGGTGGCGAGAAACTGCTCGAAGAGCTGGATATCGAATAAGCCGATTCCGGGCGACGGTGCGGTGCGACCGTGTGGCTGCTGCGGTGCGGGTCCGGGCGTCTGCGGTCGCGGAGCGACCGGAGGCTCAGGCGACCGTTCTCCCCTGGTGGATGAAGGGCGAGAGGCGCGAGTGAAACGAGCGCCCGAGGGCTTCGGCGGTGCGGTCGCGGTACTGTGCGGTTGTGGTGATGATAGGCTGCTCTACCGCGAGCGAACGGAGTGAGCGAGCGGGCCGACGACTGACCAACGGGAAGGAGGAGGCTTTTGGTGCAGATTTTGCGAGGGAGCGAACGAAGTGAGCGACCGTAGCAAAAGGTGCAGTAGCGGGAGGTAGATTTGAACTACCGGTCTGCGGGTTATGAGCCCGCCGGAATCTCCTGGCTATCCCATCCCGCTACCCATTCATATCGCAGTCGACCCATTAACGGTTGTGATTCAGTCGTTGCCTGTCGTCGTGTGAACGCGCCACGTGAACAGGCTCTCGGCGATGTAGTTGACGATCATGCCGGCGGCGATGCCGGCGACCTTCGCGACGACGAACCAGCCGTCGATGCCCAGAAGGGTGAGATCGACAGCGATCATACGATAGAGAACGCGGAAGGCGGCGAGTTGGACGAGGATGCCGCCGATGCGGACGACGTTCGAGCGGACCAGCCGGCGGACCATCGGGAAGCGACCGGCAGCTCCCTCGCCCGAGAACGTCCAGGTATCGTTCAGCACGAACATGACGAGAATCGAGACTTCGATGCCGACGAAGACCGCCAGCTCCGGGAACACGCCGAGCTCGCGGAGCGCGGTCGCCGTCGTTACGTCGAACAGCGCGCCGACGACGCCGACCGAGACGAACCGCCCGAAGCGCGAGCCGGAGGCGAGTGCGGAGAGTCGCTGGCCGATGTCGGAGCGCGACGATCGGTTGCCGGCGGATGCGAGCGAGTCGCCGGTGCGGTCGTCGGTCATCGCTCGCCCGGGTCGACGAGCGGATGCTCTTCGCGTTGTGCGGCGATCATGCCGTGCAGCCGGTTCTCGTTGATGAGCGCCGCACGGTGGCGTGCGGCGAGCAGCCCGCGTGCGAGCGCGATCGAGGTTCCTACTGGCGAGACGGTCGAGTCGGGCTGATCGTGCCACTCGATCGGGATTTCAGCGATCCGCTGGCCGAGCGCGCCCGCGATCGCCACCAGTTCGATGTCCCACGCGAAGCCCGGCTCGTAGAGGTGTTCGCGCACCGTCGCCCAGGCCTCACGAGAGATGGCCTTCGCACCACATTGGTAGTCGAACAGTTGTGGATCGAGCAGTCGACGGGCGAGCCACGCGAAGGTGTCGCCGAGTCGACGACGGGCGAACGTCCGGTGGCGAGCGATTCGTGCGTTGGGATGGCGGCGTGAGCCGACCGCGAGTTCCGCATCGTCGTCGAGAACGGGTCGAGCGACCGCGGCGAGCGAGTCGGCGGGCGTGCTGCCGTCGGCATCGGCGAACACCAGGATGTCGGTGTCGAGTGCTTCGAACCCCATCGTGATCGCTCGGCCCTTGCCACGGCGGTAGGGTGCCGTGGCGACGGTCGCCGGCAGCGAGGAGAGCTGCTCGACCACGTCCGGTCGGGGAACGTCGAGTTCGATACGGACGACTGCCGGGTCGAGCCGCTCGGCGATGGCGGTGACGTACTCGGCGAGCCGCCCGACGTCGGGCCGGTAGGCCGGCACGACGACCCCGACGGAGCGCTGCATGGGCGAGGTCCCGACGGAGCGAATAAAAGGAGTTCGGAAGCGCGGCTGCCGGATCCCACAAGAGAGATATGCGCCGCTTCCCCGCCTTCGCTATGGAGTACGGTCTCGTCGTCCTCTGGCTGGCGGTCTATCTCGCCGTCGGGCTTCTGGGAACACCGCTCGCCGCCCGACTCTTTCGGGGCTTTCCCGATCGTGGGGTCGCTCTCTCGCTACCGCTATCGCTCGCGGTCGTCGGCATCGTCGCCTACTGGATCGGCCACCTCTCGCTCACCGCCGGCCTCGCCGTCGGACTGATCGCTCTCGCTGCTCTCTCTGTACTCTCGCTTCGCACACTCGATAGGGAGACGTTCGATCTCCGGGCGATGGCCGGCCCGGTGCTCGTCTTCGTGCTCGCCTTCGCGTTCATGCTCGCGGTGCGGGCGCTCGATCCGGCCGTCCATCCGGGCGGCGGCGAGAAGTTCCTGGATTTCGGGCTGCTCAAATCGCTCCTGCAAACGTCACAGCTCCCGCCGGAGGACGTCTGGTTCGCCGGCGAACCGGTCAAATACTACTACGGCGGCCATCTCCTCACGGCGCTGCTCGCGAAGCTCACGGTCACCGAGGCGCGCTACGCCTACAACCTCGCGCTCGCGGGCTTTTTCGGCATGCTCGTCACCGCGGCCTACGGTCTCGCCGGTGCGATCGCCGACTCGCGTGGGCGCTCGGCCCGGACGGCCGGCGTCGCGGCTGCCTTCTTTGTCGGCTTCGCGAGTAACCTCGAACCGGCCGGCCGCGTCGTGCTCTGGCTGCTGCCGGACGATCTCGCACAAACGATCGCCGACGCGCTCGGCGTGACGATCGAGGGGCTCGCGGCCTCGCCAGCGGAGTTCAGCTACTGGGGGGCGAGCCGGGTGATCCCGGGAACCGTCAACGAGTTCCCGCTGTTCGCGTGGCTCAACGGTGATCTCCACGCGCACATGCTGAGCACCCCCTTTCTCCTGCTGGCCGTTGCCTGCTGGTTCGCCTACTACCGAACGCCGGCCGACGAACTCGGGCGTCGTCGGTTGCTCGTTTTCGGCGTGCTTCCACCGCTTGCCGGCCTGCTCACGGTGATCAACACCTGGAGCTTCCCGACCGTCGCCGGCGTCGGCTGGCTCGCGCTCACCTTCGCCGACAGCGATCCCACGACGCTCGTGCCACGACTCGGCGATCGTCTTTCGCATGGGCGCTCCCTGTTCGGGCGGGAGCTCCGTCGGACGGCGAGCGCGCTGGCGGTCGCGGTGGGTGTTCTCGTCCTCGGCGGGCTGTGGTCGCTACCGTTCTGGCTCGGGTCGGCGAGCGGGCGCGCCGTCGCGTTCCTCCCCGATCGGAGCGCGCTCGGACCGCTCGTGGTCGTCTACGGTGCGTTCGTTCTCGTGTTCGTCCCGTATCTCGTCTCCCGCTCGCGCGCGCTCACAGCACGCACGCGACGGATCGCGCTCGTGGCGACGGCCGGACTGGTCGTGCTCGCGTGGCTCGTCGACGCCGCCGCGATCGCGCTGTTCGGCCCGCTCCTGCTCGTCGGCTGGCTGGTGCTCGCCGCGCGACGGAACGGTGCGGGTTCCGCTCGGATGGACTCGGATGCAGTCAGAGGGGCTCAACCCGCCGAATCTGATGGCGGCGTCGACGGCCGAAGCGGGCTGCCCGACGTGGGCTTCGAGACCGTGCTGGTGGTCGCCGGCGTCGGCCTCGTCCTGCTCGTGGAGTTTATCTACATCCAGGAGAAGGCAGGTCCGGGCCGGTTCAACACCGTCTTCAAGACCTACGCGCAGGTGTGGGTCATCTTCGGGACGGCAGCGGGCGCGATCACCGCATGGCTCGTCGGCGCGGGGCGGCCGACTGTCAGCCTCTCGGGCAGCGCTCGCACGGCTGGCCGCGTGCTGCTCGCGCTGCTCGTGCTCTCGACGTCGATCTACGGCGCGCTCGCGCTCACCGATCAGGCGACGAGCGAGGCAAGCGTCGCGACCGTCGACGACCCGACGCTCGACGCGCTGGAGTTCGTCTCGGCGACCCATCCCGAAGAGGCCGACGCCATCGCCTGGCTCGATGCACGGGCGGGCCAGCCACACATCGTCTCGGTACCGGGCTGTTACTGCAACGAGGACGATGGGCTGACGAGCTACAACTGGGTCAACGCCCCGTCGAGTCTCACGGGGCTCCCGACGGTCGTCGGCTGGGACCACGAGATCGGCTACCGCGGCGAGGGACCGTATCTCGATCGCGTGGCGGACGTCGAAACAATCTACGAGGGAACGCCCGCAGCACGTGCGCGACTGCTCGACAAATACGACGTACGCTACATCTATGTCGGGCCAAACGAGCGGGAGGCCTACGGTCCGACGGCGTTCGACGATCTCGAAGGCGTCACCGTCGCCAAACAGTGGGAGGAAGTCACGATCTATCGAGTGGACCAACAGCGACTGACCGCGTGACGGAGAGGGAAAGAGCGAAGGAGAGGAGAGTTCGACGATCCGTCAGCGTTCGCGCTCTTCGAGCGGGCCGTAGCGGTCCTCGACCAGCTTCTCGTAGTGGGCGAGAAACGTCTCCTGTGAGCAGCTGCCGAGTTCGGTCTGGATCTCGACCAGTAGCGCTTCGAGTTCGTCGCGTGGTTGGTGACAGAGATCGCGATAGCAGGTCTTACAAAGGTGTTCGAACGCCTTGTTCCGTCGCTCCCACCGATCGCCGTGTTTGTCGTATTCGCGCGCTTCGGAGCGCCGCACGTCCTCCCCGCAGGCGATACAGGTGATACGCTTCGCCCCCCGGTTTCGCCGGGACCCCCACATGCTCGGAGAATGCACGCGGGGGCACTTACCTCTTCGCGTCGGTCAGCGCACGATTTATCCCCAACCGCCGAGAGGATAGCCCATGCAGGTCAAATCCCGCCATCACCTCCGCAGCGACGCGGTGGACGACATCGAGGAGAACCTCGCCGCGACGCTCGGCGTCACCCTCGACGGCGACAGCTACGAACGAGTCGAGTTCGCCGACGCCGAGCGCGACCTCGTGCTGGTCGACGGCGATCCCGCCGTCTGCTATTTCGACGACGAACCGTTCCTCACCGTGCGCGGCGCGAACGACTTTCCGCCGGAGAGCCACGTCGTGACGGTCGATGCGGGCGCGATCTCGTTCGTCTCCGATGGCGCGGACGTGATGCGACCGGGCATCACCGAGGCCGATGCCGACATCGAACCGGGCGATCTCGTGGCCATCGCCGAAGAAAACCATGGAAAGGTGCTCGCCATCGGACGCTCGATGGCCAACGGCGGGGAGATGGTCGGTGAGTCGGGCAAGGTCGTCGAGTCGCTCCACCACGTCGGCGACGATCTCTACGAGTTTTCGATCTGAATTCCGTGTCTCCGGGCATCACAACCCCCGAATCGGGGCATCGATCGTGAACCGGGAGCAGGCCGTCCACGGAGCCGTCCTCGACGATCACGGGTCACTGCTCGAAACGATTCTCGACTGTGCCGACGAGGTCGTCGCATCGTGGGACAACGAAGGAACGACCGAGCGCCGGCACGTCGTCGAACCGTTCAAGAATGCTCTCGCCGATCGAGACGTCACCGGCCGGCTGCCCGCTCTACTCGTCGATGCCGTCGCTGCACTCGGCGAAGAACTCCCGGCGGAGCCGGTCGCCGCGCCGCCGTATCTCACCGTCACGAGCGTTGGCCCGGTGTTGCGCGCGACGCTCGCGGACGCGCGGCTCGTGATGACGATTCGGGTCTTCGCGATCGAGCGCGATCCGACGCGCTACGTTCGCGGAGCGGCGACTCCCGCGGAAGCGCTCATCGTCGCGCTCAAAAGCCGCTGAACTTGTCGCGCCGGAAGAGATCGAGTTCGCTCACCGTCGAGGTCTCCTGGCGGGCGGCGAAGGCGACGGCGTCGGCGATCTCCGCGGGTTCGGTGACCTCCCCCTCGTCGAATCGTTCCTCGAACGTCTCGTCGCCGCCGAACTCGGTACGAACTTCCGAGGGATTGATGACGGAGACGGCGACGCCCTCCTCGCCGACGGCGGCCGCCACGCTGAGTGCGAACCCGCGCACCCACCACTTCGTCGCGGCGTAGACGGGGTTCGACGGGCGTGGATACTGACCCGCGAAGCTCCCGATGCAGATGAGATTGCCCTCGGTTTCTTCGAGAAGTGGCAACGCCGCTCGCGTGACGAAGAAGGTCCCGTCGACGTTCACGTCCATCATCGTCCGGTACTTCTCGGTCGAGAGCTCAGTGACGTCGCCGCCGCTGGCGAGACCGGCATTGTTCACAAGTACGTCGAGTTGCCCGAACGCCTCGACGGTCTCGGTGAGGAGTTCCTCGACCGCCCCCTCGTCGGTCACGTCGGTCGGCACGACGATCGTCTCGACATCGTGTTCGTCCTCGACATCCGCGGCGATCTCCTCCAATCGCTCTTCGCGGCGTGCAGCGAGTGCGACGTTCGCCCCGTCGCGGGCGAGCGCGCGGACCGTCTCGCTGCCGATGCCCGAACTCGCGCCGGTGACGATCGCGCTCTTGCCGTCGAGTGAATGGGACGCCATATCAGGGCATGGGCGGGTGAGGGGTTCGGTCTTTCGGCGGTCGTCGTCCGATCGAACGCGCCGACAACACGGGTCGACTCTGGCCCGACTCCATCAATGGTGGCTACTCGGGGTGAGAGATCACCGGCCTGCGGGTTCAAACTCCTTGCCAAAGACGAGGAAGTAGCCCGTGCCGATGAGGCCGATGACCGTCGCGATGCCGAAGGCGAGCGGTGGACTGCCGACAGTGCCGATACCCGGCAGCGAGACGCCGCCGTAGAGCGCGCCGCCGAGCGCGGCGCTCGGGATGACGACGACGTTGCGCACGAGGTAGTACGTCCCCGTGACGCGCCCGCCAGTTCCCTGCTCGGCGGGACCGACGATGAGCGCCTTGTGCGCCGGGAGACCGGCGAAGCGCAGCCCGGAGAAGGCGAACAGGAGCGCGAGCACGCCGGCGTCCGCGGGTGCGGTGATCAAGAGAACGGGAAAGACCGCGTAGACCGCGAAACCGAGCGCGACGACGGGTTTGAGCCCGATACGCTCGGCGAGTTTCGCGACCGGGACCATCGTCAGGAGTGCGACGGCCATCTCGATGCCCAGGAGAACGCCGAAATACGCCTGCGGCGAGAGTTCGATTTCGCCGAGGATCGGGAAATTCACCGACAGTCCGACGCCGAGAAAGCGGGTGACGACGATGACGAAGAAGACGTAGACCATCCCGTTGGCGAACCGGACGAGCGTGTCGCCGACCAGCAGCGGGCGCAGCTCGGCGGGCAGGGTTCGGAGGTCCTCAACGATCTGAGAAACACCCGCGAACGACTTGCCGTAGTCGTCACCGGATGCATCGTAGAGGACGTGCTGGGCGAGCGTCCCGAGGAGGGCGAAGACGACCGCGACCGCGAGGATGACCCCGAACGCGGTGACGATCGCCGAGTCGGTCATCGAGCCGACGTCCGCCGGCCCGAACAGGACGAAGATCCCGGCCGCGAGCAGCGGGCCGACGAGGAACGCGGTCCGGCGGACGGTCTCGGTGCTGGCGAACCCCTCGGCGAGGCGCTCGGGCGCGACGCTCTGCTTGACGATGGCGAACGTCGCGCCCAGCCCGAACGACTTCCAGGCCTGTGCGAACACGACACCGACGAAAAGCAGCGGGATGGCGAGCGCGCCCGCGGTAGGGGCGACGAGCCAGATGCCGAAGCCGATCGCCGAGAGCAGCCCGAACAGGGTGAGCGCGTAGCGCGACCCGATCCGATCGGAGATGATGCCGCCAGGATAGGGATAGACCGCGCTGATGACGTTCGAGACGGTGCCGTAGAGACCGACGACGAACGCGCTCGCGCCCAGCGCGACCATGTACTCGGAGAGATACCGACTCGTCATCTGGAAGCCGAGGCTGAACGCGAACATCGCGATCGAGAGCACGAGCACGTCCCGGGAGAGCGCGAAGAACTCGCGGAACTGCGCGCGGACGCTCGTCGGTTCGCCGGCCATAACCGGGATTCAGCTGTCGGTGGAATAACCGTTCCGTCCTCCACTCGGACACCGAATGGGTGGTCACGGGAGCCTCAGAGCCAGCGACGGGCGGCCTCACGGGCGAGTGCCCACGGGACGAACACGGCGAGCAGCACGAACGCGACCGTCCCCGGCGTCGGCGGCCCGGCGGTGAGAGCCGCGTAGAACGCCACCGCGCCGGTCGCGAGCACGCCGACGACCGTGCCGACGTACTCCGGATCACGCCACGAGCTCGGGAACTCGTCGGCCATGTCGGCGAACGCTCGCGCTCGGGGAATAACGATTGCGAAGTGGTGTCGATAGACCGAAACGAAGCTACCGACGTCCACTGCGCTCGCCGTCCATCATCGCGATGGTGTCGTCGACCTCTTCCGGCGTCACGAGGGGTACCGGTCCCGGGACGGTGCGCGCGAGTGCCCTGCAAGCAACCCCGGCAGCGAGCGCCTCGTTCACGCTGTCGCCGGCGATCCGGCGGCCGAGAAAGCCGCCACAAAGTGCGTCGAACGCGCCGCGCTCGTCGACCGTCTCGGTGTCCGGCGGATCGTGCTCGTGGACCGTCCGTTCGTGCCAGACGAGCGCGTCGCCCCCAGAATCGGCGAGCACCACGGTGTCGAGATCGTGGGCGGCAGCGAGCGCGTGGGCCGCCTCGGGCGGCGTTCCGTCCTCGCCGAGCGCCGCCGCACCCGCCTCGCTCGCCAGAAGCACGTTCGTCGTCGACAGCATCGACTCGATGCGCGCGACCGACGAATCAAGCGTCCGGGAACGGCTCAGAGCGAGCGCAGTCCGTCCGTCGAACGCCGCGAACAGCTCTTCGACCGTCCCGGCGAGCGTGTCCGAGAGCGCCAGCGTCGCCCCACTCGTGAACAGGGTTTCAGCCCCCTGCAAATCCAGCGCGGGGAGATCGTCCGGCATCAGCGATGCGACCGCCGCGCCCGCCCGGTCGTCGATGCGACCATCGTCGCGCGGAGTCGTCGCCCGCTCGACGAAGCTCAGTCCCTGTCGTCCTTCGTCCCAGCAGACCGCCGGCTCGACGCCGTGCCGACGGAGTTCGCCCGCGACGCGCCGACCGAGAGCGTCGTCCGAGAGTTTCGAGAGCCACGCGCTCGCGGTGCCGAGACGACTCGCCGCGATCGCGGCGTTCGATGCCGGTCCCGTCACCGAGACGCTCAGTTCAGTCGCCGTTTCGAGCCGCTCGTCATCCGGGGGTGTGAGTTCCAGAGCAGTCGCACCGACCGCGAGGAGATCAGCCATAATTTCGGAACTCGACGGTGGTATATTATACGTCCGATCGACGATCGCTATGGGTCGTGGCTCGCCCGCCGGCCCGCGTGACCGGGATAGTCACGCTCGAAGCGCTCGTCGAGCGCGCGCTCGCTCAGTTCGATGACGACCGGGCGGCCGTGTGGGCAGGCATAGGGGTTCTCGCAGGCGTCGAGCGCGCGTAGCAACTCCGTCACCGATCCTTCCGACAGCGACGTGTTGGCGGTGATCGACGGGTAGCAGGCGAGATCCGCCAGCAGCGCGTCGCTGACCTTCGTGATCGTCTCGTCGGGATCGCGCTCGTCGACGAACGCCGACAGGGCGTCCCGCAGCAGTTCGGGATCGGCCGCGCCCGCGAGCACCGCCGGCACCGCCGCCACCTCGACCGTCTTTCCGTCGCTCGGGCTGGCCCGAAAGCCGAGCGCCGAGAGCGCCTCGGTGAACTCCTCGAACAGCGCACTCTCGGCGGCCGTCAGCTCGATCGTGACCGGCTCGGCGAGCTCCTGGATGTTCGTCTCGCCGGCGACCCGCTCGCGCAGTCGTTCGTAGTTGACCCGCTCGTGGGCCGCGTGCTGATCGACGAGCACGAGCCCGTCCGGCGACTCGCAGACGAAATACGTGTCGTGGAGCTGGCCGAGCACACGCAGGCGCGGGAGCCGTTCGAAATCCGGTTCGTCGGCGACCGTCTCACCGTCGAGCGTCGCCTGCGCGGGCGTCTCGATGAATTTTCGCCCTTCGGTTCCCGCTTCGTTCGCCGCACCGTCCGTCGTCCGTTCCGGCGATTCGGACCGCTCGACAGATTCCGAAGTCTCTCCCGATTCCGTTGGTTCGGTTGGCTCCGCCTGCTGCTCGCCGACCAGTTCGTCGTCGCTCGATGCTGGCTCTGCCGTGGAGGTCGATCCGATTGGTTCAGCTGCCGATACGGGGTCGGCTGGTTCCGTTTCGTCGGCCGTCGTTCCGTCCTCTCGTGCGTCGTTCACCTCTTGGTCGGTCGTCTCCTGAGTGGTCGTCCGCTGCTCGCTCGCCCCGTCGTCGGTCGAATGCGGGTCGATGGCCGTCTGCTCGGGGGCCGACCGGCCGCGTGGCGCGCCCGAGCGCACGAGACCCGCCTCCAGCAGTGCGTTCTCGACGGTCGTCTCGACCTGGTCGCGCACCGTCTCCTCGTCGGCGAACCTGATCTCCTGCTTTCGGGGGTGGACGTTCACGTCGACCGTGTTCGGCGGGACCGAGAGGAAGACGACCGCGAAGGGGTAGCGGTCGGTTGCGAGCTGGCCGCCGTAGGCATCGACGATCGCGTCGCGGACGGCCCCCGCGCGGACGTACCGACCGTTGACGAACACCGTACACTGCTGTGGGCTCGCACGCGTCGTCTCGGGATGGCTGACGACGCCGTCGATGGCATCGAGCGGGCCTTCCTTACCGAGATCGCCATCGAGCGGGATCATCGCCTCGGCGACCTCGCGGCCGTAGACCGCCAGCACCGTGCTTTCGAGGCTTCCCTGGCCGGTCGTCGAGAACACCTCGCTGTCGTCGTGCGAGAGCGTGAGCGAGCGGTCGGGGTTCGAGAGCGCGTAGCCCGTCGCCACGCGACTGACGTGGCCGAACTCGGTCCGATCCTGCTTCAGATATTTCCGTCGTGCCGGGACATTGTCGAACAGATCAGCGACCTCGACGGTCGTGCCGACGGGACAGCCGGCCGGCTCGATGCTTTCGATCTCACCGCCGACCATCGTCAGTTCGGTGCCCCGATCGGCCCCGCGAGCCTTCGTGCGGATCGTAAGCCGCGAGACCGCGCCGATCGCCGCGAGCGCCTCGCCCCGGAACCCCAGGCTCTCGACGCCCGCTTCGAGATCCTCGATGTCGCCGATCTTGCTCGTCGTGTGTTTCTCGACGGCCGTCTCGACGGCGGACTCGCTCATCCCGGTGCCGTCGTCGGTCACGCGCACGCCGTCCTTGCCGCCGCGCTCGACGGCGATGCGCACGCGCGAGGCGTCCGCATCGAGACTGTTCTCGACGAGCTCCTTCACCACCGAGGCGGGCCGCTCGACCACCTCGCCGGCGGCGATGCGCTCGATCGTCGACTGGTCGAGCCGGTGGATCTCCCCGTCGATCATGCTGTAGTTCGTGCTCGGCGACGGTGTGCTCCGTGGCGACACGCTCGTCGCTGGCCGATCGTCGAAGAGAGATATCCGCCGCTCGGTTCGATGCTCATTATCTCTCCGGAGGGCACAGAAACGCATCAATCCACCGCTGTCGACGGGTCGGGTGCTACAGCTTTATTAGCGTCGTCCACGTCTATATATACATGAGTCAGAGTAGTACCGAGGACGACGACGGCGAACTTCCGGGAGCGACGCCGACGGTCACGGCCGATGCCGGAGTGCAGCCGAACGGCGAGATGAACGTCGTCGGTCTCGTGATCTTCGCGGGGATGCTCGTAGTGATGCTGCCGCTGTTGCCCCTGGCCGCGCTCGGCTGGGTTGCGATGAAACTCTTCGGCTGATTTACAGCGGCGATTCCTCACGGCGCAGCGACCGACCAGCGCGCGCTCTCGCGATGCAGTCGTGATCGGATACCATCGCTCTATCGCCGATTCAAGCGTCTCTCGGTCCCTGTTCCGAAAGAGACGTTCGCGTCGTTCCTCGATATATAATCCAGTTTTATTCTGTAGTTATATCAGTTAGGGAGCATAGCGTTTCCCTGATGAGTTTCAGCGACCATCTCGTCGAGACCGAATCGGAACTGTGGACCGCCCAGAAGAACCACCCGTTCATCCGCGAGCTGGCCGACGGCACCCTCGACGAAGCGGCGTTCCGGACGTGGGTCGAGCAGGACTACCGCTATCTCCACGATTACGCACAGACCTTCGCTGTTCTCGGGACGAAAGCGCGCGAGGAGGAGACGATGGCGCATTGCTTCGCGGTCGCCGGCAACATCGTCGACGAGGAGATGGATCTCCACCGGGAGTTCGCCGCCGACTACGGGCTCACGCCCCAGGATCTCGCGAGCGTCGAGAAGATTCCCACCTGCGTCGCCTACACGAATTACCTGCTGCGGACGGCCACCGAGCGCCCGCTCGGTGTCGGCGCGGCCGCGATCTACCCCTGCGGGCGTGGCTATCTCGACATCGCCGAGCACATGGCCGAGCGCTCCGACGGCGACCACCGCTACACGCCGTTCATCGAGAAATACACCAGCGACGAGTTCCGCGAGTCGGTGGCGTGGATGACCGAACTGGTCGATCGCTGTGCCGAGCGCCACCCGTCGCTCCGCGACGAGATGGCAACCGCCTTCCGGCGCTGCACGCAGCTCGAACACGCCTTCTGGGAGATGGCCTACACCGAGGAAGCCTGGCCGCACGAACGCCGGCAGGAGGTCGTCTGAGTGGTCACGACCGCGCTCGCGCTCGGGGTCACGGTCGCGGTGCTCGCGGCCATGACCGCGCTCGGGGTCGCCCACTCGCGCACGCGCATGCTCTCGGTCGAGGACTACATCAGCGCGCGCAATTCGGCGGATACGGGAACGACGGCAGCCACGCTGATTGCCTCCGGCATGGGTGCCTGGATCCTGTTCAGCCCTGCCGAGGCCGGCGCGGGCTTTGGCGGACTCGCGGCGGTCGGTGGCTACGCCATCGGCAGCGCCGTTCCGTTACTTCTGTTCATCTCGGTCGGCGTTCGCCTGCGTGAGTATCTCCCACAGGGCCACTCGCTGACCGAGTACGTCTACGGGCGCTACGGCGCGTGGATGTACGGCTACGCCCTCCTGATCGCGGTCTTCTACATGTTCATCTCGCTCGCGGCGGGGATGACGGCCGCCGCCGACGCGCTCGCGTTCGTCGCCGACGTGCCGCCCTGGATCACCGCGACCATCATCGGCGGCTTCGTGCTCGTCTACACCGGCTACGGCGGGCTCGTGGCGAGCATCTTCACCGACACGGTCCAGACGCTCGTCATCCTGCCGCTGCTCACGCTCAGTTTCGCGGCGGTCGTCGTCGGGCTCGGCGGCACCGGTGCCATCCACCAGGCCATCGCGAGCGCGAACCCACACCTGCTCGATCTCGGCTTCGTCCCTGGCCTTGCCTTCGGCGGCTACGTCGTCATCGCCATCACCGGCTCCAGCGTGTTCAATCAGGGCCGCTGGCAGCGCGTCTTTGCCGCCGCCGACGATACGTCGCTCCGGCGCGGGTTCGCCATCGCGGCGGTCGTCACCGTCCCGATGATCCTGCTGGCGGGGCTGCTCGGCGTCTCGGCCGCCGGGCTCGGGCTGATGGGCGATGCGGGCCCGAGCGTCGCGCTGTTCGTCGCCATCGCCGCGGCGCTACCCGAGTGGGCGACGCTCGGGGTCGTCGTGCTCGTCGTGTTGCTCGTGACGAGTACGACCGACACGCTGTTCAACGGGATCGCGAGCATCGTCACCGCCGACCTCTCACGCGTGCTCGACGATCCCGACGAGCGAACGCTCCAGTACGCCGCCCGCGCGCTGACGGTCGTCGTCGCGATCGCGGCCATCGCGGTCGGCGCACAGGGCTACTCGGTTCTCGAACTGTTCTTGCTCGCCGACCTCCTCGGCGCGGCGACGTTCATTCCATTTCTGCACGGCCTCTACTCCGGCCGAGCGACCGAGCGCGGCGTCCTGCTCGCCAGCGTCGCCGGCCTGCTCGTCGGACTCGCTTATTTCCCGACGTTCCACGGCGCGCTGGTCGCGCTGCCGATTATCGGACCGCTGCTGCCCGGTGGCTCGTTCATCCACTCCTTCGCGGGCGCGGCGGGCGTCTCCGCCCTGCTCTCGCTGCTCGCGGCGCGACTGTCCGATGGCCGGTTCGATCTCGATAGCCTCGCGGTCGAGGTCCACTCGCTCGACGACGCAGCCGGTCCCGTGACCGACGGCGGACGGCCGACGAACGACGGGACGGGGTCCGAGGGGGCGGAGCGATGATCCTCAGCGGGCTCGCGTTCGCAGTGCTTGTCTGGGGTAGCCTGGCGGCGGTCGCCATCGTCTTCGCCTTCCTCCTCGTGATGCTCGCCCGCGGAGCGCGGGCCGAAACGGATTCGGCGGCGGGAGCCGAGGTGCAGCCATGACCGAGCGTGACGTCGCGCTGACGGTTGCGGGGTCGGACAGCGGCGGCGGTGCCGGCATCCAGGCCGACCTGAAGACGATCGAGGCACACGGTGTCTTCGGGACGAGCGCCCTGACGAGCGTCACCGCCCAGAACACGTGCGGTGTCGAGGCGATCGAGGACATCCCGACCGAGACCATCGCGGCGCAGATCAGCGCCGTCACGGACGATTTCGCCGTCAGCGCGGCGAAGACGGGCATGCTCAGTTCGGCGGCCATCATCGAAACGGTCGCCGATAGCTTAGCGGAGCACGAATTCCCGCTCGTCGTCGACCCCGTGATGGTCGCCCAGAGCGGTGATCGCCTGCTCGCCGCGGAGGCCGAGACGGTGCTCAAGGAACAGTTGCTCCCACAGGCGACGCTCGTGACGCCCAATCTACCGGAGGCGGCGGTACTCACCGGCATGGAGATCGAGGACGAGGAGGACATGCGCGCGGCCGCCACCGAGATCGCCGCCGATGGCCCCGACGCGGTGCTCGTGACCGGCGGCCACCTCCACGAGGACGAACTCGTCGACGTGCTCGCCACCGACGGCGAGACCCACACGTTCCGCAAGGCGCGCCGGGACACCGACGACACCCATGGCAGCGGCTGTACGATCTCGGCGTCGATCGCCGCCGAACTCGCCGGCGGGGCGACGATGCCGGCGGCCGTCGAGCACGCCGAGCGGTTCATCGACCGCGCCGTGCGCTACGGCCTCGCCGTCGGCAGCGGCGACGGACCGGTCAACCATCTCGCCGGGCTGTACGACGATGCCGCCCGTGCCGACGCGCTCGACGACGTACGGGCGCTCGTCGAAACGCTCGAACGAAGCGGGATCGACGCGCTCGTTCCCGAGATCGGACTGAACGTCGCCGTCGCCATGCCGTACGCGATGGACGCCGACGACGTGGCCGCCGTCGATGGGCGACTCCACCGGACCGCCGACGGCGTGGCGGCCGCGGGCTGTCCCCGACTCGGTGTGTCGGATCACGTCGCCCAGTCGTTGCTCGCTGCCCGCGAACACGATCACTCGGTCGTCGCGGCTGCGACCGTCCGCCTCGACGACACGGTGGCTGAAGCCGTCACCGACCAGTTCGATGCAGTCGAAGTCGAGCGAACTCGATCCGACGGCGACACGACCGACGAATCAGGAAGCGAATCGGCGGCGTGGGCGATCGAGCGGGCGATGGGCAATCGGGAAACGGTCCCCGACGCGGTGTTCGATCGCGGTGCGGTCGGCGAGGAAGCGATCTGTCGGCTGTTCGCAGCCTCGCTGGCCGTTCTGGAGGAGCGACTGCTGGCGCTCGACGACGTGATCTGATTTTTCACGAGCAGGCATCGATCGTTCGAGTCAGCGACCGTTCGTGATTCGCAGGATGGTTCCGAGTCGTTGTGGAGAATCCTCGATCGCTACACGAGCCAGCGCGAAAGCGCTCCGAGGGCCGCCGTCGCGACCGGGATGACGGCGCTCACGGCGGTGATCTGCCCCATCGCCAGGTAGGCATCGAAATCGCCGCTCACGGCCAGCGAGAGCGCGAAGACGACCCAGACGAGCACGCCGAACCCGAACCCGGCGAGCAGCGCCCGCCGACGATCGGCAGCCACCGCACCGCAGAGCACACCACCCACGAACAGGCCGGTCCAGTGGAGCGCGCTCGCGGCGAGTCCGGTCACGATGGCCACGACCATCGCCAACCACCGGATGCGCTCGTCGGCGACCGCCGCCCACACGCGACGCGTGGCGCTCATTCGTCCCCTCGCTCGAAGGTGTAGGTCGGGGTTCCGCGGAGCTCCCGTGACATGGATTTGTACTCGCCGTCGGCCCACAACCGGAGCTGGTCGTCGTAGTGTGGCGAGAAGTAACTCCCCGAGTTGCCGCCGGGAAGGATCGCTTGGGAGTTGCCGGCCATCGGTACGACCATCCGCCAGCTGCTGCCGGTGGGGTTCTCGACGGCGTAGTTGTTCACCGTCGCGCGCGAGCCGTCGGTCGGTTCGGCGGGATAGCCGAGGAACTCGAGACCCAGCGGGTGGTCCATCGCGCCGGTGGTGTTGTAGTCGCCGTATCGCTCCTCGCCCTCGTCCTCGATCGTCGCGACGGCTTCCCGGAGTGCCTCGACCATCACCACCGCTCGCGAATCCGCGCCGAACCACCGGCTCTCCCGATCGAGATGCTGGAGCACCCAGTCGGCCGGGTAGTACGATTCGTCCAGTCCGGCAGCGCGGAACTCCGGGCCGAACGTCGCCTCGCGGTACTGCTCGAACCAGCGGACGAACACGAGCGCCGCGAGCGAGTCGCGCTCCATCCGGTGATTCCAGGAGTCGAGCGCGTCGACGTACCGATCCAGCCCGTCGGTGTCGTTTGCGTCGCGTGCGGCTGCGACGAGCGGCGGGACGAGTGCTTGCGCCCGGAGATCGAGCGTGTCGCGTTGCATTCGCTTCACGAACGCGCGGTCGATCGGTTTGTCCGACGTCGCTCGCCGATCGAGCAGATCGTAGATCCGGATGCCGCGGTAGGGATCGGAGTAGGCCTCGGCGATGTAATGTGCCGGATTATCGACGATGCGCTGGTTCGCCGTCCCGATGTAGTCGGGGTTGACGACGCCCGGTTTCTCGTCGAACGGGATGAACCCCTCCCAGGAGGAGCGCCCGTAGGGAGTGAACCCCTGCCACTCGCCTTCGCCCGCGGAGCCATCGAAGATCCGTGCCCCCGAGACCTCCTCGCCGCCCACGGTACGGATCGGGATCTTCCCGGTGACGGAGTAGAGCGTGTTGCCGTCGCGATCGGCGTAGACCAAGTTCTGTGTCGGCGTGTCGAATTTTTCCGTCGATTTCAGCATGTCGTCGAGCCCGTCGCTGTGGCTGTACTCGTAGATCGCCTGTGGCGTGCGTTCCGCCGACAGCCCCGTCCAGGCGACGCCGACGCGACTGCCCTCGCGCTCGATGACCGGCCCGTGGACGGTCTTCTTCACGGTCACCGTCCGGTTCTCGCCGCCGCTGACCGGGAGTTCGCGGCGCTCGGTGTCGAACTCGCGCCACCCGTTTTTGTATCGATATTTACCGTCCCGCGTGTCGTACCGATAGAAATCGATCACGTCCGCGCCGGTGTTGGTAAAGCCCCACGCGCCGGCGTCGTTCTCGCCGATGACGACGAACGGGACGCCGGGGAAAGTCACGCCGCGCACGCTCACGTCGTCGGTCCGGAGGTTCATCTCGTACCACACAGGGGGACTCATCAGGCTCAGATGCGGGTCGTTCGCCACGATCGGCAGGCCGCTTTTCGTCTGCTCGCCCGAGACGACCCAGCTGTTCGAGCCGATCCCCGCTGGAGACTCGTAGCTGCTCAGCCAATCGACGAGTCCCGGATCGACGGCGTGTTTTCCTGACACCGATCGGCCCGCCGATCCGTTCGACGACGATCCTGCCGCGCGCTGCCCGCGGATGATCGGCGAATCGTGGTCGAAACGGTCGGGGTAGAGTTGGCGGGCCGCCGCCTTCCCCAATCGGTCGGCGACGAGCGCCTTTCTGAGCGTTCTGAAACTCCCCGTGAGCGTCCAGGCGATCTGTTTCTGGAGCAACATCGTATCAACCGGTTTCCAGGGGTCCGGCTGGTAGTCGAGCAGCGAGAACTCGATCGCCGAAGGATCGTCGGTCAGCACCGCGTTGACGCCCTCGGCGTAGGTCTCGCCGAGTGCTCCTGCTTCGGTGTCCTCGAGCAGTGCGACGTTCGCCTGCGCCGCGCCGTCGAAGTCCATCTTCGTGTGGAATATGTCGGAGTCGAGCGTCGCGTCGCCGACGACTTCCGAGAGCCGCCCGCGCATCTGCCGGCGCTGGAGATCCATCTGGAAGGCGCGATCGCGTGCCTGCGCGTAGCCGACCGCAAAGTAGAGCGCGTCCTCGTTGTCGGCGTCGATGTGGGGTGTTCCGTAGTCGTCGTAGCGTACCGTGGCGCTCCCATGGGGGCTCTCGACGGTCTCCGTTTCGCGCTCGGTCGATTCCCAGGCCGAGCCCGTGAGCGGCGCGAACCGTTCGAGATAGCCACGCACTGGCGAGAGCGCACCGACCGCGCCGCCGCCCGCCAGGATCGCCCCGACGAGCGCGCGGCGCGTGAGATCGCGTGCCATATTCGACCGTGGGTGGCCCGTGATATAAAACCACGAGCGCCCGGGCGGACTACTCGCGCTCGCGATCGAGCGTCCGCAAGAGGTCCTCGCGAGTGATGATGCCGACGATCTCCTCGTCGTCGATCACCGGTACGCGATTGATGTCGCGCTCCGCGTCGGCCAGCACCGAGAGCACTTCATCAAGGCTGACGTCGGGCTCGACGGTGACGACGTCTGCGGTCATCACGCTGCTGATCGGTTTGCCGGCGTGTTTCGCGAGATCGAGGTTGACGTCGAGATCGTCCCACGAGAAATCGAAGGCGTAGTCGATCGGCTCGATGAACGGTGGGAAGCCGATCGGGATCCAGAGCGTGCGGTCGCTCGGCTGGAACAGGTCGACGAGATCGCCCTGTGTGACGATCCCGACCAGCTGGCCGTCGTCGACGACCGGGAACCCGTTGAATTCGGCCCGTGAGAGCCGCGTCAGCACGGTGCTGATCTCCTCGTCCGGGCCGACGCTCTCGACCTCGCTCGTCATGATGTCACGCGCGCGAAGGGACATACTGGAACGCCTCGCGGCGCGATGGTAGCTCTTGCGGTGTCGCTCCCACCGATGCCACCTGACCCGGCGTTCCCGACGGTCAGGAGTTGTCTCCCGCCAACGAACGGCGGCTATTGAGGACGACGAGCAGCGTGCCGACGACGAGCAACGCGGACGCGACAACAGGAGTGACGACGCCCGCGACCGCCAGCATCATCCCGACGACCGGAACAGAGAGCGCGAGCGCGAGGTTCTCGACGAGCCGCCGGCGCGTCCCGCGGGCAATGGCGAGACAGTTGACGAACGAGTCGAGATCGTCGCTCGTCAACAGCGCATCGGCGGCCGTGGCGGTGAAGTCGCTGCCAGCCAGCATCGCAACGCCGACATCGGCCGCCGCGAGCGCCGGCGCGTCGTTGGTACCGTCGCCGACCATCGCCACCGTCCCCGCCTCCCCGAGCTCCTGGACGATCTCCTCCTTTGCCTCGGGTGCCACGTCGGCGAACACCTCGTCGATGGCCGATTCCTCGAACCGGGCGGCGACCTGCGGATCGTCGCCCGTGATGCAGACGACACGCCGGCCGTCGGCCGTGAGGCGCTCGACGGCCTCCATCCAGTTCTCTCGTGGTGCGTCCGCGAGCGCGACGACGCCCGTCGCCGCACCGTCCCAGCCGACGACCGCCGGGAGTTCGCCCGCCGCACGGATCTCAGCAACCCGTGATCGTACCGTTTCGGGGATTTCCCAACCGAGCTCGTCGAACAGCGCCGGGTTGCCGACTGCCGTCCGCGATCCCTCGACGGTGGCGCTGACGCCGTAGCGATGGTGCTCGAACTCGCCGACGTCCTCGGTCGGTGTCGCTTGCTCGCCGATGGCTGCCGCGATCGGATGGCCCGAGCGCGACTCGACGGTGGCCGCACGCGCGAGGAATTCCTCCCGATCGTCGAGCGCCGTGACGCCGGTCACGCGTAGTTCGCCGGTCGTGAGCGTTCCGGTCTTGTCGAATGCGACGATATCGACGTCGGTGATCCGTTCGAGCAGCGTCCGATCGAGGACGGCCATCCCGTGATCGGCCGCCGTCGCGAGACCGCGCCCGAGCGCGAGCGGGCCGGCCAGCATCAGCGCCACCGGGCAGGCGACGACGAGCACCGACAGCCCCGTCAACAACGCCGTATCGAGCGTCGCACCGGCGAGCAGCCAGCCCGCGAACGTCACGACGGCGAGCGCACAGATCAGCGGGACGTACCGTCTGGCGATCCGGCTCGTGAGCCGGGCGGCGTTCGTCCGCGTCGCCCGCAGATCCCAGACGAGCGCGCGGAGTCGATCGAGCAGGCTGGTCGCGCCGTCGTCCACTCGAATCTCGAAGGCACCGTCGATCGCGATCGAGCCGCCGACCACGCTGTCGCCGGGAATCTTCCGCTGTGGGCGCGCCTCGCCGGTGACGAGCGCCTCGTCGACCGCCCCACGACCGTCGATCACCCGGCCGTCGAGTGGGACATGTTCGCCAGGCTTGACCAGCAGCGTGTCGCCGGCCTCGCAGTCGTCGACTGGGAGCGTCTCGGTATCACCGTCGGCGAGTCGCGTCGCACGTGATTGCGAGCCGTCGAGTCGCTCGGCGAGGTCGGCGATGGTGCGCTGCTCGTCGGCGGCGCGCACGTAGTTGGCGATCGTCGCCACGACGACGATCGTCATCGCGACGTCGAACGAGAGGTAGGCCTTGTCGAAGAACGCGAGCGAAAGCACCGAATACACGTACGTGGCGAGCGCCGACAGCGCGATCAGCACGTCGAGGGTGAGTCGGCGCTCGCGGAGGCTGATATATGCCGAGCGAAAGATCGGGAACCCAACGCCGAAGACGGTGATCGTCGTGAACAGGACGACCGGGCCGTACAGCCCGACAACGATGGCGTTGGCGTCGAGATACGCGTCGGGATAGAAGCCGAGATAGACCGGATAGAAGAAAACCAGATAGAGCATGTAGACCGGCGCGACGACGATGATCGCGAAGGCCGTCCTGACGCGGTCGAACGCGAGCGCGCTACGGTCCTCGTCGGTCGCGTCCGGCGAGGGGGCCGATGCCCGGTAGCCCCACCGCGAGAGTCCGTCGGCGATGGCGTCGGTGTCGACCCGATTGGGATCGTAGGTCACGCGGACCGACTCGGCGCTGTAGCTCGCCGCCGCGTCGCGAACGCCGTCGATGTCGGTCGCGAGCGTTTCGAGAAACGACTCGCAGGCGCGAGTGTGCATTCCGCGCAGCGAGAAATACGCCGTCTCGGCGGCCGCTGTGTCGGTTGTCGTGCGCGAGTCGTGGGTGGTAGGGTCGGCGTGCATGGTGTCCTGTGCTCGCCGGTCGGTTGCCGTTCGTCGAACCGTGACGCGAGCGCTTCGCCGTCGGATTCAATGAGCACCACGGTTCGCCCGGAGCGATCTCGGCGGGAACACGCCATCCGAACCGACGGGGTTTTGAGCCTCGATCGACCGAGAGCCGGTATGGTCGCACAGACGATGGATCGTGTTCCGCGATAGTCGCTGCAACCCTGTTCTTCGATCCCGGCTGGTGATCGCCCGTGAGTGATCTCGGCGAATTCGCGAGCGGGTTCGACGCCGTCGCACTCAAGCCGACCGAGATCGATGTCGAATCGGTCGATCTCGCCGACGTCGAACGTGCAGTCATCGACTACGAGGGTCGCGAACACCTCCCGGAGCCAGCACTGCTCGCCGACCGCGCCCGCGAGACAGCGCTGTCGGTCACGACGCCGGTCCGTGCCGACGGGTTCGACCCGCTCGGCGACGACGGCCTCTCGGCATCGCTTCCCGAAGCCGTCGGTCGCGTGCTCGTCGCGGGCAACCCAGCCTATCTCACCGAAACGGAGCGAACGCGCGCCATCGCTCCGCGGATCGGCGCGGCCCGCGAGCGCGCACCGGCAGCCTGGGTCGGTACCGAGGGGATCGGGCGGGTCGCGCTCGCAGCCGGCGGCACCCAGTTCGAACTGCTCGCGCCGACGACCGTCCGCGAGGTGCGCGCGCTCCGCGCGGCGGGGTTCGACGACGGGATCGCCGTCTACACCCCCGTCGTGCGCAGCGCCGACGAGGACGTTCTTCTGGACGCGCTCGGCGACTATGTCGCCCGTCGGGGTTCGGTCGCCGCCGCCCTCGACGATGCGCGCGGGGATGTCGCGACCGTCGCCGACGGGATGCGAACCGATGCGGGAGCGACGGGCGAACCCCGTTCGGTACTGCTCTCGGCGATCGAGCGGTTCGCGCTCGTCGGCACCGACGATGTGATCGACGAACGCGTCGACGAACTCCGATCGGCCGGCGTCGACACGCTCGTCGGCTATCCGGCGCGCGGTCCCGCGGCGATCGAGCGCTGATCGACAGCGCTCGGCGATATCGACGTACTGGGAAGCGACCGCTTCGATCAGGATGACCTGCGCGAGGAGACGAACGTCGCCTGAGGACGCCGCGAAACGCCCCATGTGAACCGTTTCTTCTTCGATGTGGCTCGTGCTACTGTTCGGCGATAGGATCTCCGCAGTTCGACGGCGGCCGCCGGGGACACGGGGGCGCGGTGATGCCAGAGACACGCGCTGCGGAGGCCCATGAACTATCCGTCCTCCGCTGTGCCGTGTTCCCGCTCGGATGCAGACAGCCATCCGTCAAAGAGGTGGGCCATGACGACTCAAGGTGGTATATACTCGGGTCGTATTCGTCGGTTCATGCGTGGCGGTTATCGAACCGTGTTCGACCCGGTGTGAGGCGAATATCGGAACGCTCCAACAGACGATCAGCTAGCGCGCCGCCCTCCATCGCCCGGACCTGCCGGTGCGCGCTCGCGGGCGAACAGCTCGACGACCACCTTGAGGATCCCGAGAACGACGGGGCCGAAGAACACGCCGAGAAAGCCGAAGACGAACAGTCCACCGGCGATGCCGAGGACGAACAGACCGGGGTTGAGACCCGCCTCGCGGCCGCCGATGACCGGTCTGAGGTAGTTGTCGGAGAGGCTCACAACCGTGGCTCCGTAGACGAACAGCACCACGGCGGCGACGGGACGACCGATGATCAGCAGATAGGCCGCCGCCGGTGCCCAGACGATGAACGCGCCGATGAGCGGCAGTAGTCCGAGCACCACCGTGACGACCGTCCAGAAGACGGCACTCGGGAAATCGAGGACTACCAGCCCGATGCCGGTGAGCACGCCCTGGACGACCGCCACCGCGACGTTGCCGACGATCACGGCCCACACGAGCTGATCGACGCGCTCGACGAGCTCCGACCAGGCGGCATCGGACAGCGGGGAGACACCGCGCAGCCAGCGCATCGAGGCCGAGCCGTCGACGAGCAGGTAATACGTGAGAAAGAGCAACACCGTCAGACCGAGGGCGACGTCCGAGAGCCCGCCGAAGACCTTCATCACGCCGCCGAACAGCGCCGATCCCCCGCTGCCCTCGACCACGTTGACGAGCTCGTTCGGATTGAACTCGCCGAGCAATCGACTCACGTCGACGGCGACGCCGAACTGCTCGCCGATGAACTGCTCGACGGTGTCGACCCCGAGGTTGCCGGAACGGATGGCCCGGTAGACCTGCAACGCCTGCCGCGCGGCGATCGTGATCACCGTTCCGAGTGGGATCAGAACCACGAGCGCCGTCGCAACGATGAGCGAGCCCGAGGCGATCCGCGAGCCGATCCGCGGAGCGAGGCGTCTCTGAAGCGGATAGAGCACGTAACCGAGCAGTAGCGCGAGCAGGACGTATTGGGCGAGCGGGAGAACCACCAGCAACGAGAGTGCCGCGAAGACGACGATGGCCGCGGCGAGCACCCCTCGATCGAGTTCCATGCCGATGATCCTCGCGGCTGCCACTAAACTATGGGCGGTTACTCCCCCGGTGCGACGGTCGTGTTTCGATCCGGTCGTGATGGCATCGATCGGTTCATTTCGTTATATATCGCCGGACGGACCATCGGTTCAGATAGAATTAGAATGATTCAATCGTGAATCGGACTGACTTCGGATAGTGTGAGCAAAACAACCGAGTGGGAAGTCGTATGATCATACCTGCATGGACCGGCGTTTTGTGGGAAACACGTTATCGAATTACGAAGATTGGCTGCTGTTGCAATCAAATTCATCCATCTCCAAGTATGACAGCATCTATTTATTAACGAAAAACACTATACGACTGTTCGATGAACACGTGGTATGGCAACGTCAGGCATGTCAGGACCGGTGGCGCAGCCGGAGGCGCTCTCGACGCGGGACGCACGCCTCGATCCGTTCCCGTGGTATCGGGAGATGCACGAGGAGTCGCCGATCCGCTACGACGAGGATCGCGAGTGTTGGGACGTGTTTCGATACGACGACGTTCACGACGTGCTCCACGACCCGGAAACGTTCTCCTCGGAGCGACCGTTGACGGCGCAAGGCGAGGGCGAAACCGACGGCATGGCGCTCGAAACCATGCTCAACACCGACCCACCTCGCCACGACGAACTCCGAAAAGTCGTCGACGATCCGTTCAAACCCGGCGCGGTGAAACATCTCGCCCCGCACATCCGCGACATCACCAACGAGTACATCGATGCCGTCGTCGATGACGGCGAACTGGACGTCGTCGCGGATCTCGCCACGCCGCTCCCGGTCACCGTGATCGCCGAACTCATCGGCGTCCCGGCGGACGACCGCGAGCAGTTCAAACAGTGGTCCGACACCATCGTCGAAGGGCCGGAGGCGGCCACAGTGAGCGCGGAGACCGTCAAAGAGGCGCAGCTACAGGCCCAAGCCGAGATGGCGACGTATTTCACGGAACTGATCGAACGGCGTCGGGAAGACCCGCGCGACGATCTCATCAGTGACGTCATCCACGCCGAAGTCGAGGGCACCACGCTCTCGGAGGGCGAAACGCTCGGTTTTCTCGCATTGCTGTTGATCGCCGGCAATATCACGACGACGAACCTGATCACGAACGCGATTCGGTGTTTCGCAACGCTCCCCGATGGGATCGAGTCGGTTCGCGACATCGCCTCGCTCGAACTCGCCGTCGAAGAAGTGCTACGGTACCAATCGCCGATTCAAGCGGTTTCACGCGTCGCGACGACCGACACGCAGCTCGGCGGGCATTCCGTCGAGGCGGGCGACAGAGTGGTCGTATGGAACGGCGCAGCGAACCACGATGGCGACAAATTCGACGATCCCGGCACGTTCGTTCCGGATAGATCACCGAATCAGCATCTCGCCTTCGGCAGCGGCGTTCACTTCTGTCTCGGGGCACATCTGGCACGCCTCGAAGCCAGAGTCGCCCTCTCGACGCTGTTCGACCGCTTCGAGACGATGCAGCTCGCCGAGACGGAGCTCCAACCCGTCGAGAGCACGTTCCTCTACGGTGTCCAGCGACTGCCGGTTCAGTTCAGTACCTGACCGTTCCGTGTCGGCGTCGTCTTCTGGAGGTAGTCGACGGGTATCCAGAGTGATCGTCTAGCCGGCCTCGATCGACGATCGTGTCGAACTCACAGACGACAGTCCTCACTCCTCGCGGAGTGTGGCAAGCGCCGTGCTCGCGTCGGCGGTCGTCCGATAGCCGCGCTCGCCGGCGACCTCACAGGGTTCGATCAGTTCGGCTGCTCGGAACTCCCCGCAGAGACCGTGGAGATCGCTCTCACAGAGATCGTACGCCAAGAGATCGCGGACCGCGACCGGCCCCCGAGCATCGATTTCGCGGAGCAGTCCGAGCGCACGATTGTTGGGTACGGCGCTCATCAGTCGGCGAGTCGGTTCCGGGATCGCGCTGGCGGCCGTGTCGAGCGCTGATTCCTCGGGGAGAGCTTCGAGGCGTTCGGTGGCGAGGCTGCGTTCCTCGCCGGTCGCGGGATCGCGCACACGACTGGATTCGCCGGAACGACGGACGAGGAGATAGCGGTCGCCGTCATCGGTACGAACGGTCTGCATGTCGCCGTTTGGAACCGCGTCCCGTTAGCGGTTCTGATGGGCTCGGTAGCGGCGATAGCCCGAGAGCAGCGCCACGACCCCGAGGGCGATCGCGGTCGCACCGAGTTGCCACTGGCCCCGAAAGACGCCGACCATGAGGCCGAGTGAGACCGCGAACAGCCCGATGTTGACCGCGACGACCGCACCCCAGAACGCTCGCGCCAGCCCCGGCGGCACGTCGGTGTCGCCGATCTCGGGGATCGAGACCGATGGGATGTTCTCCGTCGCGTCGGGAACCGAAACCGACGGGATATCGGGGCTGTATTCGGCTTCGGGGTCCGGCTCGTCCGGTTCGAACCGGTCGATCGAGCCGTCGACGGGATCGTCGGACACGATATGGTGTTCTGTCGCGTCGCGAACAACCGTGTTTCGGTTCGTCGCGGACGACCGCCGGTGTTTTTACCGGCGGTGGCGAATGGCGGTCATGACCGGGACCGACGCCACACAGCAGGCGACGCTTGGGGACAGCGCCGCCGACGAGACGGCGGCCGCAGGGTCGGCGGCAGCGGCGGCGCGGACGGTCGCCGGCGACGGCGGCGACGGAGCCGAACTCGTCGATCCGAGCGCCCGTCGCTACCCCGACCCCGAGGGAACGCTCGACCTCGCCGTCACGCAGGTCGACTACACCATCGAGGGATCGGGCAAACGGGAGACACCGATCATCCACGTCTTCGGCCGAACCGAAGAAGGCGAGGCCGAGCACGTCCGCGTCCACGGCTTTCGCCCGTACTTCTACGCGCCGACGGCGAACCTGACAGACGGGCTTGATCACGACCGCATCACCGGATCGGAAGCGACCGACGAGAACGGCGAGCCCTACGAGAGCATCCGAGGCGAGAAACTCACCAAGGTGTTCGGCCAGACGCCCCGCGACGTCGGCCAGATCCGCGACCGGTTCGATCACTACGAGGCGGACATCCTCTTCCCGAACCGCTTTCTCATCGACAAGGACATCGGCGGCGGCGTTCGCGTACCTGTCCGCCGCGCGAGCGACGACGCACTCGTCGTTCCCCACGAGGAGGTCGAAGCGACCGAGATGGAGGCCGACGCGCGCGTCTGTACCTTCGACATCGAGGTCGACGACCGCTCGGGTTTCCCCGAGGACGGCGAAGAGACGATCATCTGTCTGTCGAGTCACGACTCGCGCACCGACGAGTACATCGTCTGGCTCTACGAGGCCAGCGACGGGATCGGCCCCGACGAACTCGACGGGTACGAGGGGATCGAAGACGAGATCGACGCCATCGTCAACCGCTACGGGAGCGAGGAGGCGATGCTCGCCGCGTTTCTGGACTACATCGACGACACCGATCCCGATATTCTGACTGGCTGGAACTTCACCGATTTCGACGCGCCCTATCTCCTCGATCGGCTGGAGGTACTCGGCGGGGCCGACTGCGAGAGTCACGATCTCGATCCGAACCGACTCTCGCGGGTGAACGAGGTCTGGCGCTCTGACTGGCAGGGACCCGACATCAAGGGCCGAGTCGTCTTCGACCTGCTCTACGCCTACCAGCGCACACAGTTCTCCGAGCTCGACTCCTACCGACTCGATGCCGTCGGCGAGGTCGAGCTCGGCGTCGGCAAGGAGCGGTATGCGGGCTCGATCGGCGATCTCTGGGAGGAGAACCCCGAACGGCTGCTCGAATACAACCTTCGCGACGTCGAGCTCTGCGTCGAGATCGACCGCCAGCAGGACGTGATCCCCTTCTGGCAGGAGGTCGCTTCATTCGTGGGCTGCAAGCTCGAAGACGCCACGACGCCGGGTGACACGGTCGACATGTACGTCCTCCACGAGGCCCACGGGAAGTTCGCGCTCCCGTCGAAGGGCCAGCAGGAGGCGGAGGACTACGAGGGTGGCGCGGTGTTCGAGCCCATTACGGGAGTTCGAGAAATGGTGGCGGTGCTCGACCTCAAGAGTCTCTATCCGATGTGTATGGTCACGACGAACGCGAGCCCGGAGACGAAAGTCGATCCCGAGAACTACGACGGCGAGACGTATCACGCGCCTAACGGCACGCACTTCCGAAAGAAGCCCGACGGTATCATCCGGGAGATGGTCGACGAGCTGCTCGCCGAGCGCGACGAGAAGAAGGCCCGACGAGCCGACCACAGCCCGGGCAGCGGGGCCTACGAGCGCTTCGACCGTCAGCAGTCAGCCGTTAAGGTCATCATGAACTCCCTCTACGGGGTGCTCGGCTGGGAACGGTTCCGCCTCTACGACCGCGAGATGGGCGCGGCCGTGACCGCGACCGGGCGTGAGGTCATCGAACACACCGAAAACGCTGCAAACAAACTGAATTATCAAGTTGCTTATGGTGACACTGACAGCGTCATGCTCGAACTCGGCGGCGACGTCGCCAAAGAATCGGCGATCGAGCAGGCCGGCACCATCGAGTCGCACATCAACGACTCCTACGACGCCTTCGCCAGCGAGCAGTTGGGAGCCGACGACCATCGCTTCGAGATCGAGTTCGAGAAGCTCTACCGACGGTTCTTCCAAGCGGGCAAGAAGAAACGCTACGCTGGCCACATCGTCTGGAAGGAAGGCCAGGACGTCGACGACGTCGACATCACGGGCTTCGAGTACAAGCGCTCGGATATCGCCCCGATCACCAAGAACGTCCAGCACGAGGTGATCGATCGCATCGTCCACGGTGAGGACCTCGACGACGTCAAACGCTACGTCCGTGAGGTCATCGAACGGTTCGCGGACGGCGACGTGGATATCGACGAGGTCGGCGTTCCCGGCGGGATCGGCAAACGGCTCGGCAACTACGACACCGACACCGCACAGGTCCGCGGCGCGAAATACGCGAACCTCCTCTTGGGCACGAACTTCCAGCGCGGCAGCAAACCCAAACGGCTCTATCTCGACCGCGTCGACGACCGCTTCTTCCAACGCATCGAATCCAACCAGCCGGAGATCGCCGAGGACGACCTCTACCGCGAGTTCAAGCGCGACGTGAGCAACGGCGACGGCGTCATCTGCTTCGAGTACGCCGACCAAATTCCCGAGGAGTTCGCCATCGACTGGCCGAAAATGCTCGACAAGACGCTCAAAGGCCCGATCGCGCGCGTGCTCGAAGCGCTCGATATCTCCTGGGATGAGGTCAAATCCGGCCAGACACAGACCGGGCTCGGGAGCTTCACCTGAACCTTTTTACTGCGGGGGGATCGCGCCCTGCGGGCGCTCAACCCCTTGCAAAAAGGTTCATCAAAAACTCCCGCTCGTTCCCTCCGGTCACTCGCGGCGAACCGTGCTCACTCCGTTCGCGCGGATACGATCGCTCACACCGCAACTGCACCGCCTCCGCCGAAGCCCTCGGCCGCTTCGCGGCCTCGCCCTTCATCCACCAGGAGAGCAGGCTCTCCTGAGCCTGCGGTCGCAGAGCGACCGCAGACACCAGGCACCGCCCCACTACCAAAAACGTGGTCGCGGACCGCAGCCGTAATCGCTTCCTACTGCTCGGTTGCTGGCACGCCCGCCACCGTCGCGCCCGCTGGAACGTCCTCGGCCACGAGCGAGTTCGCAGCCACGCGCGCGTCGGCACCGATCTCGACACCCGGCAGGACGATCGCCCCCGCGCCGACCATCGCGCGCTCGCCGATGACGACCTCTCCTGTTCGGTACTCGTCTTGGAGGAACTCGTGACAGAGCAGGGTCGCATCGTAGCCCACGATGGCGTCCTCGCGGAGGGTGATCAGCTCCGGCCAGAAAACGTCGGGTGTGGCTTCGAGCCCCCACGAGACACCACGTTCGACCGTGACGCCGATGCGTCGAAGCGCCCAGTTCTTGACGCGCAGCGATGGCGCGATGCGAGCGACGAGCACGAAAACGTAGTTGTGCATGATCCGCAACGTGCTCTTCGCGTCGGGCCAGTGCCACAGCGAGTTCCGCTGTCCCGGCGTCGAATGGACCGTGAGCCGGTCGTGACGGCCCATCAGCCCTCGTGGCCACGCAGCTCGGCCATGTGCTCGATGCGGGATTCGACGAGGTTGGCCGTGCCGATATCCTCACGCACCCGCAGCCCGTCCGTGTCGGCCGCGTCGAGCGCATCGGCCGCGATCTCCTCGGCCTCCTCGATATTCTCGGCGATCCCGACGACCGCGAACGCCCGCGAGGTGGTCGTGTAGATGCCATCCTCACGCTCGTCGACGCTCGCGTAGAACAACAGTGGGTTACCCGCGCTCTCGGAATCGATCCCGACTTTCGCACCCGCGTCAGGGTCTTCGGGATAGCCTGCGGGCACGGCGTACTTACAGACGGTCGCCCGCTCGTCGAAGGCGAGCTCGGGGAGGTCGCCGTCACGGGCCGCCGTGAGAACGTCGAGGAAGTCGGTGTCGAGGAGCGGCAGGGTGTTCATCGCCTCGGGATCGCCGAAGCGCGCGTTGAACTCGACGACTGTCGGTCCCTCTGCCGTGAGCATGAACTGGCCGTAGAGCACGCCCGTGTAGTCGTCGAGGGCGTCTACCGTCTCCTCGATGATCGACACGGCCGCGTCGTAGTCCGCCTCGGTCATGAACGGGAGTTCGCGTGTGGCGGCGCTGTAACTTCCCATTCCACCAGTATTCGGTCCCTCGTCGCCCTCGTAGGCACGCTTGTGGTCCTGGACGGCCGGCGTCGTGCGCACCTCGCCGTCGGCAACGAACGCCTGCACGGTGAACTCCTCGCCGACGAGGCGCTCTTCGAGCACGACGCGATCGTACTTCGATTCCCGGAGGTACTCCTTCGCCTCTTCAGGAGTGAGCTGC
The DNA here is from genome assembly GCF_022870485.1 of Halococcus dombrowskii. Taxonomy (NCBI): domain Archaea; kingdom Methanobacteriati; phylum Methanobacteriota; class Halobacteria; order Halobacteriales; family Halococcaceae; genus Halococcus; species Halococcus dombrowskii. The sequence goes on along the minus strand of NZ_CP095005.1, from coordinate 1,525,119 downwards.
TCGCCGATGACGCGCACGCCCTTGCCGCCGGTGAGGCCGGCGGGTTTCACCACCAGATCGCCGTCGCTGTCGTCGATATGTTCGCAGGCCCGTTCCGTATCGTCGAACGTCGCAAAGTCCGGGCAGCCGGGGATGTCGTGCTCGCGCATGAACCGCCGCTGGTAGGCCTTGTCGGTCTCGATGCGTGCCGCGTCGGCCCGCGGACCGAACGGAAAGACCCCATTTTCGGCGAGCGCGTCGGCGACACCCGCCTGAAGCGGAGCCTCGGGGCCGACGACCGCGAGCGTCGCGTCGACTTCCTCGGCGTAGGCGACGACGGCCTGCGGAGTCGTCGTGTCGAGAGTCTCGAACCCCGCCGCGAGGGCGGCGATCCCCGGGTTCCGGGTGCCCGCACAGCCGTAGAGCTCCGCGTCGCTGTCGGCGAGGGCGCGCGCGATGGCGTGTTCGCGACCGCCGCCACCGACGAGAAGCACGGTCTCGTGCATGTGCAGTGGGCCGGCGCGGGCGACCTAAGCGTTGTCCTTCACGGACTGGTTCGGATCGCGGGACGGGGATGAGTTGGTCGAGTGGACAGCAGAACGATTCAGAGACCGATCGTCGCTGCGAGCTGCTCGTCGATCCCGCCGCCGATCTCGAAGAGACGTCTCATCTCCTCGTCGGAGAGCTCGAAATCGAAGACATCGGCGTTCCGCTCGATGTGGTCTGGATTCGACGACCGCGGGATCGTCGAAACCATCGGCTGCTGGAGCAGCCACCGGAGCGCGACCTGTCGGACCGTCTTCCCGTGTGTCCCGGCAATGGCTGCGAGTTCCTCGTCTTCGAGCGCCGAGCCGAGCTTGAGCGGACTGTAGGCGGTGAGCAGCACGTCTTCGTCGATGCAGAACGGGAGGAGATCGGGCTGATGGCTGGTGAGACTGTACTCGACCTGATTGGTGAGGATCGGTGCCGTCGAGTGCTCGATGGCGTTCCGTGTCTCCTCGACCGAGAAGTTCGAGACGCCGATATGGCGGACGGCTCCGTCTGCGACGAGTTCGTTCATCGCGTCGAGCGTCTCCTCGTGAGGGACGTTCTGCTCCGGCGAGTGGATGAGCAACAGATCGACGTACTCCATGTCGAGCCGGTCGAGGCTGGCGTGTGTCGAGTCGATGACCGCCTCGTGGGCGCGGTTGTCCCGTGTCAGTTTCGTCGTCACGAACAGCTCCTCGCGCGCGACGTCCGACTCGTCGACCGCCGCCCCGACCGCCGACTCGCTGTCGTACATCTGTGCGGTGTCGATATGGCGATAGCCGGCCGCGAGCGCCGCCTCGACGGCGCGTTGGCGCTCCTCGTCGGTGTCCATGCCGGCGGTGCCGAAGCCGAGCGCGGGAACGTCCACACCGTCGACCGTGACGTGTCTCATACACCGGCATGGATGGCCACGGTCAAACGACTGTCGGGGACAAAACAGGGAAACTGAAGGGGGTTCCCCGTCGTTTATACCGCTTGCCCGAGAGCCATCAGTATGGCAGACGTGACCATCGACATGAGCGACCGATCGCTCGAAGAGGCCGCCGCACGACTCGACGAGACGGATGCGGGGGATGCCGGCGGCCCGCTGACCGTCGCGCTCGAAAACCTGGATCCGCGCGAGGCGGTCGGGTTCGTCGAGGGCGCGCTCGATGCGGGCTACGCGGTCTCAGTCACCGGGATCGAGACGGACGTCTCGCGTCACGGCTCGGTCATCGAGATGGTCCAGAACGACGCCGAGGTCGTCCACATCGATCGACTGACCGCCGACCTCGACGCCTGAGATCGTTACGGTTCACCGCTAGGGGAAGCTACTCGGTCGAATCGTCGTGTGCGCTCTGTATCGACTGGTTTTGTAGCGCGGCGGCCGTGTTCTGGATCGAACGCATCGTGCTCGCCGTCGCCATCACCGAGTTCATCAGCGCCTGCTGGCTCGCGCCGTCGGGATAGAGACGGTCTTCGAGGAGGATCGAGTGAACGCGGGGGAACTCGCAGGGGTCGCCCTCGTCGTCGAGAAAGGTGTAAAAGCCCGGTGCGCCGGCGAGAACCGGGTTCAGGCCCAACAGGAGCTCCTGGCGGCGCTCCGCGTTCTCGACGAGCGCCGCGACGCGATCGGTATCGAAGGTACACTCGCCGACGATGCGCAGCGGCCCCCAGGTCTCCTCCTTGATCACGTGCAGGGGCAGTCGCGACAGCTGGAGCTGGAGGTTGTACTCGGCTCCGTCGCCGGATTCGCTCTCGACGCCCTGAACGACCGTCTCGTCGAGCCACGCCTCGGTCTGCTCGCGGCTGAGATGGGTCGCCATCTCGGATGGTGGGCTCGCGCTCGGCAAGAACCTGCTGCCGGCGAGGGCGGGCGATGGTGTTTACCCGTCCGCGGTGTCTATCGGACCCATGAGCACCAGCCGCAACCGACTCGACGAGGAGGCGAGCCCGTATCTCCGCCAGCACGCCGACAACCCGGTCCACTGGCAGCCCTGGGACGACGACGCGCTCGACGCGGCACGCGAGCGCGACGTGCCGATCTTCCTCTCGATCGGCTATTCGGCCTGTCACTGGTGTCACGTCATGGCTGACGAGAGCTTCGACGACCCGATAGTGGCCGAACGGCTCAACAAGGATTTCGTTCCGATCAAGGTCGATAGAGAAGAGCGACCCGATCTCGACCGGCTCTATCAGACCGTCGCCGCGATGGTCTCCGGACAGGGTGGCTGGCCGCTGTCGGTCTGGCTCACGCCCGACGGTCGTCCCTTCTACGTGGGCACGTACTTCCCGCGCGAGGCCAAGCGCGGCCAGCCGGGCTTTCTCGATCTCCTCGATTCGATCGCCGACTCGTGGGACGACGAACGCGAGGACATCGAGAGCCGCGCCGATCAGTGGGCCAACGCGATGGCTGGCGAGCTTGAGGACACACCCGACAGCCCGGGCGAGGTTCCACAGGGACTGCTCGAAACTGCCGCCCAGCGCGCGGTCAGCGACGCCGATCGCGAGCACGGTGGATTCGGCCGCGGGCAGAAATTTCCCCAGACCGGGCGGCTCCATCTCCTCATGCAGGCCTACGAACGGACCGGAAGGGATGCCTTTCGCGAGATCGCCGTCGAGGCACTCGACGCGATGGCCGACGGCGGACTGCGCGATCACGCCGGCGGCGGCTTCCACCGGTACGTCACCGACCGCGAGTGGACGGTACCCCACTTCGAGAAGATGCTCTACGACAACGCCGAGCTCGTGCGCGCCTATCTCGCGGGCTATCGACTCACCGGCGAGGAGCGCTACGCGGAGATCGCCCGCGAGACGCTCGGGTTCGTCGAGCGCGAACTGCGCCACCCCGACGGCGGCTTCTTCAGCACGCTCGACGCCCAGAGCGAAGGCGAATCGGGCGAACACGAGGAGGGCGCGTTCTACGTCTGGACGCCCCCGGAAGTCCACGAGACGGTCGACGACGAGTTCGCTGCCGACCTGTTCTGCGAGCGCTACGGCATTACCGAGGCGGGCAACTTCGAGGATGGGAGGACGGTGTTGACGCTCGACACCGCGATCGACGATCTGGCCGACGAGCACGGAACGACGACCGAAGAGATCGAAGCCGACCTCGAACGCGCCCGCGAGGCGATCTTCGCAGCGCGGGCCGACCGCGACCGCCCGGCGCGCGACGAGAAGGTCTTGGCGGGCTGGAACGGGCTGATGATTTCGGCGTTCGCCGAGGCGGGTCTCGCGCTCGATGAAACCTACGGCGAGATGGCCGTCGCAGCACTCGATTTCGTCCGCGAGCAGCTGTGGGACGAGAAAGAGCAACAGCTCGCGCGGCGGTTCAAGGACGGGGAAGTGAAAATCGATGGCTATCTCGAAGACTACGCCTTCCTCGCACGTGGTGCTCTCAACTGCTACGAGGCCACCGGTGAGGTCGAATACCTGACATTCGCGCTCGACCTCGGGCGCGCCGTCGTCCGCGAGTTCTTCGACGCCGAGGAGGGGACGCTGTATTTCACGCCCCAGAGCGGCGAGTCGCTCGTCGCCCGTCCCCAGGAACTCGACGACCAGTCGACGCCCTCCAGTACCGGCGTGGCCGTCGACACGCTGCTCGCGCTGTCACAGTTCGCGCCCGACAGGGAGTTCGGAAAAGTCGCCGAGACGGTGCTCGAAACACATGCCGAGTCGATCGAGGCGAGCCCGCTCCGGCGCGCGTCGCTCGCGCTCGCGGCCAACCGCCACACCGCGGGTTCGCTCGAACTGACGGTCGTCGCCGACGAACTCCCTACCGAATGGCGCGAACGCATCGGGCGCACGTATCTCCCCAAACGGCTGCTCGCACGTCGCCCGCCGACCGATGCTGAGCTCGACGGCTGGCTCGATCGACTCTCGATCGACGACGCGCCGCCGATCTGGGCCGACCGAACGGGAGAGAACGGCGAGCCGACGGCGTACGTCTGTCGTGCGTTCACCTGCTCGCCGCCCCAGACCGAGATCGACGAGGCGCTGTCGTGGGCCGACCGGCTCGCGCCCGAGAGTCCGGGATCGGAGTAGACGCCAGCGTTCTTGATCCCGGCGGGCGAACGCCCGCTATGGACACCGAAACGTTCGTCGAGCGTCTCGACGACCGCCTCGATACTGCCGCCTACGCCGATCTCGACGCGAGCGCAAACGGCCTCCAGGTCGCCGGACCCGACAAGATCGACCACGCCGCCTTCGCGGTCGATGCCGCGATCGAAACCGCCGAGCGCGCCGCCGATGCGGACGCTGACGCACTCGTCGTACATCACGGCTTGTTCTGGGGCGAATTCGAGCGCGCGACTGGCTCCATTCACGACCGGCTCACGCCCTTTTTCGAGCACGACATGGCGCTGTACGTCGCGCACCTCCCGCTCGACGGACACCAGGAACTCGGCAACGCCGCCGGCATCGTCGGCGCGCTTTCCCTCGACGATCGCGAGCCGTTCGGCGCGCTCGGCGACGAGTATATCGGTCAGTCGGGACGCGCTTCCCCGTTCGCGCCCGAGAAACTCCACGACCGGCTCGTGACCGAGTGCGATCCCGAAAACGGCGTGACAGCGCTCGAATTCGGTCCCGACGAGATCGAGGATGTCGCCATCGCGACCGGGGCCGCCGCCGACTGGTTCGACGAGGCCGTCGAACGGGGTGCCGACGCGTTCGTCACCGGCGAGGGCAAACAGAAGCTCTACCACGAGGCGCGCGAGGCGGGCGTCCACGTGTATCTGGCTGGGCACTACGCGACCGAAACCTTCGGCGTGCGCTCGCTCCAGTCGCTCGCCGAGGAGTGGGAGGTCGAGACGACGTTCATCGACTGTCCGACCGGGTTGTAGTCGCGAGAGCCGTCCATTCGGATGGTTGGTGTTGCGAGGACAAGTGAAAACGGAGAGAAGTGGTCGCGGGATTATTCGAGCAGAGTTCGGTGATTCCAACGGATAGGGCGACCTCCTCGTCGAGTGCGAGCGGCTTACGCTGACGCGTCCGACCGGTAGTCCCGGCTCACCTGCTTCCACTTCTCGCTGTTGAAGCGGTAGTAGTTGAGCACGGCGGGCACGGTCGTCTCGGCGAGGAAGGCCAGCGAGAGCCCGGTGAGACCGAGCGAAGTCGTCGCGCCGAGATAGGCGATCGGGATGGAGACGCCGAAGATGCCGAGCAGCTGGCTGTAGAACGTCCAGTTGGTATCGCCGCTGGCGTCGAGCGGGCCGGCGGCCGCGCCCGACACCCCGCGAAGAACGATGGCGAAACAGGCCGCCGAGACGAGCGACACCGCGACCGGCACCACCGACGAGGTGGGGTCGCCGACGAACGCGGCGACGATCTCGTCGACGAAGACGAAGACGAGGCCCGCCGAGACGAGGTAGACCGCGACCGCGAACCGGACGATCTCGCGGCCGTAGGCTTCGGCGGTCTCCTCGTGGCCGCTCCCGAGTTCCTGGCCGACCAGGCTGGAGGAGGCGAGACCGAAGCCCCAGCCGGGTGTGTTCATCAGTCCCCAGATCCGCCGCGCGATGACGTAGGCGGCGACGACGTCGCTGCCGAACAGCGCAACGATGACGAGCATCGGGAACTCCGCGACGGTGAAGACGAGTTCGCGACCGATGACGGGCGTCCCGATCGAGACGACGTGACGGATATCGGTACCGAGATAGCTCCCGCGCGGATCGATCTGGACGGGAAGTGTACCGAGTCCAGGAAGGCGACCCTTGACGAGACCGACGGCGAAGAGGCCGGTGACGACAGCGCTCGACAGGACGGTGCCGAGCGCTGCGCCGACGACGCCGAGGCCGAAGCCGAAGATCAACACGGCGTTGATGGCGATGTTCGCGAGTGCGCCAGCGCTGCGGAGCATCATCGGTGTCCGTGCGTCGTCGACGCCGATATAGACGCGGCTCCCGATGAGATTGAGCGCTGCAAAGGGGATGCCGAGCGCGACGACTTTGAGGTAGTCGGCACCGAAGGCGATCGCCGCCGGATCGTCGCCGATCAGCGAGACCAGCGGGGTGGGGACGAGCCAGAGCGCAGCGACGATCGGCAGCGTGAGCGCGATCACGACGGCGACGCTCGATCGGACGGCGCGATCGATGTCGCCGAGGCGTTTCGCGCCGTAGCGCTGTGAGACCAGTGCGATCGTGCCGGCGGCGATGCCGCCGCCGATGGCGAAGGCAAAGCCCCAGTAGGGACTGGCGAAGCCGACGCCGGCGATCGCCGTCGAGCCGAGCGCGATGCCGATCATGGCGATGTCGACGGCGTTCTTCGACATCCGGGCGATACCGGTGATGATGCGTGGCCAGGCGAGCTTCGTCGTGCGACGTGCTCGCTCGGATTCGAGCAACCCGGCACGAACGAGCAGACGGCCAATGTACAGTACGACTAACCGAACGGGATTTGACGCGCGAAATTTCAACCTTAAAGAGTTCGTGACGGGTGTTTATATGGGTTTTCTTTCTCATCGAACCTACATATATAATCGATCGTGACTGATTGTCCGCAACGACACGGCAGCGTTTTCCGCGTTCTCGGTTGTGTGGGCCTCCACCTTTTTGTACACTGGAGTGAAACGAACGGACGATGGTAGCGACGATCCCACTCGAACGAGCGACGACGGTGATCGAAGCGGGCGAACAACACGCCGAGGAGATCGGGGTGCCGTCGGTGCTCACGGTGTCGAACTCCGAGGGCAACCTCGTCGCCCAGCACCGGATGGACGGCGCGTGGCTGCCGAGCGTCACCATCTCCCGGAACAAGGCCTACACGGCCGCCGGTCTGAAGATGCCGACGCACGAACTCGCCGACGTGGCACAGCCCGGTGAGACGCTGTATGGGCTTCAGACGGTCGACGAGGGTCGTATCGTCATCTTCGGCGGCGGGTTCCCGCTCGAAGTCGACGGTGAGGTCGTCGGGGCGGTCGGATCGAGCGGCGGGATGCCCGACGAGGACGTCGAGATCGCACGGGCGGCCGTCGAGAAGTTCCAAGAACTGACTGAGTAGCACCACCCGTCCGCGATCGGGAACTCGGGAGCCCCCACGAACGGATCGCCGACGAGCGAACGCGGCGACCGACATTCATATCCCGCCCCTTCGACCACTTCGATATACAACGCATGAATGTCTCCGGTGCGTATCTCGTGACGCAGGCGAACCGTTCGCGCGACCGTTCGACCGAGGAGATCGTCGCGGCGGCGATCGATGGCGGGGTGACGGCCGTCCAGTTGCGCGAGAAGAACGCGACCGTCCGGGAGCGCTACGAACTTGCCGAGGAGCTCCGCGAGCAGACGCGGACCGCCGGCGTCACCTTCATCGTCAACGATCGGGTCGATATCGCGGCCGCCGTCGACGCCGATGGCGTTCACTTGGGCGACGACGATCTCCCGATCCCCGCCGCGCGCGAGGTTCTCGGATCGGAGCGCTGTATCGGCCGCTCGGTCTCGACGGTCGAAGCCGCCGAGGCCGCCGAACGCGCGGGCGCGGACTATCTGGGCGTCGGCGCGATCTACGCGACGACCTCGAAGGACGTCCCCGACGCCGAGGCGCGGATCGGCACCGAGACCGTCGCCGACATCACGGCCGCCGTCGACGTCCCGATCGTCGGCATCGGTGGCGTGACACCCGAAAACGCTCGCGACGTCGTCGCCGCCGGCGCGGACGGTGTCGCGGTCATTTCGGCCATTACCGCCGCCGACGATCCGGCGGCTGCAACGCGACAGCTCGCCGATACCGTCGAGGAGGTGGCCCAATGAGCGCGCTCGACGGACTCGATCTCGCCGACGCTCTGGACGCGGTCGACGAGACCGAACCGCTGATCGACGCGCTCACCAACGACGTGACGGTCAACGACGTGGCCAACATCGCCCTTCATTGGGGCGGGCTCCCCGTGATGTCCGACGACGAGCGCGAGGTCGGCGAGATGGTCGCGGCCGCCGACGCCTGCCTGCTCAACATGGGAACGGTGAGCGAGAGCGGCGAGAACACGATGCTGGCCGCCGGCGAGGCGGCGAACGAGGCCGGAACGCCTGTCGTGGTTGATCCGGTCGGCGTCGGCTCGACGTCGACCCGCGATCGCGTCGCCGAGCGACTGACGACCGAGCTCGACGTGAGCATCGTCAGCGGCAACTACGGCGAAGTGTCGGCGTTGGCGGGCGAAGACGCGACCGTCCGCGGCGTCGAATCGGTCGGCGAGTACGGCGACATCGCCGAGACGGCCATCACCTGCGCGCGCCAGACCGACAGCGTCGTCGTCGCCTCCGGCGCGGTCGACATCGTCGCGACTGCGGACGAAGCATTCGAGATCCACGGCGGCGACGAGCTGCTCGGCTCGGTCGTCGGCACCGGCTGCATGCTCGGGATGACGCTCGCAGTGTTCACGGCCGCGCTGGACGACGAACGGGCGGCGCTCGCCGGCACGCTCGCGTTCGGGCTGGCCGGCGAGGCCGCCGCCGACGAGCAATTCGGCGAATACGCCGGTCCGGACAGCTATCGGACGTGTTTCCACGACGCCGTCGCCGGGCTCTCGGCGGACGATTTCGTCGATCCGGCCGAACGGATCGAACTGGCTGTGCGAAACGACGAATAGGGGAAGGAGAAGCCGCGTTCGCCGGGTTGCTACGGGTGGGAGTACTAGCAGCCGTCGCCGCAGCGATGCCGGCGAACCGGCGATCGATCGGGGCCCGAGGTGGGGCCGCCGATCGGGGTCGGGGTTCGGGAATGCGTCGGTCGCTTCAGTCGTCGGCCGGTGCGGGCGAGCTCATGTCGACGGGCTCGGCGTCGACGCCGAGTTCGTCGATGGCGGCCTGGGCCGCGCGCTTGCCCGAGAGGAGCATCGCACCGAAGGTCGGGCCCATCCGGGGGAGACCGTAGGTCGTCGCGGTCGCCATCCCCGAGACGATCAGGCCGGGGTGAGCGACGCCCGTGTTCTCGACGACCGCGTCCTCGCTCTGGCCGACCCACATCGAGTCGTGACCCGGCGAGTCGTGACCGGGAGCGCCGTACTGACCGTCCTCGGTCTGGTCCATACCGGTCGCGTTCTCTGCGGCGTCGGCGATGCCGGGTGCGTCGAGCACGCCCCGCTCGTCGAGTTTCGAGACGGCCATCGCCTCGTGACCGGTCGCGTCGATGACGAGGTCCGATTCGACGGCGATGGGGTCGACACACGTGATCTCGCGCGGGAGCGCGTGGACGGGTGTCCAGTTCATCACGATCCCGCCGACACGGTGGTCCTCGCGCACCACGATGTCGGTGAACTCCGTCATGTTCTGCATCTTCGCGCCGGCGTCACAGGCGGCCTTGATGAGGCCCGATGCCGCCTCGGGACCGTTGGCGACGTAGAGCCCCTCGCTGTCCTGCGAGCGCTTGTAGTCGACGTCGATCTCGTCGAGCACCGACTGGGCGGGGTCGCGCACGGTGATCTTGTTCATCAGGAAGCCGCCGAGCCAGAACCCGCCGCCGAGATAGTTGTTCTTCTCGACGACCATCGCCTTCACGCCGCGCTCGCCGAGCTCCTTGGCGGCCATCAGCCCCGAGGGACCGCCACCGATGATGATCACGTCGGACTCGGTGTAGTCCATGAACTCCTCGGTCCACTCCTGACTGATCGCTCGGGTTACCTGTGCTTCGCCCACGTCGCTGAACTGATCGAACTCATCCGTCATGCAACCCAGTGTTACTACCGGTGAATGATATATCTTTCCATCGTCGCGTCCCACCGATCACGACTGCACGGCGTCGTTACTGGCCGATTGCGAGGAATGATCGGCGAAAGATACCGTTCCGTCGCTGTCCGTCCGGTCGTTCAGCCGAAGTGAGGGTAGTCCTCCATCTCGACGAATTCGGTGCTGCCACAGGGAGCACAGTCACCGGGTGGGTCGTAGGCGCAATCCACGAGGTCACGGTCGTTGACGATCGTCCTCTCACAGATGTCCTGGCAGTGTTCACAGACAGCGGTCAGCTAGCTAGATTCGTCATGCACAGCCACCCGTGAAATGGTGGTTGTCAAGATAGATCTCACCGTGTTTAGGAACCCGCGAACAAAACCGGTTTGACGATCCGCTGCGGTCGTGTGACCTTCTATGGCTGTGCCTCGTGTGGATACGAACCGATCCGGACGATATCGTCGTTTCCACAGGCAGCACATTCGTCCGGTGCACTGAAGGTATGGTTTTCGCCCGTTCCTCCGGTAACGTCGCCAGCGAGCACGGCGTTACAGTTCAAGCAGACGTACAGTTCGACGTCTTCTGATGTGTGTGACATGGTTGGTGTTGAGTTGTGATGGTGGCGTGTTGGGTTAGAGACCGAGATATCCCGACGCAGCGGTCACGTTGAGCGCGTACAGGACGTACACGATGACCATCGTGGCAGCAATCGCTACCGCCGGCGGGTCGACGTGCGTCCCCGAGTGCGCATAGAAGAGGCGCTCGCTTACCTCACCGAGGAGCGCACTGATCGTCCCGAAGACGATGCCACCGATGAGAGCGATGACCGCGACTTCGGTGCCAGCCGTCGCCGCTATTTCCCCGCTGGCGATCTCCGCGGCCACTGCACCGCCGACCGAACCCAACAGCGTGATGTGGTGGGTGACGGGAATCTTCGCCACACCAAGGGTGAGAAACAGCAGGCTCATCGCGGAGATGCCATAGCCGAGGAAGAAGGTGCCGGTGAAAATCCACAGGTACGCACCGATGGCTCCGCCAACCACACCGAGCACGGCGACGGGGCCCCACTTGTACTGGTGACCAAGCCACACTCCGGTATCCATCCGCATGACTCCGCCGTCGGCGACCGGCTCACCGTCGCCGTTCTCGACCGGCCTCTCGTCACCACGTTCGAACGGACTCACGTCGAAATACGAGTCGCCGGCCGGCTTGCCGATCAGCGGGTAGCCGAACGCCAACCGGGCGATGAACGCCGTCGTGAACACGGATACGGCGACGTTATCGGCCGGAAGACCGAGTCCACCGAGGATGGCGACGAGGAGCCAGCCGATGAAGCCGAAAAGCGCACCGACCCCGATGATGTCGAGTTTGGCAGTGTCGTACGCCTCGGTCAGGACTTTCCCCGGATGGAGATCCCATCCACTCGGCTCCAGTTCGGGATATTTCTTGCCCATATACGCTGAGGCGGCCACACCGCCGGCGAACGAGACGTGGGGGCCGAACATGGCACCGAAACCGAGGCTGCCCGTCACACCGATGGCGATCGAACCCGGATCGACCCCGGACAGGACGCCGTTGACTCCCGACTGGAGATATGCAAGCAGTTCGCCAGTGAACGTGAGGAAGCCAGTGAAGACGAACGCCGGCAGTGCGCCGAGGTACGCCCCGAAAGCGCCGCCAGCGAGCGATGCGAGCGCCAGATAGACGAACTCCTCGATACCGATCCCGAGGACGGGTATTTGAAGCAGTGTGTGCATCTCAGGCCTCCCGCGCCCAGTCGCGCGAGCGCTCGACCGCCTCGCTCCAGCGCTCGTAGCGGCCATCGACCGATGCGTCCTCGTCAGGCGTGAACTCGCGGTCGACCCGCCAGTTGTCGCGCAGCTTCTCGGGATCGTCCCAGTAGCCCACCGCGAGCCCGGCGGCGTAAGCCGAGCCGAGCGCCGTCGTCTCGTCGACCTCCGGGCGCACGATGTCGGTGCCGACGATGTTCGCCTGGAGCTGACAGAGGAAGTTGTTCTTCACCGCGCCGCCGTCGACCTGAAGACTGCTGATGTCGATCCCCGCGTCGGCCTCCATCGCCTCGGCCACGTCGCGAGTCTGGAAAGCGATCGATTCGAGCGCCGCGCGGACGATGTGTGCACGCTCCGTTCCGCGGGTCATCCCGACGATCGTTCCCCTTGCACGGCCGTCCCAGTGGGGTGCGCCCAGTCCCGTGAAAGCGGGAACGAGATAGACCCCATCAGTGGACTCGACGCTGCGGGCGACGGTTTCTGACTCCATCGCGTTGTCGAGCAGTTCGACGTCTTCGAGCCACTCGATGGCAGCGCCCGTGACGAAGATCGAGCCTTCGAGGGCGTACTGCACCGGTTCGCCCGAGCGCTGGAACCCGATCGTGGTGAGGAGGCCATGATCGCTCTCGACGGCCTCCTCGCCGGTGTTGAGCAGGAAGAACGACCCGGTGCCGTAGGTATTCTTCGCGTCGCCGGGATCGAAACAGGTCTGGCCGAAGAGGGCGGCCTGCTGGTCGCCGAGCGCGCCGGCGACGGGGATCTCCGCACCGAGGAACCCGTCCGCGTCGGTCGTTCCGTAGAGGTTCTCGTCGCTCGACGGACGGACTTCGGGCAGCGCCGCGCGCGGCACCCGGAACTCCTCCAGGAGCTCGTCGTCCCAGTCCATCTCGTGGATGTTGAACAGCATCGTCCGGGAGGCGTTCGTCACGTCGGTGATGTGGTTGCCCGTGAGGTTCTCGATGAGCCACGAGTCGATCGTGCCGAAGCGCACCTCGCCGTCGGCGGCGCGCTCGCGGATGTCCTGCGGGCGCGAGCGCTGGAGTTTGATCGGATCGGCGTTGTCGAGGATCCACTCGGCCTTCGTCGCCGAGAAGTAGGCATCGGGTTCGAGCCCCGTCTTCGCCTGGATCGTCTCGGCCTTGCCGTTCGTTTCGAGCTCCTCGATCCGGTCGGTGGTCCGACGATCCTGCCAGACGATCGCCCGCATGATCGGCCGGTGGGTGTCGGCATCCCAGAACAGCGTCGTCTCGCGCTGGTTGGTGACGCCGATCGCGTCGAGCCGCGTCGCGTCGATGCCGGCGCTGTCGAGCGCGTCGGCAATGACCGACTTCGTGTTCTCCCAGATCTCCATCGGGTCGTGCTCGACCCAGCCCGGTTCCGGGTAGTACTGTTCGTGTTTCTCGTAGGCACTGGCGACGACCCCGCCACCGTGGTCGAACACCATGAACCGCGTGCCCGTCGTCCCTTGGTCGATCGCGCCGACGTACGTCCCCTCGCTCATCGTCGGCTCCCGTCCACGGGCCGCGCGCTTCGACCGGTTTTTACTACTACCATGTATCCGTCCGTAAACAGTATCTTCTATTCACATAAATCTTGCGCAGGCCGTGGTTTCGGCGGCCGGCCAGCTTCTCGGCGTGGAGCGACGCGCGATCCGTCCCGCTCGCTACGCGTTCGCGAGGCCGTGAAGCCGGCCGAAGACCCGTGTCGGGAACCGTGGTTCGAGGCGGCTCGGTGATCGGCCAGCGCCGACCGAGCGCTCCTCGCTCACCCGTTCGACGATCCCGATCTCGGCGAGTTCGTAGAGCAGGCGCTTCACCGTCCCCTTCGAGAGCTCCACGCTCGGTGTGGCGGCGACGGCGGTGGCCGCGGCGTCGACCGATGCACGCTGATCGTCGTCGATTTCGACGAGCCGGGCCAGCACCTGCTGGCGGTTCACCGAGAGCGCGAACACGCGCCCAAGCGAGACCGCCGGCCGCGGGAGGGCGTCCATGCCGACGTGGAGGTCGTGCTCGCGGACGCCCGAAACCCCCGCGAGCGCCGCCTCGTCGGCTGCCGCGAACAGCACACAGAGCGCGTCGTGGGCGTTCCCGTCGGCCCAGACGGCGATGCGACGGAGCTGTTCGTGCTCGATGGCCCGCCGCGCCATCCCCGCCGACGCGCGAGCCGTCAGGATGTCGACCAGCGCAAGGTCGCGGTAGGCCGGAACCTCGATGCGCTCGGGCGGACCGTCGATCGAAAGCTCCGACGGCGGTCGATGGCCGATGGCGAGCCAGGAGAGCGAGTCGGCCATCCCATCGAACGCCGAGACGAGCGACGCGAGCGACTGCGTGCCGGGTTCGTCGACGTGATCGAACGCGACGAGCAGCCGGCGATCGTCCGCAAGCGTCTCGGCCAGCCGCGAGCGGAGCGTGTCCGTCCCGACGCCGTGTTTCGGCACCGATTCGTCGAGCATCCCGTCGAGCACCGTCTGATAGAGGCCGAACTCGCTGCTCGCGTGGCGCGTGTCGACGTAGACGAGCGCCGGTGCCGCGTTCGTCCCGCCGCGGGTCGAGGTGTGGATCACCGAACCGGAACGCGTTCCCACGCGACGGAGCTGGTCGAGCAGCGCGGTGACGACGGCCGATTTCCCGCTCCCGGACGGTCCCCAGACGTAGGCGTTCGGCGGGAGGCGGCCGTCGAACACCGGATCGACGTAGTCGAGCAGCCGTTCGAGCACCGTCCCCCGGTTGGTCGGTTCGTCGACGTGGGCGATGGGGCTGATCGCGTGGTAGTCGAGCACGACCCGTGTCTCCCCAACCGATTCCCGTCGCCGTCGGATGCGAGCAGCGAGGTCCACGGTTATCGACCGTACCGGCTCGGTCGTCGACCGCCGATCGACCGAACTCGTCGCCATCGACGCCGTTCCTCGCTGTCCGACCCCCTCCCGTTCTCCCGTCTGCTGTCTGTTACTACTGACACGTGTTCGGCCGTAAATCATTGTATGCGGTGATAAGCCTTGTGCGAACGGCGACGAACACCGCAACTGGCTCGGCGATCGATCGGGAGAATCGGACCGATCGCTCGGCTCGTTCACCGCTCGCTTCCCCTTGGAAAGCCGTTATCTACGGCCACTAACCCCCCACCGATAAAATAAAGCGTGTGGAGCGTCATGCACACACGGACAGATGGCAACCGAAACCGAGGCGCTCGTCATCGGCGGCGGCTCGACGGGCTGTGGTATCGCGCGTGATCTCGCGCTACGTGGCGTCGACACCACGCTCGTCGAGCGCGGCAATCTCACCCACGGGACGACGGGCCGGATGCACGGGCTGCTCCACAGCGGCGGGCGATACGCGGTCTCGGATCAGGAGAGCGCCGCCGAGTGCATCGCGGAGAGCCGCGTTCTCCGCGAGATCGCGAGCCACTGCGTCGAGATGACCGGCGGGCTGTTCGTCCAACTGCCTGCGGACGACGACGAGTATTTCGAGGAGAAGCTCGCGGGCTGTCGCGACTGTGACATTCCGGCCGAAGTGATTTCGGGCGAGGAAGCCCGGGAGATCGAACCGTATCTCACCCACGACGTCGAACGGGCGATCCGGGTGCCCGACGGCGCGATCGACCCCTTTCGCCTCTGTGTTGCCAACGCTGCCGACGCCGAGGAGCACGGCGCGCGCATCGAGACCCACACCGAGGTCACGGACGTGCTCGTCGAGGATGACCAAGTAACGGGCGTCGAGGTACGTCACGAGAGTGGCCCGGGCAAGCGCTCACACCACGAACCGGGCACGACGGAGCGCATCGAGGCCGATCACGTGGTGAACGCGACCGGCGCGTGGGCCGGGGAGCTGGGCGCGATGGCGGGCGTCGAGGTCGAGGTCCGCCCGTCGAAGGGCGTGATGACCGTGATGAACACCCGACAGGTCGACACGGTCGTCAACCGCTGTCGGCCGAAAGGTGACGCCGACATCATCGTCCCTCACGAGACGGCCTGCATTCTCGGAACGACGGATGTGGAGGTCGAGGACCCCGACGACTACCCCGAAGAGCAGTGGGAGGTCGACATGATGATCGACACCCTCTCGGAGCTCGTGCCGATCCTGAGCGAGGCCAGAACGATCAGATCCTTCTGGGGCGTGCGCCCGCTGTACGAACCGCCCGACACCGGCACGACCGATCCGACGGATATCACACGGCAGTTCTTCCTGCTCGATCACGACGAGCGCGACAGTCTGGAAGGGATGACGTCGATCGTGGGCGGGAAACTCACCACCTATCGGCTGATGGCCGAGCAGATCACGGATCACGTCTGCGAGAAACTCGGCGTCGAGGGGAGCTGTCGCACCGCCGAGCAGCCCCTCCCGGGCAGCGAGGACTTCTCGGTGCTTCGGGACTACATGGAGGAGTTCGGGCTGCGCTCGCCGGTCGGCCGCCGGAGCGCCGAACGACTGGGGAGCAAGGCCGACGAGGTGCTGAAAACCGACGATCCAAACCCGGTGGTCTGTACCTGCGAGGCGGTCACGCGCGCGGAACTCGACCACGCCATCGCGGACGCGGGCACCGATCTGAACGCGACGCGCATCCGCACTCGTGCCTCGATGGGCAACTGTCAGGGTGGGTTCTGTGCCCATCGGATCGCCGCACTGCTCCATCCCGAGTACGACGAGGCGACGACGAGAACCGCCCTGAACGAACTGTACGAGGAGCGCTGGAAGGGCCAGCGCCACGCGCTCTGGGGTGAACAGCTCTCCCAGGCGATGCTCAACCACGCGCTCCACGCGACCACGATGAACCGGGATCGCGATCCGGCGGCGTCGGATGACGGAATCGAGTACGACCGCTTCGACGCGGGACCGCCCATGCCGGAAGCAGCGGCCGATGGCGGTCGTGCTGGTGCGCGCGAAGGAATCGACGACGGGGAGGACGACCGTGGCGATTGAGGACGACGTCTGCGTGATCGGTGGCGGGCTCGCCGGCATGACAGCTGCACTCCGGGCGGCCCGCGAGGGCGCACGGGTGCGACTGCTTTCACACAAGAAGAGCACGCTCCGACACGCGAGCGGGCTCGTCGATATTCTTGGCTACGCCGACGGCGAACTCGTCGCCGACCCGTTCGACATGCTCTCCTTGCTCCCCAAAACTCATCCCTACCGGCGAGTCGGGAACGATGCCGTGCGAGCAGGACTGTCCCTGTTCGACGACGTGACCGGCGACGCCTATCGGGGAACCCACACCGACGCGAACGCGCTCGTGGCGACCCACGGCGGCACCGTGAAACCGACCGCGCGCTACCCTGCGCGCGTGGCCCCGGGGCTGGCGAGTCGAGATCGAAAGACGCTGCTCGTGGGGTTCGATTCGCTGACCGCCTTCGACGCGCCGCTCGCAGCCGACCACCTCGCCGCCGCCGGCGTTCCGGGAACGACGCGCGGTGTCACCGTCGCGTTCCCCGGCGATTTCAGGGCCGACTCGCGCGTGACGCGCTTCGCCCGCGCGCTCGACGATGACGAGACCGTCGAAACCGCGAGCGGATCGACGCCGGTACGGCGCGCGCTCGCGCGGACTCTCGAATCCCACCTCGGGAACGCGGAGCGGGTCGGGTTTCCGGCGGTGCTCGGCGAGGAGGAGTCTCAGGAAGTCCGCGAAGCGCTCGAATCGTCTCTCGGGGTCGACGTGTTCGAGGTCCCGATGGGACCGCCGAGCCTGCTCGGACTCCGGCTCGAAGCGCTGTTCCAGGAAGCGCTGGACGAGGCGGGCGTACGACGGACGACCGGCAACCCCGTCACGGAGTTCGACGCGAGCGACGGACGGATCCAAAGCGTGTCGACCGACCGCAACGGTCGACCGACGCCGTTCCACGCCGACGAGTTCGTGCTCGCGACCGGTGGACTGGTCGGCAAGGGAATCGACTCGGATCGTGAGGAAGTCATCGAACCGGTCTTCGACTGTCACGTCCCCCACCCCGACGACCGCTACGAGTGGTTCGACGACGAGGCGTTTGGCGATCACCCGTTCGCGCGCTTCGGGGTCGACGTCGACGACGATCTGCGACCGCTCGACGCGGACGGAGGAGCGGAATACGACAACCTCCGTGCCGCCGGGGGCGTTCTCGGCGGCGCGGATTTCGCGGCGGAAAAATCGGGTAGCGGCATCTCGCTGGCGACCGGTCACGCGGCCGGCCGTGCGGCGGGCGCGGCGGCGAACCAGTGATACACATGAGCGACGCACCAACCCACGACGCCGACGAGTTCGAACCGGTGGACGTCTTCGAGACGACCGAGATGGATCTCCGCCCGGGCGCGGACGACTGTTACAAGTGTTCGACGTGTGATACGTCCTGTCCGGTCGCCGAGGTCGACGACGAGTTCCCCGGCCCGAAGTTCCAGGGCCCCGAACAGTGGCGGCTCAAGCGTAAGGAAGATCACGAGATCGACGACTCGATCACCTCCTGCTCGAACTGTATGCGCTGTGACGACGCCTGTCCATCCTCGGTGCCGCTGAGCCAGATGCACAACACCGCACGCGGCGAGTACGTCGAGAATCAGCGGTTCGGCCGGGAGGCGCTGTCGGCGCTCGTCGACGGCAGTCCACGCGAGGCGCTCGAAATCGTCCGTGAGGGCCAGGACGGGCTCGTCGAACGACTCAGGAATCGAATTCTCGCGAACTACCACACGTCGGCGTGGCTCGCCTCCTACGCCCCGAGCGTCGCGAACTTCGTCATGAACTTCGGGCCGGCGCGCTGGGCGATGGCAAAGACGATGGGCGTGACGAGCGAGCGCGAGTTCCCGGCGTTCGCCGACCACACCTTCCGCGAGTGGTGGACCGCCCGCGGCGGTGCGCAGGTTTCGAATCCCGACAAGCGGATCGCGTACTTCCACGGCTGTTACTCGAACTTCAACACGCCCGAGGTCGGCAAGGCGATGGTCAGAGTGTACGAGGAGTTCGGCTACGAGATCCTCGTTCCGCCACAGAAGTGCTCGGGTACGCCGATGTTCGCCAACGGGATGCTCGGCGACGCGCGCCGCCACGCCGAGACCAACGTGAAGAACCTCGCCGCAGCGATCGAGAACGGTGCCGAGATCGTCGCCTCCTGTACCTCCTGTTCGATGGCGCTCGGCCAAGAGTACCCCGAACTGTTCGATCTCGACGGCATCGAGGACGTCGCCGCCCACACCTACGAGGGCGTCGAGTATCTCCGCCTGCACGAGGATCTGGAGGACGCACTCGATGAAGCGTCTGTCGAGGGGAGCGAACTCGCCTACCACGCCCCGTGTCACGCACGCAATCAGGGGCTCGACACGCAGGCCGTCGAACTGTTCTCGGACCTCGACGGCGTCGCCATCGAGGACGTCGGCGATTCCTGTTCGGGGATTTCAGGGACTTACGGCTGGAAAGAGGAGAAGTACGACTACTCGATGGAGATCGGCGAGGAGATGTTCGAGCATATGGAACACGCCGACGGCGAGACCGGGATGACCGAGTGTCCGACCTGCGCGATGCAGATGGAACACGGCACCGGCTACGAGATCCGCCACCCGCTCGAACTGCTCGAAGAGGCGCTGGTCACGGGTTCGTAGCGTCGATACGGTTGACCATCCCAGCGACCGTTCCTACTGTTTCGGCAAGCCTAAAAACCGAAACCGATATATCGTTTTAGGCTGGCCTAACTCGTATGGACACCGAGCCGACGACACACCGGGTACCGACGCGACGCGACTGTCTGAAGTACGGCGGTGCGGCGGTTGGCGGGGGACTGCTCGCGGGTTGCACAGGAAAGGGTGAGTCGGGCAACGGGACGAGCGGCTCCAGCGGGACGACGACAGGATCGGGGAGATCGCACTCGGTGACGATGGCACCGGTGGGCGACGTCGAGTTCGAGAGCATCCCGGAGACGTGGATCGCGAACAACGGCAGCTGGGCGGACATGGGCATCGCGCTCGGCCGGGAACCGCCGAAGGGGCTCTGGCGACCCAACCGGTATCACACGCACGTCTACGACGACATTCCTGGCATCGACGTGCACTGGAAGGACCTCGACGAGCTGTGGGGCAAGTCGCTCAGCAAGGAGCGGTTCTACGAGCTCGGTGCCGACGTCCACGTGTTCGATCCCGTCTTCGTGCTGAGCCGATCGAAATGGAAGCAGGCCGATCTCGACGAAATCCGCGAGAACGTCGGCCCCGTGTTCGGCAACAGCAGCTACTCCCGCGCGTTCCAGTGGCACGATCACCGGTACTACTCCCTCTACGAGGCGTTCGAGAAGCTCGCGCAAGTCTTCGGCGCGGAGCAGCGCTATCGCGCGTTCGAGCAGCTCCATGACGAGGTCATCGGTCGGGTGCAAAACCGCCTCCCACCGGAATCCGAGCGCCCCTCCGTGGCGATCCTCCTCGTTTCCTCGAACGAGCCCGAGGAGTTCTATCCCTACCCGATCAACGAGGGAACGTCGTACAAACAGTGGCGCGATCTCGGTGCCACGAGTGCCCTCAAAGAAGCTGGAATAAAGGACTACTACGTCTCCGGCGGGACGATCGACTACGAGACGCTGGTCGAGGCCGATCCGGACGTCCTCCTCATGTGGGACGGCCGCGGTCGCTTCGAGCGCATGTCCCGCGAGGAGTTCCAGGACACGCTCGTCTCGTTCATGGAGAACCACGACGTGGCGAGCCAGCTGACCGCCGTCGAGAACGACGCCGTTCACCGCGGTGCCGGCATCTACCAGGGGCCGATCATCAACCTCGCGTGGACCGAGCGCGGCGCGTGGCAGCTCTATCCCGACGAGTTCGATCGGGACGAACAATTATTCGATCGCCAGCGCGTCGCCGACATCGTTGCGGGGAACGTCTCGCCGTGAGCCGGAACACGCCGTTCGACCGTGCGAACTACGCCGTCGATCGTCCGTCGGCCGTTTCGCGCCGGAGCAGCACGGTTGGGCCGCTGACTGAGGAGCGGGGGTAGAGCGGACCATGATCGGGACGACGCTCGGCGATATCCGCGATCACATCGAATCGCTCGCCAGCGATGACGGCGAGTACACCCTCGTCTGTAGCCGATACGGCGATCGACCCGTTCCGGCCGCCGAGCTCCGATTCCCGAACCGGGCCACAGCCCGCGCGGCCGCACAGGCCGCCGAGCAGTATCGGGCCGCGCTCCGCCGGTACGATCCCCGACTTCCCTATCACGACGTGATCGTCCAGCAAAACGTGCCGCGATCCGACGGGAACGGCCTGGCGGATCGGCGCTCGTCGGATCGAAGCAACCGCGTCGAGCCCGATATTGAAGGACGGATCGAGCGCCACGAACTCGTCGAGTTCTGCCATCGTACCGCCGCTGCCGTCTTCGAGACGCTCTCCGAAGCGGGCTACGACGCCGTCGAAACGGCCGTCATGGATCGCTATTTCGATCTCGCCGAGTCCATCGCCGAACCCGACGATCTCTGTCTCTGCCTGCTCGAAGGGATGGCCGTCGAACTCGACACGCGACTCGATCCATCGGTCCAGCGTGACGTCCTCTCGGCTGCCGCGCGTCGTCTCTCTTCGCCCATCCTATCGACCGACGCGGAGCCGGTCGCGGCGACGCTTGCGTATCTCCGTGACCGTGGCGTGCTCCGTGGTTCGGCTCGTTCGTCGGGCGCGACCGAACCCGATGACGGCGTGCGGTCGGTCGTGGTGGAGCTGTCGGAGTACGCGCTGACGCCACACGACGGGCGGCTCCCGACGCTCCCGCTGGTCGTCGAACTCTCCCGTCGTCGTTCCGAGTGGCTGCCGGCACCGGTTCGAGTGGAGGCCATCGACGACGGCTGGCGCATCCGGTTCGCTCCCGCACGCGAAACCGATCCGATCGGGGTGGCGAGCGCGCCGATCGTTGCTGACCGCTGATCGGCTGCCCGTGAAAAATCACGTTCGGAAACCGGGACGGGAGGGTCAGTTTCGTGCGCTGTGGACCTCAGTCTTCGTCCACGACGCCACCGTCACCCGAGATGGACGGTTCGGCGTCGGCGGGCGGTTCGGGTTCGACGTCCGCACCGCTCGATCCGGGAATGACGATGTTGAGCAGGAGCGCGCTGATCCCACCCATGATGAGCCCCGAGCCGAGCACCGTCTGGAACAGTTCGGGGAAGCTCGCGATGGCGTCCGGCCGGAACTCGACGGCCAGCCCGAGCGCGACCGAGACCGCCAGAATGGTCGTGTTCCGGTGGTTGAGATCGACATCGCGGTCGATGATGCTGACGCCGCTCGAGAAGATCGTCGAGAACAGGATGAGCGCGCCGCCGCCGAGCACGGCGTCGGGCATCGCGGTGACGAGCGCGGCGACCTTCGGGACGAAGCCGGCGACGATCAGCAGTCCGCCGCCGATGGCGACGACGTACCGGCTGAGAACGCCCGTGAAGTTGATGACGCCGACGTTCTGCGAGAACGACGTGTTCGGGAAGGCGCTGAAGACCGCCGCGATCGCGCTCATGATACCGTCGGCGAACAGTCCGCCGCGGATCTCGTCGCGCGTCGGCTCGCGGTTCGCCGCGGCGACGATCCCGGTCATATCGCCGATCGTCTCGACCGCGGTGACGGCGTAGAGGAAGGCGATCGTGATGATGGCGCTCGGCTCGAAGGCGATGCCGAACTCCAGCGGCGTCGGGATCGCGATCCAGCCGGCCTGTGCGACCGCCGAGAAGTCGGCGACGCCGAGCACGATGGCGGCGATGTAGCCGACGAGAATGCCGAGGAACACGCTCGTGATCCGGAGGAAGCCGGTGAAGAACTGGTTCAGCCCGAGCGTGACGAAGAACACGAGCGAGGCGAGCCCGATGTTCATCAGTGAGCCGTAGTTCTCCGCGCCCGCACCGCCGGCGGCGTAGTCCATCCCGACCGGGATGAGCGTCAGCCCGATCAGCATGACGACGATCCCGCTCACCAGCGGCGGGAAGAACCGGTCGATGTAGTCGTACGAGAAACCGATGCCGATCTCGACGAACGCGCCGACGAGACAGGCACCGAACACCGCCGGTAAGCCGAACTGCGTGCTGATGGCGACGAGCGGGCCGACGAACGCGAAGCTCGTCCCCATCATGACGGGAAGGTTCGAGCCGACGGGACCGACGGTGAACACCTGAACGAGCGTCGCCACGCCCGCGACGAGCAGCGCCATCTGGACCAGGAACGTGGTTCTGCCGGTCGCGAGCCCGACGGCACCCGCGATGATCAGCGGCGGTGCGACGTTCCCGAGGAACATCGCGAACACGTGCTGGAGACCGAGCGGGAGCGCCTCCGGAAGCGGTGGTTTGTCGTCCAAGTCGTACTGTATGTGATCCGCAGATTCCTGTGACATGATACCACGTTACGCAAGTACAGGTGTGGTAAAATATATGTTCGTTTGAGAAACAGACCTCGTATTACTGCATATTTATATACTATTATTATTAATCCTCGATCAGGTATGCGCTCGTAATGAGTTCCGTCACGTACACGGATCCGTGAGAGCAGCGTCGATATACTGTCGGACGGAACTGATCGGAAACCGTGAGGCGAACTGTCGCTCGTTACAATGGATTTTCGCAATTCGAACGTCACGTACTTCCGTCCGACAGTATAGTCGTCCGTTCCGTTTGGCGGCGGCTATCGGTTCCGAGGAACGTTCGGATCCCGACCCGGGATAACCCGGCGATGGAGCGAGTCAGTTGGCCGAGCGGCTGGTCCACTCACGATCGGCCACCGAATCCAGGCCCGCACGGGAGCGTACGTCGTCGGCGCGTGTTTGCGCTTCTACGAGTAGATCGGGATAGCGCTCCTCGATGCCGGGCACCGTTCCGTTCTCCAGCACGATCTCGCCCTCACAGATCACCGTATCGATCTCGTGGCCGTGTGTCTGAAAGACCAGCGTCGACGCGATGTTGCGGATCGGCGTCAGCTGCGGGTAGTCGAGATCGACGAGCGACAGATCGGCGCGCTTGCCCGTCTCGACCGAGCCGAGTTCGTCCACCCGTCCGATGGTGCGTGCGCCATCGATGGTGGCCATCTCCAGGACTTTCTCGGCGGTGACGGCTCCCGCATCCCGGCGGTCAGCCCGGTGGATGAGGGCGGCGTACTGCATGTCCGAGAGCGGGTTGATCGTGTCGTTGCCGCTCGGGTTGTCGGTGCCGAGACCGACCGTGACACCGTAGTTGGTCATCGTGGGAACCGGTGCGATGCCGGAGCCGAGCACCAGGTTCGTGAGCGGATTGTGGACGATCTTCGTGTCGGTCGCCGCACACAGACGGATATCATGCTCGTCGACGTGCACGCAGTGAGCCAAAACCGTGCGCTCGCCGAGATAGTCGACGGCGTCGAGATACTCCACGTGGCTCATCTCACCGTGTTCCTCGTGGACCGTCTCCGAGGCGTGAGTCGTCGTCATCGTCTCCCGTCGCGCGGCGAATTCGGCGGCCGCAGTCAGCCCGTCGTCGGTCGCCGTCACGACGTTCTCGGGCGCGATCCAGACCTGCTGTCGGCTGTCCGGCGACGGGTCGTGGTATCGATCGAAGACGTCGCCGACCCGGTCGAGGGCGGCGTCGGTCCCGCTCAACGAGGCGTCCATCGGAACGTGCTCGACGGCCGGCTCCTTCCGCGTGACGCGATCGACGAACTCGGTCAGGGTTCGCGGGATATCGTCGTTGTCGCGAAACGCCTGCGCGTAGACGTTCCGGATGCCCGCGGCGTCGTACTCGTTCAGTTTCGCTTCGAGAATGGCCTCGGACTCGTCGTCCCACATGAGGAACACCTCCGGGAACTCGACGAAGGTCGTGATCCCCGCACGGAGCGCCTCGGTGGCGAACAGCGCCGACGCGACGGCGTGATCGTCGGGCGTCATGGCGTAAATTGCTGGCTTTTTGACGTTGAACAGCCAGTCGTACAGCGCCCGCTCGTTGCTCACGCCGCCACGAGCGAGGATGTCCGCGACGTGCGTATGCGGATCGATGAACCCAGGGAGGACGGCGTGGCCGCTCGCGTCGACGATCCGATCGCCATCGTACTGATCGGTGACATTTGCCATCGATCCGACAGCGACGATCTCTCCGCCGTCGATGGCGATTGCGCCGTCGTCGATGACGTCGCGCGCCGGGTTCATCGTCACGATGCGACCGTTCTCGACGAGCAGCTCGACCATGCCCTTCGGTCAATCACCGACGATATAAACGTGTCCTCCGCTATCATCCCTCAGTACTGTCGGATCCATGCGGGTCGACCGACGTGAGCAACGTACCGGCAGGTGGTTTTTTGCTCGTCCCCCTCGAACCATCTAGTAATGTCACGAACGACCGTATCGTACACGGATGACCGCATCTACGAGTTCACGCCGGCGCTCGAACCGGCCGACACCGCTGCGGACGGCGAATCGCTGACCGTCGAGACGGTCGACAGTCTCGAAGGGGCGATCCAGAAGGACACCGACCGATTGCAGTCGATCCCGGACGAAGTCAACGCCGCGACCGGCCCCATCGCCGTGGCGGGAGCCACGCCGGGCGACGTCCTCCGGGTCGACATCGAGGCGATCCGCGTCACCGAGGATCGCGGCCGCGTCGTCACCGCACCGGCGTTCGGCCTCCAGCAGGACGCAGCCGACATCGAACACCCGTTCACGCGCATGACACCCATCGATGGGGACTCCGTCGAGTTCGGGGACGTCTCCGTCCCGATCCAGCCGGTCATCGGGACGATCGGGGTCGCACCGGCCACCGATTCCTATTCGACACTCGTCCCGCACGATCACGGTGGGAATCTCGACACGACGGATATGACCGCCGGCACGACGGCGTACTTCCCGGTCTTCCAGGACGGTGCGATGCTCGCGATGGGCGACGCGAAGGCCGCGATGGCCGACGGGGAGATGTGCGGTACCGGCGTCGAGATCGGGACCGAGATCGACGTCACCCTCGACGTGGTCTCCGATCCGACCGTCTCGCTCGACCGACCGCTGGTCGAAACCGACGCGGCGTGGAAGACGATCGCGAGCGCCGAAACGATGGAGATCGCCGCGACGCTCGCCAACCGTGATCTGATGGCGTTGCTCGAAGCCACGCACGACTGGGAGACGACCGAAGCGTATCTGTTCTCCAGCCTCGTCGGTGGGCTGGAGATCAGCCAGGTCGTCGATCCGCTCGTCACGGTGCGAAACGCCGTTCCGAAGGAGTATCTCGACGATCCGTTCGGTGCTGCGTAGCGTCCGCACTCCCGATCCCGAATCGCTAGGGTGATGAACGCCACGCGCGACGGTCGACGCAAGCACTGAACATCGCCATGCAAGAGCAGCAAGCCGAACGACGGGATGATCGGTCGTGGTGGCGGGTCGGTTGCGTCAGCGTCGTCGCTCTGTGTCTCCTCGGCGCTGGTCTCGCGGCGGCCAGCGGCGGTCCGGCGACGGCCGGCGGCAGCCCAGCAGCGGCTGCCGACGCACCCACACAGCAACAGCTCCAACAGTCGACGCCGAACACCGTGGCCATCCGAAGTACGGGCGAGGAGCGCGTCTTCTATACGATATCGGTCAGCGGCAACATCGAGCCGGGACCGGGAGCCGATCTCACGGGCGCGGATCAGCCCGATACGGTCGATGGCGCGACGGCGTCCGGCTCGACGGCGCTCAACGGCGTCGACAACTTCACGTTTCGCGGTCGGATCACCGCGCTGAACGTCTCCGGCGGGCCCGCGGAGGTCTCCGTCAACGGTACGCCGGTCGACCCCGCGACGTTCCCACAGTCCGCACCGCCGACGACTGCCCCGCCGACGCCAACACGGACGCCGACGTCCACACCGACACCGACGGCTACCGCGACGCCGACGGCGACGCCCACAGCCACCGCGACACCGACAGCAACGTCGACGGCGACACCGACGCCGGATACACCCTCGACGACCACGGCAACGCCATCCGCAACGCCGACGGCATCGCCGACCGCATCCGAGGCGGCGAACGCGACCACACAGCCACAGGGCGAGAGCGGAGGGATACTCGACTGGCTTGGATCGATCAGCCTGTTCACCATCGCCGGCACGCTGTTGCTCGTCGTGTTCGCGATCCTGGCGCTGGTCGCTCGGTACAACGACTGAGCGCTGCGACCGTCGGATTCGGGGATCGATCAACCCGATAGCGAAACGGCCACCGTCCCCTCCCCCATGTGCAGTCGCGCTACGCGATCGGTTCGTCGCACGCGCGCTCGACGATTTCGTCGAGCCGACCGGTGGCCACCAGTTCCGTCGCGATCTCGATGTCGCCGTGGAGCGGTCGATCCGCGTCGAGCGGCGGGACGTGTTCGCGGAGCGCGTCGT
This sequence comes from Halococcus dombrowskii, assembly GCF_022870485.1. Lineage (NCBI taxonomy): Archaea > Methanobacteriati > Methanobacteriota > Halobacteria > Halobacteriales > Halococcaceae > Halococcus > Halococcus dombrowskii. Next base: position 1,497,927 of record NZ_CP095005.1, on the reverse strand, counting down.
AGGCCGCACCGGTGGCGCTGCCGGGTTCGAGCCCGTCGTCGACGAACTCCATCGCTTGCGCGCCACAGAGCAGTTCGATCCCCACCACCGTCAGCGCGTTTTCGACGGCGGTGCGGGCGTTGAGCGCGCTCTGAGTGCTCATGCTCACGTGGTCCTCCTGCCCACCACTCACGGGCGTGTTGTCCGTCGAGGGCGACCCCAACGATCGGTTCTCGTTGACGAGCGCGGCGGCGCTGTACTGGGCGATCATGTAGCCCGATCCCACGCCGCTCTCGGGCGTGAGGAACGGTGGGAGATGCTCCTCCTGAAGATTGGGGTTGAGAAGCCGATCGACACGGCGCTCGGCGATGGCAGCGAGGTCGGCGAGCGCGTTCGTGGCGTAATCCAGCCGGAGCGCGAGCGGCGCACCGTGGAAGTTGCCGCCCGAGAGCACGCCCACGTTCTCGGTACCGCTCGCACGGTCGTCGACGGCGCTGCCGGGGAAGACGAGCGGGTTGTCGGTCGCGCTGTTCAGTTCGATCTCGACTGCCTCGCGCAGGTGGGCGATCGCGTCGCGCGCCGCGCCGTGGACCTGTGGAAGACAGCGAATCGAGTAGGCGTCCTGGACGCGATCGCAGTTGCGGTGTGATTCGACGATTTCCGAATCGGCGGTGAGTGTTCGCACGTTACGCGCGCTCGTGGCCTGTCCCGCGTGCGGACGCACGTCCTGGATCGCCGGATCGCAGGCGGCGGTCGTCCCCATCGAGACCTCAGTCGTGAGCGCGCCCGCCACATCAGCACCGCGAAGCGCGCGCTCGGCGTCAACGACACAGAGCGCACCTAGCCCCACCGTGAGCTGCGTGCCGTTGATGAGCGCCAACCCCTCCTTCGCCCTGAGCGAGAGCGGTTCGAGGCCGGCCCGCGCGAGCGCCGCCTCGCCGTCGAGGCGCTCGCCGTCCACCTCGGCAGTTCCCTCGCCGAGCAACACGAGCGCCTGGTGGGCCAGCGGCGCAAGGTCGCCGCTCGCGCCGAGGCTGCCGCGGGATTTGACGACCGGATGAATCCCTCGATTGAGCATCGTCAGGAGGTGGTCGACGACGATCTCACGGATGCCCGAGTAGCCCTTCACGAGCGCGTTGATCCGAGTGAGCAGCATCGCGCGCACCTCCTCGCGTTCGAGTTCGCGGCCCACGCCAGAAGCGTGGCTCCGAATCAGGTTGGTCTGGAGTCGCCCGCGATCGCTCTCGGGAATTCGTTCGGTCACGAGCTGGCCGAACCCGGTGTTCAGCCCGTAGACCGTCTCGTCGCTGTCGAGCACGTCCTCGACACGTGCCCTGGATTCCCGAACGGCCTCGCGCGCGGAATCGGCGATGGCCACCGAACGATCGTGGCGTGCGACCGCGGCGACGTCCTCCGGCGTGAGCGATTCACCGTCGAGCACGACCGATCCATGATCGCTCATCGCTGCCCTCCGTGGACCGGCTCGCCATCCTTGAGTACCGTTTCGACGGTGTTCACACCGAAGTTGTAGGGGATGTGAATATGTGAGGGCGCGTCGACGATCGCCACGTCGGCGGGCATTCCCTCGCGGAGCGTACCTGCCTCGCCCGCACGATCGAGCGCGCGTGCGCCGCCGTGCGTGCCGGCGACGAGCGCCTCGGCAGGCGTCATCTCCATCCCGACGCAGGCGAGCGCGATCGCGAAGCCCATACTCTGCGAGTGACAGTTCGGGTTGAAATCGGTCGCCACCGCAACCGATCCGCCCTCGTCGAGAAACGCCCGCGCATCCGCGTAATCCGCACCGAGCGAGAAGGCCGTTCCGGGAAGGAGGACGGGCGTGACGCCCGCCTCGGCGAGTGCCGCGCGGTCATCCGCGTTCGCGTGGAGGAGGTGGTCGGCGCTCGCCGCACCCATCTCGGCCGCGAGCTGTGCGCCGCCCAATCGGACGAACTCCTCTGCGTGGACCTTTGGTGTGAGCCCGTGTTCCATTCCCGCTTCGAGCACTCGGCGGGACTGCTCTACCGAGAAGACGTCCTCCTCGCAGAAGACGTCACAGAACTCCGCGATCCCCTGCTCGGCGACCGCAGGGAGCTGCTCGTCGATCACTCGGTCGGTGTACGACTCGGCATCCTCGTCCTCGGGCACGGCGTGAGCACCCATGAACGTCGGCACGATGTCGATCGGATGCTGTTCGTCGGCTTGCCGGATCACGTCGAGCATCCGCAGTTCGGTCTCGGTATCGAGCCCGTAGCCGGATTTGATCTCGACGGTCGTGGTCCCGTGGGCGCACATCGTGTCGAGATGCGGGAGCAGGTTCGCGAGGAGTTCATCGTCGCTCGCCTCGCGAACGGCGCTCACGGTCCGGAGAATGCCCCCACCTTCGGCGAGGATCTCCTGGTACCGCTCGCCGCCGAGCTTTGCGGCAAACTCGTCGGACCGATCGCCCGCGAACAGGCCGTGCGTGTGGGAATCGACGAATCCCGGGATCACGCTCTGCCCACTCGCGTCGATCGCGTGCGTGGCGTTCTCCGCGGGATACTCGTCGATGATCTCCTCGATCGGGCCGATCGCGGCCACGCGGCCGTCAGTGACGGCGATGGCAGCGTTCTCGTACCGTTCGAGTGGTGTGTCCGTTCCCGGTCCGACGACGATCTCGCTCGCGTCGTGAATTACTGTCGTGAGTTCAGTCATGATGAATCTCCGTTGTGGCCACTCAGAAAGTGAGCGATCGTCCGCGCGCCCGCGGCGGCGGTCAGATTTTCAGAATCGAGCGGTGGCGCACACTCGACGACCTCGAAGCCTGCCACGCGGTCGTCGGCCGCAGTTGCTCTGAGCAGGCGGAACAGTTCGCGCGTCGTGAGTCCACCGGGTGTGGGTGCGCTCACGCCCGGTGCGGCCGTCGCGTCGAGCACGTCGAGATCCACGCTGACGTAGACTGTATCGACCCCGGCCATCGCATCGAGTGCGCGCTCGGCAGCACTCTCGACATCGTTGCCGACGGCCTCGCTTGTGACGATCTCGCCACCCTGTTCGTCCACATACTCGGCATACGCCGTCGATGTCTCGAAGTGGCGCGCGCCGACGCAGGCGTAGGCATCGAGCCCCGCCTCGTGAAGCTGCCGGTAGGGCGATCCGCTCGTCGGTTCGCCGCGTATCTCTCGGCAATCGAGATGGGCGTCGAAGTTGATAACGCCGAGCGATCCGGCGAGCAGCGGCGCGGCGTTCGGGTAGGTGAGCGAGTTGTCGCCACCGAGGAAGACCGGCAGCGTGTCGCACGCGTGGATCTCGCGAACCGTCTCACGGATGGCTGCCTGTACCGAACTGACATCGGCATCCGGAACCTCGACGCCGCCGAGATCGCCGACCGACCGGACTGGGCCCGCACCGAAGCGATGGGTCTTGACCCCCGCGAGCGCCTCGCGGAGCGCTGCAGGACCCTCGCGTGCGCCACGCCGGCCGATAACCGCGCCGTCGTACGGCTCGCCGACTAGGACGGCGTCGAACTCGCTGGCGTCAGCAACAGTTGCCGGTTCGACGATGTCACCGAACTGCTCGTCGTTCGGGTCGGCGGAGGGCCCGTTCCAGGCCGGTGGCTCGCGCAGACTCATCGGCGATCCCGCATCGGTACGTGCACGCCTGACCGATCGGCCTCGTCGATGGCATCCTCGTAGCCCGCGTCGGCGTGGCGGATCACGCCCATTCCTGGATCGGTCGTGAACACGCGGCGGGCCTTCTCGGCGGCGAGCTCCGAGCCATCGAGCACGACGTGGTTGTTCGTGTGGAGCGCGTTGCCGATGCCGACGCCGCCGCCGTCGTGGACGCTCACGATGTCCGCACCCGCGGCGCAGTTGAGCAGCGCGTTGAGAATCGGCCAGTCGGCGACCGCGTCGGTGCCGTCCTTCATGGCCTCGGTCTCACGATGCGGGCTGGCGACGCTGCCCGCGTCGAGATGGTCGCGCGTGACGACGATCGGCGCGCTGATCTCGCCGTCGGCGACCAGCTCGTTGATCCGGAGCGCGAAGCGTGCGCGTTCGGTGATGCCATCGTCATCGGTCCGATATCCGAGCCAGCAGACCCGCGAGGGGAGTCCCTGGAAGGAGACCTGCTCCTGTGCGAGCTCGATCCAGCGGGTGAGCGAGTCGTTTTCGGGGAACAGCTCCGTGACCGCCTCGTCGGTACGATGGATATCCACGGGGTCGCCCGACAGCGCCGCCCAGCGGAACGGGCCGCGACCACGACAGAACATCGGGCGGATGTAAGCGGGAACGAACCCGGGGAAGTCGAACGCATCCTCACGTCCGCGGTGATCCTCGACCTGCCCGCGGAGGTTGTTGCCGTACTCGAAGGCGACCGCACCCTCCTCTTGAAGGTCGAGGATGGCGTCGACGTGGCGCTCCATCGTGTCGAGACTCTCCTCGACGTAGCGCTCGGGGTTCTCCTCCCGAAGTTCGTCGGCCTCGTCGACCGTGTAGCCGCTCGGATAGTAGCCTTCGAGTTCGTCGTGCGAACTCGTCTGGTCGGTCACGACGTCGGGGACGAACTCGCGTTCGGCCATCGTTTCGAGCATGTCCGCGACGTTCATCTCGACCGCGACGCTGTACGGTTCGCCAGCGTCGGCCGCCGCTTCGGCCTTGTCGAGCGCTTCGTCGAGATCCTCGGCGCGTTCCATCAGGTAGTCGGTGTCGAGGCGGCGCTCGATCCGATGGGCGTCAACCTCGGCGGCGATGCAGACGCCCTTGTTCATCGTGACCGCGAGCGGCTGTGCACCGCTCATTCCACCCAAACCGCCGGTGGCGACGATCTTGCCTTCGAGATCATCATCGTATTCCTGTCGGCCGAGTTCGGCCAGCGTCTCGTAGGTACCCTGGAGGATTCCCTGGGTGCCGATGTACGCCCACGAGCCGGCGGTCATCTGGCCGTACATGATCTTCCCCTCGGCTTCGAGTTCGTGGAAGTGCTCCCAGCTATCCCACTTCCCGACGAGATTCGAGTTCGCGATCAGCACCCGGGGTGCGCGCTCGTGAGTCGGGAATCGCCCGACGGGTTTGCCCGACTGGACGAGTAGCGTTTCTTCGTCACCGAGTTCGCGCAGCTCGGCGAGGATCGCGTCGTAGGCGTCCCAGCTCCGGGCTGCCCTGCCGGTCCCGCCGTAGACGACCAGATCCTCGGGTTTTTCGGCCACTTCGGGATCGAGATTATTGTTGAGCATCCGGAGGGCCGCCTCCTGCCGCCAGCCCTCGCACTCGATGTCGGTGCCCGTGGGCGCGCCCTGGTACTCGCGCCACTGCGCCGACGGCTCGCCGATGCCGATCTCGTCCGGTGCAGGTTCTTGTTCGCTCATCGTCCAAACTATGCGAACGAGTCACGAGACGGTTTGGCCTCCAAGCGGTGGTTGATTTATAAGTTAGTCTGGAACGCAGGTTGTTACGACCGTTCGTGGATCGGTCGAATCGACGGCGCGAGCGATCGGCATGAGAATAGATATAAAAATACCCCTCCATTTGGCTGTATTCCTTCCTTGTTCGCGCTGGGACAACAGAGTTCTATGCGAACAACACCCAGGATAGACGATCACGAATCGACACGGCCCTCAATCTCACGATCACGGATTACACCGATTGTGGAGGCAAAATCGGTCGCGGGAGACGTTCCCAGTTCCAGATATGGTAATTTTGCCTGCTGGCGACGAAGCGGGCGAAGTGGGAAGTCATTTAGTGAGACCATCACGGATGGTCGACACGAATGGTAGCGTTCGAACCGCGGCTGTTCGCGGAGATCGATCCCGACGAACGGCCGTCGCTCGCCGCGTCGCTCGTCCCCGTCGCGGCGATGATCGTCTTCCTCAGCGTCGGCATCGTCGTCTTCGACCTCGACCCGCAGTTTCCCCTATTCTGGGGGATCGCCTTCACCGGGCTGTTCGTCCGATACCATCTCGGCTTCTCGTGGGACGCCCTCTACGACGGCATCACCGACAGCATCCTGATGGGGATGCGGGTCGTGCTCATCATGTTCGTCGTCTACGCGCTCGTCTCGACGTGGATCCAAGCCGGGACGATTCCCGGACTGATGTACTACGGTCTCGAACTGCTTACACCCGAGATCTTCCTCCCGCTAACTGCGATCCTCGCCGCGATCGTCTCGTTCGCGGTCGGCTCCTCGTGGACGACCGCGGGCACGCTCGGGGTCGCCTTCATCGGTATCGGCTCGGGGCTCGGCATCCCCGCGCCGATGACCGCCGGCGCGATCCTCTCGGGGGCCTACACCGGCGACAAGCAATCGCCGCTCTCCGATACGACGAATCTCGCGGCCGCGGTGACGAACACCGACCTGTACGAGCACATCAACGCGATGCGCGCGGGCACGCTGGTGGCGTTCGGCCTCTCGGTCGTACTCTACGTTTTCCTCGGGCTGAGCGCCTCGGGAACGATCCCGGCCGGGCGCGTCGGTGCGATCCAGAGCGCCATCGCGGGCTCCTACGCCGTGACGCCGCTCGTGTTCGTCCCGATCGTCGTCACCTTCGGGCTCGCCATCTACGGTATCCCGGCGCTCCCGACGCTCGGCACGGGCGTCTTCGCGGGCGCGCTCACCTCGATGGCCGTTCAGGGGACCGGCTTCACCGCCGCGTGGACGGCCGCCCAGTCCGGGACGGCCCCCGAGACGGGAATGAAACTCGTCGATGGACTCCTCGAAAGCGGCGGCCTGCTCGGGGGTGCGTGGATCGTGACGATCGCACTCGCTGCGCTCTCGCTCGGCGGCATCCTCGAACGGACGGGCATGCTTGCCGTGCTCGCCCACCATCTCGGCCGACTGAGCCGTGGCGTGGCGAGCCTCACCGGCGTGACAGCGATCTCGGCCGTGGCGATGAACATGCTCGCCGCCGAGCAGTACATCAGCATCGTCGTGCCCGGGATGACCCTTCGCAATCTCTACAACGAACAGGGCCTGAAGAGCAAGAACCTCTCGCGCGCCGTCGAGGCCAGCGGGACGACCTCCGCGGCGCTCATCCCCTGGAACAGCGGCGGGCTGTTCATGGCCGGTACGCTCGGCGTCTCGACGCTGTCGTACGCACCGTACTACTTCTTCGGCTTCCTCTCGCCGCTCGTCCTCGTATTCATGGGGCTCACCGGCTGGCAGATCGCGTACAAAGAGGGGGAAGCGGGCGAGACGACACCGAAAAGCGAGGGGTCCGTCCCCGCCGCTCCCGGCGAGGACTGATTCCCATGAGGCAGATTTAGGGCGGCGCGGCCGTTGTGCGGCGTATGTACGAGGCGACCTTCCGCATCGAGGGCGATGGGGCCTACGCCGCCGCGACCGCGGGAACGGATGCGACGGTCGAGCTGTGGTGTAACGATCACTGTGATCTCCTCTACGTCACGAACGAGGCCGTCGACGAGATACGCGCGCACGTCCGCGAGCGCGTCGGCATCAAGGACAGTCTCCAGCGGCCGAACGAATCGGTGCTCGTCACCGACGACTGTCTGAAACGCCACGAGCGGCGTTCGATCGAGACGTATCTCGCCCGCCACGACTGCCTGCTCCTGCCGCCGCTGCGCTACGCCGACGGTGCGAAGTCCTGTCGCGTGCTCGCGCTCGATCCGGCCAACCTGACGGGCTGTTATCGCGATCTCGTCGACGATGGCTTCTCGGTCTCGGTCGAACGGAAACGCGAGATTGAAACGGTCGCCCACGACGCGCCGTTGCTCAGCCTCGACGGCGTGCTGCCCGACCTTTCGCCCCGCCAGCGCGAGACGCTCACGACCGCCCACGGCAAGGGCTACTACGAAATCCCACGCGAAACGACGACGAGCGAGATCGCCGCTGCGATCGGCGTCGAACGGCGCACCGCCGAGGAACATCTTCGACGTGCGGAAAACAAACTCATGGCGGCGCTGATGCAGTACGTCGGTGTCTCTGGAGGTTAGTGATCGAATACATGCTCTTTTTCATATGTCGTTATAGCCATCAATCATTTGGCTATTCCAGTGGTTGTGCATAGTCGACTTGCTTCGGTCGGAAATCCGCATTGCGGTAGAACCGGCGTGCGTCCTCGTTGTGCCACTCACAGGAGACCATGAGATGGTCACAGCCGTGATCGCACGCCATCTCCTTCACACGTTCGACGACCTCCGTACCATACCCCTGATTTCGGTGGTTTTCGTCGATAGCTAGGTTCACGATACGGAGATATTGTGAATACTGTCGAGAAGAATGATGTCCCTCACGGAGCGTGAGAAAGCCAATCGTCTCGTCTTCGAGGACGACGAGATAGTCAGTAACTTCCTCGTCTTCGAGATGGGCGCGGAAGCCATCGTCGGAAATTTCGTCGACATCCGCGTCGGAAAGCTCGTTCAGCTCGTCGTAGGCTTCCATCGATTTTGCGAGTGAATACCAGCGATCAACGAGGTCGTCGAGATCTCCAGCAGTGGCTTCGATGAGTTCCATACGCCGATTCTCCGCTGCTCACCTCTTAAAACACACTGGACCAGAGAACGGAGTGCTAACACTATAGACGACCGATCGTTTCGATCAGAGTTGGTCCGAACGACGCTGCGTGCGGACGGTATCGTTTTGACCGCTGATCACCTACGAGATGATACGATGATGGCAACGACACACGCGCTGGCCGGCGTTGCCGTCGCCTCGCTCGTCGCGCTCGGTGCCCCCGAACAGGTGGACGTGGCGCTCGCGGCGGCGTTCGTCGGCGGCCTGTTCCCCGACCTCGATCTCTACGCCGGCCACCGCAAGACGCTCCACTTCCCGGTCTACTACTGGCCGTTCGCGCTCGCCGCCGGCGCACTCGCCATCGTTTCGACCGGACCGGCGACCGTTGCCCTCGCCTGCTTCCTCCTCGCGGCGGCGCTCCACTCGACGATGGACGTCTTCGGCGGCGGGCTCGAACTCCGGCCGTGGCTGGCGACCTCCGAGCGGGCGGTGTACGACCACTTCGCGGGCCGCTGGCGTCGACCGCGGCGCTGGGTACGCTACGACGGTGCGCCCGAAGACGCGCTGCTCGGCGCGCTGTTGGCTGTTCCGCCGCTGCTCGTCGCTGGCGCGCCGCTGCGCTGGCTGATCGGGGCGACAGTCTGTCTCTCCGTCGGCTACGCGCTCGTCCGCCGGCGAGTGCCCGCAGTGACCGAGCATCTGGTCGGGTTCGTCCCCGCCACGATGACCGAGTACGTCCCCGAACGGTTCGTCGAAGGCTGAGGCGGCCATTACGGATCGCCGACCTGCCGACGCCGCAGTCGTGCTCCGTCGACGTCGCCGGCCACCGTTTTTTGTCACTCGCCGTCGAACGTCTGCTGACGATCATGTACGACACCATCCTCGTTCCGACCGACGGCAGCACCGGGGCGCGCGCGGCCGCACAGCACGCGCTGGCGCTCGCGGACGCCTTCGACAGCCGACTCCAGTTTCTGAGCGTCGTCAACGCCGCGAACGAGGACGGACTCGTCGGTCTCGATTCGATCGCCGAGCGGCGGACGGTGCTTGACGAGGAGGCGACCGACGCGCTCGAAACGCTCGAAGCGCTCGCGACCGAGACGGACGTTTCCTACGAGACGGCGATCGAACACGGTACGGTCCACGAGACGATCCTCGACATCGCCGACCGTGACGCCGATCTCGTTGCGATGGGCACCCACGGGCGCACGGGCCTCCAGCGCGTACTCATCGGCAGCGTGACCGAGCGCGTCGGCCGGACGAGCGACGTCCCCGTCTTCACGACGCGACGGGAACCGGCCACCGACGCCGGCTACGGCGACGTGCTGATCCCGACCGACGGCAGCGACGCCGCGAACGCCGCCGTCGAGCACGGGTTGGCGATCGCCGATCGCTACGACGGCACCGTCCACGCGCTGTCGGTCGTCGATTTGAACTCGCTGGCGGGCTCCTACGACGTCGGCCCCGGCATCTCGACGGTCATCGACGCCTGGTCGGACGACTGCGAGCGTGCCGTCGCGACCGTTGCCGACGCGGCCGGGGAGCGCGGGATCGACGTCGTCACCGAGGTCGTCCAGGGTACACCCTACCGGGCTATCACCGACTACGTTGACGCGGCGGGTATCGATCTCGTCACGATGGGGACGCACGGCCGGACGGGGATCGAACGTTACCTCGTCGGCAGCGTGACCGAGCGCGTCGTCAGAACCAGCGACGTCCCCGTTCTCACGACGCGAGACGTCTGATTGCGCGATCGTCGGAGCCACGCTTTCGATACGCCACGGTTCGTCGGCGATGCCCAGTAATGTGCCGATCGCACGGCGATGGCCGCCGACAAACGAGTGCGTTTGTTTTGCACTAACACGCGACGATTGTCCTGATTGACTGCGAACGATCGAACCAATAGCAATATAATGGTGTGACGATTCAGTTGTCGACGAGATGATTGCACTCGATTCGATAGCAGGTAGTTCGGCTCTCCGATCGCGGTTCGACGCGCGTCCGACCGGCCGGCGGTGTCGATGAGCACACGGCAACTGGCGATCGCGTTCGTCACGCTCGGCACGCTCTGGGGGAGTTCGTTCGTCGCGATCGACCTCGGACTGCCGTACTTCCCGCCGCTGGAGTTCGCCGGCCTCCGATTCCTCATCGCCGGCGTGGTGATCCTGGCCTACGCGTGGCTGACGACGCCGCGCTGGCGACCACGGGGTCGTCGTGAATGGACGCTTGCGGGCGTCGCGGGGGCCTTTCTCATCGGCGGCCACCACTCGTTTCTCTATCTCGGCCAGCAGTATCTCAGCGGTGCCGTCGCGGCCATCGTCGTCAGCCTCGGGCCGGTGCTGACGGCGCTGTTCGCCGTCGCCATCCTCGATGCCCATCTCTCGGCGCTCGACGGGCTCGGGTTCGCGTTCGGCCTCTTCGGCGTGTTGCTGGTCGCCCAGCCGGGCATCGCCGAGGAGAGCAGCCTGCCGCTCGCCGAGCGGATCGCGGCGCTCGATCCGGGTGCACTGCTGGCCGGCGACATGACCGGCATCGTGCTGGTCTTCTTCGCGGCGGCCTCGTTCGCGCTCGGCGGCGTGCTGACACGCACGATCGAGACGACGCTGCCGATGCGCACCGTCCAGGCCTGGGCGATGCTGATCGGCTCGGCGCTGCTCATGCTCACGGGCGGCCTGCGCGGCGAATCGCTCGCCGCCATCCGATGGACGCCGACGGCAGGGATCTCGCTGCTCTATCTCGGCCTCGTCTCGGGTGCCGGAGCCTTTCTCATCTACTTCACGCTGCTCGATCGCCTCGGCCCGGCGCAGGTCAACCTCATCGGCTATCTCGAACCCGCGGCTGCGACCGTGCTCTCGTGGCTCGTCCTCGGCCAGCTCATCGACACGCTGACCGCGCTCGGCTTCGCCGCCATCATCGCCGGGTTCGTCTGCATCCAGCGGCGCTCGCTGGTCAATCTCTTCGTCCGGCGGTCGTCACCTACCTCGGACTGACCGTCCAGCACTCCTCCGAACGAACGGTCGACGGCGATCGACGATCCCTATTTGCGGGCGAAAATCAGATAGCCGGTGTGCCCGACGCCGGCCGTCGAGGGGCGCGTCCCGCGCTCGTCGACGTCCATCTCGCGCTGGATCGTCTCGTAGGTGTCGGCGTCCATCCCCACCGAGTCGAGCGTTTCGACCGTCTCGCGCATGCTCTCGACGAACGGTGAGTAGACCGCGACGAACCCGCCAGGAACTAGCAGATCGGGTGCGTGTTCCACGACTGCCGGCGCGTCCGCAGTATCGAGCGTGAGTAGGTCGAAGCGACGATCGAGTTCGCCGAGTTCGTCGAGCACGTCGCCAGTACGGACGTCGACGCTGCCGCCGGTCGTGTCCTCTTCGACCCCGGCGAGAGTCATGTTTTCGCGGGCGACGGCGGCGAACTCGGGATCCTGTTCGTACGTCACGACCGACGCGCCCGCACGGCCGAGCGCGGCAGCGAGCACGCCCGTCCCGGTGCCGGCGTCGAGCACCCGATCGCCGGCCGCGACGCCGGTGTGGCCCATCACCAGACCGATGTCTCGGGGCAACATCGGTGCGCCGGTGCGCTCGAAGTGGTTGAAGAGATCCGGACCGCGGAGCTCACGGACTTCGAATTCGGTGCCGAGGTGGGTTTCGAGCACGTCACCGCTACTCGCGTCCGTCGGCACGTCGAGCACGCCGAGATCCGTTTCGAGCGTTGCGCCCGGCTCGCGGAGATACTCGCGGCCCTCGCCGACGAGCAGAACGGCCGTCACTCCAGTCGCGAGACCGCCGCCGCGAGGTCGCCGTCCTCGGCGTCGAGCGCCTCGCGTGCCTCCTCGGGGTTCGCATCCGTTCGCTGGGCGACGATATCGACGTCCGAATCGGGAATCCGATCCGTACCGCCCGTATCGGCATCGTCGTCGCCCTCACCGAGCGGGATCGCTTCCTCGTCGGCCGAGCGCGTCTCGGGTTCGCCCGTGATGGTGTAGGTCGCCTGTCCCTGAGCGTCCATCCGCTGGACCTCGGCATCGTCGAAGACGAGCTCCTCGTCGCCGGTGCGGATGATTATCTCCTCGGCATCGATCTCCTCGATGTCGATGCCCATCTGTTTCATCATCTGTTGCATCTTGCGCGGGTTCAGACCGCCGCCTCCTCCGAACATACCTGCGGATGGACAGCCAGCGCCTTGTGGCTTCCGACCCGCTTCGACACGGCCGCGGAGGCAAACGGTTTTGCGCCGCCGCCCCCCAGAGGACCCATGCGCCGAGCGGATGCCGACGCGACGACGCGCCAGCGCATCGCCGACCACCTCCGCGAGCAGCCGGCCGCCGCGAGCACTCTCGCGACCGAGTTCGCCATTACGACTGCAAGCGCGCTCGATCACGTCGAACACGTCGCCCAGTCGATCGACGGGACCGACGAGGAGCTGCTGGTCGCGCCGCCGGAGTGTCGCGACTGCGGGTTCGACGAGTTCGACGACCGCATCAACCGGCCCTCGCGCTGTCCCGAATGCAAGAGCGAGGCCATCGAAGAGCCGCGCTTCACTGTCGAGGGGTAGCCTCAGCCTCGGGAGCGTCGATGGGCTCGGCCGCCGCCCGGTAGTCCTCGTAGACGTCGTTCGCCCACCGGACGAGCGCCTCGTCGGTCCCGTCGAGACACTCGTGGAGCGAGCCGTGCGCGTCGTAGGTCGAGACCAGCACCCGGTCGTCGAGCACCGCGAGCCCGAACGTCAGCTCGTCGGGATGGAGATAGAGCGTGAAATGATCGAGCGAATGCGCAACTGCAAGCGCATCCGGGTAGGCCGACTGTGATGCATCGAGCACCGAACGATCGATGAGATACTCCATCTCCGTCTCGGACGTGGCGAGTTCGCGCGCGCCGTGGTTGAGCACGGGGCTGACGACCGGGGAGATGCCGTAAAACGTATCGACATCGCTCGTGACGAACACATCGGCGACGTGGCTGATGGCCGCGTGGGGGTTCTCCGGTACGTTCGATACCAGCTGCGCGTCGTCGAGCGCCGCCGCCGGCAGCGTCGTGGCCGTTTCGCCGAGATTCTGGAGGAACGATCCCCACTCGTCGACGCGTTCGATCGTCGTTTCGAGCAGCTCGTACTGATCGAGCACGAGCCGTCCGCCCACCGTGAGCCGGTAGACACCGCCCTCGTTGTGGATCCACTCGCGTTCGGCGAGCCCGTCGAGCGCCCGATGGACCGTCGAGCGCGACAGCCCACACTCACAGACCAGTTCGCACTGGCGACGCGGTCGGTCGTGGAGCGTTTCGAGGATCTGGACGCGGTTTTCCGAGCCGGCGAGAAACGCGACGTGTTCCCAAGACGCCATTCGATTGGGGATTCCCGTGCAGACGAAAGAGCCTTCCGCTGGGTACTGTCAACTGCGGCGATAGTCCTCGATCGCCGCCCGGTAGCCCGCGCGGTAGGTCGGATGGGAAAACTCGTAGCCCAGTTCCCGAAGCCTGTCGTTCGAGCAGCGTTTCGACGTCTCGATGCGTCGCCGTGCCGGCACCGAGAGCTCCTCGTCGGCGAGGCGCTCGGCGGTCGTCCGTTTCTCCGGGCGGAGCACGTCACACTCGTCGGCCAGCCAGTCGGCGAACGCCCACTTTTCGACCGGTTCGTCGTCGACAGCGAGCAGCGTCTCGCCACGTGCCACGTCGCTATCGAGCAGGAAGCGGATCGTTCCGGCGGCGTCCGCGCGATGGACCATATTGAGATAGCCCTCCGTCACGGGGCCGTCGAGATAGCGATCGAGCCGGTAGCGCTCCGGGCCGTAGAGACCCGCAAAGCGCACCACGGTGCCGTCGATGCCGTGCTCCGCCGTCTCTTCCAGCGCGATCCGCTCTGCCTCGGCGAGCACCTCCGTCTTCTCGGTCGTCGGTTCGATGGGTGTCTCCTCGTCGACCCAGTCGCCGTCGTGGTCGCCGTAGACGCCCGTCGATGAGGTGTAGACGAGGCGGTCGGGCGGGTTCTCGCGCGCGCCGAGCGCCTCGATGGCGGTCCGGAGTCCCTCAACGTAGATATCGCGTGCGGCATCGGCCCCGCGACCGCCGGAGCTCGCCGCGAACACCACCGTATCGACGTCCGGAACGGCCGCGAGCTCGTCCCGACTTGTGACGTCGGCCTCGACAGCCTCGAAGCCGGCGCGTTCGATCGCTGCACGGCCGTCGGCCGAGCGGCGCACGCCGACGACCCGGCGATCGGGCGCGAGGCTGCGACCGAGCGCGAGACCGACGTAGCCACAGCCGAGGATGGCGACGCTCATGGCTTTCGTTCCTCGATGTGGCCGTGGAGCAGCGCGAACTCGTCGAGCTCCATCGCGAGCCGCCCCTCGATCTTCTGCTGGATTTCGCGCGCATCGAGCGCGCCGTCGATCCCCGATTCGAGCGCCTCGACGTCGAGAACTGCCGTGGTCATCCCCATCAGGAGGTGATCGCGCGCCTCCATGGCGATGGCGTCGGCGTCGGGTTCGGCCGGATCGAGTGCGAGTACGGTTGCGGCCTCGTCGAGCGTGAGCGGCGGCGATTCGCCGTTCGTGAGTGCCCCGACGCCCTCGACGCCCGTCTCCTCGCGGATCGTGTCGCTGCCGTGGCTCTCGACGACCGCTCGGAGCAGCTCGTCGTACCGCGCGCGCAGTTCGTCGGGCGTGAGTTCGCCCGCATTCTCGACGTCGTGGAACATGGCCACGGTAGCCGTCCCCGACGTAAGTGGATTGAGTTCGTCCGTGACGCCGTCCCCCCGAGCGAGCGCCTCGGCCAGACCGGTCACGGCAGCGAGTTCGCCGACCCGTCCGCCGCGGGCGAGCGCCGCGCGGGCCGCCCTGAGCGGTTCCCGATGCGCCCGCCGCGCCAGCGCCACATCGTGATCGGCGACGAGGTCGGCGAAGCGGGCCGCAGCGAGCAACACGCCGACCGTCCCCTCGTCGTAACGACGCTCGCAGCCCTCGTTGTGGATCTCGATTTCGGTGATAACGTCGTCGAGCGCCGCGATGGCGGTCGCCCGGCAGGCCGGGGTCGTCGCGATCAGACCATCCCCGGCGCAGTCGCTCGCGTCGATCGAAAGACGACCGCTCTCGGTGGATGGTTGGCAGTCACAGCGTGTGCCCACCCGACTTGCCGGCTCAATACTCGTGCGGGGCGACGGCTCCACGCCGCTTGCTGGTCGCGGCTTCGGGTTTGAACCTTCGTGCTCGGTGCAAGCAGCCGGGAATTTCGCTGATTACTCGTAGGCCAGCTGCATGATCCACTGCGAGAAGGCGTCGCTGTCGGCTTCGACGTCCTCCTCGCCGACCAGCGGCGAGAGGTTGTTGCCGGCCATCAGCAGGGAGAAGTTGAGATCGCGCGCCGCCGGGGCGATGTAGTAGGTGTTGTGGCCCTCATAGACGGTGTCCTCGCGCTCGACGAGCCCGTGCTCTTCCAGGCGCTCGGCGATGCGGCTGCCGGTGCGCGAGTCGACGTCGAGCTGCTTCCAGAAATCGCTTTGGTGGATACCGCCCGTCGAGCGAACGAGTTCGAGACCGGCACGCTCGTCCTCCGAGAGCTCCACCTCGGCCGTCGTGCTCATACGCCATCCACACCGCCGGAGGGGTTAAATCCGGCGTTCGACCGGCTCGAACGCGGTTCGACAGGGTGGCCCGTCGGCGAACGCGTACTCGCCATCACCGTCCTCGTCGATACTGATGAGCGACGACGAGCGCGTGCCGAAACCGAACTCCTCGTGATGGACGCACACTCCGTAGTCGTGATCGCCGAGGACATCGGCCGCCCGATCGATCCACGCTTGGCTCGTCTCGCCGGGATCGGGCTGAAGCGTCGCGCGTACCTGGCGGCCGTTTTCGGCCTGTCGCTCGCCGCGCTCGGGCCACGATTCGGGTACGTCGACGTCGCCGATCGCGCCGGTGTTCATCACGACGTGGACGCCGGGGTCGAGGTTCCGAACGCGCAGCTGGCCGTCCCATTCGAGCAAGATTGCGGCCTGGGCGTCGGCCACCACGACGTTGAACCCCTCGTACTCGTCGGTCTCGACCGCACGCTCGACGTGACGGGCGGCCGCCTCCGCCGAGTCGTGTTCGAGCGCGTCCCTGACGAGCAGCCCGCGCGAGCGCTCGCCCGCGAGCTCCCGGTCGGTCCAGCGGTTCGTCACCGCGACGAACAGTCCGTGCTCGTTGTAGCCGATCCACGTCCCGCCCGCCTCGGCGTCGCTCGGGGCGAGGACTGCAGGATCGTCAGAGAGCAGTTCGGGAGGATTCGATTCGCGGTCGACGGCCTCGTCGCGGTTGGCCGCCACCGCCACCGGGCGATCGGCGAAGACCTGCCACGCGAGCACGAGGGTGCACATGGTTCGAGGAAGGGGCCGGCGCGCCTAAACAGACCCGGTCAGCACGACGATCAGTCGTCGGTCGGCGTCGCCTCGACCTCGCTGCCCTCCTCGACGGCGGTCGTGAGCGAGACGTTGAGCACGAGCATGGCTCCGAGCCCACCGACGACGGTGACGACGTTCTTCACCGCGTGGTCGACGATGGCCGCGCCGAGGGCGATCGGCGTGGCGACCGGCGTCAGTCCGACGACGAGCAGGCTGAACGCACCCTCGTAGAGGCCGAGCCCGCCCGGCGAGAGCGGAAGCACTTTGGCGAGATTGCCGACGCTGACGGCGAAGAAACCGACGGCGACGAGCGTCGTGAGCGGCAGTGCGACGTCGAAGGCGGCGAACACGAGCAGGGCGGTGACGACGTCGAGCGTCCAGATCACCACGCTGCTCGCGCCGATGCGGGCGAACGCACCACGGTCACCCGCCACGGCCTGGACGTCGCCGACGAACCGCTCGATGACGCCTGCGACGCGGTCGGCGTAGGCGTCCGAACTCACTTTCTCCATCCCACGACGGACGAGATTGCGATCCGAACGCGCGCTCGCGACGATGGCACCGACGAGGACGATGGCGGCCACTCCGACGCCGCTAGCGACGAGGAGGGCGACGCGCCCGCTTTGATTTCCGCCGGCGACGGTCGCACCGAGCCCCGAGAGACTGGTGATCCCCGTCCCGGCGAGACCGATGAGGACGACGCCGGCGAGCAGCGTGATGGTGAGCAGGTCGAAGACGCGCTCGACGGCCAGTGAGGCGAAGCCCGTCGGATAGGGCACGCGCCGGCGTGTCTTGACGACGTAGGCTCTGACCGCGTCGCCCGCCCGTGCTGGGAAGACCAGGTTCCCGGTCTGGGAGATGAACACTGCACCGGTGAGGAAGCCCAGTCCCTCGGTGTATCCCAGCTCGTCGAGGATATCGCGATAGCGCCCGCCGCGGAGCGGCCACGAGAGTACGTAGACGAGCGCCGCAGCGATGACGAGCGCTGGGTCCGCCGTTTTGATCTCGGCGAGCATCCGCGAGATATCGATATACTGCGGCATCAGCGCGACGGCGAACAGCGTGAGCAGCGTGCCGGCGACGAGCGTCACGCGCCGGGTGATCCGCGGCGCGACGGCGAGCTGCCACCAGGTTCGGAGCACCCCGCTGCCCATGCCGAGCACGTCGCGGACGAAATCGACCTTCGTATCGCCCTTTGGCGTCCAGTCGACCGGGAACTCCCGGACGCGGTAGCCGGCGCGCTGGGCGCGGACGAGTAGTTCGGTATCCCAGAACCAGTGGTCGTCCTCGACATCGGTGAGGAGATCATCGAGCACCGCGCGGTCGAAGGCCTTGAACCCACACTGGTGGTCGTGGACCGACGAACGCAGGAACAGCCGGACGAGCCCGTTGTAGACGCGGCTCGGCACGTCACGGTTCGCGGGTCGTTCGGCGTCGCTCGCCGCGAGCAGGCGCGAGCCCGTGGCGACGTCGTACTCGCCGGAGCGAACGGACGTGATGAGCTCTTCGAGATGGCCCATGTCCGTCGCGAGATCGGTGTCGAAGTACGCGAGCGTCTCGCCGCGCGCTGCTCGAAAGGCACGGGTGAGCGCGCCGCCCCGGCCGAGTCGCTCGTCGCTGTGGACGTGGCGCACGCGCTCGTCCTCGCGGGCGAGCCGGGCGGCGATTTCGGGCGTGTCGTCGGTACAGCCGTCCTCGGCGACAAGCAGCTCGAACGAGTCGTCGGGAAGGAACGATCCGAGCGTGTCGAGCGTGGTCTCGACGGTTGCCGAAAGCGTCCGCTGTTCGTCGTAGGCCGGCAGGACGACGCTCACGGCGACCGGACTCATTGGTTCGCATGCGCCAGCCATCGACAAATCATTTCCGGGTTCCGAACGGCTCGGACGCTCCCCTCAGTCGGCCCCTTCCGGCGCGCGAGCGGTCGCAAATCCAGGGAGTTCGACGCCGAGCGCGTCGCTGGCCTCGGCGGGCGATTCGTACGGCCGGTTCACGACGAGCGTGCCCGCGCGCTGGTCGCCGAGGCCGGGCAGCGCAGCGAGCTCGTCCATCGAGGCGCGGTTGAGGTCGAGCGGTGCCGGCACGCCCGAGACGGACCGATAGCCGTGATCCGTGACGGCGATGTCGGTGACGTTCCCGAGATCGTGCTCGCCAGGAATCGCCACCAAGAGTGGGTAGGTGCCGAGCTGCCGACCGAAGGTTTTGCCGTCCTGATGGTATTCGAGATGGACGTCCGGCAGGAGCGTCCCGGCGGGCGCGACACGCTGGAGCATCGGGTTATCGATCTCCTCGCGGACCTCGGTTTTGTACTGCTTGAACAGTTTCTTGTGATCGTCGGCGATCTGCGCGCCGGTCTCGCTCATCTCCGTCCCGTCGAAGGCCATCACCTGCCGGATGTTCACCCGGCGGAGCATCAGGCCGGCGTCGTAGACCCGATGGAGAAATTCCTTGTTGAGCTCGAACGTCTCCTCGCGCTCGCCCTGCAGCCCGTGGAGGAGGTTGATTCCCGGGAGGAGTTTCGGCAAACGGTTGGCGTTCCCATCGCCCTCGGGCCGCCAGCCGGCCTCCTCGTTGACGATCTCGACGGCGCGGAAGCACTCGTCGGCCGTCACGTTGAGATCGTTCTGCTCCTGGACGACGGGATCGGCGCTTTCGAGTCCGAAGGCAGCCGTGTCGCCGGGCGTGTTGTGCTCGGCGATGATCCGCAGTCCCTCCCGCGATTGCTCCGGCCAGCGCACGATGGTAATTGGATTGATGTTGTCGAGGTGGAGCGTTTCGAGGTTGGGTGCGACATTCCGAATACCGCCGTAGAGCTCTTGGAGCGCGTCGGGGTTGGGCGCTTCACCGTCGCCACCGTAGGCGAGCAGGTCGGCCTGTCGGCCGAGGCGGAAGTGTTTCACGCCGCGGTCGGCGAGCGCATCGACCTCGTCGACGATCGAATCGGGCGGGCGGAAGGAAGGGTTGCCGTAGAGCGGTTCGGTACAGAACGAACAGCGGTAGGCACAGCCCCTGGACGTTTCGAGCTCGCAGATGAGGTAGTCGGGATGGTTCGGGTGCTGGGAGACGACGAACGCGCCCTGGCGCGCCCACCTCGTGACTTCCTCGACGTCGCGGACGCGGTTGCCGAACCCTTCCAATCCATTGCCCACGAGATCGTAGGCGGCGGCCTCGACGTCACCCTTGGCGACGAACTCGAAATCGAGGTCCTTACGCTCGGTCTCCTGCCCGCCGGCGTTCTCCTCGCCGACGCCGAACCGTACCGGACCACCCATCAGGCTCGTGCCCTCGGCGACCCACGCGAGTTCGCGGACCTCGTCCGGTTCGGCGGGCGTGCCCCCGACGTACTTGCCGGGAACGGTCATCCCGCCGAGATAGATCATCAGGTCGGCGTCGGCCACGTCGCGCCACTTGTTCCGCTCGTCGCGGAGTTCGTCGATCGTGTGGTAGGTGATACGTTCTTCGGGAACGCCCGCATCGACGAGCGCGCCGGCGGTGAACCGTGGATACGTGGAGATGTACGGCGGCACGCCGAAGTGGGCGGGTTCGTCGACGTACCCATCGATCAGGGTGACGTCGAGCGTGGCTGGATCGGTCATGGAGGGACAAGAGCGTCGCGGCGTAAAACTCCCACTCCTTATCGTATTAGGATGTCTCGGACATATTAGCTACGATTGGTGGCACCAAGCGCAGAAAGAAGCAGCATGCCGACAGCATATCCTGCATCTTTGTTCACATAAAAGTACACCCCGGCCGAAATAGCAACTACGACAAAAGGAGCTACTTGAAGTGGTCGGATTCCCATATTCTGAGCCGCATCTCTGACTACACTTCTCTCAAATTCATTTTCATTCTTCATTTTCGAAGTTTGTCGATCAAGCGCCTCACCAAATTCAATTTCTTCAACAAATATTACTGCAAGGTTTTCGAACCTATCTTCAACAATCGATTCTGTCATTTCTGACTCGTCTAATGACTCGTAAAGATCCGAAATTGCGTCTTCTGTCTTTTTTGAGAATACATCGTTGTTCGTGTTTTCAACATCTTCGTGGAGTTCACTAATGTGGTGAAATACAGCATCATAATTCCCATCAATATAGGATTCGACAGCTTGGTGAATATGATGGTATGAAAACCGAGTATGGTCCATATCTACACCACGTAGACCAAATTGGATAATAAAAGAAATTAAAACAAACATTGAGAACAACATATATAGAATATATCTTGAGAACGGCCACGGAAATTCCACAACTCTAAAAGAAAACCCTTCGTGTGCAGCGACAGCAATAACTAGAGCTAAGATAGAGATACCAACCATCTCTGAATGCCTTTCACGGTATTTTCGAAATTGCGAAATATCACGCGGATTTTCGCCTTCATATTCAGATAAGAATGATGTCAGTTTGGAATTTACCATGTGGTGTTGATTGATCACGCCGACTGTGGAAATGAGTGTTTTGGTACAATTCAGAGGTTATATTTTCACACTAGACCAAAGCTATAAGAATAGAATCCATTTCTCACGACCCGTGGGGTTGATAGGTCGTCCGGCAGTACAGGAGGTATGCCCGCAACCCTCGAAGTGGTCTGTGAGAACGACGACTGCGAGCTCGACATGTTCGAGATGCACTACACCTACGACATGCCCGACGACGTGGGCATCGACGCGTTCGAATGTCCGTACTGCACCGAGACGGACTCGCTCCGGGAGGTCGAACTGTGAGCAGCAGCGTCGGCGAATCGGTCCTCAAGCGCGTGCTCGACGGCGTCGGCCGGTTCGCGGGCCGCGCCCAGGAGCGCCGCCCGCTGGCGACCGACCTGCTCGAAAGCGACGACGCCTACCTCGTCGTCTTCGATGCACCCGACGCGAGCGCCGAGGACGTCCAGGTTCGCTTCTCCGAGCGCGCCGTTCACGTCCGCATCGACCGGACTCGCGAGCACCGCGAGGGTTTTGAGATGCGCTTTCCGGGTCGCGGCCTCTCGCTCGACGGGAGCGTGACGCTCCCCACCGAGGCGACGGTCGATCCCGACGCCGCGAGTGCGTCGCTCACCGGCGAGGGCACGCTCGAAGTCGAGCTACCGAAAGTCGAGGACGCCGACGACGGGCCGATCCGGATCTCGACCGACGAGGATGAGACGGGTGACGACGGGACAGTCGAAGATACTTCTGCAGAGACTGACGAGGAGACGACGGACGACGACGTCAACGAGTCCTAAACCGGAAAATCGGCATCCGAATCGACGACGCGGTCGGGATCGTCCGGCACGCGCCAGTCGGTCGTCAGTTCCAGGAACTGCACGAGGATGCGGCCGGTCGCGCCCCAGACCACGTAGTCGCCGACACGGAAGAAGTGAAGTCGAACCTCGCCGTAGTGGGGATGGTCGCGGCGTTCGGAATCGTAGTTGTCGGGATCGGTGAGCGCCGCGATCGGGAGGACGACGACCTCGGCGACCTCGTGCTCGTCGGGGACGTACTCGCGATCGGGGACGCGTGCGACGAACGGCCGGACGGCGTAGCGCGTGATGGTGCGGATGTCGTCGAGTCGACCGACGACCTCGGCGGTGTCGGGGTCGAGGCCGATCTCCTCGTCGGCCTCGCGCAGCGCGGTTGCAGTCAAATCGTCGTCGACCGGTTCGCGTCCGCCGCCGGGAAAACTCATCTGTCCGGGGTGTTCGCCGAGGTGGTCGGCGCGCTTGGTGAAGAGGAGATGTGCGCCGCCGTAGTCGTCCGATCGCTCGCGCGTGATGACCGGTACGAGCACGGCTGCGTCGCGCTGCTCGTCGGTGACGCCCGTGGCGGCGTGCTCGGCGACCCGCGCGAGATGCATACCGTCGTGAGACGCCCACGGGGCTTAATTCGTCCGCTCCGTTCGTCTCGGGACGATCGTTTCGGGTCGTTTATGCCACCGCCGTTCGTCCCCTCGACAGCATGATCGGATCGCAGCGTGACCGGCGGCGACGGACGGGAGCCTGACGTGGCGACCGAATCCGCGGACATTCTCGACCGACGCTCGATCGGGAAGATGCTCGTCGGCTTTCTCATCGCCGCCGTCCTCCTCTACTTCCTCGGCAACGTCGTCGGCTGGGACGACATCGCCGACGCGCTCGCGCGTGCCGATCTCCGCTGGGTGGCCGTCGCCTGTCTCTGTACCTGTGGCTACCTGCTCGCGTGGACGAAGACCTGGCAGGTCGTCCTCGACGCCGGCGGGATCGAAATCCCCTACCAGGAACTCGTGCCGACCTATCTCGCGGCGACGTTCGCGAACTACACGACACCGTTCGGTCAGGCCGGCGGCGAGCCGTTCATCGCCTACGTCCTCTCGGCCGACACCGAGGCGAGCTACGAGGAGAGCCTCGCGAGCGTCTCGACGGCCGATTTGATGCATCTGCTCCCGTTTTTTACCTTCGCCGGTATCGGACTCGCGGCGCTCGCGATCACCGGGACAGTACCACCAGGAGCGAGCTCGATCCTGATCGGGCTCGCGGCGATCGCCATCGGCGTGCCGGCGATCGTCTACGGCGCGTGGCGACGCCGCGATCTCGTCGAGCGAGTCGTCACCACGCTCGCTCGCCCGGTGACGAAACGCACCGATCGCGTGTCGATGGAACGGATCGAGTCGCGCATCGACACCTTCTACAGCCAGATCGCGCGCATCGCCGCGGAGCCGCGCGACCTGCTCGTCGGGATCGTCTACTCGTATCTCGGCTGGATCTGTTTCGCCGCACCGCTGTATTTCGCCGCGCTCGCACTCTCGCTGCCGGTCGATCCCCTCCTGGTCGCTTTCCTCGCCCCTGCGAGTTCGCTCGCCGGGTTCGTCCCGACGCCGGGCGGTCTCGGCGGCGTTTCGACGGCAATGGTCGCGCTCGTGGTGGCACTCACACCCGTCGGTGCCGGCGCTGCAGCGGCGCTCGCGATTCTCTACCGGGCGACGAGCTACGTGTTTGCACTCATCGTCTGTGGCCCGGCCGCGCTCTACGTCACCGCTCGTGCCTGACTAATCGCCCGCGGCCGTATCGAGCCGGTCACGCACGCCATCGAGTGCGACCGGTGCCCACGTTTCGAGATCGTAGCTCACGTCGAGCAGCCGCGCGATGCGGTCGTGATCGTCCTCGGCGACCGCACGCGCTGCGTCCGCGCGGAACCGCTCCTCGACGACCGCCCCGAGTGCCGCGCGATCGGGCGTACAGGCGTCGACGTCGAGGATGTGGGGGAGGTCCTCGGCACCGTCGGGAAGCGCCGGGAACGCCGTCGGGCCGGCGGCGAGCAGCTGTTCGTCCGTGGTTCGGTCGGTGATCGCGTCGGGATCGAACGCGACGAGTCGATAAGCCGCGAGCGCCGCGTCGACGTCCGGGCCGGCGAGCTCCGTACCGCGCTTGAACGCGAGTTCGTCGCCCGCGGTGGCGAGTTCGGACAGCGAGAGCGCACCGAAGAGATCGACGATGCCGGCGAGCTCGTCGTGGGTCAGCTCCATTCGATCGTCCTACCGTGGGCCACGGGTTAGTCCTTTACTGCCGCGAGATCGGCACGAACTGCTTCCCTGACCTCGTCGGGGTCGAGCGGCGCGTCGGTCCACGCCGGCAGTCGATCGTCGTCCGTTGGTGGCTCGATGGCCGTCGCGTAGTCGCCGACCTGTGCGCGCTCGTCGTCGGCGTCGTACTCCAGCCCGTTGTGGGTGGCGTCGGCGGCGTACTGGCGGACGAACCGCGCCGCCGTTCGCTCGTAGCGCGACGGCAGGGTGTCGTACGCGGGGCGCACGCCGTGTCCTTCGACCGTGTGGAGCAGCGCCCGCCCGACCTCGCGACTCATCGCCGCCAGGCCGTCGGCTCCCGATACCGATCGGTGATCGTGAACGTCGATCCCGAGGTCGACCTGTGCCGTGCCCGCGAACCCGGCCTCGTCGAAGGCGGTCGCCAGCCCGTCGATTTCGAGCCCCCAGCCCCGGCCGAGCCGGAGTTCGCGTGCGAGGTCGCCCGTGAGTCCGATTTCGCCGGCGAGCGCGTAGCGGAACGCGCCGAGGTAGTCGAGGATCGGTGCGTCGTGGCGCTCACGGAGAGTGGCCACGAGCGGCTCGTAGAAGAGGCGGAACAGTCGGCCGAACAGCTGATCGCGCTCGATGCGGGCGTAGTAGCCCTTCACGAACGAGAAGCCGTCGGCGAGCGGCGCACAGAGACGGCGGACGTCGGCGGGCGAGTACGAGAGCGCGTCGGCGTCGTGGACGACGACGAACTCGTGGTCGCTCGCGGGGCCGAGCGCGAGCCAGACGTCCCGACCCTTCCCGCTCTCGCCGTCGAGATCACGTTCGTCAAGCAGTGCGGCGAGGCGCGGGCCGCCACACCAGAACAACTCGACGTCGAGGGCGAACCCCGACAGCCACTCGGCGATCGGCTCGACGCGCTCGCGTGGGGCGCGCAGGGCGACGATAACCGTCGCGACATCGAGCGTGGCGAGCGACGAGAGGACGTGCGCGGCCGCATCGGTACGATACTCGCGGCCGGTCATCGGGACGACGACTGCCGTGCGCTCCGTCGGCGCGGCCGGCGGCTCGTCGGCGAACCCGTGTAGCGTCGTGATCCGCTCTTGGACGTACTCCATGACTCGAACTCGCCGCTCGCGCGCTCGACGATCGACAGTTCTCTGCGGACGAGCGCGCCGGGCCTGTTCGTCCGCTGTCGGGCCTGCGGCCAATCAAACCTTCCGGAACGCCGTCGTATCGAAAACAGACACGGGAAGGGTGCGCGGTGATGCCAGGGCAGCGGACCGTATTCCCGTGTGACCGGAACCCTCTGGTTCCGTCTGGATGCACGAAGCAGAGGATCCTATACTTACTCCCTGACCAACGTTTCAAGCACTGACGTATGTTTCACACCATGAAACGTACACCTATAGAAGTTTTGACTGTTTCTCCAACGACAATGGGGAAGGGTGTTTGGTCGGTGTCGTCGCCGATCCGTACCCCAACGTTAACGCTCCCGGCTGCCTGATTTTCCGAAAATGAGTACACAGGAGGTCTCGCGCGGTCGTGCGTGGCTGATGGCCGCGCGACCGCAGACGCTGCCGGCGGCCGCCGCGCCGGTGTTCGTCGGCACCGGTCTCGCCGTCTCGATGGGCGTGTTCGCCCCGCTGCCGGCGCTCGCGGCGCTCGTCGGCGCGCTGCTCATCCAGATCGGGACGAACTTCGCGAACGACTACTACGACGCCAAATCCGGCGTCGACTCCGAGGATCGCGACGGGTTCACGAGAGTCACCCAATCGGGCCTCATCGGGGCGAGCGAAGTCCGGCGCGCGATGATCGCCACGTTCGCGCTCGCCATCGTTCTCGGCAGCTATCTGGTCTTCGTCGGCGGTCTCCCGATCGTGATCATCGGGCTGTCGAGCGTCGCCGCGGGGATCCTCTACACCGGCGGTCCCTACCCCTACGGCTGGTACGGCCTCGGCGACCTCTTCGTGTTCGTCTTCTTCGGGCTGGTCGCCGTCAGCGGCACCTACTACGTGCAGGCGGCGGCCCTTGCACGATCGTTCCCGCTCTGGCTCCCGCCCGACACGCTGCCGCTCGCGGCCGTCGTGGCGAGCCTCCCCGCCGCGGGTCTCTCGACGAACATCCTGATCGTCAACAACCTGCGCGATCGCGAGACCGACATGGCGGCGGGCAAGCGCTCGCTCGCGGTGCTCCTCGGCTACCGCTGGAGCCGGGTCGAGTTCCTCCTCATGACGGGAATGGCCTACACGATCCCCGTCGTCTTCTGGCTCACCGGCTCCGGCGCGCTCGTGCTCGCGCCGTTACTCACGCTGCCGTACGCCGCCTCGATTGCCACGACCGTGCTGACCAAAACCGACGGCGACGCGCTCAATCCTGCGCTCGAACGCGTGGGCAAACTGCTCGCGGCCCACTCCGTGCTCTTCGCGCTCGGGCTCGCGCTGTCGGGGATGCTATGAGGGTCGAGCCATTCTCGCTGGCGCTCGCGAGCCCGCTCTCGACCGCCAGGGGTACGATCGATACAAGGGAGGGTTTCCTCGTCACGATCGACCACGACGGGGTCCGAGGCGTCGGCGAGGCGACACCGCTGCCCGGCTGGACGGAATCACTCGACGAGTGCCGGACGGCGCTCGATCGCGCACGCGACATCGACGACTGGTCGGCAGCGCTCGACGCGCTCGATGGAACGCCGGCCGCCCGCCACGCGCTCGCGCTCGCGCTCGCCGACGCACACTCGCGTGCCGCCGATCTCCCGCTCTACCGCCATCTCGGCGGCGATCCGACAGACGAGATCCCGGTGAACGCGACGATCGGCGACGGCTCGGCCGACGAAACCGTCGCCGAAGCCACCGCGGCCGTCGAACGGGGGTTCGAGACTCTCAAGCTCAAAGTCGGCGCGCGGGCAGTCGCGGAGGACGTCGAGCGCGTCGCCGCCGTTCGAAAAGCGGTCGGGAACGACATCGAACTCCGTGTCGACGCGAACGGCGCGTGGGATCGCGAGGCAGCACGCGCAGCGCTCGACGGGTTCGCCGACGCGGGACTCGCGTACGTCGAACAACCGCTTCCCGCGGACGACCTCGCCGGCCACACGGATCTCCGGGGACGGCTGCCGATCGCGCTCGACGAATCGCTCGCGACCCACTCCGTCGAGCGCGTTCTCGCCGCCGACGCCGCGGACGTTCTGATCGTGAAACCGATGGCGCTCGGCGGGCCGGATCGCGCGCGGGCGGCCGTGCTTGCTGCCCGCGAGGCCGGCTGCGAGGCGGTGCTCACGACGACGATCGACGGCGCGCTCGCACGGACGGGGGCCGTCCACGTCGCGGCGAGTCTCCCCGACCCGCCGGCGGCCGGGCTCGCGACCGCCGATCGGCTCGCCGAGGATCTCGTTCCGGATCCGGTACCGATCGACAATGGCTATACGCGCGTGCCACAGGAACCGGGCAACGCGCCCCTGGAGGACGGATGACCGACGTGCTCGCCCGGCGCGTGCAGGCCTCGCCCGACGCGACTGCACTCCTCGGGACCGGCGGACGGGAGTGGACGTACCATGACCTCGACGAGCGCGTCGAGCAGGTCGCCGGCCAACTCGCGGCGCTCGGGGTCGCGGGCGAACATCTCGGCTGCCTGCTCGAAACCCGGCCCGCGACGGTCGTCCTCGTCCACGCGGCCGCGCGCCTCGGCTGCGTTCTCGTCCCACTGAACACGCGTCTCACGCCCGCCGAACTCGACAGTCACGTCGAGCGTGCGGAGCTCGCAGCGCTCGTCTGCGGGGCGGACACCGCCGACACCGCCGTCGAGCTATCGGTGGACGTTCCGATCGCCTCCGTCGACGACGCGGAACACGCGGACGTCACCGCTCTCGACAGCGTTTCGCCGGCAGAGTTCGCGCCTGCCTCGCGCGAGGCCGACGAGCCGGCGGTCATGCTCGCAACGTCGGGGACGACCGGCGAGCCGAAGCTCGTCGTGCTCACGGCCGGCAATCTCCGTTCGAGCGCCGTCGCCTCGGCGTTTCGGCTCGGCATCACGCCCGACGACCGCTGGTTCGACCCGCTCGCGGTCTACCACATGGGCGGGCTCGCGCCGATCGTTCGCTCCGCGCTCTACGGCACGACCGTCGTCGTTCCGGGCGAGTTCGATGTCGAGACGACACTCGACGCGCTCGAACGGTTCGACTGCACCGGGATCTCGCTCGTGCCGACGATGCTCCGCCGGCTGCTCGATGCGGGATCGCTCGCCGACTCGCTCCGGTTCGTCCTCCTGGGCGGTGCACCCGCCTCGGAAGAACTCATCGAGCGCTGCGAGGATCGAGGTGTTCCCGTCCACCCCACCTACGGCATGACCGAGACGGCCTCGCAGGTCGCGACCGCCCGTCCCCAGGAAGCGTTCACCCACGCCGGTACGGTCGGTCGCCCACTGTTCGGCACCGATCTCTCGGTTCTCGACGGCGACGGGAAACCCGTCGATACCGGCGAAACGGGCGAACTCGTCGTGTCTGGCCCGACGGTGTTCGCGGGCTACTACAACGATCCCGACGCGACCGCGCGGGCGTTCTCCGACCGTGGCTTTCACACCGGCGACGTCGGCCATCGCGACGCTGGCGGACGGCTCTGGGTGACGGGGCGGCGCGACGAGATGATCTCGACGGGTGGGGAACTCGTCGCACCCGGAGAGATCGCCCGCATGCTCCGGTCCCATCCGGCCATCGACGACGCCGGCGTGGTCGGTCTCCCCGATTCAGACTGGGGCGAGCGCGTCGGCGCGCTCGTCGTCGGCGATATGGCCGATGCCGAAGCGGTTCGAAATTACTGTCGCGAGCGCCTCGCCGGTTTCAAACTCCCGCGGACGATCGCGTTCGCCGACGAACTCCCCCGCACCGCCTCGGGTACCGTCAAGCGTGCGGCGGTTCGAGAGCATCTCTTGGACGCCAGCGACTGATCGGGTCGGTCGTGACTCTCAGTCAGCACCGCCCTCCGCGACCGGCTGGCCGTCGGTGTCGATCGCCGCCGCAGTCGGTGGTCGTGTCCGTACGTCCGCGCCCTCGCGCTCGTCGATGACGTCGGCGTAGGCTTCGGGCATCACCTTCACGACGTTCGCCAGTTCCTCGTCCCAGTTATCGAGAACGGACTGTCCCCGGTCGGAATCGGTGTATGTGACGTGGTTTTCGACCAGCCGGCGGAGCATCCGCTCGTCCTTCTCGTCGAGCTCGCCGGTCGTCCGCACCATGCCGTGGTTGACGCGCGATTCGAATTCGCCCGCCCTGTCGAGCACGTACGCGACGCCGCCGCTCATGCCGGCCGCGAAGTTCTTGCCCGTCTCGCCGAGCACCGCGATCGCTCCCCCGGTCATGTACTCGCAGCCGTGATCGCCGACCGACTCGACGACACCCGTGACACCCGAGTTGCGCACCGCGAACCGCTCGCCGGCCTTCCCGTTGACGTAGATCTCGCCCTCGGTCGCACCGTAGAGAGCGACGTTGCCGATGAGACTGTTCGCCCCGGGTTCGTAGGGCGCGGTCGGCGGCGTGTTCACGACGAGTTTCCCACCGGAGAGCCCCTTGCCGACGTAGTCGTTGGCGGTCCCGGTCAGATACATCGTTACGCCCGCGGCGAGAAAGGCCCCGAAGCTCTGGCCGGCCGTGCCGTCGAAGTCCACACGTATCGTATCCTCGGCGAGACCGTCGCCGCCGTGTTCGCGGGAGATGTGATGGGAGAGCAGCGCGCCGACCGCGCGATCGGCGTTCGAGATCCCCCGACTGAGCGAGACGGGCTTTCCATCCTGGATGGCTGTCTCAGCGTCGGCGATCAGCTCGTGATCCAGCTGCTCGTCGATCTCGTGGGTCTGCTCCCGTACCTTCGTGCGCTCGGTGCCCGGCTCGCCGTCGCTGCGCGGCTCGGCGAGCATCGACGAGAGATCGAGCTTCCTGGCCTTCTCGTTGGCGACGTCGTCTCGCTGGGCGAGGAACTCGGGTCGACCGACCATCTCCTCGACCGTCGCGAAGCCGAGTTCGGCCATGATCTCGCGGAGCTCCTGGGCGATGAACGTCATGTAGTTGACGACGTGTTCGGGCTCGCCGGGGAATCGATCCCTGAGCTCCTCGCGCTGGGTGGCGACGCCGACCGGACAGGTGTTCTCGTGGCACTGCCGGGCCATCACGCAGCCCGAGGTGACGAGGGAAGCGGTACCGAACACGTACTCCTCGGCACCCAGGAGCGCCGCGACGGCCACGTCACGGCCGGTCTTCATCCCGCCGTCGGCCGAGACCCGGATGCGCGAGCGGAGTCGGGTCTCGCGGAGCAACTGGTTCGCCTCGGCCAGTCCGAGCTCCCAGGGGAGCCCGGCGTTCTTGATCGAGGTGCGCGGGCTCGCACCCGTACCTCCCGAGTGGCCCGAGATGTGGACGACGTCGGCGTTGGCCTTCGCCACGCCCGCCGCGATGGTGCCGATGCCCGCCTCCGAGACGAGCTTCACGTTGATGTCCGCCTCGGGGTTCGCCGCCTTCAGATCGTGGATCAGCTGCTTCAGGTCCTCGATCGAGTAGATGTCGTGTAGCGGCGGCGGCGAGATGAGGCCCACGCCCGGCGTCGCGTATCTGACGTGGGCGATCATCTCGTTGACCTTCTTCCCGGGGAGATGGCCGCCCTCACCGGGTTTGGAGCCCTGGGCCATCTTGATCTGTATCTCGTCGGCCGACGTGAGATACTCCGAAGTGACGCCGAACCGACCCGACGCCACCTGCTTGACCGGACACTCTTTTTCAGTATGGAACCGCGCCGGCGGCTCGCCACCCTCGCCGGTGTTCGATTTCGCGCCCAACCTGTTCATCGCGATCGCGTTCGTCTCGTGCATCTCCGGCGAGAGGCTGCCGAGGCTCATCGCCGCCGTCGAGAACCGCTCGACGATCTCGTGGATCGGTTCGACCTCCCCTACTGGAATCGACTCGCGCTCGCTGTCGAATTCGAGCAGACCACGCAGCGTCTGGAGCTGCTCGTTCTGCTCGTTCATGAGGCGGGCGAACTCCTCGTACTGCTCGTAATCGCCCTGTCTGACGGCCTGCTGGAGCGTTCCCACAGTCTGGGGATTCCACTCGTGGAAGATCCCGTCCGAGCGGTGTTCGTACTCGCCCTGGCGTTCGATATCGGGCTCGTCGCCGAACGCGACTGCGTGACGGTTCTCGAGATCGTCTTCGACCTCCGCGAGGCCGATGCCCTCCGTGCGGGCGGTCGTCCCCTCGAAGTAGTCGGCGACGAAATCGGAATCCAATCCGACTGCCTCGAAGATCTGGGCACCCTGATAGCTTTGGACTGTGGAGATCCCCATCTTCGACATGGTCTTCAGGAGTCCGTCTTCGAGCGCACCCCGGTAGGCCGCGACGGCCGCATCGCGATCGGCACCGTCCGCGCCACGCGTGAGATCCGCGATCGTCCGGTAGGCGAGATAGGGGTTGACCGCACCCGCACCGTAGCCGATCAGCGCCGCGACGTGATGGACGGTACGCGGATCGGCCGATTCGACGACGAGCCCGACGCGGTTGCGACGGCCGTTGCGCACCAGGTGATGGTGGACGGCACCGGTCGCCAGCAGCGACGGGATCGGTACTCGCTCGTCGCTCGCCGTCCGATCCGAGAGAACCAGGATATCGTTCTCGGCGGCGGCTGCGGTCGCCTCGCGTCGCACGCGCTCGACGGCCGATTCGAGATCGTCGTCTGTGTCGTAGGTGATATCGACGATCCGGCTCTCCATCCCGTTGGCTGCCTCGCCGCCCATACCTCTGATCGCTGCCGTCTCGTCGTTCGAGAGAACGGGCGAGTCGGCGACGAGCTGGCGGGCGTGGGCCGGCGACTCGGCGAGCAGGTTGCGCTGGTTGCCGAGGCGCGTTTCGAGCGACGTCACCAGCTCCTCGCGGATGTAGTCGAGCGGCGGGTTCGTCACCTGCGCGAACAGCTGCTTGAAGTAGCTGAACAGCGGGCGATTGAACTGCGAGAGCACCGAAAGGGGTGTGTCGTCGCCCATCGAACCGACCGGATCCTTTCCCTTGGTCGCCATCGGTTCGAGCAAGTTGTCGAGCTCGTCATGTGTGTAGCCGTAGAGCGCCTGGCGACTGCGGAGGTCGATGTCGTTCTCGTCTCCCGCGTGTGCTTGACGATCGCCTGCCGCGTCGACGAGTTCGGCGAGACCAACCTGCTCCTCATCGATCCACTCGCCGTAGTTCTCGTCGGTCAGCTCCGCGAACACTTCCTCGTCGGGCAGAACGCGCCCCTCCCCGGGATCGGCGAGGAACAGCTGGCCGGGTTCGAGACGACCACGCTCGGCGACGTTCGCCGGGTCGAGATCGAGCGCCCCGGTCTCGGAGGCCATCACGAGCCGGTTGTCCGTCGTCACGTCGTAGCGACAGGGCCGGAAGCCGTTGCGATCGAGCACCGCGCCGACCCGTTCGCCGTCTGTCGCCGCCACCAACGCCGGCCCGTCCCACGGTTCGGACAGTGAGGCATGGAAATCGTAGAACGCACGGCGCTCGTCGCTCATCTCGTGTTCGTCGCCGCGGAACGCCTCCGGGATCAGCAGCCTGAGCGCGTGCGGGAGCTCGCGACCCGATTCCAGGAGGAGTTCGAGCGCGTTGTCGACGCTCGCGGTGTCGGACTGCTCGGTGTCGGCGATCACCGGCCTGATCGCATCGACGTCGAACTCGTCGGTATCGATGTCGGTCTCGCGGGCGCGCATCCAGTTGACGTTGCCCTGAATCGTGTTGATCTCGCCGTTGTGGATCGTCCGGCGGTAAGGATGGGCGAGATGCCACGCACCGAGCGTGTTGGTCGAAAACCGCGCGTGGACCATGACGAACGTCGAGGCGAGCCGCGAGTCCCGGAGGTCGGGATAGTAGCCGGCGAGCTGGTCACCCTTCAGCAGCCCCTTGTAGACGAGCGTCTGGCGGTCGAGCGAGCAGACGTAGAACCGTTCGTGGCCCGCGGGCGCGCGCTCAACGACGCGCTTTTCGACCGCCCGACGGCCGACGTAGAGCCGCGTGTCGAACTCGTCGGTGGTGAGATCTTCGTCGGGGACGACGATCGCCTGATAGACCGCGGGTTCGGAATCGATCGCCGTCCGTCCTAGGTCTGTGTTGTCCGTCGGGACCGCCCGCCAGTGGGCGACCGAGAGACCGTGTTCGGCGAGGGCGTCGGCGACGAGTTCTTGGAGCGCCTCGCGTGCGGTGTCGTCCTGGGGGAAGAACAGCGATCCGACGGCATAGATCTCGGGAAGGTCGATCGGGAGTTCGTCGGCGAAAAAGTCGTGGGGCGTCTGGAGCATGACACCCGCACCGTCGCCGGTGTTCTCCTCCGCGCCGGTCGTGCCGCGATGTTCGAGGTTCGAGAGGAGGTCGAGCCCGTCGGCGACGACCGAGTGGCCCCCCTCCCCGTCGAGATCCATGACGACCCCGACGCCGCAGTTCGCGCGCTGCTCGGACGGATCGGCCAGCCCCGTGGCCGCCGACTGCTCTCCAGAGGGGTGTGTGTTAACCATCTGCACCCGAGTCTTCCGGTCGTGTATAAGAGGTTAACCCTGAAGGACTAAATGTGTGCTAATACCAAATAAGGGCGACAGTGCGTGTCGTTGCCGGTCGTTAGCGCCGAAAGAGAGAAGACGAGTTGGTGGAACTCCTCAGTAGGATTTGGCGAAGTAGGCCGTCTCGGTCGCGTCGTCGCCACAGATCGCGCACGTGTCGTCGATCGGCCCCTCGTCCTCGTCGAGCGGGACCATCACGATCTCGGCGGCGATCTCGTCTTTGATCTCGGTCTCGCAGCCTTCCTCGCCACACCAGGCGGTCTTGACGTAGCCACCGTGTTGGCCGATCGTACCGAGCAGCTCGTTGCGGCTCTCGGCCTCGCGGACGTTCTCCTCCAACTCATCCTCGGCAGCGGCGTACAGTTTCGCGTAGACGGTGTCGAGATGGTCCTCGACCGTTTCGGCGATGCCCTCGCGCCCCTCGACGACCGATTCGCCGTCCGGGCGGTGGACGAGCGTCGCTTCCTCGTCCTCGACCTCGTTCGGTCCGATCTCGATGCGCAGCGGGACGCCGTTGAGCTCCCACTCGTTGAACTTGAAGCCGGGGTTGCGCCCGTCGCGGTCGTCGAGTTCGACCCGCAGGCCCGCCTCGTCGAGCTCCGCCGCGAGCTCGGCGGCGTAGTCCAGCACCTCCTCCTGGGTGTCTTCCTGCCAGATGGGCACGACGACGACCTGTTCGGGCGCGATCGCGGGCGGGAGCACGAGCCCCTGATCGTCCGAATGTGTCATGACCATCCCGCCGAGCGCGCGCCAGGAGAGGCCCCACGAGGCAGTGTGGGCGACGTGTTCGTTCTCGTCCTCGTCGACGTAGGTCACGTCGAACGCCTCGGCGAACCCGTCGCCCAGGTAGTGACTCGTCGCCGCCTGGAGCGATTTCCCGTCGGGCATCAGCGACTGCACGGCGGTCGTCGTCTCGGCCCCGGGGAACTTGTCGTGTTCCGGTTTGCGACCCTCCAGAACCGGGATCGCGAGCACCTCCTCGTGGAGGCGGCGGTACTGCTCCAGCCGGAGCATCGTCTCCTCCCACGCGCTCTCGCCGTCGCGGTGGGCGGTGTGACCCTCTTGCCAGAGGAACTCCTTGGTGCGGAAGAACGGTTTCGTGTCCGTCGCCTCCCAGCGGACCACCGAACACCACTGGTTGAGCCGCATCGGAAGGTCGCGATGGCTCCGGATCCACTGGCTCATGAACGGCGTGATGATCGATTCGCTGGTCGGGCGGACCGCGAGGCGCTCGTCGAGTTCGTCGTTGCCCGCCTCCGTCACCCACGCGACCTCCGGGTCGAACCCCTCGACGATCTCCTTCTCGCGTTCGAGATAGCTCTCGGGGATGAACATCGGGAAGTAGCTGTTCTGGACGCCCGTATCCTTGAACCAGCCGTCGAGATGGTCCTGAATCCCCTCCCAGAGGGCGTAGCCGCGGGGACGAGTGACGATGAACCCCCCCATCGGCGCGTAGTCGGCGAGCCCCGCCTTCTGGACGAGTTCGGCGTACCACTCGCCGGGGCTGTGTTCCTTCGATTCGGTGATCCCGAGGTCCTGTTGTGGGTCGCTCATAGATACCGATCCGTCCGCTGGGTTAAACACGGTACGATTCGCACAGGCGTCGGAGCTATTCGAGGCGGCGTTTGGTCTCGCGGTGACGATAGCGGAACATCGGCTCGAAACCGATGTCGCCAAACGGTTCGGCGAGGCGGCCGAGATCGCCGAACGGGAGGCGGTACTCCACGCGATCGCGGAGGATCGTCCCGCCGGCGTCGGCGTAGAAACTGTGGGTATGGACCCAGCGCTCGAACGGGCCGTCGTGCATCGTGTCGCGGAACAGCCCTGCATCACCGTCGCGCCGCCGCTCGACGATCCGGGAGGTCCAGCCCTGTCGCGGACCGACGCCGAACGGGCGCATCGAGAGGTCGATCTCGGAGCCCTCTCTCAAGATGTCGGGGTCAGGTTCGCCATCCGGGCCGCGCGAGGCCTCCACTCGGAGGTTCATGAATCGGGGCGTGACCGCCGTCAGCCCAGTGATCGCCGAGTGGAACTCCCAGACGTCCTCGAAGGGCGCGCGCAGGTACGTCTCTCGATCGTAAGTGGCCATGCTCTTTCCTCGCCCCGCGTGGGCAAAACTCCCGCGGACAGGCGATGGCGAAAAAAGCGGCACGCATATATCCCGCGACTGAGAATCGGCAAGT
Source organism: Halococcus dombrowskii (assembly GCF_022870485.1). Lineage (NCBI taxonomy): Archaea > Methanobacteriati > Methanobacteriota > Halobacteria > Halobacteriales > Halococcaceae > Halococcus > Halococcus dombrowskii. The sequence continues at coordinate 1,461,920 of NZ_CP095005.1, read as the reverse complement.
ATGACCCAGACCTGCAGGAACTGCAAGCGGACCTTTGGCAGCGAGCTCGAACTCGAACTCCACCGCGACGTCTGTTCGGACGCACAGTTGGTGTGTGAGGTATGTGGCGAGCGGTTCGCCGAGCGGTATGCGACGACGGACGGTTGGCGATACGACTGTCCGAACGACGACTGCGACGGCACAGGACTGAAAGAGGATCTCCGACCGGTCAGCGACGTTCTCGTCAGCCAGTAGCGTCGCCAGCGAGTCGCTCGATCTCGATCAGCGCCCGCCGACAGACGGGTGCGTACGCCGCCGCAGGCAACGGGATCTCGAACGCCGTTCGACAGTTCTCTCCCACAGGTTCGACCCGATGGCCGGTCGCCGGAACGCCGGCGACGCGCCACGTCCACCGACGGTCGGCACAGCTCGTGACGCGAAACGGAACCCGTAGTCCGCTGTTCGACAGACTCGGGAGCAGTGCGCCGGGACCCACGGTTTCGACGTGGCCATGCGATCCCTCATGGATGAATCGGTCGGGACAGTCGACGGCCGCGATCGACGGTCCCCACTCGGGCCAGCGGTCGGTGTCGGTGAGGATCGACCAGACGATGTCGGCGGGCGCGTCGATGGGGCGCGAGACCAGGAGCCGACGGCCGTCGGGCGTGCGCTCGATGGCTGTGTTCACGACACGTGTCGGTCGTCGGGAAGGATATATCGTCGGTCGATACCGGCGACGACCGATCTCGGATCGATGCTACGACTTTTCCCAGCGGCCGCCGATGACATGCTATGGAATACACGACCCTCGGTGACACGGGCATGGAGGTCAGTCGGCTCTGTCTCGGCTGCATGAGCTTCGGCAGCTCGGAGTGGCGCGACTGGGTGCTCGAAGAGGAGGAGAGCCACGAGATCATCGAGCGCGCGATCGACCTCGGCATCAACTTCTTCGATACGGCGAACATGTACTCGCTCGGCGAGTCCGAACGCGTGCTCGGCAACGCGCTCGCGGGCTACGATCGCGACTGGCCGGTCGTCGCCACGAAGGTCTACCACCCGATGGACGAAGACAATCCGAACGCCGGCGGACTCTCCCGGAAGGCCATCGAGCAGGAACTCGACAACAGCCTCGACAGGCTCGGAATGGACACGATCGACCTCTATCAGACCCACCGCTGGGACGAGAACACGCCGATCGACGAGACGCTCGGCGCGCTCGACGACGCGGTGCGCCGGGGGAAGGCCAGATACATCGGCGGCTCGTCGATGTGGGCCCACCAGTTCGCCGACGCGCTGCACACGAGCCGAGTGGAGAACCTCGAACGGTTCGTGACGATGCAGAACCACTACAACCTCGTCTATCGCGAGGAAGAGCGCGAGATGCTGCCGCTCACCGACAAAGAGGACATCGGCGTCATGCCGTGGAGCCCGCTCGCGCGCGGCTACCTCACCCGTCCCCACGAGGAGATCGGCGCGACCGACCGCGGCGCGAGCGAGCAACACCTCTACGAGCATCCCTACCGTGCGGGCGGCGGGCGGGAGATCAACGAGCGCGTCCAGGAACTCGCCGACGAGAAGGACGTCACGATGGCCCAGATCTCGCTCGCGTGGCTGCTGCACAAGGAGTGGGTCGACGCGCCGATCGTCGGCACGACGAGCATCGAACACCTCGAACAGGCCGTCGCAGCGCTCGACATCTCGCTGTCGGAGAGCGACCAAGAATATCTCGAAGAGCCCTACGAACCGGTACCCGTCTCGGGCCACGACTGAGCCGGCCGACCGTCGTGCGATGGCGTTCCATTCGCTTTATCCGCGTCTCGACCGTACGACCGCCGTGAACACCGACCGTGTCACGCTCGCGGCGATGATCTTCGCCGTCATGTTCGGGCAGGTGGCACTCTACCCGGGTGTGCCGGAGCTCGTCGCCGCACTCGGTGCGCAGACGACGCTCGACGCGAGCACGTGGTTTCTCGCCGCCGAGTACGCGGGTTTCGTCCTTTTCGCCGGCGTCTGGGGTGCGCTGAGCGATGCCGGCGGCCGCCGAACCCGGTTCATCGTCGCCGGCGCGCTCGGCGGCGTGGCGAGCTACGCGCTCCTGGTCGGGCTCGCGTGGTTCACCGAGATCGGCTTCACGACGATGCTCCTCGTCCGCTTCGTCGAGGGGAGTTTTACCATCGGAGCGTTCTCGCTGTCGATAACGATGCTGATGGACATGGAGGGCGGGCACGGTCGCAACATGGGTGCGGCGGGCATCGCCATCGGTTCGGGGACGGCGCTCGGCGCACCGCTCGGCGGTCAGCTCTCGGCCGTGGGCCCGCTCGTCCCGCTGGTCGTCGCCGCCGGTCTGCTCTGCCTCGTCGCGCTGCTCGCAGTGCGACTGTCGGATCGTACGGTCGAGAGCCGGCGAGGCGGCATCGGGGCGGCGCTCTCGGGGCTCACCGATCGCCCGGCGCTCGGACTGCCCTACCTGTTCGGCTTCGCCGACCGCTTTACCGCAGGGTTCTTCGCGCTCGTCGGGACGCTCTACTTCAGGCAAACCTTCGGCCTCGATGCCGGCACGGCAGGGCTCGTGCTCGGACTGTTCTTCGCGCCGTTCGCGCTCGGCCAGTACCCGATGGGCCGGCTCTCCGATCGGATCGGCCGCCTACTCCCCGTCGTCGCCGGATCGGTGCTCTACGGCGGCGCGGTGCTCGCCGTCTATCTCGCCCCGACGGTCGAGATCGCCGGCGCGACGATGGTTCTTCTCGGCGTCGCCGGCGCACTCGTCGCCCCGGCGACGATGGCGCTCGTCACCGACCTCGCGACCGATCGCGGTACGGCGATGGGCGGGTTCAACGTCTTCGGCAGCCTCGGCTTCCTCGTCGGCACCGTCGGCGGCGGCGCGATCGCCGACAGTTTCGGCTTCGGCGCGGCCTTTTTCGCCGCCGCGGCGCTCGAAGCCGGCGTCGTGATCGTGACGCTCCCGCTGCTCGTCCGTCTCGACGTTCCGCGGAGCGTGTTGCTCGGTGATCACGACTCCGCCTGAGAGCCCGACGATCGGCCGCCCGTCCCGAGAACGTTTCCCGTTGGAAGCGGTAGCCGACGCATGGCCGATCCCGAAACCGTGGTCCGGCGGTACTACGAACTCGTCGACGCCGAGAACTACGACGACCTCGTCGCGCTGTTCACCGATGACGTCAGCTACGAGCGCCCCGGCCAGAACGCCATCGAGGGTCGTGACGCGCTGCGGACCTTCTACGAGGAGGGTCGCCCGCTCGACGACGGCTCCCACGAGGTCCACGACGTGGTCGTCGATGGCGATACGGTCGCCGTACGGGGTTCGTTCTCCGGTCGGCAGAACGGCGAGCGCGTCGGGTTCGGTTTCGCCGATATTCACGAGTTCGAAGACGGAACGATCGCGCGACGATACACCTTCACCGACCGCGACGAGGTCTGAATCGGTGTTCTATGCGGGAATTTCCGTTTCAGCAGATTTATTCGGAATCGAGACCGAGCAACCGTATGCATCGTTCTCACACGGTCAGTAGCGCTCCGTTCGATCGTCCCGCCGTCGGGCGGTCGGCGGACTGATGTCGTCCGCGGCCGAATCGAGCGACGTCGACTATAGCGCCCGCGCACGCGAAGCGCTCGGCTACTCGCGCTGGTGGCAGATCGCCGCTGCCGCGGTGATGATGGCACTCATCAGTCCCTACCAGTACGTCTGGTCGTCGATCGAGGGACCGCTGGCGGCCGATCTGGATCTCCAGCTGTCGGCGCTCGGGCTCGTGTTCACCCTGTTCGTCGCCTTCCAATCGATCTCTCAGTTCCCCGTCGGGACGTGGCGTGACAGCCACGGCCCGCGCCGCATCAGCCTGCTCGCCGGCGTGCTCGCCGGCGGCGGCTATTTCGGTCTCGCCTACGCGACCGAACTCTGGCAGGTCTACGTGCTCTACTCGCTCGGTGCGATCGGCGTCGGCATCGTCTACACCGTCTCGATCAACACCGCGCTCAAGTGGTTCCCCGACCGGCGCGGGCTCACCACGGGCATCGGCACGATGGCCTTCGCCGCCGGCAGCGCCGCGTTCATCCCCTACGTCCGTGCGAACACGACCGTCGGCGGCTACTCCGCGGTGGTCCGCAACATGGGGCTGCTCATCGGTGTCGGCATCCTCGTCGGCGCGGTCGTGCTCCGCGACCCGCCAACCGACTGGCTTCCGGGACGAACCGACGGCGGGCAGGCCGCGACAGCTGCACACTCAGGGAGCGACTACACCTGGCGCGAGATGCTGCGCACCTGGCAGTTCTGGGATCTGCTCGTCATGTTCGCGTTCGTCAACACGGCCGGGCTGATGCTGACGGCGAAGGTCGTCTCGTTCGCCCAGCAGTTCGGTCTCGCGGCGACGGTCGCCACCGCCTCGGCGACGATCCTCGCGCTCGTCGGCGGCCTCAGCCGCGTCGTCGTCGGCGGCATCTCGGATCGGTTCTCACGCCGGCGCGCCATCCTCGCGTCGGCGATCCTCACCGGTGTCGGACTGTTCGCGCTCGTCTGGTTCGCTCAGCTCGGCTCCGGCATCGGCTTCGTCGCCGCCGTGATCGTCACCACGTTCTTCTGGAGCCCGCAGTTCGCGCTCTTCCCGAGCATCGTCGGCGACTACTACGGACAGACGAACTCGTCGAGCAACTACGCGCTGGTCTACATGGGGAAGGTCGCTGGCGGCACCCTCGGCGGCGTCGTCGCCGGCTTCCTCATCACCATCGTCGGCTGGTCGACGACGTTCCTCATCGGCGGCGGGCTCTCGCTGCTGGCGGGCATCGGCGCGTTCGCGCTCAGACCGCCCGGCCGATCCTGACAAAATGCGTTGAGAGCGCGTCAGTAGCCGGCGACCGTGCCGTCCTTTCGCGGTTCGGTCGCGCCCGAAAGGGTACCCTCGTTGTTTCGCGCGATCTGTGCGCCACCGAACTGCGTCGGCGTGTCGATGCGCACGTCGTGACCCATGCGAGCGAGTTTCGTCGCGAGATGGCCACCGATACGACCTTCGACAGCGAGTGATCCGTCCTCACGGTAGCGCCAGCGTGGGCGATCGAGCGCTGCCTGAAGAGGGAGGTCGTGATCGACGAGATTCGAGATCACCTGCACGTGGCCTTGAGGCTGCATGAACCCACCCATGACGCCGAAGGCCGCCCAATCGTCCTTGCTTTCCTCGGGAGCGAAATCGACGACGCCGGGGATGAGCGTGTGGAACGGACGCTTGCCCGGCGCGAGGCTGTTCGGATGCTCGGGATCGAGCGAGAACGAGGCACCACGGTTCTGGAGGGTGATCCCCGTTCCGTTGGCGACCAGACTGGAGCCGAAGCCGGCGAACAGCGAGTTGATGAGCGAGACGACGTTGCCCTCGCCGTCGGCAACGGAGACCAGAACGGTATCGGCGTCCTCGGCGTGGCTGTCGGGCACCCCGAAACTCACATCGCTCGCGGCCGCGCCGATGTCCGTCGCGCGTCGCGTGGCCCATTGCTGCGAGGCGAGCGGCGGCACGTCCACGTGGTCGGGATCGGTGATATATCGATGGCCATCGTGGAACGCGCGCTTCATCGCCTCGGCGAAGTAGTGGACGCGCTCAGGTGACTCCAATGGCTGTGCGCCGGCGTCGATCTCCTCGGCGATGTTGAGCGCTTCGAGCGCGATGAGTCCCTGATTGTTCGGCGGGAGTTCGTACACCTCCGCACCGTGATAGCGCGTCGAGACCGGGTCGGGGAACTCGACTTCGAACGCCGCGAGATCCGCGTGCGAGAGGAAGCCACCCTTCCCCTGGATCTCGTCGACGATCGCGTCGGCGATCTCGCCCTCGTAGAACGCGTCCGCACCCCGCTCGGCGATCGTTGCGAGGCTCTCGCCGAGGCGTGGGAGGCGAATCTGCTCGCCGGCTGCGGGGGCAGCGCCGTCGTTGAGATAGGCGTCGACGGCGTGGCTGTCGGTGAACAAATTCTCTGCGGCCTGCCACTCGTGGGCGATGACCTCCGAGACGGGGTAGCCATCGGTCGCGTAGCGGATCGCGGGCTGGAGTGTATCGCCGAGCGAGCGCCGGCCGTAGCGCTCGACGGTCGCCTCCCAGCCGCGCGCGCTGCCCGGCACCGTGACGGCGTGCGGGCCGAGAAACGGCATGCTGAGATCGTCGGATTCGTCGCTGCTGTCGACCGCATAGCCGCGGTTTTCGGGATACCACGACGCCGACTCCTCGTGGTCGCGCACGGACTGGCGAACGTTCTCGATGGTCGCATCGGCCGGCGCGCCGCCACAGGCCCGCATCGAGCCGACCTCGCCGTCGGCGGTCCGATAGAGTGCGAACGTGTCGCCACCCAGTCCGGTACTCATCGGCTCGACGACGTTGAGCGCGGCGGCGACCGCCACGGCGGCGTCGAAGGCGTTGCCACCATCCCGAAGGAGTTCGACGCCGGCCTCGGCGGCGAGCGGTTGGCTGGTGGCGACGATACCATCGTTCGCGTAGACGGTCGAACGACGTGAGGTGAACCGATCCAGATCGGGATTCGGCATGTGTTCGCTCACCATCCTATCTACCTAAAGATGGCTATCCGACGGTGGTGTCGAACGCCCATTTCGTCACGGTTGCTGCGATGACTATCGGCGCTGGAGTCAGAAACCACGGGCGGAGACCGGAGCACGAATTCGATTCACAGTACCGATACGAACCGTCGGATTACCGGAGGAATCCGAGCAGTTCGTAGTCGTGATCGGGGGTGTAGTTCCGGAACAGCAGGCTGTTCGAGAGCACCGACACCGACGAGAACGCCATCGCCGCGGCGGCGAGCGCGGGCTGGAGCAGCCCCAGCGAGGCGAGCGGGATCATCGCCGTGTTGTAGCCGAGCGCCCAGAAGAGGTTCTGCTTGATCTTCCGGAGCGTCCCGTCGCTGATGCGGATCGCCTTCACCACGTCGAGCGGATCGTCGCGCATCAGCGTGACGTCGGCGGCCTCGATCGCGACGTCGGTCCCCGAACCGATCGCCGTGCCGACGTAGGCGGTCGCGAGCGCCGGCGCGTCGTTGACGCCGTCGCCGACCATCATCGCCCGCCTGCCACCGGCAGACTCGCTGCGCTCGTCTCCCGAGCCCTGTCTCGCGTCGCTCGACAGGACACCCTGCTGGATGTCGTCGATCGCATCGGATTTGTCCTCGGGGAGCACGCCCGCACGGACGTTGTCAGGATCGATGCCGACCGCCTCGGCAACCGCCTCGGCCGTCCGTTCGTTGTCGCCGGTGATCATCCGGGTCGTGACGTCACGATCCTGCAGCGCCGCTACCGCCTCTTTGGCGCTCTCTTTCACCGTGTCGGCGTCGGCCACGACGCCCAGGAGACGGCCGTCGCTCGTGCCGGCGGGCACGCGTGCGACCAGCATCGCCGTCTTGCCTTCACTTTCGAGCCGTTCGAGCGTCTCGACGGCGGGTGCGGGATCGATGTCGGCCTCGCGCAGCAGCGTCCGGTTGCCGACGAGCACCTCCTCGCCATCAACTGTCGCGCGCACGCCCTGTCCGGGAACGTTCTCGAACCCCTCGGGGTCGACGAGATCGATGCCGCGCTCCTCGGCCCCGTCGACGATCGCCTGCGCGAGCGGGTGTTCGCTGCCGGATTCGGCACTCGCGGCGGCCCGGAGCACGGTTTCCTCGTCGATTTCATCGGTGGCGGGTTCCGTATCGCCACCGATCGCCTGCGTACCCCCGTCGGCCGCCGTCTCGGTGCCGCCGTCGGTGGAGCGACCGTCGAGCGGGACGACGTCGGTCAGCTCCATCTCGCCCTCGGTGAGCGTCCCGGTCTTGTCGAAGACGACCGTGTCGACGTCCTTTGCGCGTTCGAGGACATCGCCGCCCTTGAACAGGACGCCGTTTTTCGCGCCGATCGAGGTGCCGACCATCGTCGCCGCCGGGGTCGCGAGTCCGAGTGCGCAGGGACAGGCGATCAGCACCGCCGAGGCAAAGACGACCACGGCGAACTCGAAGATCGAAACCGTGCCGCCGGCGATCGCGGGTCCGCCGGCGACGAGCCCCCACAGCGGGAGCCAGGAAACGAAGCCGGCGAACGCTTCGGGGAACAGATACCAGACGACGCCCCACAGCAGCGCGTTCGCGATCACGATCGGGACGAAATACGACGAGATGCGATCGGCGAGATTTTGAATGTCGGGCTGGCGCGACTGGGCCTCTTTCACAGTCTGAACGATCTGCTGGAGTGCCGTGTCCGCGCCGACCTTCGTCGCCTCGACCATCAGCAGGCCGTTCTCGTTGATCGTCGAGCCGACCACCTCGTCGCCCTCGCCCTTCTCGACGGGCACCGACTCGCCGGTGACCATCGACTCGTCGACCGCCGACTGGCCCGAAACGACGGTCCCGTCCGTGGGAACCTTCTCGCCGGGTCGGATCTTCATCCGGTCACCGACGTCGACCTCGTCGAGGGCGATTTCCTCTTCGTTGCCGTCCTCGTCGACGATCGTCGCGGTATCGGCTTCCATCTCCAGGAGCTGCTGGAGCGCCGCGCCGGCCTGGCCCTTCGAGCGGGCTTCGAGATAGTTGCCGAACGTGATGAACACGAGGATCAGCGCGGCGGTGTCGAAGTAGAGACTGCCCGCGAGCAGCCCGAGCAGGACGACGACCGAGTAGACGTAGGCCGTCGAGGAGCCGAGCGCGATCAGCACGTCCATGTTCGCCGTTCGATTCTTGACGAGCGCGTTGTACGCGTTCTCGTAGAACGGCCGCCCGAGAACGAGCTGGACGGGCGTCGCGAGCAGGAACTCGACCCAGCCGAAATCGACGCCGAAGATCGTCTCGGGGAGTGCGCCGCCACCCAGGAGGAGTTTCTCGACCATGAACGCGATCAGCGGGAGCGACAGCGCCGCGCCGAACAGGGTGAGCCGGAGCTGGCGGCGGATCTCGCCCTCGCGGGCGGCGTCGCGCTGCTCCTGTTCGGACTCACCGCTACCGTCGTCGCGCACGGGCGAGTAGCCGGCGTCCTCGATCGCCGCGTAGAGATTCTCGCGGTCGGTGTCCGCGGGGTTGTATTCGACGGTCGCCTCGTCGGTCGCGTAGTTGACCTCCGCCGTGAGCACGCCCGGCACGGCTTCGAGCGCCTCCTGGTTGGTCTCGGCGCAGTTCGCACACGACATGTCGGTGATGGCGATCGACGTCGAGCTGCTCACCGCCTCGTAGCCGGCGTCGTCGACCGCGTCGTAGATCTCGGCAAGCTCCACCGCGTCGGGATCGTAGTCGACGGTTCCCTCATCGGTCGCGTAGTTGACGGTCGCCTCGCTCACCCCCGCAAGCCCCTCCACGGATTCCGTTATCGACTGGGCGCACGTCGCACAGCTCATGCCCCGAACGTCGAGTCGGGCGGTTCGGTTACTCATCGGTTGTATCTACGCGATACTCGTTTAACGTGGTTTCCGTTCCGATCGTCGCAGATTCTCGCCAGCAAGACTTTCGATTCCAAAGTGATCGTTTCAGTCGATCACGCAGCGCCTTCCTCGAACTGCTCGTACTGCTCCTCGAAGCGCGCCTCGCAGGAGGGACAGCAGAACTGATAGAGATCGCCGTCGATCCGGGTCGCGACGCCCTCGCTCGTCACCGTATTGCCACACTCGGCACACGTGAGCGCGAACTCCGTGCCGCCGGTCGAGGGTCGCCATTCGGCGTCCGTGAGCAGCTCAACTTCGTAGTCGGCGATGCGATCTGTCTCGATCGTCCGCGAGAGCCAGAACGGAACGTCACCGTCCGCGATGCGCGCATAGCAGAGGAGGTCGCCCTCGGCGGTCGTGAACACGTATTCGACGGCTTCGGCGTTTAGCAGCGTCTCGCGAACGTCTTCGAATCCCTCCGAAGCTACCGATAGCGTGAGCAACACGGGAACGCCGCCACCAAGCTGCGAGCGGTCGATATCGACCGTGAACCGACGGAGAACGCCGCGTTCCTGGAGTCGTTCGACACGGTCGGCGACCGCCGGTGCCGAGAGGCCGACGACCTCGGCGAGCTCGCTCCAGGGCCGGCGCGCGTCGCTCAGCAACAGTTCGAGTAGTTCGAGATCGGTCTCGTCGAGATCGCGCATACCGACCGAACGGGTGCGACGGACAAAGGTCCTTCCGACCGATCGGTTTGGAATCGATTGCTCGTCGGTCGACCAACTATCGATTCGCAGTCGGTGCCGGAAGACAGGATGAACGAGGAGGAGAAGGAGGGAAACGAACCGGATCACATCGGGGTCCGCAGTGCTTTCGAGCCTATTGTTGCCTACGGGCGCGGCGCGGCCTTTTGGAGCGCTGTTTCGGCGATGTTGCCGCCGTAGTCGGCGCTGCGCGACAGCGAGTCCGCGACGAGGCCAAGCCGTTTGACGCGCTGGGGGTCGAGCGTTCGCAGTAGGTCATCCACCTCGCGGGCACGCTCGTCGACCGTCTCGATGCCCGCCATCGCCTCGTTGGCCAGTTCGACGGCCTCGTCCGAATCCTCGGTGAGTAGCGCATCCATCGCCGTCTCGACGACCGCCGCGGCGTCGCTGTGAAGCGTCCCGAGCGCCTCGCCCGCGTCGTCGGGAACGCCGTCGAGCGCGCCCGCGAGATCGGCGATCTTGGTCGCGTGGTCGCCAACCCGTTCGAGCTGGCGCGCGCTCGTGTGATAATCGAAACACGTCTCGCGCGGCAAACCGATGTCGGACGCTGCGCTCGGGTGGCGAAGTGCGCCGCGGAAGACGCGCGAGGTCATATACCAGAGCCGATCGACGTCGTCGTCGCGTTCGATGACGTCGGCCGCCAGATCCTCGTTGCCCGTCCGCAGCGCCGTCACGGCGTCGTCGAGCATGGTGAGCGCGACCAGCCGCATCCGCGTGACGGCGTTGTGGATCGACAGCTCCGCCGAATCGAGGAGATCCTGCAAACTCACGTGTTCGGCCGTCTCTTCGATGATTTCGAGCCCCACCAGCCCCTGAGCGGTCTCCCGGATGGTCCGGCGCTGGGCGGCATCGACGCTCGCGGTTTCGAGCGTGATGACGTCGAACCCACTGACGTACATCGTCACGACCGCACGGGTGAGTTCGCCGTCGTTCAACCCCGTCACGTCGAGCGTTCCCTCGGCGTTCTCGGTCTCGGTACGCGGCGCGAGCAACAGCGATCCCTCCTCGGGATAGAACTCGATCTCGCCGCCGGCCTCGACGCCGTGGGCGGTCGCCCAGCCCTTCGGCAACGAAACGGTGTACGTCGAGCCACCCGTGACCTGCACCTTGCGCGTCTCCATACGCCAGATCGCCACGCCGGCACAATAAATCCGTGTATTCTATATAGTAAATTCGAGATTTTGCAATCAGCTGGACTTTCGTCCACTAGTTGCTTCCAATCGTACGCTGCGGCTCTGAAGCGGTATATAGTTCGCTATTGAAATCGTTATTCATCCGAAATCGGTCGTCGATCGGCGTGTGAGCGGTGATTTCGGCGAAGGGTACATTAGGTGGACGGTCCGACGGGGCGACATGCCCCGCGAAAGCTATCAGGAGCAGCTCGACAGCCTCCGCGAGGACGTCCTCTACATGAGCGAGATCGTGCTCGAACGCCTCCGGATGGGGCTCGAAGCGCTCTCGACGAAGGACGAACGCCTCGCACACGAAGTCATCGAAGGTGACGACGAGATCAACAGGATGTATCTCGATCTCGAACGGAGCTGCATCGATCTCTTCGCCCTCCAGCAGCCCGTCGCCGGCGATCTCCGCTTCATCGCCGCCTCGTTCAAGATCATCACCGATCTCGAACGGGTCGCCGATCTCGCCACCAATCTCGGCAAATACACCCTGCAGGCCGAACGCGACGTCTTCCCCGAGGTCGACATCCAGGGCATCGGGGGCATCACCCAGGAGATGGTCGAGACGGCGATGACGGCCTACGACGAGAACGACACCGACGCCTGCTACGCCATCGACGAGCGCGACAACGAACTCGACGCCCTCTGTGAGCGTGCCTCGGAGATCGTCGTCCGCGATCTCATCGAATCAGAGCTCGATCCCGCCGACACCGACCAGCTCATGGCCGACGTCTCCCGCCTGCTGCTCACGATCCGCGATCTCGAACGCGTCGGCGACCACGCCGTCAACATCTCCGCGCGCACCCTCTACATGGTCGACAACGACGACGAGCTCATCTACTAGTACCTTTTTACTTCGTCGGGTTCGCGCTTCGCGCGCACCACTCTCTGCTCGCGGGCGTGCGAGGCGGCGAAGCCGCCTCGAACTCGCGGCGCTACGCGCCGCGCATGGCCCGCTCGCATGGTACGAGGGGCCTTCGGTCCCACGCTACTCGCAAAAAGCTACGGTGAAAACTCCCTGCTCGCGCCTGACGGCGCTCGCAGTGAACCGCGCTCACTGCTCACGGTTCACTCCGTTCACCGTTCGCTACCGAGGTTCTCCCTCCGGTCGAACCTCGCTTCGTTCGCGCGGACACTACCACTCTCCGCGACCGCCCGCAAAACCGCACAGCACCGTCTCCGCCGAAGCCCTCGCGCTCCCGCTGGTCGCGCTCGCCCTTCATCCGCCAGGGGCGGGCAATCACGAGCGATTCGACAGCAGAGAATCAGGATCGATGAAACGTTCGCAGAGACAAGGGGCTTCCGACCGGCTTGGCGACGTGACGTTCTCCAGCCGGCACCCCATCACCACGATTGAGGCGTGATCTGATCCTCTCCTGTAAGATGAAAGCTGAGCGCCGGAGCACGAACCCGACCGGAAAACGGTGGCGTTAGTAGTGCCGTTCTTTCGGCTCGTAGCTCTTGTCCTCACCGTCGAGGATGACCGGCGCGTAGTAGAGATCGGGCGAGCCCTCGTTCCACGCGAGCATCGTGTGTTTGATCCAGTTCTCGTCGTCGCGGTCCTGGTGCTCCTCGCGCCAGTGTGCACCCCGGAACTCGGTGCGGGCGAGCGCCGAGAGCGTGATCGCCTCGGCGAGATCGATGAGGTTTCTGGTTTCGATCGTGTGCTGGAGATCGGTGTTGAACGTGCGCGAAGGGTCGTTGACGTACACATCTTGGTAGGCCTCGCGGGCCTCGCGGATGTCGCGCAGCGCCTGCTTCAGCCCCTCCTCGTTGCGGAAGACGTTCACGTTCTCGGTCATCGACTCCTGAAGCTTCGAGCGGATGTCGGCGTGCTGGACGCCCTCGTCCTTCTCCAGGAGATGCTCGATGCGCGCCTGTTCCTGATCGAGCGCGCGCTCGACGGTCTCGTCCATGCCGACCACTGCGCCACCATCGGTTGCGGGATCGTCGCCGGCTCGCCCGCCGTCGGCGGCCACACCGTCCTCGGAGGTGTCGATCGATCCTGGCGAGACGGGGGTGTCGACGTCGCCGGAGCCGATGCTCGCGGCGGGGCCCGTCTCGATCTCGGCGGTTTCCATCTCCTTACCGGCGGCGTGACGACCCGCGCGTGCGCCGAAGACGATGAGTTCGGGCAGTGCGTTCCCACCCAGACGGTTCGATCCGTGGACTGAGACGCAAGCACACTCGCCGGCGGCGTACAGCCCGTTGATGCAGGTCTCGCCGTTCTCCGAGACCTCGATGCCGCCCATCGCGTAGTGCTGGCCGGGCTTGACGCGCATCGGGTTCTCTAGGGGGTTGACGCCCTCGAAGTCCTCGGAGAGATGGATGATGTTTTCGAGCCGATCGGTGATGCGCTCCTCGCCGAGGTGGCGCATATCGAGATGGACGTAGTCGTCCTCGAAGCCCCGACCCTCGTTGATCTCGGTGAGCTCCGCTCGCGCCACGACGTCGCGGGAGGCGAGCTCGCCGACGTTCTTGGCGTAGCCACCCTCGAACATGAAGCGCTCACCCTCGGCGTTGTAGAGAATGCCACCCTCGCCACGAACGCCCTCGGTGATGAGCACCCCCGTGGAGGGCAGCGTCGTCGGGTGGAACTGGATGAACTCCATGTCCTCCAGGGGAACGCCAGCCCGGTAGGCCATCGCGGGCCCGTCACCGGTGTTGGCGACCGCGTTCGTGGTGTGGTCGTAGACCTGCCCCGGCCCACCCGTCGCGAGGATCACGCCGTTGCGGGCCTTGAACGCGTCAACTTCGCCGGTTTGAACGTCGTAGGCGACGACACCGTGGCACTCGCGGTCTTCGGGCTCCGCGTGGTCCGTGACGGCGAGGCGGGAGACGTACCACTCGTCGTAGACCGTGATCCCTCGTTTGACGACCTGCTCGTACATCGTGTGCAGCAGGTGATGGCCCGTCTCCGCGCCGGCGTAGGTCGTCCGCGGGAAGGAGAGCCCGCCGAACGGGCGCTGGCTCATCCGGCCGTCGTCGTCCCGCGAGAAGGCCATCCCCCAGTGTTCGAGCTGGACGGTCTCCTTGGGGCTCTGATGACAGAGCGTCTCGATGGCGGGTGCATCGCCCAGGTAGTCCGAGCCCTTCATCGTGTCCTCGGCGTGGCTCTCGAAGGAGTCGCCATCGCGGAGCACGGCGTTGATCCCGCCTTCGGCGGCCCCCGTGTGGCTTCGCACGGGATGGAGTTTCGAGACGAGGGCGACGTCCGCGCCCTCCTCGTTCGCCGCGACCGCCGCTCGAAGGCCGGCCCCGCCCGCGCCGACCACGATGACGTCGTGTTCGTGCATCCTTGTTCGTGATGAGGGCTACCCGGACTTGAGGTTGTTCATGCCCGGCGTCGAGTTCCGGATTTTCGACGGACGCCTTCAGGCCGAGTACGGGTTCGTACTGGTGTCGCTCTTGTGTAGACTAGCGGAATGCATTGACAGCGACGCAATCAATGAGGCTGTGGATGGGTGCTCCGACGAGATTCAGGGATCGGAGAAGTCCGAAAGTATGAGCGGCCTGCTCCAAGCCCTGCTTGGAGAGGCCGCGGAATTTCGCCAGCCACGGCTGCACTAACGACCAGAGGCACTCGACCTGATTCGTGTGGACACCGTCGTCCGAGACGTATTCATCATCGTGGACAACGGTTCGATGCTCGTGTTCCATCTGCTGATACGCGGGGAGTTCGTCGGTCCAGATCTCTCCCAGCGGCTGGGAGAGATCGCCTGCTTCCTCGATCACTGGCCCGAGGTTCTCGTCGTATTTCGATCCTTCTTCGGCTGAGATCACCTGGAGCACGTCGCGGCAGGCCGCGACGAGCGTCATTTCATCGCCCTGCTCTCCTGTCCATCGCGTCCGTCCGGGTCCAGGAGACCCGCCGCGGGACAGTCCGTCCCGCGGTGGGTTCTGGCCTTTGTACCCCGAACACACCCGCTGAGTTTCGTCCACCTGTGTTGGTCCAGCAATCGTGTCACCGATGCGTTCCCACACCGTCGAGAAACCGCGGGCGAACGCGGTTTCCACGTCGCTAATTGCCTCGAAGACGGTTTTGTAGGCGCGGTCGAGCAGCGGTGCGATTTGGTTGATGCTGAGGAGAGTGTCAGCGTAGAGGATGAAGGCAACGAGGAACTCGCCGGGGGCGAGTTCCGAGTCGTAGAAGGGTGTGCCGCGGGTGTAGGTCGTTTTCCAGTCACAACGGCTACACCAGATGCGGGCCGAGCCATCGAGAGCATGGAGAGCGTCGGCGTCACAGTTTGGGCAGGCACGGCTGGTCCAGATAGCTTTGAGTCGCCGCTCGACGATGGCGTCGAGCGGCTCTGGCCGAAACTCTATTACTCCGAGATCAACGAGTTGCTCAAGCATTCCGCCGAAAGCAGCGCGTTTGTTGGTCATAAACGACTGCTGTCGGCGGAATGCCCTAACTTCGATGGCTTGGTTCCGCTACGCTACACAAGAGCGACTGGTGTTCAGTCGCCGTACGCCATCGACGCTGTCGAACCCATCGTCGAACGAGTAGATGTACGAGCTATCGGTTTCGCGAGCGTATGCGACGAGCATCGCGTCCACGAGCGAGAGGTGGGCGTGCGCTTCGTACACGCCGAGGCCAGTGGCCCAGACCTCGTTGGTCGTCCGTCGGATCTCGAACCCTGCGCTCTCGCGAACCATCGACAGCGCTTCGGTCGTCTCCTCGTGAGCGAGCTCCTGCGTGAGTGCGTTCATCGTTTCCGCAAGCACGAAATCGAGGACGATGCAGACCGGGAGATCATGGGCATCCGCCGCCGTCACGATCGCGAGTCCCTCCTCATGAAACTGATCGCGTTTTTGCAACGCCCCGTACAACACGTTGGTATCGACGAGTGCGTGCTGGACCACACTACGCCTCGTCACCCGCATCGTACTCACCGGCGGGATCGAGGCCTGCGCGGTCGTGATCGAGGGTTTCGCTCTCGCCGTCGAATCCCTCGAACTCCGCGAACACACCTTCCCGCTGCCGAACGATTTCGACCGAGAGTTCGCCGTCGTACCATCGCCAGCGGACCCGATCACCGTCCTCGATGTCGGCCCGCTCGCGGATTGTGGCCGGAATCGATGCCTGATTGCCCGAAATGGCTCCCTCGCCGACCGTCTCCGTATGTTCCGATTCGCTCATGGTCGAGCTACGGTTTCGCGCTTCATAAATCCACACTACTATCAACACTAAGCCGACATCCTCCCGCATGCTGCGACCAGCGCCCGAAGGCCAGTCTCGCCCGTGCCGACCACGATGATGTCGTATCCGTGCACTCCTTGTCCGTGACGAAAGTTTCTGGATTTGAGGCTGTTCATGCCCGGCATAATGAAATAATAGTCAATATTTTATTATAAATTGTGTTGCAAAATATAATGGAGAGAAAACACAGCAACGTTATAAAGTATCGACATTATAAAATTTAAATGGGTGGTAAAACCGGAACATATTTTTGATTATGGTTCTTCCTTCGAATATGGAAAACGATCTGCGCGAGTTCATTTATCTGGATTCGCTTAGCGTTCAAAGCTTGCTGGCATCACAGGGCGTGGGCATCGCGCAAGAGGAAGTTGAGACTGATGAGAATACTACTGAAGCTAGCCTAAGATCGAAGTTATCGGCCGGTATAAATTTTCCATTCGTTGGTAGTGGGAAAGGCGAAGTCGATGTTTCAGGCACGAGAACGGGTACTGAAATATTGGAAACTAAGAAGAAAATCAACGATCAGGTATTGTTTACCCGATTGTATGATGAATTAGAGGATTCAATTACTACACTTCCAGACGACCGAGCAGAAGATACAGGTGACTCGTTATCACTTAATAACGGCGATATCGTCGAAATCAGTGGGATAACCAGAACCGATCCGTTGTACCGAATGCTCAATGTAGCATCCTTGTTCGCGCGTATTGATGCGTTTGATATTAACAAGGAGAACATTGAACAGGCACGAGAAGCGATTTACGGGAAGCAAATTGGGATGGTTACGGATGTTCCTGATGATGACTGGAACTATGCAATGTCGGTTGAGAGAGAAAATTTATGGGTGGATGATCCACAGCGCGAATTCCTAGGTTCACGCCGTTACACCGTATTCGGACGGGTAGAAGCCATTATCCCACCGAATGACAAATGGGATTATATTGACATCTTGCAAATAGCTGGAACTATTGTCTCAAAAGATTCATTGAGTTCGGTTCGTACTTTAGTCGATGAGTTTGTAGAACTCATTGATGGCTATCAACAAGAGATACCTTTGCCACAGTTAGGTGAGATATCTATTGATGATCTATCCGAAAACAACGAACCTCCCACCCGAAATTCCACGATCAGTATTGATATAGAGGACAAAGATGTATCAGTTGATGGGAAAGCGGTCGTTATAAAGCCAATCGCTGTGTATTGGTAGATCTAGAATAGACAAGAAGGTTGGCTGCCGCTACCAGAATTTCAGGTTATCTTTGACCGCTTCGCGCTTCATCTCTTGGATGTGCTCGGTGAGCGGGATGTCCTTCGGACAGACCTCGGTACAGGAGAACTGGGTCTGACAGCGCCAGACGCCGTGTTCCTGTTCGAGGATGTTCATCCGGTGTTTCTTGATGTCATCGTCCTCACGCTCGTCCATCGCGAACCGGTAGGCCTTGTTGATCGCGGCGGGGCCGAGATACTCGTTGTCGCCGGCAGCGATGTTGCACGAGGACTGGCAGGCTCCACACCAGATGCAGCGCGTGCTCATCTTCACCTTCTCGCGGTTCTCGCGGCTCTGGAGCTGCTCTTCCTCGTCGGGCGTCTCGCCCTGGAAGTACGGCTCGACGGCCTCCATCTGGTCGTAGAAATGCTCCATGTCGACCACGAGGTCCTTCTCGACCTCCTGGTGGGGGAGCGGTTCGACGCGCACGGGCCGCTGGTCCAGATCCTGGATCTGCGTCTGGCAGCCCAGCCGTTGTGAACCGTTGATGAACAGCGCGTCCGAGCCACAGACCGCCTGCCGACAGGAGTGCCGGAAGGTGAGCGTCGAGTCGAACTCGTCGCGAGCGTACATCAGCGCGTCGAGTACGGTCGTCCCCTGCGGTGCGGGCACGCGGAAGTCGTCGAAGCGCGGCTCACGTTTGGCCTCGACCTCCGGATCGTAGCGGAACACCTTGAGGTGGGCGTGCGGCGTCTCGTCGCCGGTCGACTCCTCCTCGGTGCGCTGGGCCTCGCGCTCGCCCTCGTCGAGACTCTTGCGTTCGAGGCGCTGCTCTTGTGGCGATTCGTCCGTTTCCTGTTCGGTTCGTTGTAGCTGTGTACTCATGTGTTTACACCAGTCCCGTCATCGCGAGTGCAAGTCGGATCCCCTGAACGACGAGCCCCAGGCCGGCGATTGCCAGCACGCCGAGAACGACCTTCTTCTGGGTCCCCTTCAGCCCCTGATTCACCAGCGCGTTGAACACGCCGTTGACGCCGTGGAAGGTTGCCGTCACCAGGAAGAGCACCATCGTGATGAAATAGCCCACCTGGCTCATCCGTGCCTGCGAGCCCAAGAAGGTGATCTCGTAGGCGTGATTGACGAAGTGCAGCAGCATGAAATGGAAGGCAAGTACGATGACGAGAAACGCCGCGGTCAGTCGCTGGAGGAACCACGCCCAGCCGCGCCGATCGAACGAGGAGTAGCGTTCGGCCATTCAGAAGGCCCCCGAGAGGAAGGTCGGCACGCTCGCGACGGCGATCGCACCCGTCAGCACGAGCGATGCGTAGAAGCTCTTGTCCTGTGATTCGAGACCAACGCCAAGATCGATGAACAGCAGCCGGATCCCGTTCATGATGTGGAAGGTCGCCACGGCGAGCAGCCCCACTTCGAGGACGCGCACCAACAGCAGACTTTCGAGCGAGCGCAGCGTCGTCGTGTACAACTGCGGGCCGGAGATCGCGGTGCTCAGGACGGCGACGTGGGTGAACAGGTAGCCGATGAGCACCCAGCCGGTGAACTTGTGAAATATCCACGCCCACATGCCGGGCGCGAACTCCCGCCACCGCCCGAAGTCCTCGATGAGACCCCGATTATGCGACTGACTCATGCACGTTAACGGTCGAACCCGCATGATAAAGGCGTTACGTCACCGGATAGCGCCACAGACCGCACGACGGCTCCCGATTCATGGCCGATACCGGCAATGGACGGACGGCGCGCCGATAACAATTCACAGCCGAAAATTTGCTAATCATGGCCAGTAATTGGGGTTATTTTGGCAGTAGAGTTAATACATTCGGAGAACGGATGGTTGGTAATGAGCGATACACCAGCGCACACTGGTGAGCAAGAGGATGGTGGGGTCGACGGCCATGGACACGAGACGAGCCACGACCACGATCACGATCACGCAACCGATCACGATCGTGCGGACGGTCACAGCCACGCGGGTGGACACGGCGACACGAGCACGCGCAATCTCGCGCTCGTCGCGGCGATCAACCTGCTCGGCTTTCTCGCCGAGCTTGCCGGCGGGCTGCTGTTCGGTTCTGTCGCCCTGTTGAGCGACGCGATCCACATGCTGTTCGACGCGCTCGCGTACGTGATGGCGTTCGCAGCCTCCTACGTCGCCGCTCGCTACGGCACCGACGATCGCTACTCGTTCGGCCTCCACCGGCTCGAACCGCTCTCGGCGTTCGTCAACGGCGCGCTGCTGCTCCCGATGGTCGGGTTCATCATCTACGAGGCCTACCAGCGTTTCGTCGATCCCGTCGCCATCGCCACCGGGCCGACGCTCGCCATCGCCATCGGCGGTCTCGTCGTGAACCTGCTGTCGGTCTACGTCATCGAGGGCGGCGAGATGAATCTCAACGAGCGTGGCGCGTTCTACCATCTCCTCGGCGACGCCGGCGGGTCGATCGCGGTCATCGTCTCCGTGCTCGCGGTCACGTATACAGGCATCCGAATCATCGACCCGATTACGGCGGGACTCATCGCGCTCGTGATCGTCTGGAGCGCGGGCAAGCTCCTGCGCGGGAGTGGCCGGATCTTCCTCCACCGCACGCCGTTCGACACCGAAGCAGTGCGCGCGACGATCGAGGAGACCGACGGCGTCGAGCGGGTCGCCGACCTCCACGCCTGGCAGATCTGCAGCGAGATCACCATCGCCACCGCACACGTCGAAGTCGATACCTCTACCGACGACAACGCGCTCACCCGACGCGTACACGACGTGCTCGCCACGAACGACGTCGATCACGCGACCGTCGAACTCTGTCCACCCAGCGAGACCGATCACGCTCACCTCACCGCCCACGATCATCGCTGACCGCAGACGCCGAAATTTGTTTGACGATATTCACCTCGTGGACAGGTCGTATCGCTGAACAAGCGGGAAGGAGAGGAAAGGATCGAGCCAGCCGAGATGGACGAACCGACGGCCGCGATGGCTAGGATTCGTACTGTCGCCAGATGTAGAGCGTGGCGAGGCTGCGGTACGGTCGCCAACAGTCGGCGATTGCGCGCATCTCCGGACGCGTCAGCTCCTCGCCATCTCCGTACAGCGATTCGATGCCACGGCGCACCGCGAGATCGCCGAGCGGGAGGACGTCCTCGCGACCGAGCGCGAAGATGAGGTACATCCGCGCGGTCCACTCGCCGATCCCACGGATCTCGCCGAGTTCGTCGATGACCTCCTCGTCGGACGCGTCGGCGAGCCCCTCGCGGCCGAGATCGCGCTCGCGGAACGCACGAGCAGCGTTTCTGACGTACTCGGTTTTCGTCTCACCGAGGCCTGCATCGCTGAGTTCGTCGGCATCGGCTTCCAGCACCGCCGCCGGCGTGATATCGTCGAAGCGCTCGAAAACGCGTTCGCGGACGGCGTTCGCCGAGGCCGTCGAGATCGACTGGTTGATGATCGAAACGACCAGTCGCTCGAAGGGTTCCTCGGCGGTGTCGATCTCGATCTCACCGAACTCCTCGATCAGCGCGCGCAGTACGGAGTCCTCGCGGAGCGTCTCGTGGGCGTCGGACACGTCTCGAATGGGTGCGTGACGGCGATATCGATTGTGGTCGCGGTGATCGCTCGTAAGCGACACATCGAACGCGAGTCGGTCTCAGCCGAGCGCGACGTCGAGCGAGAGCATCACGACCAGCCCGATGATCGTGCCGAGCGTCGCCACCCGCTCGTGGCCGCGCTCGTGGGTCTGGGGGACGATCTCGTCGATGATGACGTAGAGCATGCCGCCGGCGGCAAAGCCCATCGCGTAGGGCAGGAGAGGAGCGGCGAACGAGACCGCGACCGCGCCGAAGACGGCGATCGGGAGTTCGACGAGTCCCGAGCGGATCCCCGTGATGCCGGCGTAGAACAGCGAGCCGAGCCCGGCGTTGCGGGCGGCGACCGCGACCGCGAGCCCCTCCGGGATGTTCTGGATACCGATGGCGAGCATCAGCGCGATGGCGTTGCTCAGATTGCCCGAGCCGAAGCCGACGCCGACCGCGAGCGCCTCGGGCATGTTGTGCAGCGTGATGGCGACGATGAAGATGATGAGTGGGGTGATACGGCGCTCGCTGGCTGCCTGCTGGGCCGCGACTGCCTCGCCTCCGTCAGTCGAAAGCTCCTCCCTGCTGCGGCCGGTGACGAGGCGCTGGACGTATGGAACCCACTTCTCGCCGCGGTCGAGCACGACCGCACCGAGCAGGACGCCGACGACGACCGGAAAGAGGCTCCCGTTGGCGTACTCCTCGATACCGGGGATGATGAGACTCGTGAAACTCGCCGCGAGCATGACGCCGCCGGCGAAGCCGAGCGCGCCGTCGAGCGCGCGATCGCTCGGATCGCGCCAGACGACCACCGACAGCGCGCCGACGGCGTTGAGCCCGGCGATGACCAGCCCGCCGACGAGCGCCTGCCAGATCGGGTCCGTGCCGGCCAGCCGGACGAAGAACTCCTCTAACATGGGTCTATCGTCCGATGGTGGTGATCTCCGGGGGAAATCCCATCGTTCGTTGTAGCCGATAAACGGCTCTTGCGCTGCATCCAACGACTCGTTTAGTCGGATGAAAGGATATGAGTTTCGTCTCCGAAACAGTTCGTTGTCGTTGCCACTATTCGTTCGTGATCGCGAGCGAAAAACGGGCCGGCCGGTTTGGCCCCCGGCCCGTGGTTCGCGTATGCTCCCACACTCGGCGGCCCCGTGTCGGCCGAGCGTAGCGCAGACCCCGCGTGTCTGCATCCCACGGTTGCACAGCCAGTTGCTTAAATGTTGTTACCAATTGCCACGCTCTGCTGGCGGTCATCGGCTCACGACCGCTCGGAACGCAGGACTGCACCCCAGAAACGATCGAAAGCGGGGGAATCGTCGGGTTACAGCAGCTCTTCGACGTTGTCGGCGACTTCCTCGGGCGTGTCGCCGACGGGCACGCCGGCGTCGCCGAGCGCCTCGATCTTGCTCTCGGCGGTACCGGCACCGGAGCCGCTCACGATCGCGCCGGCGTGACCCATCCGCTTGCCGGCGGGCGCGGTCCGGCCCGCGATGAAGCCCGCCACGGGCGTGTCCATGTTCTCGTCGATGTATCGGGCGGCTTCTTCCTCGTCGCTGCCGCCGATCTCGCCGCACATCACGATCGCGTCGGTCGCGGGATCGTCCTCGAACAGCGAGAGCGCGTCGACGAAGTCCGTCCCGATGATCGGATCGCCGCCGATCCCGATCGCCGTCGTCTGGCCCAGCCCGCGGTCGGTGAGGTTATCGACGACCTGGTAGGTCAGGGTGCCCGAGCGCGAGATGAGCCCAACGTTGCCCGACGAGAAGATGTTGCCCGGCAGAATTCCCAACTTGGCCTCGCCGGGTGTGATGACGCCGGGACAGTTCGGCCCGACGAGGTGTTTGTCGGTCTCGCCGAGGCGCTTTTTGACGCGACTCATGTCCTGGGTCGGGATCCCCTCGGTGATCGCCACCACCAGATCGACGGGCGAATCGAGTGCCTCGAAGATGGCGTCGGCCGCAAAGGCCGGCGGAACGAGGACGACGGACGCGTCGGCGTTCTCGGCCTCGGCAGCGCCTGTGACCGTATCGTAGACCGGCACGCCGTGGACCTCCTCGCCACCCCGACCGGGGACTGCACCCGCGACGACGTTCGTCCCGTACTCCATCATCTGACCGGCGTGGAACTCACCCTCGCCGCCGGTGATCCCCTGGACGACGACGCGCGTGTCCTCGTCGACGAGCACGCTCATTGCGCACCCCCAGCCTGCTCGACAGATCGCTGGACCGCGCCTTCGAGCGTCTGCTCGACATCGAGCGCGTCGGCGTTCAGGATCTCCATCCCCTCCTCGGCGTTCGTCCCTGCCAGCCTGACGACGACGGGTTTCGGGAGCTCGTCGAATTCCTCGATGGCGCTGTTGATGCCGCGTGCCACCTCGTCGCCGCGGGTGATGCCCCCGAAGAGGTTGAAGACCACGCTGTCGACGTTGTCGTCCGAGAAGACCATATCGAGCGCGTTCGCCACGCGTTCGGCCTTCGCACCGCCGCCGATGTCGAGGAAGTTCGCCGGTTCACCCCCGTAGTAGTCGACGAGATCGAGCGTCGTCATGACGAGTCCGGCCCCGTTGCCGATGATACCTACATTTCCGTCGAGGCGGACGTAGTCGAAGCCGTACTCGTTGGCCTTCGCTTCGAGATCGTCGCCCGCCGCGGCCTCTTCCATTTCGGCGAGGTCTGGCTGGCGAAAGAGCGCGTCGTCGTCGATGTTCATCACCGCGTCGGCGGCGACGACCTCGTCGTCGCCCGTGATCATCAGCGGGTTGATCTCGGCCTCACTCGCGTCGCGATCCTCCCAGAGGTCGAACAGCGTCGTGAGCACGCTCGCGACGTCGGAGGCGACCGCGCGATCGACGCCCGCATCGTAAACCGCCCGGTTGGCCTGGTAGTGGTGCATGCCGAAGGCGGGATCGACGTGTTCGCGCGCGATGGCCTCCGGGCTCTCCTCGGCGACCGATTCGATGTCGACGCCACCCTCCGAGGAGACCATCGCCACGGGCTCGCCCGCGCCGCGGTCCATCGTCACGCCGACGTAGAGCTCGTCGACGAAATCCACGGCCTGTTCGACGAGCACGCGCTCGACCGTGTAGCCCTTGAGATCCATCCCGAGGATGGAGTCGGCGGCCTCGCGGGCCTCCTCGTCGCTCTCGGCGAGCTCGATCCCGCCGGCCTTCCCCCGCCCGCCGACGTGGACCTGTGCCTTCACCGCGACCGGATAGCCGATCGATTCGGCCGCATCGAGCACCTCGTCGGTGCTTTCGGCCAGCACCGACTCGGGCGTCGGCATGCCGGCCTCGGCGAAGACTTCCTTTGCCTGATATTCGTGGAGTCGCATCACCTCGTGAACGGAGTGGCGAGCGCATAAATCCCCGCGATTCACGACGTTGCTCGTTCCGGTCAGCGGACTCTCGTCGGACAGATCGTGGACATGTCGCCGCTCGTGGCCACCGACGAACGATGTTCGCCAACTCTCCCCACTCAGAGTACGTCCGGCGAGTCGGCGATGACGCCGTCGACGCCGGCCCGTTCGAGCAGCCCGGTCGCGATCGAGCTATCGATCGTCCAGACGTTCACCCTCATGTCGGCGTCGTGGGCGCGCTCGATCGCGTCGGTCAGCAGCCAGTGGCTCCAGTGGACGTGGATGTACCCGCAGTCGAGCGCGAGCGCGTGTCCGAAGTCCTCGTCGGTGTTCAGCCCGAAGAGGTAGGCCAGCTCCACCGTCGGGTCGTCGGTGGCGAGCTGGTCGAGCGCCTCGCCGTCGAACGAGGAGACGATGACCTCGTTGTCGACCGTGGAAGCGGCCGCGACCGCCTCGTTCGCGATCCCGCGCTCCTTCAGTTCGAGGTTGATCCCCGTCCCGTCCGGGATCGCGTCGGCGGCCGTCGCGAGCGATGGGACTCCCGTGCCCGTCCCGTGTACGTCGAGCGCTTCGAGCCGCGAGAGCGGGAGCTCGTCGACGCGCCCGGAACCGTCGGTCGCCCGATCGACCACCTCGTCGTGGAAGACGACGAGCTCGCCCGAGCCACACCGTCGAACGTCGAGCTCGATCATGTCCGCGTCGGCAACCGCGTTCTCGATGGCGACGAGCGTGTTCGCGGGATAGCGGTCGGCGAAGCCGCGGTGGGCGATCAGCCGCATCGGGGCCGTTTGGCTGCCGACGGACAAAGCCCTCTCGGAGGTCACTCGTTATCGCTTTAGGATTTGTCTGAATCAGCAGGCGCTACTGTCTCCCGCGTCAGTCGGGACTCATGGATCGATGGCTCAATATTCTCGGTCAAGAGCTTCGATATCTGCTCCCGCCACGGTCGGTGCGCGAGCACGCTCGCGCTACCGACCTCGTTGAACGCAACCGGCACATCGATGCGTTCGCGTTCTTCTGGTCGTTCACGATTGGCACTACCCAATCCAACGGGTCTCTTGCTGCTGCTCAAGACCTCTACAAGGCGTTCACCAGCGATTCCGTTGCGTATTCATCCGTCCAACAGTGGGTCACTCCTGATCTCACCGAACTACTTACCGACATCTGCGGCTACATCAGCGTTGAGCTTGGACGGACAGAATCAGCGCTCGAAGGCCGCTTCGAGCGCTTCCGAGATGTCTTCGTCTCAGATGGGACCATCTGTACGCTCTCGGCGGAATCATTCGATGAGTTCCCCGGATTAAGCGACGATCACGCTGGAGCAAAGCTCCACGTGATCGAATCACTTGCTTCGCGGGCTCCGATCTACTCATCGATCACCGACGCTCGTACCCAAGAAACCACGCAGCTCCAGATCGGTGACTGGGTCGAAGATTCCTTGGTCCTGTTCGATCTTGGCTACCTCGACTACGCGAGGTTAGCACGGATCGACCGCAATGGCGGCTGGTTCGTGAGCCGACTTAACGTCGACGCAAACCCTGAGATCATCGACGAACTCCGAACCTGGTGTGGTGATACGATCGATCTGGAGGGCAGGCACCTCCAAGAGGTGCTGCCCGACCTTTATCGGCAGATCATCGATGTGACGGGGACGGTCGGTGCGGATCAGAACGATCCGCGCCTTCCTTACGATGTCCGAGTCGTCGGCGTCCGCCATGAGGACGACGAGGATGATCACCGAACGGAGGAAGTCGAAGCCGATCACGATTACCACCTGTATGCGACGAATCTCCCGGCAGATGCGTTCGCGCCGCGAGAACTCGCGGCGCTGTACAGCAACCGCTGGAGCGTCGAAACAGTCATTGATGAACTGAAGTCGGTGTTCGAGTTGGACGAGATGTCGGTACGGCGGGAGGCAGCGGTGAAGTGTTTCATGATGGCGGCGCTGTTGATGGTGCTGGTGAGTCGGTACTTGCTGCGGCGGGTACGAGCACGGCTCGGACCCGCCTCACAGCGATCAGTCGAGGAAGAAGACCGAATCGAGCCGATCCGTTTTTCGAAGCGAATCCAGCTGTTCAGCGGTGATTTGCTGCGGATATTGGCTGAACAGCTCGGGTATGGGTGGGACGGCGTCGGGATCGTGATCATCGAAGGAGCAATCGATCCGAACGTGGCTCGCCACGCGCTTACGGAGCGAGTGGCTCACGGAAGTGTCGATCCGAACCTGCAAAACGCGGGTGAACTGGCGACGATCCGGCCCGGCTGACGACTGTCAGCCGAGCCGGGAAAGCTTCGCGTTGAGTGGCAACGCTCTCGATTAGGCGCGTTTCTGAACGGAAACGAATCTGTGATTGGTCGATTCCAGCAATATCGATCTCTACTCGGCGGTTCATGCTCTACTTCTGAGAAATCCCACAGCACTCAGCAAACCAGCTTCCGCGCTCACCGCTCATTCTGGGCTTAAGCGATAACCAGTGCTCGGAGGTAGTTTTTTCTCGCCGGTCGACGAGTCACCGTCATGCGCGCCGTCAGATATCACGACCACGGCGGTCCAGACGTACTCACAACCGAGGAGATCGACGACCCGACACCAGGCGACGAGGAGGTGGTCGTCGACGTCCACGCAGCCGGCGTCAACCCCGTCGATACCTACTTCCGAGACGGGGGATACGAACCGTTCTCGCTCCCGATGATCCCGGGGACCGATGTCGCCGGCGAGGTTCGCAAAACCGGCTCCGCGGTTGAGGGGTTCGCGGCCGGCGATCGCGTCTACGGGACGGGCATCGGCCGTGACCACTACGGTGGCTACGCCGAGCGCGTCGCCGTCCCCACGGATCGACTCGTCCCACTGCCCGACAGTGTGGACACGACTGTGGCGGGTGCGGCCGGCGTCGCTGGCGTGACGGCCTGGCGCGCGCTCGTCGATCACGCGGCGCTCGAACCCGGTGAAACCTGTCTTGTCCACGGCGGCTCCGGCGGGGTCGGCCACGTCGCGGTCCAGCTCGCCGCCGCGGCCGGCGCACGGGTGCTGACGACCGCCAGCCCGGACTACCACGACCGTCTCGTCGATCTGGGAGCCGACACGGTCTTCGATTACTCGCGTGACGATCTCGCCGACGCGGTCCAGGAAGTCGCAAGCGCGGGTCCGGGAACAGACGGCGTCGACGTGATCCTCGACCATCGCCTCGACGAGTACCTCCAGTTCGATGCCGACGTGGCCGCGACCGGCGCGCGGGTGGTCGGCATCGGTGAAAGCGATCCGGCGGTCGGTCTGGAAAACGACGGCGTCGCCCGAAGCAAGGACGTCTCCTACCAGTTCATGAGTATGTTCAACACCCCGGAGTTCCGCGTGCCGCTCGCACGGCTGGCCCAGCTCATGGACGCTGGCGACCTCACGATCGACATCGCCCGCGAGTACGGGCTCGACGAGGCGGGCGATGCACAGCGCGCCGTCCTGGAGGAGAGCTTCCTCGGGAAACTCGTGCTCGTTCCGGAGCGATGATCGTGGTTCCGTATCGTCTCGCAACGTTCGTAACCCGGTGTTGAGTAGGCCGGCCCATGTCGCTGCTCTCGGTCTTCGCCACGGCCATCCTCCCCATCGTCACCATCGCGGCGGTCGGCTTCGTTCTCGGGCGCGTCCGTGAGATCGACGTCGGCCCGCTCAACACCGTCACCGTCTACGTACTCGTGCCAGCGCTGGTTTTCCACAGTCTCACGACGACCACGGTCGGCGGCGCGACGCTGGCGAAGGTGTTCGTCGGCGTCGTCGTCTTCATCCTGGTCATGGTCGGGCTCGCGGAGGGTGTCGGCCGCGTGCTCGGCGAGAGCGAACCGATACAGAGCGCGTTCGTGTTGGTGAGCGCTTTCTCGAACTCGGGCAACTACGGGATCCCCCTCTCCGAGTTCGCCTTCGGTGCGACGGGGCGAGCGACGGCGGTCCTCTATCTGGTCGCCCAGAGCGTCGTCATCTACACCGTGGGCGTGTATCTCGCCTCGCGGGCCGGCGGTGCGCGCGGTCTCGGCGCGCTCACGAAGGTGTTCAGGCTCCCGCTGGTCTACGCGGTCGTGCTCGCGCTCGTCGTGCGCGCGCTCGGGCTCGTTCCGCCGGCCGACGGCGCGACGATGACGACGATCCAGCTCGTCGGCGATGCCTCGATCCCGCTGATGCTCATTCTCGTCGGGGTTCAGTTGGCGAGCGCGAACTACGGCGCGGCGCTGTCACGCGTGGGACCGGCGAACGTTCTCAAACTCCTCGTCGCGCCGGCCGTCGGGCTCGCCATCGTGTCCATGCTCGACTTCGGCAACACGACCGTCGCGCGCGTGTTCGTCCTCGAATGTGCCGCGCCGGCGGCGATCACGTCGCTCATCCTGCTCATCGAGTTGGGTGGCGAACCGCCGGCGGGCGTCAGCGGCCCGGAGTACGTCAGCGCGGCCGTCCTCACCACGACGCTGCTGAGCGTGCCCGTGCTCACGCTGTTGATTACGCTCCTCAAATCGGGCCTCGTCGGGTCGCTGCTGTAGCGGAGTTGGTATCCGTTATCATAGCTCTTAACAGCGCTTCGCGCCCATCGAACGTATGGCCGTCGACGACGAGTTCTACGACCCACCGGACATCCAAACCTCGGCCGACGCGCTCGGCCACGATCACGCCGACGTCGCCGAGTATCGCGCGCTCGCCGCCGATCTCCGCGAGCAGATCCGTGGCGAAGTACGCTTCGACGAATACTCCCAGATCCTCTACGCGACCGACGGCAGCATCTATCAGGCCCGGCCCGCCGGCGTGGTCTGCCCGCGCGACACCGAGGACGTGCGAGCGGCGATCCGGGTCGCCGCCGACCACGACACGCCGGTGCTCCCGCGCGGCACCGGCTCGTCGCTGGCCGGGCAGGCCGTCGGGCCGGGCTGTGTCGTGCTCGATACGACCCGCCACATGGATTCGATCCTCGATGTCGATCCCGATGGGCAAACGGCAACCGTCCAGCCCGGCGTCGTCCAGGATCACCTCGACGATCAGCTCGATCGGTGGGATCTCAAGTTCGCGCCCGATCCCGCCTCCTCGAACCGGGCGACGATCGGCGGCGGGATCGGGAACAACAGTACCGGCGCGCACTCGGTGCGCTACGGCATCACCGACGCCTACACCGCGGAGCTGC
Organism: Halococcus dombrowskii; assembly: GCF_022870485.1. NCBI lineage: Archaea > Methanobacteriati > Methanobacteriota > Halobacteria > Halobacteriales > Halococcaceae > Halococcus > Halococcus dombrowskii. The sequence goes on along the minus strand of NZ_CP095005.1, from coordinate 1,432,123 downwards.
GGGTCGTGCTCGCCGACGGCTCGCTGATCCATACTCGCCCCGTGGTCCTGGATAGTCCCGAGTGGGACGGGTTGGTCGACAAGGACGACCGCGAGGCCGCGCTCTATCGCACGGTACGAGAACTGGTCGAGGAGAACGAGGAGGAGATCGCCGAGCGCTATCCAACCCTGAAACGCTCGGTGTCTGGCTACAACCTCCACAAGGTCATTTACGAGAACGAGGCCGGCGAGGAGGTGATCAACCTCACGAAACTGTTCGTCGGCGCGGAGGGGACCCTGGGGACGATCGTCGAGGCGACGCTCGACCTCGTCAGCAAACCCGACGAAACCGCGCTCGCGCTCTACTGCTTCGAGAGTTTGACCGATGCGATGGAGGGCGTCCCCGAGGCGCTCGACTTCGACGTGAGTGCCGTCGAGCTGATGGACGACGAGGTGTTCCGGCTGGCGAGCGAATCGACGGAGTTCGCCCAGTACGCCGAACCGATCCCCGAGGGAACGGCCGCGGCGCTGATGCTCGAATACGATTCGGAGCTCCGCGACGACTTCGAGGACGCGATCGGGGCGACGAACGCCCACTTCGTCGACGAGGGAAGCGCCTTCGACGTACTGGAGGCCTATTCCGAAGAAGATCAACTGAAGCTCTGGAAGCTCCGCAAGGCCGCGATCCCGCTGTTGATGAGTCTCGAAGGCGATCCGAAACCCTACCCGTTCATCGAGGACGCGACCGTTCCTCCTGAGGAGCTCGCCGAATACGTGGGTGAGTTCGAGGAAGTGCTGAAAGACCACGATACGTCGGCGGCCTACTTCGCGCACGCCGGATCGGGGACGCTCCACATCCGACCCATTCTGAACCTCAAGGACGGCGAAGGGATCGAGACGATGCACTCGATCTCCGAGGACGTCACCACGCTCGTGCTGGAGCACAACGGCTCCTTTTCGGGCGAGCACGGCGACGGCCTCGCACGCACGGAGTTCAACCCGAAGATGTACGGCGAGGTACTTTGGAGCGCGTTCCAGGAACTCAAACTCGCCGCCGATCCCGACCGGCGGATGAACCCCGGCAAGGTGGTCTACTGGGCGGACGATCCGGCCGACATGCGCGAGAACCTCCGGTACGGGGCGGAATATTCCTCGCTCGAACCGCAGACCGAGATGGATTTCGAGGGCGAGGGCGGATTTTCCCACGCCATCGAGCTCTGTAACGGCTGTGGCACCTGCCGGCAGACCGACTCGAACACGATGTGTCCGACCTACCGCGCCTCGAAGGAGGAGATCCAGACGACGCGCGGGCGGGCGAACATGCTCCGGGCAGGGATCTCCGGCGAGATTTCCGAGGAGGAGATGTTCTCCGAACGGTTCCAGGAGGAGGTGCTCGACCTCTGTGTCGGCTGCAAGGGCTGCAAGAGCGACTGTCCGACGGGCGTCGACATGGCGAAGATCAAAACGGAGGTCAAACACGAGTACCACGAGCGCGAGGGGGCGGGCCTCCGCGAACGCCTCTTCGCCAACATCGACAGTCTGGCCGCGCTCGGCAGCCGATTTGCGCCGCTGTCGAACTGGGGGACGAAACTGCCGGGCGCACGAACCGCGATGGAACGAGTCGCCGGCATCGCCGCCGAGCGCGAACTGCCACACTTCGAGCGCGAGAGTCTGGAGGAGTGGTTCGCCGCCCGCGGCGGGTCCGACGTTCCGCTCGCCGACGCCAACGAGAAGGCGCTGCTCTTTCCCGACACCTACACGAACTACAGCAACACCACCCCGGGGAAGGCCGCGATCTTGACGCTCGAAGCGGCCGGTGTCCACGTCGAGATCCCCGACGACGTGGTGTCGAGCGGGCGGCCGGCCTACTCGAAGGGCTTTCTCGACGAAGCGCGCGGGCGCGCGGCAACGAACGTCGCGGCGCTCGACCCCTACGTCCGGGACGGCTGGTCGGTCGTCTTCACCGAGCCCTCGGACGCCGTGATGTTCCAGGACGAGTATCTCGATCTCCTGCCGGACGACGACCCAACCCGGCGAGTCTCCGGCGACGCTTACGGCGTGCTCGAATACATCGACGTGCTGCGACTCGACGAGGAGATCGAGTTCGCCGATCGAGAGGAATCGCTCACCTACCACGGCCACTGCAACCAGAAGGCGCTCAACAAGGACCACCACGCGGTCGGCGTTCTCCGACGGGCCGGCTACGCGGTCGATCCGCTCGATTCGGGCTGCTGTGGCATGGCCGGCTCGTTCGGCTACGAGGAAGAACACTACGACCTCTCGCAGGCGATCGGGAACATCCTCTTCGAGCAGGTCGACGAGAGCGATGGCGAGGAAGCGGTCGCGCCCGGCACCTCCTGTCGCACCCAACTCGGCGACCGCCCCGACGAAACCGCGCCGCGTCATCCGATCGAGAAAGTCGCGCTGGCGATCGCACGCTGACGCCTCAGCCGCCCGACTCGCCGAACAGCTGGCCGATCGTCCGCAGCAGATCGACGACCGATTCCAGAATCGCGTCGATGCGCTCGATGAGGTCCTGTGCACCTTCGAGTTGGAGCACGACCGCCGTGCTGCCCGACAACTCGACAGGGAATGCCGCTACGTCGGGGCTACCGAACACGACCACGACAACGCCGACGGCCACCAGTCCGACCGCTACGGGAAGCGGTTTCATGGGGCGACGGTATCTCGCGCTTGCCTATACCGGTTGCGGTGACCTACCGCGCGCCACGGTATCACCCGATTTCTCGACTGTTCGACTCAGGAATCGCGCTGCTGTCGTGCACAGTCGGCGATCGGGGCGAGCACGCTATCGGCGATCTCGTAGGGGTCGGTCTCGCCGGCGGTGACGCCCGCGACGAGCTCCTCGATGCCGCCGTGGGCGGCGATCTCCTCGGTGAGGAGGTCGGCGGTGTCCTCGCGCAGCAGGGTTCGGATCTCCTCGGCGTAACGGGCGCGTGCCTTCGCTTCGAGTTCGCCCGTCGCTTCGAGATGGGCCCGATGGTCGTCGAGTGCGCCGACGTACTCCTCGACGCCCTCGCCACGGGTGGCGACCGCCTCGACGATCGGCGGCATCCAGCCGTTTTCTGCCTCCGTGCGCTGGAGCGCGACCGCTTCGGCCGATTCGGCGTGATGGCCTGCGTGGTGGCCGGTCAAAGAGCGTCCACCGTCGTCATCGCGCAGTTGGAGCATCTCGTTCAGTTCTTGGACTGTTCTGTCGGCACCGTCGAGATCGGCCTTGTTCACGACGAACACGTCGGCGATCTCCAGAATGCCGGCCTTGAGCATCTGCACGTCGTCGCCGCTGCCGGGCTGGACGAGCACCGTCACCGTGTCGGCGGTTTTCACGATATCGATCTCGTTCTGGCCGGCTCCGACGGTCTCGACGATGATCCGGTCCTTGCCGAATGCGTCGAGCGCCTTCACGGCGTCGGCGGTGGCGATCGAGACGCCGCCGAGCGAGCCACGCGCGCTCATCGAGCGGAAGAAGACGTCCATGTCGCCGACGTTCGAGGCCATTCGGATGCGATCGCCGAGCACCGCACCGCCAGTAAAGGGCGAGGAGGGGTCGATGGCGATGACACCGACGGTGAGGCCCTGACTCCGGTAGTGTTCGGCGACCTTGTCGACGAGGGTGGATTTGCCCGCACCCGGGCTGCCCGTGATGCCGATGACCTCGGCGTTGCCGGTGTGATCGTAGAGCGAGGAGACCAGATCGCGGTGGCCCGGCATGCGGTTTTCGATCTTCGTGATCGCTCGCGCCAGCGCGCGGTGATCGCCGTCGAGCAGGCGGTCGAGCAGCCCGCTCATTCGCGCTCGGGGGCGTTCTCGCGAACGAACTCGATGGTGTCATCCATCGACGCACCGGGGCCGAAGATGGCCGAGACGCCCCGTTCTCTGAGCTCGTCCTCGTCCTTGTCGGGGACGATCCCACCGACGATGACGAGCGTGTCGTCGAGCGCACCGTACTCGTCGAGCCCGTCGAGAATTTTGGGCACGAGCGTGTTGTGTGCTCCCGAGAGAATGGAGATTCCGAGGACGTCGACGTCCTCTTGGACGGCGGCCTGGACGACCTCGTCCGGCGAGCGATGGAGTCCCGAGTAGACGACCTCGAAGCCCGCATCGCGGAAGGCGCGCGCGATGACGTGCGCGCCGCGGTCGTGGCCGTCGAGTCCGACCTTGGCGACGAGACAGCGGATGGGCCGCTGTGTCTGCTCTGCACTCATGCACGCCCATTCAGTCGCCGCCGATTTGTGTTTATCGGTGAAAAACGATGCACGATGATCAGTAGCCGTGCGGTCCGAGCTGTCGGCGCTCGTGCTGGACCGCCTCGAAGATCAGCCAGAATCCGGCCAGCGCGGTCAGAATCGGGACGAACGATCCCGGATTTGCCCAATCGATCGCTCGTCTGGACGTGAACCCGTAGAACGTCCCATCGCGCGAGACGTATTTCGGCAGGCTCCGCGTGTCGTCCTCGAAACTGTAGCTCTGCCCGTCGATGGCGTTGTCGACGATGCGTTTCGTCCCGGCGTCGAGCTGTCGGTACGGTGTCGTCTGCGTTTGCTGCTGGAAGCTGAGTTCGTCGACCTGGCCATTGTACCCGAACTGGTAATCGAAATCGGCCGTGCCGAGCCAGATCGGCCCACTCGCGAGCAGAACGCAGACGCCGAGGAGCATCAGGAGGAATCGGAGCGACGAGTACCGCGTGAGCAGCGCGCTCCGAAGGATCGATCGGACCATACATTTACTGCCGAAACCGCCAATAAATATCTTCCCCCGCCGCCGCGCCGAACCAGAAGACCGATGGTTCGAACGAGCCAACGGCCGAGAATGGCAACAGCCAGCACGCACGGCCCCGTCAAGGAGCATCCGCTCGCGGCGACCGCCGTCCTCTCGGTGATCGGCTACGTGCTCGTCATCGGGACGTTCGCCGGCGTCCTCGATATCTTTCCGTCGATCGACGATGGGACGGTCATCCTGCTCTCGGACGCCATCGCCGTCGTCAACAGTCTCGCGCTGACGGCGCTGCTCGTCGGCTTCGTCTTCATCCGGCGTGGCGACGTCCGCCGCCACCGCGCGGCGATGCTCACCGCCTTCGGGCTCATCATGGTCTTCCTGGTGCTCTATCTCTGGAAGGTCGGCGGGGGGTTCGAGAAGCAAATCGTCATCGAGCAGGGTCAGTTCCTCGCCAGCTATGCCGGCATCGTCAAGCCGCTCTATCTGGTGATGCTCGCGATCCACATCCTCCTGTCGGCGATCGCGGTCCCCGTCGTCATCTACCCGGTCGTGCTCGGGCTGACCCACACGCCGGCCGAACTCAAGGAGACTGCCCACGCACGCATCGGCCGCATCGCGGTCGCCTCGTGGTCGCTCAGCCTCTTCCTCGGCGTCGTGACCTACTTCCTGCTGAACCATCTCTACGGCTGGATGCCGCGGTAGCGCCCCTACAAACTGGCCGAATTTCTACGGTCGACTCGGGATGATCTCTGACTCACAGCCGTTCTAGGGTGGAAAATCGAGTCACAGCTCTCCAGTCAGTCGGTCCGCGGCAGGGCGTACGCCCCGAGCGCGAAGAAGACGACCGCGAGAACGCACAAAACCACGAGATCGAGCTCCCAGCCGCTCCCGCCGGTGACGACCGTGCGTACGCCGCGGGCGAAGTACGTCAGCGGCGAGACGTTCATCACCGGCTGGAACCACTCGGGGAGCAGATCGGGCGGCACGAACGTGTCGGACAGGAAGAGGAGCGGGAGCGCCAGCGAGTTGCTTGCGGCGATGACGCCGTCCTGGGAGTCGGCGAGGCTGCCGAGAAGCGCGCCCACGCCACAGAACAGCGCGACCGAGACGACGACGAACGGAACGACGACGACCGAAAGCGTCACGTCCGCACCCGTGAGGAGGACGACGAGTCCGAGGATGAGCAGGCCAGCAAGCCCGATGATGAGCACGTTGACGAGCGTCTGGGCGAGTAGCCACTCCGGGCGGGTGAGTGGCGTACTGGCGAGCTTCTCGAAGCGATTGCCCTCGCGATGGCGCGCGACCGTGCTGCCGACGCGCGAGAGTGGCGTGAAGAGCACGACGACGGCCAGGTAGCCCGGCACGTAGTACGCCGGCGACTCCGTGAAGAGTCCGCCGCCGGTCGGGCGCGTGCCGACCAGCACGCCGAAGATGAGGATGAGGATCACAGGGAAGAAGAAGGTGAAGAAGACGGCCGTCCGCCGGCGCAGGAACGAGCGCCACGCCGCGCTGGTGGCTGCACCGACCCGTCCGGTCGCGGTCACTGTACCGCCTCCGCTTCCTGTCCCGCATCCGCAAGCGAACGGTCGTCGTCGATGCCGTCGCGCGAACGGCTCTCGTCGGTCACCGTGAGATAGACGTCCTCCAGGTCGGGCTGTCGCCACGCGAGTTCGCCGTAGTCGATGCCGTTCCGTTCGAGCGCGTCCACCACCGTCCCGATCTCGGTCGCCGAAACGTCGCTCACGACGATGCCCGTCGGATGGGGGTCGATCATATGGTCGAGTCCGTCGAGCGACGTCGCGTCGGCGTCGGTCTCGATTTCGAGTCTGGACCGACCACCGTACTCGGCGACGAGATCGCCGGGCGTACCGACGGCGGCCAGCTGGCCGTCGGCGAGCAGCCCAACCCGATCGGCGAGCCGTTCGGCTTCGGCCATGTAGTGGGTGGTGAGGAGGATCGTCGTGCCGCCGGCCGCGAGCCCTTCGAGGAGTCGCCAGAGCGCGCGCCGGCCGGCCGGATCGATACCCGTCGTCGGCTCGTCGAGCACCAGCAGACCGGGATCGTTGACGAGCGTCGCACCGACGCAGGTCCGGCGCTGTTGCCCACCCGAGAGGTCCTCGTACCGGGTGTCGGCGCTGTCGACCATCCCGACGTCGTCGAGGACGCTCTCGACGTCGCGTGGATCGTCGTACAGACCGGCGTAGTAGTCGAGTAGTTCGTGCGCGCTCAGCCGTGCCGGCGGCGAAAACGATTGAGGAAGCACGCCGAGGCGTGCGTTCTCGACCGCGTCGGGCGACGAGCCGAACAGCGACACCGAGCCATCGATCGCGGTGGTGCCGGTCAGGGCACGCACGAGCGTCGTCTTGCCCGCGCCGTTCGGGCCGACCAGCGCGAACACCTCGCCGGCGGCGACCGCCAGCGAGACGCCGTCGAGCGCCACCGTTTCGCCGTACTCCCGGCGAACGTCCTCAGCACGCAGTACCGCATCCATGCTGGATCGACGACCGCAGCCGTTCTAAGGGGTTCGATTCGGTGAGCGTCAGAGCCGACCGCGCACCTCGCGGGTGATGCCGTCGACGTCGTACTCGTCCTCGCTCTTGTCGAAGACCGTCTCGCCGTCGACGCGCACTTCTAGGACGCCGTGATCGCCGGTGACGAGCGCCACCCGGTCGAGTTCGGCACCGAAGTTCGTGAGCAGCGCGTGCTGGACGTTTTCGGCGCGTTCGAGGAAGCCACAGGGGACGCAATATTCGATCTCGACTGTCGCCATGGGCGCGATTGCATCTCGGCCGATTTACGCCTATCGCCGGTTCAGAGGAGGATGGCGTCGACGACGATGGCGAACAGCAGCGCCCCGAGATAGGCGTTCGAGGCGTGAAACGCGCGGAAGGCAGCCTGTTCGCTGCGCTCGCGGTGGAGTCTGACGACCGTCCAGAGGAACAGTGCGCCGAAGGCGACCGTCGCGCCGGCGTAGAGCCAGCCGAGCGACGTGACCGCCGACAGAACGCTTGCGCCGAGCAGCGTGGCCGCGAGATACCAGACGATATGCCGGCGGGTGACACGCTCGCCACGGACCACGGGTAGCATCGGGAAGCCACCGCGGGCGTAGTCGTCCTTGTACGCGAGCGCGAGGTTGTAGAAGTGCGCCGGCGTCCAGAGGAAGATGACGCCCGCGAGCGCGAGCCCTGGCACGCCCACCGTTCCCGTCACCCCAACCCAGCCGATGAGCGCCGGGAGTGCGCCCGCAGCGCCACCCAGAACGGTGTTCTGTACGGTGTTCGGTTTGAGCACGAGCGTGTAGATCACGCTGTAAAAGAGGATGGCACAGAGGCCGAGCGCGGCCGCCAGCAGGTTGACCGAGAGGAACAGCGCGAGCGAGGCGGCCGCCAGCAGGATGCCGAAGGCGAGCGCGTTCGTCACGCCCACCTGGTCGGTGGCGAGCGGGCGATCGCTCGTCCGCTGCATCTTCCGGTCCTTCTTGCGTTCGAGAACGTGGTTGAACGTGCCGCTCGCGCCGATCGCGAGCACACCGCCGCCGAGCACGCGGATCACGATCCCGGCATCGAGCGACGGCCCGGCCGCGAGCGCCATCCCGGCGGCCGCCACGAGACAGAGCAACCACATCAGCCGCGGCTTCATCAGTCTGAAATACGCCGCGCCGATCCGCCTCGCGCGGGCGAGCGGGCCGGATGGCGGTGACGGGGTTTGCAGTGACGGGGTTTCGCCGGTGTCGGTGTCGGTCGGTGTGGCCGTGAGTGGATCCGGGTCCGTGACCGGTGCCGTGTCGTCGGTGCCGAGTTCGAGCGTCCACGCGAGCGCGAGGACAAGCCCGACGAAAATCGCCATCCCGGAGAGCAGGTGAAGCGTCGAGAGCCAGTCGGCGGTAGCGGTCGTCGCGGTCGCGGCGAGCGCGCCCAGTCCGATCTGGACGGGGTAGAGGACGAACGGGACGAGGAGGGTAGCCTTCGCGCGCCGCGACGTGGACGATCGCCAGGTCGAGACGAGCGCCGCGAGGACGACGACGCCGACGACGAGCGCCGCGAGGCGGTGGCCCCACGCGATGAGCACGCGCGGATCGGAGAGATCGGTGCCACAGAGCGGCCAGGTCGAACAGGCTTGCGTCGCCTCGGTCAGCGCCGTCGTCGCCCCGACGACGATCAGGAGATAGACGCCGATGGCCGCGGCCGCAAGCAGCGTCGTCACCCGTCTGCGCTCGGTGGCTGTGTTGGCTGTCACGGTGTTGTGACTCGGTTTCGATCTTCGCAATCGGCGTACTTAGGCCCCGCGTTTTCGGCCATCCACGGGGGAGTCAGCAGGTATTTATGCTCCACTACCGAAGCGCGGACAGATGACCAAAACGCGTCTCGGGCGGTACGCCCTGCTGGTGGTCGGGGCCGTTCTCGCCGCGACGGAACCGGTGTTGGCACAGTCGGTCAACGCGGACCTCATCTACGGATTGAACGCGAAGCTGCTCTACGTCGCGATCCCGATAACGCTGCTCGTCCAGGTCATTCTGGTCTACGCAGTCTGGAAATTTCGGAACAACGACGATCCGCAGCCGACCCGCGAGAACCGACGGCTCGAAATCACGTGGACGATCGCCACCGCGATCATCCTCCTGTTCGTCGGTGTCGCCTCCTACACGGTGCTCGGCAACCCGGCGATCGCGCTGACGGCCGACGAGAATCAGGCACAGCCACAGGCCCAACAGGAGATCCAACCGTCGGTCACGCATCCGAACCGCTCGGGAGCGACCGCCCCGGATAGCAAGCAGGCCGTCGAGATCGAGGTCGACGCCTTCCAATGGGGGTGGGAGTTCATCTATCCGGACGCGGGCGTCAACTCCTCGACCGAGCTCGCGATACCGGCGAACAAGTCGGTCTATCTCCACATCACCTCCCGTGACGTCATCCACGCCGTCCACGTGCCGTCGCTCGGCCTCAAACAGGACGCCATCCCCGGCCAGTACAACACGATCATGACCAACGCCACCGAACCCGGCACCTACCAGCTCTACTGCGCCGAGTTCTGTGGCTCCGGTCACTCGAAGATGCTCGCCAACATGACGGTCATGCCACAGGACGAATACCAGTCGTGGCTCGACGAGCAGGAATCCAGTAGCGGTTCGAGCGAGAGTACGGGCGACTCGGCGAACAGTTCGTCGCTGGCCCCCGTCGCCGCGAACCCGGCCTAAACCCCTTCTTCGACCGCTTCGAGACCGTCGTTCGTGATCGCGAACCGGCAGGTCTCGCCGGCGGCTTTCGAACCGTGTTTTTCGAGCGTCGCTCGGCGGTTGCCTGCTCGGAACCGTTCGAGTCTGAGGATCGTCCCCGTCAGATGTGAGAGCGTGTGGCCGCCGAGCGCCCGCGCCCGCCCCGACTCGCTCTCGGGGTCGGCAAACACCTGATTGGTGAGCAACACGGCAAGATCGTGTTTGCGTGCGAGCGACAGTAGATGCGTCACCTGACGACCGATCTGCCGGAGCGCTTCGCCGTCCTCCCGGTTCGTCCGCTCCAGGCGATAGAAGCCCGTCGCGCTGTCGAGGGCGATCAACGAGGTACGTTCGGCGAGCTGTTCGGCATCGCGGACGGCCTCTTCCTGTTCGTCGAAATCGAGCGCCTCGGCGACGACGATGCGCGAGGTGAGATCGTCGAGGTCGGCGCTGCGTGCCTGCGCGAGCTGCTCGAAGCGTGCCACGGAGAGGCCCTCAGTGTCGATGTAGTAGCTCGGATCGCCGTCGACGGCCGTTGCGACGGCCGCTGACAGCGCGAGATTCGTCTTGCCGGCGGCCGGCGGGCCGTAGACCTGGGTGACGGCCCCGCGCGGGAGCCCGCCGCCGAGGAGGTCGTCGAGCACCCCACAGCCGGTCGAAAGCGGTTCGCTCACGGCGGCCGTTGCCGCCCGCCCACCAAAAGTCGTCCTGTCGCCGCGTGGTGAGCGTTTATTTGTGCCGGCGGTCGAGTGTGGACGTGATCGTCGTCGCCACCGCCGACTTCGAGCTCTATCACGGCGTCGTCACCGAACTCCGCGAGCGCGGCGTCGAGTTCACGACGGTGGAGCCCGGCGACGAACTTCCCGAGCGGACGCACGTTCTCATCGTTGGCGACGAGGACGACGTGCCCGACAGGAGCGACACGCCCGATGAGGATGTCGAGATCGTCCGCGCCGATCCGGCGGAGCCACGGCGGGCGGTCGAGAGCGCGCTCTCGTCGCTGCGCGACGGCGGACGGACGATCGTCGGCGTCGATCCCGGCGATCGACCCGGTATCGCCGTGCTCTCGGGTGACGTGGTGGTCGCGGCGTTTCACGTCCCGCTCGCGGACGCTGCCGGCGTCATCGGCGGCGAGATCGCCGACGCGGCGGACCCGATCGTTCGCGTCGGCGATGGCGCACGGCTCACCGGCGCATCCGTCATCGACGAACTCGACGTTCCCGTGGAGCTGGTCGACGAGACCGGCACGACGCCCTCGCTCGGTACCGGTGCGCGCGGAATGGGCGACGTGCTCGCCGCCGTCAACATCGCCCGGCGCTCCGGCGAGCAGGTCCGCGAGCGCACCGTCGAGCCGACCGTCGGCGAGCTCGACGTGATCAAGGCTCGCTCGCGCGAGCAATCGGAGACCAACCGCGAGATCGACGAGACGCTCGCCCGCCGTGTCGCCGCCGGCGAGTTGACCATCCAGGAGGCGCTTGCGGAGCATCGTGGCCAATGAACGACGACAGTGTGGATCTCCTTCCGCTGCTCGACGAACTCCGGGTGATGGCACAGGCCGGCTTGTTCTTCGCGGACGATCCCTACGACCGTGAGCGGTACGAACGAATCCTAGAACTCGTCGGCGAATACTACGGTATGACCCTTGACGTTCCACCGGAAGAGATCCATGACCGCCTCGCACGGGATCTCGGTTACGTCACGCCGAATGTCGGAGTCAAGGCCGCGATTTTCGACGACGAGGGCCGGATGCTGTTGATGCAACGGCCGGAGGGCTCGGAGTACGTCGCCGGCACGTGGGACATCCCTGGCGGCGCGGTCGAACCGCTCGAACCGCCGGCCGAGACGGCGATCCGCGAGACTCGCGAGGAGACGGGTCTCGCTGTCGAAACGATCGAGGTCGTCGACGCCTACATGATGGAACCGAACCGGCTCAATCCGCACGGTCACGTGCTCCTGTTGTATCTCTGTGAGGTGACTGGCGGGACGCTCGGCCTTTCACACGAAGGCGATGCACTGGACTACTGGGAGATCGAGGACGTTCCAGCGTGGACGCTCGACTTTCGCGGACCGGCGCTCGATGCGCGCGACCGCTGGTCGGAGCAACAACGTGACGGACGCGAAGGCGACGATTAGCTGCGGACCGCGTTTTCGGCTCGCCGCATGACCTCTCGAATTGGCACGTCGGTTTCGGCGGCGACCGCACTCGCGTCGTCGTATTCGGCGCTCACGTCGTAGACCGTTCCCGCGGAATCGCTGGCGATCTTCACCGCGACCTCGTACTCCTCGTCCTCGACGGCGACTGTCGCGGTCTCGAAGGCGCGTTCGGCGACCCAACGGTGGCGTGCGCCGGTCTCGCGCACGCCGAGGGTTCCCGTTTCGACGGCGAGCCGGCGGGCGACTCGCTCCGCGTCCTCGGACTTGACGATGACCTTCACGAGATGGCCCGGACGGGATTTCTTCATCGTCGTCGGGAGAATCGAGACGTCGCGCGCACCGGCCTCTTTGAGACTGTCGTGCAGCCCGCCGAGCACCTCCGGCGGGGCGTCGTCGAGGTTCGTCTCGAGCACGCGAATTCCCTCGCGGGTGAGGCCCTCGCTACTGGCACCGACCAACGCCCGGAGCACGTTCGGATAGTCGGGAAAATCGTGATCGCCAGCGCCGTAGCCCGACGCGTCGAGATCGAGTGCAGGTAGTCGCTCGACGCCGTCGGCGACGTGTGCGAGGATCGCCGCACCCGTGGGAGTCAGGAGTTCGCCATCGACCGGACCACCGTGGAGCGCCCAGTCTGCGCGTTCGACGACCTCGACCACCGCGGGTGCCGGCACGGGATAGGTGCCGTGGCTCATCGCGACCGTGCCGCCGCCCCCTGCGATCGGCGTCGTCACGACGCGCTCGACGTCGAGCGAATCAAAAAGGAGCGTCGCCCCGACGACGTCCGCGATGGCGTCGTCAGCGCCGACCTCGTGGAAGTGAGTTGCATCGAGATCGGTGCCGTGGACCGCCGCCTCCGCCTCGCCCAAGATCTCGAAGATCGCCGTCGCGTCGTGTTCGACTTCCTCGGGGAGCTCCATCGACTCGACGAGCTCGACGACCTCGGTGTAGGATCGGGTCGGGCCAGCGCCCTCGGCATGCGTGTGATCGTGGGGATGATCGTGATCACCGTGGTGGTCATGTCCCTCGTGTGTGTGCTCGTGATCGTGGTCGTCGTGAGAATGGGTGTGGTCGTGTGATCGATCGTCGTCGGCTTCGCTGTGGCCGTGGCCGTCGGTGGATTCGTCGTCCAGAAGAACGGTGACGGTCGTCGCGTCGATGCCGTTCTTCGTCGTCGTGTCGATCGCGTACTGTACGTCGAGTGCCTCCTCGATCGGTTCCAACACATCGGGATCCGCGCCGGCGGCGAGCAGCGCGCCACAGAGCATGTCGCCGCTCGCGCCCATGCGACCGTCGAACGCCAGTGTTCGCATAGTTGGGGTGGGGTTGGCGAGGCGAAAAGCCGTCCGGTCGCCGTGATTGTTCGGCATGGGCGGACAGGCAAAAGGCATAACCCCGCCAGCGACGGAGTATCGGACATCAGCCAGCCATGAACGAAGTCCAACTGGAGGTGGCGAAGGCGTACCCCAACGACTCGGGCCGCGGCATCGCCCGCCTCGATCCGGATACCCTGTTGCATCTCAAGCTCTCGCCGGGCGACATCATCGAGATCGAGGGTGGCGACACGACCGCCGCGAAGGTCTGGCGCGCCGATCGGCAGGACTGGAACACCGATACAGTTCGGATCGACGGGTTCACGCGACAGAACGCCGATATCGGCATCGGCGAACGCGTCGAGATCCGCAAGGCCGATCCCGGGACGGCCGACCGACTCGTGCTCGCCCCGCCCGAGGAGGCCTCCGTCCAGTTCGGCAGCGACGCGGCCGGGATGGTCAAACGCCAGATCCTGAAGCGCCCCGTGGTGGAACGGGACATCGTGCCCGTGATGAGCTCGACCAACCACCCGTTCATGCGCTCGCCGGGCCAGGCGATCCCGCTCATCGCCGTCGACACCGAGCCCGACGGGGTGGCGCTCATCACCGAGGACACCGACGTCGAACTCCGCGAGGAGCCGATCTCGGGCTTCGAGAAGACCGGCGGCGGCATCACCTACGAGGACATCGGTGGTCTCCAGGGCGAGATCCAGCGCGTCCGCGAGATGGTCGAGCTGCCGATGAAACACCCCCAGATCTTCCAGAAGCTGGGTATCGAGCCGCCACAGGGGGTGCTGCTGCACGGGCCGCCCGGTACGGGGAAGACCCTGCTGGCGAAGGCCGTCGCCAACGAGACCTCGGCGAGTTTCTTCTCGATCGCCGGTCCCGAGATCATCTCCAAATACTACGGGGAAAGCGAACAGCAGCTCCGGGAGATCTTCGAGGACGCGACCGAGGAGTCGCCGGCGATCATCTTCATCGACGAACTCGACTCGATCGCACCGAAACGCGAGGACGTGACGGGTGAGGTCGAGCGCCGCGTCGTCGCCCAACTGCTGACGATGATGGACGGCCTAGAGAGCCGCGGCCAGGTCATCGTCATCGGCGCGACCAACCGCGTCGACAGCGTCGATCCCGCGCTGCGCAGACCGGGTCGGTTCGATCGCGAGATCGAAATTGGGGTACCCGACGAGCGCGGGCGCGAGGAGATCCTCCAGATCCACACTCGCGGAATGCCGCTGAGCGACGACGTGAACCTCTCGGGGCTCGCCGACGAGACCCACGGGTTCGTGGGGGCTGACATCGAGAGCCTCACGAAGGAGTCGGCGATGAAGGCTCTTCGAAGGTATCTCCCCGAGATCGATCTCGACGAGGAGGACGTGCCGCCGAGCCTCATCGACCGGATGATCATCAAGCGCGAGGACTTCGACGGCGCGCTCAACGAGGTCGAGCCGAGCGCGATGCGCGAGGTGCTCGTCGAGCTCCCGAAGATCACGTGGGACGACGTCGGCGGGCTCGAGGACGCGAAGGGCGAGCTCAAGGAGGCCGTCGAGTGGCCGCTGTCGAGCCCCGAGCGGTTCTCACGACTCGGTATCGAGCCACCAGCGGGAGTGCTGCTCTACGGGCCACCGGGAACGGGCAAGACGCTGATGGCCAAAGCGGTCGCCAACGAGACCAACGCCAACTTCATCTCGGTGCGCGGGCCGCAGCTGCTCTCGAAGTGGGTCGGCGAGTCCGAGAAGGCGATCCGGCAGACGTTCAAGAAGGCACGGCAGGTCTCGCCCACAGTCATTTTCTTCGACGAACTCGACAGTCTCGCCCCGAGCCGCGGTGGCGACGTGGGGTCGAACGTCTCCGAGCGCGTCGTCAACCAGCTCCTCACGGAGCTCGACGGGCTGGAGGACATGAAGAACGTGATGGTCATCGCCGCGACCAATCGACCTGACATGATCGATCCGGCGCTCATCAGATCGGGCCGGTTCGACCGGCTCGTGATGGTCGGCCAGCCGAGCATCGAAGGTCGCGAGCGCATCCTCTCGATCCACACCGACGACACGCCGCTGGCGGCCGACGTGAGCCTGCGCGAGATCGCCGAGATCACCGACGGCTACGTCGGATCGGATCTCGAATCCATCGCCCGTGAGGCCGCGATCCAGGCACTCCGGGACGACCCCGACGCCAACGTCGTCGAAATGCGCCACTTCCGGTCCGCGCTTGAGACTGTGCGCCCGACGATCACCGAGGACATCCTCGACTACTACGACCGCATGGCCGAGGAGTTCAAGGGCGGTGCCGCAGACCCCGCCCGCGGCCGCAGCGGCGGACGCATCGGATTCCAGTAGGAGCGTTTACTGTACCGGGTGGCCCTACGGTCGACACCTCTCTGCTCGCGCCGGACGACGCTTGCCGTTCGTCTCCAGGGTTTCTCGTCGGTTGAATCTCGCCCCCGTTCGCGCGGAGATCACGACACCGCAGTCGCACAGTATCGCCCTCGCTCGTGATCGGTGAAGGAAAACGTATTTGACTGGGGCCGGGTAACTCCGAATCGTCAGGGCCGGTAGCTCAGTTAGGCAGAGCATCTGACTCTTAATCAGACAGTCGGGGGTTCAAATCCCTCCCGGCCCGCTTCTGCGGCGTTTTCACGAGCGAGGTGAAGGTTTTCGAAGCAGTCGTGATAAGCGAATTTCTCGACCGCGCTCGAAGAACGGATCAGTTGTCGATTCGCTCCAAGATAGCCGAACAGAGTCGACTGTCCGCGTCGAGAAACCCCTCGATGGCGGTGTAGTGGTTGGTGGCCGGCTGTTCCAGCCCGGTGCCATCGAGACCCGCCTGCTGCCACGCGGTCAAGAAATCCTCCGACTGGCGACGCAGTTCTGCGGGTTCGTCCGCGCCATAGCTGACCAGTAGCGGTGGTGCCTCCGCCGGTATATGGCGAATCGGGCTGTTGTGCCGGACCTCGTCCCACGTCAGTTGCAGTTTCGGCTGGAGCCAAGTGTAGGGAAAGGGTGCGAGATCGAACAGGCCGCTGATCGTGCAGGCGCTCTCGATGATGCCGGGCGAGCGGCCGTATTCGCCCGCCCAGTCGGTCGTCAGCAACATTGCGGCCAGATGGCCACCCGCCGAGTGGCCGGCAACGTGGATGCGGTCGCCGTCACTGTCGAACTCGTCGGCGTGATCGGCGAGCCAGACGACCGCAGCACGGGCCTGACGGACGATCTCGTCGATCGAGACTGCCGGACAGAGCGCGTAGTTCATCACGACGGTCGTCACGCCCGCCGAGACGGGGCCACGGGCGACGAAGTCGAACTCGTCGCTGGTACGGCTGTGCCAGTAGCCACCGTGGATGAAGAGGAGGATCGGGGCGTTCTCGCGATCGGCGGGAAAGACGTCGAGTCGCTCGGCGACTGTCGGGCCGAACGAGACGTCGCGGTGATGGTCGAGTTCCGCACGAACCTCCCGACTCTTTTCGGTGTAGAACTCCGCGTACGCCGAGGCATCGTCGACAGTCTGGCTCACGTTGTACTGCGCATCGAGTTCCGCCTGGGTTTCGAACTCCCGATAGAGCATGCGTGGGATTCCGGTGGTCGGCACTTAGCCGTTGGTCACTCGCAGGTGGGCGCTACGTGACGGTCCCGTCAGGATCGAACCGTTCGTACGCGCCCGATTCGGCGATCTCGGCCAGCGTCGCGACGAACTCCCAGACGTCGACGTAGCCTGTGTACAGCGGTGCCGGACAGACCCGGACGACGTTCGGCGGACGGAAGTCGACCACGGCGTCGCGGGCGGCGAGTGCCGCCGCGAGTCGCTCGGCCTGGGGATGCTCGATGGCGACGTGACCACCCCGTCGGGCACGCTCGCGAGGCGTTCCGACCGCGAACGAATCGTCGAGATGCTCGTCGACGAGTTCGATCAGGTACGCCGTCAGATCGAGCGATTTTTCGCGGATCGCATCGATACCGGCCTCGTCGACGATATCGAGGGCTCCCTCCAGCGGTGCGGCGCTCAGCATCGGAACCGTTCCGATCTGCCACGCGCCCGCAGTGTCGGCCGGTGTGTACGTCGAACGCATCGCGAACTGAGTCTCCTTCTCGTGGCCCCACCAGCCGGCGAGTGCGGGCTGGGTGCCGAAGTGGCGCTCGTTCACGTAGAGCCCGGCAATGGCTCCCGGACCGGCGTTGAGATACTTGTAGCTACACCAGACGGCGAAGTCGACGTTCGAGAGGTCGTGGGGAACGACCCCGATCGAGTGCGCAAGATCGAACCCACAGATCGTCCCCGCGTCGGCTGCGGCGGTCGCGATACGCTCGACGTCGAGCAGTTGGCCGCTGCGATAGAGCACCGACGGGAGCAAGAGGAGATCGACGTCGTTGGTCTCCAGTGCTGTGACGACGTCGTCCTCGTCGACCGTCCGTCCGTCGTCGCTCTCGACGACCACGAGCCGTTCGTCGGGGTCGAACCCGCGCTGGCGGAGCTGGGCACGGACGGCGTAGCCGTCGGTCGGGAAGTTCAGCTCGTCGATCAGGACGGTCGGCCGCCCGTCAATCGTGTCGAGGAACGTCCCGACGAGCGTGTGGATGTTCACCGTCGTGGCGTTGGCCGCGACGACCTCGTCCCCGTCGACGCCGAGCAGCGGTGCGAGGCGATCGCCGAGATACTCCCCGTAGCGAAACCAGGGCGGATCGCCGTCGGTCCAGCCGCGGATGCCGAGCTCCCGCCATTCGTCGATGACGCGTTCGAGCGTGCGATGTGCGTCCGTCGAGAGCGGACCGAGCGAGTTGCCGTCGAGATAGAGCTCGTCCGAACGGTGAAAGCGGTCGGCGAACCCGGCGAGCGGATCGGCCTCGTCGCGGGCGATCGCACCCTCGCGGCTGGCGTCGAAGGCGGTCATACCGAACGGAGTCGCCGCGCGTACAGTATCCTTTCGCTCACCGCTCTTCGAGGAAGGCGAACGGCAGCCGCGCGGGCAGCTCGCCGTCGATCGAGAGCCGGTAGCCCGCGTAGACCAGGAGGCCGATGGCAAGCCAGATCCCCAGTAGAAGAAGGCTGCTGGAGAGCAGTGCTCCGCCGACGTTGCCAGCAAGTAGCTGTTGGACGGCCGGGCCGAGATCCGCCAGCGAGATCGTCTGTGAGAGGAAGACGAGCATCGAGCCGGCGCTGAACAGCCCGATGACCGCGACCGTCACCGGTCCGAACTGGAGTGCGCTGCGCTCGTACAGTGTCGGATTGACGTGCGGCAGTGCGACGAGCGAGAGCGCGTGCGCGACGTACATGAACAGGAGCGCGGCCAGCGAGATGTTCAGCGCGTACGAGAACGTCGAGGTGAGGACGAACGCGACGGCGATCGCCCACGTGAGCGTGAGACCGACGTCCGGTGTGCCGAAGCGATCGTTGACATGTGTGAGCACGTCGGGCAGCAGTCGGTCGCGCCCGAGCGCGTAGAGGATCCGACTTGGGGACATGTAGCCGGCGTTGGCGGTCGTCGCGTACGCGAGCAGGCTCCCGACGGCGACGATGCCGGCCGTCCCGACCGGGAAATACGTCGCTGCGGCGTCGGTGAGCGGCGTCTCGCTCCCCGCCACCTGCTCCCACGGCAGGATGCCGAGGACGACGACGCTCACGAGCAAGTAGAGCAGTCCGATGAAGAGCACGCTGCCGGCGAACACGCGCGGCAGCGTCTTCCGCGGGTTCTCGGTCTCGCCAGCGGTCTGGGCGAGCGATTCGAAGCCGATGTACGAGAAGAAGAGCGCGCTCGTCCCGGCGACGAACGGACCGACGAGCCCGTCGGCGTACAGCTGTTCGGGAAACAGCGGTGAGAAGTTTCCCGGATCGATCTGGAACAGGCCGGGGAGGCCGAGCAGGAGGAGGACGGCGACGAGGAGACCCGTCAAGATCGCCTGTGCCTGTCCGAAGACGTCGACGCCGACGAGGTGGAGGACGAACAGGAGGGTGAGAAAGGCGATCGCCCACCACTCGGCGGGGAGGAATCGGAACACGGGCCAGTAGCGGATCGCGTTGCCGAAGCCGATCGCGAAGACCGCCTGCGCGCCGATGAAGGCGACGACCTTCAGCCAGATGAAGACGTAGCCCGCGAGCGTCGAGTTCCACGTCCGCGAGATATGCATGTAGGCACCGCCCGGATGCTCGCCGAGCGGACCGCTCATGAAAACCGCGTAGACGAGCGCGGTCGAGAACACGATCGGCAGTCCGGCGAGGAAGCCGAGCGGGACGGCCGGCCCCATGATCTCCGCCGCCGTGCCCGTGACGACGAATATCCCCGCACCGACCATCGTTCCGACGATGACCGCGACGCTATGTATCCACGAGAGGTTGCGACTGAGAGGTCCTGCTGTACCCATTGATGACGGTCAACGAAACGATCACCGATCACCTTTGCCTTCCGTTCTCGATGCGATACCGACCCGATCGCTGATATCGAAACTATCGCCGTCCTGGATCGGTTTCGTCGGCCGGCGGAGCGAGCGTCACTCGTCGGGCCGGATGCGCGAGAGCCGCATCGCGTTGCCGGTTACGCCGACGGTCATGCCGGCGTCGCCCGCGAGCACGGCCAGCCAGATCGGCACGTAGCCGAACGGGACCGCGATCGCCAGCCCGGCCTTGATCAGGAGGCTGCCGACGATGTTCTGGCGAATGACGCTGTTGGCGTCGTTCGCGAGCTCGTAGAGGTAGGGCAGTTTCGCGAGATCGTCACCCATCAGCGCGATGTCGGCGGTTTCGAGCGCCGTGTCCGTACCCGCGGCTCCCATCGCGATTCCGACTGTCGCGGTCGCGAGCGCCGGCGCGTCGTTGATCCCATCGCCGACCATCGCCACACCGTCATACTCGTCGACCAGCTCGTCGATCGCTTCGACTTTCTCGTCGGGCAGCAGTTCCGCCCGATGCTCGTCGACACCGACCGATTCGGCGATGGCGCGTGCCGTGCGGTCGTTGTCACCCGTGAGCATCACCGTATGCTCGACACCGAGTTCGTCCAATCGGGCGATCGTCCGCTCGGCCTCGGCGCGCACTTCATCGGCAACCGCGACGACGCCCTCCAGTTCGTCTTCCGTGCCGACGAGCACCACCGTTTTCCCCTCGGATTGGAGCTCTGGCACGGTCTCCTCCAGCAGATCGAGACAGTCGTTGTGCTCGCAGAGCTGGCGGGTCGTCTGGGTCACGACACCGCCATCGGTCGTCGCGTGGACGTGTGAGAGATCGAAGCCGAGATCGTCGAACAGTCCTGGTTTGCCGGCGAAGTGTGGCGTGCCGTCGAGCTCCGCCCGCACGCCCTTGCCGGTGATGGACTCGAAATCGTCGATATCGCGCTCGGCGACACTCGCGCTGCCGGCCTCGGCGACGATCGCTTCGCCGATCGGGTGTTCGCTGCGCTTTTCGAGACCGCGCGCACACCGGAGGACGTCTTCCTCGGTGTTGCCGTTGAGCGAAACGACGTCGGTCACGGTGAGTTCGCCCTTCGTGAGCGTCCCGGTCTTGTCGAAGGCGACGACGTCGACCGCACCCATCGCTTCGAGGTGGTTGCCACCCTTGATGAGCACGCCGTTGTCCGCGGCGCTCGTGATGCCCGACACCACCGAGACGGGCGTCGAGATGACGAACGCACACGGGCACGCGAGCACCAGCAGGGTGAGACCGTGGACGACGGCCGTCGACCACGTGGTTCCGAGGACGAACGGACTGGCGAGCGTGACGAGGACGGCAAACGCGACGACGACGGGCGTGTACCAGGACGAGAACCGCTCGACGAACTGCTCGCGTTCGGTCTTGTTCGACTGGGCGTCCTCGACCATTGCGACGATGCGCGAGAGGGTGTTGTCCGCTGCCCCGGAGGTGACCTGCACTTCGAGATAGCCCTCCTCGTTGATCGTCCCCGCGTACACCTCGTCGCCAGTGGTTTTATCGACCGGGACGCTCTCGCCGGTGATCGGGGCCTGGTTGACCGCGCTCTCGCCGTCGACGATGTCGCCGTCCATCGGGATCTTCTCGCCCGGACGCACCACCACGACCTCGGCGACAGACACCTCGTCCACCGGGATCGTCTCCTCATCGCCATCGTCTCTCTTGACCGTCGCCTCGTCCGGCGAGAGATCCATCAGCTCCTGGAGCGAGTTGCGGGCCTGATCCATCGAGGAGCGTTCGAGCAGCTCGGCGACGCTGAACAGGAAGGCGAGCGTCGCAGCCTCGAAGTAGAGCGCCTCGCCGAACGCGAGGCTCGCGACCAGCGCGCCGAGAATGGCGATCGACATCAGGAAATCGATATCGAGATTCAGGTTTCGCGCCGAGTAGTAGCCGTTGCGAAGGATCTCCTGGGCACCGAACGCGACCCCGACCAAGAAGAGGACGTCCGCGACGAACAGCTCGCTGCCGAGAACCGTCCCGACGGCGGCGTTCTGGGCGGTTAGGATGAACTCGAAGAGCAGCCCGAGCCCGAGGAAGCCACCGCTGATCCAGGTCTTGATCGCGCGTGAACTCGTCCAGATGCTGTCGTTCGAGTCGGTCCCATCGGCGCTCGATTCTTCACTCGCGGTGTCGGTGACGGTGTAGCCGGCGCTCTCGATGGCCGCGACGAGCTCGCTCTTTCCCGTTGTCGTCGCATCGTAGGTAACGATCACCGTGCCGGTCGTTGGCTGAGTTTCGTGCGAAGAGACACCAGTGAGTCGATCGAGCGCATTCTCGACTTTCCCGGCACAGGAGGGACAGTCCATGTCCGGCACGGAGAGCTTCGTGGTCGTCGTACCCGATTCCTCGACGGCGTAGCCGGCTTTCTCGATCCGATCGGTGATCGCCTCGCGACTCGTCGAGTCATCGCCGAAGGCGACAGTGAGCGTACCGGTCGTCACTTGCGGGTCGACGTCTCGGATGCCGTCGAGTTTCCGGACGCTGCGCTCGACTTTTCCCGCACACGAGGGGCAGTCCATGTCGGGAACCGAGAGCTGTACGACGCTTCTCCCCTCTATCGAAGCCGAGTTCGACGGTTCGTCCTGAACACCGGTTTCGCGATCGTGATCGTCGTGCCCGTCGGATGGCGGGTCGATCCCGTCCTCCGACCGATCGGATGCGTCCATTACTGGCGCTACGGGATGGCTTTTTATTAATCTAACTGCTAAAATAGCGGCCGCTAATAATAGTGATTATGAACGAGAGCGGCGCGGAGTAACAACCCGCCGTTCAGTCCGATGCTTCGGCGTTGACCGCCATCACGGGAACGGTCGTCTCGCGGATGACCCGTTCGGTGACACTGCCGAGGAGCCGATGCTGGAGCCCAGTGCGGCCGTGCGTTCCCATCACGACGAGGTCGATCCCGTTCTCGGCGGCGTACTCGGGGATTCGCCGATCGGGCGATCCTTCGAGTATCTCCGTGACGAGTTCGACGCCGGCATCCGCGGTCACGGCTTCGACCTCCGCGAGGACTCGTGTCGCAGTCTCGCGGCCGACTTCCCAGAGCGCGTCGTGGACCTCGACCTTCGAGACCGTCATCCAGCTCTTGTCGGTGTCGACGACGAACAGCGCGTGCAGCGTCGCGTCGTATCGGTCGGCGAGATCGAGCGCGTGCCGGACCGCGGCGGCTGCGGGCTCGCTGCCGTCGGTCGGGACGAGGATGCGATCGTACACGTCAGTCACGCCCTCCGATCCGTTCGGTCGATCGTCGGCCGTCGATGCCCGTCATCCGAGCACCCCGAAGCCGAACTGTGCGTACGGCCAGAGGTAATAGACGAAGATACCGACGATGACGCCCGGGATCGTCGTGTAGATCGTGGCGATGATCGCGGCTTTCAGATCGATCGCCATCAATGGAAACAGCGCGTCGCCGTCCTGACTGATGGCGTTCGCCACGAGCGCCGAGAACGGAATCGCCTCTTCGAGGGCGTACAGCTGCGCAAAAACGATGTGTGCCGCACAGCCGGGGATCAGGCCGAGCACCGCGCCCGCGATCGGTGCGAAAATTCCTGCGGCCGCCGCGAGCGCCTGGATCTCGACGCCGGTGAGCAGGAGACCGTACTCGTAGAGCAGGTAGCCGGCGATGACCCAGACCGTGACCATCGCGGTCTCCATGGCGGCGTGCTGGAAGGTGTTGTAGAGACTCTCGAACGAGTCGCGAACGCGGCCCGTCTCGCCCTCGCCGATGTAGTGGCGGCCGACGAAGTAGAGGTAGAACGACAGCGTGGTGCCGACGAGCCCCGTGATCGTGAACAGACCGTCGTAGGTGGCCGCAACCGCCCACGC
This sequence comes from Halococcus dombrowskii, assembly GCF_022870485.1. Taxonomy (NCBI): domain Archaea; kingdom Methanobacteriati; phylum Methanobacteriota; class Halobacteria; order Halobacteriales; family Halococcaceae; genus Halococcus; species Halococcus dombrowskii. The sequence continues at coordinate 1,408,493 of NZ_CP095005.1, read as the reverse complement.
GGGCTCCTGCGCACCCTTCGCGAGATACAGCACGCCGGCGACGAGCGCGCCCGCGAGAACGATCCACCAGAGAACGTGAATCGCGTGGCTGACACGTTCGAGCAGCCGGGAGTGAGGTAGGTAGCTCGGGAGATCGTCACCGTGATCGTGGTCGTGATCGTGACCGTCCGACCCGTCGTAGTCGGCGATGCTCGGGCCGCCCTCGGCGACGCTGGTCGTTGCGAACCCGCCGTCGGTCATCGGACGGCCGATGCGCTCGACCGCGTTGTCGACGTAGCCGACGCCGAGCCCGAAGATATCGATCGCGTAGCCGAACAGCACTGCCGCGACGAACGCCATCCCGTAGGCGTACAGCGCCGCCTCGGGCGCGAGCGCGAGGATGATGAACGCCGAGTCGCCGGCGGTCGCCGCGAGCGCCGCGACGACGGTCCCGAAACTGACCGTCCCGCGGATGTAGAGCGGCATGGCGATGATCGCACCGCCACAGCCCGGCGTGAGTCCGAGCAACGCGCCGGTGAGCGGCTGGGCGCGCTCGTTTTCCTGAAGCCACGTGGTGAGGCGGCCATCGAAGCGATACTGGACGAGACTGAAAAGCAGGATCGTCGCACCGACGAAGCCCGAAACCTGTACGAAGCCTTCACGCCACGAGCCGATGAGGATCTCGAGAACCTCCGGCAGGCCGAGTTGAAGCGGGATCATCAGCCCGGGGACCCCTCGGATCGGGTGCGACGGTCGAGTCGGGAGACGATACACTCGCTCGATCGAGAGTTGTCGTTCATTCTCAGGCGACTGTGAATGAGCGAAGGCAATAAAGATTCTTATCTAAATCGAGTATTAGTAGGCGCTAATAGAGAGGGAGTGTATTTCGGAACCCTCGACGGTTTCTCAACACAGTTTCGATAGCACGAAACCGTACTGCCGGCGTTCGGATGAACCGCCGATCGGCGGCTGAATTTCCGGGGATCCACGCGATAGAGGGATTGTCGTCGAAGTCATCGATCCGCATCTCGCGAACACTTTCTAGAGATACAAAAGATATAAATTAGTGTAGTCTAATGATTGGGCAGGAGGTGAAACACAACCGTTGGACACGCCACATAGAACGGCTCGAACACTCGTGTGTTGACATACCTGTCTACACCAGTGTGCCTCTACCGAAGTGAGTGGAGTTCTGCATTCCCTAGCGTTTCGTTCTCGATACTCGTACTGTAGCGACCGCGATCGAACCGATACGAAACTGTGAGTGCCGATATCTGATTCCGCGAACCATCCACTAGTGGTCGCAATGGAGTGGCTACTGTCGACTATCACGATGATTCAATCGCGAGAATCGCCCGACACGACGGGCGGACGGCCTCGTCCACGCTAGCCGACTAACGACATCTCGTTGTCCGACGGAGCGGTGTCGAGTTCGCGGACGTACATGCTGGTGGTGATCTCGTCGGGGAGCGAGACCGTGTCATCGCCATCGCTCGGCACGACAGTCATCAGTCCAAAGGGAGCTATTTCGGTGATTTCGAGCTGTGTCCCGGGCGTGATACCGGCATCGGCGAGATAGGAGAGCACCTCGGGATCGCTGTCGGCGACCTGTGTGACCACTACCGTCTCGCCCTCGCTGCAGTCGGCGAGCGTTGCATCGTCGGCCTCGGTCGGTTCGAGGTCCTCGGTCGGGATCGGCGCGCCGTGGGGATCGGCGCTGGGGTCGCCGAGGCTCGCGGCGAGCTTGGTTTCGAGACGCTCGCTGATGTGGTGTTCGAGCCGGTCGGCCTCCTCGTGGACCTCCGCCCAGTCGTAGCCCAGCTGCTCCGTCAGAAACAGTTCGAGCAGTCGGTGGTGGCGGATCGTTTCGATGGCGACGAGTTCGCCATCGGCGGTCAGCTGGACGCCCGTGTACTCCTCGCGCTCGGCGAGGCCGGCGTCTTCGAGGCGCTTGGTCGTCGCCGTCACCGTCGGGGGCGTGACGCCGAGCGAATCGGCGATCGCCGACGTGGAGACGGGTTCGTCACCGTCCTGTAGCTGATAGATGGCTTTGATGTAATCCTCGGATGTCGCGCTCGGCATACCGTCTCTTGGTTGTCGAGCTACTAAATCGTTGTTGTAGATAATCTAATTCGGTGTCGGACGGCAGCTGACCATCGACTATCGGACAGCCGATGTGGCGTTCGAGTACCGAGAGCCCACCGCAACAGAGAACGTGCGCACCGCGCGTTCTCGACCAGCTCTCTCCGACAGGGTGGTCCGTCACGAACACCACCAGCTGGCGTCGGCTCACGTCCAGCGAGACGAGTGATACAGGACGGCCAGCACGTACAGCAGCACGATACTGAAAAACACCGCAAGCATGAACGTCTGAAACGTGACGTCCGGAACCGCGAGGGCCGGTTCCGCATCGATCGGCGGACGTATCGACGTGGTGAACCCCATGCTTCGTGATCATGTTCGGCAACGAAGCACATAATGGTTTCTATCTAATTATTGAATTAGTTTATGCTAAACAGTTGCGACGGTGATCGTAAACCCGGTCCATGGAGGACGACTGTGGAATCGGTCAACCGACAGCGATCTCGGTCGGGCTGCTGAGCCCCATCGAGAGTTCACGGAAACACTGAGATCGTTCGCAGTGGCCAGCATCGGCGAATATCAGGGATTATAATCACGAAACACGGCTAAAATCCGACTATTTATCACGAATCGCCTTCTATATGCGATTCTGAGAACGATTCAGTATGTGTAGCGAAACACTGGTGGTCGGCGGCGACGGGACCGTGGGAGAAACACTCGCTCGCAGGCTCGTCCACGGCTCGGCCGTCGTGCTGTTCATCGGCGAGGACGAGCACGCCGTCGAACGCGCGACATCGGCGGGTGTCGACGCCCGTCTGGCCGATCCGAGCGAGACGGCCACGCTCGATGGAGAGGCGATCGAGGCGATGGGAACCGCCATCGTCGCCTCGCGGACGGACAGACGGAACCTGCTGGTCGCACAGCTGCTGGGGCTCCGCCGGACCGAGCGCGTCATCGCACTCGTCAACGACCCGCGGAACGTCGACGCGTTCGCCGCAGCCGGCATCGAACCGGTGTGTGCCGCAACCACGCTGGCGTCCGCACTCGCCCGACAGCGCCGTGGCGGCGAGCAGCCCGAGAGCGAGCGGCAGTCGGAGCAGGCGATGGGGGAGTCGCCGACCGAACGATCCCCGAGAGAATCGGCCGACGAATCGGGGCGCGAACGGCTCCGATCGGACGGAACGGGTGGTGATCGCTAGTGCCAAAGAGCCTCGAACGCGATCTCGGGCTGTTCTCCGTGCTCGCCATCAGCATCGGCGCGATGATCGGCAGCGGCATCTTCATCCTCCCCGCGGTCGCCGTCGAGTACGCGGGACCGGCGGTCGTGATTGCCTACGTGCTCGCCGGACTGGTCGTCCTCCCCGCAGCGCTCTCGAAATCGGAGATGGCGACGGCGATGCCCGAATCCGGCGGCACCTACCTGTTCATCGAGCGCGGCATGGGGCCGCTCCTGGGGACGGTCGCCGGCATCGGGACGTGGTTCTCGCTGTCGTTCAAGGGCGGATTGGCGCTGGTGGGCGGGGTGCCGTATCTCCTCTATCTGTTCGACGTGCCGCCGTCGATCACGACGCCGCTGGCGCTCACCCTCGCCGTGATTCTCGTGCTCGTCAACCTGTTCGGCGCGAAACAGACCGGTCGCATCCAGGTGGTCATCGTCGCGATCATGCTCGCAGCGCTCGGCTGGTTCGTCGTCGGTGGGGTGCCGTCGGTACGGCCGACGAACTACGCGGGCGTCTTCGAGACCAGCGCCGGCGGGATCCTCACGGCTACCGGGCTCGTGTTCGTCTCGTACGCGGGCGTGACGAAGGTCGCGAGCGTCGCCGAGGAGATCGAGAACCCCGGGCGGAACATCCCGCTCGGCATTCTCGGCTCGCTCGGGTTCACCACGCTGCTGTACGCGCTCATCGTGGTCGTCATGCTCGGCGTCACCGATACGTCGGCGATCGCCGCCGCCGAGGCACCGATGGCGGTCGCCGCGGAGGCCGCGCTCGGTCCGGCGGGCGTTCTCGTCGTCGTGATGGCGGCGCTGCTCGCGCTCGTGAGCACCGCCAACGCCGGCATCCTCTCGTCGTCGCGCTACCCGTTCGCGATGAGTCGTGACGGACTCGTCCCTGCCTCGCTCGGCGAGATCAGCGAGCGTTTCGGCACGCCGAGCACGTCGATCACGCTCACCGGCGTCGTATTGCTCGTCCTCATCGCGTTCGTCCCGCTCGAAAGCATCGCCAAGCTCGCGAGCGCGTTTCAGATCCTCGTGTTCGTCCTGATCAACGTCGCGCTGATCGCGTTCCGCCGCGGCACGATGACCTACGAACCGACGTTCGAATCGCCGTTCTACCCCTGGATGCAGGGGTTCGGCGTCGTCGGCGGGCTCGTCTTGCTCACGCAGATGGGGACCATCCCGCTCGTCGGAGCCGCCCTCATCACGGCCGGCAGCGTCGCGTGGTATCTCTGGTACGCCCGCGATCACGTCGATCGCGAGGGTGCAGCCGTCGACGCGGTCCGCCGCGAGGTCGGGCGGCAGGCCGTCGAGCGCACCAGGGACGCCATCGCCCCGACCGAGGGCTACGAGGCGCTCGTCGCGGTGCCGGAGGGGACGACCCCCTCGCACGAGAAGACGCTGGTCGACGTTGCGGCGGATCTCGCAGCACCCCAGTACGGCGCGGTGTCGGTCGTCCGGTTCGACGAGGTGGCCGACCAGGTTCCGCTCGAAGCCGCCACCGAGCAGTCGGGAGCCGACATCGAGTTCGAGCAACGGACGGACGCGCTCGCGGACGATCTCGACGTGCCGGTGCGCGTCGGTGAGATCGTCAGCCACGACACCCGCCACGCGCTGGCGAACTACGTCGACGAGCACGACGTGGACACGCTCGTGATCGAGCGCCGGCCGTCGCGTCGCCGCGAACGACTGTTCGATGCGGACGACGAGTGGGTGCTCGCCCACACCAGCTGTGATGCCGTCGTCGTCGACAACGCCGCGGAGAACTCCGAAATCGGGACCGTGACCGTACTGACCGACGACGGTCCCCACGATCCGGCGAAAATTGCTGTCGCCGACGCGGTGGCGGCGGCACACGATGCGGCGATCGTTCTGGAGTACGCTCGCGACGCGTCCGTTTCCGCCGAGCAGCAGCGGACTATCGCCGACTACCACGAGGAGATCGCGGCGCTCTGTTCGGTACCCGTCAGAACGGCGCTCGTCAGCTCCGACGGTGGTTCGAGATCGATCGAGAGCGACGACGCCGACGTGCTGGTCGTCGGGACGGATGCCCAGTCGCTCGCCGACGGCACCGACAGACCCGTACTCGTCGTGCGCCCGCGCGAGGAGAGTACGCCGGGGCGGATCGGACGCGCACTCGAAGGGCGACTACTGTAGGGCGAACGGCAAACGCTTTCCCGAGCGGCGATGCCTTCTCGGAGTATGCCACCGCGCGAACTCGACGAATTGGACGAGTACGTCGTCTTCCGACTTCAGGCGGACAGCCACGGAACGTCGGCGGCCGAGATCGCCGAGGACTACGGCGTCTCGCCGAGCACGGTCCGCAAACGCATCGCCCGCCTCGAGGACGAGGGGATCATCCGTGGCGCACATCTCGATATCGATTACGAACGCGCGGGCTACCAGCTGTTCACCAGCATCTTCTGTACCGCACCGATCCCCGAGCGCGAAGCGCTCGCCCGCGAGGCGCTGACGATCTCCGGCGTCGTCTCATCCCGTGAGCTGATGACCGGCGAGGAGAACATCCAGATCGGTGCCGTCGGACGCGACGGCGACGATCTCAGCCGCATCAACCGTGATCTCGCCGCGCTCGGCCTCGAAATCGTCGACGAGGAGCTCATCCACAACGAGTACACCGGCCCACTCCAGTGGTTCGACAAGGACGACGAAACGGAAACGAACGAGTGATACGCCGCAGTATCGGCGCTCGGTGAGCGTGCAGTCCTCGATACTGACGGTGGATAGGGCCATACGGCGCTTTTTCATTCATCTCCAGTACACGAACCGTCCCGCTGCACACCGACCAGCGATCGGGAGAATTTCCGTCGTTCGCGATTTAGCCTATTGTCCCGTCGATACGTTTAGGATACTATAGTTCGTGTGACCGAACATGCCCGACGAAACGATCACGGTCGAAAACGAACAGATCACGGCGGATGCCGACTTCGTTCGAGGGTCGTCCGGGGCGTCGATAGCGGCCACCGAATCGACGGGACGCTCGGCCCGTGCGGTGGTACTGTTCGAACTGATCGACGGTCCGACGTCCGCTCGGGCGATCAGTGATGGCACGTCCCTCTCCACCAGACAGGCCTCACAAGCGCTGAATGATCTGGAAAACCGCGACATCGTCGAGCTGCTCGTCTCCGAAGATGGCTCCGGCGAATCGATTTTCGGCGTGCTGCCACGGGGCGAGAAGGCAGCAGTGAACCTCGAGAAGTAACGCGGCGATATCTGTTTAATGCAGTCCGTTCGTAGAAACCGACAGTCACGATCCAGCGCGATGGACGATCGGGTTGTGGAAATCCACTACAACGGGAGATGGGAGTGGGGGAGGCTGCCGCACGATCGGTTCTCGATGGGTTCTGTCCGACAGTATCAGCGACCGGCAGTTTCTATTCTACGCTTGAGCGGTAAGGATTAGCAAAGAATGATTTATATGATTCCGGTCTGTCGCCTTCTACCGAAGGATGGACGAGGAGAGAGCATGCCACGCAATCCGGCAGCGTGAGGAGCGGCGGATCGCGAGATCACGGATTTCGGCAGCGGCTGCGACGACGGGCTGGCGATCGCGTGACGCGGTTCACCGATCGATCGACGGCTGACGCGCCGAGACAGCACTCTCTGGACGGGGTCCGTCTTTCGAGAAGAGAGCAGTCGACCATCACACCAACACACAGATGCCACGCAACGACAGCGGAAACGGACGGAGGGAGAACGGACAGCAAAGCGCGTTACCGATCGATCGACGATCGTATCTGGTCGCCGCAGGGGCTGCGGTCGGTCTGGGCGGAGTGGCCGCTCGGGAGGCCAGCGCCGCCACGGAACGACGGGGAATACGGTTCGATCGGGTCGTCGACATGGTCGAAGACGCCGGTTGTGATCCAACGGGCGGGACACCGTGTGACGAAGCGCTCCGAGCGGCCGCCGCGGACAACACACTGTTGAAATTCCCCGCGGGAACATACAAACTGACCGAACAGAACGTCGTTCTCGGGAAAACGAATCTCGGATTCCTCGGCGAAGGCGACGTACAGTTCACGGTGCCAGCAGGGTTCAACGAGAAGGCGCTCGTCGTCGACAACGGCACGGGACTGCTCTTCGAGAACATCGATCTCGATCTGACTGCCGACGGTGCGACGCCGGGTCTGCATTTCGGGGCCGACGACGATCTCGAAGTGCACGACGTCGAGTATATCGGACAGGGGATCCATCCGGACAGCGATCCCCGTGACGGGGGCAACGGCAACCCCGACGTCACCAACGCGTTCACACCGATCGTCAGATCGCCCGACGGCACGGGCAACGTCAGCAACGTCGTCGCGGAAAACGACGGACTGATGGGTGCGTACAACGCCGGTGACGGCCGCGTCGGCGTCTGGATCGGCGTCACCACACAGGGGACGATCACGCTCGAAAACTGCCGGTTCGAGGGCTTTCCCAACAACGGGCTCTACTGTAGCCGGACGAACGGTGTCGTCCGGATCGAGGGCGGCGAATTCAGCAACAACGATATCTCGCAGGTTCGCATCGGCAGCGAGGGAAGCTACGTCGACGGTGGAACGCTGACGGTCGACGCCGGAGCGAGCGCCAGTCCCAACCCGAACGACATGCTCAACGGTCGCGGCGTGCGCCTCGAAGTCGGCTCGCTCGATACGGCCGGCCCGGAGGTCAGAAACTGCGACATCACCATCGCCGACGTTCCCCACTCCGGTGGCGGGGTGGTCGCATCGGGCGACATCGGCTCCTTCGCGGCGCTCGACACGCGGATCAACGTCAGCCCTGCCGGCGTCCGGGGCGTGCTGGCGAAGGACCCGACCGGTGGGAGCTACACGACGGATCCGCCGTACGACGGCACGCTCCGCAACGTCAGCGTCACGGGGGCCGTCGGTGATACCGCGGCGATCGAACTCCGCAAGCGCCCCCAATCCGTCATCGACGGCTGCTGTGTGCAGACCGACGGTGATGGCGTCGAGATCGTCGATTCCGATGGTGCGGCCGTCCGGAACACGACGCTCAACGTGGCGGGCCAACCGGTCGTGACCGAGAACGCCACGATCGATACCGCTGCGATCTCTAACGGTGGACGATGTCCGATGCCCAACGACGCGACCGCATCACCGGACTCGTTCGAGAACACGCTCACCATCGAGGCGGCCCCAGGGGCCGACTACGAGCTCGCGGTCAGCGGGACGCTGGAGTCGAACGCGTCGTTCGGCGCAACCGACGATCCCAACGACGAACTCACGGGATCGAGCGCGTCCGGACAGGTCGGCGGTGGCGGCCGCGACAGCTACACCTACACGGGAACGGTAACGAAGCTACTGCTGCACGGTGGCGTCAACCTCTATCACGATGGGCAGCCGGTCGATCCGGCCGACTATTTGTCCAACACGGTGACGATCGAGAGCCAGTCGAACGCGACCTACGAGATCACCGCCAACGACGGCATCGCCAAGAGCGAAGCGATGGGTGCGGCCGACCCGAACGACAGCATCAGCGGGCGCACCGCGACTGGACAGGTCGGCAAGGGAGGGCGTGACAGCTACGCCTACCCCGGCGAGATCACCGATATCGCTATCGACGGTGACGCCACCGTCTATCACAACGGTGCTGTGATCGACCCCGACGAGTTCGGCGTTGGCGGGACGCTCACGATCGAGGGAGCACCCGGAGCCGATTACGAGATCGAGGCGAACGAATCGCTAGAGCGGACCACGGCGGCCAACGCGACGGTCGATCCGAACGACAGTGTCTCGGGGCAGCGTGCAACGGGACAGGTCGGCGGTGGCGGGCGCGACAGCTATGCGTTCACGAGCGAGATCACACGCCTCGTTCTCGATGGCGGTGCGAACCTCTACTACGGCGGCAAGCCGGTCGATCCGGCCGATTATCTGCCCAACACGGTGACGATCGAGAGCCAGTCGAGCGCGACCTACGAGATCACTACCAGCGACGGCATCGTCAAGAGCGCGGTCGTCGGACCGGCGGATCCGAACGACAGCATCAACGGACGGACCGCCGTCGGACAGGTCGGCAAGGGTGGGCGCGACAGCTACGCCTACCCCGGCGAGATCACCAACATCGACATCGACGGCGATGCCACCGTCTATCGCAACGAAACGGTGCTCGAAACGCCCGAACAGCTCTGATCAGTATCGGTCGAGGCGGCTCTGTAGCGACGAACGATCGTCGCGGTTTCTCGTTTCTCATATCGAATCAGCTGCGGCCGTCCGAGATCGTTTCGCCGAAGACAGATGTGATCGTCCCGCTCCACGCCGATTCGCCTATTAACTCGATGCGTAGTAAACGTTTTACACGCGGCGCTCGATCTATGCATATGGCTACCGCATCGGCCGCAAACGATCGAGAGCCGTTCATCGACGGGGAGTGGCGGGGCAGCGACGCGGTCATCGACGTGACCGATCTCGCCGATGGCGGCGTGTTCGCCCGGGTGAGTGCAGCGGACCAAAATCAGGCCGAAAGCGCGCTCGCGGCCGCCGAAGACGCACAGTCCGCGCTCGCCGCGACGACGGTGCCCGAGCGCGTCGCGTGGCTCGAAGCGATCGCGGCGGAACTGCGCGAACGGAAGGCCGAACTCGCCGAGATCATCGTCCGCGAGGCGGGCAAACCGATCGCCAGCGCGCGCGGCGAGGTCGAATCGGCCGCCGAACGCTTCGAGCGCGCCGTCGGCGAAGCGCGCGATCTCACAGGTGAGTACCGGCAGGGCACCACCGCAGGCCACGAGGGCTGGCAGGCGATCACCACGCCCGAACCGATCGGCACAGTTTTGTGCATCACGCCGTACAACTACCCGCTCTCGACGACCGCGCTCCAGGTCGCGCCCGCGCTCGCCGCCGGCAACAGCGTCGTGCTGAAACCCGCGAGCAAGACACCCGTGAGCGCCGCGATCCTGACCGAGATCATCAGCGCGACCGATATCCCCGAGGGTGGGTTCAACTTCGTCCCGGGCCACGCGAGCGAGATCGGCGACGTGCTCTCCGGCTCGTCGGCCGTGAACGCGATCGCGATGACGGGTTCGTCGGCCGCGGGCGAGCACATCGCGCGCGAGAGCGGGATCGTCAATCTCCACATGGAGCTCGGTGGCAACGCGCCCGCCGTGGTGTTCCCCGACGCCGACCTCGACGCGACCGCCGGAGACTGCGCGAAGGGTGCGCTCAAGTACGCCGGCCAGCGCTGCTCGGCGGTCAGCCGCGTGCTCGCCCACGAGCAGATCCACGACGACCTCGTCGAGTCGATCGACGACGCGATGGACGAGTGGTCCGCCGGCGACCTCTTCGACGAGGAGACGGCCCTCGGCCCGCTGATCTCCACCGACCAGGCCGACTGGGTCGAAGAGCTCATCGAGGACGCCCGCGGGAAGGGCGCACGCCTCGTTCGCGGCGGCGAACGCGACGGTCAGCTCGTCGAGCCGACGTTGCTCGCCGACGTCCCGCGCGACGCGCGCATCGTCCGCGAGGAGCAGTTCGGCCCGGTGATCCCTGTGACGGAAATCGAAAGCGAGGACGATGCCGTTTCGGTGGCGAACGCGAGCGATCTCGCGCTCGATGCGGCGGTGTTCACCGCCGATCACGACCGCGCGATGGACGTGGCGGAGCGGATCGACGCCGGCGCGGTCCGGATCAACGGCGCGCCCTCGCACGGTCTGGGCGACATCCCCTTCGGCGGCAACAAACGATCGGGCATCAATCGCGAAGGGATCGGCGTGAGCATCGAGCAGTTCGTCCGGCGGAAGTCGATCGTTCTCTGAGCGCGGAAAACCGCACTATCCGTCGATACGCGACCACGACGCCGCTTACCGGCGTTCGATCCGGAGTTCGTGCGCCTCGATGTCCTCGTAGGTGGCGGCCTGTCCGCCAACCGAGATCGTGCCCGCATCCGTCTCGACGGTGAGTCGTGCCGTCAGGTTCGTCGTGTTGCTCTCGATATCGACGACCGGGCCGGCGACCGATCGGCGCTCGCCGGTCTCGACGTCTCGCCCCTCGACGTGGGCGTCGAACTCGCCCTCGCTTTCGACGAGATCGGCCACACACCGACGTATCGAGGCGTAGCGCCGTGGGAACGAGCGCTCGTTGCCGCGGTCGAGCAGCACGTCGGCGGTCGTCCAGAGCAGCGTATCGAAGAAGCCAGACACCAGAAAGCCGAGCTCCGAGCGGTTGAAGACGACGCCGTAGCGCTCGCGATCGGCGACGAGCGCGTCCTGTGTGGCGTAGACCGCGTGGGTGCCGTCGGCGACCGCGAGAATCGGGGTGGTGATGCCGTGGCGGGCGCGGACGGCAGTCGCAATGGCGGTATAGTCGTAGTCGTCGGGCGAGGGGACGTCAGTTGCGGGCGTGAGAAGCAGTTCGATCGTCACGCCGGCCTCGCGACGGGCGGCGAGAGAGTCTTCGAAGCGCTCGACGAGCGCCGGTGTCAGCGAGAGGTTGAGCTCGTACTCGGCGTTCTCGATCGCCGTTTCGAGATAGCGAAGGATCGTCGAGCGGGATTTGACAAGCGAGGCCGCCTCGGCGTCGCGTGCCGGCGTCGTGTACCGGCTTTCGAGATCGCCGACGAGCGTGTCGAGCGACGCGTGAATGTCGCCGAACGCCTCCTCGGGATCGATGGCGAGCACCTCGATCGGGCGCGATTCCTTGAGTTCGACGAGTCCGCGCTCTTCGAGGTCTCGGACGGTGTCGTAGACGCGTGGCTGGGGGATGTCGGTCCGCTCGGTGATCGCCGCGGCGGTCAGGCGACCGTGATCGAGCACGGCGAGATAGGCGCTCGTCTCGTACTCGCTCAGGTCGAAGCGCTCGTTGATCCGCGCGAGTTCCCCACCGAGATCCTCTGAAGCCATGCCCCTCCTACAGAGACGACCCAATTGAGGTCTGTGATTCGCCTGCAATGGTCATCAATCGCTGCTGCACGGCATCTCGTCCCCCACTCGTCCCACGACGGGCGATCGATCGTCGATGCAGCCAGTCGACGCTGTTACCCGAAATCCCCCGTCCGCTCCGATTTTCGTGCAATGGCGATGAACGTCACGCCGCCGTCGAAGGTGGCTATCTTCGTCGATGCGAACCGGTCGGCGAGCGTCGCCGGAACATCCGTATCGGGAAACCAGTTCGTGGCCCACCTCGCGAGCGGAACGACTACGGGATTGAGCAGCGTCCACGGGAATTGTTGGAACGGTTGCGCGTCGAGCACCACGATCCGGCCGCCGGGGCGCAGCGCCCGGTAGGCAGCCTCGATCGCTTGCTCCGGCTCCGGCATCGCACTCAGCGACATCGAGGCGTACACCGCGTCGAACGCTCCGTCGGCGATACCGGGCCGACCCGCATCGCCACGGAGGACGTGGACGTTCGCCCAGCCCCTGTCGCGCGCTCGCCGACGGGCCTGGCGAGCCATCCCGGGGCTGTAGTCGAGGCCGACGACGCGCCCCGCGCTCCCGACACGGGTTCGGAGCGCTTCGAAGGAGTTGCCCGGTCCACAGCCGAGTTCGAGCACCCGCTCGCCCGAATCGAGCGAGAGCGAGTTCATCGCCCGTTCGCGGCGCTCGGACTCGCGGCCCAGGAAGGCGATGTCGTAGAGCCGGCTGAATAGCCCCTGATGACGGCTCCACCAGTCGTAGAGTCCCTGTCCGCGAGGGCTCACGAGGCGATCATTCCCCGATAGTGTGGTGCCGACACTATTGGGGATCGAATTTACGGAGTGATAAATCCAACCCGTTCCGACTTCACTTGTCGTCCCATCAACTGACTTCTGAGCGGGTTCGATGAGTCGGAAACCACGGTGGACGAACGAAATCGACGATGGTCGGAGCTCATCAACCGATTGCTCGATTTCGTCTCAGCTCTTTAATTTAGAAATAGATCTGCATCATCTGTAATGATACTGGAGTATCTGCTCTCCTTCTTTGCCTAAATCCTGTTCTCGTTCATATCTTGCCTTTATACTGTTATAATTCCAGTATTTTTTGTTATTATTCCATTCAAACCCGAATTCATTTTCGATTATCCGTAGGCATCTATCCGTAGATAGCCTGTTTTTCACGTACCACTTTTTCCCATACCAAGAATTCAATAGAGAATTGAGCAACGTGACTACGCAGATCGCCGCATGATCGTGAACCAGATAGCCCCATTCTGTCTCAAGCCAGAAATTGTGTGACACATCGTTTCGACATGCGCGAATGAATTGGGCTATCTTTTCTTCATCTTTCGCAAATACATCATTCTCACCAGCAGTTCTAATTAAACTATCTAGATTATCATCTGCGTCCATTCTGTCGGATAAAGTGTGTTCCAAGAACGAACAAGACCGCGAAAGCGATGGGAGAGGTTGATGCTCTTTCAAATATTTATCAGCCTCGGATAGTTCAACGAATAAGAATATCATGTCATGTTTGGATTCAGGACTTAGCTGGCACAACGAAGTTGCTACGTTTGCGACAGGCATTCGCCTTCCTTTCTTCTTCATATCGTACCCAAGGTATTTTTTCGATTCTTCAAATCCCCAAGCCGTCGCCTTCTCACCCAGATAAATGTCGTATTCGTTGCTAATGTCGAGTTCATCAATATCCGCGGTATATATCCAGTGAAGTAGTGCAATTAGCGTTTTTCGTTGCCGGGCTTGAACTTCAGGACTGATATTGAAGATATCCATACCCACAGATGACGATGATATGCTTTAACTGTTTGTCAAAGGCATCTCAAAATTCTACCTCATGTCTAATTCTCTATGGTCAACATCCGACCCACTTCATCGAATGTCTACTGAATTATAATTCTCTTAGCTGTCCGGACTGTAGTTCGGCGCTTCGTCGGTGATCACGACGTCGTGGGCGTGGCCCTCGGTCTGGCCGGCCGACGAGACGCGGACAAACTCCGAGCGGCGCTTGAACTCGGGGATCGTTTCGGCACCGACGTAGCCCATCCCGCTTTTCATCCCGCCGACGAGCTGGAAGAGCTCGCTCTCGACGCTGCCCTTGTACGGCGTCGCGGCCTCGACACCCTCCGGGACGTAGTCCTCGTCCTCGTCAGTGTCCTTGAGATAGCGCTCGCCGCCGCCGGACTGCATCGCGCCGACCGAGCCCATGCCGCGGTACTGTTTGTAGCGCTTGCCGTTCATCGTCACCACGCGACCGGGAGCCTCGTCGGTGCCGGCGAAGTACGACCCGAGCATGACGGCGTCCGCGCCCGCCGCGATCGCCTTGATCGCGTCGCCAGAGTAGCGGATGCCGCCGTCGGCGATCACGGGGATGTCGTGCTCGCTGGCGACGTCGGCGACCTGCGCGACGGCGGTGATCTGGGGCATGCCCGTGCCCGTGACCACGCGCGTCGTACAGATCGATCCGGGACCGATGCCGACCTTGATGCCGTCGGCGAACCCGACGAGCGCCTCGGCAGCCTCGCGCGTCCCGACGTTGCCGACCACGACGTCGGCCTCGACGCTCCCCTCGATCTCGCGGGCGCTCTCGATGACGTTGCGGTTGTGCGCGTGCGCGCAGTCGATGAAGAGCACGTCGGCACCGGCCGCGTCGACGGCGGTGGCGCGCTCGCTCTCGAACGGGCCGATGGCGACGCCGACGCGCAGTCGTCCCTCGTCGTCGCGGGCGGCCGAATCGTACTCGCGGCGCTGGAGGATCCCCTGCATCGTCACCAGTCCCGTGAGGTGGTTACCGTCGTCGACGATCGGCACGCGCTCGATCTTGTGCTCGTACATGAGTTCGAGCGCGTTGCGGGCATCGACGTCCTCCGGGGCGGTGATGACCTCGTCGGTCATCGCCTCGCGCACCTCGTCACGATCACCGACCTCCAGATACGGCCGGATGTCGGTCGCGGAGATGATGCCGAGCACCTCGTCGTCCTCGCTCACGACGGGCGCGCCGCTGACGCCCTCCTCTTCCATCATCGCGTCGACCTCCCGTACGGTTTGTTTGGGGCTCGCGGTCACGACCTCACGGATGACCAGTTCGTCGGCGCGCTTGACGCGGTCGACTTCCGCGACGGTCTCCTCGACGTCCATGTTCTGGTGGAGCACGCCGAGCCCGCCCCGACGCGCCATCGCGATCGCCAGCTCGCTCTCGGTGACGGTGTCCATCGCGGCCGAGAGCACGGGGACGGAGAGTTCGACCGACGTCGAGACACGGCTCGTGGTGTCTGCGTCGTCCGGTTCAACACGGCTCTCCTTCGGGCGGAGCAGGACGTCGTCGAACGTGAGTGCTTCGGGCACGCGGAGTTTCTCGGAAAACGGCTCCGAACGGTTAGTCGCCATGTAATCGGTGTGGGACCCCGAATCAAAAGCGTTCCGAGAGACCCGGAACTATGGCGATCGTTCATGGGGTTCGTGTGGTCACGTCTCACAGAACGTTTATAATTGTAACAGTAGTTGTTCGTGTATGGACGTCGCCAGTCCGCCAACCGCACGCATCGCCGCCCCGACGACCCTCGATACCGCGGTCGCCTCGATTTTTACAGCGGCATGCAAACTCACGCTGGCGACGCGAGTCACGAACGGCTGGCGCAGCTCCCCGAACCGTGACTCACACCACCCGTCGGCTCAGGGAGAGAGCCACGCTTCGCCGTGAGTCATTCCCAACACCCGGTCGCGCTCCGCCTCGAGCAGCGCGTCGGCGGCGCGGCCCGCTTGCTGGCGACCGTGATGGCGCTCCCGCTCGTCGACGGCATCTTCCCCGCGATGGTGCTCGCGGGCACGCTCTCCGATCCGGCCGGCATCCTGGAGGTCGGACTGCTGGTGTTCGGCGGCAGCGCGACCGTCGCGGTGATCCTCGCCGAGATGAGCGGCAGCCGTCGCGAGCGCGTCGAAACGACGCTCGCCGTCGGCGTCGTCGTCCTCGTGCTCGCGGGCGTCGAGGCGGCGCTCGCGCCGACGATCGAGAGCCTGCTCGATCTCGCCGTGTTCGAGCGGTTCGCCGCGCTGGTCATCCTCGCGATCGCCGCCAAGACCGCGAGCGCGCGCGTCGGCGAGTATCTCCCGCGTCCGGCGGTCATCGTCGGGCTGGGGATGGTCGCGAGCCTCGATCCCGCGAACGCACAGCTCGTGCTGGTGCCCGATCCCACCCTCGTCCTCCGTGGCCTGGCGGCCGCCGGCACAGGCGTGGCCTTTGCGCTCGCAGTCGCCGTCACCAGCCCGTGGCTGCACGACGCCGTGGACATCGATCGGTTCCGCTTCGGCAGCGCGGTCGCGCTCGGCGTGCTCGGGCTCTCGGTGCTCGGGCTCGTTCCCGACGACGCGCCGCTCGCGCTGGCGGTGCTCGGGGTGACGACGCTGCTCGCGTTCGATCCCGGCGAGGTCGACGAGGAGCCAAGCGAGACGACGACCGAGGAGGCCGCGGCGAGCACGACGGCCGACGAGGAGACCGACATCGGTCCCGACCGCGCACCCTGGTTGTAAGGGTTTAGGGTTCTCGTCCACAAACGCCGCGCATGGCCGACAACCGCGTCGTCGAGGGACGGATGGTCACGCCGGAAGCGCTCGCCGAGCTCATCGAGGGTGACGACGTGATGGACGCCGAACCGATCACCGATGCCGATCGCGACTGTCCGGAGTGTGGCGGCGACGTGCTCGAAGTCGGCTACATGCCGTCGATCACCGAGTTCGTCACCGGTCAGAAGTGCCAGGACTGTGACTGGAGCACGACCGATCGCGAGTAGCAACCGAAATCGGTTTAGGTGGTTTCGTTCTATGGTGGGCCACGGGGTCGTGGCCAAGTCAGGTATGGCGACTGACTCCAGAGGCACCGCGCCCGGGACGACACTCCAGACTGATATACAGAGCGGCCGACTGATCATCGCCCGCCGTGACGACCCTCTGGAGGACCGAGGCGCGACCGGAGATATCAGTCGATCGGGGGTTCAAATCCCTCCGACCCCACTTGCTGCGGCGAGCAACTCCGCGAGCCGCAGCAATGGAACGCGGAGGGATTTGAATCAGGAAGTGGAGTGAGCGAAGTGAGCGAAACGACCGTGGTTCAAATCCCTCCGACCCCATTTGCTGTCGCGAACGATCCGTGAGCGACAGCAAGAGGATCGGCGAGTTGCGGATCCGCAATCGCAGAACGAGTGCCGTTTCGTCGTCAGGAATCGTCGAGATGTTCGGTGTTGCTCTCCTCTGGGGTGTAGCTGAGAGCGAGCGCACGCCGGAGCCGCCGGAGGGGATGTCTGATCGTCATCATATTGTCTGACGCATGTCATTGTTTCACAGTATCCGTAATAAACTTTGTGTCGATCCGACGTGTCCGATCGATCGTTTGGCAATCCTCATTGGCGTGGCACGCGTGGGTTCCGTATGGCCGATCGCGGCGGACAGCGCCTGCCCGGCGTCGACGACGGTGCTCCCCGCATCGTGTTCCACGTGGACATGGACTGCTTCTACGCCGCCTGCGAGCGCCGCCGCAAGCCCGCTCTCCGGGACGAACCGGTCGTCGTCGGAATGGGCTACGAGGCCGGCGAGAGCCACGGCGCAGTCGCCACCGCGAGCTACGAGGCCCGTGCCCACGGGATCGGGAGCGCACAGGCCATCTCGACGGCGCTCGATCGACTCTCCCGCGTCGAGGACGCGAGTGCGGATGAACCCGCCGGTCACTACCTCCCCGTCGATCTCGACTACTACGAGACGGTTGGCGAGGAGGTGAGGGACGTGCTCCATGACTGCGCCGACGTCGTCCGCGAGGTGAGCATCGACGAAGCGGCGCTCGACGTCACCGAGCGAACCGCGTGGCAGCGCGTCGACGACCGGACGCTCGCCGAGGGGTACGCCCGCCACATCAAGGAGCGCATCGCCGCAGAAGTGGGCGTCGTCGCGAGCATCGGCGTCGCACCGAACATGAGCGCCGCGAAGGTCGCCGCCGACAGCGAGAAACCCGACGGACTCACAGTCGTGGAACCCGGCGACGTGGCCGAGTTCTTCGCGCCGCTCGACGTCGAGGACGTCCACGGCGTCGGCCCCGTCACCGCTCGCGAACTTCGCGAGATGGATATCGAGACGGCTGGCGATCTCGCGGCGGCCGATCCGAGCAAGCTCGACGAACAGTTCGGCGATCGCGGCCGCGAGATCCGCTCGTTCGCCCGCGGCGACGACAGCCGCCAGGTGACGCCCGTCGGTCGCCCGAAGAGCCTTTCGAGCGAGTCAGCGTTCACCGACGCCACCGACGACATGGCCGCGTTGCGCGAACGCGTCGCGGCACTCGCGACCGCCGTCGCCGAGCGCGCCGACTGCGAGGACGCGCTCTATCGCACCATCGGGATCAAGGTCGTCACGCCACCGTTCGACGTCAACACCCGCGCGCGTTCGCTGCCCGGGCCGGTGGCCGACGCCGATCTCGTCTCCGAGGTCGCGCTCGATCTCCTGGATGAGTTCGACGACGCCACCGTCAGGAAGGTCGGCGTCAGAGTGTCGAACCTCGCCTTCGCAACCGGTGAGCAGGCCAGTCTCGATGGCTTCGAATCCTCGACCCGCGGGCGAGCCGACGGCGGCACCGAACGATCCGGGGAACCGGATACCGACGAGGCGGCCGATCGGTCGGCGTCGCCCACCGAACCGACCGACGGCCAGGCGCGCTTCGACGACTTCGCGGAGGAATAAACAAGCTACAAGCCGGCCACCATCCAAGCACGAGTCATGGAGTTTCGCGCACGTAACCACGTGCCAGCGCTGACAGGAGTGCTCTCGCTGATCTCGCTCGGACTCGTCTTCGGGGCCGTTCTCGGACTGTTCGATGGGACTCTTCCCCGAGCACCGACGGCGGTGCTCGACGCCATCCCCACGGTGAACGCCCTCGTCAGCGCGGTCGCCGTCGGCACCATCGCGACCGGCTGGCGGGCGATCAGACGCGGCGCGATCGCCCGGCACCGCAAGCTGATGGGGGTCTCGCTCGTGCTGTTCGTCGCCTTTCTCGCGCTCTATCTCTACCGCGTCTCGCTGCTCGGGCCGGCACCGTTCCCCGGCCCCGAGACGATCTATCGGTTCGTCTATCTACCGGTGCTCGCGATCCACATCTCGCTCGCCATCATCTGTATCCCGCTGCTCTACTACGTCCTCCTGCTCGCGCTCACCCGCCCCATCGCAGCGCTCTCGGAGACGAACCATCCGCGTGTCGGTCGCGTCGCCGCCTCGCTGTGGATGATCTCGTTCGCACTCGGGATCGTCGTCTATCTGCTATCGTACATCATCTACTGACGGCTTTTGCTCCCGCCGCCGATCGAAATCCGCACGCATTTGTTCGCAGCGGCCGGACGCCCGCCGTGCAAAACGTCACCGATCGCACGAGCAACCCCTTCGGCATGCGTCCGCCCTGCGACCGGTTCGTGCCCGGCTACGGCGACGC
Organism: Halococcus dombrowskii; assembly: GCF_022870485.1. Lineage (NCBI taxonomy): Archaea > Methanobacteriati > Methanobacteriota > Halobacteria > Halobacteriales > Halococcaceae > Halococcus > Halococcus dombrowskii. The sequence goes on along the minus strand of NZ_CP095005.1, from coordinate 1,388,874 downwards.
GAACGCGGCGCTTCATCTCGTCGGCGACCATCCCGGCGTCCACGGCGGGCTCGACACGGAGGTTCCGTTCACGAACGCCGCCGGCCGTCGCCTGCTTTCGATCTTCGCCGACGTAGGGTTGCTCGACGACCCCGACGCCGACGCCCCCACCCCCGACGATCTGTATCTCTCCTATCTCCACCTCTGTGCCGGCGAGCCGACACCGGAGTCGTACGCCGACTGCGAACGTTTCTTCGACGCCGAACTCCGCGCCATCGGCGCACACGTCCTGCTCCCCGTCGGCGAGCGCGCGACCGAGCAGATCCTGCAGACCTACACCGCCCGGACCCCGCCGCACCCGCTGGCGATGGCCGACCTCCACGCCACCGAGCTCCGCGGCAGCGGCTGGCTCGTCGTCCCGATCGCCGATCCACGGGACTGGACCGACAGCCATGGCGAGCAGCTACGCGAGTCGCTCGAAACGCTGCTGGCCACCGATTACCGCCGCGAGGCCGAACTCGGCCGGTTCATGCCCGGCGACGAGCCGTATATCGTCCGCTGATCGGGTTCATTCGGTCGGATCGGCCGTCCTGTCGCGCAGCTCCGTCCGCCGGATCTTTCCAGTCACTGTCTTCGGCAGTTCGTCGACGAACTCGACTTCGCGGGGGTACTCGTGGGCCGAGAGCTCCTCGCGGACGTGGGTCTGTAGCTCCTCGGCGAGCCCCTCCGAGCCGGTTTCGTCATCGGTGAGGACGACGTATGCCTTGACGATGTTGCCCCGCTCTTTGTCGGGTTTCGGGACGACGGCGGCCTCGGCGACCGCCGGATGCTCGCCCAGGGAACTCTCGACCTCGAAGGGACCGATCCGGTAGCCCGACGAGAGGATCACGTCGTCGGCGCGGCCCTCGAACCAGAAGTAGCCGTCCTCGTCGAGATGGGCGAGATCACCCGAGAGATACCACTCGCCGTCGGGCCCGTCGACGAAACAGTCGGCGGTCTTTTCGGGGTTCTCCCAGAACTCGGCGAAAAAGCACGGGAACTCCCCGCGATGGGCGATCTCGCCCGTCTCGCCGGGGTCGAGCACCTCGCCGGTCGCGGGATCGACGATCGCCGATTCGATGCCGGGCAGGGGTTTGCCCATGCTCCCCGGCCGGAGCTCCATCGTCGGATAGTTGTTGATCACCATGTTCCCGGTCTCGGTCTGGCCGTAGGTGTCGAGGATCGTCACGCCGAGTGCCTCCTCACCCCACTCGACGACGCCGCCCGAGAGCGGTTCGCCGATCGAGAGCGCGTGGCGCAGATCGAGATCCACATCCGAAAGAACGGTCTCGTTCGTCCGGAGCATGCGGTAGGCCGTCGGCACCGAGAACAGCACTGTGACCGGGAACTCGTCGAGAACGCCGGCCCATTCATCGGGATCGAACTCGCCCTCGTAGGCGAGCTGGCTCGTCCCCCAGAACCACGCACCGAGCGCGTTGATCGGCCCCGTGAGCCAGCCGAGATCGGCGGTCGACCAGTAGAGATCGTCGTCCTGGAGATCGACCGCGTAGCGCTGAGTGGCCGCGACGCCCGCGACCCAGCGGTGTTTGTGCAGCACGCCCTTCGCCAGCCCGGTCGTCCCGCTGGTGTAGTAGAGCAGAGCGTTGTCCTCGCCGCCCGTTTCGACCGCCTCGTACTCGGCGCTCGCGTCGGCCATCGCCTCGGAGAAATTCACGTCATCGTCGGCCACGCCGTCGCCCCGATCGACCGTGATGACCGTCTCCACGCTCGCAACGTCCTCAAGAGCGCGTTCGACCGTCTCGCGGTTCTCGGAGGTCGTCACGACCGCGCTGGCATCGCAGTCGCCGAGCCGGTAGGCGATGCCCTCGGGGCCGAACCGTTCGTTGACACCGCCGAAGACCGCCCCACGCTTCAGCGTGCCAACGAGGGAGACGTAGTGAGCGGGGATTCGCGGCAGATAGGTGAACACCCTGTCGCCTCGCTCGATGCCTGCCGATTCGAGGACGTTCGCGAACCGGCTCGACCGTTCGGCGAGGTCGTCGAACGTCAGCGTCTCGCGCTCGCCGGCGGTACCGACGTACTGGAGCGCCACTCGCCCGGAGCCGTCGGCATGGCGGTCGCAGACCTCGTGGCCGATGTTGAACGTCTCGGGCGCGTCCCAGTCGGCCTCGGCGTAGATATCGTCCCAAGAAAACTCCTCGCACGCGGCTTCGTACTCCGGCAAGTTGTGCGTTGCCATACCCTGATTACTGCCACGCCCATCATCAATGATGTTCGTACCGATATGACACTTCTTCGGGAGCGGAACGATGGACGACCGGTGTTACGAGAGCGGTTCGACCAGATCGGCGAGCGCTGCACGAGGGTCGTCGGCCTTCGCCACACCGCTCGCGAGCAACACGCCTTCGGCACCCAGTTCGCCCGCCGCGTCGAGATCCTCGCCCGACGAGATGCCCGCACCGCAGAGCACGTCGACCGAGTCGTCGACGGCCTCGGCGGCCGCGACGGCGTCCTCGACGATATCGGGATCGGCCTGGCTCACCGAGACGTCGCCGCCGATGAGTTCGGGTGGTTCCACGGCCACCGCATCCGGACCGAGCGTCGCCGCCGCACCAACCTGCGCGGGGTTGTTCGCACAGACGATCGTTTCGAGCTCCGCCCGCTCGGCGGCGTCGAGCGCCCCGTCGATGTCGGCGAGGCGGAGCCGGCGTTCGGAGTGATTGATCAGGGTACCGTCCGCGCCCGCCATCGCCGCCGCCTCGGCGAGCGTGCTCCCCGTGTGACTGCCGTGCTCGACGGGCGAGACGTGCTGTGCCCACGTCTCGACCCCTGTGTCGGCGACCGCCGCGAGCCGTGCGGCCTGGGGCGCGACGGCGATCCGGACGCCCGATTCCTCGCTGACCTCGCGCGCCGTGGTGGCGATCCCGACCGCGTCGGCCGCATAGGCCTTCAGATTGACCAGAACGAACATGGTTGGAGGGACACCGCGACGGACAAATAGGTTGCGAGGTCGGTGTCGCTCTCAGGAGTCCTTTCGCTGCACGACGTCGCCGAGGGTGTACTCGCCCGTCGAGGCACCACCCTCCCACTCGGTGTCGTCGACACCGCCCTCGGTGAGCGTGATGTCGAGCTTGCGTTCGAGCTTGCCCTGCACGCTGTCGCTCGGCAGGCTCGCGGCGCGTTCGAGCTTGCGGATGAGGCTCGCCTTCTCGTTGAGCTCCTTGGCCAACTCGTCCTGGCTCAGTCCCGCCGCCTCGCGCGCGTTCCGGATGCGCTCGTCGTAGTCCTGGACGACTTCCTCCATGTCGTCGAACATGTCGTGGCGACGCGTGTTGCTCGAACCGCTCGCCCCGTCGGCGCTCGACGAGCCGTCCGACCCGCCCGACGAGGAATCGGTCGAGTATTTCGTCGAGGCACTTCCGGTCGACTGCTGCTCGACCTCGGTGCCGAAGTCCGCACAGTCGTCGCAGACGTCGAGTTCAGCACCTTCGATCTCGACCGTCGTCGGAGAAGACGTCTCCGCACCGCACATCTCACACTGAACCATATCGGTGGAAGGCTACCCGCGCGTATAAAACGTCCGCCGTGCTCATCGCCCCGGCGAGAGCGCGTTCCAGGCGTGTGAGAGGCGCTGCAGCGCGGTCAGATGGCCGACGACGGCCAGCACGACCAGCAGCCAGCCGACCAGTCCCACGTCGAGAATCGAGGGAGCGACGAACGCCGCGATCGCCGTCACGATCCCGATGAGCGCGAGGCGGTCCGCGCGACCGAGCAACCCTCCGTACACCCGGTCGAGACCGACCGCCTGCGCCTGCGTGCCGAGATAGGAGGTCATGAGCACGCCCGTCACGGCGACGATCCCCAACAGCGTCCGCTCGATGCCGACCGCGAGCCCGACGACCAGCACGATGTCGGCGTACCGATCGAGCACGTGATCGAGCAGATCGCCGGCCGGTGAGGCGGTGTCGAGACGGCGGGCGAGCGCGCCGTCGAGCAGATCGAGCGCGCCGTTCAGCCCCACGAGCACCGCACCGACGAGATACCACAGCGATTCGCCGCCTGCGAGGGCGTAGGCGACACCCGCCGCGCCGGCGAGGACGAACGCGAGCGCGCTCACCCCGTTCGGCGTCAACCCCGCGCGGGCGGCCAGACCGACGAACGGTTCCAAGAGTCGGTCGGCGAGCGAGCGGTACTGATCGAGCGTCATCGATGCTCACTCATAGCGACACCGTATCGAGAAACGACACCGTTCCGGCGCTCGGCTCTCGCTCGCCGGCGACGACGCGCTCGATCTCGTTCGCGACGTCATCGGGACCGCGCTCGGTCGCGTCGATCTCGTAGACGTTCTCGATCCCGTGCTCCTCGACGGCTTCGGAGAGGATCACGTCGAGTGCCTCGCTCTCTCGGTTCTCCGTGATCGTTTCGTCGGATTCGTCACGGGCGGCGAGGCGCTCACCGAGCTCGTCGGGATGACAGCGCAGTACGACCACCCGATCGGCCGGCAGCCGGTGAGCGAGATGTGACTCGACGAGTTCGATCCCCTCGCTCTCCCCTTCGTCGAGAGCTGCCGCGATCGCGTCCATGTCGGCGACGAGACTGCCGCGGCGCTCGTCGGTTCCCGAGTCCAGTCCCTCCGCGCGGATGCGGTCGTTCAGATGTACGACCTCGCGATCGAGGCGCTCGGTCGCGGTCGTCTTGCCCGTGCCTGGCGTCCCGGTGATGGCGACCCGCATGCTCACGCGAGCACCTCGTTGATCGTTTCCACTGCGCGCCGGGTCTCGGTCTCGGTGCCACAGGAGATCCGGATACAGTCGGCGAGCCCGAAACTCGAACAGTCCCGGACGATAACGCCGCGACGCTTGGCTGCCTCCGCGACCGCCGTGGCGTCGCCCACCTCGACGAGCACGAAGTTGCCCGCGCTCGGGTAGGTCTCGGCGTCGAGTTCGTCGCTCATGAACTCGCGTGCCCAGCGGACGCTCTCGACGGTCTCCTCGACATGTTCGTGATCGTCGAGCGCGGCGAGTCCGGCCCGGCAGGCGATCGCGCTGGCCGCGAACGGGGTGTTCACGCGCTCGTACGCCTCAGCCCATTCGTCGGGCACCAGGGCGTAACCGAGGCGCACGCCCGCCAGCCCGTACACTTTCGAGAACGTCCGGAGCACGGCGACGTCGTCGCGTGCATCCCATCCGTCTTGGCCCTCGACGAGCGCCAGTGCGCTCGAGACGTCGGCGAACTCGCCGTAGGCCTCGTCGACGACGGTGAGGGTTTCGTCGTTGGTCTTCTCGGCAATCTCCTCGATCGTGTCGAGACATGCAGTCGTCCCGGTCGGGTTGTGCGGGCTCGTCAGATAGACGATGCGCTCGCCGTCGTAGGCGTCGAGCACGGTTTCAGCGGTCTGTGCGAACCCCTCGGACTGTGCCAGTTCGTACGTGTTCACACGGCCGTGGTGATAGCGCGCGCTCATCGCGTAGTAGGCGAACCCGGGCCGGGAGACGAGGACCGAGTCCCCCGGATCGAGCAGTGCACGCGAGAGGTAGTCGAGCGCACCGTCGCCGCCGTTGGCGAGCCAGACTTGATTCGGTTCGATCGCCCAGCGTTCGGCGATGCGCTCGGTCAGGTCGGTGTGGGCGCTCTTCGGATAGCTGTGGACCGTTGCGGCACCGTCGCGGATGGCGGCGGCCGCCGCCGGACTCGGCCCGTGTGGGTTCTCGTTCGAGGAGAGCGTCACCAGCTCGGCGGGGTCGAGCCCCAGCTCGCGGGCGACCTCCTCGCTCCCCCGGCCCGCCGCGTAGACGGCGTGGTCGGAGAGGTCCCGTGGCTGCATGGTTGGACGAACGGATGACGAGGTTTAAGCGTACTTACCCGAGCGCGACCGTGCGATGGCCACGCTTCGGTCCGTACCACGTGCTGGCTGCCCACGTCATCGATCGATTCGCTTCGCGGTCGCTCCGTTGCTGGCATCCGAAAGCACATAGTCCACCCGGGCGAGGGGCATCTATCGAATGGATCGTACGGATACCATCGCCTTCACGGTGCGCTTTCTCGGTGCGGTGCTGTTGGCCATCGGCATCGGTGCGGCCGTCGTCGGCGGCTACGCACTGTTCCAGGAGGACCTGGGGCTGTGTGGCAACCCGCTCCTCGAAGTCAGTTCGCCGAGCGCGCCGGCCAGCGGCCCCACGCTCGCCGCGAGCGACCTCTCGGGGCCCGAACGCGCCGCGCTCGACGAGGCGGTCAACGGTCCCACGAGCGATGGCGAGATCGACGGCCCGATCCGGACGGACGCGCTGCGCGAGGGCGCGGTCGTCAGCTATCAGGGCGAGCGCTACTACGCAGCCATCGGCTCGCTGAACTCGTGCGTGTCGATCGATCCGCTCGTCTTCCCGCTCGGGATGGCGCTGGTCGCGCTCGGCGCTGCCGCCTACGTCAGCCCGACGCTCCGGCGCTGGTTCGAGTCGATCATGGGATCGTGACCGAGTGCGAGAGCGTGCCGATCCCCTCGATTTCGATGGCGACCTGATCGCCATCCGTGAGCGGGCCGACGCCGGCAGGCGTCCCCGTCGAGATCACGTCGCCCGGTTCGAGCGTCATGTAGGTCGTGATCTCCGCGACGAGTTCGGGGATCGAGAAGATGAACTCCTCGCGCGAGGAGTGCTGTCTGCGCTCGCCGTTGACCCGGAGTTCGATCGTCGCGTCGTCGGGTACCTCGTCGGGACTCGCGAGCAGCGGCCCCATCGGCGCGGCGTTGTCGAAGGCCTTCCCGCGCACCCAGTTCTGCTCGGCACGCTGGTCGTCACGGTTCGAGATGTCGTCGACGCAGGTGAACCCTCGAACCACGTCCATCGCATCGGCTTCGGCGATGTTGCGACACTGCGTATCGATGACGACGCCGAGCTCCGCCTCGTAGTCGATGCGTTCCTTGCCGGGCAGCAGTTCCACAGTCTGGTTGTGGCTCGCCACAGTGTTCGGACCCTTGAGGAAGAGCAGCGGGCGGTCGGGGATCTCCTTGTCCTGCTCCTCGGCGTGACCCCGGTAGTTCAGTCCGACACAGACGATCTTCGATGGGTCGGTCGGGGCGAGCACGTCCACCTCCGCGGGCGTGTAGCTGTCGTCCGAGACGGAGAGGCGACCCCCGGGGCCGGCGCTGGCGGTGATGCGGTTCTCGGCCGCGTCCCAGCTACCGGTGCGGACGTCGCCGTTCGGATCGCGGAACCTGACGCGGTGCATGTCGGCCCCTCGTCGCCCGCCCTGATAAAATCATACACAGCGCGATCCCCACGCGTTGCGCGCTCGCCTACAGTATTAAGTGCGTGACGCGACTATCGAGGAGCGCAATGGAACTCACCTGGCACGGCCACTCGACCTGGTACGTCACCGTCGGCGACACCAGCCTGCTCATCGACCCCTTCTTCGACAACCCCCACACGTCGATGGAGCCGTCGGAGATCGACCAGCCCGATTACGTCCTGCTCACCCACGGCCACGCGGACCACATCGCCCACGCCGGCGAGTTCACCGACGCGACCGTGGTCGCTCCCGTCGAGGTCGCCGCCTACGTCGAGGCGGAGATGGGTGCCGACGACACGATCGGCATGAACATCGGCGGCACAGTAGAGTGTGGCGACGCCCACGTGACGATGCACCGCGCCGACCACACGAGCGGCATCGACATGGGCTACGAGTACGAACTCGGCAACCCGGCGGGCTATCTCGTCAGCGACGAACAGCCGGGTCCAGACGGCACGGGCACGTCCTTTTACCACGCCGGCGACACCGGGCTCATGAGCGAGATGAAGGACGTCATCGCCCCCTATCTCCAGCCCGACGCCGTGGCGCTCCCGATCGGCGACCACTTCACAATGGGCATCTGGCAGGCCGCCATCGCCGCCGACTGGCTCGAAGCGCCCCATGTGTTCCCGATGCACTACGACACCATGCCGCCGCTCGAAGCCGACCCCGAGGAGTTCGTCGACGCAGTCGGCGAGCACGCCCCCGACAGCGAGGCCCACGTCCTCGATGACGACGGCTCGTTCACGCTCGACTGATCGCCGTTCGTGAACGGCCTGCACGACCGGGATGCTTACGAGTCCGGCGCTCGCATGGCCGGTGCAATGGCAGACATCAACGTCACGAGCACGTCCGAGGACGGATTCGCCACGACCAGCCGCGTCGGCGGTTTCGAACTCACCGTCGACGCCACCGAGGAGGAAGGCCCCGAACCGAACGGGACGCTCGTCGCCGACTACGCCTCCTGCTACATCCCCGCGTTCCGTGTCGGGGCCCAACAGCGCGACTACGACGACCTCGGTCGGATCGAAATCGACGCCGAGGGCGATCTCGACGACGATGAGGACCTCGAAGCCATCCGCTTCGACATCCGCGTCGAGGCCGACATCGCTGGCGACGAGGACGAACTCGTCGAGCGCGGCGAGGAGATCTGTCACGTCCACTCGGCGCTGCGCGAGGAGCTCCACGCCGACATCTCCGTCGAAGGCAGCGCGTTCTAGAAATCCACTTTTTTAGACGGGGGTGGTTCGAAACGGCGAAGCCGTTTCGTCATCACGAAAGGCGCTTCGCGCCTTTCGAACGACATCGCGCGCTCGTTTCACTCGCGCGCTCAACCCCCGACCAAAAACCTGGACTAAAAACTCCCGCTCACTCGCGCCTTCGGCGCTCGTTCACGGCGAACCGCGCTCACCGCGTTCGCGCGGACACGACCACTCCACACCGCAACCACCACCGCCACAGCACCGCAGAAGCCCTCGGCTCACTCGCTCCGCTCGTGCGCCTCGCCCTTCATCCACCAGGAGAGCAATGCTCTCCTGAGCCTCGGCTCGCTCCGCTCGCCGAGACGCCAAGCACCACACAGCAACCGCACCGCGGCGGCCGCGCCGCCACGCACATCCAGTCACAATTCATCGATCGCCCACTCGAAACAGTTGTTTTGGGTACAAAACATCGTTTCAGGGAATCGTTTTGTGGGCGTGTCACCAACTCGCAGGTATGGCGGTCGAAGATAGCGAGTACGTCCAGGTCGCATCGCTGTCGGAGCTCGAAGACGAGGGTCGACAGGTCGTCAGCAGCGACGGCCGACCGATCGCACTCTTCCACCACGAGGGCGAGGTCTACGCCGTCGACAACCGCTGCCCACACATGGGCTTCCCGCTCACGCGCGGGACGGTCGAGGACGGCATCCTCACCTGCCACTGGCATCACGCGCGCTTCGAGCTGGAGGAGGGCGACACCTTCGACCTCTTCGCCGACGACGTCCAGACCTTCCCGACTGAAATCGACGACGGCGAGGTATATCTCGATCCCGACCCGGAACCCGACGTCCCGCCGGCGACACGATTTCGCAATCGACTCGCCGACGGACTGGAAGAGGACATCTCGCTCGTAATGGCGAAGTCAGTCATCGGTCTCGACGAGGAGGGTGAGGGGTTCTACACGCCGCTCGAAACCGCCGTCAACTTCGGCACGCGCTATCGCGCGATGGGCTGGGGGCGCGGCCTCACCACCCTCGGCTGCATGGCGAACCTCTACGATCACGTCGGCGGCCGGGACAAGCGCCGCGCGATGTTCACGGGCGTCCGCGAGGTCGCCGACGATTCGGCCGGCGAACCCCCACGCTTCCAGCAGTACGCCTTCGACAATCAAGAACTCTCGAAGGAACGACTCAAATCCTGGTTCCGTGACACCTGCGAGGTCCGCGATGCCGACGGCGCGGAGCGCTGCCTACTCACCGCGATCGACTCGCTCCCGCCCAAAGACGTCGCGGAGATCGTCTTTTCGGCCGCGACCGATCATCGCTACATGAATGCTGGGCACACACTCGACTTCATCAACACGGCCTTCGAGACGGCCCAACACCTCGGCTGGGAGGAGCACGCAGACGCCGCGCTCGCTTCGACGGTCGCCCAGATCACCGATGCCACACGCTCGGAAGAACTCTCCTCGTGGCGTCAACCCGTCGATATCGCGGGGCTCTGCGCCGATGCAAACGATCTCCTGTCCGATCTCGTGGCCGCCGGCGAGGGCAAGGAGTGGGAACGTCCTGAAGATTTCGTCGAGACGCTGCTCGACGACGACGCCGAAGCGATCGTCGACGCGCTGACCGACGCCATCAAGGCGGGGGCGACGACGACCCAGCTCGCGGATGCAGTCGCGCGCGCAGCCACGCGCCGCGTGCTCTGGTTCGCCACGAACAACGAGTTCACCGACTGGAACACCGTTCATCACACGTTCACCTACGCCAACGCGGTCCATCGCGCGACCGAAAAGACCGACGCGACCGAGCTCTATCGGGCCTGTTTCGACGGCGCGATGAGCGTCTATCTCGATCGATTCCTCAACTCGCCGCGCGCACCGGTGCCCGACCCCGACGAGACCGACCGCACGCCCGCTGACGTCCGCGCTGACCTTCTCGATGCGTTCGACGAACAGGGCAACACGAATCGCGCGGCGACGCTCGTGAGCGAGCACTTCGATGCCGACGGCGATCCAGACGACCTCAAGCGCACGCTCGGCCGCGGGCTGCTCCGCGAGGACGCTGACTTCCACACGCTACAGAGTCTGACGGCGGCCATCGAGCGCTTCGAGGCCGTCGGCGAGAAGAGCGAGCAACGGACGGCGCTGATGGCGACGGCGCGCTACATGGCCGCGCACTTCCCGACGCGGCGCGCCGCCGAGCAGACGTTCTCGATCGCGACGCGCCTGCACCGCGGCGAGCGCCTTCACGAGGTCAAGTAGCTCCGCGCCGCGGCGGATTCACCGCCGAACGCCACCGTTTAGCGCGCGCCGCCCGCAGCAGGAGTATGACCGAGCAGGCCGATCACGACTGGCCGGTTCTCGAATCGGAAGTCGAGTACGAGACCGGCTGGTACACCGGCGGCTACGACCGCGTCGAACAGCCGGACGGCTCGGAGAAGAAATACTACTGGGCGGAGCTGCCGGCGGCGGTCGTGGTGGTCGCCCGCGACGGCGACGACGTCGTCTTCGTCGATCAGTACCGGCCGGCGATCGGCAAGCAGTATCTCGAACTCCCCGCGGGCATCGTCGAGGACGGCGAATCGGCCACTACGGCGGGAGCGCGCGAACTCCGCGAAGAGACCGGCCTCGAAGCGGCGGGCGTCTCACTGCTTGAAGATTTCTGGGTCGCGACGGGCGTACTCAACCACCGCCGCGCGATCGTCTTCGCCGAGGGACTCACCCCCACCGATCGCGATCTCGACGAGAACGAGTTCCTCACCGTGACGTCGCTGCCGATCGACGAGGCGCTCGCCACCGCGCGCGAGGAACCGGCCAACGACGCCACGATCGAGGGACTCCTGCTCGCGCGCGAGGAAGGCCTGCTCTAATCGTCGGGGAAATTATCACAGCTGCGCGAGGAGTTACCGTTGTGAACGATCCGACGTGGCCCGTCCGTGAATCAATCGTCGAGTACGAAAACCCGTGGTTCGACGCCGGACACGACGTCGTCAGGCGGCCAGATGGTGAACGTGGCGACTACTATTGGATCGAAACCGACTACGACGACGTCACCATTGTTGCAGTGACCGACGATGCCGAAGTCGTGTTGGTCGAGCAGTATCGCCCGCGCCTTCGACAAACGTTCCTCGAATGTCCTGCTGGCGGAACGGATGGCGACGAGCCGACAGAAGCAGCCATCCGAGAGCTCCGTGAAGAAACTGGATACCGAGCGAAATCTGCCGAGTTACTCACGTCGTACTATCCGTCCGGCTGGGAGCGCGCTATGCGACACGTCGTCTATGCGACCGATCTCACTCCGGGTGATCCCGAACCGCACGACGGCGAGTTTCTGAATGTCCGTTTGCTGCCAACCGAAGACGCTCTCAAGACGATCAGACAGGAGCCATCGGTTGGTCGCGTCGGAAAACCGTTCAGAGTTCACCTCCGTTCGTTGTGACCGACACGCTACATCGTATCTTTTCGTGAGTTGACCGCTGGAGGAACTCATCGAAGAACTCGCGGTAGTATTCGGGATTGGCGTATTTCGTGAGAGACAACTGCAACAGCGTATCTAACCCTTCTTCGCTCCACTGCATCCAGTCACGCTTGCATCGCTTGGCTACCTCACCCATTGCTCGTTCGACAGGGTTCGAGGTCCACGGCACCTCGAACCCGTCTATCGCGTCCTCAGCAAACGTCACCATCGAATCCAGTCCACTACGAAGGTACGATGCTGCTTTCAGCGAAGAGAGTTGCTCTAACTGCCATGCTGTCTTCTCTATACGCTCTTTCGTTCGGGCGATCCGCTCGCGGATCGCCGAATACTCCTCTTGCGGACGATGTTTCTCGACGGAGTTCTTCAGGTGGAACAACTCTCCAGAGACCTCCGAAATGATCTCGTTACGGTCCTCCAATGAGAGCGCACCGTCGTCCCACAGCTTGTAGCCAAGTGTGCGCGGAACGTGAGACAAATCGAGTTGATGATCGCGTGTGTCTGTTTGAAAGGCCCCAACAAGGCTCTTTTCGGCGTCACTGACGACTTTCGCGTCGTCAGTGATCGCCTCAGCAGTATCCAGAGTATCCGCAATCTCACTCCAGGGAGTGTTCACCGAGACATCAAGCACTGATCGTGACGCTGTTTCGGTGTCTTCTGCGAGCGTTACTCGTACGTCGTGGTACTCACGGTCCTCGTCCTGACTGTAGCAGTTGGTTCCGTCAGGGATGACGGTTTCAGCTTCAGACCCGGCAATGCGGCTGGAAACGAACTCTGTGAGTTTCCTGCCGCACTCGGTCACGCGGTCGCGGATGGTGTCCTTCGAGGGCGTCCTTTCGAGGTCCTCAGCATGTGAGGCTGCGTCACGGTAGGAGAGAGCCGTCGCAAGATCGACTGTTCGCGCAGCGATATCCTGCTGATATCGCTTCTTTCCGTTGAAATCGACGAATTGTTCGATGGGGCGGAAATGAGCGTTCTCGTCGTCAGTTGCCGCAGTGTCTTTGACGTAGCCAAGGGAGAACTCGTGCTCGCCGACGGTAGTAACCGCTGTGCGAATCTTCGTTGTCGAGCGTTGGAATCGGTTGGTTCCGTTTCCCTGTGCGTGTTTTTCGCCACAGTACGCCTCAACGAGTACGTCGTTGAGGCTCTCGATGATTGCTTCGAGCAGCGTCGATTCGAGACGCTGCTCGGTCAGAAACTCCGCGAAGGCGGCAAGTGGGTACTGTTCAGTTGGGTCAATAGTCAGAACGAAGTGGATCGTGACCGTAACCTCAATCGGGGACTCGTTCACGTTCATCAAACAGTCCCCATTCCTTCGAGGAGTCAGCTACGACTTCGTTTCAGCGACTGCCCAGACGGTTCTGAACGATTTTCCGACGCGACCCATCGGTTGGCTGGTCGCTGACACCGCTCCTGCTCGCGCGCGAGGAAGGCCTACTCTGACGAACGGCGGTTTTATTCGCCCGAAACCGGTAGGGCTCCCGTGAGCGACGAAATCACGCCCGAGGAACTCGCCGGCCTGCTCGACGAGGAAGAACCGGTGCGCGTCGTCGATATCCGATCGCCGGCCGCCTTCGAGCGCGGCCACATCCCCGACAGCGAGAACGTCCCGTTCGGCGAACTGCCCCAGCGCGTCGAGCAGTTCGCCGACGCCGAGCACATCGTGACGGTCTGCCCGCACGGCAAGGCCAGCCTTCAGGCCCTCCAGCTCCTGCGCTCGGCCGAACCCGTCGACGACGCCCGCGTCGAGAGCCTCGACGGCGGGCTCGAAGCGTGGGACGGCCCGCTCGACGCCACCGAGCACGACACCCCCGCAGATCGTGCAACCGACGCTCCCGACGACCGCGCAGTCCCGTCCGGCGACGGGACCGACGCACCGTTCTGATCAGCCCAGGAACTTCCTGAGACCGTCGTAGTCGCGCGTGTTGAGCACGTCGCCCGCCTCGGCCCAGCCGCGCCGAGCCGTGTGGACCCCGTATTGGAGCAGATCGTAGCTCGCCGGCTGGTGGGCATCGGTGTCGATGACGATCGTCGCCCCGGCCTCGATCGCCGTCCGGACCGCACCGCCCGAGAGATCGAGCCGTCGCGGGTTTGCGTTCACTTCGAGCGCGACCCCATACTCTGCAGCCGCTTCGGCGATCCGCTCGAAATCGAGTTCGAGCCCAGTGCGCTGGTTGAGATACCGCCCCGTCGGATGGCCGATGATGTCGACGTGGGGCTGCTCGATGGCGCTGACGATCCGCTCGGTACCGTCGCCGTCGAGCCCGTTGTGCGGTGAGGCGACCACGACGTCGAGTTCCTCCAGAACGTTCTCGCCGACCGAGAGCCTGCCGTCGGCCTCGATGTTCGCCTCGACGCCTGCGAGCACTTCGATATGGGTATTCTCGGCGGCCGACTCGATCGCTTCGCGCTGGGAGGCGAGGTCCGCATCGTCGAGACCCATGTCGGCGACGATCCCCGGTCCGCTCGCGTGGTCGGTGATGGCGAGGTACTCGTGGCCGAACTCCGCCGCGGCCGTGACCATCTCCGCGATCGTGTTGTCGCCGTCCGACCACTCCGAGTGCACGTGGAGATCGCCGCGAACGTCCTCTTCGGCGAGCAGGTCGGGCAGATCGCCGTCGGCCGCGGCGGCGAGTTCACCGCCGTCCTCGCGGAGCTCGGGCGGGATCCAGGGCAGTCCCACGGCGTCGTACATCCCATCCTCCGTGTCGCCCGCGATGCGCTCACCGACCCGCTGGTCCGCCTCGATGTCGTCGACATCCGATACATCGTCGGACGTATCCGACGAGCCATCCGAGCGCTGCTCGGAGACGTCGAAGACGCCGTACTCGTTGACCTTCAGGCCCTGTTCGATGGCACGATTGCGGAAACCGATGTTGTGATCGCGGCTCCCGGAGAAATACTGGAGCGCGCTGCCGAACTCCTCGGGGACGACGACTCGGAGATCGACGCGCATCCCCTCGGAGCGGATGCTCGCCTTGCTCGATCCGGCCTCGATGATCTCGTTACGATCATCCCAGTTGGTGAACCGCTCGATGACGGTCTCGGGCTCGTCGCTCGCCACGAGCAGATCGACGTCGCCGATGGTTTCGCGCCAGCGCCGCAGCGAGCCCGCGATCTCGGCGTCGGTGACCGCCTCCGATTTCCCGATGTAGTGCTTCAGTTCCGCGCCGAGCGGGCGTGCGTCACCGAGTAGCGAGCGCTCGCCGGCTTGCCTGGCGAAGTCGATCCCCGACAGGATGTTCTCCTCGGTCTTCGCGCCGAACCCGTCTATCTCCTGGATGCGCTCCTCGCGCGCGGCCGCTTCGAGATCGTCCAGATCCTCGACGCCGAGTTCCTCGTAGAGCGTGCCAACGGTCTTCGGGCCGACACCCTCGACGCGCGTGAGCGCCGCCATCTCCACAGGCAGCTCGTCGCGCAGTTCCTCCAGCTCCTCGATCTCGCTCGTCTCGACGTACTCGACGATCTTCGCGGCGAGCGCGTCGCCGACGCCCTCGATCCCTTGGACAGCCTCCTTCCCGTCGTCGACCAGTGATTCGACGGATTTGGGGTGGGCGCGGACGTTCTCGGCCGCTCGACGGTAGGACTGGGGTTTGTACTCCACTCCAGTCGCTTCGAGGCGGTCGGCGAACTCCTCGAACCGGTCGGCAACGGCGTCGTTGTCGTTCATCGGCGCGCCCTCGAACTGTCCTGGCCGAGCGCCTGCTTCAGGAAGTTCATCCAGCGCTTGCGGTCGGCGGTCTCGCTCGTCGTCGCTTCGCGCTCGAGGTCGGTCGTCCCGAGATCGGACAGCGCGTGCAGCGCGCGATCGATGCCGATGATGCTCTCGACGAGCTCCTCGCCGCGCTCGCGGCTGATGTCGTCCTCCTCGATGCGCTGTCGACGTTCGATGCGCTCGCGCCGGAGATTGCGCTTTGCCTGCTCGACGGTCTCGAGCTCGCCCGCAGGGATCGATTCTCGCGAGCGCGTCTCGAAGACGAGATCGGCGAGTGCGAGGCGCTCGCCCTGAACCGTGATCTCGTCGGGGATGTCGGCTCCGACGGTCGCCCCCTCGCGATCGACCCGCGCGAGGAGCTGTTTTCGCTCGTACGGTTTCATGGCTCCGCTCGGAGCCGAATCCACTTCGACCCTGCGGACCGTGCGAGCTGCTCCCGAACCGAAGAAATTGGGTGAGAGAAAGCGGATACCGTACCGCGATCGGCGGTGCTTCTTCGACTCCGTCCCGTCGGTCTCAGACGTGTGGCTTGGCCATCAGCGCGTCGCGGGGCTGGTCGGCGAGCCAGTCGAGCAGCTGGACGAGCTGGTCGGCAGCAGCCTCGAACAACTGCGCGCCCTTCTCGGCGGTGGCGTCGGTTTGATCGCCGAGAACGCCGCTGTCGGTGTTGTCGATCGAGTCGTAGAACGTCCGTGCGCCGTGGACCGTCATGCCTCCTTCGTCGAACTCGACGAGCCCGTCGTCGCGGGCGGTCTCGAACTCCTCCTCGTGGACGAGATCGGGCGCGATGTGCTGGATCATGGCCGTCTCCTTCGGCCCGCCGTGGGGACCGTTCGTCGCGAACAGTTCGTCGACGAGCTCGGGGATCGAGTCGTTCCACATCCACTCGATGGCGAAGGCATCGCCAGCGTCGCGCAGGCGGCGACCGACCTCTCTGAGATGGCTGACGTTGCCGCCGTGGGCGTTGACGAAGACGATTCGGTCGATACCGTGGTAGGTGAGGTTGCGCGCGAGGCTCTCCATGTAGTCCCTGAAGGCCGGCGGGTCGACCCACATCGTGCCGTTGAACTGGCGATGGTGGGGGCTGACGCCGATTTTCACCGTCGGCGTGCAGAGCACGTCAGCCCGGTCGGTCGCCTCGTGGGCGAGCGATTCGGCGATGAGATGATCGGTCGCGAGCGGGAGATGCGGGCCGTGCTGTTCGGTCGATCCCACGGGCACGACCGCGAGCGACCGCTCCTCGATGTCGTCGAGTTCGGGCCACGTCCGATCCGCGAGGTACATGCCCGAAATCCGCCGGGCCGCGGGATAACGGTGTTCAATCGGGAACGAACGGGAACATCCTTCTATGGGGCCCGCGTTTTTCCGCACATGGATCCGCTCGACCTCCGCGAGGAGATCCCGGTTCTCGACGAGGTCACCTACCTGAACACGGGCGCTGCGAGCCCCGCACCGACGAGCGTCGTCGATGCTGCAACCGACGAGATCGAACGCCAGCAGCACGTCGCCCCCGCAGCCGAGGGCGCGTATCCCGCACTGTTCGAGACCTTCGCGGAGACCCGTGAGCGCGTCGCCGAATTCCTCGGTGCCGATACCGACGAGATCGCGCTGACCCAGAGCACTGCCGACGGGATCAGTCGCGTCGCGACGGCGCTCCCCTGGCAGGAGGGCGACGTGGTGGTGCGCACCGACTGCGAGCATTCGGCCGGCGTGCTGCCGTGGCAGCGACTCCGCGACACGCAGGGGATCGAGGTCAGGGTGCTCGAAACGGAGGCGGGCCGCATCGACCGCGAGCAGGCCACGGAGCTGCTCGCCGATGCCGACCTGCTCTGTCTGAGTTCGATCACGTGGAACTACGGCACTCGCTTTCCCGTCGCCGAACTCACCGAGATCGCTCACGACGCCGGCGCGCGCGTGCTCGTCGATGCCGTCCAGTCACCGGGACAGGTCGATGTCGACGTCGGCGAGTGGGGTGCGGATTTCGTCGTCGGTGCCGGCCACAAGTGGCTCTGCGGGCCGTGGGGTGCCGGCTTTCTCTACGTCGCCGACGAGGCGACCGACGCGCTCGTGCCCGAACGGGTCGGCTACCGGAGCGTGACCGACCCCGAGGGTGACAGCTACGAATTCTCTGCGGGCGCGAAACGCCTCGAAATCGGGACGACCTCGCCAGCACCGTACGCCGGGCTCCAGGCAGCGATGGACGCCATCGATTCGATCGGTATCGACACGGTCGAGGGTCGTATCGAGCGACTCACCGACCGACTCAAGGAGGGGATCGACGACGATCGACTGCTGAGCCCGCGCGAGTACGAATCCGGACTGGTGACGATCGCCGCCGACGATCCCGAAGCCACCGTTTCACGCCTCGCCGACGAGGACGTCACGATCCGGTCGATCCCGTCGCCGGCGGCCGTCCGCGTCTCGGTCCACGTCTACAACACCGACGATGACATCGACGCGCTCTGCGAGGTGCTCTGATGTCGTCGGCCGAGGACGGTAGCACTAAAGGGTTCGACCGCAACGACTCACGCATGAACGTTCCGCAGCTGACGACGGTCGGCGGGGCCTACCAGTATCTGATGGGGATCTTGCTGTTGCTCGTCGTGGTGTTCGGGCTGCTCTTCGGTGGGATGTATCTCGGCTATCTCCCGTTCTGAATCGATATCGAGGCTCAGCTCGCGTCGGTCTCGTGCAGACGGACACCCTTCCCGGCGAGATGACGGAGCTGGTTTCTGGCGAACTCCTCCTCGCGAGTGCCACGGGTGGCGAGCACGTACATCTGCGAGTTGCCCGACGGACGCATCGTCCGACCGGCGCGCTGTGAGCCCTGCCGGCGCGACCCGCCGAGCCCGGAGGCGACGATGGCGATCTCCGCGTTCGGCAGATCGATACCCTCGTCGCCGACCCGCGAGACGAGCAGCCTGCTTCGCTCGCCGCGCCGGAACTCGTCGAACAGCCGCTCGCGCTCGGGGTAGCGCGTCTCGCCGCTGATGAACGGGATGTCGAGCGCGTCCGAATACTCCTGTCCCTGGTCGAGCCACTCGACGAAGACCAGCGTCTTCGCGTCGGCGTGCTCGGCGAGCAGCGAGCGTATCGCGTCGAGTTTCGCGGGGTTCGTGCCGGCGACCTGTCGGCGTTCGTAGCCCTCGACGCTCGCGTACTCGGTGCGATCCTCCTCAGAGCGCCACGGCACGTAGCGGAGTTCGACCTCGGGCTCGGCAACGAACCCCGCCTCGAACAGTTTCGCCCAGTCCGTCCCGATCGGCGGACCGATGAGAGTGAATATTTCACCTTCTTTGTCGTCCTCCCGAATCGGCGTCGCCGACAGCCCGAGACGGTGTTTGGCCTGGAGGTCGGCGCTGCGGCGGTAGATGGCGGCCGGCACGTGGTGGACCTCATCGTAGACGATGAGTCCCCACCGGCGCTCGTCGAACAGTTTGCGGTGGCGATCCATCCCCGCGGTGCGGTAGGTGGCGATCGTCACCGGGCGGATCTCCTTCTCGCCGCCGTGGTACTCGCCGATCTGCTCGGGATCGAGGGAGGTGTGGGTGAGCAGCTGTTCGTGCCACTGGCCAGCGAGCTCGCGACCCGGCGCGAGGATCAGCGTCTCGCCGCCGATCTCGGCCATCGCGCCGATGGCGGCGATCGTCTTCCCGCTGCCTGGCGGACCGACGAGCACGCCAGCCCCGGTGTCGAGGAAGCGATCGAGCCAGTCCTCCTGGTACTCGCGCAGATCGACGCCGAGATCGATATCGAGCTCCGCGCCGCCTTCGAGTTCGCGCTGGTCCTGGACCGGATAGCCGGCGTCGTAGAGCGTGCGCTTGATCGAACCCTCCTTCCCTTCGACGACCCAGCTCTCGGTGTCGGAGATCGGCCCGTGGAGCTGGTCCGCGTCGAGTTTCTGGCGGGCGACGTTGCCCATGAGTTCGGGGCTCTCGGCTTCGAGAACCGTGTAGCCGTCCTGGTGGGTCGTCAGCGCGAACTTCCGGGCGCGCGTCCACTGGCGCTCGACCCACTCTTCGAGTTTCGGTGCGGGTTCGCCCAGCACGTCGCGCATCGTCCCGACGAGCCCGTCGATGTGGTCGTAGGGAGCCCACCAGACGTCCTCCTCACGGATCTCGTAGATGTAGGCCTCGTCGGCCGAATCGACGAGATGGGCGAACTGCGTGAGCTGTGCGCGGGTGAACTGTTCGGGCCGTTCGACGACGAGCTCGCGGCGTTCCGGGAAGACGACGACGTGTTCGGGATCGACGAAATCGGCGAACTCGCGGGGATACCAGACGACGGGATCGTCGCCCACGTCCTGGCGGTCGAGTTTGCCCGCCTCGGCCAGCCGATCGAGCGCGTCGCTCGCGTCGGTCTGGCTGCAGTCGAGGACGCGTGCCACCGCGCTCGCGGTCGCCACGGGCTCTTCGAGTTCTTCGAGCGCCGCGCGGAACGTGGCGGCGGTGATGGCGGTCCCGTCCTCGGGCTGCTCGCTCGCGTTCGTGTCCGTCACTACCGAAACCAGCGCCGCTGTGGACAAACGACTTCCGCCTCGCCGATCCGCCGTCAGTCGTCGAGCGGTTCGACGAACTCGATCACGTGGCCGTCGGGATCACGGACGAACGCGATCCGCGTTCCGGCGGCCTGTACGTCGGTCGGTTCCTGGACGACGCCGTGGTGGTCGATCTCCTCGAAGGCTCGATCGACGCTCTCGACGCTCACGGCGAGGTGGTCCCAGGCGGTGCCCTGTTCGAGCTCGTCCACACCCTCGGTCTTCGACAGCTGGAGCTCGACGCCGTTCTCGGCGGCCAGATAGCGGTTCTCGGTCTCTCCGTCGGGCGTCTCGAACGACCACGATTCCGTGAAATCGAGCTCTTCGGTGTAGAACGCGACCGCCCGATCCATGTCCGCGACGTTGAGACAGGGGTGAAGCAGCTCCATGCCACTCCGTACATCCCATCGCGAATAAATCGGCCGGTCGTTCGTTTCGCCTCCTCACCCCTCCTGCCGCCCGGCGGATGTCACCACAGTGTGAACGTTTATCACTTACCCACACGATCGACCGTTATGGACGACCTCTTCGTCGGTCGGGTGATGTCGACCGATCTGCACACCGTGGCTCCCGAGACGCTCGTCGCCGACGCGGCGGAGCTGATGCTCGACAACTGCGTCGGCTCGGTCGTGGTCGTCGAGAACGGCGAGCTGCGGGGCATCCTCACGCGAACCGATTTCGTCGATATCGTCGCCAAGAGCCGCCCGAAGGCCGCAACGCCGGTCTCGGACTACATGACCACCGACGTCGTCACGACGACCGCCCAGGCCCCCATCCGCGATGTCGCGGACACGATGACCGAGCACGGCTTCCACCACATGCCGGTCGTCAGCGACGAAGACGGCCTCATCGGGATGATCACCTCCACCGATCTCGCGGCGTATCTCTCGCACGTCCAGACGCCGAGTCCGGCGTGAACCGGACACCACTCATCCGAGGGCGTACAGTTATCACGTTCGTGTGAGATACTGCCAGACATGGTGGTCGTGAGATGACGAACGACTGCAGAGGGGAAACGGGCGGCGAAGTATGACCGGGCGAACGGCGGCGGAAAACACTGCTCTCGCCGTGAGCGAGAGCGACGACGGCTTGGTGATCCGGACGACGATCGATCGGCCCGACGAGCGCAACGCGCTGAACGAGGCGGTGATCGAGGGGCTGCTCGACGTGCTCGCGGTCGCCGACGAGGGGCCGGCGCGGGTGGTCGTCATCCGCGGTGCGGGCGGGACCTTCTGTTCGGGCGGCGATCTGAAGAGTATGGCCGCGAACTTCGGCGAGGGGCCACAGACCTATCGTGAGGGGTTCTCAGGGCTGTCGCGACTGATGGGGCGGCTGGTCGAGACGCGCGCGCTGACCGTGGCGGCCGTCGAGGGCTACTGTCTCGCGGGCGGGATGGGGCTCGCCGCGGCGTGTGACATGCTGCTCGCGAGCGAGGCAGCCACGTTCGGCACACCGGAGGTCGATATCGGCTTGTTCCCCGCGCAGGCGCTCGTCCCGATCATGCGCACCGTCTCGGAAAAGCGCGGGCTGAAACTCCTCTTCACCGGCGAACAGATCGACGCCGCGAGCGCCCACGAGATGGGATTGACGACCGATGTCGTTTCGGAGAGCGAATTCGAGAGCGAGCTCGACGAACTGGTGGACGATCTCGCGTCCTCCTCACCGGTGCTGATCGAGATGGGCAAGCGGGCCTACTACACCCAGCGCGACATGGGCTTCGAGGAGGCCCTGTCCTACATGCGCGAGATCATCGCGCTGATCGCCATGAGCGAGGACACCGAGGAGGGGATCAACGCCTTCCTGATGGACGAGGAACCCGACTGGAGCGACCGATAGATGGAGAAACCATGACGATACGAGAGCAAGAATCCGTCAAAGGCAACGATTCCGACAAAGCGATCATCTCGGCGGCGCTCACGGGCGCGCTCACCACCCGGGATCAATGTGAAGAGATCCCCTACACGCCCGCAGAGATCGCCGAGGACGCCGCCGCGGCACGCGAGGCGGGGGCGGCGATCGCGCACATCCACGCCCGTACCGAGAACGGAAGCCCGACGTTCGACACCGACATCTATCGGGAGATCCACGACGAGATCCGCGATCGCACCGATATCGTCGTCAACTTCTCGACGGGCGCGCTCGACGCGCCGCCCGAGGAGCGCATCGAGTATGTCGAGGAGGTCGGCCCGGAGATCGCCGCGCTCAACATGGGCTCAATGAACTACGCGAAATACTCCAACAGTCGGGATGAATTCGTCTTCGACATGGTGTTCGAGAACCCCTTCGACGAGATCCGTCGGTTCGTCACCGCGATGGAGGAGGCGGGCGTGCGCCCGGAGCTGGAGTGTTTCGACACCGGCCACATCGGGAACACGCGGCCGCTCTTGGAGCAGGGCGAGCTCACCCACCCGCTTCAGTTCAGCCTCGTCATGGGCGTTCTCGGTGGGATCCCGGCCACCGTCGAGAATTTGGCCCATCAGGCGCGCCAGTTGCCCGCGAGCGCGAACTGGCAGGTCATCGGCATCAGTCGGGATCAGTGGCCGCTCGTCGCTGCGGCACTTTCGATGGGTGGCAACGTCCGCGTCGGTCTGGAGGACAACTTCTACCTGCCGAACGGCGAGATGGCGACCAACCCCGAACTCGTCGCGCACGCGGCCACGCTCGCCGATTCGGTGGGTCGGGAGCCGGCGACGCCCGACGAGGCACGCGCCATCATGGAGTTGGACTGATGGCGGGACTCGGCGCAACGCCGCCCGTCGAGGAGCTCTTCGCCGACGATCTCCTCGCGGGCGAGGTCGCGCTCGTGACCGGCGGCGGGACCGGTATCGGCCGGGCGATCGCGCTCGGTCTCGCCGACTGCGGTGCTGACGTGGCCATCGCCAGCCGCGAACTGGACCACCTCGAACCCGTCGCTGACGAGATCGAAAATCGAGGTGTCGAGGCGTGTGCGACCACCGTCGACGTTCGGGAATACGACGCGGTCGCGGCGATGGTCGATACGGTGATCGAGGAGCTCGGCGGCATCGACGTTCTGGTGAACAACGCGGGCGCGAACTTCCTTGGGCCGACCGAATCGCTCACGCCGAACGGATGGCGCGCGGTCGTCGGCACGATCCTCGACGGGACGGCCTACTGCACCTTCGCCGTGGGTGAGCACATGATCGATGAGAGCGGCGGGGCGATCGTCTCGATGGGCGCGACCAACTCCGTCAGGGGTGCGCCGTATCACGCCCACTCCGGCGCGGGCAAAGCCGGCGTCCACAACCTGATGCAAACCGTCGCGAGCGAGTGGAGCGAGCATGGCATCCGGGCGAACACGGTCGCGCCGGGCATCGTCGAAACCGAGGGTGTCACCGAGGCCGCCGGCGGCGAACTGCCCGACGCGTTCCTCGACGACGTGCCCGCCGACCGGTTCGGCACGCCCGCCGACTGCGTTCCTCCTGTACTCTTCCTCGCCAGTCCCGCGGCCGCCTACGTTACTGGTGGGTATTTCACCGTCGATGGCGGCCAGCTGCTCGCGCCGACGCCGTTCTGAGCGATCCAGGAACCGCGATCGACGAGCGAGTTCCGTGACCGTTAGGCGATCGGCGGCCATCGACCGATCATGCTCGGCGGAACGTACACCCTGCTCGTCGCGATGTCCGAGCGTACGACGATCACCGTCGGCGCGCTCGGCGAACACGTTTTCGAGCCTGGCTGGTACGCCTACACCGGCAGCGCATTCGGCACGGGTGGGTTCGCACGCATCGAGCGCCACCGCGCGGTCGACGACGGCGAGAACGACACCCGCCACTGGCATATCGACTACCTGCTCGGCCACGCCGAAACGACCATCGCAGCGGTCGCGCGGACGGTAGAGGCGGACATCGAGTGCGTGGTCGCCGACGCGCTTCCCGGCCAGCCAGTTCCGGAGTTCGGTGCCTCGGACTGTGACTGTGGCTCCCACCTCGCCTTCGCTCCCGACCGCGAGCGGCTGTGGCGAGCAGTACAGGGCGCACACCGGGCGTTCGCACCCTAGAACAGGACGGTGCCGTGGTGGCGCGGGCGCTCGTCGCGGCGCTTGGTGGCGAACGTGGCGAGGCGGGTGGTCAACTGTTCGCGCAGATCGCCGGCGGGGAGCAGTTCGTCGACCTCCATGTTCGAGGCCTGGGCCTCGATGTCGACGTAGTTCTCGAACTCCGCCTTCGCACTCTCGACGAACTGTTCGCGCGCCTCCCCGTCGAGATCGGCGATCTGCTCGCCGAAGAGGGCGTGGACCGCCGCATCGGGGCCCATCACGGAGATTTCGGCAGAGGGGAGCGCGAGCGTCGCGTCGGCCCCGAAGGCCGGTCCGCACATCGCGTAGATCCCCGCGCCGTAGGCCTTTCTGGTGATGACGCAGAACTTGGGTACCTGCGCGTTGGCGGTCGCGTAGATGAACTTCCGGCCCTTCCGGAGCACGCCCTCGCGCTCGACCTGCGAGCCGATCATGAATCCCGGCGTGTCGCAGAGATAGACCAGCGGGATGTTGAAGGCGTCACAGGTCCAGACGAAACCCGCGCCCTTGTCCGCGGAATCCGGAAAGATCGCCCCGCTGATGTGGCTCGGCTGGTTCGCTACGATCCCGATTGGTCGACCGTCGATGCGCGCTAGCCCCGTCACGAGCTCGGGCGCGAACCGGGGCTTGAGTTCGAAGAACGACTCCCTATCGACGAGCCGATCGATGGAGTCGTGGACGTCGTAGGCCTCGTTCGGCGCTTCCGGAATCACGCCGTCGAGCCCTTTCGGGTTTTTCAGCGGCGGTGCGGGCGCGCTCTCGGGCGGTTTCTCGGTGTAGTTCTGCGGGAGATACGAGAGGAGATCGCGGGCCGTCTCGGCGGCAGCCTGCTCGTCCGGAACGACGAGATCGGCGCTCCCGCTTTGGGTCGCGTGCACGTCCGGTCCGCCGAGGGACTGCATGTCGACCTCCTCGCCGGTCATCGCCGCGACGATGCGCGGCGAGGCGATCGCCATGCCCGAGATCTCTTCGACCATGATCAGGAAATCACAGAACACCGGTGTGTACGCCGAGCCGGCGATGTCTGGGCCGTAGAGCACGCCGATCTGGGGCACCTGTCCCGAGAGCCGACACTGGTTGTAGAACATCTTCCCGCCGTGATAGCGACCCATGTGGGTGTCACCGGGGTCGCGTTCGGCGGCGTCGAGGCGCGCACCGGTCGAGTCGATCAGCCTGAGCATCGGGATGTCGAGCTCCATCGCGCGCTCCTCGATGCGAATGACCTTCTCGACGCCCGCAGTGCCGAGCGAGCCTGCCTTCACGGTGTAGTCGTTCGCGGTGAAGGCCACCCGTCGGCCGTCGATCAGCCCCACCCCGGTCAGCAGTCCGTCGGCCGCGAGGTCGTCATCGTCGCTGTGGCGTGCGAACGTGCCATCCTCGTACTCGATCCGATCGAAGACCATCTCCAGGCGATCGCGAACGAACAGTTTGCCGAGATCCGCGATCTTCCCGTGACCGCGCTCCGGTCCGCCCGTGAGGACGCCCTCGATATCGTCGCGGAGGCGCTGCTCGCGGTCGGTCATCACCGTGCCGGCCTCGTTCCAGTCGCCCTCGCCGGCGTCGGCGACCCGTTCGCCGTCCGCGACGAGTTCGACCGATCGTCCGAGATGCTCCGAGACCGCGGTGGCGAGCGCGCGGGCGGTTTCACCGTCGATCTCCTCGCCGACGTCGATCTCCATGCATGTGTCTCGCACCCTCATGGTTTCAAACTACTGCGCCGTATCCGTGATTGCCGTACCGCACAGCCGGGCGTCACGTTTATTCGCGCCACGGGACTCTCGGGGACAATGGCCCAACGCGAGCGGGCGACGGCCGTCCACCGCATCGAGTTCGCCGTCGACTGGCCACCCGGCCACGTCGCGAGCTATCTCGTCGACTGCGAGCGACCGACGCTCGTCGATGCCGGCATGCCGGGCGACGACAGCGAACGCCAGCTCCGCGAGGCGCTCGCAGCCATCGATTACGAGCTCGCGGAGATCGACCAGCTCGTCCTCACCCATCCCCACATCGACCACATCGGCCAGACCAACGCCGTGATCGCAGCGGCCGACCCCACCGTCTACGCGCCCGTCGGGGTCCGCGAGCGGTTCGCGCGCAACAGCGACGATCTCGCCACCGTCGTCGCGGAGAACGCGACGTGCGCCGGTCTGACGGGCGACGACCACGAGCGCGCGATCGAAATGGCCGTCGAGTCGCTCGAACGCAACCGCGACCTCCTCCCGCCGGACGCGGTCGACGTCTGGGTCGAGGACGGCGGCTCGTACGACGTCGGCGGCGTGCCGGTCGACGTGCTCCACACGCCTGGCCATCAGGCCGATCACTGCTGTTTCACGGTCGAGCTCGACGGCGAGCGCGCGCTCCTCGCCGGCGACATGGCCATCGAGTCGTTTCGTCCCGTCACCCTCCACACGGGACTCGATCACGGCGTCGAGGAGGCGATCGGGGCGTTCTACGGCGCGCTCGATCGCCTCGCGGCGCTCGACCCGGATCGCGTCTATCCCGGCCATGGCCCCGTTCACACCGAATTCGAACGTACCATCGAGCGCGATCGCCGGAGCCTCGACCGACTGCTCGATAACACGATCGAGTCGCTCGACGAACCCCGGACCGCCGCCGACGTAGTCACCCGACGGACGGACGACGACGATCCTACCAACCTCCTCCCCGAGACGGTCGCGGTGCTCACCCATCTCGCTGCTGCGGACAGGATCGAGGCGGAGCTCGTCGACGGCGTCGTTCAGTATAGCCGCTGACGCCGCTCACGCACGAACACTTAATACGCCACGCTCGACCTGTTGTACCATACCATGGAATATCACGACGGCAGGCCCCTTCGGCGGATGGGCGACCTCCCGGCGATGGCGGCCCATCGCTACGGCGAGAAGACGGCGTTCGTCGCCTTCGGCGAGGAACAGTCCTTCGCGGAACTCGACAACGAGGCGAACCGGGTTGCGAACGTCCTCACCGATCACGGCATCGAACCGGACGAGCGCGTCGGGCTATTTGTCCCCAACACGCTCCAGTTCCCGAGCGCCTACTTCGGGACGATCCGGGCGGGCGCGGTGCCGATCCCGCTCAACCTGCGAATGGATCCCGAGACGCTCGCGTTCGTCCTCGACGACGCGGACGTCGACACGATGATCGCCTCGCCGCTGCTCGCCGAGGAGGCGACGGAGCTCGCCGCGGCTGCCGGACTGGAAACGACGTTTCTTCCGGGAGTCGCCGATGACGGCGTCGTCAACTTCTCGCACGAACTCGATGCGGCGGACAGTGAGTTCGAAGGGCCGGAGCGCTCGTTCGACGACGTGGCCTGCCAGCCCTACACCTCCGGGACGACCGGCAAGCCGAAAGGCGTGCTGCTGACGCATCGAAACCTCCTCTCGACGATCGAATCGTACGATACAGGTGGACTCAACGTCGATGCCGAGGATTCGGTGTTGCTCGTACTGCCCCTGTTCCACATCTACGCGCTGAACGCGGTCATGGGAACCTTCCTCTATACGGGCGCGAAGATGGTGCTCCAGCCCCAACCCGAAGCCCAGCCGATGCTCGACGCCATCTCCGAGCATGCCATCACGCACTTCGCGGGCGTCCCGGCGATGTACACGATGATGCACCGCGAGTACCGACAAAATTCCGACGAGTACGACCTCTCGTCGCTCGACAGCGTCACCTGCGCGGCCGCGCCGCTCGCGGACGCGACCCGGCGAGAGATCGAGGAATCCTGGGACGTCCCGATGACCGAGGGCTGGGGGATGACTGAGACGTCGCCCGCGGGTACGACCGAACCCTCCCGCGGGGTGCGCAAGGCGGCTGGCTGTATCGGCCCGCCGGTGCCGAACATCGAGTGCAAGATCGCCGATCCCGCGACCCGCGAGACGCTCGTCGGACCCGACGATCTCACCCCGTTCGTCGACCCCGAGATCGACTTCACGGATGACGAGCGCGTCACCGGCGAGATCGCTGTCCGCGGCCCACAGGTGTTCGCGGGCTACTACGAGCGCCCGGAGAAGACCGAGCAGGTGTTCGACGACGAGGGTTGGTTCTACACCGACGACATCGCGCGCGTCGACGCCGACGGCTACTTCTGGATGGTCGATCGCGTCGACGACATGCTGATCGTCGGCGGCGAGAACGTCTACCCCGCCGAGGTGGAAGAGGCCCTCTACGACCACCCCGATGTCGCCGAGGCCGCGGTCGTCGCCGCCGATCACGAGGTGAAGGGCGAGGCCCCGGTCGCGTTCGTCGTCGCAGAAGAGGGAACCGATCTCGACGAGGACGCCCTCCGGGAGTTCACGCTCGATCACGTCGCGAGCTACGCCCATCCCCGGCGAGTGTTCTTCGTCGACGAACTCCCTCGGAGCGCGACGCGCAAGGTCCAGCGGTACAAGCTCGAAGCCGACGCCACGGAGCGACTCGACGACCCCCTCCGGTCGACCGGCGAGGAGTTCTGAGCACCCGGGCGAACTACCGTTTCTCCTCGTCGTCGGAGTCCGTAACCAGTGTCGTCGGATCGCTCGTGTCGTCGCTTTGCTCGTCCGTTTGCGACCGGCGTACGTCCCGGTGATCGCTGAGTGTCGAGATATCCGCGACGGCCGTGCCGATCAGCCGCTTGCCGACACGAATCACCTCGTCGTGGGTGAGTCCGTAGGCCCTCACGGCGACGTACGCCGCGATGACCGGCAAAACGAGACTGAAAACGAGCGTGACGGCGAGATGGAACAGCACGCCAGCCGGCCGTACCGCCGTCACGGCGATCGGGACGAGCAGCACGAGGGCTGTCAGTACCCCTGCGCCGACCGCGAAGAGCCGCCGGCCCCAGTTACGGAGCGCACGCCGCGTCTCGGCGTTCAAAACGGCGTCAGCCTCGGTCATGTGGTTTCTCCCCCTCTGCCATACCGTCCGCTACTCGCTCGTGCGCACTCAAAATTCCGATTGGAGTCGGGACAGCGATGGTCGCTCCACTAATCAGTCGTCCTTCGATGAGCGGCACAACCACTATACTTGGTGAACGCTCACAGTGTGCATGGCGGCCTTCGAGACCGATGTGCACGAGATGATCCGGGAGGCGACGCGGGAGATCGCCGCCGAGTACGACGCCGAATACTGGCGCGAGTGCGTAAATGAAAAACAGTTCCCCGAGGAATACTGGCAAGACCTCGCGGACAACGGCTGGCTCGGCGTCGCCATCCCCGAGGAGTACGGTGGCGAGGGGATGGGGATGCTCGAAATGGCCATCGTCATCGAGGAACTCTCACGGGGCGGCGGACAGGGCGGGATCATCTTCGTCCTCACACCCGTGTTCGGCGGCGTCGGCATCGAGCGCCACGGAACCGAGGCCCAGAAGGAGGAATATCTCCCGAAGATCGCGAACGGCGAGATGCGTTTCTGCATGGGACTGACCGAACCGCGTGCAGGCACGAACACGCTCAACATCGAAACCAGCGCGGAACGCGTCGATCGTGCCGGCGGGCACGCGGGCGACGAGTTCGTACTCTCGGGCCAGAAGATGTGGATCTCCGGTGTCGAGAACGCAGACGAGATGCTGCTCGTCGCACGCACCTCGGCGTTCGACCGGTCGAACCCCACCCACGGCATCTCGATGTTTCTCGTTCCCGAACCGGCCGACCAGGAGGGGATTTCGCTCACACCAATCGAGACCACGGTGCCGTGGTTCGAGACCCAGTACCAGGTCGATATCGACGGGCTGCGCGTCCACGAGGATCGGATTCTCGGGACCGAGGACGCCGGACTCTATCTCCTGTTCGACACCCTCAACACCGAGCGCATCGGCGGCGCGGCGAGCGCTCTTGGAGGAGGGCTGCGTGCGATCGATCTCGCGGTCGAGTACGCCAACGATCGAGAGGTGTTCGGCCAGCCGATCGGTGCCCACCAGGCCATCCAGCACCCGCTGGCCGAACACTACGCCAAGCTCACCGCCGCCCAGCAGCTCACCTACGACGCCGCCGCGAAGTGGGACGATGGCGAGGACTGCGGCATGGAAGCCAACGCGGCCAAACTGTTGACGAGCGAGTTCGCCACCGAGGCAGCCTCGCAGGCGATCCAGACCCACGGCGGCAACGGGTTCACGCCCGAGTACGAGGTCTACGACATCTGGCAGAACTCCCGGCTCACCCAGACCGCGCCCGTCTCGAACGAGATGGCGAAGAACTTCATCGCCGAACACCACCTCGGTCTGCCTCGGTCGTACTGAGAACACGGAGTTCGACCGATTTCGTCCCCGAATCGACCGAATACGCGTAGTTTCCTCTCCCGACCCTCGTGGTTTATGCGCCCGCGGTGACAGCGGATCGCATGGTCATCCGCTCGTTCGAGGGCACCGAACCCACCATCCACGAGTCGGCGCGCGTCGACGAATCGGCAATCGTCATCGGCGACGTCACGATCGAGGCCGAGGCGAGCGTCTGGCCGAACGTCACCCTCCGTGGCGACTCCGGCGCGATCGTCCTCCGCGAGGGCGCGAACGTCCAGGACAACGCGGTCTGTCACGAGGGTTGCGAGATCGGGCCCGGCGCGACCGTCGGCCACACGGCCATCGTTCACGCGGCCACGGTCGGCGAGCGCGCGATGGTCGGGATGAGTTCGACCGTTCTCGGCGACGCACACATCGGCGAGGAGAGCCTCGTCGCGGCGGGTAGCGTCGTCACCGAAGGGATGGACGTCCCGCCGAACACGCTCGTCGCTGGGACGCCCGCCGAAGTCCGTAAGGAGGTCGAAGACTCGCCGTGGACCCACGCTGGCGAACATTACGTCGAACTGGCGAAGCGCCACGAACGCTCGTCCGAGCGCATCGACTGACTACCACAGCCGCGCCGCCGTGGCGAGCACCCAGACCGAGAGACAGGCCGATCCGACGAGCTCCGGCAGCGCCAGCCCGCCCGGCGTGCCCGCACCGAGCCACACCACCCAGCCGAGAACGTGGACGAGCGCCAGCCCGAGCGTCGCGAGACCACGAGCCCGTGCGCCGATGCGCACGTCGCCAACGCCGTCGAAAACGAACGCGACGGTGAACGCGAGGAAGAAACCGACCGCGACGAGACCGTGCTCGGGGGCGGGCAGCGCGAAGACGCCAATCGACGAGAGGCAGACCGCCGCCAGCGCGAAGGCGAGGCTGCCGGCGGCTTGGAGCAATGTTCGGGCGTTTCTGGAAAGGACAACGGCGAACGGGAGCGCGAGCACACCCGAGAGGAGTAGTCCGTAATTGAACACGGCCGTCGAGGCCCAGCTCGCGCGCCCGAGATCGGACAGCGCGCTCGTCGAAAACGAGAACCGCGTCGAGAGCGCGATGGCCGCGGTGATCGCTCCGAGCGCGACGACGATCGAGAGTACGCCGAACGCCGCAGCGATCCTGTTCGCTCGTGTGGACGGTGTGGGCTCTGACGAGTTCGTCATTCGTTCGAGATCGCGGCCGGTGGTTGCTTGAGTGTACCGTCGCGCTCGACACACGATACTCGACGATCCGCAGTGCGATCAGTCAGCCGAAGAAGTCGACGAGTCGGCGGCCCGCCGTCTCGATTTCGGGCGAGACGAGCGCGAACCGGAACCAGTCGGCGCGCGCCTCGCCGAAGGTCTCGCCGGGCATGGCGGCGACGCCGGCCTCGTCGACGAGCCGTTCGGCGTTCTTCATCGTTCCGGGGAACTCCGGGAAGCGTGCCATCACGTAGAACCCGCCATCAGGAGCGGTGTACTCCGCACCGGCGTCGTCGAGCGCGTCGGTGAAGCCGTCGATGCGGCGCACGAGGCGCTCGCGATTGCGTTCGTAATACTCGGGACCGGTCCCACGGAGCGCGCGGAGAACGGCGTACTGGGCGGGTCGGCTGCCGGCGACGTTGACGAGCATGTGGCGACTGCGCACCCCATCGACCAGCTCGTCCGGAAAGACGCCGTAGCCGACGCGAAAGCCCGTGATGGCCATCGACTTCGAGAAGGCGTTCGTCACGATCCGGTGCGGCGAATCGACCGCAAGCGCACTCGCGAACTCCCCCGTATAATCGAAGTGATCGTATACCTCGTCGCTCACGAGGATCGCGTCGTGTGCCGCGGCGATCGCGACCAGTTCGGCCATCGTCTCCTCGCCGTAGACCGCGCCGGTCGGGTTGTTCGGCGTGTTGACGACGATGGCGGCCGTCTCGTCGCTCGCGCGCTCGCGGACGGCGGTGGGATCGAGCGAGCCGTCGGCATCGACCGGGACGTAGCGGGGAATGCCGCCGAACAGCTGTGTCTTGCCGGGGTAGTAGGGGTAGACCGGATCGGTGAGCAGCACCTCCGTGCCCGCGTCGCGATCGAGCGCCGCCGCCAGCGCGAGCGAGTTCGCCTCGCCGGCCCCGTTGGTGACGACGACGTTCTCGATGGCGACGCCGCGCCGGGCGGCGATCTCCTCGCGGAGATCCGCGAGCCCCGCACTCGGCGGGTACTGGTAGTCGTTGCCGTCCAGATCGGCGAATTCGTGAAGCCCCTCGCCGATCGCCGACGGCGCGTTCCAGTCGGGGCCGCCGCTGACCAGTTCGACGACGTCCCGCTCGGCGGCTGCCGCGTACTGCATCAGCCGGAAAAACTGCGGCGTCTGATACTCCATAGGCTGCTTGACGGTCGCCGCCTACTCCGTCTTTCGGCTCCCACGAGGGGTGGGTTTTTGCCCGCGGCGGGCGACCGATCGGTCATGACCGACAACGCGATCGAACGACGGCTCGGCGACGCGCTCCGGGAGAGCGACGCGACGATCGCCGTCACCGAGTCCTGTACCGGCGGGCTCGTGGGCTCGCTGTTGACCGACGTTCCTGGATCGAGTGACTACTTCGATCGCTCGCTCGTCACCTACTCCTCGCGGGCCAAGCGCGCGCTACTGGCCGTCAGTCGCGAGAGCCTCGACGCCCACGGCGCGGTGAGCGAACCGGTCGCCCGCGAGATGGCCCGTGGCGCGCGCGACACCGCCGACGCGACCTGGGGGCTCGCCACGACGGGCATCGCGGGCCCAGACGGCGGCACCGACGAGAAACCGGTGGGAACGGTCTACATCGGCGTCGCCCACGCTGGCGAGTGGGGCACCGGCGAGTCGACGAGCAGGGTCGAACACTACGTCTTCGACGGCACGCGCACGGAGGTCAAGGAGAAGATCGCCCGGCGCGCGCTCACGGCGGTGTTCGAGGCGCTCGACGATCGCGAGCAGGAAGCGACTTAGGGGACACCCGCGTCGAGTGAAGCGAAAATGAACAAGCGCGGCCACGTGCTCAACGCGATCGTCCTGAGCGTCGGGCTCGCCTGTCTTGCCCATCCGTCGTTGGATGCCGCGACGGTCCGGGCAGCCATCGCCATCGGCGTGCCCGTGACCCTCGGCGCGCTCATCCCCGACGTCGACACCGCCTTCGGCACCCACCGCAAGACGCTGCACAACCTCCCCGTTCTGATACTTTTCTTCGTCTATCCGCACTACTTCGGCAACCTCCAGTTCGTCTGGATCGGCGTCGCCACCCACTACGTGCTCGATCTGTTCGGATCGAAACGCGGGCTCGCGCTGCTCTACCCGCTCGATCGCGCCGAGTTCGACGTCCCGGTCGGCGTCTCGGCGCGGAGTCGCTACGCCGGCGGGCTGATGGTGCTCATCACGGCGTTCGAGCTCGTCGTCGCCGCCGCGCTCGCGTACGATCTCCCCCGCCGACTCGTGACGAGCGGCCTGCGCGCGAGCGGGCTCGCCTGAGCCGAAACGAGCGGGTCGTAAGCCGAGAGCAGAACAGGTATCACCGGCGAGCGAATCACAGGAAACGATGACTGCAGGCAGAACCGTCGGCGTCTGTGTGGTCGTTTTCGCGCTGCTCGCAGCGGGCGTCGCCGGCACCGCGAGCGCACAGAGCGCGCCGACACCTATCGACTCGTGTCGGACGATCGCCGACGACGGCGAGTACGTTCTCACCGCCGACATCGCGAACAGCTCACAGTCGACGTGCGTCCAGATCCTGTCGAGCGACGTCACCTTCGACGGCGGCGGCCACATGATCGGGGGCGCGAACGCCAACAATAGCGTCGGCGTGAAGGTGAACAACTCGCTGACGAGCCTCTCGAACGTCACCGTCAGAAACGTCTCGACGACCGGCTGGACGACCGGCGTCCAGTATCTCGACGTCGCGAACGGCAGCATCGAGGACGTCACCGCGAGCGGCAACGACCGCCACGGCATCCGCCTGCGCGCCGCGAGCGACGCACGCGTCGAGAACGTCACCGCGATCGATAACGGCCGCTGGAGCCTCTACACCGTCGGGAACACGACCGTCACCGGCAGCGGCTTCGCGACCGGCTCGACGGACAACGCCTCGTTCACCGCCAGCGACGTCGCGCTCACGGGCGTCGGCTCGCCACCGGGCGGGCTCGACAACCGCTCGACGGTCGGCCAGCGCCTCGGCGCGGTCGCCACGAGCGGCAATAGCTCGCTCCGGCTCGGCATCGGCTACGACGAGGCGAACGTGACGCGCGCGAACGTGACCGAGAACAGCCTCCGGATGTGGCGCTTCGAGGGTAACTGGAGCCAGCCCGACGGCGTGAATTTCGTCAACATCGAGCAGGACCGCGTCGTCGCCGAAGCAGGGAACATCGACAACGCGAGCGTTCTCGCCCCGGTCGGTGACGTCGAGACGCCGACACCCACGCCGACCCCAACCGCCACGGCGACCGAGACGGCCGCCAACACGACGAGCAGTTCCAACGGACCGGGCTTCGGAGTCGGACTCGCGCTCGTCGCCGTTCTCGCGAGCGCGTTCGTCCTCCTGCGCCGGAATCAGTAGACTCGCACGTCGTCGAACCGATCTCCGTAGTATTCTTGTGCGGGATGTGTCGGCTCGGTGCCGGAGAGAACGAGCCGATCGAACTTCGTCACGCTGTTTTCGTAACCCAGATGGGCGAACTCCGCGGCGCGCCGCAGGCGATGGATCGCCCCCGTTCGGTGCTCGACGCGCCGGGGGGCTTCCTCGCGAAGCGCCGTCAGCAGGTCGTTCACACCATCGATCGTCCGCTCGAACGCGGTCCAGACCTCGCCGACCGTCCGCTTGCGGTGGGCGTACGAGGAGCCGAACGTCGGGAGCGAGAATGAGGCGGCGATCGAGCGCGCGCGGCGGTCGTGATGGGCCCAGTATTTCGGGTTGTAGATCTCGACGGCGTCGACGATCTCACGATAGCGGTCGATGGCCGCGCGATCGAGACTGACGTTCAGGAAGGTCGGATGAGGAACCAGTACGACTGCGTTCTGTCGGCGGAGTTCGGCCATCGCACCCGCGAGCGTGACGAAATCCGGGATCGGCTCGTCGAGTCCGAGCGCGAGGACGTGTCGCCGGTTGCGCCACGATCCCGTGAACAGTTCGCGGCCCGGCACCACCAGCAGTTCGTCGTCGGTGTATTCGCGTGCTTTCGCGCGGATATCGGCGAGCTGAGTGAAATGTGGCGCGTAGACCAACGCATCGAGACCGTACCGCTTGGCTCGGCGGACCACGTGCTCGTCGAGAACTTTGACGTGCAGATCGACGCGAAACGACTCGTTCGGCGTCACTAATTCAAGGGGAGAATCGTTAGCGTATAGCGGTTTCCGATCGTCCGTCGAAGTTCGAAGATCAGACAGGTATATTGAAAAGGCTGTCAGCACACCTCACTATCCGTCACGGCGTGCCACGGCGTTTGTGAGTTCGAGGAGCTACCATTCCTCGCTCTATTCAGCGCGGTGGAGCCGCGCTGACTGCTTGAGGAACGCTTTCAGCGCTCCTCGCTGTCCAGCACGCGGATCTGGTCGCCACGAACGGTGACGGGGATCGGGACCGTCGCCTCGTACAGCTCCACCGTCACCTGATCCTTCCCCTCGTCGATGCGCTGGACCTGTGCCTTCTCGCCCTTGAATGGGCCGGCAACGAGCTCGACGATATCGCTCTCGGCGATCCCCTCGACGTCGGGTTTCGGCGAGAGGAAGTGTTCGACCTCCGCGATCGAGGACTCGCCGGGGACGAGGTTGCGGGCGTGGGGGATCTCGTCGAGCACGCGTTCGAGGATCGCGTGATCGTCGGCCTCGACCATCACGTAGCTCGTCAGCGAGTCGGGCGCGAGCGCGGCGTGGATGTCCTCGGCCTCGCGCTCCATGATCATGTCGGCGACGGTGCGCTCCTGGCTCGCGGTCGTCTTGACGGCGTACATCCCCATCTCAGACACCCCCCGGGAGGAAACTCATCACCGTGAAGATCAGAAATCCGACGATGCCGATGAGGAGGATGCCCGCGCCCGCGATCAGCGCGATGCGCGAGAACTCCTCCCACGATGGCGTGCTGGCGAGCTTCAACACGCGCGTGTAGCTCGAAAGGTCGTATTTGATGTCCATACGGCCGGTATTCCCCGGACGAATTTCTATCTTGTGACACCGACCGCCCCGCGTGGCGAGAGCGAGAGATAGATAACAGTCCCGTTGGAACCCGATCGATGACCATGAATGTATCACAGGACGACGGAGGGATTACGTGTCGAACGGCCGAGCGATAGTCGGCGTACTGCTCGTCGTCGTGGCGCTCGGGAGCACCACGGCGTCGGTCGGGATCGCCGGCGCGCAACCGACCACCAGTATCGATTCGTGTACGACGATCGACTCGCCGGGAACGTACACGCTCACGTCGAACCTCTCGGCCGAGTCGGACGACTGCCTCCGGATCACGGCGAGTCACGTCACCCTCGACGGGAACGATCACGGGATCGACGGCGGCAGTTCCGGCGTCGGCGTCGAGGTCGCAGGCTCCAAACGACTCTCGGACGTCACGGTTCGGGGAGTGCACACGGAGGGATTCACCCGCGGCATCCTCTTTCGGAACGTCGACAACGGAACGATCGCTGACAGCACCGCGACCGGCGCGACCGAGGGGATCACGCTGCTCTCGACCGACGACACCACCGTGACGGAGAACACCGTTCGGGAGAACGCCCTCGGGATCGAACTCCGGAAAGCGAGCGACAACACGATCGCCGACAACACCGCGAACGACAACAAGTACGGCCTGCATATCGAGCGCGCGAGTATCGACAATCGCTTCGTGAACGACACGGCGACGGGGAACTCGCTCTGGGATTTCTACTCCGATCGCTACGATCCGGGTACCGACTCACAGACCACAGTGGAGAACCTCGACATGGGGGCGGTGACGGCCGATCTCTCGGGGACGAACGTCGGCGTGCACGCGCAGGGCGAACCCGATAGCGCCCCCTCCGGCCGAACCGCCGTCGGGACGGCCGTCAGAACCACCGATTACGGTGAGGGATCGAACCTCTCGCTCTCACTTCATTACGACGACGCGAGTGGGGTGGATGAGTCCTCGCTGGCGCTCTGGAGCAGTCCCAACGGCGACTCGTGGTCGAAACTCGACGGCTCGACGGTGAATGCCGAGGCAAACACCGTCTCGGCCGACGGCGTTCCCCATCCCGCGACGATCGGGATCTTCAGTCGCTCGGGGAACGGGACGTCGAACGCTACAGCAACCGCACCGCAGACCGCCACGACGACGGCGGCCACCGCGACACCGACGGCAACGCAAACCGCTACACCGACCGCGACGGCAACCGCCACGCCAACGGCGACAGCCACCGCACCCACGGCGGAGAGCGCAACGTCAGGTGCGGCATCGACGACGGACGCTGAGGCGACACCTATCGCCGCGGAGACGACGGCCGTGGCGAACGCCAGCGAGACGAGCGCGAACGGAACGACGACCTCGTCGACCACCGGTCCGGGATTCGGTCCCGCCATCGGACTGCTCGCGATGTGTGTGGCCGGTCTGCTCGCCGTTCGGTTCGGGCGGCGTCGCTGAACGGTCGCTATCAGTAGTAATGTGAGATGTTTGTCGCGGAAAACAGACGACGAGAGCCGGTTCGTCAGTGTGGAGCCGAGTTATTCGACGTAGTCGATGTCGGAGTCGACCTGCCCGCCGGATTCGCTGGCGAGATCCGAGCGGCCGTAGATCTGCGGCGAGTCGACGCCCGTGACGACGATCATCGTCTCCATCTTCCCGGAGAAGCTCTCGTCGACCGACGCGCCCCAGATGATGCGCGCGTCGGGGTCGATCCGGTCGTAGAGCTCCTCGACGACGCCCTCGGCCTCCTCGATCGACATGTCCGGACCGCCAACGACGTTGACGAGCGCCGAGCTGGCACCCTTGAACTCCACGTCGAGCAGGGGCGAGCGCAGCGCCGATTGGATCGAATCGCGCGCCTTGTTCTCGGAGTCGGATTCGCCGAGCCCGATCATCGCGACACCACCGTTCTCCATCACGGTGCGAACGTCGGCGAAGTCCACGTTGACGAGGCCGGGTTTGGTGATGAGTTCGGTCATCCCCTTCACCGAGCGCATCAGCACGCGATCACAGATGGTGAAGGCGTCCTGGAGCGGGAGGTTCGGCGCGTATTCGAGCAGGCGGTCGTTCGGGACGACGATCACGGTATCCGAGACCGCCCTGAGGCGTTCGAGTCCCGCGTCGGCGTTGGCGCGCCGGCGCTCGCCCTCCGCGGTGAAGGGGATGGTGGCGATGGCGATGGTGAGCGCGCCGGCCTCCTGGGCGGCCTGAGCGACGACCGGGGCCGCGCCCGTTCCCGTCCCGCCGCCGAGACCCGCCGTGACGAACACCATGTCCGAGCCATCGATCGTCTCGGTGATGTCGCCGATCGTCTCGCGGGCGGCCTCCTCGCCGATCTTGGGCACCGAACCGGCACCGCGCCCGCCGGTCTTGTCACGACCCATCAGGATCTTCGTGTCGGCCTGCACCTGCTCGACGAGATGCTGGGCGTCCGTGTTGGCCGCGACGAGCTTCGCGCCGTGGATCCCCTCCTTCGCCATCCGCGTGACGGTGTTCGAGCCGGCCCCGCCACAGCCGATCACCGTGATCTGTGTCTTGAGCTCCTCGACGACGCCCGCGAGCTCCTCGTTGGTCATCGCTCCTGCATCGCGCTCGCCTGCTGGCCGCTCGTCCTCGTCATGGCCGTTTTCGGCCTCGTCGATGGCGTCCTCGATGATCGAATCCATTTGTCTTCGAGTGGCGGAGGCCGCCTATTTATCTTTCCCCTTTCCGCTCGCAGCGCCGTCGAGGGAAAAGCGCCGCTCGCGCCGCTCGTGGACAGCCACGGGCTCGATGGTCCGCCCGTCGACGGCCACGGGCTCGCCGTCGGCGAGTTGCCCGAACTTCGGGCCTTCGGGAACGTCGAGCGTCCGAGCCTTCGCCGGCGAGAACGCCCGCTCGTGTGCGACGATCGCCCCCTCCGCCCGCTCGACCGTCTCGTACTTCTCGCCGAGGAGAGCGACGAGCGCGTCGATGACCGCCGTCCGTCCGGCGTCGTCGAGCAACGCGCGCTCGCCGAGGCGCGTGCCAGATTGGTCGGTCTCGAACGCGAACGCGTGGCGCTCGACGCTCTCGCGCACGGCTTCGGCGTCGATCCCCTCGGCCTCGGCGAGGAGCGCGCTCGGCAGCGTCCAGCAATCGACGCTCTCGACCGGGGTCTTCGCTGCTGGCGCGCCGAATCGGAGCCCATCGTCGACGGTCGTGAGCCGTCGCTCGGCGTCGGCGACGATGTCGAGCGGGATTCCGGTGGTCTCGCGCAGCCACGTCTCGCTCACGAGCTCGTAGCCCAGTTCCTCGATCGTCTCTTCGAGCGCGGGCCGCTCACCCTCGACGAGCGCACGCTCGGCACCGCTTCGCTCGAAGGCACGGCGGATCACGGCTTCGTCGATGGCCCCCATCGCGTCGAGCGCCCAGTCCGCGCCGATGTGGCCGACCGCCCAGTCGGTCTCGCGAACGACGCGCTCGAAGCGCGGGACGTAGTGGCCGCCGCCGAACCCCACGACATGGCGCTCGCGTTCGGGAGCGACCTCGCGCAGATCGAGGATAGCGCGGGCGACCGCGCGTGCGCCCTCTGGATCGTCCCATTCCGACTCGGAACTTCCCAACTCGACGAACAGCGACGGCGCGCCGACGTCGGTGGGCCCATGGTGGGTACACTCCGTACCGACGTCGTAGTTCGCGGGCGCGTAGTCGGCGAGCGCGTCGAGCACCACCGCGTGGGCGTTCGGTGCCGCTTCGGCGAGCTCTCCATCCTGACCACCGGCCTCGGCGGGGCCGAAGTTGCCCGTGTGGTGAGCGGTGAGGAATCGCCCGGTGTCGCCGGCGTGTTTCGAGGCGAAGACGACCAGCCGCGGATCGGTGAACGCGTCGGCGACGTTCACGAGATCGAGATGCAGCGCGTCGAACTCGCGCAGTTCGATCCCCGGTGCGCGATAGACGGTTCCCCCGCCCTCGCCGTCGGGACGGGAATCGTCCGTATCGTGCTCCCAGTCGATGCACTCGCGGAGCCGGGCGGCGATGTTCGTCGAGGCCGCGTCGGCACGGCTGACGACGATGGCGAGTGAGCCCGCCATCAGTCGGCACGCTCCGGCTGGCCGGAGCCGATCGCTTCGCGGGCGTTCGTCGCCGTACGGCCGAGCAGTTCGCGCAGGCTCTCGCGGTGGCGAACGAACAGCGCGAGGCCGAGGATGACGTAGACGACGGTGTAGCCGTGGAGGATGAGGATCGAGACCTCGTTCGCCGCCTGCTCGGCCATCGTCTGGATGACGTAGAACTCGGCGATGACCTGCGAGGCGAACAGGACGAGCAGCCCGATCGCCTCGCGGACGGAGATCTCGAAGTTCGAGAGGATGCCGATGGCGAACAGGCTCTGGGCGGCCGTGATCCAGATCTCGGCGACCTGTTTCTCGTCGATCGGCAGCCCGCCGATGTGGCCGGCGGCGATCGAGAAGACGATCGCGAGCGTCCCGATCAGCAGCGTCCACTGGTTGAGCTTCGAGGAGATGAGCGCGTTGAACCCGGCCGTCGAGCGTGCCTTGTTGACGAGATAGGCGACGACGATGAGTTCCGGGCTCTCGCTGGCCAGCGGCGCGAGCCACTGAATCATGAAGAACTCGGGGACGCCGTACTGGAGCCCCAGCCGTTCGAGCCCCGTCGCAAAGGGATGGACGGCGATGTAGATGAGCACGCCGGAGAAGGCGAACAGGAAGAGCACGACCGCGATGCGAGGAATCTTCGAATACGCCTGGAAGTACGCCGGCACGCCGACGTTTTCTTCCGGTTCCTCGACATCGCCACGGATGACGATAGCGATGTAGAGCACGTAGAGACCGAGGAGAACGACGGTGTCGAGAATGCCGATGGTGCCGCCGAGCGGGACCAGGAACGCGAACGCCGTCGCGGCGAGCAGAAAGACGATTTCGAGGGCGATCCCGTGATCGAGCGTGACGACATCGGCCAGGAAGCCCGAGCGGTGTTCGACGGCCTCGTCGCCGAGATGCTTGGCGCGATAGACGGTGAAGAGCGCGATGCCCGCCCAACCGATGCCGATGAGGATGCGGTTCGCGCCGGTCATGTTGGCGATGGCGAGCTGTGCCGCCCCGCTCTGTCCGGAGCCGGCCTGCCAGGCGTAGAGGGCGTCGACGGCGTATTCGGGCGCGACCGCGAGCACCGCCAGCACGGCGATGGCGAAGGCGGTCGGGACGTCCTTTTCGGCCGTCTCGGCCGCCCACGCGAGCAGGAACGACGCCCCGAGGATGGCCGCCCCGCCGGTGAGCACGGCCATCGCCGGCGTGATGTTCGCGCCCGGTGGCTCCGGGGTGAGATGGAGGCCGTGTGAGACGAACAGCCCGAGGAACGGGACGGTCAGCAAGAGCGCCGCCGCGACGGCGACGAGCGGATGGCGTAAACGGTCGAACATGGTCGAACCGAGCGAGGCACGCACCTATCTCTTTTGCTGTCGGTTGCGCGGATCGGCCCGCTTATCGCCCCGGGTCGTGATCGATACCCATGCAGGTGTTTGGACTCGTCGGCTCGCCGGTCGAGCACTCGCTGTCGCCGCCGCTACACGAGGCGGCCTACCGCGAGCTGGGGATCGACGCACGATACGTCACCTTCGAGCCCGATCCCGACGATCTCGCAGCGGCCATCGACGGCGCTCGCGCGCTCGGGATCCAGGGACTGAACGTCACGATTCCGTTCAAACGTGACGTGTGCGACCACTGCGAACCGGACGAGCTCGCGGCGCGGATCGGCGCGGTCAACACGCTCGATTTCGGCGGGAAGCAGGTGACTGGCCACAACACCGACGCGATCGGCGTCAAGCGCGCGTTCGCCCATCACGACGTGTCGCTCTCCGGGCGAGCGGTCGTCGTCGGTGCGGGCGGGGCGGGCCGTGCGGCGGCGTTCGCGCTCGCCGACGAAGGAATGGCGGTCGCGATCGCCAACCGGACCGCCGAGCGCGCCCGTGAACTCGCCGCCGAGATCGACGGCGCGACGGGCCACGGGCTCGACGAACTCGACGAGTTCCTCGCGGACGCCGACGTGCTGGTGAACGCCACGAGCGTCGGGATGGACGAGGACGTCTCACCCGTGGCCCCCGGAGCGCTACATGGTGATCTCGCCGTTCTCGACGCGGTCTATTCGCCGATCGAGACGCGATTGCTCCGTGAGGCCGCCGCCACGGGGGCGACAACGATCGACGGCGGATGGATGCTGCTCTATCAGGGCGTGGCGGCCTTCGAGCGCTGGACCGGGCGCACGGCCCCCGTAGAGAGAATGAACGAGGCACTCCGGGAACGGCTCGCGTCGGACGACGGTGGCTCGGACTGACGACTGAAGAGCTGTCGAACCGCCAACGCGACCGGCATCGTCCCTTTTTCGGACTTCCGTCCGACAGTATATTTAACCCCGGGGATGGTAGGAGCGGCCATGACGCTGCTCGATACCATCAAATCGTTGCTCGGTCTCGACGACGGTCGGTCGGAGGATCGCCACGAGCGCTCGCGGACGGCACCGACGACGGACTCCGAGGACGCCGTCAAGGGAACCGACACCGACGAGCCGGCAGCCGCTGGCGGCGACGCCGCCGGTTCGACCGAATCGATCGTCGACGAGGATGCCGAGGGTGGTGCCGAAACCGGTGAAGTCACGGGATCGGCGTCCAGCGAGAGCGACGACGCCCCCATCAAGGAGGACGCCGACGCGGACGAGTCGGCGGCGGCCGGCGGTGATGCGGCCGCCTCGACCGGCTCGATGACCGAGGAGAGCAGTTCCGAGGGTGCCGCCGAGCCCGCCGAGGCGGTCGGCCCGACCGACGACGAGGGACTCGAAGACGAGGTGGGCGACGAATCCGAGGACGAATCGGAAGCCGACGACGTTGCGGACGGCGACGGAACCGCCGACGAGGCCGCCGCAGCGGGCAGCGACGCGAGCGGTTCGACGGGCTCGATTACCGAGGAGACCAACGAGTCGATCTCGGCGGCCGAGGACGCCGAGGCGGCCGGCCCGACCGATGCCGATCCGGGCGACGACGCCGCCGACAACGACGTCGATGCGCTCAAGGGGATCGGCCCGTCCTACGCCGAGCGGCTCGACGAGGCCGGCATCGAGAACGTCGCCGATCTCGCCGACGCCGACCCCGAAACGGTCGCCGACGAGATCGACGTCGCCGAAAGCCGTATGGAACGCTGGAGCGAGCGCGCGAAGGCCCGCCGACAGTAGCTGTTTCGTGTGGAGCGGTCGCCCGGCGAACGAAACCACAACACCGTTGACCATGCGAGTGCGTTCTCGATGCAATGGACCGGACCGTCGTCACGTCCCGTGAATCGTTCCGCGAGGCCGTCCGGGACGCGCCGGGCGCGTGTCGCGTTCCGGTCGAGGTGCGGACCACGGTTCGGGACCCGTTTACGGCCTACCGGCGTGCGCGCACCGACGAGGGCGGCGTCTTTCTGGAGACCACGAGTGGCCAGTCGGGCTGGGGCTATTTCGGCGTCGAACCGCGCGCGTTCCGGACCGTCGAAGCGGATGGCGACGGTGCGTTTGACGCGATCGACGACCTGACCGACGAAGAGTTGCGCCGCGCCGGCTGTGACGTTCCCTACCCCTGTGGTGCCGTCGGCTGGCTCTCGTACGACGTCGCCCGCGAGCTCGAATCGCTGCCGTCGACGACGATCGATGATCGGGGGTTTCCCCGCGCACAGGTCGGCTTCTACGACTGCCTCGCCGCGTGGGAGGAGCCCCGCGGTGAGACGACGACGCTCCGCGTGACCGCCTGTCCGCGCGTCGACGGTGGGGATCGAGGTGTCGAGAGGATCGACGAGCTGTACGAGGTGGGTCGCGAGCGCGCACTCGCGCTGGCTCGTGCCGTCCACGACGGTGATTCGTCGGTCGAAGAAGCGACGAGGGTAGGGGAATCGATCCGCTTCGAGAGCGACTGTTCCCGCGAGGCGTTCGCCGAGCGCGTCGCGACGGTGAAAG
Source organism: Halococcus dombrowskii (assembly GCF_022870485.1). Classification (NCBI taxonomy): domain Archaea; kingdom Methanobacteriati; phylum Methanobacteriota; class Halobacteria; order Halobacteriales; family Halococcaceae; genus Halococcus; species Halococcus dombrowskii. The sequence goes on along the minus strand of NZ_CP095005.1, from coordinate 1,344,315 downwards.
AACGGATCCGCGACGGCGAAACGTTCCAGGCGAACGTCTCCCAGCGCCTGAGCGCGCCGGCGACCGTCCATCCCGTCGAGCTCTTCGCCGCCCTCCGGACCGTGAACCCGGCACCCTACTCCGCGCTGGTCGAGTTTCCGGACGTGGATCTCGTGAGCGCGAGCCCCGAACTCCTCTGCGAGCGCGATGGAGGGGTCGTAACGACCGAGCCGATCGCGGGCACCCGACCGCGCGGGGAGACGGACGCCGCGGACCGCGAACTCGAAGCTGACCTCCTCGCGGACGAGAAGGAGCGCGCCGAACACGCCATGCTCGTCGATCTCGAACGCAACGATCTCGGGAAGGTCTGCGAGTACGGCTCGGTGACGGTGAGCGACTACCGGCGCGTCGATCGGTACTCGTCGGTGATGCATCTGGTCTCGGTCGTCGACGGCCGCCTGCGTGAGGGGACGAGCCTCGCCGACGTGCTCGCGGCCGTCTTCCCCGGCGGGACGATCACCGGTGCGCCGAAACCGCGTACGATGGCGATCATCGACGAGGTCGAGCGCTCGCGCCGCGGGCCCTACACCGGGAGTCTGGGTATCGTCGGTCTCGACGAGCGCGCGACGTTCAACATCCTCATCAGGACGCTCGTCCGGCGCGAGGGAACGTACTCGCTGCGCGTCGGCGCGGGCATCATCCACGATTCGGAGCCCGAACGAGAATACGACGAGACGCTCGCCAAGGCCGGTGGTCTCGTCGATGCGCTCTCGCGGGCGCTCGACGCCGACGTGACGGTCGCGGATCGGGAGGGCGTCGAGCAGTGATCCTGGTCGTCGACAACTACGACTCGTTCGTCTACAACCTCGTCCAGTACGTCGGCGTCCACGACGAGGTGTGCGTCAGGCGCAACGACGCGATCACGGTCGGTGAGATCCGCGAGCTCGACCCCGACGGGATCGTCGTCTCGCCGGGTCCCGGAACGCCGGAGGAGGCGGGCGTCTCGATGGCGATGTTCGCCGAGCTCGACTACCCGACGCTGGGGGTCTGTCTCGGTCTCCAGGCGCTCTGTGCCGCCGCGGGCGCGCCGGTCGGACACGCGCCGGACGTCATCCACGGCAAGCCCTCGCGTATCGGCCACGACGGTCGCGGGGTCTTCGCCGACCTGCCGAACCCACTGGTCGCCGGGCGCTACCACTCGCTCGCGGTCGAGCGCGACGATCTCCCGGAAGAGCTCGATGCCTGCGCCGCCACCGACGACGAGCGCCGGGTCGTGATGGGCGTGCGCCACACCGAGAAGCCACATATCGGGGTGCAGTTCCATCCCGAGAGCATCCTCACCGAGAGCGGAACGGACCTCGTCCGCGCGTTCTGCGAGCGCTGCGCGAACGAGGGAGAGCCATGAAATACCACGTGAACGGCGAGCTCGTGCCCGAGGACGAGGCCACGGTGAGCGTCCGCGATCGTGGCTTTCTGTACGGCGACGCCGTCTTCGAGACGATGCGCGTCTACGGGGGGCAAATCTTCGAGTGGGACGCCCACGAGAACCGGCTCCACGACGGTGCCGAGCGACTGGGGTTCGACAACGCCGTGCCGGACGATCTCCACGAGCGCGCCCGCGAGACGATCGCGGCGAACGAACTCCCGGAGGCCTACCTCAGACTGACCGTCTCGCGGGGCGTCCAGTCGCGCGGGCTCACACCAGGGGAAGCGACCGAGCCGACGGTCGTCATCCAGATCGGCGAACTCTCCCACGGTGGCGTCGATGGCGAGTCGGTCTGGGCGGAGCCGGCGACGGTCCAGATCGTCAAGACGCGCCGCGCGCCCGACGTGGCGCTGCCCGCCGACGCGAAGACCCACAACTACCTCGGCGGCGTTCTCGCGCGCCTCGAACTCGAACGCGCGGCGACCGAGCAGTATCGCGCCGACGAGGCGCTGCTCCGAGACATGGACGGCAATCTTGTCGAGGGGACGACGAGCAACGTCTTCTTCGTCGAGGACGGGACGCTCAAGACGCCGAGCCTCGACGGACCAATCCTCCCGGGCGTGACGCGCTCGGTCGTCCTCGATCTCGCCGCCGACGAGCGCTTTCCCGTCGAGACGGGCGAGTACGTGCCGGCCGATGTCCGGAGCGCCGACGAGGCCTTCCTCACCAACTCGACGTGGGAACTGCGCCCGATCGAGCGTGCCGACGGCATCGCGGTCGGTGCGGGGCCGGTCACACAGCTCCTGACGCGGCTGTTCGACGAGTACGTCGAGCAGCGCCACTACGACGATTGATCGTGTGCGACCGGCAGTATCTTCATCCCGAGCACCAATGGGATCAGCATGCACGAGGAACTCGACGCGGTGATCGTGGCGTTCGACGAGGAACGTGGCGTCGGCACGCTGACGCTTAACCGGCCGGACGCGCTGAACGCGATGAACGGGCGGATGCGCGCCGACATCGAGACCGGTCTCGAACTGCTCGAAGAGCGCGACGCCGAGGAGGAGGGCGTCGCAGTCCGTGCGGTCGTGATCGAAGGGGCCGGCGAGAAGGCGTTCTGTGCCGGCGCGGACGTCACCGGATTCGCCGATGCGTCGCCGGCGGCCTTCGACGCCCACGGGCTGCGCGCTGCGATCGGCGAATTCTCGGCTCCGGTGGTGGCGAAGATCGACGGCTACTGTCTCGGCGGCGGGCTCGAACTCGCGCTGGCCTGCGATCTCCGTCTCGCCAGCGAGTCGAGTCAGCTGGGCTTCCCGGAAGTCGATCTGGGACTGCTGCCCGGTGCCGGCGGCGTCCAGTACGTCTCGCGGCTTGCGGGGCCCGCGTTCGCAAAGGAACTCGCCATGACCGGCGAGCACATCAGTGCCGAGCGTGCTGCCGGCGAGGGGATCGTCAACCACGTCTACGACGACGAAGCGTTCGCCGACGAGACCGAGAGTTTCGTCGAAACGATCGCCAGCAAGCCGCCGCTCGCCGTCCGCGCGATCAAGGATTCGGGCAACGTGAGCGTCGAGGCCGGACTCCGCGAGGGGCGCAAATACGACCGGCGGATCTTCGGCACGCTGCTCGAAACCGACGATCACGAGGAGGGCGCACGCGCGTTCGCCGACGACGAGTATGACCCAACGTTCGTCGGGAAGTAGGGGCCGAAACTACCGGTTTCGGTACCGACTGCCGTCGTTTCAGGCACAACCCTTAATTGAAATCCAGCACTATCAAGAGTATGGCAGAAAAGAACATCAGTGAAGAGAAACTCGACCGTGCCGAGGCCGCCGAGCGCCTGCGGGAGATCGCCGACGAGCTGGAGTCCGACGACGAGTTCCGCATCGACATCGACAACAAGACGATCACGCTCCATCCGCGCGACTCGCTCGGTTTCGAGGTCGGGGTGCGCGAGCGCTCGTCGATCCTCCGAGGGAGTCGTGAGTCGGTGACGATCAAGATGGACTGGAGGGGGAAATAATGGCGATCCTCGACAGTCTCGTCATCTTCCTCGTCAGCCTGCTCCTCGGAACGGTCGGCATCTATGCCGGCGTGCGCCTCGTCGCCGACCGGGACGTGGGCTACGGCAACGCCGCCTTCACGGCCCTGCTCGGGGCGGTCGCGTGGGGGATCGTGAGCTTCTTCGTCGGCTTCATCCCCGTCCTCGGTGCGCTGCTCGCACTCGTCGTCTGGATCGGCGTCATCAATCTGCGCTATCCCGGCGGCTGGATCACCGCCGCCGGCATCGGCTTCGTCGCGTGGCTCGTGGTCTTCGTCGTGGTCTACCTGCTCGCGACGCTCGGGCTCATCACGCCCGACGCGCTCGGCGTACCGGGTATCTAAACGATCTCGACGCTGCGCTCGCTTCGCTCGTCCTCCTCGAAGACGAACACGCGTCCGCGAGCCGTCTCCGGGTCGGCCGCGACGGTGACGCGGTGGCCGTCGGCGCGCACGTCCACGCCCGGAAAGAGGGTCGTCTCCTCGCCGTCGTCGACGAGCACGCGTCCGACGCCGGTCTCGGTGATGATCTCGTCGACAGTCGTCCGATCGTTGACGTAGACGAGCACGCCCTCGGTCTCGGTGGGATCGGTGACGAGAACGTGGACCTCCTTTCCCGGTGCGGTCGTGTGACTCTCCTCGACTTTCGCCGGGACGCCGTGATAGAACGCCTCACGCCCGTCTGTGTACTCGACGGCGATGCCCCCGTCCGTGAGATCGATCGACAGCGTGTCGGGCGAATGCTCGCTGTGGTAGCTCATGGGAGGACTACTGGACTCTACGGCAAAAACGGCGTGTTCCGCGCGGACCGCTATCGGTAAGGCCGCCGGGGCGAACTCGCCGGCATGGACGGACGCGCGAGCGCGCCGGCGGCCGGCACAGTGATCAACGCACTCGCCACCGGCAGGGGGAGTGCGTTCGCCATCGACCGCGAGACGACCGCGACGGTCGAACTCTCCGGTGGTGGCGACGTGACCGGAACGATCGCCGGCGCGCCCGACGCCGACACGCGCCTCATCGAGCGCTGCGTCGAACTCGTCGTCGAACAGTACGGCGACGGCCAGGGTGGGTGGGTCGAAACCGAGAGCGAGGTGCCGATGGCCGCCGGGCTCAAGAGTTCGAGCGCCGCAGCCAACGCCACGGTGCTGGCGACCTGCGACGCGCTCGGCGTAACCGTGGGCGAGGGCGGTGCGCTTTCGTCCGAGGACGCCGCCAGACTCGGCGTGCGCGCCGCCCGCGATGTCGGGGTTACGGTGACGGGAGCGTTCGACGACGCGAGCGCCTCGATGCTCGGCGGCGTCACCGTCACGGACAACACGGCCGACGAGCTGCTCGCGCGCGGAACGGTCGACTGGGACGTGCTGGTGTGGACGCCCGACGAGCGTGCGTTCAGCGCCGACGCCGACGTGGAGCGCTGCGAGCGCGTCGCACCGGTCGTCGAGGTCGCGACCGAGCAGGCGCTCGCGGGGGGCTACGAGCGCGCGATGACGGTCAACGGGCTGGCGTTCTGTGCGGCGCTCGACTTTCCGACTGCACCGGCGATGGCGGCGCTCGAACACGTTGCGGGCGTCTCGCTGTCGGGCACCGGGCCGAGCTACGTCGCGGTCGGCGAGCGCGACCAACTAACGAAGGTACAAGAGGCGTGGAACGAGTACGATGGGGATACATGGCTGACGACGAGCCGGACCGACGGCGCACGGACGGAATGAGCCTCGACGAGTTGCGCGAGGAGATCCAGACGATCGACCGCGAGATCGTCGAACATATCGCCCAGCGTACCTACGTCGCCGACGCCATCGCCGAGGTCAAACGCGAACAGGGGCTGCCGACGACCGACGAGTCCCAGGAGCAGCGCGTGATGGATCGGGCTGGCGAGAACGCCCAACGGTTCGATGTCGACGACAACCTCGTGAAGGCGATGTTCCGGCTACTGATCGAACTCAATAAGGTCGAACAGCGCGAGAGTCGATGACTGGTTGCTGCTGATCACTGGTCGGTCGTTGCATCGTAGAAAACGGTTTACAGACACGGTGGCAATGGCTGGCTATGGGAAGCTATGCGATGCCGCCGACCGCGGACGACAGCCCATCCGACGACGATGAGGAATCCTCACGACTGGGCGATCTGCTTTCCGGTCGGTTCTCGGACGCGGATATCGACTCCGTCGAAGCGGTACGCGATGAACGCGAGCGCGAATGAAATTATTCGTCGATAGCAACGTCTTCATCGCCAGCCTCACCGACGAACCGTAGCGTGGCGAAACGGCAACACGCCTCCTCAACTGAAACGACGAGTTCTGCACCTCGATTCTGAATCTCATGGAGATTCGCTCCGTGCTGACGAAGAAAAAGCACGCCGAGCAGGAGCGAGTCGAAGACGTACTATCGGATATCTATACAGATATTGATATCTATGCGCCCGAAATCAGCGATCAAATAGCAGCATACGAACGGCAGCAGGACACGCTCCTCTATACGCTCGATTGCGTTCTTTTGGCGTTGGCCGACGACGTTGATGCGACGATGGTCTCGTTCGATGGAGAACTGCTCGACAACGGCGCTGTCTCCCCGTCGGCCGTTCTCGACTGACGATCCAGGAACGCGTTACTTCGATGCTTCAGACGGATACGGAACCCGACGATCGACCTGCTTCCGACGGACGTAATCGATGAGAACGGACTATCGAAGCAACCGGAGCCGTCACCACTATTTATCACGGTCGCGGTCGTAGCCCGCAGCGATGACAGAGTCAGATGTCGCAGTCGTCGGCGGCGGTCCCGCAGGGCTCAGCGCGGCGCTGTTCACCGCGAAGAACGACCTCGATACGGTCGCGTTCGACACCGACGAGACCTGGATGCACAAGGCCCACCTGTTCAACTACCTGGGCATCGAAAGCGAGGACGGCTCGGCGTTCGTGGACGACGCCCGCGAACAGGTCGACGAGTTCGGCGTCGACCGCCACCAGGGAACCCAAGTCACGGATGTCGAAGCGAACGGCGACGGCTTCACCGTCAGCACGGAGGACGGTGATCACGAGGCGAGCTACGTGATCCTGGCGACGGGTGCCGATCGCGACCTCGCCGACGAGATGGGCTGTGGGTTCACCGACGAGGACGTCGTCGACGTGGACGTCACGATGGAGACGACAGTCGAAAACGCCTATGCGACGGGCGCGATGGTGCGCGCCGAGGAGTGGCAGGCGGTCATCTCGGCGGGCGACGGCGCGGCCGCGGCGCTCAACATCCTCACGAAGGAGAAGGGCGAGCACTTCCACGACTTCGACGTGCCGGCCGACGCCGAATAGGGCATCACAAGCGGTAAGCACCCCCTCACCGTCGGATCGCCGTGAGCAACGTTTTCGGTCGTATCGAACGCGCGACGCCGCCGCTCGCCGCGCTCGCGATCGCCGTCGTCGCCGTGAGTACGAGCGCGATCCTCGTCCGGTTCAGCGCCGCGCCGAGCATCGTGAAGGCGTTCTATCGCGTGCTCTTCACTACCCTCCTGCTCGCGCCGTTCGCCGTCGTGCGCCACCGCAACGCATTCTCGCGACTGACGGCCCGCGACTGGCTCGTTGCGGGAGCGGGCGGGGTCGCGCTCGCCATCCACTTCGCGTCTTGGTTCGAGAGTCTCGAATTCACCAGCGTCGCCGCCTCCGTCACCATCGTCCAGTCACAGGTGCTGTTCGTCGCGATCGGTGCGTCCTGGCTGCTCGCCGAGCACGTCACCCGGCGGACGATCGCGGGCATGGCGCTCGCGCTGGTCGGCATCGCGACGTTGTCGATCGGCGATTCGATCACCGGGGCGGTCGCCGGCCCGGCCCCGCTCTACGGCAATGCCTTGGCGCTCGTCGGTGCGGTCTGTGCGGCGGGCTACGTGCTCGCCGGGCGCTCGCTCCGCCAGCGAATCCCGTTGATTCCGTACGTCATCGTCGTCTACTCGGTCTGTGCGGTCGTCCTCTTCGCGCTCGTGCTCGCCGACGGCGCGGCGCTCACGGACTATCCCGCGGGCGAGTGGTTGCTCTTCGTCGGCATGGCGATCGGCCCGGGAATCTTCGGCCATACGGTGTTGAACTGGGCGCTCGCCCACCTCGAATCGAGCGTCGTCAGCGTCTCGCTGCTCGGCGAGCCGATCGGTAGCGCGCTGCTCGCCCTCCTCCTGCTCGGCGAGGTTCCCAGTATCGTCACCGTCGTCGGCGGGGCGGTCATTCTGCTCGGCATCACCGTCACCGCACGGGCCTGATCGTCGGCCGCGTGGCTATCGGCTCCCGGGAATCGAGGGTCCGAAGCATCCACGAGAAGCGTGCGTGCCGACGATTTCAGGAACTCTCCGATCGGTCGCGGCGGTTGATCCCCATCAGTTGGATCAGAGGACGTCCAATTCCTCGGGCAGCCATCGATCCCGAAGCAGGTATGCACCGACGATCACGACGGACACGACGCCGATGATCGCGTAGAGTTCGATCTCGGTCAGCGAGCGAGCGGCCCCACCAGCGACGATCGCCAACCCGGCTTCCAGGACGTATCGGCCGCCACGTCCCACGATCGATGCGAGGAGATACGTTCGTGGACGCAGGCCGAAGACGCCCGCGGCGATCGAGAGCAGTTCGTAGCCCTCGGGAATCGGTGCGAACGCGCCGACGAACAGGACGGCGAACCCGTACTCCCGAACGTACGCTTCGGCCCCAGCGACACGTTCGCTGGAAAAGCGCGATTCGAGCACCCGCCGACCGCCCTTGCGCCCGACAGTGTAGCCGACGAGCCCCGCACTCACCGAACCGGCGGTCGCGAGAGCCGCGTAGATCGGACCGAGCGCCGGGCTGATGACGGTAAGAGGAATGAGCACCAGATCCGGCGGCACCGGCAACAGGAAGAACTCCAGAAACGCCACCGCGAACACGCCGAGCGGCCCCAGCGAGACGAAGAACTCGCGCGAGAGATGAATTCCATCCAACAACGCAGGCAGTGACACTACCGTTCGGTTCGCGCAGCGCCGATGAAAAGCTCCCCGACTTCGCGACGATTGCGGCTACGGTCGTATCGGGGACGTGATCGAGTTCGGATACTGTCGGTAAATCCGACTTCGACGATCTCGCCCTCGACACCCAGTTACTGCTCGTCTCGTTTGTCGTCCGCACTGGGTGACGATTCCGTCTCGGACGCTGATGCGGCCTCGTTCGACGTCCCATTACGTTGTTCCGTCATTTCGGAACCGTCCCGTCGCACGTTCGATCGGCGGAATACTGACCCGATGGCGGACTGAAGTCGATCCAGCATACCCGACGGAGCGCCCGATCGTTCGTCGGTAGCGGAGTCGGGATCGGATCGACCCTCATCCACGGCTGGCGGGCTGGAGAGTTCAACGATTGCGGTCGGTTGTGCCTCTCCGTCGTCCCCATCAGCCGATCGGGTGGGTGTGCTTGCGGTCGCGTCCACACCGTCGCCCGTGCTCGCGTTCTCCGGGATTTCATCGTCGCTATGACCGTCGAGTGTGGGTTTGGACGCATCGGTCGTCCAGTCGGGGACGAACCGATACCGAACATCGCCGTCGAGAACGACGTACGTGCCGGTGTCGTCGTCCTCGACGATGCGCCGGTCGGAGTCGATGGCGACATCGACCAACCCCTCCAACGAATCGATCGTGACCACGGTTCTGTCGTCCTCGGCGGGCACCGTTCCGGTCGTGATCCACTCGGCGAACTCGGAGCGGAGCGTCGCGCGCTGTATCTCGGCGCGATCGGGTTGAGACACGTCGAACCAGCCGTTCGCTCGGCCGTGGAGGAGGCCAGCCAGCGCGACCAGCGGAACGAGTAGTCCGACGAGCGAGGCGAGGACCACCAGCGGTCCGTAGTCGTTTTCGACCGTCATCGGGCGTGTGACGCTGAACTGCGTCGTCGCCGGTGTTTCCGGGGGATAGACGGCGTAGTAGCCCTGTGAGCTGTTGATCGGCAACGTATAGTCGAACGACCGGCCCACGCGCTCCCCGGCAACGGTCCCGTTGACCCGCACCGTGACGGCGACCGACGTTCGATCGTCGGACACGCGGGAGATCGGCCCAAGCGCCTGATCGATGGCTCGGGCCCGCTCTCGAATGTCACTAACGTCGACCGAAAACGTGGTGTTCGTCGTGCCATCCGCCCCGACCCGCGTTCGATCGGTCGTGAGCGGTGCCGTGAGCTCCCACAATCGTCGTTCGGACTGATTGCGTGGCTTCGATTCATTGCCGGCAACGGGCTGGCTTCGGACTCCGGACCGGCCGCCGGTTCCGGACCTTGTCTGGACGGCGTAGTTGACGAGCGTCGCCTGCGTCGTCACCACCGCGTTTTCGACCGGTCCCACGACCTGAAACCGAAATCGGCCGTCCAACACCGGCATCGGGTTCGTGAAGTAAAAGTGCTGACCGGCGCGCACCGCCCCGCGCTCGGAGATGGGCGTCTCGTTGACGACCGCTGCGCTGTGGTTGAAGCCACCGGTGACGCCCCACGATGCGACGTCACGCTGTTCGACGTGCGTGCCTGGAGCGGCCGCGGTGGTGTACGTCGCCCACGCACCGCCGGCTGCAACGACGGCGAGCACGAGCACGATCGCAAGGAAATGCTCGTCGAGCAGTATCTTGAGCCGTGTTCGTCGATCTGAAGCCATTCGTTGTATCACCTGAGAAGCCGCTTGATGCGGCGCACGATCGGATTCCGATTCGTGTCTGTCCGGACCGTTCCGCGACCGACGATCGGCACAGCGACTGCGACGAAGCCACCGAGAACCAGCGCGTCGATGACCACGATGGGGAGCCACGGATGGACGAGATAGAGTCCGTGAATCCACGACTGCGGCAGGACGGCGAGATATCGATGCTCGACGACGTAGCGCGGGTAGTAGCCGGTCGTCGGTGGAACGGAGAGTTCAACGCCGATGGTCGCCCGCTTGCCGGGTTCGACGAGAACGCCATCGCTCGGCGTGTCGACGCCGGTGCTGGCTGGATCGACGTACGCCACGATGGGGACGACGCCGTCGTTCGGAACGCTGTAATCGAGTCGTTCGGACTGTCCGGCGGGAACGATCGTCGCCTCCGGCGAGTCCTGTTCGGCGCTGACGACGCCGAACTCCTGCACCCCGCCGGCGACGGTCATCGTCACAGTCAGCGATGCGACGAGGAGACACCCAAGCACGAGCGCGATCCAGAGCCTCGGGATCCGTCGCGGGAGGAATCCACCGCGTCTGTGGCTGCGACGTCGGGAACGCCGTCGCGATCCGGAGCCACGCCGCTCGGCGACGACGCTGCCGGCGTAGAGCACCCCACCCACACCGAGCAGTAGGTAGGCCAGCCCACGCGTTCCGAGCAGCGACCGCATGCCCAGTTTGATCGCCAGCCACCGCTGCGCACCCGTCATCGCGTCGCGAACGGTCGTGAGCGCCGTTCCGAGAGACGGAATCACGACCGGTCCACCGCCGACCGAAACGGCCTGGCCAACGATCTGTACGGGCTTGACCGGTGGCTCGCCGCCCGACTGGTCGGTAAAGGGGTTGTTATCCCCTTTGGTGGTGAACCCCTGTCCGGTCTCGCCGACCACACGGTGAGTCGTGAGCCCACCCTTCCCACCGTGGAGCGTCTTGGCGTTGAAGACGACGATATCACCCTTCTCGACCGATCCCGCGATCACGGATGGAAGCACGAGATAGCCGTCACCGGTCGCGATCGTCGGGGCCATGCTGTCGCTGGTGACGTATGTCACCAACACTGGCTGGCCGATGAGTTGCCCCGCGACGATAGCCACGAGAACGAGAACGACGATCGCCTGCACCACCGTTCCGAGACGGTACCGAACCACTACACCGCCCCCGTCCGACGACCGTCGGTTCGATTGCCTCGCGTTTCGTCCCCGTTTCGGCCCCGGATCGACACTGGCTGCTCGTCTCGTGAGCTGAGCCTACCGACGACAATGCAGTTCGAACTCATCCCGAACCGCCGCCCACCCGTTGTGGAGACAGTAGCGGTCGCGGCGGGTTCGACGGTGGCGACGATCGGTTCACACACGTAACGGGCATCGTCCGCTCGGCCGTGGCACGGGTGTCCGTCCCCGTGGCCTCGAACGAGATCGTCACCGTACCGTGCGACATGCCCCCACAGTCGACGGTGGCCACCAGGCTCGTGCGCGCGCCGGATTCGAGAGGGAGGTTCCGTACGTGGACGTCGCTCACGGCTACTCCTCCAGATGTTTTCGACACGGTGGAATCGATGGTATCGAGCTCCGCCGGGAAGTAGTTCGTCACCGTCCCGAGAACGACCGTGGACGACGCCGTTCGTTCCTCGCGGGGACGAGCCGTGTGCGTGCCCATTCCGTCGTTGCTCCCGTTGGTGGCCACCGTCGCCCCGGACGCCGAAATGCCGAGATACGAGTTCGATTCCGCGCCAACGCCGACGAACAGCTGTCGGTTCGCTTCGACTGTGCTGAACGCGCCCACCCCCACAGTCGAGAGCACCAGCCCACCGACGATGAGCACCACACCGACGTATTTCACCGCTGTGCGGTTCATGGGTCTCGATCCACCTCCGGCGGGATATCCGCACGATCGACTCGCATCAGACGCGACTGGTAGGTGTGGACGGCCGCGGAGAGCGTGAGCGTGAGTCCGATGAGTGCCGCCAAGCCGAGGTTCGGGATCATCACGAAGAAATCGCCGCCGACCGCCACGAGACCGACCAGAACGCAGCTCAACACACCGATCCCGAGATAGTAGCTGCTCCACGGGATGTCGCGGTCGGCAACGACTTCGAGATAGAGATCGAGCGTTCGCGCTCTTTCGGTCGCTTCGACCACGCCGCGATCGGCCTCGAACTCGATGACCCCCGCCTCGGCGAGCGTCGGGAGATGGGTCTGCTGCAGCGCGGTGTACGTTCGTTTGCGCTGTTCATAGGCCACTCGCTCGACGGTCGTGCCGTTCTCCCACGCGGCGATCTGCTCCGCAAGCTCGCCGAGCTCCGTTCGCCCTTCGTGTTTGAGATATCTGAGCACCCATCGGCGTCGCTGACTGCCGAGTAGCTGGAACCGTTCGTCCCGCGTCAGTTCACCTTCGTTTTCCGTCGGTGTGTCGTCAGATCTCGCCTGCACGCGTTGTTCGTTCATATGTATGGATGCAACTCGTCTTTCGAACGACTCCCGACACCTCTTCATTCACAGCGAACGTGATTCGACGGTTTTCGACTATCGTATTAAATTTTCCGATAGTAGTATTGTATTTCCAATCGTTGCAACGCAAGTGGAACGCATCAAGCCCTGCTTGATGGATGTCAGGCCGTGCTTGATGGTGCATCAAGCGGCCCAATACTACGGGGATAGCGCTGGAGGTGGTGGCTGTACCCCGCCGGCCGTCCGGCGGTCGCGGGACAGGATACACTCATGCGTTTGCCACAAGGAAAACTGCTCGCGCTGATCGCGCTGGTGGTCGCCGCCTCGATGGTGATGGCCACCGGCGCGTTCAGCAGCGTCACGGCCGATAGGAGCACCGATGTCGAAGTCGTTGGCGATCAGGAGGCGTTCCTCGCGCTCGAACAGGGATCGGGACCGAACGGCCAGAAATACGCCACCACCAACAACGGCCGGCTGGCGGTGAACCTCGACGGCGATGCGAAGGTCAACGGCCAGGGCGTCAACCCGAGTGCGAAGACCTCCTTCGACGACGTGTTTACGATCACCAACAAGGGCAGTCAGTCGGTCGATATCCGTATCCAGGACAGCTCCGACGCCGTGACCTTCTACAAGGGTGGCGATCCGACCAGCTCCCTCGAATCGGCGGGCAGCTCCCTCGGCGTCGGCAGCTCCGTCAAGGTCGGTATCATGGTCGACACCACTTCTGGGGCCTCTCAAGGGAATCTCATCGAGGCCATCACCGTCCACGCCACGGCCCCCAACTCCGGACAGGCTCCCGGCGCTGACGGCAAGCCACAGGATCCGAGCTAACCCCGGCGATCGATCACCATCTCGTGACCACGCGAGGCGCGTGACGACCCAGAATTTACGGGAGAATCAACGCGGCTCGACGCCACACACTACGACTCCGACCCGATGTCGAGAACGCCCCTGTCCACGACCGAACGCCCGCGGACTGAGCCACTGCTCCGTGCAGGAGGTCAAGCGTGAGACGCGCGCGCAAGCTCGGCACTGTAGTGCTGGCGCTGGCGGTGGTGTTCGCCGCCGTCTACGCGACGGGCGCGTTCACCTCCACGTCCGCCGACCGCTCGGCGGACGTGACCGTCGCCGGCGACGCCGCCGCGTTCCTCGCACTCGAAACGTCCGAGGGACCCAACGGACAGTTCGCTTCCTATGGTTCGGACGGTGCGCTGCAGGTGACAATGGGCGAGGGCAGCCGCGGTGTCAATCCCGGTAGTCGAACGTCATTCCAGAACGTCTTCACGATCTCGAATAAAGGCGCTCAATCGGTAAGTGTCTGGTTTGCCGGTGGCAGCAAGGCCGTGGCCTTCGTCGGGCCAAACGGCGATTCCATCGAAAGCAAGGGTGGAGCGGTCACGCTTCGACCCGGCGGGCAGGCGCTGCACGTCGGACTGCTTATCGACTCCCGTGGCGTTGAGCCCGGGAAGAACCTGCTTCAGTCGGTCGAAGTTCGGACTGATGCGGACGTGGGAAGCGGACCAACAAAGCGTGCAAAGAAAAAGGAGATCGAGACGCCCCTGCAGGCCACGAAGACGAAACCGACGAATTCCAGGCCTTCTCGCGGGTTTACTGGCAGCAGTAATGGAGATGGGAGTAGGTCGAACGGACAATCCGGTGGCAGCGAAAACGACGGCTGTGGAAAGAGATTGCTCTGCTATGGTGAAAACTTCGTTAGAGGTGCCTACGGCATCGCTGCCGCAAGTGGTGACTATTTGGCTGGGGATTTGGATGAAGCGACAGGAAGGAAAATCAGCAAGGCCAAGCATGCCGTAACGAACATGGCCAATGGCGTAGCCAGTTTCATCAGGGGTAAGTACAGCATTCTTCGAGAACACAAGGAAGAATTGTGGGCCTCTGCTACTGCCACTCCGGGGTTCTACGACGACATGATCGTTTTTGCGATGCTCAACCCCGGAATGACGATGAATCTCTCGCTGGGTGCAGGGTTAGGTGCGGTTGGGATGCCAGAAGGGAATTTTCCTGTCGAAGAGGCCGAAACACCGGAGTACTTTGTGGGCTGGATGGCTGGATCGTTCGTACCGGTGGCAGACATACTGCCGGACATCCGCGATACGGTGCAAGCCGCCGTGAACCACAACTGGGCGGAGACCGGTCTTGGTTTAGCAGCCATCCTCCCGGGGTATGGTAAAGCCGGCGACTTCGGACAAGTTGGAACGTACGCCGCGAAGTGGGTGGGGATGGGATCCGCACAGGCCGATGATTTGTATCGGATGGTCAAATCGGGCTTATTATCGCGTCTTCCGAGCAATGCCAGGCAAAAAATACTGGACAAACTCCCCGGTAAGCTGACCGACGCCAGTAGTGGGTTGAGGAACGAGGTCACGGGTTCAGTGCGACAGAGGTTCGATGGTGTTGATGGCTCTAGACGCGTTGTTGCAGGTTCTGGGCCGGTTCCAGACGAAGTCGTGAGCCATATGGATGAGACGGATGACGCTGGGCTGGTCAACGATCTTCTCAATCGGGGTATCACAGTTGATAACATGAAATACTACCTCAAGAGTGACATCCCACTTGATACTGTTAGTGTCCTCAGGAGACAGAAGTCGCCGTCGCGAGTGGATGATATAGTCCGGAATTATAGACAATACCAAACGAGAGCGGGTAAAGTAGGACGCGGTCTGAGCTTGCGGACATGGTGGTGCCAGAGTGAAACAAGGAGCAAGGCAAACACATCAGCTATTTGTAAAAAATCCCGACATTAAATTGGATGAAATATTTTATTAAATCAATAAATCAATTATTATTGGAGAAGTACAACCTGACTAGTGGCCTGATTGCAACAATCTCAACAAAAGATATTATCAACATCGTCACAAGCATTGCCACTTGCGCTGGTGTATTGGAGTTCCTACCAGGTAATGATATTACATTGTCAGCAAACGCGGGATCGATGTATGCCAAGACTGGCTGGATTGCAACCTCGAAGATTGTGATTGATATAATCACCACGACAAAAAATACAATCCATTCAACAACATCCGACACTGAAACCATAGCCGAGTGTGTTTGGTTTGTACTATAAATGCTGCGATGACGATTAAAAGTTAAAATAAAGTATAATTGTTATATAAATTATTGGAATTAAGAGCAGAACGACCACACCAGTTGCTGACCATGCCAATTCTGCTGGTGATTTTGAAGTACATTCTACTGGGATGGGTATTACATGTTCGGCAAACGTTAGGTTGATGAATACTGGTATTGGCTGTACCACCGTCTCAAAGACAATGGTTGGGTGGTTATCACGGTCACGTAGAGTCAGTTGTGACATCTGGTTTCAGGACCATCGTCTTCCTGATTAGTTTATGTTCTAATAATTATATATAGAAGCTTTCTCAGTGACAGGAATTAATATTTAACAGTCTTTCATCAACTTGCCGGTACTTGTACTGGTTATCGGCGATAACTTTATGTTTTTTGGAAAAGTGTAGAAAAAAGAGGAGTGTGTTGATGACAGAACAAGGTGAAGGAGGCGTACTCAGATCCCTCAAAAAACTACTGACGCCGTCCCCTACCAGCGAATTCCATCGTTTCAACTATGGCGAATCAGAGTGGGAGATCGGTCGGTGGGATGAAGCAGCGTTCGGACGATTCAGAGTCGCCTGCTTCAACGACAAGCGGTGCTACCGTATCGTCATTCGCACTGGGCATGCTAGTGATGAGTTCAAACCCGTAGAATACACGGTCGAGCTGACGCCGTACGAGATCGCGAACATCGAGGATCACGACGACGGGACCCGGACCATCGACTACAGGTTCGGCAACGATGAGGTCGTTCGAACACGAGAGACAGAAAAGGAAGCCAAAGATCTCGCACTTGAGATTATGAAGTCGATCGAGTGTGGTGATTGGAATCGACATGAATCGAGTCTCAGAGGCTCAAAATTCAATTGAGGTATTCAGATAGCCCCGATAGCCGGTCAATTTCCGATTTGTCGTATTAGATGATGAGTCACGGGCTGATCGAAGAGGAGAGTTGCGTACATCATAGGCCAGATGGCGGCCCGTTCGTATTGGTAGCGAACATTGTTTGCGGATTTCCGTGGTACAATTCAAGCGTTCTTCAGCAAGAAGACGTTGAAGTTGGTCTCGGCATCACATCCGTTGTATCAGGCACGGCAATTCGGTGATGTAGTCAACTCGGCAAATATGCTGTGATATATCTGATATATGTGACAATGCTTCTCGATTACGGTGGATTGCCACATCCGTGGTCATGTCTCGATTTCTGGATGGCGCGAGTTCCAAAACCGTTCTCAACCACTACGTTCGCAATGGTGCCAATCTTGACTAGATCAAACAATACACAGTCGGAGTTCCCATTGAGTAAAGCTGCGGTGGTGATGAGATAGACGCTGGCAGACCGGGGGCAAAGACGGTAATTCGGACGTGATTGGTGACAACGCCGTAGCTCCCGCGCAAAACGACGAGACCGACGGTACCGGGAGGCGTGGCAGCCTCGGTCGGGACGAATCGTCGGCCGATGGTGAGGGTGGCACAAACGGGGAATCGAACAGCGGCGGTTCCGGAGATCTGACCGGGGCAGTCAGCCGTGAACTGGAACGAGCGAAGGGGAACCCGCTGGCGGTGGCAGGCGAGGCGAGTGCGGGAGCGCTAATCGGTGAAGCAGGTCTCCCCGATAACGAATCAATCGGTAATCACGATCTTTCGTTCACGGCGAAAGAGGCCGATTCACCGTTCTACGCGCTCGGGATCGTGTTGGGTACGTTAGTTCCGGGTACAGACATTCTCACCGGCGTTCGAGACCTCATCGCCAACGTCCTGCAGGGCAATCCGTGGGGAACGGCACTCGAAGTCGCCGGGCTGGTGCCGGGCTTTGGGAAGGCCGCCGACGTGGCCAAGGCCGTCGATGGTGTTTCAGCGTGGGCGAAAGCCTTCTCGGGGAAAGCCAACGAGCTGCTGGGTCTACTCAAGAAAACGGTTCTGAAGTACGCACCCGACTCCTTCGAGCGGAAGATCCTCGACGTTCTGGGAGACGGTGGCAAGAAGGGCGACGACGCCGGACGGCTCGTTACTGATGGTGGGAAGACGTTGGACAAGACGAAGAAAGCCGTTGGCGACGGAAAGCTAGTCGATGACGGCCTGTCGAGCAAAGACTATCGTCATATCTCCAACTACGGCGATGCAGACGAGGCATCCCTCGCGGTCAAACCAACGGATGCACGCGCGGGCAACGGTGAAGTCGTCTGGCTCGAAAAGGGTACTTCGGATAGCGGCTGGAAGCACATCAAAGGACGACACATCGAAGGAACGAACAACATAGATGGGAAAGACCCGAGTAGTTTCTTCCCGATCGGTCAGACGATCAAGGGAAAGAAACTCCCCAATACCATGTCAAAGAAAGGGGTGAGAAATATGATTTATGACGCCATAAAGAAAGGTGACGGCACGATCCGAGGTGACGAGACCAAATATTATTTCCAACCAACGAAACATGGCTATCCAAACAGCGGCGTTGACGAAATGAGAGTAATCGTGAAGTCAAACGGTGAAATCAAAACAGCATTCCCAATTAGTGGCTCCGCTGTCGAGAAATGGGTGCCAGAGTTGAATAATGGACAGGGCGGATTCATATAAAATATATGGGCAATATATTGCCAGCGGAGACAGCGACAATCGAATTTCACTATGGTTCGAAGTATCGACAGACGGTAATCGAGGAGCAGTATCCGGGCGACTGGATAGAAGTCACAATCACAGTTGGTAGTACGTACATATACGGATGTCAGAATCAGGGAATAACCGGGCTCGCATCCGGTATCGTTCTCCAGTTACTCGAATCAATAGACGCGGTTCTCTCGGACGAACAATATATTCTCGAGTTCGAGTACGGTCCAACGTGGATGGTAGTCGAACCCTGGAACGAAGATACAATCAATGTATCGAGAGCTACCACGATGGAGGGGGCACGAAATCCAGACGAACGACTTGACATTGATACGTCTCGTCCAATTACGAAGCAGGGGTGGATCAAGGCGGTTATCGATACAGCACAAGAATTCCATGATACAATCATCGACATGAATCCCAGCCTCCGTGATCAAGAGGAGATGGTGGAGATTCAAAACGAAATCCATAGAGTCGAAGAGGAGTGGGAGACAAGCGACAAAGCAGGACATTGAAAAACAATCCTACAGTGTCTCGGCGTGTTTACGGGCGGGAAAGCGAGCACGCTTGAAGACGGTGGTTCATCGGTCGACGAAGTCCTCATCGTCGCCGACCAGGATCTCAGCTCGACCATTTCTGGTGATGACAATGTAGTGATTCACGCCAGTACCGAAGAAGCCAGCGGGCTCGAAGAGGTCGCTAACGACCTCTCTGGCGCTGATGACGGATCATAAGCCAAACAGCAACTGAGCACCGCGCACGAAAACACAGAACGGTTCAAGCGAACCGAATCCATATTCGATGGCGGTGGCGGCTCATTCCTGCGTCCGAACAACGACGGTCCGGTGTTCAGCTTCGGGGTCGGGCGGTGAGTCTGCAGATGAAGGTCCTTCGGGGCATACTCAACAACGCCAACCGAAACGGACTCGAACAGACCGTTTATCGCATTCTCACAGGACCGAACGTGGCCGGAAGCTACGACGGCTCTCGGTTCATTGTCGGTCGCACTCCGGCGGGATCGTCCGGGTGGATCGCGCTCTGGGTCAAAAACGACAGAGTGGTGAAGGCCGAAGCGGGCGGGCGGGACAAACCGTCGACCGCTGCGCCACTACAGGACCCCATCACGCTGACGACGCCGGACGGCCGGGCGGTGAGGGTGGATCCTGCCGACGGTTCACTATCGGTCAACCAGTCGAAAGTCGAACACGTTGAAATCGATCAGGACGATCCCGTCGTACAGGCGGGCATGATCCTGACCGTGGTGTCACCCATCGACGGACTGGGCCCCACTGACGAGGCTGCAGCCGTTGGGATAGTGGGTAAGACAGTCGTCAAGAAAGCCGGTCCGTACGTCACTGCGGGTCTCGCCACCCTCGGTAGCATTCTTGCTTCCGGCAACGGCGAGACGACCAAACAGCGCGAGAGTGAGCAGAACGGGCAAGAGCAGAACAAGCAGAACGACCGGAAGAACCGACAAAAACGGAAGCAAAACGATCAGAAAGGCGATAGAGATGGGAGCGACCGACGCCAATTCTGTGGGAAACTGGCCCAGCGCTGTCCGCCCCCGGACGATCTACGTCCCGATGGCGGGCGTGAACAAGAAGCCGCTGCTGAATTACAACAACAGGGCATCCCTGAAGATACGATATACGATTGGAAACAACAGGGATACGACCTCCAACAGATGAGCGATGCCTTCGATACATATGACAAATACGTAAATGATGGTGGAGCCACACTATCTTCGGGAGAAAGTGATGCACAAGGGGAACTAGGCGAGATTCTTGCTATGTCTATAGCACAAAATGAACACTCAACCTCGAAAGGATACAGATACGAGCAAGGCGTCGAACTCAATCAAGGCGGGAGTGAGGGCGAAGTTGATCTAGTAGTGACCAACACAGATGGCGATGTCATAGCAACCGATCAGGTCAAGACCAGTCCAAGCAGAGCAGCAGCTAGAGAAGCACGACAACAGACAGAAAATATCAACGAAGCATTTGAACAAGGAAGTATTAAAAGAATATATGAGACTTCGGGCGATCTCAGTGTTAGTGATTTCAATGGCGGTGACTTTGATCAGCACACTATCGGCCCGCGTCCGCCAGAAGGATATAATAAGGCGTACGATGAAACATATGATCTCACAAGAGATGAACTTCAAGCGTTACGAGACGCAATCCAAGCAAACCAGCTCAAAAGCAGATAAGTAACCAGAATGGGGACGAGTTTACGCCTACAACTTGGCGAGAATAGGTACAGTGTGGACAAGAACATTGTCGACGCTTACTACGCAAATATGCTCGAAAAACTGCGTGGAGGAAATTACAGTGTGAGTGAATCAGATATTGTTACTCTCCAGCAAAAGGAAGTAGGCAAAGCAGAGAATTCGAAAGATGGAATAATGATATACGAGCAATATCTGTCTAGTGTGCATGATCATCCAGATACTGGAATGGGTGATGTGTTTGACCTCGATGCAGATCCACCAATAATCTATAACAGTGACATCAGGACACTCATCGAGCGACTCCGTGACAACAAGGAGATCATGAAACGAGAAGGCGACGCAGAACGATGGGAACACTATTTCGAGTTACAATTAATCGGCCTCTGTGAGTTCGCGCTGGAAAACGAGTATGGTGTTGTGCTGAGCGTGTGAATGTTGAGAATTGCCTCGAATCACGATGGACGATCCGAATCGTAGAAATAGTATTTTTGAGTGGAGAGCTACACAAGATCATAACAATCCTACACTATACAGATTCAAGATCGAAGACGACACGCGGCTCGCTCCGTCAAGCGGGGAAATTCGATCGGCACGTTTCTGAAACGGCGCATCAAACAGCGTCAAGGACAACAAATCACGACGCCCGCAGGCAGATGATGAGACAACCAATATCAGAGATGATATAGTTCAGCCGTGAAGAATCCAGTATTGCACCAAGAGTAGCGCTCAGGCCTCTCCGTACGTATCCGTCGTTGCACGAACCGCGTCGGGATAGTACGCGCTCAGAACGCGTCGCAGCGTCGCGATCACCTCCTGTGAACGCTCATCGCCCTCCGCCGCAGCGTCTTCCGCCCGCTCAACGGTCTCGCGTGGGAGGCTGATGGTCATGCTTCGATGGGTGAATTCCCCGTCAGCGTCGTCGGGCGTCTCACCATCCATCGCAGTCAGATCCAGTCCATCGATGGCGGCAAGTGCTTCGACAGCACTCCGTCGTTTTGCCGAATCGTCCGCCGAGAGCTCGATTTCGAGCGTCCGCCACTCCGCCGGGATTCCGTACGCCCGCATATCCACCCCGTACCGGCTGACGGCCATCCGAATCCGCGCCAGTTCCTGTTGGAGCACGCTGACGTCGCTGTCGTCCGCGGCCCGGGATCGTCCAGCGGCGACCCATCCGACGGCGAGCACCGCGACGATGCCACCGATGGCGAAGAGCCCGACGAGACCGCCGCTTCCGCCGCCGCCAGCGCCGGTGCCGTCATCGCTCGTTCCTGCTTCGCTCCCTGACCGATCGGTCGTTGCTCGCTGCCCAACGCTGCTTCCACTCGTCGTTTCAAGTATGGCCGTTGGTGGCCGTTCGGGAGACGCTACCGTTGTTTCACTCCCGAGAGTGTCCGTATTGTTGACCCGAACGCTCGTGACGAGAGGGACACCGCTCTCGTTCAAATACGGGGTGTCCATCCCGTATGATAGGTTCCGAAAGTCGAACTCCCCGTTTCTGTTCGTGTCACGATAGAGACTTACGTACAGCCGTTCGGATTCGTTGGGTCGATGTCGATCGAGGTTGCGACCTGGAACGTCGTAGAGTTCGATGGTGATGTTTCGGAACGTGCCGATCCGCACTCGCTTTGATTTGCCGATGATCGTCGCCGCGGATGGCGAGGAGACGTTGTAGCTGCTGTTGTGAACGACGATCCGGCTGTAGGTCGGAAGTCTGACCGAATCGACGGTGATCCGGTCGTTGATCGCCGTCTGGTTTTCGATCGTGACCGATGGACTCGTCGGTCGATCGTCGAACGCGTTGCCGACACCCGATCGCGGGAGTCGTTGGATCGTCGCGACCCCGCTGTCGGAGACGGGAGTTCCGTTGACGCCGAACGCGGTGTCGACGAAACCGTTCGCGCTCGCGTAATCGAAGTTCCGGTTCCCGTTGCCGTCCCGGTGTACGACGGCGGTGAGCGTCTGGTTCGTTTTGAGCAGTCGTCGAAACACGACCGTGACGTTCTCGTGGTTCCCAGCATCGAGAGACGACGAAACCCCGACGATGCTCGTGCCGGATTCGTTGCCGGTCGACCGATACGAGCGGTTGTGTATCGTCACGAAACCGGCCTCGGGGAGCGTGACCGAACGTATCCGTGCGGTCGTTCCGGTGGTGGTTTGATTGTCGAGCGTGACCGAGACGTTCGATGCGACACTATCGTTCTGATTCCCAGTGGCGACGCCAGTACCGTTTTGCTGGAACTGTCGAGCATCGCCGGTCGTGGCGTCCACATCGCCTACTGGATCGAGAGCGGGAAACGACACGATCCCGACGGAGAGACAGACGACGATTGCGACCAGCACGACTCGATTGTGACGTTCAAACATGGCAACTCATCAGGACATGGCGCACAGCCCCACCATTGAGCCATGGCCAGCAGCGTATTAATTCGTCAAATATGAACTGAGATATAATGGTTTCGGATCGTTCGGACGCCGTTAACCGCTCACCGACGGTTCGACGGTCGTGTTCGTTACCGTGGACGACGAGTTCACCGTCGTGGATTCGATGGATCGTCCGATCGTTTCCGTGTCGGATGGCTGATTGGCCGCCGCGTTCGTCGTGGCAGGTCCGGACGGGAGCGGTGTCTCATTGTCGGTCGTCGATGTCGAAGTGGGCGTTGTCGTTTCGGTCGGAGTCGGCGTCTCCTGCACAGGCACGACCACCCTCGCGGACTCGCTCACGGGCTCGCCGTTCGCGCCGAGAGCTGCCATATCTATCTCCTGACTGTACTGCCCGTCGCCGTCCGTGTCGTCGATGAGGACGACCGTGAGCGTCTGCACGGAGTCAAGTTGCGGATCGACATCGATCATGACGTTCTCGGTCGTACCTGTACCGAGTTTCGAGATACCGATCGGTGTATCGTCGATCTCGTCGAAACTACTGGCGTTGTAGATCGCCACGAACCCACCGTTCTCGTTGTCGACCGTCGCCGCCATCACTTCGACCGACGACCCGTTCTGTGACGGCTGATTGCGGAACGTGATACTGGGCTGCTCGTCGTCCGGTGTTCCCGGCGTCTCGGTCGGCGCTGGCATCGGAGTCGCAGTCGGTGTGGAAGTCGCAGTCTGTGTTGGCGTTGGTGTCGGAGTCGCAGTCGGTGTCGAGGTTGCGGTTGGCGTCGATGTCGAGGTTGGTGACGGTTCGGACGGTGACGTCTCGGGTTCGGTCGGTTCCGGAGTAGGTGTTTCCGTTTCGGTCGGATTCGGTGTCTCGGTCGCGGTCGCGGTCGGTTCCGACGTCGCGGTCGATCTCGCAGTCCGTTCTGGAATGTCGGTTGCCGTCGCGGTCTGTTCCGAAACGGCTGTCGCCGTCCTCGTTTCCGTTTCGGTCGGCGACGGCGTCGGGGTGGAATCAGTCGTGTCTGCCGTTTCCGTCGCGACCGTGTCGCTGCTGGGCGGGAGATCGACGCGGAGCGTGTAGGAATCACCCGACTCGAAGGTTCGTGTATCGGCTCCAATGAACTCCTGGAGCGGTTCGGTCTCGGGCGACCAGACCGGCCCGGGCTTGGTGTAGCTTGCGAGTGTCAGTTCGAGCGGCCCACAGCCCTCCGCAACGCTGAACGACACGTGTGCGATTCCGTCGTCGACTGCGATCTCCCGGCTCTCGACACACCGTGCGAGCGTCCGATTCGTCGTGAACTCACCCTCCGAACGGCGAGTGATGCCATCCGTGGCGCCGTGTGCGAAACGAATCAGGTTGCCGTTGGTGTAGGTACCCTCGGGCCCACGGAGGTTCTCGATCGGATCACCGCGCACGAAGTCGAGCTGATAGTACGTCGCGTTCGGCTCCGAACTCTCGCTCGTACGCTCGTCGCCGGACGGTGAAGTCGTTCGATCCGACTGCTGCAGCAACTGCTTGAGTCGACCGGCTGCCGCCTGCGAGCTCGCATTGCCACCGGTCGCGACCACGACCGTCGCCACGTGGTTCGCGACACCGGCGATCTCCATGCTGCTCGCCCTGATATCCGCGTCATCGACGGCGTCCACGAGTGAAGCGCTCAATTGCTTGCGATCGAACGCGCCGCTAAACGAGACGGCGAGTCTGAGGCGATCGTTCGTCCGATCGAGAACGCTGACGTTCTCGATACTCATGGGTTGCGTCTCGCTCGGCTGGCTTTCGGTGTCTCGGTGAGCCCCATCCTCGCCGGTCGTGGAAACGAACGCTCCCGCCCCAACGGTCGACAGGGCGAGTCCACCAACCACGAGCCATATCACGACTCTGTTGTTCATTGGTTCATTGCGTATCTATCGAATTAATAAATCTATCGTTACGCATCCTTGGATGTAGCGTAAAATCGATCAATCGTACGTTCTTGTAGTGCTATTGGAAAATCCTGGATCGGGCTGCTGTGTGGTATGGGACGTTCGTGTCGGATAAAGACCATAACGATTGGAGGTCGATGGCCTATGATTCGATCACAGCAGCTCCTACCGGCGAAAGAGGGCTGCTCACGCGTGGTCTTCGTCACCACCCGCCCGATTCGGCACGTCGTCGGCTGAATCGTTCGTAGGCGAAACGTCGCGGCGCAGGGCGAGGCTCTCGTCGAGCCGTCGGCGGACCGTCTCGCGGAGGGTGGTCGCCTCATTGGCATCGAAATCGACCGCACGTGCGCCACGGTCCGTGACCGACAGCGAGCCGGCGGTGTCGATGGCGACGCTCGCGAGCGATCGCCAGCGCTGGAACGGCGTCGCGGTCTGGATCACCGTCTGGACACGGTAGGCGGGCACGACGGCGATCGTGCGCCGCCAGAACCCGTTTCGCGTCAGGACGTGTTCCGCTCCGACGTCGTAGCCACGATTGCACCACTTGTAGTGGGCGGCGAACGGGACGACGGCGAGCGCGACCAGTGGGACGTACCAGAATTCGAGGATCGTGCCCCAGTTGCCGCCGAGCGGACGACCGACGGCCGTCGCGAGGCCGGTATCCAGCGCGTACAGCACGCCCGTGACGAGAGCGATCACGAGCGCGTAGCGGACGGCGTAGCGCCGACGTGCTCTGGACGGTGGATGGGAGAACGCCGGCTCGTCGAAGGCGAACCCGTCGATCGAGCGTGCGAAGTCGAGCACGCGCCCGCGTTCGGCCAGCGGGATTGCAGCCTCCGAGCCGCCCGACGGCCCCTCGCCGGGCGTGTAACCGGCAGTCTCGACGGCGAGCGAGCCGTAGCCGAGCCGGCGCATCAGAACGTTCTCCCGGACGTCGATCTGCTGGATCTTGTCGATCGGGATCGAGCCGTCGTAGCGCGAGAGCAGGCCGCGCTCGTAGCGGAGTTCGTCCCCGAAGCGAGTGAGGCGGAACTCGTAGTAGCGTGCAGCGGTCACGGCAGCCGTGCCGACCCAGGAGACGACCGCGAGCGCCGCCCCGCGTGGCCCGACGCCGAACGCACCGCTCTCGGCGAGCAGTTCGGGGATCGAAATACCGAGAGTAGGGACGGCGAAGAAGAGCACCGGCAGGAGTGCCCGGAGATCCGGTGCGACCAGTCCCAGCAGGACGAGATTTCGGTGTGTGAGCGCGAACAGCAGTTCGCCCTGGCTCTCGTTCTCGTCCTCGTCGGCGATCGTCGGTTCGTCGCTCGCGCCGCGCTTGCGCCGTCGGATATCGCGCTGGAGGCGTTTGGCCTCCTCGTAGCTCACGTAGCGGAGGTCGGCTTCCGTCTCGCCGCCGCCGGCGGTCTCGATGCCGACGGCCGCGATCGAGAGCGCACGCTGGACGATCCCCCGCGAGATATCGACGTTCTGTATCCGCCTGATCGGGATCTCGCGCTCGCGCCGCGAGAGCACGCCCGATCCGATGTCGAGCGTGTCGGCCGTGAGTTCGTACTCGAAGCGACGGTAGTAGAGGAACTCGTAGCCCACGCCGGCGAGGAAGCCACCGATCGTCGCCGCGACGGTGAGGGCGAACCAGCTAGGTACCGCCGCCACCGTCGTCGTCACGACCGTGACGGCGAAGAAACCGAACGAGCCGAGCTGGACGCCGCGTGGCAGCGCCCGGAAGACCAGCGAGAGCTGGTGGAGTTTCACACCGCGTCCTCCGGCTCGCCCGGCTCGCTCTCGATGGCAAGCCGGCGCAGTCGCTCCCGGATGGCGTCGGCACGCTCGGGCGCGAGTCCTGGAATGGTGATGTCGGCACCGCGCGAGCCGGCGGTGTAGACGACGACGCTCGACAGGCCGGCGAGACGCTCGATCGGTCCCCGCTGGGTATCGACGTGCTGGACGCGGACGAACGGCACCACCGACGTCACGCGGGTGAGGACACCCCGTTCGAGCGTGACGGCGTCGTCCTCGATCGCGAACCGCCAGATCCGATAGCGGGCGAGCTCGTAGCCCGCTCCGAGAACCGCGAGGACGACGAACGCGGCGGGCACGATCCAGAGGCTGCTGTCGAAGAAAAAGCGTCCGGCTGCGCCCACGAGCGCGCTGCCCACTAAGCCACCGACGAGCGCACTCGCGAGCCAGACGATCCTGACGCGCGAATCGAGCCGCTCCATGCGACGAACACCGGCCCCTCCCCACATAAACCGCCGCCTCCCGCGGGCGGTGTCGATCCCGCCCGTCGAATCGACGGAACGTTATCGGTGGATTTGTCCGTGCGTAGCGGCTACGTCGGGCGATACGATGCAACGAACGAGCGACCCCGAGATCGCCGGTGCCGGCTCGACGCACGACGGACTGCGGGCGGCCGTCGACGACAACCGTGATCCGAACTACGACGTCGACCCGCTGTTGGTCAACCGCTGGTCGCCGCGGACGATGACCGGCGAGCAACTGGACGAGGACGAACTGCTCGCGCTGTTCGAGGCCGCGCGCTGGGCACCCTCCTCGTACAACAACCAGCACTGGCGGTTCGTCTACGCGACACCCGACGACGATCGCTGGGAGGCGTTCACCGAGCTGCTCGCCGAGGGCAACCGTCAGTGGGCGAGCGACGCCGCGGCGCTCGTGGTCGTGCTCTCGAAGACGACCTTCGACCACAACGGCGAGCACGCGCCGACCCACTCGTTCGACGCCGGCGCGGCGTGGGAGAACCTCGCCCTGGAGGGTGCGCGCCGTGGGCTCGTCGTCCACGGGATGCAGGGGTTCGATTACGACGGCGCACGCGAACTGTTCTCCCTCACCGACGAATACGCCGTCGAGGCGATGGCCGCCGTCGGCGTCCACGACGAGAGCAGTGCACCCGACGACGAGCAGCCGAACCAGCGCAAGCCGCTCGACGAGATCGTCTTCGCTGGCGAGTTCACGCCGAACTGAGCTACTCTTCGCGGCCCGGGATCCCGCGCTCGGTCATCGCACCCGCGTCGAGGACCTCCGCAGCTTCGCCCTCGTCGAGATAGCCTTCGTCGACGACGACCTCGCGGACGGTCTTCTCCTGCTTCAGAGCCTCTTTGGCGACCGTGCTCGCGTCGTCGTAGCCGATGTGGGCGTTGAGGGCGGTGGCGAGCGCCATGCTGCGCTCGACCTGCTCCTCGCAGCGCTCGCGGTTGGCTTCGAGGTTGTCGACGAACTTCTCGGCGAACGCCTCGCTCGCGTTCGCGAGCAGTTCGATCGACTGGAGCGTGTTGTAGGCGATGACGGGTTTGTAGAGGTTGAGGTCGATCTGGCCGTTCTCCGCGCCGGTGGCGACGGCGGCGTCGTTGCCGACGACCTGGACGTGAGTCTGATTGACTGCCTCGGCGACGACGGGGTTGATCTTCCCCGGCATGATCGACGAGCCCGGCTGGTTCTCGGGCTGGTCGATCTCGCCGATGCCGTTCCGGGGACCCGAGGCCAGCAGTCTGAGATCGTTGGCGATCTTGTGCATCGAGCCGGAGACGGTACGCAGCGCGCTGTGGGTCTCGGCCATCGCGTCGTGGGCGGCCTGGGCCTCGAAGTGGTCGGTCGCCTCCTCGAAAGGGAGTCCCGTCTCGCTGGAGATGTAGTCGGCGGCGAGTTCGGGGAACTCCGGATGCGTGTTCAATCCTGTGCCTACCGCCGTGCCGCCGAGGGCGAGCTCGGAGAGGTTTCTGGTCGTGCGACTCACCCGCGAGATGCCCTTGTCGATCTGGGTGCGGTAGCCGCCGAACTCCTGGCCCAGTCTGACCGGCGTCGCGTCCTGAAGATGTGTGCGTCCGGTCTTCACCACCGTGTCGAACTCGGCTTCCTTCTCGCCGAGGGACGCCCGGAGGGTTTCGAGCGCGGGCACGAGGTCGCGCTGGATCGCTTCGAGCGTGGCGACGTGCATCGCGGTCGGGATCACGTCGTTCGAGGACTGGCCGAAGTTCACGTCGTCGTTCGGGTGCACAGTATTGGAACCGACCTCGGCTCCCTGAATCTCGCTCGCGCGGTTGGCGATGACCTCGTTGGCGTTCATGTTCGTCGAGGTGCCCGACCCGGTCTGGAAGACATCGACAGGGAACTGGCTGTCGTGCTCGCCGTTGATGACCTCGTCGGCAGCGTCGATGATGGCGTCGGCAGTGTCCTCGTCGACGAGGCCGAGCTCGCGGTTGGCCTGGGCGGCGGCCTTTTTCACCGTGCCGAGCGCGCGGATGAACCGTCGGTCGAAGGTGATGCCCGAGATAGGGAAGTTCTCGACGGCGCGCTGGGTCTGTGCGCCCCAGTAGGCCTCCGCCGGGACCGCCATCTCGCCGAGGCTATCGGATTCCGTTCTGTAATCATCGCTCATGTACGTCCGCTTCGCGCCGGGGTGGATAAAACTCACGGGAACCGGCGGCACTCTCACTCCTCGGCGGCGTACTCCTCCGGCGTGTAGGTCGTCAGTTCGAGCGCGTGGATATCGGTCGTCATGTGGTCGCCGAGGGCGTCGTAGACGCGCTCGTGCTGGTCCAAGACGCTCTCGTCCTCGAAGGCTGGCGCGACGACCACCGCGGCGAGATGGTCGTCCTCAACCCCACGTGGTCGGGTGACGGTCGCCTCGGCGTTCTCGATGTCGTCCTCGATGAGTCGCTCGACGTCAGCCGTGTCCATACCCGAGGGGAGTGCGGCCGCGGTAAAACCCTCACGTCCAGCGATCGAGTCCCGACTGGACGACGCTCTCCTGAATGCGCTCGAACCCGCGCTCGACCTCGCTTGCGGGGATCTCCCACTCGTCGGTGACGTACGTACGGGCGGCGTCGAGATCCGGCTCGATTGCGGGATCGAAGTCGGTGTCGGTGACGTCCGGGTTCAGAAAGAGCTCGCGGACGAGGTCGGCGTTCTCGATGTAGGCGTCCTCCGCTTCGAGCGCCGCCCAGAGATCACCGTGCTCGCCGACGAGTTTTACCGCGGTCTTCGGCCCGACGCCCGACACGCCGTCGTTGAAGTCCGTCCCGCAGAGAATACCGACGTCGACGAGCTGTTCCCACGTGAGGTCGTGCTCGTCGAGGGTGGCGTCGAGCGCCATACATTCGGGATCGCCCTTGCTGGTGAGGTCGCGGAGCGTGTGCGGCGCGCCGAACAGCAGTGTGTCGTAGTCCTCGCTGCCGGCGTAATCGACAGTCCCAGTGCGGGCCATGTGGGCGGCCTGCGCCTCGCCCTCGGCCGGCGCTTCCACGATCGGGACATCGAGGAGGCCGAGGAGTTCGCGCGTCGTCTCGTGGATCGTCTCCGTCAGGCGCTGGGTGCGCGATTCGAGCCGGGCGGCCTCGACGGCGTCGCCCGCCTCGCGCGCTTCCTTGGCTCGTTTTTCGGCTTTCTCCTTTTGCTCGCGTCGCTGCTCGATCTCGTCGGTCTTCAGCTCGGTGACGCCGCCGTCGAAGACCATCACCGGGGTGATGTCGTGCTCGAAGAACTTGGGCAGTCCCTGGACGACGCCGACCAGGTTCGCGACCTCCTCGCCCGCGGCGGTCGTGTAGACCGCGTCGCTGGTCCACTTGACAGTGGTGGTGAGATATCGATAGAGCCAGTTGTGCGCGTCGATCGCCACCGTCGCGCCGGCGAGTTCGGAGAACTCGATCGGCTCGATGGCCGCGAGCTGGCGGAGGTCTGCGTTTCCCATTGCCAGCCGTAGGCGAGAGCAGCGCTTGAATCCCCCGACTACCGGCGTTCTCTCAGGACATGCCAGCGAGCACGAAAACCGCTATCCAGCGCTTCGATACCCCGTGTCGAACAGAGAGACGATCCACGCGACGGCACCGACGGCGAGAGTGGCCGAACCCACACCCACGAGATAGTTGCCGGACGGCAGCGCACGCATCGCAACACCGATCGAGATGATCGCGATGATCCCGAGCAACCCACCGAGCAGCGCGCGACGGAGCGAGCCGAGCAACCCCTCAGTTCCCGACGGATTCGGCAACATTTCGTTTCGCTGCGTTCGATCGGAACATACGTCTTTCCCTGCTAATCGTAGAATCCTCGGCTGGATTTGGTTGCAGTTGGCGCGCGCTCACGCTCGTGTGCGAACAGTGCGAGGCACGAACGTAGTGAATGCCTCGATGCGAACGGGAAGGAACGACCCGTGAGCGAAGTGAGCACCGAGCGCGGATCGGCGTGCGAGGTCTGTACGAGCGCAGTGAGTGCAGGCTCGTCAGAGCCCCGCTCTGACGGTGGATGAGCGATGCGAACGAAGTGAGCAGAGCGAATCGGTTGGGGAGGTATGTGGGCGTATGGGGCAGTTTCGATCTCTCGTTTGAGTTAGGATTCGTTCGGATGAAGTCGTTACAGCTTCTGCTGAACGTGGCACAATCAGATCATCTCTGGTCAGAAATGAGCGATCATTCCGGCGCAGCGATCACCGACGGCGGGTCGGTATCGTTTCGCGCGTCCAGAAATTCCTCCTCGCCCTCGGTGAGGTCGCGCTCGCGATAGACGTCGAGACCGGACTGGTAGGTCGCCCGCGAGCGATCGCCGGGGCGTTCGAGGACGAGTTCGGCGAGACCGGTCTCCCGACCCGTGTAGCCGAAGCCTGCTTTGTGGAGCGCTTCGTAGGCGAAGGGGTTGTTGACCGCGATCCGGAGGCGGTCGTAGCCGCGGTCGCGGGCGCGCTCGGCGGTGAAGGTCGCGAGGCGCGGGCCGAGCCCATCGCCGCGGCGGTCGGCACGCACAGTGATATAGCGAAACCAGAGCGTGTCGGGGTCGGTGCGATCCTCGTTGAATGCGATCGCCGCAATGATCTCGTCGTCCCACTTGCCGTCGGTCCCGTCGCGCGCGTCGCGGACGACGGCCTTGCCGGTCGAGGACATGACGAACTTCCCGGCGTAGGCGAACTCGCGGTAGTCGAGCCGAAGCGTCGGCTCGTCGGCCGGCCAGCCGTCAACCGCGTATTCCATGCCCGGGTTCGACGGCGAATCGGCATAGGCCCTGCGCCGGACGATTTAAGCGCCGGCCGGTGCGAGAGGGAGCCATGCACGCGCCGGGGGATGTCGCGCTCTTCGAGCGGGTCGCGCGCTACTACGAGCGATTTTCGCCCGCGACCAACGAGCGCGCGCTCCGGGCGGGGCTCGCCCTCGCGGACCGGGAGATCGACCGGGCCCTCGACGTCGGCGGCGGGACTGGACGCGCAGCACGTGTTCTCGACAGCCCCGAACGGGTCGTCATCGACGCTGCGGGGGAGATGCTTGCCGAGGCGCGACGGGTCGGGCTCGATTGCGTCCGCGGTGACGGGGCGACGCTGCCGGTCGCCGACGACAGCGTGGACGCGGTCGTCATCGTCGACGCGCTCCACCACATCGGCGACCGGGCCGGTGCGCTCGCCGAGGTCGAACGGGTGCTCCGACCCGGCGGCGTGGTCGTCTGCCGGGAGTTCAACCGTGCGACCGTCCGCGGCCAGGCGCTGGCCGCCGGCGAGCACATCGTCGGGTTCGACTCGGAGTTCTTCACGCCCGAGGAGCTCGCCAGGGCGGTCGAGCGCACGGGACTCGACGCAGCGATTCCGGATCGCGGGTTCGGGTTCACCGTCGCGGGCGTCAAGCGGTGAAAGCGAGCCCTACATACCGCGCGCAGCCCGAGGCAGGCGCATGAGCACCGCCGCATCGCTGCGGACGCGTGTCGACGCCTCGCCGCGAACGCTCGCCATCGCTTTCGGCGATATCGCGCTCGTGTTCCTGTTCGTCAGTATCGGCGAACTCCAGCACGGCTACAATCTCCTCGCCCAGCCGGGGCGAATCGTCGGAACCGCGCTCCCCTTCCTCATCGGCTGGGCGATCGCGTCCGTCCTCGCCGGCGTGTACGCGCCACGGATCTACCGATCGCTGCGTAGCGGTGTCGTCCGGACCGCGCTCGCGTGGATCGGCGCGGTACTCGTCGGACAGGCACTGCGTTCCACGGCGACGTTCCACGGCGACTTCGCGGTGACGTTCATGTTCGTCTCGCTCGGCGTCGGGCTCGTGTTGCTGGTCCCGTGGCGAGCCGCTGTCGGCTATCTCAGCCGCTGAGAAGCGTTTCTTCCGTCGATGACTTGCCATCGTGGGCGATCTCGTGGCCTCATAACTTACAGATGTAGTATTGGTAAATAGCTGCGTTCGTATCTCTCGCTCACACCCCACCTATGGGAAACACTTATGTGGGTCCCTGTCCTACAATGATGTATAATGACTCAGTACTACGATCTCTTGCTCGGGCTCATCCCGCTTGCACTGGGTGGGATCACCGCCGTTCTCGCCGCCGTCGGCGTCTCATTCACGCTCGCCGTGCCGATCGCCGCAAGCGTCGCCGTCGCGCTCATCGGCCACGGCATGTTCGTTCGGGCACCCGGCGCGTCGGCCGCACCGCAGTCCGGTTCACCGGCCGTCAACGCCACCCCCGACAGCCAGATCAACTCCGCCGACTGAACCCGTCTTCTCTCCCGTTCTCACGAGCCACCAGCCATAAGCACTCGCCGCGCGTTGCCGAGATATGGCCGACGACACCGACGGAACCCTGTTTCTGACGAGCGAGGAGTGTGCCGGGCTCGCGACGCCAGCGGAGTACGTCGCCGCGGTGCGCGAGGGCTACCGCCAGCGCGGCGAGGGCGCACCAGCGGCGCTGCGCACGAAGCTCATGAACGAGGAGCCACCGGGGATGTTCACCGGTTACAGCGCCATCCTTCCCGAGACGGGCGCGATGGGTGGTTACATGTACGCGGCGGGGTTCGGCCGGCAGGACGCCCAGTTCGCGCTCCCGCTGTTCGACGCGGAATCGGGCGCGCTGCTCGCGCTGCTCGACGGCGCGAGCTTCAACCCGTTCAAGACGGGCGCGGCCGGGGCGACCGGCGTCGATGCGCTCGCGCGCGAGGACGCCACGACGCTCGCGGTCATCGGCAGCGGCGCGCAGGCGCGTGGGCAGCTCCGAGCGACCGCCACGGTCCGCGAGTTCGAGACGGTCAGTATCTACTCGCCGACCACCGACCATCGCGAGTCCTTCGCCGCATCGATGAACAAGGAGCTCTCGGCGAGCGTCGCGGCCGTCGCCTCCAGCGCCGCCGCCGTCGAGGACGCGGACGTGGTCATCACCGCGACGAACAGTTCCGAGCCGGTCTTCGACGGCGACGTGCTCGAAGACGGTGCGCACGTCACCGCGATGGGACAGTACGACGACGTGAAACACGAGCTCGACGCGACGACGATCGAACGCGCGAAATACGTCCTCGACCTGCGCGAGCGCGTCATGGACGACGCCGGCTCGTTCATCAACGCCGTCGAGGAGGGCGTCGTGAGCGAGGACGACGTTCACGGCGAGCTCGGCGAGGTCGTCGCCGGCGAGGTGCCGGGTCGCGAATCGGACGACGAGATCACCGTCTTCGATTCGGGCGGGACGGGCATCGAAACCGTGGCGGCCGCGTACATGCTCTACGAGAAGGCCCGCGAGCAGGATCTGGGTACTGAACTCGAATTCGCCCTGGCGAGCGAGGCACTCACCGGCGAGTGAGAATTGTATGAAATAATCTACATATCCTCTAAAAATTCAACTACTTGCCCTAATACTTCTTTGCGAGCTCGGTTCATCAACTGTTCCTGAGTCTTATCCGGCAAATCTTCGAAACAAATGTCAACATCTTCAGAGTCGCTTTTCGAACGCACCGGAGGGATCGTCCAATCTTTCGGAACAACGATATCGTAATTTTTTGCGGGAATATTATATGTAATTTTGATTTCCTCGCCATCACCAGTCGGGAAGGACAGCCCATCTTCGTTGAGAGAATCTTTCTCTAAGACAGTTACCCCCTCAGGAGTACCTTGCTCATCTCGATATGCCCTCAAATTCTCAGGATGTTTTTTGGATACTTCATATAATTCATCCCTACGTTTTTCAGCGGATTTCAATTCGGATAATAGCTCCGATTCTTCAGGGTTTTCTGGAATATCAAGCCGTTCCGTAGCTGGCTTTAGCAATCTAGCCATATCAACTGCAAGCATATACTCATCGTAATCATCTATCCGTGATTCAAATAAGCGAGTATTATTTTCATTTTTCTGATTTGTAGAACTTATTTGATTCCCATTCTTGGTATCACTACTATCAGCGTAGCCGGTCAATTTTTCCCGCTGTTCGGTTGTCAACTCCATCTGTTCAAACAAAATCTTGACGAGATATTGCCTCTGGTCACTCGACAATGCAGATATTTCGTCGTTTTCCGATGTTGGTAGATCATCTAGGGATTCAACTGGCTCGACGCCAGATTGATTAGTGTATATCAGATCAAGGTTCAGTAATATGTAAAATACTTCTTCTGCTATCCTGTCCTCACCGCCATATCCGAGATTGAGTAGTATATCTTCAGCAAGATCTGGTACTTGATACGTAATAACCGCCCCATCATATCCTTCACGAAGATAATAACCGGTTTTAGAATTTGACTCTGCGTATTCATGAAGTATTGCCATATATTGATTTCACATATTGGTGTGTAATATGGTTTTCTGATTTCTCTTTCGTAGAATGATCTCTAAAGTGGTCACGGGGAAAGAGACTAATCACCAGCGGGAGAGGGGTCGGTATGCCAGAAATTCCGTTCGTGTCGGCAGCAGGGCTCGCAGAGGAGATCAGAACCGGCGAGCGGTCGCCGGTCGCCGTCGTCGACGCCTATCTCGATCGCATCGCCGAGCGCAACGACGTGACGAACGCCTACGTCACGGTCATCGAAGAGGAAGCCCGCGAGCGCGCCCGGGAGATCGAGGCGACGATCGACCGCGGCGAGGACCCCGGGCCGCTCGCGGGCGTGCCGATCGCGCTCAAGGATCTGTTCGGGTTCAAGGCGGGCGTGCCGGCGACGATGGGCTCGGCGGCGGTCGGCGAGTTCGTTCCCGACGAGAGCGCGGTCGTCACCGAACGGCTCGAATGCGCCGGGGCGATCGTGCTCGGTACGACGAACGCGCCCGAGTTCGGCCACAAACTCGTCACCGAAAACCCGCTGCACGGCCGGACGGGAACGCCGTTCGACCCCGAGCGCACCTCCGGAGGATCGTCGGGCGGGAGCGCGGCGGCGGTGGCTGACGGGCTGGCGGCGTTCGCGCAGGGTTCCGACACGGGCGGATCGATCCGGATCCCGGCCGCCAACTGCGGCATCTACGGCATCAAACCCTCGTTCGGGCGGGTGCCGAACGCGCTCAGACCGGACGCCTTCGGCATGGCGACGCCGTTTTCGAGCAGCGGCCCGCTCGCGCGCACGGTCGAGGACGCCGCGATCGCGCTTGACGTGCTCTCGGGACCGCATCCGAGCGATCCGTACAGCCTGCCCGCGCCCACGACCGACTACCGCGCGGCCACCGAGCGGGCGACCGACGAGCTCTCCGTGGCGTACAGCCTCGATCTCGGACTGTTCGATGTCGCCGAGCGCGTCCAGAAGGAACTCGACGACGCGGTGGACGATCTCGCGGGCGTCGTCGGACGGGTTGAAAATACTGATCCGCCCTACGAAGGCACGCTGTCGGAGCTCAGATATGCGTTCACGCAGCAGACCACGGTACTGTTCGCCGCGCTGGTCGACGGACTCGAATCTGATGGGCGGATCGGGGAGGGCGACCGCGAGCGACTCATGTCCTCGACGGCAACCTTGGTCTCCATCGGCGAAGATTCGGACGCGCTCGGTTACAAACAGGCCGAGCGCCCGCGTACTGCCTTCTACGACGCCGTCGAGTCGGTTTTCGCCGAGCACGATCTGCTCGTCAGCGCGACCGCCGCGGTCCCGCCGTTCGAGCACGGCCGCGACGGGCCCAGCGAGATCGACGGCGAGTCGGTCGCCAACCCGGTCGTGGACTGGTGTCTGACGTGGCCGTTCAATCTCACGGGCCACCCGGTCGCGTCGATCCCGGCGGGGTTCGTCGACGGGCTGCCAGTCGGCCTCCAGATCGTCGGTCGCCGCCACGCCGAGGAGACGGTGCTCGCCGCGAGCGCCGCGCTCGAACGGATGCGTCCCTGGCAAGACGCCTACCCGCCGGGCGAGGAGAGCTAGAGAGGGCGAGGAGAGCTAGAGATACGGCCCGAGCCCGAGCGCGCGGACGATCGGGATCCCCGACAGGAGTGCGCCGACGAGATAGCCGCCGATCGCGCCGCCGTTCAGGAGCGGCAGACCGGCGTGTGCGCGGCCCTTCATCACGAGCCAGAGCAGGACGACCAGCCCGCAGACCGTGCCGACCATCGCCGTGAGCGCCGGTAGCGAGAGTGCGAAGCCAGCGAACAGAGGCTTGGCAGGCGAGAAGACGGCGGCGCTCGCGACCAGTACGGCCGGCATCACCGCGTCACCGAGGCCGACGAAGAAGACATCACGATCGTCGGCATCCGGGCGGTCGGCGCTCGTCTCGTCGGTATCGCCGCCGTCAGCCTCGACCGATTCCTGCTCGTCCCCGCCGTCGGTCGCCGGCGCGTCGTCGAGAAACGAGTAGGAGAGCGTGAGCGGGATCACCAGCACGACGGGGAGTTTGAGATCGAGCACGCCGTCGGCGAGCGCGAGCATGTGCTCGGTGCCGTAGACCGAGATCGCGTCGTAGACCGCGAGAACGGCGAGCAGGACGATCGCCGGCAGGAGGCCGAAACTGATGCCGAAGATGCCCGCCGCGCCAGCGCCCATGACGACGCCCGCGGCGTCGATGATGTACCACTCGGGATAGAGGAGCAGGGCGAGCGCGAGCACGATCGCGGGGCCGATCGCGAGCGGGTTGATCGCGACGCCACCCACGACGATCGAGAGTGGTGGGGCGAGAACCGAGAAGACGTACAGGGAGATGAGTCCACTGGAGAGGATGACGAACCCGCGCAGCAGCCAGTCGAAATCGAACTTGATGACCGCGAGCATCGCCGCCGTCGCGACGAGGATCGCGCCGACGTAGGCGATGCTGTTGGTCGGGTTCGACGGGTTCTCGACGGCGCGATAGCCCGCGCTCTCGAAGGGACCGGCGAGCGCGACCGCGCCCGCCTGGACGAGGAGAAAGATCACGACCGTGGCCCCGCCGGCCGCGATCGCCCGCGTGCGCTGGTGCATACCCCACGAACCCCGGGCGCGACCTTCGGGGTTTCGTTGTGTCGGCGAAGGCGAAGAGTTAGGCGTCGGCGTCCCTCCCATTGTACGAGGGTCGCATGAATCTCCGTTCGTCGCGCCCGGTCGTCGCACTGCGGGCGATGATCGCCGAAACGACCGAGAACCACCTCACGTTCATGGCGGGGAGCCTCGCGTTCTACGCCTTCCTCTCGTTGATTCCACTCTTTATTCTGGCCTTCATCGCCGCCTCGGTCGTCGGCGGCGAGGCGTTCGCCAGAGAGGTCACGGGGCTGCTCGAATCGACGCTCACCGACAGCGCGCGCGAGGTGCTTTCGGACGTGCTCACCGATCCGTCCGGCCAGACCGGGGCGTCGGCGCTCGGCCTCGTCACGCTGCTGTGGAGCGCGCTCAAACTCTTTCGCGGGCTCGACATCGCCTTCGACGCGGTCTACGGGATTACCGAGGCGAAATCACTTCTCGAACAGCTTCGGGACGCGATCGTCGTCCTCGTCGCCGTCGGACTGGCGGTCGGCACCGTCGTGCTCGTCGGCGGCGTGTTCGCGGTCGTCCCGATCCTGCCGACCGTCGAACGGTTCGGCACGCTCCTGTTGATCGTCGGCCTCTCGGTGACCTTCCTGCCGCTCTACTACTTCGTCCCCGATGTCGACGTCTCGGTGCGCGAGGTCATTCCCGGGACCGTCGTCGCCGCGCTCGGCTGGGCGCTCACGGAGTTCGTCTTCCAGTTCTACGTCGCCTACGCGGGCCAGTACGCCGCCTACGGTATCGTCGGCGGCGTCCTGTTGGTGCTCATCTGGCTCTACTACAGCTGTGTCGTCCTCCTGCTCGGCGCGGTCGTCAACGTCGTCCTCGCGGGTCGTTCCGACCGTTTCGGCGACGAAGACGAACCGTTCGACGCGCCGCTCGCGTTCGAACCATCCGGGGAGTCCGGGCGCTGGCGCTGGTGAACTCAGTCGCTGTACAGTCGTTCGCCGAGCAGCGCCGCCGGCCCGTTCGTCGTGTCGACGGAGAGATAGGGCTGCTCGACGGGGCCGAACACGTCGACGACCTGGCCCGCGGTCGAGAGGTCCTGTTCGAGCAGTCGCGTTCCGATGGCGGGATGGCTCTCGTCAGGCGCGCGCACGATCGCCATCCCCTGTGCGACGCCGACGACCTCGCCGGCGCGTTTCATTCGCGGAGCGCGCTGACGTAGGCCGCGATCGCCTGGAGCAGATCGGATTTGCCGTCGTCGTCGGCATCCTTGATGAGCACGCGACCCCTGGATTCGTACTCGCGCGGATAGGTCTTCTCGCGTTCGATCGCCACGTCGTAGCCGACCTGACCGGCCGCGCTGGCGATCTCGTCGACGGTCGGCTCCGGGACGGCGACGGTGCGGGGGACGCGCCGGCCCTCTTTGCGACTCAGTGACGCATCGAGATAGGCCGGCCAGATGACGTTCTCAACCATACCCCGCGTTCGCCGCCCGGGGAATTAAACCGCTTGCAACCGGGCCGCACCGATCGAGTCGCCCGTTACGTCCGTCGGGCGAGTAGTGCCGCGCCGAGCAGCGCGACGATCGCCACCGTCACGCCGAAGCCGGGACCGCTCCCCGAACTCGTCGTGGTGGCGTCCGCGGCGGTGCCGGTCGCAGCGGCGTCGGTCGCATCGCCGGCCGCGTCGGTTGCGTCGTCGGCTGCACCGCTGCCATCGGTCGCGGCTGCCGTCGCGCCGTCACCAGCGCTCGTCGCAGCGTCGTCAGCACTCGTCGTCACGGTACCGCCGTCGGCCGCGATCGGCTGTGCGGTCGTCGCGTTCGCGCTACGGTTCGCCTGTCCGATGGACGTCCCGGAGAGGTTCGCCGACTGAATCGCCTCGGGGTGGAGGTTACGTGCGATCGCGGTCAGCGGAAGGATCACCCGCGGTGCCGGCTCGCTGATGTAGCTGCCGTTCACGACGAGCGTCTGGTTTCGCTGGACCGCGGTCGTCCCGGACCAGGGAGCCTCGTCGGGAACGATCGATCGATCCGACGTGACGATCCACTCGACGTTCTGACTGGCGACGACCTCGGCGCTGATCTTCTGATAGCCCTCGATCCCCTCGCTCGCGGCGAGGTTCTCCGCGCCGCCGGTCGTCAGAACGTCGCCGATGAACGTGCCGTTACCGGGGACGAAACTGCCGGTCTGGAGGTAGAGCGCGCCCGGTGCGGACTCGTTGCCGACCGCCTGCCGGATCGCGTCGACGCGGGTCTCCATCTCCGAGACGGTGCGCTCGGCCTCGTCACACGCCCCGACGAGTTGGCCCGTCCGGTTCGTTTTCGAGGAGATATCGGCGAACGAGCTCGCGAACTCGAACTTGAAGACGGTCAGCCCGGCACCGCGCAACGTCTCGACCGTCTCGTTCGGGATGGTGTTCGGCGCGAGCACGAGGTCGGGTTCGAGACCCGTGACTTTCTCGACGTTGACGAACTGCTGGCCCGCACCGGAGATGTTCGTCCGGCTCTCGGCCCCGTCGAGATAGCTGGCGTACTTGGAGACGCCGACCACCTTGTCGCGCGCACCGATCTCCCAGAGCGTCTGTGCCGCGCTTGGCTGGAGCGTGACGATCCGTTCGGGCTCCTCGTCAATGGTAACGTCGGTCCCCGTCGCGTCGGTCGCCGTCACCGGGAACGAACAGCTCGCCGTCTGTGCCGGCTGCGATCCCAACGCGGCCGGCGACGCTGCGGCCGGCCCGATGCCGGCGACCATCACCAGTACGACCATCACCGCACTCGCTGTCTTCGGAAGCATACACTCCCAGCCTGCGGTGCTATGCAATAAATACTTATCTAACCCAAGCGCAGTTGGGTTCATGGACGGCGAGGGGGCGACGGCCGCGGCACGGTCGGACGCCCGCTGGACGATCGGTTCGCGCGCGGTCGCGTGGTCGGCCGGTCTCGCGCTCGCGCTGGTCGGGGTCATCCTCGCGAGCGCGACGCTCGGGCCGGTCGGCATCGAGTACGGCGTCGTGGCGCGAGTCATCCTCGACGCGCTCCCCTCGCTCTCGTTCGCAGTTCCCGAGACCGCTCGGACGATCGTCATGGACCTGCGTCTGCCCCGGATCACACTCGCGGCGGTCGTCGGTTTCGCTCTCGGCGCGTCCGGGACGGTGATGCAGGGCTTCTTCAGAAACCCGATGGCCGACCCCTCGATCATCGGCGTCTCGACGGGGGCGGCGACGGGCGCGGTCGCCTGGATCGTCCTCCCCATCGCCACCCCGTTCGCCCTCGGACTCCAGGGAGCGGCGTTCGCCGGCGCGCTGATCGCCGCCTTCGGGGTGTATCTCATCGCCACCGAGGGTGGACGGACGCCCGTTGCCACCCTCCTGCTCGCCGGCGTCGCGGTACAGACCTTTCTGGGGGCAATCATCTCCTATCTGCTCATCAACGCCGGCGAGAGCCTCGAGCGGGTGACCTACTGGCTGATGGGGCATCTCCACAACGCCGGTTGGGACGACGTCATGACTACTCTCCCGGTCGCACTCGTCGTCTTCGCCGTTCTGGTGGCGTACACGCGCGATCTCAACGTGCTCCTGCTCGGCGAGAACGAAGCCCACTCGCTCGGGATCGAGGTCGAGCGCAGCAAGC
Organism: Halococcus dombrowskii; assembly: GCF_022870485.1. NCBI lineage: Archaea > Methanobacteriati > Methanobacteriota > Halobacteria > Halobacteriales > Halococcaceae > Halococcus > Halococcus dombrowskii. The sequence goes on along the minus strand of NZ_CP095005.1, from coordinate 1,302,809 downwards.
GCATCCTGCTGGCCCTGTCGAGTGTGCTGACCGCCGGCGCGGTCGCCGTTTCGGGCGTCATCGGCTTCGTCGGGCTCGTCGTTCCCCACGTGATGCGCCTGCTCGTCGGCCCCGATCACCGAATCCTGCTCCCGACGAGCGCGCTCGCAGGGAGCGTCTTCCTCGTCGCCGCGGACACGCTCGCACGATCCGGCCCCGCCGAGCTCCCCGTGGGGATCGTGACGGCAGCGGTCGGCGCACCCTTCTTCCTCTACTTGCTCCGCCGTCGGGAGGTGCACGCACTGTGATCGACGTCAATGAGCTCTCGATTGCCTTCGGCGACGTCCAGGCCCTGTCCGACGTGAACCTCACCGTCGAACGCGGCGAACTCGTCGGGCTGGTCGGGCCGAACGGCGCGGGCAAGAGCACGCTTCTGGGGACGATCAACGGGCTGCTCGAACCGACAGCGGGCCGCGTCACAGTCGACGGCGACGACGTGACCGAACTCTCGGCGCGTGCGCTCGCTCGCCAAGTGGCGACCGTCCCTCAAGAGACGAGCCTCTCGTTTGCCTTCCCCGTCCGCGACGTGGTGGCGATGGGGCGGACCCCCTATCGCTCGCGGTTCGAGCGTGTCTCACGAACGGACCGCGAACACGCCGACCGGGCGATGGAACGCACCGACGTCGCGCGCTTCGCCGACCGATCGATCGACGCGGTGAGCGGCGGCGAGCGCCAGCGCGTCGTCGTCGCCCGCGCGCTCTGTCAGGACCCGGATGCCCTCCTGCTCGACGAGCCGACCGCCAGCCTCGACATCGACCATCAGGTACGGATCCTCTCGCTGGTCCGCGAGTTCGTCGCCGAGGGTCGCGCAGCACTCTGTGCGATCCACGACCTCTCGCTGGCCGCGCGCTTCTGCGACCGGCTCGCGCTCGTCGCCGACGGCCAACTCCTAGCGGCCGGCACGCCGGAGTCGGTACTCGCCGAGGAGCACGTCGAGCATGCCTTCGGGACCGATGCAACAGTAACGAGCCATCCCGTCACCGGAACGCCCGACGTCACGGTCACGGAGAGCCAGTCCGACCGCGATGCACGCGTCCACGTTCTGGGCGGTGGTCACACCGCCGCCCGCGCGATCGCCGCGCTCGCGACGGCCGGCTTCTCCATCTCGGCGGGCGTCCTGCCGGATGGAGATCGAGCACTCGACGCCGCCCGTGCACACGACATCGATACTGTCACGGCAGCGCCGTTCGCGCCGGTCGACGGGAGCATTCGTCGAGAAACCGCCGAATCGGTACGGGCGGCCGACTGCACCGTGCTCGCCGGCACGGACGAAACCAATCGTGCGCTCGCCGAGCACGCCCGACGGCTGGTCGTCGTCCGAGAAGTTGCTGGCGAGGCAATCGCTGGCGAGCGCACGACGGATATCGAGACCGCACGCGTCACCGATATCGGGGAGGTGGTCGCGGGCGTCGAGGCGCGACTCGATGGCGAGCCGCGACGGCTGGAGACGCCGGCCGACGACTGACTCAGCCGAACCGATCGTAGAGCGCGTCGGCGATCGCGGTGGCGATCAGTAGCGGGACGAGCGCCGAGAGCAATGCGAGCAACACGAGCGTCAGTTCACGCCCGGAAATGCCATCGAAGAGCAGTCCCGCGAGCGTCGCGAGCGGGTCGCGAAACTGGACGAACAGCCCGAGAAAGACGATCCCGATGACGAGCAGTCGCGTCGCCGTTCGCGGCCGCAGACCGAGCCACCGTTCGTCGGCCATGCTACACCGTGGGACGCTCGTCGGTCGAGCGATCCGGTCGTTTCGCGCGGGCGGTCTCGCCGAGGCGGGTCGTCACGAGCGCATTCGCACGTTTTGGATCGGGCACGTCACGCAGCGAGAGGTTCACCCCGCCGGTGCCCGCGGTGTAGACCTCGATGTCGCCGTACGAGAGGGTACGCTCGACGATCGACTGCTCGAAGGCGGTGTTCTGGATGCGGTCGAAGCGGATCTGCGTGACCGTTCGCGAGAGCACGCCGCGTTTCTCGTAGATCGCCTTCGTCGTGAACACGTAGCGTGTGCTCCAGCGCGAGAGATACGCCCATGCAGCGACGAGCGCGCCGAACGGGACGAGCACGAGCGCGAGCCACGATGGAAGCACGGGGAGCGATCCGTCGCGGAAGAGCCAGACGCCGAAAATGCTCAGTACGAACGCGATCGCGAACGTGGGGATCGCCGGATAGAGGCTCGGCATGCCGGCCCAGAGCACCCGCTCCTCGCCCGTCAGGTGTACCCAGTCGCTCGCTGCGGCTGCCGAACTCATCCCCTGATTCCTGGACGAGCAGTGACTTACAGGTTGTGTCCGCGGGCCGTCTACGGGCTGTCAACGCGTAGCGAGGGCGCGTCCGAAGTGCTAACGGTTTTTAGCCCCGGGCGTGGAGAGCAGTCATCGTGACCGACCGCCCCAGCCAACGCGGCCGCGGAATCGCCCCCGACAGCGGATCGGGAACGCAACACAGCAGCCGCGAGGAGCAGGCGACGGCGAGCCGCGGGCGCTCGGTCTCAATCATCATCCCGACGTACAACGAGCGCGAGAACATCGAGCGCGTCGTCGAGCGCTGCCGGGACGCCCTCGCCGACTACCGCTTCGAGATCGTCGTCGTCGACGATGACTCGCCGGACAAGACCTGGCAGCTCGTCGCCGACTCCTACGCGGACGCCGAGACGGTCCGTATCGTGCGCCGCACCCAAGAATCGGGGCTCGCAACCGCCGTCTCCCGGGGCTTCGACGAAGCCAGCTACGAGTGCTGTGCGGTCATCGATGCCGACCTCCAACATCCACCCGAGAAGCTCCCCGAGCTCATCGCGGCGTTCGACGACGGGGCCGACATCGCCATCGGCAGCCGCCACGTCGACGGCGGCGGCGTCGAGAATTGGTCGCGCTTCCGGCGGATCGTCAGCCGCGGCGCGATGGCGATCACCAAACTCGTCCTGCCGCCGACACGGAACATCGCCGACCCGATGAGCGGCTTCTTCGCCATCCGGCGCGAACTCATCGACGACGTCGCGCTCGCACCCACCGGCTACAAGATCCTGCTCGAAGTGCTGATGAAGTGCGATTACGAGCGCGTCGTCGAGATCCCATACGTGTTCACCGAACGCGAACGCGGCGAGTCGAAGCTCAGCGCCGACGAATACTGGGAATTCCTCGAACACATCTATCAGCTCCGGCGCAGTCCCGACACGAACTGACGCCCGATAGCTGCTTCGACTGACGACTGACCGTTACTGAGTGGCCACGAGCCGAAGCCACCGTTTTTGTTGGGCAGCCGAACCGACGTGATGCCCGTCCAGAGCGCCGGAGCTCGGAACTGGTGGTCCATCGCCGACGAACGCAACAACCGTGATCACCACCGCAACCTTCATACAAATCGAGCAAATACGATATGTTACGATGTCGCAGAGCATCTTCGATCGCATTTGGGATCGGCTTACAGAACGGTACAAACAGGATCGGGGGGCCAACTGTTGTGATTCAACTGTTGAAGAAATGTCGTCGGACCCCACGAACGAGAGATCAGAGAGCTGCTGCGAGTAAATATATAGCGCAAAAATACAATATGTCTCGATCCGAATCACCGCCCGACGAGGTGTATGACGCGCTCGCACGACTATACGACGATCCGGAAGCACGGATCGCCGATTTGCGGGACACGCGTCCACCCGAACGCAACGTCGCCGATCAAGAAGCCGTCTTCAAGGCGCTCGCCAACGAGGATCGCCTTCGCGTTCTCGAAACGCTCCGCAAGTCCGAGTGCTGTGGCTGTGAGCTACAGGTCGTGCTCGACGCACCGCAGTCGACGGTCGCCACCCATCTACGAAAGCTGAAGAAAGCAGGGTTAGTCAAATCGCGGAAGAAGGGCAAGTGGAGCTACTACCGTATCGCCGATACCGCAGTCTTCGAACTACTCGATCTCGCGCGCGCGATACGGGAGGACACCTGAGATGCTTCCGGCAGGACTCGAAAGCGGCCTCGTCGACTCGTGGAACTACTTCATTCACCTCGTGGTGCTCCTCGTCCCGCTGTTCATCGGGGCGTCGTTCCTCGTAGGCCTCGCCCAGGAGTATCTCCCGCCGGAGAGAGTCGAACGAGCCCTTCGCGGGCATGACGAGGGTTCGGGGAACGTCGCTGCCGCCGGACTGGGTGCCGTGACGCCGTTCTGTTCGTGCTCGACCGTCCCCGTTCTGGCAGGACTGCTCCAGGCGGGTGCGCCGCTCGGGTTGGCCTTCTCCTTTCTGCTCGCTTCGCCGCTGGTCAACGAGATCGCCGTGTTGTTGCTCGTCGGGCTGTTCGGCATCGAAGTGACGGTCTATTACGTCGTCATCACGCTCGTGGCGGCCGTCGTCGGTGGACTCGTCATCGGGCGACTGGGGTTGACCGAACAGATCAAGACGGTCCGTATCACGGACGATCCCGATCAGGCCATCGCAACGGACGGCGGGACGGCCGACTGCTGCGCAGGAGGGACGACGCGGATGGAACGAACTCACAGACAACACGTCGAGAGCGCTGCGCGTGATGCGTGGTCGTTCTTCGTCGATACCCTTCCATATCTGATTCTCGGGATCGTGATCGGGGCACTGATCCACGGTGTCGTGCCCGTCGATGTTCTTCGAACCGTTCTCGGTCCCGAGAACCCACTGGCCGTACCGTTGGCCGCACTGGCCGGTGCACCGGTATACATCAGTCTCAGCGGGATGTTGCCCATGGCTGCCTCGCTCAGCGGACAAGGCATTGCCATCGGGACGGTGCTGGCGTTCGTCGTCGGCGGCGCGGGCGTGAGCATCCCGAACCTGATCCTCCTGAACAAGTTGTTCAAACGCCGACTGCTACTCGTGTATGCCGGAACCGTCGTCACGATCGGTACCATCGTTGGTGCGACGTTCAACCTACTTCTCGTCTGACCCGTATCCAGCGGTAGATTCGCCGTCAAGAACGGAAATCGTCTATCAACGATGGCTACGCAAACGGTAGTTCGTCCGGCGGCTTCGAAGGAATTGTGGTCACACGATGATCGAAGCATGAAGCGATCACTCGAAACAGAACGAGCCGGAGGCGACCACATCCCGATATATACGGCGAGCATGCGCAGGCCCTGACGCCATCTTGCAGTCACCCTTTAGCCAAATATGGCAAGCACTGTCTGCCCCACCAACGAGGGAACGCCGGTCTGTGCTCGCCCCACCGGGGACGGGCCGTGTCTCCACGAAGTATCGGTTCCCGGAGCGCCGTGTCACGACCACACGGGACTCAGCCCGGTCGAGGCCGATCCCATCACCTGGGAACCGCTCGACCCGCAGTGGAGCTTATAAAACCCCACTTTTTTAGAGAGGGTCCTCCCTCGCGCCTGCGGCGCTCGGTCAAACCCTCTCCAAAAACCTGGACTAAAAACACCCGCTCGTTCGCTCCGCTCACTCGCGACGAACCGCGCTCGTTGCACTCGCGCGGACACGACTGTTGTCCACTCCGCACAGCACCGCAGAAGCCCTCACTCGCTCCCTTTGGTCGCTCGTTCGCCCTTCATCCTCCAGGAGAGCGAAGCTCTCCTGAGCCTCGGCTCGCTCCACTCGCCGAGACGCCAAGGCACCGCCGCCGCACCGCACGGCCGCCACAACCACTCAGTCGATGTAGCCGAGGTTCCGGAGGCGCTCCTGGACTTCCTCGTCGCGATCGACACCCTCGCTCTCGCCGATATCGATGGTCGCCAGCCGGTCGTCGAGCACCGCTCGGAGGTCGTCCCAGTCGTCGCCGACCGGGTCGGTGATCGGCTCGCGCTCCTCGGGATCGTCTTTGAGATCGAACGCCAGCACCTCGCCGTTAGCGTGGATGAGCTTTCGCTCGGGCGTGCGCACCGCGACCTGAAGTTCGTCGGGCGCGAGCCGGCCGGGTTCGGTCGCCGAAGAAGCGACCTCCGAGATAGCCGTTTTTTCGTCGATTCCCTCGCCCTCGACGGCCGGCCGGAGCGAGCGCCCACGGTAGGAATCGGGCCGTTCGGCGTCGGCGTAATCCAGGATCGTCGGCGCAATGTCGATGTGGCGCACCTGCGTCTCGACCTGTTCGGCCGTCGCGCCGCCCGGTGGACGAACGAGGAGCGGGACATGCGTGAGCTCGTCGTACAGCGCCGGCTCGTGGCCGACCTGGCCGTGCTCGAACAGCGCCTCGCCATGGTCGGCGGAGACGATCACGAGGGTGTCGTCGTCCACTGCGTCTAGGAGTTTACCGACCTTCTCGTCGGCGTGGCGGACCGACGCGGCGTAGAGCCCGCGGATGACCTCGCGCTCGCGTTCGGTGAACTCCTCGGGGCTATGCTGGGCGCGCGTGACGAGCTGGGAGGGTGTCGCATCGGTTTCGGGCACGCCGACGGCCTCGCGGTGGCGCTTCGGCGGCGTGTATGGCGCGTGGGGTTCGAGCAGATGCGTCCAGACGAACGTCTCGTCGCTCGACTTTTCGAGCGCCTCGCGCGCCACCTCGATCTCGGCCGCGTCGCCACCACCGAGCATCCGCAGCGGTTCCTGGACTGTGCGATAGAGCGACTGCGCCGCCCGATAGACGGGGCTATCGAGCGAGAAGTTGTCGAGCAGGAACTGCCGGCCGCGCTCCAGTCCGGGGAGGCCGAACTCGCCGACGTCGCGGTAGATGTCGTAGCCCCGTCCGTAGCCGTACTTCTCGCCGAGCCACGGGTTCGCGTGGACGCCCGCGGCGCTCCAGCCCGCATCCTGCAGCGCCTCGCTCACCAGCGTTCGCTCGTCGCTCAACTGCTCGTAGCCACCGTAATCGAGCGGCAGTGTCGAGGTGAACACGGACGGGAAGGCGTAGGGCGTCGCCGGACCGTGACTCACGGCCTGTGAAAAAACGGTCCCCTCCTCGGCGAGCGCTGCGAGGTTCGGCGTGTGATCGCCCACCGCATCGGGCGCGAACGAGGCATGCGAGGCGCGCCACGCGTCGATGGTCAACAGCAGCGTCTTCATTGGTCGTCACCACTACGCGCCCGGCCATTTGTTTTGCCATTCGTCTCGACAGTACCCGTTCGCCGAACGTTCGATCCCGTATCACTCGGCCAACGTTTATGTCGTTGCTATCGGTAGTTCCGATATGGCGTCACTCTTCGAACGCGATACATCGACGATCGGCACCGTCGTCGGACTGCTCGCGGTGGGAATCGCGCTGTTCGGCTCGACGGCCCTGGGCTGGGAGTGGGGTGCATCCGGCCAACCCGTCGCGTTCGTCGTCGGAGCGATCTTCGCACTCGCCGCCGGCTGGGTCGTGCTGCGAAACTATCGCGACTGACATCGTCCGACGGGTTCGGTCAGGGATCGCCAACAGTGGGCCGTCGATCGAGGGATTCGTTCGCAGTTCTGGTCGAGAACCACAATCCGTGATCCGCCGCGAGGGCCACTCATCAAATTGTTTTCACGGGGTACGGGCGAGGAGAATTCGTATAGTACATACGCCGAGGGGACAAGGCACCCACGTAATGAGCGATGCCCACGCAGCCGACGAGTACGGGGTGACGGGAACGCCGAGACGAGGGCTGGTACTGTCGACGTTCGTCTTCTTCGCCGGCCTCACGACGATCGTCTTCTATGGCGCTGCAGGACCCATCCTGGAGGATCAGTTGGCACTCACCGGCATCCTCCACGGACTCCTGCTGTCCTCCCCACATCTCAGCAAAGCGGTCCTCAGAATCCCCTTCGGTGCCTGGGTGGACGACGTCGGTGGCAAGAAACCGTTTCTCATCCTCATGGCGTCGACGCTCGTCGGGACCGGTGGGCTGGTCGTGACGTTGTTTTTCACCTATCCCGAGAACTTCGACATGAGTCTCTATCCACTGCTGGTCTTCTTCGGGCTTCTCGCGGGTGCAGGCGGTGCGACCTTCTCGGTCGGGACCTCACAGACCTCCTACTGGTATCCGAGCGACAAACAGGGGTTCGCGCTCGGTGCGTTCGCCGGGATCGGGAACATCGGCCCGGGGATGATCACCTTCGCACTCCCGGTGCTCATCGGGCTCGTCGGACTGACCGGAAGCTACGCGATCTGGCTGGTCTTCATGCTCGTCGCCACCGTCATCTACGCGCTGTACGCCGTCGACCCCTACTACTTCCAGCTCCGCAAACAGGGCACCGATCCGGAGGAATCGAGACGGATCGCCGACGATCTCGGACAAGACATCTTCCCGTCGGGTGGCGCGTGGGAATCGCTGAAGACGTCCGCGAGAAACCGTCGTACGTGGATTCTCGTCTTTCTCTACACGGTCTCCTTCGGCGGCGGGTTCACATCCCTGTCGGCCTGGTTCCCGACCTATTGGGAGCAGTTCCACGAGCTGTCGCTCGCGACGGCGGGGCTTCTGGCCGGACTCTTCATCGCCTACGGATCGCTCATCCGGGTTCCGGCTGGAAGCATCAGCGACAGGTTCGGTGGCGAGATCGTCGCCATCATCAGTTTCGCGATCATGGCGCTCGGCAGCGCGATCATGACCGTCGTCACCGGGTTCTGGCCGGCGATCGTCGGCATGATGGTGCTGGGAACCGGCATGGGGATCGCCAACGCCGCGGTGTTCGAACTGGTGCCGAAGTTCATTCCGGAGGCCGTCGGCGGAGCATCGGGCTGGATCAGCGGCATCGGCGGCGGGGGCACGCTCGTCATCCTGCCACTGATGGGCTACTTCGCGGACGCGTACGGCGAGATCGGCTACGCACGCGGGTTCGGCGTCTTCGTCGTCCTCAGCCTGCTCTGTGTCGGAGTCGCGATCGCACTGAAGTACATCATCTCCGAGCCCGACGAATCGACGGACGAAGCAGCGGTCCACTGAGCTCCTGAGACCGATCGAGGAATATCGTTCGATATCGCTGAATCGATCGAGAGCGAGCTATTCGTCGGGATCGCGATGGACGGTGAGAACAGGGATCGAGGAATGACGGACGACGTCCTCGGTCACGCTTCCCAACAGCGCCCGTTTGACACCCGTTCGACCGTGCGTTCCCATGACGATCACGTCGACAGCGGCTTCGTCCGCGTACGAGAGGATGTCGTCGTGGGGGTTCCCCCGCCGGACGGCCGCCGTCGTCTCGATGTCGCGCTCGCTCGCCTGTGTGGCGATCTCGTCGGTCGTACTGTGGCCCTCCTCTTCGAGCGCATCGAGGAGGTTGTCCAGCCCCGAGAACCCGTCACCGACGCCGGTGACCGACGTGGGTGGATCGACGACGAAGAGCACGTGGAGCGTCGCATCGTGTGTTTCGGCGAGTCCGAGCGCCATCGTCACCGCTGACTCGGTCGGATCACTACCGTCGGTCGGGAGGAGTATTCGATCGAACATCGTGATTCGTACCTGTGCGAAAATATCTGGCGGCACGGTATAACGTTGGTCACAGCAACTCCGTACCGACCGACGTCGGTTCGAGTGGTTGCAGCGGTCCTGGACCGTGGTATCAGTCGTCCATCGACGACGTCTCCGTTCCCGCGACGTCCGCGCCGACGTTCGACTCGGTGAGGTCCTGTTCGCGCCAGGTTCCCCGCTTGAACCAGAGATACGCCACGATCCCGCCCGCGAGGTTCGAGATCGGGAACGCGATCCAGAGACCGACGGTGCCCAGTGCTGCCGCCCCGAGCCACGCGATCGGCAGCCGGACGAGCCCGAGCGAGATGAGCGAGATCGCCGCCGCGACCATCGTCTTCCCCGCACCCCGGAACCCGCCGGTGTACGCCCGCATGACGCCGATAAATCCGAACGAGAGGGCGGAGTAGCGGAGGAAGGTCGCGCTCTGGGCGACGACCGCTGGGTCGTCGGTGAAGATGCCGGCGATCGGTTCCGGAGCGATCAGAACGAGCGCCCCGAGGAGGGTCAGGCCGACGAGCATGGCCCGAGCACCGAAGTTGTTCGTCTCCGCGGCGCGATCGAGTTTGCCAGCGCCGATGTTCTGACCGGTCATCGTTTCGATGCCCTGCGAGACCGCGAGCGCCGGCAGGAAGATCACCGAGAAGATCCGCGTCCCGATCCCGTAGGCGGCGACGACCGATTCGGGAAACGCGGCGATGACGACCAACAGCAGGTTGATCGACAGCGAGCGCGCCGTCCCCTCGACCGAGGCGGGAACACCGATATCGACGACCTTGCGTGCGAACGAGAGACTGGGCACCATCTGTCGCAACCGTATCTTGACGCCACGATTGCCACGGAACATGACGACGAGACCGACCCCGAACGCCAGCGCCCGGGCGAACACCGTCGCGATCGCGGCCCCGGCGATCCCGGAGCCGGTGTAGCCCGTGAGGCCGAACAGCCACGTTTCGAGGCCACGAGCGCCGAGCAGCCCGAACAGCGGGTTGTCCTGAAAGCCGAAGATGAGGATCGGGTCGAGAACGATGTTGATGACGACCGAACCCGCCATCACGTACATCGGCGTGAGCGTATCGCCGTAGCCACGCATCAGCGACATGAAGACGGCGAAGCCGAAGACGGCCACCAGACCGATCGTGTACACCTGCAGATACTGTTTCACCAGCGGCGCGATGTTGGGCCCGGCACCGAGCAACGCGAGCAGCTCGTCGACGAAGAGATAGCCGACCGCGCCGAGAACGAGCGAGGCGACCACCGCGTAGATGACCGTCTGGGAGGCGGCGTACTCGGCTCTCCGTTCCTCCCCGGCCCCGGTATACTGGGCGACGAGCACGCTGCCCGCGACCGAGAGCCCGAGCGCGAGCGAGATCAGCAGGAACACCATCGGGAACGCGAAACTGATCGCGGCCAGCGCGGTCGTATCGTACTGCCCGAGCCAGAACGTATCACCCAGATTGTAGGCGGTCTGGAAGAGGTTCTGCACGATGATCGGCAGGGAGAGATAGAACAGCGGTTTGCCGATGCTGCCCGACGTGAGATCGAACTCGTCGCGGGACTTGAACAGTCCGCCGAGACGGCTTCGGAGGCTCACTCGGCGACAACTCCTCGATCGACGGATACGCTAATGGAACCGGGAGCTCCGCGTGTCGCGGCTTCGTGGCCGACGCGGTGGACGGTCTCCGATCGAACCGTCGTGATGATCGTGTCGGTCGTACTGTTCGTGGAAGTCGTGATTCGCGTCCGCAACGCACCAGTACCGCACTCATACAGCGTGCGAGAGGTGGCATCCGTGATATCGGTGATCGTCTCGTCAGTCATAGTCGTCCAGTGCTGACCGTACAGTCAGCCGTTATCGATACAACTAACCATTCGGTTAAAAAGGTTCTGTCTCGCTCCAACCACGGGCAGGTCGTCGCGTTATCGGGGACTTGATCGACTCTGTCCGACAGTATCGAATCACGATCGCAAGGACGGTTCCGTGGCGTCCGGACTGTGGATGCGACACATGCATCGAGTCCGATAGGTAATACTTAATTGGTCGGGGTCGGTTCGTTTCCCTAATGAATCGTCCCTCGCGCGAACGGTCCCCGCGCGGTCGCTCGCCTCGAACCGACCCGGCGACCCCGCTGCGATCCTGAGATGACGGGGACGCGAATCGCTCTCTGTCCGCACCTCTCGGTCGAACACTACCGCGGGGGCGAGAAGTGGGTCTGCGCGCTCGCCAACCGGCTCGCGGCCGACGGCGTCGATGTGTCGGTGCGCGCGCTCCCCTACGCCCCCGGCGACGAGCGCCGCGTCGACGTCCGCGAGGTGCTCGACTCCCAGGTACCCTACCGCGAGGCCTGGCATCACGACCTCTCCGGGTTCGACACGGCCTACGTCTTCTACAACCCCTTCTCCGAGCTGTTCTTCTCGGGTGGCGACACGCGCATCGCGGGCATCCACTCGTGGGTCTACGTCTCCGAGAAACTCTACGAGGCCCACTACGGCATCGTGCCGACGGCCACGAAACTGCTCTACCGGCTGCTCGGCGACCGCGACCTCTCGCGCTTCGACGTCGTCCACTCGGTCACGCCGGCCTACGACTCGCCCCACGCGAACACGGTACATATCCCGAACTTCGTCGACATCGAGCAGTTCAACCCCGATCGCGACGAACGTGCCGACGAGTTCACCGTGCTCACGACTGCCGCCCACATCCGCGAGAAGGGCTGGGACACGATTCAGGCCGTGGCCGAGCGCCTCCCCGACGACGTCCGCGTCGTGACGACCGGTGACGGTGCGGGCGACGTGGACGGGCTCGGCTTCCTCACCGAGGACGAACTCGCCGACGCCTACGCGCGTGCTCACGTCGTCCTCCATCCGGCACGCGTCGACACCGACAGCATGGTGATCAACGAGGCCTGCGCGTCGGGCACGCCCATCGTGACGACGCCGCTCTCGACACACGTCCGTGAGAACGAAGCCGTCCTGCAGGCCGAAACCCCGCGCGGGCTGGCCCACGCGATCGCCCGCATCTACGGCGAGTGGCGACACGACGACGGCTACGAGGAGCGCTGTCGTCGGGCGCGCGCCGAGGGCGAATCCCACGGCTTCGAGGAGGTCTATCCACGACTCAAGGAGCTACTCCTCTCGCCGCCGACCAAGAGCGAGAACGGCGCGACCCGGACGGAGGTACGCGCATGAGCGTTCTCGACGAACTCAGCGAGCGATCGCTGTTCGACCCGCAGAACAAGCGACTCTTCAAATATCTCCTCGTGGGCGTCATGGGAATCGTCATCAACCAGGGCGTGTTCCTGCTCACCTACGAGGCCATTGGTCTCCAGTATATCGTCGCCGGCCTACTCGGCAGTGCGGTGAGCATCTTCGCCAACTACATCATGAACGATAGCTGGACGTGGCGCGAGAACGGTACCGCCGGCATCGGTCAGTGGCTCTGGCGCGGACTCAAATACGGTGCGACGCGGATCGTCGGCGTCGGGATCGGCACCGTCGCGTTGATCGTCTTCGTCGATATCCTGCACGTCAACCCATCGATCTCGAACATCCTCCGCATCGGCGTCGGCGTGCTCTGGGGGTTCGGCGCGAGCGAGAAGTGGGTCTGGAGTTCGGACGGCTCGTCAATGTCGTTCGAGACGATCAAGCGCTATCTCGGCGAGGACAAGCGTGAGTAGGCTCATGGAATCGCTTTCGATCGGTACGAGCGATTCGCTTTCCGATCGCGTACTCGACAGCCTCCCCGAGCGCGGCAGTCCGACGTGGTACGTCCTCGGACTCGCGCTGGCGCTGTTCGTCGGTTTCTCGATCTACACGGCGCTGATGCACGCCCGCTTCGAGACGACGGGGGCCGATCTCGGGGCCTACACCCACATGTTTTCGAGCACGCTTGACGGCGAGGGCTGGCTCCAGCACGGGAAATATCGCGCGAGCCACCCCTCCGGCTCGTACTGGGGGGCACACTTCTCGCTCACCCTCCTGCTGTTCATGCCGCTGTTCGCGCTCGTTCCGTCGGTGTATACGCTGCTGGTCGCCAAGTCGTTCGTGCTCGCGGCGTCGGTCGTGGTGCTATGGCTGCTCGCGCGCGACCGCCTCGACAGCGATCGCCTCGCGGGCGTCGTGACCGTCTCGTATGCGTTCAACCCGTTCCTCTGGTCGGCGTGGTCGTTCGACTTCCAGGAACAGGTGCTGATACCACCCTTCCTCTTCGCCGCCTACTACTGCTATCAGAAGGATCGTCGGTTCCTGTTTCTGGGCTTTCTCGCGCTCGTACTGTTCACCAACGAGTTCGTCGTCTTCCCCACGATCGGCTTCATCGGCGGGCTGTTCGTCGCCGCGGCGATCGCCGGCCGGCTCAGGAAACGCGGCCCGATGATCCTCGGGGCGGGCGTGCTCGTCGTCGTCGCGCGCGTCGCGTCGAGCGCCGCCATCGACTACTACAGCGTCTTCGGCGGTCTGCCGACCTACGTGGTCGCCGAACCGCTCCAGCCGTTCATCCAGGGCATGGGGCGCGTCTCGATCGTCGATCTCGCGATGACCGTCCTCGCGAACCCCATGCTACTGATCGACTCGGCGACGTTCGCGGTCGCGGACAAACTGCTCTTCTTCGTCGCGTTCATGCTGCCGGTGGCCTTTCTCGCGCTGTTCGACGAACTCTCGCTGGCAGCACTCGCGCCGTATCTCGGCTTCGCATGGGTGTTCACCGGTGAGGCCAAGGCGGTCTACTTCGAGTTCGGCGCACACTACCCGCTCTACCTGCTGCCGTTCGTCTACATCGGTGCGATCCACGCCCTCCGCCGGCTCTCGGGTCGCTTCGACGCGCTGCGATGGCCCTCGCGATCGACGCTCGCCGGATTGGTTTCGGCGGTGCTCGTGCTCTGTCTCGTCAGCGGTGCCGCCTCGGGTGGCGGCCATCTCGCCGTGCCGCCGCCGGCCGACGACGACCACCGCCAGACACTCGACACGGCCATCGACTCGATCCCCGAGGACGCCTCGCTCATCGCGCAGAACGACATCTACCCTCACGTGGCGACGCGCCCGAACGCCTCGTTCATCGTGAGCCCGGGCACGTTCAGCGCCTACGAACGGCGCTGGCAGAACGTCACACCCGAATATCTGCTGCTCGACACGCAGCTCAACCCGAACGCGCCGTGGGCGCGGGCCGTCCAGCAGACCTACGCCGACCGCCTCGGCGACGAGTACGGCCTCTATCGGTATCAGGAGGGGATTCAGATCTTCAAGCGCGGTTACGACGGCCCCGTCCAGGGCGTCACCCAGTCCGAACCCGGCGCGCGCCGCTACGACGCCGCGAGCATGGCGACGGGCACCGGCGAGCGCGCCGACGGAACGATCGTGAGCGACAACGGCTCCGCGGGCGACTACCTGTGGTTCGGGCCCTACGACACGCTGACGCCGGGTAGCTACACCGCGACCTTCCGGGTCAACGCCTCGGGGAGCGGCTCCGATCCCGTCCTGACGGTCGACGTCGCCGGTGGCGACGATCACGGCCGCATCGCCAGCGAATCCATCGCACCGACGGACGGCTGGCGGAACGTCACCGTCGACTTCACCATCGACGAGACGATCACCGACGTCGAGTTCCGTGGGATCCGTGAGGGGTCGGGCCGGATCGCGCTCGACGGGGTGCGCGTGAACTACGAATCGAAAAACGCTACTGCGAATGCCTCGGCGGGGAGTGCATGAGCACGACCGACCGGGTCGCCGCAACCGTCGGCGACTACCTCCCCGAGCGCTCCAGCCCGACGTGGTACGTCCTCGCGCTCGCGCTGGCGCTGTTCGTGGGCTTCTCGATCTACCTCTCCCTGCTCTACCGGAGCTTCTGGCTCACGGGCGCCGACTTCGGCAGCTACATCCACATGTTCGAGAGCACCCTGCACGGCCAGGGCTTCCTCGAACAGGGCAAATACACCGTCCGCGGGCCCGAGAGCTCCTACTGGGGCGGCCACTTCACGGCGACGCTGCTGGCCTTCCTGCCCATCTACGCGCTCGTCCCGTCGCCGTACACGCTGCTCGTGATCAAGTCCGGGCTGCTCGCCGCGAGCGTGCCGATGCTCTGGGTGCTCGCGCGCAGCCACATCGAGAGCGACCGGCTCGCCGGCCTGCTGACGGCCTCGTACGCGCTCAACCCCTTCCTCTGGTCGGCGTGGCTGTTCGACTTCCAGGAGCAGATCCTCCTGCCGCTGCTGATCTTCGCGGCCTACTACACCTACTCCGAGCGGCGCTACATCGCCTTCCTCGCCTTCCTCACGCTCGTGTTGTTCACCAACGAGTTCACGACGATCCTCGTCGGCGGCTTCCTCGTCGGGCTCGTCGTGGTCTCGTTCCGCGGTGGCCGACTCCGGCGCGAGGCCCCGTATATCGGCGTTGCAGCCGGCATCCTCGTCGTCGCGCGAGTGGTTTCGGGGTGGGCCATCGGTCAGTACACGGATGCCTCGGGGCTCCCGACCGACGTGATCGCGGCCCCGCTTCAGCCGTTCGTCGAGGGCTCGCGGGTGGGGATCGGCCAGCTGATCACGATCGTGCTCGGCAATCCCGAGCTCATCATCGACTCGGTCTCGATCGCGATCTTCGACAAGGTGGTCTATCTCGTGCTCCTCCTCTTGCCCGTGCTCTTCCTCGCGGTCGCCGACGAGCTCACGCTCGGCTCGCTGATCCCCTTCATCGGCTTCGCGTGGGTGTTCGCCGGTCGCGACGTCTACTACACCTTCGGCGCACACTACCCGCTCTACCTGCTCCCGTTCGTCTACATCGGCGCAGTGCGCGTGCTCGCCCGCATCGACACCAGCGAGATCGTCGACACCGAGAGCGCGCGTGCCTCGGCACGAACGGTGTTGTCGGGACTGCTCGCGCTCGTGTTGGTGGTGAACCTCGCGGTCGGCGTCGCCATCGGTGCGGAGAAAAACGCCGTGCCGGGAACGAACGACCACACGGAGATGCTGGAGGAGGGCATCGACACGGTGCCCGAGAACGCCTCGTTGCTCACTCAGAATGACGTCTTCCCCCACGTCGCCGAGCGGCCGAACGCGACCTTCAGCGCCAACCGGACGCTGTTCTATCGGTATCAGCGCAACAACCAGAAGCCGACACCCGAGTATATCCTCCTCGATACGAAGCTCGAAACGCAGGGCGTCGAGTGGGCACAGCCGATCCGATCGACCTACGCCAACCAGTTCGGCACGGAGTACGGTCTCGTGCGCTACGACGACGAGGTGTGGGTGTTCAAGCGCGGCTACAACGGCTCTCCCGACGGAATTCGCGGGAACTACACTGTCGAGCCGCGCACGTACGAGCTGAACGACTTCATCCCGAACGACGCGCTGCGGATCGACGGCCAGCTCGTCGGCTCCGGCGGCGGTGAGGGCACCTACTACTGGTACGGCCCGGGAACGATGCTACCGCCCGGCGAATACACGGCGACGTTCAGGGTCAACGCGACCAGTACCGGCGAGCGACCGGTCGCCAACCTCGAAGTCGCCGCGGGCACCACGCCACGGCCCGTCGCGACCGAAAACGTCACGAACACCGACGGCCTCGAAACCATCACCGTCCCGTTCACGCTCGATCGGATGCACTCGAACGTCGAGTTCCGCGCCTCGCAAGCCGGCGGCGCGGGGCGGTTCGCGCTCGAAAACGTCACCGTCCAGTCGGCTTCGGGAGCGAACAGTAGTACGGGCACGAACTGACGGTCGGGCCGTGTCGAATGCGGAAGCTGTTTTTCGTCCAAGCACCGAGGAGTGAGTATGCGCGAGGAAGTGCGAGCGTATTGCCGAGCCGCCGTGTCGCGCTCGCGGCGGTTCGAGCGGCGGGAGTTCCACGAGTTCCGCCGCTGGCTGGAGAGCACGCGAAACCTCGTCCATCTGTCGGTCGTGCTGTTCGTCCCGCTGCTGGTCGGGCTGGTGACGCTCGTTGCGAACGCGACGAACCTCTCCTTTCTGCTCTTTCCGCCGCTGGCCTCCGGGGCATACCTACTGTTCGCCCACCCCGAGGAGCGCTACTCGTCGCCGCTACGGTTCGTCGCAGGGCTGACCGTCGGCGCGCTGTGTGGCTGGCTCGCCATCGAGCTGACTGGCTGGCTGTTCTACGCCGGCGGTCCCGGATCGATCCACGCTCCCAGCGCTGCACTCGCGATGTTGCTCACGGGCGCGGCGACGTGGGCATTCAGCATCGAGGAGCCGGCGGCGTTCTCGACGGCGCTGCTCGCGGTCGTCGACGACGCACCGGGGTTCAGCTACGTGCTCAGCATCGCCGTATCGAGTCTGCTCGTCGCCGGCGTGTTCGTCCTCTGGCACCGGCGTGTCTATCGCCACCGGGCGCGCTATCTCTACCAGTCGACCAAGGGTGACGATCACGTCCTCGTCCCGATGCGCGGCGATCACGCCGACGCGACCGCATCCTTCGGCGCACGCATCGCCGCCGCCCACGACGCCGGGAAGGTCGTCCTGCTCGATATCGTCGAGTCGCCCAAAGATGTCGCCACCGACGGCGGGACGGAGAGGGAAGTATCGACGGCAACGAAGACCCACGCCAGCCATCTCGAAGCGTGTGCCGAACGGATCGAGGAGACGATGGACGTACCCTGCGAGGTGGTTGTCATCGAGCGCGGGGCGGAAGCACCCGCGACGACGGCGCTCGGTGCCGCCCGCGAGGCCAACTGCGATCTCATCGTGACGCCGTACGAGCGCGCTGACGGCCGCACCGCCTCGTTCGTCACCTCGCTCTTCCGGACCGACATGGACGTGATCGCCCACCGCTCGGCCGACGGTCGCACCGACTGGTCGCGGGTGCTCGTCTCCGTCCGGCGCGCGAGCGACGTCGCCCACAGCATGCTCGATTTCGCCTGCCGGCTCACCGGCCGGGCGGGAAAGGTGAGCCTCTGTCACTGCATCGACAACGAACACGAGCGCCGCGACGCCGAGAGCATGCTCGCCGAACTCGTCGAGACGTTCGCCGAGCGGATCGAAACCCGCGTCGCCCACGGCCCGATCGAGGAGTTCCTCGCCGACGCCTCGTCGCGCCAGAACCTCCTCATGCTCGGCGCGAGCGCCGACCGTAGCGCCGTCTCACGACTGCTCTCGCCGGCGACCTTCCAGCGTCTCCACGACATCGAGTGTGACGTCGCCATCGTTGATCGGCGTTACCGGCCGCTCGAACGGGAGTGAGACATAAACAACGAATTGATTCTGTATGAGTTATCAAATAATGGTTAAATAAATATCTTCTATCTATCGGCCCAAGATAGGGAAATCTTATATTAATGAGTGTGTTTGTTTCGCACATGAGCGAATCTAGTTCCGAAGGTAGCGAAAGAGAAGACATAACACTTGTTGATGCGTTGGAAATCGGTTCGCGGTTGACATATCTTCGGCAAGCTGGTTCTCAAAATCATCCACTTATAAACCACGAATCAACAGACATGTACATACTAGCGGCCCTTTGGTCATTGGAACAAAAATTAGCTCGTGTTGGAATGAGTCCCGGTGTAGTTTCAGATATAGCGCAAAAACGAAACGAACTGCAAGATGAATATCTTAATGATGATGAAGGTTCTGATGAGACTGATTCAACACAAGACGAGGAAAACAATTCGACCCCTATGATCAACAACCGAGATGGCCGCGAATTGGCAAACGCAACAGATAGCTGGGTCAGAATTATAAGAACTGAGTTAGGAAACGAAGTTAGGATACCTGTGTTTTCTGAAGGTATATTGAATATAGATCGAGCAATGAAAGATCCATCAAGTCTGTTTCAACATGAAGGCATATGGGAGGATCTTCCTTCCCAAACTCAAGATGATCTTGCGGAGGCTTGCCGAACTGCCGCGGCTAGCTGCCCCACAGCAACAGTGTTTCTATGTTTGAGAGCTGTTGAGGAGAGGCTTGGTACCTGGTACGTAACTGAAACTGATCACAGTATCGACACAGAAACATTCGGACAGGTTCTTTCAAATCTTGATGATACATACGATGAATCTTCCAGACCATCAATCTTATCTCATTTAGATTATCTCAGAGACAGGCGGAATGAGGTAGCACATCCAACACACTCCCCCAACATGCAGGAGGCAGTAAGTACACTAGTAACTGTACGACAAACGATATCTGATATTCAAGAGCGGTTATAAGACACAACCTCTCCCGATATCAATATAGTATACTTCCTGCCAGTAGCTGGTCGGGGAAGTCCGTTCAGCAGCCACCAGAACCTTGGACCATCTTCTTATGATCTAGATTCCATCCAATCTGAGCGGTACGTATCGCTAGCGACTCACCGACCAACGAACCACTTATCGACGAGCACCAGAACTACCAGTTCGGCGGAGAACAGCCCGTAGGCTTTGAATATAAGCGAGGAAGCCGGTGGGGGGATTTGAACCCTCGGCCTAATCCTTACGAAGGATTCGCTCTAGCCAGTCTGAGCTACACCGGCCTACTTCCAACTGCGCCCACGAACGGTATAATCGTTGCGAATCGCCGTGATCGACTGCGATCGATCACCCGCGCAGTCGCACGTCGAGGCAGACGTTCAGTTCGTGGGGCGCGTACGAGCGAACCGACTGACGGGCTTCGACCGTAACCTCGTACTCCTCGGCGGCCGCGCGGATCGCGCGCTCGCCGGGGCCGTAGGGATCCGACTCGTGCTGGATGTCGTAGTAGTGGAGCAGGCAGTCGTCGCTCGCGAGGCGCACCGCCGCGTCGAGGAACTCGTCGGCGCTGTGGGGCAGGTTCATCACGAGCCGGTCGGCCCAGTCCTCGTACTCGTCGGCGATCGTGCGCACGTCGCCCTCGATGGCCGTGACTCGCTCCGCGACGTCGTTGCGCCGCGCGTTCTCGCGGAGATAGTCGACGGCCACGGGGTTCAGATCGACGGCGACGACTTCCGCCCCGCGCTTGGCCGCCGGGATCGCGAACGGGCCGACGCCGGCGAACATGTCGACCACCTGCTCGTCCGCCGCGATTTTCTCGGTCACGCGGTGGCGCTCGGTCGCCAGTCGGGGCGAGAAGTACACCTCGGCGATGTCGAGGGCGAACTCGCAGCCGTACTCGCGATGGACGGTTTCGGTGCTGCCGCCGGCGAGATGGTCCCACTCGCGGGTGCGGAACTCGCCGGTGACCTTCGAGGCACGATCGAGCACCGTCTCGACGGGAAGCGCCGACTCCATCACCGCCGCCGCGATCCGCTCGGCGCGCTCGGGATCGTCCTCGTCGACGAGCACGACGTCGCCGAGGCGCTCGTAGGTCGGCTCGAAACCGAGGATATCCGCGGGCATCTCCTGCGTCTCGCGTGCCGGTGCGTCGTGTGTGACGACCGCGTACTCGTCGGGAACCGCTTCGCTGTCGGTGACGGGGATGAAGATCCGCCCGTCGACGACGGTGATCTCGTGGTCGCGATCGACGAGTTCGCGCTCGGCGAGCACCGCCCGCACGGTTTCGCCGTTCTCGCGCGCAGCGCGGACGCACGGCAGTTCCATGCCCGCAGTCGCCGCCGGGCCGGCCTAAGCGTGGCGTTTCGATGCAGCAATCTCCGGTGCGAGTCGTTTAATCCGTCCGCCGCCCGAGGCGGGCCAATGCTCACCTTCGTCGGGCTCGGTCTCTACGACGAGCGCTCGATCACGGTCCAGGGTCAGGAAGCACTCCGGGACGCTGACCGGGTCTTCGCCGAGTTCTACACCAGCCGGCTCGTCGGAACCACGATCGAAGAGCTCGAAGCCCACCACGAGGTCGCCATCGACGTCCGCGATCGGGCGGGCGTCGAACAGGAGCCGGCACCGATCCTCGATGCGGCCGAAACTGGTTCGACAGTGTTTCTCGTCGCTGGCGATCCGATAGTCTCGACGACGCACACGGATCTCCGGCTTCGTGCCCACGAGCGTGACATCGAGACGCGGATCGTCCACGGAACGACCGCTCAGACCGCCGCGGGCTCGCTCACCGGCCTCCAGAACTATCGCTTCGGCAAGGCGACGACGATCCCCTTTTCTTACCGTGATCGACCGGTCCCCGAGAGTGTCGTCGGGACCATCGAAGACAACCGCGATCGTGGGCTCCACACGCTCTGCTATCTCGATATCAAGGCCACCGAAGAGCGATACATGAGCGCCGACGTCGCCGCCGAGCGGCTCGCGCCCGAACTCGATGGGCTGGGAGTCGTCGTCGCCCGTGCCGGCAGTCCCGAGCCGCTCGTGGTCGCCGACCGACTGTCGGCGCTCGCGGAGGGTGAGTTCGGCGACCCACTCCATCTGCTCGTCCTTCCGGGCGAACTCCACCATCTCGAACGCGAGGCACTCGAAGCGCTCGCGGACGCACCGCCCGAGCTACTCTGAGTCCTCGGTTTCGGCGACGCCGCCGTCGGCGCGAACCGTCGTCCCGATCGCATCCTGAAGGTCGTACTCCGTGCCGGTGGCCATGAACAGCACGTCCTCGATGACGACCATGATCTCGGGGAGTTCGCGGACGACGACCCACGTGATGGCGACGAGCGCCAGCACCGAGAGGCTCTGTGCGAGCACGCGATCGACGATGAAATACGAGACCTTGTACGGGTCGCTCGCGCCGAACAGACCCATCACGATGTCGGGGAAGACGTGGAACTTCTGGAGGCCGAAGCCGAGCCCGATGAGGACGTTGCGGACGAGGTTCAGCGCGTAGATCACCGGGATCGAGACGGCGAGCGCGCGGAGCTTGCGCGAGAGCGGGGCCGACGTCGCGGCGATCAGCCCGCCGAAGATGGCCATGCTGCCGATGCCGGTGCAGGCGATCAGGATGGTGTAGGTGATCGTGTGGCCGCCGTCGGCGAACCAGAACGTGCTCTGATAGGCGGGGTAGGTTCCGTCCGGCACCATCGCCCCCGAGACGACCGTCGGCTCCGCGCCGATGAGTTCCATCAGAAAGGCGGTCTGGCTCGTCACGCTCTCGATGAGGAACTCCTGAAGGGCGGTGATCGTCTCGAACGGAAAGAAGATGATGCCCATCGCGGCGACCGCCCGCGAGAGTACGAACAGCGAGTCACGTCCGCGGGCGAGCAGGAGGCCAGCGTAGACGCTCGCCGGGATCGCCACGAGCACTCCGATCCCCTCGATGAAGCTCTTCTGGACGAACGCGAAGTGATGGAACACCGAGAGCCAGAAGACGGCGAACAGCAGCCACGCGGCGACCGTCACCGGCCGGGCGAAGCGGCTGTCACGCCACGAGAGCACGCCGCCGGCGCTGAAGGCGAGTACGGACAGCCACGCCAGCGGATCGGAGAACTGGCCGAACCACGCGAGCGCGGCGAGCAGTCCGTCGATCATTCGCCGACTCTACGACGATCGGCAGTATAGCTTTTGCCGTTGGCCTCAGCGCCGCCGCCACGCCAGCCCGGCCAGCGAGAGCGCGAGCAGCGCAGCGACGATCCCGAACCCGGGACCGCTCCCGTCGGTCGTCCCGTTCGCGTCCGCCGTCGCTGCCGTGGTTCCCGACGGGGTTTCGGCGGTCGTCGTTTCGATGGTCGTCGTCTCGACGATCGCCAACTGCGCGCCCGTGGTGACGGCGCTTCCGTTGATCGTGTACGGCCCGTCCTCGCCCCCGTTGGAGCTGCTGAAGTCGTACACCTGATTGTCGTTGCTGTCGGTATGGGCCATCACGACGACGCGCGTGTCTTCGGCCAGCGGCTCGGAGAGCGAGACGGTGACGTTCTCGGTGGTGCCGTTTTCGAGATAGCTCGACGCGCCGAGGACGCTTCCCAGCGGGTCCGACGAGGCGTTCGCCGCGTGGACCACGACGAAGCCGCCATCGGGCAGCGTTGCGTTCCTGACCGTCACCGTTTCCCCGGTGGTGGTCTGGTCGGGGACCGCGAGCGCTGCGGTGCCGTCGGGCGTGCCGCTCGGCCGATACGGGCCGACGGTCGTGTTCATCCGATCACCGGTGCCGAGCGGTCCTTCGGCCTGCACGGTGACCGTGCTCCGGGGCGCGACCGACGAGAGGTTGAACGAGGTGTCGAACGAGCCGTTCGGCTTCACCCGCGTCGTGTTGGTCTTGACGATCGAACTGCTGCCGTTGCGCTGGATGCGGACCCTCACCTCGCTACCGGGCGCGACGCTCGTCGTGCCTGAGACGGTCTGGTTCGGACCGGCGGCCAGCGACGGGTCGGCGAGACCGACCTCGGTGCCGACGAACGTGACGTTCGCACTCACCGACTCGTCGGCGTCGGCGAGCGTGCTCTCGCCGTCGATGGTGAGCGTGCTCTCGAAGCGATCGCCGGCCGAGAGCGTTCCGTTGTCGAACACCGCCGCCCTCGTGTCGACGTTGACGTAGAGCACGTCGTTGCGCGGGTCGGGCACCACGCGGATCGAGTCGTTCGCGAGGCTTCGGTTCAGATCGAGGCGTTTCGGCGGGCGGTTCGTCGATGGGTTCGTCTGCACCATGCTGAAATCCAGCTCACCGCTGCGGAGCAGTTCCGTGACGTTCGAAACCGCGAGCGCGCCGTAGATCCCCGAGAGCTTGATCTGGTTGACCGATACGTCGCCGACGGCGACCGAATCGGACGCGGTGATGCGGCCGTTGTCGACGGCGGCGGCGACCTCGCTCGCGTTCGTCGCGTTGTCGAAGCTCGCTGCCGGTGCGGTCCAGGTGATGAGCTCGCCGGCCGTGCGCTCGGTGAGCGCGAGCGTGGCCGTGTCGGTCCGGCGGTCGTCGACCGCCACCGAGAGGTTGTACTGACTCGTCTCCAGCGGGCTATCGAGCGGGGCGGTCGTCCGGTTCGTGCCGACGACCGCATCGCCCGCGGTGGCTCCGTACACCGAGTTATTGGTGTCCAGACCGGCGATGTACGTATTCATCAACAGCGTCACACGCCCGTCACCGTTGCTGTCGTTGACGGTGACGTTCGCCGCGTAGTTGACCGCCTCGCTGCCGACCGAAACGGTCGCGTTCGTCGCTCCGGAGAGATCGAGTTCGATCGCGGCGATGTCGCCGCGCTGTTCGTTCACCGTCGATTGATTGAACGATGCCGTCGGGCGATCGGTCGCATTGCCGACATCCTGTGCCGCCGCTGGCATCGCACCGACGAACGCGGCGAGAACCACGACCACCACGAGGACGAGTCCGGAGCGGTCGGTCACGATCGCCACGCACGCTGTCGGTACTCCGTACTCGTCGGCGATACGGGATGGGCTATCGAGGGATCCCGGTGCGCTGACCGGAAGCGGGCATGCTGACCTGGCATCGTTGCTCGGCGTATGGCTGAAAGGATAGACTCCCCTTATAAGTGCTTTGTGGTGGAAGGCGTTCCGTCCGGCGACATCGATCGCTCAACGTGGCGTGGCGACGACCGCGAGGTGGTCGGCGTGGAACGGGTCGAGCCGGCGGCTGTCGAGGATCTCGTACCCTTCGCGGAGATCGTCGAGCGCGTCGGCGAAGACATCGTCCGGTTCGCGTGTCGCGTCCTCGCTTCTGGCTTTGATCGCCAGACAGAGGCGGCCGTCGTCGTGGAGGAATCGCTGGTTCGCCCGCGCGACCCGTGCCTGCCCGCGCGTCGCGACGTCCTGAACGAGCAGATCGAGACCATTCTCGACGACGTGGGCGTAGGTCTCCGGATTTCGAGCATCCTTGAGCAGCGGAAACAGGTTCCCGCGCGTCTCGGCGACCGAGAGCAGATCGCGCATCGGCCGGGCGGCGAACTCGACGGCGTAGGTCGGCCCGGCGACGTCGGCGACGTGGCTGGCGGTCGTACCGTTGGCCGCGCCGAGATAGAGCACGCGATCGCCGGCGTCGAGCCCCGGCTCCATCCCGAGTTCGTACATCGCGCCGAGTTTCGAGCGGTGAGCGTCCCACGCCCGCCAGCCGTCGACGACCGGCTCGCCGTAGACTGCTTCGCCCCGGGTGGCGAGGCGCTCCTCGCCGTCGAACGTGCGGTACTGCACCCCGTCAGGCAGCGCCATCGTCCTCCCCGCCGGTACGGATCCGGCGCATCCGTTCGTCGAGATCGGCTTCGAGCGACGGTCTGCGATCGCCGGCGTAGTGATCGATCCGTGCGGCGATCGTGAGCTTGCCGGCGAGTGCGCGCGCCGCCGAACCGCGTTTCTCGGGGCGCGTGCCGCGAACGTACTCGTGAACGTAGATGACGCCGTGTTTCGGCGAGGGGGCCTGCCCGCGAAGGTGGGCGAACAGTGCCTCCTCCGCGCCGAGGACCTGCACCGTGCTGCTCGACGTTTTCGCCATCGAGTCGAGCCCGCCGGCGAGCGCGAGCAGCCGTGCCGCGAGCGTCGGCCCGGCGAGCGCCGCGAGGTTCGGCGCGGCGTCCCTAACCACTCGCTCGACGTACCGTTCGAGCGCGTCGCGTTCGTCGTCGAGCTCGATCGCCCGTTCGGCGAGGGAGACCAGCCGTTCGTCGGCCGGCTCCGCGGGATCGGTGGCAGCGAGCTCACGGCAGTAGTCGATACCGGTCCCCGATGCTGCGTCGCGGCTCCCGGCCCATTCGGCGACGCGTTCGGCGAGTTCGTTCGCCATCCGTCCGGCGTCGTCCATCGCGCGCACGGCGTGGATCACCTGCTGATCGTCGGCACGCTCGCGCTCCTCCATCGCCGTGCGAGCCGCCGCAGTCGTCGCCTCGTGCAGGCGGTCGTAGTACGCCTCCTCGCTCGTGACGACGCCCGCCTCGATCGCCCGGTCGGGCCATGCATCCGGCGCATCGGCGCTCCCCTCGCGAACGCGCTCCGCACCCACCTGATCGGTCGCGAGACCGGCGAACCATCCCTCGCTCATGGCCGCCGTAACCGACCGGCGGCGAAAAGGGGTCCGGTACGCGCCACGTCGAACAACGACCCACGGACCGTCGAGCGCGATGGTGGCGTACATCGATGATCATCGTACAACACGCATTGGTCGTTCGTACCGGTGAGATACGTTCTACTGACGGAACACGAACGAATTTGGGTCCATTTCTGGCATACGTTCATAAGGGATGTCGGCGAACAATAGTCCGTGCGGCGACGCACGAGAGTACCATGACAGATGACGATACTATCCGAGAGGATTCGGACGGCGTTCTCGATTTCGTTGGACAGGTAAGCGATCAACTACGCTCGCGGCGCGGATTCATGGGCGATGCGGCGAAGGTCGGCGTCGGCACGGCCGCACTCGGCGCGGTCGGCAGCGGCGTCGCGGCCGCCAACGACGGTAACGGCGACAGCAGTGGTGGCGACGATGTCAGCGACATCGACGTCCTGAACTACGCGCTCACGCTCGAGCATCTGGAGGCGGCCTACTACAACGACTTCCTCGACAACTACTCGGAGAACGACGTCGAGCGCTCGGAGGTCGCGAACTACTTCGACCGGGAGACGCTACAGTATTCGGTCTATCAGCAGATCCAGGACGTCCGTGACCACGAGGAGGCCCACGTCGACGCGCTCAGCAAAACGATCAAGGACCTCGGCGGGACGCCCGTCAAGCCCGCGAACTACGAGTTCCCGTACTCGTCGATCACGGAGTTCATCGCGGTCGCCGACCGCCTCGAAGCCGTCGGCGTCTCCGCCTACGCCGGCGCGGCACCGCTCATCTCCAACCCGGACATCATCCCGCCGGCGCTGTCGATCCACAGTGTGGAGGCCAACCACCAAACCTACTTCCAGCTGCTGAACCTCCAGCGGCCCGCGCCCAACGCGTTCAACCCCGCGCGGACGATGGACGAAGTCCTGCCGATCGCCAAGCAGTTCATCGTCAGCGAGGAGGACGCTCCCGACATGGCGTCGGCGACGTTCGACGACCAGCACTCGGACGGATCGAGCGTTACGGTCGCCTCGGCAGCACTACCGGACGGCGGCTTCGTCGCCATCCACGACAGCAGCCTGCTCGACGGCAACGTCGCGGGCAGCGTCATCGGCGTCTCCGATGCCTACGACGCCGGCACGGCGATGGACATCGAGATCCCGCTCTACGCCGAGGTCCCCGGCGGCGACTACGACCAGTCGAGCCTGCAGGGAGACCAGACGCTGATCGCCATGCCCCACAAGGACACCAACGGCAACGGCACCTACGACTTCATCACCTCGGGCGGCGAGGCGGACGGAGCCTACACGCAGGACGGCGAGGCGGTCGTCGACGACGCGTCGATCACCGTCGAGTGAGCGCGCCCCGACGCCGATAGCAGGGTTACACGCCCTGCCCGAAACGCAGCCATTCTTTGACGAGTTCGTTCACGTTGTGGAATACGATCGCGACGGTGAGCAGCGCCGTGGCGAGCGAGAGGATGAACCCCACCGGACCGCCGATCGACGCCCCAGCCAGCCCGCCAGTGATCGCGACGACGGTGAGTTCGATCCACGTCACCAGGATCCGCGAGAGCAGGTTCGGCGTCGACGGGTCATCTGACGTCTCTTCCTCGGTTTGGGAACCGTCGTCGGAGATCCGGTCGTCGCGATCCATCAGTATGACTCACCCGCCTCGATCGGGCCGCTGAACACCGAGTAGAGCACGCCGAAGTAGACGAAGATCAGCGGGAGCAGGAGTCCCGCACCGATCGTCATGACGTTGAGCGGCAGCGTCGAGACGATGGCGTCTTGGACCGTGAGACCGCTCGCCCGATCGATCAGCGGGTACATCGATCCGGCGACGACGCCCACGAGGCTGAAGACGAGCCCCGCCACGGCGACGAACGCGAGGTAGTAGCGGTCGCGCGCGGTCGCGAGCGCGTACCCGCCCGCCAGAACGAGCGTGACGACGACCAGCCCGACGACGAGCGGCGAGAGGAGTGCCGAGCGCAGCCCGGGCGTCGTTGCGTAGAGCGCGCCGATCGCGATCACGACAAGCGCGAGATAGGCGGCGAGGGCGCGATAGCCGTCGGTCGCGAGGCTCTCGCGCAGCTCGCCGCGCGTCTTCAGCCGCAAGAAGGCGACGCCGTCGACGACGGTCAGCGCGACGACCGCGAGCCCGACGACGATGCCCGGGAGCGTGACGATCGTCGTCGCGCCGAGCAGCCAGTTCGCCGCGAACAGGCCGATCAGGAACGGCGTCGCGAGACTGCCGACGACGAACGCCCGGCCCCACCACGTCTTCCAGGTCGCGTCGTCGCGCTGTTCGTACATCTCGGGGGCGAGCCCGCGCAGTCCGAGCGCGGCGAGGATGGCGAACATCAGCAGGTAGTGCCGGCTGAACAGGTTCGCGTAGATCGACGGGAACGCCGCGAACAGCGCCCCGCCGAAGACGACCAGCCAGACCTCGTTGCCGTCCCAGAACGGTCCGATGGCGTCGAGCAGTCGCTCCTTTTCGTGCTCACTGTTGCGGGTCGCGAACAGCACACCGACGCCGAAATCGAACCCGTCGAGGAAGAGGAATGTCCCGAAGATGAAGAAGACGAGCGCGAACCACAGCTCGGCGAGCGGCAGGCCGAACAGCGGCTCGCTCGCGAGCGTGGCGAGTTCAATCATCGACGCTCACCGCCTCCTCCGTCGCCGGCGATTCGACCGCGGCGAGTTCGTCGCGTGACGGTGGGCCACTCCTGATGAGACGGACGACGACGTAGGTGTAGAGGAGCAACAGGAGCGCGTAACCGCCGGCGAAGCCGGCCAGCGTGAACGTCGCCTCGGCACCCGTCAGGCCGGGCGAGACGCCGTCGGTGGTCTTCAACACGCCCTGGATCACCCACGGCTGGCGGCCGACCTCGGTGACGATCCAGCCGACCTCGACGGCGAGGAAGCCGAGCAGCGACGAGCCCATCAGCGCCTTGTGGAGGAGATCGTCCTCCAGCAGCTCGCCGCGCCACCAGCGGTAGGCCCCCCAGAGCGCGAGCAGGATGAACCAGAAGCCGAGCGCGACCATGATGCGAAAGGCCCAGAAGACGATCGCGACAGGTGGCGCTTCCGTCGAGAAGGACTCTAGCCCGCGTATCGTCGCCTCCGCGTTCCCGCCGCTGGCGAGCCACGACGCCATCCCGGGGATACCGATGCCGAACAGCTCCTTCGCCCGCGGGTCGAACAGGCTGTCGAGATCGGTCGGCACGGCGATGAGATACTCCGGCACGTAGGATTCGGTCTCCCAGACCGCCTCCATCGCGGCGAACTTCTGGGGCTGGGTGTCGGCGACGTGGCGGCCGTAGGCGTCGCCCTGGATCGCCTGGATCGGGGCCGTGATGAGCAGGACGACGAGCGCCACCTTGAGCGTCTTCTCCCAGAACTCGGGATGCTGGATCGGGTTCTCCCAGACGTGATGGCGGAAGACGTAGTAGGCCGCGATGCCGGCCATCAGGAGTGCGACGGACTCGACGGCGGCGTTCTGCATGTGGACGAACATCCACGGGAAGCGCGGGTTGAGGTAGGCGGCGATCGGATCGACGAGATTGACGACCGACTGACCGTTCTCCATCACCATCTCGAACCCGCGCGGGGTCTGCATCCAGGAGTTGGCGATCAGGATCCAGGTGGCCGATAGCCAGGTTCCGAGCCCGACGGCGACGCTCGAAACGAAATAGACCAGATTCGAGACGCGCTCGCGCCCGAAGACGAAGATCCCGAGGAAGGTGGCTTCGAGCATGAACGCCATCATCCCTTCGAGCGCGAGCGGGCCGCCGAACAGCTCGCCGGCGATCGTCGAGAAGGCCGCGAAGTTGGTGCCGAACTCGAATTCGAGCACCAGCCCCGTGACCGTGCCGACGGCGAAGCTCACGGCGAAGATCTTCGTCCAGAACCGCCGGAGCTGCTCGTAGATGGCTTTTCCTGTTCTGACCTCCTTCCACGTGAAGTAGACGAGGAACGGTGCGAGCCCCATGCTCACCACCGGGAAGATGATGTGGACGATGGTGGTGAGCGCGAACTGGAGCCGGCTCGCGATGACTGGATCAACCATCGTGGCTCACCCGCGGCTGCGGCGTCGAGGCGTGTCGGCGGTCGCTGGTCGGTGATCCCCACGTGGGGGCGGTTCGAGACGCGTTCATGATCGACAGTTGGTGATACAGGGGGGTCAACTGACGGGCGATTCCCATTCCGTGGGAAACGAGACGGTCGCTGTCGTGAGTCGTGTGCACAATTGTTAGACATTAGGCCAGGGTTATCAGTTCGATGTGGACGAACCACCCATCCGGATCGGCGAATCGGGTAGCCTATTCCGACCGCGAGCCACGGATCGACAATGGGACCTGCACCGCCGGACGACGGGGATACGCCGGTGCAGGTCGTTCTCGACGCGCTCGACGATCCCGACTGCCGAGCCATTCTCCGGGAGGCCTCCCAACCCATGACCGCAAAGGAACTCAGCGATGCCTGTGACATCGCCGAATCGACGGTGTACCGCAAGCTGGATCTCGTGAGCCGGGCCACGCTCGTCCGCGAGTTCCACGACGTCCATCCCGAGCGGGGGCGCATCACGCGCTACCAGCGCGACGCGGACGGGCTGGACATCACCATCACCGACGACGGGGTCGACGTGACGGTCGATCGGCCGGCACGCACTGTCGACGAACGGCTCGCCGACATGTGGTCCGAGATG
This sequence comes from Halococcus dombrowskii, assembly GCF_022870485.1. NCBI lineage: Archaea > Methanobacteriati > Methanobacteriota > Halobacteria > Halobacteriales > Halococcaceae > Halococcus > Halococcus dombrowskii. The sequence goes on along the minus strand of NZ_CP095005.1, from coordinate 1,271,975 downwards.
GGTGACGAGCTGTGAGTCAAGCCCTATCGATCGCGATCGTCGTGAGCAAGACCGTGATCTTCGTTCTGGGCACCGCCATCGCCTACATCGCCTACCGAGCCCATCGGCGGACCGGCTCGCCGTCGCTCCGCGCGCTCGCGGTCGGTTTCGGCATCGTCACCGTCGGTGCCTTTCTCGCGGGGATCGCCCACCAATTGCTCGGCGTCGGACTCCGTACCGGGGTACTGATCAACAGCGTCCTCACGGCGTTCGGCTTCGCGGCGATCGTCTACTCGCTCTACGTCGAATGAGTCCGCCGAACCCAGTCACAGAGTTCCATTGATGATGTCGGCCACGCGCTGGCGGTCGAACAATCGTTCGTTTTCGGGAATCTCACCGAGGCCGTGCCACGCGCCGAACTCGTCAGGGTAGAGCTGCTTGGCGAGCATCTCCGTCTGGAAGAGATTGATGATCGGGCCCTGCGAGCCCGTTCCGCCGGGGTAGAGCCGGTCGTTTTCGACTGCGGCGAGCTGCTTGCCGACGGGATCGGTGCGGAGCAGTTCGAGCATCCCCTCGTACGCGTCGGCGTTACCGTAGACGTTGTTCCCGCCGAGCGCGTTCACCGCCTCGTCGAAGACGAGCACGTCGGGATCGACGTCGAGCAGCCCCTCCATGCCGAGCTTGAGATCGTAATGGGCGTTCTCGCTGTCGTACTCGTCAGCGAACGCGTCGACGACGCCGAGATCGCCGTACTGTTTCAGCTCGTAGGTCTTGTCGATCTCCGGAATCGGGTCGATGACGCCGAAGTAGCCCTTGTTCTCCGGGTTCGTGAACGCGCTCAGCAGGCCGACGCTGGGACGGTCGTCCTTCGGTGGCACTCGCGAGGTGATGTCGTCCATCGTGCGCTCGTAGAGATCGATCATCGCGCTCGCCCGTTCGCGCTCGCCGACGACGCGCCCGTAGCGCTCGACGAACTCCGGGATCGAGTAGTAGCGATAGGATTTCCCATCGGGCCAGTTCGACCAGCTCGGCGCGCGCTTCGACCGACTCAGGTTGCCGAAGAACGGCGCGACGTCCGTCGCCAGCGTCGAGACCTTCGACGGTTCGAGCTGATACGACGCGATGAACCGGTTCGGGTCGGTCGCCAGCAGGTCGGGATCGAGCTCGTAGAGCAGTTCCTGTTTGACGCTGTAGCTCTTGCTCACCGTGTTCGGGATCTCGTCCACGTTGCGGGGCTTCACCGACGGGAGGAGTTCGTAGAACCCCTGATACCAGAAGCCCGGGCGTGCGAGTCCGACGATGCTGTCGGCATGGCCGAGCGCCATCAGCACGTCGGCGACGAACCCCCAGCCACCGACGATGCGCTCGGGCGGTCGCTCGAACTCAACGCTGCCGACCGGTTCGATGGCGACCGAGTACGATCCGCTCCGGGTCGTCCCTCCCTGGGCGCTCGTTCCGGTCGAGGACTGGATCCGATCGTCGGCTCCGCTCCCGTTTCCGGCCTCACTTCCGTTGCTACCGCCACCCCCGCTGCTCGATGCGGTACAGCCAGCCACCAGCCCACTGGCGACCGCGATGCCGCCGCGTTTCATCCAGTCTCGCCGCGTCAGTCCATCATCCGTCGGATCGTCGTGCGCCATATATTTAGGCCAGCCTAAAACATGTTATGCGTTTCGGTTTTTCGGTCAGCCTAAAAACATGACGAGTGGAAGTCGGAAAACGGCGAAGGCGACGGGAAAACGCTTTCAGTCGATAGCGGCGTCGATACCGCGGCGGGTAGAACGAGGACGGCTCAGATCGCGCCCAGACTGTCCTGTTTGCGCATCAGATAGAGGAAATAGGGGCCACCGATCAGTCCGGTGACGATGCCGACCGGGATCTGGACCGGGCTCAACAGGAGCCGTGCGCCGACATCGGCGGCGACCATCAGCGCCGGCCCGACGAACAGACAGCCGACGACGAGTTTCTTGTAGTCGCTCCCGACGATGTTCCGGACCATGTGCGGGACGATCAGTCCCACGAACCCGACAATGCCCGCGGCGGCGATGCTCGCTGCTGCGGCGAGAACGGCGACACCTGAAAGGGCAAATCGGACTTTCTCGACGCTCATGCCGAGCGATCTCGCGGTGCTCTCGCCGAGCAGGAGCACGTTCAGCTGTCTGGCACTGACCAGCGCCAGCGCCATCGAGACGACGGTCCAGGGCAGTATCATCCGGACCTGTTCCCAGTCAGTACCGGTGAGCGAGCCGGTCGTCCAGGCAATCGCGCTCTGGACCACTCCGAGATCGTCGGCGAAGAAGAAAATCCCCGTCTGAAGCGAGCCGAAGACCGTGCTGACGATCACGCCCGCCAGAACGAGCCGGATCGGCGAGGTGCCGTTCTTCCAGGCGATGAGATAGACGATCAGGAAGGCGACCGCGCCGCCGATGGCCGCAATCAGCGGCAGGACGGCCGACAGCCCGGAGAACACGACGAGCGTGAGCAGGATCATCAGGCCCGCACCCGACGAGACGCCGAGGATGAACGGGCTCGCCAGTTCGTTGCGCGTCACGGCCTGAAAGATCGCGCCCGAGACGGCGAGGTTCATCCCGACGAACGCGCCCACGAGCACGCGCGGCAGGCGGATGTTCCAGACGATCAGGCTCCGTCGACCCATCTCGGGGATCTCGCCGCCCAGGAAGAATGCTTCGAGTGCCTGCGGATTCAGTAGTACATCGGGGTTGAACACCGCCTGCCAGGCCTGTGCGATCGACATCGAGTACGCGCCGAAGCTCACCTGGAGCAGGCCGGCCACCACGGTGATGGCGACGCTCGCGGCGACGAGCGTGAGCAGCGAGCCGTCGATCCAGCCGAGCCAGCGCTCGCGTGTGGAGCGAGCGGAGTCGGTGGCGGATTCGCTCGCCACGATCAGTGCCCCGCCGTGACGGAGATGTGCCCGACAGCGGTTCCTGTATCACGGTCGCGATCGACGGGTTCGTTCTCAGCGGGGAGAGATGGATTCAGCCATAATGTCGCGCTCGGGTCGAAATCGTTCCCCACTGTGGCTCTCTCGCCGATTTGCACCGAACCTCCATATGCCGCCGATTCGTGTTGCATGTGAATTAGGCCAGCCTAAAACCATATATCGGTTTCGTTCCATCGATCGATCCGGTAGTCACCGGGCGGGCTAGGAGGAAGCAATCAGGCCTCGTCGGGACTATCCAGGACGTTCTTCAGCGGCGGTGCCTCGTAGTCGGCGAACCGATCGAGCAGTTCGACGGGATCGTCCTCGATCAGGACGATCGAGCGGTGGTCGGCGCTCACGAACCCCTCTTCGCGCTGGTGATCGAAGAACGTCGCCAGCTCAGCGTAGTAGTCCGCGACGTCGAGGAGCCCGCAGGGGTTCGCGTGGAGGCCGAGCTGCGTCCAGGTGAGTACCTCCATGAACTCTTCGAGTGTGCCGTAGCCGCCGGGGAGGGCGACGAACCCGTCGGCCAGATCGACCATCCGCCGCTTGCGCTCGTGCATCGAATCGACGACATCGAGTTCGGTGAGCCCCTCGTGGGCGATCTCGCGCTCGCGGAGGCCGTCGGGGATGACACCGTGGGCCTCGCCGCCCGCTTCGAGCGTCGCGTCGGCGACCGTCCCCATCAGTCCGACGTCGCCACCGCCGTAGACGAGTCCGAGGTCGCGCTCGGCGAGTGTCCGTCCGAGATGCGCCGCGGCATCACGGTAGGCCGATCGCGCGCCGCTACTCGACCCGCAGTAGACACAGATCCGATCCATATCTCGCCTCCTCGCCGCACGGCGAAGTAGCGTGTGATTCGGGATCGCCGTCTCCGTCCTGTGCATGCAGACACGCTTCACACTCCACGCTCGGTAACTGTTTTGCGTGCGCAGCACGTACTGAGAGGCATGTCAGTGTCGTCCCGTCGCCCGCGCGGGGTCGCCGTGCTGGCGGGGGTGTGGCTGCTCGCCCTCGCCGGCATCGGCGTCCTCGTCGGCTCGGAACTGTTCGGTGCGCTGCTCGCGGACGGCGCGCTCCCCTCGGTGCTGTTCGTCGCCGTCGGGTTCGCGCTCCTCTTCGGCTATCTCGGCTATCGGACGAACTCGAAACGACTGCTCTCGCGCCTCGACGTGACCCCGCTCACGCAGTCACGTGCGCCGCAGATCCACGCGAGCGTCGATCGCCTGGCCCAACGGATGGAGATCGACCGCCCGGAGATCTATCTCGGACGGCTCGGCCAGCCGAACGCATTCGCGCTCGGCAGCGACACGCTCGTCGTCGACCAGTCGCTCGTGCGACTCCTGACGCCGACCGAACTCGAAGGCGTGCTCGCCCACGAGTTCGCCCATCTCGAAGGCTACGACAGCCTGCTGCGGACGTTGGCGACGAGCCTGCTACGGACGGTGACGTCGCTCCTCCTGATCCTGCTCGTCCCGCTCGTGATCGTCGTTTCGCTGATCGGCTGGGGGCTCTCGCTGATCGTCGGCCGGCCGATGCGTGGCCCCGACAGCGTTGGCAGCGGGCTGCGGAGTGGCCTGCAACGACTGGTGAAGAGTCTGCTCGTCGCGCCGACGCTCGCCCTCCAGGCGTACGCGCGCCGTCGCGAGTACGCGGCCGATCGGCGGGCGGTGGCGGTGCTCGACGATCCGCTTGCACTCGCGCGTGCGCTGCAGAAGATCCAGCGGGCGAACGAACCCGATCGGGGACTGCTCGGCTGGCTGCTGCCGTCGCGCGATCGGGAGACCGAACGCTCGCCGACCGAACGCGCGCTCGCGAGCCACCCGCCGACCGACGAACGCGTCGAACGCGTCCGCGAGGCCGCGAACGCCGCCGGGAGCGAGGGATCGACCGGATGGCATCGCGTGGATATCGACTGACACCAACGGAATGGAAATCGAGCCGAAAAGGCACGTTCGCCGTCAGTATTCGGTGCCCTTCCTGGCGCGATGGCCCGCGTCGAACGGGTGTTTCTCCTTGCGGACGTTCGTGACGAGATCGGCACGGTCGACGATGTAGGCGGGCTCCTCGTGACCACCCGTGAGGACGAGTTCGAGCGCGTCGGGTTTCGATTCGACGAGCGAGACGACTTCGTCGGGTTCGACGAGCCCCTGATTGGCTGCGTACAGGATCTCGTCCAGAACGAGCATGTGGACGCCGTCCTCCGGCGGCCCATCGAGCGCGAGCGGTGACGTCAGATCGGCGTCGTCCGCCCCAGTGAGCAGGTCGCGGGCGCGTTCGAGTGCACCGCGTGCCCGCGCGGCGTGTTCGTCGTCGGCCGACCCATCCAGAAAGCCGTGCCAGCCGTAATGGCCCGAGTTCTCGTAGCTGAACCCCTCGATCGCGGCGATAGCATTGTACTCGCCGCGCGTCGCCTCGACGCTCGCGGCACCACCCTTCATGAACTGGAGCATGTGGACCCGGTAGCCGTGGCCGGCCGCCCGGAACCCCATCCCCAGCGCCGCCGTCGTCTTCCCCTTCCCGTCGCCCCACCAGACCTGCACCAGCCCGAATTCGTCGGGCGCTGCCGGCTCGATGGGTTCGGCGGCCGGCGACACTCCACGCCCCGGCGTCCGTCCGTGCTGTGCCTCACGGTCGCCGTCATCCTCGCCGTCGCTCATTGACTCTCGTGTGCGGGCCGCCTCCCTAACGGTTCTGCTCGTCTCGATTCAGAGCTCGAAGACGTCCGCACGGCGATCGGTCACGACGCCGTGGTCGGCATCGGCGACCGATCCTGGAACCTCCCGATCGGCGTATCGCGAGCGAAAACTCGCCCGGATCGCGTCGCGAACGCACGCCCGCGCGGCGGCACCGACCACGGTCGCGCTGCCCGCGAACGACGCCGGCTCACCCGTGGCATCGCTACCGACGATCACCGCGTCGCTCGTCGTTCCCGAAAACCCAGTCGTCGGAAGCAGCGTCGCCGTCTTCGCCTCCACGACGGTACCGAGGAGGCTCGCGAGCGTCGCCCGCTCCAGATCCCGGGTCGTGGCGACGACGAGGTTCACCGTGCCGACGGGCGGTGATTCGTCCGTTGGTTCGCTGGCCGATCTATCGACCGACTCGTCGGCTGCCCCGCTCGGTGTCATCGGCAGCGTCGCCGGGTTCGACAGCCCGACGGTCGCGTAGGCCACGACGGGATCGAGTCGCGCACCCCGCAGGTGTTGCAGCTCAACGCCGGTCAGTAGCGCCGGACCAGGAACCTCGAACCCGGCTCGCTCCCGACGTTCGTCGATGTAGGAATCGAGATCCGTGCGCTCCCAGCCTTCGGGCACGCTGACGTTGTAGGCGGCGTCGGCCCGTGAAAACCCGCCGTTCCAGCCCGTCGAGAGCCAGCGCGCGCCCGGCCGACGAAGGCCGAACACGCCGTCGGCCGTCGTCGCCTCAAACACCGAGCGCCTCCAACAGGCGGTCGTTTTCCTCGGGGAGTCTCACGGCGACGCGGACGTGCGAGTCGAGCCCGCGGAAGGTGGTGGCGTCGCGGATGGTGAGACCGTGCTCGCGCGCTCGGTCCAGCAGTCCGTCGACCGAGCGGTCGCCGACGTCGAGCAGGACGAACGGTGCGTCGGAGGGATGGACGTCGAATTTCGATCCGAGTGCCTTCGTCATCCGCTCGCGCTCGGCGGACACTCGCTCGCGGGTGTCGACGACGAACTCGTCCCGAGTCATGCAGAACGAACCGGTCGCGAGCGCCGGCACACCCATGTTCCAGGTCCGCCGGGCGTTCCGCAGCGCCGAACCGAGCGCACCCGTCGCGACCGCGAAACCGGCGCGAAGGCCGGGCAGCCCGAACAGTTTGGTGAGCGAGCGTGCGACGACGATCCCCTCGCGGCCCGCGAGCGACGGCCGATCGGTGAAGCCGAGGAACGCCTCGTCGACGAGTAGCGTCGTTCCGGCGGCTCGGCAGCGCTCGGCGAACGCGTCGAGTCGGTCGGGATCGTAGGCGTTGCCGGTCGGGTTGTTCGGGTTGCAAACGACGGCCAGCGCGTGATCGGTCGGGTCGGCGTCGAGCAGTTCCGCCTGTGGGACGAGTTCAGGATCGCCGTCGTGCAGACGAATTTCGCGCCCGTATTCGGCGAAACTCGGGTATGGAACGAGAGCCGACTCGCCCGGCTCGATGGCGAGCGAGATCGTCGCTCGAATCGCGGCGAGCCCGCCCGGCGTCGGGATCACCTGTGCCGGTTCGCAACCGACGTAGGCGGCCGCCGTCGCGCGATACTCTTCGGGTGGTTCGGCCGGATACGAGCGCGCATCGGCGAACGCCTCACGATAGATCTCCTCGATCCCGTCCGGGACACGGGGATTGGTGTTCGCGCTGAAATCGACGATATCGGGGTCGTCGCTGCTGCCGTGTGGCACCCGACCGACCTCCCGCACCGTCTCAGGCTGCACGTCGTTCCTCCCGGTTACGGCCGCGACGATCACTACCGCTATCGTCCGATTCGCTCTCGATGATTACGGTTCGCTCGGCGGTTCGTCGATCGTCCGTCGTCGTGGCTGTCGTGTTCATTGCAGTAGTGCCTCCGCGACCGCGGCGTCGCTCGGGTGGTTCACGTTGACCGCGAACCGCTCGTCGTCGATCACGATCGTCTCGTCCTCTCCGTCCTCCGCGACGATATTGATCCCGGACGGTGCGACCGTTTCGCCGTCGACCGCCATCGTCGTTCCGACGCTGACACCCAGTCGTCGTTTGCACGCAGCGGGGACGGCGACCGTGAGCGAGCCGGTAGCGTGGCGATCGAGCACGCGATCGACGGCGGCACCGTCGAGCAGCGGGAGATCGGTCGCGACGGTGAGCACCGGTGAATCGCTCCGTTCGAGCGCGTACTGGAGGTCGGCGACGTAGCCATCGCCGGGAGCCTCGATGACGTCGTGATCGAGATGGTCGCGTGTCTGTGGCGTGTGCGGCGAGACTACATGGCTGACGGCTTCGATGTGGCTGTCGGCGAGCGCCCCGCGCACGCGATCGAGCATCGGTCGACCGCCGATCTGGTAGAGCGGTTTCTCAACGTCGCTGTCGAGTCGCGTGCCGCGACCGCCACACATCACCAGTGCGTCCACGCGATCACCCCCACGTGCAGCGCGACGATCCGGGCGATCTCGTTCGTCGCACCGAGGACGTCGCCGTTCACCCCGCCGAGAGCCGTCCGCGCCAAGCGCAGCGAGCCGAGCGCGACGAGTGCGGCCGCGAGAAGCATCGCCCCGGCGATCTCGATCCGCGGCCAGGTCAGGATCGCTGCCGGAACGGTGCTCGCGACGACGAGTGGTGCCGAACGCGACCCGGAACGTCCGGTGAGCGACGCACCGAGACCGTCGTGCGGTGCCGATCCGAAACAGACGAGCAGCGCCATCCCGCCCTTCGCCCCGACCTCGGCAATGACGACGAGCAGCGCGGCCCGCAGCGGGAGCGCCGCGAGTGCGAGTCCGGCCGCGAGAAGCCCGGCGATCACGATCGCGACCGCGAGCGCACCGCCAGCGCCGACATCGGTGTCCTTCAGCACCGCGCGGCGCTCGTCCGGCCCGCCGTGCACGACGAGCGCGTCGCCGAGGTCGATGACGCCATCCATGTGGTTGATCCCCGTGACGAGATAGACGGCGACGACGAAGGCGAACGCGATCGTCGGCGCTGGTCCCGGGAGTGCGATCGGGAGCAAGAGGAACGCACCGACGACGTAGCCCGCAAGTGGCATGCTCACCGGCGTAGCGCGGAACGCCTCCCAGGAATCGCCATCGTGGCCGACGGGCAGTCGCGAGAGGAACCCGAGGGCACCTCGGAGCGCCCTTAGCACCACGCGGCAACCCCCGTGAGCAGCACGGCCACCGCTCCCGCAAGGGCGATCACTCGCAGTCCACGGCGCGCGTCCGCCGTCGTCGGGAGTCCAGCATCCGGGTTCAACACGTAGGCGTCGGGCTTGCGGAGTTCGACGTCGAGCACCGCGGCCATCGCCGCCATCGGCCAGCCGGAGTTCGGCGAGGAGGGCTCACCGTGCCATCGGCGCGCGCGGGCAAGCGCGATCGGCGAACCGCCGGCGAGCGCGACGAGCACAGCACTCAGTCGGGCCGGAAGCCACATGACGGCGTCGTCGAGGCGGGCGCTCGCCCAGCCGACCCGCTTCGAGCGGTAGCCGAGCATCGAATCGAGCGTGTTGACCGCCTTCACCCAGATCGCGGCCGCGACCGCCACCGGGAGGGAGAGCTGCACCCCGAGTGCGAACGCCAGGAGGGGTGCGAGAAGCCCGTCGGCGAGGTTCTCGGCGATGCTCTCGACGACCGCGCTGCGGAGTTCGCCAGCCGAAAGGGTCGCCGTGTCGCGGCCGACGAGCCCCCGTATCGTCGTCCTGGCTCTTTCGGGGTCGGTCTCGATCGTTCCGACGACGTCGGCGGCCACCGAGAGCAGCATCCGGAGGCTCGTCGTCGCGAACAACGCGAGCGCCACGACCAGCCCGCCGACGAGTGGATGCAAAGAGTCGGCGAGAGCCGTGAGCCCACCACCGATCGCGGCCGCCCCGAGCGGCAGCGCCAGGGCGACGACCGCACCGACCGACTTCGGGTGAGACCACGACCGATCAAACTGGCCGACGAGCCGTCCGAACAGCGCAACCGGATGGATTCGACGTGGAAATTCCTCGAAAACGAGATCCAGTACGGCTGCGGTTCCGAGCGCCGCCACCGCTACCGCCCCCATCGTCCCTCCGGCGAACCCGGTCGATCGGCGTGTGACGGTCGAACGCGTGGGTCCGGGGCGACGCCTGACATCGTCGTCTGGTCGAACGGTGGTAGTGCGCCGGGTAAATATGTGTCTGCTGGGTCGTGTGGCGCGATCCGCTGCGGAGACGGTGGAAATTCCCAGTGCCGGCACGACGCCACCAGTTCGGTGTCGTGGTCGGGATGACAGTCCCGTCGTTCAGCCCTCCGAGACGGCAGCGTCCTCGCTATCGGTCTCGTTGCCGGCGTCGACTCGACGACTGATCACGACCCCGATGGCCGACAGCACCAGCGCGAGGACGACGAACACGCCGAGGAAGACGAGGTCGGCGAGCGAGAGGACGAACGGCCACGGGGTGATCCCGTAGCCGTCGGCGGCGAACACGAACGCGAGATCGAGGACGATCGGCGTCAGCACGACGAGGACGGCAAGGGCGTAAAACCCACTCACGAGCATCGCTGCCGGCGTCCGCCGGGAGTAGAAGAACACACCGGCGAGCACCGCGACGGCGAGCAGGGCGGGCCAGCGAAGCCCGAAATCCGCCAGCAGCCACGCGGCGTACGCGCCACAGAGCAGCGCGAGAACGACGGCGAGGGCGGTCGTTCGGGCCGAATGACGCTGGCCACCGACGAGACGGCGAACCGACCGCGAGCGCCCGCCAGCGTCGTCGGTTCGGCTATCGCTTGCCATCTCAATCCCTCCGTGGCCCGACGGCCTCGCGCGGCGGGCGTTCGGGGTTCGGCATCGGTTTTCGCGTGGGTGGATCGGGGCCGTCACGCCAGTCACCGTGGGGGTACTCGCCGAGTTCGGCCTGCAGATACTGCTTGCCGAGCGAGAGCGTCATCCATGGGTCGCCGATGTCGGTCATGAGATCGCCAAGCATGCCGTCGTCGGTGAGGCTGCCCGGTCTGGACGACGACACGTCGTTGTTCGCAAAGCGGTTGCCGTCGCGGGCGGGTGCGCCAAGCGCGAGATCGGCCCGGCCGGAGTCCGCAACGCGATTGTCCCGGACACGGTTGCCGCCCGGTCGCCAGAGGTTCGCATCGATCATCGGAACGGCACCGATGCCGAAGTTGACGTGGCTAGTGACGTCGTTGTCGACGATCTCGTTGTCCCGCCCGCCAGCGACGTTGATCCCGGTGCCGAAGGCCGCGTAGCCGAACGCCTTCGCCGGCGCGTCGGCGTTGTTGTTGTCGTGGACCTCGTTGTTCGCGATACGCATGGCCGACTGCGGCGCGAGCGCCTCCGAATCGAGCGTGTTCGGGACGATGCCGCCCATGTTGTGCCGCCAGACCGAGTTTCTGAGAACGAGGTTGCCGCCGGCGTTGGTGCCGGAGTAGCCGATCCCGTTGCGCTCGGCGACGACGTTCTCGACGCGTGCGTGCGAGGGGTTCGACTGGCCGATGTAGAAGCCCGAATCGGGATGGCCGGCCGCGTACGAGTGTTCGAAGCGGCCGTTGACCGAATCGAACGCGTACAGTCCGTAATCGCCGTTGTTGACCGCTGTGAGATAGCTCCCCCGGTAGCCATCGACGCCGGTCCAGTAGAAGGCGTTGTACGCGTAGCCCGTCGCGGTCAGGTTCTCCATCACCACGCCGTCGGCCAGCGCGATGATCCCGTTGTATCGCGTCCCCTCGCCGTCGAGGACGACTCGGTTCCGGTCGCGCCCACGGATCGTGATATTGGGCGTGTCGAGCACCCGGACTTCCTCGGTGTAGCGCCCCGGGCCGACGAGCACGAGATCGCGAGGGTTCGCCGCCGAAACCGCCGCCTGGATCGTGTCGTGATCCTCTGGGACGCGGCGTGTCCGATAGTTCTCGTACTCGCGGGGCGGGTCCCGGTCGGGAAGCGCCGCCGGGGTAGTGTGGGAATCGCCCGCGCCGACGGCCATCCGCCCGAGACCGACCGTCCCCGCCGCACCCGCTGCAGCCCCGAGCTTCAGGACCTCGCGTCGGTGTCGTTTCGTGTCATCGGTCATCGCTACCACCGATCGTATATTTCACGAACGAACGGTAATAACAGTTCCCCCGCCACAGCTACCGAACGGCGACTGTCAGCCGGTGGGTGAGAAGAGCTTGCACCAGCCGTCGGGATGAATGCGTCCCTCGACCAGCACGCACGCACCGAGTTCGTCGTCCCCTTTCGCCGGGATGAAATGTTGGCAGCCGGAACAGCCCTGGCCATCCTTCGGGGTCGACTGGTAGGCGACGGTGTCCTTGGCGGTGAGCGACGACGGATCGCGTTGGCGATCGCTGAGACCCGTCGCCGTCTCGTAGCGTGCCGGCACGGAGCCGTTCGTCGTTCCGCCGGTGCGAGCGGTGGTCGAGACATCGTCGTCGGCAGTGGTCGCGTCCGCATCCCCGGACTGGCCCGCGTCGGACCCCAGACAGCCGGCGAGTACGGCGGTCGAGCCCCCACCGATCAGCCGGAGGAACGTCCGTCTATCGTCCATGTCGGAGCTCACCCCTCGTGTGCCCCATCCAATCCATCCCGTGTGGATTCGACGATGGCTGTCGACGAGTGGTCGTCGGGCAATCCCTCGCTCGTTTCGCTCGATCGCGATACGAACGCCGGCTCGGAGCAGCAGTGATATTTTTTCCGACCGTTCGATCGACGGACACTGAGCGCATCTGTGAGTGTGAATGACTGCCCATCCACGAAAACGTTTCGTACAGTCGATCGAGAGAGCAGTCCGGACGCCGCGCCGACGAGCGTCGTCGAAGTCGATCGAACCACAGTTCGGGCCCGGATCCGGGTCGGCCTGTCGCGTCTCGTCCCAACCGTTATCCCACCGTGTGATCTACTGTCATATGGAGGGACTAGTCATGCCTCTACGACAGCGCCGGGACGATTCCGGTACGGGGAGAGCGCCGGATCTCAACGAGGTGATCGACCGCATCCTGAACGGTGGCGGCGACCCGTCGCCGACACCCGGCCCGTAAGCCACCGCGGGCGTCCCGTCCCCTCACCGTGAGGGGAACGGGTTTTTCTCTCGATACAGTCACGTGCGTCGTTCAGCCACCGGCAGCCGGCAGGAGGCCACGAAGACCGGTCATCATGGCGATGACGACGAGCATGAGACCGGTCATCCCCATGAGCCAGCGCAGCGCGCGGTCGTTCAGCCGCCCGACGCGCCCGCCGTCGGGATCGGGCGAGGCCAGTTCGACGAGCATCGCGGTCTGCAGCGAGTGGAGCGGGCCGAACGCGATGAGGAGCATGACGCCCGTCACGCCGAGCGCGCCCCAGAGATAGATCGTCGGCGAGGACCAGTAGCCGAGACGGTACGCGAGCGCGATGCCCGACCCGATCGTCCCGATCGTCAGCGACTCGCCGACGACCATGATCTTCGGCGTGAGATGCGGGATGACCGCGGCGGCCGTCTCGGGGCCGGCCCGGTCGAGCGCGGGAGCCATCACGTACCGGAAGAAATAGTCGAGCCCGAACCAGAACGCCCCGAGCCCGACGTGGACGTAGAACAGCAGCGTTTCGCTCCCGGAGAGAAAGGCAACGACGGGAAGTCCGAGAATCGATCCCGCGGCGGTGAACGCGTAGCGCGACCCCGCGGCCCCCACGACGAAACGGATCTCCTCGACGGACGACGTCGGTTCAGTTACTGTTGCCATACCCTCCCGTGTCCGATATCGCCTTAATGGTATTGGCCTGAACAGTTCAGCTGTCAGACGTAGTTGCGGGTGTTTCACCGATCGGATCCGGCGGCGTGATCGTCACGATATACTGCAAGCCGGCCGTTTAGGACGGTGGCGGCCGACCCGTGCACATGCCCTTCGAGGCGACGATCACGTCGATCCATCGGATGACCCCGCGGGTGAAACAGTTCGTCGTCGAGGCCGAGGAGCCGTTCGATTTCGAGCCTGGCCAGCACACGACGAGCTGTCGGTCGTCTACTCGCTCTCCGACGAGGACTGGGCGGGCCCGACCGTCCACATCCAAGGCCACCTCGACGACCTCGACAGGGATTTCTACGTCTGTGGCGTTCCGGGAATGGTCGTCGGCACGAAGGACGAACTCGACGGTCTGGGCGTCGACGACGATCGGGTGTTCTCCGAGGGCTGGGAGGACGGCGAGGTCGAGGACTGAGCGAGCGCTCTACTGATCGGACGGATTCACGATCCCTGCTCGGCATCGACGGTGCCTACCGAAACGACGACGGGTTTTCGCAGGACGGTGATCGCCGATCAGGACGCACCGTCGAATCCGTCAGCCATCGGCGGCCGCGACGAGATCGCCGGCGAGTGCGGCGGCCTCGATCGCGTCCGCGCCGAGGAGGTAAGTCACGGGTTCGATGCCGAACGCGCCCTCGTGGTAGATGACTCGCGGGACTGCCCCGCGCTCGCGAAAGCGCTCGCGGAGGTGTTCGGCGCGGTTCTCGTAATCCGCGTCGAATCGCAGTGGGTCGATGCCGTGTTCCTCGGCCGCCGCGAGCAGCGCGTCGGAGGTGGCGAGGTTGAGCGCGCCCCGAACGGAGGGGTCGATCGCCATCGCGGCGAGCAGGGTCTCGGCGACGTGCTGTGAGGCCCCGAACTCGGGCTGTGCCGGAACGAGCACGCGCCCGCCGACCGCGTGGACGCGCCCGGGGACGGCCGCGACCGCGGTCGTATCGGGCGCTTCGGGCAGCGCCGTGGCGACGTTCGTGCCGACCTTCGGGACGTGGGCGGCGATCTCCGGCGTGTTCGTCACGCGGCGCACGGCGGTGCGGACGGTTCTGAGGACGTCGCGTTCGGCGAGCACGCCGTCGTCGCTCCCGCGGACGCAGAGATCACAGCCGAGGCCGTCGAGCGCCGGCATCTCCTCCTCGTGGACGGCACAGATGGGGCCGCGATCCTCGAACGCGCGGATCAGTTCGAGCAGTTCCGCGAGCGCCTCGTAGCCGCTCATCGTGTCCGCGGCGAACCCGTCGGCGATCCGCGCCATCGTCGCCTGCATCCGTTCGTTCTCCCGGAACCGCTCCTCGACAGCGCCGTCGCCGCCGAGTGACTTGCTGACGGCGGCCTGAGTCACGCCCAATCGATCGGCGATCTCCTGTTGGGTGAAATCACGCTCGGCGAGTTCGCTCGCCAACATCGACCGAGCGGTCGGGAGGAACCGCTCGACCACGATCTCGCTCGGGAGGCGCAGTGACATGCGACATCGTCGGACGACGGCGTGTATAAATCGTGGTCATCACCGTCCGCTGACGATCGCACTCCGTCACCCGTACCGGGCTCACGGATAGGCTGCATTATCTGCACGAATGGCGCGTTCGTTCTTCTCTCTTGTCACCATTGATTTAGTCGGCGGAAGACCAAAGCCCATATGCTGCATTCGAGAGAACATCGGTGAGTGACTGACCCCGGCCGACGACGAATGCTGACGATGCTCGGTGCCGCCGCGACCGCGCTGGGGTCGGGCTGTACGACCATTCTCGGTTCGATGGCCGGACCGAACGACGGCCAACCGAACGAGACCGACCGCCAGCAGCCGTCGACCACCACCGGGAACCGGAATCGGGGGCGGACGGGCGGAGCGGATCGTGACGATCCCGGCTCCAAGCTGCGGCGGGCAGCGTGGGCGAGCGGCACGCCGCTGTCGGCCGACTCCGGACTCGGCGAGTGGACGGCGACCAACGGATCGGTTTCGTCCACCGACTGGCACGGTCCGGGCGGCGACACGGGCGTCGAGCTCGTCTCGTCGGGGGATGTCGAGCGAACGGCGATGCGGGCCTCGTTCGATCGGCCGATCGATCTGACGAACGCGGCGCTGTCGTTCGGCGTCCGTCTCGATCGTGCGGCCGAGGAGACGATCGAACTCCAGCTGCTCGCGCCGGATGCGGACAACCGCCTCTCGATGGAGCGCTATCTCAAGCGAAAGGAGGGCACCGTCCGGGTCGATTTCGCGCCGTCGTCGGTCACCGGCGCGCCCGACCTGACCGACGTCCGCGGGCTGGCGATCAGATCGTACACCGGCGACGAGAAACCGCTCACGCTGCGCGTGGGCGCACCGCGCCTTCGGAAACTGCCACAGCGGCGCGGTGCGGTGATCCTCACGTTCGACGACGGCCACCACACGCAGTTCGACACGGCCAAGCCGATCATGGACGAGTTCGGCTATCCCGGCGTCGTCGGCGTGATCCCGTGGTTCGTCGGCAACGAGATCCGCGCGACCCGATCGCAGCTCCACACGATGGCCGACGACGGCTGGGAGATGGCCTCCCACCCACAGTTCGAGGAGGCACCGCTGCCGACGCTGTCGCGGAAACGACAACGGGAGGCCATCGAGCGCTCGCAACAGTGGCTGATCGACGAGGGGTTCGACAACGGCGGCGAGACGCTGATCTGGCCGTTCGGCGACTTCGACGAGGGGGTGCTCGACATGGCGGGGCGCTTTCACGAGCTGGCGTTCGGCGGTGGCTCCTCGCCGGCCCCGTGGGCGATCACCGAGCCGACGTGGGTGCCACGGATCAACGGCGACAACCCGAACGAAGTGCGACAGGCCGTGGACATGGCCGCCGGGTTCGGCGGCGTCACGACCGTCATGTTCCACACGATCGGGCAAGCCCGGCTGTCGACCGCGGCGTTCCGTGACGAACTCCGCTACATCGAGCAGGCGGACGTGGACGTCGTCCTGCCGTCGGCGCTCGCGGACGCGCAGCCCTACTGAAGGGTTCCGTCGCGGGCGACGACCTCGCCCGCGCTCACGACGTACCGTGGCGTTCGGTTGGTCGTGATCGCCCACTGCGGCGACGGGTCGTGATGGACGATGAGGTTTGCCGGCGTCCCCTCAGCGAACGCGTAGCCGTCGAGATCCAAGAGCGTTCCTCCCTGTTCGGTGACGAGATTCCAGAGGGTGCCCAACCCCTTGTTCGTCGAATAGCCATCGAGTGTGAGCGATTCGACAAGCATCGCTTCGAGCGCGTCGACGTTGCCGTGGGCTCCCCAGAGATCGTGGACCTGATCGGTGCCGTGGGCCATCGTGAGCCCCGCGTCGTGGAACCGACGGATCGGCATGCCTCGTGGCGTGCTCTGATAGCAGGTGATGAAATCGAGCCCGGCCGCAGCGAACGTCTCCATCGCGTCGCCGAGTCGGCCCTCCCAGTCGGGTGCTCGGTCGCTCGCGGCGTCGCCGAGAGCGTACGCGTGACTCGCCGTGACCCGGTTCTCGTAGTCGTGCTCGATCGTCGCCTCGGCGAGGCGGCGGAGCGTCCGCATCCCGGTCGCGCCGCGCTCGTGGATGTGAATGTCGAGATCCGTGTCGTGATCGGTGGCGATCTCGAACCACGTGGCGACCGTCTCCTCGCGGTCGCCGTTGAGCGTCGCGGGATCGAGCCCGCCGACGAGATCGGCCCCGGCGTCGAGCGCCGCGCGGACGGCTTCGGCGGAGCCGTCGTCACGGCGGACGCCGTACTGCGGGAACGCGACGATCTCGATGTCGAGATGGTCGCCGATCGCCTCTCGGACCGTCGAGACCGCCTCGACGACATCCGTTCCGACCGTCCCATCGACGTAGGCGTGCGTTCTGAGATGGAGAACGCCGTTGGCAATCGCCTGATCGGCCGCGCGGCGGGCGTTCGCCACGAGTTCGTCGTGGTCCGCCCCGGCGAAGTACGTCGCCGTGCGTTCGATCGTCTCTGCCCGGTTAGCTCCGCCCTCGTTGTACCGCGGGCGGCGATCGCCGGACGCCGAGAACGCCATGTCGAGATGGACGTGCGCGTCGACGAGCCCCGGCGAGACGAGGTTTCCCTCGGCATCGAGTTCAGTCTCGCCACGTGTTTCGATCTCCGGGCGGATCGCCGCGATCCGACCGTCGTCAACCGCGATGTCGACGGTCGCGTCGTTCCCCGAGAGGAAGGCGTTGCGGACGACGAGTGTCGGCGAGGAATCCATGTTCGTGAGTGGTGGGGGGGCAGGGAGATCGGTCGCGTCGAGGCCGATCTCCGCGAGGAATCCATGTTCGTGAGTGGTGGGGTATTCGCATCAATCGTGGGATCGCAGCCGCGAGTGGATCCAGGATCCGATCGCTGGCGAGCGTCAGGGATCCGTATAGAGCGACGATCGGAGACCCTCTTCGGATTGAGAAACGGTTTCAGAGCGTTTCTCCACGGCCGCCGCGATCTCCGGGTCCAGCCCCTCCATGTCGGGACGGTCGACCTCGACCAGGTTGTCGCTCGGATCACGGATGTACGTCTGGAGCGCCCCGCCAGGAAGCTCGTAGATCGCCGGCACGCCGTCGGCGGAATACTCGTCGAAGAGGTCGCGTTCCAGGGCGATGCGGTAGACGCGCTCGAAGTCGTCGACATGGACGGCGAAATGGTGGTATTCGGGGGCTTCGACCGGCCGCTCGAACAGGTGGAGCTGTTTGTCGCCACACTGGAGCCACTCGACCGGGACGGCCAGATCGGGCGACGGAATGTGCTCCATGCCGAACACGTCGGTGTAGAACCGGACCGATTCCACGAGGTCGTGCGCGGAGATGCTCGCGTGAGTGAACGCTATCGAATCCATCGTGATATCTCTGCCAAACGGTGACTAATGGGTTGTGCTTGATCGACCCGCCCGGATCGACGATCGAGGAAGGCGATGACGGCTGCTATTCGGCTTCCCAGTCGGGTCGCTCGCGGGCGACGAACTCCCCGTAGCCGGGATCGGCGACGATTTCGCCGTCGTCGGCGATCGGCTCACCACGGAGATAGGTCCGCTTGACGCGTCCAGTGACCTCGCGTCCTTCGTAGATCGAGTAGTCCGAAATCGAGGCGTTGTCCGCGGCCGTGATCGTGTAGCTCTCGTCCGGATCGAACAGGACGATATCGGCGTCGGTTCCTGGATCGAGGGTTCCCTTCTCCGTGAATCCGAACGTTTGGGCGGGGTTCGCGCACATCATCCGGACGACGAACGATGGGGAGTAGCCACGCCGATTCACAGCCTCGTCGTAGAATACTGGAAGACTGGTCTGGAGTCCGTTCGCACCGAACGAGCTGTCCCACCAGTTCTCGACGGTCTTGTCCGCGCGCGTGAACGCGTTGTGATCGGTCGAGACGACGCTCAGTGCGCCGTTGTACAAGTGCTCAAACAAGGCATCCTGATCGGCGGGCGTCCGCAGCGGCGGTGCCATGATCGGGAGACTGTCCTGTTCCTCGTAGGCCGATTCGTCGAGTGTCGTGTACTGGGTGCAGGTCTCCCCGCGAACCCTGCTCCCGTCGTCCTGGTAGCGGCCGAGGACATCAGCGGCCTTCTCGCTGGTCGTGTGGATGCCGTAGTATTTCGCACCCTGTTCCTGGGCCATGCGGACGGCGCTCTCGGCGGCCATCGCCTCGGCGTAGTCCGGTCGCGACTGTGGATAGTGTCGTGGGTGACTCTTTCCTTCGGCTTTCAGTCGGGCTTCGAGACGGTTGCAAACTGAAGCATCCTCGGTGTGGAGCACGGCGACGATATCCTGATCGGCGACGTGCTCGAAGACGTGATCGATGAACCCGTTCGAGAGCCCGATCTCGTAGGCGGTGAACATCTTCACCGACGTCACACCCTCGTCGATCACGTCCTCCAGCTCGTCGAACACTGCGGGATCCTCGCGCGTGATCGCTCCGTGCAGGCTGAAGTCAATCAGTGATTTCTGGCCTTTCTCCTTCTGACGATGGACGGCTTCGAGCAGGGTGCCCTCTTCGTCCCAGATGCTCAGATCCCCGGTCCAGGCTTCCCACGCGAAGTTGATGCAGCTGGTGATCCCGCCCAGCGCGGCCGCACTCGTTCCTGCCTCGTACGTGTCCAGCGAGAGATAGCCGTCGATGTGGACGTGCGGATCGACGACGCCCGGTAACACCAGGAGCCCCGAGGCATCGACCCGCTCGTCGGCAGCGGGCAACGTTCGCTCGTCGCCGACCGCGGCGATCTCGCCGTCGTCGACGGCGATGGCGCTATCGAGCAGTCGATCGGGCGTTACCAGCGTCCCATTCGCGATGACGAGATCGACGGTCACGCGACAGCCAACGACGCACCGTCACTTGAACACGCTGGCTTTTGGCGATCCGGTAAGGACCTGCGCAGCAGTCGTAGACGCAAGCGGTACCACGGCCGTGCTATGAACTGGCCGATAGAAAATATAAGAAAACAGGTGTTTGGCTGATGCTATAGCTTATCTGTGAAGTCATCTCGGTCGGAGGATCGATATTGAAAACGTCTATGCGTTCGCAACGTATCGATAAATCCGCACGAGTGGCATGGTAGAACCACCAATGCCCATGGCCCAAGTGGATACAGGAACTCACCAGGGCCGGCGTGTAGCAACGGAGAGTACCATTACGTCGGGAGTACACGACGGATCGCCCCGTCGCGTGCCTCCACCACTCCACTGTTTCTGGTCGTGTTTTTCACCCCCTAAGAGATAGATTAGTCTACCCTAATTTATAGCTTTTGCTCTCTGCCAAGCACGCTGATTTCTGCGATGGACAGTCGAACACGGCCAAAAATCATACAGGGCAGCTGATGTCGGATCTCGTGCACCCCGGAACGCGACCGTCTACTGGCCACGATGCTTGCCTGAACTACCCAGAAAGCGATGGGCACCACTTGCCGGCCACAGACGTTCGTATCACCGCCCGCAGTATCTGACATATATTATATATTTGTTGCATCCTCCATCAAAACATATATTTGTGAAAGTTCAGCATACCGATCGCTCGCTCTGCAGAAATGGCAATATTAACAGATATATGATTGGTTTCGACGAATTACGATCGCTTGATTCGATCCATTCCCGTCGCATCTTAACCGCGTTATTCGAGAGCAATTACGCCGCTGTCGCACACACGTCTGTCGCCGCTACTGTCGACGAACATTGGCAAGAGAGATCGGCGACCACACGACTTCATCCATCACAGAACCATCGATCCCGGGAAATATGGTGCGGTGGTCGGATATCGAGACGAACAGAGACTACTACCGTGCATCGCACTGCCGATCAGCGGCAGAAATCTTCTCCATCTGCTTCCTACCTACTTTCTTGCTCGATCAGACCGCCAAGACCTGTCCTGTACAAGCGATAGAACCTCCATAACTGCCCAGAGACCCGGTCACGAATCCTTCTTACTGGATCATCGGCGCGACCTCGGTACCGAGCCGATCGATACAGTCGACCATCGCATCGGTGCCGATGCCAGGATGATAGGTGCGAAAGATGATATGAACATCGTCACCGGCGGCCGCGCGGTAGCGCTCCAGCTCTGTAGCGACCTGTTCGGTTGTACCGAATACCGCGTTTTCTTTCAGTTCCTGCTTTCGTTCGGCAGTGAGTTCGTCGACCGATTCGCCGGAGAAGATCTCGGCGTAGCGCCGCTGGAGGTAGAAGTAGCCGGGTTTCATCGTCTCCCACGCCGCCTCGCGCGAATCGTCGACCCAGCCGTGGACGAGTGCGTACACCGTGAACTCTCCGTCGATACCGTCTTTCTCGCGGACGTTACGGATGTCGTCGACACGTTTTTCGATGCCTGAAAGTGAGAGTTTCGAGGGGGCACACCAGGCGTCAGCGGTCCGGGCAGCGCGGCGGACGGCCGGTTTGGCCGCACCGCCGAGCAGTATCGGCACATCACCATCGGGTTTCGGCGTCACGCTCACGTCGGGAACGACGTCGTGAAAGTCGGCGTCGTAGTCGAGCGGGCCGGCGGACCACGCCGCCCGGAGGAGATTCACCTGGTCGGCGAGGCGCTCGGCGCGCTCCTCGCGCGGGACGCCGAACTGCTCGAACTCGTCGGGGTTCGAACCGATGGCGAGCCCGAGCGTCAACCGTCCATCGGCGAGGAGGTCGACCGTCGCGGCGTCCTCGGCCAACCGGACACCGTCGTACAGCGGCGCGAGCGCGATGCACGTCCCGATCTCGACCTCGTCGGTCGCGGCCGCGAGCGCGCCGAGCGTCGGCATCGTTCCCGAGAGATAGCCGTCCCCGGCGAAGTGGTGTTCGGAGACCCACGCGCTGTCGAGACCCGCGTCGTCGATCGCTCGCCCCAGCGTGAGGATTTCGTCGTAGAGCTCGCTCATCGAGCGGTCGTCGTCGGGTCGCCGCTGGCCGGTGAACAGTCCGGTCCCGAGCTTCATATCGGGAGTGTGCACCCGGGCCTCAAAGCACTATCCCCGAGTGAGTGTCCAAGGATCCCAACCGGCTCGGGAGGATCCGGAGCAAGTCAGTAGTCGATGCGGGTGATCTCCTCGACGGGCCACTGACTCAGGATCTCGACGCCGTTCTCGCGGACGACGACCATCTCCTCGACGCGCACGCCCTGGCGGTCGGCCGGCTCCATCGTCTCGACAGCCATCGTCATCCCCTCCTCGATCTCGATCGGGTGGTCTAGCGAGAGACCGCGCCAGATCAGCGGCACCTCGTAGAGTTGGAGGCCCAGCCCGTGCGCCCAGTGGTTCGTCGTCATCTGCCAGTGCTCGTCGGCGTCGTACCAGTCGGCGTGCTCGCCCGCCATGTCCGGGAACCCTTGGGCAATCTCGTCGGTCGTCGCACCCGGCTCGATCCGTTCGAGCACGTCGTAGAGGTTGTCCCGGGCAGTCTCGTAGGCGTCGCGCTGGGCCTGCGTGGGTTCGCCCATCGAGAAGGTGCGATAGTAACACGAGCGATAGCCGAGATAACCGATGTTGTAGAAATCGGCGTAGACGATGTCACCCGGTCGGATTAGTCTGTCAGTAGTGTTGGCCTGATGTTTCGGCCACGTGTTCGGCCCGCTGGTCACGTAGCCACCCTGGGCCATCGCGCCGTGTCGCCAGAGTTCGCGCACTGCGTCGCCCCAGACCTCCGACTCGCGCTTGCCGGGTCGCGCCGATTCGGTGATCTGCTGGAATCCCGCCTCGCAGATCGCCGCCACCATCCGCAGACACTCGATCTCGTCGCTCGTTTTGACCTTCCGGGCATCGTGCATCAGATCGACGCACTCCGTCGTGCGGACCTCGACGCTGTCCGATTCGAACGCATCGATCAGTCCCGTGTTGCCGACATCGATCCCCATCGGTTCCGTCGCGACGCCGTACTCAGCCATCGCTTCCTGGACGAGACTCGCCATCTTTTCGGTCAGGAACTCGCGCGCGGAGTCGCGGCCCGAGGCGCGCGGGACGTTGCCCAGTCCTGGCGCGGCGTAGCGGATGTCGTCGAGCCAGGGGCAGTTGAACCGCTGGTTCGAGGCGTGATCGGCGGTGTCCCAGTGGATCACGTCGCCGTCTTCGGTGAGGAGGGTGTAGTGATCCGCCCCGCTCCCGCCAGTCATCGCGAGCCCAGTCACGTATCGGATGTTCGGGTCCGAGACCAGCAGCATCGAGCCGAGCTTCGAGTCCTGGAGTCGCTTCAGCGCCTTCTCGTAGCGTTCTTCGCGCAGGCGCTTGACGTCGATGCGCTCCTCCCAGTCCACGGCTTGAGTCCCCCGCGTCCCTTCCATGAAATCGCGCTCGTACATACCGAAATCCTCCGCCAGTCGACACATAAACTTCGTTGTTTCGGCAAGCTACGACACACCACGGTGACCCCCCCCCCCCCTTCCTCCAGCCACCTTCACCCAACCGTCCCGATGATTTATCGCATGAGCCGACGAACCACGAACGAGATGTACAAACACGTCGCATTGCTCGTCCGCAAGGACGGGATGGAGTACGACGCGTTTCGCGAACACTGGGAAGAAACGCACTCACCGCTGGCGAAAGACATCGAGGGCGTCGTCCGTTATCAGACGGTCTATCCGACCGATCCCGACACCGCCGAATTTGACGGTATCGCCGAACTCTACTTCCAGTCGCTCGACGACCTCCACGAAGCCCTCGGCAGCGAGGGAAGTCGTGACTACGACCCGTCCCGAGAGGTTGCGGCAGAGGCTCGGAAGGACGTGAACGAATTCCTCGATGTCGAACGTCGACCGCGGTTCATCGGCGAGGAGAGAGTCTGGAAGGACGAGGTCGATGGGAAGACCGATGGACTCTACAAACACTCGGCATTCCTCGTTCGGAAGGACGGAATGAACCACGACGAATTTCGGGGGCACTGGGAGGAAACCCACTCGCCGCTGGCAAAGAACATCGAGGGTGTCGTCCGCTATCAGACAGTGTATCCCACCGATCCGGATAACGCCGAGTTCGATGGCGTTGCCGAACTCTACTTCGAATCGCTCAACGACCTCCACGAAGCCCTCGGAAGCGGGGGAAGCCGTGACTACGACCCGACACAGGATGTCGCCGCTAAGGCCCGGAAAGACGTGGATAGCTTCCTGGATATCGATCGTCGTCCCCGCTTCATCGGCGAAGAGAAAGTCTGGAAGAACGAAATCGACGTCGAGGGCTACTGAGATGGTTGAGACGGATCACGAGAAACAGGTTCGGGAGGCGTTTCCGGAACTCGACCGGATCGCGAGCGACGACCTCCGTGAAAGAGTCGTCAAAGCATGGATTCTCGGCCTCGAACGCGGTGGCTGGCGGGAGATCGGCGACATCCCGTACGCGTGGAACATCCACGAGGTCTCGAACGTCGAGCACGTCCGTGGTGTGACGAAGATCGCACTCGAATCGGCACGGGTGCAACGCGATTTCCACGACGCCGACCCCGACATCGATGTCGTCGTCGCGGCCTGCCTGCTCCACGACGTCGGGAAATGCTACGAATACGTCGATCACGTGGATAGCGAACTGCTCGCGGGAACCGATCGCGAGCGCTACGCCTCCGGGGTGATTCCCCACTCGATCTCGGGCTACGCGCTCGCCCACGAGGTGGGCGTCCCTCTCACCGTTCAGCGCGCGATCCCCCACTTCCTCGGCGAAGTGCCCGAACGCACGCTGGAGGCCGAACTCGTCAAGAGCGCCAACGCCGCCTCCTCGAACGCCATCACCCAGGCCGCGATGGGCATCACTCTGCAGGAATGGGTCGAGCAGTACAGCCAGACGACGGATTGAGCCGGCGAAACGGTCGCCTCACAGCGGGTCGAGCCCGTGCTCCTCGCGGAGCACGTCGATGTACTTGCGGAAGCCGGTTTCGAGATCGTGTTCGACCTCGTAACCCGTGTCTTCCTGGAAAGCACTCATATCAAGGCGCTGGGTCCACGGCAGTTCACCCTCGTCGCTCACCTCGATGTCGGCATCGGGGATGATCTCCCGGACCGTGTCGACGGCCTCCCGAACCGAGGCGAGTTCGCCCCGGACGTTGTAGACGCGCCGGGAGAGATCGTCTTCGGGGGTGAACGTCGCCAGCCGGAATGCCTGCGCGATGTCCTCGACGTGCTGCCAGTCGACTTCCTGATCGCCGTAGTCGACGGCGAACGATTCACCGAGAGCCGGTTTCTCGATGATATTCGCCAGAAAGGCCGACCCACCGGTCTCGCGGTAGGGACCGTACGCGATCGTGGGTCGGATGGCGACGTGGTCGACGCCATGCTCCTCGTGATAGACGCGCGCCTGGTGCTCGTTGTACTCCTTGGTCGCGCCGTAGAGCGTATCAGGAGCCACGAGATCGTCCTCGGTGACCCACCAGTCGCCGCCGTCGTCGTAGTTCGCGGGCGGAGCGTAGATCGCCGCCGAGGAGGCCCACGCGACGCGCTCGACGTGATCGAGGGCGCGCGCCGCCTCGAAGACGTTGCTCGTTCCTTGGACGTTGACGTCGAGGGCGGCCCGGGGGTTCGATTCCACCGCATTCGTCAACAGTGCAGCGAGATGGACGATCCGGGTCGCACCGGTCTCGGCGACCGCGTTCACCACGTCCGTGGGGTCGCTCACGTCGCCACGGCGGATCGTGACCCGATCGGCGACGTCGAGTTTTTCGAGGATTCGCGGGTCCGTCGAGCGATCGTAGGCGATCACCTCGTGGCCGTGCTCGACGAGCGTCCGCGCGACGTACGCGCCGATGAAGCCGGTGCCACCTGTGACGAGGACGGTCTCGTTGGCTCCCATCCCCTCGACAGTCGCACGAGTTCAGCAAAAGCGTTCCGCCGCCCTGAACTATTCGTGGAGGCCGCCGACCGACTCGTAGAACGACGACTGGAGCTTCTCGGCCATCTCCTCGTCGGGATCGATACGTACGTCGACCACCGTGGGGACGTCGGCCGCTTTCGCCGTGGCGAGCGTTTCGTCGAGATTCGCGGGCGAGCGTACGCGCGTTCCCTCTGCGCCGAACCCCTCGGCGACCCGGACGAAGTCGGTGTCGTGGAACTCGACGCCCGGGATCGAATCGTCCATCTGGCGGACCATCCCGAGACCCGTATCGTTGAGGACGACGAACGTCGGCGCGACGCCGTATTCGACCGCGGTCTCGACGCAGGTCATCGTCATCGCGAAGCCACCGTCGCCCGCGACCGCGACCACGTCCCGATCGGTGGTGATGGCCGCCGAGACGGCCGCGGGACCGCCCCAGCCCATCCCGCCGACGCCGCCACTGCCGAAGTACGTTCGCCGTGCAGGCGTCTGGAGGTAGTTGAGCAACCAGAACCGGTTGTTGCCCGAGTCGGCGGTGACGAGCGTGTTCTCGTCGACGATCCCGTCGATCGCGGTGACCGCACGCTGTGGTTTGATCGGTTCGGCGTCGGAGTCGCATTCGGCTACCCGGAACGACTCGCGAGCATCGCGGGCGCGCTCGCGTGCCCAATCGTTGCCCGGTGCGTACGCCTCGGCGGCGCGGTCGAGCGCGCTCAAACCCCGCTTTGCGTCGCCGATCAGCCCGACGTCGGCGGGGTAGACCCAGCCCGCGTTGCGGCTATCGATATCGGCATGAATGATCGTCTGCTCGTCCGGCCGGACGAACGACGCGGCACCCCAGTTGGTGTCCATCGGGTTCAGCCGGCAGCCGACCACGAGGAGGGTGTCGGCCTCGCTCACGGCCCGGTTCGCGCCCTCGTGACCGAACGAGCCGATGACGCCCGCCGCGAGCGGGTGCGTCTCGGCGATGGTCGATTTCCCCAGATAGGAGGTCGTCACCACCGCCTCGTAGCGCTCGGCGACGGCTTCGAGTTCGTCGTAGGCTCCCGCCGCGTGGACACCGTTGCCCGCGATGATCGCCGATCGCTCGGCCGTGGCGAGGTGCTCGCCCGCGCGCTCGACATCGCTCTCCGTCGGGCGCGATTCCCAGTTTCTGACCTGTTCTTCGGGCGGCCAGAGCGTCGGTGGCTCGTCAGTTTCTGGGATTTCGGCGGTGACGGCGTCACCGTCGAGAATCACCGCGGTGGGACCGGGCCGGCCGGCGGTCGCGTGTTTGAACGCGAGCTGTGTGGTTCTGAGGGTCTCTTTCGCCGTCCGCGGGAACCACCACTCCTTGGCGATGCCATCCAGGATCTTCGGCAGTGCGAACCCGCCGTAGTCGCCGCGGGCCTGCTGGTAGGGCGCGAGCGTCGAATACTCGCCGCGTTCGGAGGCTTCCGTGAGCACGACCATCGGCGAGGAACCGAGGCGTGCCTCAAGTTGGCCGATCGCGCCGATCGAGCCGATCCAGGGCCCCTGACCGGTGAGAACGCCCGGTTTGCGGTGGAGGCGGCCGTGCATCTCGGCCATCACGCTCGCTTCGCGCTCGTCGCGCGGACGCACGACCTCGATGGTCGACTCGGCGAGCGCTTCGAGGAGTTCGATGGCTCGCCCGCCGGGATAGCCGAAGAGATACTCGACGTCGAGGCGTTCCAGCGTCCGGACGAGCTCCGTACTGACAGTTGTCATAACTGGGAATGGCTGTCCACAGCGGGTATCGAGCCGGTGAGTGTGTATTCGCGCTCGCGAAACCGGATCGACATCGATGCATGTGACAGTACACCAAACTTCGCACGGAACGACTTCCTTCTATCGGTCGGTGTGGTGATCCGTATCGTCGGCGGATCGAGCAGCTCCAGCGGTGAATCGTCGGACGTGGAACTGTCGGGAACAACCACAGTGACGTTGACGAACTCGATTACCGACCATCCGAATACCTGTTTCGCTCACGGGAACAGAACTAACTCGGATGAGATACAGTAGCAAGCATGCACGAGGTGGCCAATCCGGTGACGACGGTCGAGACGGCGTTCGAGATAGTCGAATACATCGCCGAACACGACGACGCCGGCGTGAGCGAGATCGCCGCCGATCTCGATCGGGCGAAAAGCACCGTCCATCGCCATCTCGGAACGCTGGTGCAGCGTGGCTATCTCGTCGAGAACGATGGGTACTCGCTCGGGCTCCGATTCCTCGATCTCGGTCTTGATGCGCGAAACGGGCGGCCGCTGTATCACGAAGCGCACGCGAAAGTCGACGAGCTGGCGGATCGCACCGGGGAGAAGGTGTGGTGTATGACCGCCGAAAACGGACGCAGCATCCATCTCTACGGCGCGAGCGGGGCACAGTCCGTCCGCACCGACAGCCGAGAGGGCGACGTCGGCTATCTCCACCAGCACGCGGCCGGCAAGGCGATCCTCGCCCACCGTCCGCTCGAACACGTCGGCAACATCGTCGATCGCTACGGATTGCCCACTCGCACCGACGACACGATCACCGACGGCGACGAACTGTTCGAGCATCTCGAACGAATTCGGGAACGGGGTTACGCGTTCAACCGAGAAGAGTCCATTCCGGGCCTGTACGCGGTCGGTGCGCCGATCGCCGACGATCGCGGCGTCGCCATCGGCGCGCTCAGCATCTCCGGGCCGGCCAACCGGCTGGCGGGTGAGACGCTGACGGAGGAGTTCCCCGAACTGCTCCTCGGTGCGGTCAACGAAATCGAGATAAACCTCTCGCACGGATAGCCAAGCCGGTACAGACATCCGATGTTCCGCAGACGTCGATGACGACGGTGATGACGCCGCAAAACACCGAACGACGGAACGATTCCCCCTACCTCTCCTCCCCCCCCCCCCCACCCGATGACGCGCAGTTCTATGACGACAGTCATGCTGTCATAGTGTTCGAGGAGTGCGAAAAAGCCACCCCGCGTCTTCCACAGCCGTACCTCCTCACTTTCGGATCACGACCTGGCTTCGAACAGTGAAAACAGCGGCAAGGGAGTCGTTTCGACCGAAGACGGGCGATGGCGGGCATCGATCCGCGACAGTACACTCTACGATCGACTGCCGAACAGTCGTGAACGGCCGAGACACGGGTTGATTCATGGGAACGACCAGCATCCGAAACTGAGCGGGACACGACTCGGCCGTCACGATCGGTGTTTCGATTTCCGAAAAGAAGGCTATCTGAACTGATAGTTGGTTCCTCAGCTATGTCGTCGTGCAGAAAGCAATCCGCATCGGCGTCGCCATCACGCACGCAGTGGCGTGTTCGGACGACCGAGAAAGCAGGTTCGAGAGCTTCATCGGCGTGGTTCGCTTTTTTCGACTCGATACCTCACGTTCAAAGACATCGGGGACACGGATGGTAAGCGAAAGCAGACCTCGATACGTCAAATCGGATGTGTGATGGCGACGGTCCCGGACGATAGTTCGGTATAGAAACACGTGTTTCGAAATGAGACATCATCATGGTCACAAACCGAAGGTGGATATCGGAAGCCGAAACGCCAGTGCCCATACGCGTGCGGGTACTGTATTATGTCGCTCCCGTCGTTCGCTGGTGAAGGGTGAGTTTTAACTGGCCGGCGGGCCGACGGGCAGCAGTCATGGCCGAACTCACTCTGGAGGAAGCGAATCAGCTCGACGAGGACGCGTTCGTGGACCGTTTCGGCAGCGTGTACGAGACGTCGCCGTGGGTGGCCGAGCGGAGCCGGTCGGCACAGCCGTTCTCGTCGGTCGGTGATCTGCAGGAGACCTTCGAGGCGACCGTCGAGGAGGCCTCGGAGGAGCGCACGCGGGAGCTGCTCAAGGCCCACCCCGATCTCGGTGAGCAGACCGAGATGACCGACGCCTCCGAGCAGGAGCAGGCGTCCGCCGGGCTCGATCAGCTCACGCCGGAACAGTACGAGGCGTTTCAGCGACTGAACGACCGGTATCAGGGGAAATTCGGCTTCCCGTTCATCATGTCGGTGAACGACGAGTCGCCCGAGACGATCCGGAGCGCGATGGAAGAGCGCGTCGAACACACCACTGACGAGGAGTTCCGAACCGCCCTCGACGAGGTCCACGAGATCGCACGGCTCCGCCTCGACGACATGGTGGAGGACTAGGAATCGTTCGCGTATGGGTCGCGAGGGCCCGAGAAAGTTACGGGAAAGAGGTGCGCTCGTTTTACTCGCCGATGTGCCCGTTCGGGCCGCCCCGTTGCGTTCGATTCCCGACAGCGCCGATCGGGAAGTGCGTGACGGGTAGTTTCAGAGGCCGAGTCGGGACGCTTCGCTCCGGTTCGGATCGGTCGGCGAAACGCCTAAACCTCATGATGAATCGAGTATAAAAGCTTTTGTAGTGGGTGGCATAACCACACAACTGCGTATGACGACCAACAAACACCGTGAACCCGAACCCGAGGAGGGCGAGCGGCTGATGAACTACGGGAAGGAAAAAATCGGTATCTACCGAACCTACGCGACGCCGCTCGAAAACGTCCGGACGATCCCGGAATCGTCGTTCGACGGTCGCGACAACACGCTGCTCGGTCTGGACGTTCGTATCCGACTCGAGGGCGACAAGTTCTTCAAGAACTTCAAGGAAGCCGACAACACCGATCTGGTCGCGACGGACACGATGAAGAACTTCGTCCAGTACCAGCTGGGCGAGTACGACGGCGCGACGGTCGAGGGGTTCCTCGACTTCACGGGCCGTGAGTTCCTCGACCAGTACCCCCAGATCGAGGCGATCCAGCTGTCGGCCGACCAGATCCCCTTCGACGAGCTCGACGTCCCCACCGACGACGGCGACTTCGAGCCGAGCGAGCTCGTCTTCCGCGTCTCGCAGAACGAGTCCGGCTTCGGCGAGGTCTACCTCACCCGCGGCGACGACGGCCCGCAGATCGAAGAGCAGAACAGCGGCATCACCGACCTGCAGCTGGTCAAGGTGAAGGGCAGTTCGTTCACGGACTACGTCCAGGACGAGCACACGACACTGCCCGAGCGCGAGGACCGCACGCTGTACATCTCGATGGACATCTTCTGGAACTACGAGGATCCGGAAGACTGCCTCGGCGAGGAGCCCCAGCGCTACGTCGCCCCCGAGCAGGTCCGCGACATCGCCCACGTCATGTTCGACGAGGTCTACTCGCAGTCGATCCAGGACCTTATCTACCAGGTCGGCCTGCGCGTTCTCGAACGGTTCCCGCAGCTCGAATCGGTCAACTTCGAGGCCAACAACCAGACCTGGATCGCCGTTCGCGAGGAGATCGACGGCGACGAGGACGTCAGAGTGCTGCGCGAGCCGGCCCGACCGACCGGCTACCAGCAGTTCTCGATGGACCGCGACGACCTCGAAGAGCAGTAAACAGATGGCCGCAGAGCTCACGACGCACGTACTCGACACGAGCCGGGAGGGACCCGCCGAGGGCGTCACGGTGACGCTCCAGCGGCTGGATTCCGACGGCGACGCCGAAACGCTCGCCGACGGGACGACCAACGACGACGGTCGCCTCGACGAGCCGCTTCTGACACCCGACGAGATGGAAGCTGGAACGTACCAGCTCCAGTTCGATGTCGGCGACTACTACCGCCGCAGCGAAACGGGATCGACGTTCCTGGAGACGGTGCCGGTCCGGTTCGTCATCGAGGAGCCCGACGAGCACTATCACGTCCCACTGCTGCTCTCACCCGGCGGCTACACGACGTATCGCGGCAGCTAACGACGCAGTCGCGACCATGCCGAACGGTCGCGTTTTCGCTGGTACAGTCCGATAGCGCCGGCGTTACTCCGTGCTCACCGATGGTGCTAGCCGACGGTCCATGGCCAGCGATCCGTTAGGTATTTTCCATATAGATAACGGTCGATCGAACGCGTATCCGTGAAAATCATCATTGTTAAGTGGTCGTAAGCGGGACTCATGGTCAGGGAATGTATGACACAGTCAGATGAAACCAGCGCGTCGAACGTCGTTTACGATATAGAGGAAAAACCCCCACTTGGGGAAGCGATCCCGTTGGCGTTCCAGCACGTGCTCGCGATGGTGCTCGGGAACATCGCGGTGCCACTCATCATGGCATCCGCGATCGGGCTCGCGACCGGTGAGACGACGTTCCTCGTCCAGATGGCACTCATCGTCGCAGGTGTCGCGAGCGTGATCCAGGCCTATCCCGCCGGCCCCGTCGGCGCGAAACTCCCGATCATGATGGGGACGAGTTTCGCGTTCCTCGGCACGCTGCAGCTCATCGCCGACAACGCCGGGTTGGCGACGATATTCGGCGCGGCGCTCGTCGGCTCGCTCCTCCAGGTCTTCATCGGGGCGAACTACGAGCGGTTCAAGCCACTCTTTCCACCGCTGGTCAACGGCATCGTCGTGATGCTCATCGGGCTGACGCTCATCCCGACGGGGATCGACTACGCGGCCGGCGCGTCCTCCGGTCCGGGTGCGGCGGGCTACGCCTCGCTGATGAACCTCGGCGTCGCGGCGCTCGTTTTCCTGGTCATACTGGCGTTGAATCAGTTCTTCCGTGGTATCCTCCGCATCGCGAGCGTGTTCTTCGGCATCCTCCTCGGCTACGTCGTCGCGGTGTTCCTCGGCATGGTCGATTTCGCACCGGTCGCACAGGCGAGCTGGTTCGCGGTCCCGATCCCGCTGAAGTTCGGCATCGCGTTCGATCCGGGGGCGATCATCGCCATCTCAGCCGTGTACGTCATCGTGGCAATGGAGACGATCGGCAATATCTCCGCGATCGTCTCCGAGACGGGACGGAACGCATCGAACAGCCAGATCCGCGGCGGGCTGCTCGGTGACGGCGTCATGAGCGGCATCGCGGCCATCTTCGGCGCGTTCCCGAACACCTCCTTCGCACAGAACGTCGGTCTGATCAGTTTCACCGGCGTCGCCAGCCGATTCATCGTCGGTATCGGTGGTGTGATCCTCCTCGTCGGTGGGTTCATCCCGAAGGTCGGCGCAATCATCACGACGGTGCCCGATCCCGTCCTCGGTGGCGGGACGCTCATCCTCTTCGCACAGATCTTCACCAGCGGGCTCAACATCATCCACCGTGAGGTTTCGCTCACCCAGCGCAACACGACCATCATCGCCGCCGCAGCCTCGCTCGGACTGGGTGTCACCTTCCGCCCCGAACTCGTGCAGAACCTCCCCCAGGTTGTCCAGCCGCTGATGGGGTCGGGCGTCGTCATGGGCGGGTTCACCGCGCTCATCCTCAACGTCCTGCTCCCGCAGTCGAACCCCGTCGACAACTCGCCGGAGACGGACGTCGCCGCCACGGAAGTCGACGACTGATCGCCGGCGATCGCGATATCGGCCCAAAGAAATCAGTTATTTTAAATAACGACACCACCGGTAGATTTACCATCCCATCTCCCGGATCACGTAGCATGCAACGAGCGCTCGTGGTCGTCGAAGGAACCGAATCGACGAAGAAACTCGTGCGAGAAGCCGGCGAGCTCGCCGAAGGTGTCGGGGCCGAGCTGTTCTTGCTCCACGTCACGACCGAGGAACAGTTCAGCGAATATGCCACCTCGATGGCCGACATCCCCGAACGAAACGTCGGCTACAGCGGCAAACGGGCACGCGAGGGCGCACGACAGTTCGCCGAGGACATCGGCACCGAGATGTTCGAGGGCCTCGACGTCGAGTACGAGGCCGTCGGCATGCTCGGCGACAAGGAAGAGCAGATCCTCGAGCTCGCCCACGAGCGCGACTGCGACCACATCTTCATCAGCGGCCGGAAACGCTCGCCGACGGGCAAGGCGCTCTTCGGCGATCTCGCCCAGTCGGTTCTCCTCAAGTTCGACGGGACCGTGACGATCCGTACGGACTGAATCGACCCGCGCGGCCTACTCCTCGTCAGAACGAATCAAAACGGATAGTCACTCCGCCGTCCTGGCAGATAACTCTCAGAAGTCGATAGGATCGCACACCGAAAATCGCGAACGAAAAGGAAAGCCGGACCGGTTCAGTTGCCGACGTCGGTGGCACGCGCGACGACGTCGGGGCTGTAGAGCTCTTCGAGCTCGTCGTGCTGGTCCGGGCGATGTTCGTAGACGTCCTGGAAGAGGCTCACGGGCGTCATCGACGCCTGATAGGTCGCCTCGTCCCACATCCGGTCGTTCGCGACGTCGACCGAGATGCCGTCGATCTCGATGGTGGCGGCGCGCTCCATCGCGATCGCACCGGTCCCCGCATCACGAGCTTCCTCGAACTGCTCCATCGAGTCGACGATGTCGTCCATGCTCGGGACGTACTCGACCATGTCGAGCAGTGCCTCGCTGAGCTCCTCCTCGTCGAGATGGCGGTCGTCGCTCCCGACCGTCAGCGTGTAGCCGTCGCCGCTCTCGGACAGCGAGAGCCGATCGCCCGTGTACACTTCCGTGTCACCGTCGCTTTCGAGCGTGACCTGCTGGCTGCCGTCGTCGAGCAGCCATCGCCCACTCTCGGGGGGCAGTCCCGACTTGTTGGCCTCGACCACTTGGCCAGGAGTGAGCGACCAGATGCCGAGCATCCCCTTGGCCTGGTTGGCGGTCATGCGCTCGCGGTAGCCCTCGACGTCCCGGATGTCGTCGTAGGGACCGTCGACCGAGATCAGACCCGCCGCGCTCGCACCGCGCGAGGTGTTGTGGCGCAGTTCCGGCCACGCCGGCAGGTTTCCGGTGGGCGTGATCGCGCGCATGTCTTTCGTGTAGTCGACCTCGCCGTCGACCAGCATGAACAGCCGCTCCAGATTATTTGCTCTGTTGATCGACAGACAGCGAAGGGGTGGGGTAGCTGAATACAACTCTTAGCGGCTCTAACCAATGATTCGACGTGACACACGATGCAAAAACATAGATTTGCGGTTGGGTTAGAATTAACAGATTTGATAAAGATCGGCGGATGGATCGGCGTATCGCTGGTGATGCCTCTCAGACCATCTGACAGAGAAAGAGCGGGCGGCGGCGTTAGCCGACCGCCCGCGAGAGGTTATGGATTATGCACTTCCGAGTCAGCTCTCGAAATTGCCCGTGCCACGTCCTTGTGTGGAGATTTTCGCCATCATCTGCCTTCAGCATCGAAAAGACGGTTTCGCTCATTGACCGCTGATTGTAGAGGTCATCGTCGATCCGGGCGTTGTGAGCCTTCTGCAACGGGGATTGCTCACAGTGCTTGATGACCGGACGCGTGGCTTCTTTCCGACACTTCTCTCGAAGCTCTTTCCACGAGTACATCTTATCCGCGAGGAGTTCCCGCAGGTCTCCGGCGTTCCGCCGGAAGACCTGCAACCCGATATGCCCGTCGTAGGCCTTCTTCGTCGTGAAATGAACGTCCCTGATCACCAACGACTCCGTGTCAACCAGAACCGTGGTTTTCATCGCCTGAAACGAGTAATCCGCCCGCTTGCGGTAATGATGGCTTGCCTGACCACGCTGGAAGCCGCTGGCATCGATTGCTCCAGTTCCCGAGAAGCCAGCCTGCTCCGCCGTTCTGCGGAGCAGGCTGCGGAGCGTCCGCATCGAGATCTCCTTCTCCCAATTGCAGAACGACGTGTGATCCGGCGACTTCTCCAACCCGAACACGTCGAGAATCCCGGGCATCTCGTTGAGATAATCTTCGAGATGACGGAGCGGCTTTCCGATGTCTTCGCGCAGAAGCAGTAACGCGATTTTGTTCCACTCAGCGTGCTCGCCGTCGCCGTCGCCGTCTTCGTCGGCGACGGCAGGCGCGTCTGGATCCTCCACGTGTTCTTTGGCAAGTTTTCGATACTTCTTCGCGCGTTGTCGTAACCGCTCCATACCGCAAGAGGGCGTCCAATTCCCCTGAACTCAACGATAGAATCGCCAGACGGAACCGGCGATCAACAGAGCAAGATTATTGGTCGGCTTACCCATCTCCTCGCGCAGCTCGCCCATCGCGAGCTCCGCCGCGCCCGACTCGACGATCACCGACATCGCCAGGCTCCCCTCTTCGAGCCCGTGCTCGTGCTCGACGATCGTGATGAACTCGTCGGCTTTCTTCCAGTCGTCGATTCCACCCACCTCGGGGATCACGAACCCGTCGAGGTTCTCGACGGCTCCCTTTTCGGGGTCGGCGATCGACAGCATCCGCTTGAGCCCCTGATGGCGCGTCTCGGGGCTGTCGCGATGCCAGACCACCCGCGGGTGGATCTCGCCGGGGAACTCGTCGCCGTTCTCCGAGAGCACCTCGACGATGTTCGCTGCACCCTCGTCGCGCATCGACGGTGCGGTCGCGTCCTCGTTGTCCGGCACCCACACGTCCGGTGCCTGCATTCCGCGCAGCTCGCTCGCGCTGCGGATCATCTTCGCCGAGTCCTCCTCGCCCTCGACCGCCGTCGGCGAGGTGAAAAACGTCCGCACGAACTGTCGCTCGTGGAGTCGCTTGTCGTGAGTTTTCCCTGTCATCTGTATATCAGTGGTCATCTCTGTAACCAGTGGATCGAGAACTGTCCAGCAGCGGACGGCCCGTGACAGTCATCTTGCAATTATCATGTGGTTCGAGCAGTACGTGTAAGTTTCGATATCGTCGAACGAACCGTCGTCGTGGGATATCGCCCCACGATCGATGTCTGTCTCTCGATCCAGCGAGAGTCAGTCACAGTGATTCACAATCCTTATCAGAGGGGCGGTTGGTTCCAGAGATATGGGAGAACTGGAATTCGACATCGGCGGCGACGTCTACACGGCCGAGCTGCTCGAAGACGAGGCACCGGAATCGGTCGAGGCCATGCGCGACTTCCTGCCGCTCGAATCGGACCTGATGCACGTCCGCTGGAGCGGGCACGCGACGTGGGTCAACATCGACGAGATCGAACTGCCGGAGGTCCCCCGCGAGAATCATACTGTGTACCCCTCGCGCGGCGACATCCTGCTCTACCCGGGCTACCGCAACGAGAAGGAGATCCTCGTCCCGTGTGGCTCGACGTGCTTCAAGAGCCCGGCCGGCGAACTCGCTGGCAACCACGTCGCGAACCTCGATGCGACCCAGCAGGAGCTCTACGAGCTCGAACAGGACACGCTCAAAAACGGCCAGAAAGACATCACCATCCGCGAAGTCTAACCCGGCAGCGAGCGTTCATCGGTCCCCGTTTTTTTTTGATTTGCCGACGGCCTACTGGTCCGTCTCATTAATTCGATCCGGTCGCTACCGCTCGTGCAGATGCATGTGATCGGCACATCGAAAATGAGCAACGATCAGCCGTCGACGGACGGACGCTTCAGACGCTCCAGTCGGGCCGTTCGCGCGGGACGAACTCGCCGCGACCGGTCTCGACGATCTCGCCGTCGTCGGCGACGACCTCGCCGCGGACGAGCGTCGTTTCGACGCGCCCGGTCACGTTGCGACCCTCGTAGATCGAATAGTCGGCGACCGAGGCGTTGTCTTCGGCAGTGATCGTGTAGCTCTCGTTCGGATCGAACAGGACGATGTCGGCGTCGGTGCCGGGATCGAGCGTCCCCTTCTCGGCGAAGCCGAACGTCCGTGCCGGGTTCGCACACATCGTCCGGACGAGGAACGGGTACGAGAAGCCGCGCCGGTTCACCGCCTCGTCGTGGAACACCGCGAGGCTCGCCTGTAGTCCGTTGGCCCCGAACGGATCCTCCCACCACTCGGTGGTCTCCTTTCGCTCGCGCGTCTGGGCGACGTGATCGGTCGAGACGACGCTCAGCGCACCATCACGGAGATGCTCGAACAGAGCGTCGTTGTCGTCGCTGGTCCGCAACGGCGGCGTCAGCTCCGGCAGGTTGCCCATCTCGTCGAAGAGCTCCTTCGTCAGCGTGGTGTGGTGGACGCAGGCCTCACCACGGATGTTGCTCCCGTCGCGCTGATACCGTGCGAGCGCGTCCGCCGCCTTTCGGGAGGACGTGTGGAAGCCGTAGTACTGCGCACCGGTCTCGCTGGCGAGCCTGGCGACGTCGTCGGCAGCCATCGCTTCGGCGTAGTCCGGTCGTGCCTCGGCGAGCCAGCGGGGATCGTCCCGTCCGGCCTTCCGGAACTCCTCGGTCAGCGACTCACAGACGCTGTGGTCCTCGGTGTGGACGACCCCGACGGCATCGAGATCCGCCAGCTCGTCGAACACCCGGCGGATGTAGCCGTGCGAGAGGCCGAACTCGTAGGTGCTGTACATCTTGAACGAGGTGATGCCGTCCTCGATCAACCCCTCGATCTCGTCGAAGGCGTCCTCACCCTCGCGCAGGAAGCCGCCGTGGAGACTGAAGTCGATCACCGGGTTCTCGGCCTTCTCGCGCTTGCGCTCGACACCCTCCCGGATCGTGCTCTCCTCGTCCCAGGCGCTGTCCTCGCTGACGTACGCCTGCCAGCCGAAGTCGATGATCGACGTCACGCCGCCGAGCGCGGCAGCGCTGGTCGCCGATTCGTAGCTATCGAGCGAAA
This sequence comes from Halococcus dombrowskii, assembly GCF_022870485.1. NCBI lineage: Archaea > Methanobacteriati > Methanobacteriota > Halobacteria > Halobacteriales > Halococcaceae > Halococcus > Halococcus dombrowskii. The sequence goes on along the minus strand of NZ_CP095005.1, from coordinate 1,233,943 downwards.
CGTGGTCGTCGACGTGAACGTGTGGATCGACGACGCCAGGCATCACGAGGCGGTCCGACGCGTCGATCGTGGTCGAGGCCTCCGGCAGCGTCTCCTCGTTGCCAACGCCGACGATGGTTCCGTCGTCTATCGCGACGGCACCATCGAAAACGCTCTCGCTCGTCACGATGGTCCCGTTCGAAATTACTGTGTCAACCGGCATCGACCACCGATTCTACCCAGCAACGTAAAACCGTTTGCCTGTTCGATTTCGCCAGTAGGTCGAATTGATTGCAGAAGTTCGAATCGAATACCGGTTCAAAATTTTTCTTGGGAGTTTTTCTTGAAAGCCAGCAAAGGATATATTACTGATCTTCTCGACATACGGTACGCAATGGCATACGAGGAGCGACCATGACGGAATCGAGTTCGGAAGGGCTAGAACCGATCGCGGACGGCGATCGTTCGATGAGTCTTTCCCATTACATCCCGGTCTGGTGGGCGTCGTTCATCATCGTCCAGGGGTTCGCGACGGCGTTTTTCGCCGTCTACCCGCAGGGACCGTTGAACGTGGTGCAGGCCGGAGCCGCGATGACGATCGGCGCGGTGACGTCGGCGATTTTCTTCGTCCTCAACGGCCGCTGGGGCTACGACGAGGGGATCCCGTTCGTCGCCCAGGCGCGGGCCGCGTTCGGCACTCGCGGGGCGGTCGTTCCGAACGTCGTTCGCATGCTTCCCGCGATCATCTGGCTCGGGATCGGCAACTGGATCGGCGCGCTGGCGATCCAGAGCATCACGCAGACGCTGTGGGGTGTCGGCAACCTCCGGCTCTACTTCGTACTGTTCTTGCTGTTGAACATCGCCCTCGCGTGGGGTGGCATCAGTTCGATCAAGTGGTTCGACTCGATCGCCGCCGGCGTCATCATCGTGCTGCTCGCGTACACGGTGTTCACGGTCGTCTCGAAACAGGGCATCTCGACGCAGTCGATCGAGTACGGCGGGACGTGGGGGCTGCCCTTCCTCACGATCGTCGCGGCCCACGTCGGGACGGCGATGACGGGCGCGCTCAACGCGGCCGATCTCAGTCGCCATCTCGAAAAGAAACGCGGCTCCTGGAACCACATCCTCGGCCATCTACTGGGGGTCGCCCCGGCGATGCTCTACATGGCGCTCGTGGGCGTCATCTTCGGCACGTCGATCACGACGAACACCCAGAACCCGGTGTTCGCCATCATGGACGTGGCACCGAACCCGACGGTCGGCGTCGCGGTGATGGTGTTCGTCCTCGCCGCGCAGACCTCCTCGAACCTGACGCTCAACCTCATTCCGACCGTCCACGTCCTTCAGGACGCCATCGGCACCACGTGGGAGCGCGGGCTCATCATCACGAGCGTGCTCTCGGTCGTGACCTTTCCGTGGGTGCTGTTCTCCTCGGAGGGTGGCATCTACTTCCTGATGATCAACGCCTACGCCGTCCCGCTGGGGCCGGTGCTCGGCGTGTTGCTGGCCGACTACTGGGTCTTCCGCTCGGGTAACGCCTCGATCCCGTCGCTCTACGACAAGAGCCGCGACTCAAAGTTCTGGTTCATCAGGGGATTCTCGATCACGGCGCTGGCGAGCGTGCTCGTCGGTTCGCTCGCGAGCATCGCGCTACTCGATTTCTCCTGGATGGTCGGGCTCCCGATCGGCTTCGCCACCTACGTCGTCCTCCGGAAGCTCGATCTCGACGAGCGCACCACCGAATATCTCTCGGAGACGCCGGCACCGACGGCCGACTGAACCACCGACAACCCCGCCGACACCCACTTTTCTGACGCCGGCTTCGACGGGTGGATCCGGCGAATCAGCGCGACAATCCACACATTCAAGCCGGATCACGGTTTAGCGACACGCGAACCATGAACGCAACAGCAGAGTCGTCCCGCCACGTCGACGAGGATCGACTGCGCGACGACATCGAGACGAACGGCGAGTACGGCGCGATCTCGATCGGCGAGGGCCACGGGCGGACGGTGCTCCCGGGAACGAAGGCCAACCAGCAGGTGCGCGAGTATTTCGTCGAGCGACTGGAGGACGCCGGTCTCGACGTCCGGACCGACTCGGTCGGCAACATCGCCGGTCGCTGGGTGCCCGACGGTGCCGATCCGGACGCGGCCGCGGTCGCCGCGGGAAGCCACCTCGACTCGGTGCCCGAGGGCGGCATCTTCGACGGCGTGCTGGGTGTCTACAGCGCCCTTGAAGCCGTCCGTGCGCTCCAGGAGTCCGACGCCGATCTCGATCGCCCGGTCGAGGTCGTCTGCTTCACCGAGGAGGAGGGGACACGCTTCTCGAACGGCGTTCTCGGCTCGGCGGTGGCGACCGGACAGCGATCGGTCGATGACGCGCTCGCGCTCGAAGACCACGACGGCATCTCGCTCGACGATGCCCTGAACGAGATCGGTGCGAAAGGCTCCGGTCAACTCGATGCAAGCGCGTGGGATTCCTGGCTCGAAGTCCACGTCGAGCAGAGCAAGCGACTCGAAAAGGCGAACGTTCCCGTGGGGATCGTCAGTTCGATCACCGGGACGATCCGGTGTTCGGTCGAGATCGATGGCGAGGCGAACCACGCGGGCTGTGCGGCGATGAAGGATCGGACGGACGCGCTCGCGGCGGCGAGCGAACTGGTTCTCGACGTCGAGCAGGCGACCGAGGATGTCGTCGCCGAGAAGGGCGACAGCGTCGTCGGCACGGTCGGCCAGCTCGACATCAGCCCGAACGCGGTCAACGTCGTTCCCGGACGCGCCGAACTGGGCATCGATATCCGCGACGTCGACTACGAATCGATGGAGACGATCGTCGGCGAGGTCGAAGCGAGCCTGTCGCGCCTCGAAGCCGAGCGCGGCGTCGACACCACGTTCGAGCGCCCCTACGACATCGCGCCGATCGACATGAGCGATCGCTGTACGTCCGCACTCGACGAGGCAGCCGCCGAGAGCGGCGTGTCGACGATGGAGCTCCACTCGGGTGCCGGCCACGACACGATGCACGTCGCGAAAGTCACCGACTCGGGGATGATCTTCGCCCCCTCGCGCGACGGCATCTCGCACAACCCGCTCGAATGGACCGATTGGGAGAGCTGTGCGACCGCGACCCGCGTGCTGACCGGCGGCATCGCCCGGCTCGCGCGATCGGCCTAGCGACTCGGATTTCGACTCTCGTCCGACATCACTCACCAGCGCCGCGAGAGGAAGCCTCGATCACTGACCGCCGCCGGCCACGTCCGTATCGCCCGAGGACGGGCTCGGCAGCGAGCCCACGCCGATCGTCAGCACCAGCAGTACGACCACGACGCCGACCGAGAGCGCCATCAGTTCGAGAATCAGTGCCACACAGCGGTCCGGACGGCCGTCTCGCCGACGACCGCATGCCAATACGTATCGTTCACACGCCACGTGAGAAACCATCACTCAAAGACGTTTCGTTGTCGCTGAGGGGCTGGACGGGGCGCTACCGATGTTATTCGTCGAAAAACACGAGTGTCGGATCGATCGTCGTCGCGGCTCTACGCCACTTCGCGCGCGGCGACGTCGTCGAGCACCTGCTCTGCGTGCTCGCCGGGCGAGACGTCCTCGTAGACCGCCTCGATGTCGCCGTTCGGGCCGATGACGAAGGTGTTGCGGAGCGCGGTGCCGTCGCCGGCGGAGTCGTATTTCTCGGCGACCGAACCGTCCTCGTCGCTCAGCAGCGTGAACGGGAGCTCCTCGTCGTCGCGGAACGCCGCGAGATCCGCGACCGAATCCATCGAGACGCCGAGCACCGGCACGTCGTGGTGCTCGAACTCGTCGAACGCCGCGCCGAAGTTGTTCGCCTCGATGGTGCAGCCCTCCGTCCCCGCCTTCGGGTAGAAGTAGAGGACCGTGCGCTGGCCCTCGAACTCCGAGAGCGAGACCGACTCGCCGTCCTGATTCTGCAGACTGAACGCCGGTGCCGTCTGGCCTACCTGTGGCATGGCCTCGAATACCGGCGAGACGCTGATAATGCTTACGACGCGTCCTCGCCGCGGCCGGCGTCGGCGACGAGTCGGTACGGTCGGTCGAGGACGAATCGGTGGCCTTCTCTATCATGTTCAAATCTTCGAATGGTGCAACGAACCCGGTCGATCGACACGCAGATCGATGGATTTTACTGATTGGCTGCGAGCGTGCAACGTAATGGCCGAAACAATCGGTTTCGTCGGTCTGGGTATCATGGGGCTCCCGATGTCGAAGAACCTCGTCGACGCGGGCTACGACGTCGTGGGCCACAACCGCTCGCAGGAACCGGTCGACGAACTCGTCGACTACGGTGGCGAGGGTGCCGACTCCCCCCAAGCGGTCGCCGAGCAGGTCGACGTCGTGATCACCTGTCTCCCGGACTCACCGGTCGTCGAGTCGATCGTCCGTGACGACGACGGCATCCTCGCCGGGCTGAGCGAGGGGATGACGGTGATCGACATGTCGACGATCTCGCCGACCGTCATCGAGGAACTCGCCGCGGAGATCGAGGACGCGGGCGCGGAGATGCTCGACGCACCGATCAGCGGCGGCGAGGAGGGTGCCATCGACGGCACGCTCTCGATCATGGTCGGCGGCAACGAGGACGTCTTCGACGCCAACGAGGAACTGCTCGCGGCGATGGGCGAGACGGTCACCCACTGCGGGCCGAGCGGGGCCGGCCAGACGACGAAAGCCTGCAACCAGATCGTCGTCGCCGCCCAGATGGTCGGCGTGAGCGAGGCGCTCGTCTTCGCCCAGAAGGCCGGTGCGGATCTCGACGCGGTCGTCGAGGCGATCAGCGGTGGGGCTGCCGGCTGCTGGACACTCGACAACCGCGCACCGTCGATGATCCAGGGTGACTTCGATCCGGGCTTCTTCGCCTCCTATCAGTACAAGGACCTCCGCATCGCGACCGACGCCGGCGAGGCCTTCGGCGCGCCGATGCCCCAGACCGGTATCGCCCACGAGCTCTACAAGTCGATGGAGACGACCGGCCGGGGCGACGACGACAACTCCGGCGTGATGCAGATCATCGAGGACCTGGCGGGCGAGGAAGCACGCGTCGACTGAGCGAAAAGCAAAACACCACCTGATTTTTCGTTCGACATCGATACGATCGAGAAGCGATGCGACGACCAGCGTCGTCACCGATCGATTTTCGAGAGCGAGAACGGTCTATCGCGTGCCGGTGATGTCGCCCTCGTAGACGACGCCGCGCTCGGCATCAAGCGTCACCGTCACGTCTTTCGGGAGGTCGGCGAGATCGACCCCGCCGATCATCGGGATGCCGAGTTCGCGGGCGACGATCGCCGGATAACCAGTGACGCCCTTGTGCCCGCTGATGATACCGGCGAGCGACGAGGGTTCACCGGTGAACTCGTCGTCGAAGTCGGTCGGCAGCGTCAGCACGCTCCCGTCGGGCACCGACGTGAGATCGCCGTGCTCCGCGTGATGGAGCGGCCCGGTGGCGACGCCCTCGACGATCGAGCGCCCGGAGGCGACGATGTCGGCGGCGACGTGGATCTTGAGCATGTTCGTCGTGTTCGCCTCTTCGAGATCGGTCATCAGTCCGGCAAGGACGACCACGCTGTCGCCGCTGGCGACGATGCCGGCGTCGACCGCCGTCTGGACGGCGTTCTGCACCACGACATCCGTACTCTTCTCGCGCTCGGTGAGCGGCGCGAACTGCGGAACGACCCCCGCCGAGAGCGCGAGATGGCGACAGACCTGTCGTGACGGCGTGACGGCGACGACGGGCACGTCGGGGCGGTATTTGGCCGCTTTGAGCGCCGTGTAGCCCGATTCGGTCGCCGCGACGATCGCCGTCGCGTCGACATCGCGGGCGAGATAACGTGCGGAACGAGCGAGCCCGTCCGTCCTGGCACTGCCGGGTTTCGGCACGGTCTGCTCGTTGCGTTCGGTGTACTCGTCGCTGGCCTCGACTTCGCCAACGATCGTCGACATCGCGTCGACGACGCGCGCCGGGTGGTCGCCGACGGCCGTCTCGCCCGAGAGCATGACCGCGTCGGTGCCGTCGAGCACCGCGTTCGCCACGTCGGTGGCCTCGGCACGCGTCGGCCGGCGCGCGTGGGTCATCGAATCCAGCATCTCGGTCGCCGTGATCACCGGGACGCCCGCCGCACGGCATTTCTGGATGATCCGCTTCTGGACGAGCGGAACCGTCTCCATCGGGCACTCCACGCCGAGATCGCCCCGGGCAACCATCACGCCGTAGGTCGATTCGATGATGCCATCGAGATGCTCGACCGCGCCGGCACGCTCGATCTTGGCGACGACGGGCACGTCCGCGCCCTGATTCTCCAGGGCCTCGTTGACCGCGTAGATATCCTCGGCGTCGCGGACGAAACTCGCCGCAACGAAATCCACGTCGTGATCCGCCGCCAGCGTCAGCTCCTGGCGGTCCTGCTCGGTGACGGATTCGAGGTCGAGATCGACGCCCGGCACGTTGACCCCCTTCTGTCCGCCGAGGGTTCCGCCGCTCTCGACGTCGACGACGACAGTCTCGCCCTCGACACGGCTGACGACCGTCTCGATGCGGCCGTCGTCGAGCAGCACGCGATCGCCAGGGCTGACGGCACCGATGCTGGTCGAAACGCCGACCGCATCGGGGCTCGCGGTCTCGCCCTCCGAGAGGCGGACCTCGGTGCCGGTTTCGAGCTCGATCGACTCGTCGAGCGGCGCGGTGCGGATCTCCGGGCCGGGCAGGTCGAGCATGACCGCGACCGACCGGCCGACGGCCGAACTCGCTGCGCGCACCGTCTCGATGAGGTCGGCGCGGTTCTCGGTGGTGCCGTGGCTCGCGTTGAGCCGCGCGACCGACATCCCGTTCTCGATGAGTCGTTCGATCGTCGGTTGCTCGGCGGTCGCCGGCCCGAGCGTACAGACGATCTTCGTGTTTCTCGTTGGCATGTTCTACCCGAAGCTATCGGCGCGGACATAAAAGAACTGTCGACAGGATGCGCTACTTGTGGGCGTCGAGGAGGTCGTAACTGCGCTCCCAGTCGGCCTCCTCGTCGAAATAGCGCTCGGCCAGCGGCTCCTCGGGCATCTCGCCCGTCGAGCGTTTCTCCTCGCCGTACGAGCGACGATCCTCGTCGATGTAGAACCGACCCGTCAGCACCTCGCCCTCGTAGAGTTTGTCCTCGGTCTCGTGCATCATCTCTGCCGCTTCCTGACGGTCGTGGACGTCGAAGTCGAAGTCCTCGGAGTCCTGAACGTCCGTGTACGGAACGTACTGTTTTGCGTCCTTGTTCCAGGTCGGACACTGTGTCAGGAAGTCCACGTGCGCGAACCCGTCGTGTTCGATCGCCTCGGTCAGGATCTCCGTCGCCTGCCGCGGGTTCACCGCCGCCGTCCGCGCCACGTACGACGCACCCGACGTCAGCGCCAGCGACAGCGGTCGGATCGGGTCCTTGGCCGACCCGTGGGGCTGGGTTTTCGACTCGTGACCTTTCGGGCTCGTCGGGGAGGTCTGGCCCTTCGTCAGCCCGAAGATCTCGTTGTTGAAGACGATGTAGGTCATGTCGTGGTTCTCGCGGGCGGTGTGCATGAAGTGGTTCCCGCCGATGCCGTAACCGTCGCCGTCGCCACCCGCCGCGATCACTTCCAGACCCGGGTTCGCGAGTTTCGCCGCGCGGGCGATCGGCAGCGAACGCCCGTGGATCGAGTGCATCGCGTAGGACTCGAAGTAGCTGTTCAGCTTGCCCGAACAGCCGATACCCGTCACCAACAAGGTCTCGTCAGGCGTGCGCCCGACTTCGGGCATCGCACCCTTGAGCGCCTTGAGCACGCTGAAGTCGCCACAGCCCGGACACCACGTCGCCTGCGGCTCGATGCCCGGCGTGAACGCCTCCCGGTCGATCTCCTCGCCCTGTTCCGCCTGTCCGATCGCGCTGAATGATTTGCTCATGTCTTAATCACCTGCTGCCGGTTCGATCCGCGTCTGTGCCGTCGGCGGCTCGTCGCCGCCGTTCACCTGAATGTCGAACCCTTCGACGACTTCGGCCGGCTCGAACGGGTTACCGTTGTACTTCAGCAGGCTCGACATCTTCTCGCCAAAGCGGCCGAGTTCTTTCTGGGTGAGCCCTCTGAACTGGGCGGTGATGTTCATCTCGACGACCAGACACTCGTCGACCGATTCGAGGAACTCCGTCACGTCCTCCTTGGGATAGGGCATCATGTCGCTCACGCCCAGCATCTTCACCGACTCGCCCTGCTCGTTCAGTCGGTCGACGGCCTCCTCGACGCTACCCTGCTGGCTTCCCCAGACCATAATGCCGTGCTCGGCATCCTCCGGCCCGTAGTACGTCTGATTCGAATGCTCCTGTTCGTCCAGGTCGCTGCGGATGGATTCGAGTTTGCGCGTGCGCCGATCGACCTGCGCGACGCGGTTGTCCGGACTCTCCTCGATGTGGCCCTGTGGGGTGTGCTCGTTGCCCGTCGCCAGAAAGCGTCCGTCCTTCTGGCCCGGGATGCTCCGCGGGCTCACGCCGTTTTCGGGGTCGTGACGGAACCGATTGAACGTCCCCGATGCGTGATGGGGTGCCTCTTGGATCTCCTCTTCGGAAAGCACACTACCGAGATCCGGATTGGGCTCGCGATCGAAGTGGCTCGCCGGCACGCTTGCCAACTCGCCGGAGAGCTTCTGATCGATCACGATCACCACCGGAATCTGGTACTCGTAGGCGACTCTGAACGCTTCTCTGGACTGCTCGTAGGCCTCCGCAACCGTACCGGGTGCGAAGACCACACGATTGGAGTCGCCCTGACTCGTGTAGAGGATATGTTCGAGATCGCCCTGCTCGGGTTTGGTCGGCATCCCCGTCGAGGGACCCGCACGCATCGCCTCCACGAGCACGAGCGGCGTTTCGGTCATCTCTGCGAGCCCCAGCGGCTCGCTCATCAATGCAAAGCCACCACCGGACGAACCGGACATGGCCTTGACTCCCGCATGAGAAGCACCGATCGCCAGCGACGCCGCCGCGATCTCGTCTTCGACCTGCTCGGATATGCCCCCGATCGAGGGCAGGTGCTGAGTCATGATCGTGAACACGTCCGTCCACGGCGTCATCGGGTAGCCCGCGATGAACCGACAGCCCTCGTCGATCGCACCGTATGCGACCGCGTGACTCCCGTTCAGGAGCACCTGCTCTTCGTCGTGGCTGCCCGTCGGGACTTCGAGATCGTGGGTGAACTCCATCTCGCTGACCTCTGCGTGGGCCTCTTCGAGCACCTCGACGTTGGTTTCGAGCATCTCGCCGCTCATCGTGTCGGCCATCAGCTCCTCGAAGATCCCCGTATCCATGTCGATCAGCGCGGCCGTTGCTGCAACACCAGCCGTGTTACGCATGATCTCGCGGCCGTGCTCGCGCGCGAGGCTTCGGAGATCGAGCGGGTAGACGTGCCAGTCGTTTTCCTCGACGCGCTCGTCGAAGTTCTCGACCTCGTCGGTGTCGAGCAGCCCCTCGTCGTAGACGATCACCCCGCCCTCGCGCAGCTCGTCGAGGTTCTCCGTGAGCGGTTTGACCTCTTCGTTGCCGTAGTAGGCCTCGCCGTCCTGGGGGTTCCGGGCGAAACTATCGCCCAGCGCCAGCAGGAAATCGTAGCCGTCGCCGCGCGATTTCACTGCGTGGTCGGCCGCCCGCACCTCCACGTACGTGTGGCCGCCGCGGATCCGCGATGGGTAGTGTCTGTGTGTGAATACGTCCAGCCCCGTGCGCATCAGCGCCTTCGTGAAGTTCTGGCTCGTCGAGTCGATCCCGTCCCCGGAACCGCCCGCGATCCGCCAGATGAGTTCATCTCCTGTCATTTGATTCCACCAGAGTGGTTCAACTGCTGCTATCTCCCGAGCAACGAAACTAAAGCGTTGTCATCTGTTGTCATATGTTGATGATGACAGTCGCCGATTCGGGACCTCGGGCGAGAGGGCGATTCGGGCGAATTGCCGCCGCAATGAGTATCTTTTTACTGTTCAGACGAGTTCGTCAGACATGGGACTGGACGAGGACGCACTCGACTACCACCGCGAGGACCCGCCCGGCAAGATCGAGATCTCGACGACCAAACCCACCAGCACCCAGCGCGATCTCTCGCTGGCCTACTCGCCAGGTGTCGCCACGCCCTGCAATCACATCCACGACGATCCCGACGACGCCTACACCTACACCGCGAAGGGCAACATGGTCGGTGTCGTCTCCAACGGATCGGCCGTTCTCGGATTGGGTGATATCGGTGCACAGGCCTCGAAACCCGTCATGGAGGGTAAGGGCGTCCTGTTCAAGCGTTTCGCCGACATCGACGTCTTCGACATCGAACTCGACGAGGACGACCCTCAGGAGATCATCCGGACCGTCGAGGCGATGGAACCGACCTTCGGCGGCATCAATCTCGAGGACATCAAAGCCCCCGAGTGTTTCGAGATCGAGGAACAGCTCCGCGAGTCGATGTCGATCCCCGTCTTTCACGACGATCAACATGGGACCGCGATCATCAGTGGTGCTGCACTCCTGAACGCCAGCGATATCGCCGAAAAAGAGCTCGACGAGTTGGAGATCGTCTTCTCGGGTGCGGGTGCGAGCGCGATCGCCACCGCACGCTTCTATCTCTCGCTCGGTGCACGAAAGGAGAACATCACGATGTGCGACTCCACGGGCATCATCACCGAGGAGCGCGCTTCTCGTGGTGACGTCAACGAGTTCAAAACCGAATTCGCTCGTGACGTCCCCGAGGGCAGTCTCGGGGATGCCCTGTCCGGTGCAGACGTCTTCGTCGGCTTGTCGGTCGGTGGGATCGTCTCCCAGGAGATGGTCCGCTCGATGGGCGATAATCCCATCATCTTCTCGATGGCCAACCCCGACCCCGAGATCAACTACGAGGACGCCAAAGAAGCTCGCGACGACACCGTCATTATGGCTACTGGTCGGTCCGACTATCCGAACATGGTCAACAACGTGCTGGGCTTCCCATTCATTTTCAGGGGTGCACTCGACGTCCGCGCCAGCGAGATCAACGAGGAGATGAAAGTCGCCGCCGCCCGTGCGATCGCCGAGCTCGCTCGCAAGGACGTTCCCGATGCCGTCGTGAAAGCCTACGGCGACCAACCCCTCCAGTACGGTCCCGAGTACATCATCCCCAAACCCGTCGATCCGCGCGTGCTCTTCGAGGTTACTCCGGCAGTGGCCCAGGCCGCCATCGATAGCGGGGCCGCCCGTAGCGACGTCGATATCGACGACTACACCGAGGAGCTCGAAGCCCGTCTCGGCAAGTCCCGCGAGATGATGCGCGTTGTGTTGAACAAAGCGAAATCCGAGCCCAAACGACTCGTCCTCGCCGAAGGCGACGACGAGAAGATGATCCGTGCCGCCCACCAGATCGACGACCAGGGCATCGCTCACCCCGTTCTCATCGGAGATCAGGGAGTCATCACCGATACGATGGACTCGCTCGGGCTGGCGTTCGACCCCGAGATCGTCGATCCCGACGAGGCAAACCTCGATCCCTATGCCGAGCGACTGACCGAACTGCGCCAGCGCAAGGGCGTCACCCGCACCGAGGCCGAAGATCTCCTGCGTGACGAAAACCATCTCGGCAGCGTGATGGTCGAGATGGATGACGCCGACGCCATGCTCACCGGGCTGACGCACGACTACCCCTCCGCGCTCCGCCCGCCGCTCCAGATCGTCGGTACCGCCGACGACGCGAACTACGCGGCCGGCGTCTACCTGCTCGCGTTCAAGAACCGCGTCGTCTTCTGCGCCGATGCGACCGTCAATCAAGAGCCGGATGCCGATGTCTTGGCCGAAGTCACCGAGCACACGGCCGACCTCGCCCGGCGGTTCAACGTCGAACCACGGGCGGCCCTGCTGTCCTATTCGGACTTCGGCAGCGTCGACAACGAGGGTACGCGCAAACCGCGTGAGGCCGCACAGAAACTTCGTGAAGACTCGGCTGTGGAGTTCCCCGTCGACGGTGAGATGCAGGCCGATACCGCCGTCGTCGAGGAGATGCTCGAAGGAACCTACGACTTCTCCGAACTCGACGAACCCGCCAACGTCCTCGTCTTCCCGAATCTGGAGGCTGGCAACATCGGCTACAAACTGCTCCAACGGTTGGGTGGTGCCGAGGCCATCGGCCCCATGCTCGTCGGCATGGACAAACCCGTTCACGTCCTCCAGCGAGGCGACGAAGTCAAGGACATCGTCAATCTCGCCAGCGTCGCTGTGGTTGACGCCCAAGAGAACGGCATCGGCGAGTGAACTGAGGGGGATTGATTCGGGACCGGCTGACGGTGCGTCGACGGACGGCTGAACACCCGCCGTCGGCGTCGTCGCGGTGGTCGCCGACATCGCCAGTTATTTACAATCGAGCGCGATACGGGCGTGCATGGAGACGTACGACATCGCCGTCATTCCGGGCGACGGTATCGGCACCGAAGTCACGAGCGCCGCGATGGAAGTGCTCGACACCGTCGCGGAGAACCACGACTTCCAGCTCGAACGATCGACCTACGACTGGGGCACCGAGCGCTATCTGGACGAAGGTGCGATGATGCCCGACGACGGGCTCGATCGAATCGAGTCGGCCGATTCGATCTTCCTCGGTGCCGTCGGCCATCCCGAGGTCCCCGACCACGTCACGCTCAACGGTCTCCTCCTCCCGATCCGGAAGGGCTTCGACCAGTACATCTGCAAGCGCCCGAACAAACTGTTCGAGGGCATCGAGAGCCCGCTTCGGGGCTACGGGGCCGGCGACATCGACCTCGTCGTCTACCGCGAGAACACTGAAGGCGAGTACGCGAACGTCGGCGGTCGCGAACACCGCGGCTTCAGCAACGAGGTCGCCGTCCAGTCCGGCCTGTTCACTCGGAAAGGTACCGAGCGCATCGTCCGCAGCGCCTTCGAGGCGGCGACCGAGCGCGAGGGCCATCTCACCTCGATCACCAAATCGAACGCACAGGCCCACTCGATGGTCTTCTGGGACGACATCGTCAAAGAAGTCTCGGAGGATTTCCCCGAGGTTGAGGTCAGCAGCCTGCTCGTCGATCGCGCCTCGATGGATCTCGTCCGCCGCCCCGAGGAGTTCGACGTCGTCGTCGCCTCGAACCTGTTCGGCGACATCTCCACGGACATCGCGGCGATCATCACCGGCAGTCTCGGGCTCGCACCCTCGGGCAACATCAACGAGGAGAACGACTATCCCGACATGTTCGAGCCGGTCCACGGCAGCGCACCCGACATCGTCGGCCAGGGGATCGCCAACCCGCTCGCGTCGGTTCTCACCGGCGCGATGATGTTCGAGTATCTCGGCGACGGCAAGGAAGCCGCCGCCGACGACATCTGGAACGCCGTCGAGGCACAGCTCGCCGACGAGTCGGCACCGCGCACGCCCGACCTCGGCGGCGACGCGAAGACCGTCGACGTCGTCTCCGATCTCAGCGACCGGCTGTAGAGCTCCCAACCACGATTTTTCGACGATCGGTCATCGGTGAGTCGCGACTGACGACCGGTTCGTGCGGATTTCACGCGGCTATTGGTGTGACGGTTTTCGAAAAAGATGCAGCGTGTTCCGATGGAGCGCCGTCGATCAGGCGACGCGGTTTTTCAGCGACTCGCCGTCCTGGTATCGGCGGACGTTCTCGGCGACCAGTTCGGCGATGTCGAGGTGGTAGCGGTTCGTCGCCGATCCGCGGTGGGGCGAGATGATGACCTCCTCGAAGTCCCACAGCGGCGATTCTTCAGGCAAGGGTTCGGTCTCGAAGACGTCGAGGCCCGCGCCGGCGATCGTGCCGGCGTCGAGCGCGTCGACCAGCGCGTCCTGATCGACGATCGGGCCGCGGGCGACGTTGACGAGGTAGGCGTCGTCGCGCATCGTTGCCAGTTCGTCGGTGCTGATCATCCCCTCCGTCGACGGCGTGTGCGGGACGGCGACCGCGACGAACCGGGCGTCGGCGATGGCCTCGTGGAGGTCGTCCGGGTGGTACACCTCGGAGACACCCGGGACCGACTCCTGGGAGCGACGGACGCCGACGACGTCCATCCCGAGCGCGTCCGCGCGCGTGGCGATCCCCTGACCGAGCGTGCCGAGACCGATAACGCACAGACGCTCGTTTTCGACGGTGAACGGGCGCTGGTACTCGGGTTCGTACCAGTCGCTGTCGTTCTGGTGGTCGCGGTAGACGTGGAGCATCCGGGCGAGCGAGAGCATGTAGCCGACGGCGATCTCGCCGACGGTCGTTCCGTGGATGCCCGTACTGTTGGTCAGCGGCGTGCCGTTCGCCTCGTACTCGTCGGTGTCGAACGCGTCGTAGCCCGCGCGGATAACGTGTACCCAGCCGGCGTCCAGGAACTCGGGACGAGGTTTGAACGAGGCGACCGCGTCGCCCTCGTCGTAGCTCTCGTCGTCGCCGACGAGTTCGACGGGGATCGAGAGGTCGTCGAACGCCTCGACGAACCCCTCCTTCGGGATCTTGTTGCCGATCGATTCGTGAACGCAGAGCCGTTGCAGGTCGGTGTCGTCGGTCATCGCTGAACAGGCGTCCGAAGGCGAGCACGTCATTTGACTCTGTTGGAACGATCGCTGACAGGACGGCCGAACAACCCCACTATGCGACAAACTTATGAGCACCCCGGGTTGTTTCGTAGATGTCCATCGACCGATGGAGTACTAGCATGAACGTTAACGAATCTATTGCGGAAGTGCTGAAAGCGGAGGGCGTAGAGTATCTGTTCGGATTCCCGAGTAACCCCCTGTTCGACACCGGCTCGGCGGAGGACGCGGGCGTCCGCACAATCATCACACGACAGGAGCGCACCGCGCTGCACATGGCCGACGGCATCGGGCGCGTCTCCTCGGGCGAGAACATCGCGGCGTTCGCCTGCCAGCACGGTCCCGGCACGGAGAACTCCGTCGGGGGCGTCGCGCAGGCATACACCGAATCGGCACCGCTCGTCGCGATCCCGGCGGGCTACGACCTGGCCGACACCGACGTCGATCCCCGGTTCAACTCGTTCCTCACCTACCAGCCTGTGAGCAAGACCTGCGAGCAGCTCACCGACCCCGACGCCGTCGACGACACGATGCGGCGCGCGTTCAACACGGCACGGAACGGCCGCCCGCGGCCGGCCGTCGTCGAGGTCCCGAAAGACGTCTTCTCCGAGGACGTCGAGGAGTTCGACTACACGCCGACGAGTACGACCCGCTCGGGGCCCGACCCCAGCGGCGTCGATGAGGTCGCCGACGTGCTGCTCGAAGCGGAGAACCCGATCCTCTACGCCGGTCAGGGTGTCCACTACGCGAAAGCCTGGGAGCCGCTCAAGGAGCTCGCGGAGACGCTCGAAGTGCCGGTCGCAACGAGCCTCAACGGCAAGAGCGCGTTCCCGGAGGACCACCCGCTCTCGATCGGTGCCGGCAGCAAGAGCGAGCCCGGTCAGCTCCACCACTTCCTACAGGAGTGTGACGTCGTCTTCGGCGTCGGCTGCAGTTTCACCGACACCGCCTACGGCATCACCGTTCCCGACGACAAGACGGTCATCCACTCGACGCTCGACGCGGGCGACATCGACAAGGACGTCTCCTCGGAGTACTCGCTCGTCGGCGACGCGAAGCTGACGCTCGAAGCACTCAACGACGTCGTCAACGGTCGCGTCGACGGATCGCGCGGTCGCCGTGACGACATCGTCCAGGAGATCGAATCGGTTCGTGAGGAGTGGCTCGAAGACTGGCGGCCGAAACTCACCTCCGACGAGACGCCGATCAATCCTTATAGAGTGGTCCACGAGTTCGACAAGGCGCTCGACAAGGAGGGCTCGATCGTCACCCACGACGCCGGCAACGCACGCGACTTCATGGCCCCGTTCTTCGAGGTCACGGAGCCGCTCTCCTACGTCGGCTGGGGGAAGACGACGCAGCTCGGCTACGGGCTCGGCCTCATGATGGGCGCGAAGCTCATCCGCCCGGAGAAGACCTGCGTCCACATCATGGGCGACGGTGCGATCGGCATGACCGGCATGGACTTCGAGACCGCTGCTCGCGAGGACATCCCGATCATGGAGGTCGTGCTCAACAACTTCGAGATGGCCTCCTACGACACCGAGTTCTCGGGTCACTACGCCGACTTCGCCGAGTCGCTCGGCGGCTACGGCGAGCGCATCGAGGATCCCGACGAGATCAGCGACGCGATCGAGCGCGGTGTCCAGAAGACCGAGGAAGGCACGCCCGTCCTCCTCGAGTTCCTCACCGCCAAAGAGACCGACAAGTCGATCTTCTAAACGGGTCGAACCACCTTTCGAGCGGTTTCAATTATTCACAGCGCTCACGACGAGGAGAGCGACAGCCGTCGATGGCTGCATCGCGTCGGCTACCGACGATTTTTATACGCGGGGGCGAAACGCCATCGCATGGCAGCCAGTCGCCGAGACAGCACTCCGGGCGAGCGGGAGGGAGAATGGATCGCATAGATCAGAAGAGCGGGGAGGAACACCGATGATACGAAACCGGGAGGAGCTCGCGAAAACGCCCGCCCACGAGACGGCTCTCGACTGCATCGCGGCGGGTATCGAGGCGACACAGCCGACGCGCGTGATGAGCGAGGCGCTCGAACGCGACGGAACGGCGCTGACGATCGGCGATGCGACCGTCGATCTCGACGACTATCGAGAGGTCGTGGTCGTCGGCGGCGGGAAGGCCGCCGCACAGATGGCGAACGTCATCGAAGACGTGCTCGGCGACCGGCTCACCGACGGTGTCGTCGTCACGAACGATCCTCAAGAAACCGATCGGATCGCGGTCGTCGAGGGCTCGCATCCGACGCCGAACGAGGCCGGCGAGGAGGGTGCGCGACGCGTGCTCTCGCTCGCCGACGATGCGACCGCGGAGACGCTCGTACTCTGCCTGATCTCCGGGGGCGGCAGCGCGCTGTTGCCGGCACCCGTCGACGATGTCTCGCTCGCCGAACTCCAGTCGCTGACCGACGACCTGCTGTCGAGCGGCGTGACGATCCACGAGATCAACGCCGTGCGGAAACATCTCTCGGCGATCAAGGGCGGACAGCTCGCCGCCGCGGCGGCACCGGCGACTGTCCACAGTCTCGTGCTCAGCGACGTCGTCGGCGACGATCCGAGCATCATCGCCAGCGGGCCGACCGTCCCGGACGAGTCGACGTACGCCGACGCGCGTGACGTACTCGATCGGTACGACATCCAGCCCTCGGCGGCGATCGAGGAACGACTCGAAAACGGCGACGATGGCGAACGATCGGAGACCCCGACCGCCAACGATCCGGCGTTCGAGCGGACCGAACTCCACATGCTCGCCAACGGGTTCACCGCGCTGGCGGCGGCACGGTCGGTCGCCGAGGAGCACGGCTACACGCCGGTGATCCTCTCCTCGCAGGTCGAGGGCGAGGCACGCGAGGCGGCGAAAACCCACGCCGCGATCGCCGACGAGGCGCTCGCGACCGAAAACCCCGTCTCGCCGCCGGCGGTGTTGCTCTCGGGCGGCGAGACGACCGTAACTCTAGACGGCGACGGCTCGGGCGGCCCCAACCAGGAGTTCGTCCTCAGCGGCGCACTCACCAGCACGTCGGCGGACGTAGTGGTCGCCAGCGTCGACACGGATGGCAAGGACGGCGCGAGCGACGTCGCCGGCGCGATCGCCGATCGTGACGCGCTCGACGACGAACGGCGGGCACGGGCAGCGCTGGCGGCCAACGACGTCTACCCGTATCTCGCCGAGCGCGGGCTGGTCGTCGACACCGGCAAGACGGGTACCAACGTCAACGACCTCCGGGTGTTGGTGGTCGGCGAGAGCGACGACACGCGCTGAGAAATCGGGACTCTCTCTTCGTCGTTCTCATTCGTCTCCGTTCTCGATATTTGTCCAATCCGTTGGAATGGCGTTGCTCTATACTCAACAGCTGTTTCGTTTGTGCGAACAGCTGCTGCGCTCGGGTGCTAGTTCGCTGGGAAATCAGGGCTGCAGGTGACGGAGGAGAAGCGTCACTCGTAGGCGACGTTGAGTTCGATGACGTTCTTGATGTTGAGGATCAGCTCCGGCAGTTCGTCGACGAGTTTTCCGTCCTTCAGCCGGCTGCGCGGTCCGGAGACACTGATCGCACCGAGTGGCGTGTCGTCGGGATCGGTGATCGCCGTGGCGACACAGCAGAGCCCCTTCAGCCGTTCCTCGCGATCGACCGCCCAGCCCTGCTCGGCGATCGTGTCGAGGTCCTCGAACAGGAGTTCGCGGTCGGTGATCGTGTGCTCGGTCATCTCCGGGAGCCCGTGACGATCGATGATCTCGTTCACGCGGCGTTCGGGGAGACAGGCGAGGATCGCCTTGCCCATCGCCGTGGTATGGAGATAGACCTCGCGACCGGCGTGCGTATCGAGGTTGACCGCACGGCTGCTGTCGGCCCGGTAGAGGAAGATGCCGCGGCCGTGCTCCTCGACCAGCAGGTTCGCCATCTCGCCGGATTCCTCGGCCAGCCGCTGGATCTCCGGCTTCGCCGTCTCGTAGATCCGTCGCCGTCGGCGCGCACCGACCCCGAGGCTCAGGAATCGCAGCCCGACGTAGTAGACATCGCCGTCGCCCTTGTAGACGTAGCGCTCCTGTTCGAGGGTTCTGAGGTGTTTGTACACCGTGCTCTTCGAGAGCTCCAGCTGGGTGGCGATCTCGGTGATCCCTGCCCCGTTGTGCTCGTGAAGGAACTCGACGATCCGGAGCGATTTCGTCGTCGTCTTCACGGTCGTTTCGTCCTCCAGCTTCATGCGTTCATCACATGAGAACGCATCGATCACAACGTAAAACGATTGTTCTTTCGATGAGCGTGCAGCGGTGGCCGAATCGAGACGGTCGTGAGAACGGATCGTCGCACTATGGGCGTTGAGAGCGCTGTTTCCGTCGATATCGATGCAGCGTGATCGATGCCAGCGGTTCGTCCGGTTCAGCGTCCAATCAATATCCTTTCGAAATGTGGAATCGAGCGTCGGTCGCCGACCGAGCAACCGGGATGGTTTCGGATGTTGGACAACACCGCAGGGGAATCGGGACGATATGCGGCGGACGAGCAGGGAGTTTTTATCGATCGCCGCTGTAGCAGGGTCAATGACCGACGCGAACGAACCGGACAGTAGCGACGATACGACCGGCGATTCGAACAGCAAGATCGTACGGGTGCTGCAACGGTACGAGCTCGTGGGACTGGGCGACGAGCTCGTCGAATATTGGACGGACGAGGCGACCGAGCGCAAGAGCCTGCGCGAACTGGCGGACTACTTCAATCGGGAGCTGCTCGCTCGTGTCCTCCGGGACGCCTCGGTGGACACGCTCGACGGCGAGCAGGCGAATCTCTATCGACTGTTGACCGACGAGAGCGTGAGCAGCGGGGCCGCCGTCCAAGCCACCAATCGACTCGAACAGCAGGGGATCGACGTCGATCGGCTGACGGCGGATTTCGTCTCGCGGCAGGCCATCCACACCTATCTGACGAGCTATCGTGACGTGAGCTATTCGTCGAGCGACGACGACCCGGTCGAGACCGAAACCACGAACGTCCGGCGGCTCAGGCGTCGCATGACGACGATCGTCGAGAGCAAGATCGAGCGACTGCGCAACACCGGCCACATCACGCTCGGCGCGTTCAACGTCCTCATCGACGTGCGCGTGCTCTGTGAGGATTGCGGCGCGCAGTACCAGGTGACGGAGCTGTTCGATCGCGGGGGCTGCGAATGCACGACCGACTCGTCCGACAGGTAGCCATGACAGCAGTCACTTTGTCATAGCAAATCGGGCTATCGTCCGCCGATCCCTTTCTCCACGTTTCGAATCGTCGGACGGACAAAAGGCCGGCACGACGCGTGCTGCCACGATTGCGACCTCACGGTCGCGGTCGTCGGCAGTCACTTTTTTATACATGGCGTTGCGAACTCGATCAATGAGTGCCGAGGAACTCGCCGAACGGGACATTCATATACACGTCGAGAACGTCGGCGGTATCGACCGTACCGACGTCGAGACCGCCGCGGGCGTGACCGTTCTCACCGGACGCAACGCCACGAATCGCACGTCGCTGCTCCAGGCGGTGATGGCCGGCCTCGGCAGCGATAGCGTCTCGCTCAAAGGTGACGCCGACGAGGGGACCGTCGAACTCTCCATCGGCGACGACACGTACACGCGCACGCTCACGCGTGAGAACGGCGTCGTCGCCACCGACGGCGAGCCATACCTCGACGATCCGACCGTCGCCGACCTGTTCGCCTTCCTCCTCGAATCGAACGAAGCCCGCCGGGCGGTCGCCCGCAGCGACGACCTCCGCGATCTGATCATGCGCCCGATCGACACCGACGTCATCCGCGCCGAGATCAGCGATCTGGAGGATCGCCGCCGCGAGCTCGACGACCAGTTGGAGGAGCTCGACGCCCTCCAGGACGGTCTCCCCGATCTCGAAGCGAAGCGTCGCCGCCTCGACGAGAAGATCGAGGACAAACGCGACGCGCTCGAAGCCAAAGAGGCCGAGCTCGACGACGCCGACCGCGACGTCGACGAAACCCGCGAGGAGAAGGCCGAACTCGAAGATACGCTCGACGAGCTCCGCCGGACGCGCTCGGAGCTCGAAAACGTCCGCTACGACATCGATACCCACGAGGAGAGCGTCGACGCCCTCCACGACGAACGCGCCGAGCTCGAAGCCGACTACGACGAGCTCCCCGACGCGCCCGCCGGCGAGCGCAGCGAACTCGACGCCGAGATCGAACGGCTCCGCGAGCGCGAGAGCAGCCTCGAAAGCGAACTCTCCGAGCTCCAGAGCATCGTCCAGTTCAACGAGGACATGCTCGACGGCGACGACGTCGGTCGCCTCGATTCCCTCAACGAGGGGTCGTCCGACGGGGACGACGCCGTCACCGATCAGCTGGTTGCCGACGAGACCGTCACCTGCTGGACCTGCGGCAGCGACGTCGACACCGACCAGATCGAGGCCACGCTCGATCGCCTGCGCAGCCTCCGCCAAGAGACCCTCGCCGACGTCAACGACGTCCGCGAGGAGCTCGACGAGCTCGTCACCGAACGGAGCGCGCTCGACGAGAAACAACAGCAGCGCGACCGGCTCGAACGCCGTCTCGACCGGATCGAGGGTGAACTCGACGACCACGAGACCACCCTCGACGATCTCGCTGCCGAACGCGACGCGCTGACCGACGAGATCGAAACCCTCGAAGCCGAGGTCGAACAGCTCGAAAACGAGGAGTACACCGAACTGCTCGACCTCCACAAGGAGGCCAACCAGCTCGAATTCGAGCTCGGTAGAGTTGAGGGCGACCGCGAGGAGGTCGTCGCGGAGATCGCCGACATCGAGGAGCGCCTCGACGAGCGCGATCGGCTCGAAGAGCGGCGCGCAGACGTGCAGGACGAACTCGAAGAGCTGCGCACGCGCATCGAGCGCATCGAGACCGAGGCCGTCGAGGGGTTCAACGACCACATGGCGACCGTGCTCGACCTGCTCGACTACGAGAACATCGAGCGCATCTGGATCGAGCGCGTGGAACAGACCGTCCGCGAAGGCCGTCGAAAGGTCGACAAGAGCGTCTTCGAGCTCCACGTCGTGCGCACCACACAGTCGGGAACCGCCTACGAGGACACGATCGACCACCTCTCGGAGAGCGAGCGCGAAGTCACGGGGTTAGTGTTCGCGCTTGCGGGCTATCTCGTCCACGATCTCCACGAGACCGTGCCGGTGATGCTGCTCGACTCGCTCGAAGCGGTGGATTCGGACCGTATCGCCCGGCTCGTCGACTACTTCGCCGAGTATCCCGACTATCTCGTCGTCGCGCTCCTGCCCGACGACGCCGCCGCCCTCGACGACGACTACGAGCGCGTGACCGAAATCTGACCGTCGATCGTCGATTCTCGAATCGAGAAAAACGCTCGTACGATCATGCATGCCGTCGGAAATTGTGATGGATCACTGCTGACGATCGACGAAGATGGAGCGAACGGTACCGAACACATTCGAAAACCGACATATCTCGCCAATGATGAAATAGAAGTAATTATAATACCGTTCGATCCAACCCGACAAACAAGAAGAGTAGAAAAGAACGGTATCGAGACGACCGGCTGTTCACGTACCAGCCGAGGATTCTTGCAACAATCGACGGACGTGACCCAGCGAGTAGCTGATATCGTACATCCGTTCGATATGCTCCCGTGCCCGTTCGGGCGTCCATTCGGCCGAATCGTAGCCCAGTTCGGCGGGTGATCGGGCCAAATCGGCCGCCAGCTGCCGTCGTTGTGAGGGGTCGAGTTTTGCCGGGCGTCCCGGTCGGGAGTCGTCCGTGATCGCCTCCGCGATCGACTGCTGTTCGAACCGGTCGAGCCAGGAGTAGATGGTCGCGCGCGGGATATCGTAGCGCGCGCTCACGGTTTCGACGCTGACGCCGTCGGCGTACGCGAGTGCGACCATCAGCCGTTTCACGGCCTTCGATTCCGAAGCGTCTCCGAGAGCGGCCTGCAATGCCTCGGTGTCGACGTCGGCGAGCTTGTCCATGTGGTCGATGAATCCTCGGGCGACAAAAATCTATGTACTTCTGTTCATTTCTGGTGTCACGCGGAAAGTTTCGTGTTTCTATTATTTCTACTGATGCGAATCGGCGGTGAGCGAGCAGGGAGGATCGTGAGCGCTCGCTGCTATCTGGCGACGGAACGAGCACCGATGAGGGGACCGAGGTCGTGTCGAATGAACGGCCTCTTGAGCGTTCATCCGCTGGTGTCGACAATGTCGTCGGAGGAGGAACTCGGGGGGTTCGAGGAGATCCGTGACGAGGTCACGGGCAATCCGATGGTCGGTCTCCTTCGGTATGCGATCCCCTACTGGAAGCGCCTGAGCGTCGGCGTGGGTGCCTCGCTACTGACACGGTTCGCACGGCTCGTCCCGCCGCTGATCGTCGCCGCTGCGATCGACCTCATCGACAGTTCGACCGGTGGATCGGGACTCTTGGTACAGGCTGGGCTACTGCCGGGCGGGACCATCGCCGGGCAGGCACCCCGGCTCGCGCTCCTCGAACGGCTGGTCGCCATCGCGGCGCTCGCCTATCTAATCCGGTCGGTGACGCGGTTCGTCTCGCGCTATCTGCTCCAGTCGGTGGCACAGAAGATCCAGCGCGACCTCCGCAACGACGCCTACGACCACATGCAACACCTCTCGATGGGGTTTTTCGCCAACCATCAGACGGGCGGGATGCTGTCGATCCTCAACAGCGACATCAACAGGTTGGAACGGTTTCTCAACACCGAAATCCGTCAGATCATCCGCGTGATCGCGGTCGTCGGCGGCATCGGGATCATCCTGTTCATCCAGTCGCCGACGCTGGCGCTCATCGCGCTCGCGCCCGTCCCCCTCATCGGGATCGCGAGCGGTGCCTTCCTCCGCTGGGTCGAACCGCGCTACCGTGCGATCCGCGAGACGGTCGCGCGGCTCAACACCCGCCTGGAGAACAACCTGGGCGGCGCACCGGTGATCAAGTCGTTCAACCGCTACGAGTTCGAGCGTGGGCGCGTCGCCGCACAGAGCGAGCGCTACCACGACGAGCAGGTGGGCGCGATCAAGATCCGCCGGGCGTTCTTCTCCGCGCTCCGCGTGCTCACCGGCGTCGTGTTCGTCGCCGTGCTCTACGTCGGCGGCCGCGACGTCATCGTGGGTGCACCCGGCGCGGTCTCGGTCGGCGCGTTCGCCGGCGTCTTCCTCTACATCAGGCGGCTCTACTCGCCAATGCGTCGGATCGGCAAGACGGCCAACAAGTACCAGCTCGCCAAATCGAGCGCCGAGCGTGTCTTCGGCGTGTTGAGCCACGAGCCGGCGATCACCTCGCCCGAGGACGGCCACGTCCCCGAGCACGTCGACGGCATGGTGAATTTCGACGATGTCACCTTCGGCTACGACGACGGCGAACCGGTCATCGACGGGCTCTCGCTCGACGTCGACCCCGGCGAGACGATCGGGCTCGTCGGTGCCACCGGTGCAGGGAAATCGACGCTGCTGAAGCTCATCCCACGGTTCTACGACGTCGACGGGGGCGCAGTGCGTGTCGACGACACCGACGTCCGCGAGTACGACCTCGAAGCGCTGCGCGAGGCGGTCGGCATCGTCGAGCAGAACCCGTATCTGTTCTCGGGGACGGTCGCCGAGAACATCGCGTACGGCACCGACGAGGCGCTCGAACGGACGATGGACGGTGCGGGGCTCGACGAGCGCGTGCGTGCGGCCGCGAGAGCCGCCGAGGCCCACGAGTTCGTCAGCGATCTCCCCGAGGGCTACGACACGCAGATCGGCGAGCGCGGCGTCAAACTCTCGGGCGGCCAGCGCCAGCGCCTCGCCATCGCTCGCGCGTTGCTCAACGACCCCGCGATCATCGTTCTCGACGAGGCCACCTCCGATGTCGACACCGAGACCGAAGAGCGGATCCAAGAGAGCCTCGCGCGGCTCACCGCCGACCGGACGGCGTTCGTCATCGCCCACCGACTCTCGACGATCCGGGACGCCGATCGCATCGTCGTGATCGAGGACGGGGCCATCACCGAACGCGGGAGCCACGAGGAACTGCTCGCGGCCGACAGCGCGTACACCGAGCTTTGGCAGGCACAGTCCGAGCAGACGCCCGAGCGGGTCATCGAAGCGGACGATGACTGAGAGCGTGAAGAGGGGAGGGAGTATCGTTCAGCCGGTTCAGACGGTCTCGACGCGCTCGAAGAGATACGCACCGACCGAGACCATCACGATCGAGGAGATCACGAGTGCGCCGAAATCGAGCAGCGGCGAGTACGTCGAGGCACCGACCAGCGCGGCCCGGAGCCCGTCGACGCCGTAGGTCAGCGGGTTGATCAGCGCGAGATACTGCACCGGGCCGGGCAACCCCTCGATGGGGTAGATCGCGCCCGAGAGGAAGAAGAGGGGAAAGACGATGAACTGGACGATCAGGCCGAACCCCTCGCTGTCGGAGAACTGCGAGGCCAGCGCGATGCCGAAGCCGACGAAGGTGATCGCGATGAGGAGCAGGAAGACCGCCGCCAGCGGGATCGACAGCCAGCCCGCGAGCTCGAAGCCGAGCGGGATCGAGAGCACGAGGATCAGGACGGCCTGGACGATCGCGGTCGTCGAGCCGCCGGCGATCCGACCGAGCACGATCGAGGTGCGACTCACCGGCGCGACGAGGATCTCCTTGAGGAAGCCGACGTCCTGGTCCGAGAGGATCGCCAGGCCCGCGAACGAAGCCCCCAGAAGCATGGTGAAGCCCATGATGCCGGGGACGAGATACTGGAGATAGTCGACGCCCTCGGGGAGACCGGGGATGGCCGCGCCGCTGAAGCCGAAGCCCAGAAAGAGCAGGAACATCAGCGGGAACGTCAGCGAGCCGATGATCTGTGAGGGTGTCCGCAGGAATCGCTTGACGTCGCGGAGCCAGAGCCCGTAGATGCCGAGCGGATCGACGAGGCTCATTCGGCGACCTCCGCGGCCTCGGCCGTCGTACGGTCCTCGTCGTCCTCACGCCGGTCGGCAACGCTCGCCTCGCGCTCGCTGATGGTGCTGCCGGTCAGCGAGAGGAAGACGTTTTCGAGGGTCGGCTTCCGGAGATCGACCGAGGCGATACTCGCTCCCGCCTCGTCGGCGAGACGAACGAGATCGGCGACCCGCGTATCGCCGTGGGCCATCGTGACCGCGACACCCTCGTCGGTCTCGGTGTGCTCGCGCACCCAGGGCTGCTCGTCGAGGCGGGCGAACAGTTCCCGGGAGGAGTTCTCCAGGCCGAGCGTGACGACGTCGCCGCCGAGCGAGTCCTTGAGGCTCTCGGGGCTATCGACCGCGACGATCTCGCCGTGGTCCATGATCGCGACGCGCTCGCAGAGGAAATCCGCCTCGTCCATGTAGTGCGTCGTGATGACGATCGTTACGTCCGATTGCTCGTTGAGCCGCTGGATGTACTCCCACGTGTCCCGGCGGGTGCGCGCGTCCAGCCCGGTCGTGGGTTCGTCGAGGAAGAGCACCGCGGGTTCGTGCATCAGCCCCCGACCGATTTCGAGGCGACGCTGCATCCCGCCCGAGTAGCTCTCGACGGACTGGTCCGCTTCGTCGGCGAGACCGACGAGTTCGAGCACCTCGGGAATGCGTTGCTCGCGCTCGGCCTTTCGCTTGCCGTACATCCGCGCGTGAAAGGCGAGGTTCTCGGCACCAGTCAGTTCCTCGTCGACCGCCGGCTCCTGGAAGACGATCCCGAGGCTGTCGCGCACGTTACCGGTCTCGTCGTTGATATCGTACCCGTTGACGCGCGCGGTACCCGACGTCGAATCGAGCAGCGTCACGAGCATGTTGATCAGCGTCGACTTGCCCGCGCCGTTCGGGCCGAGCAGTCCGAATATCTCGCCCTGCTCGACGGCGAACGACAGCCCGTCGACCGCCGTGACCGCGTCGAACTCCTTCGTCAACCCCTCGACTCGTATTGCATCCATCGATCGCCATTAACTGACCGTTCAGTTCGCATAAGACTGTTGTCTCGATCCGCTGCGTCGTCGAAAGGCCATCGATGGCCGTCTTCTCGCTGTTCTCTCGTTTCCCTCATTCGCCGAGAGCGAGCCGACGAGCGAACGGACGGCCACCGCTGGCCGGGCGATCTCGACGATCGGTTTGGGTGTTATCGACCCACATATTTAACTTCCGTGTGACCGCTATCCACGTACACGAATGGTACGCCGAGGCCGACCCGACTCACCGGATGTGAACCGATGAGTCTCATCGCCATCGTCCACATCGCCCACGAGGATCTCGCGCTGTCGCCGACGATCCGCGAGTGCCCCGACGTGGGGATCCGGGTCATGTCACAGTCAGTGACGGATCCCGACACGGGACTGTTCTTCTTCTACGTCGAGAACGGCGGGCAAGCGTTCGAGGCGGCCATCGAACGCGACCACACCGTCGTCGAGTGGATGCAGGTGAACGACGCCGATTCCGGGACCGTCTATCGGCTGGAGCACACCCCGGAGACGCTACTGCTGTCGCCGAAGACGATCGAACTCGGCGGGCTGATGCGCGATGCGACCAGCGACGGCACCGGCTGGACCGTCCGTCTCCAGTTCGAGGATCGCGAGGCGCTCTCGCAGCTCTGGGAGTACTGTCAGGAGGCAGGGATCACGTTCGAGCTCCAACGACTGTTCCGCGACCAGTCCTGGGTCGATGCGGAGCTGACGGCGCTGACCGACCCACAGCTCGACGCGCTGGTGACGGCCTACGAGGAGGGCTACTTCGAGGAACCGCGCACGAGTTCGCTCGAAGAGTTGGCCGACCGGCTCGGCATCTCGCCGACGGCCGTCGGCGGTCGCATCCGCCGTGGGACGGCCGCACTCATCGAAACCACACTCGCCGAGGAGTGATCGACCCGATTCGCACCGGGAGCGAAACCGATCGTTCATCGATCGATACAGCTACCAAGGAACGAAACGAAGTCGCCATGGGCTCGTGATAACATAGCTCTTGGGGGAGACTCGGAGAGAGTGCGCAACGGGCGCATTCGTCGTCGGCCGCCCCGGCTTCGATGCAGGCGACAGGCTCTGATACGAACGTTCGTTATAATAATGGCCGACTATGGGAGGAAAGGTTTATACGGTAGCTTGCGAAGAACAGCTATGCGATCCGATAGCACAGTGTAGTCGGCAGTCACGGAAGCGGGCCGCGTCGGCGGACCGCTCGACCGCCCGGCGGGGCGCACGCCGGACGAACCGAACACAGCCACCGACGAGCGGATCACAACAACATGATGACAGTACACGGATGCGAATCGAACCGAACCGACTACGAGCATCGTCCGGAGACCGAAGATGGCTGACGCCGAACACGACGAAGCGACGGGCGAGATGTCGGAGGGGTTGCAGGTCGAACTGTTCCACCCCGACTCCGAACGGGAGCCGGGCGACACCAACAAGCAGCTACTGGGTGGTCGATTCGACGTCCATCCGATCGTCTTCCCGGTCGCGCTGGCGCTGATCGTCCTGTTCGTCGCGGCGACGATCCTCCTCGGCGATCAAGCTGCCGTCATCTATACGGACATCTTCAACGCCATCAACACCTACTTCGGCTGGTTTTACATCCTCGCGATGAACGTCTTCATCGTTACCGTCCTCTATTTCGCGATCGGTAAGTACGGCAAGATCAGGATCGGCGGCGTCGAGGCCGAAACGGAGTTCAGCACCTTCTCGTGGATGGCGATGCTGTTCAGCGCAGGCATGGGCATCGGACTCATGTTCTTCAGCGTCGCCGAGCCGATGACGTTCTTCGACGGCGTTCCCCCCTTCTTCGCTGGTGACGCACAGGCGAACACGGCCGCCGCGGCCGGCCCGGCGCTCGCACAGACGTTCTTCCACTGGGGCGTCCACCCGTGGGCGGTCTACGCACTCGTCGGGCTCGGACTCGCCTTCTTCTCGTTCAACCGCGGACTGCCGCTCACGTTCCGGTCGATCTTCTGGCCGCTGCTCGGCGAGCGCATCTACGGCTGGCCGGGGCACGTCATCGACCTCGTGACGGTGTTCGCGACGCTGTTCGGCCTGTCGACCTCGCTCGGTCTCGGCGTCGCGCAGGTGAACCAGGGTCTCGACGTCGTGGCGGGTGAACTGCTCGGCGCGGGCGTGCCGGTCGGGGTATGGCCCCAGGTCGCGCTCATCGTCGGCATCACGCTCATCGCCACCGCGTCGGTGGCCGCGGGCCTCGACGGCGGCGTCAAGCGGCTGAGTACGCTCAATCTCTATCTCATGTTCATCATGCTTGGCTTCCTGATCATCGTCGGCCCGACGCTGTACATCTTCGACGGCCTCGTCAGCGGGCTCGGTACGTATCTCGTCAACTTCCCCGGGTTGAGCTTCTTCTCGGCCGCGTTCGCCGGCGGGGGTGCAAAGGAGTTCCTCGGGACGTGGACGATCTTCTACTGGGGCTGGTGGATCTCGTGGTCGCCGTTCGTCGGGATGTTCATCGCACGCATCTCGAAGGGGCGGACGATCAGACAGTTCGTCCTCGGCGTGCTCATCCTGCCGGCGCTGTTCTCGTTCGTCTGGCTCTCGTCGTTCGGCGGGAGTGCGCTCTCGGCCCAGCTCGGCGGTGCCGGCATCGTCGGCGCGCTCAACAGCCAGGGACAGACGATCGCCATGTTCTCGATGCTGTCGCAATACCCCCTCGGTGCGATCGCGTCGATCCTCGCCACACTGCTCGTGATCACGTTCTTCGTCACGTCCTCCGACTCGGGGTCGCTGGTCATCGA
This sequence comes from Halococcus dombrowskii, assembly GCF_022870485.1. NCBI lineage: Archaea > Methanobacteriati > Methanobacteriota > Halobacteria > Halobacteriales > Halococcaceae > Halococcus > Halococcus dombrowskii. The sequence continues at coordinate 1,204,647 of NZ_CP095005.1, read as the reverse complement.
TCACCTGACCTCGGGTGGCAAGCACGACGTACCGCGAACCCAGCGCATCTTCTGGGCGCTCACCGAGGGTGGCGTCGCGGCACTGCTGCTCATCGGCGGCGGTCTCGACGCGTTGCGGACCGCCTCCGTCTCGACGGGGCTCCCCTTCGCGGTCATCCTGCTGTTGATGTGCTACACCGTCTATCTCGGGCTCCAAAACGAGTACGAGATCCTGGAATCGGAGGAGTTCAGGGACCACATCGAGGAGATCAGCGACCGCGAGGACGTCGCGGTGGACTCCGCCGGTGGCGACGTCGTGACGGGTGTCTCGGACGGCAGTGACACGACGACGGACGACTGAACACCACCGATTCGTTCCGTTTCGCGGGGCCAACCGATTCACACGATTCGCCTCGAACGTCAACCTATTGGTTCGTGCTACCATATGATCATCGACGACAATGGCCAGGAACATCGCGCGAACCGCCGTCGATACGGTCAGATGGGTCGGCCATCAGCTGATCGAGCCGCTTCGGGCCGACGACGAGCTGAAGAACTTCACGCTGTCGATCCCCGAAACCCAGACCACGACGGTCGACGGCGACATCGGCTGGGCGAACCGACCGCCCGCCGTGGTGAACTGCCCGCGATGTGACAGCGAGATCCAGCAGTCCCGTTCGATCGAGACGATCGACTGCCCACGGTGTGTCGGCGAGTTCGATGCCGAGGAGTTCGCCGCCCTGGAACTGCTCTATCTCCAGTGTCCCGTCTGTGGCACGCGAATGGAACACGGCAACCGCCATCCGAACACGATCGACGTACCCGAATGGGCGACGTGCGAGCGCTGTCGGTACCACTGGGAGTTCGAGCATTTTTGATGGCCCGCGAAACGATGCGAACGGAGCGGCATTCGGGAAGGTTTACCTGGACGAACATCGATGATCAGCGACGATGAACGTACTCGCGGCGGTGTTGGCGGTCGCGGTGGTCGTGGCGATGCTGGGTGCAGTAGTCCTCATGACTGCGGGGAAGCTCGGACTGGCCGGTGGACTGTTTCTGAGCGCGAGCATCATCATCTACTTCAGAGAGCAGTGGGTGTAGCTGTCACCGCACGATGGCGATCGCGACCGCGCCATTCATACTACCCTTGTTCGTAGTTCCGAGCAATGACCGCCATACGTCATACACCGGGCCCCGCTGCGGCGGAGGCGTTCACCTTCGGTATCGCGATCACGACGCTCACGACGCTCGCCGGGATCGGCGTTCTCGTCTGGACCGGCATGATGACGGTGATCGGCGCGGTCGCCGCGCTCCTGTTGGGGCTGCCGACGCTGCTCGTGATCGTCTCGTGTCTCCTCAGCGTGTGGCTCGGCTACAACAGGGACGCGGTCGACGTGGCGCTTTCCTGAGACGAACGGTTCGAAACGGCCAGGGTTGACGGCCCGTGCGGACGCTACGGCCGTGATTCGGTCTCGGTCATCTTCGTCGAGATCACCGGCACGGTCGCCGTCCGGACGACCTTCTCGACGATGGTGCCGAGCAGCGCACCGAGCTGACCCTGATAGCCCGTACCCATTACGATGGCGTCGATCCCCTCGTCGGCGGCGTATTTGACGATCTCCTCGTGTGGCGTGCCGCTTCTGAGCTCGGCGACGCACTCGACGCCGGCCTCGCTCGCCATGTCGCTGACCTCGCCCGTAACGCGTTCGCCGTACTGTTCGTACTCCTCGCGGATCTCCTCCTCGTCGTCCCTGAGCGAAAGGGTCCGTGGTACACCCGGCAGATCCATGACGTACAGCGTATGGACCGTCGCCCCGAGCGCGGTCGCGAGTTCGATACCGTGTTCGGCAGCCTTCCTGGCCTCGTCGCTTCCGTCCGTCGGGACGAGGATCCGGTCGTACATCCCTTTGTCACCTCTCCGCGAGCCTTCAGCGGCCGAGCACATAGCGTTTTGCATGAAATAGCTGCCGATACGATACGTCGGAACTCGATCCGGCACCGATCGTATCGACGATCACGACCCGGCCTCGTTGTCCGTGGCGATCGCCTCGTCGCCATCCGCGCTCTCGCCGCGGACCGAGCGCCCGAGCCGCCGGCCGACGATGATCGAGGGACTGATCACGTCGTCGGCACCGACGCGTTCGAGCTTGTCGGCGTGGCGATGATCGCTCGCGACCGCGACGACGCGGATATCGGGGTTCGCCTGGCGGGCGGCGAGCACTGCGAGCGTGTCCTGTGCGTCGTCGTTCGTCGCGGCGACGACGCCGCTGGCCGCCTCGATGCCGGCGTCGAGCAGCGACTGCTCGTCGGTTGGATCGGCCGTCAGCACGTTGATCTCCCTGTCGTCGAGTTCGGCGGCCGTCTCCGTTGCCGACGTCACCACGACGACGTCGCTCGTCGCCACCAGCTCGTCGAGCAGCGGTTCGGTGAGGTCGCCGTAGCCGAGAACCAGCACGTGGTCGTCGAGCAGCGAGAGCTCCGTTTCGGTCATGGTTCCGAACGCGGCACTCAACCGTGATTCGAGCGCCGGGACGACGAGCGAGCCCGACGCGACGGCGAACGTGCCCGCGCCGATGATGATCGCCGAGACCGTAAACAGTTTCGCCCCCTGCGTCGCCGGCGTCGCGTCGCCGTAGCCGACCGTCGTGCCGGTCACGACGACGTAGTAGAGCGCGTCGGTCACCGTCTCGATGCCGTCGAACTGCCGACGGAGCGCGAACGCACCGAGCGTGCCGTACAGCTGCCCCGCGACGAACGCGACGATGGCGGCGGTCTGAAACGCCGAGAGCTCGATCCGCCGGTCGAACGCGTGGCGGTTGCGAACGACGACCGGGAGCGTGACGAGCGGCAACGCGAACAGGAGCGCGTCGGTCGGCTCGGCCGTCACCAGCGCCAGCGACGACGACAGCGGCAGTACGACCAGGGAGCCGTACCACGCGAGGCGCTTGCGACGCTGCAACCCGACGGCAACGCCACCGAGGACGAACGCGAGGAGCAGCCCCGAGAGCAACACCACCTCGGCCACTCCGGCGGGGAACAGCGGCGCGAGCGGTCCGTCGAACGCCGCTGCTCCCTGGCTGAGATGCGAGAGGCCGGTGACGAACGCGAGAACGGCGACGGTGCCGACCAGCAACACCGCGGTTTTGGCCCCCGAGAACCGCCGCCAGTGGACGAACGGCACCCGCTCGCTCCGATAGAACAGCTCGCGGAGCGCTGAATCGAGCTCCGTTTCGGGGGAATCACTCGCCATTCCGCAGACGAATGGTCGGCGATACGTAAAAACTCACGCGCCATCGGCACCGTTTCGTCGAAATCCCCGTCTTCCCCCCCCCCCCTCCACCGTAACGCAAGTGGCCGTCCATCGTTCGATATGGCGATAGGATTATGCATGTTTGTTACTGACGTGCAAGATATGGGAACGCATGGAAACGAGGCGGTGGAAACGGCCGCCAGGCGGCTGCTGGTCCCGCTGTGTGTGCTCTCGGGTGCGGTCGTCGCTGCGGGCTTTTTCTTCCCGTCGTTCGTCGGCTCGGTCGTCGCCGGCGAGAGCTGGCTCGTCGTCTCGCTGCTGTTTTTCGGCTCCGGACTGACCTACCTCGCCCTGCTCCCGCTCGACGACGGGACCGACGGCGACGCGCGATCGCGAACGCCGTACCTGCTCCGCGTCCGTCGATCCGGCTGGACCGACACGGCGAGGGGGTTCCTCACACGGATCCGAGGATTTCTCTCCCAGCAGGACCCGATCACGTTCGGGGTTCCGGTGGCGGCGTTCGTGCTCTTCTTCGCGGCCTGGTTCGCCGTCCCGACGGGGATGCAAGCCGTCGTCGGTGCCGTCGAGGGCGTGCTGCTCCACGAGTTCGGCGCGCTGTTCCTCGGGGCGATGTTCCTCGCGGTCTGCTACTGCCTCTCCCTGCTCGTCGGCCCCTGGGGCGAGATCAGGCTCGGCGGCCCGGACGCGAGCCCGACGTACACCTACCCGACGTACTTCGCCATGTTCTTCACCGCCGGCATCGCCGCTGGCATCGTCTTCTGGGGGCCCGCCGAGGCGCTCTTTCACTACCGGGCACCGCCGCCGTTTTTCGACGTGCCGGCGCGATCCGGCGGCGCTGCAGTCGGTGGACTCGCCTACGCACTCTTTCACTACGGCTTCTCGGCCTGGAGCGCCTACCTCGTCATCGGCGTACCGATCGCCTACTTCGCCTACCAACGGGGCGCACCGCTGCGCGTCTCGACGATCCTGACGCCGTTTCTCGGTATCGACGGGCTCGACGGCTACTGGGCCAAACTCGTCGACGTTCTCGCGGTGTTCGCCACCATCGGCGGCGTCGCCACCTCCGTCGCGCTCGTCGGCCAGCAGTTCCTCGCGGGCAGCAACTACCAGTGGGGCGTCACCTACGGCGCGCTCGGCCCCGTCCTGTTCGTCACCGGACTGACGATCGTCACCGTCGTCTCGGCCGAGAGCGGCGTCGAGCGCGGCATTCGGCGGCTCGCGGGCGTCACCGTCGTGCTCTTTGCGGTCTTCGCGGCGCTGCTGGTCGGCGTCGGCCCGCGAGCGGCGATGGTCGACACCGGGCTCGCCGCCGTCGGAACGTACGTCGCCGAGTTCGTCCCGATGAGTCTCTATCTCGGTAATGGGTTTATCGCCGCCGATTGGGTCGCCGAGTGGACGGTCTGGAACTGGTCGTGGTGGTTCTCGTGGGCACCCTTCGCCGGACTGTTCCTCGCGGCGCTCTCGAAGGGCCGGCGAGTCCGAACGGTGGTCCTCACGGGCGGCGTCGCCACCTCGCTCGCGACGGTCGTCTGGTTCGTCGTGCTCGGCAGTACGTCGCTGTCGCTCCAGCGATCGGGAACCACCGACATCCTCGCCGCCATCGAGCGTGCGGGCGGCTCCGAGGCCGTCGCCGGCTTCCCGCTGCTTGCGGCGCTCCCGCTTGGCCAACTGCTGCTCTTTCTCTTTCTCGCGCTCATCATCGTCTTCATCGTCACCTCCGCGGACACCTCGACGCTCGTCGTCTCGATTCTCGCGACAAAACCCGACGTCGCTCCCACGACCGGCTCGATCGTCTTCTGGGGCGTTCTCCAGGGGATCGTCGCCGTGGCCGTACTGCTCGTCGGTGGCGGCAACGCACTCAAGACCGTCGCGGTGCTGACCGGCGGCCCGTTCGCCGTGTTGTCGGTGGTCGCACTGATCGGGCTGACCGTCGCCTTCCGCCGCGACGAGAGCGGTCACCCGTCGCTGCTCGACAAGATCCGCTCGGCCGTCGGCGATCACGGGATCGATGGACCGAGCGAAGTGCTCCGGCGCGAGAAATGACGTCTGTTGTATCGCGTTTCAGTCGTTTTCGGCCCCACGATGGTTCGTCTGAAACCGTGGCTCCCCGGTTCGAACAGATTGGTGAGGGTCTCGCTTCAACCCCACGAGGGTTCGTCTGAAACTCTCGCGCTTTGCGGGTGTCAACGTCCAGTCCATGCTTCAACCCCACGAGGGTTCGTCTGAAACCTGCGGGTTGTTCGAGAGTGTCCCGACAGTGGCGCTTCAACCCCACGAGGGTTCGTCTGAAACGCTCTCGATCGTGACGGTGAGCGAGGTGCCACCGCCGCTTCAACCCCACGAGGGTTCGTCTGAAACTATCGCACTCTACTGTCAGCTACATCAGGATGATGAGCTTCAACCCCACGAGGGTTCGTCTGAAACACTTCATTGAACGTCGTTCCCGAAGCACCTGCCATGCTTCAACCCCACGAGGGTTCGTCTGAAACCTCTATTTATTCGGTTCTAAGGGCGTCAAATCCCTATGCTTCAACCCCACGAGGGTTCGTCTGAAACCCGTACACGGTGTCGTTCCCGATCTATTTCGAGCTTCAACCCCACGAGGGTTCGTCTGAAACACGATCCCGAAAAACAGGGGATTGGAGCTGAGGCAGCTTCAACCCCACGAGGGTTCGTCTGAAACACTCGAACAGTCGCGGTGGTGATCCTGACCCCGAGCTTCAACCCCACGAGGGTTCGTCTGAAACACGCCTCGGTCTCCGAGGAGCGGAGATTTGCCACATGCTTCAACCCCACGAGGGTTCGTCTGAAACTCGCCACGATTGGGAGACTGCTCGGATCAGTTACAGCTTCAACCCCACGAGGGTTCGTCTGAAACACGTGCTGACGGAGATATCCGCGGCCCTTCCAGCTCGCTTCAACCCCACGAGGGTTCGTCTGAAACCAGACAAAAACTCCACGGGTCAGCAAATTGCCCATCGCTTCAACCCCACGAGGGTTCGTCTGAAACTCGTCCGGCCCGCTCTCATCGTCCGGCAGCGGGACGCTTCAACCCCACGAGGGTTCGTCTGAAACCCCTTCAGGTGATTCCATCACCCTCCGCGGCCTCTGCTTCAACCCCACGAGGGTTCGTCTGAAACCTGTCGACGAGCGACCGGGGCGAATACGATTGGGATGCTTCAACCCCACGAGGGTTCGTCTGAAACTCGGGGCCGCGAACCGCCGCGGGGACACACTCAAAGCTTCAACCCCACGAGGGTTCGTCTGAAACTAGCCTTTCACTTCGATAACGGCGTCTCCGGCGATGCTTCAACCCCACGAGGGTTCGTCTGAAACGCGTCCCGTTCGCCTTGACACCACAAGATACCACGGCTTCAACCCCACGAGGGTTCGTCTGAAACAATTTTGGCTTTTTCAATGGAGCCATAGCCTCGGGCTTCAACCCCACGAGGGTTCGTCTGAAACCTGAGATAACCGTCGGAGGTATCCCCGGGGACGTGCTTCAACCCCACGAGGGTTCGTCTGAAACGAGCGCGGAGGACTTCGAGTACAACTTCAAGCGGCTTCAACCCCACGAGGGTTCGTCTGAAACCATGCGACGTTTTCTGGCGTGGGTTGTTCTGTGAGGGCTTCAACCCCACGAGGGTTCGTCTGAAACTCGGATTCCCGGGTTCTTCTGCGTCCCGGTGATTTTTGCTTCAACCCCACGAGGGTTCGTCTGAAACGAGCCCCGTCTTGATTTTCGGGACGATGTTCTCCTTCGCGCTTCAACCCCACGAGGGTTCGTCTGAAACCAGGTCCTCTTCGTCCGCGCCGGCGAGATCCAAGAAGCTTCAACCCCACGAGGGTTCGTCTGAAACGCGATCGCAGCGTCGGGACTAGATTCTGCGCGATGCTTCAACCCCACGAGGGTTCGTCTGAAACGTCGGCGGGTTCGTCCGCAGGGGCGTTCTCGTCGGTTGCTTCAACCCCACGAGGGTTCGTCTGAAACCGTAAGGACAGACGACCATTCGCTGTCGTCCATGCCGCTTCAACCCCACGAGGGTTCGTCTGAAACCAGTACCCCATCAACATCGACATCGGAGAGGGCGCGCGCTTCAACCCCACGAGGGTTCGTCTGAAACCCGGGCTGTACGAGCTGGACGGGTGTGCCGATGAGTGCTTCAACCCCACGAGGGTTCGTCTGAAACGCGTGGGCGCGGGCATGGTCGGTAGGCCCACAGTCCGCTTCAACCCCACGAGGGTTCGTCTGAAACCACCGACAGCTCGCACAGTGGACTGTGGCCTCGTGCTTCAACCCCACGAGGGTTCGTCTGAAACCGTGCTGCGTGGCGACGGGCTCGTGACGGATCACGCTTCAACCCCACGAGGGTTCGTCTGAAACCGTCCTGTTCGACGCGATGGTGGAGCTGCTCGAATCGCTTCAACCCCACGAGGGTTCGTCTGAAACCGTGTCCGATCTCAGCGAGTGTGCCCGTCCACCCGCCGCTTCAACCCCACGAGGGTTCGTCTGAAACATCCGAAACGGCTCGTTACTCACAATATCCGAGGTGCTTCAACCCCACGAGGGTTCGTCTGAAACCGAGTTCACTGGCGTGAGCTGGCCGTTCGAGCCGCTTCAACCCCACGAGGGTTCGTCTGAAACTCGGCACCGGCATCCTCGCCTTCGGTTCAAAGCGTGCGCTTCAACCCCACGAGGGTTCGTCTGAAACAACCGTGATCGCCGTCACCGTCGCCGAACATCCCGCTTCAACCCCACGAGGGTTCGTCTGAAACGCTGCTGAACCATTCGCTCGTCTCGCCAGAGCCGCTTCAACCCCACGAGGGTTCGTCTGAAACCTGGTTGACAGCCACGAGGTTGATCTTCGAGTCCTGCTTCAACCCCACGAGGGTTCGTCTGAAACGTGACCGAGCGCTTCACCGAGAACACGGGCATCGTGCTTCAACCCCACGAGGGTTCGTCTGAAACGTTTAGCCGATAGGCCGGCGACTGCCTCGCAAGGATGCTTCAACCCCACGAGGGTTCGTCTGAAACCGTGGACGAGACCGACGAGACCGAGACCGAAAGCGAGCTTCAACCCCACGAGGGTTCGTCTGAAACGGTGGCGGGCGAGGCCGGCCAGATCGCCGACTCGTCGCTTCAACCCCACGAGGGTTCGTCTGAAACACCAGCTCGCTCGCGAGGAGCTCACGCACTACCTCGCTTCAACCCCACGAGGGTTCGTCTGAAACCGCACCTACACCGTGGGCGTCGGTGGCTATCCCTCGGCTTCAACCCCACGAGGGTTCGTCTGAAACCTACGAGCACGGCGAGCGCTGGGTCTGACCCGGCCGCTTCAACCCCACGAGGGTTCGTCTGAAACAATATGGTCCCACGCTGTCGGCTCATCGGGGAGATGCTTCAACCCCACGAGGGTTCGTCTGAAACCGCCGTCTGACGGCGGTGTTTCACACGCAGGCTATGCTTCAACCCCACGAGGGTTCGTCTGAAACCCGCTGTTTAGCGGATTCGTGGCCGAGTGACGGCTTCAACCCCACGAGGGTTCGTCTGAAACCGGGCGGTCTGGAGCTGGATCAAGGGGCCCGGCCTGCTTCAACCCCACGAGGGTTCGTCTGAAACCCCGAGTTCACTGGCGTGAGCTGGCCGTTCGAGCCGCTTCAACCCCACGAGGGTTCGTCTGAAACCAGCGTGCCGTCGCCGCGTTCGGCCCGCCGGAGGCTTCAACCCCACGAGGGTTCGTCTGAAACCAGCTTGCGGGGCGAGGAGCTCCGCATGTTTTTGCTTCAACCCCACGAGGGTTCGTCTGAAACCCGGCCGTCGCGCAGCGCGTCGACGAGATCGTCGCGCTTCAACCCCACGAGGGTTCGTCTGAAACGCGTCGGCGACGCGCATCCAGACGCGCGTGTCGACGCTTCAACCCCACGAGGGTTCGTCTGAAACCGCCGGACTTCGGTTTTCGAGACAGGTTTTTCGTAGCTTCAACCCCACGAGGGTTCGTCTGAAACGCGATACCGGACGGCAACCCGCAACTTACCTTCTGCTTCAACCCCACGAGGGTTCGTCTGAAACCCGGTCTTGATCTTCGGGACGATCTGTTCACGCCCGCTTCAACCCCACGAGGGTTCGTCTGAAACCGCCGGACTTCGGTTTTCGAGACAGGTTTTTCGTAGCTTCAACCCCACGAGGGTTCGTCTGAAACGCGATACCGGACGGCAACCCGCAACTTACCTTCTGCTTCAACCCCACGAGGGTTCGTCTGAAACTCGCGAAGCAAGGGCTGCGAGCGATTTGGAACTGGGTGCTTCAACCCCACGAGGGTTCGTCTGAAACGAGAGCTTCGACTTCAGCGTGCCGGCCTTCGTGGCGCTTCAACCCCACGAGGGTTCGTCTGAAACCGGCGAGTGTCTTTTTCAGCCCCTTCGTTTGCTCGTTGCTTCAACCCCACGAGGGTTCGTCTGAAACTGGTCACGTGGATCAAGGGCCCCGGTGTCAGCCTCGCGCTTCAACCCCACGAGGGTTCGTCTGAAACGGCCGATCGCGAGCCGGACATCTACATCGGCCCGGAGCTTCAACCCCACGAGGGTTCGTCTGAAACCACGGGCGAGGGGTTGCCGTCCGCATCCCGCTGGGCGCTTCAACCCCACGAGGGTTCGTCTGAAACAGGTTCGTTCCCACGAGTAGACGATCCACTCGCGGCTTCAACCCCACGAGGGTTCGTCTGAAACTCGAGTTCGAGGACGACGCGCAAGACGAGTTCGCGCTTCAACCCCACGAGGGTTCGTCTGAAACCGCCCTCCTTGTCGAGATCGCGCCCGATCTGCTTGCTTCAACCCCACGAGGGTTCGTCTGAAACACGTCGTACAGCTCCTCATCGCGATCGCTCGCCGCTGCTTCAACCCCACGAGGGTTCGTCTGAAACCGTCGAGGACCAGACCCAGCAGTACGAGCAGGGTGCTTCAACCCCACGAGGGTTCGTCTGAAACTGTGCACGCTGCGGTGCGGACCTGCTCGATCACGGCTTCAACCCCACGAGGGTTCGTCTGAAACCTGTTCGACTGAGTCTCCCGCAACGGTTCGCTCACGCTTCAACCCCACGAGGGTTCGTCTGAAACGCGGCGAGCATGAGCGTCGAGTAGCGCTTGAGGAAGCTTCAACCCCACGAGGGTTCGTCTGAAACGATGCGCTGCCTGGAACGCCGACCACACAGCGAGAGCTTCAACCCCACGAGGGTTCGTCTGAAACCAGGAGCGTGTCCTCGCTGTCGTCACCCGTTGCAGGGCTTCAACCCCACGAGGGTTCGTCTGAAACGATGGATGAGCGCGGTGGTGTTGGCAAATCGTATGCTTCAACCCCACGAGGGTTCGTCTGAAACCAGCGTGGCACCGGCCTTCGACACGGCCGTGGCGATGCTTCAACCCCACGAGGGTTCGTCTGAAACATGCTCGACAAACAGGACGACCGGATCTCCCGGCTCGCTTCAACCCCACGAGGGTTCGTCTGAAACTCGGCGTGCAGGTCGCCGACGCCCTGCGGCTGTGGCTTCAACCCCACGAGGGTTCGTCTGAAACCATCTCTCTGTCCCGGTTGATTACTGGCTACTGTTGCTTCAACCCCACGAGGGTTCGTCTGAAACTCGTGGGGGAGTTTGCCCTGCTCTTCGAGCGACTCGCTTCAACCCCACGAGGGTTCGTCTGAAACTCGTCCGACTTCGGCGAGCACATGAATTCCTGGTTGCTTCAACCCCACGAGGGTTCGTCTGAAACCCGCGCCCGCCAGATCTTCCAAAGCACGTGGACGTAGCTTCAACCCCACGAGGGTTCGTCTGAAACAGCAGCTCCTCCGGCGGCCGACCGAAGACCAGTCGGGCTTCAACCCCACGAGGGTTCGTCTGAAACCCGACGATATACCCACTCGCCTCCAGCCCGAGTGAGCTTCAACCCCACGAGGGTTCGTCTGAAACTACCTTCGATCGCCGCCGGACCTAAGCAATATCCCGCTTCAACCCCACGAGGGTTCGTCTGAAACCTTCCGAACGCGATACGATACGCCCTGCTGCCTCAAGCTTCAACCCCACGAGGGTTCGTCTGAAACGCTACTGATGAGTCCGTTCTTCACGCTGGCGAGCGGGCTTCAACCCCACGAGGGTTCGTCTGAAACACGCCCTCCTTGTCGAGATCGCGCCCGATCTGCCCGCTTCAACCCCACGAGGGTTCGTCTGAAACGCCGTCGAGCGTGACGGTGTCGTTCGGGTGGTCCTCGCTTCAACCCCACGAGGGTTCGTCTGAAACAACAGTTCGTAGGGTCACTCTGTTAGTCGGGGTGGCTTCAACCCCACGAGGGTTCGTCTGAAACCAGTGCGCCAACAACGACAGCCTGCCAAGTCGAGATCGCTTCAACCCCACGAGGGTTCGTCTGAAACAGTATTATCATCTCCATCTCTAACAGTTTTAGAGAGGCTTCAACCCCACGAGGGTTCGTCTGAAACTCATGAGCTTTCTTCGTACCGTCAATTGGATACGTTTGCTTCAACCCCACGAGGGTTCGTCTGAAACCCCTTCCGGATCGCGACCTCGTTCGCCGCGCCGCGGCTTCAACCCCACGAGGGTTCGTCTGAAACGACGAGCAGATAGTTGTCCGTCGCCATCTGCATCTTGCTTCAACCCCACGAGGGTTCGTCTGAAACGAGAGCACGTACGGCGCGATCTCGACCTGCGTGTGCTTCAACCCCACGAGGGTTCGTCTGAAACTACGGTGACAAATCATGACACAAGACACTGACCAACGCTTCAACCCCACGAGGGTTCGTCTGAAACCAGACGATAACAGGCGCGAAGCGGGTTGTCGAGAGTGCTTCAACCCCACGAGGGTTCGTCTGAAACCGTTCTGGACGATGGCGAGCGGACGGATTCTATCGCTTCAACCCCACGAGGGTTCGTCTGAAACCGGTCGGGCGACACCCCGGCCGCTTTCCTGAAGCGAGCTTCAACCCCACGAGGGTTCGTCTGAAACCGGCCGGCTCGTCCGCAGGGGTGTTCTCGTCGTCCGCTTCAACCCCACGAGGGTTCGTCTGAAACCAGCCGGCGACTGGGGCGAGCTTCTTGCCCGCCTCGCTTCAACCCCACGAGGGTTCGTCTGAAACAATTGGCTCCGCAACAACGGTATGAGGGTCATCCGCTTCAACCCCACGAGGGTTCGTCTGAAACCCGCTGGCGCGATGGGCGTGCCCGACGAGTCGACGCTTCAACCCCACGAGGGTTCGTCTGAAACCCGCGACCTCCTGCTCGCGGGATGGGACGCGACGCTTCAACCCCACGAGGGTTCGTCTGAAACTTCTCGTCGAGCGCCGCGCGGGCGTCGTCGAGATAGCTTCAACCCCACGAGGGTTCGTCTGAAACCAAGATCAACATCCCGAAAGTCAGCCTCGGAGGGGGCTTCAACCCCACGAGGGTTCGTCTGAAACCCTACCGTAAGGATCATTACCACCGCGCGCGTGCGCGGCTTCAACCCCACGAGGGTTCGTCTGAAACTGTCCTACGTTCACAGAGGACATTATCACTTGAAAGGCTTCAACCCCACGAGGGTTCGTCTGAAACTCGCAGGTAGTTAGCGATCAGGAAGAGGTGAGTTTGCTTCAACCCCACGAGGGTTCGTCTGAAACGAGGTTGATGAAGTTGTCGAGCAGATCGATGAGGCTTCAACCCCACGAGGGTTCGTCTGAAACCATGCCCGGTTTAGTGGACATGAAGCTGCTACGGGCCGCTCGGCACATACAATTTTCGTTGACCAGCAATGGCCGCCGAACCCCCGTGGGTCGACGACCGTCAGAGGAACTTGCTGTCTTCGGTGGGGTCTTCGCCGAAGACTGATCGGTCGACGTAGCTCTCCGCCGACACCGTGTAGATGATCGTCGACTCGCCCGGTTCGAGCAGGCTCTCGATATGATCGCGCATCCGTTCGAGCTCGCCCTCGGTGACCTCGCCCTCGAACACCGAGTTCTGGACGTGGATCAGGAACCGCCGGAGGTAGTTACGGAACAGTCGCGTTCGGTCGGCTTGCACGTCGTAGACCGCGATCACGTAGACCACGACTACCACCACCGCTCGAACGGCTCGTAGGGTTCGCCGGTGAGGATGTGCTTTTTCAGCTTGTACGCCTCGATCCGGAGGAGATACTGATAGCTCACCTTCCGGTTCAGATGGGGGTGCTCGACGGTGCGGTCGAGGGTTTCCTCGAAGGCCTTCGAGAACGTTTTGCGCCCCGCATCGGTCAGGAGACACGCGTTCAGTTCGGTCTCGAAACTGTCCGTCGTGAGCTGCCCACGGTTGAGCAGCCGGAAGATGACGCGATCGGCGAGCACCGGCTTGAACGGCTCGGCGATGTCGAGCGCGAGCGAGTAGCGCCGATCGCCGGGTTCGTGGAGGTAGCTCACCGCCGGATCGAGCGCCGTCGCCCGGATCGCCGACACGCAGTTCGCGTACACCAGTGAGTTACCGAAGGAGATCAGACTGTTCACCTCGTTCGACGGCGGGTTATACCGACGACCACCGAAGACGAACCCGTCGGGGAGGATCGCATCGAACGTCGAGTAGTACGCCCGGCGCGCGCCGGCCTCCATCCCCATCAGCTCCGAGATGCCCGCCGCCTCGTCGAGTCCCTCGCGGATCGTCGCCAGTTCGTCGATCACTGACTGGAAGTCGTGACCACGGTTGTGGTAGTACGAGACGTTCGCGCGCATGTTGTGGATGCTGCCGGCGACGAACGCCCGCGCGATCGACAGCCGTGCGTCGGGATCGTCGTAGCTGCGGACCTGCTCGACCAGTGTTTGCCCGGAAGTCTGGCCGCGTTCAGGCATCACCGACCCCGCGTAGTAATCCTTCCAGCCGAAGACGTGTGCAGCGACGCCCTCGTCGTTGAGAAAGGACATCAATCGCGTGTTGTAGTCGATCTGGCCGTGGAGAAAGAGTGCCTCCGCGTTCTCGATCGGGAGATATTTCTTCTCATCGTCTTCGGTGACGAGGCGGACGGTATCGTTGTGGCGTTCGAGTCGGCCGTCGGAGAACACGTGGTAGTTGTCGTTCATCAGCAGCTCCAACAGAAGTCGTGGTAGGCGCACGATTCACAGAACGGTTTCTCCTCGGCCGGTGGTGGCGTGTCACTCGTCACGACGCGATGGACGCCACGGATCGACTCTTCGACCCACTCGACGCGCTCGTCGGTGAGTTCGACCGTCTCCCGCCGGCGCTCGGTCGGATGGGCGAGCACGCCCTCGCGTTCGACGCCGACGATCCGATCGAGATACCAGAGATAGTAACAGAGCTGGAGTTTCGCGGGATCGACCAGCGACGACGAGGGTTTCACTTCCATCACACGCCCGTCATCGAGCACGTCGATGGCGATGGTGCCGTCGATCGAAACGTTGCGGCGCTTACCCTCGTAGGCGGAATCGTCGACCTGCGTCCCGCGGACGACCGCCACGTTATCCCGGTCGATCTCGATATGGCGGGAGACGAACCAGAGTTCGCGCTCGCAGACCTCGTAATACTGCATCATCACGCCCGTGACGTGGAACTCGTCGTCGATCGCCTCGTCACGAGCCGAGCGAAGCAGTTTCTCGACGGGATCGATCGAGGAGCTGTCGGTACTCATAGGAACTGATGGTCGACGGTGCTTTCAGGTACCACGAACCCGATCGTCTTGTCGAAATGCGAGTCATACCGACGGACGTCGAGCTGGTAGAGGCCCTCGTCCTCGACGAGTTTTGGGAGGTCCTTGATCGCGTCCGCGGTCGCGCTGTCCTCTCGGTAGTACGGCACCGAGATCCGGAACGACTTCGACTCGTCGAGCAGCCGACGCATCGTCTCGAAATCGAAGGATCTGTCCGCCTCTCGAAGCCGTTCTGCGAGTTCTCGCTCTGCATCGGTCCGCGACACCAGCACGTCCGCCGTCCGTCGCTGATCGATGAGCGATAGCTTTCCCAGTTCGTCGGCGCGCGCCTCGTCGACGAACTCCGCATACGCTTGCTTGCCGACGTCTTTCTCCGCGTGGAGCCGGTCGTAATACTTCTCGACCGCATCCCGAGCAACGGCCGTCTCGGAGAGCGTTCCGTCGTCGCCACGGACCGAATCGAGCGTGTCGGCGGCGACCGGTAGCAGTGACGTACCGCGGTTGTAGACGGCCTCGGCGGGTGTTTTGGCCTGCTCGCCGGGCGCGTCGAGCCACCAGACAATGACCCGTCCGCGCGAGCGCTCGAACGAACGGTTGCACCGTCCGGCTGCCTGGACGATGCTGTCGATCGGTGCGAGGTCGCGATACACGCGGTCGAAACTGATGTCGACCCCCGCCTCGACGAGCTGTGTCGACACGGTGACGAGCGGATAGCCGCGCTCGGTGAGTGCTTTCGCCACCTCGATCAGCGTCAGCCGGTCCGCCGGTCGGAGCCGCGTCGAGAGATGCAACAGCGCATCGTCACCCCGTTCGACCACACAATCGACGACGGCCGCTGGATCGACGGCATCCACGTCGCCGACCGCGTCGAGTTCGTCCGCGTACACCTCGGCGACGTCGACCTGTGCAGCGTCGTTCACGCGCTCGGTGAGTTCACGCGTGCTGTCGATGGTGTTGCAGACCGCGAGCGCCGACTCGCCAGCGTCGAGCGAGTCGACCAGTGCGTCGGCAGCAGCGTCGTAGGATTTCGGTCCCGTCTGATCGTCGATGTACCGCTCGGTCGAGGCGTCGAGTTCGTAGCTCACCCGTTCGACGGCCTCGAAGTAGCTGTCGCGGTCGTCGACGAGTTCAGTCGGATCGTCGACGAGCTCGGTCGAGTGCTCGAACAGTTCCGGCTGGGTCGCCGTCATCGCGATCACCGTCGCGTCGTAGCGCTCGGTCAACATCGCGACGAGCCGCGGAACGAGCTGCCACCAGTCGAGCGGCAGGCTCTGTGGCTCGTCGAGGACGACGACGCTGTTTCTGAGCGCGGGGAGCTTCATCGACTGTCGGTTGGCCGGGCCGGCGAGGCTCTCGAACAGCTGGACGAACGTCGTCACCGTCAGCCCCGCGCGCCAGCTTTCGGCGAGCATCCCCGCGACGTCGTCGTTGCGGTCGGCTTCCTCGTCGTCGCGATCCCGAATGGTCGTCTCCGCGAGATGGTGGTGTGCGGTGAGCAGTCGACCGGCCGTGTCCGTCTCGTAGATCTCCTCGACCTCGCTCACGACCTGATCGATGATACTGGTGAACGGGAGCGCGTAGACGACGCGCTCGCCGTCGAGTCGGTCTCGGAGATCGAACGCTGCCGAGAGTCCGGAGAGCGTCTTCCCCATCCCGGTCGGCAGCGTGAGCGTCGCCACGCTGCCGTCCTCGTCGGCGAACGCCGCGGTATTGCCGAGAATCGATTCACGAGCCCGCGATCGATGGTAGTTGAGCTGCTCCGAGCGCGCTCCGTCGAGGTCAGCGCTCACGTCATCCTCGATGGTCTCGATGTAACTGTCGAGTCGGTCCCCCGACGGTGCGCTCGCTGCGTACGTCTTCGGGCTGTTCTCCGCGCCGGCCGCGCTCGTCTTGTCCGCAAGCACGAGCGTACTCCAGCATTGGATGACGAGCGCGTAGCACGACCGCGAGAGCGCGTCGCGGTCGACACCGGGGACGGTTCCGCTCGTTGCAACGGTGTCGGCGATCTCCCCGAGGAGTTCCGCGAAGCCGTCGTAGAACGATTCCCAGTCACCGTGGTCATCGGTTGCCCGCTCGAACAGTTCCGTTGCGAGGTCGTTCGCGTGCTCGTCGATGTCCTGCAGCTGTTTCGCGACGGCGTTCTGCTGTCGCTCGGCCGAGTTCATCTCCCCGCCCGAAATCCCCTCGCGACGGTGAGCACGAGTGTGGACGTACTCGGCGATATCCGAGAGACGACCGTGGTGTTTGGCGACCGCAACGAACCCCGCCAGACAGGTCTCGGTGGCAAATCCCTGTGCGTCGAGCGCGTAGTATGCCGCGAAGGAACCGATTGGTGCGTGATAACGATACTCCTCGTGGTCGGGACTACGATCGTCGAGCAGATACTCCTGAAAATACGTCGTCGCTTTCCCGAAATCGTGGACGTACGCGAGCGTTTCGGCGACGGCACGGAGCGATTCGCCGGCTGGTGTCGTCGCATCCGCCGACACGACGTGGCCGACGCGTGCCGCCACGTCGTCGAGATGATCGAGGAGTTCGGTGCCCGGACGACCGTCCTCGGGCGGATGTGAATATATCGTCGCCATCTCAGACGAACACCACCGTTCGATCATCGACCTGTGACGTTTCGATGTCCCGTACCTCCAGCGATTCGGCGTCCGGGCTGTACGCGTACGTGGTGAACGCAGTTGTCGTGCGGCCGCCCGAATCGGCCCGCATGAACGCGGGCGATTCCTCGACGCCACATCGTGATCCCGCATCGATCACGATGTCGTCGACCGCATTCGGGACTGCCGAATCGACCGCTGTCTGCTCCTCGTCCGTCCCGGTATCGATAGCGAACTCGCCGTGATACTCGATCTCGGCGAGATGTTCGGAGAGGCCGAGACTCGGGACATAATGGGATTTGCCGGCTGCGAGCTGTTCTCGGAGTCGGTCGTACCGTTCGTCGTCGGCGAGTGCGACATCGATTCGGTAGGCAGGCTCGACGAGCACCTCGTAGTTGTGCTGTTGGCGGAGTTTCGTCGAATCGGGAAATTTCACGCTGATCTTCCCGCGAGCGTTGAGCGAGCGGAGATCGCCGGCCGCCGTCGAAAGCGTGTTCATCGGCATGTTGAGCGCCCTAAGTTCCCGAAGTGGTTGAATAGCGACCGCCGATCGATCGGGAGCGAACAGCTCGTAATACTCGTCGCGCCCGATGCCGAGCACGGCAGCAAGTAGCCCCGCGACCGTCGTTCGGGGAATGATTCGGTACGTCTGTTTGACGACGTTGCCCTCGACGCGCCGGAAATGTCCCCACGGCCCACGAACGGTGAGCGAGAGACACCGCTCGGGGGACCACTCCGACCCGTCGTCAGTCCGTTCGCCGGACGATTCCTGCCCCATCGTCATGCCGCGTCGTCGGAGTCACTACTCGTGGGGAGAGTGTCGGGGTACTCGTCGTACACGTCGATGACCTCGACGGCGTCACTCCCGATCGCGGTATCGAGTGCACCTTCGAGCAGCCCCGGCCCACCGAGTTCGCCCTCGTGTGTGAACTGGAGCACGTCGCTTGCAACGACACGAACTCGTTCGATCTGTTCGCTCGCTCCCGAGAGTCGTTGGACGAACGCATCGATATCGACGGCGAGATCGCGGACGTTGCGCAACTCCTCGTCCGGCTTCGATTCGTCCGCATCGAGCGTGAGATCCTTGTCGAGCCCACCGAGATGGAAACTCTCCTCGCCGTACTCGACGCGACAGTACAGCCGTGGCTCCTGTCCGATCTTGCTGCGACTGATCGTCTGGTTTTTGAGCGCCCGCCAGCAGAGCGTGTCGAGTCGTTCGACGTCCGCCGTCGAGAGTTTGGTGTCTGCAGCCCCGTGTTCGTCGACGAGTCCGTGGAATCGGATCAGGCCGTACTGGATGCGGTGATCGTCGAGATCGAACCCGCCCTGTTCCTTCCCCTCTTGGGTGGCGATGACGCTCGTGAGACTGTCGTACTCTTCGTTTTCGGAGACGGCGTGCATCGACTTGCCGGGGGAGAACTGCACCGGACCCGTGAAGTGATCGGGGAGGTGGTTCGCGTACTCGTTGTCCGTGTCGAGCGACATCGTCGAACCGAAGTAGCGCACGTCGGCGCTGTTGTCGAGATATTCACCGAAGACGTCCTCGCGGAACTGCTCGGCCTCGTCATCTTCGTCGAGATCGTATTCGTCGGGGTCGACCTCTTTCAGACGATCTTCGAGCAATTTTTCGCGCGTGTACTGCTCGCCTTCGTCCTGGACGTTCCGGATATAGACGCCGTGGCCGTCGTCGTCGAGTTGATCGCGGAGATAGCGTTTCAGCCGTACGTCCGTGACGATGGCCTGCTGGGTCTGTGGATCGATACGCGGTCGGTTCGCACTCGAAAGCGGGTTGCCGTTCGGGTTCGCGTCGACCGCGTCGTAGAGGAACACGATCTCGGAGCGGTTCGTGACGGGTTCGGTGGTGTCTGTCATTTCAGGAATCCTCCTCAGTTTCGTCAGCGTCGTCGCTGCTCGGTTTGTAATCGTTCATGCCATACGTGACGCCCAACGCATAGTAAAATCGGAGATCGTCGGTGTCGAGCTTCCAGTCGTCCGGGTCCGGATTGAGGATCGTCTCACGGAGTCGCTCGACGATGTGTTCGGCCTTCGTGCCCGGATAGCCGGGCCCTTGTTTCTTCTCTTGGCGGGTGTAGGTGAGTGTCTTCCCGATGGTCTCCTGTGTGACTTTCTTGATCCGCGAGCCAGTGATGGACTTCACCGGGAACTGATCGACAAGCGTCGTCGAGCGTTCCTGATCGTATTCCTGGTAGCTTCCGATGTCGCCCACCAGCGCACCGAGCAGGAACGCACCGCGCCGCTGGTCGTTGAGCGACGAGTCGTCCTCATCATGGGCGAGCGCTGGCGTGTCTTCGATGAACGATTCGAGCTTCGTCGCGGGTGGGTAGCCACCGTCAGTTGCGAACATTTCTGTCTCTGTTTCCATCGTGTGTTTCTCGTAGGTAGGTTCTCTCGTGATCGGCTTCTTTTGGGGACCGG
The DNA here is from genome assembly GCF_022870485.1 of Halococcus dombrowskii. Classification (NCBI taxonomy): domain Archaea; kingdom Methanobacteriati; phylum Methanobacteriota; class Halobacteria; order Halobacteriales; family Halococcaceae; genus Halococcus; species Halococcus dombrowskii. Next base: position 1,184,690 of record NZ_CP095005.1, on the reverse strand, counting down.
TCGTACTCAACAGGTCGAGTTCGTCGGTGGCAAGTGCACACAACTGGGCGAACTGGCTGGCGACGCGAAAGGACGGAAACCCCTCGATCTCCTCGTCGGTCTGCTCGGCCACGATGCGATCGACGTACTCCGAGAGCAGCGTCTCGACCGAGATCGCGTCGCCGCTCAGCACGGCGACCAGCGCCTCGATACGTGGATCGTCGGCGTCCGCATCGTCGTCATCGCGCTCGGCGAACGTCTGGTGGAAGTACCAGCCCGTCGAGACCGAATGAAGTTGCTTGTCGTTACCGGTGAGCAGACCCCAGTTGTCGTGGGTCGGTAGCGGTGCGGTCCACTCGGTCGTGGAGTTGAACGCAGCTGTGTCTCTGACGAGATGGTTGTGTACGCGGGCGAGTTCCGCTGGATAGAGCAATCGCCCGTTCAATGTCTCACCGAAGACGTCGTACCGCGACATCTGGTGGGGCATCACGGCCGAGACGTAGAACCGGAGTTTCGCGTTTCGGAAGTCCAAATCCATCATGCCATACGCTCGCTCGACCGGCGTCATGTCGTCGTCCTCCGTCTCGGCGGCGTACAGGAGCTTGTAGAGTTCCCGGGTGTCGGTCGCCGAAATCCGTCCCCACACGTACGGCAGGTAGTACACCTTCGCACCGAACGTTCGGTAGGTACACGCCTCGACGAACGTATCGGCGTTCATCACTGTCACGGCGGCGTCCTCGGCGATCGGATGGGTGCGCCACGCCTCCTCGATGTCGAGGCCGGGGAATTTCTCCAGCTGCTTGCCGAGGAAGTAGTTCTGCGGGTCCTCGGAGGTGCCGACCGTTCGGGCCGGCTCGCCGGTAACGAGGTCGGTCGCGTTCCCCGAGGAGTCGTCGGCCTTGTTCTTCGTGACGAGCTTCGAGAGCTTGCGCTGGCGCATCGCTTCCATGAACACGTCGAGCTCGCCCGGCCATCGATAGCCCTCGTCCTCGTCGAGTTGTACCTGCACGGTGAGCAACGCCGTCGTGGACTCGCCACCGAGCGCGGTTTTTAGCGCATCCTCGATCTCGTCGAGCACCGCCTCGTCTTCCCCCAGTTCGACGAGTCCGTCAATGATCGAGCCCTCGTCGTGGTTTTCGGCTGCTTCCTGAACCACGTCATCGGTCGCCCACTTCGTCAGCCGTTCCTTTGCGTAGCGGGCGAGCTTCTCGGGGTCGCTGTTCTGTCCGGATTGATGGGTGACGCTGTGGTCGATGCCGCGTGCGGCTGGGTACTTGCAGTGAGCGACATCCTGAACCTGGTCCTCGCTGTACCCCGTCACCCAGATTGGACCGTGCTCGTCCGCGGCCAGCCGCGGTTCGTCTTCAGAGAGGTCGACGCGAACCACGATGAGGCTGTCTCCAGTGTCCTCGAGATCGCTGGCCGCATCCGGCGTGAGATACGGTGCGTACTCACCGCCACCCGTCGTCGCGAGCGTGTAGAGCTTGCCGTAGAGATACTGGATGTCCCGCAGCGACCCAATTGGCGAGTCCGGAAGCTCTTCGGCGAGCTCGTCCTCGGGATACTTCTCACGGAATTCCTCAGGCGAAAGCATCCTGATCCTCCAGTTCGCTCTCGCCCGGTCGCGTGCGATCAGTGATGTTCATGAATCCGAACCCGAGCGAGTTGCGCTCGCCGATCCCGCAATCCAGCGCGAGATTCAGATGCCGGCGATGATGGTCATCGCGCACCCGGTAGCCCAGCCGCCACTTGCTCACGACGTAGGTCAGCTCCTCGCCCTCCGTCACCGTCACCGGGAGTGCGAACGTCTTGATGAGTTCGTAGGACTCGAACAGTTCGCCGTCGCGATCGCTCGGGCCGGGCAGATGATCGGGCGCGAACCGCCCGTGTTTCTTGTCGAGGTTCGCCACGATCTGATTGCGGAACGGCTCCATCGTCATCTCGGGTCGCCAGAACGTCGCGTTGTCGCCGTAGTCGCCCTCGATCCCGTACTCCTCGCGTCGCCACGGCGGAATCCGCACCACCACTCCTGTCCCGGTCTCGATGGTGCCCGAAGAGCCCGGCTCGCCGACGTCGGGCGCGAGCGCCGAGAGGTCCTCGACGTGGTAGGGCATCTCGCCGACGTTCAGCTCCGGCTCCGTCCGGAGATCACGCGCGACATGAGTCAGCAGCTCCTCGTGGGGCGAGGCGACCAACAGCGTGCGCTCGTCGCCTTCCTCCATATCGCCCGGCGGGAATGGGTTCGAGTAGGTGAACCCCGGCGGGTCGTTCCCGTCGTGGCGCTCCTCGAACTCGGTTCCCTCCAGCGCACGCCAGAGCCGCCCCCGGAGTTTGTGATGGTAGGCGTTGTCGTAGGCAGCGTCCGCGCGCACGCGCAATCTGGCTAACAACCGCACCCATATCCCCCCGATCGATATCTCCGAATCATGATCCGCCACCAGTCGGCATGGACCAGCATTGAATGGTGTCCGTAATAAAGGTATTCAGGCCATGGTGAAAGTGATCCACCATCCACTGAGGGTCGGCTGCAGGAAAACGTGGACGAAAAACGACGATCGCGCCGCGAACGGCTACTCGTCGGCCCGGCTGGCGTTCAGCTTGGCCTGCTCGCGCGCGCTCGGGTTCACCGACTCCTGGAACGGCACCTCGGAGACGGTCGCGTAGACCGGCTCGCCGGGTTCCTCGGCGTACTCGTCGGGGAGATGCACTTGGAACTCGATGTCGGCATCGGCATCGTAGATGCTGTCGTCGAGCGGTGCGTCAAGGTCACGCAGTTTTTCGGCCGGGACGTGCGCGAGCGCGATGTTGGTCTCCAGTTCGGGACTGTACCACGGCGAGGTGACGTAGCCACACTCCTCGCCCGTCTCGGGATCGGAGACGAGCCAGAAGTCGGGCGCGTAGTCCCGGATCGGCTCGCCGGCCATCTTCAGCCCGACCAGTTTGTGGGTGAACGGGTACTCGCCGTTCTCGACCTGTTCCTGCTGACGTTCGAGCGCTTCTTTCCCGATGTAGTCGACGTCGGTGTCGTCGGGCACCTGGTAGCCGAGGTTGACCTGGAACGGCGAGGTCTCGTGATCCATGTCCTGACCCCACGAGAGGATGCCCGCCGCGATCCGCCGGTGGTGGCCCGGCGCGATCTGCATCCCGCCATGGTCCTTCACGGTTTCGAGAACCGGATCCCAGACGGCCTCGGCGTTCTCCATCGCGTCCTTCACGTAGATCTCGAAGCCCTTCTCGCCGGAGAAACCCGTCTGGCTCACGAGCACGTCACAGCCGTTGACTTCGGCTTCCATCAGCCCGTAGTAGGGAATCTCAGAGACTTCCTCGCCGACGACCTCGACCATCACGTCCTCGGAGAGCGGCCCCTGGATCTGCATCGGCGCGACGTCGATCTCGTCGATCGCGACGTCGTAGTTCTCGCCGACGTTCACGCCCTGAAGCCACTGCATGAGGGTCGAGTCGGAGATCGAGAACCAGAACTCGTCGTCACCGGGGCGCAGCAACACCGGATCGTTCAGGATGCCGCCCTCCTCGTTACAGAGGATGACGTACTTGCCGTGCATCGCCTCGATTTCGGTCGCATCTCGGGTGATGACGCGGTTGACGAACGCCTCGGCGTCGGGCCCCGCGACGCGGATCTGGCGCTCGACGGCGACGTCCCACAGCGTGACCCGATTGACCAGGGCGTCGTACTCGGCCATCGTGCCGCCATCCTCGGGATCGACCAGCCCCCGGGGATGGTAGAGGCGGTTGTAGACCGTCGCGCGCCACGCACCCTCCTCGTCGAAGGACTTGTGGAAGAAGGGTGATTTGCGGACTCGCGTCGAGACCAGCATCTCGATTCCGGGGTCGCCCGACTGGCGCAGGTTTCGTGGCACCGTTCGATCCGACTGATCGACGCTCGGGTGATTCGGATGCTCCGCTCCGTCCGTTCTCGGTGGTTCGTTCTCGGACATCCCCTTTGGCTACGACCGACGGGTGCCTAAATCGACCAGTTAAACGAGACACCCATTTATGTTCGTGAACGATTCGCACCGCCTCGCCGGCCGGGATTTCGGGCTCGCACGCGCCATCGGGACCTAAAAGAGTAGCATGCACGGAACACGAACCTTGAAGCGACGGTCGGACGAACCCGAATCGACATGTCCCCATCCGAAGCGGACGGCCTGCCGACGGACTACGAGATCGCCCAGGACGTCGACACCGATCACATCACCGAGATCGTCGAACCGCTCGGGCTCGCCGCCGACGACCTCGAACTCCACGGCGACGACACGGCAAAGCTCACCTACAACGCCATCGAGAGACTCCGGGAATCGGATCGCGACGACGGTGACATCATCCTCGTCACCGGGATGACGCCGACGCCGATGGGCGAGGGGAAAACCGTCACCACGGTGGGACTGAGCCAGGCGTTCAACCAGCTCGACGAGAACGCGCTGGCGGCCATCCGCGAACCCTCGATCGGACCGGTCTTCGGCGTCAAGGGTGGTGCGGCCGGCGGCGGCTACTCCCAGGTACTGCCGATGGAGAAGATCAACCTCCACTTCACCGGCGATCTCCACGCGCTCACCTCGGCGCACAACCTGCTCTCGACGATGCTCGACAACCACATCAAGCAGGGCAACGAACTGGGGATCGCCGTCAACCGGGTCCAGTGGCCCCGTGCGATGGACATGAACGACCGCGTGCTCCGCGAGACGGTCGTGGGCCTCGGCGGCGAGGTCACAGGCGTCCCGCGCGAGGACGGGTTCATCCTCACCGCGGCCTCCGAGATGATGGCCGTACTCTGTCTCGCCGACGACCTCGCCGATCTCAAAGAACGCGTCGGCCGCATCATCGTCGCCTACGACGAGGACGGCGACCCGGTCACCGCCGACGACATCGAAGCCACGGGTGCAGTCACCATCCTGCTGAAGGACGCGCTCAAACCCAACATCGTCCAAACGGTCGAGGGAACGCCGGCGTTCGTTCACGGTGGTCCGTTCGCCAACATCGCCCACGGGACGAACTCGCTGATCGCCGACGACGCCGCCCGGAAGCTCTCGGACTACCTCATCACCGAGGCGGGCTTCGGCTCCGATCTGGGTGCCGAGAAGTTCATGGACGTCGTCTGCCGCCTGGGTGATATGGAGCCGGCGGCGATGACGCTCGTCGCGTCGGTCCGCGCGCTCAAATACCACGGCAAGGACATGTGGCCCGCAGATCTCGACGCACTCGACGAGCCCGACCCCGAAGCGGTCAAGGGCGGGCTCGAAAACCTCGACGCCCACGTCGAGAATCTCCGTGGGTTCGGCGTCCCGGTCGTCGTGGCGCTCAACCGCTTCCCCGGCGACACCGACGAGGAGGTCGACGTCGTGCTGGATCACTGCCGGGAGGAGCTCGGGATCGAGGCGGCCGAATCGACAGTGTTCGAGGAGGGCGGTGCGGGCGGGACCGATCTCGCCGAGAAGCTCATGACCGCCATCGAAACGAACGACGAGTCGTTCGACTATCTCTACGAGGCTGAGGCTCCGATCCAGGAGAAAATCGAGACGATCGCCACCGAGATCTACGGCGCGGAGTCGGTGTCCTTCCAGAGCGGTGCCCGCGACGATATCGAACGAATGAACGATCTCGGCTTCGACGACGTCCCGATCGTGATCTCGAAGACCTTCCACTCGCTCAGCGACGACGCCGAGAAGAAGGGCGTCCCGACCGGCTGGGAGCTCGAAATCCAAGAAGTCTACCCCTCCGCCGGCGCGGGCTTTCTCGTCGCCCTCACCAGCGACGTGCTGACGCTGCCGGGGCTCCCGTCCGACCCCGCCGCTGCCGACATGGATATCGATCCCGACGGGACGGTCTCGGGACTGTTCTGAAAAAGGCGATCGATCGCGTTATTCGTCGAGGACGCCGTAGCGCCACGACTCGGTGTCCTCGGTTCGGTTGAACGTGTAGACGTGCAATCCCTGAACGTCGTAGTCGGGATCGTCGGCGTACGGCGCGAGCCCCTCGACGAGATCGTCGGGCGTGTATCTGCCGCGCGAGCCGACGAGTTCGCGGACGAACCCCACCACTCCCGTGGTTTTCTTGAGGAACTTCACCGAGTCGCCGACGCCGACCTTCCGCGAGATGCTCAGCAGTTTGTCGTACTTCATCACGCCCGGAATTCCGACCTCGACGGGGAGCTCGACGCCCCTCTCTCTGACGTCCTCGACCCACTCGACGACGGCCTCGGGATCGTAACAGAGCTGCGTCACGATGTAGGTGGCGTGGGGCGCTTTCTTCGCCATCGCGTCGGCGAGCGTGTCGTCGTCGAGGAACTCGTGGCCCTCGGGATAGCCCGTGATGCCGATCTCCTCGAACCCGTGATCGAGTCCGTCGAGCGCGTCGAGAAGGGCATACGCCGAATCGAACTCGCCGATCGGCTCCTCACGGTCGCCGCCGGGAACGAAGATATCGATGACGCCAGCCTCGGCGAGCCGCCGAGCGATCTCGTCCAGGTGATCGACGTCGCGGACGTAGCGCGCGGCGATGTGTGGACTGACGTCGAACCCGCGGGCGGCGGCCGTTTCGGCCCACTCGACGGTCGCGTCGAGCCCCAGCTGTGGCGAGGTCGTGATGGCGATCGTCGCGCCCGCAGGAAGCTCATCCATCTCATCGGCGAAGCTGTCGAACGGCATCAGCTCGAAGCGCGGATCGTCGAGGAGTTGCGCGACGCCGTCGGTCTCTCCCGACTGGCGCGTCACCGACATGGCTCGTCCGTGCCTCCCGAAACCACGGAGTGCGTTTCGGACGCGTCTCGCACCGCCTCGAACGCGAACATTGTGAGAGAGTAGCAGTATCGGACGTTTAGCTCTTGGCCGGCACAACCGAACCGGTATAAGTCGGGGTTGGCAGTCGAATCACGCGATTCGTGCCGAACGCCGGAATTTGTCGTCGATCGGACGAGCCGGATAAACGGGAGTAGCAGTGAGGGCGAAGAATGAATAGCCACGGCCGAGATCGAAACGGCAGCCATGAGTCATGCCAACGGGCTGCCCGACGCGGCCGGAACCGTCGTCATCGGCGCGGGCATCGTCGGCTGTAGCACGGCCTACCATCTCGCCGACCTGGGTCGGGAGGACGTTTTAGTTCTCGATCGGGGCCCGCTGCCGACCACCGGCGGTTCCTCGACGCACGCACCGGGAATCATGTTCCAGACCGACGAGCCGAAGGTACTCTCGAAGTTCGCCACCTATAGTCGAGAACTGTATTCCGGTCTGGAACGCGACGACGGGAAAGCGATCTACAACGAGACCGGCGGGATCGAGGTCGCACGCAGCGACGAGCGGATGGACTACCTCCAACGGCGGGTCGAGTGGGCGAAGTCGTGGGGCGTGCCCGATCCACAACTTCTGAGTCCGGAAGAAGTCGCCGAAAAGCTCCCGCTCGTGGATCCCGACGCCATCCAGGGTGGATACTACTCGCCGACGGACGGACAGGCATCGGGCGTGCGTGCGTGTGCGGCGCTCGCCGTCGAGGCCGCGGAGATGGGTGCGCAGTTCGTCGGCCACACGAAAGTCGAGGACATCGAGGCCGACGGCGACGGAGTACAGGGGATCGTCACCGAGAACGGTCGCGTCGAGTGTGATGAGGTCGTGGTGGCGACCAACATCTGGGCGCGCCAGCTGAGCGAGAAACTCGACGTCCATCTCCCGGTCGCGCCGGTCGAACACCAGTATACGATGACCGAGCCGCTCGCCGAACTCGACGGGCGTGAACAGGACGTCACCGACGATCCGGTCTACGAGAACTACAAGTCGGTCTCCGGCGACAAAAGCGAGGTGCTGCTCCAGGATCCCGACCGGCCGATACTACGAGATCAGGACAACGCGATGTACTTCCGCACGCACGGGGATCGGTACGGGATCGGCTCGTACAACCACGAGCCGGTCGTACCCGATCCGGAGGATTTGGGTGGCAACGAGGAAGGCGGCAATCAGGCGTCGATCCACGAGTTCACCGAGGAATTCTTCGAGAACGCGACCCACCCCGATCGCCAGGAGAAGGCTCCCCGAACCGCGAGCGACGAACTCCTGCCGGCGACGGACGGGAAACATCTGGACTACAAGTACAACGGGATGTACTCGGCGTCGCCAAATGGAATGCCGACGATGGGGCCAGTCCAGGAGTGTCCGGGGCTCTGGACGGGACTCACGACGTGGATCACCCACGCCGGCGGGGCCGGCAAGGCGCTCGCTGAGTGGATGGAACGTGGAGTACCGCGACTGCCCGACGGCCCGATCGACCTCCGGAACTGCGACGTCAACCGGTTCGCGCCCCACGCGGGGAGCTGGGATTTCACGCGTGACCTCGCCGACGAGGAGTATCGCAATCTCTACAGCATCGTCCATCCGAAGTGGGTCCGAACCGAGTACCAGCGCGACATCAGGCGCACGCCGATCTATCACAGTCACCAGGATTTGGACGCCGAGCTGTGGGCCGAGGCCGGCTGGGAAGCCCCACAGTGGTTCGAATCCAACGAGGATCTCTTGGAGAGCTACGGCGAGCAGATCCCCGATCGCGAGGGATGGGAGGGCAAGTTCTGGTCGCCGCTCGAAGGCGCGGAGTCGCTCCACGTCCGCGAGGCCGTCGGGCTCCACGACATGACCTCGTTCAACAAGATGGAGCTCGTCGGGAGTCAGGCTCACGAGTTCCTCCAGCGCCTCTGTACGAACGACATGGACCTCGCCGTGGGGCAGATCCGCTACACCCTCATGTGCAACGAGGCCGGCGGCGTCCGTGCCGACATCACCGTGACCCGCGTCGACGAGCACCGATACCTGCTGCTCACGACCGGCCGCGAGGTCGGACAGAACCACCTCGCGTGGGTCCGCGAGCAGGCACCCGAGAGCGTAGTCGTCAACGACGTCACCTCCAGCCTGGCGGCGATGGTCTGTACGGGGCCGGATGCCCGAAACGTGCTCTCGAAGGTGATCGACGCCGACCTCTCGGATGAAAACTTCCCGTTCTACACGAGCCAGCAGACGTTCGTGGAGAACGTCCCCGTGACGGCGCTCAGACTCTCGTATGCCGGCGAGCTCGGCTGGGAGCTGTACACACCCTCGGAGTACGGCGAGACGCTCTGGGAGCACGTCATGGACGCGGGTGCGGAGTACGACATCAGGCCCTACGGCAACGGCGCGCTCGACTCGCTCCGCATCGAAAAAGGACTGAGACTTTGGGGCGAGGACCTTCACACCGAGCACGATCCCTACGAGGCCGGCCTCGGCTGGGCCGTCGATCTCGACACGGAGTTCATCGGCAAGGAAGCGGTCGCGGCGGCCGCCGAGGGCGACGTCGATCGGAAGGTGGCCTGTCTCACGCTCGACGATCCCGAACAGGTCGTGCTCGCCGACCGGCCCGTTCTCACATCCGATGGCGACGAAGTTCTCGGCTACGTCCACGCAGCCGAGTACGGCTACACCGTCGGAGCTTGCGTCGTCTACACCTACCTCCCGCCCGCATTCGCCGAGCCTGGAACCGATATCGAGGTGCTCTATGAAGGCGAGCGCTACGCCGCAACGGTGCGCGACGAGCCACTGTTGTAGCCGCGTTTATCGATTCCCCAACGATTCGTCGCCACACAGCGGACTACTAAACGGCTGTGGTAGTCCACCCCGTCTTTTAAACCCGCGACGGTGGAAGCCACACGGCATGAGCACAGGGACCACACCACCGGAGAGCGCGGGGACCGTCGTCGTCGGGGCGGGCTGCGTCGGCTGTTCGGCGGCCTACCATCTCGCCGAGCAGGGCCGCGAGGACGTCGTCGTCCTGGATCGGGGACCACTGTTCGAGACCGGTGGCTCGACCTCACACGCGCCCGGACTCGTCTATCAGACCAACGGCGGCAAACTGATGACGCAGTTGGCCGCGTACACGCGCGAGCTCTACACTGATCTCGACAGCTACCGGATGTCGGGCGGCATCGAGGTCGCCTATACCGAGGATCGCTGGAAGTTCCTCAAGCGAAAGCGCGAGTGGGGCCAGTCCTACGGACTCGACGGCGGCGAACTGCTCTCGCCGGCCGAGATCGAAGAGCGCGTCCCACAGATCGATTCGACCGTGATCCACGGTGGCTACTACCTCCCCACGGACGGCAAAGCCCACGCGGTCGATGCCTCGCGGAAAATGGCTGAACGCGCTCAGGAGGTAGGCCACGAGTTCTACGGCAACACGCTCGTCACGGACGTCGAGACGAGTGACGGGGCGGTCCAGGCGGTCGTCACCGAGAACGGTCGGATCGAATGCGACGAGCTGCTGGTGGCGACGAACATCTGGGGCCCACTCTTTGGAGATATGGTCGATACGGACATCCCGCTGGTCCCGTGTTCACATCAGTACCTCGTGAGCGAACCGCTCGACGAGCTGGTGGGAGCAGAGCGCGAGATCGAACAGCCGCTCCTCCGCCATCAGGATTACTCGGAGTATTTCCGCCAGCACGGCGACTCCTATGGCGTAGGGTCGTACAACCACGAACCGTTGCTCGTCGATCCCGAGGACATCTACGGGCCCGAGAAGCTCGACGATCTCGGACTGGAGTATCCCTCGCTCCGGGAATTTGCTGCCGAACACTTCTACGAGAACACTCATCCCGACCACGATAAATCGGCATACGACGCCGCACGCGAACTCGTACCGGCGTTCGACGGGGTCGAGTGGGAGACCGAGATGAACGGGATGTTCTGTTTCACCCCCGACGGAATGCCGATTCTCGGCCCGGACGAAGACACCGAGGGACTCTGGTGGTCGCTCGCCATCTGGGTCACCCAATCGGGCGGCGTCGGCAGCGTCATCGCCGAGTGGATGGACGAGGGCGTGCCCCGGCTCGACGGCGAGCGCGTCAACGCCGACCCCGCTCACATCAGTCGGTTCCAGCCCCATGCCGGCAGTAGAGAGTTTACCTACGGGCGGGGTGCCCAGCAGTATCAGGAGGTCTATCAGCTGATCCATCCGCGCGAACAGCCCGAAGACCAGCGCGCGCTCCGCCGAAGCCCGTTCTACGACCGGCAGGACGACCTCGGCGCGGAGTTCTACGACACCAACGGCTGGGAGGTGCCCCAGTGGTACGAGACGAACGAGTCCCTCCTGAGCGAGTACGAGGTGCCCGACAGACCCGACTGGCTCGCGCGAAACTGGTCGAAAGCACAGGGTGTCGAACACCAGGCCGTCCGCGATCGGGTGGCGATGTTCGACATGACCACCTTCACCGGCATCGAGATCGCCGGCGAGGGCACGATGGAGTTCCTCCAGGAGCTCTTGACCAACGACATGGACTGTTCGATCGGGCGGATGCGGTACGCGGCGATGTTGAACGAGGACGGCGGAATCCTCGCGGATCTGACCGTCGCGCGGCTCGATCGGGATCGGTATCTGCTGACCACGGGCGGCGGCAACTCCGCGACGCTTCACTCGCGGTGGATCCGCGAGCACGCGCCCGAATCGCTCTCGATCACCGTCCACGATTCGAGCCGCTCCGGAGTGGGGGTCTGGGGACCGGAAGCACGGGAACTGCTCGGGCCGCTCGTCGAGGCGGACCTCTCGAACGACGCCTTCCCGTTCTACGCGGTGCGCGAAACCTACCTGGAGAGCCTGCCGGTGACGATGCTCAGACTCTCGTACGCCGGCGAACTTGGCTGGGAGATCTACACACCGACCGAGTACGGTGCGCGGCTCTGGGACACCGTCTGGGAGGCGGGCCAGGAGCACGGGATCGTGCCGATGGGCTGGGAAGCACTCGCCTCGGCGAGTCTGGAGAAGGGCTATCGGCTCTGGGGTACGGACGTCACGCCCGAATACACGCCCGACGAGGCGGGTATCGGCTTCGCGGTCGATACCGATACCGAGTTCATCGGGAAGGACGCGCTGCTCGCGGCGCGCGAGGCGGGCGTCGACCGAAAGCTTACTCCGCTCACGCTCGATGCATCGGGAATGGTCGTTGATTCGGGTCATCCGATCCTCGACGGCGAGGACGTGATCGGCTACGGCTGTCGCGCCGGCTACGGCTACAGCATCGACGCGGGCATCGTCTACTCGTATCTGCCGACCGAGTACACCGACGCTGGCACGTCGCTCGACGTGCGCTACGAGGGCGAGCGCTACGCGGCGACGGTGCGCGACGAACCGCTGTTCGACCCCGAGATGGAACGGATGCGCGGGTAGTTCGATGAACGAGTTAGTCACCTTCGCCGATATCGAGGCGGCCCGCGAGCGTCTCGACGACGAGTCGGTCGTCAAACGAACCCCCGTCGAGCGGAGCACGTCACTCGGCGAGCTGACCGACAGCGAGGTCCACCTCAAGATGGAACATCTCCAGTGGACCGGCTCGTTCAAGACGCGGGGTGCGTACAACAAGATCGCACAGCTCGTCGAGGATGGGGGCACCGAGCGCGTGGTCGCCGCGAGCGCCGGCAACCACGCCCAGGGGGTCGCGCTCGCGGCGACGACGCTGGGCATCGACGCCACGATCGTGATGCCGAAGGCCGCCCCGCAGGCGAAAGTCGACGCGACGCGTGGCTACGGCGCGCGGGTCGAACTCGTCGGCCAGGACTTCCAGGCGGCAATGGACCACGCCCAGGGACTCGTCGACGACGAGGCGACCGCGTTCGTCCATGCCTACGACGACCCCGCAATCGTCGCCGGACAGGGGACGCTGGGGATCGAGATGTACGAGGACTGCAACGTCGATACGGTCATCGTCCCGATCGGCGGCGGCGGATTGATCTCGGGCATCGCGACCGCGATGAACGAGCTCTCGCCGGGGACGCGCGTCGTCGGCGTCCAGGCCGAAGGGGCCGCGACGGTGCCCGACAGCCTGGACAAGGGGATCCCCGTGACGCTCGATTCGGTCAACACCATCGCCGACGGGATCGCCACCGGCGGGATCTCGGAGCTCACGCTCTCGCTCATCGAGGAACACGTCGACGAAATTATTACGGTAACCGACGGCGAGATCGCCCGCGCGCTTCTCCTGCTCATGGAGCGTGCGAAACAGGTCGTCGAGGGGGCCGGCGCGGCGTCGGTCGCCGCCCTCCTGAGCGACGATCTCGACGTCGAGGGCGAGACGGTGTTCGCGCTGCTTTGCGGGGGGAACCTCGACATGACGATGCTGCGCACGGTGTTGATCCACGCGCTCACCGACCGCGAGCAGATCCTCCGCCTGCGCGTGCGCATCACCGACCGTCCCGGCGAGATGGGCACGGTGTCGAGCATCATCGCTGACCACGGCGCGAACATCCGGCACGTGCGCCACGATCGCTCGGTGCCCGAACTCGACGTCGGCGAGGCCTACCTCGTCTTCGAGATCGAGACCAGCGGCACCGGCCACGCGCGCACCGTCATCCGATCGATCCGCGATCGCGGCTACGAGGTCAGCCACGAGAACGCCTGATCCGTCGTAGCGATCGGCAGGAGGTCATTGCGGGAAATCGACGATTGATGATCGACGATCGACGAAAACAGAGTCGACGGAATCATATATCTCGTGGCCACTTACTGAACGCATGAACGTCGGCATCGACGCGGTCGCCATCCACGCCGGAAAGCTCAGGCTCGACCTCGCGGAGACGCTCGCGCCCGCGCTGGACGAGGAGCCCGAGAAGTTCACGAAGGGCCTCGGCCTCCACGCGAGTTCGTTCCCCGATGTCGAGGAGGACATCGTGACGATGGGCGCGAACGCCGCGCACAAACTGATGGAGCGCAAGGGGCTCACCCCCGACGACATCGGTCGGATCGACGTCGCCACCGAGAGCGCCTTCGACAACGCCAAACCCGTCTCGACGTACGTCGCGGGCTGTCTCGAACAGGTCTACGACGAGGACTTCCACCACGCGAACAAGGGCGAGCGCAAGTTCGCCTGCATCGCGGGCACCCAGAGCCTCGACGACGCCTACAACTGGATCCGCGCCGGGCGCAATCGCGGCCGCGCAGCGCTCGTGATCGCCACCGACACCGCCCTCTACGCGCGCGGCGACGCCGGCGAGGCCACCCAGGGCGCGGGCGCGGTGGCGATGCTCATCGCCGAAGATCCGGATCTCGTCACAATGAGCGTCGAACAGGGGTTCGGCAGCGCCGATGAAACCGACTTCCTCAAACCGAACCAGCAGTTCCCGAGCGTCGACGGTAAGCGCTCGGTCCAGGTCTACCTCGCACGGATGCGCGAAGCTCTGGAGGACTACGAGAGCGTCGCCGAGGAGACCCATCCCGACCAGTTCGAGTATATCCCGTTCCACACGCCGTTCCCCGGCATGGTCAGGAAGGCCGCACTGCTCGGCTACCGCCACATGATCCGCGACACCGAGATCGAGGCGGATCTCGCGTCGGCGATCGGCGAGCAGCCCCGGCCCGACGGGTTCGACGACGAAGCACAGTACCACGATGCCGTCCGTGACTACATGGACGCGCTGAAGGAAACCGACGCGTACGCGGCGTGGTACGACGATACGATCGAGCCGACGCTCGACATCGCCCGCCACGTCGGCAACTGGTACACCGGCTCGGTCCACATCGCCCGCGCGAGCGCGCTCCGCAGTGCCCGCGAGGCGGGTATCGACATGACCGGTAAATCGCTGCTGCTTGGCTCCTACGGCAGCGGCGCACAGGCCGAGATCCACGCCGAAACCGTCCAAGAGAACTGGACCGAGGAGATCGACGCGCTCGACATCGACGAGCAGCTCGCCGCACGCCGCGACATCTCCTTCGAGGAGTACGAGGAGATCCACGACGTCCACAACCACGACAAGGAGATCGACATCGACGCGTTCACCACCCCGAGCGAGGAGTTCGTCCGCGACGGCTCCGGCCCGATGGACGAACGGACCTACCGCTACGTCGAATAGCGCCGTTCGACCGGTTCACGACCACTCCAGTTCTCGCACGACCGTTGCCGGGTTGCCCTGTACCACGACGCCGGCAGGAACGTCCTCGGTGACGACCGCGCCCGAAGCCACGACCGCATCGTCGCCGATCGTGACGCCCGGATTGACGACCGCCCGACCGCCGAGCCAAACCCCGTCGCCGATCGACACCGGTTTGCCGTATTCGATCCCGGAGCGTCGTCGAGGCGGGTCGAGCGGATGTGTCGCGGTGTAGATGTGAACGCCGGGGCCGAGCAGGCAATCGTGGCCGATATCGACGTGACAAGGGTCGAGGATGACACAGTCGAAATTCGCGTAGAAGTTCTCGCCGACGTGGATGTTGGAGCCGTAGTCGCACCGAACGGGCGGTTCGACGTGAAGTTCGTCGCCTGCCGAACCGAGAAGCGCCCGGAGCAGATCGTCCCGATGCTCGTGTTCGGTCTCATGCGTTCTATTGTATCGCCGAGCACTCGTTATCGCTTTAGGATTTGTCTGAATCAGCAGGCGCTACTGTCTCCCGCGTCAGTCGGGACTCATGGATCGATGGCTCAATATTCTCGGTCAAGAGCTTCGATATCTGCTCCCGCCACGGTCGGTGCGCGAGCACGCTCGCGCTACCGACCTCGTTGAACGCAACCGGCACATCGATGCGTTCGCGTTCTTCTGGTCGTTCACGATTGGCACTACCCAATCCAACGGGTCTCTTGCTGCTGCTCAAGACCTCTACAAGGCGTTCACCAGCGATTCCGTTGCGTATTCATCCGTCCAACAGTGGGTCACTCCTGATCTCACCGAACTACTTACCGACATCTGCGGCTACATCAGCGTTGAGCTTGGACGGACAGAATCAGCGCTCGAAGGCCGCTTCGAGCGCTTCCGAGATGTCTTCGTCTCAGATGGGACCATCTGTACGCTCTCGGCGGAATCATTCGATGAGTTCCCCGGATTAAGCGACGATCACGCTGGAGCAAAGCTCCACGTGATCGAATCACTTGCTTCGCGGGCTCCGATCTACTCATCGATCACCGACGCTCGTACCCAAGAAACCACGCAGCTCCAGATCGGTGACTGGGTCGAAGATTCCTTGGTCCTGTTCGATCTTGGCTACCTCGACTACGCGAGGTTAGCACGGATCGACCGCAATGGCGGCTGGTTCGTGAGCCGACTTAACGTCGACGCAAACCCTGAGATCATCGACGAACTCCGAACCTGGTGTGGTGATACGATCGATCTGGAGGGCAGGCACCTCCAAGAGGTGCTGCCCGACCTTTATCGGCAGATCATCGATGTGACGGGGACGGTCGGTGCGGATCAGAACGATCCGCGCCTTCCTTACGATGTCCGAGTCGTCGGCGTCCGCCATGAGGACGACGAGGATGATCACCGAACGGAGGAAGTCGAAGCCGATCACGATTACCACCTGTATGCGACGAATCTCCCGGCAGATGCGTTCGCGCCGCGAGAACTCGCGGCGCTGTACAGCAACCGCTGGAGCGTCGAAACAGTCATTGATGAACTGAAGTCGGTGTTCGAGTTGGACGAGATGTCGGTACGGCGGGAGGCAGCGGTGAAGTGTTTCATGATGGCGGCGCTGTTGATGGTGCTGGTGAGTCGGTACTTGCTGCGGCGGGTACGAGCACGGCTCGGACCCGCCTCACAGCGATCAGTCGAGGAAGAAGACCGAATCGAGCCGATCCGTTTTTCGAAGCGAATCCAGCTGTTCAGCGGTGATTTGCTGCGGATATTGGCTGAACAGCTCGGGTATGGGTGGGACGGCGTCGGGATCGTGATCATCGAAGGAGCAATCGATCCGAACGTGGCTCGCCACGCGCTTACGGAGCGAGTGGCTCACGGAAGTGTCGATCCGAACCTGCAAAACGCGGGTGAACTGGCGACGATCCGGCCCGGCTGACGACTGTCAGCCGAGCCGGGAAAGCTTCGCGTTGAGTGGCAACGCTCTCGATTAGGCGCGTTTCTGAACGGAAACGAATCTGTGATTGGTCGATTCCAGCAATATCGATCTCTACTCGGCGGTTCATGCTCTACTTCTGAGAAATCCCACAGCACTCAGCAAACCAGCTTCCGCGCTCACCGCTCATTCTGGGCTTAAGCGATAACCAGTGATCGCCGAGTGAGTCTTCGCGCACGCTCTCGTTCGGCAACGAGTTCCGGATCGCTGGGATCGTACGGGTCTCCGTTTCGCATCTTCGTTCTCTCGGTGGTCATCCGTCGCCGGTTGTTACGGTTCGGTAATAAAACACGACTGTCTATAATGGAGCGCTATGGAAGGTCGCCCATCGTTTCGAGCATCGCCTCCAGTTCGCCGTCGGCGACCGCGAGCGAGAAGCCGTCGGCACGAGCGAGCGTCGGCGCGTGCTCCCAGAGATCGTCGCGATCGAGCCCGTGCAGCACGACCGCGCTCGGCGTCGGCGTCACCACCCGCAGCGCGACCAGCGCGCCCTCGCCGTGAGTGACGCCAGTGAACACGAGTGCACGATTCGTGCTCTGGCCATAGAGGCGATAGAACTCCTCGGAAGAGAGTCGCGTGATCGCCTCGATGGAGTTGATGACGGTGTGGCCGGCGACGCTTTGCTGGGTGCCCGCGACGATCTCTGTCGCGTCGATGGCGTCGTAGAACTCCCCGGTGTCGAGCGCCGTGGGGTACTCCCGGAGGTCGCGGACGATGTCGCCCTCGAAGCCCGCCGAGAGAACGCGGGCGTACTGGCGGAGGTGTTCGCCGCCGCGTGACTCGTCGATGTCGAGCAGCGCCTCGATGACGCGACGGACGATCGCGATGCCGGGGCTCTGACGCCGCCCGCTCTCGTAATCCGACACGACGGACGCCGAGACGTCGAGCTCGTCGGCGAGTCTCGTCTGGGCGACGTCGAAGTCCGTTCGCCACTTGCGGATCGTCGCGCCGGGGTCGTCGCTCAGGACGACATCGCCGGCGATCTTCCCGGCGAGATCCCGCCGCGTGCGCTCGGTCATGGCCGTGTCTCGCCCGTTTCGCGCAAAAGCCTGCTGGCATCGCCGCAAGGGCTATTCCCCGGTGCGTCGAACCGATCCTGTGCCATCGACGGTCGTCCACTGCGCGCTCGCTGGATTGCTCGCGGCGGGGCTGCTCGGCGATCGGTTCGACGGCCGCGCGGTGGCGATCGTGCTCGCGGCCACGATCGTGCCCGATCTCGACGTCGTCGCCGGCTTCCTGATCCCGGGCGGTCATCGGTCGGTGCTCCACACCCTCCTCCTGCCGCTGGCCGGCGCGGCGCTGCTCGCCTACGACACCCGGATACGGAAACGATCGTTCGTTCGCCAGCGCTGGCACGCCCGCGGGGTGCGGGTCGCCTGGGTCTCGATCGCCGCCGTCGCGTTCGCGTCGATCGGGCTCGATCTCGTCGCCGGCGGCGTGAACCTCTTCTACCCGTTCCACGACCAGTTCTACGAGCTGTCGGGCGAGCTCGTCCTCTCGAACGATCGAGGGCTCGTCCAGACGTTCGTCGAGTTCGGTGGGGATGGCGGGGGCGAGGCCGCACGCGGCTCGACGGAGCAGGTCCACATCAACAGCGGCGTCGATCCCACGAGAGGGGCGGAATCGAAGACCGTCGAGCGGATCTTTCCCGTTGCACAGTCGGGCTGGCAGCTACTGTTGCTCCTGACGAGCGGTTTCGTTCTCACGGTGCGGCTGTGGGAGACGCGCTGACTCGATCCGGTTCGTGGACATGGGGCCGACGGAACACATAATTTCTCGGTGGGCGAAGCGCTCTCATGGAGACGCGACCGTACGACCCGGAAACGGATGCCGCAGGGCTGTGGGAGCTCAAAGAACGGTTCGAGCACGAACTCGGGGCGCTCGGCGGTGAGGAGAAGGCCGACAGCTACGGCGGGAAACTCACCGACGACTACCGTGAGCGCTATCTCGACTGGGTCGCGCAGTGTGTCGAGCGCGACCCGGACAGCGTCACGGTCGCGGCTGATGGAACCGACCTCGCGGGCTACGTCTTCGTCCTGCCCGAAGAGCTGGCGATGATCTGGGACGCGGCGGTCCTGAACGAACTCTACGTGCGCGAGTCCTCCCGCGGAACCGATCTCGCTGACGAACTCATGGCGGCGGCCTACGACTGCGCCCGTGATCAGGAGCTGCCGCTCGATCGCATCATGCTCGACGTCGATCGCGAGAACGGTCCCGCTGGTGGACTCTACGCCCGTCACGGGTTCGAGTCGTGGGGCGAGCTACGCGCCCGCGATCTCTGAACGGCGACAAGGGCACCACCGAGCGGGCCGAAGACGAGCGGATAGACGACTCCCGCCACGAGCGCGGGCGTGAGATTCGGGCCGACGGCCGCGATGAGCACCGTGACCTGTGTGAGGAAGACGCCGACGAACGCGAGCGCGAAGTAGCCCGGCAGGATCGTCCCGCCCGCGGCCGCAGCGATCGACACGCGCCTCGCACCGGCGCGGTGGGCGGCGAGCGCGCCCGCGACGAGCAAGAGCAGCGGCGGAAGGGCGAAGAGCAGCGTGCGCCAGCCGCCGGCGCTCACCTCGACGACGTCCGTCGAGAGGTCCATCGCGCTACTCGTGACCGAGACATCGACGAAGTGTGCGCCGTAGAAGAACCAGCCCGTGACCTTCCAGGGTGCGACGCCGCTCCCCCCGAGTAGCGAGAGCGTCGCATCGACGTTCATTCGCGAGAGCTCGGAGCGAACGCGCGAAATCGTCAGCAAATAGGTGAGTAGATAGCCGAGCAGGTAGGCCGCAGCGCCGGCGAGCGCGCCCGCCCTGAACGGGAGCCGGGCGATCAGTCGACCGCTCGCGCCGGTCATCGTCCACCTCTCGAAGCCCCGTGGAAAGTAGCTTCCGGCGGGTCGAACGGGCGCTTTATCCCGTCGCGTCCTGGTACTCGTCCTGCGTGATGGTGTAGCGGTACTCGTCGGCGACATCCTCGTCGTATGGGAGCCAATTTCTGAGCAGTCCCTCGCGACGTCCACCGTGGGCCTCGACGTACTTCTCGATGGCTCGTTGGGATTTCTCGTTGTTCACATGGTGAGTGATCGCGACGACCTCTAGATCCAGTCGGTCGAAGGCGAGTTCGATGAGTGCCGCGGCGCGCTCGCCGGAGTAGCCACGCCCCCAGAAGCGCTTGCGGAGCCACATGCCGAGCGTTCCCGTGCGCCGATCCCAGTCGATCGTGAGCCCGCCAGCGCCGGCGAACGCACCGGCACCATCCTCGCTCTCGCGCGGGCGGATGGCGTAGGTCGCGGCCTCGCCCTCGTCCCACTGTTTCTCACAGCGATCGATGAACTCCTTCGACTCGGCGACCGTCTCGTGAGGGTCCCACGGCATGTATTCGGTGACTTCGGCCATCGCCTCCTCGCCATCGGCGTCGGAACAGGTCTCGTAGAACTCGAACAGATCGAGGCTCTCGTGTGAGAACCGTTCGAGAGCCAATCTGTCGGTCTC
The DNA here is from genome assembly GCF_022870485.1 of Halococcus dombrowskii. Classification (NCBI taxonomy): domain Archaea; kingdom Methanobacteriati; phylum Methanobacteriota; class Halobacteria; order Halobacteriales; family Halococcaceae; genus Halococcus; species Halococcus dombrowskii. Next base: position 1,164,378 of record NZ_CP095005.1, on the reverse strand, counting down.
GATGCGTTCGAGGAACATACGTCCGACAGCAAGCATGTGGACAAAAGCGTTCGCCATGGTCGGATCGGGCGGGCCAAGCGCTTAACAGCGCACATCGTGTACGGGAGGCCATGACGACCATCGTCAGCGACGATGCCGTCCGTTCGGGCGATCCCCGCATCGAGGGGACGCGCATCACCGTCGTCGATCTCAAGCGGCGCGTCATCGACGCCGGCGAGAGCGCACACGTCGTCGCCGGCGAGTACGACGTTCCGATCGCCGACGTCTTTCACGCGCTCGCGTACTACTACGACCATCGCGAGCGGTTCCGCGAGCGCGAACGCGAGGCTGCAACCGCCCGCCGCGACGGTGAGCGCCGAACGCGCGAGCTGCTCGAATACGGTGATCACAGCGAAGAGGCCGGCAAGCGAGCCGACTGATCGTGCGGTTCTCGCCGACGTGAACGTACCGAACGCGTACGTCTCGGCGCTCCGCGGCGACGGCCACGGCGTCACGTACAGCCGAAACGTGGAACGCCTCGGACCGACGGCTACCGACGCCGAGATCGTCGAATATGTCGAGCGCGAGGGCGTTGCAGTTCTCTCGACCGACGTGAAGGATTTCAGCGGTCGGGATGTCGGCGCTCCGGTGTTCGTCGCCCCACAGGACATGACCGGTGACGAGGTTCGAGCGGCCATCTCTCGCATCGAATCGATGGCGTTCGATCCGGCCGATGCCGATCCGATCTGGCTGTCCTCGCTGTAATCCGGGCCGATCTTCGGGAGACCGTTCGCAACCACTAAACGCGACTCGTCCGTAGCGCCGGCAATGGATTGGACCGAGAAGTATCGTCCATCGACGCTCTCCGAGGTCCGAGGCAACAACAAGGCTCGCGACGCGCTCGCCGAGTGGGCCGAGACGTGGGACGAGCATCGGGAGGCGGTCGTTCTCCACGGCGCGCCCGGCGTCGGCAAGACCTCGGCGGCGCACGCGCTCGCGGCCGACATGGACTGGCCGACGATCGAGCTCAACGCCTCGAACCAGCGCACGAAATCCGTCATTGAGCGCGTGGCGGGCGAGGCGGCGAAATCGGGAACGCTGACGGGCGGGAGCGCCGGCCGGCGGCTCGTGATCATGGACGAGGCCGACAACCTCCACGGAAACGTCGATCGCGGCGGCTCGCGAGCCATCACGGCGCTGGTGAAGGAGGCCAGCCAGCCGATGGTTCTGATCGCCAACGAGTTCTACGACATGTCGAAGAGCCTCCGCAACGCCTGCGAGACGATCGAGTTCCGCGACGTCTCCGCGCGCTCGATCCTCCCCGTGCTCCGGGACATCTGCCGGCGCGAGGAGGTAGCGTACGACGACGATGCGCTCGACGCCATTGCCGAGCGCAACAGCGGTGACCTGCGGGGTGCTGTCAACGACCTCCAGGCACTCGCCGAGAGCGCCGAGACACTCACCGTCGACGACGTGGTGACGAGCGATCGCGACAAAACCACCGGCATCTTCGACTTCCTGGACGCGCTCATCAAGGAGGAGGACGCAGAGGGTGCGCTCCGGTCGTCCTACGATGTCGACGAGACGCCCGACGATCTCATCAACTGGATCGAGGACAACGTCCCCAAGGACTACGCGGGGGCGGAGCTCGCCGACGCCTTCGATAACCTGGCGAACGCCGATCGCTGGCTCGGGCGCGTGCGAGCCACACAGAACTACTCGTACTGGCGGTACGCGGGCGACGCGATGACAGCCGGCGTCGCCGCCTCGCGCCGGGAGTCGAAGGGCGGCTGGACGCGCTACGGCCCGCCGAGCTACTGGTCGAAACTCGGGCGCTCGCGGGCCACTCGCGACAAACGCGACTACATCGCCCGGAAGATCGCCGCGACGAGCGGCACGAGCATGGCGAATGCCCGTCGCGAGATCATGCCGTTCCTCGCGACGATGACCCACCACTGCACGAACCGCGAACTCACGGTGTCGATGGCCGCCCGCTACGACATGGACGCCGAACACGTCGCCTTCGTCACCGGCAGCGGCGAGGACACCAACAAGGTCCAGTCGATCGTCGAGGATGCCACGAAGCGCGGCGAGGAGGCCGCCGTCGCGGGCTCGGAAGGCGCATTCGAGGGTGCGACGCGAACCACGAGCGACGAGTCGGACGACTCCGATGAATCCGAAAGTGGTGTGACGGACGGAGAGAGCACGGCTGGCGACGAAGATTCGACCGACGAGGAGAGCGCGGACGATCCCGAGGAGTCCGACGATTCCCAATCCGATCTCGGCGATTTCTCCTGATCCCGGAGCTATCGGAGGTTTTTACGAAGAACAACTGTACATAGTCGGTGTACGGACATTTCGATCCCGGTGAGAGATCTGACGACACGAAATCTGGACTGACAGTACGAAACGAACGTTGTCAGTCGGCGGTCGTCGCGGCGGCAGTATCGCTGCTCGTATGGGCCTCGTCGGGCGATTCGTAGGCCCAGACGGTGGTCGCCACGAGCGCGGCGAAGATGACGAGTGCGGCGGCGTGGTGGGTCACCTGGACGAGCGCCGTGTAGGTCGTGACGGTCGCCCCGCCGAGCAGTATCTGGACGGGGAGGACGACCAGCGCGACCGTGCTGGCGAGGCGAGTTCTGCGGCTCTTGTGACCGCGCCAGGCGGCGTAGGTCGTTCCGAGGATCATGAAGCCGGTGATCATCGCGACGAGTCGGTGGAACCACTCGATGAAGCTCGGCCAGTTCGCCGGGAACAGCCCGAAGACGCCGCCGTTACAGAGCGGCCAGTTGGCCCCACAGGACAGACCCGCGCCCGCGGCGGCGGTGTACACGCCGAGGAGGATGAGCGCGAACGTCATCCCCGTGGTGACGGCAGCGAGGTGGCGGAATCGAACCATCGCCGAGGGTTGGGGGCGGTGGTACTTACGTCTGTTCGACTCGCCGCGGCCGCGACCGTTTTGGGTCGCTCGCCCGATGGACATCCGTGACTACTGACCCGAAAAAGGTCGCCCGTCTCGACGAGTATCTCGCCGGAACCGACTGCGAAGCGGTCTGGTTCGCCCGCCCGTCGAACTTCGCGTGGCTCACCGGTGCGAGCAACGTCGTCGACCGCGAGGCGCGCGTGGGCGTCGCGGCGGCCGGCTACGACGGCTCTCTACGAGTGCTCACCAGCAACAACGAGGCATCGCGGTTCAGAAACGAGGCGCTCAATGACGTTCCCGTCGAGACGTTTCCGTGGTACGATCGCTCGCTCGGCGAAGCCGTTGCCGAGCGCTCGTCGGCCCCGATCGAGGCCGACTTCGCGGTTCCGGGGGCCGAGCGGGTGGCCGCCACTCGACTCCGCACGCCGCTCACGGAAACCGATATCGAGCGGTATCGTGCGCTTGGGTACGAGGCCGCGACCGCCCTCGAAGACGTCTGTCGAACCGTCGAGCGATCCGATACCGAGCGATCGGTCGCCGCACGGCTCAGAGAAAGACTGGTCGCCAGCGGGATCGAGACGCCGGTCCTCCTCGTCGGCGGCGAGGAGCGCGCGCCGAGCTATCGCCATTTCCCGCCGACGAAGGGCGAGATCGGCGGCTACGCGCTGGTATCGATCACCGCACAGCGCGATGGCCTCCACGCGAGCGCGACGCGAACGATCGCCCTCGATCCACCTGACTGGCTCGCTGCGCGCCACGAGGCCGCCATGCAGGTCGAGGCGGCTGCGATCGCGGCGACGAAACGACTCGTCGAAGAAGGTGGCACCGCCAGCGATGTCTTCCGAGAAATACAGGACGCCTACGCGGCCGTCGGCCACCCCGACGAGTGGGAACGCCATCATCAGGGCGGTGCTACCGGTTTTGCGGGTCGGAAGTGGCGGGCGACGCCCGACAGCGATGCAGCGATCGAGGCCCCGATGGCGTACGCGTGGAATCCGACGGTACAGGGCGCGAAAAGCGAGGATACCGTTCTGATCGACGAAGGGCTGGAGACGCTGACGGCGACCGGCGACTGGCCGACTCGCGAGATCGAGGTCGATGGCGAAACGATCGTCCGCCACGACCTCGGCCCGTAACGACCGAGTTCGTCAGTCGTCGAATATCGGTTTCGGTTGGTTTTTTAGTGGTGTCGGCCGTGACGGTAGACATGGGACTGGACGAAGACGCACTCGACTACCACCGTGAGGACCCGCCCGGCAAGATCGAGATCTCGACGACCAAACCCACCAGCACCCAGCGCGATCTCTCGCTGGCTTATTCTCCGGGTGTCGCCACTCCATGTAATCACATTCACGACGATCCCGACGACGCCTACACCTACACCGCCAAAGGGAATATGGTCGGTGTCGTCTCCAATGGGTCAGCCGTTCTCGGATTGGGTGATATCGGCGCACAGGCCTCCAAACCAGTTATGGAGGGCAAAGGCGTCCTGTTCAAACGGTTCGCCGACATCGACGTCTTCGACATCGAACTCGACGAGGACGATCCCCAGGAGATCATCCGGACTGTCGAAGCGATGGAGCCCACCTTCGGCGGCATCAATCTGGAAGACATCAAAGCCCCAGAGTGCTTCGAGATCGAGGAGCAGCTCCGCGAGTCGATGTCGATCCCCGTCTTCCACGACGATCAACATGGGACCGCCATCATCAGTGGGGCCGCACTACTCAATGCCAGCGACATCGCCGAGAAAGACCTCGACGAGTTGGAGATCGTCTTCTCGGGCGCGGGTGCGAGCGCGATCGCCACCGCACGCTTCTACCTCTCGCTCGGTGCACGAAAAGAGAACATCACGATGTGCGACTCCTCAGGCATCATCACCGAGGAGCGCGCTTCTCGTGGTGACGTCAACGAGTTCAAAACCGAGTTCGCTCGCGACGTTCCCGAAGGAAGTTTGGAGGACGCCATTGAGGACGCCGACGTCTTCGTCGGACTCTCCGTTGGGGGCATCGTCTCCCAGGAGATGGTCCGCTCGATGAACGACGATCCCATCATCTTCGCGATGGCCAACCCCGACCCCGAAATCAACTACGAGGACGCCAAAGACGCCCGCGACGACACCGTGATCATGGCCACCGGCCGATCGGACTACCCCAACATGGTCAACAACGTCCTCGGATTCCCGTTCATCTTCCGGGGCGCGCTCGACGTCCGCGCCAGCGAGATCAACGAGGAGATGAAAGTCGCCGCCGCCCGTGCGATCGCCGAGCTCGCTCGCAAGGACGTTCCCGATGCCGTCGTGAAAGCCTACGGCGACCAACCCCTGCAGTACGGCCCCGAATACATCATCCCAAAACCCGTCGACCCCCGCGTGCTCTTCGAGATCACGCCCGCCGTCGCGCAGGCTGCCATCGACAGTGGCGCTGCGCGCGACGACGTCGATATCGACCACTACACCGAGGAGCTCGAAGCCCGCCTCGGTAAATCCCGCGAGATGATGCGTGTTGTGTTGAACAAAGCGAAATCCGAGCCAAAGCGCTTGGTGCTCGCCGAAGGCGACGACGAGAAGATGATCCGTGCCGCCCACCAGATCGACGACCAGGGCATCGCCCACCCCGTTCTCATCGGCGATCGCGAACGCATCTGGGAGACGATGGATTCGCTCGGATTGGCGTTCGATCCCGAGATCGTCGATCCCGACGAGGCAAACCTCGAGCCCTACGCCGATCGGATCCACGAGCTGCGCCAGCGCAAGGGGATCACCAGAACTGAAGCCGCGGACTTCGCTCGCGAGAAGAACTACCTCGGCAGCGTGATGGTCGAGATGGGCGACGCCGATGCCATGCTCACCGGATTGATGCACGACTACCCATCCGCGCTCCGCCCGCCGCTCCAGATCGTCGGTACCGCCGACGACGCGAACTACGCGGCCGGCGTCTACATGCTCGCGTTCAAAAACCGGGTGATTTTCTGCGCCGACGCGACCGTCAACCAGGACCCTGACACCGACGTCCTCGCCGAAACCGCACAACACACCGCGGAGCTGGCCCGGCGGTTCAACGTCGAACCGCGGGCGGCCCTGCTGTCCTATTCGGACTTCGGCAGCGTCGACAACGAGGGTACCCGCAAGCCCCGTGAGGCCGCACAGAAACTTCGTGAAGATTCGGCTGTGGAGTTCCCCGTCGATGGAGAGATGCAGGCCGATACCGCCGTCGTCGAAGAGATGTTGGAGGGCACCTACGACTTCTCCGAACTCGACGAACCCGCCAACGTCCTCGTCTTCCCGAACTTGGAGGCTGGCAACATCGGCTACAAACTGCTCCAGCGGTTGGGTGGTGCCGAGGCCATCGGCCCCATGCTCGTCGGCATGGACAAACCCGTTCACGTCCTCCAGCGAGGCGACGAGGTCAAGGACATCGTCAATCTCGCCAGCGTCGCCGTCGTCGACGCCCAAGAGAACGGCATCGAGAACTGATCCGCCGGTAGCGGGTTTTTTCGCCGCCGAAACGGGTTTCGATCGGATTCAGTCGAGAACGACCAGCACGTCGCCCATGTCGACTGATTCGCCCTCGGTTGCGGTGACCTCGACGACCTCGCCGCCGTGGGAGGCGACGACGTCGTTTTCCATCTTCATCGCTTCGAGCACGCAGAGCACGTCACCGGCGGCGACCTCGTCGCCCGCGTCGACGTTCACGTTCAAAATCGTCCCCTGCATCTCCGCGGTGACCTGCTCGCCCTCGGCGGTGCTCGCGCTACTGCTCCCGCCGTCGTCACCCCCACCGCTCGGGCCGGCAGAGCTGAGCTGTTGGGTGTTGCCACCGCTGCCGCCGGAGCTCGCTTGGATCGGCGGCGCGCCGCGCTCTTCGAGGTTGACCTCGAAGCGCTTGTCGTTGACCTCGACGACGAAGTCACGCTTGGTGACCTCCTCGTCATCGTCGCCGTCGGTCTCGTCCGCGCCCCACTTCTCCTGAGCCTCGTCGATGCGTTCGGGATCGAGCTCCTCGTCGAGGTAGTTCGTCGTGTGCTCGCCGGCGGTGAACGCCTCGTCGTCGAGCATCAGCCGGTGGAACGGGATGATGGTGGTGATCCCCTCGATGCCGAACTCCGCGAGCGCGCGCCGACTCCGAATGAGACATTCCTCGCGATCCTGACCCCAGACGATCAGCTTGGCGATCATCGAGTCGTAATCGCCGCCGATGTCGTCGCCCTGTCGGAGCGCGTCGTCGAGGCGAACGCCGATGCCGCCGGGCGGATCGTACGTTTCGAGCGTGCCCGTCGCGGGCGCGAACTCCTCGGCCGCGTTCTCGGCGTTGATGCGGAACTCGATCGCGTGGCCGTCGAGTTCGACGTCCTCCTGGGCGAAGGGGAGCTCCGCATCGGCCGCGACCCGGAGCTGCTGTTTCACGATGTCGATACCCGTCAGCTCCTCGGAGACGGTGTGTTCGACCTGAATTCGTGTGTTGACTTCGAGGAAATAGAAGTTACTGCCCTCGTCGAGCAGTCCGTCCTCGTTGCGGCCCTCGTCCTCGACCAGGAACTCGAAGGTGCCGGCGTTGTAGTAGTCGGCGGCGTCGGCCCCGCGCCGGGCAGCCTCCTGTATCTCCGCGCGCAGGTCGTCGGTGAGCGCGGGACTCGGGCCCTCCTCGATGACTTTCTGCTGGCGGCGCTGGAGCGAACAGTCCCGTTCACCGATGTGGCGGACGTTGCCGTGGTGGTCGGCGATGATCTGGACTTCGATGTGGCGCGGCGATTCGAGGAATTTCTCGACGTAGACCGAGGAGTTGTCGAAATACGCCTCGCCCTCGCGTTGGGCGCTCTCGAACTGGTCTTCGATCTCCTCTTCGCTCTCGACGACCTTCAGCCCGCGCCCGCCACCACCGCCCTCGGCCTTGATCGCGACCGGATAGCCCGCCTCGTCGGCGAACTCCGTTATTTCGTCGGCCGACTCGACCGGGTCCTCGGTGCCGGGAACCGTGGGGACGTCGGCGGCGGCCATCTCCTTTCGCGCGCTCGTCTTCTCGCCGAGTTGCTCCATCGATCCGCTCGACGGGCCGACCCACGTCATTGCGCTGTCTTCGACGCGGGCGGCGAAGTCGGCGTTCTCGGCGAGGAAGCCGTAACCCGGATGGACGGCGTCCGCACCGGCCTTCTCGCCCGCCTCGACGATCGCTTCGCCGTCCAGGTAGGAGTCGGCGGCCCGCGCCGGGCCGACGTTGTACGCTTCGTCGGCGTAGCGAGCGTGGCCGGCGTTCTTGTCGGCCTCGGAGTAGACGGCGACGGTGCCGACGCCGAGTTCCTCACAGGCGCGCATCACGCGCACGGCGATCTCCCCGCGGTTGGCGACGAGGACCTTCTCGAACATTCTATCGACAATACCGGGACTTCCGTGATAAATCTATCCGCATGAACTCACAGCGGTCGGCGAGCTTACAGTCGGTCGGCCCGGCCGGCCGCGCTCCAGGGATCGGTCGGCGCGCCGAGCGTCACCCGGGCGGAGCGCCCGCCGAGTGCATGGAGGCGACCGGCGAACCCCCAGCGCTCGCCCGCCCACGACGGTGTCTCGTCCTCGTCGGCGAGCGCCGCGCGCTCGCGGTCGGCGAGGTGGGCGCTCATCGCGGCGGCGATGGCGGCGGCCTCGTCGTCGGCGGCGTCGTCGGGGATCGCCGCCGCGAGTTCGTCGCGGGACGGGTTCGATGCCATCACAGCGGGATGTTGCCGTGTTTGCGCTCCGGCGTCTGTTTGCGTTTGCTCGACAGCATTTCGAGGTCCTCGATGAGCGTCGGGCGCGTTTCCTGGGGTTCGATCACGTCGTCGACGAAGCCACGCTCGGCGGCCGTGTACGGGTTGGCGAAGGTATCGCGGTACTCGTCGATCAGCTCGTCGCGGCGGGCATCGGTGTCGTCGGCCGCAGCGAGTTCGTCGTCGTAGAGGACGTTGACCGCTCCCTTCGGCCCCATGACGGCGATCTCGGCCGTGGGCCACGCGTAGTTCACGTCCGCATCGATATGTTTGGATGCCATCACGTCGTACGCACCGCCGTAGGCCTTCCGCGTGATCGTCGTCAGCAGCGGCACCGACGCCTCGGAGAAGGCGTACAACAGCTTCGCGCCGTGTTTGATGATGCCGCCCGATTCCTGTTCCTTGCCGGGCATGAACCCGGGCACGTCGACGAAGGTGAGAATCGGGATGTTGAACGCATCACAGAAGCGGACGAACCGCGAGCCCTTGAGCGAGGCATCGATGTCGAGCGTACCGGCGTTGAACCGGGGCTGATTGGCGACCACGCCGACCGATCGGCCGTCGAGGCGCGCGAAGGCCGTCACGAGATTGCGGGCATAGGACTCGGCGACCGAGAAGAACGAACCCTCGTCGACGATGCGCTCGATGACGTCGGTCATGTCGTAGGGTTTGCGCGGCGAGTCCGGGACGAGATCGAGCAGCTCCTCGTCCTCGCGGTCGGGATCGTCCCACGGTTCGACGCGCGGCGGGTCCTCGACGTTGTTCTGCGGGAGATAGGAGAGCAGCCGCTTGATGTCGTCGAGCGCTTCCTTCTCGTCGCTCTCGGCGAAGTGGGCGACGCCGCTCTCGGAGGTGTGGGCCGCCGCCCCGCCGAGCTCCTCGAAGGAGACCTCCTCGCCGGTGACGGTCTCGATGACCGACGGTCCGGTGATCATCATGTGGCTGGTCTCCTCGACCATGAAGATGAAGTCGGTGATCGCCGGCGAGTAGACCGCGCCGCCCGCACAGGGACCCATGATCGCCGAGATCTGCGGGACGACGCCGGAGGCCTGCTGATTCCGGTGGAAGACCTCGGCGTAGCCCGCCAGCGAGTCGATGCCTTCCTGGATGCGCGCACCTGCCGAATCGTTGAGTCCGATGATCGGCGCGCCCACCTCCATCGCCTCGTCCATCACCTTGCAGACCTTCTGGGCGAACACTTCGCCCAGGGAGCCACCGAAGACGGTGAAGTCGTGGGCGAACACGAACACCGTCCGGCCGTCGACCTCGCCGTAGCCCGTGACGACGCCGTCGCCCGGCACTTCCCGTTCGTCCATGTCGAAGTTCGTGCTCCGATGGGTGCGGAGCTGATCGAACTCGTGGAACGTGTTCTCGTCGAGGAAGTAGTCGATGCGCTCGCGGGCGGTCAGCTTCCCCTTCTCGTGTTGGGACTCGATGCGTTCCTCGCCACCGCCGAGCTCGGCAGCGCGCTTGCGCTCGCGGAGGTCGGCGATGGGATCGGTGTCGGTATCGTCAGTCATGAGTCGTCCCCCCGTGACCGTGCATACCGGGCGTGGTCGGGCAGCGAAAAAGGGTCTTCCGATGAACGATGATTACCGTAAGGGACCTGGAACGATGTAGTAGCCCGTGTCGGGCGTGGCCAGCAGATCCCAGAGATTGATCGCGACGACGATGACGACCACGGCGAGGATGAACGTCCGAATCCCCCACAGCCAGATCGGGGCGAGCGAGCCGATGCCCGACCCGTCGGTGAGTTCGTCGATCGCGTCCTGGCCGAGGATCCAGCCGACGAACAGCACGACGAACAGCACGGTGATCGGCAGCAGGAGGGTGACGCCGATCCCGTCGAACCAGTCGAGCCACGCGGTCTCCCACGCCGAGGGGATCCCGAGGAGGAAGATGGCCGCGCCGATCCCCGCCGCCGTCGGCAGCCGCGAGAAGCCGTAGTTGTCGACGAGGTAGGCGACGACGACTTCGAGCAGGCTGATCGCCGACGACAGCGCCGCGATCAGGATGACGCCGAAGAAGACGACGCCGACCGCCTGTCCGACGAGACCGCCACCGGGCAGCTCGGCGAGCGCCGTCGGGATGGCGACGAACACCGCACCGGGCCCGCCCGAACCGGGCTCGACACCCTGAGCGAACAGCAACGGGAGGACGACCAGTCCCGCGAGGACGCCGATGATGGTGTTCGAGATGCCGATCGTGACGCCATCGACCGGCAGGCTGTCGTTCTTGCCGAGATAGGAGGCGTAGGTGATCATCACGCTGAACCCGACCGACAGCGAGAAAAAGGCCTGGCCGAACGCCGCGGGCAGGACGGTGCCGGCGTTGGCGATGATGGTGTCGAGGTTCGGGTTGAGGAAGAAGGCGTACCCCTCGCTCGCGCCGGGCAGCGTCGCCGCGAAGGCCGCGAGGCCGACGAGCATGACGACGACGGCCGGCACCATTACCTTCGTCGCGAGCTCGATACCGTCCTCGATGCCGAGCGCGACGATGCCGATGGTGATCAGCATGAAGATCGCGTGGGTGCCGACCGAGGGGAGCCCGACCGAGATCGCGCCGAAGTACGATTCGGGCGCGGCGAGCGCACCGCCGGTGATGCTCCCGCCGATGTATCGGATCACCCAGCCGCCGATCACGCTGTAGTACGAGAGCGTCCAGAAGGCCGCGATGACGCCGACGGCACCGACGAACCACCAGCCCGGGCGACCGAGCTTCCGGAACGCGCCGATGGCGCTGGTGTTGGCCCGCCGGCCGATGACGAACTCCGCGAGGAGCACGGGGATCCCGATGAGCAACACGGCGAGCAAATAGACGACCAGGAACGCCGCGCCGCCGTTCGCCGACGTCTGGAACGGAAAGCGCCAGATATTGCCCAGTCCGACGGCACTACCGATGGCCGCGAGGATGAATCCCACCCTCGTGGCCCATGTTTCACGTTCTGCCATAGCTGAGGGGGTTCCGCCCCAGTTAAAAACCTTCGTGAAACGCTCGCGTGTGACCGGCTCTCCAATCAGGCCTCGCCGTAGACGGGCACGGCCGCGCCGCTCGTGACGCCCGTGGCGTCGCTACAGAGAGCACAGACGACCGGGGCGATCTCCTCAGGTGTCGGCCAGTCGTCGGGATCGCCCGAGAGCATCTCGCGGTTGGCGGGCGTATCGATCGTCTTCGGCATGATCGCGTTCGCACGCAGTTCGCCACGGTTCTCCGCGGCGATCGTCTCCGTCAACAGGCGCACGCCGGCCTTCGCCGCACGATACGGGCCGTCGCCCTCGCCACCCTCCAGCGACGACTTCGCCGACACCGAGACGATCGCGCCCTCGGTCTCGCGGAGCTGCGGGATGGCGTGTTTCGACGCGAGGAACATCGTCCGGAGGTTGACGTCGAACAGCATCTCGAATTCATCATTACTCGTCTCGTCGATCGGCTGGCCCCCCTGCCAGGTGCCGGCAATGTTACAGAGCGCGTCGAGTCGCCCCTCTGCCTCGACGACGTCGTTCACGACGCGTTCGACGTCGTCCTCGTCGGTGAGATCGGCCTCGTGGAACTCACAGTCGGCGTCGAGCAGCGAGTCGTCATCGTCGGGTGTGACGAGATCGGTCGCGTGGACGGTCGCACCCGCGCTCTCGAACGCCGCGCAGATGCCGCTGCCGAGCGCCCCGCTCGCGCCGGTGACAAGCACTACCTCTCCGTCGAAATCGAAGTCGGTCGACATGCCCATGAGATGAATCGCAAATTACATAAATCTATGCCAGCGGCCGTGCCGAGCGACGGCGGTGGACGCTCGAAGACGGCGTCGTTTTACGGCTCTGTGTCCGAGCGCTCGCAATGTTGTCTCCACCCGAGATACTCGTGTATCTCATCCTCGGCGCAGCAGTGTTGCTGACGGGAAAACTCGCCATCGCGGGCGTCTACCCGCTCGCGGCCGGCATCGCGCTCGCGTTGCTCGCCTACGGCTATCTCGCTCGCTGGGGCGGTCGGCCGATCGAGGAGCGGCTGTTCGCCCCGCCGCGCCGTCCCTGACGGCAACTGCCATCGGCGTGGACGATCGAGCGAATCGCCGACCGACTGTCTTGGTCGTGCTGGAATACGCCCGAAACGATTTGCGGATCCGTGACGAACCCGACACATGAGCGACGGTGACGCGGAGCAAGCCGCCGACAGTTCGGCTGACGACACGTCGCCCAGCGACGAATCCGCAGCCGTCGAAACGGGACCGACCGCGGTGGGCGACGGCCGAAAGAAGCACGTCAGCGTCCGCACCCGGGCCGACGAGTATCACGATCACGGCGATGTCTACCTCAAGCAGTCCTCGGTGGCGTTTCTCGTCTCACCGGAATCGTCGTTTCCCGATGGGATGACGACGCGCTACGCCAAGGACGATCTCAGTCGCGTCGCAGTGACCCAACACCATTCGATGTGTTTCATCACGACGGCGACCGCCGGCGAGGGGCCGGCGCTCGACGCGCTGCGCGGGTTCCGCGACGACGCGCTCGCGCGGTCACTCCCCGGGCGGGCACTCGTCGCGACCTACGACACGGTGAGCCCGCCGATCGCGGCCACGCTCGCGCGCCATCCTGGAGCACGGACGACACGGCTGGTGGCTTGGCTGGTTCAGCGGTGTGGCGTGCTCGCCCGCCGACGAACGCGTGCTTCCCCTGTCAGGCGGGCGGCCCTCACCGGAGCGCTGGTCGCGCTGTACGTCGTCGGGGTCGCCGTGGCCGCAATCGGCCATCTCGCCATCCGACTGCGCGAGCGCCGTTAGGGGAGAAATCGTCTGACGTTCTCGATCGGCGAGAAACCCACGCCGGCGACCGTCTCGATGCGGAAGCCGTGGCGGTCGGCACACGTCTCGATCTCGGCGGCGAGTTCTGCTGAGTCCTCGTCGTGGATACGGTAGGCGTAGGAGTCCTCGTCGGTCGAGACGGTGAGCTTCGGGCGGCCGAGCCGGCCGCCGTCGTGGAGGCGAACATGCTCGATGGCGTCGTAGGCGAGCCACGTGACCGAATCCGCCTGGAGGAGCACCTCGTCGAGGCCGTGATGGTCGTAGATCGCCTGCATGCCCCGCGACTCGCGGCGGTGTTTTCTGGTGCCGAGCCCGAACAGCGGCGTGATGTAGGCGTATTCGGCGATGTGCAGCCCGTCGTCGGCGAAGAAGAGGTCCGCGAGACGCAGCGGGAACGAGCCGGCCATCCCGTAGTGGACGTGGTAGTGGACCGCGATGTCCGTGCTCGGGAGCTCCTCGAAGACCGTCGGGTCGATCTCGTCGCTCACGCCTCCTCCCCGAGCCCGCCGCGGTAGCCGAGATAGCCGAAGAAGTACGCCCCAGCGATGAACAGCAGCCCCGCGACCGTGTTCACTTCGAGAGCGACGTAGACGCCGATCGCAATGCCGGCGACGGCGAGCGAGAGCGCGAGGCGCATCCGTAGCGAATACGTCTCGCCGGCGGGCGCGGCCTGCGCACCCTCGAAGCCGACGCGACGCTCGCCGATGTAGGTGAGGATCATCACCGCGAGCGTCACGACGACGAGGACGACCCGCACGGTCCCGGCGAGTTCGATGCCGAGCGCCCCGAACAGCAGCGGCGAGCCGATGACGAGCAAGCCGCCGAAGTAGATCAGCAGTCGGTAGGCGACGAGCACGCCGAACAGGGCGTCGAGTTCGCTCGTTTCGGTATCGGCCATGCGTGCTCTACGCGACCAGCGGGAAAAACGTCGGGGCACTCAGGCGAGAAAGCCCGACGCCTCGTCGGCGTCCTCGACGGTGCCGCTGGCGTCGATCTTCGCGCGTGCGGAGCGATACATCGTGTATATCTGGACGGCGAGCGCGAACAGCCAGAGTGCGTAGCCACCGGGTGCGCTGCCCATGACGGTGACGGTCGTGGCGAAGGCGTCGAGACCGAAGCGCGTGACGAGCGTCTCGCCTATGAGAAGGATGCTGAAGAAGCCGAAGAAGGCCGTCGCCCACCACATGGCGAGGACCCTGGCCCAACCGGGCTGGGTGTGTTCGGGCATCCGCGTCGTGTTGAGGATGATCGTGAGCGCGTTGTACGGCCACATCATCACGCCGGCGGCGGCCGCGCCGATGACGAGAATGATCCAGGGCTGGGCGACCTGGAAGCCGATGATCGCCATCCCCCAGAGCGTGAACACGGTGAGCAGCCCGAGGAAGATGTAGCTCATGTCCCAGCCACGGCTGCGACCGATCTTCTGGTAGACGATGTCGGCGCTGTTGCGGACGAACACCTCGATCTGGGCGTACTGCGTGCTAAACAGCGCGATGAACAGCAGTGCGTAGAGCAGCCACGCGCTGATACCGCCGCCGAGACCGGGGATGATGGTGTCGAGCCACATCGCCACGCCGCTGCCGCCGAACTCGCCACCACCGGCGTACTGGGCGGCGATCGACATGACGATCGTCGCGACGACGATCACGCCGACGACGAAGGTGAGGAAGTGTTCACGTTGGGTGACCTTCCACCACGCCCGCCAGCGCTTCATGTTGGTGTCGGTCGGTTCGAAGGTGTAGCTGCCGTCCTGACTTTCCGTCTCGCCGGAGCCACGGAGCGGGTTCTTGATCCGGCCCTGATAGGCACCCATCCCGTAGCCTTTCTCGCGTGCCCACACACCCTGCGAGAGGTTCGTATAGCCGCCAGCACCGGCATAGGCGAGCCCGCCGAGGAAGGTGGCGATGTCGAAGTCCGCGTCCGACGGCAGCGCGCCGAAGTTGACCGCGCCGGCCGGGAGGTTGGCGAACTCGCCGAACGTGTTGAGCGTGAACATGAGGACGATGCCGATGAACACCGCGAGAAGCATCAGCGCGATCTGTGCGCGCTCGATGACGTTGTAGACCAGCGGGCCGGCCTGATAGGAGAGCCAGATGACCACCATCGAGACGACGCCGATGAGATACCAGTCCGCCCGCGGGACGATCCCGGTCCAGGCCGCGAACACCTCGGAACCGGTCGCGGCCCAGCCCGGCCAGCCGATCTGGAAGAAGCCGAAGACGAGGAAAAAGAGCGGCCAGATGCGGTTGAGCCGGTTGAACCCCTGGAAGATGCTCTCGCCGGTGGCGATCGCCCACCGCTGGAGCTCGGTGTTGATGAAGAACTGGGTGATGACGCCGACCCAGAACGCCCAGTAGAGCCCCCAGCTTCCCTCGGCGACGATCGTCGGCCAGAACATCGTCTCGCCCGAGCCGAGCGACGCGCCGAGCATGATGGCGCTCGGCCCGACGATGTGCGAGACCTTCGGCACCTTCGGGAGGTCGGCGATACGGAACCCGCCACCGCCATCCGACTTCGGATACTCGCTGGTCGCCGGAGCCTCCTCCAACGAATCGTCGTCGACGGGCGTATAGACCGATTCGCGGTACTCCCTGCCCTCCGATTCCGAAGCGTAGACATCCGCATCGGCGACACCGCCGTCGGTTTCGGGCTCCGCTACCGGTTCGTCCTCGTCGTCAGTCATTCGTCCCCTCCGTCGACGGTTGCCTGCTCCGCACGCCGGGTGGCAGTATTTGCCGCATGGTACTAGTCAACAAGAGACTCGATACTGCAAAAACGTTCCGGAAAATATAAGTAATTCTATACGATTATCGCGGCGATCGCCGGCGGTTCAGTCGGCGAGCGCGTCGTCGACCATCTCGATCGGATGTGGCGGTTCTTGACCCTCGTGTTCGCCGAGCTGGCTCCGACAGGACGCACCGGGCGCGACGACCCGATCACCGTCGCTCTCGTCGACCTGCTCGTAGAGCACGTCGGCGATGGCGCGACTCATCGAGAGATGCTTCGATTCGTAGCCGAACGAACCGGCCATGCCGCAGCAGCCCGAATCGAGCGCGTCGACCGCGTAGCCCGCCCGCCGGAGAACGCCAACGGCGTGGTGGTCCTTCTTCGTGGCCTTCTGATGGCAGTGGCCGTGGTAGGTGAGCGATTCGTCCCGCTCGCCGAACCCCAGCGCCTCGTCGAGTCGGAACCGATCGAGATACTCGCAGACGCCGTAGGTGTTGTCGGCAATGGTTTCGACATCGCTTTCGCCCCCATCGGCGGCCGGCTTTTGCCCATCACCGCCGGCGGCGACGGTACCCGTCGGCACGCTCCGATCGGTGGCCGGGATCAGGTCCGGATAGTCGTACTGGACCATGACGGCGTCGGAGGGTTCGACTACGACGACGTCCCAGCCTCGGCGGACGAGCGGCGCGAGGGCGGCGACGTTCCGCTCAGCAGCCGCACGCGCTTGCCCGATGAACCCCTTCGAGTAGGCGGGCCGACCGCTATCGGTGACACCAAGGGGTAGTTCGACGTGGACATCGGCGGCTTCGAGTACCCGAACCGCAGCTTTGCCAGCCTCCGGATGGTTGTAGTTCGTGTAGGTATCGGGGAAGAGCAGGACCTTTCTGTCGGCATCGTCCGCCGACACTTGCGCGCCGCCGCGTGCCTCGAACCACTCCTCGAAACTCTCGGCGTGGAAGGTCGGCAACGTTCGGTCCGTGGCGATACCGACCGCCTTCTCCAGCACCTTACGCGCGCCCGGCAGTTCGATCCCCCAGTTCGACAGCGGCGCGAGCCGGCTGGCGAATGCCGAGAGCGAGTCGATGTTCGCGAAGAGGTGATCACGGAGGCTCGCACCGTGGCGCTCGTGGTACTCGTTGGTGACTTCGGCCTTCATCTTCGCCATGTCGACCTCGCTCGGGCAGTCGTTCGCACAGCCCTTGCAGCCGATACAGAGGTCCATCACCTCGTTCATGAACTCGACGTCGACTGCATCACCCCCACGATCAAGGTCGCCGCTCATCGCATCTCGCAGCAGGTTCGCCCGCCCGCGCGTGCTGAGGATTTCCTCCTCGGCGGCGCGGTAGGTCGGACACATCGTTCCGCCCGTGGTCGACTGGTGACCGCGGCAGCCACCACAGCCGTGACAGAGCTCGGCCATCCCCCGAAAGCCGTTCTCGTTCTGCCACTGGAGTTCGGTCTCGAAACCCGCGTCGAACTCGTACTCCGAATCGAAGCGGAGATCCGCCGTCGGACTGGGTGCATCGCCATCGCCGGCATCGTCGGGCAGTCCACAGACCTGTCCCGGATTGAGGAGCCAGTCGGGATCGAACGTCGACTTGAGACCGCGGAAAGCATCCCAGAGATGGTCGCCGTAGAGCCTCCGGTTCCACGTCGTGCGCGCGCGGCCATCGCCGTGTTCGCCCGAGACACTTCCTCCATATTCGACCACCAGATCGGTCACGGCCTCGGCGATGGCGTCCATCCGCTCGCGCCCCTCGACGGTCTTCGTATCGATCAGCGGTCGGACGTGGAGCACGCCGGGTCCGGCGTGGGCGTAGAAGCTCGCGAACGTGTCCTGTTCGTCGAGAATTTCTTGGAAGTCGGCGACGTACTCCGGGAGGTGTTCGGCCGGCACGGCACAGTCCTCGATGAACGAGATGTGCTTTTCGTCGGTCGTGCGCGAGAGGAGGATCGGGAGTCCGGACTTGCGCATCTTCCAGAACTGTGCGCGCGTATCGGCGTCGTGGGCCTCCATCGCCGCGTTCGCGTACCGTCGTTTTTCCGTCATATCGTCCGCACCGTCGCTCGGCTCGGCGTCCGATTCGCTGCCCACGCGATCGGCGACGAGATCCGCGACCTGCTGTTTGCCGTCCGCGTCCGAATCGGCGTAGAATTCGACGAGGAGCACCGAATCAGTTCCATCGGGCAGCAACCCCACCACGTCGGCGAACTCGCTGGTATCGCGTGCGAGATCCAGGAGAACGGAATCCATCACCTCGACGGCCGCGGGCTCGTGTTCGAGGATGGGCTCGACGTCCTCCATCGCGTCGCCGAGCGAGTCGTAGGTCAGGAGGCCGATGGCTTTCGTCTCGGGGACGGGTTCGAGCGCGACGGTCGCCGCCGTGACGATCGCGAGCGTGCCCTCGCTGCCGGCGAGTAGGCGTGCGAGGTTCACCGTGCCGTCCGCTGCATCCGAGACGAGCATGTCGAGATCGTAGCCCGAAACGTTGCGCTTCAGGTCGGGGTAGACCTCCTCGATCGTGTCGCTCTCCTCGTCGATGATGCGCGCGACTTCGGCGTGGATGCGCGCTTCGAGATTACCCTCGGGGTCGGCGCGCTCGCGGAGTTCCTCGATCGTGAGTTCGCCGAACTCGGTGACAGTACCGTCGGCGAGCACGACCTCGCAGGACTCGATGTAGGCGTCGGTCTTTCCGTATTTCAGCGAGTGCGCACCGGTGCTGTTGTTGCCGATCGCTCCACCCAGCGCGCTCTTGTCGCCCCAGGCCGGGTCGGGCGCGAACTTGAGGTCGTGGGGTGCGAGCGCCTCGTCGATATCGGCGAGATAGATCCCCGGCTGGGCGGTGGCCGTCCGGGCTTCGGGGTCGACGGCGAGCAGCTCGTCCATGTTGCGGGTGAAATCGAGCACGACCGCCTCGTTGACGGCCTGTCCGGCGAGGCTCGTCCCGCCGCCACGTGGGAGTACCGGGATCCCCTGGTCGGCACAGTAGTCGGCCACGGCGGCGACGTCGGCGGTCGACTCGGGGAAGACGACGCCGATGGGTGGTATCTCGTAGGCGCTCGCGTCGGTCGCGTAGAGGTTGCGCGAATACTCGTCGAAGCGGACGTCGCCGTCGACACGCGCTTCGAGCTCGTCGACGAGCGCCGGGCGGGCGACCGCGCCGCCGCGATAGTCGTAGTTCGCGTCGTCCGCTGGGTCGTCGGCCGATCGCTGCGCGAAGTCGGTCGTCACGATGGCACACGGTTCGTCCCCGGACGGTAAACAGGCATCGGAGAATTCACCATCGATCGATTCGTCTCGGTGGCAGTCGATCGAGACACGGGCGTACGCTGTCTGGATCGGATCGCATGACGACGGTTCCGCGAAAGGCGGATATAGCTCAGTTCCGAACGGTGGACGATGAGTGACGTTCTCACGACGTTCGAATCGTCGCTCGACGGGTTGGACGTCGCCACGACACGAACTGACGTCGACGGGTTCGCCGAGGCGCTCGACGACGCGATCCAGGAGCCGGCCGTCGGCATTCCGCTGGGTCTCGACGACGTTTCGCTCGCCGACACCGCGGTGACGGTCGATCCCACGGCCGCAGCGCTCGAATCGGCACGGACGGGCGTCACCCCCGTCGAAGCGGGCATCGCCACCTACGGCTCGCTCGCGGTTGCATCCGACGCGGCGGGCAGCGAGCCGGTGAGTCTCTACCCCGAGCGTCACGTCGCCATCCTGCGCGAGGAGGAGCTCCACGCCGACATGGACGAGGCGTTCGCGTGGCTCGGCGAGGAGTTCGCCGCCGGGCGAGACAGTTACGTCTTCGCCACCGGCGCGAGCGCGACCGCCGACATGGGCGAGATGGTCGAGGGCGTCCACGGCCCTGCCGAAGTGCACGTCGTCGTACTCGAACGATGAGTGCGGAAACCAGACGGGAGAAAGCCGAGCAGATCCGTCACCTGCTCGACACCGAGGGCGAAAACGTCCGCGAGAACGCGAGCCACTTCAACGAGAACCGGTACGACGCCATCGACGAGTTCGACGAGTACGAGGAGCTCCGAACCACAGTCCGAGAGATCAAGGAAGACGCCATCGAGCGACTGCCCGAACTGATCGACACGGTCACCGAGAGCGTCGAGGCCAACGGCGGCCACGTTTATCTCGCCGAGGACGCCGCCGACGCGAACCAGTATATCGAAAACGTGGCGGGCGACGCCGAGACGCTCGTGAAATCGAAGTCGATGACGACCGAGGAGATCGACGTCAACGACCACCTCGAAACCGCTGGTGTGGACGTCTACGAGACCGATCTCGGCGAGTTCGTGTTGCAGGTGGCCGACGAGACGCCATCACATATCGTCGGCCCGTCAATCCACAAATCACGCGAGGGCATCGCCGAGCTGTTCAACGAGCAGTTCGATCCCGAGGAACCCCTGGAGACGCCCGAGGAGCTCACCGAGTTCGCCCGGGACTACCTCGGCGAGCGAATTCGGGATGCGGACGTCGGGATGACCGGTGCGAACTTCGTCGTCGCCGACAGCGGGACGATCACGCTCGTTACCAACGAGGGCAACGCCCGGAAGTCGGCCGTGACGCCGGACACGCACGTAGCGGTCGCCGGAGTGGAGAAACTGATTCCCACGCTTTCTGACCTCCAGCCGTTCGTCGAGCTCATCGCGCGCTCGGCGACCGGCCAGCCGATCACGCAGTACGTCACGATGCTCTCGCCACCCGTGGAGACGCCGACGCTGGAGTTCGACGAGCCCGAGACACCCCTTTCGGAGTCGGATGGCGACCGCGAGTTCCATCTCGTCCTGCTCGACAACGGCCGGACGGCGATGCGCGAGGACGAGCAGCTGCGCGAGACGCTCTACTGCATCCGCTGTGGCGCGTGTGCGAACTCGTGTGCGAACTTCCAGCACGTCGGCGGCCACGCCTTCGGCGGCGAGACCTACTCGGGCGGGATCGCCACGGGCTGGGAGGCCGGTGTTCACGGACAGGAGAGTGCGGCGGAGTTCAACGACCTCTGTACAGGCTGTTCGCGCTGTGTCAACAACTGCCCGGTGAAAATCGACATCCCCTGGATCAACGAGGTGGTTCGGGATCGCATCAACCACGACGAGTCCACGGAGTTCGATTTCCTCGTCGAAGGGCTGACGCCCGACGAAGAACCGGGTGGCGTGGACCTCCAGAAACGGTTCTTCGGCAACTACGCCGATCTGGCGAAGGTCGGGAGCGCCACCGCACCGCTGTCGAACTGGATCGCGGGGACCGCACCCGCGCGGGCGCTCATGGAGCGCGTGCTGGGCATCGACCGCCGGCGCTCCCTCCCGGAATTCGAGCGCGAAACATTGCGGAAGTGGTTCGCCGCACGCGGCGGGTCGCGCGTGTCGCCAGCCGACGCCGACCGCGAGGCGGTGCTCTACCCCGATGCCTACACGAACCACATTGAAGTCGAGCGCGGGAAGGCCGCCGTCAGGGTGCTCGAAGCGCTCGGGGTCGCAGTCGAGATTCCCGACGTCGCATCGAGCGGGCGCGCACCGCTCTCGCAGGGGATGCTCGCGACGGCCGAGCGCCACGCCCACGAGGTCTACGCCGATCTCGCCGAACAGATCGACGCGGGGCGGGATATCGTCGTCATCGAACCCTCCGATCTCGCGATGTTCGCCGGCGAGTACGAGAAGTTCCTGCCCGACCGATCGGCCGAACGCCTCGACGACAACAGCTACGAGATCATGGAGTACGTCTACGGCCTGCTCGAAAACGGGGCCGATGGTGGGGAACTGCCGGCGGGCGACGGCGAGCGCGTGGCCTACCACAGCCACTGCCAGCAGCGGACCCTGGGGCTCGAAGCCCACACCGTGGCCGTTCTCGAAGACCGTGGTTACGACGTGCTCACCTCCGAGACCGAATGCTGCGGGATGGCCGGCTCGTTCGGCTACAAGCGCGAATACTACGAACTGAGCATGGACGTCGGCAGCGAGCTCGAAACCCAGTTCCAAGACGAGGCGGCACGCGATCGGACCGTGGTCGCGAGCGGCACCTCCTGTCTCGAACAGCTCGACTCGCTGCTGGAACGGCCGAGCCGGCATCCGGTGCAGTTGCTCGATCCCGACCAATAGCTCTCGACCTACCCGTCGAGACGGTAGCTTTCTCGCTCTTTGAGACTCTTCTGTATTGATGCGAACGAAACCATTATCACAACCCAACGTGTTTTTCCGTTGAGAATGGATCGACGGAAGTATTTAGCGATGGTTGGTGCTGCAACGAGCCTCGGTCTCGCCGGCTGTAGCGGTGGCGGAAGCGGCAACAACAGCAGTAGTGGAAACGGAAGTAGTGAAGCAACAAACGATAGCAGCGGTGCTAGTACCGACGGCAATACTAGTGAAGGCACGGATACTGCAGCAACGGGAGGTGGGTCTGAAGCGACGTCGAAAGAGGCTGCAGATACGACGGAGCCAACAACCGCTGGAGGAACCGAAATGAGTGAAGCCGACACTCTCACACCCTCTGGTGGCGGTGGATCGGGAAGTACCAACGTTACCGACACTGAACTCGTCGTCGAAGAAGGTCAGTATGGAACCGATGTTTACATGAGTGGCCTGGTTGAAAATACAGGCAACGACGTTCTCCGACTCCCCGAAGCGAGAGTGTCATTCTACGATAGCGAGGATTCAATTCTCACCAGCACGACGACGAGTATTGCGTTCCTCAAACCCGGAACACAGTGGGAGATCCACGCACCGTATCTCGATGAAAAAGAGCCGGCACGTGGCGAGATTGAGATTACGAGTGCCGACACGTTCCAAACTGAACTCGGGATTCCGGATTCGCTCAAGGTTGCTGAGGAGAACCTGAATAGCGGTGAGGAGCCAACACTCTCACTTCGTATCGAAAACACATCGGACAGTGCAGTCTCGCCATCGGCATTCTGTGTGTTTTACGATGGTGATGGCATCGCGTTGGGCGATGGACTCGACAGCCTTGAGCAACTTCCGGCAGGCGAATCATGGCAAACCTCGCTCGAATACATAGCATACAGTACACAGGATGCAACTCGCATCTCGGATTACGACCTCTATGCGACCACGTTGTAGAGAATGAAGTAAACAGATATCGGACAGTACAATTAATGAGGGGTGAGATCAGCCGCGGTTAGCAGTTTTTTGTCTTCGTGTTTTGGGCTCGTCAGAGGATTTCATCGGCAACTATCTCGTGGTTAGCCGTGTCACTGTGGGCATGAGAAACGAAAGGTAAGTGCCCGGGGTGGGCTCCGAACCCACGATCTCCGCATATCCCAGGTCCGAGGCGACAGCCTCGGGGGAAAACCGCTCTCGAAACCCTATGAGTGCGGCGCTATGTCCAGCTAAGCCACCCGGGCTACCGATCGGTACTGGACTCGCGTTCATTAACCTTCCCATCTCGGCTTCGGCAGTCTTTTGACGATCGATAGCACAGTCGCACCATGGACGTTCCCGGGATCGTCCGCGAGCGCCTCGCCGACGAGCGACGGATGACCAGTGTGAACGTCGGCGGCGACGACCGGGTCTACGTCACGCCACCGAAGACGCTCGTCTACCGCGCCGCGGGTCTGTTCAGCAGCGAATCGATCGAAGAGTTCCCCCACGACGTCAGTCGTTTCGACGTCTCGGCCGACCGCCGCGAGGCGACGTTCGCCTTCGAATACGAACACGGCGTCGAGGCGTTCTCGGCCCCGCGCGAGCGCATCGAGACGATCCTCCCGCCGGTGCTCGCGGGCGTGCTCCGGACCACCGACCGCATCGAGCCCGACGAGGAGATCGAGGAGAGCTATCGCTTCGGCGATCGAACGCTCATCGTCACCGACCGACAGCTGCTCACCGCCGTCGGTGAGGCCGTCTGGGACCGCGAACACGATAGCTACGACTACGATCGGATCACCGACCTCCGCTTCGAGGACGATCTCCGCATCGACGTCGACGGCCGACCCAGATATATCGATCTCACGGGCGATGGCCGACGTGAAGCCTACGAAACCCTCGAAGACGCGCTCTGTGCATACCACGGCGTCGCCAGCATCGATCAGCTCGCGGATCGCACGGCCGAATCGACTGCCACCGAACGCACGACGGAGCCGACGGCTACCGACCGGACGCCCACCGACCAGACAGCCGATCGAACGACCGAAGACCCGACACCGGCCGAGTCGGCCGATCGAACGCCTGCTCGTGACCCCGACGACGCGCGGCACGAACCCGCCGACCGCAACGGCGACGAAGCCGACGGCCAGCCGACGGAGCAGCCATCGCGATCCCGTTTCGAGCCCGACGAGTCGACGGAGCCGCTGATCCCCGAAGCGTCCGAATCGAGCCACGAACCGGCCGAGCCGAACCAGCCGAACGAACCCGATCAGCGGTCGGTCGAGCCGCGTCGGGAGCCATCCGAGCCGCGCCGTGGATCGAGCGATTCGGACGACGAGCCGGACAGCAGGCCCGCCAGTGCGGAAGGCAAGGGCGAGAGCGGAACCACGGACGTGGACCAACTGACCGACGAGGTCGACGCACTGCGCGATCACGTCGAGCGCCAGACGGAACTGCTCGAACGACAGCAGGAAACCCTCGAACGGCTGGCCGAGATCGCCGATCTCAACGACGACCGATAACCTTCCTGATACACGACGAGCCGAAGGGGCCGTGCTCGCCGGCGTCGAACTGGATGAAGTAGCCCGTCGTGATCGACGCACCACAGCGCCGGCAGGTGAACTCGCCTTCCCTGGTGATGACGTCGCGCTCGAATCGGACGAAGCCACCCGAGCGAACTCGGATACGTCCGTCCGCGCGCTCGATGATGCCGCGTTTTTCAGCCGTGTCGAGGATCGTACGCGTAGTATGTGGATCGCTCGTGACGGTTTCGAGCCGGTCGATCGCCGTGGCGAGCGCGAGTTCGTCGTCGTCCAGGTTCGCGAGGAGGCTCACGCCGAGTTCGACGGCATCGCTCACGGCGGCGATCGGTCGCCGACGCCTAAACGTCGTGCGAAACGGATCGAAACCGGCTTCTCGCCCACGCCACAGTGTCGGGTGTGTCACGCGCTCGTCGACGTCTCGCGGGGGTCGCGGCCATCGTGGGTGTGGTGGCGCTCGCCGCACTCACGATCTCGCCGAGCGCGCTGCTCGATCGGATCGCCGGCCTCCGCTCGCGCCCGTTCGTCTTCGTGCTGGTCGTCGTCGGGCTCTATCTCGGTCGCCCGCTCGTCGCGTGGCCGATGAGCCTCTGCTCGGCGGTGGTCGGCTACGGCTACGGGCTCGTCGGGACGCCGTTCGCCCTCGCCGGCGTGCTTCTCACCTGTCTGCCGCCATACGTGCTCGGCCGCTACGCGGGCGACGCGAGCGCACTCGGCCGGATCGGCCACGCCGGCGAGCGGTTCTTCGCGCGGACCGGCGGCGCTCGTGGCGTGGCCGCCGCCCGGCTCGCGCCGCTGCCGGCCGATCCCATCTCCGTCGGCGCGGGGCTGTCAGGGGTAGGACTCCGGAGATATCTCCTCGGCACGCTCGTCGGCGAGGTGCCGTGGACGGTCGCGGCGGTGTTCGCGGGCAGTTCGCTCTCGACGCTCGCCGTCGCCGGTCTGGAGAGCGCGAGCGTGGAACTCGGGCTCGCGGCGGGTGCCATCGCAGTTCTCGCGCTCGCCGGCCCAGCCTACGAGTACCTCAGGGATCGTCGCGCTCACCAGAACGTATCGGAACAGTCGTAGACGACGCCGTGGCGCGGACAGACGTACTTGCAGTGGCGGCGCTGCATGCCGGTGCCACACGCCGGGCAGGGGCGGCCGTTGGCGGAGTCGTTCATACGAGAGGTTCGTCGGCGCGCAGGTGAACCTTTGGCCGTCGGGCGAAATTGGGTCGGAGTTCGGTCAAGATTCATCCGCCCGTCGTCCCTCGCGTTGGCATGAGCCACGTCTCCACGAACGGATCGTTCGCCCCGGCGATCGTGACGGCGGTGTTCGCGGGCATCGCCGGCATCGTCGGATCGTACGCGCTCGCGGGCTACACGCCCTCGTTCGTCGTCGCACCGATCACCGCCGTTCTCGCACAGAACGTCCCGGCCGCGCTGCTGACGTTCGCCAAGGGGCCGCTCACCCAGTTCGGCCAGGCGTTCGGGATCGAACATCTCGGCCAGCAGGTGAACCTCCTGCTCGCGCTCGCCATCGGAACCGGGCTGTTCGCCTGTCTCACGCTCGCGGCGCTCGCCACCGGTCGCCAGTTCGGCACAGCCACCCTCTCGATCGGACTGACGGGCGTCCTCGTCTCGCTCGCGACGGTGATCGTGGCCGGTGCGATCGTGCCCGCGCTCGGGGCCGGCGTCGCCAGCGCGCTCGTGGTCGCTATCGCGATCGCTACGACGACCGGCACGGAACGGCGGGAAGGGGTGTCGACGGGGCGGCGCTCGATGCTCGGAAGCCTCGCCGGCACGCTCGGGATCGGCGTGCTCGGCTATACGCTCGGCAGCAACGGGGAGGCGGGCGACTCCGCAGCAGCGAGTGCGGGCGCTGCCGGCGGTGCGAGCGCAGGTGGGAACGCGAGCGGTGGGGCCAACGCCAGCGGTGGTGGCGGGGGTGGCGGAGGACCATCTGCCGGCCAGCTCCTCTCGAAGGCCGAATCAGCCTCGCTCGGCATCTCGGGGCTCGAAGGACTGGTCAGCGGCGAGGACTTCTACGAGGTCGACACGGCGAACGTCAACCCCGACGTGAACGCGAACGACTGGTCGCTGTCGCTGACCGGCGCAGTCGGAAACGAGCGGACCGTCGACTACGATCAGCTCACGTCGATGGCGAGCGAGCTCCGATTCATGACGCTGCGCTGCGTCAGCGACCCACTCAACGGCGACAAGATGGACAACGCGCTCTGGGAGGGCGTGCCGGTGTCGAAGCTCCTCGACACGGCGAACCTCCAGGGCAAGTACGTCATGGCCCGCTCGGTCGACGGCTACGCCGAGGAGTTCCCGGTCGAGGCACTGACAACCGGCATGCTCGCCTACGGCAAGGACGGTAACCCTCTCCCGCGCAAGCACGGCCACCCGGTCCGGCTGCTGGTGCCGGGCCACTGGGGTGAGATCAACGTCAAGTGGATCGACGAGCTCGAGATCTTGGAGCGCCCGGCGAAGGGGTTCTGGGAGAAACGTGGCTGGCACGGCACCGGCCCCGCCAACACGGTCGCCAAACTCCACGCGACGAACAAGGGCGATAGCGAGATCACGGTCGCCGGCCACGCGAACGCCGGCACTCGGGGCATTCGAAAGGTGGAGGTCTCGACCGACGGCGGCTCCTCGTGGAACGAGGCGCGGCTCTCCGATGTCCTCGAACCGAATCTCGGGGGCGACGTCTGGCAGCAGTGGGCGTACAGCTACGAGCCACCGGGCGGCAAACACGAGGTCGTCGTTCGGGCGATCGACGGAACCGGAACGACGCAGCCGAAGAAAAACAGTGGCCCCTACCCACGCGGCGCGAGCGGCTGGGTCTCGAAAACGGTCAAATAACGGTTCGTCGGTGTTCGGCGTTCAGTTCAGCACTCCGACCAGCCACAGGACTCGCAGGTCTTGCAGCCCTCGGAGTAGTACAGCGTGAACGCCCCACAGGAGGGACATTCGGGGCTCTCGCCGTTGTCGATGAGTTCTTGGACGTCGTCGGTCGTGTCCGATTCGGTTGCGACGCCGCCGTCGGCCTCCGGTTCAGCGCCCTCGTCGTCGGCGATCTCGGCGAGGTTGCGCTGTTGGGGATAGGTCTTCTCGATCTCGTCGTCGAGATACCGGCGCATCGCGGTGCCGATCGCGTCCGGGATCGACTGGATCTGCTCGCCCTTGTCCCAGGCGACCTTCGGACTGCGGGTGCCGTCGAGCTCGTCGACGATCTCCTTGGGCGCGACGCCCGAGCGCAGCGCGGTCGAGATCACTTTGGCCAAGGCCTCGGTGAAGGAGTTGGTGAACCCGCCCGAGTGGCCGATGTTGGCGAACAGTTCGAACGGCCGGCCCTGTTCGTCCTCGTTGATGTTGACGTAGAGCTTGCCGTAGCCCGTATCGATGCGCTGGGTCATCCCGTGGAGCACGTCCGGCCGGGGCTGTTTCGCCGCGTAGACCGGCTCGTCGAACGCCTCCTCGGTCGCGAGCGTCCCGCGAACGTCCTCGTGGTCGAGGAACTCGGCGAGCCCGCCGAAGACCTCCTCGATCTGCTCGGCGATGACCGCCGCGGCCTCCTCGTCGTCGGCGAACTCGGCGTTGTCCGCCCGAGTGGTCAGAACCTGCTTCGAGCGCGTGCCGTCACGGTAGACCGTGACGCCCTTGCCGCCGTTGTCGTAGATGTAGCGGTAGACCTCGTCCATGTCTGCCTTCGTGGCGCTGTTCGGGAAGTTGCAGGTCTTCGAGAT
Source organism: Halococcus dombrowskii (assembly GCF_022870485.1). NCBI lineage: Archaea > Methanobacteriati > Methanobacteriota > Halobacteria > Halobacteriales > Halococcaceae > Halococcus > Halococcus dombrowskii. The sequence goes on along the minus strand of NZ_CP095005.1, from coordinate 1,135,846 downwards.
GGCGCTGTCGACACCGGCCTGACAGGCCACCTGGACGCCCGCGTGCTCGATCCCCGAGAGATCCGAGGTGACGACGAACAGTTCGCCGATGGCCGCGGGCACCGTTTCGAGCCCCTCGACGCCGTCGAACTCATTGCTACTCATCTGGTCCTGGGCCTCGCGCTTCACCGCGTCGACGTCGATGTCGTTGGCCTCCAGCACCCGGAGGAAGTAGTCGTCGAACTCGACGAGCATCTCGTCGCCCTGCACGTCGTCGGAGACATTCTTGTAGTAGGCGACGTTGTAGATGGGCTCACAGCCGCCCGTCGTGTTGCCGACCATCGAGGTCGTCCCCGTCGGGGCGATCGTCGTCGTGTTGTGGTTGCGAATGGGGTAGCCGTCGGCCCAGTCGTCGGCCGACTCACCGGTTTGGGCCTCGAACCACTCGCGGTAGGCGGTGGGATCGGCGTACTTCGAGTCCGCCCAGTCCTCGAAACTCCCGCGCTGCTCGGCGAGTTCGTGGGAGGTGGACTTCGAGCCGTGGTTGATATGCTCCATCAGCTGGCGGGCGATCTCGTTGCCCTCCTCGGAGCCGTAGCGCACGCCCAACTGGATGTAGAGCTGGGCGAGCCCCATGATGCCGAGCCCGATCTTCCGCATCTCTCGCACCTTCTGCTCGATCTTCTCGACCGGGAAGTCGGACATCGTGACGACGTTTTCGAGGAAGCGCGTACCGAGTTCGATGCGGTGATCGAACGCCTCGAAGTCGATGGCCTCGTCGAGGTAAGCGTCCATCGCTGCTTCCCGACTGTCGTACTCGTCGGCGTGCTCGTCGGACCAGACCCGCCAGTCGGGTGCATCGGTCGCGGCGAGCGTCGAGAGGTTGATGTGGCCGAGATTGCAGGCTTCGTACTCCTCCAGGGGCTGCTCGCCACAGGGGTTCGTGGCCAGGATCTCGTGGTCGGGATGTTCCTCGACGTCGAAGGAGTGCTCCTTGTTCACTCGTTCGAGATAGATGACACCGGGCTCGCCGTTCTGGTAGGCACCATCGACGATATGCTCCCAGAGGTCGGCGGCCGGGATCGACAGCTCTTCGCCGACCTCGACGTGCTCGCCGAGATCGTAGCAGTCGTAGAGCTCCTTCGTCTCGGCGGTGGCGATGTGCGGTTCCTCGGTACGTGGATTGGTGAAGGTGAACTCCTCGCCGTTTTCGAGCGCCGCCATGAAGTCGTCGGTGACGCCCACGGAGATGTTGAAGTTCGAGAGGTGACCCTCGACGGCGTTGCGCAGGTGCTCGGGCACCTTCCCCTCGTCGTCGATGAGCTCGCGGGCCTCCTCCAGCGCGTCGACGAACTGGGTGTGCGTGAAGTCGTCGGGATCGTTGAGTCGCAGCGAGTGCGCCAGCGAGACGTCCTTGTTCTTCGCGTGGATGAACTGGATCACGTCGGGATGCGAGACGCGCATGACGCCCATCTGGGCCCCGCGACGCGCGCCACCCTGCGCGATCGTCTCGCACATCTGGTCGTACGTACGCATGAACGTGATCGGTCCCGAGGCGATCCCGCCCGTGGAGCCCACGGCGTCGCCGTACGGACGAAGCTTCCAGAACGCGTAGCCCATCCCACCGCCGGACTGGAAGACCTGCGCGGCCTCCTTGGCGGTCTCGTGGATATCGTCGATGTCGTCAGCCGGAGAATCGACGAAACACGCCGAGAGCTGCTGGAGCTCGTCGCCGGCGTTCATCAGCGTCGGCGAGTTCGGGATGAACGACAGCTCCTCCATCGACTCCTGGAACGACTGCGCGGTCGCCTCGACGTGCTCCCGGATCTCCCCCGGCAGCTCGGGCACCACGGTCTCGTAGGCGAACTTGTTGACGTTGTACGCCGACAGCGCCGTCTCGACCTCGTCGTCGGCCGTCGTCCCCTTCCCGAACACTTCGCTCGCGAGATCGTCGCGGCGCGGGTGGTCGGGCTTCAGCTGGTCGGGCGTGACGCTGATTTCGACGTCGTTGCGCTCGGCCTCGAAGACCGCCTCGGCCAGCGCGACGTTCTTCGCGACGCGCACGAAGAGATCCTCCTGGGTCTCGACGAGCTCCCCATCGGAGTCCTTCCGGAGATAGCGCGCCGGCAGGATGTTCTCGTAGGCGTTCGCGGTCAGACGCTCGTCGAGCGTGTCGCCGTCGGTGCGCTTCACGGGAAGGACGACCTCGTCGGCCGAGCGGTCCGCGCGGCTCATCGACCGTCCCCTCCGGCAGCGTGCGGGCGCTGACGGGCAAAACTCCCCTTTCGGTGTGGTGTAAAATCGGTCATTCGGTGACGAACTCCCTGTTCAATGGCCACCCAAATAAATTATCCGTCTTCATTTGATTTTTTGCAAGTTTAGTTGATTATGCTGTTGGTACTATGCGGCTTTCACTGATCGCGGTTGCTTCCGAAGGTACCCGCTGGAGCAGTATAAACATACCCTGTCTGGAGTGAAAGTGATTTGTCTGACGAAAAACCACACGACTGCGCTTGATGATCCAGAGGAAGCGACTGTATTTTCTAATGGCCCTATCTATTAGACATTTGTATAATCAATAGACTCACAAACAACAGACGAAAATCAATCTTTAAGTTGATGCCCTCGAATTGAGTCTTTGCTAGGGCTGGCGTGGGTCTCCGGCAAGCATGCCGGGATCACGCTAACCTGATGTCACAATCGAGAGCAGCCACAGCACTGCGAGTATTATGAGGGTAATACCAACAGTTAGCAGTCCCGCAATGATTTGCTCCAGCGATGCTAATGTCATCAGATACCGGACGATGGAGCGTGCTGCTACGTAGGCGGCACTAACAACAATCGCAACTGCTCCCATCTGCTCTACCTTATTTCGTGAAGTCGGAGATTCATCTCCTTGTGTCGGTTTGCGCATCATGGTGATTTTGGGTGCGTGGAATCGCGGAGCAGAGCCAGATGCTAGGGCTGGCGTAGGCGTCCGATCATCCGTCGGTCATTCGGTGACGAATCCCTTGTTCAATGGCCATCCAAATAAATTATCCGTCTTCATTTGATTTTTTGCAATTTCATTTGAATATACTGTTGAGACGACTCGAATATCACTATCCGTGGGTTGTTTCCTTAGATAATCCCCAAAGAGTTATAAACGTATCCAGAACGGAGTGGAAGTAATCGTGCCGTGAAAAATCGGCCGATGGAAGGTGGGTTGCAGACGAAGCGTGAAGGGGTTCGTTCGAAAGCGGGGCGCGAGCGTTACCGCCGCCGACCGCTCCAGACCAGCACGCCGCCGACGAGCGCAAAGATCACGCCGAGGGCGAGCGCGCCGATATGCCAGGGCTGGAACCAGACCGGCAGCGACACCACGTAGGAGAGGCCGGCGTGGGCCTGTCCGAGCAGCGGGAGCGATTCCCCGCTCGTCGTCGGTGTGTCGCCGGTGCCGTTCATCCGCGGGAGTTGGTCGTCGTTGAGGATCTCGTTGTAGGGCAGCCGTTCGGCCTCGTAGGGCCAGATCCCGGTGTCGGTGTTCCAGACGGTCTCGCCTTCGGGCGTGACCTCGACGACGCGGTTGTTGCGGCTGTCGGTGATGAGCGTGTTGCCGTTGGGCAGGCGGTCGGCGTCACGCGGCCAGTCGAAGCGGACGCCATTGGACGAGTCGACGCCCCATGTGACCTCCCAGCTCCCGTTTTGCTCGTGGAGTTCGACCACACGGTCGTTCTCGCTATCGGCAACGAGGATCGCGTCCGGCCCGAGATACTGCGGGTTGTGCTGATGGTTCAGGATCTCCGGATCGCCACAGCGCACGTCGCCACCGCTGTCGTTGCTGTAGTCGGCCAGCCCGTTGTTCGCCTTGCAGTTCTGGTCGTTGCCGCGCTCGGTGTCCTCGTTGATCACGTCGACGACGCCCTCACCGCGCTCGATGACGAGCAGCTGGTTCGCGTTTCGGACCGAGACCATGTATCGATCGCCGCCGATCGGGTCGACGTCGTTGATGTGAAGCCAGTCGGTCTGGGTGGCGTCCGGCGGTGCGTCGTAGAAGTTGCTGGCGTTCCACTGCCAGGTGGTCGTGCCGTTGGGCGCGATGGTGAACACGCGCTCGGCGTCCATGTCGGTCATGATCACCTCGCCCGAGGACAGGATGTTCGCGTCGTGGACCTCGCTGTTGAGTTTCGTCGCCACGGGGAACGACCACTCGTTGACGACGTGTGGCTCCGGCTGGGGCTCGATGAGACGATAGCCCGTCCGCGAGCAGGGCGCTTCGTACTCGCCACAGGACTGCTCGCCCTCGACGATGAAGCCCGCGAGCACCGTCCCGTTATCGAGTTTCGTCACGTCGAAGTAGTCGACGTTCTCGCCGCGCTCGGTCCAGACCTCGTCGCCGTTCGCGTCGTACTGTGTGACCGCTCCTTCGGACTGCATTCCGACGAGCGTCGCACCGCGCGTCGAATCGTTGTCGGCCGCGCTGGCAGTCGGTGTGGTCGCCGCGCTCACGGCGAGTGGCCCGACGACGACGATGACGGCCAGAACCACCAGGAGCGCACCGAGGCGCTGGCGAGAGGGCGAACGCATTGGTTGTGCCGACTGCGTGGCTGGTCGGGTTAACGCTACTGATTCGCGCTCGGGACGCGCTCGCCATCGAGCGCAGAAACGAAGTTCCGAAGGACGTCGTGGCCGACACTCGTGAGCACGCTTTCCGGGTGGAACTGTACGCACTCGATCGGATACTTACTGTGGCGGATCCCCATCACGAGCCCGTCGGCCGTGCGCGCACTCACGGTGAAACAGGCGGGCACGTCGGTGGCGATCAGCGAATGATAGCGCCCTGCCTGGAACCCCTGATCGAGATCGGCGAACACGCCGCGACCGTCGTGATCGATCGAGACGGCCTTTCCATGTACTGGCTCCGGCGCGCGCCCGACCGATCCTCCATACGCGTAGACCGCCGCTTCCAGCCCGAGACAGACGCCGAGCGTCGGAATTCCGGAGCTCACTTCACGGAGTACGTCGAGCGTGACGCCCACGTCGCGGTCGTTTTCCGGGTGGCCCGGCCCGGGACTGATGACGATCCCGTCCGGGTCGGCAGCGCGGATTTCGTCGAGTGAAACCGTGTTGCGCACGACGTGAGTGTTCGCGTGTTCGCTCACGTACTCGACGAGGTTGTAGGTGAACGAATCGAAGTTGTCGACGAACAGGACCTCAGGGCGGTCGGCGGCATCGATGGGGCTCGTCGAGTCGCTCATCGGGAGGGCTCCGGCGTCATCGACGGCCGTTCGATGCGTTCGAGCGCGGCGAGCACGCCCTCGATCTTCTGTTCGGTCTCGTCGTACTCGCTCGCTGGCTCCGAATCGGCGACGACGCCCGCGCCAGCCCGTACGGTGATCCGATCCTCGTTCGTTCCCGACGACCCCGTGGCGTGCTCGATCAGCGCCGTCCGGATCGTGATGGCGATGTCGGCGTCGCCGTCCCACGAGAAGTAGCCGACGCCGCCGCCGTACAGTCCCCGTGGGGAGGTTTCGAGATCATCGATGAGCTCCATCGCGCGGACCTTCGGCGCGCCCGAGAGGGTGCCCATCGGAAAGGCCGCACGCACCGCGTCGAATGCATCGTGTTCCTCCGTCAATCCTCCCGTGACCGTGGATTCGATGTGCTGGACGTGGGAGTATTTCAGCACAGTCATGAACTCCGCGACACGCACGGAGCCGGGCTGACTCACCCGTCGCACGTCGTTGCGCGCCAGATCGACGAGCATCGTGTGCTCGGCGCGTTCCTTCTCGTCGGCGAGCAGTTCGCCCGCGAGCCGGCGATCCTCGACCGGGCTCGATCCCCGGGGACAGGTGCCCGCGAGCGGGTTCGAGACGACCTCGTTACCACGAACGGAGACGAGTGTCTCGGGACTCGCACCCACCACCGAGCGATCGCCGTATTCGAGCAGATACATGTACGGCGAGGGGTTGATCTCGCGGAGGGCGGCGTACAGCCCGCGTGGATCGACCTCGCCGACGAGTTCGCGGGCGCGCGAGAGCACCACCTGATAGCTATCGCCATCGAGGACGTGTTCCTTGGCTCGCCGGACGGACTCCTCATACTCTTCACGCGAGCCAGCGGTCCCCCCGCGGCGCTCGAACCCGCCCACGTCGACCGTCGCAGTAGTGAGTTCCTCGCGGACGCGCGCGACCTCGGCGGCCATCGCATCGTGGATCGCGGTGGGATCGTCGTCGGGGCGGACGAGCGGCGTGAACACGAGCGAGACTTCCTCGGATGCGTGATCGAATGCCACGGTCTTCGTGGTCAGGACGAACTGCGCGTCGGGCACCGATGAATCGGGCCGATCGATCCCGACCTCGTCGAGCTGTAGATCGTAAACCGAATCGTAGGCCAGGTAGCCCACGAGCCCGCCGTCGAGCTGCTGGCGATCGGTGTCGGGGAAATTCACTCGATCGGCATCGGGTAGCGCGCCGCGAAGCCGGTCGAGAACGTCGCCCGTGTCGCTGTCGAACGCTCCTCGATATCGCTCGGCGAAACACTCGATGTCGGTGCCGTCCGGACCGACGGTGACGAGCGCCGCCGGATCGTAGCCGACGAACGAGTAGCGCGCGTGGCCGTCGGCCTCGGTGGGCGCGAACGCCCCGTCGGGGTCGCTGGAGGCGACCTTCTCGGCGCTTTCGAGCAGGAAGGTGTGGTCCGCGTCGTCGGCGAGCGTCGCATACGCCGCGAGCGGTTCGCTGTCGACGTCGAGCCGAGCGACCGCGCGCACGACCGCCGGACGGTCCCGATCGCTCGCCAGATCGACGAACCGCTCGCGACTCGGCGACAGAGTGGCATCGCTCATGCGCGCAACGGCTCCCCGCTGACACGCGCGACGAATCTCTGGAGCTTCGCGTGGTCTTTGGTGCCCGTGCCTCGCTCGTCCTCGATCCCGCTCGATACGTCCACGCCGAACGGTGCAACCGTCTCGACCGCACTGGCGACGTTCTCGGGCGTGAGGCCGCCGGCGAGCAGGACGGGCGCGTCGAGGTCGGCGACGATCTCCCGGGCACGCATCCAGTCGTGCGTCTCGCCGGTGCCGCCCGCACCCTGTTCGTCTGTCGAGTCGAGCACGAGCGCGTCGGCGACGGTCGCGTACTCGTCGAGATCGTCGTCGGCCGCATCGACACCGGCGATCACCGGGACGGTGATGCATTCGGTAAGCTCCCTGACCTCATTCGGCGAGCAGCCATGGACCTGGACCGCATCGGGCGCGACTCGATCGACGAGTGCTGCTCCCTCTTCTGGCGTTTCGGGCATCGTGACGAGTACGCTCGTGACCCTCTCGGGAACCCGATCGACGAGCTCGGCAGCACGATCGGGCGCGAGTTCACGCGGCGTCTCGATCGGCACTCGCGAGACGACCCCGACCATGTCCGCGCCGGCGTCGACGGCGGCGTCGAGATCGCACTCGCGGGTCAGCCCGCAGAGCTTCGTGCGGGTCATCGTCCCTCACCCGCGACCGCCTCGGCCGTGCGCAGCGCGGCGAGTTTCTCGCGGGCACGACCGGCGTCGATAGCTTCGCGGGCATGTTCGACGCCATCCTGGATACTGTCGGCGATACCGGCGACGTACACCGCCGCGCCGGCGTTCGCGTGCACGATGTCGCACTTGGGGCCCTCGATCTCGCCGGTGACGATCCCCCGGAGGTCGGCGGCGTTCTCGGTGGGCGTGCCGCCCGCGACCGCCGCGACGGGGGCCGCGTCGAGACCCAACTTCTCGGGCGTCAGCGTGTACGCCTCGATCTCCGTGCCGCGGACCTCGGCGACGCGCGTCTCGCCGTGGATACAGATCTCGTCCATGCCGGAGCCGTGCACCACGAGCGCGCGGTCGACACCGAGCTGGGCGAGCGCGCGGGCGAGCACGGGCACGAGATCGGGATCGTAGACGCCGACGACCTGCGCGTCCGCGCTCGCCGGGTTCGTCAGCGGGCCGAGTACGTTGAAGATCGTCCGCGTGCCGAGCTCCTTGCGCGGGCCGATGACCGCCTTCATCGCGGGGTGGAACACCGGCGCGAGCATGAACCCGATCCCCTGGCGCTCGATGGCCGCCTCGACATCCGTGGGCTCGGCGTCGATGTCCACGCCGAGCTCGCGGAGCACGTCGGCGCTGCCCGACGAGGAGGAAACCGAGTAGTTGCCGTGCTTGGCGACGTTGACGCCCGCACCGGCGGCGACGACCGCGCTCGCCGTCGAGACGTTGATCGTGTCGTGATCGTCGCCGCCCGTCCCGCAGGTGTCGACGAGCGGCCGGCAGTCAGGTTCGATCGTGCGTGCGGCCGCGCTCATGCCCTGGGCGAAGCCGGCGATCTCGGTCTCGGTCTCGCCTTTCGTCCGCAGCGCCGCGAGCAGCGCTCCCATCTGTGCCTCGGTCGCCCCTTCGAAGATCTCCGTGGCCGCCGTGCGCGCGGCCGACCGCGAGAGATCCTCGCCGTCGGCCACCCGTGCGATGTACTCTTGCATGTTGGGATGTACTGATTCGCGTTGTAATGCACAAGATCGTACATCGGGTTAAATCTACCGTCAGCGATTCCACACCGTGCCCTCGTTCCGAAACCTTCAATTAGGCCCACGGCGGAATAGTGGGTAGAGCAAGGGTTCGTGGTCTAGGCTGGTTATGACACCTCCTTGACATGGAGGAGGCCGGCGGTTCAAATCCGCCCGAACCCACTGATTTTCCGAGTATCTCGACAAGTGATTTCCTAGCTGGTAGCTTCCCGGTGATTTCGAGTACCTCAACGGTCCCGCGGATCTCGGCCGCGAAGTTCGACGAGATGGCGTTGCACGAGCGTTTCGACGGCGTAGTGTTTGACGCCCAATCGAGACAGACGCGAGTACACCCCAGAATATAACGATCGATCGGGCAAAAGAATAAGCCCGTCTGGGACGACTGGAGACCATGCCAGACGCGTACATCGTCGACGCGGTGCGGACCCCGTTCGGCAAGCACGGCGGGTCGTTTCGGGACACCCATCCACAGGATCTCGCGGCGATGCCGCTGGAACGGCTCGAAGAGCGCAACGGGTTCTCCGGATCCGACGACATCGAGGACGTGATCTACGGCTGTGTGGACCCGGTGGACGAACAGGCCAACAACATCGCACGGATCGCGCCGATGGTGGCTGGCTGGGGCGACGACGTGCCGGGCGTGCAGCTCGACCGGATGTGCGGGTCGGGCCAGCAGTCGATCAACTTCGCGGCGGGACAGATCCGTGCGGGCTTCCACGACGTTCTCGTCGCAGGCGGTGTCGAGCACATGACCCGGGTTCCGATGGGTTCGGCCGGCAGTAGTCTCACCGACAGCTACTTCGAGCATTTCGACGAGCTCACCACCCAGGGCGAGGGTGCCGAACGGATCGCCGAGGAGTGGGGGTTCTCCCGAAGCGATCTCGACGGGATCGCCGTCGATTCGCAGAACCGCTGGGCCGACGCCGCGGATGCCGGCCGTTACGACGACCAGGTGGTGCCTACCGACGTGGAGCTCGATGGCGGGACGACCCACGTCGAGACGGACGAACACCCGCGTCCGGGGACGGACATCGAGACGCTCGGCGATCTCCCGCTGGCGTTTCGCGAGGAGGGCGAGGGAGTGATCCACGCCGGCAACTCCTCGGGGATCGTCGATGGTGCGGCGGCGACGTTGGTCGCAAGCGGCGAGGCGTGTGAGCGGTTCGGCTGGGAGCCGATGGCCAGAATCGTCGACAGCCACGTCGTCGGCGTCGATCCCGTGACGATGCTCACGGGACCGATCCCGGCCACGAACGAACTGCTCGACGCGAACGACATGGCGGTGTCCGACATCGACCGCTTCGAGGTCAACGAGGCGTTCGCGTCGGTCGTCGCGGCGTGGCTCGACGAGACGGGTGCCGATTGGAACCGAACGAACGTCTGGGGCGGCGCGATCGCCCACGGTCATCCGCTCGGTGCGACCGGTGCGGCACTCCTCGGAAAGCTGCCCTACCAACTCGACGCGTGTGGCGGCCGGTACGGACTGTGTACGATGTGTATCGGCTTCGGCCAAGGGATCGCCACGCTCATCGAGCGGGTCTGAGATGACCATTTCAACCGAGGCCGAAGACGCGGCAACAGTCGATGACGCCCGTGAGATAGCGTCGAGCCGAGTGTTTACAGTCGGCCCGAAATCACGAATCCGTTCGGAGATTCAGAGGCCGTACTGGCTCGCGATGGTGTTGAGCTGAATCTCGTCGGTTCCCTCGACGATTCGGAAGATCCGTGCCTGGTGGAGACGATCCATGAACGGGTTCTCTTCCGCGAGACCGCTGCTGCCGTGGACCTGTATCACGTCGTCGGCGACCTCCCAGAACGTGTTGGTCGCGAACCACTTCAGGATCGACGACTCGGCGATGGCGGGATCGCCCCCATCGAGCGTCCACGCACATCGCAATCCGGCGGCGTCGGCGGCGTAGACGTTGGCGCGCCCGCGAGCGATCTTGTGCGAGATCGCCTGAAAATCGCCGATCGAGCGGTCGAACGCCTCGCGGTCGGTGGCGAACTCGGTGGCACGATCGAGCAGCCACTCGGCGCTGCCGATCGCTTGGGCACCGATCTCGAGCCGGCCGAGGCCGAGAAATCCCATTGCATCGTAAAAGGCCGCATCGACATCGCCGAGCACGCGATCGGCAGGGACTCGAACGTCGTCGAGCCGGACCTCGGCCTGTCGGCCCACCGATCCGACGGCGTTGTTGAGCGATCCGAGCTCGAACTCGTCGTCTTCGACGATGAAACAGGTGATCCCGCCGTGACGGCCCGCTTCCGCCTGTGGGGTGGTCCGTGCAAAGACCTGAATGAAATCGGCGTAGGGTGCGTTCGTGATCCACTGTTTCGTGCCGTCGAGAACCCACTCGTTACCGTCCTTCTCGGCGTGGGTGTCCATGTTCGGCGAATCGGAGCCCACCCCGGGCTCGGTCTGGGCGAACGCGGTCGTCTTCTCGGCGCGCATCGCCGGTTCGAGATAGTTTTCGATCTGGTCACTCTCGGCCGCCGCGAGCAGCGGCTTCGGGCCCGCCGGCCCCGCGAGGACTTCGTTCGACAGGGGGACGGCGGATGTGGCGAGGCGTTTGTTCGCCCGATACCACGTCACCGCCGACACGTCCTCGCCGCCGACGTCGCTCGGCATGTTCATCGCGTAGTAGCCCGCCTCGGCGCTCCGTTTGCGGACGCGCCCGATCGCATCGAGAACCTCGTCGGTCAATCGCCCATCGGGTTCGTGGCCGAGTCGTGGGTTCGTGAGCGTTTCCCCGAGTTCCGCGGCGATCGGTTCGACCTCCTGTTCCACGAACTCGTCGAGACTCCGAAGGATGAGCTGGGTTTCCTCGTCGATATCGAACGCGACACCGGAATCGTTCGCTGATCGTCCCATGAGTATCCATGCGGTTCGTCGACATCCTACATAAGACCTTGCTACCGACGCCTCACTGCTCGAAGCGCGATCTACACGGACGTCCGTCCGACGGTGTCGGCAACGAACTCGTGCGATCCGGAACGGTGAACGAACTACGTCCGCGAAAGCTTTGCTGCACGCGGTCCGTTTCTCGTTTCGACCATCTCGAACGTGACCTCCTCCCCGAGTTCGGGCAGGTGATCCCGCACAGCGTTCGGAAGGAACAGGACGTCCTTCGCTGTCGCCTCGGTTTCGATGAACCCCGACTGACTGGCGGCATTCACGTGACTCACCGTTCCTTTTGTCAGTGATTCGTGATTCATTGGTTGTACATAGCCATGGTACCGACCCTCAAATAGATGTTGGTGTAATGAAGAATGATGGAGGAAATAGATGCTGAGTGACAGAACGGAAATGACGAGTTCGACCCGGCAAACATCGGAAGCAGTGGACCCGATACAGCCCGCTCTGAACGTGGAGCGTCGATCAGGGTCAGATATTCGGCATACCCAACCGTACGAGCAACCATGGAGCAGACCGGATCAGTGAAAGTGCCGGACGGCAAGCTCGTCACCGTGACCGCGACCTACGAGGATACGATCGAATCGGTCACGATCACCGGGGATTTCTTCCTCGAACCGCCCGAGGCACGGGAGAGGCTCGAACGGGTGATCGAGGGACGACCGACGGACGTCTCGAAGCAGGAACTGGTCGACGCGATTGAAACGGTCGACGCAGAGCTGATCGGCTTTTCGGCCGCCCATCTCGCCGAGGCGGTCCGGGAGGCGATCGACCGATGACCGATCCCGGAGTCACATCCGACGAAAACTGGCGGATCATCGACGACGGTGTGCACGACGAACCGGTCCACCACGCGCTCGATGACGTGTTGATCGATCGCCTCGACGACGGCGAGATGGCACCGACGATCCGCTTCTGGTATCGGACGGGACCGGCGGTGCCGATCGGTCGATTCCAGGCCTATGCCGACGAAGTGGCGGACGAGTACGTCCGCGACCACGATATCGACGTCGTGCGACGGATCACCGGCGGCGGTGCGATGTACGCCGAACCCGGCGCGGTGATCACTTACTCGATCTATCTCCCGCGCGCGGCAGTCGCGGACGATATCGAACGGAGCTACGAACGACTCAACCGATGGGCGATCGACGCGCTCCGTGATCTCGGACTGGCGGCCGTTCACGAACCGCTCAACGATATCGCCCACGAGGACGGCAAGATCGGCGGTGCAGCCCAGCTCCGGCGCTCGAACGCGGTGCTCCACCACGTCACGATGAGCTACGCGCTCGATATCGAGGCGATGCTCCGAACGCTTCGTATCGGTGAAGAGAAACTCTCGGACAAGGCAGTCACGTCCGCCGAGAAGCGCGTCACCCGCATCGCGGACTACGTTGCCGAGGATCGTGAAGCCGTCATCGACCGCCTCAAAGACGAGTTCCGCACCACCTACGGTGGCGAAGCGGGATCGTTGACCGACGACGAGCTGACGACGGCGGAGCGACGTGCCGAGACGACGTTCCGGACGGACGAGTGGAACAAGCGTCTGTAGGCCTCGTAGCGCGGAATCGGAGCACCGCCGTGGCTTTCTGGATCGGATAGCAAAATCCGAGGCGTTCGACCATATAACGGGAACACCACTCTCACCATCTGTCGATAGAGATTCCACAGTTCACTGTGCTTTTGATCGCCGTTTCTCGGACTGTAGTGGGTAGGTTTCGGTTTTCTATATAATCAAATTATTTTCACAGTTCGTTTGGACAACGCTATCATACGATGGACAAAAATGATATATGGGAGCGGTCAGTTCTGACAGTAGTGATAGATAATGGCACGCGATGGACAAAGTGATTTCGGCGAGCTCTACGGTATCGATGAGAAGCCGCCAATGGGGGAGTCCGTGCTGTTGGGCATCCAGCACGTGCTCGCGATGTTGCTGCCGAACATCGCACCACCGCTGATCATCGCCGGAGGTATCGGGCTTGCAACGGGCCAGACCACGTTTCTGGTCCAGATGGCGCTGCTGTTCGCGGGACTGGCGACGGTCGTCCAGACGTCCCCGATCGGGCCAGTCGGGGCACGGCTCCCGATCGTGATGGGGACCAGCTTCACGTTCGTCGGCGGACTCATCGCCATCGGAACGCAGTACGGACTCGCGACGGCGTTCGGTGCGGCGATCGTGGGAGCGTTCGTCGAGATCGCCATCGGCTGGAAGTTCGAGTGGTTCCGCTCGTATTTCACGCCCCTGGTCAACGGACTGATCGTCGTGATCACCGGGCTCTATCTCATCCCGACCGGGATGGACTATCTCGCCGGCGGTGCCGACGCCGCGAACTACGGGGCGTTGATCAACCTCGGCGTCGGGAGCCTCGTTTTCGTCGTCGCGATCCTGTTGAACCAGCTCTTCTCCGGTGTCTTGCGCATCCTGAGCCTCGCGATCGCTATCGTGGGTGGCTACGTCGTGGCTCTCGCCGTCGGTATGGTCGATCTCTCGCCGATCGGGGAGGCGGCGTGGGTCGCGGTTCCCGTCCCGCTGCGGTTCGGCGTCGCGTTCGAGCCGGTACCGATCCTCATCATGGGGTTGATCTACATCACCACCACGATGGAAACCGTTGGCCACATCTCGGCGCTGACTACCGTCGAGAACCGGAATCCGAACGTGGACGAACTCAAAGGTGGGTTGCTCGCCGACGGCGTGATGAGCACGATCGCCGGCGTCTTCGGCGCGTTCCCGAACACGTCGTTCGCGCAGAACATCGGCGTCGTCACGTTCACCGGCGTCATGAGTCGGTTCGTCGTCACGATCGCGGGCGTGATACTCGTGTTGCTCGGACTGGTCCCCAAAGTCGGCGCGCTCATCTCCACGATCCCGTATCCCGTCCTCGGCGGTGCAACGCTCGTGATGTTCGGGATGATCCTGTCGAGCGGGTTCTCGATCCTCAACGACGACGTGCCGATCAACCGCCGGAACATGGTGATCATCGCGGCCGCGATCAGCCTCGGCCTCGGTGTCACCGTCCGTCCCGACGTACTGAGTCAGCTCCCGCAGCAGGCCCAAACGTTCCTCGGCAACGCGGTCGTGATGACGGCGGTAGTGGCGCTCGTTCTCGACAATCTCGTCCCCAAGAGAGACGACACCGGCAGCGTCGATCGAGACATCGGACGATCCGATCCCGCGGAGACCGACGATTGAGGGCCGAGGAACACGTGACTCCGGCGATACTGTCAAACGGTGGATGCTGCACAGCTCCAACAAACGAACGTTTCAACTGGCCAGCTTCGCGAGGAGTCGGGGATGGACGATGACAACGCGGTTCCATCGCGCGTTACCGAGCCGTTTCGCTTCGCGTACGACGCACCGACGCTCCGGTGTGGCCGCCACAGCGCCGGCGAGCTGGGCGAGGAGCTCGCCGCCCGGGGTCTCGAACGCGCGCTCGTCATCAGCGGGCAAACCGTCGGCTCGACGCCGGCGGTCATCGATCCCGTTCGATCGGGGCTGGACGAGCGCCTCGCGGGCGTTTTCGCCGAAACGACGGCCGAAAAACGGCTGTCGACGGCCGCGGCTGGGGCCGAGCGAGTGCGCGATCTGGATGCCGACTGTATCGTCGCACTCGGCGGGGGGAGCAGCCTCGACGCTGCCAAACAGGTGAGCGTTCTCGCCGCACGCGCGGCCGCAGCGGACGACGATCCGGCGACCGTCTACGACGCCGCAGGGACGGAACTCGCCGAGACGGGGACGCTCACCGTGCCCGAAACGGTCGTTCCGATCGTCGCGGTGCCGACGACGCTCGCGGGTGCGGACGTCTCGCAGGGCGGCGGGGTCGCCGCGACGCCCGAGGGTGGATTCGTCGACGAATCGGTGTCCGGTGGTCTCTCGGACCCCGCTCTGCTGCCGGTGGCCGTCGTCGCCGATGCCGCGCTGTTCGCCACGACGCCCGACGACGTGCTCGCTGCCTCGGCGATGAACGGGTTCGACAAGGGTATCGAGACGCTGTACGCCAGCACGGCGACGCCGGTGACCGATGCCACCGCCGTCCGGGGGCTCTCGCTCTATCAGGACGGGCTGCTCGCGTTCGGCGACGGGATACGCGAGCCCTGGGTCTTCGACGCGCTCGCTCGTGGCAGCCTGCTCGTCCAGTACGGCATCTCGCGGCCGGATGCGGGCACGCTCTCGCTGATCCATTCGCTCAGCCACGGCCTGACACGAGGCCATCCCACCCAGCAGGGGACGGCCCACGGCATCGTCGCGCCCCACGCCCTCGACTATCTCTTCGAGCACGTCGACGGCCGGCGGGATCTGCTGGCCGACGCGCTCGGCGTAGCCGATGCCGACGATGCGGCCGACGCGGTCACGACTGCCGTCGCGGACGTCCGGGACGCGCTCGGGCTTCCGACTCGACTCCGTGACGTCGATGGTCCCGAACCGGACGAGTTCCCGGCGGTCGCCGAGACCGTTCTCGCCGATAGCTTCATGGCGAACGTGCCCGCCGATCTGAACCCGACGAGCGAGGGGATCGAGGCGGTGCTGGCGGCGGCGTGGTAGAGAGGGTTCGTATATCGTGACCGCCGCCGTGGTCTCGTTCTCAATCGGCCCGATCGGTTCGCTGCCCGTCCGACACCGTCGCCTCTTCGGCCGTCGCTACCCCGTTGACGAGTTCGTGGATGCCGACGACGAGCGCCGGCACGACGATCATGAAGATGTGCTCCTCGATCGGGATGCCCAGCAGATCGACGCCGGTGCGGAGTTGTATCTCGAAGACACCCACACGGAGGGTGTACCAGTCCCAGACGTACGCGATCGGGTAGAGCGCTAGCACCGTTCGTGCGGCCCGTTTGAGCGACCCGGTGTAGGCCAGCAGCGCGAGCGCGGCCGATCCGAAGACCACCTCGGTCACGAGATAGGTGTACGGGCCGAACACGCCGATGTCCGGGAGCATCATTCCATGCACTACGTGCGCGGGGGACAAGAACTATCGGGCTGCCGAGGTCGGTGGCGTGGTCGGCGACGATACGAAATCGTGAGAATGAGCAAAGTGTTGATTAGCCCCGCCGTTGAACTGGTGAGGGTGAGAGCATGAACATCGCCGACATCGCAACCACCGACCACGCCGAAGTGAGCGCCGACCAGCGCCTCGGGAAGGTTCGAGCGCTCTTCGAGGAGGAGAACCCGCGTGGGCTCATCGTCACCAACGATGGCGAGTACGCCGGCGTGATCACCCAGCGCTCGCTGATGCAGTCACACGTCGAGGACTCGACGAAGGCGAACGCGCTGATGAGCTCGGCCCCACAGGTCAAGCGGACGAGCGACGTGCGGGACGTCGCGCGGATGCTCGTCGAGGGCAACACGAAAGTCGCGCCGGTCGTCGAGGGCGACGGCCTCTGGGGGATCGTCACCGCCGACGCCATCCTGGAAGCCGTTCTCGACAACCTCGACGCGCTCGTCGTCTCGCAGATCCACACCGACGACGTCATCACCATCGCCGAGGACGCCAGCGTCGGCCAGGCGATCAACCTCCTGCGCGAACACGGCGTCTCCCGGCTTCCCGTCGAGAACGAGGCGGGCTACCTCACGGGCGTGGCGACGACCCACGATCTCGTCGATTTCGTCGTGCGCAACATGGATCAGCCGACCGAGGGCGAGCGCTCGGGCGACTCCGATCGCATGCTCGATATCCCCGTCTACGACCTGATGAGCGCGCCCGTCGAGACGATCTCGGGCGACGAATCCGTGCGCGAGGCGGTGTCGCGGATGCTCGACAACGACTACAACGGGCTGGTCGTCACACCGCCCGAGGACGATCGCACCATCGACGGCGTGCTCACCAAAACCGACGTGCTCCGGGCGCTGACGTTCACCGAGGAGGACCACATGGACGTCCAGATCACCAACATCGACCTGCTCGACACGATCACTCGTGAGGGGCTCCGCGAGTCGGTGACGAAGGTCGCCGACAAGTTCCAGGAGATGCAGGTCCACCACGCCCACGTGCGATTCCACAAACACAAGGAGAAACTCCGTGGCACGCCGCTGATCCAGTGTCAGATCCGCCTGCGCACGAGCCAGGGCCAGGTCGCCGGCACCGGCGAGGGCTACGGCGCGGAGAGCGCCTTCCGGGTCGCACTCGACAAACTCGAACGCAACGTCCTCGAACGAAAGGGGATCAGGGCCGACGAGCAGCGCCGCGGGCAGATCCTCAGAAAGCTCAACGAGATCTGATCGGAGGCTCGCGGACGGTGCGACATTTTTCCATCGAACCGGGCAAGCAATGGTTCGGCCGTATCGCGTCGTGTTTCGGTGTGGACGCGCCTCGGATCAGGCCGCGCCGCCGACGTACAGCACGACGACGAGGAACAGCCACACGACGTCGACGAAGTGCCAGTACATCGAGACGGTGCTCACGGAGGTGTGGCGCTCGGCGGTGTACTGGCCAGCGAGTCCGCGCACGAAGACGATCCCGAGGAGGATCGCACCCAGCGTGACGTGGAGGCCGTGCAGTCCGGTGAGGCTGAAGAAGGCGCTGGCGAAGATGCCGTCGGTGAGGGTGAACCCTTCCTCGATGATGAAGGTGTAGTACTCGAAGACCTGACCACCGATGAAGACGATCCCCAGGAGAAGGGTGACGCCGAGCAGCCCGAGGAACCCCTTGCGATTGTCCTTGCGCAGCGAGATCTCGGCGAAGTGGACAGTGAAACTGCTGGCGACCAGCAGCCCCGTGTTGATCAGTACCAACGAGCTGAGGAGATGGGGCAGTTCACCGGGCGGCCACGTGCCCACGCGGATGAAGAAGAAGTAGATGAAGCCGGCACCGAAGGTGGCGATCTCGGTGCCCAGAAACAGCAGCATGCCGAACCGAAGCGATCCCGAATCGCGGCTGTCCGAGCCGCGCGACCAGTAGTCGGCGACGTAGGCGTGATAGAGCCAGCCGAACAGTCCGAGAAGGAAGAGGCCGGCGCTGGCGATGAAGACGATCGGGCCGGCCGATGGCGGGACGAGTTCGATATCGCCGTGTCCCAGGAAGAACAGCGCCGCGCCGAGATAGAGCCCGGCAGCGCCCGCAGCGCTGATGAACGGCCACCAGCTCGCCTCGCCGAACCCGCGCGGCCAGTCCTCGGTCGCCGGAAGGTTGTGTCCCTCCCCCTCACTCGTGTCGTCGGCGGTTCCCATACGCGCCGGTTGCACACCGATGATTAAAAACCCTCTTACACCGCTCGGCAGCCAGCCGCCGGCTGCTCGCCACGGATGGTGGTCGTTTCGATGGGTTTGTTACGCTCGCAGCCCATGGATCGGTATGGACGACCAGCCAGGGTTGAGCGACCAGTATCGGATGTCGAGTCCGTGGCCGCTCATCGTCGTGCTCGGCCTCCTGTTTTCGGAGCTCGGTCTGTTGTTCAACGTGTTTCCAGTCGCCGTCGGCGGGCTCTTGCTGTTCGTCGGAGCCATCGCCGGCATCGTGCTCGAATCGGGCTACGCCGACCGGCCGTGGAACCTGCTCGCGGGACTCGGCGTCGCGCTCTGTGTGCTCGGCGCGCTCGTCACGGTGACCCAACTCGACAGCGTCACGCTCGATGCGATCACCACCGTCGTCGGCCAACCCAACGGGATCGTCGGCCGTGGCGTCGAGCTGCTGATCGCGGGTATCGTCTCGGTCGTCATCGGGGCGGGCGGGCGCGTCGCCGAGAGCGAGTCCATCTGACGGTCCGGAATCGAACGAGACACCGGGGAACCGACAACCTATTTATCCGGCCGGGTGAAGGGGCCAATCATGTCAGAGCGCACGTTCGACCGCGAGACGCTCCTCGACCTCACGGTCAACATCGTTCCGCTCGGGATCCTCACGTTCTTCATCCTCGTCTTCCTGTTCGCCAGCCCGTGGGAGCTCGACCCGTTCGTGACCGCCATCAGCATCGGGCTGTTGGTCGTTCCGTTCGCCGTCCTCGTTCTGGTCACGTTCGTCTCCGGGCGGGCGGTCGCACAGGACGAACAGAGCGCTGCAACCGCCGGCGAACTCTCGGCGAGCGACGCAACTCTCGATAGCGGTGTCGAAGAGGAGCCGGTGAACGACGATCACCCCGAAAGCGATGCCGAAACCGACGAGAGCAACGATACCGAGCGCGACGACGCTGGCGGCGACGAGGACGACGAGAACTGACGCCATCGTCGGCGAGGGACGCCGCTTACGTCCTGCGATCGGCGTGTGGGCAACCGGAATCTAAGGATTCTTTACCCCGTAGGTCACAGGGTCGGACATGGTAGAAGCGCAGTTGGTGTTGACAGCGTTGATGGGGCTGTTCCTGGCGGGCGTGGCCGTCTGGCTCAGCCGCATCGAGGACTGGCGTTCGTACACGCCGCTTGCCGGCGGCGGTGGTGCCGTCGGCGAGGAGAGCGGCTACGCGCACAACGAAAAGCCGAGTGGTCTCATCCGATGGCTGACGACCGTCGATCACAAGGACATCGGGATTCTCTACGGGGTCTACTCCATCATCGCGTTCGCCGTCGGTGGCATCATGGTCATTCTGATGCGGACCGAGCTTCTCACGCCCGACGAGGCCATCATCGGCTCGCAGTTCTACAACTCACTGCTGACCAGTCACGGCATCACGATGCTGTTCCTGTTCGGCACGCCGATGATCGCGGCCTTCGGGAACTACTTCATTCCGCTGCTCGTCAACGCCGAGGACATGGCGTTCCCACGCATCAACGCCATCGCGTTCTGGATGCTGCCGCCGGGGGCGCTGCTGGTCTGGGCCGGCTTCCTCGTCGTTCCGTTTACCGATATTCAGCCCGCACAGACCGCCTGGACGCTGTACACGCCGCTATCGGCCGGTGTCGGCACCGGTACGCAGGCCGGCGTCTCCGGGCTCGGCATCGACTTCATGCTGTTGGGACTGCATTTCACCGGTCTGTCGGCGACGATGGGTGCGATCAACTTCATCGCGACCATCTTCACCGACCGCGGCAGCGACGTCAACTGGGCGAATCTCGATATCTTCAGCTGGACGATGCTCACCCAGTCGGGACTGATCCTCTTCGCGTTCCCGCTGCTGGGCAGCGCGCTCATCATGCTGCTGCTCGACCGTAACTTCGGGACGACGTTCTTCCTCGCGGAGGGTGGTGGGCCGATCCTCTGGCAACATCTGTTCTGGTTCTTCGGCCATCCGGAGGTCTATATCCTCGCGCTCCCGCCGATGGGGCTGGTCAGTTTCATCCTCCCGAAGTTCTCCGGACGCAAGCTGTTCGGCTTCAAGTTCGTCGTCTACTCGACGCTGGCCATCGGCGTGCTCTCCTTTGGCGTCTGGGCACACCACATGTTCGCGACCGGCATCGACCCGCGCATCCGCGCGAGCTTCGAGGCCGTCTCGCTCGCGATCGCCATCCCGAGCGCCGTGAAGGTGTTCAACTGGACGACGACGCTCTGGGGCGGGAATCTCAGGCTCACCGCGCCGATGCTGTTCTGTGTCGGTGCGGTCTCGAACTTCATCTTCGGCGGCGTCACCGGCGTGTTCACGGCAGCGATCCCGATCGACCTCGTGTTGCACGACACCTACTACATCGTCGGTCACTTCCACTACATCCTCATGGGACTGCTCGCCTTCACGGTGTTCGCCGGGATCTACTACTGGTTCCCCATCATCACCGGCAAGATGTACCAGAAGCGCCTCGCGAAGTGGCACTTCTGGCTGACGATGATCGGGACGAACATCACGTTCTTCGCCATGCTCCTGCTCGGCTATCTCGGCATGCCCCGCCGGTACGCGACCTACACCTTCGGCGTCGGTCCCCAGCAGATAATCGAGGTCCTCCACCAGGTGACGACGCTCGGGGCGTTCATCCTGCTGGTCGGCCAGATCATCTGGGTCTGGAACATGATCCAGTCGTGGTACGAAGCGCCGACGCTCCAGGACAACGACCCCTGGGATCTCAAGGAGACCGGCCAGTTCACCAACGAGTGGGGCTGGAACGAACGCCGCCTCGAGACGGCCATCGCCGACGGCGGCGAGGAAGAGGAGGCAACGATGACCGACGGCGGCGACCCCGTCGACGGGTCGGCCGACGCCGAGTAGGCGTTCGACACGCCGACCGAACGTTCGACTGTTGTCGCGATTTTCGCTGTCACAGAACGGTTGGATAGGTCCGGCTATCGATCGAGAGATCCGCTATCGCCGCTGCCGTCTGCTGGCACTACCGACGACGTCTGAGATACCGTTTTTCGAGATGGTACTGGGGCGTGGAAAAGAGGTCTACGACAGCTCGGAGCGGCTCAACTGGTGGCGACGAGAACGACGGCCATGACCGCCATCAACAGTGCGATGCCCGAGAGGACCGCCAGCAGGATCTCCTTTTCGCTCATGGCACACATAGCGGACACGCGGACAAAAGGCTAATCTTCCGGCGAGCGGTAGTAGTCGTGTGTCCGAGACCCCAACGCGCGGACGGCAAGCGGATTACAGCGGCCGCAGCGTCGTGTTCGGCATCTATTGCGTCGCTATCGGCGTCGCCGGAGTGATGGGCTTTCTCCTCGGAATGATCGGGCCGGACGCGCTCCGCTCGGTGAAGCTGTTTTTCCTCATCGAGATGCCACCGACGCCGCTCGGGCTTGCGGTCTACGGAATGGTGACGCTCGCGACCATCCTCGGCGTGCTCTTGCTCGCGGTCCGGTTCGTCTCCCGCCGCTACGGCGACCGGGACCGGTAAGACGGCGCGGCCCGTTCACGAATCATGTACACCGTTGTCGTGGGTGCCGGTACGGACCACGAACGCACGCTGCGGAAAGCTCGCGCGATCGTCGATCTGCCCGCGGCCACGGACTCCCTCGCTGTCGTGCTAGTGCGGGCAGGCAACGGCTCCGCCGACCCGTCGGAGATCACCGCATTCTTCGACGAACACGATATCGACACCACCGTCGAAACCGTGAGCAGCGATCCACCAACCGCGCTCGTCGAAGTGGCGGCCGAGCGCGAGGCCGATCTCATCTGCGTCGGTGGTCGGACGCGCTCGCCGGCCGGGAAGGCACAGCTGCGTAGCGGTGCACAGTCGGTGATCGTCAACGCCGATCGTCCGGTGCTGGTCGCGGGCGAGCCGGATCACTGATCCAATCGCGCGTCACGGACGCCGAACGCGAACACGAGCGACAGTACGGCCGCCTCGCCTTCGCCCGGAAGGAGGTCAGCGTCGACGAGAGTCAGGAGGTCGATCGTGAGGCCGAATCCCGCGATATCGAGCGGTGCCGGATTCCCGCTCTCTATCGGGTGGCGTGGCGTCGTTCTAGTCGGCCTGAAGCTGATCGCGGATCGTCTCGGGCACGCTCGGGTCGGCGAGCGTGCTCGTGTTGCCGAGTTCCTCGTCGTTGGAGATGTCCTCCAGGAGTCGGCGCATGATCTTCCCCGAGCGGGTCTTCGGCAGTTCGTCGACGAACAGCACGTTCGACGGCCGGGCGAACTTGCCGATCCCCTCCTCGACGGATTCGACGATGCGCTCGCGCAGCTCCTCGGTTTCCTCGACGCCCTCCCTGACGGTGACGTAGACGTCCGGCACCTCACCTTTCTCGGCGTCGTCGCGCGCGGCGACGGCCGCTTCGGCGACGTCCTCGACCTCCGCGATCGCGCTTTCGAGCTCCATCGTTCCGAGACGGTGGCCGGCGACGTTCATCACGTCGTCGAGCCGGCCGAGGATCCGGTAGTAGCCATCTGTTCCCTGGACGGCCGCATCGCCCGCCTCGTAGATCCAGTCCACGGAGTCGTCGGAGTCGGTATCCGAAAACCGCTCCCAGTATTCGTCGATGAACCGTTCGTCGTCGCCGTGGACGGTTTGAAGCATGCCCGGCCACGGCCGCGTGATGGCGAGGTTGCCCGCCTCGCCGGACTCGGGCGCGATCTCCTCGCCCGCGTCGTCGAGAATGGCCGGCTCGATTCCGGGGGCCGGATGGCCGGCGCTGCCGGGTTTCATGTCCTGAATCGCCGGCAGGTTCGTGATCATGTGTCCACCGTTTTCGGTCTGCCACCAGGTGTCGACGATGACGGCGCTCTCGTCGCCGACGTGTTTGTAGTACCAGAGCCAGGCCTCGGGCTGGATCGGCTCGCCGACGGTCGTCATGTGCCGGAAGTCGAAGTCGTAGCCCTCCAGCTCCTCCTCGCCCCACTTCATGAACTGGCGGACTGCCGTCGGCGAGGTGTGGAAGATGTCGACGTCGTACTTCTCGGCGATCTCCCAGGTCCGTCCCCTGTGCGGATAGTCGGGCGTCCCCTCGTACATCACCGAGGTGGTGCCGAGCGAGAGCGGCCCGTAGACGATGTAGCTGTGGCCGGTGATCCAGCCGATATCCGCCGAACACCAGTAGGTGTCGCTCGGCTTGATGTCCTCGTCGTACTTGGCGGTGCCCGTCGCGTAGGCGAGATAGCCACCCGTCCGGTGCTGGCAGCCCTTCGGCTGGCCCGTCGTCCCCGAGGTGTACATGAGAAAGAGCGGGTCCTCGGCGTCGCGGCTGACCGGTGCGACGCGCTCGCCCCGGTGGTCGGCGAGGAGTTCCGAAACCAGCGTGTAGTCGTCGCTGACCTCGACCTGTGGCTCGTCGTGGCGCGTCCACGCGAGCACGTCGGGATCGACGTCGACCTCGGCCATCGCCTCGTCGGCCTTCTCGATGTGTTCGAGGAAGTCGCCACGGCGATAGTAGCCGTCGATGGTGACGACGTGATCGGAGTCGGCGTCGTCGACCCGTTCGGCGAGCGCGCTCGCCGAGAAACCGGCGAAGACGACGCTGTGGGGCGCACCGATGCGCGCGCACGCGAGCATCGTGATCGGCAGCGCCGGCACCATCGGGAGATGGATCGTGACGATGTCGTCCTCCCCGACGCCGGCCGAGCGCAGCGCGGCGGCCATCTCGTTGACCTCGCGATAGAGGTCCTGGTAGCTGACGTTGCGCTGCTCGCCGTCCTCGCCCTCCCAGAGCAGCGCGGTCTGGTTCTTGCGCTCGTCGAGATGGCGGTCGATGCAGTTGTGGCTAGCGTTCAGTTTCCCGCCGACGAACCACTCGTAGAAGGGCGGGTTCGAGTCGTCGAGCACCTCGTCCCAGTGCTCGTCCCAGTCGAGCATTGCGGCGTACTCCTCGAACCCCTCGGGGAACTCGTCGAACCGGTCGTAGACCCCGGGGTCGGTCATGTTGGCCTGCCCGACGAACTCGGTCGGCGGTTCGAAATACTCCTGTTCGGCCAGTCGTGATTCGATCGTCAACTCGTCATCGGTTGTCATGAATTGTCGTACCCAAATGTGGCCGACGGCGCGGTGGCACATAATTGTTATCCCGGCGATTCCGAACGACGTCTGCGGATCGAATGCCGGCGAGACGATCGGGCGACGGGATCAGGCCACGCCGACGGTCTCGCGGTAGGAGCCGTGGCGGCGCTCGAACAGCTCCATGATCTCGCCCATCGTCGTTCCCACCTTTACCGCTTCGACGATGGCTGGCATGGTGTTGTCACCGTTCTCGACCGCTTCGCCGAGCGTTTCGAGTGCGTCCTTGACGGCCGCGTCGTCGCGTTCGTCTTTTACTTCGGCGAGGCGATCGCGCTGACGTTCCTGCACCTCGTCGTCGACGTGGAGCATCTCTGGTTTGGTGTCCTCGTCGGACTCGTAGGCGTTGACCCCGACGACCGTCTCCTCGCCCGTCTCGACGCGTTCTTGATACTCGAAGGAGGCGTCCTGGATCTCGCGATGGAAGTAGCCCTGTTCGATACCCGCGAGTACGCCGTCGCGCACCGAGCCGTCACCCATCTCGCGGATCTCCTCGATGTAGGCCATCGCCTTTTCTTCCGTTTCGTCGGTGAGGCTCTCGACCGCGAAACTCCCGCCGAGGGGATCGACGATGTCCGCCGCGCCCGACTCCTCGGCGATGATCTGCTGGGTTCTGAGTGCCACTCGCACCGCCTTCTCGGAGGGAAGCGCGAGCGCCTCGTCGTAGCTGTTGGTGTGGAGGCTCTGCGTTCCGCCCAACACCCCCGCGAGCGCCTGGACCGTCACGCGCGCGACGTTGTTCAGGGGTTGCTGGGCGGTGAGGCTCTGGCCGGCGGTCTGGGTGTGGAACTTGAGCTGTTTCGATTTCGGATCCGCGGCGTCGTACCACTCGTCCATTACGTTCGCGTAGATGCGCCGCGCGGCCCGGAACTTCGCCACCTCCTCGAACAGCGAGTTGTGCGAGTTGAAGAAAAAGGAGAGCTGTGGTGCGAACTCGTCGATATCGAGCCCGCGATCGAGTGCGTCCTCGACGTAGGCGAACCCGTCGGCCAGGGTAAAGGCGAGCTCCTGGATCGCCGTCGAGCCCGCCTCGCGGATGTGATAGCCCGAGATCGAGACGGGTTTGATCTTCGGGGTCTCCGCGACGGCGAACTCGATCGTGTCGGTGACGAGATCGAGCGACGGATCGGGCGGGATGACCCACTCCTTCTGCGCGATGAACTCCTTCAGCATGTCGTTCTGCATCGTCCCCCGGAGTTTTTTCCTGGGTACCCCGCGCTCGTCGGCGAGGGCGACGTACATCGCGAAGATCACCGGCGCGCTCGGGTTGATCGTGAATGAGGTCGAAACTTCTTCCAAATCGATACCGTCGAAGAGGATCTCCATGTCTCTGAGCGTGTCGACCGCGACGCCCTCCTTCCCGACCTCGCCGTCGGCCATCGCGTCGTCCGAGTCGATCCCCATCAGCGTCGGCATGTCGAACGCCGTCGACAATCCCGTTTGACCCTCGTCGACGAGGTAGTGGAAGCGCTCGTTGGTCTCCTCGGCGGTGCCGAAGCCGGCGAACTGGCGCATCGTCCACGTCCGCCCGCGATACATCGTCGGGTAGACTCCGCGCGTGTACGGCTCCTCGCCGGGGAACCCCAGATCCTCGTCGTAGTCGATGTCGGCGACGTCGTCGGGCGTGTAGAGTCGGTCGACGTCGAGGTTCGAAACCGTGGCGAAGTTCTCTTGGCGTTCACCGTGGCGCTCCAGAACGGGGTCGAGGGTCTCCTCGGCCCACCGTTCCTTCCCCTCGCGTATCGCTTCGAGGTCCTCCTCGTCGTACATGCGCGCAGTTTTTGCGTGGGTCGTCAATGAAGGTTCCGGGGCAGTGAGATGTGCCCTCACTCGGGGTTCTGGAGACGTTCGACGCTCTCGATGAGCGGATGGTGGGCGTAGTCGACGACCGCGATGTCGTCGATCGTCGAGAGCCCCTCGTTGCGCGCGGTCTGTGCCATCCCGAGCTCGACGCGTTCGTCGACCACGATGACGTAGGCGTCCATCTCCTCGATGCCCGACTGGGCGGCAGCCTTCACCCGATGGTGGCCGTCGGCGAGCAGCAGTTTCGCACCCCCGTTGTCGATGACGACGAGCGGTTCGGTCAGCCCGTGTTCGAGTTCGTAGCGCCGCCCTTCGAGCTCGTCGCCGTACACCTTCGACTGGGTGGGCGTCAGGTCTGCGAGCGCGACGCGCCGGCGCTCCTCGGCCGTCTCGACGCCGTGGATGTTTTCGAGCGTGCGCGAGAGCTTGCCCACTTTCTCGGGCGTGGCGCGCTCGATCTGGCTGCGGACGACGTCGGTGTTGGCGATGATCCCCGTGAGATTGCCGGCGTCGTCGACGACCGGGAGTTTCTGGATGCCCGAGCGCAGGATGACGCGCGCGGCGTCCGAGAGCGCCATGTCGGGGTGTGCGACGACGAGATCGTCGCTCATGACGGTGAAGACGAGCGCGCTGTCGTCGGCGAGCAGGAGGTCGCGGGCGCTGACGAAGCCGATGCAGTTGCGCCCCTCGCAGACCGGCAGACCGCTGTGTTCCTCGGTTTCGGCGATGCGGCTGGCGACCGCCGCGACCGTGTCGTCGGGCGAGACGGTGGCGACATCGCGGGTCATGTAGTCGGCGACCCGTGGCTTGTCGCTGCCTTCGGTCATTGCTAGGCCGTCGCCGCGGGCGGACAAAAGCGTCTCGTTCAGTCGCGTGGCGACCCCTCATCGTCAGCGTCGCCACCCTCGTCGGCGAACGGACCGACCGAGCGCGCGTCGGGGCGCGAGTCGATGGCCGTGAAGAAGCGCTCGACGATGAGATCGTGAACGATCTCCGAGAGCGCCGCCTCCTCGTTCTCGCCGAGCAGCCCGAGCGGGATCTGTGCGCCGGCCATGTCGGCGTGACCGCCGCCGCTGCCGATCCGATCGAAGGCGTCGCGCAGGGTTTCGCCGATGTCGAGTGTCGCCCCGCGGGTCCGCCCCGAGCAGTAGACCGTCCCGTCGATGATGCCGTACACCAGTGTGGTCCGCACGCCCTCGATATCGAGCAGCTGGTCGGCCGACTGGGCGAGCGCGTCGCGTTCGTGGAGCTCCTCGATATGGCTCACGAGCACCGAGCCGTGGACCTCACGGTTGGTGATCGCCCGCGCCATCGTTTCGAGCGTCTCGGCGCTCATGCTCGGCGTCGCGATCCGTTCGAGCACCGACTCGTCGGTGAAGGGGAGCAGGTAGGCTGCAGCGTCGAAATCCACCGTCGAAGCCTCGCGTCGGAAGTCGTCCGTGTCGACGCGGATCCCGTAGAGCAGCGCGGTCGCGACGGTCTCGTCGATCTCGATGCCGAGCTGGCGGAGATATTCGACGAGCAGCGTGCTCGTCGCGCCCACGTCGCTCCGGAGATCGACGAACCGCGCCTCGACCGGCGCGCGCGGTGGATGGTGGTCGATCAGCACGTCCACGGGGGTGTTCTCGGGCAGTTGGTCGTTGACGCCCGGCCGGGAGTGATCGACGAGCGCGATCCCGTCGTATTCGTCGATGTCGCCCGGTTCGAGCTCGCGGAGCTCGACGTCCAGGACGTTGATCAGCGCGCGATTTTCCTGATGGGTGATCTCGCCGAAATAGCAGATCTCCGCCTCGCGGCCGACCGTCCGTGCGACCTTACAGAGCGCGAGTGCACTCGCGATCGCGTCGGGGTCGGGGTTGTCGTGGGTGACGACCGCGAGCGGCCCGTCGATCGAGCGGAGCACACGCCGGAGCCGTCGGGGACGCATGCTCGCCTCGCCGATGCGTTCGACGAGATCGCCGGCGACGGTCGCCTCCCTGTCGACGAGTCGGTCGGCGATCGACTCGATCTGCAGCCGTGTTTCGACAGCGGGTTCCTCGCCCGCATACGCGAGGACGAAGGCATCGGGATGGTGTTCACGGGCGAGTTCGGCGGCCGCACGGTTGGTGGCCGGGTCGTCGTCGGCCACGACGACGATGTCGATCGAGCGTTCGACCGCCGCGAGGGTTTCGGGGTCGGTCGGGTCGGCCAGGCGGGCCGTGACGCGGTCGCTGCGGAGGGTTTCGATGCGATGTTCGTCCGCACAGCAGACCAGCACCGTCCCCGGCCGGTCGGCGAGCTCGCTCACGAGCGTCCGACCGACGGAGCCGCAACCGAGCACGAGCCGCGAGACCATGCCCACCGCTGGGTGCCACGACGATTAAAACCCCCGCAAGCGGGATGATACACTGTCGGACGGGACGCCGGCATATGACACCCATTCACCGTCGCATCGTGTTTCAAAGCCTTTGTAACGATCGACCGCGGAATTATGGGTATGACGGCAACCGTCGTCGTCCTCGGCGCTGGGTATGCCGGGGCCGGCGCGATACTGAGCCTCGAAGACGCCCTCGACGAGGAGACCGATCTCGTGTGGGTCTCCGACAACGATTACCATCTCGTTCTTCACGAGAGCCATCGCTGTATCCGTGATCCGAGCGTCCAACAGAACGTGACGATCCCCGTCGATTCGATCAAATCGCCCAGCACGCGCTTCATCCAGGGCGAAGTCACGGGTCTCGACTGCGACGACCAGGAGGTTTCCCTCGACGACGGGTCGACGGTTTCCTACGACTACGCGCTCGTCACGCTCGGCTCCCAGACCGCCTACTACGGCATCGAGGGGCTCGAAGAGCACTCGCTGACGCTCAAGGGCCTCGACGACGCCTTCGAGATCCACGATCAGGTCAAGGAGGCCGCTCGCGAGGCGACAGAGGACGATCCCGCACAGGTCGCCATCGGCGGGGCCGGGCTCTCCGGCATCCAGACCGCCGGCGAGGTCGCCGAGTTCCGCGACATGCATCACGCACCGATCGAGATCACGCTCGTCGAGGCGCTCGACGAGATCTTCCCGGGTAACGATCCCGAGCTCCAGGGGGCGCTCAGAAAGCGCCTGCTCGATCTCGACATCGAGATCGCGACCGGCGATCCGATCACTCAGGCCGAAGCGGGCGAGATCCACTTCGAATCCGGCGAGTCGCTCGCCCACGACGTGTTCGTCTGGACCGGTGGGATCACCGGTCAGGACGCGATGGGCGATGCGAGCCTCGACGACGAACACAACCGCGTCAACGCCGACGCAACCTTCGAGACGAGCGACGACCGCGTGTTCGCACTCGGCGACTCGGCGATCGTCGATCAGCCTGATGGACCGTGTCCGCCGACCGCACAGGCCGCCTGGCAGGCCGCCGAGGTCGCCGGCGAGAACGTCGCCCGTGCGCTCCACGGCCAGCCGCTGGCCGAGTGGACCCACGAGAGCAAGGGCACGGTCGTCTCGGTCGGCGACAAGGCCGTCGCCCACGACGTCGTCGGCGTTCCGATGAACACCTTCGGCGGGCCGGCGGCGGAGATCCTGAAGAAGGGGATCGCCACGCGCTGGATCCGCGACGTCGGCGGCACGCTGCGTGCGGCGCGCGCGTGGCCGAACATGTAGCTATCGGCGACTAACCGACTGTTTTTCACTGCGCGCCACCCAGCCTGCGGTATGCGCGTCGCGCTGGTTTCCGTCGGTGACGAACTGCTGGCCGGCGATACGGTCAACACCAACGCCTCGTGGCTCGGCACGCGCCTCACCGAGCGAGGGGCCGACGTCGAGCGCGCGGTCGTCGTTCCCGACGATATCGACGAGATCGCTGACACCATCGCCAGCCTCCACGACCGCTACGACGCCGTTCTCGTCACCGGCGGGCTCGGACCGACCCACGACGACATGACGATGGACGCCGTCGCACGGGCGTTCGACCGCGAACTCACAGAGAGCGACGAGGCCGTCGAGTGGCTCGAAGCGCACGGCGGGTACGAGCGTGACGACCTCGCGACCGGCACGACCGATCTCCCGAGCGGTGCGCGCGTGCTGCACAACGAGGAGGGTGTCGCGCCGGGCTGTGTCGTCGACGGGGTGTACGTGTTCCCGGGCGTGCCCGACGAGATGAAGGCGATGTTCGAGTCAGTTGCCGAGGAGTTCACGGGCACCGTCGAGGCCGTCGAGTTCGTCTACGCCGACGAGCCCGAAAGCGCGCTGCTCGACAGGATCGAGGGAGTGCGCGAGCGTTTCGACGTGAGCGTGGGGAGCTATCCCGGCGAACACGTCCGTCTGAAGGTCCAGAGCGCGAGTCAGGAAGAGGTCACGGCGGCGGCCGACTGGCTCGCCGAGCACGTCACGCTCGTCGAGGATCAGCGGTAGAGATACGCCCACCACGCGGCGACGACGGCCAGGCTCGCGATCGTGACGAGTGCGCCGGCCCCGTTGATGATACCCGTCTGCACGCCTTCCTGAAGGAGCACCGCGTTCATGGCCGTGTTTCCGGCCCGCCCCCTATAGGTCGTTCGAGTCGGACGGCTTTTGCCGGTGACCCCACTGAAGACGGTATGCGACGTGTCGGCTTCGTGGTGAACCCGATCGCCGGAATGGGCGGTCGAGTCGGACTGAAGGGCACCGACGGCAAGGTCGAGGAGGCACGCGAGCGTGGGGCGGAACAGCGGGCTCCGGAACGCGCCCGCGAGGCGCTCGACGGACTGCTGGCCACCGATCCGGACGTCGAACTCCTCGTCGCCGGTGGCAAGATGGGTGAGACGGTCGCCACCGATGCCGGGTTCGAGCCGGACGTCCGTACCCAGTCGTCGGGAGAGACGAGCGCCGCGGACACGCGTGCTGCCGTCGCGGCGTTCGCCGACGCGGGCGTCGATCTCGTTCTCTTCGTCGGCGGCGACGGCACTGCGGTCGACGTCGCCGAGACGCTCGACGAGCACGACGACGAGATCCCGATGCTCGGCGTGCCCGCCGGCGTCAAGATCTATTCGTCAGTATTTGCGGTCTCGCCGCGCGCGGCCGGACGGATCGCGGCGAGCTTCGAGCGCACCGAAACCCGCGAGGTCAACGACATCGACGAGGAGGCCTACCGCGCGGGCGAGGTGACGAGTGAACTGAAGGGGCTCGCCGAGGTTCCCGTCGCCGAGGAGCTCCAGTCGAGCAAGCAGCTCTCGGGCGGGAGCGTCGAGACGCTCGCGGCGGGCGTCGCCGCCGACGTCGATACGGGCACGACCTACGTGCTCGGACCGGGGAGCACGCTCGGCGCGATCAAGCATGAACTCGGCTTCGACGGCAGCCCGCTCGGTGTCGACGTCTGGCAAGCGAATGAAGAAGGCGGCGAACTGCTCGTCCGCGACGGCAGCGCCGACGAGATCGAGGGGAATCTCGGCGAGCGGAACGTCGTGATGGTCTCGCCGATCGGCGGTCAGGGGTTCGTCTTCGGGCGGGGCAACCAGCAGCTCTCGCCGGCCGTGCTCCGGGCGTCCGAGATCGAGATCGTCGCCTCGCGGGCCAAACTCGACGATATCGGCGTATTGCGTGTCGACACCGGTGACAGGGAGCTCGACGAGGAGCTGCGAGGCTGGCAAAAGGTCAGGATCGGACGCGTCGAGCAGCGATTGCTGGAGATCGTGTAAGGGCGTATCGCTAGTACGCTCGGCGGGCTGTTTAGTGGGGTATGGTGAAGATTAAGGTGATTGAGGACACCATGACCGCATGGTCGAAACGCGAAAAGTCCAGCGGCTCGGTCCGTCGACGCTGGCGATGACGCTGCCCGCCGAGTGGGCGCGCTCACACGACGTCGAGAAGGGCGACGAGGTATCGCTGCGCGCCGGGGGAAAGGGGACGCTCACCGTGATGCCCGAATCCTCACAGACCGAGGAGTCGCGGGCGACGATCCACGCCGAGAACATGGACGCGGACGTGCTCGAACGCGCCATCGTCGCTCAGTACGTCCTCGGCCGGCGGGTCATCCACGTCGAGGTCGAGGAGGGAACGCTCGATTCGGCCCACATCAACGCCGTCTACAACGCCGAGACGCAGCTGATGGGGCTCGGCGTCATCGAGGAGACGCCCGAACGGATCGCCATCCGGTGTTCGGTCGATCCGGAGGACTTCACGCTCGACAACCTGCTCGAACGGCTCGAATCCACGGGGAGTACGATGCGCGACGAGGCGATGAAGGCGCTCGCGCTCGGCAACCCCGATTTCGCCGAGCGAGCGCTGAATCGCGAGCGCCAGGCGAACAAGATCTTCGTCCTCCTCCTGCGGCTGATCTTCACCGCCTACCAGAACCCGACGCTCGCGCGGGCGGTGGGGCTGGACGACGGCTTCCCGCTCATCGGCTACCGCTCGATCGCGAAAAACCTGGAGCTGACCGCCGACAACGCCGAGGACATCGCCACGATCGCGATGGAGTCGCCGGGCCACACGCTCGATATCGACGACGCGACGATGCGGCGCATCAGGGAGTTCACCGACGACGTCGACGAGATCTCCGAACTGGCGGTGCGAGCAGCCGTCGAACGCGACTTCGAACGCACCGTCGAAGTGCGCGAACGGTTCGCCGAGCTCAACGATCGCGAGAGCGATATCCTGGACGACCTGCCACAGATGGGCAACGAGGCATTACTGCGCGTGCGCGAGGTGCTCGTCAGCCTCGCCAAGACCGCCGAGTACGCCGTCCGCAACGCCGAGATCGTCACCAACCTCGCGCTCGACGAGGAATCGATCCACACGACGATCGAGTAGTCCCGTCACCGGTTTAGGCTCCCGCATCGTATCGCGGGCCGATGGACGACAGCGTTCTCGACGCCATCGGATCGCCGCTGGTGGCCGTCGCCGCGCCGGCCGGCGCGACCGTCGCCGCGAAGATCGAATCGAAGAACCCGGGCGGGTCGGCGAAGGACCGCCCGGCACTGGCGATGGTCGCGGCCGCCGAGGAAGAGGATCTATTGGAACCCGGCGACCGCATGGTCGAGCCGACGAGCGGCAACACGGGCATCGGGCTCGCGGTCGTCGCGGCGGCGAAAGGCTACGATCTCACGGTCGTGATGCCGGCCTCGAAATCCGAGGAGCGGCGCAACCTCATGCGCGCCTACGGCGCGGACGTCGACCTCGTCGACGGGGAGATGGAGGAAGCGAGGGAACGCGCCGACGAACTCGAAGCCGAGGGAATGGTCCAGCTCCGCCAGTTCGAGAACCCCGCCAACGCGCGCGCCCACTACGAGACGACCGCCGAGGAGATCCTCGACCAGATCGAGGGGCGCACCGTGGACGCGCTCGTCGCCGGGGTCGGCACCGGCGGGACGATCACTGGTATCGGCAGCCGACTGCGCGAGGAGTTTCCCGAGATGGAGGTCGTCGCGGTCGAACCCGACACCAACGCCGTGCTCTCGACCGGCGAGGCCGGCGTCGACGAGTTCGAGGGGATGGGGCCGGGGTTCGTGAGCGAAGTTCTCGACACCGACCTGCTGGATTCGGTCGAGACGGTCGCCCTCGACGCCGCCGAAGACGAATGCCGACGGCTTGCCCGCGAGGAGGGGGTTCTGGTGGGCCAGTCGAGCGGCGCGTCGAACCTCGCCGCCCGCCGGGTCGCCGAGCGCCTCGCCGACGACGGCAGCGCGACCGACGGCACGGATACCACCGACGATCCGCTCGTCATCACCGTCTTCTGGGACAGCGGCGAGCGCTACATGTCGACCGGCATGTTCGACTGATCCGCGGCGACAGGCGCACCGCGGCCGCCGGACAGTCACCGAAACGGACCCAAAACTTACGACACGTTCGCTCGTAGAATACGTCATGCGGTACCGTCGTCCACGTGCTCTGGGTATCGCGGCCATCGCGCTCGCCGGGATCGCCAGCGCCGTCGTCTACCCGGACCTGCCGGCCCAACTGGCGACCAACTGGGGTCTCGACGGGGGCGTCAACGGCACGATGACCCGTCCGTTGGGTGCGTTTTTCCTGCCGGCGCTCGCTGCTGGCGTCTATCTCTTCATGCTCATCTCGCCACGGTTCGACCCGCGAAAGCGAAACATCGAGGCGTTCCGCGGCATCTACGAGTGGTTCGCCGCCGGGATGATGTGGTTTCTGGGCTACGTTCACGCGCTCGTGCTGCTCTGGAACCTCGGCGTTCGACCGCCGATCGGGGCCGCGCTCGCGCCGGCGATCGGAGCCGTTCTCTACGGGGCCGGGCTGCTCGTCGAACGCGCCGAGCCGAACTGGATCGCCGGGATCCGGACGCCGTGGACGCTCGACGACGATGTCGTGTGGGAGCGAACGAACCGCCGGGCGGCGCTCGCGCTGAAAATCGCCGGGATCGCCGCGCTCGGCGGCCTCCTCGTCCCCGACGCCGCCATCGCGTTCGTCGTCGTCCCGGCGCTGCTCGCCGTCGCGTACGTCACCGTCTACTCCTACGTCGTGTACCGACGCCGCGGAACGACGTGATCGTTCGCGCTCCAGCGTGGGATCGTCCGATTCGCCGCTTCCCAAACGGCTTTTCGGTTGTCGGTCCTTCGAATGAGTGCATGTCTTCAGAGCAGTTCAGTCCCGACAGCGTCGAGCGTGCGAAGGGGATGCCGATGCTCGGGTTCGGAACCTGGGAGAACGAGGACCCCGAACAGTGTACCGAGAGCGTCCGCACGGCGCTCGACACGGGCTACCGACACGTCGACACCGCACAGGCCTACGGCAACGAGGAGAGCGTCGGCGAGGGGATCGAGCGAGCGGACGTCCCGCGCGAGGACGTCTTCCTCGCCACCAAGGTCTGGATCTCGAATCTGGGCTACGACGACGTGATCCACTCCACGACCGAGAGCCTCGACGATCTCGGGGTGAACTCGCTCGATCTGCTCTACACCCACTGGCCGTCCGGCGAGTACGATCCCGAGGACACGCTATCGGCGTTCGCCGAACTGAAGGATCGCGGCGCGATCGATCACATCGGCGTCTCCAACTTCGAACTCGACCATCTCGACACCGCCCGTGAGGTGCTCGACGAGCCGCTCTTCGCCGAACAGGCCGAATGCCATCCCCTTCTGCCCCAGGACGAACTCCGGGGATACTGTGACGACCACGACATCGAGTTCGTCGCCTACTCGCCGCTCGCGCGCGGGAAGGTCTTCGAGATCGACGAACTCGGCGAGATCGCCGAGAAACACGACGTCAGCGAGGCACAGGTCAGCCTCGCATGGCTCCGCGAGAAAGACGTGACCGTGATCCCGAAGGCGACGAGCGCCGATCACATCGAGGACAACTGGGCGTCGCTCGGCGTCGACCTCGACGACGAGGACATCGCAAAGATCGACGCCATCGACGAACGCGAGCGGCAGGTCGATCCCGACTTCGCACCCTGGTGAGAACCGGTCGCGGCGACTGAACGGTTTGCCAACCCTTATTCTCACAGCACTCCGAGAATCGATATGGAGTTCGACCTCGGAAAGACGGTCGGGGCGTTCGTGGTGCTGTTCGCCATCATCGCCATCGGCACGTTCATGAGCCCGATGGCAACGAGCACCGTGATGATGGTGCTCGGTGGCCTGCTCGTCTTCGGCGTACTGACGCTGTTCATCGGCATCCAGCACGGCGAGTACCGCGCGCTGCGCTAAGTATGCGATAGCACACCACCCCGACGCGAAGCCACAAACGCTTTTACTGTCCTAATTATATCTCATTACGAGATGCCACAGGACTTTCCCGACTACCTCGACGTCGACTACACCGACGGCGAGGGCGAAGACCCCGAGGACTACCCGAGCATCGAAGACAAGATCGAGAAGGCGATCCAGGTCACGAAGACGGGGCTCGAACAGTACGACAACCCCGCAGTGATGTGGACCGGCGGCAAGGACTCGACGCTCACGCTCTACTTCATCAAGGAGGTCGCCGAGCGCTTCGATCTCGACGTCCCGCCCGCGATCTTCATCGATCACTACCAGCACTTCGACGAGATCCACGACTTCGTCGACAAATGGGCCGACGAGTGGGATCTCGAGGTGCGCTACGCGCGAAACGAGGACGTCGGCAACTACGTCGACGAGCACGGGCTCGAACCGGGCGACGACATCGAGATTTCAGAGCTCTCCGAGCACAACCGCCATCACGTCCGCGAGATCCTCGAATACGAAGAAGAAACGTTCGACTTCCTGCTCGACACCTACGTCGGCAACCACCTCCTGAAAACGGTCGCGCTCAACGACGCCCTCAAAGAGTACGACGTCGACGGCGTCATCTCGGGCGTGCGCTGGGACGAACAGGAGGCCCGCGCCGACGAGACCTTCTTCAGCCCGCGTCACGACCCCGAAATCTACCCACCCCACGACCGCATTCAGCCGATCCTGCAGTTCGAGGAACGCGACGTCTGGGACGCCTTCTGGAACTTCGCGGTGCCCGAGACGGTCGCCGAGTACCCCGACGAGGGCTACGTCCCCCAGAGCGCCGACGATCTCCCGAACGGCCTCACGAACGAGGACATCCCGATCAGCCCGAAGTACTTCGCCGGCTTCCGCTCACTCGGCAGCGAAGTCAGCACCGAAAAGGCAGACGAGGAGCCCGCCTGGCTCCAGGACCTCGAAGGCACGACCGAGCGCGCCGGCCGCGCCCAGGACAAAGAAGACCTGATGGAGCGCCTGCGCGATCTCGGCTACATGTAGGACCTTTTTTGACCTCGGGTCCGCTTCGCGGACCACTCGGCCAAAAAATCTCCACCAAAAAAGACCGCTCGCGCCTGACGGCGCTCGCGGTGTTCTCGTGAACGACCGCAGGGAGTGAACGAGAGCCAGAGAGGCGCGAAGCGTCTCTCGTGAACCGCTCTCACTCCGTTCGCGCGGACGCTATCGTTCTCCGCTTCCCGCACCCGCACAGTACCGCAGAAGCCCTCGCGCTCCCTTCGGTCGCGCTCGCCCTTCATCCACCAGGACATCAGGGGACCGCTCCGCAACCGCCCCGCCGCCGCCCAGCGGCCGCACGGCCGCTCCGCCAGCCGCCTCAGTAGAGATCGTCGAGATCCGATTCGACGTGGCTGTGCTCGTCGGCCGGAAACTCCTCGTCTTCGACAGCATCGACGTAGTCCGAGATCGCGTTCTCCATCTCGCCGCGGAGATCACCGAACGATTCGGCAAACGGCGGGATGCGCTCGCCGAGGCCGAGCACGTCGTTGGCGACGAGCACCTGGCCGTCACAGTTTTTCCCTGCGCCGATGCCGATGGTGGGGATCGAGAGATCGTCGGTGATCTGGGCGGCGAGGTTCGCCGGCACGTGTTCGAGCACGAGCGCGAACGCACCGGCCTCCTCGTGGGCGACGGCGAGGTCGGCGATCTCGCTGGCGGCCTCCCGACTGGTCCCCTGTCGTGCGTAGCCCAGTTGATTGACCTTCTGTGGCGTGAGTCCGAGATGGGCCATCACCGGGATGCCGAGTTCGGCGAGGCGTTCGGTGAGCTCGATCGTGTGCGATCCGCTTTCGAGTTTGACGGCGTGTGCGCCCGCCTCCTTCAGCATCTTTCCGGCGTTGTGGAGGCTCTCGGCCTCGTCGACGCCGAAACTGAGGAACGGCATGTCGGCGATCACGAGCGTCTCGTCGGTCGCGCGCGCGACCGCGCCGGTCCGGCTGGCGACCTCGTCGACCGTGACCGGGAGCGTCGAATCGTAGCCCAGCGCCGCGTTGCCCATGCTGTCGCCGACGAGGATCGCGTCGATCCCCGCCCGCTCGCAGGCCGCCGCCGTCGGCGCGTCGTAGGCGGTCAACATCGTCAGCGGCGTCTCGCCGTCGGCACGGAACTCACCGACCGTGGTTGGCATGGGCGACCCTCACACGCGACGGGAGTAAACGGCTCCGACTCCATGCTATGACCACGCAGCGCAAAATGGCGCCATAAGATATGCGGCGAAACCAAACCCTATATATAAAAGAAGTCCTAACTTCGGGTGAATTCGAACGGAGACGTCTCACGCTATGCAAGGACAAAACCAACAGCAAGCCTACGATCGCGGTACCACTATCTTCTCGCCCGACGGCCGGCTCTATCAGGTGGAGTACGCCCGCGAGGCGGTCGAGCGGGGAAGCACGAGTCTCGGCGTCCGGACCGCCGACGGCGTCGTTCTCGTCGCCGAACAGCGGGTCCGATCGCCGCTGATGGAGGGATCGAGCATCGAG
The DNA here is from genome assembly GCF_022870485.1 of Halococcus dombrowskii. Lineage (NCBI taxonomy): Archaea > Methanobacteriati > Methanobacteriota > Halobacteria > Halobacteriales > Halococcaceae > Halococcus > Halococcus dombrowskii. Next base: position 1,097,182 of record NZ_CP095005.1, on the reverse strand, counting down.
AAACTCCACAAGGTCGACGACCACATCGCCGTCGGCTCGGCCGGGCACGTCGCCGATGCGCGACAGTTGGTCGACTTCGCCCGCGAGCAGGCACAGGTCGAGCGACTGCGCTATGGCGAACCGATCGGCGTCGAAACGCTCGCCGGGGAACTCACCGACCACATCCAGGAGTACACCCAGACCGGCGGTGCGCGACCGTTCGGCGTCGCGCTGCTCGTCGCCGGCATCGAGGACGGCGAGCCGCGACTGTTCGAGACCGACCCGTCCGGCACCGCGACCGGCTGGTCGGCAAGCGCCGTCGGTGCCGACCGCGACGCGATTCTCGATGACCTCGAAACGAACTATCGGCCGGACGCGGACCTCGACGGCGGCATCCAGATCGCGCTCCAAGCGCTCGCGTCCGTGCGGGACGCGTTCGAGCCGAGCGAGGTGGCGATATCGACGATCGACACCGAGACCGAACAGTACCGGACGCTCGACGACGACGAGATCGAAGCACAGCTCGACGAGATCGATTTCGAAGCCGACGATGAGTAAGGACAGTCACCGTATGGGCGGACGCAACAGCGAAGCGCGCGCCACCACGCCCGAGTTCGGTGGTGGATCGGGAGGCGACGGAACGACGGAGTTGAAAACGGGAACGACGACCGTCGGTCTCACGGCTGCGGAGGGCGTCGTGCTCGCCGCGGATATGCGCGCGAGCGCCGGGAACATGGTTGCGAGCAAGAACGCCCGAAAGATCCTCCAGATTCACTCGTCGGCCGCACTCACCATCTCCGGGAGCGTGAGCGCGGCCCAGTCGCTAGTTGAATCGCTGCGTGCGGAGGTCCGTCTCTACGAGACCCGCCGCGATACGACGATGAGTCTGAACGCGCTCGCGAACGTCACCGCGAACCGCCTGCGGAGCGGGAACTTCCAGATCGTCCAGCCGGTGCTCGGCGGCGTCGACGACGAGGGCACTCACATCTACAGCATCGGCCCCGGCGGGAGCGTCATGGAGGAGACGTACGCCGCGAGCGGGTCGGGCTCGCCGTTCGCGCTCGGCGTCCTCGAAGGGGAGTACGACGAGGGCGCGAGCGTCGACGATGCCCGAACCACCGCGGCCCGAGCGGTCCAGAGCGCGACCGAACGCGACACCGCCAGCGGCAACGGCCTCTCGCTCGCGACGATCACCGAGGAGGGCGTCGATATCGACAGCTACGATCGCGTCGAGAACGCCCTGTGACCGACTCGTCGTCAACGGTAGCGGATCTCGTCGCAGCGCTCGAAGCAATCGACTGTTGATGCAGGAGTGACCACGACAGATGGATCTCTCGATCGTCGATCTCGTACCGATTCCGGAGAACGGCACGGCGACCGAAGCGTTCGAGAACGCCGTCGAGCGCGCCCAGCACGCGGAAGAATGCGGCTACTCGCGCTACTGGGTGGCCGAACATCACGATTTCCCCAAGCGGCTCGCCAGCAGCACACCGGAGGTGCTCATCCCACACATCGCCGCGAAAACCGACGACATTCGAGTGGGGTCCGGTACTGTGCTGCTCAACCACTACAGCCCGTACAAGGTGGCCGAATCGTTCGGCGTGCTCGATGCGCTCGCACCCGACCGCATCGACGTGGGGCTCGGGCGCGCGACAGGCGGTCCAGTCAGTAACCTCGCATTGCAGGAAGATCGGAGCGAACAACACCGAAGCGACGACCACGCCGAGAAGATCGACGAGGTCGCGTCCCACCTCTACGACGGGTTCGACGACGATCACCCGTTCGACGATCTGAGCCTCGCCCGCTCGCGCGACAGCGTTCCGGAGGTATGGGTGCTCGGGGCGAGCCCGTCGAGCGCCGCGATCGCGGGCGAACTGGGACTACCCTACTGCTTCGCGGCATTTCTCAGACCCGGCCCCGCCGTCGAGGCGTTCGAGACCTACCACGACCGGTTCCAGCCCTCGTCGTACGGGGCCGGGCCGGAGCACTCGAAGGGAGCGATCGCGGTCAACGTCACCTGTGCCGAGACGGACGAGGAGGCGGCCCGGCGGCGTGCGACCGTCGAGGCGTCGCGGCAACGGATCCAGCGCGGCGCGATCAACGAGGACCCGATCCGGTCGGTCGACGAGGCGATCGAAGAGCTCGGCTACGTGCCCGACCCGACGCCGACCCCGCTCGAACCGGGCCAATGGCCCCGCCAGATTTCGGGGAGCCCGTCGACGGTCCGCGAGCTGCTGGAGACGATCACTGATCAGGTCGGCGTCGACGAGGTCGTGGTCCAGAACCAGATGGGCGATCACGAGAAGATGCTGGAAACACACGAACTGCTCGCCGACGCGGCCGATCTCACCCCGCGATAGCGGGCGATCGGTTCGATTCCGACAACCGGCGATCGCGCGTGTCACCACGCCGGCGGCCACGACCCGGCGAGAAAGGCTTATCGCCGTACGCGAGAACTCTCACCGTGCCCGAACCCGTCGAGACGAGCGATCCCGAGGGCGTCGACTACGGCTGGGTGATGCAGGTGACGTTCGTCCTCACGATCGTCGTCGGCGCGCCGATCGTCGCGCTGCTCTCGGCGGGCACCCCGCTCGACTCCTGGAACGCGCGCGTCTCCTTCGCCGTCCGGGTCGGTGCGGTCGTCTGGATCGTCGTCGCGCTCGGCGTCTACGGCTACGCGCGCCGGATGGACGATCAGTAGCTCGTCGGACCGTCGCCGACGTACGCAAACTGCGTGCCGGCTCGTTCGGCGGCCTCCTCGTCGCCGGCTGAATCACCCACGAACAGCGTCCGCTCGGGAGTTGCACCGAGCTCCTCGGCGGCAGCCAGCAGCGGTTCGGGCGCAGGCTTGCGCTCGGGAACCGAATCGCGACCGACGACGCTCCCCATCCGCTCGGCGAGGTCGTGTTTTTCGAGCGCGATATGGCAGGATTGCTCGCAGTTGAGCGAACAGATCCCGATCGGGAGTCGGGTCTCGATCTCGTCGGCGAACGGCAGCCGGCGCGCGTCGCGTGCACCGTCGCGTTCGGCCGCAGCGATGAGCGACTCGACTTCGCTCCCGACGCCCGCGTCCTCGGCAGCGTCGAGCATCGCCCAGGCGTCGAGGCCCGATGGATCGACGTCCGCATCGCGGAGCACCGCGGCGATCTCGCTCTCGACGGTCCGCCAGTCGACGGTGAGGCGTACGAGCGTGCCGTCGAGGTCGTAGACGACGGCGTCGACGTCGTCGGGGACGGTAACGGTCATACCGGAGCAAGAACAGGACGGGGGAAGTCGGCTTCGATCAGTCGAGCAGCTCGCGGGCGATGACGTTCTTCTGGATGTTGCTCGTGCCCTCGTAGATGGTGGTGATCTTCGCGTCACGGTAGAGGCGCTCGACGCCACCCTCGGTGGTGTAGCCGTAACCGCCGTGGATCTGGACCGCTTCGCTGGCCACGTCGACAGCGTTCTCGCTGGCGACGTATTTCGCCATGCTCGCGGCCTCGCGGTGCTCCTCGCCACGATCGGCGCGCCGGGCCGCATCCCGCGTCAGCAGCCGACCAGCTTGCGTCTTCGTCCGCATCTCGGCGAGCTTGTGGCGGATCGTCTGGATCTCGCCGATGGCGTCGCCGAACTGCTCGCGGTCCTGAGCGTAGGCAAGCGACTCGTCGAGAGCGTGCTGGGCGAGCCCCACCGCCTGCGAGGCGATGGCGATGCGCCCCCCGGTGAGGATCGACAGCGCCGCCGACAGTCCTCGTCCCTCCTCCGTCAGTCGGTTTTCGACCGGAATCCGCGCGTCGTCGAAGGTCAGGCTCGTCGTGTCGCTCGCGCGCAGGCCGAGTTTGTCCTCTGTGGGACCCACCTCCAGGCCCTCGGTATCCTTCGGCACGAGGAACTGCGTGATGCTTCGGTCGTCCTCGCGATCGGTCTTCGCGAAGAGGACGATCACCCCGGAGCGCTCGCCATTCGTGATCCACTGCTTGTCGCCGTTGATGACATAGGAATCCCCCTCGCGTCGTGCCTCGGTGCTCATCGCGGCGGGGTTCGAGCCGGCGTGGGGCTCCGAGAGCGCGAACGCGCCCACGGGGCGACCGTCGACCATCTCGGGCAGCCAGCGCTCGCGGTGGCGCTCGTCGCCGAACTCGGCGATACAGGAGGTGGCAAGACAGTGGACCGATAGCGCCGTCGCCACCGCCAACATTCCGCCGGCGAGCTCCTCGTTCACCAAACTATAGGTGAGCGAATCGGCGTCGAATCCCCCATAGGCCTCGGGCGTCGTCAACCCAGTCATATCGAGGTCGGCGAGACCGTCCCAGACGTCCTCCGGGAAGCGCTCCTCGCGATCGGCCCGCTCGGCCTCGGGCCTGATCTCCTCGCGAGCGAACTCCCGGACGGTGTCGCGGATGGCGCGCTGTTCGGCAGTGAGGTCCATACCATGCCACTAGCTCCGGGCGCGCAAAAATTACCCGTTCCGGAGACTCCTCGTCTCAGTCGTCGACGAGCACCACGTCGAGCCGCTCTTCGAGTGCCTCGACGAGCGAGCCGCCGACGCCGGCACGGGCAGCACGCCCCTCCTCGATCGCAGCGAGCTGTTTCGGATCGGCGTCGAGCTCGTCGGCCAGCGCCGCGATATCGAGGTTTGCCTCCTCGCGCGCGCTCCGTGCCCGATCGCCATACTCGGAGACGAGATACGGCAGCTGATCGCGGTCGTAGTTCGTCCCCTCGCGCTCCCAGTGGCTCGAATCGCCCGTGGTGGCATCCCCGAATTTCGCGACGTTGCTGGCCGCTCGCTGGCGATCGCCACGACCGCTGGAGCCGCCGTCACGGCCCCCGGTGTCTCGGCTCGACCGTCGATCCTGCTCGCCATGGGGGACGCAGTCGGGACAGAGATCGAGCTCGGCCCCGGAGACCATCGCCGTCGTCAGATCGTCGCTCGCGGTCCCGCAGAGCTCGCAGCTCCCGCCACCCCCGGACGCGTCGCCGGTGGAGTATTTGGGCATGCCCGCTCTTTCGCGCGTGGACGGTATAATGCTACGCCTCCACTTTTTTACGACTCGGATTCGCCTCCGGCGAACCACTCGTCGCAAAAACCTGGACTAAAAACATCCGCTCGCCCACTACGTTCGCTCGCGGCGAACCGCGCTCGCTGCACTCGCGCGGACACCACTACTTCCTGCACCAGCACCACAACAGCCCACATTCCTCCCCAACCGATTCGCTCACTCGCTGCGCTCGTTCGCTCATCCCTCGCGCAGTGTTCGCGCTCGGTGCTCGCGTTGCTCGCACACGAGCGCGAGCGCGCGCCGACCGCCGTTTTCAGCGGTATCAGCGATGTCCGTCGAGCAATCGTTCGACGTATTTCGCGATCACGTCGACTTCGATGTTCACGCCGTCGCCGGGTGCCAACTCGTTCATCGTCGTCAGCTCGTAGGTCGTCGGGATCACGGCCACCGAGAAGCGGTCCTCGTCGAGCTCGGCCACGGTGAGGCTGATTCCATCAACGGTGATCGACCCTTTTTCGACGACGTAGTGTGCGACATCGTCGGGCAGCGAGAACGTGAACTCCCAGTCCTCGCCGACCTGTTCGACGTCGATGAGTTCGGCGGTCGCATCGACGTGGCCCTGGACGAAGTGGCCGTCGAGGCGTCCGTCGGCGGCGAGCGGGCGTTCGAGATTGAGCGCGTCGCCCGACTCGATCGCCGAGAGCGTCGTCCGCGCGAGCGTCTCGGCCGAGCAGAACAGTTCGATGGTTTCGCCCGTCTCCTCGACGGTGAGACAGGTGCCGTCGACGGCGATCGAGTCGCCGTGTTCGAGCCCCGAGAGATCGGTCGCGACGTGGATGCGCCGCCCGCTCTCTGCCTCGTGCACGTCCCGTACCTCGCCCGTCGTCTCGACGATGCCGGTGAACATGGCGTTTCTACTTCCCGTCGTGGCATGAGTGTGGCGTTCGGGAGCCACGCCGCTTATAGTGGGCGAGTTCCTGTTGTGGCCAATGTCCACCGATTCGCACGTCACCCGGCTGTTCGGCGGGCCGGGCAGCGGGAAGACGACGGCGCTGCTCGATCGCGTCGAGGAGATCCTCGATCACCCCGGCGTGACCATCGACGACGTCCTGGTGGTATCGTACACCCGAGCGGCTGCCACCGAGATCCGCGAGCGTCTCGCCGAGCGCCTCGACGTGAGTCCGCGCTCGCTCAAGGGCAACGTCTCGACGATGCACGCGAAAGCGTACAGCCTGCTCGACCTTTCGAGCGGCGATGTCGTCGGCGAGACGGATAAAAAGGAGTTCTGCGAGTCCTACGGCCTCGATTTCGAGGACGAGTACGAGGGCTCGCGCCGCCGGAGCGCGCGCTCGACGACCATCGGTAACAAGATCATCGCCACGAGCCAGTGGCTCCAGCGCACCACCAAGGACGTCGCCGACTGGTACGACGTCCCCTTCCAGTGGAACGACGAGGAGGTGCGCCTCCCGCCGGAAATCGACGAGAACGCCCAGCAGGGCAACAAGTACACCCCGACGTGGCCGAGCGACGACGACCGCATCGACGTCCCCGAGGCGATCCGTGCGTGGCGAACACACAAGGGCGAGGCGGGCAAGGTCGGCTTCGCGGACATGCTCGAACGGGTCGAGCAGCGCTCGCTACTGCCAAGCGTCGACTACCTCGTCATCGACGAGTTTCAGGACATCACCACCCTCCAGTATTCGGTCTACGAGGAGTGGAAACCACACGTCGAGCGCGCGCTCATCGCCGGCGACGACGATCAGGTCGTCTACGCCTGGCAGGGCGCTGACCCACAGCTCCTGCTCGAAGAGGGTGGCGAGGACGTCATCCTCGATACCTCCTACCGACTCCCCTCGCGCGTGCTCAACGTCGTCAACCGGGAGATCCGCCACATCGAGAACCGTCAGGAGAAGAACCTCAGACCACGGATCGAGGGCGGGAGCGTCGAGGCCGTCGAGACGCCGTCGATGCTCGATCTCGTTCGCAACGTGCGTTCGACGGTCGAGAACACCGACGAGACGGCGATGATACTCTTCCGCGCGCGCTACCAGCTCTTCCAGTTCATGGACGAGTTCATCGGCGAGGGCATTCCCTTCCGCGCGCTCACCGACCAGCGGATGTGGACCGACCGACTGGCCGACTACGTCAACGCCGTCGAGAAATCCGCCGCCGGCGAATCGATCACGGGGCTCGAAGCCCGCCGACTCGCCGACATGCTCGCCGACACGGCGTTCGGGACGAACAACCGCGACGCGCTCTACGACGCGATCGACGAGCGACAGGAGGAAGCGGGTGTCGAGGATCTCACCGATCTCGTCATCGATCCCGATCTGGTCAAAGAACACGCACCGTTCATGCCCGGGCCGGCGTCGGCCGAGGACATGCTCAGAAAGACCTCGCAGTTCCAGAAGAAGTCGGTAAAGGCCTACTTCGCGGGCGATTACCAGGATGTCGAGCGTGATCGCGTTCGCGTCGGAACCATCCACTCGGCGAAGGGCCGCGAGGCCGATCACGTCTTCGTCGCGACGGATCTCACCGAGAAGGTCGTCGAGCAGATGGCCGCCTCGGTCGACGACACGGCGGGCGTGCCGGGCGGGGAGTTCGACAAGGGCACCGACCCGGTGCCGATGCTCACCGACAACGAGCGCCGCGTGTTCTACGTCGGGATGAGCCGCGCGCGCGAGCGACTCGTCCTCCTCGAAGACCTCGTGAGCGGCGCGCCGACGCTCCCGGTCGACGTGCTGCTCGACAACGAACCGAGCGGCGTCACGGTCGAGGACGTGCTCGCCGAAACCGAAGCGCCCGCTGCCGACTAGTTCTCATCGTCCTTCACGACCGCGTTCACGGTCTTTTCGGCTGCCGCCGTCGGCACGTCGTCGGGCGTCGTGACGTACTGTTTCAGCGCGACCATCAGGACGGCGACGACACAGAGCGCGATTCCGGTTGCTGTGCGCCCCGAAATGACGAGATTGACGCCGAGTAACGCGACCGGGAGCGCGAAGGCGAGCGTCACCACGAGGCCGAGCGTGTTGAGGATGCCCACGTGCGCGCTGGGCAGGGACGACACTTACCGGCTTCGCCCCGGTCTAACGTTAATCGGCTCGCGGCGACCAGCCACAGACCGAACACGTGCTCGCGTCCGTTTCGTGAAGGCCGCCGCAGTCGGGACACTGCTTCTTGTTGTAGCTCTCCTCCCACCCCGGCGAGTCGGTGTCGTGACCACGTCCCGAGAGAAAATCGTCGATGTCGTTCTCGTTCGATGCGGTTGCCATGCGTGTTACGTCATGGCACACCACTCATATAGCTCTGGTGGTTGACCCACACCTCTGCCGGAAGCGGACCGAGAGATATCGAGGGCGAATCGCTGAATCCGTCCTCAGAGATCGTACAGCGCGCCGTATTTTTCGCTCGTGTAGTCGAGGAAGTAGTCGGCGGTGAACGCCTCGCCGGTGGCCTCCTCGATGAGGTCGGGTGTCGTGTAGCGCTTGCCGTGCTGATGGACGTTCTCCGTGAGCCACTCGTGGAGCGGGCCGAATTCGCCCGCCTCGACGTGTCCGTCGAGATCGTCGATGGCCTCGTCGGCGCTCGCGTACAGCTGAGCCGCGAGCACGCTGCCGAGCGAGTACGTCGGGAAGTATCCGAAGGAGCCGTGCGACCAGTGGATGTCCTGCAGACAGCCCTCGGCGTCGGTGTCGGGCCGAACCCCGAGATACTCCTCCATCTTGTCGTTCCAGACCTGGGGGACCTCGGCCACGTTGAGATCGCCTTCGATGAGCTCGCGCTCGATCTCGAACCGGAGGACGATATGCATGTGGTAGGTCAGTTCGTCGGCCTCGATCCGGATGGGGTTGTCGTCGTACACCCGATTGGCAGCTTCGTAGGCGTCACGGGGTGTCACGCCGTCGAGTTCTGGGAACCGCTCGCGGACATGGGGCACGAACAGCGACCAGAACGGCTCCGAGCGTCCGACGTGGTTCTCCCAGAATCTGGACTGGGATTCGTGGACCGAGAGGTTCCGGTTCTCGCCGAGCGGACTCCCGTGTTTCTCGTCGGGTAACCCCTGCGTGTAGGTCGCGTGACCGAACTCGTGGATCGTGCTCGTGAGCGCGCCGAGCATGTCGTCGTCCTCGTAGCGCGTCGTCACGCGCGCGTCGAAGGTGGTGCCCATCGAGAAGGGATGTGGCGCGGTGTCGAGACGGCCCCGATCCCAGTCGTAGCCCAAGGTGTCGAGCGCGTCGCGCGTGAGCTCCTCCTGCGTCTCGGGATCGAACTCGCCAGCGAACGGACTCGCGAGTTCGACATCGCTCTCACCCACCGCGTCGATGAGCGGGACGAGTTCCTCGCGCAGACGTTCCAGGATTCGCTCGGCAGTATCGAGCCCGAGATAGGGTTCGTAGTCCTCGAACAGCACTTCGTAGGCCGGGCGGTCGGGGTCGATCTGCTCGGCGTAGTCGCGCTTGAGGTCGATGAGCTTCTCAAGAACGGGTGCGAATTTCGAGAAGTCGTCCTCGGCTTTGGCCTCCTTCCAGACCGGCAGCGCCTCGCTCGTGGTCCGCGAGATATCCTCGACCAACTCCGTCGGCACGCGCGTCGCGCGCTCGTACTGGCGACGGATCTCGCGGACGGCGGCGGCTTCCTCGTCCGTGAGGTCCGCGCTCTCGGCGGCATCGAGCGCGTCGCCCATCGCTTCCTCCGTGAGGAGTTCGTGGCTCGTCGCCGACAGCGCCGAGAGCTGCGCCGAGCGCGCGGGCGTGCCGCCCTCGGGCATCATCACCTCCTGGTCCCAGTTGAGGATCCCCGCCGCACCCTCGATGTTCGAGATGCGCTCGTAGCGGTCGAGAAGTTCCTCGTAGGCAGCGGTCTGCGTGGCGTCGGTTGCCATACCCGAATCCCGGGGCGGTGGCCTATCAATTCTCGCCTCCCGACGCCGCGCCCCGGTAGATGTCGTAGCACCGATCCAGCACGTCGAGCGAGACGCTCTCCTCGCTCGTGTGGGCCTCGCCCGGTTCGGCAGGACCACAGACCACACACGTCACCCCTGCCTCGGCGAGCCAGCCTGCGTCGGTCGCGTGTGGCTTCGTCACCAGTTCGGGGTCGCCGCTCTGTGCGCCGTCAGCGGCCGAGAGCACCCGCTGGGCGAACGCCTCGTCGTTGCAGGCCATCGGTGGGAGGTCCTGATCGACGACCCACTCAGTACTCTCGTTTTCGACTCGCGAGAGCGGCGCGCGCTCGCCAGGGACTGTGCGCTCGTCGACCGTCACCGAACAGGATTCGGGGAGCACGTTCCACGCCGACCCGCCCTCGATCTCGGTGACGACGACGCTCCCCTCCACGTCCTCGCCGAACACCTCGGCACTCGGCCCGTCCATCCCTCGGATCGCGTCGACCGCCTCGCCAGCCCGATAGATGGCGTTCTCGCCGGCCTCGGGTTCGCTTGCGTGCGCGGCCGTTCCGTGGGCGGTGATGGTGCTTGCGCGCCGGCCCTTGTGCGCGATGGCGACGTCGGTCACGCCGGCTGCCGAATACCCCGTCGAGCCTTCGCCGACGATTGCGCAGTCGGGCGCGAATCCCTGATCAATGGCGTAGCGTGCACCCTCGCCACCGATCTCCTCGCCGACGAAACTGGCAAAGACGAGTTCGATAGTGGGATCCGCGCCGTCGGGCTGTGCCCGACTCTTCGAGGTGCGTGGCACCTCGCTATCCCGAAAGGCGCACATCGCAGCTGCGACAGCGCCCTTCATATCCGCCGTCCCGCGGCCGTGGAGTCGCCCATCGCGCTCCTCGACGACGTATTCGCCGTCCTCGACCTGCAAATCGTCCGGCGGTACCACGTCGTGATGGCCGACGAGCGCGAGCGACTCCTCACCACTCTCGCGCCGAGCGATGACGTTGCCGACCTCGTCGCGGGTGACGGCGGCGTCAGTCTCGCGGCGGAGCCAACTCTCGATGAAATCGCCCGCTTCGGTCTCGTCGTCGTGGCTCGGGATCGCAACGAGGTCGCGAGTGAGTTCCGTGACGGTGGACATGGCGGGCGGTCGGGCAGCGGCGCATAAGCGCTTTCGCCCGCGCTTGAACATCCTTATGCCGCTCGCCGGCCCAGTGATGGTATGACTATCGTCCCGGACACGAGCGCGGTCATCGACGGTCGCGTGTCCGAACGAGCGGCGAGCGGTGGGCTCTCCGGCGAGACGGTCGCGATCCCCGAGGCGGTCGTCGCCGAGCTCGAAGCGCAGGCCAACGACGGCCAGGAGACCGGCTGGGAGGGTCTCGACGAGCTCCAGCGGCTCGCCGATCTCGCCGACGATGGCGAGATCGAGATCGACTACATCGGCCGGCGACCCGAAGCGAGCGAGCGCCACAGCGCCGACGAGGGGAGCGTCGACGCGCTCATCCGCGACCTCGCGGCCGACCACGAGGCGACGCTGCTCACGAGCGACGAGGTTCAGAGCGAGGTCGCCCGTGCCACCGGGCTTGCCGTCGAGTACGTCGATCCCGAGGTCCGCGAGGTCGAGACGTTGGCGATCGAGGAGTTCTTCGACGACGAGACGATGAGCGTCCACCTCAAGACGGGCGTGCCCCCGATGGCAAAGCGTGGGACAGTTGGGGAAATGCGTTTCGAGGCAATCGGCGACGACGAACTCACCGAGGGCGAGCTCCGCGAGTGGATCGACGAGATCGAGAGCGCGACACACGCCTCCAGCGAGGGGTTCGTCGAACTCGACAAACATGGCATGACGATCGTCCAGTTCGGCGAGTACCGGATCGCGCTCGCGCGACCGCCGTTCGCCGACGGGCTGGAGATCACGGCGGTCCGGCCGATCGCCGAGACCGAGCTGGCGGACTACGACTACGCCGAGGACCTCCGCGAGCGCCTGCTCGATCACCAGCGCGGCGTGCTCGTCGCTGGCGCGCCCGGAGCGGGCAAATCCACTCTCGCGGGGGCGATCGCCGAGTTCCTCGCCGATTCGGACTTCTCGGTGAAGACGATGGAGAAACCGCGCGATCTGCAGGTCGACGCCGAGGTGACCCAGTACACCGAGCTCGACGGGAAGATGGAGAACACGGCCGATTCGCTGCTGATGGTCCGGCCGGACTACACCATCTACGACGAAGTGAGAAAGACCGAGGATTTCTCGGTGTTCTCCGACATGCGCCTCGCGGGCGTCGGGATGGTCGGTGTCGTCCACGCGACGCGGGCCATCGACGCGCTCGGGCGACTCGTGGGTCGCGTCGAGCTGGGCATGATCCCGCAGGTCGTCGACACCGTGGTGTTCGTCGAGGCCGGCGAGATCGCCACCGTCTACGACGTCGAAACCGAGGTCAAGGTCCCCGAGGGGCTGATGGAGGAGGACCTCGCACGACCCGTCATCCAGGTTCGTGACTTCGAGACGGGTCGTCCGGAGTACGAGATCTACAGCTTCAACCGGCAGGTCGTCACCGTGCCGGTCGGCGACGCCGAGAGCGAGGACAGCGGCGTCGACAAGATCGCGAAACAGGAGATCGAGCGGGAGATCCGGTCGGTCGCGCACGGGAGCTGCGAGGTCGATCTGAAAAGTGCGAACACCGCCGTGGTCTACGTCGAGGACGCCGACATCTCGACGGTGATCGGCAAGGGCGGCGGGCGCATCACCGACATCGAGAACAGACTGGGGATCGATATCGACGTGCGAACGTTCGACGAGCGACCGGGCGGACGATCCGGCGGCGGTGCTGCTGGCGGGTCGAGCGGCAGCACGGGCGGCTCGGTGGGCGGTGGCAACGGTGCGGGCGATATCGTCACGCCCGAGATCACCGCTCGACACGTCGTCATCCCGATGGAGGGGCACGCGGGCGAGACGGTCGAAGTCCAGGCCGATGGCGAGTATCTGTTCACGGCGACGGTCTCGCGCGGCGGTGAGGTGCAGGTCTCGCGCGGGAGCGCCATCGCCGAGGAGCTGGAGCAGGCCATCGATCGCGGGCGGCAGGTCACGGTCGCGCCGTCGTAGACGACCACAGTCGGCTGATTTTCTGCGATTCGCGCGGTGCAGCAGCCGCGGTGCGGCTGGCGGTCCCTGGTGGATGAAGGGCGAGCGCGACCGGAGGGAGCGCGAGGGCTTCGGCGGAGGCGGTGCTGTGTGGTTGTGGAGCTGTCGGCTGGAGCGCGTCCGGCGTCAGCCGGGCGCGCTCCGACGGGAAAAGTAGGCCTGCGGTGCAGAAGCGGCAGATAGCGGACTCAGCGCGGGCCGGGCCACGCGCCCGGCACGCGCAATGCGTTGCGGTTGCGGCCTGGTGGACATGAAAAGGGCGAGGCGCGCCGCGAAGGCGCGCCGAGGGCTTTCAGGTGCGCCAGTAGGACGGTGTGAGCAGCACGAGCACGGGCAGGATTTCGAGCCGGCCGATCCACATCAGGAAGGTCATGAGCAGTTTCGAGGTGGCCGGGAAGGCGAGGTAGTTGTTCATCGGGCCGACAGCGCCGAAGCCGGGGCCGACGTTGCCGAGGGTCGAGGCGATGGCGCTCGTGGCTTCGAGTGTGGAGATGGTGTAGCCGACGCGCCAGGAGTCGATGACGATCAGGAGACTGGCGAGGGCGAAGAGGGCGACGTAGAGTAGCGTGAAGGCGTAGATGCCGCGGATGGCGCGCTCGTCGATGACGCGGCCGGCGAGTCGGACGGGCGACACCGCTTCGGGGTGGACGGTCGTGAAGAGTTCGCGCCGGAGGGATTTGACGATGACCACCCAGCGGATGATCTTGACCGCACTGCCGGTCGAGCCGGCCGAGCCGCCGATGAACATCGCGAAGAGGAGGATCGTCTTCGCGGGTGCGCTCCACGTGGTGAAGTCCATGTTGGCGAAGCCGGTGGTCGTGATGATGGAGACGATGTTGAACAGGGCGTGACGCAGCGCGTCCTCGACCTGTCCGATGATGGGCGGAACGGCGTCGGTGACGGTTTCGATGCCGGCACCGGTGAAGAGGAGGCCCGCGATGACGGCGGTCAGCACCCCGATGATGCCGACGTACGACCGGAACTCGGTGTCCTGTGTCAGTTTCTCCGGGTTGCCGGTGAGCGCGTGCCAGAACAGCGCGAAGTTGGCACCGGCGGCGATCATGAACGGGATGATGAGCCACTGGACGGCCGCCGAGAACGCTTCGATCGAGCGGGCTTCCGGCGAGAACCCGCCCGTGGGAAGCGTCGTCAGCGCGTGCGAGACGGCGTTGTACAGCTCCATGTTCGGCGCGAGACCGCCGAGATGGAGCCCGTAGAGCAGCACCATTTCGAGGACGGTGAAGCCGAGATAGACCAGCCAGAGAACGCGCGCGGTCTCGGCGATGCGTGGGGTGAGCTTCTCGATGCCCGGGCCGGGCGCTTCGGCGTCCATCAGCTGTGCGCCACCGACCGAGAGTTCGGGGAGGATCGCGACCGCGAGCACGACGATCCCCATGCCGCCGAGCCACTGGGTGAGCTGTCGCCAGAGCAGGAGGGCGTGTGAGTGCTGGGCGAACGAGATCTCGCCCATCATCGTCGCGCCGGTCGTCGTGAACCCACTCATCGACTCGAAGAGGGCGTTGATCGGGTGGGCGAGCGTCGATCCGGTGCCCATCCCCGCGAGGAGATAGGGGACGGTGCCGACGAGCGCGACGACGAGCCAGGTGAGCGCGACCATCAGGAACCCCTCGCGCGTGCCGAGATCGGGATCGGGTTCGACGCGTTCGAGCGCCAGTCCGACGATCACGGTGATGAGGAACGCGATGGCGAACGTCAGCACGTCACGGCCGTAGAAAAGCGCCACCGCGAGCGGGACGAGCAGGGTCGCCGAGAGATATTTCACGACCGTGCCGACGAGACCGATACTCGTCCGCCAATCGACGCGCAGCCGACTCGACGACCACTTCGAAGCCACGTTCGCGTTGGCGGCTGTCGCCGGGATCAATCTATCGCTCTACGATCGCCAGAACGCGCGCGTAAAGAGCACGAGCACGGGGACGATCTCGATGCGCCCGATCCACATCAGTATCGTCATGACGAGCTTCGTCGCGACGGGAAAGCCCGCGTAGCTACCGTAGGGGCCGGCGAAGCCGAAGGCCGGGCCGATGTTGAGAAACGTCGAGGCTGCCGCACCCATCGCCTCGAACTCGCTGAGAGCGACGGCGGACCACGTGGTATCGACGACGATGAACACCGTCAGCAGCGAAAAGATCACGACGCTCACGAGCGTGTAGGTGTAGATATCGCGGATGGTGCTCTCCTCGACCGGCGATCCGGTCAGCCGTACCGGTCGGATCGCCTCCGGATGGATGGCGGTGAAGAGATCGCGTCGGAACGCCTTCAGGACGACCAGCCAGCGCACGGTCTTGATCGAGCAGGTCGTCGAGCCGGCCATCCCGCCGACGAACATCCCGACGAAGAGGACGTGGCGCGACAGCGGCGACCACAGGTCGAAATCGACCGTCGCATAGCCCGTCGTCGTGACGATCGAGACCACCTGAAAGAGCGCGTGGCGCAGCGTCGTCTCGACGGTCCCGAAGCGATCGTTGACGAACAGCGAGATGGCCACCAGCGCGGTCGCGCCGAGGACGATCGCGAGATAGAACCGGAACTCCTCGCTCGCTCGCAGGCGGCTCGGATCGCCCTGCAGGAGATAGTAGAGCAGGACGAAGTTGGTCGCGCCGACGAACATGAAGGGGATCGTCGCCCACTGGACGGCCGGCGAGAACGCGCCGATGCTCGCGGCCTCCGGCGAGAAGCCGGCCGTCGAGACGGCGGTGAGTGCGTGTGCGACCGCGTCGTACAGCGACAGCGCCGGTGCGAGGCCGCCGAACGCCAGCACGAGCAGGACGACGACCATCAGTCCCGTGAGTCCGGTGTAGATGCCGCCGAGCAGGCGTGCGGTCTCGGCGATCTTCGGCGCGAGCTTGGTGACGTCCTGGGTCTGGGTTTCGGTCTCCATCAGCTGTGCGCCGCTGACCGACAGCTCCGAGAGCAGCCCGACGGCGAGCACCAGGATGCCGAGACCGCCGAGCCACTGGAGGACGCTGCGCCAGAGCAGTATCGATCGCGAGTGCAGGCCGAAATCGGTGATGACGGTCGCGCCGGTGGTCGTGATGCCGCTCATCGACTCGAAGAGGGCGTTCACCGGGCTGGCGAACACTCCCGCACCGGTGAGAACGAAGGGAACGGTGCCGACGAGAGCGACCGCGAGCCAGGCGAGCGCGACCAGCAAGAATGCCTCGCGCGGGCCGGGAGCCGAGCGTTCGAAGCGTTGCAGACCGGTGCCGACCGCGAGCGAAAGCAGCGTCGGCACGACGAACGGGAGCAGCGAGTCGCCGTAGAGGGCGGCCACGCCGACGAGCACGGCGAGCGGGACGGCAAGCGCCTGGAGCACGGTGCCGAGAAGGCTCGCGCTCGTGCGGACGTCGACCCGAACCGCCATCAAAGCCGGCTCGCGACCGCGTCGACGGCCTCGGTTTCGACGAAGACGACGACGTGGTCGCCGACTTCGACGACCGTATCGCCCCGAGGCGTGATGAACTCGCCGTCACG
This sequence comes from Halococcus dombrowskii, assembly GCF_022870485.1. Taxonomy (NCBI): domain Archaea; kingdom Methanobacteriati; phylum Methanobacteriota; class Halobacteria; order Halobacteriales; family Halococcaceae; genus Halococcus; species Halococcus dombrowskii. Next base: position 1,080,702 of record NZ_CP095005.1, on the reverse strand, counting down.
CGTGATCGCGCCGATCGTCACGCGGGCCGGGAGATCGTCGGTGGCGTCGGTGATCGGCCGCCCGGCGAGCGCGCTGTCGTCGTCGATCTGGATCTCGAGCACTTCGGCGCGGTCGTGGTCGATGATGGCGACGTTCTCCATGCGGCCGTCGAGCGTGAACCGGATGATCTCCTCGGCGGTCGCATCGCGCGGGTTGATAGCTGCGTCGACGCCGACCGCCTCGAACAGATCGGTGTATTCGCCGCTTTCGACGACGGCGATCGTCCGATCGACGCCGACGCGATCGGCGAGCAGCGAGGCGAGCAGGTTCTTCTCGTCGGAGCCGAGCGCGGCGATCGCCACGTCCGCGTCGCCGACGTGTTCGCGCGTGAGGAACTCCCGGTCGGTCGCATCGCTCGACATCACCGTCGTCTGCGGGAGGCGTTCGGCGAGCTCGCGAGCACGGTCGGGGTCGTTTTCGATGAGGCGCGGCTGCAGCCCCCGATCTTCGAGCAGTTCGGCCGTCTGGACGGCGATCTCGCTGCCACCGATGATGACGACGTCACGGTTCTCGTCGCGGTCGGTCGCGAGATCGGCGGCGAACGCGCGCGTGCTCTCGGCGCTGCCGATGACGACGATCTCGTCGCCGGTCGCCAGTTTCGTCTCGCCGTCGGGGACGATCAATCCGTCCTCGTGGAGCACGGCCGCGACGGTGAGCTCGTTGAACTGGTCGTCGGCCTCGGCGACCGTCTGGCCCGCGATCGGGCTGTTCGTGGGAATACAGAACTCCGCCAACAGGACGCTCCCCTCGGCGAAGACGTCGACGTTCTGGGCGGCCGGCAGCCCGATGATGCGGGTGATGGTCTCGGCGGCCAGCAGGTTCGTCGAGACCATGAAGTCGACGCCGAAGGCACCGCCGGACTCCTCCCACGTCTGGAGGTAGTTCGTCGATCTGACGCGGGCGATGGTGAACGCGTCGCTGGCGGTTTTGGCCGTCGCGCAGGTGACGATGTTCGTCTCGTCGTCGTCGGTGCTCGCGATGAACAGGTCGGCCGCGCCGACGTTGGCCTCCCGCAGCGTCGCGAGCGACGTGCCGTCGCCCTCGATGGCGAGCACGTCGAGCGAGTAGGTGAGCGATTCGACGCGGCTATCGTCGGTGTCGATCACGACGACCTCGTGGTCGTCGTCGAGGCTCTCGGCGATCGAGGAGCCGACCTGTCCGGCCCCGACGATGATCACGCGCACGGGGATCGCCCTCTGACCATACCGACAGTTCGTAGCGGCGAGTAAGTGGATTTCCCTTTCAGCGTCGGTTCGCCGAGCCTCACTCCGAGACCGTGACCGTGCCGACCATCCCCGAACTCACGTGTGGGATGCAGACGTAGGTGTACTCGCCGGCCGTCTCGAAGGTGTGTTCGTAGGTTTTGCCCTCCTCGACCACGGCGTAGGGGTCGCCGTCGTACGACGAGAACGGCTCCGCCCCATCCGGAATGCTCACCTCTTCGTTGTCCTCCGGCACTCCGCTGACGTTGTGGCCGGCGCTCTCGAACTCCCACGCCACCGTGTCGCCGACCGATACTTCGACCGCTTCCGGGTCGAAGACGAGCCGTCCGTCCGGGCCGGACGCTACCGTGGTCGTCTCGCCACCGCTCGCGCTACTGTTGCCGCTCGTACCGCTCGTCGATCCGCCGCTCTCGCTCGTGGCGTTCCCACCGGTCGCGGTTTCGTCACCGCTCCCCCCGCTCGCCGTCCCGTTGCTGCCATCGCCGCCGTCACCGGCGGAACCGCTGCTGCTACAGCCCGCCGCGAGCACGGTACCGGTCGTGGCGATGCCGGCGAGGAACCGCCGCCGATTCGTTCGTTGCATTCGCCGAGAGCTTCCACGAGGACGGACAAAAGACGTTGGATATCGTCGTGTTCGGCGGCCTGCGCTACCGATGAGCACGATCCCGCAGCACGATTCCCTGCGTGCCGTCGTCGTGTCGGGAGAGAGTGAGTGAGCTACTCGCCGCGGATGCCCGCCCGCCGGCCGCGCTCGATCGGCGCGCCGACGGTGTTGCCCCACTCGACCCACGAGCCGTAGTAGTTGCGCACGCTCTCGTAGCCGAGCAGTTCGTGGAGGACGAACCAGGTCAGCGCCGAGCGCTCGCCGATGCGACAGTAGACGACCACCTCCTCGTCGATGCCCGCCTCGCGATAGATCCCGCGGATGGTTTCTTCGGATTTGAAACGGCCGTCGGCGTCGACGACCTGGCTCCAGGGAACGTTCACCGCGCCGGGGATGTGGCCGCCGCGCTGGACGCCCTCGTTCCAGCCCGGCGGTGCGAGCACCTCGCCGCGGTACTCCTCGGGGGTTCTGACGTCGACCAGCGACGTGCCGCGTTCCATCGCCGTCTCGACCTCCGTGCGGTCAACTCGAATCGCTTCGTTCGGGCTCGCGCCGGCGTACGACTGCGGGCTGAATTCGGGTATCTCGTCGGTGAGCTCGTAGTCCGCGGCGAGCCAGCCGTCGCGCCCGCCGTCGAGCAGGCGGACGTCGGCGTGGCCGTAGTAGCTGAGCAGCCAGTAGCCGTAGCCGGCGAACCAGTTCATCATGTCGCCATAGACGACGACGGTCGAGTCAGGGGTAATGCCGATCTCGGCGAGCAGTGCCTCGAAGTCGGCGACCGACGGGATGTCGAACGCCGTCGAGTCCTGGAGGTCCTCCTTCCAGTCGAGCTTCGTCGCCCCCGGGATGTGGCCCGTCTCGTAGCTGCTCGGATCGAGGTCGACTTCGAGCAGGCGGGCGGCAGGGTCGTCGGCCACGAACTCGTCGAGGCGCGCCTCGACCCACTCCGGCGGAACGAGCACGTCCGTCGCGTGGTCGGTCATCGCTTACCGTCCGCTAGGTCGCAATGGCTATTAAACCCGTGCTGTCGGCTACCGATGACGTGCCGATCGCTTCCGGGTGACATCCTGGAAACGAGGCTATCGGAGCCAGCGATCGCGCTCGTCGTCGGCGACGTAGCGACGCGCGAGCTGGCTCTCGGCCTGCCGGAGCCGGTAGGAGAGCGTCGAGCGGGGGATGTCAAGCGCGTCGGCGAGCTCGTCGAGCGTCGTCTCTCGGGGCGTCTCGTAGTAACCATCCTCGACGGCCGCCTGGAGCGCCGCGCGCTGTTCGGCCGCCACCGAGACCGACGCCAGCGAGTCGCGCTGCCAGCCGTCGGCGTCGCGGAGATGCCCCATCCGAAAGGAGAGCCCCTCGCGCAAGCGGGCGGCGATCTCGTCGTAGAGTACACCCACCTTCGCGTCCGAGCGCATCAGCACGCGCCAGGAGTGACGGTTTTCGCTTCGGAGGGTTTCGAAAACGAGTCCGGGCGGGAGATGTTTTCCCGAGAGAGTGTGGACGGATTCGCAGGCGCTGATCCCGTCGAGATAGGTGTAGATGACGAGTCGGTCCTCGCCGCGTTCGAGCACGTCGTGATAGCGTGTCGCATCACAATCGCGTTCGGTGAGCGACTCCCCGCAGGTGTCGTCGTCGAAGCGGATCGCCTCGATGCGGTCGAGCGTCGCCGGCGAGCCGGCGATGCGCTCGATGCGCCAGAACCGCTCCTCGGTCACGAAACCGTCGAGCGAGCGCGCCACCGCGTCGGGATCGTCGATGAAGGCGTCCATGATGGGGTCGGTCCCGCGCTCGTACTCGATGGTGAACGTGAACTCCCGCATCCATCCCACCGTTCGGCGCGCGCGAAAAGAACATGCCGTTTCGGCAGCCGTCTAAAACAGCGTCGTGAGGACGACCAGACAGACCGTGCTCACGCAGATGAGGCTCACGAGCACGACGAGGACCGGCTTGACCCCCGTCGAGCGGAGTTCGTCGAGGCGGATGTCGAGCCCGAGGCCGGCGAAGGCGAACAGGAACAGCCAGTCGGCGGCGTGTTCGAGCGAGGCGAGCTGGGCCCCGCCGAGCACGCCGGTGTTCGCGACCAGCATCAGTCCCAGAAAACCGAGCACGAACTTGGGGAACGAGTGCCAGAGATAGCCCACGCCACCGGGAACGGCGTCCTCGCGCTCCCCGCCCGAGCGGCGGATGTAGTAGAGCGCGTAGGCGATGGCCGCGAGGCCGATGAGCGCGTTGCGCGTGAGCTTGACCAGCAGCGCCCACTGGCCGGCTGCCTGCGAGAAGGCGAACCCGGCGGCGGTCACAGGACCGGTACTGAACATCGTCAGTCCTGCCCAGACACCGAAGACCTTGTCCGAGAGCCCGAAGAGGTGGCCGAGCGCCGGATAGGCCAGCAGCGTCACGGCGTCGAACAACAATACTGTGGCGGCCGCGTAGGCGATCTGGTCCTCGTCGGCCTCGATGCTACCGGCCGTCGCGACGACCGCCGAGACGCCACAGATGCTCGACCCGGCGGCGAGCAGCGAGCCGATCTGTTCGCGGATGCCGAACGCGCCGCGTGCGAGCGCCTCGACGGTGAGGATGGTCGTCATCACCGTGGCGATCACGAGGAGGAGAATCGTCGGGCCGGCGTCGACGACGCGATCGAGGGCGACGCTCGCGCCCATCAGGACGATCCCGCCTTCGAGCCAGAGCTTGTTCGTTCCGACGCCGGCGCTCGCCCAGTCGGGCACGCCGTAGAGGTTGCCGACGACCAGCCCGATGACGATGGCGAGGATCAGGTGGCTCGTCGGGACGACCGTCGCGAGCGCCCGCGCGGCCAGCCCGATGACGACGAGCACGCCGATGCCCGGTAGCACCGACTCGCGGACGTTCACCACGGGATCTGCACGCCGGCGGCGACGATCACCAGGACGAGCGCGCCGAGCACCACCGCCTGCCAGTCGTGCGGGAGCTCCGTCCAGTAGCTGGCCACCGCCCTCGTTGCGCTCGATTCGCCACCCACCGTGCCGCCGCTCTGCTGTTCGTTACTCATCGGTTCCCCGTTCGTCGCGATCGATCCCGTTTCGACCCGTTCGATCAATACGTCGCATCTTGCTTGTCCGTCCGGCGATGGCAATCATAGCCCTTCGTTTGGCGCACGCCAAATTTCGCTCTCACGTCTGCGCTCCAATGAGGTCGAGTCGATCGACCCACTTTCGGAGATACGTTTATTACCGATGTTGAACAATAGCACACGAACGATGAACACCGAGCGCCTCGTCGAACTGATCAGGCGTGCGCCGGTGCTCGCGGCGTTGCAAGACGCTGAATCGATGGACCGGCGCGACCTCGAAGCGGAGCTCGACGTCTCGAAGTCGACGGTTCATCGCCTCACGCGCTCGCTCCGCGAGCACGGGCTCATCGAGCGCGAGGCGGGTGCGTTCGTGCTCACGCCGCTGGGGCGGGCGTGCGCCCGCGAGGTCGCGTCGTTCACGGCGACCGTCGAGACGGCGTGGGAGCTCGCGCCGGTGCTGGCCGCCGCCAACGCCCACGACGTCGCCTTCGATATGGCGGCGTTCGCCGACGCGACCGTGACGACTGCCGCGCCCGGCAACCCGTACCGGCCGGTCGAGCGGTTCATGACGCTCGTCGACGCGACCGACGAACTCCGTGGGCTCGATCCGGCGATCATCAACCCGCTGCATATCGACGCTCTCCACGAGCGCATCGTCGGCGGGATGGTGACCGAGGTCGTCTTCCCGACGAGCGTCGTCGCGGAGCTGCTCGAAACGAACCCCGACCGCGCCGAGCGGACGTTCGCGAGCGGCAACTTCTCGATCCTGGTCCACGACGAGCTCCCCTTCGGGTTGACGCTCTGTGCCGAGCGCGTCGGTGTCGGCAGCTACGACGACGACACCGGGCTGCTGCGAACGTATGCCGATACCGACGCGCCCGCCGCCCGCGAGTGGGCCGAGGCGGTCTACGACGACTACCGCGACGCCGCGATCCCACTGGGCGAACACCCCGATCTCGCACGGCTCCACCCGGGCATGACCGTCGGTGAGAACGAGTAACCCCATCGGCCACTCGCCGGGGGCGTCCGGTCTGTGGCATACATACGGACGCCCATCGCGTCCGCATAGGGCATAGTGGTTATATAACATAGCTGCATAAGTATTATTAATACTGACTGTCTATGGCTGTGTATGTACGATGTCGTCGAGGAGTCCGCACGCGAGTCGACATACGAGTGCCTCCAGTGTGGGAAGATCGTCGAGCGAACGACGCATCCGGGTGCGTGTTCCTGTGGTGGGAGTTTCCAGAACCGAGCGATGTCGCTCGAATAGGGTCGGATCGCGAAACCAGTAGATTGAGGGCCGCCGACCGTTATCCGACGATATGAGCCTCGAACGCGAACAGCACTGTCCGGTGTGTGACGATCAACAGGTGTTCTACCGCGCGGCGAGCACGATGATGCATCTCGGCGAGAAGACGAAGTGGCGCTGTCCCGACTGTGACTACGGGTTCGTCACCATCGGCGAGGACGTCGACTCCAGCGCATCGGCGTAGTTCGATCGACGCCCATACGCTTTTGCTGTCGCGACGACTCATCATAGCCAACTGGATGGGTCGATGAGATGACGAACCGAACGGCTGCGTGCCGATGACACAGCCCATGTTCGAGCAAACGGAGGGTGGGCTGGCGGTCGTGGATCCAGTCGAGCGCCATCGATACGAACTGGCGACGGGTGCAACGCGGCCGACGGCAGTCGAGCCATCACGATTCCTGTTTCCCGTCGAGAGCGCGGTGTCGGTCCGGACTGACAAGATCACGCTGCCGAGCGTGGTGTCGGTACACGTCCGCGATGAGTCGGGCGTAGTGGTCGCCCGTGCCGAACATCACGCGGAAGAACAGCTCCCCGCTGGCGAGTATATCGTCGAAGTGAGCGCACCGGTAAAGCTGTATTTCCGCGTGGAAGCCGCGCTCGGCATTACTGCCGACGCGAAGGGAATGGCGATCGAGTTCGAGGGCGAGCGCGAGGTGCTGATCGGCGCGCGCTCGCACCACGAGCGACCGGCGACGACGGTGCAAACGCCGGCCGACCCCGAGGCGATGATGGAGGCGATTTCGACGTTCGGGTCGGCCCTGAAGACGACGACGCCCGAGCGATCGTATCCGACCCTGCGGGGCCATCCGCCGACGGTCGAACTCGGTGATTCCCTGGATCTAGCGGGACTCGAACCGCCCGACACCGGCGTGACCATCGAGGTCCCTCCCGAATACGAATCGATCTACGCGATTGCGCCGCTCGCGTACTATCTTGGTGCGACCGTCGAGTCGGGTGCGGACCCACTGCTGCGGACCGATCGCGGGTTCGAGCAGTCGCTCGCCGGTTCGCAGGGGTTCGAGCAAACGGTCGCGCGGACGCTCAAGCAGACCTTCTTTTTGGACTGTCTCACCCGGACCGAGGGGCTGTATCCGGTCGATCTTCACGAGCGACGGGTGCTGGAGGGCGAGCTGGGACTCGATTTCCCGACACTCTACGAGCAACCGCTGGCGGCCCAGCTCGAAACGTATCTCTCGATCCCCTACCGGACGATCGCCGAGCACCTGCCGACCTGGAAGCTCACCGCGAACGTCGCGGCGACGCCAGCGAGCATCGAGCACCTGCCGTTCGTCGTCGCCGATCTCGCCGTCGTTCGGTCGGTGAATCCGGCGACCAGCCCGGGGGAGATGGCGTCCGCTGTCGAGAGAGCGACCAACGAGGGCGGTCGGTTCGTCGACGGACCGGCCGCCATCGATATCCAAGAGCCGTTCGTGCGGCCCGAGCCGGTCGATTCGCTGGAGCAAACGTGGATCGGCGAGGGAACGCCGCTGGGGGCGAGCAAGGCGTCGCTCGCGGCCTATCGGAACCGGCTGGAGCGGACGCCGGCGGAGGGTGACATCGAGATCACGGTCGTCTGCAACGACGCGGCGATGGATGACGAGCGCGTCGTCGAGGCGAGTTACGGCGAGCGGGCCGATCTCCCCTTCGACGTGACTGTCGCCCACGATCTCACCACCGACGAGTTGGCGGACGTACTCGCCGCCCGGACGGACTTCCTCCACTACATCGGCCACGTCGACGACGAGGGGTTCGCGTGCGCGGACGGCCGTCTCGACGCCCGACAACTCGATTCCGTTGGTGTCGACGCCTTCCTGCTCAACGCCTGCCAGTCGTATCGGCAGGGGATGGCGCTGATCGAAGCCGGTGCCATCGGTGGAATCGTCACGATTTCAGATATTCTCAACAGCGAGGGTGCCAAGATGGGTCGAGCGCTTGCACGTCTGCTCAATGCTGGGTTTCCACTGGGCTCTGCACTCGAAATCGCACGTAGTGAGAGTATTATGGGTGATGAATATCTGGTCGTGGGGGATGGCGAGATAGCGATCGCGCAGGCTGCTCATCTACAACCCAATCTCTGTGAAATCGAGCGCAGTGACAACTCATTTCGGGCAACATACAAGACGTTTCCCACATCCTGGGACGGCATTGGAACCGTTGTCCGGCCGGAGATCGGAGATAACACGGATCATTATATTTCGTCGGGTGACGTGGAATCTTTCGATGTTACGGAAGAGGAACTCCTCGAATTTCTGTCGCTTGAGGACATTCCCGTGATAGTGCGGGAGAAACTGAACTGGAGCCGGAGTGTTGATAGCGAATCCGTATGAGTTAGGGGCCAACTATTCCGGTGTGATTGGCCGCCACGGCTCCCATCTGTGACAGCAGCACGGTCAGACTGAACAGCGCGGCGAGCGTTTTCGGATGACGGTACAGGTACGTTCGGAGTTGGTCATCGGACATGACATTCTCACCCATACATGCCCCGGATATGAATATTTCCGAATGTATCCTACAAGAATAATAAAAATATTATTTCTGCTCCCATATACTAAATACAATTATGTTTTCCGATTCGGCCGATAGTACCGGTGAGCAGTCGTGGCAACGGCTTTGAGGGGATGGCGTATTTGCGTTGTTACCAGTTACCAATGCAGGTCGTAGCGAGGACGAACAGCACAGTCATCGCTCGTGCGGCTGTCAGGGGTGCTGATCGACGCGGCAAAGAACGCTTACGAGAGTTTCGTACGCAGATCGTCCCAACAGTCGGGACAGACCTGTCGATCGACGCAGTAGCGCTTGATCTCGGCTTCGTCGCCCATGAACTGCTTCGTCGACCGTGTCGTGTCCTCGATTTCGAGGGTCACGCAGTGGCGGGGTCGTTCCTCCGAGACGCCCGCGCCACAGAGTGGACACGCTGCCATGCAGTATCCCTTTGTGATACGAGCACATAAATCTATCTAGCTATCACCGAAGATATCCTTCCGTCGGACGAACCCCGACCGTTCTATCCGCTGTCGGCGAGCGGGCCGGCGAAATCGTCGACCGGCATCACCGAATAGTCGACGGTGAGGGTGTTCTTCGTCGCGCGGATCTGTCCGACGAACGCCGAAATCGCCTCCAGCGAGCCATCGAGGATGAACAGCTCCATGCAGTAGCGGTTGCCGACGTGGCTGTGGAAGTTCGCGGCGACGAGCCCCTCGTGTTCGTGGCGCAGCCCCATCAACCGCTCCTCGACGCTCGTGGTCTCGTAGTTGAACAACACCGTGACGACGCCCATGAGTTCGCGATCCTCCAGCCGGGCGTCCTCGAACTCGCCGAGGAGGTCGCGTGCGGCGTCACGAACCACCTCGCTGCGCCCGGTGTAGCCGTGATCGTCGGCGAACTCGTCGATCCGGTTCAGTAACTCCTCGGGCATCGAAACGCTGACGACGGTCATGTGTCAACCCTCGTCGGCTGCACTACTAAACCTTAGCAACACAGCGCGATAACAGAGGCTGCGTTGTGAATCAGTCGTCGAGCGCCTGCCAGGACAGCCGCGGGTTCCGTGCGGCGTCGGCCTGATCGATGCGACCTGCTGCGGTCCGTTCGGGCGCGGTTTCGAGCGCCTCGTCGCCATCGTCGGCTGCGTGGTTGAACGCGCGCGCGAGTTGGTCGAGCGCCGCTTGGGTCTCGGCCTCAGTCGGCTCGGTCATCAGCGCTTCGTCGACGATCTCGGGCCACTTCGTCGTCGGCGGATGGACGCCGTAGTCGAGCATCCGTTTCGCGACGTCGGCTGCGTCGCGGTCGGCACTCGCGACGAACTCGTGGTGGAAGGGTGAGAATGGGATCTCGTACTCTATCTGACTGGCGAGGTAGTTCGCGTTCAGCACGGCTTTCGCGCTCGTGTCCGTGAGCCCGCTGTCGCCGAGTCTGGCGATGTAGGCATAGGTCTTGAGCAGCACGAGCCAGTTGCCCGCGAACCCGTGGACCTTGCCGATCGTGTGCTCCGGCTCGACCCGTTCGTACTCGCCGTCGCGCTCCTCGATCTGTGGTGACGGGAGGTAGGGCGCGAGCTCCTCGACGACGCCGACCGGCCCGGCTCCGGGGCCGCCACCGCCGTGGGGCGTCGCGAACGTCTTGTGGACGTTGTAGTGCATCACGTCGAAGCCCATGTCGCCCGGTCGCACGCGCCCGAGCAGCGCGTTGAGGTTCGCGCCGTCGTAGTAGAGCAGCCCGCCCGCCCCGTGGACGATCTCGGCGATCTCCTCGATGTCGCGCTCGAACAGACCCAGGGTGTTGGGATTGGTGAGCATCAGCGCTGCCGTGTCGTCGCTCACCGCCGCTTCGAGCGCGTCGACGTCGACCCGTCCGTCCTCGGCGCTCGGCAGCGAGACGACCTCGTAGCCCGCGAGCGCCGCGCTGGCGAAGTTCGTGCCGTGAGCGCTCTCGGGGACGATAATCTCGTTGCGATCGTTGCCATGCTCCTCGTGGTAGGCCTTCGCGACCAGGATGCCCGTGAACTCGCCGGCGGCCCCGGCGGGCGGCTGGAGCGTCACACTGTGCATGCCGCCGATGCGCGCGAGATACGTCTGGAGGTGATGGCGGAGTTCGAGCGTCCCCTGCGTGCTCGCCGCCGAGCGCGCGGGATGGGTTCCGGCTCCCGGCAGCGCCGCCACGTCCTCGGTGAACTTCGGGTTGTACTTCATCGTACAGCTGCCAAGCGGGAACGGCCCGCTCTCCACGCCGTAGTTCATCTGCGAGAGGCGCGTGTAGTGGCGGGCGAGCTCCGGCTCCGAGGGGTCCGGTAGTTCGACCGACTCACGAGTGAGGTCGTCGGGCAGCGGCGACTCGTCGACCGTGACCTCCGTCGAGCGCTTCTCGGCGAGCAGCGGTTCGTAGCTGCCCGCGTTCTCGTCGCCGTCCTCGCGCGTCCACGTGGCCTGATCGTATCTCATGCGACCACCTCGACGGCCGCGGCGAGATCCTCGATCTGTCCGGCGTTCGTCTCGGTGACACAGATCTGGAGGAGCTGGTCGTCGATGGCGTGCACCGCGAACCCTTCGTCTTCGAGCTCCTCGCGCATATCGGCGGCCGATCGGTCGGTCCGGACGGTGAACTCCCGGAAGTGGTGACGGTCGTGGGCCGGTGCCTCGACGCCGTCGATGTCGTCGAGCCGGTCGGCGAGATCGCGTGCGTTCGTCACGCAGTCCTCGGCGAGCCCGACGAGTCCATCGGCACCGAGCCACGCGGCGTGCATCGCGGCTCTAAGTGCGACCCACGCCTGGTTCGTACAGATGTTGGACGTCGCGCGCTCGCGGCGGATGTGCTGTTCCCTGGTCTGGAGGGTGAGCGTGTACGCCCGGTTCTCGTCGCTGTCCTCGCCCACACCGACCAGTCGTCCCGGCACCTGCCGAAGGAAATCCTCGTGTGTCGCGAACAGGCCGAGTCCGAGCCCGCCGCTCGCGCCGAGCCCGAGCGCCGCGTCGCCGACCACCACGTCGGCCCCGACGCTTGCGGGTTTTTCGAGCAGCGACAGCGCAACCCCGTCCGTGCCGAGACAGAACAGCGCGCCGTGCTCGTCGGCGAGTTCGCCGATCTCGCTCAGGCCTTCCTCGATGGTACCTCTCACAGTGGGATTTTCGGCGTACACCATCGCACAGTCGTCGTCGAGCGCGTCGGCGAGCGCGTCGCGGTCGGCGTTGCCGTCGGCCATCGGGTAGCGCTCGATCGTCGCGTCGGTGCCGGCGAGATAGTTCTCGAGCACCGCGCGCCGCCCATCGGCGAGCAGTTCGGGAATCAGCACCCGCGTTCCGTCGATCGAGCGTGCTCGGAGCGCGAGCGTCGCGGCCTCGCCGAGCGCGCTCGCACCGTCGTACATCGAGCAGTTCGCGATCTCCAATCCCGTGAGCTCGACCAACATCGACTGATACTCGAACAGCGCCTGGAGGAACCCCTGTGCGACCTCGGGCTGGTACTGCGTGTACGAGGAGAGGAACTCCGACCTGTCCGCAAGGTGGTCGACCATCGACGGCACGTAGTGGTCGTAATGACCGCGGCCGAGAAACGCCGTGAGATCGTCGTCGCGGTCGAGGTGGAGCTGTATCTCGTGGCGGATCTCGCGCTCGCTGCGCGGTGCGATACCGAACTCACCGTCGAAGCGAACGTCTTCCGGAATGTCGAACAGCGCTTCCTGACTCTCGACGCCGATCGCGTCCAGCATCGCCGCCGTCTCGGCGTCGGTATGTGGCGCGAACGGGCTTCCACGGCCGGTATCGCTCATCGCCGCCCTCCCGTGACAAGTGGGGACATTCGATACCGGGCGTCGGGTCGCAGTCCATATCAGACCGTCGGTCTCGGTGACGCGTTACTCGATCTGGTCGCGGTATTCGTCCGCGCTCAGCAGTTCGTCGAGACCGCTCTCGTCGGCGAGATCGACCTCGACGAGCCAGCCCTCACCGTAGGGATCGTCGTTGAGCAGTTCCGGCGCGTCGAGCAGCTCGTCGTTCGTCGCCGTCACGGTGCCCGTCACCGGCGAGTAGAGATCCGAGACGGCCTTGATCGACTCGACGACGCCCAGCTGTTCGTCGTGGGCGATCTCCTCGCCTTCGTCGGGGAACTCAACGAAGACGATGTCGCCGAGCTCGTCCTGGGCGAAGTCGGAGATCCCCACCCGTGCGGTGCCGCCGTCCTCGCTGGCCCATTCGTGACTCTCCATGTAGCCGCGGTCGTCGGGAACGTCGAAGCTCATCGTTCGTAGAACGGGAGCGCCGTGATATGTGCATCTTTCGCCTCGCCGCGGACGACGATGCCGACCTCGGTTCCTGGATCGGCGTGATCGGCGGGCACGTAACCGAGCCCAATCGGCACCCCGAGGGTGGGGGCCATCGTTCCGCTCGTCACCGTGCCGATCGTCTCCCCGTCGCCGTTCTGAATATCGTAGCCGTGGCGGGGCACCGCGCGCTCGTCGAGTTCGAAGCCCGCGAGCCGCTCGTCGGGCCCCGACTCCTCGACCGCGGCGAGCGCGTCCCGGCCGACGAACTCGGTATCGGTGTCGACCGCGAAACTGATGCCCGCCTCGTAGGGATTCCGGGGGTTCTCCTCGCTATCGAAGTCCTGGCCGGCGAGCAGGAGGCCGGCCTCCATGCGCAGCGTGTCGCGAGCGCCGAGCCCGCAGGGCTGGCAGTCGAACGCCTCCCAGACCGCCTCGGCGTCCGCCGACGGGAAGATCACCTCGAAGCCGTCCTCGCCGGTGTAGCCCGTGCGCGCGAGCAACCCTTCGCTCCCGGCGATCGTCGCATCGGTCGCCGCGAACGTCGGGAGCTCCGCGAGCGCATCGTCGCCGGTCGCCTCGGCGACGAGGTCGGCCGAGTCGGGCCCTTGAACCGCGATCATCGCGTACTCCTCGGTGCGGTTCTCGACCGTGGCGTCGAGGTCCCACTCGTCGCGGTGGGACTCCCAGCGCTCCTCCATCGTGACGTCGTTGCCCGCATTCGGAACGAACAGGAATTCATCACTGTGGCTCTCGGGCAGTCGATACAGCATCGTGTCGTCGAGGATCACCCCGTCGGCATCGGTGATCGCCGCGTACTGGGCCGTGCCGGCGTCGACCGTTCGCACGTCGTTGCTGGTGAGTCGGTTCATCAGTTCGTCGGCGTCGGGGCCGGAGACGACGATCTCGCCCATGTGCGAGACGTCGAACTTGCCGACTCCCTCGCGAACGCTCTCGTGTTCGGTACGGATCGAGTCGAACTCGACGGGCATCTCCCAGCCGCCGAACGCCGTCGTTTTCGCGCCGCGGCTCTCGTGGGCCGCACCCAGTGGTGGTGTACGAAGCGCCATACCGCCACCTCACGCCGCGGGGTCTAATGGCTTGCTTCCGGCGACCGATTTTTACACCCCGGCGTCGTCGCGTTCGTCATGACAGAGACCCGGGCCGAGCGCGCAGCACGAGCGGCCGACGTCGGCGCGAGCGTCGCGCTCGAATCGTTCCGCGGCGAACTCGCCGTCGAGACCAAGTCGACCAAGACCGATCTCGTCACCGAGACCGATCGTGCCGCCCAGCGCCGCACGATCGAGTGCATCCACGAGGCGTTCCCCGACGACGCCATCGTCGGCGAGGAGGCGGACACCAGAAAGACCGTGCCCGAATCGGGCGCGGCCTGGATCGTCGATCCCATCGACGGGACGAACAACTTCGTGCGCGGGCTCGGCATCTGGGGGACGGTCGTCGCCGCCGTCGAGGACGGACAGACGGTCGCCGCGGCCACGATATTGCCCGTTCTCGGCGACAACTATCTCGCCGACGAGGATGAGGCGACGCTCAACGGCGAGCCGATACGCGTGAGCGCGCGCGAGGATCCGGAGACGTTCGTGATCACGCCGATTCTCCTCGGCGGCGAGTTCGGAGCCACGGTGGGTGCGCTCGCCGAGCGCTTCGGCGACGTCCGTCGGTTCGGTTGCTCACAGGCGACGCTCGCGGCGGTCGCCGGCGGCTCGCTCGACGCCGCCGTCGCCACCGCGCGCCTGAGCCCCTGGGATACGGTCGCGGGCGTGCACATGATCCGGTGTGCCGGCGGGACGGTGACCGATCTCGCGGGCGAGCGCTGGCAGCACGACAGCGACGAACTGATCGCCTCGAACGGCGAAGCACACGAGGAGCTTCTCGTCACGCTGCGTGACGCTGCAGAAAACTCGTAGCAACCGTGCCGCCCGCGCCGGGTCGTTAGCTGCTGTGCGGCGGTTCGTCGCGGTGGTTGTCCGGGTTTTCGGCCTCGCGGGCGGCCGCCTCGCGCTTTTCGGACTCGACGTCTACCTCGCCCTCGGCGGCTTCCTCGCGAGCCTGCTCCGCTTCCTCTTTGCGTTTCCGTCTTGCTTTCTCGCTCACGTCGTCCTCGGGGTCTTCTTTCTCCTTCGCGAGCGTGACGTCGCGCTCGTGGGGGCTGTTCTCGCTCATACGTGGCCGCCGGTTCGTTGCGCACTTCAGTCTCCGTCCTGCCTGTGATGGGTGACGTGACGCCGACACCGCCACGGCTTTGTCCGTCCTCACGGAAGTCGGTGCATGCGCGAGCGGCTTCGTGAGGCGGTGTCGGGATCGAGCGACGAGCCAGCGGTCGGCCTGTTCGTCGACGGTCCGAATGTCCTCAGAAACGAGTTCGACGTCGATCTCGACGACGTCCGCGCGCTCGCCGACGAGCGCGGTCGCCTCTCGGTTGCTCGGCTCTATCTCGACGAGCACGCCACGCCGGGGCTGATCCAGGCCGCCGAGGCGCGCGGGTTCGAGGTCTGCATCACCAGCGGCGACGTCGACGTCAAACTCGCCGTCGACGCGACCGCCGCGATCGACGATCTCTCGCTGCTGACGATCGCCTCACGCGATACGGATTTCAAACCGGTGCTCGAACACGCCGCCCGCCGGGGCGTCGAGACGTTCGCCATCGCCCCCGGCGAACACGGGCGCTCGGACGCGCTGCGCAACGCCGCCCACGACGACGTAACGCTCGAATGAGGTTTAGCAAGCGGAACCCTCGCCCTTCAGGGCGGGGTGTAAGCCCACTAGCGGCTACATGGCCGGATCTCAATCGTTTTCAAGCTCTTCAGCCGCGAGAATCAGCATCCCGCGCCACGTCAACCCGTGGTTCTCCTTTGCTGTATTCAGTCGCTCGTACTGCTCGTCGGTCACTTCGATGTGTAGGGAGCGCCCCATGCCCACATCCACAAAGACAACACTAATGGATGTTCTGACTACATCTAAAACCGGCGATGAAGCGTTCCAACACCTTCGACGTAGCTCCCCGTTCATCCGAGGACGCGGAGTTGCTACACCGCGTGTTGGACGCTTCGGCGTCGCTGTGGAACGCACTCACCTACGCTCGTCGGCAGAACCTCGCCGACGGCGAGAGTGTTTGGGACGTCGACGTTGCCAGCATCCGTGGCCGGTACAAAGGCGTACTCGGTTCGGCCGCCGCGAAGGAAATGCAGCGCAAGAGCGACGAATCGTGGAAATCGTTCTTCGCGGCAAAAGAGAACGGCGAACCGACCGGTCCACCCGGATACTGGGGCAACGAAGAGGACGGCCGTACCCTGCGATGGTACGGTCGGTGCGACCAGTACACGCTCGAAACGGGCGAACGGTCGCGTCTAGAGATACCCATCGGTTCGGACCTCAAGGACGAATACGGTTTCGGGTATCAGGAACGCCTTCGCCTCGAAGTACGGGGCAAACCGAAGTGGTCCGGCAAGAACGGCCGTCTCGAACTCTACCACGACGACCGCACCGATTCGTTCAAAGCCATTCAACCTGTCACAACGGACGGTTCTCGACAGGATTCACCACTAGCCGACGAAACGGCTGCTTTGGACATCGGCGCGAACAACATCGTGGCGGCGAGTACGAGTACCGGCAAACAGTATCTCTACGAGGGGCGCGATCTCTTTGCGAGGTTCCGCGAGACCACGCGAGAGATAGCGCGTCTTCAGTCAAAACTTCGCAACGGACGGTACAGCAGCCACCGCATACGGCGACTGTACCGGCGGCGAACGAACCGCCGAAACCATGCGATGGACGCGCTCGCCAGAGGCCTTATCGAACGGCTGCACGCCGACGGCGTGGCAACCGTGTACGTCGGTGCGCTCACCGACGTGCTCGAAACGTCGTGGTCGGTGGAAGCAAACGCGAAAACGCACAACTTCTGGGCGTTTCGCCGATTCGTGGAACGGCTAGCACACACCGCCGAAGAATACGGTCTCTCGATAGAGGTGCGTTCTGAAGCGTGGACCTCGCAGGAATGTCCGCAGTGCGGTTCAACCGACCGAACCACACGGCACAAGGACACACTCACCTGCGAATGTGGCTTCGAGGGGCACGCGGACCTCGTAGCCAGCGAAACGTTCCTGCGACGCCAAACAGCGGTATCACGGCCGATGGCACGGCCCGTGCGATTCGAGTGGGACAACCACGACTGGTTGGAGATACCACACTCTCACGAAAGTCCCAAAGAAGTGCGCACAAACCGGAGTATCCTAGCGTAGGAGAAAATTGCCTTCGTGGGGTGGGGCGCTAATGCCCGACCGAGACCCCAGCGAAGGAATCTCCGCCCTTCAGGGCGGGGAGGATGTCAACAACCGCTTTGGGGCGGCACGCGCGTAGAGTGGACATGGAGTTCGACACGCCGGTTCTCGACAACCACCTCCATCTCGACCCCGAGAACGGACGAGGGATGGAGGCGGTGCAGGACTTCGCCCGATCGGGCGGGACGCATCTGCTCGTCGTCAACAAACCCTCCTGGACACTTGGGGTCGATGTCGAGGAACCCGCGGACTTTCGAGCGGCCTTCGAGACCACCATCGATATCGTCGACGAGGCGAGCGAGTTGCTCGACGGCCGTGCGTGGCCCGTCCTCGGCGTGCATCCGGGGCTCGTCAGTCACCTCATCGAGCGCGGATTCACCCCCGACGAAGCCGGCGAACTGATGCAAGCCGGGCTCGATATCGCCGCCGAATACGTTTCTGAGGAGGCGCTCGCGCTGAAATCCGGCCGGCCGCACTACGACGTTTCGGCGGACGTCTGGGACGCGTCGAACCGGGTCCTGCAACACGCGCTCGCGCTCGGGGCTGAGAACGACTGTGCCGTCCAGCTCCACACCGAAGCGAGCGAGGACCTCACCGAGATCACCGACTGGGCCATCGAGCGCGATCTGCCAGCTCACCGCGTCGTCAAACACTATGCCGGCGGGCGACTCACCGGACCGATGCCGAGCGTGATGAGCGAGAAGGATCGGTTGGCAGAGGCCGCCGAGCGGGACGACCCCTTCCTGATGGAGACCGATTTCATCGACGATCCCGAGCGCCCGGGGGCCGTGCTGGGGCCGAAGACGGTGCCGCGGCGCGTGCGGTGGCTGCTCGACGAGGGGTTCGACGATGCCGTGCGAACCGCCCACGTCGAGACGCCCCGTCGAGTGTACGGGATCGAGACGCTCGGCTAACGAAAAGGCCTATCAACAGCAAAGCGCTCGAAGCGGGTATGAGCAGCAGTACACCCCCCGACGAGTTCTACACGGAGGAGCGTTGGCAGAACTGGCTCGATCGACTGCGCGAGACCGATCTCGATCCCGACGACGAGGACGCCGCCCGACTGCTCTGGAACCTCCAGGAGGACGCCGCCATCGCCGTCACGAAGATCATCACCGCCTTCGACGACGAGGAGCTCAACGAGGAGATGGCGCTCAAGGAGCTCGCCGACGCCCGCGAGATCGTCCTCGCCGACGTCGACATCGAGGACGAGGAGACGCTGCTGCTGGTCGACGGCGTCCAGACGTCACTCGTCTGTGTCTTCTACACCGCCGAGCTGTACGTCGTCGAGGGTCCCGACGACGGAGATATCGAAACGCATCTCGACGCCGCGAGCGATGCCGAGGCCGACGAGGAGTTCGACGACGCACTCGATCACTGTGCACGCGCCGGCACGCGCATCGTCGACGGCGCGACGATCGATCCGGCACTCGTCGAGGACGTCGGCTACGGTCCCGTCGCCGAGTGGATCAACGGGCTCGGTAGCCTCGAAAGCGCGCTGAGCGATCCCGAACTCATCGAAGAGGACGAGGACGTCGCCTGAGCATGGTCGACCGGGACGACCAGCGCCGCTCTCGCCGGGCGGCGCTGCGTGCGCTCGGCGCTGGCGCGCTCGTGGCGAGCGCCGGCTGTGCGTTCGACGGCGGATCGAACGGTTCCGATACCGAGAACGGCTCCGAAACAGCCCCCGAGACGACTGTGGACGACGACCGAACGCACCGCCCGACACAGGAACAGTCGATCATCACGACCGCACCGGCGGCGACACCACCGAAAACCGACGCGTCGGAGCGGATGACGGATGGGCCGACAGGGGACGAGCCGACGACAAGTGGACGAACGACGAGTGGACAGGCGACGAACCGCACCGCGACCGGTGCGACGGCCGATCGAACGACGAACACGACGCGAACCGGGTCGACGGCGAGCACGAACCGAACGTCGGGGTCGACGACCGACGCGGAAGCAGCGGATCTCGACACCGGCTGGACCGAACGGACTCCATTGCCGGTCGTCGGGAGCGACGCGGGCGGCGGCGTGCTCGACGGCAAACTCCATTTCTTCGGCGGCATCGAGACCGGCGTTCGGCTCGAAGCAGTCGCACGGACCTTCGCGTACGACCCGAGCGCGGGGTCGGGGGGAGAGTGGGAGCGCCTGCCCGATCTCCCGCGAGAACTGTGGGGGCTCTGTGGCGTCGCGACCGACGACGCGCTGTACAGTTTCGGCGGCGCACCGACCGACGCGCCCTACGAGGGCGGCCCGCCGTCGGACGCGATCTTCCGCTACCGGCCCGGCGACGGCTGGACGGAGCTCGCGGCCAGCTGTCCGTATCCGAACTGGGTGATGGGCGGGCTCTACAACCCACAGGACGGGTTGATCTACTGCGTGGGCGGCGGCACCGGCGATCACGACGCCGAAACGGCGACCGACCACGGCTTCGACGGCGAGGGCGTTCCGGGGACCTACGACGAGAGCCGACTCTGGACGTTCGATCCCGAGGCGGAGCAGGTGGCCGACGCGGACCTCGCACGGATGCCCGAAGCCAAGCGCTGGCCGACGGTCGCGCTGTTCTCGGTCGATGGCGACCAGTATCTCCACGCCATCGGCGGGCTGTCGGGGACGACCGGGCCGACCGACTCGAACTTCAGATACGATGTCGCGGCCGGCGAGTTCGAGCGCGCGCAGCCGTTGCCACGGTCGGGCACCTACGCGACCCACTCGAACCCGGTCATCGACGGCCAGGCCTACCTCACCCACGGCATGTTCTGGGAGGGTGAATCGACGATCGACCGCTACAAGCCGATCGCCCACCGCTACGATCCCGCCGCCGATCGCTTCGAGACTGACCTCCCGAAGCCGACCCATCTCCGCGGCGGGGCGACCTCCGGCGTCGTCGACGGCACGCTCTACGTCGTCGGTGGCCACATCAAGCGCTTCGACGAGAACGACCTCCACGACTGCGTCGATTACAACGAGGCGTACACGCCAGCCCGCGAGTAGCGGTTGTCGCACAGTATCGATCTCCACCGGGCGTCTCGGTCAGTCGGAGCGACCGACGAAACGGGTCTGTCACATCGTTCGCCCCGCCAGTGGAATCGTGATCGCATGACTTAGGGGGTGTGACTCTGTACAGACGGCGAATGGCTGATTCACCGTCCGGAACCGAGGGGGACGCCAGCGGCGACGTCAGCACGGAACTCTCTCGGAATCTCGGTCTGCTCGAAGTCACGATGATCGGCATCGGTGCCATGATCGGTGCCGGTGTGTTCGCGCTGACGGGCTTCGCGGCCGGACTCGCCGGGCCCGCGCTTTTGCTCGCCTTCCTGCTCAACGGGATCATCGCGGCCTTCACCGCTGCGTCCTACGCCGAACTCGGGGCGGCGTTTCCCGAGGCCGGTGGTGCGTACAGCTGGGTGCGGGAGGCGTTGCCGAGCCCGTATGGCTTCTACACCGGCTGGGCGAACTGGTTCGCGCAGGCGGTGACGTGCGCGCTGTACGCGGCGACGTTCGGGAGCTTTTTCGTGACGCTCGTCACCGAATATTCCGATATCGGCCTCGAATTCGCGGTCCTTGGCTTTCTGACGCCGGAGAAGATCATCACCGCGCTCGTCGTGATCCTCTTTGGCTACATCAACTACCGTGGGGCCGAGGAGACGGGTTCGATCGGTGTGATCGTGACCTCGATCAAGATCGTGATCCTCGCCGTCTTCGTGATCTTCGGCGTGATCGCGACGCTCGGCCACGCCGACTGGGCGGCGAACTACACGTCGGTTTCCGAGTTCGCGCCGAACGGCGTCACCGGCGTCCTCGGCGCGATGGGGTTCGTCTACGTGGCCTTCGAGGGCTACGACATCATCGTCCAGTCCGGCGAGGAGATCAAGAACCCGGGGCGCAACATCCCACGAGCGATCTTCTACTCGCTGCTCGTCGCCGTCCCGATCTATCTGTTCGTCTCCTTTGCGGCCATCGGCGGCATCGACGTCACCCCACGGCTGCTCGAGTTCGCCGGGATGGAGGGTGCGTCGACCTCGATCGAGACGTGGAAACTCCTCGGGGATCTCGGCGAGCTGGGCATCATCCGTGCGGCGGCGCAGTTCGTCCCCTTCGGCTTTTTCCTCCTCATCATCGCGGGACTGGCCGCAACCGTGAGCGCGCTCAACGCGACGCTGTTCGCCTCCAGCCGGATCGCCTTCTCGATGAGTCGGGATCGACTCCTGCCGACCGAGCTCTCCGAACTCAGCGAGGAGACGCGCTCGCCCTATCTGTCGATCATCGCCTCGACGACGATCGTCGGGATCATGGCGATCGCACTGCCCATCGAGATCGTCGCCTCCTCCTCGGCCGTCATGTTCCTCCTGCTGTTCTCGATGGTCAACGTCGCGGCGATCGCCATGCGGCGCAACCGTCCGGATCTCGAACGGCCGTTCAAAATCCCGTACATGCCGGTGATTCCGATCCTCGGGATCGTGTTTCAGTTGATCCTCGCGCCGTTCTTGCTCGAATCGCAGGGGCTCGCGATCGGTTTCGGCGAGGAATCGAAGGGGTTCGTCGCATTGGTGACGATCGTGCTGTGGTTCGCGCTCGGCGTCGTCGTCTATCTCGGCTATTCGAGCGAGCGCGAAGAAGAGGTGCTCGAAGAGGAGACGCCGACCGTGGTCGCCGAGCGAGCGACCGAATCACGCGACTCACAGCTGCTCGTACCGATCGCCGATCCCGAGAGCGCCGAGCAGCTCATGCGGGCCGCCGTGGACGTCGCCCGCGAGCGGGACGCGGAGATCCACGTCATCAGCGTCGTCACCGTCGCGCCCCAGACGCCCCTGGCGGAGGGTCGCCAACACGTCGGCGAACGCCGCGAGCTGCTCTCGCGAGCGATAGCGATCGGGGAGGAGGGTGGCGTCCCGACACAGGGGACGGTGCGGCTCGGTCACGATCCCGCCACGGCGATCATCAACACCGTCGAGCAGTACGACAGCGATACCGTGCTGATGGGTTGGCACGGTCAGGGTCGCCGTCGCCGGGATATCGTGCTCGGCAGCAACGTCGACGACGTCGTCAGGGACGCTCGCTGTGACGTCCTCGTCGAGCGCATCGGCGAACCCGGCGACGTCGAATCGATCCTCGTGCCGACAGCGGGTGGCCCTCACGCGGAGTACGCCGCCGAGGTCGCCGGTTCGATCGCACGGGCGAACGATGCTCACGTCGAAATCGCCTACGTCGTCGGGAGCGATGCCGACAGCGACGCCCGTACGGAGGCCGAGGAGCTGCTTGCACAGGCTGCGGAGTCGGTCGGCGAGCACGACTCGATCTCCTCGCAGCTGCTCGATGGCGATGACGTCGTCGAGGAGATCGTCGACCGCTCGGGCGGGCACGACCTGACGATCGTCGGCGCGACGCGGGAGAGCTTGCTCCAGCAGCTCGTCTTCGGTGCGATCCCCGAGGAGGTCGCCCGCCGCGCGGACGGGACGATCATCATGGCCAAGCGAAACCTCGGGATCACCGGTTGGGTCCGTCGATACCTCGGTTTCGGTGGCTGAGAATCAGGATACTCCTGGCGGCATCGTTGTCCGGCGAATCGAGGCCGGACCATCGTTCGCGGAACGGTCCGCGAGAGCTACCGTTCGTGGCTCGCAACAGTTATTTACCGGTTCTACGGCCACAGTCCGCGCGCATCGTACGCGGCACCGATTCGCGAGAGCGCGACGATGTAGGCGGCGTCACGCCACGAGACGGATCGCTGTTCGAACTCCGTTCGGACGTCGTCCCACGCCGCGTGCATCTCCTGATCGAGTTCGTTGTTGACGCGCTCGCTCGACCACGCCCGTCGATTGATGTCCTGCAGCCACTCGAAGTAGCTCACCGTCACCCCGCCGGCGTTCGCCAGAATATCCGGGAGTACGGGGATGTCGCGCTCTTCGAGGATCGCATCGGCCGCGTGGGTCGTTGGCCCGTTTGCCCCCTCGACGATGAGGTCGGCCGTGATATCGTGGACGTTCTGTTTCGTGATGACGTTCCCGATCGCTGCCGGGACGAGCATGTCGACGTCGAGTTCGAACAGCTGCTCGGGTGCCAGCACCTCGTCGGCATCGTCGGTCACGGCCTCCGGCTCCTCCTCGAACGACGGGACCGCCATGGTGTCGATCCCGTCCGGTTCGTACCGAACGCCTTTCACGTCGCTGACCGCGACGATGTCAGCACCCCAGTCGTCGAGCAATCGGGCTGCTTTGGCCCCGACGCTGCCGAACCCCTGCACGGCGATCGTCGTGTCGTCGAGCGACCAGTCGTAGTATTCGGCGGCCTTCCGAGCGATCAGCGCGACGCTGCGTCCCGGTGCACCCTCACGCCCCTCGCTGCCACCGATCGACATCGGCTTCCCGGTCACGACACCGGGCTTGGTTTCGCCGACGTTGGTACTGTACGCGTCCATGATCCACGCCATCGTCTGGGCGTCGGTTCCCATATCCGGTGCGGGGATGTCCGTCATCGGCCCGATGATATCGCCGATCTCGTGGGTGAACCGTCGGGTGAGCCGTTCGTGCTCGCGCTCGCTCAACTCCTTCGGGTTCGCCTGCACGCCACCTTTCGCCCCGCCGAACGGGATATCCATCACCGCACACTTCCACGTCATCGCCATCGAGAGGGCCACGCATTCGTCCCTCGTGATCGACGGGTTGTAGCGCACCCCGCCCTTGTACGGACCGCGAACGCTGTCGTGTTGTGCACGATAGCCGGTGAACACCTCGATCGAGCCGTCGTCTCGCTCGATCGGAACCGTGACCTCGTAGACGCTGTTGGGATGGGACAGTCGCTCGACGACGTTCGGATCGAGATCGATCTGCTCTGCCACCTCCGAAAGCTGATCGACGACCGTCTGCAGGGCCGATTCGGAATCGTCCGACTGGTCTCTCGATTCGGTGCGATCGGTCTGGGGTGGTGTGTCTGAAGACATTGACTGATGCGGTGTGCTGAGGGGCGCATGCTGGTGCGGGCGGTTCTCCCGACTGCGATGCCGGTCGAAGCCGACTGCGAACGACGACACCGACCACGGTCGCGGTGACCCGTGTCATCCGTTCGCGTTCACTCACCAGTCATACGACCGAACACGCCTCCGTCTCCGCTTCCAGTATTAATAATACTTATGTTTGATTGTTATATTACCACATAATATGTCTCGGTGGCCACCCCTCGATCCCTTCTTTCCGCATCCTGCTCTCGATTCGATGGCTATCTCACGTCTTCGTCGGCGCGTGATCGACGCTGCGAGCGCTGACGGCGCGATTTCGCGGTTCCGATCGTTGTCCTGGGTCGAGAGCCGAACGGCTATTCAGGCGTGAGGGGGTAGCCCTTGCATGGAGCTGTCGATCGTCAGCCTCGGGACGGTCCCCGAGGGTGGTACGGCGACGGATGCGTACGACAACACCATCGAGCTGGCCCAACGGGCCGAGGAACTCGGCTACTCGCGGTTCTGGCTGGCCGAGCATCACGGTGGCGGTGATTCGACGGCGAGCACGACCCCGGAGGTGCTGATCGCCCATCTCGCGGCCAAGACGTCCGACATTCGCCTCGGCTCCGGTACTGTTCTGCTCAACCACTACAGCCCGTACAAGGTGGCCGAGACGTTCAGCGCGCTCGACGCGCTCGCGCCCGGGCGGATCGATATGGGGCTCGGGCGAGCGTCGGGGCAGCCAGCCGCCGATCACGCGCTCCAGTACAACCAAAACCAGCAGCAGGACGACCACGCCGACAAGATCGAGGAAGCAGTCAAACATCTTTATAATCACTGGTTATCGCTTAAGCCCAGAATGAGCGGTGAGCGCGGAAGCTGGTTTGCTGAGTGCTGTGGGATTTCTCAGAAGTAGAGCATGAACCGCCGAGTAGAGATCGATATTGCTGGAATCGACCAATCACAGATTCGTTTCCGTTCAGAAACGCGCCTAATCGAGAGCGTTGCCACTCAACGCGAAGCTTTCCCGGCTCGGCTGACAGTCGTCAGCCGGGCCGGATCGTCGCCAGTTCACCCGCGTTTTGCAGGTTCGGATCGACACTTCCGTGAGCCACTCGCTCCGTAAGCGCGTGGCGAGCCACGTTCGGATCGATTGCTCCTTCGATGATCACGATCCCGACGCCGTCCCACCCATACCCGAGCTGTTCAGCCAATATCCGCAGCAAATCACCGCTGAACAGCTGGATTCGCTTCGAAAAACGGATCGGCTCGATTCGGTCTTCTTCCTCGACTGATCGCTGTGAGGCGGGTCCGAGCCGTGCTCGTACCCGCCGCAGCAAGTACCGACTCACCAGCACCATCAACAGCGCCGCCATCATGAAACACTTCACCGCTGCCTCCCGCCGTACCGACATCTCGTCCAACTCGAACACCGACTTCAGTTCATCAATGACTGTTTCGACGCTCCAGCGGTTGCTGTACAGCGCCGCGAGTTCTCGCGGCGCGAACGCATCTGCCGGGAGATTCGTCGCATACAGGTGGTAATCGTGATCGGCTTCGACTTCCTCCGTTCGGTGATCATCCTCGTCGTCCTCATGGCGGACGCCGACGACTCGGACATCGTAAGGAAGGCGCGGATCGTTCTGATCCGCACCGACCGTCCCCGTCACATCGATGATCTGCCGATAAAGGTCGGGCAGCACCTCTTGGAGGTGCCTGCCCTCCAGATCGATCGTATCACCACACCAGGTTCGGAGTTCGTCGATGATCTCAGGGTTTGCGTCGACGTTAAGTCGGCTCACGAACCAGCCGCCATTGCGGTCGATCCGTGCTAACCTCGCGTAGTCGAGGTAGCCAAGATCGAACAGGACCAAGGAATCTTCGACCCAGTCACCGATCTGGAGCTGCGTGGTTTCTTGGGTACGAGCGTCGGTGATCGATGAGTAGATCGGAGCCCGCGAAGCAAGTGATTCGATCACGTGGAGCTTTGCTCCAGCGTGATCGTCGCTTAATCCGGGGAACTCATCGAATGATTCCGCCGAGAGCGTACAGATGGTCCCATCTGAGACGAAGACATCTCGGAAGCGCTCGAAGCGGCCTTCGAGCGCTGATTCTGTCCGTCCAAGCTCAACGCTGATGTAGCCGCAGATGTCGGTAAGTAGTTCGGTGAGATCAGGAGTGACCCACTGTTGGACGGATGAATACGCAACGGAATCGCTGGTGAACGCCTTGTAGAGGTCTTGAGCAGCAGCAAGAGACCCGTTGGATTGGGTAGTGCCAATCGTGAACGACCAGAAGAACGCGAACGCATCGATGTGCCGGTTGCGTTCAACGAGGTCGGTAGCGCGAGCGTGCTCGCGCACCGACCGTGGCGGGAGCAGATATCGAAGCTCTTGACCGAGAATATTGAGCCATCGATCCATGAGTCCCGACTGACGCGGGAGACAGTAGCGCCTGCTGATTCAGACAAATCCTAAAGCGATAACGAGTGCTTTATAATGGCTTTCCGGACGACCATCCCTACAGCCAACTGCAGCTAGCCCGTTCGGGCGAGGCCGTCCCCGAGACATGGGTGCTCGGATCCAGCCCGAACAGCGCCGCGATCGCCGGCAAGTTGGGGCTCCCGTACTGCTTTGCCGCGTTCATTCGGCCCGACGTCGCCCCACAGGCGTTCGAGGCCTATCGAGAGAACTTCGAACCCGCTCCGTTCGAGGCCGCTCCGGACGAACCGGCGGGGATGATCGGGGTGAACGTCAGCTGTGGCGACACCGACGAGGAAGCCGCGCGTCTCCGTGCCTCGGTCGAGGCGTACTACCAGCGACTCGACCGTGGCGAGGTCGGCACACCTCCGGCCGTCGACGATGCGATCGACGAACTCGGTGGCGTTCCCGATCCGACGCCACAGTCGATCGAACCGGGCGACTGGCCACAGCAGATCTCCGGAAGCCCCGCGACAGTACGAGATCTCCTCGAACAGATGACCGAGCAGGTCGGCGTCGACGAAGTCGTCGTTCAGAACATGATTCCGGATCCCGACGACCGGGTTCGCTCGTACGAACTGATCGCCGACGGGGTCGGACTCTCCGCCGGAGACTCGTGATTCACAGCCAGCTGCCCGACAGTCGACGATCCCTCACAGGCCGGTCGACGCACACGGTCGATCGCTGATCAGGGAACGATCGCGGTGAGCACCGCCGCCTCGATCTTGCGGAGATGTTCGCCGACGGTGCCGCCGGTCCGGTCGAGGCGCTCGGCGATGTCGGCGTGTGTCGCCCGGCGGGGAACCTCGTAGTAGCCCGCCTCGATGGCCGCCTTGAGGGTTTCCTGCTGGCGGGTGGTGAGCCTGGCGAACAGCCGCTGGGCGCTCGGTTCGTACTCGCCGGTCTCTTCGAGCTTGAGACCGACCCCATCGGGGACGGTGCCGATCGTCTCGCGGATCGTCGTCTCCTCGCCGACGACGGTTATCCGGAGCCCGCCACGGGGAGTGAACTCGATGGGCGTGTCGAGAATGATTCCGTGGGCGTGGGGGACGGCGAGCAGCCCCGCGACGACGTCGTTGGTCTCGAAATGGACGTAGGCGTGGACGCTGTCGCCGGTCGCCGAGACGTTGTGCGCGAGGACGTCCGCGCAGTCGTCGAGGATTTCCTCGACGCGCTCGACGGTGCCGTCGAGTCGGTAGAGCGTGACGGCGGTGCCGTCGTCGAGGCGGTTGATGTCGTGTAGCGCCGTGCGCGTCACGTCCGAATCCTCGGCCAGTCGCCGGTCGGAGGGATGGAGGCCGCCGTCGGGCGGAATGAGAACGAAGGTGACATACCGCATAGCCGGGATGGGCGGAGCGGGCGCATATACTTTTCCCGCACCGCGACACAGCGTATAAATGACCGCGGATACGCCGATGAACGTTCATTGGTGTGGCTGCGAATCGTTAGTCGGTGTCATACAATGGCTGATGTCGATTACGAACCGGACCCGTTGCTCTTTCCGAGTCAGGCGTGGTTCGCCGCGTATGAAGAGGAGATCAACGGCGACGAGGAGTACGCCGACGTGAGCGAAGGCTGGGGCGTCGATTTCAACGGCCACTTCGTCTTCGAGATGACCGAGATGCCCGTCGACGAGCTCGACGTGGAGGCGATGCCCGACTACCTCCAGGAGGAGCTCGATACGTATCTCGAGGAGACCGACGATCGGGGCTACGTCGGCCACGCCTTCTGTGGGCTCGAAGACGGGACATGTACCGGCGCGTATCTCATCGAAAGCCCCGACGAGGTCGACGAGGGCTTTCTGCTCTCGGCGACAACGGAGAACTGGAAGGCGCTGCTGGAACAGGAGATGGGCGTCATCGACGGGCTGATGGGCGGCGATTTCGAGCTCGACGGCGACATGCAGAAGATCCTCCAGTATTCCGACGCCGCCGTCAAACTGACCGAGCTCGCTGGCGAACCGGATCACGAGTTCGCCGACGAGAAGTACGCGAACTGACTGCTTTCAGAACGAGAAGAGATCGATGCCGCCGGTGACGCCGACGACCTGGCCGGTGATGTAGCTCGACTGTTCGCTCGCGAGATAGGCGACGAGATTGGCGACGTCCTCCTCGCGGCCGAGCTGACGCATCGGCGTGGCCTTGGCGATGCGCGCGAAATGTTCGTCGACCTCCTCTAACTGTTCGGGCGGGAGGTCGGCGAGCGCGCCGACGACGATGCTCGGCGCGACGACGTTCGAGGTGACGCCGGACTGTGCACCCTCCAGCGCGAGCGTCTTGCCGAAGCCGATGAGCGCAGCCTTGGTCGCCGAGTAGGAAAGCTGGCCGAACCCACCCTGCCAGCCGGCCATCGAGGACATGGTGACGATCCGTCCCCAGCCGCGCTCGCACATCGCGGGGAACACCTCGCGAGTGACGTTGTACGAGCCCGTGAGGTTCACGGCGATGTCGCGCTCCCAGATGTCGTCCTCGAAGTTCTCGACCCGTGCGCGCGCGTCGACCATCCCGGCGTTGTTCACGAGCACGTCGATCCCGCCCGTCTCCTCGCGGATCGCCTCGATCGTCGCGGCGACGTCCTCGCGGTCGGTCAGGTCGCACCCGACGGCGTGGGCCGTGCCGCCATCGTCTTCGATCCCGTCGGCGACGGTCTCAGCGCCGTCTTCGTCAACGTCGAGGACGACGATCTCCGCGCCCTCCGCGGCGAGCGTCTCGCAGTCCTCGCTGCCGATGCGTCCGCCGCCGCCGGTGACGAGCGCCGTCTTATCGCCGAGTCCCAGGTCCATGCCGGTGTGATCGCCTCCCGCCGACAAATCCCTTTGTCCCCGGATGCGCGGCCGTTTATCAGCGAGCGCGATGGCCGATGGACTGGAGTGCGTCGAGGTCCATTCTTGATCGATGGAAGAGCCAAGCGACACGACACCGAACCCCGGTCGTGAGACCGAGAGCGCGACCTGTGAGAACTGCGGCGCGCGCCTCGATCCGCTCGAATGGAAGGCCCTTGGCGACGATGCGGAAGCCAACGAAGATCTACATTTCTGTGACGAGGAGTGCATCGAGGAATGGCGAGACGAGCAGTGATTCGGTGGTCGCGAGCAGAGAGTGGTAGCCGACCGGAGGGAGGTTACCCGACGAGTAAAAAAGTGGGCCGTGAGTAGAATTTCCATGAACTGCACCAAGTGCGACCGCGACGCGGTGGTTCACGCGGCGTACTCCGGGGCGCATCTCTGCGAGCACCATCTCCGGGCGTCGGTCGAAAAGCGCGTTCGCCGGCGGATCAGACAGGACGGACTGATTGGCGACGACGCGACCCCCGAGAGCCCCGAGACGTGGCTCATCGGGCTCTCGGGCGGGAAGGACAGCGTCGTGCTCACCTCGATTCTCGAAGAGACGTTCGCCGAGGATCCGCGCATCGAACTGGTCGCGCTCACCATCCACGAGGGGATCGAGGGTTATCGCGACGAGAGCCTTGACGCCGCGAGCGCGCTCGCCGACGGGCTCGATATCCACCACGAGGTCGTGAGCTACACCGACGAGTTCGATCTGGAGATGGACGACGTCGTCGAGAAGGACCCCGAAGGAATGGCCGCGTGTGCGTACTGTGGCGTCTTCCGGCGTGATCTGCTCGCCGATCATGCCGAGTCGTTCGGCGCGGACAAACTCCTGACGGGCCACAACCTCGACGACGAGGCCCAGACCGCGCTGATGAATTTCTTCGAGGGTGACGTCGCCCAGATGGCCAAACACTTCGACGCGAGCCTCGGGCCGTTCGACGAGCGTACCGAGACCGACGAGTTCGTCCCGCGTGCGAAACCGCTGCGGGACGTCCCCGAAAAGGAGGTCGCGCTCTACGCCCATCTCGCCGATCTGCCCGTCCACATGGCCGAATGTCCGCACTCGACGGAGGCCTATCGTGGCGAGATCCAGGAGCTCCTGCTCGACATGGAGGAGCGCCATCCCGGGACGCGCCACTCGATCATGGCCGGCTACGAGGAGATGGCGAAACTGGCCGCCAGCGCCTACGGTGAGGACGGTGCCGATCTCGGGGAATGCGAGCGCTGTGGCAACGCCACCACGCGCGAGGTCTGCCGGACGTGCCAGCTCACCGAGGCGGTTCACGCGGTCTGATATCAAAAACCGGAATGGTTACAGGACAGATACTTTTGACTATAGTTTGCGTGGGTTTTTTAGTTCGTATTCCGGAAATTCCTGGAAGAACGGTTCAATTATTTCCAAAATACTGGCTCGGTCGTGAACTACGTTGTGCCATTCGACAGGAGATAAGCTCTCCACCTCAACTTCACAGCCATAGTCAGAATGTACCTCCCAATCGAAGGTGTATCCATTTACAATATTAAATCGTTGTAGGATGGTTCCATAACTTTCTTTGATAGGGTGATTTTCTAACCAGAAATCAATACTGAAGTCAATGTTGTCATCATTGAACCGATGGTCCCTACACGTACAATCAGACAACGTATCTCGTTCGAGTGGGAGTCGATACGAAAGGGTCTCTTCTGATAGAGAAAATGATTGAATAGTGCATGGATGGGTGGCAAAATCATGCACTGACTCTACTGCTCCCGGGACCTCAGCAGTGTTTTTAAGGAAATCTGTTCGAGTTAGTGGATGGAGTGATATTTTTTCACGCCTTTCCCAATTGACCCAATTATCTATATGTTCGACAACATCTGTAGGAAGTGGATAAGTACCTTCGATACTGCCCTGACTGCTGTCTTTTCCCTCCGATTTACTCCGTATGTCGATATCTTTGCCGGTGAAATCGAATTCACCATTGAAAAATCGTTCATTGAGATTATCTTTGATAATCTCTGTAGATCGAGGATGATCACGGACATATTGGGCTAACGCATGCTTCTCTGAATCCGTGAAACTAAATTTGTCTAAATCATCAAGAGTCGGAAGTTCTCTGATTTCATCATCGGGAGATTGTTCTTCGCCGTCAATGTACAAATCACCGAGTTTTCTCAAAGGCCAAACTAATCGACCATCGACACTATCATAATTT
The DNA here is from genome assembly GCF_022870485.1 of Halococcus dombrowskii. Taxonomy (NCBI): domain Archaea; kingdom Methanobacteriati; phylum Methanobacteriota; class Halobacteria; order Halobacteriales; family Halococcaceae; genus Halococcus; species Halococcus dombrowskii. Next base: position 1,048,980 of record NZ_CP095005.1, on the reverse strand, counting down.
TCATATCCTAGTTTCTTATAGAATTCAACCGCTCGTGGTTTGAGTTGATATGTGAACGGATGAGGTGCATTCGGAAGGTTAGCAACGATACCATAGCCCGACTTCGTTTTCCAGTTTCTGAATGTTGGCATGAGTGCAGTTTGATTCTAATCGATAAAAATTTTCGCAGATCAATTCCAGCCAATGAATTTTATGTAATTGGTTAAGAGTTCAACATAACCTGAAAAGGTATCAGACAAGTAAATGAACGGCGATCCATCGAATTCTGTCAGGAGAGGTTCGTCACGAGCGCCGTACTCGATGGCCAAGGAGACGTGGGGAAATAACGTTCGTTCATCTTCGCATTCGAGAGGCGATGTGGAGGGCCGAAAGCGGGACCTATCGGATGACGTCGAGATCGTTCTGTCGGTCGGGTTCGTCGTGACCGCCGTCGCTCTGGGCGGGGAGTTCGAACTCCTCGTCGAGTGCCGCGCGCGAGCGGTCGGCCTGCCCCTGGGCGTCGGGACCGAGCACCTGCGCGCTCTGGACGCCGGTCATGATCGCCATCACGCGGACCTTCCCCTTGTACTCCTCGCGGATGCGCGAGCCCCAGATGACGTTCGCGCTCGGGTCGAGTCGGTCGGTGATCCGCTCGGCGATCTCCTCGGCCTCCTTCAGGGTGAGATCCGGGCCGCCGGTGATGTGGACCAGTCCGCCCGAGGCACCCCGGTAATCGACGTCGAGCAGGGGGTGGGTCATCGCGTCCTTGACGACCTCCTCGGTCTTGTTCTTGTCCTGGGTCTCGCCGACGAGCATCACCGCGACGCCGCCCTGGTTCATGATGGAGGTCATGTCGGCGTAGTCGAGGTTGATGAGCGACGGCTGAGTGATCGTCTCGGAGATACCCTTGACGGTCTCGGCGATCAGCTGGTCCATCACCGAGAACGCCTTGCCGACGGGGAGGTTGGGGACGTAGTCGAGCAGGCGGTTGTTGTCGAGCACGATGATCGAGTCGGCCGCGTTGCGGAGCTCTTCGAGCCCCTCCTCGGCCTTGACAGTTCTGGCGCGTTCGACGTTGAACGGTGTGGAGACCATCCCGACGACGATCGCCCCCTCGTCGCTGGCGATCTCCGAGACGACCGGTGCTGCCCCCGTGCCCGTCCCGCCACCCATCCCCGCGGTGACGAACACGAGATCGGCTCCGGTGAGCACCTCCTTGATGGTGCTCTGGGCCATCTCGGTCGCGCGCTGACCCATCTCCGGATCGCCGCCCGCGCCGAGCCCCTGCGTGAGGGACTTGCCGACGAGCACGCGGGTGTCGGCCTCGATCATCTGGAGATGCTGTTTGTCGGTGTTGATGGCGATCGTCTCGGCACCCTCGACGCCGATGTTGTAGAGCCTGTTGACGGTGTTGTTGCCGGCACCGCCACAGCCGACGACGACGATCCGCGGGTCGCCGAACTCCTCCAGTTCGGTCTCGTCGCGCCGCTGTTTCTCGAGTTCGGCGTTTTCGAGCGCCGACTCGACGATGTCCTGCATCTCAGGCCCTCGCGAACGGTCGTTCCGTCGGACGATCGTCCGACCGTTCCTCGGCGACCATCTCCCTGACCGCCGCCCGGATCGCCTCGCTCCGGTTCGGATACTCGCCGAGTTCGACCATCCGTTCGACCTCCTCGATCTGCTGTTTCGGAATTCGCAGTGTCACACGCTCCATTTTGTTGCTCCCTTTTGCGACGCGTCTTACACACCGAAATCGCGTGACGGGAGCCATATCACTCCCGTCCACGACGTCTGTAAGACGGTCGTCTTACGCAAAGTATGCAATCATGGCAGGTGTAATAAAACTACCGGCTCGCGTAAGACACGCGTCGTGAGACGCCGGATGCCGCGTATGCGATGGGCAGTGTTCTCCTACGGCTGATCCAGGACGTCGGCTGCGGGCGTGCGTCGGCCACAGCTCGGACAGAACCCCCAGTCCGAGCGGAGTTCGTCGCCGCAGTCGCAGAACACGCGATGGGATGCCTTTTCGCCGCAGTTCGGGCAGTAGACGTTCTCGTCGTCGATGTCCTCGCCACACTGCGCGCACGTTTTACGCGCGTCCGACGGCGTTTGCGCCGTCGCGTCGTTCGTCTTACGCTCGGTCGCGTCGTCCGCGGTCGTCCGCTCGGAAACGCCGTCGAGCGTGATGTTTACGTTCACGTCCTGTGGCTCTGACGGCGTAAACGCGTCCAGCCGCTCGTCGATGAGTGCATCGACGCGGTCGGCGACGACGGCGTCGAGGCTGTCGGTCGCCGTCTCGTTCCGTGCGAGATAGGATCGGAGCGCCTCCCGCATCGCCTCGCTCTTTGAGAGCTCCAGGGTTTCGAGCTCCTCGATGAGCTCGTCGTCGGCACGGAACGTGATCTTGCTCATCCTCGATCGGGGCGACGAGGTCACAACACTTCATACTGTCGGATGGCCGCTCACGGGCCGAGAACACCGTCCAATCGGCGATCCAGGATCGACCGACAGTTCGACAGGAGGCTCTGTTGGACAGTCATCGGACCAGTCGATGGTCGGCGATCGAATGGCAACCGTTAAGTTCGATAGTCCGATTGTTCGTACTGTCCGCCCTTAGCTCAGCCTGGTAGAGCAGCCGACTGTAGATCGGCTTGTCCCCCGTTCAATTCGGGGAGGGCGGATTTCCTCGCCAAACGAATCGAAGTCGAGTCGGACGACCGACGAGTGCGGGTTGCAGTTGCCGGTGACATACTTTTTCCGCCGGGCGTCGTACGCTGCGTATGCCCGACGAGGGACGGAACACCGACCGCGCACGGGAGCGCCAGCACGACCGCGCCGAACACGTCGAGAGCATCCTCGACGACGTCGAAGCCGACGTCAGCGATCGACAGTACCCTGTCAGAAGCGAGGAGCTCGCCACCGAGTACGCCGATCAGCCGATCGATATGCCGAACGAAACCGAATCGATGGGCAGCGTCTTCGATCGGCTCGACGACGAGTACGACACGCCCGAGGAGGTTCGCGAGGCGCTCTACGGCGAGCTCACGGGGGAGGCGGGCGAGGCGAACGAGTACAACGACGAGCGCGACCTGGAGGCGCTCGACGAGGCCGCGGAGTCGGATCGAGCGTAGTCGATCGAGGTCGGGAATCGATTCAAAATAGCCAGAGGCCGTCGATTCGCCGCCCGCGGGATAACACTCATGACGGCCCCGTCCCGCAGGTAGGTCGTGAATCGCGACGCGCTCGGCGTCGTCTTACTCGCCGTACTGGCGATCCTCGCAATCGCCGTCGGGGCCGCCGCCATCGACGCACCGACGCAAGCGGCCGGGAGCGCCACGGGGAGCGGTGGCGGGAGCGGCGGCCTCCTCGGCGAGGGGCAGACGTTCGACCTCGGCCAGCAGGCTCAGATCGATCCGTCGGGTGGCTCGGGAGCGATCGAGGCCCTTCTCCAGCTACTCGTCATCGTGCTCGTCGGTGGGTTTCTCGTCGGTCTGTACGTCCTGCGCGACGAACTCGGTCTCCGCGATCTCGGCATCGTCGCGCTCGGATCGGTCGTTCTGGCTGGCCTGCTGTTCGGGCTATACCGCCTCCTCGGTTTCCTCGGTAACAACGACGCGGCGAACGGGAGTGGTGTCGCCGGCAGGCGAACACCCGTGTTTCCGGGCGGTGGCAGCGACGGGGCGGCCGACAGCGTTGCTCAGACCGTTTCGACCGATCCGCTGCTCGTGCTCGCCGTCGCCGCCGTACTTCTCGTCGGGATCGGGCTCCTCGTTCGTTCCCGGCGGACGACCGACGAGAACGAAAATGATGGAGAATCAACACCGGCGGCGTCGAACTCGTCGTCCCCCAGTGCGGCCGAACTCGGGCGTGCGGCCGGAAACGCGGCCGACCGCATCGCCGACGACACGAGTACCGACAACGAGATCTACCGTGCGTGGCGGGAGATGATCGAGCAGTTGAACATGGGAAACCCGCGCTCACGGACCCCGGAGGAGTTCGCCCGCGCCGCGACCGACGCCGGCATGGCCCGCGAAAACGTCACCGAACTCACCGACGTCTTCAGAGCCGTGCGCTACGGCGGCACCGACGCTACTGCGGAACGCGAAGCGCGGGCGGTGGCCGCACTGCGGCGCATCGAGGACGACGCGGAGGAGCGATGAGTCGCGGACGATCGCTGGCCGTCGCGGTCGGCGTCGCACTCGTCCTCTGGGGGTTGGCCGTCGCGAGCGTGCCGGGGTTCGCCGGTGGCATCACGCTGACGACCGAACTGCTCGGCGCGGTCGCGATCGTCGCGCTCGCCGGCGGCGCTGCGGCCGTCCGCTCGCGATTTCGAGCCGAGGAGACGGAGTACGAGCTGCCGACGCCCGAATCCGCGGGCGAGTTCTCGACACCGGGCGGGGGGTTCGATGACGCCGTCGCCGAACTCGCGCCCGGCGGGCGGATGCGGGGAGCCAGCCAGCGCCGCACGATACGCGACCGGCTGGACGAACTCGCCATCAGAATACTGATTCAGCAGGGAGCCAGCGAGCAGGCTGCCCGCGAACAGCTCGCGGAGGGGGCGTGGACCGATGACCCCTATGCGGCGGCGTTTTTCGCCGAGGCACGCGCCTCGGACGTTCCTCTCGAAGAACGCCTGCGTGCGGCGTTCAGCGGCGAGCCGAGCGAGCGCCGGCGGGCACGCCACGCGGCCGACGCGCTTGCCACCGTCGCGAATCGGGAGCGCGAGCAGTGAGTCGTTCCGAACGGGAGCGGAGCGCGAGCGCGGACGATGGACGTGTGCGTCGAACGAGCCGCTGGCGGGGAGTGAGCGCACTCGCGCTGGTCGCCGGAGCGGTCGGCATCCTCGCCGACAGCGCCGGTCTCGTGCTCGTCGGCGTCGTCGGTATCGTCTTCGCCGGGTTCGCACGGGCCGCACAGCCACCGACCGTCGATCTCTCCATCGAGCGATCGGTGAGCGACGCCGAACCGGCTTCCGAACAAGAGGTGACGGTCACGGTGACGATCGAAAACACCGGCGACTCCTTCCTGTCCGATCTCCGGATCATCGATGGCGTGCCGCCCGCACTCGCCGTCGAATCGGGATCGCCACGGCTAGCGACCGCACTCAGACCGGGTGAAACGACGACATTCTCCTACGACGTGAGCGCTGCTCGCGGTCGACACGCTTTCGAGCCAGCGTTCGCCATCGCCCGCGACGCGAGCGGGGCGGTCGAGCGACGGCACGAGGTGGTGGCGATCGACGAGACACCGATCACCTGCGTGCCGGCACTCGATGCACAGGTGACGATCGGGCTTCGCCAGCAGACGATCGGCCAGCCCGGGCGCGTGCTCACCGACATCGGCGGGTCGGGCGTTGCCTTCCACACCACCCGCGAGTACCGCCCGGGCGACCCGCTCTCGCGCATCGACTGGAACCGAAAGGCGAAGACCGGCGACCTTTCGACCGTGGACTTCCGCGAGGAGCGCGCTGCCGCGGTCGTATTGCTCGTCGACGCGCGCGAGGGTTCCTATCGCGCGCCGGACGGGGATCGTGACAGCGCGGTCGAGCGGAGCGTCGCGGCCAGCGGAGCGCTGTACGCCGCGCTGACGGACGCGGAGAACCCGGTCGGGATCGCCGCGCTCGCGCCCGAATCCTGTTGGCTCGCGCCGGGGCTCGGGGCGAGCCATCGCGCCCGTGCCCGCGAACTGCTCGCGACTCATCCGGCGCTCGCGCCGACACCACCGGACGAACCGTTCTTCCCGTCGATCCGGCTGCGACGACTGCGCCGTCGGCTGCCGTCCGAGGCGCAGTTGGTGGTCTGCTCGCCGCTGTGCGACGACTACATCGTGGGGCTCCTCCAGCGACTGGACGCCAGCGGTCATCGCGTGACCGTTCTCAGTCCCGATCCCACGAGCGACGAAACGCCCGGCCAGCGGGTGGCTCGCACCGAACGCGCCCTCCGCCTGTCGACGCTGCGCGCGGCTGGGATCCCGGTCGTCGACTGGGGAGCCGAATCGCTCGCCGTCGCGCTCGCTCGGGCGGAGGGCTCGCGATGAGCACCGCGGCGATCGACGACGCGCCGCCACGGGCGAGCACCGCCATCGCGATCGGCGTCGCAGCCATCGGGACGCTGTCGCTGGCACTCTCGGGACCCGCGGCCGTCGTCGGCGCGGTCGGCGTCGTCGGTCTCGCGGTCGGGCTGCGCTCGTCGTCGCGAGCGGCCGTTACGCTCGGGGCCACGGGACTGTTCTGCGGAACGCTACTCGCGGGGCTCGCCGGCGCGCCATCCCCACTCCTGCTGGCGGCGACCGCCGCTACGGTCGTCGCGTGGGACGTCGCCGAGTTCGGCATCGGCCTCGGCGAGACGGTCGGCAGGGCGGCCACGACACGTCGGGCGGAACTCGTCCACGCAGGCACGAGCGGTGCGCTGGCACTGATCGGGGCCGGCGGCGGATTCGCCGTCTATCGGCTGGCCGGCGGCGGGCCGGCGCTCGTCCCGATCGCGCTGCTGTTCGGCGCGGTGGTGCTCGTCCTCACGCTACGGCCCTGAGCGCGGCCGTGTGGGCGCGAAACGATTCCCGGTACCGACGTGATCCGAACCATGTCATTGCGAACCAGTATGAAGGTGTGCGAGCCGGAACGAACCGTTCCTTCCCTGACGTTTATTCCCACAGCGCTGCGAGAATGGACGCAATGTCGGAATCAGACACCATGCCGGACGAGTCGGGTGCGCCGTATCTCGCCTTCGGCGCGCTCGGCTCCGTGGCGCTCGCACTGTACGAATACTACGCCCGCGGCAACAAGCAGCGCGGGATGTTCATCGGCCTTTGGCCGCCGACGATGATCGGCTTCGCGATCTACCAGACGCTTCAGCACGAGGAATAGCTCAGACCGTCGGCACCGGCAGTTCATCGAGTACACTCTCGACGATCGCTCGTTTTTCGACGTCCTCGACGGCGGCATCGGGCGTGAGCACCAGCCGATGGGCGAGCACCGCGGGCGCGATGCGTTTCACGTCCTCGGGCGTGACGAACGCACGGCCAGACAGCACCGCACGGGCACGGGCAGCCTCGAACAGTCGCTGCGTGCCCCGCGGCGAGACACCAACCGAACACGCCGAGCGCTGGCGGGTGGTCCGCGCGATGGCGACCGCGTAGGCCAGCAGATCCTCGTCGACGCGCACCGATTCCGGAACCTCCTGCAGCGCGCGCACCCGATCGGCCGAAAGCACTCGTTCCGTTCGCGGGCTTCGCTCGTCGCGCTCGGCGCGCCGCCGGAGGAGTTCGATCTCGCCGCTCTCGTCGGGATAACCGATCGCCGTTTCGACGAGAAAACGATCGACCTGTGCCTCGGGAAGCTCGAACGTGCCCGCCATCTCGACGGGGTTCTGCGTCGCGATGACGACGAAGGGGTCGGGAAGATCGTGGGTCTCGCCGTCGACGGTGACCTGGCGCTCCTCCATCGCCTCTAGAAGGGCGGCCTGCGTCTTCGGCGGCGCACGATTGATCTCGTCGGCGAGCACGACGTTCGCGAAGATCGGTCCCTGCGAGAACGAGAACTCGCCCGTGCTCTCGTCGTAGACGTGCGTACCGGTCACGTCCGACGGCAAGAGGTCTGGTGTGAACTGCACGCGCGAGAAGGAGAGCCCGAGCGCGCGGGCGATGTTGCGGGCGATGAGCGTCTTGCCCGTGCCCGGAACGTCCTCGATGAGCACGTGGCCGCGCGCGAGCACGCCCATGAGGATCGTTTCGAGCAGCGAGCGCTCGGCGATCACGGTCGCATCGAGCGCGTCGAGAACCCGCTCGATCTCGCCGTGGGCCGCGTCGATCTCCATGATCGTTCGGGTGTGTCGAGGCGCTTAGGTGTGGCGATGGCGATCGAAATCCATAAAGTGGTCTCGGGCGAACGGGTTAACGGAGCCGGGGTAGCCTAGCCTGGCCAAGGCGGTTGCCTCGAAAGCAACTGTCCTCACGGACTCGTGAGTTCAAATCTCACCCCCGGCGCTTTCCTGCAACCAGCGATCCAAGACGGAACTTCGTCTTCCACAGTCGAGCAGATGCGATGGCGTGAGATTTGAACGAGAGCGGACGCAGCCCGCGAGCGAGTACAACGAGCGAGCAGGAACGTCCGCACGTGGGTCACATCTTACCCCCGGCGCTTTTCCAAAAACGATGACGGCGGGAGAGTTCTCTAACTCACACAGTCGCACGGCCGTACAGTAATTTCCGGTTCGTTGGCTTCCGAGCGGCTGCTCAGGCCACATCGTCCGGGTCGTCGAGGCGACTGTTGATGAACCCGCCGCGGAAGGCGACCCACGCGAGCGCGCTCACGAACAGGATCGGCGGGAGAACGGCGAGCCCCATGATCGGTTTGAGGCCCCAGAGCACGACGAACGCGACGGAGGCCAGTCCGAGCGCGAGAAACGGCAGCACGGCGAGCGCCGCGCGCTTGCGGTTCGGCTTCCCGTCGTCCTCGGAGTTACCCATATGTCGCCGTGGAGGCCAATGGGCAAAAGGAGTCCGCTCGCTCAGAGCGAAGTCTGCCGGCCCGTGCGTCGGGCGGCGCCGGCGCGCTGGCCACCGACGAGATAGCCGTCGACCCCGCTCGTGTCGTGCGGGGCAGCGTCCTGCACCCACACTCCGACGCGGCGCTCGCTCGCCCACTCGCGTGCGAGCGCCTTCGATTCGAACAGCCGTCGCGGACCCTCTTCGTGGACCCACTCGCCGGCCCGCGAGCTCTGTCGCCGCGCCGAGGGTTTGATCTCCAGAACGTATCCCTCGCTCACGACTCGACGAACGTGCTTGCCACTCTTTTGATTGTGGGTCGCGGCCGCCGGTGACGGGGCTGCGGCGGTGGATGCGACGACGAGGCTGCGATGCCGACCACGTCGTCATCCCGCGATCGCTACCAGCGGTTCGTGACGTCCGTGCTCCCGCAGTCCGGACACTGCGTGAGAACCCCGAGCGGCGGGGATTCGACCGTCTCCCACTGGTCGTCGCCGGGCATGGCCTCGAACCCACAGTTCAGACACAGCGACGGCCGCTTCATCGATTCACTCATGATCACACGACGCGGCCGTCCGCACACGTTCCCGCGACGCCGTACTCACCGATCCCGAGCCGCCATTGCCGTGGACTGCTCGTGGCATACTGCCAGCTACCACGGGCGGCACCGTAACTGTTTCCACGGAATGTAATTTGTCCGACGTTAAGTGAGCAGGAAAACGAGCACGCTGATCGTGAAGAGCGCGAGCGTGACCGCGCCGGCGAGCGCGCCGCCCATCGTCACCATCGCGTTGGCGTGGCTGGCGAGCGTCTCGGTTCGGTCGTTGCCGAAGACGTTGACGCGGGCACGCTCGGTCGCCATCCCGGCCTCGATCGGCTCGCAGTCGGCGAGCGCTTCTTCGACCAGCGACGTGATCCGGTCGATCAGCTCGTCGTGTGGGATCGCGCCGCCGACCTGGTTCGTCGATTCGAGCGTGTTCACGACGTGGGTGTCGCTCGTCATCACCTCGGCGGTATCGACGGCGTCGAGCCGGCCGACGATCGCCTCGCGCAGACCGGGCTCCATGTTGTTGCCGTCGACGAGCACGTAGGCGGTGGTCTCGTCGCCGGCGGCGAACACCGCGACACGGATGCCGAGCGGGCCGATCCCCTCCGCCGGCGTCCAGGGCGTCTCGTCCCACGCGACGCCGAGCGAGAGCGGTTCGCGCGGCGCGCCCGTGAGATCGCCGGCCACCTCGCCGACCGCCTCGATGAGATCGAACGAGCGCTGGCTGCCCGGGACGACGTGGCCCAGATCCGGGCCGTCGAGCCCGTTGTTCGAGTTGTGTGCATCGACGAGCATCGCGTTGGAGAGTCCGTGCGCACGCGCCTCGGCGGCCGCCGATAGACCCACCGAGTAATCGATGTCGTCGGCGAAGTTCGGTGCGTAGGTCGCCACGAACAGCGCGCCGTCGCCGACGGCATGGCCCGTGACCGTCGCCTCACCGACGGTCGCACGCCGACTCGCCGAACCCGTCTCGGTGTATTCGATGCGCTCGCTCGCCCGCGCGACCGCGTCGAGAACGGTATCGACCTCGCGCTCGGTGACGAGGTTGAAGTCGTGACCGGCGGTCGCGTGTGGCGGAAACCCGAGCCCGTCGGTGCTTTCGGCGACACGCTTGGGGAGATCGCCGCCGCCGATCTCACCCATCGGGCCGGGATGGATCATCGGGAGGACGAACCGTGCCTTCTCGGTGCCGTCGGGGCGACGCGCCGCGAGCACGGTGACGGGAACGAGCGCCTCCTCGCCGAGCGACGCGAAGAACTCCTCGATCTCGCGCGTCCCGTCGGCGATGTGACCGATGAACCCCCGGAGGAAGTCGAGCACGCTCACGCCGAGGCTCCGTCGCCACGGCTGGTCGATGACGGTCACGAACGCCCAGACCCCGACGGCGTAGAGCAGACAGAGAAGGGCGAGCAGGGCGAAATCGAGCGGCTCGACGGCGGCGAACTCCGCCGGCCCGCGGTTCGGCCGCGAGAGAAAGGAGAGCACGAGCGGGCCGCCGACCTCGAAGAAACGCATCATCCCGCTGTAGACGAAGACGAGCAGCGCGACCGTCGCGGTCTGGATCCCCGCCGGTATCGCCGCGATGAACAGCGACTTCCGGGAGACGGCGAGGACGACGAGCAGCCGCAGCGCGAACACCGACGCCAGTCCCACGGTGAGCACGTCGAAGACGAATCGCTGGGCGAGCGGGGTGACCACGGCAACGATGCCCGCGCCGACGAGGAAGGCGACGAGGATCAGTTCGCTGACGAGCGCGAGCAGCGAGGCTCGGTTCGGCGTGAGCTGGCCGTCGAGAGCCCGATCGACCGGCGGGGTGACGACGCTCGCGACGATCGTGGGAACCCCGATGAAGAAGACCCCCTCCCAGGCGTCTTCGAGGATGAAGCGCGAGTCGAAGGCGGCGACGCCGGCGACGGCGGCGACCAGCAGCGCGAAGCCGAGGCTCGCGTACCACTGGGGCGCGCGGAAGATGAACCGCGAGAGGGCTGCGAGATCGCCCTGCGTGGTGCTCATTGTTGCTCCGACAACCCGAGCGTGGTTAAATCCACCTCAATCGTCGCTCTCGCAGATCGCCCGGAAGTTCGCGAACAGCTCCTCGCCCCGTTCGGTGTGAGCGACCTCCGGATGCCACTGGACGCCATACAGGCCGCGTTCGGTGTCGCTCATCGCCTCGATCCCGCAGACGTCGCTCGTGGCGGTGCGGTCGAACCCGTCGGGCAGCGCCGTCACCTGGTCGGCATGGCTCGCCCAGACGCGCGTCTCCGGCGCGAGCGAGCCAACGAGCGGGTCCGTCTCGTCGTCGATATCGACTGTGACGTCGGCGTAGCCTCCGTACTCGCCAGCGCCGACCGCGCCGCCGTACTCGTCGGCGATGATCTGCATGCCGAGACAGATGCCTAATACGGGAACGTCCGCGTCGAGATACTCGCCGGAGCGCCCGCGCTCGTCGATGTCCGGCCCACCCGAGAGCACGATCCCGTCAGCGTCGATCCCGTCGGGCGGCGTCGCGTTCTCGACGATGCCGGTCTCGACGCCGATGTCGTCCAGCGCACGGCCCTCCAGATGGGTGAACTGGCCGCCGTTGTCGACGACGACGATTGTAGTCATACTAGGTCGTGGCGACGAATCGGCTAAAGACTCCCGAAAACACGGTCGGGTGTCTCAGCCGTCGTCCCGGCGCTCGGCGGCCGACGAGAAATCGAGTTCGGCGTGTTCACGACTTCGTCGACCCTCCCTGACGGCGAGCGCCTCGGTGTCGGGGCTGGCGTCGTCGTCGATGCGCGCCCACGACTCGTGGATCTTGGCGTGACACCACCGACAGAGGAAGACGGTGATCTCGTGGCTCGTGTGCTCGTCGTCGGCGTAGGAGAGATGATGCTCTTCGAGCAGCGGTCGTTCGTCCGAGTGGGCCTGTCGGCGCTCGTCGAGCCCGCAGCGGACGCACTCGCGCGAGCGATTTCGCGCGCGAAAGTGCGGACAGTCGGCCCAGTCCCAGTCGGGACCGGCGTCGGTAACGACCGGACAGGCGAAGTCGTCGGCGCGGCGCTCGCGGGCGAACGCAGGGTCGTGGCGGTCGTGTTCGAGCGCGTACCGACAGCGCCCGTCGTCGGTGAGATGATCGCACCGCTCGACGAACGCGTAGGGGTCCTCGACGCCGACCGAACTGCCGGCGGGCGTCTTCTCCATACCCGACCCTCGTTCCGAATCGACGTCAATGCCAGCCTTTCAGCAGCACCGCACCGACGAACCCAGCCAACCCGGCGATCGCGGCGGTGCCGAGTCTGGACACGAGCCCCGCCGATGATGCTGCGGTGAGCCATGCACCGATCGCGAGTCCCACCGCGATGGCGATCGTGCCCCGATTGTACGTGTCCATAGCTGTGTCGACTCGGCAGAACCACAAATAATCACGTACTCGAAACGGTTGGTCGTATCCGATCGCTCCGTTCGTCACCGGCCGATCCGACGGTTTCGCCTGACTGAAGACGAACAGAAATATTTCAATCGGATTTTTTGGTGTATGAAAACGAACGAATATTGAATGATCATGTTTGCGAAGATATGAGGTATGTGTTTAGCGCAGTCCGTTCGTAGATGCCTCTGCACGTGATTCTGGTTCCTCTCCTCCGAGTATCGACATCAGTTGATCCGGCGGATCGAGTCCCTGTCGTTCCCACGTCGCTACCATCGTCGAGAGCGTTTCGTGGATGCGGACTCCGGTTTCCGACCGGAGTCCGCCGAACATCTTCCGCATCACTACCTGCTCGCGTAGAGCGCGCTCTGCGCGATTATTCGTCGAATCAACGTCCGGTTCCGTGACGAACGTCAGCCAACTTCCCAGCCCGTTCCTGATCTTCTCGACTAGTTGCGTCACTTCCTCGGTCTCGTAGCCCGCTCTGATTAACTCCTCCAGACACAGCGAGGCCTGTGCCCGCCTCCGCTCGCGGACGGAGGCGGGCGGGTCCTCTTCGTCGAACGCGGTCAAATCCTCGTGGAGGTCGTGTAGTACCTCCGAGATCGGCTCTGCTTCCTCGTGCCGTTCAGCTACGTACTTCGCCTCTCGTAGAAGGTGCGCCCAGCACCGCTGGAGTTTGCCGTGATAGCTCGGATACGCCGACCAGCCGTCACAGCTCAAAGTGGCGTCCTCGGCGAGTTCGTCGCCGAGGACGTCCTCCAGTACCTGACTTCCGCGGCTCTCGTCGATCGTATAGAAGACGTCCTCGTCGGTCACGAACGTCCAGACCCAGTGCTGGTCGCCGTCGACCGGAAAGCCAGTTTCATCGCAGTAGATGACGTCGCTGTCACGGACGCTGGCTCGAACGTCCTCGTACGCGGGTCGCAGCCGGTCTGCGACCCGCTCGGTCATGTTGTAGATCGTTGCCGGTGAAACCGGATGGTCGAGCTGCCAGTCGAACAGTTCGGCCTGCTTCCGGTGCGGAAGCCGGCCGTGATAGCGGAGGAGAGCGGTTTGGGCCAGCAAGCGTGGCCCAAACCGCCCGGTCTCCGGGCAATCAGGATGTTCGGCGACAACTTCGTTGCCACAGGAGCACTCCTGCTTTCCGAGCTCGTATTTCGTGACTTCGGTCGGGATGGGAAGCGGAATATCGACGATGACGCGGGAGACGTACTCATCGGGATCGGTGAGAACGCAGTCGCAATCGGGACAGTACGCCTCCCCGACCCGGACGGTCCTGTCCGGTTCGGGTGGTGGCCGGGTCGTTCCGTCGTGACCGGAGTTGCGTCCGGGTCCGGACGAGGAGTCGCTGGCGGCGTCTGCGTCGCCGCCAGCTTCGTCGTTCTCGTCGTTTTGCTCGGAATCGTCGTCCTGTGGCTGTTGTCCAGCACCGCCCTGCTTGCTGGACGGTGTGTGGGCGTTTTCGTACTTCTTGAGGCGGTTTTCGAGCTCTTCGATTCGTTCGTTCTGCTCGGCGTTTTGCTGGCGAAGAAACGCGTTCTCAGCGAGAAGAGCGAGATCTCGTTGGGGAAGGATCATTCGACCCACAGAACGGATCGCCGGGGTCGAACGACCCGGCGATCCGTCAGGCCCGGAAAGCACGATTAGCGGCTGTTCGTCCTGCTCTTCCCTGAGAGCTACGGTTTCGACTCGACTGTTCCGCTAAACACCTACGATATGAGAAGGCTATTATTGTCGGTCAGGCGTATTTTTGAGCCGTAGAGAAAATGAAACTGTCAAACACATCGCTGGTTGTCGGACTGGTTTGTCTGCTTATCGCAGGTGCTTCAACCATCGGTGTCGCGCAAGCGCAACTGCAAGAGGACGAGCCCAACGACGACAATGGAGCCGCAACACCGCTCGAAGACGACGAGACGGGCGGTGAGATCGAAGTGACAGGTGACGAAGACTGGTACGAGTTCGACGTCGAAGAGGGTGACAGCATCTCGCTCGTCTACACCGGCGGGACGCCCAACGGGATACTGTCCGTCGATCTCGTCGGTCCCGACGAGGAGACGATCGACGACGCATACCTCGAATCCGAGGGCGGCCGCGCACAGATAACGGCCACCGCCGAGCGGACGGGGACGTACTACACGAAGGTGAGCTTCACGGGGTTCGCCGATCTCGACGAACCGGCCGCGTACACGGTGACGAAGGAGTCGCCGGAGACCAAGGAACTTGAGACGGCGACGCCGACCGCAACAGCCACTGCAACGCCAACGCCTCCCGCGACAGCGACTCCAACGGCGACGCCGACCGCAACGCCAACGGCAACCAGTACACCGACGCCGACTGCCACGACGACGGTCGTGAAATCGACGACACAGTCATCGACGGGGATGGATGATGGGACGAACGGTACCGCCGTGAATCAGTCCACGACCGGGAATCAGAGCGACGGGAGCAGCACGTCCGGTCCTGGATTCGGTGTTCTGAGTGCGGTCGTCGCTCTGTTGGCACTCGTCTTCATCGGAGTTCGACAGCGCTGATCGACCGTCGCTGTCGCCGTGCAGTGCATCGGTTACCTATCTTTGATCACACACGAGCACGAATACGCGCCACCGCTGCTCACAACGAGAACGTCGAGTCGCAACATCTGTCGGAACGCACTCTTTTAAATACCGCCCGCGCTGCGCTGCGAGTGGCTATCATGACCGGTGAACGTTTTATTCGGGGGCTCCCCCGAAACTACCCCGCTGTCTGACACTGACGTACAGTTTCTCGATACAACGCTCCGCGACGGCGAGCAAGCCCCCGGCGTGTCGCTCACGCCGAGCGAGAAGGTCGACATCGCCCGCAAACTCGACACGGCCGGCGTCTCGACGATCGAGGCCGGCAGCGCCTGCACCGGCGCGGGCGAGCGCGAGACCATCTCGCGGGTGACGAGCGAGGGGCTCGACGCGCGGGTGACGAGCTTCTGTCGCGGCATCAGAGGCGACATCGATCTCGCGCTCGACTGTGACGTCGACGGGATCAACCTCGTCGTACCCGCCAGCGAGCGCCACATCGAGGGCAAGGTCGGCACGAGCCGCGGCGGCGTCGTCGAGACCACCGTCGAGCTCGTCGAGTACGCCCGCGAGCACGGACTCTGGGTCGAGGTGCTCGGCGAGGATGGCAGTCGGGCCGACCCCGAGTTCCTCACCGAGCTGCTGGGCGCGGCCGTCGACGCCGGCGCGGACCGGATCTGTTACTGTGATACCGTCGGCTACGCCACGCCCGAGCACACGGGAGACGTCGTCGCCGAACTCGCCGACCTCGGCCCGACGAGCACCCACACCCACGACGATCTCGGGCTGGCGGTGGCGAACGCGTTCGCGTCGATCCGGGCGGGCGCGGACCTCGTCCACGCCACGATCAACGGGATCGGCGAGCGCGCGGGCAACGTCGCGCTCGAAGAGGTCGCCATCGCGCTCGCCGAGGGCTACGACAACGAGACCGTCGATACCAGAGGCCTCTACGATCTCGGGAGGACCGTCGCCGACGCGACGGGCATCGCGCTCGCACCGAACAAAGCGGTCGTGGGTGAGAACGCCTTCACGCACGAATCGGGCATCCACACCGACGGCCAGCTGAAGGACGACGCGATGTACGAACCCTATCCGCCCGAGCGGGTGGGTCGCGAGCGCCGGCTCGCCCTCGGCAAGCACACCGGCCGCGCTGGCGTCGCGGCGACGCTCGCCGAGCACGACGTCGAGGCGAGCGACGCCGATGTCGCCGAGATCACCGATCGCGTGACCGATCTGGGCGATCAGGGCAAGCGCGTGACCGACGCTGACGTGCTCGCGCTCGCCGAGACGGTGCAGGGCCGCGAACGTGAGCGCCGGGTCGAACTCGAAGATCTCACGGCGGCCAGCGGCAATGCCACCCCGACGGCGAGCGTCAGGCTCCGCGTCGATGGCGACGAACGCACCGCCAGCGGCACCGGCAGCGGGCCCGTCGACGCCGCCGTGGCGGCCGTCCGGGAGGCGCTCGGTTCCGGTCGCGACGCGACGCTCGACTCCTACCACGTCGATGCCATCACCGGCGGAACCGACGCGCTCGTCACTGTCGAAGTGGAAATGAGCCGCGACGCACAGTCGGTCTCGGTCGCCGCGAGCCACGCCGACATCACCCGGGCGAGCGTCGAGGCGATGGTCGACGCACTCGATCGACTGCTCGCGAACTGAGGCCTGCCCTCGCTCTTTCGTCACCATCGCTACCGCAACACCCAGTAGGGGTTACTGTCGAACAGAAATGGGTTGCAATCGAAGTTCGGGATCTACTGCGACAGACGATTGCCACGGAACGGTTCTTTATCGATTGCTGTCCGACAGTATTACCATCGCGCCACGGCGAGTCGAGACATGCGCGAACTCGATGCGGTCGAACGGGTGGGCGTCGTCGGCGCTGGGACGATGGGCAACGGCATCGCACAGGTCGCCGCAACCGCGGGCTACGACGTCGTCATGCGCGACATCGAGACGTCGTTCGTCGAGAACGGGCTCGACGCGATCGACGACAGCCTGGATCGGCTCGTCGACAGCGAGAAACTCACCGAGGACGAGGCCGGGGCGGCACGCGACCAGGTCACGGGCACGACCGATCTCGACGAGCTCGCCGACTGCGATCTCGTCGTCGAGGCGGCCGTCGAGGAGATGGAGATCAAACAGGACATCTTCGCCGATCTCGATAGCACTGTGCCGGAGGACGTCGTGCTCGCGACCAACACCAGCACGCTCTCGGTCACGTCGATCGCGAGTGCGACCGAACGCCCCGAGCTCGTCGTCGGATTACACTTCATGAACCCCGTCCCCGTCATGAAGGGCGTCGAGTTGGTCGTCGGCGAGCATACCGCCGACGAAACCACGGCGCTCGCCCACGACTTCGCTGCGGAGCTGGGCAAGGAAACCTGGGAATCCGACGACAAACCCGGGTTCGTCTCGAACCGCATCCTGATGCCATGGATCAATGAGGGTATCAGAACCTTCGATGAGGGTGTGGCGACGAAGGAAGACATCGATCGCGGGATGAAACTCGGCACCAACGTCCCGATGGGGCCGCTCGAACTCGCCGACCACATCGGGCTGGACATCTGTCTCGACGCCACCCGAACCCTCCACGAGGAGCTCGGCGACCGCTACACGCCGGCGTATCTCCTGAAGCGAACGGTCGAGGCGGGCGATCTCGGCAAGAAGACCGGTGCCGGCTTCTACGAGTACGACTGAGCCCGAACCGCAAGACACAGTATTCGCGCTCGAATCCGGTCGAACATGGCATTCAGCGTTCTCACCGTGCTCCGCCAGTCGCTCCGGCGGCTGGCGACGGGGCCCGCGTTGCTCGTGTTGGTGGCACTCGCCGTCGTCCAGGCGATCGCGAGATTCGTCCCCGGCGAGTTCGCCCGCACCACGCCCGGCATCATCGGTGCCGGCGGCGGTGGCGCACCGGTCGTGATCACCGGAAACCCGCTGCCGCTACTCGCGAGCTTCGTCGTCGCCGTCGTCGGCGTCTATCTCGCGCTCGTCACCATCCGCGTCTTCGCCGGCCAGTGGGGGATCGTCGAGCGCGACCATCTCACCCATCGGGTGGGCTTCGGCGTGGCGAACCTGCTCGGCGTCTCCGTCGTGCTCGCGATCGGGCTGGGCGTCGGCGCGTTCCTCGCCATCGCCCTCGGGCTCGTCGGCATCGCGCTCTGGGTCGTCCTCTTTCTCGTGCTGCTGGCGGCGTCGTTCTTCGCCCCGGCGTTCGTCGCCGTCGAGGACGACGACATCCTCACGGCGTTCCGCAAGAGCTTCGGCGTGCTACGGCGCTCGCCGGGACGGGTCGCCGCGCTCCTGCTTGCGCTCGTCATCGTGAACGCACTGCTCCAGGCGCTCGGCGGCGTCGTCACCGATGCGGTCGCCTCGATCGGGGTCGTCGGCCCGCTCGTCGTCACGATCGTCAGCGGGCTCGGCAGCGTCTTCCTCTGGATCGCGATCGCCCGCGCATACGACCACCTCGAACCGACGGCCGCCTGATCGGCGATTCGACGATCGGGAGACTACAAGACGGTATCGTAGACGCTGGCAAGCGCGTCGACCGAGTGCTCGACGCTCATCGACTCGCGCCGCGAACGACAGGTCGCCGGGAGTTCGTCGTCGGCGAGCGCGCGCCCGAGCGCGTCCCGAAACGCGTCGATATCGCCTCGTTCGTAGTGATATCCCGTTTCGCCGTCCTCGATCGTTTCGGTGAGTGCACCGCTGTCGACGCCGACGACGGGCGTTCCACAGGCCATCGCTTCGAGCGCGACCAAACCCTGCGTTTCGACGGGGCTCGGAAAGCCGAAGACGTCGAGCGCCGAGTAGAAGGCGGGGAGTTCCTCACGGTCGAGAAAGCCGAGAAAGCGGACGTCCGCATCGATCTCGTCGGCCTCTTCCTGAAGCGTCTTGCGCGCGGGACCGTCGCCAGCCAGCACGAACGTGGCGTCCATCCCTTCGGCGGCCGCCACGAGATCGGCGAGCTCCTTCTCGAACCCGTGTCGGCCGGTGTAGCCGACGAGCGGCCCGTCCGGGAGGTCGTGACGGGCGCGAAAATCAGCAGCGTTGGTCGGCGCGAACCGATCGGTGTCGACGCCGTTCGAGACGACCGACACCGGCCCGATGCCACGGTTCACGAGCGCCGTGCGGACCGTCTCGCTCGGGACGACGATGTGATCGGCACGACCGAGAAACCAGCGTTCGTAGGCATTTCCCACGCGAGCGACTGCGTCGAGTAGCCAGCCCTCGGCGAGATAGCCGGCGTACTCCGCCGTCGGCGTGTGGTAGGAGGCGACGAGCGGCTGGTCGATATCGTGCGCGAGGCGCAGACCGCCGAGGCCGAGCCCGAACGGTGTGTGCGCGTGGACGATATCGGCGTTCGCGACCGCATCGGGCACCGACGGCACGCCGACGCGGAAATTCTCGTAGAACGGAAACGGGAGGCTCCGGACGGGATGCTCGTCCGGTGTGGGTTCGTGCCCGTCGGCACCCGGATAGACGACGTCCATCCGTCCGTCGCGGCGCTGCCAGCGCTCGTGCCACGTCCGGATGGTGTAGGTGACGCCGTTCACCGTCGGCAGATAGGTGTCGGTGAAGGCGGCGACGTGTGGCGGCATCGTCCGTGATTTCAGCAGCGGGGATTAATCGGTTGTGACTTCGCGATAGCTCGTCGATGACCGCTGATCGACCCGCCTTGGCCGTCGTTCTGGCCGTTTTGCAACCGAAGCACAGGGTAATGAAAAGACGAAACGTCAGGCTTCGACGACACCGTTCGAGTTCGTCTCGTCGTTCGTCGTCAGTTCCAGCTTGACGGCGATCTCGTCGTACCAGACGCTCGGCTGCTTCGAGCGCCCGTCGTCGTCGAACTCGACGAGCCCGAGCTCTTCGAGTTCCGTCAGATTGCGATGCACCTGCCGGACGTCGCGTTCGACGAGCCGCGCCGTCTCACGGATGCTCTCGGGTTGTTCGTTGGCGAGCGTCCGGAGCAGTTCGAGGTTTCGCGGGCGCGTCACACGATGCAGGTTCTCCTCGTCGCGGTAGACGCGCTCGAAGTAGGGATCAGGCATCTCGCCCCGATCCAGGGCTTTCAGCGTCTCCTCGACGCGGTCGGCGTTCCCACGCCCGAAGCGAATGTGCATCGTGCGCGTCGGTTCGTCGTCGTTAGGGCCAGTGTTCGCCATGAGTGCGTACCTCCTGTTTGAATCGCCGGAAGAGCGAGGACAGCCCGCGAAACTCGACGTCTTCGACTTCTTCCTCGCCGATGTGTTTGTGGTGCTTCGCCGCGCCAGGGTGATCCGGAAAGTTGTCGTACCGGACGATGGTTTCGCCCTCGATCCGACCGTACTGCATGGAGTAGCGCACCCCGTTGGGATAGCGATCGGAGTCGGGCACACGCCACGCGGTGACGGCAGCGAGCGTCCCGTTTTCCGGAAATCGCTCTTTCACGTCGAGGACCTGCGTCGCTCCGTCCTCCCCGTCCATCGTCCGTTGTTATAGACTACAACGAAATAAGCGTGTTGCTGTTCCCTCCAACAGATTCTGGTCGCACCGCCGAACAGCGAGTTGGACTGTTCGTTCGATGACGGTTGGAGATTGGCGAGACAAGGCATACATGAACAGTTCTCGCCGCTTCGACGGGTGAAGTTAGACGGTGACGTCGCGATAGATGCGCGAAAGCTCCGCACCCACCCGTTCGAGGCTGTGTTCGGCCGCGGTTTCACGTGCATTCTTCCCCAACCGTTCGCGGAGGGCGGGATCGTCCGACAGTCGATCGAGCGCCTCGCGGAACTCGGCACGACTGGAGCATTTCAGACAGTCCTCACCATGGGTGAAGAACTCCTCAAAGACAGGAATATCGCTGATGACTACAGCTTTGCCACAGGCCATCGCTTCGAGCACCGCGATCCCCTGGTTCTCGTTTTTCGTCGGGAACAGATAGACGTCGCCGGCCCCGAACGCGCCGCGCTTGTCGTCGACCCACCCGGTGAAGGTGACGTTCTGTGGCGGGTTCTGCGTCCAGCGTTTCACCACTGATGAGGCCTGCGGGCCGGTGTCGTAGGGTCCGAACCAGGCAAAATCGTAGCTCGTGCTCTCGGCGAGTCGACAGAAATCGGTGAGACCCTTGCGCTCGAAGACGTTGCCGAGCGCGAAGACGACCATCCCGTCGAGATCGTAGCGCTCGCGGTACTCCCCGCGGAGTTTTTCGTGGCCCGCAAGCGAGTCGAGATCCACGCCGTTGGTGATCGTTTCGATCGGCGCATCGACAGGATAGGCTTCGAGCAGGTCCTTGGTGTACTGACTCGGGCAGAGCACGAGATCGGCCTGCGAGTAGAACCACCGGAGATAGCGCTTGAGCAGCGGGGCGATCTCCGAGGAAAAGCGAAACGATTCGCCGAAGTCCTCGGCGGTCATGTGGGCGTGGAGCACGAGCGGAATGTCGTTCCGATGGGCGTGGCGCGCGACCGCCAGACTGCCAGGACCCGGAGCGTTGCAGTGTGCGAGATCGAAATCCCGAAACGCTCCGTCGCCCGCCGCGATCGAACGAGCGGTCGAGAGGAGATCGTCACGCCACGGTGAGGTTACGACATCGATATCGGTGTCGGCGAGCGCCGCGCGCTGCTGGGCAGCGGCGGTGCCCCAGCCGCTGCGCTGGAGGGGGCCTTCGAGTTCGAGGTAGTTGAGCGCGCGCACACCGGGAGCGCGTCGGCCGGGAGAAAAAGCCCACCGAAACGGAAGGCAAAACGCATACCGCTCGCCGGTGAAGTTTTCACAATCCGCCATGACGCTCGCCGACGAACGCATCGACCGTCTGCACGCTCTCGCTCGGGAGGCAGCGCGCGCGGGTCACGACGATCGCGCCCGCGAGTGCGTCAGGCTCGCCCGCCGGATCGCCGAGCGCAATCGCCGATCGCTACCCCGGCGGTTCGAACGGTTCACCTGCGACGACTGCGACAGCTATCTCCAGCCGGGCCGGAACTGTCGGGTCCGAACGCAGGACGGCCACGTCGTGATTACCTGCGGGTGTGGCACGCAGGCGCGCTATCCGTATGAATAGGCTTACCCGCGCCGCGCGAGGACGACTGGCCATGACCGACGACCGAACGCACAGGGAGCGCGCCCACGGCGTCGACGCCACGCTGCGCGTTGGAAAGGGCGGTATCGAAAGCATCGCCGACGAACTCGACAGCCAGCTCGACGACCGCGAGCTGGTGAAGGTGAAGTTCCTCCGGGCGGCCCGTGGCGGGACGACGACCGACGAACTCGCCAGCTCGCTCGGCGAGCGGGTCGGCGCTGAGCTCGTGGAAACGCGCGGGAACACGGCGACCTACCACTAATGGCCGTCGGCTATACTGGTTGGGTCGCCCAGCAGGTCCCGGTGGAGACGCCGAACGGTTCGAACGTCTCCGAGGTCATCTCGAACCCCGAACAGGGGCCCATTGGAGAACTACTCCACGAGTTCGGCATCCCCTACTCCGACGTCCTCGGTGCGATCATCACGTTCATCATTGCGCTGTTCGTGCTGTACACGCTCGGACGGGCGACGATCGTCCCGTTCGTGAGCCGGCTGTTGAACCGGCGCAATCTGGACAAACACGAGAAAACGCCGCTGCTCCGGCTGACGAAGCTGGTCATGGGCTTTCTCGCGATCGCCGCATCACTGAACATCGCGGGCTACGGACAGCTACTCACCTCGCTCGCGGCCATCGGTGCCGCGGCGACGCTCGCGATCGGCTTCGCGCTCCAGGACAGCATCTCGAACTTCGTCGCCGGCATGTTCATCTACATCGATCGGCCGTTCCGCATCGGCGACTGGATCGAGTGGGACACCGGCACCTACGCCGGCATCGTCGAGGACATCACCTTCCGAGTCACGCGGGTGCGCACCTTCGACAACGAGCTGCTCACGGTGCCGAACTCGGTGCTCACCGGCGACGTCATCAAGAACCCCGTCGCGAAGGACGAGCTCCGCCTGCAGTTCAACTTCGGCATCGGCTACGACGACGACATCGAGGAGGCGACCGACATCATCCTCGAAGAGGCTGAAGACCACCCCGATATCCTCGACGATCCCGCACCGACAGTGCGGATGACCGAATCGTCGGAATCCGACCGCGGCGCGCTCGCCGACTCGTACGTCGGGCTCACCTCGCGCTTCTGGATCGCCGACCCGAACCGCGGCGACTATCTGAAAACGCGCGGTGAGTACGTGACGGCCGTCAAGAATCGCTTCGACGCTGTGGGAATCGACATGCCCGACCCGCAGATCGACCTCTCGGGGCAGTACGGCCAGAACCCGGCGGTCAGGATCGAATCGGTCGATCGATAGCCGACGAGACGGTCGGCAACGAACGGTTCGTACTGTGGCGCTCAGTCGTCGGCGAGCGCGTCGGTCTCGCCCTCGACGGTCGGCGCGGCCGTGATCTCGTAGAGGTTCTGACGGGCGTCGGCGAAGTAGACGTCCTCGTCGATGACCTCGATCTCCTCCAACCGTTCGAGCGCGTAGCGGACCGTCCGTGCCGACAGCATCGACTCCTCGACGATCCCCTTCTGGGTGAGCGTGCCGTTGTATTCGAGCACCTTGAACACGAGTTTCGCGCTCGGCGGCAGATCCACGAGGCGCTCTTCGTCGGAGTCACTCATCGTCCGAGTGGATGTGCGCGAAAGACATAAAACCGTGGTCTGCCCCTGCACGCTCGGCGGTCTGTGGGCGTGTCGGGACGACGGCAAGCGGGCGTCCGAGCGGTCAGTGAGGCGCAACCAGCGCCGAGAGCGAACGGCTTTTGAGCGCGTGGTCGGTAGCGTTCGTATGGCGACCGAGACAGCCGACGCGCGGGCCGACCATCTCCGGAGTCTGACGGTCTCCTCGGTCACGTCGCTTTCGGGCATTGCGGCCGGACTCATCTCCGCAGTGGTCGCAAGCGGGGCGACCGACACCGCCGGCCTCTACCCGCTCGCCGGCGCTATCCTTGTCCAGCTGCCGCTTCTCGGGCTGCTGGGGGTTGAGGTCGATGACTTCTCGATCAAGGACAACGTCTACATCGCGTTCATGACCTTCGCGCTCTGGTTCGTGACCTGGACGATCCTCCTCACCACCGGTACCAGCTTCTGATGGCCGACGATTCCATCGCGGTCGTCGATCTCGACCGCTGTCAGCCCGATCGCTGCAACTACGAGTGTGCGAACTTCTGCCCGCCCAATCGGACGGGCGAGGAGTGTATCGTCACCCGCGAGGAGCGCTACGACGACGACCGCTACGACGGCGATCCGGACCAGATCTCCATCTCCGAGGAGCTCTGTCTGGGCGAGAGCTGCGGCATCTGCGTCGAGAAATGCCCGTTCGACGCCATCGAGATCATCAACCTCCCGCAGGAGCTCGACGAGGAGCCCGTCCACCGCTACGGCGAGAACGCCTTCTCGCTCTACGGCCTCCCGGCACCGGAAGCCGGGAAGGTGACGGGCATCCTCGGCCCGAACGGCATCGGCAAGACGACCGCCGTCAAGATCCTCGCCAACGAGATCACGCCGAACCTCGGCGACTGGGACGGCGCTGCTGGCTGGGAGCCCGTGCTCGACGAGTTCCGCGGCACGGAGCTCCAGAGCTTCCTCGAAGGGCTCCAGGAGGACGCGATAACGGTCGCACGGAAACCCCAGTACGTCGACCAGATCCCGAAACGGTTCGACGGCAACACGCGCGAGCTGCTCGCTCAAACCGACGAGCGCGGCGTGCTCGACGAACTGATCGAGCGGCTCTCGATCGGCCCGGTGATGGACCAGCCGATCGACTCGATCTCCGGCGGCGAGCTCCAGCGCGTGGCGCTGGCGGCGACGCTCGCCCGCGACGCCGACTTCTACTTCCTCGACGAGATCACGCCGTATCTCGACATCGGCCAGCGCATGACCGCCGCACGACTCATCGGCGAGCTCACGGGCGACGACCGCTCGATGCTCGTCGTCGAACACGATCTGGCGATCCTGGATCTGCTCGCCGATAGCCTCCACGTCGCCTACGGCGAACCCGGCGCGTACGGCGTCATCACGCCACCGAAGTCGGTCAAAAACGGCATTAACGAATATCTCTCGGGCTATCTCGAAAACGAGAACATGCGCATCCGCCCGAGCGCCATCGAGTTCGAGGAGCACGCACCGCGGAGCGTCGCGGCGGGCGACGCGCTCGTCGAGTATCCCGCCATCGAGAAGTCCTACGGCGACGGCGAGTTCTCCCTGACCGTGGAGGGGGGCACCATCCACGAAAACGAGGTGCTCGGCGTCGTCGGCCCCAACGGCATCGGGAAGTCGACGTTCGCCGAACTGCTGGCGGGCAATCTCGACCCCGATTCGGGCAGCCTCGACGCGAACCTCGACGTCTCGTACAAGCCCCAGTACATCGAGATCGACCAGCCGATGCGCGTCGACGCCTTCCTCTCGTCGATCACGAACGATTTCGGTTCGTCGTACTGGGACACCGAGATCGCCCAGCCGCTCCAGCTCGATTCGGTCATGGAGCAGAACCTGACCGATCTCTCGGGCGGGGAGCGCCAGCGCGTCGCCATCGCGGCCTGTCTCTCCGAGGACGCCGATCTCTACGTGCTCGACGAGCCCTCGGCCCACATCGACGTCGAACAGCGCGTCCGGGCCACCACGGCGATCCGCCGGTACGCCGAGAACCACGACGCGACGGCGCTGGTCATCGATCACGATACGTACATGATCGACCTGCTCGCCGACCGCCTGCTGGTGTTCGACGGCGAACCCGCCCAGTCGGGCCACGCGAGCCCGCCCGTCGGCATGCGCGAGGGGATGAATCGCTTCCTCGCGGATCTCGACGTGACCTTCCGCCGCGACGAGCGCGTCGGTCGCCCGCGCATCAACAAACCCGGCAGCCAGCTCGACCGCGAGCAGAAGCGCGCCGGCGAATACTACTACACGGCCTGACGTGCGACCCTTCTCACGGCTCCGCAGGCGGCTCGAAACCCCCTCGAAGCGACGCGCCGCGGCTCTCGCCGCGCTCAGTCTGGTGCTGGTCACGGTCGCACTCGTCGGCTTCGTGAGCGCGAACGAGTCGACGGTGACGATCGACGAGCGCACGCCGGAACGGAACACGCTCGTCGGTCTCCAAGGATACCATGACGAGGGTCGCGTACTGGAGCTCGCACCGGATGGGACCGTGGTCTGGGAGTACACGGCCGTCGAGAACGTCTTCGACGTCGAGTCACTCGGGCCGGATCGTGTGCAGATCGCCGGTGCGGACGCCGTTCCTGACGAACAGTGTCCCGCACGCTACCGTGACGACGGCACTCGGGGCTGTGTCCACAACACCGTCCGCATCGTGAATCAGGAGACCAACGAGACACAGTGGCAATACGGCTGGTACGACGTCGAGCGTCACGAACACGAACTCCACGACGTCGATCGGTACACGGCCGACGGCGAGGCACGCTGGGTGCTCGCCGACATGGGCAACGACCGCGTGTTCGCGGTGAATCGCAGCGGGGCGATCCAATGGCAGTGGAACGCGAATGCGACCTACGACCCACCCGCCGACGTGGGTCCGGAGGACGACTGGACACATCTGAACGACGTCGACAAAGTCGGGGAGGGACGATTTCAGGTGAGCCTGCGGAACTTCGATACGGTCGTCGAACTGCGCGTCGGGAACGACGGCACGGTAGCGGTCGAGCCGCTCGTCGGCCCGAACCGCTTCACGCCGAACAGTAGTGCCGGACCACTGTTCGCCCAGCACAACCCCGACCGCCTCGCCGACGGCCATCTCCTCGTTGCGGACTCGGAGAACGATCGCATCGTGGAGTTCGAGAACGGAACCCCAGTATGGACGGCCGGCGGGAGCGCCCGTCTCGACTGGCCACGGGACGCCGACCGCCTCGCGACCGGCAACACGCTCGTCGTCGACTCGTACAACGACCGCATCGTCGAACTCGACGGCTCGGGCGAAGCGGTCTGGGCGGTCGAGACCGGACGACTCCCTTATGATGCCGATCGAATTCCCCGAAATGGGTCGGGCGAGGGGAGTCGCAGCGAACCGACCGCCGACGCGCAGGGGTTCGATCCAGGAACGAACGAGACGAGTTCCCTTCGCGACACGGTTGCCTACGGGCTGACGCTGTTGCGCTACTCGATTCCGAACTGGGTCGACACGTGGGGGCTGCTCGTCGGCGGACTGCTCTGTGGCGTCGCTGCGGTCGTCGAGGGTCGGCGACTGGGTCGGTAGAACTGCGCGAGATGAGTACCGAGCGACCGGGTCAGACGAGCGTCGAACAGTCGGCGCAGAGCTGCTGGTTCTTGACGTCGACCTCACGCACGGTCGGCGAGAAGTTCATCACGCAGCGTTCGTCGTCGCAGTGTTCGAGGCCGAGGGTGTGGCCGATCTCGTGGACGACCTCCTTGCGGACGCGCTCGGAGAACACGTCGTCGTCCGAGCGGTTGAGGCTGCCGCCGTCGGCGGCGGTCTGGAGGCGATAGGTCGAGACGACGCTGCCGTTGCCGGAGAGGTAGGCCAGCCCGAAGACGTAGTTGCGTCGGCGGTAGAAGAGGTCCTCGGTCGTGAGGGCGATGTTTTTCTCCGCGGAGCCGACGTGGCCGGCGAGTTCGATGAACGCCTCGGCGCGGTACTGGCCGCGACTCTCGTCGTAGGCGTCGTCCGGAAGCGAACTGGCATCGTGGAGCATGACGTCGCAGTCGTAGACCGATCGCAGTCCGGCCGAGGCCGCCCGTTTGATCGGAACGGGGACGTCGCCGACCGGCACGATGTCGACATGCATGCGAAGGGATTAGGACGCCGCAATCATAAACGTCCCGACGTGAACCCCCGAAATCGGCCCCCGAGCGTGGCCCGTGCGGACGCGCTCGCCGACCGCCTCGCCGACTTCGCCTCGCCCGTCGAGGTCGGCATCGGCGCACGGACCGGCGTCGCCGCACGTCTCGCCGACGATACACCTGTGACGGCGACCGACGTTCGCCCCTGCACCGTGCCCGACGACGTCACGTTCGTCCAGGACGATATCACCGATCCCACGATGGACGTCTACGCCGACGCCGACGCGCTCTACGCGCTGAACCTCCCGCGAGAACTCCACCATCCATGCCGGTCGGTCGCGCGGTCAGTCGGGGCCGCGTTTCAGTTCACCACCCTGGGCGGCGAGTTCCCGGCCGTGGCGGCCGAATCGGAAACGCTGCCGGCCGGCGAGACGCTCTTTTGCGCCACGAATCGGGGAGGCGAACCCGCGTGACGGACACGGTCGTGCTCGACATCGACGGCGTGCTCGTCGACGTCGCCGACTCCTACCGGCGGGCGATCGTCGAAACCCTCGAAACGGTCCACGAGAGGTTCCTGGATCGGGGTGATATACAGTTATTCAAGGAGGCCGGCGGGTTCAACGACGACTGGGAACTCACGAGCGCGGCAGCACTATACCTGCTCGCCCGGCGCGAAGGGCTCGATCACTCCATCGAGCAGTTCACCGACGAGATCACGGCGACCGGCGGCGGGCTCGCCGGGGCCGAGACGGTCGTCAGGAACGCGCTCGCACCCGACGAGTTCGAGCGCACGTTCGCGGCCTGGGATCGTGAGCGACTGCGCGACGTCTTCCAGCAACGCTACCTCGGTGCCGACCTGTACACGGACCTCGAAGACGGCGAGCCCGATCCCGCCATCGCGGGCGACGGCTTCATCCATGACGAGCAAGTGCTCGCCGACCGATCGACGCTCGATTTCCTCGTCGAAAATTTCTCCATCGGCGTCGTGACCGGCCGGCCGGCCGCCGAGGCCGACATCGCCCTCTCGCGAGTGGGGCTCGACGTCCCCGACGAGCATCGCTTCACGATGGACAGTCCCGTTCCGGGCAAGCCCGATCCGGCGGCGCTCGTGACGCTCGCTGACCGCCTAGACGCGACGAGCGTCGTCTTCGCCGGCGACACGCTCGACGACGTCCGCACGGCGCGTAACGCCGCCGACAACGATCCCGACCGTGAGTATCGCGGGATCGGCGTTCTCACCGGCGGTCTCGACGGCGACGACGGCCGCGAGAAGTTCGCCCGCGTTGGCGCGGACGCAGTGCTCGACGATATCAACGCCCTCCCCGAGATCCTGGTCGACGAGTGACGGGACACAAACGTTTATTCGACGTTCGGGCGAGCATCGGGTATGCGCATCGCACTCTGTGGCGGCACGGGCGATCTCGGGAGAGGGCTCGCCCTCCGGCTGATTCGCGACACCGATCACGAGGTCGTCGTCGGCTCGCGCGATCCCGAGAAAGCACGCGAACACGCGGCCGAATACGAGGACGAACTCGGTAGTCACGACGTCGAGGGCGACATCAACGGTTTCGACAACGCGATGGCCGCCGACCGCGCCGACGTCGTCGTCCTCTGCGTGCCGGCCTACCACCTCTCAGATACGATCGACGCGATCGAGGGAAGCCTCGACGACACGGTGCTCGTGAGCCCCGCCGTCGGCATGCGCCGCGAGGAGGGGACGATGAACTACAACCCACCCAGCGCGGGCAGCGTGACCGCACTCGCCGCCGCGGCCGCCCCCGACGGCACTCCTGTGGTGGGAGCCTTCCACAACCTCGCGGCCGGCCGCCTCGCCGATCTCGACGCCAGCCTCGACTGGGACGTGCTCGTCGTCGGTGACGATGCCGACGCGAAAACCACGGTCGAGCGCCTCGCCGACGGCATCGACGGGATCCGCGCGCTCGACGCCGGCCCGCTCGCGGCTGCCAGCGAGGTCGAGAGCCTCACGCCGCTGCTCATCAACGTCGCGGCGAACAACGACGCCCTCGCCGATCTCGGCGTCTCATTCAACTGAAAAAGACCTCCACTTTTTTGCTCGTCGGGTAGTCTCCCTACGGTCGGCTACCGCTCCTCGCAAAAACCTGGACTAAAAATCCCCGCTCACTCGGCCTACGGCCTCGTTCACGGTGAACCGCGCTCGCTCCGTTCGCGCGGACATACGACCTCCGCACAGCACCGCAGAAGCCCTCACTCGCTCACTACGTTCGCTCGTTCGCCCTTCATCCACCAGGCAAGCGTCCATTCCCGAGTCTGCACCCGCTCCGCGACCGCAGCGGCGGGACCGCACCGCAGACCGCGCCGCACCGCGGCCGGCGGCCGCCAGCAACCAACCGACCGGACGACTTTTTGCACACAGCGCCGACGTGCGCGACATGGACGCACTGCTCCATCTGGGGTTCAGTCACGCACAGCCGATCGTGCTCGTCGTCGCCGCGATCGCCACCTTCGCTATCGGGCTCTGGATCGGAATGCGCCGCCGGACCGACGACGGCGCGAGCACGCGCTTCGACGAAGAAAGCGACCAGTAGTCAGACCCGTTCGGGTCGCCAGCCACCGTCGACCGCGACGTTCTGGCCACTCAGGTAGTCGCTGTCCTCGTCGAGGAAGAATCGAAGCGCCTGCGCCATGTCGTCGAAGTTCGCCGGCCGCCCGCGCGGGAGTTCGTCAGGGAACTCGTCGGAGTTCTCGACGACGTACGGTGAGACCGCGTTAACGGTGATCCCGTCGTCCTGCGTGTCGGCCGCGAGCATCCGCGTGAACATCACGACGCCCGCCTTGGCGACGAAATAGGGGAAGTTCTTCGGACTGACGAGCAGACGGTCGGCGCTCGCATAGCCGATGTTGACGATGCGACCCCACTCACGTTCTCGCATGCCCGGCAGCGCGCGCTTCGAACAGAGGTAGGTTCCGTTGAGGTTCGTTTCGAGTACACGATTCCACGTCTCGAACGAGATTTCTTCCCAGTGGCTCGGCGCGAACGCGCCGACGTTGTTCACGAGGACGTCGACATCACCCAGTTCGTTTTCCACCGCGTCGAACAGCTCGTCGACTGCGTCGGGATCGGTCACATCGCCCTGAACGGTCGTGGCCTCGACCCCGGAGTCACGGGCTTGCTCGGCGACCAACTGCGCTTCCTCGTCGCTCGTGTTGTAGTGGACGGCGACCGACGCGCCACAGTCGGCCAGCGAGAGCAGGAGTTCGCGACCGACGCCCTTCGCGCTGCCCGTCACCAGCGCCGTCCGCCCCGAGAGATCCGGTGTTATCACGCGCTCGCTTCGCGTCCCGGAGGTTTAGCATCGCCGCTCATGACGAGGAAATCAGGGCGACTAAGCCGACGGCCCCAGTTGTGCGTGTATGGCGACCTACGCCGGCGTCGACCTCGGCGGGACGAACGTCCGGGCGGTCGTCGCCGACGCCGATGGCAACGTAATGGGCAGCCACAGGCAATCGGCCCCGCGCGGCCCGAACGGGCTGGCCGTCACCGAGGCGATCCTGGACTGCCTCCGCGAGGCGTCGGCGGCGGCGGGTGTCGAACCACGGAGTACGAAGGCGGCCGCCATCGCCGCCGCCGGACGGCTCGATCTCACCGAGGGACTTGTCGAACCGACGAACATCCCCGTGGGCGAGGTGCCGCTGCGCGGGCCCGTCTCGAACCTCCTCGAAACCGACGAGATCCGTCTGCACAAGGACGTCGCCGCCGGCGTCATCGGCGAGCGCTATCACGCCGAGCGCAACCCCGACGACATGGCCTATCTCACCATCTCGTCGGGCATCGGCGCGGGCATCGCCGTCGACGGCTCGATCCTCTCGGGCTGGGACGGCAATGCCGGCGAAGTCGGCCATCTGACGATCGACGCCACGGGCGAGATGACCTGTGGCTGCGGCCACGACGGCCACTGGGAAGGGTACTGCTCGGGCGCGAACATCCCCGCCTACGCCCGCCGACTCTGGACGAAAGCCGATCGCCCCGCAACCGCCGTCCCGATCGAGAGCGACGATTTCACCGCCGTCGACGTGTTCGCCCACGCCGAGGAGGACTCGTTCGCCGAGCACGTCGTCGATCGCCTCGCCGACTGGAACTCACTCGGAGTGGCGAACCTCGTCCATTCCTACGCGCCGCTGGTGATCTCGATCGGCGGCGCGGTCGCGCTCAACAACGAGGAACTCGTCGTCGATCCGATCCGCGAGAGACTCGACGGACTGGTGATGACGAACGTTCCCGAGATCCGCCTCACCGAGTTCGGCGACGACGTGGTCGTCCAGGGGGCGCTCGCGAGCGCGCTTACCGGCGGCACCGGCGACATCGACCGCCACGAGTGAATCTCTTCCTCCGACACTCCTCGTCCATCTTCGATGCCGAACCGCTCACCGCAGCGCCTCGCGATCGGCGGCGAAGCGCACGCGACCGTCGACCGTGGGACCGAGCGAGAGCTCGACGACCTCCTCTGAGAGGACGCGCCCGCCCTCGACCGGGACACCCCACGTATCGAAGCGGAGATAGCCCCGGATGTCGTCGGCGTGGGTGAACAGATCGAGATAGTCGACGGCGTGTTCGGGAAACTCGTTCGCGCTATGGGCTCGATCCATGTCGGAGTACGCGACGTCGAGCCCGGCGAAAAATTCTTCCAAGCGGTCGGCGTCGCGATCGGTCGCTTCGACCACGGCGTCCGAAACCGCCGCGATCTCGTCGGTCGAGAGCCCCGCCTCCGAAAGCGCGTGCTGCGTTCGCTGGTCGAAGTGCATGCCCGCAGTTGGCGGTTCCGGGCCGAAAACCCACCGATCGCGGGGTTCGATTACAGTCGTTGCTCGGCGCTGTTGACCTCGCGTTCGATCCGATCACGCTCGAAGTAGAGCAGCTCGACGGCGATCACGCCGATTGCGAGGGCGCACACGACGACGAACGTATCGAACTCGCTGGTGAAGAGATGGTAGAGCAGTGCCGTGGCGGCCGCCCCCGCACCGATCGCGCCGACCGCGGGGACGACCGTCGTCAGCACGGATTCGCGCTGTGTTACCGCGAGCGCGCTGATCGAGCCGAAGATGACGATGAACGATAGCGACGCGAACGAGCTGATGGCGTTCAGGCTGCCGAGAACCGCCAGCCCCGCCGTGAGCACGCCGACGACCAGCAGCGGGCGAATCGGTTCGCCGTCCGCATCGCCCCGGAGCTGGTTCGGGAGGAAGTCATCGGCGACCATCTTCTTCGAGAGACGCGCGGCGCTGAACAGCGTCGCGTTGAGAGCACTCCCCGTCGAGAACAGCGCCGCGACCGAGATCAACACGAAGCCGGCCGCCCCGAAGAAAGGCCTGGCGGCGATCGCCAGCGCCGTATCGGGCTGCTGTTGGATCGTCGCGGGAGGCACGAGATTGGTGGTGACGATCGCGACCAGGACGTACAGCAGCGTCGCCCCGACGATCGAGACGTAGATCGCGTTGCGGACGGTTTTCTCCGGGTTCGCGATGCTCTCCTGATCGAACAGCAGGAGCTCCCAGCCCTCGAAGGCGACGAACGCGACGCCGGCGGCGATGACCGGCCCGGCACCGACGTTCGAGAGGCCGGAACTCAACTCGCCGTTGGCGAACCCGTAGTAGATGCCGCCGACGCCGAACACCAGGAGGATCAGTACCTTGAGGCCGACGAGCACCTCTTCGGAGCGTCCTGAAGCGTGCGCGCCGGCGGTGTTCAGCCCGACGAAGACCGCGATCGCCGCGAGCGTGATCAGCGGCCGTAGCGGCACGCCGAACAACGACTCGACGCCGACGAGATCGGCGAAATAGCCGCCGAAGGAGTAGGAGTAGAGCGCCATCGTGCCGACGTAGCCGATGATGAACGTCCAGCCGAGCATGCCCGCGAGCGTCGTGTTGCCGGTGAACCGCTCGACGTAGGTCATCGGTCCCGCGTGGCCGTCGACGAGACCGTTCAGTCGGACGAACGAGTAGCCCGCACAGAGCGCGATGACCCCCGCTACGACGAACGCGAGCCACGCGAGGGTGTCGGCCGTGATCGCGACGACGCCGAGCGCCGCGAAGATACCACCGCCGACCATGCCGCCGACCGCCATCGACAACGACTCGACGAACCCGATCTCGTCTGCCATGCCGGACGGTGGCGGGCGGCGCGCTTGTCGGTTGGGATCGATGCGTCCGATATCTTACTCGGTCGATGGCCGATTCAGGGCAGTTCGGGCTCGTAGCCCACCATCTCGACCGCCGCGTCGAGGAGTTCCTCGATCCCTTCGTCGTCTTCGACGCTCAGGTAGTGATCGGCGTCGAGATCGCGCGAGCGATCGGCCTTCGTACAGACGGTCGCAATCGGCGTGTCGAAGCGTTCGTGGACGGCGTCACGGAGTGCGAGCTGGTCGTCGAGCGGGTAGCCACAGGCCGCGCTCGCGTCGACGAAGACGAGTACGGCGTCGGCGGCGTGAGCCAGCGCGCTCTCGGCTTGGAGCTCGATCCCGTTGCGCTCCTCGTGCTCGCGATCGAGCAATCCTGGAGTGTCGACTAACTGATATCGGATATGCTCGCGCGTGAAGTGGCCGACGCCGATCCGCGTCGTGGTGAACGGGTACGAGGCGGTCTCGTGGCGCGCGTTCGTGACGTGGTTGACGAACGTCGACTTCCCGACGTTCGGAAAGCCCGCGACGACGATCGTCGGCTCGTCGGGCCTGATGTCGGGGAGCACTTTGAGCTCGTCACGGGCCGCGCCGAGTCGTTCGAGGTCCTCCTCTACATCGTCGACGATGTCCGCGAGCCGGGCGAACGCCTGTTTTCTGAGTTTGCGCGCCGTCTCGACGTCACCGTGCAGTCGGCCCTGGTACTCGCGCTTGATCGCGTCGGTCTGGTTGCTCGCCCAGCCGACGTTCGAGAGGCTCTGTCGCACCGCGTCGACGTCGACGATCGCGTCGGCGAGTTCGTAGTAGAACGGATCGAGCGTGTCGAAATCCGGCCAGCTCGTCACGACGTTTTCGAGGTTGTCCGAGAGGATGTTGCCCGCGGTCTGGAGCATCGACACCTGGGCGTCGATCCCGGACTGGGCCCGCCCGGCACGGGTCGCCCGCGAGAACGCCCGGTCGACCAGCTCCTCGTCGGTGGGCGTGGTCGGGATGTCTTCGAAAATCATGAGGGCTGTACTGCGCACGGACGTAAAAGCGCGTCAGTCGGTCGCCGAGGTCGCCGTCGACACGGATTTATCATCGCCCGGAGTACGCATGGGTATGACCAACTGGCGCGCCGTGGGAATCGGCTTCCTCATCGAACTCGTGCTCAGCATCATCGGCGGGATCGTCCCGATCATCGGCCAGCTGTTCGCCGCCGTCGTCGGTGGGTTTACTGCAGGCTACATCGCCGGCGGCGGGTTCGGTCGCGGGTTCTGGCACGGTCTGCTCGCGGGCGCGCTCGGCGGGATCATCGTCGCGGTACTCGTGACGGCACTCGTCGGCGTGTTCGACGCCACGCTCGGCTTCGCCGGCCTGCTTGGCGGTAGCGTACTCGTCATCGGTATGACTCTCGCGCTCGTGCTCGCCCTCCCGAGCGCGCTCGCGGGGGCGCTCGGCGGCGCGCTCTAAAGGCTCAGCGCCGTTCGCGCAGTTCCGCACGCAGCTCGTCGAGACTGACGTCTTCCATCGCCAGCAGGACGAGCAGGTGATAGACCAGATCGGCGCTCTCGGCGACGAGCGCGTCGTCCTCGTCCTTGGCCGCGAGCACGACCTCCGTGCTCTCCTCGCCGATCTTTTCGAGCACGGCGTTCTCGCCCTTCTCGTGAGTGAACAGCGACGCGGTGTAGGAATCTTCGGGCAGCTCCGCCTGTCGGTCGGCGATGACCGCCGCGAGCTCGTCGAGGACGTTCTCCGATCGCTGTTCGGCATGCTCTTCGCTCACAGGTCGGCCACCTCGCGGATGTCGTCGAGTTCGTCGAACGCCTCACGCTCGCGGCGACCCTCCTCGTAGACGGCGGGATCGACCTCAATCGGGGCGTTCGTGCGGGCGGCGAGCGCGAGCGAGTCGCTCGGGCGCGCATCGATGACGCGCTCGCCGCGGGGCGTCTCGACGTGGAGGTCGGCGGTGTACGTTCCGCCGCCCTCGCTCTCCTCGATGGCGTCGACGACCACGCTGTCGACCCGGCCACCGAGCTCCTCGACGATATCGAGCAGGAGATCGTGGGTGAGCGGCCGGCCGATGTCGACGGCGTCCATCCCGCGGGCGATGGCCGACGCCTCGTCGAAGCCGATGAAGATCGGCAGGTAGTCGGCCTCGCCGTCCACAGCGAGGAGAACCACCGGCACGGGGCCGGAGGGCGTGCCCGCGATGCGGACAGCGTCGATGTGGGCGTTCATACCCGCTGGAGGGCGCGAGCGATCAAAAGCCCTGTCACTACCCGTTCGTCCGATCGAAAAAAGCTAGCCCGTGAACCCGTGCGTCGTCGGTGAGTTCGGGATGGAACGCCGTTCCGACGACGGGACCATCACGCACCGCGACCGGCTGCCCGTCGAACGTCGCCAGCACCTCACAGTCGCCCGCCTCGTCGATGTGCGGCGCGCGGATGAACACCGCCGGGAACGGTTCGTCGAGATTTTCGATGTCGAGGTCGGTCTCGAAACTGTCGCGCTGGCGGCCGAAGGCGTTGCGCTCGACGGTCGCGTCGATCAACCCCAAATTCTCGACGCGCTCGTCGCCGGCGTCCGCACAGGCGACGATGAGGCCGGCACAGGTCGCGAGCAGGGGCTTGCCCGCGTCGACGTGAGCGACGATTTCGTCGGCGAGCCCCTCGCGCTGGAGATGCGTCGAGATCGCCGTCGATTCGCCGCCGGGCAACAGGAGGAGATCGCAGTCGGGGATCGTTCCCGACGATCGGATCTCGATCGGGTCGGCACGCTCGCCGTGGGCACGGGCCGCCCGCTCGATCGCTGCCGCGTGCTCCCTGAAATCACCCTGGACAGCGACGATGCCGGCCGTGAGACTCATGTCGTGGCTACGCCGCCCGGCGAAAAAAGTGCGGTGTTACAGCGCGATTCGGAGGACGATGATCATGATGCCGAACGCGACGCCGAAGGCCACGATCGTCTTCGGGTCGAGTCGGATGGCGTTCTGATCCTCGGCGTCGAAATAGCGCACCAGTCCGGCGCTCGACATCAGCCCGCCGGAGTTATCGCTGCTCATGGCTCCTGTGTGGCTGCTGCAGGCCTAAACCTTTCGTCGTGGCTACGGGGTGGGAAACCCTTATCAGCGCCACGCGCCTACCTCTGGCCGGAACATGAGTGTTCGACTGAAAGACTTCTACGCGGATTGGTGCGGTCCCTGCAAGACCCAAGACCCCATTCTCGAGGAGCTGGAAGAGGACATGGACGGCAACGTCGAGTTCGAGAAGATCGACGTCGACGAGGAGCAGGAGATCGCCAACGAGTACCAGGTGCGGTCGATCCCCACGCTCGTCGTCGAGAACGACGACGGCGTCGTCGAGCGATTCATCGGCGTCACCCAGCGCGAGGAGATCGAGAGCGCGCTCGAACAGGCCGGCGCGTAACTCAGGACACGACTGGTTCGGGATCAGCAGTCGTCGGCCCACGTTTTCATCATGCAGCAGTTATTTCACGATCATGACCACGACCGGAAGCGCTGACTGCGCGAAACCATCGCCACGAGAGCCGGTCGGAACGGCCTAGCGAACGCGCTGATAGATCCGGATGAGCGCCTCGGCGACGATGCCGACGATGCTCCAGCGATAGGAGAGGGCGGCCGCACCCAGGAGAAGCGCAGCGATCTTCTTCTCGCCACGATAGAGCGCGAGCCCGGCCTCGACGAGCATCGAGACGGCGCTGATCTGTCCCGCCTGTTTCGATTTGAACGCGTTCGCGAGTCCCATGCCCGCGCGAGGGGAGCGGGACGGATAAGCACGCGGGCAGCGAGCGCCGGGAGCTACGCCGCTCCCCGAGAATCGAGCGCGGCGAGCCCCTCGTCGGCGAGCCAGTCGAGAAATCGCGTGACGGAGTCGGGGTCGTCGATGCGGTAGTCCGCCGCCGTCTCCGAGTCGGTACCGACGTGGACGCCGAGCCCGATTTCCGAGAGTTCGCGAAAGGCCGCCTCGTCGGTCGTGTCGTCACCGATGTAGATCGGCAGCCAACCGTCGTGATCGGCCACGAGCAGCGAGACGGCGTCGCCCTTGTCCCAGGCGACCGTCGGCGTGAGTTCGACGATCTCCTTGCCCGTCGAGAGTTCGAAGCCACCCTCAGCGACCCGCTCGACGGCCGTCTCGACGGCATCGTGGACCTCACTCTCGCGCTCGGGAGCCGTCCGGTAGTGGACGGTCGCACTCACGGATTTGTCCTCGACGAAACAGTCCGTGTCGTCGAGGCGTTCCTCGATGTCGGCGACGATCGTGTCGAGATCGCGCCGCCGACGTCTGGCGATCGGGTGAGTCGTGCTCTCGCCATCTCTGTGGAGTTCGAGCCCGTGATTGCCGGCGTAGTCGATCCCGTCGATGGCGACGCGCTCGCGGAGATCGGCGAGCTCGCGCCCACTGATGACGGCCACGTCCACCCGGTCGTGATCGCGGAGGCGTTCGAGCGCGACGCGGTTTTCCTCGCCGAGTGCGGGTGCGTCAGGGTTGATCTCGATACCCGCGAGCGTGCCGTCGAAATCCGTACAGAACAGGAGTCCGTTCGCGTCCGCCAGACGGTCGCGGAGCGCCGGGAGGGAGTCCCACAGCGTCGGCGGGGTGTCAGTCGTCATCGGCGTCTTTCGCTCGGAGTTCGTCGATCGTATCGAAGATACCCTCCATCCACGCGTAGAGATCGTTCGATTCGACCCGTTCGCGCAGGGCGACCATCCGCTCGGCGCGCTCCTCGCCGTCCATCGTCAGCGCGCGCTCGATCGTGTCGGCGAAGGCGTCGGTGTCGTAGGGGTTGATCGTGAGTGCTCGGTCGCCGAGCTCCTCGTGGGCACCGGCCTGATCCGAGAGCACGAGTACGCCGTCGTCGTCGACCTGCGCGGCGACGTACTCCTTGGAGACGAGGTTCATCCCGTCGCGGACGGCGCTCACGAGCATGACGTCGGCGTAGCGATAGAGCCCACAGAGCTCGCGCTGGGGAATGAACTCGTTGATGTAGATGACCGGCTGCCAGTCGTCGGTGCCGAACCGCTCGTTGATGCGGTCGATCGACTCCTGAACCTCGGTCTGGAGGTCCTGATAGTCCGGGATGAGTGAACGGCTCTCGTTCGCCTTCTGGACGTAACAGACCTCGCCACGGTACTCGGGACGGGTTTCCAAGAGGCGTTCGAGCGCGTCGAGGCGCTCGACGATCCCCTTCGTGTAGTCGAGTCGGTCGACGCCGACGATGACGCTCGTCTCCGCGTCGATCCCGTGGGACGACTGGAACTCCCGCCAGAAATCGTCGTCGGCGGCCTCGGCGTGCTCGCGGATCGAATCGGCGTCGATCCCCATTGGAAAGGCCTTCACGACCGTCGTGTGCCCCTCGTAGTTGACGCGCCCGCCCTCGGGATCGATGAAGGCGTCGTCGAGCGCCTCGTCGACGCAGTCGAGGAAGTTCCGACAGTAGCGCTCGACGTGAAAGCCCAGGAGATCGTTGCCGAGCAGCCCTTCGAGCAGTTGCTCGTGCTGGGGACAGGCCCGAAAGGTGTCCCAGCCGGGCCAGGTGATATGCCAGAAATGTGTGAGGAATGCGCTGTCGGGCAGCGAATCGCGCACCCAGCGCGGCGCGAGCGTGAAGTGGTAGTCCTGAAACCAGATCAGCGAGTCCGCGCCGGCAGTCTCGACGACCGCATCGGCGAAGGTCTCGTTGACCTGCTGGTAGCGCTGCCAGTAGCGCTCGACGTAGTCGGTCTTCATCGTCCCGCCGTGACAGAGCGGCCAGAGAACGCGATTGGAGTAGCCGTAGTAGTAGCCCTCGACCTCCTCGTCGGTGAGCCAGAGCCGTTTGAGCGTGTAGGCCTCCGATTCGGGCGGCATCCGCACCGTCCCGTTGTCGTCGGTCACGTCGGCATCGGCCTCGCCGTCGCCCCACGCGATCCACGTCCCGTCGGTTTCCTGCATCACCGGATCGAGTCCCGCCGTCAGCCCGCCGGCCGGCCGGTTGACGGTTATCGAGCGCCCGCCGTCGCCGTGGTCGTAGCTATGCGTATACGGCTGGCGGTTCGAGACGACGATCAGTTCGCCGTCGTCGACTGCCGGCACGATTCCGTCGTCCGTTGCGCTGTTGTCAACTCCCATAGAGAGTGCTCGCTGTGGCTATCAGCCGTGTCTCCCCATTCAGTCGCATCTCTTATAATTCATGGGCTTGAGTGGGGTGTGTCCCCGGCTTGCCGTCGCCGGCTTTTATCAATACTGGTCGCCGCAATCGGGAGCTGTGTCGCGATCATAGTATCGTTGGAGGATGGCAGCTGCTGTAACCGGATGGCCGAGCACACGATCCTGGTGGATGAAGGGCGAGCATCCCGAAGGGATGCGAGGGCTTCGGCGGAGGCGGTGCTGTGCGGAGGCAGTAGTGGTCGCGATGCTGTGCGGAAAGCGTCGATGTCCGCGCGAACGTAGCGAGGTTCGATCGAAGGGAGAACCTCGGAAGCGAACGGCGAACGCAGTGAGCCGTGAGTAGTGAGCGCGGTTCACTGCGAACGAGCGCGGAGCGCGAGTGAGCAGGTGTTTTTAGTCCAGGTTTTTGCGACGAGTGGTGCGCGCGGAGCGCGCACCCGAGGAGTAAAAAAGTGGGGAATCGACAGGGTTTCACGGCCCGCGCTCCCGACTAGGCATCAATGAGTAAGGACGAGATCGAGGTCCGTGGAGCCGAAGAACACAATTTGAAGGACCTCGACGTCACCGTTCCGCGCGAAGCGTTCACCGTCGTCACAGGGTTGTCGGGATCGGGGAAATCCTCGCTGGCCTTCGAGACGATCTACGCCGAGGGCCAGCGCCGCTACATCGAGAGCCTGTCGGCCTACGCCCGGAACTTCCTCGGCCAGATGGACAAGCCACAGGTCGAGACCGTCGAGGGACTCTCGCCGGCGATCTCGATCGATCAGAAGAACGCCGCCAACAACCCCCGTTCCACTGTGGGAACGGTCACGGAGCTTCACGACTACCTCAGACTGCTGTATGCGCGCGTCGGCACGCCTCACTGCCCCGAGTGCGGGCGCGAGGTTGGCGAGCAGTCCGCCCAACAGATGGTGCGCCGGATCCTGGAGCTGCCCGAGGGGACGAGAGCGAAGATCGCCGCACCCGTGGTGCGCGACCAGAAGGGGGCCTTCGAGGAGCTGTTCGACGATCTCGTGAGCGAGGGCTACTCGCGCGTCGAGGTCGACGGCGAGGAGTTCGATCTGGCGACCGACCGCCCCGAACTCGACGAGAACTACGACCACACCGTCGACGTGGTGGTCGATCGGGTGAAGGTTTCCGGGGAGGCGCGCTCGCGCATCACCGACAGCGTCGAAACGGCCCTGGAAGAGGCCGATGGTGTTCTCAAACTGATCCTTCCCGATCCGCCCGCGGACGCCGACCTCGGCGGCGCGACCGCGCGCGCGACGGGCGATTTGGCTGGTGAGGAGACCGACCGCGCGGTCGTCGAGTTCTCCGAGGCGCTCGCGTGTACCCACTGCGGCATCGATATCTCTGAGATCGAGACCCGCTCGTTCTCGTTCAACAGTCCGCACGGGGCCTGCCCGGAGTGTGAGGGGATCGGCGAGACGAAGGAGGTCGACGAGGAGCTCGTTGTCCAGGACCCCGGAAAGCCGCTCCGCGAGGTGTTCGAGCCGTGGAGCTACTCGCGATCGTACTATCAGACCCGGCTCGACGCCGTGGCGGCCCACTTCGACGTCTCGCTCGATACGCCGTTCGAGGAGCTCGACGACGATGTCCGGGAGGCGTTTCTCTACGGGACGAGCGAGCAGGTCGTCTTCGAGCGTCGGACGAAGAACGGCACGCGGCGCAAGGAGAAGCGCTTCGAGGGCGTCATCCCGAATCTCGAACGCCGCCACGTCGAGACCGAGAGTTCGAGCACGCGCGATCACATCGAGAAGTTCATGGCCGTCACCACCTGCCCGGCCTGTGACGGGACGCGCCTGAAGCCCGAGAGCCGCGCGGTGCTCGTCGACGACACCGCCATCACCGCCGTCAACCGGATGTCGATCGGCGACGCGCTCGCGCACTTCGAGGGGATGGAAGACGGGATGAGCGAACGCGATCTGACGATCGCCGAGGAGATCCTCAAGGAGATCCGCGCTCGGCTCGGCTTCATGTGTGAGGTCGGTCTCGAATATCTGACGCTCGACCGGCAGGCGGCGACGCTTTCGGGTGGCGAGAGCCAGCGGATTCGACTGGCCACCCAGATCGGCTCCGGCCTCGTCGGCGTGCTCTACGTGCTCGACGAGCCCTCGATCGGGCTCCACCAGCGCGACAACGACCGACTGCTGAACACGCTCGAAGAGCTGCGCGATCTCGGCAACACGCTCCTCGTCGTCGAACACGACGAGGCGACGATGCGCCGCGCCGACGAGGTCATCGACATGGGGCCCGGCCCCGGCAAGCGCGGCGGCGAGGTCGTCGCGCAGGGATCGATCGACGAGATCGAAGCGACGGAGGGATCGATCACCGGTGCGTATCTCAGCGGCCGGAAGGAAATCCCCGTCCCCGAGACGCGACGCGAGGCCGACGGCGAGCTCACGGTCCGGGGTGCGCGCCAGCACAACCTCGCCAATCTCGACGTGTCGATCCCGCTGGGCTGTTTCACCGCCATCACCGGCGTTTCGGGGTCGGGTAAGTCCACCCTGATGCACGACGTGCTCTACAAGGGTCTCGTCCGCGAGATGAACGACAACCGGACTGTGGACCCCGGCGAGCACGACGCCATCGAGCACGAGGGGATCGAGACCGTGCGGCTGATCAATCAGTCGCCGATCGGTCGGACGCCGCGATCGAACCCCGCCACGTACACCGGCGTGTTCGATCACGTTCGAGAACTCTTCGCCGAGACGAAACTCGCCAAACAGCGCGGCTACGAGAAGGGCCGCTTCTCGTTCAACGTGAAGGGCGGGCGCTGTGAGGCCTGTGGCGGGCAGGGCACGGTGAAGATCGAGATGAACTTCCTCTCGGACGTCCACGTTCCCTGTGAGGAATGTGGTGGCGCGCGCTACAACGACGAGACCCTCGACGTCACCTACAAGGGCGAGACGATCGCCGACGTGCTCGACATGAGCATCGAGGAGGCCTACGAGTTCTTCGAGGCGGACACCCGACTGAAGCGCCGTCTCCAACTCCTCCGCGACGTCGGGCTCGACTACATGCGACTCGGCCAGCCCTCGACCACCCTTTCGGGCGGGGAGGCCCAGCGCGTCAAACTCGCCGAAGAGTTGGGCAAGAAACAGACCGGCGAGACGCTCTACCTGCTCGACGAGCCCACCACCGGGCTCCACTCGGCCGACGAGCGCAAGCTGATCACCGTGCTCCAGCGTCTCGTCGACAACGGCAACACCGTCGTGGTCGTCGAACACGAACTCGATCTCGTGAAGAACGCCGACCACGTCGTCGACCTCGGTCCAGAGGGCGGCGAGAACGGCGGCGAGATCGTCGCGGCCGACACGCCCGAAGCGGTCGCCGGCATCGAGGAGTCACACACGGGTCGCTATCTCCGTGACCTGCTGCCCGGCGTCGAACTGGAAGGGCCCCGGACCGACCGGCGCGTCGCCGCCGACGACGACTGACGCGGCGCGTCCCGACCGAGTCGTTAGCGATCGAACAGCCGTCGCAGGCGTGACGGGATGCCCAGGTTTCGCCTGGCGAGGACGACCGTGCTTTCGGCTTCTTCACCGACTCGCTCGGGGATCGTGCCGAAGACCACGCGCTGGAGCAGTCCCTCGCGCGTCGCGCCGATCACGGTGACGTCGTGGTCGGCCGAGCGTGCGGTGATGGCGTCGACGACGTCGTCGTTGGCGACGACCGTCACCTCGGCATCGGTGTCGGGGAAGTCTTCGAGCATCCCTTCGAGCGCGGACTCGGCGCTGTCGCGTTCGCTCTCGGCAGCGATCACGCGGAGTAGTTCGACGTGCGCGCCGGTCGCATGGGCGATCGATCGGGCGACCTCGCCGGCCAGTTCAGTGTGTGGGCCGCCGGCGGTGGGGAGCAGTACCGATCCCACCGCGACCGGCGTGTCGGGATCGATCCGCTCGACGAGCACGTCACAGTCAGCGTCCGTGACGACCGTATCGACCGTGCTACCGAGGACGACGTCGCGGCGGCGCGCCCGCCAGCCACCCCAGCCGAGCAGGACCGCGTCGGCGTCGTACTGCTCGATGGTGTGTAGTATGGCGTCGTCGACGTCGTGCGCGATGCGAACCGTCCCGCTGACGGGCACGCCGACCTCCCCCGTCTCCGCATCGCTGCTTTCCTCGACGGTGCCACTTCCATCGGACGAGAGTTGGCCGCCCGTCTCGGCGAACGCCATCGCGCGATCGAGCACGTCACGGCGCTCGTCGACGTACTGGCGACCCTCCGAGAGCGGCGTCTGGTCGGGCAGGTCAACGAC
Source organism: Halococcus dombrowskii (assembly GCF_022870485.1). Lineage (NCBI taxonomy): Archaea > Methanobacteriati > Methanobacteriota > Halobacteria > Halobacteriales > Halococcaceae > Halococcus > Halococcus dombrowskii. Next base: position 1,004,688 of record NZ_CP095005.1, on the reverse strand, counting down.
CGAGAGCGCGAGTATCTCGCCGTTTCTCTCCCGAGCCATGTCGATCGCGGTCGTCAGCAGCTGTTCGACGTGATCGGGGTTGGCGATCGGGACCACGATGCGGTAGTCGCGCTCGCGGCCCGACGGGTTGCGCTCGGCCACCGCCGTGGGCGTCTCGCGCTCGATGGCCGCCGTCGAAGGTGCACGCGCCTTCCACGCGAACCAGAAGCCGACGCCGACGACCTCGGCGAGCAGACCGAGCACGAGGCTCGACGGTTCGACGTTCGCGAGCAGGACGAAGTTCGCGATCACCGCGAGCGCCGGCACCCACGGCACCGCCGGTACGGTGAACCCCCGATCGAGATCGGGGAACTTCCGGCGCGAGCGGACGACCGCGACGTTGACGACGATCAGCCCGGTGAGCAGCATGAAATCCGCGAAGTGGGTGATCGCCTCGATACCGAGGTGAAGCTCCGCGCCCACGAGCGGCAGGGCGAACGGGAGTTGGAGAACTGCCTCACTCTCGGGACCGCCACCGAAGACGACGGTAAAGAGGAAGACGTAGAGCAAGATGAGCCCGCCCGTGAGGAACACCGACAGATAGGGCGTGTTGAACGAGGAGTGGAGTTTCTCGAAGCGCGCGGGCAGATGGTCGCGGCGACTCATCGCGAGTTTGACACGTGATCCGGCGAGAATGGTAGCGTTGGCCGCCGCGACCATCGAGAGAAGCGCGCCGACGATGATGACGTAAAATCCCACGGGACCGAGGTAGTATTGGGCGGCGTAGGCCATCGACACCTCGCCGCTGTTGGCGATGAACTGTCGGGCCGAAACCCCGCCGAGGTCGACGTTCGCCGCGAGAAACTGGAGGAACCGGGCGTCGTTGACGGCGAAGACGATGACGAGCACGACGAACGCGTAGACGACGGTGACGAAGCCCATGCTGACGAAGATCGCCCGCGGGATCGTTCGGCCGGGGTTCTCGATCTCCTCGGCGTTGGTCGCGATCGCCTCGAACCCGAAGAAGGTGATGAACACGAGCGCACTCGTCACGCCAATATCACGGAGATCGGCGAAACCCTGCGTGTTCTCGGCGATCGAGCTCATGACGACCTCGGTGTCGAACGCCTGCAGACCGCCGTAGAGGAAAAGGAAGATGAGCGCGACCTTGAGCGCGGTGACGACGATCTGGAAGAGCCCGGTTTCCTCGGTACCCTTGAGATTGATCCCGATGAGCACCACCAGAACCCCGATCGACGAGAGCCAGTACGGAACGGCCGCGGGAATCGACAACAGCGGATAGATGAACCGGTAGAACCAGTCGCCGAAACTCGCGAGGTAGAAGGCGGCGCTCGCGGGATAGCCGAGGATCATCGACCAGCCGACGATATACGTCCAGTCGCGGTCGAACGTGTTGGCGACGTAGGCGTAGCCACCCCCGCTTTCGGGGTAGAGCGAGGCGAACTCGGCGTAGGCGAAGGCGGTGAAGGCGGCGACGATTGCTGCGATCAGGAACGAACCGATGGCGACCACGCCGACGTTCGAGACCGCGAGCCCCGAGAGCACGAAGATTCCCGCGGCGATCATCGTCCCGACGCCGAGGGCGACCGCACCCACGAAGCCGATGTCGCGGTCGAGCTCCGTCTCGACGCCGGTCCCGTCGCTCATGTACCGCCACTTACCCGTCGGAGTGAAAAATGTTCACATGCACCATCCAACGATGGCGGAACACGGGGACGCGTGACCTCCGGCTGTCATTCCTCGAACTCGGTGCGCTCGACGGGGACGAGCGCCCCGTCCTGACGGGTAGCGCGGTACTGCCGCCGATAGCGTGCGAGTTTTCGGTAGAGGAAGTAGCCGAAGAAGCTGTCGTAGATGATGACGAACGCCAGGAGAGTGACGAAGTTCGGGATGCCAAGCACGAAGGCCGCAGCGGCAGGGATGAACGTGAGCGTGTTGTAGGTCGCGTGGATGAGCGCCGCGATCAGGAGCCCCTTGACGATGATCGGGCCGGCACGATCGCGGTTGAACTTCGCCAAGCCGAGATAGTAGCCCGCGAAGGCCGAGTAGATGACGTGGCCGGGGCCGGCGATCGCCCGCGCGGGCGTGACGCCGCCACCAGCGCCCAACACGTTGCCGATGACGGGGTTGGCCACCGCGTCGGTGATGTAGATGGCGTTCTCGATGGTGGCGAAGCCGAGTCCCGCGACCGCGCCGTAGACGGCACCGTCGATGACGGCGTCGAATCGCGGGCTGCGGTAGGCGTAGATCCGGACGGCGAGCCACTTCATCGTCTCCTCGATCGGGCCGACGACGAGGTAGAAAAACCAGACCGGGCCGACGATCGGGACGAGCTGGAGAACGCTGCCGAGCCCGTTGATGATCGCGGCGAAGCTCGCGAAGAGCACGCCGAGGGCGAACGTCACCGCGAGCAAGGAGAGCGGTTCGGCGGTCGTGCTGTCGGTCCACCAGACGTAGGCGACGAGCGCGAGCGCCGGCACGAGCGACAGCACCGTGAACGCGCTCACGACGGGGTTCAGGATACGTGGCAGGTCGCTGGTCACGACGATCGCCACGAGGATCGCGCCCGCGAGTAGCACCAGCACCCATCGCGCGATCACGTCCAAGACCCAGTAGAGCCAGGTCGCCACCCTGTCGAGCGGCGTCCGCACCTCCCACGTCGTGACGTCGTAGCGGTCGCGGGACCCGTCGTCGCGGGACTGAATCGGGTCCTGACTGCGCGCCATACCCGACTCTCGACCGCCGGGACCTAACCGTTGTCCCCTCACCTGACGACCAATATTAATATGGAATCATACACCATTACTAGCATTAGGCATAGCTTGATACGTCCCCACGAACGACTGTCACGGCATGGCACGCAGCACGACGCGCGGACTGCTGTACACAGCACCGCCGACCGACGACGAGGAACGAGTGGACGAACGATCGGATGAGAGTACGTCGACGATGACGGCTGATTCAGACGGAACGAATCACGCCAGCGCCGTCGCGGACGACTAGTCCGGTAGTCACGCGATCGAGCGGTGAGTCACAGTCACGCGGTCTCCATCTCGACGTAGCGCACGCGTACCTGAACGTCGTTCGGCGAGCCGAGCGGTTCGGGCAGCGCGAGATCGCCGAGCGCCTCGTCGATACGGCGTTCGAGCGGGCGAGCGAGGTTCGGATTGCTACCGTCCCCCGTCCCGCCGGCGACGATGGTGACACGGGTCGGCTGGCGCGGCGGGACGGGGTCGTCGTAACGAAAGCGCACGTCGAGCAGCGTGAGCCGATCGTACTCGGGCTGATCGAGCAGCGCGTCGATGTCGCCGCGGACCTCCTGCTCGAACGACGCCGTCCGGTAGGAGTCGTAGGTGACGACGCCGAGAAACGCCGACAGCACCAGGATGGCGGCGGCGAGCGCGACGATGCGCTTTCGCGTCGCCAGCCGGGCGTCGTCCTCGCGAAACCAGTGATCGGGCCGATAGCCCATATACCACAGAACAATGAGCGCCGTGAGGTTGATCGAGAGCGTATTCACGAGCACGAGTACCGACGCGCTGAACACCGGTGCCGGCCGGCCCCACGCGATGGCGATGCCGATGACTCCAAGGGGCGGGACGAGCGCGGCGGCGATCATCACGCCGACGAGCGTCGCCGAGACACCGGTGGCGAGGCTCACTCCGCCGGCGACGCCGGCTCCGAGCGCCACCACCAAGGCCAGAAAGTCAGGCGCGAGTCGGATATTGATCTGTCCGATCATGAATACGTCGGTGCCCGGTGGCACCGTGTTCGTCACGCGCATGAGGGCGGCGAACAGCGTCGCGGCGACGACCGCGACGGCGAGACCGAGCGCCTGAAGCTTCACCCCGCGACGGAACATCCCCTGGTCGTCGACGACCGTTCCCACGGAGGTCGCCATCGCTGGCCCGATCAAGGGAGCGATGACCATCGAGCCGACGACGACGGCCGCGTCATCGAGGAGGAGTCCGGCGGTGGCGACGACCGCGCTCACGACCGTCATGACGAGATACGGCCAGAAATCCGGCGCGAGTTCCCGGGCACGGGCGTGGATCTCCTCGCGGGCGATGCGTTTGTCGGTCTCCTCGTCTTCGTCGTACCGCTCTTCCAACTGCTCGAACCGCCGCGAAACGACGGTTTCGGCATCGACGACGATCGTGTAGGCGTCCTCGTCGATACCGGTCTCGCGCAGGCGGTCGAGCACTGGCTCGACGGCAGTCGTCGGCAGCGGGAACGAGACGACGCCCGTGAACTCCCGGCCGCTCGTCTCCTCGGTCAGCACGTAGTCGATCCCCTCGTCGTCGAGCTCCGAGAGCACCGTCTCGCGCTTGCCCGCCGGGATCGTCACCTGAACGAGTCGCACATCCGACGGTCTCGGCCGGCGGCCAAATACCCCGTGGTCGGCCATCGAACGGCACCATCCACGATCGGGCCGAAGCTCCCGTCGGGCAGTATAAACCCGTTCGCCCGAGAGGGCAACCCATGTTCGATGGACGTCCCGACCGGGACGCGGAAGTCGTCTTCTGTGGCCGCTCGAACGTGGGAAAATCCACCATTCTCCGGGAGCTCACCGGCCACGATTTCGAGACCGGTAAGAAACCCGGCGTGACCCGCTCGCCGGGACACTACGACTGGGTGGCCGAGGACTTCGTCCTCACCGACCTACCGGGCTTCGGCTTCATGTCCGGCGTCGAGGAGGAGCACCGCGAGGCGATCAAGACCGACATCGTCCGCTATCTCGAAACGAACAGCGAGAAGATCCTCGTCGGCGTGCTCGTCATCGACGCCAACAGCGCCGTCGACATCATCGACCGCCACACCGAACGCGACGAAATTCCCCACGACGTCGAACTGTTCGGCTTCCTCGCCGACATCGACATCCCCACCGTGGTCGCGGTCAACAAGATGGACAAGGTCGACGACCGCGACGAGCGACTCGACGCGCTCTGCGACCGCCTCGGCCTCCCCTCGCCGTGGCAGCAATGGCAGGACACCATCGCCCCCGTCAGCGCCAAACGCGGCTCGATCGGCCCGCTGACCGACGCCATCCGCAGCCATCTCCACGACCAGCACCGCGACGACCTGTTCAAATTTTTCTGACGCACCTTTTTACTGCGAGGGGTGCGCTCCCTCGCGTTGCTCGGTCGCGCACCCCCGCTTGCAAAAATCTGCTCCAAAAACTCCTGCTCGCAAACCGCGCGAGCAGTGAACCGCGCTCGCTTCGCTCGCGCGGACATCGACAGCTACCGTACTGCGACCGCACAGCACCGCCGAAGCCCTCAGCCGCTCGTTCCACTCGCGGTGGTCCGAGAGAGCAAAGCTCTCTCGTCATCACGAAACGGCAGAGCCGTTTCGAGCGACTTCGCCCTTCATCCGCCAGGAACCGACCGCACCGCCGCACAGCGGCCGCCACCGCAGCACTATTCGTCGGCAAACAGATCATCGACGGCCGATTCGGCCGCCAGTACGGCCTCGTCGGCGACGATCTCCGGGTCGGGATCATCCGGCGCGTTCAGATAGACGTCGAGATCGAGCACGCCGTCCTCGAAGTGCACGGTGACATCGAGATCCTCGATCTCGGAACTTTTGTAGCGCGAGAAAACGAGGCCTTCGGCTGCTTCGCTTGCCGTTTCGACGACTTCCTCGTCGGTCGGCATCTACCCGCCAGCGCTCGGGCCGCCCGGTCCCATACCGCCCGGGCCGCCGGCACCACCGGGACCGCCACCGCCGCTCAGCATCTCCTGCAGCTCGCTCTGGAGCTCCTCGAACTGCTCCTGAACGCGACTCTCCTGTTTTTCGAGCGTCTCGACGCGTACTTCGAGGCTCGAAACCTTGTCTTCGAGGTCGTCTTGGGCCTCGTCGTACTCGGTCTCGATCAGGAGCTCGCCGACCTCGCGGTACATCGTCGTCTCGGTGTCGATCTCGTCGAGCTCGTCGAGCGCAGTCTGCGAGTCAGTGAGCTGGCTTTCGGCCTGCTGCTTCTGGGCAGCGACCTGCTGGGCGCTGTCCTGGAGATCCTGTAGCTCCTCGATTTTCTCTTGGGCTTCCGGCGGAAGGTTTCCCTGCATACCCGCGTTCTTGGTGTCCGCAGGGAAAAACCCCCGTTTCTCTCCCGAGTTCGCCGATCACCGAACCCCCATCAGGCCGGCACGAGCGGGGTTCGTCCCATCGCGTTCGCCAGTGATCGGATCGAATCGGTCCGGGCGGCATCGACGAACCGTGCTTCGACGGTCACGTTGCGCCCGGTGGTCCGGCTGAGGCGGCGATCGAGCGCCGCGGCGAACCGGGGCTGGGTGGTGCCCGCCGGTCGATCGAGCGTCACCGAGACGTTGATCGGCCCGCCGGCGGCGAGTCCGGCCTCGTCGAAGGCGATCGCCGTCTCACTCGGCCCGGCCGACGTGTCGAGCAGTTCGAGATCCGCGTAGGGCTGCCCGTCGATCATCCCCTCGACCTCGGTTTCGACCTGCTGATCGAACTGTGCCGACTGGTAACTGAGATAGGTGACGCCGCCGAGAAAGACCGAGAGCACGACGAGCGCGAGCACGAGCACGCCGATGCGCTTGCGGATCCGTTCGCGCACCAGATCGAGTTCGAGCGCGTCCTGTGGGCGATAGCCGACGACCCAGAGGACGATCAGCGCGGCGAGATTGATCGAGAGCACGTTGACGAGCACCAACACCCCGGCACCGAGGCTCAAGAACGGCTGCCCCCACGCGATACCGAGCCCGACCGTCGCGGCCGGCGGGATGAGCGCGACCGCGATCATCACGCCGACGAGCGCCGCCCCGGCTCCCGTCGCGAGGCTGATTGCCCCGGCGATGCCCGCTCCAAGCGCCACCATCAGCGAGAGGAAATCCGGTGCGAGACGGCTCTGTACCTCCGGAATCGTGGCGATGTCGGTCCCCGGGGGAACCAGCCCGACGAACCGCATGGCCGCGGCGAAGACAGCCGCGCTCGCCACCGCAAGCCCAAGTCCGAGCACCTGGAGCGCGACGCCACGGGCCGTCAGTTCACGGTCGTCGACGACCGTGCCCGTGGCGGCAGCCATCGCCGGCCCGATCAGGGGTGCGATGACCATCGACCCGACGACGACGGCCGCCGAATCTTGAAGCAGGCCGACGACGGCGACGGCGGCGCTGACGACCGTCATCGCCACGTACGACCAGCGCTCGCTGCGATCGGGCGCGAGATCGGCGGCCGCCGTCCGAAGCTCGTCGCGCGCGATCCGCCCCCGGCGCTCGGATCCGTCCTCGTCCGCGTCCTCCTCGGCGTCGAACCGGTCGGAGACGACCGTCCGGGCGTCGAGTACGACCGTCCAGGCGTCCTCGCTGAGATTCTGGTCGCGGAGGCGATCGAGCAGCCCCTCGACATCGTCCTGTGCGAGCGGGAACGACGCCACCGCTGCGTAGCGCTCGCCGTCGGAGTCGTCGGTGATCGCGTAGTCGATCCCCTCGTCGTCGAGGATCCCGAGGATTACCTGACGCTTCGCCGCGGGGATCGACAGTTCGACGAATCGCATACACGCACCTCAGCGCACTGACTGATAAACGCCCACCATTCGAAACCCGCGTGAGGCGCTATCCGTCGACAGTATCCAATCTATCTGTCGTATCCGCCTCGTTGGCCGCGTCCGCTCCGGCAGTCAGCGTTCGCTCGGCTACGCCGGTCAGCGAGAGCCAGGTGTTCTGGCCCGCGCGCAGCGCGACGAGGTCCGCCGCCGCGACGTCGATTCCGACCGTGGCCCCGTCGCGCGACAGCGACGCCGTCGTGCGATCACCCTCGATATCGCCGATCTCGGGCCGGAGGCTGCGCTCGACGGCGGCCGCGGCGCTTTCGGTCTCGTATTCGAGCGCGAAGGAACTCTCGTGGCGCACTACTCGACGTCGATCTCTTTGACGTCGCGGCTGCGCTCCTTGAGCAGCACGCGGTGGCCACAGTACGGACAGCGAACGCCCCCGTACTCGTCGAGTTCGACGTCACGCTTACACCGCGAGCATTTGTAACTCACTGTTCGTCGCCGTCCTCCGCGAGCGCCGCCCGAATCGAGCGCTCGACGGTGCGCCCGCCGGGCGTCTCAGGCTGGTACGCACCGCCAGCGAAGGTGTGCCCGCAGTTGCCACACTCCCAGATGCCCGTGTCCGTCCGGTCGACGTCCGGCTCGTCACATTCGGGGCAGGTGTGGTCGTCCTGCATGTCGGCCTCGATCTCGGCGACGCGTCGGCGGGCGACACGGCCGTAGCGTGCACCGAACCGTCCGGCGCTACCGACCTCTTGATTACCCATAGTACGCCTGCTATGCCAGCGGGCGAGTAAAACCCTTCGTGTTGTTACTCCCGAAACCCCTCTTCATCGAGCGCACGATTGAGGTCCTCGCGGACGCGCTCACCCTGCTCGCGGTCGGCGGCGGTCGTCACGACTCGCACCTCCTGAACACTCGATCCGTCGCGCACCAACAGTCTGACGTTTCCTCGTCCGTCGGCACGGGTCGCCTTCGCCCGTACGCCCGTCCGAGAACCACGTCCACCCGACTCGATGGGGCCCGGAATCACCTTCTTCACGTGTGGGTGATCGGTCGCGATCGCCACGATTGCTTGACCCGCACGCCCGCCGACGAGCGTCGAGTGGCTCCCGCCGAGTTTCTCCCGCGGTGGTGTCTCGACGACCGCAAGCGGTGACTCCTCACTTCTGGCGAGCACCGTCTCGACGGCGTCTTCACCCGGGTCCGCGACGCGGCGGAGATCGTAGTGGAGCTGCCCACGAAGCGTCCCGAGCACGTCGCGCTCGCCGGTGGCGTACACCTCCTCTGGTCGCTTGCGATGGATCTCGTCGGCAACCCTCCCCGTGAAGTTTCGGCGCTCGCGCTTTTCGTCTTCACCCGTCTCCTGGATCGTCGTCACCGTCCAGGTTCCGACGCGCTCGCCCTCGAATAATCCTGTGACGCTCGCTCGTTCGCGACCTAGTTCGCAGACCACGGTGTCGACGTTCGGATGGCGACAGACGAGACAGAAATCGCCGGCCCGATCGAGACGCGATCCACACCGCCGACACTCCATGCCACGATTCGAGCGTGCCGGCGGATAAGCCGGTCGATTTCTCAGTCGTGTATCTGGAGATCCATTTCGACCAACACGGCGTCAGCGCATCGCGGTCGGCTCACTCTTCAGGTATTCCCGAAGGAGCACGGTTGCATACGATCCCTTCGGCAACTGGAAGGCGAACGTGAGCGGATCGTCCTCGATCGACAGATCGGTCGTGAGCAGTATCGCCCGTCGGGTGCCCGTCGAGTGAAACTCCCCCGGCAGATCGAACAGCGAGGGCTCGATCCCTTCCTCGTCGAGTATTGCGCGCTCGATGGCACCCGGCTCGCCGTTTGCGAGCTCCGTTTCGGTGCCGACCAGCGGCGCGGTGACGAACGCCCGCCCACGTGCAGTGTGTCGATTGACCGTCTCGACCCGGTTTTCGGGCACTCGTTGGCTTCTATCGGGATCGGGCAGAGCGAGTCCATCGGGAGCCTCACTATCGGCGAAGCAGACCACGTCGCCCGCGACCGCACGATCGAACGGCAGCCCCTGATCGAGGCGTGCGGAGAGAATCCGATTGTACAAGTAGGACTGAGCGGCGTTGACGAACAGCCGCTGGAGGTTCGACGGGACGGTTTCGAGCGCCGCACGGAAATCGTCCGAACTCTCGCCACCGTTCTCGACCAGCCGGTGGAGCATCGAGCGCTCGAAGCCCAACTGCCGCGGATAGCGGTCGAGCGCCGCTTCCCAGTCCGCCGTCCCCGCTGCCGTGGCCTCGCTATCGACGAACGCGCGCGCCTCGCGGGTCGCTTCCGGCTCCGACTCGTGTGGACGGCCGACGTAGGCGAGCACCGCTTCTCGCCAGTCGTCGCGGACGACCGCGAGCCCGACCTCGTGTGTCACCGGGCGATAGGAACCGAACCGCTGCTGGCCGAAGTAGTTCGGCACGCCCACCGTCGTACCGTCTTCACCGTTTGTGTCGCCCGCGTTCCCGTCCTCGTTGCCGGCGAACGATCGGAGCGATTCCGTTATTCGCTCGACCGATTCGGTGTCGGCCTCGCGGACGACGATCTCGAAGGCGTTGCCAGCGAGATCGCCGAAGCGCAGTCCGCGCCCGGCGCGCCCAACCAGGTCGATCGTCGCTCCGCGGAGATCGATGTCGTCGAGCGCGTCGCTTCCAGCACGCACGGAGAACAGTTGGGTGCTGACGGCGCGCTTGTCCTTCGTGCCCGCCCAGTCGATCCGCTCGCGGCTCATTTCCAACTGACTGGAGAGCGCGCTCGCGAAATCGTTCGTGTCCCAGTTCTCGAGCGTCGCTCGAAAGACGAGATGGGGATAGGCGTTCGGATCGGCGTCGAGCGGTTCGAACTCACCCGTTTCGAGTTCACGTACGCGGAAATCCTCTGGGCGCGTACGGAATTTCCCACCCGTACCGTCGCCATCGCTGACGTAGTGGTCGATGCCGACTGCCCGTTCGCTCGGATGGGCCTCGCGCATCACTGTCTCCCGCCAGCCGTCGGTTCGCGGTCGGAGTTGCTGTTCACAGCGCTGCCGCGACCTCGTCCAGCGCGTCCGTATCGACGAACGCGACGACGTGGTCGCCGACCTGGACGACGGTGCCGCCGCGGGGCGTCTTGAGCGAGCCGTCGCGGACGACCGCGCCGACGACGAATCCGTCGGGCAGGTCGTGTGCCACGTCGACGATCGACTCGCCGGCGAGAACGCTGTCGCCGTCGACGGTGATCTCGAGCACTTCGGCGCTGTCGCGTTCGAGCGTCGCGGCCTCGTCGGCGTAGTCCTGGGTCGCACGCGTCGTCTCGTTGGCGACGACCGCCCGTGGCTCGACGGTCACGTCGACACCGGCCGCCTCGAACAGATCGACGTACTCCGAGTCGTTCACCACGGCGGCGGTGTGGCCAGCGCCGACGTTCTTCGCGAGCAGCGCCAGCACGTAGTTCGTCTCGTCGTCGAGCGTCCCGACGAGCAGGTCGGCTTCATCGATGCTCGCCTCGGTGAGGAAGCCGGCGGTCGTCACGTCGCCCTCGATGACCGTCGTCTCCGGAAGCTCCTCGTCGAGCACGGCGACACGCTCGGGGTCGTGTTCGACCAGTCGGGGTGTGTAGCCACCCTGTTCGAGCAGTCGGGCGATACGCGTGCCGACCGTCCCGCCGCCGACGATCACCACGTCGTCGTCCGGATCGAGCGATGCGCCCGGTGTGAGCCGTCGCGCAAACCGCCTGACGCTGGAGGGACTGCCGATGACCACGACCCGGTCGTCGGCCGCGAAGACCGTCTCACCGCTCGGGATGTGGACCGTGCCGTCGCGGATTACACCGGCGAACGTCAGCGACGGGAACTCGTCGGCCTCGGCGACGCTCTTGCCGACGAGATCGGCGTCGGCAGCGAGCTCGAACTCCGCCATCTCGACCTCGCCGTCGACGAACGTGCTGACCGCGAGCGCACCGGGCAGCGCGACCGTCCGGACGAGCGCCGCGGCGGTCAGTCGATCGACCGGCAGCAGCAGGTCGATACCGAGCGCGTCGTCAAACGTCTCCCAGGTCTCGTAGAGGTCGGCCGATTTCGCCCGCGCGATCGTATAGGCGTCCGTACTGTTCCTGACCGCGCCACAGACCATGACGTTGACCGCGTCGTCGTCCGTGCTGGCGATGACGATCTCGGCCTCGTCGATGCCCGCCGCCTCCAGCGCATCGAGCGAGCGCCCGTCGCCCTCGATGGCCGTCACGCCGAGCGTGGATTCGAGTTCGGCGACGCGTTCGCCGTCCGTGTCGACGACCGCGATCTCGTGGCTCTCGGCGAGATCCTCGGCGATGTACGTGCCGACGTCACCCGCCCCGACAATGACTACCCGCATCGGCGAATCCTCCTCATGGCCGCGTTCCGACGGGTATCAGTAAGTGCGTTGTGGTCGCCAAAGAACCGATAGCTCTTGGTCGAAATCGCCGGACAGAACCGAAGCAGAGGCGGTGGCGCGCGGTGAATCCGGCCGGAGGCCGGAGAGCGTGCGAGGGATGAGCGGAGCGAGTGAAACGAGCGGAGTGAATCGGTTGGGGAGGTGTGTGGGCTGTGCGGGGCGGTGGCGGAAGGATAGTTGTCGTACCGCGAGCGAGGCCAACGGCCGAGCGAGCGGCTCTTTTTAGTCCAGGTTTTTGGACGGGGTTCGAGGCGAGCGAACGGAGTGAGCGAGCCGAGGACCCCGTCTAAAACAGTGGGAGGTCGCCGGTAATTCGGTCGACGGTTTCCTCGGAGCCGGGGCCGACCGCGAGCGCCGTCACCGTGCCGGGATCGAGCTGCGTGTGGCCCGCATCGCGGATGATGGCGTGGGGGAGACCGTCGCGTTCGGCGCGATCGGCGAGTTCGAACAGCGTTCGCTCGCTATCGCCCTTGAGAACGACTTTCTTCTGGCCCGATCCCTTCCACTCGGTTCGCGCGCGCGAGCCGGTGTCCTCGTAGGCCGACAGCGAGGCATGGGCGACCTGTGCGGCGAGTTTGCCCGTCCCCATCCCGATGTCGGTCCGCGCGACGATGGCCTGTTTCATGCCTGCCTGCGGGGCGGTGTCGGTATATGACTGACTACTCGCCGTGACGGCGGGGGTGGAGCCGTTCGCGGATCGCCCTACTGCTCGCTCCGCTTGTTGAGCTCGTCGACGAGCGTCCCGGCCAGCTCCTCGAGTTCCTCGTCCGAGAGGGCGTCGAGATCGCCGAACCCGCCGCTCGATTCCTCCGAATCGTTGCCGATCGAGTCGAGCGCGGCGGTCACCTGCTCGATGACCGGCGGGCCAGTCGATTCGTCGTCGGCGCTCTCGGAGTCGTCGTCGGACTCCGCCGCTTCCTCGCTTTCCTCGTCGCCATCGCCGTCGTCCGCCCCGTCTCCGGATTCGGTTTCGTCCTCGTCGTCCGACTCGTCTTCGGATTCGTCCGCCTTCCCGCCCGCGAGCAGCGCCCCTTCGAGTCGGCTGCCGAGCGAACTGCCGAGGCGCTGGCCAATGAACCCGCCGACGAAGCGCAGTATGGTGCTGACGATGCCCATCTCAGTATCCTCCGCCGATTCGTCGCGCCGTCGTTCGTGCTGTTGTTTCGGTGTACATCTAACTGATCCTCCGTGCCGCTCGTGCTGAACAGACGCTCGGCCGTCGGTAATAATCCCGATGCTTGCGGCTGCCTGCCATGGTTACTCCTTCGGGATGCGGCGGTCGGTCGAACTGCTCGCCAGGTCGTCGCTATCGTCCCCGTCGCTACTGTCGTCGAGCGCGCGCTGGCGCTGCACTCGATCCCACTCCTCGAAGATGCCGTACTCGGTCATCGTCGCCATGCCGGCCAGCGCCGCTCGGAGTTTTAGCCCGACAAGCGGGATGTCGGCGACCGAGATGATCGCGTCGGCCTCGATGACCGCCCCGTCCCGGAGGATGACGTCGATCAGATCGACGATGACGTCGTCATCCGCCCGTTTCGGTTCCATCCTCACCCCCGATCGCCGGTACGAACGAGTACGGCGGCCACGGCCCGGTGAACCGGACCTCGACGCCCGTCTCGGCCGCCACCTCGTCGAGCATTTCACCCATTTCCTCTTCGTTGTCGTCAGTCGCGAGCACGGTGAACCGCGCCTGGGTCTCCATGCCGTCGTCGCCCCCCTCGTCGTCGAGCGTCGTCCGCTCGCCGAGCTCGTCCACGGTGCGTGCGAACTCGTCGAGCCGGTCGCGTAGCGCCGCCGCGCGTTCGCCACGGCGCTCGCGACGCAGCTCGCGGAGGCGCTGGTCGTACTGCTTTTCGAGCATGAACGCCGTCCCCGAGCCCGCCGCCTCGATCTCCTCGTCGAGTTCGGCGAGTCGGTCGTCGCTCGCGACGAGATCCTCGCGCAGTGCCTCTTCCTCGCGCCGGAGTTCGACGCGGTACTCCCAGTGGCCCGCGAGCTGATCGAGGTAGTCGGCGAGCGTCCCGCGCTCCTCGCCGACCCACTCGCGCACGCGGTCGTCGTCGCCCGTGAGAACGGTGTCGAACTGGAACGGGATCGGCGTGCCGAACACCTCGCCCGCCGCGTCGACGACGTTCTGATGCTGGAGCACCCACTTGCGGAGCTCGTCCATGTTGGCGGTGTCGTACAACGACTCGCAGTCGTGGAGCACGACGCCGATGTCGTCGACCGCGAGCAGTCTGACGGGCTCGTCGTCGACGCCCTCGGTGTCCAGATCGGCCCCGTCGTCGACGGCGACCGCACAGTAGAGATAGCGTCCCTCCTCGAACTCGGTGTCGGTATCGTCGGCCATTATTCGATCACTCCTCTGTCGTCGCGCTGCGGCTGATCGGCACGTTCGACGAGATCGCGGACCAGTCCGTCGAGATCGCCACGGAGATCGTCGACCGGCTTCTCGATGTCTTCGTCCTGTTTGATCCCCTCGATCTCCTCTTCGAGCGCGGCGAGCTGCGAGCCGAGCCGCTCGATTTCCTCGTCGGTGAGCTCGCCCGACTCCATCCGGCGGATGGCCTCACGCTCCATCGCGTCGACCAGCAGCTCGACGACCGTGACGACGAGCGTCATCAGCCCGTCGCGCGCCTCGTCGCCGTCGACGTCAATCGTCGTCATCTGCCTCCTCCGCCGCGGCGTCGTCTTCTTCGGCCTGTTCCATCTCCGCCACCGATTCCCCGTCGGCGTCCTCGCCGCTGGCATCCTCGTCGTCACCGCCCTCGCTACCGCCTTCGTCGCCGTCGGCCACGTCGCCACCGCCCTCCGCTGGTTCCGCACGCGCGCCGTCGTTCGGCCGCGTGCTGAGCTCCGGTGCAGATTGGCGCTCAGTATCGGATTCCTCACCGTCGTCGAGCGCCGCGTCGTCCTCCTCCGAGCCCTCGACAGTAACGGTGTCGTCGTCTTCGAGCTCGCTTCGATCCGATGCCTGCTCGACGCGGCGCATGTCGGTGCCATCCGGGAACTCGAGCCCGTACTCGGCGGCCGTCTCGAACGAGGCGATCGCCGCCCGAAGCTGCACACCGAGCAGTTCGGTGTCGCCGATCGAGACGACGATATCGGCGTTGATCACGACGCCCTTGTCGAGCAGCATCTCGACGACATCGGCGAGGCTGTCGGACTGGCGCGTCGGCCCGCCGCTGTTACTCATCGTTTCCCTCCCGTTCGTCGAATCGCCGACCGTAGATGCGATAGTGGCCGGGCGCGCTCGAATGCTGTGTCTGCTTCGGTACGGTCGAGAAACTCGCCGACGACCAGCCGCCCGCCTTCCAGCCGGCGACCATCGTCGAGTAGGCCGTCGGGTTCCGCGAGGAGGGCTGGCCCGTCCCGCCGCCGGTCTTCTCCTCGACTTTCTCCTGGGCCGTGTCGCGCGCTTCCTTCAGCTGATCGCGCGCGTCGAGGGCGCTCTCGCGGAACTCCTCGACGGCATCGCGGAGCTGTGACTGGATGGCGAGCTGTTTGGCCTGTCCGTCGTCGAGGATCGACTCCTCGCCACCGTTCGCGTCGCTCGAATCGGACATGTCGAACGAGTCCACGAGACCGGAATCGTCGCCGTTCTCGCCGTCACTACCCTCGTCGTCGGTGACGTCGTCGGTCGCCGCTTCGAGCTCGTCCTTGTTCTGCATGAACGAGCGGACGGCGACGGCGTCCCAGAGTTCGCTGAACTCGACGAGCGACGCCAGCTGTGTGAGGTCGATCGCCCGCCTCGGTTCGGCGTTCGCGATCGCTTCGGGTACGTCCTCGCCCTCGATGGCGCTCGGCAGTTCGCTCAGCTCTACCGCCTCGGGGAGCTCAGAGAGATCGACGGTGTCGAGCAGTTCCTCGGTTTCCTCGATGACGTCGACGAGGTCGTTGATCTCCTCCTTGGCATCCGCGTAGCTCTCCTCACCGCTCAACACGCCGAGCAGCGAGTCGATGTCGCCCTCGGCACGGTCGAGCAGCGCCGGCATCTCGTCGTCGGAGTCGACGAGTCCGCTACCCCCATCGTCCCCGCCATCGCCGTCGTTCCCGTTGCTGCCGTCGCTACCGTTCTCGCCCTCATCCGTGGACTGTGAGCTTTCGAGCGCCGAATCGAGCTTGTCGGCGGCCTCGGCCATCGGTTCGCTATCGTCACTCATCCCGTTCTCCCTGCAGCCACACGTCCAAAATTCCGTTGTTGAACGACGCGTCGGCGACGGCGAGCCCCGCCTGCGGGAGCGGGACGCGCTCGACGACGCCCTCGTCGTCGGCGACCAGGAGCGTTCGTCCGTCCCCGCCGACGCCCGCCGAGAGCTCGCGCGGATCGACGTCGGACAGATCGATCGTCACGACCTGTCCCTCCTCGGTCGGGCTGACGGTCGCAGCGTGATCGGTTCCCGTGATGGGCTCGACGCTGTCGTCGTCCCCGACCTCGGTTCCGTCGCGCCCGTCGATCCCGGACTGCGGACCGATGCCGACGCTGAGACCGTAGTCGAGTCGTTTCCGCCCGCTGCGTGCGCTCCCGGTTCTCGATCGCTGGCGTCGGTCGTTCTCGTCCATCTCGGCGAGGGTCTCGAACAGCCCCGAGAGGATCGTCCGAACGACGCCGGTGTCCTTCTTGTCTGTCATTGTTTGACCTCCACTTTGTTCGTCAGCGTCTCGCGCGCCTCGCGCGCCACGTCCAGTTGCGTCCGCAGTTCCTCGCGGCGACGCTCGTACTCCTCTTCCGAGCGGTCGCCGATCTCGAACAGCAGTCGGTTCTCCTTGATCTCGTCGCGGATCGCTTCGACGTCATACAGCTCCTCGACGGCCATCGAGTGGATGACGTTGCCGACCGCGACGATCGGCCGGAGCAGTAGATCGTCGATGATGAACATTACTGTTGGGTGCCGATCTCGATGTCCACGAAGTTGTACGGCGGCCACGGCCCCGTATACTGGACCGTGAGGACATCGCCGTAGTCGTCGGTGACGGCATCGACCGCCTCGTCGAAGGCGGCTCGTTCGTCGCGGTCGATGAGATACGAGCGGTTCATCACGAGTCGGTCGCTGAAGCGATCGTTCTCCTCTTCCTGGACGCTCGCGGCAGCGAGACGTTCGCCCGCCGTTTCGCGGATCTCGTCGGCGTCGACCGTCGCGTCCTCGTCGACGACGAGTTTGACGCCGAACTCGGCCAGTCCTTCGATCTCGCGCAACGACTTCGTGAACGCGCGCCGCCCGCCTCGGAGGACGTTCTTGAGCGTGCGCGCGTTCTTGAACACCGAACCGAACTGCATCGGGACCACGGTTCGGCCGCCCGCATCGAGCAGCACGTCCTGGAGCACGTCGTCGTGCGCGCGGGCGTTCTCGTCGGTGAGCTCGGGTTCGAGCGTGTCGATATCGGTCACGACGGCCGCGAACGGCCCGTGACTCACCGTGTATGCGTGCGTCGCTCCATCAACACCCTCGACAGCGAGTTCGATATCGGCGTCCTCGACGACGCCGTAGGCGTAGAGATGATCGCTCATGATCTGAGTATGGACGTACTGCGCGTCGTGGCCCGGGTTCGGTGGTCGCGCTAATAGGCGTGTCGCCGGCACACGCAGCCAACCCCTCCCCGACCACCCCGCTCTCCGGCTCACACCTGGGTTGCCTGCCTCTGCTGGCCCAAAGGATATTATACCGGGCGGAGTGTGGGAAAACACGATGAGCGCACGACCCTCAAGCGACAGTCTGGCCGAAGTGCTCGACCGCATCCTCGACAAGGGGATCGTCATCGACATCTGGGCACGGGTGTCCGTCGTCGGGATCGAGATCCTCACCGTCGAGGCACGGATCGTCGCCGCATCCGTCGACACGTTCCTCCACTACGCAAAGGAGATATCGAAGTTGGAGATGGCGACCGAGTCGGGCGACCTGGAGGACCTTCAGGACCTCGAGTTCGGCACGTCGCCGATGACCCAGCCCGAACCCGACGAGCCGGAGGTCCGCATCGAAGAGGACGCCGAGCAGTAGTCGCGCCCGGGGCACCGAGCGGTAATTTATTCACGACGCCGAATACGTAGGACATCATGGCCGATCTCGATCCAGGCGAACACACGATAGACGAACTGCGCGACGAACTCGACGATATCGACGACCCCGAGACGCTCGAAGAGCTTCGCGAGGCCGAAACCGACGGCGAGGACCGCGCCGGCGCGAAAGAGGCCATCGACGAGCGCCTCGATACCGTTACCGACGACGACGGCAACGGTGACGACGGAGACGGAAGCGAGAGCGGCGACGACGGGAGCGATGAGGACGAGGAGAGCGAGGGCGACGAGAATACGGGAGGCGAGCAAGACGGCGACACGGTCGGCATCGTCGACATCCGCGATCACGTCCAACAGAACGCCAGCGACCTCATCGGTCGCCCGCTCGACGGCATCGTCGAGATCGAGCGCAACGACGACGGCTGGCGCGCGCTGACCGAGATCATCGAGCGACGCTCGGTGCCCGACACTCAGGACATCCTCGGGCGCTACGCGCTCGAACTCGACGACGCGGGACACATCACCGGCTATCGGCGACTGGAGCGCTATCGCCGCGGCGACACCAAACGCGACGAAGAAGCGCCCGCGGGCGGTCGCTGACCGCCGTCGATGTGGAACCGTGGGTTTTAGGCGAATCGCCGGCACGAACGGGTATGATACTCGCCGATGGGGACATCCGGCGGCGGCTCGATGCGGGCGAGTTGGTCATCGAGCCGCTCGCGGACCCCGAGCTCCAGATCCAACCAGCGAGCGTCGATCTCCGGCTCGGCCGCGAGTTCCTCGAATTCCAGCGGACGAACATTCCCTGTATCCATCCCAATTCGGAAAACGAAGTCGACGAATACGTCACCGAGACGGTGGTCGACGAGGGCGGGGAGTTCATTCTACATCCCGGTGATTTCGTGCTCGGGACGACCGTCGAGCACGTCGGGGTGCCCGACGATCTCATCGCGCGCGTCGAGGGCCGGTCGTCGCTCGGGCGGCTCGCGATCGTCATCCACGCGACGGCGGGCATCGTCGATCCCGGCTATCAGGGCCAGGTCACGCTCGAACTCTCGAATCTCGGCACCGCACCCGTCGCGCTCACTCCGGGAATGCGCATCTCGCAGGTCATCTTCACCGAACTCAAAAACGCCGCCGAAGTGCCCTACGGCGACGAGCGCGGCTCGAAATACCAGGGTCAGGTCGGCCCGCAGGCCTCGAAGATCGGCAACGACGACGAGTTCGGCGGCAGCCAGCGACCCGAGCGGGGGAACCCTGACCGGCGCTCGGGCGAGGCAGATCGGGCAAACGAGAAGGAGGACGAGCGATGAGATTCATCGAGGAGATCGTCGTCGACGAGTTCCTGCCCACGTTCCGCTCGCTGCTGGCCGAGCGCCTGCGCGAGCGCGATCTCACCCAGAGCGAGGTCGCCGACATCCTCGGCATCAGCCAATCGGCGGTGTCGAAATACGCCCACGGCGAGGTCGCGCGCAACGAGCGCGTGCTCGACGACGAGCGCGTCGCCGGGCTCGCTGAAGACCTCGCCGAGGGGCTCGCCAACGACGAACTGACGAGCGTCGGCGCGCTCGTCGAGAGCGAGATCCTGATCCGTCAGCTCGAACGCGACGACCTGCTCTCGGAGCTCCACGCCGCGGCGATGCCCGGCCTCAACGAATACGACGGCTTCGACGTCCACGATCCGGACAGCAGCCTCCGGGCGGCCGAGCGCGCCCGCTCGTCCGTGCGCCGCGGGATCGGCACGCTCGAAGCCACGAGCGGTTTCGCCGGACTGATTCCGAACGTCGGCTCGAACCTCGTCGAGTGCGTTCCCGACGCCACCGATATCGACGACGTGGCGGGCGTCCCCGGTCGCATCTTCGACGTCAAGGGACGCACGACTGTGCCCGGCGATCCCGAGTTCGGCGTCTCGGGCCACGTCGCCGGCGTCCTGCTCGCCGCGCGCGACAACGGCAACGACGCGCTCGCCGCACTCAACCTCGCCTACGACGCAGACCTCGTCGATCGGCTCGAATCGTTCGATCTCTCGACGGTGGAGTTCGACGGCGAACGCGACACCGACGAGGCGATCGCCGCCGTCGACGCCGCGGATGCCGACGCACTCTATCACACCGGCGGGTTCGGTGTCGAGGCCAACGTCTACCTGCTCGCGCCGAGCGCCGCCGACGCCGCCGCACGCGTCCGCGATCTCCTCTGACGATGACCGATGAGCGCGCAAGCGGGGAGGGAGGAGATGGCGCGAGCGAGGCACAGAATTTCTACGGCCGCTGGGCACGCCTCTACGACACCATCGCCACCCTTCCAGGAATCGGATCGTGGCGCGAACGCGCCATCGAGGGTTTGGCACTCTCGCCCGGCGATACGGTCGTCGAGATGGGCTGTGGAACGGGCGCAAATCTCCCGTATCTGCGCGAAGCGGTCGGCTCCGAGGGAACGATCGTCGGCGTCGACTTCACGCGTGGGATGCTTGATCGCGCTCGCAAACGCATCGCGGCCGCCGGCTGGACGAACGTGCATCTCGTCCACGGTGACGCCACCGCACCGCCGATCGAGCGCGCCGACGCGGTGCTCGCGAGCTTCGTCGTCGGCATGCTCGCCGACCCGGCCGCGGTCGTCGAGGACTGGCTCGCCCTCGTGCGCTCGGACGGACGCGTCGCGCTGCTCGACGCCACGCGCAGCACCCGCACGAGCGCGAAACCGCTCGACGCCGCCTTTCGCCTGTTCGTCGCCGCGAGCGCGCCGCCGACCCGACAGTTGCACTATTCGACGCCGCCGTGGAAACCGCTCGACGAGCGCGTCACTGCTGCTCGCCGGCCGCTCGAAGAGCGTGCCGAGGACTACGACAGTACGGAGTTCGCGCTCGGCTTCGTCCGTCTGGCGAGCGGTCGCGTTCCCTGATATTCCACACCCCGCCAATTCTCGTTCGGGTTCGTCCCGGTTCGATCACGGTCAGCGCACGGTTCCCGGCTCGTCGGTGGGGACGAACCGTACGTAGCGCGAGAATGTGCGCCAGCCGAGTGCGAGCAGACAGGCCCCGACCGCATCGGCGAGCGCGTCGGCGACGCTCGCAGTCCGATAGACGATCGGCCACTGAACGATCTCGATACCGATGCCAAAGGCGATGGCCAGCCCGACCGCGAGCGCCAGCCGGGCGTGACCGTTCTCGATCGAGGCGTACGCGAGCGTTGCCGTCACCCCTGCGTAGGCGAGCGCGTGCGTCCACTTATCCATCCCGACGAGTCCGAACGGCCCGACGGTCGGCGTCCCGCTCGTCTCGACGACCGAGGCGACGAGGACGATCCCGGCGACCAGTACGACGAGCGCGTAGCGAACCCGGCGATCGACGAGCGGGACGGACGGCCTCATGGGACGGGATCGGCGACCGGCGTCAAAAGCGGTGCGATGGCGGTCGAGTCGTGCGATCGGACATCCAAAGGTGTATAACGGATGTTCTCGGAAAAATCAACGGATGGAGTACGGTCTCGTCGCACTGTGGTGGCTGACGTTCGTCGGTCTCGCGCTGTTCGGCCTGCCGGTGGCCGCGCGGCTGTGCTCGTCGCTGCCGGGCCGCGGTGCGGGCTTTTCGTTCGCCATCTCGCTGACGATCATGACCCTCGTCGCCTTCTGGGTCGGCTTCCTCTCGCTCGGCTGGGTCGCCCTGTTCGCGGGGCTCGGCGCGCTCGCGATCTGTGCGGTGCTCGCGGCCCGGTCGGGCGTCGAGATCGATCGGCGGGCGACCGTCGAGGCAGTGGCGGTGTTCACGCTCGTCTACCTGTTCGTCATCGCGCTCCGATCGGTCGAGCCGGGCATCACGCCGGGCGGCGAGAAGTTCCTCGATTTCGGCCTGGTGGCGTCGCTGCATCGTGCCGGGAGCCTGCCGATCGAGGACTTCTGGTTCGCCGGCGAGTCGATGATCTACTACTACGGCGGCCACTTCGTCGTCACGCTGCTGGCCCGCCTGACCGATACGGTCCCGTGGACGGCGTTCAACCTCGCGATGGCGGGACTGTTCGGATCGCTCGCGGCCGGTGCGTACGAACTCGCCGGCGCGGTCGCGGTCGGGCGACGCGCCCGCCGGACGGTCCGCTCGTACAGCGCTCGAACACGCCGGATCGCCGGCGCGACAGCGGTCTTCTTCACGATCTTCGCGAGCAACCCCTCGACGGCGGTGCGCCTCCTCATCAGGCGACTGCCGGCGTCGGTCGGCGAGGGAGCCGCCGACGCGTTCGCGGCGGCACACTCCAAGCTTCCGGACTATCAGGTGCTCCGGCCGATCCCGAGGGACTACCAGTACAAGGTCGCCGGGCGCATCATCCCCGAAACGTACGACCCGTTCCCGCTGTTCGGCGCGATTCGGGGCGACATCCGCCCGTACTTCACGAGCACGCCGTTCCTGCTCTGCGTGGTCGGGCTGTGTTACGCCTACTACCGCTCGCCCGCCGCGTCAGTCCGTCGCCGGCGCGCGCTCGTCTTCGGTGCCGTACCGGTCGTCGGCGGGTTCATGGCGCTCGTCAACACCTGGAGTCTGGCCATCGTCCTCGGGGTGACGTGGCTGACGCTGACGTTCGCCCCCACCGATCTGCGCTCGCTCGTCCCGGCCCGTCTCGCCGCCCGCATCGACCACGTCGTGGGCCACCCAACGACCGACAGGCCGCGGGGTGCGCTCGTGCGAACGGCCGGCGCGGCCGGACTCTCGGCGGTCGTCGGCGTGATCGGCGTTCTCGCCGCGCTCCCCTTCTTTCTCGGACCGGTGCAAGCCGGACCGAGCACGTCGCTGACGGTTCTCGACGCCGCCGCACGCAGTTCGATCGGCTCGTTGCTGCTCGTCCACGGCGCGTTCCTCGCGATCTTCCTCACTCTCCTGCTCGCCCGCAGTCGCCGGCGCTGGTCGTCGACCGTCGCCGTCGCCGGCGGGCTCGGGTTCGTCGCCCTCGTCGCGCTTGTCCCGAGCACGCTCGCGCCGATCGCGCTGTTCGCGGTGCCGCTCGTGCTCTGCTGGTATCTCCTCGCGACCGACCGCATCGGCTTCGTGGGCGTCCTCGTCGTCGCCGGGTTCGGACTGCTCGTGCTCCCCGAACTCGGCTTTCTCGCCGAGGGCGGCGACGGGCGGTTCAACACCGTCGTGAAGACGTACATGCCGACGTGGATCCTCTGGGCGAGCGCCGCCGGCGTCGTCCTCCCGCGACTCGTCCGCGGTCGCGGCCCGTGGAACTGGACGCGCCGCCAACAGGTCGCGGGCGTTCTCGCCGCCGTGCTCGTGCTCTCGACGGCCGCGTTCGGCGGCGTCGCCGTCCAGCGCCATTTCGCTGACCCGAACGTCGAGGAACCGACGCTCGACGGGCTGGCCGCCGCCGAGGAGAACGTTCCGGGCCAGGTCGCGGCCATCCGCTGGCTCGACAACCGGTCCGGCCGGCCGGCGATCGTCTCGGCACCCAGCCGCTACGTCTATCGCTGGAGCGCGAGCCCGGCCGCCAGCCTCACGGGCGTCCCGACGGTCGTCGGCGTCTCTCACGAGGCGCAGTATCGCGGCCGGCAGACGTATCTCGACCGGGTGTACGCCGTCAACACCATCTATCTCGGCTCGGCCGAGCGCCGCGCCGCGCTGCTCGAACGATACGACGCGAGATACGTCTACGTGGGGCCGACAGAGCGCGATCGATACGGCGACATCCGCCCGTTCTCCGAGCTGCAAGGCGTTACTGTGGCGTTCGCCGCCGACAACGTGACGATCTACGCGGTCGATCAGGAACGGTTGGAAGCGCCCCCGGAAGAGACGTGAGTCGGTTCAGGCGTTGGCGGCCGACAGCCACGGGATGGCACGCGCGCCGAGACGGCGGAGCAGTGCCGAGGAGCCGTAACCCAGCACGCCGACCGCGATCATCCCGACGACGATGTTGGGATACTCGCCGGCGGTGAAGGCGTTCCAGATGAAGTAGCCGAGCCCGCTGCTCGACAGCAGCTCGGCGGCGACGAGGCTCACCCACGCGAGCCCCATCGCGTTGACGAGTCCGGTATAGATCGACGGTAGCGCGCCGGGCAACACCACGTGTCGCATCGTCTGGAACGGGCTGGCACCGAGCGAGCGCGCCGCCTGCGGATACTCCTCCTCGACGCCGCGAACGCCCTCGATGGTGTTGAGCAAGATTGGGAAGAACGCCGCCAGGAAGATGATGAACCGGACGATGTTCGCGGGCGTCAGCAGGATGATCGTCAGCGCGGGATACCACGCGATCGGCGGGATCGGGCGCAGCACTTCGAGCGCCGGAAACGTCAGATCCGAGAAAACCTCGCTCCGACCGATGAGCAGCCCGAGCGGGATCGCGACGACCGTCGCGATGGCGAAGGAGAGATACACCCGGAACGTGCTCCGGCCGACCTCCTGCCAGAAGGAACTGCTCGCGGCCGCGTCGACGAACGCGACCGCCACTTCGACCGGCGAGGGGAGGCTCGGGACCGCCCCGACGAACATCGTCGCGACCGCCCAGATGGCGAGCACCGCCAGCAGCGACGCCGACTGTTCGAGTCGCTGTGCGTACGCCATCAGGCACGACCCTCCGCCTGCTCCATCGCGCGCTCGGCCTCGTCGTGGATGCTCTCGCTGGCGCGGCGCTGGAGCTCGTTGAACCGATCGGTCGTGACCATGTCGGTGCTTCGCGGCCGTTCGAGATCGACGTCGATGACGTCCTTGACCTGGCCCGGGCGGGCGGTCATCACGACGACGCGGTCGGCGAGCAGGATGGCCTCCTCGACGTCGTGGGTGATGAAGAGCACGGTCCTGTCGTCGTCCTCCCAGACGTCGAGCAGTTTCTCCTGCATCAGCTCCTTGGTCATCGCGTCGAGCCCGCTGAACGGCTCGTCCATCAGCATGATGTCCGGATCGTTCGCGAGCAGCCTGGCGAGCTCGGCACGCTGTTGCATCCCGCCGGAGAGCTCGTTCGGGTACGCGTCTTCAAATCCTTCGAGTCCCATCTGATCGAACAGCGACGCGACGCGGCTCTCGTCGACGTCGTCGCGCATCTGCGGGCCGAAGCGGACGTTCTCGCTGATCGTCTTCCAGGGGAACAGTCGGTTCTCCTGGAAGACGACGCCGCGCGAGGGATCGGGCCCCTCGACCGGTTCGTCGTTGACCAGCACCTCGCCCTCGGTGGGATCGAGATAGCCCGCGATGCATTCCATCACGGTGGACTTCCCACAGCCCGAGGGACCGAGCACGGTGACGAACTCCTCGGCCTCGATGTGGAGATCCATCCCGTCGACGGCGACCAGTTCGTCCCCGTCGTCGCCGTAGACCTTCCTCAGGTCCTGGATGTTGACCGTACCGGTGCCGCTCGATTCGGTCCACGAGCGGAACTGTTCGTCGGACTGTTCGTCGATGTCGGAACGCGTCGTGGTGTCTGTGTTGGGTTCACTCATGGATTACTCCGTGGACCAGGGCATCAGCCAGTTGCCGAGCGCCTCGACGAGCGCCGAGGTGGCGTAGCCGAGCGCGCCGACGGCGAGCATGCCGATGACGACGACCTGGTTCTGTAGCAGTCGCGACCCCTGGATGATGATGTAGCCGAGTCCGGGGCCGCCGGTGAGCAGTTCGGCGGCGACGACCGTGATCCAGCCGAGACCGACGCCGAGCGACAGCCCGGTGATGATCGAGGGGAGCGTCGCCGGCAGCACGACGTGCCGGAAGACGTCGCCCGAACCGGCCCCGAGCGAGCGGGCGGCCTGGCCGTACTCCGTCTCGATGGTGCGTGCGCCCTCGATCGTGTTCGTGAAGATCGGGAAGAACGACCCGATGAACACGACGAACAGCGCTGGCAGCGGTACCGACACCGAGCCGAGCGCGAGCGCCGGAAAGACGATGATGGCGATCGGCAGCCACGCGATCGGCGGGATCGGGCGCAGCGCTTCGAGCGCCGGATAGAGGAGGTTCTCCCAGCGATCGCTCGTCCCGACGACGAGCCCGAGCGGGATGGCCAGCAGCGCCGCCGCGACGACTCCGACCGCGACCCGCGCGCCAGAGTAGACGGCGTGGAGATAGATCGTGTCGCCACCCTCGGTCAGCGGCTGGCCGGCGAGCGCGCCGGCGAACTCGACGATCGTCGTCACGGGGCTGACGAAGTGCTCGAAGTTGAGCACGCCGAACTCGTAGAACAGCCACCAGACCGCGACGAAGCCGACCAGCGAGACGAGCTTTCGAACGCCGCGCGTCGGTGACGGCAGGCTCCCGGTGAACCCCTCGACGAGCCGGTCGCTCATCGAGCCGGTGCTCATCGTGTGCCTCCCGAGCCGTTGCCGGTCGAGCCATTTCCGGTCGAGGCGTTCGCAGCCGATGCGTTTCCGCCGGAACCGTTCGCGGAGCCGTTACCGGAGCCGCCGGCCGAGCGCGGTGCCCACCCGACGCTGTCACCGAGCTCGGCCGCCGCCTCGTCGAGGATTTCGGGTTTGTAGCGATCCGCCGACGGTGGCGATTCGAGCGCGCCCTGACGCGTGAGGAACTTCGGTCCGGTCTCCTTCATCAGCTTGCCCGGCTCTTTGGCTCGCTCGTAGTCGGTCGCGAACTCGAGTCGCTGGACGTCCTCGCCGATCGGCGGATCGCGGTAGGCACCCCAGCGCAGCGTCGAGCGGTCGAAGTAGCGCAGGTCCTGTTCCTGTTCGACCAGATCGAGCGTTCGTTCGGGGTTGCGCTCGAAGACGCGCGTCGCTTCGAGCTCGGCCTTCAGGATCGCCTTCGCCGCCTCGCGGTGGTTCTCGATGAGGGTATCGGTCATCGGAAGGCCGCCGGCGTCGATGATGTCGTACTCCGCGCCGGTCGAGACGTACTTGGTGAGATCGTCCTCGAAGACCGACTTCGCGATCGAGGGTTCCCAGCCGAGCCCCGCCGCGATGCGCCCCTCCCGGAGGTTCGCGAGGATGGTCGAGATCCCCGTATCGACCATCTCGACCGTGTTCGTGTCGATCCCCTCGGCGTCGAGCAGCCGGAGGAGATAGCGATGTGTGCACGACCCCTTGGTGACGCCGACGGATTTGCCGGCGATGTCGGAAATCTGCTGGATATCCGAATCCTTCGGCACGATGAGGAGGTTGCACTGCTGGCCGTGCGACCAGTTAGCGAGCCCGACGAGGCTCGCGGGGGTCTCCGTCTGGGCGATCGTCGTCAACGCCGGCATGTCGCCCATCCAGCCGGCCTGGTTCTTGCCGACGCTGATCCGGTTGCCGATGACCGCCCCCTGAAGCGCCGACTGCCACTCCAGCGAGTAGCCGTCCGGGAGATACTTCCCGGGGATGTCGCTGTGTTTCATCACCAGCGCCTCCCAGGCGTGCGCCGAGAACGGCTGATAGCCCATCGTCAGCGTCATCGTGGTGCCGCTGGCCGAACCGAGACAGCCGGCCAGCAGCCCGGTGGTACCGATGGCCGCCGTCCCGAGGAACCGCCGCCGAGAGCTGGTCGTCGATGCCTCTGGTCGTCGTCGTTGTTGGTTCCGATTCATGATTCATCGTCGTCGTTCGCGCCCCGATACGCCGTCGCCGGCATTCGTGCCGGCTCGTGTCGAGTGGGAAAGAACCGACCCACCACGCCTCGTAAGTTATCTATGTGATATTATTCAGTTGACCGCCCCTGAAGCTGTTGCTTTCGTATGCAAGATATCAAAACTGAAACGCCGTCCTCGCTCAGTCGAGTTCGCCGGAGCGGATCGCCGTTTCCGCCGCGTCGAGCGCCGTCTCACGATCGAACGCATCGATGGACTGCTCGCGTTCGTCGTCGGAGCGGTCGGCGAGATCGTGGGCGTGGGCGGTGATGTTCGGGATCGCGCGGACGAGGTTGTCGACGACGGGGACGGCGGCCACCTGTGGCGAGCGCGAGAGCGGGTTGAGGTCGACGACG
Organism: Halococcus dombrowskii; assembly: GCF_022870485.1. Lineage (NCBI taxonomy): Archaea > Methanobacteriati > Methanobacteriota > Halobacteria > Halobacteriales > Halococcaceae > Halococcus > Halococcus dombrowskii. The sequence goes on along the minus strand of NZ_CP095005.1, from coordinate 976,846 downwards.
ATCTCCGTCTTTCCCATCTCACCGAGCGCCTCGGCACGGTCGCCGTCCTCCAGCGGGACGAGCACGACGTCGGCGGCGTGGATGCCGTCGGCGGCGACCTTCGCACGCTCGCTCGTGAGACCCGGGATCCGGGCGTCGGCCGTCCGGCCCTTGACGTCCGTGGCCCCGTGATCGTGGAGATGATCAGCGATGGCGGCGATGCGCTCGTCGGTGCGATTGAACAGGTTGACCTCGATTGCCGCACCGGTCGCGTCGGCGAGGGCGACGATCTCGTCGGGAACGAGCGCCGCGGCGTTGCCGTTGATCGAGAGCACAGGGTGGTCGGCGCGGAGGAGGTGGGCGGCGGCGGCGCGCTCGGCACGGTCGGCGCTCGGGATCGTCCGTTCGCCCAGCAGATAGTCGAAGGCCTCGCCGCGACCCTCGGCGATGAGTCCCTGCTTGTGGGTGAGGCCGGCATCGACGCCGTCCTCGATCCGGTGGCGCGTGTGGAGGGATTCGCTGCGAGGGTGATCGTCTGGCACCTCGATCGTCATGGCCACCACTGTGCGGCCATCCGGGAAAAACCTTACACCAGTCTCGCGCCCGCGCGATCGATCTCGCAGATCGCGGGCTCATAGCCGGCCCGCGTCAGCCCGTCGCCGAGGGCGATCACCGTCTCGCCGAGCATCGCCATCGCCGCCTCACCGCCCGCCTCCCGGACGGCGTCGATAGCCTGCTCGACGGGCGGGGTGAGTAGATCGGCATCCGCGGCGAACGCCCGTGAGCAGGCGAACAGTTTCGGGAGCGTCGGTGCGTCGCACAGCTCCGCGAGTGCCCGCTCGCCGGCCTGCGTGAGCGTCTCGACATCGCCGCCGATGATCTCGCCCGTCGAGCGCCCGCCGAAGGAGACGTACTCGATGCGTGTCGGTGGTGTAGAAATCCCGTCGAGTTCTCCGTAGCCTGGTGCGCCCGGTTCGTATCTGAGCGCCACGCCGCCACGGGCCTGGGCAACCACGTCGCCGAGACCGGTCCCCGCTTCGACCTCCGCGGCGTGGGCGACGCTGACGAGTTCGTTTTCCGTGTGGCCGAGATCGAACCGTTCGTTCGCTGTAAGCGCCGTGCCGAGCGCCGCCCCGCCCGAGACGCCGAAGCCGGCGCTCACCGGGAGGTCGCTCTCGACGCGCACCGCAGCACTCACGTCGAGCCGATCGAGCATGCCCGTCACGGCCTCCATCCCGACTGTCTCGCCATCGAGTTCGACGGTGGGCTCGTCGGCCGGCGCGACCGTCACCGTCACCCCCGCCGACAGTGCGAGACCCGCACCCCGCGATCCCGCCTTTCGGGGATCGTCGGCTGGATGGACGCTGAACAGCCCCGTGACGTGCCCCGGAACGAATGCCTGCGGCTCGGCGTTCGATCCCCGTCGGCGTTCAGGAGACGCCATACGGGTTTCTCGGCGACCGACAACATAAACCCGGCCGTTCGGGGTCCGCGTCGGTGAGAAAAAACCGCCAGCGCCGTCGTGCCGAACCATCCATCCCCACCCCAGAACGGCGTGTTCGCCCGACTGTCCGGCTGCCCCGGCGAACGATCGATCAGAACAGTTGAATGACGGTTATCAGTCCGTAGCCGAGCGCGAGTGCCAGCGCGAGCGAGCCGATCCACGCGAGCACCGTGTTCGCCATCTTGCGCGTGCTGACGCCGGCCCCGCCGGCCGCAAAGCCGCTGCCGACGACCGCGCTGACGATGATCTCGTTGAACGAGACGGGAATGCCGAAGACGACGGCGGTCTGGGCGATGGCAAACGACGGAATAAGTGCCGCGATCGACCGCCGCGGGCCGAGCGAGGAGTAGTCCTGGGCGATCGCCTTGATCATCCGCGGCGCACCCATCCAAGAACCCGCGAGCAGGCCGATCCCGCCGAAGACGAGCAGTGCGAACAGCGATATCGTGATCGGAAGCGCGATCCCGTTGACCGCCGCGAGCAGCGGTCCGACGGCCAGTCCGACCTGACTCCCGCCGGCCGAAAACGCCACCAGACCGCCGAGCGCGAGCAGGAAGTGGCGTTCGGCCCCCTCGACGCTCGAATCGAGATCCCAGACGAGCGCGCCCGCGGCCGCCACGGCGACGAGCAGCGAGACGAGCGCCTGGCCGATTGCCGACGGAAGGGGCAGCTCCGCCGTCGCTGCCGCGGCGATCGACGCGCCGCTCGAACCCGACCCGAGCAGCGTGAACGGGATGTTGGCGACGATGAGGCCGATGATGGCCCCGAGCGCCGGGATCGTGTATCGCTCGGGGATCGACTCGTGACGGAGGACACGCGCGGTGACGTACGCGATGCCGCCGCCGACGAACGGGACGAGCAGCCACAGCGTACCGATTTCGGCGTATTTCGGCCAGACCGGGCTGCCGCCGAGTCCGAGCCCGACGCCGACGACCGCGCCCGTCACCGTGAACGCCGTCGCGATCGGATAGCCGGTGAAGATGCCGACCGCGACCAGTCCGGCCGCGAGCAGCAGCAGTACCGTGGCCGCAGTCGGCGAGAGCGTGAGCCCGCCCACGAGTCCCGTCCCCACCGCGTCGGCGACGTTCGCGCCCTGGAGGATCGCGCCGAGCAGCCCGAGAATACCGACGAGAAAGCCCGCACGCATCACAGAGATCGCGCGCGCACCGACTGCGGGCGCGAACGGCGTCGAGCCCGACGAGCCGGCACCGATCGTCCAGGCCATGAACAGGCTCGCGAGCGTCGCGACGATGAGGATCGCGAGCGTTCCGAACGCCACCATCAGTCAGCGATCCACCGCCTGCGAGGCGCTGTCTTCCGTCGATGCAACCGTTTTCCGCCGGCGTACATGGTGATCATACCATCCCTCCACGACCCCATCGGATAAACGGTTGCGTCCGGCACACGCCTGCTCTCGATCGGAGCGGTTCCGTTTCCCACAAGCGATCGATAGAAACGTCGTCGCCTACGGCGACAGGCGTTGCCTGTCTCGCGGGAACAGAACGGCTTCACGGATGTTCGGTAGATCGAGCATCGTCATCACGAGGCGCTCGCCACCGATCGCCCAGCCGGCGTGGGGCGGCATCCCGTATCTGAACATCTTCGTGTAGTAGTCGAACGCCTCGGGATCGAGTCCCTGCGCTTCGAACCCCTCGACGAGCTGGTCGTAGCGGTGTTCACGCTGGCCGCCCGAGACGAGCTCCATGTCGGGGGCCATCAGGTCGAAGCCCGTCGAGAGCTCCGCATCGTCGTCGTAATCTTTGATGTAGAACGGCTTGATCTCGCTCGGCCAGTCGGTGACGAAATAGTGACCGCCGACGTCGTCACCGAGCGCTTTCTCGCCCTCGGTCGGCAGATCGTCGCCCCAGACGAGCTGGGTGTCTAGCTCGCCGGTGGCGTTGATCCGCTCGATCGCCTCCTCGTAGGTGAGTCGCGGGAACGCCTCGTCGGGCACTTCGAAGTCGTCGTAGCCGAGAGTGTCGAGCTGGTCGGCGCAGTTCCCGGCGACGCCCTCGTAGGCCGCTTGGACGACCCGTTCGCAGGCGTCCATCGCCTCCTCGTGGTCGATGAACGCGCTCTCGAAGTCGATCGAGGTCGCCTCGTTCAGGTGACGGGGCGTGTTGTGCTCCTCGGCACGGAAGATCGGGCCGATCTCGAAGACACGTTCGAGCCCGCTGCCGACCATCAGCTGCTTGAACAGCTGCGGTGACTGGTTCATGAACGCCTCCTGACCGAAGTAGGTGATCGGGAACAGCTCGGTCCCACCCTCGGTGCCCGTGGCGACGATCTTCGGCGTCGTGATCTCCGTCGATCCGAGTTCGCGGAACGCCTCGCGCGCGCTCCGGAGGACCTCGGCGCGGATCTCGAAGATCGCCTTCGCCTCCTCGCGCCGGAGATCGAGCGTGCGGTTGTCGAGCCGGGTCGGAAGCTCGGCGTCGACCTTGCCGGACGGATCGAGCGGGAGTTCGGGATCGGCGGGTGCGATCACCTCAACACTATCGGGAACGATCTCGACGCCAGTCGGAGCACGCTCCTCCTCCTCGACCGCGCCGGAGACCGACACGACGCTCTCGCGGGCCACTTCGGTGCCGGTTTCGACGAGTTCGTCATCCATCGCGTCCTTCTCGAACTTGACTTGGATCTTCCCAGTCCTGTCGCGGACGATGAGGAAGGCAATTCCACCCAGATCGCGGATCTCGTGTGCCCAGCCGGCGACCGTGACGTCGTCGCCCGGTTCGGCGCTCGCAGTGGTCGTGCGATCGTTCATACACGACGATGTAGAGCGGCGGTCTTAAACGCCGTCGTTTCGCGCGTCGGCGACTCAGTTCGCGTCCGTCGCGCCGCGAACGGTCTCCCGGACCGCATCGACGCCCTCGTCGTGGACGAGATCGCCGACGACGACCGTGTCTGCCCGTTCGCCCATCTCGTGGGCCGAATCGTAGTCGTGGATGCCGCCACCGTAGAAGAGGGTCGCCTCGTCGAGCGCGTCGCCGGCAGCGGCCACGATCTCGGGATCGCCGAACGTGCCCGAGTATTCGACGTAGACGATCTCCTGGCCGAACATCCGCTCGGCGATCGTGGCGTAGGCCGCGACGTCCTCGGCGTCGAGATCGCAGTTCGCCTGCGTGTACGTCGCCACCGACGAATCGGGGTTGAGAACGATGTACGCCTCGGTGTTGGTGCGCGCCCAGTCGATGCCGTCGTCGATGCGCACCCACTCCTTGTGTGCGCCGGTCATCCAGGAGACGTCACCGGCGTTGAACACGATCGGGATGAGATAGCCGTCGAGCGAGTCGGTGTGGACGACGGTCGCGTCGACGCCGGGTTCGATGTAGAGGGGGACATCGTGCTCGCTGCACGCATCGACGACCGCCTGCATCTTCTCCTCGGTCATCCCGGTCGTCCCGCCGACCTCGATGGCGTCCGTGCCCGTCCGGCAGACGTCCTCGTAGCTCTCGCCGTCGACGAGGCTTTTGTCCGGGTCGATTTTCACGATGTGATCCCACTCGGTCCACGGCGCGCTCATAGCAACAGGAATCCGAGCGCCGCCTAAACGTCTTCCGTAATCGGTCGATTTCCGTCAGTCGGCCTTCGCTTGCCAGCTACGGACGTTCTCGGCGCTCACGCCCTGGACCGATTCGGCGATCGAATCGGCCTCGCTTTCGCGCAGATCGTCGAGGCTCTCGACGCCGACCGCCGCCAGTTTCTCGACGGTCTTCTCGCCGACCCCATCGAGATCCACGAGGTCGCCGACCGACTGCCGGGCCTGATACTCGTGGTAGTTACAGATCGGACAGCCGAGCTCCCAGGGCTCGTCGCCGCTGTGGACGACGAGTTCGGGCAGGTCGTGCTCGTCGCAGAACTCGTCGGTGACCTCGATCTCGCCCCGGCGCGGGAGCGGGAGCGAATACTCGCAGTCGGGGTAGCGCGTGCAGCCGACGAGCCGCGAACCGGTCCTGAGGGTCTTGATCGCGAGTTCGCCACCGTGCTCCGAGCCGCACTCGGGGCAGTCCCCGATGACGCGGTCGGCCTCGGCGTCGGCCTCCTCGGCGGCACAGAGCGGACAGCCATGCACGAACGTGCTCCGACCGTCGAGCATCTTCACGTTCCGCAGGTCGTGCTCGTCGCAGGTTTCGTCGAGGATCAGCGGCTCGCCAGCCGAGGGGAGCGGCAGCGTGAACTCGCAGTCGGGATAGCCGTCACAGCCGACGAACGAGGAGCCGTGACGACTCTTTCGCACGAGCAGGTCCGCGCCACAGTCGGGACACGGCCCCAGCGTTTTGTCGGCTTTGAGCGACTTGCGGAGATGTTCGCCGACCTCCTCGCGCGAGTCGCGGAGCGTGTCGAACACGGTTTCGAGCATCTCGCGCGATTCCTGGGTGACGTCGTCGAGAGCCGTCTCACCGTCGGCGATGGCGGCCATGTCGGTTTCGAGCTGGCTCGTCATCTCCTCGCTCACCACGCGGTCGGCGTACTGCTCGGCCGCCTCGACGACCGCCTCGGCGAGTTTCGTCGGGCGGGGCGGGTCGCTCTCGATGTAGCCCCGATCGTAGAGCTTCTCGATCGTGTTGTGACGGGTCGCCTTCGTGCCGATGCCCATCGTCTCCATGCGCTCGATGAGTCTGGACTGGCCGCGCCGACGCGGTGGCTGGGTCTCCTTCTCCTCGGAGCGCACGTCCTCGATCGGGAGCTCCTCGCCCTCGTCGAGTTCCGGCACGTGGTTCTCCGAGGTATTGAAATACGGATAGACGGCGTGGTAGCCCGGATCGACGAGTCGCTTGCCGTTGGCCTTCAGGTGGTGCTCGTCGATGGCGGCGGTCACGCGGAGATGCTCCCACTTGGCGGGATCGGCCACCGTCGCGAAAAAGCGCCTGACGACCAGCTCGTAGATCTCGCGTTCGTCGTCGCCGAGTTCGGACGCCGACGGGAGCTCGCCCGTTGGATGGATCGGCGGGTGGTCAGTCGTCTCCTCGTCGCCCTCGGTGGCCGAAAGCTCCTCGGCTTCCAGCAGGGCCTCTGCATCGTCGCCGAACTCGCGGTGGTTCGTGAACTCCTCTAAGAGCTCCTCGATGTCGAGATCGTCGGGGTAGACGGTATTATCGGTTCGCGGATAGGTGATGTAGCCCGCCGTGTAGAGCTCCTCGGCGAGGCTCATCGCGCGCTGTGCGGAGTAGCCGAGTGAACTCGCCGCACGGATGTACTGGGTCGTGTTGAACGGATGGGGCGGGTCGTCGGCACGGGTGCGCCGGCTGACCTCTTGGACCGTCGCCGCACTCGCCTCGCCGAGAGCGTCGTAGACCTCCGCCGCAACCGATTCGTCCCAGAGGCGGTCGGTACCGCGACCGTCCTCGCGGTCGAAATACTGGACCTCGAAGGTGGTTTCGTCCTTGAGAAGGTCGCTGAACAGTTCCCAGTAGGTCTCGGGATCGAACGCCTGGATCTTCCGCTCGCGATCGACGATGAGTTTGAGGGTCGGCGACTGGACCCGGCCGACGCTGATGAAGTCGTTGCCGCGCTGTTTGGCGGTCAACGAGAGGAATCGGGTCAGCGCCGCGCCCCACACGAGGTCGATCTCCTGGCGGGCTTCGCCCGCCGCCGCGAGGTCGTAATCCAGGTCGTCGAGATTGTGGAACGCCTCGCGCACCTCGCGCTCGGCAAAGGACGAAAACCGTGCACGCTTGATCGGCGCGTCGGAGACCTCGCGAACGATGTCGGCGGCCTCCTTGCCGATCAGTTCGCCCTCGCGGTCGTAGTCGGTGGCGATGATGACGCCGTTGGCATCCCTCGCGAGCAGCCTGAGCGTGCGGACGATGTTCTCGCGGCTCTCGTGTGGCTCGACCACCACGTCGGCATCGAGCAGTTCGACCGGTTCGACGTCGCGCCAGTTCGCGTATTCGGGCGGGAAGTCGTTCTCGACGACGTGGCCCGAGAGGCCGACACAGCGTCGTCCACCCCACTTGTAGACGTTGACGCCGTTTCGTCGCTCGACGTCGGCGCTGCCCTCGCTCAGGATCTCGGCGATGTTGCTCGCGGCGGTCTCCTTCTCGGTTATCAACAGCTCCACCGGACACCACCCATCTTCATTGGCCGCGGTAGGTCGATACGGCTTCTAAACCTTTCGCAGCCGTCCGGCGTCAGCCGAGGTCGAACTGCTCGGCCGCCGTTCGCATGTCCTTGTCGCCGCGCCCGCTCAGATTCACCAGGATCGAATCGTGGTCGTCGGCGACTTCCCGTGTGAGCGCGAGCGCGTGAGCGGTTTCGAGCGCCGGGATGATTCCTTCAGTCTCGCTCAACTCGCGAAAGGCAGCGAGCGCGTCCTCGTCGGGGATCGCGCGATACTCGCAACGCCCGACCGCGCGGAACATCGCGTGTTCGGGGCCGACACCGGGGTAGTCGAGTCCGGCAGAGATCGAGTGGACCTCCGTCTCGTCATCGAGTATTCTCGTCTCCATCCCGTGGAGCGAGCCGTCGGTGCCCGCCGCGAGCGGTGCGGCGTGACGGGTCGAGTCACTGCCCTCGCCACCGCCCTCCGCACCGTAGAACTGCACGGGATCGTCACGGAAGGCGTCGAACAGTCCCATCGCGTTCGATCCGCCGCCGACGCAGGCGACCGCCGCGTCCGGCAGTTCGCCCGTTCGCTCGCGGAACTGGTCGCGTGCCTCGCGGCCGATGATCGACTGGAACTCCCGCACCATCCTTGGGAACGGGTCCGGGCCGACGACCGATCCAACCAGGTAGTGGGTGTCGTCGACGTTCGCGGCGAAATCCTCCAGGGCGGCATCGACCGCGTCCGCGAGGCCGGCCCCGCCGCGCGTGACCTCGTTGACCTCCGCGCCCATCAGCCGCATCCTGAAGACGTTCATCCGCTGGCGCTCGATGTCCTTTTCGCCCATGTAGATCTCGGTGTCCATATCGAACAGCGCACCGACCATCGCGGTCGCGGTGCCGTGCTGGCCCGCGCCGGTCTCGGCGATCAGTCGGGACTTGCCCGCCCGCTCGGCGAGCAGCGCCTGGCCGACGGCGTTGTTGATCTTGTGCGCACCGCCGTGCAGGAGGTCCTCACGCTTGAGATAGATCTCGGTTCCGTAGCGCTCCGAGAGACGCTCGGCGTGGAAGAGCGGTGTCGGTCGCCCCGCGAACTTTTCGAGGATCGAGCGGAACTCCGCGCGGAAGTCGTCGGACGTGGCGATGTTGTCGAACGCGTCGGCGAGCTCTTGGAGCGGTTCCACGAGCGGCTCGGGCACGTGTCGGCCTCCGTAGCCCTCGAACTCGCCGGCGTGCTCCGCGTCATCGTTGCTCATCGTGTCTCAACAGTACGCAGTAACGCACAAATGTGTACCGACTGTTCGGCAGTCGGCCCCCTGGTCAGCCGTCGAGTGCCGCCCGGAGCAGTTCGTTCACCGTTCCAGGGTCGGCACTTCCCCCTGTGGACTGCATCACCTGTCCGACGAGGAAGTTGAGTGCGCCGTCCTCGCCCGTATGGTAATCCTCGACCGCGTCCGGATTCTCGTCGATCGCGGTCGCGACCGCGCTCTCGATCTCGTCCTCGCCCGTGGTGCCGAGCCCCTCGCACTCGACCACCTCGTCCGGCGAGCGTCCGTCGTCGAGCATCGCGCGCAGGACGATCTCCTCGGCGTTCTTTGCGGTGATCTCGTCCGTCTCGGCGAGTTCGATGAGATGGAGGAACTCGTCGAGTCGATCCTCGACGTCAGCGATGGCCATGTCGCGGTAGTTGAGTTCGCCGAGGAGGCTGTCGGCGACCCACGACGCCGCCACGTCGGGATCGAAGCGGTCGGCCACCTGCTCGTAGAAATCCGCGATCTCACGGGTGGAGGTGAGTTTGCGGGCTTCGGACGAACTCAGGCCGTACTCCTCGGCGAAGCGCTCGCGGCGGGCGTCGGGGAGTTCGGGGATCTCGATTGCCTCGGCCCAGTCGCTGACGCGGAGCACGGGGAGGTCTGCCTCGGAGAAGTACCGATAGTCCTTCTCCTCTTCCTTCGAGCGCATCGAGACGGTCACACCCCTGGACTCGTCCCAGTGGCGGGTCTCCTGTTCGATCGTCCGATCGCGCTGGAGGGCGTTTTTCTGTCGCGTCACCTCGTAGGCGAGCGCCTGCTCGGCCCCCTTGTGACTGGAGATGTTCTTCACCTCGGTACGGTTGGCGGCCGCGAGCGCGTCCGGGCCGATTCTCCCGTCGGCGTCGACTTCCGCCTCGGGCACGAGCGAGATGTTCGCGTCGATGCGCAGCGACCCATCTCTGGAACTGTCGAAGATGCCGAGATAGTCGAGCACCTCCTCCAGTTTGGCGAGGAAGGCGCGGACCTCGTCGGGACTCCTGAAGTCGGGTTCGGTGACGATCTCCATCAGCGGAACGCCCGCGCGGTTGTAGTCGACTCTGGTGTATTCGGCGCTGTCGATGCCGCCACCCCCGCCGGCGTGCTGGAGGCTGCCGGGATCTTCCTCCAGATGGGCGCGCTCGATGGCGATGGTCCGTTCGTCGTTTTCGACCGTGACCGTGAGTTCGCCATCCTGACAGAGCGGCGAGTCGTACTGGGTGATCTGGAAGTTCTTCGGGAGATCGGGATAGTAGTAGTTCTTCCGGTGGAAGTGGCTCTCGTCGGGCACGTCGGCGTCGATCGCCGCCGCGAGCTTGAGCGCGCCCTCGACGGCCGCCTCGTTCAGCGTCGGGAGCGCACCCGGCAGGCCGAGACAGGTCGGACACGTATGGGAGTTCGGCTCGCTGTCCTCGAAATCCGTACTACAGCCACAGAACACCTTGGTCTCGGTTTCGAGCTGGACGTGGACCTCCAGCCCGATGACGACGCGGTGGTCGCTGGCACTGACGGCGCGGGCGCTCATTGTCGCCTCTATCCGGCCGCGACCGCTAAAACATGACGCCATCGCCGTCGCACGGCACGGTGGCCACACCTACCAACTCTCGGAAACGTGTCTGACGCACGTTTATGTCCGCGGAACGCCGCCATCAGCCATGAGCGGCAACCGCGTCGAGGAGCTCGAATCGCGCGTCGAAGAACTCGAAGCCTCCCTCTCCGGCCTGACCGACGAACTGATGGAGACGAAAGCTCGACTCGCCGAACTCGAAGACGAATCCTCGGACGAGTATATCGAGGCCGGCGTCGGGGCCGTCACCGACGACGGGACCGAGGAATCGAGCGCAAACGAAGAAGCTAACCCGGACGAGGACGATTCTACTGACGATTCATCGGCCGACGACATCATCGTCGCGTAGGCCGTCCACGAGCACCCCATGCATATCAAATCGCTCGTCCTAGAGAACTTCAAGAGTTTCGGCCGTCGAACGGAGATCCCGTTCTACGAGGATTTCACGACCGTGAGCGGGCCGAACGGCTCCGGCAAGTCGAACATCATCGACGCGATCCTGTTCTGTCTCGGGCTCGCCCGCACGCGCGGGATCCGCGCCAGAAAGCTCACCGACCTTATCTACAATCCCGGTCACGAGGAGGGTGGCGAATCGGCCGGCGGCGGTGTCCGGGAGGCGAGCGTCGAAGTGGTGCTCGACAACGCCGAACGGACGCTCCCGCGCGCCGAGATCGAGAGCGCCGCCGGCACCGAGAACGTCGGCGACGTCGACGAGATCGTCATCAAACGCCGGGTCAAACAGACCGAGGACAACTACTACTCCTACTACTATCTCAACGAGCGCTCGGTCAACCTCTCCGATATTCAGGATCTGCTCGCGGGGGCGGGCGTCACGCCCGAGGGCTACAACGTCGTGATGCAGGGCGACGTCACGGGGATCATCAACATGACTGCGGGCGAGCGCCGCGAGATCATCGACGAGATCGCCGGCGTGGCCGCCTTCGACGCGAAGAAGGAGGACGCCTTCGAGGAGCTCGAAGTCGTCGAGGAGCGCATCGACGAGGCCGAACTCCGCATCGAGGAGAAAGAAGAGCGGCTCGAACAGTTGAACGACGAGCGCGAGACGGCGCTCGAATATCAGTCGCTGCGCGAGGACAAGGAAGAGTACGAGACCTACCGCAAGGCCGCCGAGCTGGAGGACAAGCGCGCGAGCCTCACATCGGCAGTCGAGAAGATCGACGAGCTCGACGACGAACTCGACGAACGTCAGCGCGAACTCGACGAACGCCAGGGCAAGGTCTCGCGACTCGAAACCGATCTCGACGAACTCAACGACGAGATCGAGCGCAAGGGCGAGGACGAACAGCTCGCCATCAAGCGCGAGATCGAGGAGATCAAAGGTGAGAAGAGTCGGCTCGAAGACAAGATCGAGAACACCGAGGAGCGCATCGACGAAGCCGAAAACGAGCGCCGGCAGGCGTTCGTCGAACTCGACAAGAAACAGGAGACCGTCGACGATCTCGACGGCGACATTCGGAGCGTGAAAGTCGAGAAGTCCTCCATCACTGCTGATATCGAGGACCAGGAGGACGAACTGGCCGAGGTCGAGGCGGAGATCGAGGCGAGCGACACGGAGTACGACGAGGTGAAAGCCGACCTCGAAGAGCGGCGGGAGGCGCTCGAAGCCGAAAAGAGCGCGAAAAACGAGAAACAGCGCGAGCAGGACAGGCTACTGGACGCGGCCCGGCGGCGCTCGACCGAACAGAGCGAGAAAGAGAGCGATCTCGACGAGACCCGCGAGCGGATCCCCGAGATCGAGGCCGCGATCGAGGATCTGGAGGACGAGTTGGCGAAGGCCGAGCAGAACGAGGCGAACATCGAGGACGTCGTCTCGGACCTCAAGGCCGACAAGCGCGAACGGACCGAGGAGCTCGACGAGATCGAGGAGGAGCTCCGCGCCGCGAAGGACGAGTACGCGAGCCTCGAAGCCAAAACCGACGACAGCGGCTCGTCGTACGGGCGAGCGGTTTCGACAGTTTTGAACGCCGATCTCGACGGGGTGCACGGCACGATCGCGCAGTTGGGAGGCGTGGCGAGCGAGTACGCGACGGCGTGCGAGACGGCGGCGGGCGGACGGCTCGCCCACGTCGTCGTCGGCGACGACGGGGTAGGCCAGCAGGCCATCGAGTATCTGAAATCCAGGAACGCGGGGCGGGCGACCTTCCTGCCGATGACGAAGATGCAGCGCCGGTCGGTGCCGAACCGGCCCAACGAGACGGGCGTCGTGGATTTCGCCTACAATCTCGTGGACTTCCCCGAGAAATACGCGGGCGTCTTCTCGTACGTGCTCGGCAGCACCCTCGTCGTCGAGGAAATGGAGACTGCCCGCGAACTGATGGGTGACTACCGGCTCGTCACCCTGGAGGGCGAACTCGTCGAGAAAAGCGGCGCGATGACAGGTGGGTCGCGCAGCGGGTCGCGCTACTCCTTCGAGTCGAGCGCGGGCCAGCTAGAACGCGTCGCCGATCGCATCACCGAGCTCGAAGAGCGCCGGCGCGAGGTTCAGGAGGACGTTCGGGAGATCGAGGAGCGCCTCGACGACGCGCGCGAGCGTCGGTCGGCGGCCGCCGAGCAGGTCCGCGACATCGAGAACGATATCGAGCAGAAAGAGCGCGAGCGCGAGGAGATCGACGAGCGCATCGACGAGCTCGAAGCGGATATCGCGGAGATCGAGGCGGCCCGCGAGGAGGTCGACGCGGAGATGCAGAGCCTGGAGACCGAGATTTCCGACCACGACGACGAGACCGCAGCCATCGAGGCCGATATCGAAGCGCTGGAGGACGAACTCGCGGACTCGGCCATCCCGGAGCTCACGAACGAGGCCGACGCGATTCAGGACGATATCGACGAACTCGACGACCGGATGGACGATCTCGACGGCGAGCTGAACGAGCTCCAGCTCGAAAAACAGTACGCCGAGGAGTCGATCGACGAACTCCACGAGACGCTCGAAAGCGCCCAAAATCGCAAGGCGGAGGGCGAGGAGCGCATCGAGGAGTTCGACGGGAAGATCGACGAACAGGAGGAAAAACTCGACGAGCGCGAGGCGGCCGTCGCCGATCTCGAGGACGAACTCGCCGATCTCAAGGATGAACGCACGGATCTGAAGGAGGAACTCGCCGCCGCGAAAGAGTCACGCGACGAGCAGCGCGAGCGGGTGAACGAGACCGAAAGCGAACTGGAGAGCCGCCGCGAGCGCCGGGAACGGCTGGAGTGGGAGATCGACGAGCTCGAATCGGTCGTCGGCGAGTACGACCCCGACGAGATTCCCGATCACGACGAGGTCGAAGACGAGATCGCGCGATTGGAGGGGGAGATGGAGGAGCTGGAGCCGGTCAACATGCTCGCCATCGAGGAGTGCGACACGGTCGAGGCGGATCTCGACGATCTCACCGACAAGCGGGCGACCCTCGTCGACGAGCGCGACGGCATCGAGGAGCGCATCGACTCCTACGAGGCTCAGAAAAAGGAGACGTTCATGGACTCCTACGAGACGATCAACGAGCAGTTCGAGTCCATCTTCGAGCGCCTCTCCGCGGGGTCGGGAACGCTCCATCTGGAGGACCCCGAGGACCCCTTCGAGGGCGGGCTGACGATGAAGGCCCAGCCGGGCGACAAGCCGATCCAGCGGCTGGACGCGATGAGCGGCGGCGAGAAGTCACTGACGGCGCTCGCCTTTATTTTCGCCATCCAGCGCCACAACCCTGCGCCGTTCTACGCACTCGACGAGGTGGACGCCTTCCTCGATGCGGCCAACGCCGAGCGGGTGGGCGAGCTGGTCGACGAACTCGCCGCCGACGCGCAGTTCATCGTCGTCAGTCATCGCTCGGCGATGCTCGAACGCTCCGAGCGCGCGATCGGCGTCACGATGCAGGGCGACAACGTCTCGGCGGTCACGGGGATCGATCTCGGAGCACAGGAGGTGCCCGCCGATGACTGAGGCAGATGGTGCAACGGCAAACGGGGAGGACGATGAGGTCGAGCCGGTCGAACTACTCGTGAGGCTCGCCGAAGAGGGCGAGATCGAGCCCTGGGATATTGACGTCGTCGACGTGACCGACGCCTTCCTCGAACGGCTCGACGCGGCGGATCTGCGCACTTCGGGTCGGGCGCTCTTCTACGCGAGCGTACTCCTCCGAATGAAGAGCGAGGCGCTGCTCGAACCCGAGGAAGAACCGGAACCCGACCCCGAACCCTGGGAGGAAGGCTACGAGCAACCGCCCGATGAGTTCGGGCCGGATCCGGTGGCGGCGCTCGAAGACGAGATGGATCGCCGGCTCGACCGGAAGGGCGCGCGCGGCACGCCGGAGACGCTCGACGAACTCGTGCGCGAACTCCGCGAGGCAGAGCGCGATTCGTGGTGGAAGGAGTCCAGGACCTACGACACGAGCGGCTCGCCGAAGGGGTTCCAGCGGGGAACGCAAACCCTGGATTACCGCTCGGGCGACGATCTGCGCGTCGACGACGAGCCGACCGAGGCCGACGTGACGGGCACGGCCCACGGCGAGGACATCGAGGCCATCATCGCGGACGTTCAACGGGTACTCCGCAAGCAGTACGACGCCGGGCGCGAGGAGGTGCTCTACGCCGAGATCGACACGGCGGGCGGCTCGCGCGTCGAGACATTCCTCGCAGTTCTCTTTCTCTCACACCGCGGCCACATCCGCCTCCAGCAGGACGAGCTGTTCGGCGATCTCTGGGTGCAGAACCCGAACACGGAGTCGGCCTCGACCGAAGCGATCGCTGACTGAGGCCGGGACGTGCTATCGTGGTTCGGACCAACATTATTGCGCTCGGAACGAACGATAGTCCATGACCGATCCGTTCGGCCGCGCGGTCCGCGACTTCCATCAGGGCGAACAGGACGCACCCCTCATCCAGCGTGACGGTGAATGGGCGCGCGAACACCCGATCGAGGCGTTCTATTTCGGCGATTTCGACCCTGACAGTGATCGTGGCGAGTTCCTCACGTCCTGGGTCGATGGCCCGCTGCTCGATATGGGTGCGGGCGCGGGTCGCGACACGCTCTACTTCCAGGATCAGTTCGAGACGGTCGCCATCGAAGTGAGCGACCATCTCATCGAGACGATGCGCGAGCGCGGTGTCCAGGACGCGCGTCGTGCAGACATGTTCGCACTTCGGGAGTCGTTCGAGCGCGATCGGTTCCAGTCGGCGTTCGCGTGGGGGACACAGGTCGAGCTCGCGGCCTCGATGCGGGGACTCCGGGAGTTCCTCGACGACCTCGCGTTCGTCACCGCGCCCGACGGAGCGGCGACGCTCGACTGTCACGATCCGGAGCGGATCGTGGCGGACGAGATGCTCGGCTATCGGGCCGACCCGACACCCGGACTCGCCCACCGCGTGATGCAGTTCGAATACGAGGGTGATGTCGGCGAGACGCTCCTGTTCCGACTGTTCGGCCCCGATCGACTGCGCGAGGCCGCAGCCGAGACCGACTGGGAAGTCGCTGCCCACAGCTACGATGCCGCGGAGTCGGCTCACTACCAGGCAGCGCTGACGAAGGCGTAGCCTGCTGCGGATCGTCACCGCGCGATCGTCCGCCGGCAAGTGTTTCCGCTCGCCGAAAGGTTGATACCATGTCGTGATGTATGGTATCTCGTACCATGACACCGGAACGCATCAGGGAGCGGCTGGAGGAGACCGAAGGACGAGTCGATGTCGAGGCGTTCGTCAGCGCGCTCGAATACGTCCGCGACGACGGGCGACGGTGAGACGATAGCCCGCGGCGTCCACGCGCGAGAAGTACGCGGGTCAGTATCGGTTCGGCGGGGTCGGAGAGTCGCACGTGAAAACCGGTTCGTGAGCGTCGCTCGGAAGTCGTCGCTGTTTTGATAAATCGTCGGCGTGTTCTCGCAACGATTCAGTCGAGATAGTCGCCAGCCAGCAATGTGAGGCGCTCGCGGGTCTCGTCGGGGATCGCCTCGGCCGCGGTGTTGATCGTCCCGTCGAGCGCGTGCGCGCAGTCACAGTCGCGCTCGTCGGGCATCGTCTCGATGGCACGCCGGATCGTCGCGTTGATGCGCTCCTCGTTCGCGGCGGCGTTGTCGAGCACCTCCTGGAGGCTCACCTCGCTGTCTTCCTTCCAGACGTCGTAGTCGGTGACGCCGGCGACGGTCGCGTAGCAGAGTTCGGCTTCGCGGGCGAGTTTCGCCTCCGGCACGGCGGTCATCCCGACGATATCCCAGCCCTGTGCGCGGTAGAACTCGCTTTCCGCTCGGGTGGAATACTGTGGTCCCTCGATGCAGACGTAGGTGCCGCCCTCCTCGACGCCCGCTTCTGCCCCGCTACCCGCACCCGCCCCATCGTCGACCGTCTCGGCCGCAGCGGCGAGATGGCTGGTCATATGGGGGCAGTACGGCTCGGCGAAGCCCATGTGGACGACCATCCCGTCGCCGAAGAACGAGGTCGTCCGGTGGCGCGTCCGATCGAACAGCTGGTCGGGGACGACGAGCGTCTGCGGCGGGAGCTCCTCACGCAGGCTCCCGACCGCGTTGGTCGCGAGAACGCGATCGACACCGAGCTGCTTCAGCGCGTAGATGTTCGCCCGGTAGGGCACCTCCGTCGGCGAGAGCTCGTGGTCCGGCCCGTGTCGCGGGAGGAAGGCGATCTCCCGGCCATCGAGTTCGCCGACCGTGACGGAACCGCTCGGCGCGCCGAACGGCGTCTCGACGGTCTCCTCGTGGCCCGCGTCGAGATCGAGCGCCTCGTAGATGCCGCTGCCGCCGATGAGACCGATCATGGTTCCTCCAGCAGCATCCAGCCCTCGCCCTCGCGTGCGACGATCCCTCGCCGTTCCATCTCAGCGAGCACTTCGTCCATCCGATCGGGTTGGGCGATCTCCATCTCGATGCGGTCGATGCCGTGATGCTCGGCGAGCAGATGGCGGATCTCCTCCATCGTCATCGTCGTGTCGGGCTCCAGGACGCCGCTCACGAGATCGGTCATGTCCTCGATGAAGTTCCAGGGGTAGATCACCCACGTCCAGCTGTCGAGATGCTCGCCGAGGTAGTCGGGTTCGAACTCGCTCGTCCCGAGCAGTTGGACGGTCGCGGTGCGGACGTCGTTCGGATCGCGGTCGGTGACGTATTCGTGGGCACGCTCGATGCTCCCCCCGGTGTCGGCGATGTCGTCGATGATGAGGACGTCCTTGCCCTCGACGCTCCCCTCGGGCATCGGATAGCGGATCTCCGGCTCGCCAGTCTTCGCCGCGGTTCCCACGTAATGTTCCATCTTCAGGCTCGTGAGATCGTCGAGCCCCAGGAAGTCACAGAGACAGCGCCCGGCGAACCAGCCGCCGCGCGCGAGCGCGACGACGACCTCCGGCTCGAACTCGGTGCGTCTGACCTGATCGGCGACCGACCGACAGCGGCCGTAGATGTACTCCCAGTTGGTGACGGTGCAGGTGAAATCGTCGCGCTCGGTCATGGCTCAGTTGTGTGGGATGGCGGCATGCGTTAAGTCGTTGTGTCTCTCCGGTCGGCGGAGCAGTGATCAGTGAGAACGAAGGGTCAGTTTCCGATCAGCGACCGGCCATGATGCCGCCGTCGACCGAGAGCGGCATGCCGGTGACGTACGAGGCGTCGTCCGAACAGAGCCAGACGGCCGCGTTGGCCATCTCCTCGGGGTCCCCGAGCCGCCGCATCGGAACGCTCGATTTGAGTTTCTCGCGCATCTCGTCGGGCATCTGGCTGTAGCCGGGCGTGTCGACCGGCCCGGGGCAGACGGCGTTGATGCGGATGCCGTCCTCGGCGTATTCGAGCGCGGCGGTCCGTGTGAGGCCGACGACGCCGTGTTTGCCCGCCGAATAGGGCGCGACGTTGCGCTGGCCCTTCAGGCCCGCGCCGGAGGAGGTGTTGACGATCGCACCGCCGCCCTGTTCGAGCATCGCGTCGATCTCGTGGCGCATGCACCGCCACGTGGATTTGAGCGTGATGTCGAGTTCCTTGTCCCAGTCGTCCTCGGAGACCTCCGCCGTCGGCACCATCTCGCCCGCGGCACCGGCGGCGTTGTTGTGAGCGATGTCGAGGCCGCCGTAGCTGTCGACCGCTTCCTCGATCATCGCGGTGATGTCCGACTGGCTGGTGATGTCGACGGTGAGGAACAGCGCCTCGCCGCCGTCGTCCTCGATCAGTTCGACGGTCTCCCGGCCGGCATCCTCGGCGATGTCCGTGACGATGACGTTGGCCCCTTCCTCGGCGAAACGCAGCGCCGACGCACGACCGATGCCCGCGCCGGCACCCGTAACGGCTACCGTTTTGTCGTTGAGTCCGTTCATAGTGGTTTTCCGTCCGTCGCGGGGCGAGCGTCGTCCCGCCTCGTGCGAACACTGAATATTTGTTCAGCCCGACGCATAACCGTTTCGTTTCGGACGGTGCTTCGGCAAGCGAAACCGCGTGACAGCGGTCGGTTTGGCGTGGCTGACTGTGACGCTACCGCACGAAGCCGGTCGGTTCGGAACCTTCTTTATTGACGTTCGTGATTATACGTCCACGATGGCTGTACTCTGGCTGGACGATGTAGGCAAGGACGACATCGACGCCGTCGGCGGCAAGGGCGCGTCGTTGGGCGAACTCGCTGGTGCCGGCCTGCCCGTCCCGCCGGCGTTCGTCGTCACGGCCGGAACGTACCGCTCGTTCATCGAGGAAACCGGCATCGACGAAGCGCTGTTCGACGCCGTCGATGTCGATCCCGACGATTCGAGCGCGCTCGCCGCCGCCACGGCCGAAGCCGAGGACCTCATTCTGGGGACGGAGATGCCCGACGAGCTGCGTGAGGAGATCCTCGAAACCTACGGGAACCTCGACGACGGCGAAGCGTTCGTCGCGGTACGCTCGTCGGCGACCGCCGAGGACCTGCCAGACGCCTCGTTTGCCGGCCAGCAGGAGACGTTCCTCAACGTCACAGGAGAAAACCTCGTCCAGCGCGTCAAGGAGTGTTGGGCCTCGCTCTTCACCCAGCGAGCGATCTACTACCGCGAACAGCAGGGGTTCGACCACCGGAGCGTCGACATCGCGGTCGTCGTCCAGCGGATGGTCGACGCCGAGAAATCGGGCGTGATGTTCACCTCCCATCCCTCGACGGGCGCGCCGGAGCTCATCGTCGAGGCCGCGTGGGGGCTCGGCGAGGCGGTCGTCGCCGGCGAAGTCTCGCCCGACAACTACGTCGTCGACCGCGACAGCCACGAACTCGACTCCGTCACCGTGGCCGACAAGAAGACGATGTGCGTCAAGGAGCCCGAGACGGGCGAGACGACGATGGTCGACGTCCCGGGCGAGAAACGCGAGGCACAGGTGCTCGACGAGGACGAACTCGACAGTTTAGTCGAGATCGGCGAGCAGGTCGAGGAGCACTACGGCGAGCCCCAAGACGTCGAGTGGGCGATCTTCGAGGGCGACGTCTACATGCTCCAATCGCGCCCCATCACGACGATCGCCGACGACGGGGGCGAGCAGGCAAGCGTCGCCAACGGCGGCGACGAGTCCGGAGCGAGCGACGACGTGCTGCTCACGGGGCTCGGCGCGAGCCCGGGCATCGCCAGCGGCGCGGTGGCGATCGTCGGCAAGCTCGACCAGCTCGACAAAGTGGAGGAGGGTGACGTCATCGTCACCGAGATGACGACGCCGGACATGGTGCCGGCGATGAAGCGCGCGAGCGGCATCGTCACCGACGAGGGCGGGATGACCTCCCACGCGGCGATCGTCTCCAGGGAACTGGGTGTCCCGGCCGTGGTCGGCTCGCAGAGTGCGACCAGCACGCTCGCCGACGGGCGGCACATCACCATCGACGGCGACAAGGGGACGATCCGCGAGGGCGAGGCCGACGACGGCGAGCGCGACGCCGTCGAGGAAGTCCGCCCGCAGTCGCCCGTCAAGCCGATGACCGCCACCGAGGTGAAGGTCAACGTCTCGATCCCCGAGGCCGCCGAACGCGCCGCCGCGACCGGCGCGGATGGCGTGGGACTGCTCCGGATGGAGCACATGATCCTCTCGACGAACAAGACCCCCGAGAAGTACATCGACGACCACGGCGAGGACGCCTACATCGAGGAGATCGTCGAGGGAGTCAGAAACGTCGCCGAGGAGTTCTACCCACGACCGGTGCGCGTGCGCACGCTCGACGCCCCCACCGACGAGTTCCGCCAGCTGGAGGGCGGCGAGAGCGAACCCGACGAACACAACCCGATGCTCGGCTACCGTGGCATCCGGCGCAGCCTCGACCGTCCCGACGTGTTCGTCCACGAGCTCGAAGCCTTCCGCCAGCTCTACGGGATGGGTTACGACAACGTCGAGATCATGCTGCCGCTCGTCAACGACGTCGAGGACGTCCTCCAGGCCAAGAATCTCATGCAGGACGCCGGCATCGATCCCGACAAGCGCTCCTGGGGCGTGATGGTCGAGACGCCCGCCTCGGCGCTGCGCATCGAGGAGATGGCCGACGCGGGCATCGACTTCGCCTCCTTCGGGACGAACGATCTCACCCAGTACACCCTCGCCGTCGACCGAAACAACGGCCAGGTCGCCGATCGCTTCGACGAACTCCATCCCGCCGTCCTCGAACTCATCGGGCAGACGATCGAGACCTGCCGCGAGAACGACGTCGCGACCAGCATCTGCGGGCAGGCCGGCTCGAAACCACAGATGGTGCAGTTCCTCGTCAACGAGGGCATCTCCTCGATCTCGGCGAACATCGACGCCGTGCGCGACGTCCAGCACGAGGTCAAGCGCGTCGAACAGAAACTCGTCCTCGATACTGTCAGGTAGGGCTCCGATGCTCAATCACGATCGCACGCGATCTGCGGGGAGATGCACAACGGCTAACAGCGTGAGTGCTCAGTTCTGATCATGCAGCGGGCCACGCCACAGGAGTTCTCCCGCGTTCTCTCCTCGATGTGTACGGAGCCACATCCCGACGCACGTGCGGCCGCCGAGCGCTTTCTCGCGACCAACCCCGGCGATCCAGGGACGTACGAGACGATCGCCGACATCGAGCACGAGGTCGTCGCACAACTGGGAGAGATGGTCTCGCTGCCGGAACCGGCGGGCTACGTCACCAGCGGCGGCAGCGAGGCGAACATCCAGGCGCTGCGCATCGCGCGCAACCGCGCCGACACGGACGAGCCGAACGTGGTCGCGCCCGCGAGCGCCCACTTCAGTTTCCACAAGGCCGCCGGCATGCTCGGGCTCGAACTCCGTACCGCACCGCTCGACGACGAATATCAGGCGAACACGACGGCGATGGTCGAACTGGCCGACGAGGACACCGTCGCGGTCGTCGGCGTCGCCGGCACCACCGAACACGGGCGCGTCGATCCGATCCCCGAGATCGCCGCCATCGCCGACGAGGTGAGCGCACTCTGCCACGTCGACGCCGCGTGGGGCGGCTTCCATCTGCCGTTCACCGATCACGAGTGGGATTTCGCCGACGCGCCGATCGACACGATGACGATCGACCCGCACAAGCTCGGGCGGGCAGTCGTGCCCGCCGGCGGGCTGCTCGCCCGTTCGGACGAACTGCTCGACGCGCTCGCGGTCGAGACGCCGTATCTCGAATCACGCTCGCAGGCGACGCTGACGGGCACGCGAAGCGGGGCGGGCGTGGCGAGCGCCCGCGCCGCGCTCGATGCGCTGTGGCCCGACGGCTATCGCGACCAGGCCGAGCGCGGCCAGGCGAACGCCGACTGGCTCGCCGCCGCGCTCGAAGACCGGGGCTATTCGGTCGTCGAACCCGAACTCCCGCTCGTCGCCGCCGAGGTCCCCGAGAAGACGTTCGAGGCACTGAGGGGGATGGACTGGCGGATCTCTCGAACGGGAAACGGTGCGCTCCGCGTCGTCTGTATGCCACACGTCACCCGCGAGACGCTTCAGGCGTTCGTCGACGATCTCGACCGACTGGAATAGACAACACTTAGGCGTGCGACGCAGCGATTTCCGGCAGTGACGCCGCTTCTGTCGGCCCTCGTCGCGGGGACGGTCGGAACCGTGTCTGCGCCGCTGCAGCTCGACACGCTCGAAAGTCTCGTCGAGACGGCGACCGGGCCGCTCGGGCTGCTCATCATCGCGGGCTACTCGTTTCTCATCGCGATCGCGCTGCCGCTGCCGAGCGAGATCGTCCTCGTCGCGCCGCTGGATCTCGGAATCTCCGAGACGGGTGATTTCGTCCTGATCACGCTCGTCAGCGGCATCGGAAAGGCCGCCGGTAGCGTCGTCGCCTTCCGCCTCGGTCACGAGGCCAGACACCGGTCCGGGCGACTCGTCGAATGGCTGCGCGACTCGCAGTTCGACATCGTCGAATGGTCCGAACGGCGGACGATACAGCTCGCGCGCCGATACGGCTACATCGGGCTGGCGATCGCACTCTCGGTGCCGTTCTTCCCGGACACGCTGTCGATCTACGCCTTCACCATTCTGGAGGAGGACTACCTGAAGTTCGCCGCGGCGACGTTCGTCGGCAGCGCCGGGCGGCTGCTGGTCGTCGCTGGCGTCTTCGCGCCGGTCACCTCGCTGTTCGGGCTCTGACGGGACGGCTACCCGCGAGCGGAAAGCGGCGGGCTTTAGGCTCCCATCCCGGTAGCGATGGCCATGAGCCACGAGGAGTTCCCCACGGAGAACCCGGCGGTCGTCACCTGCGGGCTGCCGTACGCCAACGGCGACCTGCACGTGGGCCATCTCCGGACCTACGTCGGCGGCGACGCGTTCACGCGTGCGCTCCGCAAGCTCGGCCAGGAGACGGCGTTCGTCTCGGGGTCGGACATGCACGGCACGCCCGTCGCGGTCAACGCCTGGGAAGAGGGCGTCACACCCGAGGAGTTCGCGCTGCGCCACCACGAGAAGTATGAAGAAACGTTCCCGACGTTCGATATCGAGTTCGACAACTACGGCCACACGGCCGAAGAGCAGAACGTCGAACTCACCCAGCAGTTCGTCCGCGAACTCGACGAGAAGGGGTACGTCTACGAGCAGGAGATCGAGGTCGCATGGGACCCCGAGGAGGGACAGGCCCTGCCCGACAGATACGTCGAGGGGACCTGTCCGTACTGCGGCGAGCACGCCCGCGGCGACGAGTGCGACGAGGGCTGTGGCCGCCACCTCGAACCGGGCGAGATCGAGGAACCCACGAGCGTGATCACGGGCAACCCCGCCGAGTACCGCACCCGGGAGCACGAGTTCCTGCATCTCTCGGAGTTCCAGGACTACCTCGGTGAGTTCATCGATCGGATGGATGGGACGGCGAACGCGCGCAACCAGCCCCGTGAATGGATCGAAGGCGAGCTTCAGGACTGGTGCATTACGCGAGATTTGGACTGGGGGATCGAGTATCCCGGCGACGAGGAGCTCGTGCTCTACGTCTGGGTCGACGCGCCGATCGAGTACGTTTCGAGCACGAAGCAGTACAGCGAGCGCGTCGGACAGGACGGATTCGACTGGGAGCAGGCGTGGCAGGAGTCGGGCGAGCTCGTCCACGTCATCGGGCGGGACATCATCCAGCATCACACCGTGTTCTGGCCCGCGATGCTCCACGGGGTGGACTATCAGGAGCCGCGGGCGGTGCTCGCGAGCGGGTTCGTCAACCTCGACGGCAAGGGCTTTTCGACCAGCCGCGATCGCGCGGTGTGGGTCGACGACTATCTCGACGAGGGGTTCGATCCGGATCTCTATCGCTACTACATCACGACGGGTACCGGTTTCCAGCAGGACATCGACTTCTCATGGGAACGGTTCGCCAAGCGCGTCAACGGCGAACTCGTCGGCACGGTAGGGAACTTCCTCTACCGATCGCTGCTGTTCGCCCACCGCAACTACGGGGGAACGCCCGACGGCGAGGTCTCTCAGGAGGTCCGCGAGCGCATCGAGCAAGCGATCGACGAGTTCCAGGACGGCGTCAACGACTACTCCGTGCGGGCGGTCGGGGAGTCGGCCGTCGAACTCGCCCAGTTCGGCAACGAGTACATCCAGCGCCACGAGCCGTGGAACGCCGAGGACCCCAAGCGGGCAGCGGTCATCCGCGACTGCGTGCAGCTCTCGAAGGCGGTCACGGTGCTCGCCGAGCCCATCATGCCCGGCATGGCCGAACGGCTCTGGAGCCAGCTCGACGAAACGGGTTCGGTCCACGAGGTTCTCCTGAACGCGGCACTCGACGCACCGTCCGCCGAGTTCGACGCGCCCGACGAACCGTTCGAGGGCATCGAGGACGAGCGCGTCGCCGAGCTGAACGAGAAACTGGAGGCGCAGATCGCCGCCGCGAGCGAGGGCGGTGAGAGCAGCGCGGCCACGGAGGATGACGCTGCCGAGGCCGTGGAGGCCGACCTCGAAGCGCTCGCCGACGACCGTATCGGCTTCGAGGGGTTCCAGGAGCTCGACGTACGAGTTGGCGAGGTACTCGCCGCCGAGGGGATCGACGGGGCCGACGATCTGGCTCGTCTGGAGGTCGATCTCGGCGTCGAGACGCGCCAGATCGTCGCCGGGATCAAACAGCTCCACGATCTCGACGAGCTCCCGGGCGAGCGGGTGGTCGTGTTGGCGAACATCGAGAAGACGGAGCTGTTCGGCGTCGAGAGCAACGGGATGGTGCTCGCGGCCGGCGAGGAGGCCGATCTGCTGACCACCCACGGCGACAGCCCGCCGGGAACGAGGGTGCGCTGACCGAGCGGCAGCCATTTCTGGCTGGACGCCCACGATGGGGTATGGCGGACGACTGGAAATACGCCGTCGAGGATCTCGAAGACGACGGCGACGAGAGTGCGGACGGCGCACGCGCGACCGACGTCTTCGGGGAGGACGAGCCGGGAGACCTCGAACCGGGATCGCCGTCGTTCGAGAACGTCGTCTTCGTTCTGCTCGGCGTCGCCATCGCGCTGGTGGTCGTCCTCGGGATCTAGCAGACCCAACAGTTAATCCCGCTGCGGGCTAACATACGACCATGACGCTGGCACTCGGTGGCGCGCCGATTGCGGCCGCGCTCCCGGCCCTCCAGATGAGCGATCTCCTGCTGGAGCAGCTCCCGCTGGTGCTCGTGGTCGCCGGGCTCGGACTGATGGGTGCCGAGGCGCTCGCGCCCGGCGCGCACTTCATCGTTCTGGGGGTCGCGCTGCTGTTCGCCGGGCTGGTCGGTTTGTTGATCGGGAGTTTTCTCGGCCCGATCGTGCTCGCCGTCGTTCTCTCGGTGCTCGTGCTCGCCAGCGGTGCGGGAACGCTCTACGCCTACCGACAGTTCGATTTCTACGGCGGGAAGGGAGCCGGCAGGACGAGCGACTCGGCCTCGCTCAAGGGGACGACTGGACGCGTCACCGAGCGCGTGACGCCGACGAACGGGAAGGTGAAACTCGACGGTGGCGGCTTCAACCCCAACTACAGCGCCCGCACGCTCGACGGCGAGATCCCCGAAGAGGAGCCGATAGTGGTGACCGACCCCGGCGGCGGCAACGTCCTCACCGTCGAGGCGCTCTCGGCCGTGGAGGACGACATCGACCGCGCGCTCGCCCGCGGGCGCGACACCGACGATCGCGAGCGCGAAACCGCGTGACGGAACCCACTCGACCGAAGCCTTATGTTCCCAACATCCGAACTCTCGATAGATGACACTCGTTCCGCTCCAGGCGCTCACGCTCGCGCCGGCCATCGTCGTGCTGTTGGTGCTGGCCGTCGCGATCATCACCGTCTATAGCGCCATCGAAATCGTCAACGCGTACGAGAAGCGTGCGCTCACCGTCTTCGGCGACTACCGCAAACTGCTCGAACCGGGCATCAACTTCGTCCCGCCGTTCGTCAACAAGACCTATCCGTTCGACATGCGGACCCAGACGCTCGATGTCGCGCGCCAGGAAGCCATCACGCGGGACAACTCGCCCGTGACGGCGGATGCGGTGGTCTACATCAAAGTGATGGACGCCAAAAAGGCATTTCTGGAGGTCGACGACTACAAGCGCGCGGTCTCGAACCTCGCACAGACCACGCTCCGTGCCGTGCTCGGCGACATGGATCTCGACGACACGCTGAGCAAACGCCAGGAGATAAACGAGCGCATCCGCAAGGAGCTCGACGAGCCGACCGACGAGTGGGGGATCCGCGTCGAGTCCGTTGAGGTCCGCGAGGTCAACCCCTCGCCCGACGTCCAGCAGGCGATGGAGCAGCAGACCTCCGCCGAGCGCAAACGCCGCGCGATGATCCTCGAAGCGCAGGGTGAACGGCGGAGCGCGGTCGAGGCAGCGGAGGGTGAGAAACGGTCGAACATCATCCGCGCACAGGGTGAAAAGCAGAGTCAGATCCTCGAATCGCAGGGTGACGCCGTTTCGACGGTGCTGCGAGCGAAATCCGCCGAATCGATGGGCGAGCGCGCGGTCATCGAGCGCGGGATGGACACGCTCGAATCCATCGGTCAGGGCGAGTCGACGACGTTCGTCCTCCCCCAGGAGCTGTCGTCGATGCTCGGCCGGTACGGCAAGCACCTCACGGGCAGCGACATCAAGGAGGACGGCCACGACCTGGAGAGTCTCGATTTCGACGAGGAGACGCGCGAGCTCATCGGGCTCGACAACATCGACGAGATCCTCGGCAACATCGACGAGGAGGCCGAGATCGACGTCGAGGAGATGGAACAGGAGGCCGAAGCCATCAAGACCGGCGAGGCGACGACCGACATTCAGGATCCCGACGAGGTCATCACCGAGATGGATGCCGACGAAACCATCGACGGAAGCACGTCGACGACGGAAACGTCGGCCACCGACGGAGAGGACGAACTCGAACCGGAGACGAACTGAACGAGCGACGGCCCGAACGAGCGACGAGCTGACCGGGCCGAAGGGGTTTTACCTGCGTTTGCCCCAGAGGGAGCAATGGGCGACGGGGTCGACGAGGGACGACGGGCGACGCTCCGGCGAGTCGCCGCGCTGGGTGCCGTCGGACCGTTCGCCGGCCTCGCAGAGGACGATAGCGGGATCCGCGAGACGATCGCTGGCTATCTCGCGACGACGCCGGGCGCACACTTCTCGAAGATCCGTGACGATCTCGATCTGGCCACCGGCGAGACACAGCATCACCTCAAACGACTCGAACGGGACGGCACGGTCGAGAGCCACCGCGACGGCGACTACCGACGCTACTTCCCCGCCCGCGAGTTCGACGCGTTCGAGCGCACGGCGCTCGGCTTCCTTCGCCGCGAGACACCGCGCGGGATGGTTATCGCGCTGTTGCGCGACGGCGACGCGACCGCGAGCGATCTCGCAGCGGACGTGGGCGTGTCACGGCCGACGATAAGCAATCACGCCGCCGATCTCGACGCGGCGGGCCTGCTCTCGCGTGAGGACGGCTACTCGCTCGTCCGCCCGGAACGACTGCTGACGCTGCTGGTGAGCTACGCCGACTCCTTCGACGCCGCGACGGTCCGGTTCGCCCGCGAGGCCGACCAGTTCATCAGCGTCGACGCCTGATTACTGAGTGACTTTCCAGGTCGTGCTCGAAGAGTAGCCCCACTTCTCGACCGAGAGCACGCCATCGGTCTTGCGGATGGCGTTCATGTTCGTGCCGACCTCCTTCGGCGACAGTCCGAGTGCGTCGCCGATGAGGCGGGATTTGAAGTAGGTCTTGCTGTCGGCGTGCTCGCGGAGATACGAGAGGATGCGGCGCTGTTTCTCACTGAGTGTCTGCATCGGTGCGCTGCGTGCGGCCATACACGATCCGAACGGCGCGTCACACATAGCGGGTTTGGTGCGATGGGCTAATCCGGGCGCTATCGGGCGATTTCGGTCGTATTCACCATGTCGATCGGGCCCATCGTGGCTCGTCGACGCCCGTTCGAGTCGGGGGTGGTACGGACGGGTACGGCGCGAGCGGGCGGTAGTTCTTTATTTCTCGGCCACGGTAGCGGCGGATGGAGGACTACGCGATGGAAATATCTGATAAACTCCTGTGTCTGTTCAACGCCGACGTCACCGAATCCGAAGACAGCTACACCGTCGAGATACCGCGCCGCGAGGTCGAGAACGGGTCGATCGAGCCCGGCGATACCTATCGTGTGGCACTCGTCTCGCGCGAACCGACCGAGGAATCATCGAGCAGTTCGCGCTCGCGGTCGAGCACACCCTCCTCGGAACCACAGCCGCCCGTCGACGTCGGCGAGATGCGCTACGTCGAGGTCGAGGACATCGGCAAGCAGGGCGACGGCATCGCCCGCGTCGAACGTGGCTACGTTATCATCGTCCCCGGTGCCGAGATCGGCGAACGCGTCAAAGTCGAGATCACCGAGGTGAAATCGAACTTCGCCGTCGGCGAAATCATCGATTAGTACCTTTTTACTTCGTCGGGTGGCCTCCCTGCGGTCGGCCACCTCTCTCTGCTCACGGGCGGCGAAGCCGCCCGTTCGCACGGCCAGCGGGACCTTCGGTCCCGCTCGGCTCGCAAAAAGCTACGCTAAAAACTCCCGCTCGCAAACCGCGCGAGCGGTGTTCTCGTGAACGACCGCAGGGAGTGAACGAGAGCCAGAGAGACGCTTCGCGTCTCTCGTGAACCGCGCTCGTTTCACTCGCGCGGACTCTCTACACCACCCTCCAACTGCACAGCACGGCAGAAGCCCTCGCTCCCTCCGGTCGTCTGCTCGCGGGCCGGAGGCCCGCTCGCACGGTACGAGGGACCTCCGGTCCCTCGCTACTCGCCCTTCATCCACCAGGAGAGCATAGTCGTTCAAGAGAGCGAAGCTCTCTCGTGATGTCGTCAGAACGTGATACGTTCTGACTGCAAGTCGAGCTTTGCTCGACAATGACGAAAGACGCTTCGCGTCTTTCGAACCACTCTCCTGAGCCTCGGCTCGCTTGACTCGCCGAGACACCAGGACCGCAAACCGTCGCCGCACCGCAACCGCACCGCCGGCAGGGCCGGCGACTACCCGTCTATCGGGGTTCCGTCCGGCCGTTTCGCACCCTCGGAGTCGTGAACGACGACTTCGCCGGAATCGGGATTTGCCGATTCGTAGCGTTCGCTGACGGCGATGGCCTCTTCGAGTTCGCGGATCGCGCGTTCTTTGAGCGCACCGGCCAGTTCTTCGGCGTGCTCGCGGTCGATGTCGCGCCCGAGCCCCTCGCACTCGTGGGCGCGCACGTCGCCGACCTGGTCGACGGCCGCGCCCATCGGCTGGCTCGACCCGTCGAGAGCGACACTGAACGGATAGGTGCGACAGATGAGTGGCCGATCCTCGTGGACGGTACACGCCCCGACACCGTCCTCCTCAGCGTAGAAAGTACAGTCGCCACAGTCGGTCGTTTCGAGCGCCCACTCGAAGGTCTCGCCCTCCAATCCGTCCTCTCCCTCGCTGAGTCCGTAGGGCATCGGCCGGGCGACGTCCCGGTGATCGTACTCGGTGGAGTCCTGCAGCTCGCGTATCTCGTCGGGGAATATCGTCGCGGTGTGCTCCTCGCGCCCGTCCGGACCCGTCGCCGCCTTGCAGCAGGCCCCACAGCGCGTACACTCGAAGCCGATTTCCTCGATGGCGTCGGCCAGCACCTCGACATCGAGATCGCGCGCACGGACGAGTTCGTCCTCGAAACTCACACGCCCCCTTCCCGCCGCCGCGCAAAAAGACCGTCGTCAGGAACGGACCCGTTCGCCGTCCCACTCGACGTGTCCCTCGACGGCGAGTTTGTCGAGATGGGCCGCCACCGTGCGCTCGGCCAGCCCTCGCACTCCCGCAAGCTCCTTCTCGTAGGCCGCGTCGGTCACCGCGGCGACCGTCCGCGCGCCATCGCGCACCGCCCGCAGAACCGCTCGCTCGCGGCGCAGTCGATGGGAAATGAGTCGTTCGATCACCGCCCGTGGCTCCTCGACGACCGGTCCGTGACCCGGATACAGCCGTGCCGGGTTCCGAGCGTGGAGCCGCCGAAGCGCGGTGAGATAGCCACGCATGTCGCCGTCTTCGTTGCCCACGACGACGCTGCCGCTCGCGACGGCGAGATCGCCGACCAGCAGCTCGTCGTCGATGGCGAGCGCGACGTGGTCGGGGGCGTGTCCCGGCGTCGCGAGCAGCTCGACGGTCCCCGCGTCGGTGTCGATGCGCGTTCCCGGGCCGAACACGCGATCGGGCGTGATGCCGGTCGCGCGCTCGAATCGGTCCGCGTAGCCGGCGCGCGCCCAGACGGTCGTCCGATCGGCATACGCTTCGACGCCGCCCACGTGATCGGGGTGGGTGTGGGTCACGAGCAGGTTTGCGACGCCGTCGATCACGTCGTCGAGGCGGGGCGTCGCGGCTGCCGGATCGACGAGCAACGCCCGCTCGCTCCCGACGAGATAGGCGTTCGTCTTGCCGCCGGGTGCGGCCGTCTCGACAGGAATCGGAACACGGGTCGGACTCACGACGAGTGGTGACGCTCGCGGCCCAAAAGGCCAGTTATTGGTTCAGGAAGTAGACCTGCTTTCTGGCGTCGCGAAAGCTGTAGCGCGAGCCGACGAGATCGTCGTCTTCGAGGCGGTTCAGCGCGTAGCGGACGGTACGATCGGGCAGCAGCGATTCGTCGGCGAGCTGGCCCTGCGAGAGCGGCGTCTCCGATTCGAGCACTTTGGCGACGAGCTTCGCGCTCGGGGGGAGCTCGCGCAGGCGATCGCGGAACTCGGTCTCGGTCAACGGGTCGTCGGGCTGTGTGCGGTCCGTGGTGGCGCTCATGCCCACCACTCTTCGACGGGCTATGGTAAAACTTGCCCATATATGGGAATGTATACTACTACCGCATGAATGAATACCCTTGTCCTTATATTTCGTGGTGTGGCGCGCACCGCATGGCCGGGCCACGGATGGCGGTGAGCAGTTGGATCGTGCCACGGTCGGTGCGCTCGACGGTCGCCACTGACGGGCAGCGCGCCATATCCGTACGGTTTTATTCCTCGACCGAAAACCACGGGTAGCGTGAAGGGACAGGAGTGGTACCAGACCGCCGAGGTCGCCGAGGAGTACGACACCAAGCGGTTCTCCGACGGCGGCCGGCTCATCGACGAGCGGGAGAAGGAGGCCGTGCTCTCGGCAGTCGGCCCCGTCGACGACAAACGCGTCCTGGAGATCGCCTGCGGAACGGGGCGATTCACGACGATGCTCGCCCAGCGTGGCGCTGATATCGTCGGCCTCGATATCTCGCCCGCGATGCTCCAAGAGGGTCGCAAAAAGGCGCGCGCAGCGGGCGTCGACGACCATCTGGAGTTCATGCGCGGCGACGCCGCCCGCCTGCCCTTCCCCGACGACCACTTCGAGACCGTCATCGCGATGCGGTTTTTCCATCTCGCAGATACGCCCGCCTCGTTTCTCGCCGAGCTACGCCGCGTCGCCCGCAAGCAGGTCGTTTTCGACACCTTCCGTCGGTTCAGCACCCGCAGCATCTACAACTGGCTGCTGCCGATGGGCTCGCGGCTGTACGCCCGCGCTGAGATCGAGGAGCTGCTCGACGGAGCCGGACTGCAGCTGGTCGGCGAGGAACACGACTTCTTCTTCCCGTACGGCCTCTATCGCCAGCTCCCCGACGCGATGGCCACCCGCGTGCGCGAACTCGACGACGTGATCATGGACTCGCCGATCGGCGAGTACGTGGCGTCGGTGTCGTACTGGGACGCACGGTTGCAAGAGGAGTGAGAACCGGTCGCCGTGCTGTCGCCCGCTGGGGCGAGCTTTCGTTGGTAATGAACTGACTGGCGCACGATCGTCCGCGAGCGACCGTTTCGTCGGTCGTCGGGAGGATCGGCAGCGGCTCGGCGATAAAGCGGTTGTTTTTATGTCGAGCGGCGCTATTCGGTCGG
The DNA here is from genome assembly GCF_022870485.1 of Halococcus dombrowskii. Lineage (NCBI taxonomy): Archaea > Methanobacteriati > Methanobacteriota > Halobacteria > Halobacteriales > Halococcaceae > Halococcus > Halococcus dombrowskii. The sequence goes on along the minus strand of NZ_CP095005.1, from coordinate 944,680 downwards.
TATGCAGCTCTCGGTGGTCGTGCCGACCCTCAACGGCCGAACCCAACTCGTGGCGTGTCTCGACGCGCTCGCGGCGGTGGCCCCCGAGAGTGAGGTGGTCGTCGTCAACGGCCCCTCCGCGGACGGTACCACCGGCATGGTCAGCGAACGCGACGACGTCGACGTGCTCGTCGAGGTCGCCGACCGCAACCTGAACGTCGCGCGCAACGCCGGGATCGAACACACGACCGGCGAGCACGTCGCGTTCGTCGGCTACGATCGAACCGTGGAGCCGGGCTGGGAGGACGCGCTCGCGGCGGGCTTCGACACCGACAGCCACGGCGACGGGCGTGCGCACGCCATCGCCGAAGGATATCCACCGCGGATGCGCCGAGATGTGGGGGTCGTCACCGGCCCGGCACGATCGACCGACGGGCCGACGACACCCGAATCGCGAACCATCACCGGCCGCGAGGTGACGTATTTCGACGGCTCGAACGTCGCGTTCACCCGCGCGGCGCTCGAAGACGCGGACGGGTTCGACGAATATCTCCAGACGGGCGGCGCGCGCGATCTCGCTCACCGGCTCGCGGCCGCGGAGTACGACGTCCGCTGGGCGGCGGGGATGGCCGTCGGCGATGCGCTCGGCACCGAGACGGCCCCGTCGGCACCGCGGGCGATCTCCGACGGCGGCCGGACCGAGCGCGACTGGTACTGGAAGTATCGCGCGCTCGCCTACCGCCTCGTCAAGAACTACGGGCTGCGGCCGACGACCGCCCGACGACTGCTCTCGCATGCGGGGCGGGACGCCCTCACCGGACTCGAAAGCGTCGTGCGCGGCGAAGCGAGCCCGACGAACTGGGTCGGAAACGGTCGGGACGTTCTCACTGGGAGTCTGCGCGGCAACGGCTCGGGACTGGCCGCGCGCTGGCGCTCACGAGACCGCCGCAATCCGAACGGGCTCTCCGCGCGGTCCGAGCGGGCGGTCGCGGTCCACGACTGGCGCTGACGGCGATTGATAAGCGTTCGTTCCGGTGTTCGTATGCCAGAGCCTGCCGTTCGCGTCCGGCGTTTCCGCGATCCCGAGTAGCAATTTTTATATAGAACCGCAAACGACCCATTGATGAGGATTTCAAATCATGGCACAGCAACAGCGCATGGGTGGACAGCCGATGTTCATCCTCAGTGACGACAGCGAGCGAACGCGCGGCGAGGACGCACAGAGTTCGAACATCGAGGGCGGCAAGGCCGTCTCGGAATCCGTCCGGACGACGCTCGGTCCGAAGGGGATGGACAAGATGCTCGTCTCGGATTCGGGCGACGTCGTCATCACCAACGACGGCGCGACGATCCTCGGCGAGATGGATATCGAGCATCCCGCCGCACAGATGATCGTCGAGGTTGCCGAGACACAGGAGGACGAAGTCGGCGACGGGACGACCACGGCGGCCGTCCTCACCGGCCAGCTGCTCGCCAAGGCCGAGAGCCTCCTCGACGACGACGTCCATCCGACGACGATCGTCGAGGGCTATCACGAGGCTGCGGAGCTGGCCCACGAGGCCGTCGACGAGCTCGTCGTCGACGAGACGGTCGACGACGACGTCCTCCGTGGCGTCGCCGAGACCTCGATGACGGGCAAGGGCACCGGCGACGTCGGTGCCGAAGCGCTCGCGGAGACGGTCGTCGAGGGGATCCGACAGGTCGAGAACGATGGCGTCGCACGCGAGGACATCACCGTCCGCACCCAGACGGGTGCGAGTTCGAGCGCGACGGAGCTCGTCGAGGGCGTCATCAGCGAGGAGGAGCCGGTCCGCGAGGACATGCCTTCGACCGTCGAGGACGCCTCGATCGCCGTCCTCGACGTCGAGTTCGACATCCGCGAGTCGAACGTCGACGCCGAGTACGATGTCGGGAGCGTCGATGAACTCAACGCCGCCATCGACGCCGAGGAGAGCCAGTTCGAGCAGTACGCCGACGCGCTCGCCGATCTCGACGTCGACGTGGCGTTCGTCACCGAGAGCGTCGACGACCGCGCGGCCGCCCACCTCGCCGACGAGGGGGTTCTGGCCTTCGAGAGCGTCGACGACGACGAGGCGAAGGCGATCACACAGGCGACCGGCGCGAGCCGCGTCGGTGCCATCGACGACCTCGAAGCGGACGATCTGGGCAACGCCGAGCGCGTCAGCGTCGAGTCGTTCGCCGACGACGATCTCGTCTTCGTCGAGGGCGGCGCGGCCGCCGAATCCGTGACGGTGTTCGCCCGTGGCGGCACCGAGCACGTCACCGACGAGCTCGAACGCGCGCTCCACGACGGGCTCGACGTCGTGACCGCCGCGCTCGATGCGGGTGGCGTGGTGCCCGGTGGCGGCGCGAGCGAGGTCGCCATCGCCGCGTACATCCGCGACCACGCAGCGAGTATCGAGGGTCGTCGCCAGCTCGCCGTCGAGGCGTTCGCCGACGCGACCGACGTGCTCCCGCGCACGCTCGCCGAGAACACCGGCATGGACCCGATCGACGCGCTCGTCGAGCTGCGCAGTCGCCACGACAGCGAGGGCCGGGCCGGCATCATCAGCGAAAGTCAGACCGGCACCGTCACCGATCCCGTCGAGGCCGGCGTCTTCGATCCCGTCGCCGTCAAACACGAGGCCATCGAGAGCGCGACCGAGGCCGCGACGATGATCGCCCGCATCGACGACGTCATCTCCGCGGACGGCTGATCCAAGCCGAACCCACCGTTTTTTGTTCCAACGGCGACCAGCGCCTCGCACGTCCGTCGGCAATCTTCAGACCGTCGGGAGCCGCCAGTCGTATCGCAGCGCCAGCAGGCGAAGCCCGAGCACGACGATCGCACAGCCGAGCGCCGCCCGACCGGACGCGACGCCCGCCCGCACGGCGAGCCAGAACGCAGCCCCGCCGAGCACCGCCGGCGTCGCGTAGAAGTCCTCGTGGAGTACGCTCGGCACCCGACCGAGCAGTAGATCGGCGATGCTGCCGCCGCCGACGCCGGTGAGCGTCGCGAGAACGACGACGCCGAACGGCGAGAGCGTCGCTTGAACACCGACGAGCGCGCCGGTGGCCGCGAACGCCGCGAGACCGACGGCATCGGGGAGCTGGATCGCCGCGTGATTCCGGAGACGGCTACCGAGCAGCCGTGCGAGCACGAGCGCGAGTGCGACGCCGGCGAGGGCGATGGCGACGTCGCCGGTCGTCCGGAGCGCGACCGGGACGCGACCGACGAGTGTGTCGCGGAGAATACCGCCACCAAGTGCCGTGAGCATGCCGAGAACCGCGATACCGAACAGGTCGAGATCGGCGTCGGCACCCTTGAGCGAGCCGGCGAGCGCGAACGCCACGAGGCCGATCGCGTTCATCGCGCCGAAGGCGTCGATCATCAGACGTCCGTCAGCACGACCGGATCGCCCACCCCGACGTCGAACGCCCGCTCGCCACGGCCGCGGTTGACCGCGAGCTCGACGTTCTCGTGGCTGCCGACGGTGACGAGGCGCTCGCCCGACTCGACGTGGGCGTACGAGCGTTCGACCGGTGCCTGCTCGTCGTTGACGGTGATACTGTCACCGAAGGAGTCGTCGAGCACCTCTCCAGGGACGTTCGTGATGGCGTTGCCGAACCCGTCGACAACGAGCACCTCGCCCGCGATCGCGTCGTCGCGGTGCGTCGGTTCTGGGAAAGAGAACTCCTCGATCCCGTCCGCTGGCGTGCAGCGATCGAGATCCTCGATACTGTCGATACCAGCCTCGTGGACGGCGGCAGCCGCCGGCGCGAACACGTCCCGTCCGTGGAACGTCGAGCTGTCGGCCTCGTCGTCGGCGATCACGAACGCCTCGATATCGTCATCTTCGGCGAGTCGGCGAGCGACAGGGCGGAGGACGCCGTTGTCCGGCCCCACGAGGGCGTGGTCGCCCGCGCGCACGACGAGCGCCGCGCGGTCGGTGCCGACGCCCGGATCGACCACGACGAGATGGACGGCGGGCGGGAAATAGGGGAGCACCTCTCGCAGCCAGAACGCCGCCGTACGGACGTCCTGTCTGGGAAATTCGTGGCTAACGTCGACCAGCCGGGCGTCGGTGTTCGAGAGGAGCACGCCCTTCATCGCCGCCGGGTAGGGCGTACCGAAGTCGGAGCTCAGCGTGAGCATGCTATTCGGGATCAGCGGTGTTCGAGCGGTGCGGACGATCATCGGCCGCGCCGTCGGTGTCGCTCACCCGCTGGAGGCGCTCGATGCCGTTTATCTCGTCGACGATGTCGACGACGGCGCTCGGGACGAGCTCCTCCCAGCCCTCGTCGTCGATCATGCGCTCGCGGATCTCGGTGCCCTCCAACTTCTCGCGTTCGAACATCGGCGACTGGTGGATCTCGACGCCAGCCTCGGAGAACAGCTGGACGACGAGCGGGTTGTTCGAGTAGGCGACGTCGAACGCCGGTGACATGCTCCGGACGTGGGAGACCCAGACCGCGTTGCGATCGAGATCCTCGATCGGCACCGGGTAGATGACGAGATCGGCGTCTTCGAGCGCCTTGGTGATCATCATGATGCGCTCGCCGGCGGTGAACGGGTTGTGGCGCGTGTGTGAGTCGTCGGCGCTGCCGATGCCGAGCACGAGCTCGTCGACCTCGCCGGCGATGCGCTCGACCATGTGGTGGTGGCCGTCGTGGTAGGGCTGGAACCGACCGATGTAGAACCCCCGCGTCATATCCACACTCCCGCCCCACACGTATATAAAACCGGCCGGTCGTACGTGAACGACGAATCGTGGCAGAAACGCACTCACAGGGTCGGTTTCGGCAGCGTGTGCGGGACGTTCGAGGGGAGAAAGTATATCAGTAAACGTGCCCTCGTTTCTACTGTTAGAGACAGTCATATGAGCAACGACACCGACACCGACGACGCGTTCCCGACCGAGTCTGAGATCGACTCGGGCTCGGAGTCGGGAGCCGAGACGACCGTGCCGTCAGGGGAGGAACTCGGCAGCGACGTCGACGACGAGGCCATCATCGAGGGGCAAGAGGACGGTCTGCTCGGGGGGCTCGACATCGAATCGACCGCCGATATCGAGATCCCCGACCGACTCGTCGATCAGGTCATCGGGCAGGATCACGCCCGTGACGTCGTGATGAAGGCGGCCAAGCAGCGCCGTCACGTCATGATGATCGGGACGCCCGGGACGGGCAAGTCGATGCTGGCCAAAGCGATGAGCCAGCTCCTGCCCAAGGAGGACCTCCAGGACGTTCTGGTCTATCACAACCCCGACGATGGCAACGCGCCAAAGGTCCGAACCGTGCCGGGCGGGAAGGGCAAACAGATCATCGAGGCGCACAAGGAGGAGGCCCAGAAGCGCAATCAGATGCGCCAGTTCCTGATGTGGATCATCATCGCCATCGTGCTGGGCTACTCGCTGCTGATCGCCGGGCAGGTGCTGCTCGGCATTCTCGCCGCCGGCGTCATCTACATCGCCTTCAAGTACAGCTCGCGCAGTACGGACGCGATGATCCCGAACCTCCTCATCGACTCCTCGGACACCCAGACCGCCCCGTTCAAGGACGCGACGGGTGCCCACGCCGGCGCACTGCTCGGCGACGTCCGCCACGACCCGTTCCAGTCGGGTGGGATGGAGACGCCGAGCCACGACCGCGTCGAGTCAGGGGCGATCCACGAGGCCAACAAGGGCGTGCTGTTCCTCGACGAGATCAACACGCTCGACGTGCGCTCCCAGCAGAAGCTGATGACGGCGATCCAGGAGGGCGAGTTCAGTATTACTGGCCAGTCCGAGCGCTCCTCGGGCGCGATGGTCCAGACCGAGCCCGTTCCGACGGACTTCGTCATGGTCGCCGCCGGGAACCTCGACGCGATGGAGAACATGCATCCGGCGCTGCGCTCGCGGATCAAGGGCTACGGCTACGAGGTGTACATGGACGACACCATCGAGGACGAGCCGGAGATGCGCCGCAAGTACGCCCGGTTCGTCGCCCAGGAGGTCGACAAGGACGGGCGGCTCCCGCACTTCACGCGCGATGCCATCGAGGAGATGATCCTCGAAGCCCAGCGCCGTGCGGGCCGGAAGGGACACCTCTCGCTCAAGATGCGCGATCTCGGTGGGCTCGTCCGCGTGGCGGGCGACATCGCTCGGGCGGAGGAAGCCGAGTTCACCACCCGCGAGCACGTTCTCCAGGCGAAGAACCGCTCGCGCTCGATCGAACAGCAGCTCGCGGACACGTTCATCGAGCGCCGCAAAGACTACGAGATGACCGTCGCACAGGGCGACGTCGTCGGCCGCATCAACGGGCTCGCCGTGATGGGCGAGGACTCGGGGATCGTCCTCCCCGTGATGGCCGAGGTCACGCCCTCGCAGGGCCCCGGTGGCGTGATCGCCACCGGCCAGCTCAAGGAGATGGCCGAGGAGGCCGTCCAGAACGTGTCGGCGATCATCAAGAAGTTCTCCGACGAGAACATCTCGGAGAAGGACATCCACATCCAGTTCGTGCAAACTGGGCAGCAGGGCGTCGACGGCGACTCGGCCTCGATCACCGTGGCCGCCGCCGTCATCAGCGCACTGGAGGACGTGCCCGTGGACCAGAACCTCGCGATGACCGGCTCGCTGTCCGTCCGGGGCGACGTGCTCCCGGTCGGCGGCGTGACCCACAAGATCGAGGCGGCCGCGAAGGCCGGTCTCGAACGGGTCATCATCCCGGCAGCGAACGAACAGGACGTGATGATCGAGGACGAGTACAAGGACCAGATCGAGGTCGTCCCCGTCTCGCACATCAGCGAGGTGCTCGAAGTCGCCCTCGCCGGCGAGGGTGAGAAGGACGGACTGGTCGACCGCCTGAAGTCGATCACCGGTCAGGCGCTCGACCGGCAGCAGGTCAGCCAGCAGGGCACCGGCAGCCCCAGCCCGCAGTAACGTGGCCCGTTGGGCGGTCTTCGCGGGGCTGACCGCCCTCGTTCTCGTTTTGTTGCTCGCGCTCGCGCGCGTTTCCCAGGTGGCGAGCCACGAGGCCACCCCGACGAACGAAGCGCCGACGGGTGATCCCGAACACGCTGAACCAGAATATCATCCGGAAGCAGCGCCCCATCACGAAGCGGACCCCGATCCGAATGCCGAACAGCGTCTGGAAGCGGAGCACTCGCAACGCGAACCACAGGAGCCCACATCACTGTCGACGGGTCTGTTACTCGCCAATGTCGCGCTCTCACAGGGACTGTTCCTCGTCATTCTGATCGGCAGCGCGTGGTACGCGCGGATCCCGCTCGGGGCGCTCGGCGCGGCACCGGCGACCAATGGTCTCCGGGAACTCGCCGTCGGCGTGGCGCTCGGTGTCGGATTATATCTCGCCAACGAGGGTGGGTCGCGCGCGGCGAAGGCCGTCGGCATCGAGGTGCCCGAGCAGCTGCGCGGGTCGCTCGCGCCCGATTCGACGAGCGGCTGGATCGTGCTGCTCGGCGTCGTCCTGCCGACGATCGCCATCTTCGAGGAGTTCCTCTTCCGGGCGGCGCTCGTCGGTGCGTTCTCAACGGGGTTTTCGCTCTCGCCGTGGCTGCTGGCGCTGCTCTCGTCGCTCGCGTTCGCGCTCGGTCACGGCGCGCAGGGCGCGCTCGGCATGGTCGTCACGGGAAGCCTCGGATTCGTGCTCGCGGGCGCGTTCGTCGTGACCGGGAGCCTGCTCGTCGTGGTGGTCGCCCACTATCTCATCAACGCGCTGGAGTTCGCCGTCAACGAAAGTTCGCTCGGCTGATCAGTTCTCGAAAGGAGCGACGGCATCGGCATCGATCAATTCCTGGATTTCCGACGTGTCGTAGCCCGCCTCGTGGAGAAGGTCGCGGGTGTGTTCGCCGAGTCGTGGGGGATACTGGCGGATCGTCGTCGGTGTGTGCGAAAAGTGCATCGGGCTGCCGGGCATCTCGACGGTGCCGGCGGTCGGGTGCTCGATCTCACGATGCATCCCGCGCGCCGCGACCTGCTCGTCGGTGAAGACGTCGGCCATGTCGTGGACGTCGCTCGCGGGCACGTCGTGCTCGTCGAACAGGGTGAGCAGCTCGTCGGTGTCGTACTCCGCAAGCTCCTCGGCGAGCAGCGCGTCAAGTGCCTCGCGGTTGGCCACCCGATCCTCGTTCGTGGCGAACCGCTCGTCGTCGGTGAGATCCTCGCGATCGAGCGCCGTACAGAAGTTCGGCCAGAGGTTCTCGGAGGCGACCGCGACCACGACGTAGCCATCGTTCGTTGCGAACGCCTGATACGGCGCGATCGTCGGGTGTTTGCTGCCCATTCTGGTGGGCGGGTCGCCGGTCGCGAAGTAGTTCGACGCCATGTACGTCATCCACGCCACCTGTCCGTCGAACAGGCTGATATCGAGTTTCTGCCCTCCTGATCCACCCAGTTCGCGTTCGAGCAGCGCCGCCAGGATCCCCTGCGTGGCGTACATCCCCGCACCGATGTCGGCGATGGCGACACCGACGCGAACGGGAGTCCGCCCCTCCTCGCCGGTGATGCTCATCAGCCCACCTTCGGCCTGCATGATGATGTCGTAGGCCGGGCGGTGACTGTCGGGCCCCCACTCGCCGTAGCCCGTGATCGAACAGTAGACCAGCTCCGGGTTCGCCTCGCAGAGGTCCTCGTAACCGAGCCCCCACTCCTCCATCTTCCCCACCCGGAAATTCTCGACGAGTACGTCAGCCTCGCGCGCGAGTTCGCGGAACACCTCGCGGCCCTCTTTCGAGGCGAGGTTCAGCGCGATCGAGCGCTTGTTCCGGTTGATGCTCATATAGTAAGCGCTCTCCTCCGAAGCGCCGTAGGAGGGTGGCTGCCAGCCGCGGGTCTGATCGCCGGAATCGGGGCGCTCGACCTTGATCACCTCCGCGCCGAGGTCGCCCAACTGCATCGTACAGAACGGGCCGGCGAGAACGCGCGAGGCGTCGAGTACGGTCAGCCCGTCGAGCGGCCCGCGATCGCCATCGGCTGTGCGCGCTTCGCCGGTCATGCTCCCTCCATGAACGCGCTCGCCTGTGGCTCGTCGGGATCCGTGCGGACCTCGACCAGCACGGGTTCGTCGCGCGCGACGGCCTCGGCCACGCGCTCTTCGAGCTCCGCGACGCCCTCCGCGCGGAACGCGGTCATGCCCATCCCCTCGGCGATCGTCGGGAAGTCGAGCGCGGCCGACGGCCAGCCGTAGGCCCCCGATTCGAGCCCATAGCTGCGCTCGGCCTCCTCACTGATGATCGCGTAGTCGTCGTTGTTGAACACGACCGTCGTGATCGGAAGGTCCTCGGCGACGGCGGTGTGGAGTTCGTGGATCGCCATCATCAGTCCGCCGTCGCCACAGAGCGCCAGCACGGGTTTCTCGGGATTCGCCAGCTGCGCGCCGATGGCGGCGGGCAATCCGGTGCCCATCGTCGCCCACGAACCGGGATTCACGTACCGGCGCGGGCCGGCAGCGTCGAAGACGTTGAGCGCCCACACCCGGAACCCGCCCGCGTCGGCGCTGACGACCGTCTCGTCAGGGATCGCGCGACGGACTGCTCGAAGGCAGGCCACGGATGTCGGCGGCTCGCGGTCGGCATCGAGCAGGCCGGCGATGCGCTCGTCGTAGGCATCTCTGACCGCCGCGACCTCTTCGGCACCGTTCCATCCCGATGAACCCTCGTCGAGACGAGCCGACAGTTCGTCGAGCGTCGCGCGCGCGTCGGCGACGATACCAATGGTGGGACTGTAGCCGGTGCCGATGTCGTTCGCGTCGAGGGTGACGTGGACGAGCTCGTCGGGCAGCGGTGCCGACCAGTTGCTCGTGGCGACCGCGTCGAGATCCGAGCCGACGGCGAGCGCGGCGTCCGCGGCGGCCAGCGTCTCGTCGAGCTCCGGGCTGGCGCTACCGGAGAGCGTTCCGAGCCAAAGCGGGTGTTCACCGCTGACGACGCCCTTTCCCTTGTAGGTCGTCACGATCGGCGCACGCAGGCTCTCGGCGACCGTGCTCAGTTCGGCGGCGGCTCCCGCAGTCCTGACGCCGCCACCGGCGACGACGATCGGTTTGGTCGCCTCGTCGAGCAGTTCGGCCGCGGCGGTGACGTCGTCGGGTGTAGCGGGAGCCGACGGCTCGTGTTCGGCCGGCGATGCGACTGCTACGTCCTGCTTCAGGAAGTTCTTCGGAATGCCGATCCTGACGGGACCTTTCGGCGGTGTCTGCGCGATCGCTATCGCACGGTCGACCTCGGCGGCGGTCGCCTCCGGGGTCTCGACGAGGAGGTTCTCCTTGACGATCTCGTCGTAGATGTCGGGCGGGGTCTCGTGGATGGCGTCGCCGCCGCGGAGTTCGGGCTCGGTCTCGATGGCGACATGGAGAAGGGGCGTACAGTCGTTTTTCGCGTTCTTCAGCCCGTTCATCGCGTTCATGTCGCCCGGGCCGGGCACGACGATCGTCGCCGCCGGCCGGCCACTGGTCTCGGCGTAGCCCCACGCCTCCTGACTGACGGCGGTCTCGTGGCGCGCGACGACGTAGCGGATGTCGTCCGCACGGTCGATGCCGTCGTTCAGCGGGAGCGACTGCTTGCCAGGGATGCCGAAGACGGTATCGATACCGTTCGCACGGAGTCGCCCGACGACGGCGGTGCTGACGTGCATGATAAATCCACCACGTCCGGGGGTAAAAAGCGTCCCGTAGCGACCCGGTCAGTCCTCGTGCACCGCATGGTGGGGCGTAATGTGCGGGCCGCGCTCGCCCTGCTCGACGGTCGCCGAAACGCCGAAGACGTCACGGAGAAGCCCCTCGGAGACGACCTCCGACGGCGGTCCGTGGGCGTAGATCTCACCGTCGGCGAGCGCGAGCATGTGTTCGGCGTGGCGGGCCGCCTGATCGAGATCGTGGAGGACGAGCACGACCGTGACGTCGCTCTCGGCTCGCAGCGTCTCGACGATCCCCATCACCTCCAGCTGGTGGTGGAGATCGAGGAAGGTGGTCGGTTCGTCGAGTAGCAGCACCTCGGTGTCCTGGGCGAGCGCCATCGCGATCCACGCGAGCTGTTTCTGGCCACCGCTGAGGCTGCCGAGGGTCCGCTCGCGGAGGTGTTCGACGCCAGCCAGCGAGAGTGCGCGCTCGACGGCCGCCTCGTCGTCCTCGGTCGGCGAGTCGAACGCGCCGCGATGCGGGTAGCGCCCGTGCATGGCGAGGCTCTCGACGGTGAGACTCGCCGGCAGACTGCTCTCCTGGGAGAGCAAGCCGAGCTTGCGGGCGAGCTCCTTCGTTCCGAGCGACTGTATCTCCCGGCCGTCGAGCGTGACGACACCCGAATCGGGATCGAGCTGGTTGGCGAGGCCCTGAAGGAGCGTGCTCTTTCCCGAGCCGTTCGGCCCGACGAGCGCCGTCACGCGGTTTTCGGGGATCGACACCGATTCGCCGTCGATGACCGGTTGATCACCGGTCGGATAGCCGAGCACCAACTCCTCGCCGACGAGGGCGCTGTCCGGATCGTTCCGGACATCGTCGGCCGTCGTCATCCCCTCCATCGACGATCCGCCGGCGACGAGCGTGCCGCCGTCCGGTGCGACGTCGGTAGAGTCGTCCATCAGTCGTCGCCACCCGCCAGTAGCCCGTTCTTGGAGCCCGATCGATCGGTCCGCGCCGGCGGGACGCACCATCGCTCGCTCATAACTGTTTAGGTGGCCCTAAAATACATAAACGTTTCCGTTACCGGATGAATGGCGATTCGAGTCGCGTTCGCGATCGTCGGTTACTGCGAGAATTCTCCGGCGACGATGTCCGCCACGCGCTTGCGGTCGAACAGCTCCTTCGAGACGCCGTAAACCTGTTTCGCGGCGCGTTCGGTGAGCACGAGGTTCGTGATCGGCCCCTGGTACAGGGGGCCGCCACGATAGACATCACCGTTTTTGACTGCAGTGAGATCACTTGCGATCTCGTGGTTGCGGAGGGATTGCACGACGGTGTTCTGGAACTTCGTTGCGGTCTGGTCCTCGTGGCCGCGCAGGAGGAGCATCTCGGGATCGATCTCCAGCAGCGTCTCGTAGTCGACCTGTGCTCGCGACGCGTGGAAGTTCTCGACGTCGGTCTCGGCGAGCGCGTCGCGCACCTCGAGATCGCGCCACTGCTTGAAACTGGTTCCCTTGCCGATGAGATACGGACTGAACTGCTCGGGCTGGTTGCCTTCGGCCCAGAGAATGGCGACCGCCGGGCGCTCGCTCTTCGACGGGACGATGTTCGAGAGCTGCGACTGGAACTCGTCGTGAAGCTTCGAGAACGCCCGATACCGCTGCTCGCGCTTGAACACCGTCGCGAGCTTCCCGAACGCATCGTACAGCGAGTAGTAGCGGTAGTCCTCGTGCCACGAGTAGCCCCGCGAGAAGCCGGTGTTGCCGACGAACGGCGCGACGTTGTTCGTGATCTCGTCGATATCGGCCTGTTTCCAGTTCTTGGCGCGATTCAACAGGAAGGTCGGGTCCTGGACGTGGACGTCGCCGTCGAGCTGGTAGTACGTCTCCTTGCTCACGCTACCGCCGTCGCCGAACAGTGTCGTCATCTGTGAGGTGTCGACCGACACGCCGGGAATCCCGTCGTAATACTGGGTGTGGTAGCGCTCTGGCAGCCAGAGCGCCTTCGGCGGCTCGACGCCGAGCGCAGCGCCCATGTCGGCCCAGCTGCCGTTGTTCGCGACCCACGTCTGCGGGACGCCCTCGAACGTGACCTCGCCCATCGGGGCCATCGAGACGCTATAGGCCCCGCTCCCGCCGGAATTGGTATCGGTCGTCGATCCACCCGTAGTCGTTCCGGTTGTCGATCCGGTCGTGCGGTCGCTCCCGTTGCCGTCGCCGCCCTCGCTGGCACCGCCGGCACAGCCGGCCAGCAGCGCGCCGGCCGTCGCGGTCGCGCCGGTCAGAAAGCGTCGTCGTTGCATGTGGATTAGGCTCGCCGAAAAGAGGCTAAAGCGTTCCGATTTTGGCTGGCCTAAATATGAGGAGACAGGAAAAACAGTCGGCGGTGGCTAGGCAGTTCCGTCGATGATGGCGGCGAGCTTCTGCCGGTCGAACAGTTGCTTGTCGGTGGGAATCTCGGGATACGGATCGCCACTCGTGTAGTCGGGCCACTCGCCGAACTGCTCGGGATAGAGCTGTTTGGCGGTCATCTCCAGCTGGAAGAGGTTCATGATCGGGCCCTGATAGCGCATTCCGGCGGGATAGACGCGATCGTTGCGGACGGCAGCGAGATCCCGTCCCGCCGGCTTGCTCGTGATGCGCTTTTTCACCTCGTCGATGTCGTGCTGTGAGGAAATGCTCCAGAGATGGAGGATCACGTCGGGATCGGCTTCGAGCATGGCCTCGTAGCCGACTTCGCCCCAGAGGCTCGACCAGTCCTTTTCGGCGAAAGCATCGCGTGCCCCGAGCGGACGGGTGTCGGCCAGCCAGTAGCCGGGCCGGTTGAGATGGTAGGTGTAAAACGCGCTGTTGTCGTCGTTGAGCGTGACGCGGACGGCGGTCGGCCGCTCCTCCTTCGGCGGGAGCTTCGAGCGGATCGTCGAGAGCACGTTCGAATGCATCCGTTCGAGTTTCCGGTAGCGATCGCGTTCCTGGAGCACGCGCGCGACCTTGCCGAACAGATCCCACAGCGAGTAATACTGATAGCTATCCCGGTAGGATTTCGGCGGCTCGTCGTGCGTGCCGCTGTAGAAGTTCCCGAACCAGGGGCCGACGTTCGTCGCGATCTCGTCGATGTCGGCCTGTTTCCAGTTCTGCTGGGTCGAGACGTACGCCGGATCGAGGAAGTGGACATCGCTGTCGAGTTCGTAGAGCTTCTCCTTGCTCAGCCCGTCGGCGAGCGGGTCGGAGAGTTCCTTCCAGCCCGGCGAGACCCCATCCAGACGCGCACAGTAGGAACCCATGATGTCGCCGGAGAGCTCCGGACTGTAGATCGCGTTCACCGCATCGCCGTGGCCGAGCGCGACCGCCATGTCCGCGTACTGCGAGAACACGACGAACAGGGATTCGGGGGCTCCCTCGAACGAGACGTCGCCCATCGGAGCCATCCCGACGGTGTACGAACCACCGTTCGATGTAGTCGAGTCGGTCGGCGAACTGTTGTTCGCGCCCGACTGCGTTCCGTTGCCAGTACAGCCCGCGAGCACGCCACCGGCGAGCATCGCGCTACCGCCCTTGATCACGCCGCGTCGCGTGGGGTTCGCATCGGTTCGTTCGGACATATATTTTAGGTCCGCCAAAATGACGGATATCCGTTTCGATCGACGATCCACGAACCGACACCAGAACGAGCGAACACCGCCGACACGATCGACGACGATACATCCGGGTTCGGCAGCACTGGTTCTGTATCCGATAACTGATTTTTGGGAAGCCGAAAATATGTTTTCCGAACAGCAACAGTTAAGTGGGTTGTCCACCTATGATGGAGTGTAATGAGCTTCCAACAGTCCGATTCCGAGCTCCGACAGGAGTTCGGCTCCGTCGAGGAGTCACCGGCACTCCGCATCGAGGAAGAGCGCGCAGAGCAGATCATCGACGCGCTGAACGCCGATCTCGCCGCGTCGTACGTGCTCTACCACCAGCTCAAGAAACACCACTGGAACGTCGAGGGTGCGGAGTTCCTCGAACTCCACCGGTTCCTCGAAGAGGCCTACGAGGACGTCGAGGAACAGGCCGACGCCATCGCCGAGCGCGCGCAGGCGATCGGCGGCGTCCCGGTCGCCGGCCCGACGAACCTCGACGACCACAGCTACGTCGACTTCGAGGGCGAGGACGTCTACGACGTCCGCACCTCGCTGCGCAACGACATGGAGCTCTTCGGTGACATCGTCGAGCGGTTCCGCGACCACATCGAACTCACCAACAGCCTCGGCGACTACGCCTCGGAGGAGGTCCTCAGGGACGCCATCGACGACTACGAGGAACACGCCCACCACCTCGAACACTACCTCGAAGACGACACGCTGGTGGTCGACGAAGCGACCCACTAAAACCCGATTTTTTAGCGTTCGAGCGGAACGGTCGTATCGGTCGAGATCCAGCCGTCGGCGTTGTCCGCCTCGATGAAGACGCTTCGTTCGAGAGAGGTCGAATGGATCGAGACATCGCTCTCAGCGGTCGTGGTGTCGTCGGCGCTCGTCAGTCGGGAGGGAACCGCCATACCGGTGTTAGGCGGGCCTAATTCTATAAGCGTTTTGGTCGGCCTAATTCCTCGCGATCAGTCGTCGGCGTGGGTCGCGGGCCGGTAGCCCCGGCTGATCGCCTTCCACTTGCCGGTCCAGAACCGGTAGTAGTTGACCGCGGCAGGGACGGCCATCAGCGTCACGATCGCGAGCGTCAGCCCGGCGAGTCCGAGTTGTGTCGTCGCGCCCGCGTAGGCCAGCGGCAGCGCGACCACGTAGCCGAGCACCTGCCCATAGAACGGCCAGCGCGTATCGCCGCTCGCGCGTAACGGGCCGGTCGCCGTCCGCGAGAGCCCCTTGAAGACGATGCCGACGCAGGTGGCGTAGATGAGCGTCACGGCGACGGACAGAGTCCCTGTCGTCGGGTTGTCGACGAATACGCGCGCGATCGGGTCGGCGAAGACAGCGACGAGTATCGCCGAAACGAGATAGACGGCGACGCCGAAACGGATGACTTCCCGGCCGTAGGCTTCCGCGGTCGTCTCGTCGCCCGTGCCGAGCTCCTGGCCGACGAGGCTGGAGGAGGCGAGGCCGAACCCCCAGCCGGGCGTGTTGAGCAGGTCGCGCACGCGCTGGGCGACGACGAACGCCGCGACGACTGACGTCCCGAACAGATCGACGATCGCGAGCAGCGGGAACTCGCCGAGCCGCCACGCGAGGTTCTTCCCGATCATCGGCATGCCGATGCGCAGCAGTCGGCGGATCGTTGCCCCGTCGAGATACGTGCCGAACGGAGCGACGGTCACGGGGAACGCCCCGATCAGCGGGACCGAGCCGGTCGTAAAGCCGGTGGTGAACGTCGCAGTGACGACGACGTTGGCGAGCACGGTCCCGATCGCCGCGCCGACGACACCGTAGCCGAAACCGAAGATCAGGATCGCGTTGGCCGCGATGTTCAGCACGGCCCCGCCGGCGCGGACGACCATCGGCGTCCACGCGTCGTCGGTCCCGACGAGCGTGCGACTGCCGATGAGATTCACTCCGGCGAAGGGAACGCCGAACGCGACCACTTCGAGGTAGTCGGCACCGAGCGCCACCACGTCCGGGTCGTCGCTGAGAACGCCGATGAGCGCGCTCGGATAGGTGTGAAAGAGGACTGCGACCGGCAGCGTCAGCACGATCACGCAGACGACGCTCGATCGGACCGCCTGCCCCGCCGATCTGTCCGCGCCGTAGGCCTGCGAGACGAGCGCGATGGTGCCGCTGGCGAGCCCGCCACCGAGCGCGAACGCCATCCCCCAGTAGGGTGCGGCGAAGCCGACGCCGGCGATCGCGCCCGTGCCGATCGCCGCCCCGACCATCGCCACGTCGGCGGCGCTCTTCGACATCCTGGCCAGTCCGGTGACGATGCGCGGCCACGCGAGCGTCGTCGCCCGGCGGGCACGCTCGCGCTCGATGAGGCCGGCGCGAACCAGCACGAGACCGACCCAGTAGACCACGAGCCGGACCGGATTCGGGAGTCGCTGCACTCTTTCGAGATCGGTGTGGCGGGATGAAATGGGTTCCGTCCTCGGCAGGTGCGACTGGCTTCGGTTGCTTCGCACACCCGGTCCGGAACCGATCTACTGATCCTTTGAGTACATATTTGGATTTATACTTCATTCAATTGTAGCTCAATCCATCGTATTCGATCAGTAGCATGTGCCCGGATCTGGTGGCTTCAGAGCGATGATCCACAACAGTATCGGAAGCATTAATTGATTATCTCTTCAACCGATGATGCATGGCAGAAGCGACCGAACGACTCCAGCGGTATCTCGAAGACGAACTCGGCGAGTGCCGAGACGAAGATGTCGAGCAGCGGCTCGACGAACTCGGCACGCTCGAAGCGGCACTCGGCCCGGCACAGGTCGACGCCGAACTCGACGTGCTCGCCGCACTCGCCAACGAGACGCGCTACACGCTCGCTCGTGTGCTCGTGGCGGCCGGCGAGGAGCTCTGCGTCTGCGAGCTCAATGCCGTCGTCGACGTGAGCGAGAGCGGGCTGAGTCACGCGCTCTCGGCGCTCGTCGACGCGGGGCTCGCGACCGGACGCAAGGACGGACGATGGAAGAAATATCGTGCGACGAACCGTGCCATCACCCTCGTGACCGTCCTCGACGGGAGCGTGAGCGATGAGTAGCGTCGACCACGAACACGGCCCGGACTGCGAGTGCGAGAGCTGCGGCGATCCACGCTCGATGGACTTCCTCGACAAGTATCTCACCGTCTGGATCTTCGGCGCGATGGCGATTGGCGTGGGCTTGGGCTATCTCGCCCCATCGGTGACCGAACCGATCCAGGATCTCCACCTCGTGGAGATCGGCCTCATATTGATGATGTACCCGCCGCTGGCGAAGGCCGACTACTCGCAGCTTCGGACGGTGTTCGGCAACTGGCGTGTACTCGGGCTGAGCCTCATCCAGAACTGGCTCATCGGCCCGACGCTGATGTTCGGGCTCGCGGTCGTGTTCTTCAGCGGGCTCGTCCCCGGCCTGCCGGCCCGTCCCGAGTTCTTCCTCGGGCTCGTCTTCATCGGGATGGCCCGCTGTATCGCGATGGTGCTCGTCTGGAACGAACTCGCCGAAGGGTCGCCCGAATACGTCACCGGACTGGTGGCGTTCAACAGCCTCTTCCAGATCGTCACCTACGGGGTCTACGTCTGGTTCTTCGGACTTTTTCTGCCGCCACTGCTGGGGATGGACTCGCTCGTCGCCGGTATCACGACCTTCGATATCACCCCGATGCAGGTGTTCCAGGCGATCGTGGTCTTCCTCGGCATCCCCTTCGTCGGCGGCTTTCTGACTCGCTACGTCGGTACGCGCGTCAAGAGCGAGGAGTGGTACGACGATGAGTTCGTCCCGAAGATTGACCCGCTGACGCTGGTCGCGCTGCTGTTCACGGTCATCGTGATGTTCGCCACGCAGGGCCAGAGCATCGTCGCTCAGCCGGGCGACGTCCTGCTGATCGCCGTGCCGCTGACGATCTACTTCGTGGTGATGTTCTTCGTGAGCTTCGGCATGGGGAAGGGCATCGGCGCGGATTACTCGACGACGACCGCGATCGGCTTCACCGCGGCCTCGAACAATTTCGAACTGGCCATCGCGGTCGCGGTCGCCGTGTTTGGCGTCGGCTCCGGCGTCGCCTTCACCACCGTCGTCGGCCCGCTCATCGAGGTTCCCGTGCTCCTCGCGCTGGTCAACGTCGCACTCTACTTCCAGCGCAAACTCGACTGGAGTGGAACCGGAACCGACGGCTCCGCCGCCGCGGAATCGACCGCCGACGACTGATTCGTTTCTCCATCGTCGGCTCGTCGCATCGATCGTCGATGGAGCCGACACGTCCGCGTTCGTTCGCATCCAAAACGCCGAATGGTCGTGCTATTGACTGAAACTGGCAATTCGGAGTGCGAACGGGGCGATCGCTGCGTCGAAGCCAAGTCTTCTCCAGAGTCTCAATGAGGCCGTAAAACGTGATCAGACGGTGTCGACGTCCGTCCCGACCGAGCAGACGTACTCGCCGGTGGCGACCTGCGGGAGCCGGCGGGTGCGCCAGAACACGCCGTCGACGTCGGCGGTCGTCTCGGCTTTCACGCGCCCGAAGGCGTCGGTCACGCGGAAGATACGATCGCCACGCTCCACCGAATCGCCGAGATCAAGTTCGAAATCGACGAGTCCGCCGGCAGGCGCGCCGTACTGCTCGAAGCCGGTCGCGCGGGTCTGCTCGCCGTTCGTGATCTCCCCGTCGAGAAACCCGTAGGCGGTGAGGACGTTCATGACGCCCTCGACACCCGTACTGATGCTCTCGGGATCGAGCCCGACAGCGCCGCCGAGCTCGGGATCGATCGTGGGGATACCCTCGTCGGGGGCGGCGCGGGCGAGTTGGCCGTCCGGTCCCTTCTGGTCGAGGACGTGCCCGCAGTCGAACGTCTTCGCGAGCGAGAGACACTCGTCGTGGAGGTGGTGGCGCGGGCCACAGCGGACGCGCGTCTCGTGGATCATCCGGCTGGTCGATCCCTGGTGGAGATCGAGCGCGAGGTCCGCGCGCTGGACGGCCTCGAAGGTGGCCGCGGCGATGCGCTCGGAGGACGTGCCGTGCTCGTCGCCGGGGTAGGCTCGGTTCATCTTCGTGTCGTCGATCGGGTTGCGATGTTCGGCCACGCGAAAGCCGTAGACGTTGACGATGCCGACGACGAGGATCGTGCCCGACAGCTCCGTGGGATCGAGCTGGGGGACGAGCTCGCGGACGACACCGACGCCGTTGAGCTCGTCGCCGTCGCTCGCAGCCTGGATGTAGAGCGTCTTGCCCGCCTCAGCGCCGTTGATAACACAGACGGGCAGCCCCGCCCGAGCGCCGTCACGCGTCTCGCCGATCGGCAGTCGCCCGGTGTCGACCTCGCCGGGAGCGGCGCTCGCAGTTCCGAGGCTCGTCATTGATTGATGGGACTCGCCGACCGCCTTGAGGCGTTCGATATGCGAGTCGAACCGACGCGGATTTGTCGGTGCCGGCGATAGTCGAGGCGTGTCGAGCAACGCTCCCGAGCGACCACCGACCGCCCAGTTCATGGCGGCGCTGTCGGTCGCCCGGAACGCGAAGATCGGGCTCGCCAGCGGCGTGGCCGTCGCCGTGCTCGCCTACGCCTACCGCGTTCTCGAAATCGCCGGCCCATCGGTCGACACGCGCGGTTCGCCGTTGCTCTTCCTCTCGCTGGCGCTGACGCTCGTGCTCGCGGTCGCCGCGCTCGTCACGGTCGGCCTGACGCTCGTCTCGGCCTACCGCCTCGCCCGCGAATCGTAACTGTGGCCGAACACAGCTCACACGATCACGGGATCTCCAAATCGATCTGTCGGATATCACCAGCCCAATAGTTATTGTCTATCTCGACGGAGTGCAGTCGATGGATCAACACCGGTCGATGCCTTACTGGTGGCGGTACTGGAACGTCGGAGTCGGGCTGTTGCTACTCGTCGCCACCGGAGCGCTGTACGTGCTGTTCGACCCGCCGACGGCACTCGAACAGTTCGAGCTGCTCCTGTTCGTTCTGGCTGCACTCCTGTTTTTTCTCTCCGGACTGGAAATCCAGTTCAGCGTCGGAGCACGACGAATACGGGAGCGACAGTTCGTCGCCGCTGCACAGCTACTACTCGGCGTCGCGCTTCTCTGGTCGCCGGCTGTTTCCGTCCTCGAACAGGCCGTCGAACCGTACGACATCGTCGCCTTGATCTCCGGAATATTCATGCTACTGATTGGTGTCGGGACGGTGTACCGTCCGGCAATGTTCGGACCGTACGACAGCGCTGATTGAGCGTCGATAATACAGTAGCGGTCTCGTCACTCCCCGGCGAGCGCGCCGAGTCGCTCGGCGGCCGTCCGCGGTCCCTTCGCGAGCAACACGTTGCCCGCCCGGAGTTCGGTCTCGGGACCGGGCGAGACGACCCACTCGTCGTGGGCATGCGTCACCGTCTCGGTCGTGACGGACTCGTCGGTGACGTCCGTCCGCCCCGCCCGCCGGACCGCGATGACGCGCATCCCCGTCTCGGTCTTGACCATCCGCCCGCCGAGAGTCGCGCCATCGAGATCGCTGTCGCGTCCGACGGTCAGCCGGACGATCACCTCGTCCGATTCGCCGACGGCCTCGGCGATGACCGGATGTGAGCCGAGTCCTCTGAGGACGCCTTCGCTGATCTCGACGGCCGCGTCCGAGATGACCTCGGTGCTCCGGGCAAGATGGACGAGCCCGCGCAGCGAGACTGGATCGTCGACTCGGCTCGCCGCACGGAGCGTCCACGCCTCGAAGCGCGACTGAAGCGCGTCGACCTCGGCCTCCAGGTCGACCACCTCGTCGGCGAGATTCGTACTGTCGAACAGCACCGCACCGTAGCCCAGGTCGACGGCGAGTTCGCTCATGTTCTTCATCAACACCACCGAATCGGTCGCACGTTCGAGATCCGAGATGGTCGGGTCGGGCGGCTCCGGTGGAGTGTAGACCTCCCCAGTAACACTCTGATAGACGCCAGCGAGCGCCTCCTCCGGCCCGCGAAAGAGCACGACGTCGTCGACCTCCAGGGTGGTCTCGCGGTCGGGGTTGAGCACCCACTCGCCGGCCTGTCGCAGCGCGATCGCCCGCACGCCCGTCTCACTTTCGAGATTGAGCTCGCCGAGAGTCTGCCTGGCGAAGCGCGCATCGGGAGCGACCTGCGCACGCACGATCGTCTCGACGGCGTCGGGCAGCGCCCCGCGGATCGCCTCGGGCAGACCGATCTCCTCCAGGACGATCTTGGCGATGTCGCCGGTCGCGTCGCTCACCTTCTCTGTCGCGCCGACGATCCCCACGACCGGCGCGAGCGCCTCGGCGTCGTCGGGGCTGCGGGCGGCCATCAGCAGGCTCATCCGTGTCTTGAGCTGGAGGATATCCATCTCGGATTCGAGTTCGAGCACCTCGGCGGCGACCTCCCGGCTATCGAGCAGCACCGCCGAGTACGAGAGGTCGATCATGAGCTCGGCGATGTCCTTCATCTCCGCGAGGAGCCGCTTGACGCTCCGTGGCTCGTAGCCGACCTCCCGTGACATACGTCGGCGTTCGACCGGACCGGTCAAAAGCTTGCCGTGGCGCAACGGTAATGCTTTTCCCGGAAGGTAGGGAAGCAGAGACATGGCCGACGACCTCCAGAAGGGCCTCGACGATGTGCTCGTTGCCGAATCATCGCTCAGCTATATCGACGGTGATGCCGGGCTGCTCGCCTATCGCGGCTACGACATCAAGGACCTGGCGCGCGAGGCGAGCTACGAGGAGGTACTCTACTTGCTCTGGCGCGGCGAACTCCCGGACCGCGACGCGCTCGACGAGTTCGCCACCGAACTCGCCGCCGAACGCGCGGTCGACGAGTCGGTCATCACGACGCTCGACGGCCTCGCCGCCGCCGACGAACGCCCGATGGCCGCACTCCGAACCGCGGTCTCGATGCTCTCGGCGAGCGACCCCGAGGAGAGCGATCCCGAGGACCTCGACGCCTCCCTCCGGAAGGGCCGCCGCATCGCCGCGAAGGTGCCCACCGTGCTCGCGGCCTACGACCGCCTGCGCAACGGTCAGGAGCCCGTCGAGCCCCGCGAGGACCTCTCCTACGCCGCGAACTTCCTCTACATGCTCGACGGCGAAGAACCCGACGACGTGGCCGCCGAGACCTTCGACATGGCACTCATCCTCCACGCCGACCACGGGCTCAACGCCTCGACCTTTACCGGGATGGTCATCGCCAGCACGCTCGCCGACACCTACAGCGCCGTCACCGGCGGCGTCAGCGCGCTCGCGGGCTCGCTCCACGGCGGCGCGAATCAGGACGTGATGGAGACCCTGCTCGAACTCGACGAGAGCGAAAAGGACCCCACCGACTGGATCCGCAACGCCATCGACAACGACCGCCGCATTCCCGGCTGGGGCCACCGCGTCTACAACGTCAAGGACCCGCGCGCCGAGATCCTCACCGAAAAGTCCGCAGAGCTCGGCGAGAACTCCGGCGAGAAGAAGTGGTACGACTACGCCGCCACGATCGAGGAGTACCTCACCGAAGAAGAGAGCTTCCCCGAGAAAGGGCTCGCGCCCAACGTCGACTTCTATTCGGGCACCGTCTACTACCAGCTCGGCATCGATCTCGACATGTACACCCCGATCTTCGCGATGAGCCGCGTCGGCGGCTGGGTCGGTCACGTCCTCGAATACCAGGAAGACAACCGCCTCATCCGCCCCCGCGCACGCTACGTCGGCCCCGAGAACCGCGAGTTCGTGCCGATCGACGACCGTTAAACACCCCCACTTCGTTTCCACTTTTTTAAACGGGGGCATCGCGCTCGCTCACTACGTTCGCTCACGCTCAACCCCCGTCCAAAAACCTGGACTAAAAACTCCTGCTCGCTCCCTACGGTCGCTCGCAGAGAACCGCGCTCGCTCCGCTCGCGCGGATGCGACGCTCTCCGCAAACCACACAGCACAGCACCGCCGAAGCCCTCGGGACGCGCTCACTCCGTTCGCTGCTCACTCGCGACCCTCGCCCTTCATCCACCAGGAGAGCAAGCTCTCCTGAGCCTGCGGTCGCAAAGCGATCGCAGACGCCAAGCACCGCATCGCCACCGCAACCGCACGGCGACTACGCCGCAAGCGGCACGAAACCATCGCACTGGACCGTCAGGTACTGGTTCGCGACGCGCGTTCGAGCGGTATGCCACCCGATCTCCAGTGTGCTGCCTGCGGCACTCGCTACGCTGACCGCTGGCGATGTGCGTGCGGGCACCCCCTCGATTTCGTCGATCGACCGCTGCCCGAAGGTTCTCCGCCCACACCGACCAGCCTCGACACCCGCGAAGGCCTCTGGACGTTCGACAAGTTCCTCCCGGTCGAGCGCCGCGTCACGCTCGGTGCAGGCTGGACACCACTTGTTGACGCGCCCAATTGGAACTGCGCGTTCAAGTTCGAATCCGTCTCGCCCACGGGCAGTTTCAAGGATCGCGGCGCGGCGCTGACGGTCTCGCGAGCACTCGCCTGCGGGGCCGAACGGCTCGTCGAGGACTCGTCGGGCAACGCCGGGACCGCGATCGCGACCTACGCCGCTCGCGCGGGCCTCGAAAGCGAGATCTACGTACCGGCCGACGCGACCGCCGCGAAACTCCGCGCGATCGAGCACACGGGCGCGGACGTCGTCCGCGTCGACGGATCGAGAGGAGACGTGACGGAGGCGGCCATCGACGCCGTCGAGACGGGTGCGGGCTGGTACGCGAGCCACGCGTGGCGACCGTCGTTTGACGCCGGCACCAGCACCATCGCCTTCGAGATCGCCGCCCAGCGCGACTGGCACGCCCCCGAAGCCGTCGTCTGCCCGCTCGGCCACGGCACGCTGTTTCTCGGCCTCTCCCGTGGCTTTCGCGCGCTCGCCGATGTTGGCTGGATCGACGACCCGCCACGGCTGCTCGCCGCTCAGGCCGCCGGCTACGCCCCGTTCGTCGGAGATTCGGATAGCGAGAACGACCGCGCCGACGGCATTCACATCCGCGAACCGGTCCGTGCCGACGAGATCGAGGCGGCCATCGCGGAAACGGGCGGCGACGTCATCGCGATCGACGCCGCGGCGACCGACCGGGAACACGAACGTCTCCACGAAGCGGGCTTTCCCGTCGAGCCGACGAGCGCTGTCGCGCCCGCCGCCCTCCGGGAGTATCGCGAGCGCAGGGTGCTCGCCGATGACGCGGATGTGGTGGTGCCGCTGACCGGGCGGGCGAAGAACTGATTCAGAGAAGCGCATCAAGCCGTTCAACGCTCGTCTCCATGTAGCCCCAGTCGAGCGTGAACGTCTCGATCGAGAGCGTGCCGATCCAGTCGTCACGAAGCGGATCGAGGATCGTCTCGAAATCGAGCGTGCCGGCACCGAATGGGAGGTGTTCGTCGCTGGCTCGCCGGGTGTCGTTCAGGTGGAGATGGGTGACTCGATCGCGATGGCTGTCGAGAAAGTCGGCCATATCGGTCGAATCCATTCCGTTCATCCGCGCGTGACCGGTGTCGAAAGTCATGCTCGCGCCGGTCTCGTCGAACAGGTGCAGGAACCGTTCGGCAGGGAAGAACTCGCCGGGAATGTTCTCGACGCAGACCTCGAACCCGTGTTCGCTCGCGAAGGTGTCGAGTTCGCGCACCGAATCGAGCAGCTGCTCGCGGAGCTCGTCGTGCCCCCACGCGGGCGACCAGGCCGACGTGCTCGCGTGGACGACGCCCTTCTCCGCGCCGCAGTCGGCGGCCGTCTCGATCGCCGCCAGCAGTTCGCGCAGCGCGCCCTCGCGGACGTGCTCGAACGGCGAAGCGATATCGAGCGCGAACGGGAGATGCACCGCGAGGTCGATATCGTTCTCGACGGCGCTCTCCTGGACCGCTTCGGCGTCGAGACGGTTCCGCACGTGTTGCCCGTCCATCATCAGCTCGACGAAGTCCAGGTCGAACGCGTTGGCGTGCGCGAACGCGTCCTCGTACTCCATCCCGATCTGCGTGACGAACCCGCGTCGAATCCCCATGCACGGTAACCGGGGACGCAAGCGCTTGAATCCGCGGCGTCAGCGTTCCGGATGGATCGGTGCGTCGAACCCGCCGCGCACCAGCGGTTTGGCGATGTGTCGGCGCGCACAGGGGGGAACCTCGTACCATCCGCCTTCGAGATCGCGCTCGATCGGTCGCTCGACTTTCCCCGGCGCGCTCGTCCCACACCGTCGACAGCGATAGCCCTGTCCGCGGCCCGCGCTCTCCATCGAGCGCCCGCAGTCGGGACAGGTTGGGATCACGAGTTCGGTCGTCACGAGATCGCGGACGGCGAACTTCTCGAGTTTGAGGGTCCCCTCGGAGACCTCGCCACAGACGGTGAGTTCGTCGCCGACTCGGAGCGCGCGCACCCGATCGCGAAAGCGTTTCGTCGGCTCGAATGCCGCACAGGCCATCGTCGCACCCTCATCGTCGAGTTCGAAGAAGACGTGGCCACCCTGACGCGTTTCGGGCGAACCCGACACTCGGCCGTCGAGACGGTACGATCGTCCGTCCTCGCTGGCCTCGATCGTCCCATCGCGCAGGTGTGCGTCGGTACCCTGGTTGGTCACGAACAAAGCCGCTCGCTCGACGGGTTCGCTCTCGATGCGCTCCGCGACGGCGCGCACGACCCCGGGATCGTCGCCACGAACCCCGTGGAGGATCGGCCCGGGCGCGTGCGGCACGCAGACCATCGCGTTCTCGCCGTGATCGACGGTATCCCACGCGTCGGGATAGCCCCAGTCGGCGGCCGCGACGAGGGAATCGAAATCGACCTCGCGCGGCGTTCCGCGCCGATCCGCTTCGCGATAGCTGATGTGTTCGTAGGTCGGGTCGTCGAACGATTGCCATGCGCCGACCGCCGCGAGCGCACCGATGAAGCCGCGCGCGTTGCCCCACCCGGCATGGCGATAGCCGGCGGCGTCGATCCGTGTTTCGGCGTCGGCAAGCGCGAGATGCTCGCGAACCGCCCGGCGCGAGAACGCCACGACGGGTTCCGAGGTCGTCTCGCCCGGGGCGACCACGACCCCAGGGTTCGTCCGCGGGTCGTCGATCGCCGCGAGCGCATCGACCGCCTCGCGAGCGATCGAGAGGGCTTCGTCGACGGCGAGATCGGTATGTACACAGAGTGCGGCGTTACCGCGCGTCTTGTGCTCGACGGCGGGGTTCAGTCTGACGAGCACCAGTCGCTCGACCGTCCCGCCGGCCGCGCGCACCGCCTCGGCGATTCGGACGGCGAGATACGTCGTACACATCCCTCGCTCGCGCGAGTCGCTGTCGTCGAGCCCGATGAGCGTCACACCGGTTCTGGGACGCCGTCGCTCAACCGCGTTCCGGCTCAAATTTGATATATAAATCTTCTGCTGTAGAACGACGAACCGCCCGACGAGAGGGTCTCCCGCCGGCACAACCACTATATACGATGCGCTACTTACGTACAGCTATGTCCCGGTCCGCGCTCGTCGGCAACGTGACGGCCATGCTCGAAGACGCGGGCTTTCTCGTCAGTGAGCGCTGTGCGGTCCGCCCGAAGAGCTTCGACGTGGCTGCCCGCCGCGACGACACGGTACTGCTGCTCAAGATCCTCGGCAACATCGACGCCTTCGATGCCCGCACCGGCATCGAGATGCGGCGACTCGGCACCCATCTCGACGCCACACCGATGGTCGTCGGCCTGCGAACCCGCGACGAGGAGCTGAAACCCGGCGTGATGTATCTCCGACACGGCGTGCCGGTCCTGAGCCCCGACACCGCCCTCGATCTGTTCATCGAGGACGTCCCGCCGATGATCTACGCCGCCCCCGGCGGGCTCTACGTCAACATCGACGGCAAGGTGCTCGCCGACGAACGCGAAGAGCGCGAGTGGAGTCTCGGCCGGCTGGCCTCGGAGCTTGGCGTCTCGCGACGCACCGTCTCGAAATACGAAGACGGCATGAACGCCTCCGTCGAGGTCGCCGCCAAGATGGAGGAGCTGCTCGACGCACCGCTCGTCGATCCCGTCGACGTGCTCGACGGTGCCGAGGATCCCACCGACGAGGACACGACCGACGACGAGACCGACGACGCGCTCGTCGCCGTGCTCACACGGGTCGGCTTCGACGTCCATCCGACGACGCGCGCGCCGTTCAAAACCGTCAGCGAGGACGACGGCGACGAGGAGAACGTCCTCACCGGCCACTCGGCGTTCACACAGACCGCCGAAAAGCGCGCCCGCATCATGTCCTCGCTCGGCACCGTCACCCGCACGCGCTCGGTCTACGTCGTCGACGACGCCAGCCGCGACGCCGTCGAGGAAACCGCACTCATCGAACGCGAGGAGATCGACGCCATCGACGATCCCGACGCGCTGCGCGAGCTGATCCGCGAACGCGCCGAGAGCTCCGCCTGAACGTTTTTACTGCGGGGGATCGCGCTCGCTTCGCTCGCGCTCAACCCCTTGCAAAAACGTTCATTAAAAACTCCCGCTCACTCGCGCCTGCGGCGCTCGTTCACGGCGTTCTCGTAAACGACCGCAGGGAGTGAACGAGAGCCAGAGAGACGCGAAGTCGTTCGAGAGAGCGGAACTCTCTCGTGATGACGAGACGCCTTTGGCGTCTCGGACCACGTCTCTCGCGAACCGCGCTCGCTTCACTCGCGCGGATGCTGACGCTTTCCGCAAACCGCAACGGCACCGCAGAAGCCCTCGCTCACTCCGTTCGCTCGCCCTTCATCCACCAGGAAAAATTTGCTCGGCGAGACGCCAGAAATCGTCCCGCAC
Source organism: Halococcus dombrowskii (assembly GCF_022870485.1). Taxonomy (NCBI): domain Archaea; kingdom Methanobacteriati; phylum Methanobacteriota; class Halobacteria; order Halobacteriales; family Halococcaceae; genus Halococcus; species Halococcus dombrowskii. The sequence continues at coordinate 916,741 of NZ_CP095005.1, read as the reverse complement.
CGCAACCGCCGGCTGCTGTACCGCAGCCGCCCGGCAGCCGCCGACCGCACCGCAGCCGCCATCGCGCCGGCTCAGTAACGACTTTCAGCACGCCGGTCGAAGGCTGATTATCGCTAGTTGTCCACTCTTTCGGTCACGGTACGAGCAGATACGTTGAAAGAGACCAGACGTGAGGCGGGATCAGAGTGTAACCCGCTTGGAAGGCAGTTCCCTGAGAGAATCTGTCGAGTTGCGAACCTCTCGTCGGTCATTCCTGGATCTACGTGAGCGTAGAAAGTGGCTGTCGCTCCTCGCCAGCCTCGCTTCGACCGAAGCGAGGCGGCTCAGGCGAGTCCGTGATCGCATCCCGCCGGCAATCCTACCCCGTTCGTTCGATACTTCTCCTTCCAACCGAGTTCATCGTCCAACACCTGTTCGACTCCGTGGAGAAACGCATCACCGAACGTGAACTCCACCGGGAGTGCTCGCCCGCCACGTTGTGGCGCGGCGAGCACCGCCCACTGGAGCACGACCCACAGCTGCTCTAACAGAAACCCAACGCCCACGTAGAACAACCGGATCGTCGTCGATGGCGTTGTTGTGAGGGCACGCGCTTCGCGGAACTTCTCGTAGCTCTTCTCGATCCGTGAGCGCTTGTTGTAGACTGTCGCGACCTGTCGCGGCGTGCGGTCTTCCAGACCGTACGCCGCGTATCCCGTCCGTTTTACCCCCGACTTCCCTCGATCTCCGTTGTGGTAGGTGACGTTCACCGCTAGTGGATACGTCTGTTCGTGCTCTTTGCCTTCACAGATCGTCTCTTCGGTCATATACGACGCGTTGACCGAGAGCTTCCGCCGGAGCGAGTCTTTCCCGGTCTTGACCGGAAAGACTGGCGGCGCAGTCTCACGAAGTACCCCGATCAGTTCCCCGTTGAAGGCAGCTCTATCGATGAGAATCTGCTTGGTCTCGAAGGGATAGGTCTCGACGCGGGCGAGCACGCGCTCGACCGCGTCAGCCTTGCTGTCCTCGCCAGCTACTGGCTCTACGGCGAGAGTCAGTGGCTTTCCCCGGGCGATGACGAACGCTGTACAATAGCGGTGACACTTCGTTGTTCCGTCACGGGCTTGCATCCTCCTGAACTCGTCTTCGTCCTCTGGGTGGCCGTGGAACGGGTTGTCCATGAAGTCAATACAGACGGTTCTCGACCCGCCACGGTCGAGAACCGTCATTGCGACCAACGCAAGAATGTCGTTCACAGCGTCCAGCATGGCGGGTTTCTGGAGGGTGTGGAGCCAGTCCATCACAGTCTTGCGGTTTGGCGTATCGCTGGTCTTCGTCGTGACCCCGTTGATCGATGTCGTTCCAACGGCGGCCCGAAGCACGACTTCCATGATCCCCTCGGGATCGAGGACGGAGCCCTCGATCCCTTCCATCGGAATCAGCTCCAGCATCTCCAGAGCAAGAGATTTCAACTGGCCGTTCGAAAGGAACTCGTCCGGATCTGTGAGAACTTCCTTGAGCAAGGGTAGGTTCATCACGAGAACATCCGGACAGCGGGTGAATCAGGTCACTGATTCATCCGCTTCATTCCTACAACGTATCAGCTATTGGGCTGTTGAGCCAAAGTGGACAACTAGCGATTATGAACCACGAAACCTCGCGCGACCTCTACGACCGTGCGCTCTCGGTGCTCCCCGGCGGCGTCAATTCCTCGGTGCGGGCGACCCAACCCTACCCGGCCTTCATCGAGCGCGGCGACGGCGGCCACGTCATCGACGCCGACGGGAATCGCTACATCGACTACGTGATGGGCTACGGACCGCTGCTACTGGGCCACGACCTGCCCGAGTCGGTTCGAGCGGCGATCCAGTCGTCGATGAGCGACGGGCCGATGTACGGCGCGCCGACCGAGATCGAGGTCGAACTCGCCGAGTTCGTCGCCCGTCACGTCCCCTCGGTCGAGATGCTGCGGTTCGTCAACTCTGGCACCGAAGCGACCGTCTCGGCCGTCCGCCTCGCGCGCGGCTACACCGGCCGCGAGAAGATCGTCGTCATGCAGGGCGGCTACCACGGCGCGCAGGAATCGACGCTCGTCGCGGGCGACGCCGAGAACGCGCGCTCCTCCTCGCCCGGCGTGCCACAGACGTTCGCCGAACACACCATCCCGGTGCCGTTCAACGACAGCGAGGCCATCGAGGAAGTGTTCGAAACCCACGGCGAGGAGATCGCGGCGGTACTGACCGAACCGCTGCTCGGCAATACGGCGGGCGTACCCCCTGTCGAGGGCTATCACGAACAGCTGCGCGAGCTCTGTGACGAGTCCGGCGCACTCCTGATCTTCGACGAGGTGATGACCGGGTTCCGGGTCGGCGGACTCCAGTGCGCACAGGGGAAGCTCGGTGTGACACCCGATCTCACGACCTTCGCCAAGATCATCGGCGGCGGCTTCCCGGCGGGTGCGGTCGGCGGCCCGGCCGAGATCCTCGAATCGTTCACGCCCGCCGGCAACGTCTTCCAGTCGGGCACCTTCTCCGGCCATCCGGTCGCGATGGCTGCCGGCCTCGAAACCCTGCGCTACGCCGCCGAAAACGACGTCTACGATCACGTGAACCGACTGGGCGAGCAGCTCAGAACGGGCATCGCCGATATCGTCTCCGACCGCGCACCGGGCTACACGATACTGGGCACCGACAGCATGTTCAAGCTCGTGTTCACCCGCGCCGGCACGAGCGACATCGACGAGGCCTGCATCCCGGGCTATCGCCAGACGCCCGACAGCGACTGCTTCGACCACTGCCCGAAAACGGGGGCCGATGTCGAGAGCGCCGAAACCGATCGCTGGGACAGGCTGTTCCGTCCCGCGATGAAGGAGGAAGGGATCTTCCTCACTGCCAATCAGCTCGAATCACAGTTCGTCAGCGACGCCCACACCGACGAGGACGTCGAGCAGACCCTCGAAGCCTACAAGGAGTTCTTCGAGTAGCTCAGTCGTCGGCCGGGGCCGATTCGGTGAGCGATTCGGGCGCAACGGAAGCGTAGCGGACGATCCCGTCGAAGTGCTCGGTGGCGAAGCGATCCCCGTCTGCGATGCCACGCGCGTCGGACTCTCGGAGTCGTGTCTCGACGAACCGCTCGGCGACCAGCGCCTTCCGGGCGTCGCCGCGGTCGAGTTCCGCCTGGGCCTCCGCGAGCAGCAGTGCCGCGGTATAGACGTCGAAGACGTATTCGGCGAGCTCCTTCGCCTGCAACTGTGCCTCCTCCACGTCCGCACCCGCGAGGTGGACGAGTGCCTCCTGGAGTCGCGCGAACTCGTCGTCGATCGTCTCGGCGCAGTCGGCCAGCGCCGGATGCTCGGCCGCGTCGATGTGCTCCCGGATCGCCGGCAGCAGCGCCTCGTGGGCGTCCTCGCGGTCGAGCGCGCGGAGCAGATCCAGACTGAGGACGTTCGAGGTGCCCTCCCAGATCGGGAGGACCTGTGCGTCGCGGAGCAGCCGTGGCGTGACGTGTTCCCTGACGTAGCCGTTGCCGCCGAGGACTTCGCAGGCGTAGGAGGCGGTCTCGACGGCCATCCGTGCGGTCACCTGCTTCGCGATCGGGACGAGCGCGCGCATGAGCGTGAACGCCTCCTGATCCTCCTCTCGCCGGTGGCGATCGAGCAGGCCGGCACACTCGAAGGTAAAGGCCGCGGCGGCCTCGTAGTCGACGCTCATATCCACTAAATCACGGCGCATCAGCGGTTTCTCCTGGATCGGTTCGCCGAACGCCTCGCGGGTCGCCGCTTGAACCTTCGATTCCAGGAGGGCACGGCCCATGATGCCCACGGACGCGCCGGCGTTCGAGAGTCGCTCGAAGTTGAGCATCGCGGTCATCTGCCGGAAGCCGTTCTCAGGTTCGCCGACGAGGGAGGCCTCCGCACCGCGGAACTCGATCTCGCCCGTCGGCACCGAGAGCGTCCCCAACTTGTCCTTCAGCCGGCGAAAGAGCGCGTCGTTGACCTCGCCGTTCGATTTCGTGCGCGGCACCAGAAACAGCGAGAGTCCCGCCGTTCCCTCGGGGGCGTCGGGTCGCCGGGCCAGCGCGAGCGCGCCCTCGGCGTCGATGTTGGAGCAGAACCATTTCTCGCCGGTCAGTCGGTAGCTCCCGTCGTCCGCCCGCTCGGCGACGGTTTCGTTCGTTCCCACGTCGCTGCCGCCCTGCTTTTCGGTGAGGAACATCGCACCCTCGATGTGCTCGTCGGCGTCCCGGCTGGTGAGACGCTCGAAATAGTCCTCAAGGGGACCATCGTCGAACTTTTCCAGTACGAGCGCGACGCCGTTCGTCATCGAGACCGGACAGACGAACCCCGCGTCGGCGTACGAGAGCAGCGTCTGCTGGGTCAGCGTGTGCGTCAACCCCATCGGCTCCTCGCGATCCGGCGGCGCGTGGAAGGCGTCGTGTGTCAGGCCGAACGCCTCGTAGGCGATGCGCTCGTTTTCGTGCTGTGTGGGGTGGTATTCGACCTCGTTTCGGAGCTCGCCCTCTTCGTCGTACGTGTGGAGTTCGGGCTCGTGTCTGTCGATACGATCGGCGTTGTCGGCGACCATCGAGCCGACGACTTCTCCAAATTCCGACAGTCGGGACTCGGCCCACGCGAACTCGTCGTCGGGATAGACGCGCCGTGCCTCGAACTGGAGCGTGCGGTCGAGTTCCCAGTAGTTCGCGTCGCGACCCGCCTCGAAATTCGCGTAATCGATGGCCGCGCGTGTCATACTCACCCATCGCCTGCCATCGCAATAACCGCTGGGGCGAGTCGCTTTTTCCCCGTGAGCGACTCTTCCCGGCAATGACCGCGTTCACCCGCGAGGAGGCCGTCGAGCGCGTCGAGCGCCTCGTCGAGACCGTCGAGGAGGAGCCGATGCCCGTCCCGGTGCGCGAGCTGTGGGTCTACGGCGATCTCGCGCTCGGACTCGATCCCGTCGAGCGCCTCGACGTCTATCTCACGAAGGACCTGCTCTTCGGCGGCGACGACGATCGCGAGGCGGAGTTCCGCGAGACACACGGTGTCGAGGGGATCGGCAAGACCGTGAGCGCCGATTGGGCCGACGAGTATCCCGACCGGATCCGCGCCAGCGCCAACGGCTACGCCGCCCCCGAGAAATGTCTCGCGGCTCAGCTCGTCGGCGACGACGAACCGATCCATCTTGAGGTCTGTAACGCGAGCTTCGAGGACAACGTGACCCAGCGTCTCAAGGGGGCGATGGCGCGCGAGAACTACACGGAGATCCTGGACCCGCGCGGGGTCTGTCTCTGGCTCGATGGCCAGCGATCCGAGGACGCGTTCGAGAAACTCGAAGAAGGCGAGTTCGTCTTTCCGACCCTCGCCGACGCGCTCGGAATGGTCGGGATGGACGAGGATGAATCCGAACGCGCTGCCGACGCGGTGCGGGAGTACCGCGACCGCCAGGAGGGCGCGAGCGTTCGCGGCGACGTGGTCTGAGCCGCCGCAGCGCCGCAACGGAACACGAGAAGGGTTAACTCCTCACCGATCGTCGGCCGGTTGCATGACCGAAGACCACGAGGAGAGGCGGCTGACTCGCCGACGAACACTCTCGCTGTCGGCCGGTGCGCTCGCAGTTGGCCTCGCCGGCTGTTCCGATATCGGCCTCGGTGGCGAGGGCGAAGAAGGAGAAGGCGGTGGTGAGGGCGGAGACGGTGGCGAAAACGGAGGCGGTGGCGGAGAGGGAGGCGAGCAAGAAGGCGGCGAGAACGGTGGAGGCGGTGACGGTGGCGAAGGGGAAGACGGTGGTGGCGGGGAGCAGGAAGGCGGCGAAGGTGGCGAGGAAGGATAGTCGAAAGGTACGCTTCGAGAACTGACCGACCGATCGCTCCGAAATGCGGTGAAACGACGTCTCAGTCGGCGCGCAGCTCGCGAACGCGGTCGATGTTCCAAGCAAATCCGCGGCCGTCCTCAGTCGGCGTTTCGAGGACGAACGGGAGCTCACGGAGGTCGTCGTGGGTCACGATCGCGCGCATGCCCGCCTCGCCGATCTCGCCCTCGCCGATGTGTGCGTGTTCGTCCTTGTTTGTCCCGCAGGCGTGTTTCGAGTCGTTGAGGTGGAAACAGTGGAGATCGTCGAGACCCACCGTATCGTCGAAGGCGGCGACGGTCTCTGCGACCGCGTCGGGCGACGAGAGATCGTAGCCCGCGGCGAAGGTGTGAGCGGTGTCGAGGCAGAAGCCGATGTCCGTGTGGCTGCGGTCACGAACGGCCGCGAGGTGGGCGAACTCGTCGCCCAGTTTGGTGCCGCTGCCGGCATCGCTCTCGACCAGGAGAGTGACCTCCGCAGGGATGTCGAGTTCGTCGATGGCGCTCGCGGCGTTGTCGAGCCCGTTCTCGACGCCCGCGCCGGTGTGTGCGCCGAGGTGGACGTTGACGTACTCGATGCCGAGTTCGGCGGCCGCATCGCACTCGTCCTGGAGGCTCGCGATGGATTTCTCACGGAGGTCGTCCTTCGGCGTGGCGAGATTCACGAGGTAGGAGGCGTGGATGACCCAGGGGCCGAGTTCGCCCTCGCGAAAGCGGGCGGCCTCCTCGTCGTCGATGTCGGGGCCGGCCCAGACCTGTGGCGAGGCCGTGAATATCTGCCCACAGTTCCCGCCGACGTCCTCCTCGCGCCCGATGGCGTTGTCGACGCCGCCGGCGATCGAGACGTGTGCTCCGACGTGCATATACTGACGTCGCCGGGGGTACTCATAGGGCCATCGAAGGGCCGCGACTACTCGGTCGATTCCTCGCGGTCGGCTGCATCTCGCGCTGCGGTGGGGTCCTCGCGGTCGTGGTTCCAGGCGTCGCTCGCGAACTTCTCGCGAGCGCGCTCGCGTGCCCGATCGAGCTCGTCGTCAGTCCACGTCCCGACTTCGGCGTCGACCCAGTCGGCGAGCGCATTTTCGAACGTCCTCACGGCGCGCTCGCGACCGACGCTCGCCTGCTCCCGGACGTTCGTCACCCGTTCGTCGAAGCGTTCAGCCGACGGCCCGTCGGCGAAACAGGAGAGATGGCGCTCGGTCGCGCGGTCGAACAGGACCGAGCCGTGCTGGATGACGCTGTCGCGGCGGCGGTACTGGGCGTTGCCGCTGATCTTCCGGCCGTCGGCGGCGACCACGTCGTGGGCCGGATGGAGCGCGCGCAGATAGCAGGCGGGCTCGTGGATGGACGGACGGTCCTCGCTCGCGAACGAGACGGGGACGTCGAGGCGATCGAACCCATCGAAGAGCGGCTCACAGAGCAGTTCGTAGGTGTCCATCAGATCACCGGGGAGCTCGGCGGCGGGCGCGACGATGGAGTAGGAGATGTCGCCGTGGTTGTCGTGATAGATGCCGCCACCGCCGGTCGGCCGGCGTGTCACGGAGATTCCCTCGCGATCGCAGAACTCCCAATCGACGGTCGCCGGCTCCTGTCGATAGCCGAGCGAGAGCGTCGCCGGCTCCCAGCGGTAGACGCGCACCGTCCGCGGGCCGCCCGCAGCGGCCGTCTCGGCGGCGATCTCGTCGAGCGCCATGTTCAGCGGCCCGGGCCTGACGTCCTCGCGGATGAGCCGCCACTCCCGATCCTCGATGTCGGCCATGCGGAGTGAAACGATCGTCGACGCAAAGCCGTTGTGGACCCGGCGGTCGAGCCAGGAGTTGGTTCCGCGTTCCACCGCCTGCACGAAAACGGACAGTACAGGCCGTGAGCGCTGCGATCAACTCTCATGTCTACATATATCACAGAACGTTCATTTATTCACGACCCGAACATTCACGTACCAATGATTCATCCACCGGGAGCGGTCGCATCGGCGTTCATCTGGTCAGTAACCATCCTGTTCGCCGTCGCGGGTCTCTTCTGGCTGTTCGAGACCCTCGTTCTCGCGCGGTATCGAGACGATCAAGAGACGGCGTACGGCCCGGAGGACGTTCAGGTGCGCATCCTCACGATCGGTGCCGAGGACGTCGTCCAGCAGACGGTCGATTCGTTGCCAGCGTCGATCACCGATCGGCACGTGATCGCCGAGAAACCGATCGCGATCGACGGGGCGGAGGTTCACGTCGTCCCGGAATCGTTCTCCTGCGAGGCGGTCCGGAAGGGCCGCGCGATCGAGTGGGCGCGGCAAACCCTGTCGTGTGATCGCGAATACGTCCTCTATCTCGACGAAGACAGCATCGTCGAGGAGTTCGATGGATTGCCCGACGCCGACGTGGTGCAGTTCAGCGAGCGGCCCCGCTACACGGGGTCGTGGCTCGCGTACTTCGCCGACGTCTTTCGCATGGGCGCGCAGATCGAACAGCACGCCTTCCATCGCTTTCGCATCCCGCTGTTCGCGTGGGGCGGCGGCATCGCCATCCGGAAATCGCTCGAAGACCGGGTGACGTGGGACTGGCCGACGCTGGTCGAGGACACCGCCTTCCTCTGGCGAGCCGCCGAATCGGAATCGGTCTCGTACGCGCTCAGCCCGGCCAGTTTCTCGAATCAGGCACCGCCGAGTCTCGGCGAGATCTTCCAGCAGCGCCGGCGCTGGGCCGCCGGCAACCATCAGGAAGCGTCGAACCTCCCGCTGCGGTACAAACTGCTCGCGAAGAGTCGGTCGTACGTCTGGGCGGTCGCCCCGATCATGCCGCTCATCACCGTCGGCGTGACGCTCAGCGGCCTGCAGCTGTTTTGCTCCGGGCTGTTGCAGGTCCTCTCGGTATCGCTTGCGCTGCTGATGGTCGCCTGGTTCGCGATCGGCCTCTCGCAGTACGACCGGCTGTCGCTGCGATCACTGCCGATGTTCGCGCTCGTTCCGCTGGCCGTACTCGTCCACTCGGTCGGCGCGACGGCCGGCCTGATCGCGCCGCCTGACGACTTCCACGTCACCGAGAAAACCACCGACTGAAACCGTCGACCAGCAACAGTTCACAGCGCAGATGGGAATCGTCCGTCCTGTCGAGTCCCGAGCGCCGACCGGAGCTACTCGGCGTTGCGGGCGATGTAGACGTCGTAGTCGGGATCCTCGGCGACGGGCGTGCCGACGCTGGTCGGCGGCGCGGTGACGCGGCCGGCGTTCTCGCTGCCGACGAAGACGACCGTCGCGTCGCGCTCGTGGGCGACCTCACGGATCGTCCGACTGATGTCGGTCTCGGTCGAGGCGAGCGAACTCGTCGCTTCGGTCGTCTCGACGTGGACCTCGCTCTCGGGCGCGATCTCCCCCGCGGTCATCGCCAGCTCGTCGCCGGCGCGCTGAGGATCGAACGGCTCGTCCGCCGTGATCCAGCCACGCTCGCGGGCGAACGAGGCGTCGTGTGGGACGACGACGAGCACGAGGACGTCCTCGCCGAGCGCCGATCCGAACTCGCGAGCGCGGGAGAGCGCCGTCTTCGCGAGGGCCGAGCCGTCGAAGGGAACCAGCAGCATACGTCGTTCACGGACGGTTATGACATAAACGTTGGCGCTGAATCATCCTGCTCCCGTCTCCACCGACATCGACCGCTTGCCCCTCCTCCCCCGGTGAACAGGTATAGGAGCTATCGGTGCGTTCGTCAGAGAATGAGAATACTGGTCACAGGGGCTACGGGGACCGTCGGTCGACACGTCGTGACGAACCTCGCTGACGAGGACACCACGGTGCGAGCGGGCGTACGAGACATCGCGCGTGCCCGCGAGCGCTTCGGTGACGATATCGAGTACGCGGAGTTCGACTTCCAACGACCCGAGACGTGGGGCGCGGCGTTCGCGGAGGTCGACGCGCTCTTTCTCATCCGGCCGCCGACGATCGGGCGCGTCAAGCGCCATATCACGCCCGCAATCGACGCCGCCGCGCGGGTGGGCGTCGAGCACGTCGCCTTCCTCTCGGTGCTCGGTGCGGAGAAGAACCCGATCCTGCCCCACCGTCGCATCGAAGCCCATCTCCAAGACGCCGACGTGAGCTACACGTTCCTCCGGGCGTCGTTTTTCATGCAGAACCTCACCGAGGTCCATCGAGAAGCCATCGCCGAGCGCGACGAGATCTTCGTCCCGGCCGGGAACGGAAAGACGAGCTTCGTCGATGCCCGCGATATCGGGGCTGCCGCCGCGGTCGCGCTCACGGAGCCCGGCCATCGAAACCGTGCGTACGACATCACGGGGCCGGCAGCGTTCGACTACGAGACGGTCGCCGAGATATTTTCGGACGTGCTCGACCGGCCGATCGGCTACGCGAACCCCTCGATCCCGGCGTTCGTCCGGCGGCTCCGCGCCGAGGGACAGCCGCTCGCGTTCGTCCTCGTCATGGTCGGCATCTACACCACCGCGCGGCTCGGGTTCGCCGGGCGCGTGAGCCGGGACGTCGAGTCACTGCTCGGGCGCGAACCGATCCCGCTCGAACGGTTCGTCGCCGACTACGCGGACACCTTCGAGAGCTCGCAGGCCGAATAACGCCGTTCCCAGACAGAACGGTTTTTTCGCTCGTGGCGGCTAGCTCGCCTATGATCTGCGTTCTCTCCGATACGCACGGCACGGACGGCCATCGCCTCGATGGCCACCTCCTGGAGACCGTTCGCGAGGCCGAGCTGGTGATCCACGCCGGCGATTTCACCACCGAGCGCGTGCTCGATGCCTTCGAGGCCGAGTCACAGGAAATCCGTGCAGTCTACGGCAACAACGCCACGCCGGCCGTCCGCGAGCGCCTGCCAGGCGAGCGTGTCGTCGAGCACGAGGGGGCCACCGTCGCGCTCACTCACGGCGACGGCCGCGACGAGACGGAACTGGCCCTCTTCGGCCGGCAGGCCGACGCCGACATCGTGGTCTCGGGACACTCACACCAGCCGGGCGTCACCGACACGGGCGAGATCGTGCTCCTCAATCCGGGCAGCCATGCCGACCCGCGGTGGTATCGACCGGGCTACGCGGCGCTCGACGTGGAAGAGGAGCGTATCGAGGGACGACTCTTGGAACCCGATGGCGAGGTCTTCGAGGAGTTCACGGTGGAGCGGTGAACTGAAGCCGCTTCGATATCCACAGCACCGACAGATGTTTGTAGATCGAATTACAAGAACGGCGCGACGCAGCGGTCGTCACTCAGAGAATGGCACCATCACCGAGCGATCCGGCCATGGCGGTCGTCGTCCCGGTTAGCATCATCGCGTTCCTGTTCGGGATCGTCCAGCTCGGAACCGGGACCCTCTTCGGCGTGCTCCCGATCCTCATCGGCGTCGTCGGTCTGCTCTATCTCGCTGGCGGCGGCGAGCGCATCGGGGAGTGGCTCGACACACGCACCACGGCCGACACGACGGCGGACGATGCCAGCGAGGACGCGTTGACGACCCTCCGACAGCGATACGCGCGCGGCGAGATCGATCACGCGGAGTTCGAACGTCGCCTGAACGAGCTTCTGGAAACGGAAACGGTCAGCGACGTGGCCAGCCGAAACGACGAGCGACTCGTCGAGCGGTCGCAATGATGCCCGAAACGGATTTACGCGGCGGTCGGCTACGCGCCCTATGGCTCTCGGTCTCGACCCGGTGTTGCTCGTTCTCCTTGCAGTCATTCTCCTGGTCTTCTTCGGGTTCTACCTCCTCATCCGGCGCACCGCCACCGCCTTCCGCGAAGGGAGCAAGCGCGGTCGGCGCTAGCTCATCGCACGCCCGACGCACTCGATCGCCTGTTCGATGTCGTCCTCGTCGACGTCCCAGTGAGTGCACAGCCGAACGGTGTGCTCGCCGAACGCCGACGCATGGACTCCTTCCGCAGCGGTGACCTCGACGAACGCCTCGGCCGGGCGGTCGGTCTCGACGAGGACGATGTTCGTCTCGGGCGTCTCGGCGGCGAGCCCGTCGATGGCGTCGAGCCCCGCCGCGAGCGTCCGGGCGTTCGCGTGATCCGCGGCGAGTCGGTCGACGTTGTCGAGCGCGTCCAGCCCCGGAGCGGCGATGACCCCCGCCTGGCGCATCCCGCCGCCCAACAGTTTGCGGTTGCGATGTGCGCGCTCGATGAACGCCTCGCTCCCGGCGAGCATCGAGCCGACGGGCGCACCGAGCCCCTTCGAGAGGCAGAACATCACCGAGTCGGCGCTGTCGAGCAGCCGCGGGACGGGCGTGTCGAGCGCGACGCTCGCGTTGAATAGCCGGGCACCGTCGACGTGGGTCGGAATATCGTGCTCGTGGGCGGCCGCGGCGGCGGCGGCGATCTCGTCAGCAGTGATGGCGACGCCACCTTTCTGATTGTGGGTGTTTTCGAGCGCCAGCAGGCCGGTGCCGGGCCGGTGATCGGTGCGTTCGACGTACGCGTCGTGGACGGCGGCCGGGGTGATGACGCCGCGTGCGCCGCCGTCGATGGGGCGTGCCTGGAGCCCCGAGAGCTGTGCGAGGCCGCCGACCTCCCAGTTGTAGATGTGGCTCTCACGCTCGCAGAGCAGTTCGTCGCCGCGGTCGGCGTGAGTGCGCGCGGCGATCTGGTTGCCCATCGTCCCCGTCGGAACGTAGAGGGCGGCGTCCATGCCGACAGCCGCGGCGGCGCGGGCTTCGAGCTCGTTGACCGTGGGGTCCTCGTCGTAGACGTCGTCGCCGACGGCGGCCGTCCGGGCCGCCTCGCGCATCGCCGCGTCGGGTCGCGTCACCGTGTCGCTGCGGAGATCTATCACGGTTTTCGTATCGGTTGGGGCGTGAAATACTCGGTGCCATCGGGGTTCGCCACGCACGCCATCCCGTCGCTGCCAGCCACGGCAGGGACAAACGACATACTCCATCGCCACGTAGCTGCTCCCAATGGTGAATCTGGCTACTAAACTGCCAGACGAGTCCCTGTCCACGAGCGAGATCGAACGCCTCCGCGAGCGCCCAGCGGTGCGAAGCGTCATCGAGCTCCCGACGAGCTACGAGCACGGCCACGACGTGACGAGCACCGCGACCGTCCTCACCGGTGGAACCGTGCTGTATCTCACGTTCGACCGCGAGCGCGAGCAGTGGAAACAGCGCGTGCTGGCGCGCGATGCGAACGAGCGAGAGTTACTGGCGGCGACGCTCGATCAGTTCGAAGCTGGCTAGTTTCCGGCGACGTCCGCACACGCCTGCATCACGACCTTGCTCAGCGCGGGGTGGGCGTGGATCAGTGTGTTCGCGAGCTCGTCGGCCCCCAGCCCGTACCGGACGGCGGGCGTCACCTCGTGGAGCAGCGTCGCGGCCTCGTGGCCGAGGATATGACAGCCGAGAATCTCGTGACTGTCGGGATCGGCGAGCACCTTCACGAACCCGCGATCGAGTTTCAGCGCCCGGCTCATCGCCGTGTCGGTGAACTCCGCCCGTCCGACGACGTACTCCCGCCCCTCGTCGTCGAGCGCCGCCTCGGTCTTCCCGACCACGCCGATCTGTGGCTCGGTGAACACCGCGTGCGGGAGGGCGCTGAAGTCGGCGGCTCGTTCCGCCCCGTGGACGACGTTGTCGGTCACGATCTCGCCCTCGTAGTCGCCGGAGTGTTTGAACATCGCGTTGTCGGCGATATCGCCCATCGCCCAGACGTTCTCGACGTTCGTCGCCAACTGCTCGTCGGTCCCGATGAACCCCGCGTCGGTCGTTTCGATAGTGGTTTGGTCCAGCCCGATCGAATCGGTGTTCGGACGGCGACCGAGCGCCACGAGCAGTTCGTCACCGGTCACGTCGATCTGGTCGCCGTCCTCCGATTCGGCGCTCACGACGATCCCGTCGTCCGATTCGTCGACGCCCGTGACGCGATGGCCGGTGTAGACGTCGTGGCGCTCGCGGGCGATCTCGGTGAACGCATCCGCCACCTCGCCGTCCTCGCGGGGCACGAGTGAGTCTTCCATCTCGACGAGCGCAACGTCGGTCCCGAACGATCCGAAGAAGTAGCCGAGTTCGGCCGCGATGTAGCCACCACCGAGCACTACTAGCCTGTTCGGCGGCGTTTCGAGCCTGATCGCGTCGTCGCTGGTGAGGTAGTCGATCTCGCTCAGCCCGTCGATAGCGTCGGGCACCATCGGGCGCGATCCGGCCGCGACGACGACCCGCTCGCCGGTGTGCGTTTCGCCGCTCTCGGTCTCGATGGTGTGGTCGTCGACGAACCGGGCTTCCTCCTGAACGAGGGTCAGGTGCTCCTCCTCGCGCTTGTTCGATTCCTTTCCACTCGCGGCGTCGGCGAGCTCGTCGTTCACCTCGCGAACGAACTCACCGAAGTGTACCTCCTCGACTGTCGCCTCGATGCCGAACTGCTCGGCCGCACGGACGTCGTTGAGCGCGTTCGCGTGCTGGATGAGCATCTTCGAGGGGTTGCAGCCACGGTTGAGACAGGTCCCGCCGATCGGTCCCCGTTCGACGAGCGCCGTGTCGAGTCCCGCCGCGGCCGCCGCCGACGCGACCGTGTTGCCGGTGCCACCGCCGAAGACGACGAGGTCGAAGTTCGCCATACCGTCGAGAGACGCCCGACGCATAAATCGGTTTAGCGCAGGGAGGCCGGCAGCGACGCTCGAAAGGGTTTTTCACGAAGCGCACAATACTTTCCCCGAATGGCACTCCCCATCGACCCGACCCAGCTGGACGAGGACGACGTCGGCGTGAAGCGGACGACCCTGGAGATGGACCACGAAGCGGCCGTCGAACACGTCCGTGAGACGTTTCTCGATGCGGGGTTCGGCATTCCTGTCGAGTTCTCGCCGTCGGAACTGCTCAACGAGAAGGTCGACGCCGATCGCGATCCCTACTACGTGCTCGGGGCGTGCAATCCCGCGATCGCCGACCGCGCGCTCGACGCCTCGGAGAAACGACTCGGCGGACTGTTCCCCTGTAACGTCGTCGTCTGGGAGGAAGGGCCTGGAACGCAGACCGTCTATCACGTCTCGATCATGCGGATCGCACGCCTCGTCGGGCTGGCCCCCGACGACGATACGATGGCCGACATCGTCGCGGACACCGGCGCACTCGCCGATGAAGCGTTCGAGGCGCTCTGATGGGCCACCATACCTTCGACGCCGATCGCGCGGACAAGCTGGAGGACGCCGGGCGTCGCTACCGGTACGTCTCCGGCGAGGAACTGCTCTGGGCGCTCGCACCCGATTCGAGGGACACCGTCGCCGATCTCGGCAGCGGCACGGGCTTTTTCACCGACGTCGTCGCCCCGCACGCGGACACGGTCTACGCGATCGATATCCAGGAGGCGATGCACGACCACTACGCCGAGAAAGGGCTGCCCGACAACGTCGAACCGGTGACGACCGGCATCGAGGAACTACCATTCGAGGACGGCTCGATCGATGGTGCGTTCTCGACGATGACCTATCACGAGTTCGCGAGCGACGACGCGCTCGGCGAGATTCGTCGAGTGCTCGCCACCCCCGGTCGGCTCGCGATCGTCGACTGGAGCGGCGAGGGTATCGGCGAGCACGGCCCGCCGCTCGACGAACGCTACACCGTCGCAACGGCTGCCGAGAGTCTCCGTGAACACGGGTTCGCGATCGAGCACGCGTTCACGCGCCCCGAGACATTTCTCTTGGTCGCCACCGTCGAATAATCAGCCGAGCTGGTCGGCGATGACGGCGTCGGCGCGTTCGACGAACGTCTCCTCGTCGCCCTTCGGGATCGTGGCCCCCGCGGCGACGTCGTGTCCGCCGCCGTCGCCGCCGAGCGCCCGCGCGACCTCGCCCATCACCGCCGAGAGATCGAGTCCCGAGCGGACCAGTCTGTGCGTCCCGCGCGCGGAGACCTTGCTCTCGGTGTCGTTTTTCGCTGCGAACGCGATGACCGGCCGATCGCCACGTAGCGCGTCGGTTCCGAGCGCCATCCCCGCGATGATGCCGACGATCGTCTCGCGGATCGCCTCGCCGGCGTCGAACCACTGGACGTGCTCGCCCTGCGTGACGCCCTCTCGTTTCACCCAGTCGAGCCCCGTCGCGAGGTTTTTGCGGTGGTTGGTGAGCAGCGTTCTGGCCTCGTCGAGTGTGTCGTCGCGATCGCCGCGACAGACCGCCAGCCCGACGTCGGCGCGGTCGTAGCGTGCAGTCGCGTTGAGCAGCGTCGAGAACTCGCTGGCATCGCGCAGTTCGGTGCCTTCGGCTTCGCTCGTGAGCGTGTAGGTCGTCCCGACGAGATCGTCAATGCGGTTCGCGGGCACGCCACGGGCGACGGCACGCTGCAACAGCGCGCTCGCGACCGTTTGGCGTTCGTCGGTCGTGAGATCGACCCAGCGCTGCCACTCCCCGTCCCGTTCGAGTTCGATGTCGAGATCGGAGAGGAAGCCGATCGCGCCACGCTCGCTGCCCGAGATGCCGGGGATCCGCACGTCGTTGGCGTATTCGAGGAGTTTCGGCAGCGGGCGGCTCTGCTTGCCGTAGAGCGCGAGATCGGTCGTCTCGGCGAGCACGCCCGCGTCGACGCCCTCGGCGACGATCTCCCGATTCGCGCCGACGAGCTCGCCCGACGAGTCCTGCATGTCCCCGACCGCGCCGACGACCGCCAGCGCCGCCAAGTCACGATTACGCTCCCCGCCCAGTGCCCGCGCGAGAACGTAGGTCGTGCCGGCTCCCGAGAGCTCGGTCGCGCCGTTGAGACCCTCCAGAAGGGGGTTCAGATGGAACTCGGTCCCGTCGTCGGCCGGCTGGTGGTGGTCGGCGATGATCGGCGTGAACGCGCCCGCGGCCGCGTGGTCGGCGATGTCGTCGAGCTGGCCGCTGCCGAAGTCCGTGAAGAGCACAGTAGAGAAGTCACGCTCGGCGATCCCCGCGATCACGTCGGGATCGAGCTGTTTCTCGAAGACGGTCTCGAAGGGAATGTCGGCGCGATCGAGCGCCTCGGCGGCGATGGCCGCGCTCGTGAGTCCGTCGGCGTCGATGTGCGAGGCGAGCAGCACTCGCTCGGCGCGAGCGAGGCGCTCGGCGCACGATCGCGCGCGTGCGTCGAGTGCCGGAATCGGTCCACCCATCGGCGGCGGCTACGGCGCAATCGGGTTTAAACCTCCGGACCGCGTGCTGTGAACGCGAAAAATTCGATGGATGGCTATGGCCCGCAATCGTCGCTTCCTATGGAATGTATGTTCACTACGCACCGAATAGGAAACAAATATATGCCCCGGTGTAGCATACTCAACAAACAACGCTATCGGAGGTGCTTCAATGCACATACCTGAAGGACAATACAATCTCAAAGAGTTCTGCCGAGTCATTTTCGACTCGCCAGAGCGTGTCCTAAAAGGATATCACGGCCAACGGATCAAAACGTACCTCTATCTCTCTGACGACGGCTGGCGGGACTATCTTGAGGAGCACTACGAAACAGAGGAATTCGGTAGCATCACGAAATTTGTTGGCGAGTACCGGAACCGAAAGGGTGCAGAACAGCCTGCGAAATTCTACGTCGGACAGTATCAAGACGACCTCCGAATGGTAGTCACCGCCGAAACCGAGGAGGCGATCCGACAGGCTCTACGTCCGGTTTCAGAACACAGTGACTGCCTATCGCCAATGCCAATTATGACTGGGGACTTCCAGACGATGAACGAAATAGTCCTCAGTACCTACGATGATATGCGTATTTCTGAATTCAAATCGCAGCGAGTACCAAGTCTGGTAGACGCACGAACCCGACCAGACGTCGACCGAGAAATCGAATACAAAGGTATTGATGGGCGGGATCGGCTCAATGAATTCCAGGAAGAGTATGGTGTTGTTCCGACCCGAATCCAGTACGAACATGAAAACGTCTCCATTAGAATCGATACCTCTGGAAAATTCACTCTTGAAACCATCAACAAAGAAAGTTTCAACGTCCTGTTCGAACTGCTGAGTGAGGTGGTGGTGAACGTTCTCGAATTGCGGGATGTAGCAAACCAAATAAATTTTGAGAAGCAAGAGGTTGCGCCGGGAAACTTGAAAGTTCAGGTTCCAGAAATGAGCTCTGGTGAGATCGATTTTAATCAGCAAGTGACATTAATGCAGACTGAGGATTTCATTAGAGGTAGCAAGAACAGTGATGATCTGAATTTTAGCTTCACAGATGTCACTAAACAGGCAGGGTCACTGGATTTCTCCGCACAGGTAACCGATGAGAATCGAGGGTCGCTATTCAATGTAAGTGCAACCGAAGAATCGATGCGGATCGTGCCAAAACACGACTGCTCGTTCCCGTCGCTCATCGAATTCTATCTGGCTGTGATCCGACTATTGGATGGTGGCGCTGAAATGCGTCTGTACGAATCGCAATCAGCGGCATAACGCATGACGAACGTTGATCCTCCTGAGTCGGTGCCAGAGGGTCAAGAAACGAAGTATCGTGGATTGTATGGAAAATGTATCGAGCATAAGCTGAGTGAATTTCCTGAAGAATCCAAACGAGAAGATCTTCGAGAAGAGATTGACACCCAGCGCCAGCACCGGAAGCTAATCAGCTACTCCATTTTCCCGTTCATGCAAGAACGACCAGCAGGATACAAATTCTTCACCGCTGAGCCGTTGGAAGAACTCGGCGTACCGAACTTCGATTTCTTACTATGGAACTTAGACGGGAGCGTGATTTTCGGAGAGGCAAAATCATCAATTCCCGCAAGTGCAGAAACAGTGGTGAATCAGCTTGAGGAGCGAAAGGAAATCGCAGAAGATCATCAATCGTACATCGAGGAGGAATATATAGGCAGTGAGATTGACCACATGGAATTTGTGGTGTCAACATACGTCAATCATGGCGATAAGATCGCGAAGGCAATTATTGAAGAGGGTGCAGAGTTCGTTACTTGGGTCGTAGATGCGTATCACGACACACTATGGGTTCGACAAGCGAGACCTACATCGTTTCCAGACAACTTAGAGGCCGAAGAGCCGGATGCAATGCTTCAGGAGCTTGATCGACGACACACGCACGATGTATCTTCGTTAAACGGTGAATTAGACCGTGTAACAACGAGTTTCGGACAGACTGACGTCCTACCAACAGCGATTATTGTGGATCAACTTCGGGTAGTGGTTCAGGCCCGTCGCGTTGAGGGGCGTTTTCCGTGTATTGATCGTTTAGATCTTGAGGAGTACGTTTCAAGCAGTTCGCTAAACTACACAGAAGAACGAATGAGGTCTATTGTTGACGATCTAATCGAGGCTGGTAAACGCATTAATTTTCTTTCCGAGTGGGATGACGAACGTGCTGATTTGAAGATAGTGTCAAACTATACGGCCAAGGACGACTTGGAGAACACTCTTGAGGAGAAGTGGATTGACTGGCGAATTGACGATATGAAAGACGGCTTACGCGATGAGTGTGAGGAGCGAGTGACTGCTGAACTCGGCAGGCAGAAACAGCTTGATGAATATGGTATGGATGTTCCAGAGGAAGAAGTGGGCTCGTAGTATCCTACGAGGACAATTTGACGTCTATCCAGACAGCTGTTCGATAGTCTCGCGCGCGAGCGCCTCGAACGATGCGGATTCGGGAACGATGTCGACAGTGATGCCCTCGCGCTCGGCGGTTCTCCGCGTCGGCTCGCCGATGGCACCCACTACCGCGCCGTTCAGCCTGGCGACGGCGGCCTCGCGCACGCCCTGCTCGGCGGCGGCCGCGAGGAAGTTCTCGACCGTGAGCGAGGAGGTGAACAGCGCGCCCGCGAGATCGCCGCTCGCCGCCAGCGCCGCCGATTCGCCCGATTCGGGCGGGCGGCGCAGCTCGTAGAGGATCGTCTCATGGACGTACGCGCCGGCGCGTTCGAGCCCGTCGGTGAGCTTCGGCGAGCCGTGCGTGCTCCGGGCGACCTCACAGCGCGCGCCCGTGATCTCGTCTTCGAGGTCGGCCACGAGACCCACGGAGGAGAACTCCGCCGGCACCCGATCGACGTCGTAACCCGCCGCGCGCAGCGCCGTCGCCGTGGCATCGCCGATGGCACAGAGCACGCCATCGGACTGCCAGCCAGCCTCGGTGGCGATTTCGACACCCGTCTTACTCGTGAGTACGGTGTAGTCGGCATCGGTCCGAGGCGTCTCCCCGGTAGCTTCGACCGCGAGCATCGGGTCGAGAATCGGGTCGACGCCGAGCGACGCGAGCAGCTCGCCGGCGCGTTCGAGGCGCTCGTCGTCCGGTCGGAAGGCAGCGACTCTCATTTTCCGACCTCACGGGGCTGCTCGCGCTCGCCGACGACCTGCCCGATGACCGTGACCGCGGGCGGCTCGATACCCTCGCGCTCGGCGACGTCGACGATGGTGGCGAGCGTTCCAGTCACGACGCGCTGGTCGGGGCGGCTCGCCCGTTCGACGAGCGCGACCGGAACGTCACTCTCCATTCCGGCTTCTCGGAGCGCGGCGGTGTAGTCGGGGAGCTTGCCGACGCCCATCAGGACGACGATCGTCCCGCCAGTGGCGGCGAGCGCCTCCCAATCGACGGCCGATTCCTCCTTCGTCGGGTCCTCGTGACCGGTGACGAACGACACGCTCGAAGTGTGCTCGCGGTGGGTGGTGGGGATCCCCGCGAGTTCGGGTGCGGCGAGCGCCGAGGAGATCCCCGGCACGACCTCGAAATCGACGCCGTTGGCGGCGAGATGGCTCGTCTCCTCGCCGCCGCGACCGAAGACGAACGGGTCGCCACCCTTCAGCCGGACGACGTCCTTGCCCTCGCGGGCGAGTTCGACCAACCGCTCGTTGGTGTACTCCTGACTGGTGCGCTCGCCGCCGGCACGCTTGCCGACGTCCTCGCGCTTCGCCTCGGGAATGGTGTCGATGATCTCGGGGCCCGGGAGCTTGTCGTGGAGCACGACGTCGGCCGCGTCGATGCGCCGGCGTGCCTTCACGGTCAGGAGCTCCGGATCGCCCGGACCGCTGCCGACGAGGGACACAGTACCATTCATTCGGCGCGCTTGGCCTCCCCGTCGGTCCCGCGGGCCTGTTCGATGAGTTCGGCCGCACCCTGCTCGGCGAGATCGGCGGCGAGCTCGCTGGCCGCCTCGGGATGGCTCTCGACGGGGAGGTCCCGCGTCGTGCTCACTTCATCAGTGCCGTCCTCGCTCAGCACGCGCACCACGGTGTGGACGTACTCGCCCTGGACGACCGCGTATGCGCCCATCGGGGCGACACAGCCGCCACCGAGCTCCTCCAGCACGACTCGCTCGACGGTCGTCTCGACGCGCGTTCGCGGGTGGTCGATGGCCTCGTTGATCGTCTCGGCGAACGGCCCGTCGGGGGCGGTCACCGCGAGCGCACCCTGGCCAGGAGCCGGGACGAACGTCTCGGGCGGGAGCTCCTGGACGTCGAGCCCGCGCCCGATCCCCGTGCGTTCGATCCCCGCCGCCGCGAGCACGATGGCGTCGTACTCCGTATCGACCTCGCGTTCGAGTGATCGCCGCTCGATCTCGCGCAAATCGTCGAACCATTCCTGAGGCGTGCGCTCGAACTCGTCGTCACCCTCCTCGTCGGCGTCGATCCGTTCTTCGTGCTCGCGCTGGCGATGCGGCGCGAGCAGTTTCTCGATGCGGGTGTCGACGTTGCCCCGGAGCGGTTCGACATCCAGATCGGGACGAGTGGCGAGTATCTCGGCCTTTCGGCGGAGGCTCGACGTGCCGACGATCGCACCATCGGGGAGTTCCTCGAACGTCGTCCCGTCGGTCGTGACGAGCACGTCGCCCGGGGTCGCTCGCACGGGGACGCCCGCGACGACTAGGTCTTCCATCCCCTCGGTCGGGACGTCCTTCATCGAGTGGACGGCGAGATCGCAATCACCATCGAGGACCTCCTCGTCGAGCGCGCGGACGAACGCCCCGGTTTTTCCGAGACGGTGGATGAGTTCGTCACGGATCTTGTCACCCGTCGTCTCGACCTCGACGAGTTCGACCGACCGACGGCGTGATTCGAGGTGTTCTTGGACGCCAGCAGCCTGTCGACGCGCGAGGTCGGACCCCCGCGTCGCCAGCCTGATGGCTCCCTCGTGTGTGCTCATGCCCGCACTCGGACGGCCGGGTTCATACCCCCTTCGAGAGCGCCTCATCTCTGGATGATCGTCGAGGGTCGAGTGTCGGTGCTGCCGCCGGCCGGCGACGGTTGCGGTGCGGCCCTGGCGGATGAAGGGCGAGGCGCGAGCGAGGCCGCAGGCCGAGCGAGTAGCGACCGCAGGGAGCGCGCCGAGGGCTTCGGCGGTGCTGTGCGGGAGCTGTCGCATCCGCGCGAGTGGAACGAGCGCGGTTCGCCGTGAGCGACCGCAGGGAGCGAGCGGGAGTTTTTAGCGTAGCTTTTTGCAAGCGGGGGTCGGGCGAGCGAACACGGTGAGCGAGCGCGACCCCCCGCAGTAAAAAGGTACTACCACGGCTCGCTTTTCAGACCGGCGCGATAGGCGATCACGTTGGTCGTGACGTGCAGGAGCGGCGTCAGCACGAGCGCCGCCGCGAGCACGGGGAGCGTGAACGTCGCGGTGAACCACGTGGTGGCAGCCAATGCGGTGAGCGCGAGCGCACCGACGAGGAAGTCGAGTTGATCGAGTCCTGGAAACGCCGCCCCGCGCGAGCGGCCGGTGCGCCGTTTGAGAAAGGAGGCGACGATGTCGCCGAGGATCGCCCCGAGTGGGAGCGCGAGGGCGGCAACAGGGGGAAACGTCGGTAGTGTCAGCCCGGTCGCGGTCCCGATGGTGGGGGCGATCGCGTTGAGTAGGGCGGCGACCGCCACACCGGCGAGCGTGCCGGCGAGCGCGCCGCGCCAGGTCTTGCCGTCGCCGAGGAGGCGCGCGCCGTCGAGCGTCCGACCGCCGTCGATGGGGCGACCGCCGCCGAGGAGCACGGCGGCGTTGTTCGGGACGTACGCCGGCAACAGCGCCCAGATCGCGACGACGACCGTCTCGACGAGAGTCACGGAGGGCACTCGACGCGGGGCGCTCTTAACCGCCCGGATTCGCCGCGCGAGCGACAGTTCTTTGCCGTCGACGGCAAAACTTGCGACCATGATACCGCCGATCGCGAATCGGTTCGTCGCCGGCGAGACCGAACGCGATGTCATCACCCACGCCCGCGTGCTCGACACCGAGGGCATCAACAGCATCTGTAATCTCCTCGGCGAACACTACGACAGCCCCGAGCCGGCCGCCGCCGACCGCGAATCCTACTGCGCGCTCATCGAGGCGATCGGCGGGGAGGATATCGACGCCACGGTCTCGATCAAACCCTCACAGCTCGGTCTCGGCATCGCCGAGGGATGCTTTCGTTCCAATCTCGAACTCGTCGTCGAGCGGGCGGCCGAGCAGGGGGTGTTCCTCTGGATCGACATGGAGGACCACGAAACGACCGACGCGACGCTCGACGCCTACACCCACCACGTCGAGGAGTACGACGGGATCGGCGTCTGCGTGCAGGCGAACCTCAAACGGACGCCCGACGATCTTCACCGACTGGCCGATTATCCCGGGAAAGTGAGACTGGTCAAGGGTGCCTACGACGAACCCGGTGACGTCGCCTACCGGGAGAAGTCGCAGGTCAACGAGGCCTATCGCGAATGCCTTGAAATCATGTTCACCGAGTTCGACGGCGGCATCGCGGTCGGCAGCCACGATCCCGCGATGATCGATGACGCCGAGGAGCTCCACGACGAGCACGGAACGGCGTTCGAGATACAGATGCTGATGGGTGTTCGCGAGGACGCACAGCGCGACCTCGCCGCCGATCACGAGGTCTATCAGTACATCCCCTACGGCGACAGCTGGCTGTCGTACTTCTACCGTCGGATGATGGAGCGTCGGGAGAACCTGCTGTTCGGGCTGCGCGCGCTGATCGGGCGGTAGCGACCACCCGGCCGACGCCAACGGACCGTCGCTCGACCCGGATTTCGCCGGCAGTATCATAACCTTCGGGAAATCATACGGGCCAATGGACTCGTGGAAGCACGATGGGACCCGTGGACTGGTCGTCCTCGTACCCATCATCGTCACCCTCTACGTGCTCGCATTCGTCTACAATACGATCGCCAGCCTGCCGTTCATCGAGGCGATCCAGCCGGCGATCGTCCGAGTGCCGCTCACGCTCGCGGTGTTCGGACTGCTGGTCTTCGGCGCTGGCTACCTGATGCGTACCGCGAGCGGCCCGTTAGTGGAGGGAGCGATCGACGACGTGATGAACAGCCTGCCGGGACTCCGTGTGGTCTACAACGCCTCGAAGATGGCCGTCGAGACGGCCGTCACGGGCACCGGTGATCTCCAGGCCCCGGTGAAACTCGAGACGTGGGACGGCCTGCGGATGACGGCGTTCAAGACGGGTAAGCAAACCGAGGACGGTCGGGACGTGCTCTTCCTCCCGACCGCGCCGAACATCACCACGGGGTTCGTCATCGAGGTCACGCCCGACCAGTACGAGGAGACCGACGAACGCGTCGAGGACGCACTCACACGGGTTCTCAGCGCCGGTTTCGGCGAGACCAACGACTCCGAAGTCCCCATCGACGTCCGTGATGAACCACTCTATCGCGAGTCGTAGCGCACCACCGACGGATATTCTCACGCCGACTGCACCAACCGCCGTCGGGCGCTGTCGCGCCGTTTATACCCGGCGCGGTCGATCCGACGGCATGACCGACACGGAGCTCATCGAGGCGCTGCAGCGGGCCGACGCGGTCGAATTCGGCGAATTCGAACTCTCCCACGGCGGCACGAGCGACTACTACGTCGACAAATACCGCTTCGAAACCGACCCGGACTGTCTCTCGCTGATCGCCGACGCGTTCGCGACACGGCTCGACGACGAGACACTCGCTGGCGTCGCGCTCGGCGGGGTGCCACTGGTGGCCGTGACGAGCGTCGAGACCGATTCGCCGTACGTCATCGCCAGGAAACAGAAAAAGGAGTACGGAACGGGCAATCGGATCGAAGGCGAGCTGGCCGAGGGCGAGTCGGTCGTCGTCATCGAGGACATCGCCACGACGGGCCAGAGCGCGCTCGATGCGGTCACGGCGCTGCAGGAGGCCGGCGCGCACGTCGAGCGCGTGCTCGTCGTCGTCGACCGCGAGGAGGGTGCCCGCGAAACCCTCGCCGAGGCCGACGTCGAACTCGACGCGCTGGTCACGGCGTCGGAACTGCTCGCCGACGAGTAAACCGTCTGCTTGCGTGACGGTATACTGTCGGACAGAGCGGATCGAGGATTTGTGATACGAACGGCTATTCATCGTACGGGAGTCTTCGATCCACTGTTCACGGACTGCTGTCCGACAGTACAATCGCAAGCGATTCAACCGCCGGACTGCGCTGAACGCGTATGGCTTCGCTTCCGCCGCGGCGCTGGCTGCTCAGGGGAGCGCTCGCGCTCGTCGTCGGCGCGCTGCTTCTCGCGGCGGCCGTCTCGGCGGCCACCTACGAGCCGACGAATCTCGGCCCCGGTACGATCGACGAGCCCGCCAACGGCTCGACGGTCGTGAGCGTGCAGGGATTCCACTTCCAGGGCATCGGCAACGGGAAGAAGCCGGCCCGGCTCGTCTCCGCCGACCCACGTGGGGCGACCGAATGGGTCCACAACGGCTCCCAGGAGGGTGCACGCTGGTTCTACGACGTCGATCCGCTCGCGAACGGCAACCTGCTCGTGACCTCTACGGTGCCGGGCGACACCGTGGTGTACGAACTCGATCCCGAGACCGACAGCCGCGTCTGGGAGGAGACGTTCGACGCCGAGGACACCCACGATGTGGATCTCATCAACGGCGATCAGCTGCTCGTGGCGAACATGCGGAAGACGAACGAATCTGGCGTCGCGAACGATCGACTGTTCATCTACGATCGCAGCGAAGGTGAGATCGTCTGGGAGTGGACGTTCAACGAACACTTCCCGGAATCGACCGACGGCGGCTACTCGGAGGACTGGTCACACGTCAACGACGTCGACAAGATCGGCGACGGGAAGTATCTCGCCTCGCCGCGCAACTTCGATCAGGCGATCGTCGTCGATCGGGCAACGGGCAACATCACCACGCGCCTCGGCAGCGACGGCAACCACTCGCGGCTGTTCGAACAGCACAACCCCGACTATCTCGAAGGGCCGAACGGCACACCGACGATACTGGT
This sequence comes from Halococcus dombrowskii, assembly GCF_022870485.1. NCBI lineage: Archaea > Methanobacteriati > Methanobacteriota > Halobacteria > Halobacteriales > Halococcaceae > Halococcus > Halococcus dombrowskii. Next base: position 890,800 of record NZ_CP095005.1, on the reverse strand, counting down.
GGCCGACTCCGAGAACGATCGCGTGATCGAGTACGCCCGTGAGGGCCCCGGCGAGTGGAACCGGACGTGGGAGCTTTCCGGTGGGTTCAACTGGCCGCGCGACGCCGATCGCCTCCCCAACGGCAACACGCTCATCACGGACACGCTCAACCATCGCGTCGTCGAGGTCGCGCCCGACGGCGAGATCGTCTGGGAGTATTACGCACCGTGGGCACCCTACGACGCCGAACGGCTGAGCGCCGCCGGATCGAGCGAGCGAAACGCCTCGGTCGGCGGGTCACACGGTCCGACGGTCGCCGAAATGAACGCGTCGGGCAACTACAGCCTCTCGGGCAGCGCCGAGAGCGGTCCCGGCGACCGGGCGAGGTTTTCGTCGTGGGTCGCGGCCGCAGCAGCCGACACGCCAGTACAGGAGGTCGTCCAGTCGGCCGCCGAGCGCTATGCGCACGTGACGCCGTTCTTCCGGCCGGTCTGGCTGTCGAGCTGGGCCTTCGCCGCGCTCGTCGGGGCGCTGCTCGTCGTGCTCGTCTGGGCCGCCGGTGAGCTCGTCTATCAACGCCGGCGCATCCGGCGGCGGGTCGCGGGCGTGTTCCCCTGATCGGTGTTGTGCCCTGCGCGCAACATCGTGGCGTTCTTGTGGCTCGCTCTCGTACTGCTGGTGATGTCGAACCGCGAACTCTACGAACTGGACGGCTGTCCGTACTGTGCGAAAGTGAAGGACAAGCTCGCCGATCTCGATCTCGACTACGAATCGCATATGGTGCCGAGCTCACACGACGAGCGCACCGAAGTCGAGGAGGTCAGCGGCCAGACCGGCGTCCCGGTCCTCGTCGATCCCGAGCACGACGTCGACGGAATGAGCGAATCCGACGACATCGTCGACTATCTCGACGAGACCTACGGCGACGCAGCGGCCTGAAAACGCGCTTTTTCGTGATGATCAGCGTTCGATAGCGCCGCGTCTCAGTCGAAGTATCCCTCGTCGTCGAGACCGGCCATGACGTCGTCGACGAGCGGATCGACGTCCTCGTAGGGGAACTCCTGCCGGCCACCGGCCTGGGTGTTGAGCTCCATCGCGGTGAAGCTCACGTCGCCGGACTCGAACGTCGTCGACGGGCCGTTCGGCAGCGCCGGCACGAGATCCATCGGACTCGATACGGGGTAGTCGGCGTCCTCGAACCCGTCGTGAAGCTGCTGTCTGATGTCGTCTTTGTCTGACATCGCAGGTAGGGGATGGTGCCGTCGCGGGGTAGCTCTGTGGCCGCTCATACGGTGGAATTTAAATATTCACGAGTGTCCGCCGTTTGCCCGCTCACACACCGACCGCTCATGGCGACGCGACATCCAATCAAGAGAGCAGCTGTTCCATCAGTTTGGCTTCGGCCTTGCGGAGATGTTCGTCGATGGTCGAACCCGAAAGGTCGAGCACGGTGGCGATATCGGCATGCGTCGTCTTTCGCGGGATCTCGTAGTAACCGAGCTCGAAGGCCGTCTCGATGACCTCGCGCTGGCGGTCGGTGAGTGCGGCCACCAGCAGGCCATCGCTCTCGGCACCGCCCAGTCGATCGACCGAGCAAGCAACTTCAGAGGGCAGACGCTCCATCGAGCGTTTGATCATCGCGGGCGTCCCGATGACCTGCAGTCGGAGCCCGCGGGCGGTGATCGCGATCGGCGAATCGACGAGCACCCCCTGTTCGAAGAAACAGCGCTCGAACACGGCGAGCTCGCCCTCGACACGGAGATACAGCCCGAACGCGCCACCGTCGTCGTGGATGACGTCGTCGAGAAGGACGTCCGATCGGTCGTCGAGCACCTCAGGAAGGCGGCGTTCGTCACCCTCGATCCGGTAGCACAGCGTGCTCGTTTCCGGGTTGCTCTGGACATGTCTCAACGACTGCCGGTCAAGCGCCGGTGCGGCCGCGAGCGCGTCGTCGACGGGATGGACGAGCCCCTCACCCGGCCGGAGCGAAAGGGTGAACTGCCGGACGTGCGCGCGCTCGTCGGTCGATCGCTCCACCGTCAACTGTACGCGCTGGCGTCGGTGAGTTCCTTCCCGACGATCAGCTTCTGGATCTCCGTGGTGCCGTCGGGAATGGTCATGACGCGGGCGTCGCGGTAGTAGCGTTCGAGTCGGTTCTCCGTCTTCAGCCCCTCGCCGCCGAACACCTGGATCGCGTCGTCGGTCACGTCCTTGCAGGTCTCGCTGGTGTAGCCCTTCGCCAGCGAGGACATCAGGCGGGCGTCCTCGCTGCCGTCTTCGAGCAGTTCGGCTGCACGCCGGGAGAGCTGGCGCGAGGTTTCGAGCCCGGCCTTCATGTCGTAGAGCTGCTCGGTGACGAGCTGATGCTCGGCGATCGGCTTGCCGAAGGTCTCGCGGTCGGTCGCCCGGTCGAGCGCGGCGTCGAACGCCGCCTGCATGATGCCGACGGACATGAACGACATCCCCGTGCGCATGAACGAGAACGTCGCGTTGAGCGGCTTCTGATCGAAGAACAACTGGGTGACGCTCTCGGGGAACGGGACGATGTCGTTCATCTCGTTGCCCGCCATGATCGCATTGGAGAACATGTTCGAGAGGCGGTTGCCCTCGGGCACGCGCACGTCGTCGAAGGAGATCCGGGCGTTCGAGACGCCCTTCCAGCCCATCTTGTCGATCTCTCGGGTCTCGAAATCGTTGTTCGCGCGGTCGACCATGAACATGTCCGAGGCCCCCGTCGAGTCGTCGTGGGCGACCACGAGCACGCAGTCGGCGTAGTGGGCGTTGCCGACCCACGTCTTCTCGCCATTGATGACGAACTCGTCGCCGTCCTTCTTCGCGACGGTGTTCGGTCGCGCGGTGTCGCTCCCACCCTCGGGTTCGGTGACGGCGAGCGCCGCGAGACAGTCACCGTCTTCGAGTTTCGGGAGCATCGCCTCGCGGGTCTGCTCGGCGGCGAACTGGACGAACAGGGCGGGAAAGGACATCATCACGCCCACGAGCAGGCTCGGCCACGTGTAGCTGATCTCCTCGGCGGCGATCGTGAAGTTCCAGACGTCGCCGAAGAAGTTCGGTGCCGTCTCGGGATCGAAGCCGACACCCAACTCGTTCAGGTCGCTGACGTAGCCGAGCAGTTCCTCCCGATCCATCGGCCCGTTTCTGTCGGCCTCGTCGACGATCGGGTCGATCGTTTCGTCGAGATACTCCCGGAGGTCGTCGCGAAACGCCCGCTGTTCGTCGGTCAGCTCCATCTCACTCGGGCACCTGCTCGGAGAGGCTGTTCATGATCGGCGCGAGCTTCGTCCCCTTCTGCACCGGACCGTCCATCTCGTACTGTTGTTGCATGAACCCCTGAATCGGGTCGACGTTACCGGTGATGAGCCCCACCAGCACGTCGGCCGGTCCTGTGATGGTGATGTCGGCGTCGTCGAGCTGGCCCGCCCCGCCCGTGATGAGTTCTTCCTCCTTGCGGACCTTCAGGTGGCCCTCCATCGGACAGTCGTCGGCCTCGAAGTTCGTGGTGATGTCCTCGTTGATCTGCTCTTTGACCTCGGGGTTCCGCTCGACCATCACGCGCATGCCCGACCAGAGCAGTTCCTGGAACTGGTCGGCCGTCTCGGGGTTTGCGGAGACGAACGAGGCGATATCCATCTCTTCCATGCGCCCGAGAATGCTGGCCATCACCGCCGGATGCTCGCGCACGAGCTCGTCGGTCTGGCCCTCCATGTCGGCGAGAATGTCCGGAAGGTCCGCTTCGAGCTGGTCCTGCTCCTCTTCGAGCGCGGTCTCGATTCGCTGGATGAGCTGATCGTCGGTCATAGTGTGTGTCGGCTCGTGGCCGACCGTACGACCGAAACGGTCGGGAACGCAATGGGCTTGCTTCGATGAATAACAGGTGCTTTATATACTATCCAGCGAGCGACGGGAGCGTCGTGGGAGCCAACACCGATCAGGAGGGAGCGTCACTGCTTCGAGAATTATAAAAATTTTGTCATAGTCCCGGGCGGATTCGAACCGCCGTCAATGGCTCCAAAGGCCATTATGATTGGCCGCTACACCACGGGACTGCTCGTTGCACAGTCACGTATCGATGGAGCACACTTGAACGCTTCGAGAGGTCCGATCAGTCGGCGGCTCCGCCGTCGGGATCGAGCAGCGCACAGACGTCCTCGTCGGGGGCGAAACAGTCCGGACACTGCGGTTCGCGGTCGATGATCGTGTCGAGGCGCTCGGCGACCGTCTCGTCGATGACGCTTTCGAGTTGGCTGGCTTCGGTGCGGAAGTCCTCGACGCCGAGCACTTCGACGAGGAAACGCTCGATGATGCAGTAGGTCTGGAGCGAGTCACGGGCCCGCTCGATCCCCTCATCGGTGAGCGTCACGCCCTTGTACTTCTCGTGGTCGGCGAGCCCGCGGTCTTCGAGCTTGCCGATCATCTCGTTGGCGCTCGCCGGACTCACATCGAGCGAATCGGCCAATCGCCCTGTGGCCGCCGGCCCGTTCTCGACCTGCTGGACGAGATAGATCGCCTTCAGATACTGCTCGGCCGTGTTCATATGTGCCACCCCGAGTGTCCGTGACTCATTCGCGCGCCTCCATCAGTCGCGTGACCTCCTCCGCGCCGTCGGCCTCCTCCTCGCGGATGGCTGAGAGCGTCTCGACGAGGTGTTCGCGGTCGATACCGAACGACGCGGAACTCGCTTCGATAGCGGCGATGAGATCGTCATAGAACTTGTAAGCGGTCTCCTCGTTGCACAGTTGATCGTACAGCACACCGTCGGTGTCACGGTCGCGCTCGTAATGGTCGGCGACGAGCGGCTCGATCTGCTCGAACGGGATCCGCTCGGCGTCGAGATCGTCGATCAGCGCCGCCAGCCGGTCGCGGTGATCGGCCGACTCCTCGGCGGCGTGTTCCAACAGCGCCTCGATCTCGGTGTCGAGATCCGCGCTGACGGAGCGATAATGCTGATGCGCGCGTGCCTCGACGACCTCTTCGAGCACCATCCCGATCTGGAGCAGTCGGGCGAGCTGGTGGTCCGAGGCCACCGGCTGGCTGACGCTCACGGAGCGCTCCCGCGCGCAGCGTGGTCGAAAACCGATGCCTCGTTCGTGTCCATAGCCTGTCTGGGGAATCCAACCCCTTAAGCGATTACTCCCGCAGGCGCGCCGCGACGAGATCGTCGAGGTCGTCGCGGAACTCCTCGACGGCGATCTCGTCGAGCACCGGCACGAAGAAGCCCTCGACGAGCATGTTCCGTGCTGCCCGCGGCGAGACCCCGCGCGAGGTCATGTAGAACAGGTCCTGCTGGTCGACCTGTCCGACCGTCGCCGAGTGGCTCGCCTCGGTGTCGTGGTTGTTGATGATGAGCTTCGGCGAGGCGTCGGCCTCCGATTCGTCGCTCAACATCAGCGTGTTCTCGCGCTGGTAGGAGTTGGTGTTCCAGGCTTCCGTACCCACGTCCTGAACGCCCTCGTAGACCGAGCGTGCCTCGTCGTCGAGCACGCCCCGCGTCACGAGATCGGCGGTCGTGTGTTCGGCCTCGTGCCAGACGCGCGAGGCGACGTCGAAGTGCTGGTCGTCGTGGCCGAAGAAGGCCCCGATGATCTGCGATTCGGCACCGTCACCGAGCAGTCGCGTCTCGACCGACGATTTGGTGAGTCGCGAGCCGAGGTTGCCCTCGATCCAGTCGATCGTGCCGTAGGTGTCGGCGTGGCCACGCTTGAGCGAGTAGGTGTACGTCTCCTGATCGACGTTCTGGAGCGAGCCGTACTGAACGGTCGAGTTCTCGTCGGCGTCGATCTCGACGAGCCCCGAGTAGTAGCGCTCACCGTCCATGTCCTCGCCCGTGGTCTGGCGTTCGAGGATCGTCACCGAACTCGACTCGCCGGCGACGACCAGCGTGTAGTTGAACAGCGACCGCGAGTTCATCCGCGTCCGGACGGTGACGTCCTCGGCGTCGACGCCGTCGGGGACGTACACCACGGTGCCGGTCGAGAACAGCGCGGTCGACAGCGCCGTCAGGTAGTTCTCGGTCGGATCGATGACCGAGCCGAACTTCTCGCGGACGAGCTCCTCGCGCTCGTCGAGCGCCTCGGCGATCGACATGACCTCGACCTCGTCGGGACCGACCTGGTCCTTCTCCTCGGCCGCGTTGAGCGGATCGACGAACCCCGCGAAATCGAGATCGTAGAGGTTCGTCCAGTTACGCCCCGGCGTCCGGATGACGTCGGGCATGTCGAGCTCGTCGAGTGCGTCGAGCGCGTCGAGGCGGGTTTCGAGCAGCCACTCAGGCTCGTCGAGGCTCTCGGATATCTCGCGAACCTGTGCTTCCGTGAGGTTCGCGTGGAGCTGTGCACTCATCGATTACCCGAGGCTCCCTTCCATCTCGAGCTCGATCAGCCGGTTGAGCTCGACGGCGTACTCGATCGGCAGCTCCTCGGTGATGGGCTCGATGAAACCGGCGACGATCATCTGTTTGGCGTCGTCGTCGTCCAGTCCGCGCGACTGGAGGTAGAAGACGTCCTCGTCGCCGATCTTCCCCACCGTGGCCTCGTGGGCGACGTCGACCTTCGACTCCTCGATCTCCATGTACGGCATCGTATCGGAGGTCGATTCGTTGTCGAACATCAGCGCGTCACACTCCACGCTCGTCGAGGAGTTCTCCGCGCCGTCGGAGATGTGGATCAGACCGCGGTAGTTCGTGCGACCGCCGTCCTTGCTGATCGACTTCGACTCGATGGTGGATTTCGTGTCGGGCGCGTTGTGGTAGACCTTCGCACCGGTGTCGATATCCTGGCCCTCGCCCGCGAAGGCGATGGTGATGTGGTTGTCGGTCGCACCGCGACCCTTCAGGATCGTCGAGGGGTAGAGCATCGTCGCCTTCGATCCCATCGATCCCGAAATCCACTCCATCGTCCCCTCGGACTCACAGATCGCGCGCTTGGTGTTGAGGTTGTAGGTGTTCTTCGACCAGTTCTGCACCGTCGAATACTGGACGTGGGCGTTCTCGCCGACGAACACCTCGACACCGCCGGAGTGGAGGTTGAACTTCGAGTACTGCGGTGCGGAACAGCCCTCGATGTAGTGTACTTCCGAGTTCTCCTCGGCGATGATGAGCGTGTGCTCGAACTGGCCCATTCCCTCCGAATTCATCCGGAAGTACGCCTGGATCGGCATCTCGACGGTGACGCCCTCGGGGACGTAGACGAACGAGCCGCCTGACCAGATCGCACCGTGCAGCGCCGCGAACTTGTTGTCCGACGGCGGCACACAGCTCGTCATGAAGTGTTCCTTGACGAGCTCGGGATGGTCCTGCACCGCCTTGTCCATGTTGCAGAAGATGACGCCCTTCTCCTCCCAGCGCTCCTGCATGTTCTGGTAGACGACCTCCGATTCGTACTGGGCACCGACGCCCGAGAGCGCGTTCTTCTCGGCCTCGGGGATGCCGAGCTTGTCGAAGGTGTCCTTGATCTCATCGGGCAGTTCGGTCCAGTCGTCGACGCTGCCGCGCATGTCGACGTCCGGGCGGATATACGGGACGATCTCCTCGACGTCGACCTCGCTCAGGTCGGGCTGGCTCGGCCAGTCGGTCGGCATCGGCATCGCGTGGAACTGCCGGAGCGCACGGAGACGTCGTTCGAGCATCCACTCGGGCTCGTCCTTGTCCTCGGAGATGAGACGGATGGTCTCCTCGTCCAGCTCACCCTTCTCGGCTGCGAACGCGGCGTTCTGTTCTTTCTTGAACTCGAAGCGCTTCTCCGAGTCGGTCTCTCGTAGGTGGTCTTGGTCTGAACTCATTGTGTGGTTTGTAGCGGTTGAAGCCTTATCAGGCTGTCTCGTAGGTTTCCTCGCGGACCCAGTCGTAGCCCTCGTCCTCGAGTTTGCGGGCGAGATCGGCATCGCCGCTTTTCGCGATCTTGCCGTCGAGCATGATGTGAACGTGATCGGGCTCGACGTAATCCAGAATCCGCTGGTAGTGGGTGATCTGGAGGATGCCCGCGCCCTGCTCGTCGCGCAGCGCGTTGATCCCCGTCGAGACGTCCTGGAGGCGGTCGATGTCGAGTCCCGAGTCGATCTCGTCGAGCACCGCGACCGACGGCTCCAGAATTGCGGCCTGGAGCACCTCGTTCTGTTTCTTCTCGCCGCCGGAGAAGCCCGCGTTCAGGTAGCGCTGGGCGAACTCGGCGTCCATGTCCAGCTGCTCCATCTTCTCGGACATGATCTCCTGGAACTCCGCGACGCCGACCTCACCCTCCTCGACGTCACCCTCCATCGGCGAGGTCTCGTATCCCGCGTCCTCCTCTTCGTCGTCCGAGGCAGCCTCGTCGTCCTCGAACAGCTCCTCACGCTCGTCGAGTTTGGCGTTGAGCGCCGTGCGCAGGAAGTTCACCATCGTGACGCCCTCAATCTCGGCGGGATACTGGAAGCCGAGGAAGACGCCGAGCGCCGCGCGCTCGTTCGGTTCGAGATCGAGCAGGTCCCAGGTACGCATCTCGTCGGGGATCTCGACGCCGTCGAATTCGTCCTCGTCGAGATGGATGCGTACCGCACCCTCGGTGACCTCGTAGGCCGGATGCCCCGCGATGACCTTCGCGGTGGTCGATTTGCCCGAGCCGTTCGGCCCCATCAGTGCGTGGATCTCGCCCGACTGGACTTCCAGGTCCACTCCGTCGAGGATCTTCTCGCCGCCCTCTGCGACCTCTGCGTGGAGGTCATCGAGTTCTAAACGTGCCATCGTCCTATCACTCACCCGTTGGCTCGTGACACCCATAATCGTTTCCATTCACCGGTAACGATTTTCGATGAGGGAAAATCATTTTCACCTGCGCGAAAGAGAGCTGTTGTGACCGGCGCTCCCGTCGGCTCGACTCCACTATCGGCGGGTGCCGTCCGCAACCCTTTTTCGCGACGGCGCTGAGCCGGGCGTATGGACCCCGTTGGCGTGCTGACGAGCGTCCGCCGCTTCCAGCTCGCCACACCGGACGGCAACCGAACCAACGGCACCAACGGGAGTTTCGAGCAGGGCTCGCAGGAGGTCGTCGAGACCGCCAACCGACTCCTCCCAAAATGGGTGCCCGAGTGGTGGGTGCGAGCCGTCCTCGCCGTCCTCGTGCTCGCGTTCGCGTGGTACGGCGGCAAACTGCTCGTCAGACTGATCGGTCGCCGCGTCGCCCGGCGCTTTCGCCGTCCGAGCGTCAGCCAGGCCGTGTTGCGCTCGATACGCGTCGCCGTCATGTTCCTCGCGGTGCTGACGGCGGCGGCGCTCGTCGGCGTCGGGCTCGACGACATCCTGCTGTCGGTGACGGTGTTGACGGCGGCGGCCGGTGTCGTCATCGCACCGATCCTCGGCAGCATCATCAGCGGCCTGTTCGTCCTCTCCGATCAATCCTACGAGATCGGCGACATGATCGAGATCGTCGACGCCGACGATGGCACGCGCGGGTTCGTCGAGGAGATCACCTTCCAGTACACCAAGATCTTCACGCTCGACAACACCTTTCTGGTGATCCCCAACGGCACGATCCGTGAACGCGACGTGATCAACTACTCGGCCGAGGATCTCCGGACACGGCTCACCCTCGACGTGCTGGTCCCCTACGAATGCGACCTCGCCGAGGCACGATCGCTCATCGAACGGGCGGCTCGCGAGGACGACATCGTCATCGGCGGCGGCCCGGACATCCGCATCGGCAGCGCGCGCTATCCGGCCGCCCCGACCTGCTACATCGACGACTACGCCGACAACGGCGTCTCGTTACGGCTCCGCTACTGGGTGAAAGAGCCCTACAAGCTCACGGCGGTGCGCTCGCGCGTCCAGGAGAACATCTGGGAGGCGTTCGAGGTTGCCGAAATCGGCTTTCCGTACCCGCATCGACAGGTGGTTTTCGACGAACCGGACGATGCCGGGGTTTCGGAGCGCCCGCGATAACGCACCTCAATCGGCCGACGCGGTGACGACCCGACAGTCGAGCTGTTCGCGCAGGAAGTCGGCGACGTCGGGTTCGTCGATGAGTCGATCGACCATCCGCCGCCAGCGGCTGGTCTGTTTGCGACCGATGACGACGATATCGGCGTCCTCCAGGGCGATCTCGTCGAGGATCGTCTCCTCGACAAGGAAGCCCGGTCGCACGGCGTAGCGCGTGTTCGACAGCGGGCCGAAGGCTTCCTCGACGGCGTTTTTCAGCGCCGACTGGGTGACACGCTTGCTCGAATGATAGAGGTCGATATGCAGCACGCTGAGGGCCGCATCGTGTTCGTCGGCGACGTCGATGGCGGTCTTGAGGGTCCGCCGCGAGTGCTCGCTCAGCGGATAGCGAACGGGCACGACGACCAGCGTCATGTAACGGAGGAAACCGTCGGAGACGCCTGAACGTTTCCATTTCGACGCGAGCGCGACCCAGCAGTCACTTGCCGATCGAGCGCCCAATCGAGTTATGGAGGCGACAACGGTCGACGGGCGGACCCGCTACGTCGACCGCGAGCAGACTGTGCGCGGCTCGAAGGGACCGTTCTTCGTCGTCTACACCGACGAGTATGCAGAGCAGCGGTGGGGCTATCTCTGCGGGAACTGCGAGACCGTCGACAACGCGATGGACGCGATGGGCCGTCTCAAATGTAATCGCTGTGCGAACATCAAGAAACCCGACGAGTGGGACGCCGCCCACGAGTGAATGGTACTGCCGACGAACGGGATCTCTTCGGTCGGTTTTCGATTTGCATTTGATAGTGTGTGGAAGAAGTATAGACTAGACAACAAATACTTCCCTCGACCGATCCGATACACCGGCCACAGTATGCCGTACAGCAAGGGATCGGACACCGAGGAATACTGTCCGCAGTGCGATGCCGTCCAGTCCGTCGTCAAAACCGTTGCGTGGCAACCGAACCAATGTCGGGAGTGCGGAACCGAACTCCCCGACGACACGGAATCGGAACGATAATCGCTGCTTTTGCAACAGTTGCCCCGTTTCGCGGCGTGAAACGGCGACGGATGATACGTCGTCGCTCGCCGTTGACCATCGCTTAGCAACCTTTTTGTTCGTCGACCGGGAATCGATATTTCGTCATGTTATTACGTGGCACCGTCGTTGCCGATGCACATACCGTCATCCGCGATGGGGCGGTCGTCGTCGAGGACGACCGGGTCGCCGCCGTCGGCGATGCGGCGTCGCTAGAGGAGAACCACCCCGATCACGAGATCACCGATCACGACGTGCTCGCGCCGGGGCTCGTCGGCGGTCACATCCACTCGGTACAGAGTCTCGGACGGGGGATCGCCGACGATACGGCACTGCTTGACTGGCTGTTCGACTACATCCTCCCGATGGAGGCGAACCTCGACGCCGACGGGATGGAGGCGGCCGCCAAACTCGGCTATCTCGAATGCATCGAGAGCGGTACGACCACCTGTATCGACCATCTCTCGGTGGCGCACGCCGATCGTGCCTTCGAGGCGGCCGGCGAGATCGGCATCCGCGGGCGGCTCGGGAAGGTGCTCATGGATCAGGAGTCGCCCGACGGGCTGCTGGAGGAGACCGACGCCGGCCTCGACGAGAGCGAGCAGCTCATCCAGGAGTATCACGGCGCGTTCGACGATCGCATCCGCTATGCGGTGACGCCACGGTTCGCGGTGAGCTGTTCGGAGGCCTGTCTCCGCGGCGCGCGGAAACTCGCCGACAAATACGACGGGGTGACGATCCACACGCACGCGAGCGAGAACCAGGACGAGATCGAGACCGTCGAGCGCGAGACCGGCTACCGCAACATCCACTGGCTCGACGAGGTCGGACTCACGGGAGAGGACGTCGTGCTCGCCCACTGCGTCCACACCGACGAGACCGAGCGCGAGGTGCTCGCCGAAACCGGCACGCACGTCACCTACTGTCCGTCGTCGAACATGAAACTCGCCTCGGGCATCGCGCCGGTGCCCGACTACCTCGATCGCGGGATCAACGTCGCGCTCGGCAACGACGGCCCGCCGTGTAACAACACGCTCGACCCGTTCACGGAGATGCGCCAGGCCAGTCTGCTCCAGAAGGTCGACGCGCTCGATCCGACGAGCACGCCCGCCGAGACGGTCTTCGAGATGGCGACGATCAACGGGGCCGACGCCGCCGGCTTCGAGCGGGTCGGCAAACTGAAGGAGGGCTGGAAGGCCGACATCATCGGCCTCACGACCGATCTCACGCGCGCGACGCCGCTGCACGACGTGCTCTCGCATCTCGTCTTCGCGGCCCACGGCGACGACGTCGAGTTCACGATGGTCGACGGCAACGTGCTCTACGAGGACGGCGAGTTCGCGCACGTCGACGCGGCGGCGATCCGCCGGGAGGCACGGAGCGTGGACCTCGACATCGACGCGCTCGCCGCCGAAGCACCGTGACGACGACGGTCGACACGCTGATCCGCGGTATACTGGTGAACGTCCATACCGGTGAGCTCGACGACGGCGCGGTCGCGATCGACGACGGCGAGATCGTCGCGCTCGCCGAACGCCCGGCCGACCGCGAGATCGAGGTCGGCTACGTCGCGCCGGGACTGATCGACGCTCACATGCACGTCGAGTCGTCGATGGTGACGCTCCCCCACTACGGCGCGGCAGTCGTCCCGCGTGGCGTGACGGGCATCGTCTGGGACCCCCACGAGATCGCGAACGTCTGCGGCGCGGCGGGCGTTCGGGCCGCCATCGACGACGCCGAACACACGCCGCTCAAGGCCCGCATCACCGTGCCGTCGAGCGTTCCCGCGTCGGACCTTCAGGACACCGGCGCGAGCCTCGACGCCGACGCGGTCGCCGACCTGCTCGACGCACCCCGAGTCGTCGCGCTCGGCGAGGTGATGAACGTCCCCGGCGTCGTTTCCGGCGATACAACTGTGCACACGAAGATCGACGCCGCCCGCGAGCGCGGGCTCCCGGTCGACGGCCACCTGCCGCGGGTTCAGGGCGACGATCTCCAGGAGGCAGCACGCCATCTCGACAGCGATCACGAGAGCATCACGCTCGCGGAGGCGCGCGCGAAGGCCGACGTCGGCCTGCAGGTCTATCTCCGCGAGGGATCGGCGAGCAAGAACCTCGTCGACCTGCTCGATCTCGTCGAGGCGGTCGACGATCGATGGCTCGGTCTCTGTACCGACGACCGCCACGTGACCGATCTCGTCGAGCACGGTGGGATCGACTTCGCCGTCGCCACGGCGATCGAGGAGGGTGTCGATCCCGTGACGGCAGTCCGGATGGCGACGATCAACGTCGCCGAGAGCTACGATCTCCCGTTCGGCCGTCTCAAACCGGGCTCACCGGCCGATCTCGTCCTGCTCGACGAGCTCGATCCGTGGACCCCCACGGACGTGATGATCGACGGCGTGCTCGATCCGACGAGCACGCCCGCCGATGTCCAGAACCCGCCGTCCTCGTCGGTCCCCACCGACACCGTCTCGTTCGAGCCGGTCGAGGCTGCGGAGCTCGCGATCGAAGCCCCGGACGGCGACGGAGCGGTCGCGGTGCGAGCGATCGACGCCGTCGGCGGGCTCCAGACCGCACGACTGGCGACCAGCGTACCACGGTCGGATGGCGTGCTCCAGGCCGCCATCGACGACGATGTCCTCCCGCTCGCCGTCGTCGAACGCCACGGCGGCGACGGCAGCATCGGTCGCGGCTTCGTCCACGGGCTCGGGCTCGATCGCGGCGCGGTCGCGAGCACCGTCGCCCACGACGCCCACAACGTCGTCGTCGCGGGCGCGTCCCACGAGGCGATGGTGACGGTTGCGAATCAGCTCCGCGAGATCGGCGGTGGCGTCGCCGTCCACGATCCGGCGTCCGACGAGACGACCGCGCTCTCGCTGCCGGTGGCAGGACTGATGTCAGACGACCCGCTCGACGTCGTCGCCGAGGAGTTCGGTGCGGTCGAGGAGGCAGCCCGGACGATCGGGCTCGATCACGACGGTGGGCTGATGGAGCTCTCTTTCCTCTCGCTCGAAGTGATCCCCGAGCTCCGACTCACCAACAACGGGCTCGTCGACGTCGCGACGATGGAGTACGTCGACACCGTTCGCGATCGGTAGCACTGTTCGGTCGTTTAAAACGTGGAGAGGGTTCGGGTTTCGAGGTTTTTTCGTCGCTTCATCACCTGAAACGGTATGCTCTCGAACGGAGTTACATCGCGCCCTGGAGCATCCCGCTGGTGCGGACGAAGAAGTAGACGACGAACGCGGCGGCGATCAGCCACTGGCCGAGGCTGATGTCGTCGAACTCGCCGACGGCGGTCTTCGTGATCGGGTAGGAGATGAGGCCGGCGGCGATCCCGTAGGCGATCGAGTAGGTGAGCGGCATGACGAGGATCGTCAGCCCGGCGGGGATCGCGTGGGCGATGTTGTCCCATTCGATGTCGACGACGTTTCTGAGCATCAGGAGCGCGACGACGACCAGCGCGATGTGCGAGGCGTACTGCGGGATCACGGCCGCGAACGGGACGATCACGAGCGCGACGAGGAACAGCGCGGCGATCACCAGCGCCGTCATCCCCGTCCGTCCGCCCTCCTCGACGCCGGTGGCGGATTCGACGAACGTCGTCACCGTCGAGGAGCCAATCATCCCGCCGGCCGTGGTGCCGACCGCGTCGGCCATCAGCGGCTTGTCGATGTCGGGGAAGTTGCCGTCCTCGTCGAGGAAGCCGCCGGCCTGTCCGACGCCGACGAGCGTCCCCGCGGTGTCGAAGAAGTCGACGAAGAAGAACGTGAACACGATGAGCGAGAACACGAACGCGTCGACGTTGGCGAACCCGCTCAGGAAGGCACCGATCAGCGGCGTGATGTCGTACTGGGCGCTCGGCAGCGTCGATGGGAACAGGACGCCGGGATCGACGAACCCGGCGACGGTCGCGAGGTAGCCGAGCACCGTCGTGAGGACGATGCCGACGACGATCGAGCCGCGGATCCCGCGCGCGTACAGCGCGAGCGTGACGAACAGTCCGAACACCGCGAGCAGCGCGACGGGATTCGACGCGACCGAACCGAGCGTCACGAGCGTCGCCGGGTCGGCGACGACGACCTCCATCGCCTGGAGCCCGATGATCGCGAGATAGAAGCCGATCCCGGTGCCGATGGCGTATTTCACCGGGGCGGGGAACAGCCTGATGACGTACGAGCGCGCGCCGACGGCCGTCAGCAGGATGAAGATCACACCCTCGGTGAACACCGCCGCCAGCGCGGTCTGCCACGGGACGCCGATCGTGCCGATGACCGTCAGCGCGAAGAAGGCGTTCAGCCCGAGCCCGGGCGCAAGCCCGAACGGGCGATTGGCGTACAACGCCATCACCAGCAGCGCGATCACCGACGCGACAATCGTCACGACCGTCAGCATCTGTTGAACCTCCACCGGGGTGTAGCCCTGCATCACGATCCCGGGCTTGCCCTCGCTCGGTACGCCGGTCAGTATCGCCGGGTTGACGACGATGATGTACGACATCGCGAGGAAGGTCGTGATCCCCGCGACGATCTCCGTTCGGAGATCGGTGCCGTGTTCATCGAAGCCGAAGTAGTTCGCGAGCGTGGTCGTTACCGACCCACCCTCGCTCTCTCCACTTGCAGACTGCTTGTTACCACCTGCCATAATATGCTCCCATACTACCTACCGGCTTAATTGTTGGGGTCGTTCGTGAGTAATGATGTAATATAATTGAATATTGCCGTATGTCGCCGCAGTCAGCCAGATATCCGACATCCATACCGTATATTTAATTATGAGGAACCAAAACGATATCGTCACGAACCTTTTGGATAATAAACGTTTAGGCACAACAGTTATGTGTATCGAAACCACACCACAGCCAGACGTCTCACGGCGGGAGCGCCCCGCTGAACGGCGATAAACAACCTAAACGACCATGACAGTAGAAATCGACCTCACGCTCAACGGTGAGGAACGGACCTTCGAGGCCGAGCGGTCGGATTCGCTGCTCGACGTCCTCAGGAAGAACGGCTACACCGGCGCGAAACGCGGCTGTGATACGGGCAACTGCGGCTTCTGCACCGTCACCGTCGACGGTGAATCGACGATGTCCTGTATCGAACCGGTCGCGACGATCGACGGGGCGACCGTCGAAACGATCGAGAGCCTCGGCACGCAGGACGATCTCCACCCGGTGCAGTCGGCGTTCGTCGACAACGCCGCACTCCAGTGTGGCTTCTGCATCCCCGGGATGATCATGCGCTCGCGGGACTTCCTCGCGGAGAACCCGGACCCCGACAGGGAGGAGATCCGCGCGGCGCTCTCGGACAACCTCTGTCGCTGTACCGGCTACGAGAAGATACTCGACGCCGTCGAGGACGCGGCCGAGCGGATGGACGGCGACACCGCGGTCGCCGCCGACGGTGGCCAGCCCGTCGACGATGTATCCTGTTCGGGCTGTGGCTGTGGGGTGAACGATGAGTAAACCCGACGACGCCGGCAGCAGCGAGCGCCAGCACACCGCCGCGGCCGAGAGCGAACATCCGATGGAGTGGGACGAAGCGCCGAACAACCGCAAGCCGGCGAGCGATCGCCAGACGATCTCCGAGCGCGAGGAGAAAGACGACGCGCGCAAGATCGTCACCGGCGAGTCGAAATACACCGCCGACTACGCCAAGCATTTCCCCGATCTCGCCGCGGGCTCGGTGCTGCGCTCGGACATCGCACACGGGCGCGTGACCGAGATCGACGCGAGCGCCGCCGAGGAGATGGAGGGTGTCTACGCCGTCGTCACGCCCGACTCGGAAGAGGTACCCGACAAACCGTACACCTCCTCCGGCCAGCCCTACCCCGAGCCGAGCCCCTGGGACCTGCACGTGCTCCGGCGGGAGGTCAACTACGTCGGCGATCCGATCGCCGCGGTCGCTGCCGTCGACGGCGACACCGCCGACCGGGCGACGCGCGCGATCGAGGTCAGCTACGAGGAAGAGGAGGGGGTCTTCGATACCGCTGCGGCGACCAACCCCGACGCGCCGCAGATCCACGATCCCGACAACATCGAGAACCATCAGCCCGGCGCGGACTACGAGCGCAACATCGAATCGCACATCGAGGGCGAGATCGGCGACGTGGCGGGTGCGTTCGAGGCAGCCGCCGACAGCGACGACCGGATCGTGACCGAAACCGAGTGGGAACTCCCCTACCAGTCACACTGCGTCCCCGAACCGCATACGACGATCGCCCACCGCGACGAGGACGCTCGCTATCACCTCATCACGAGCACGCAGGTGCCCTACCACACGCGCCGACAGCTCTCGCATCTGTTCGACGTGCCGATCAGGGACATCCGTGTGAGCAAACCCCGCATCGGTGCCGGCTTCGGTGCAAAGCAGTCGATGCTGATCGAGCCGATCACGGTCGCACTGATGGAGGCCGCCGGTCGGCCGGTGAAGCTCGAAACGACCCGCCGCGAGCAGTTCTACGCGCTCCGTTCGCGCCGACCCGCCCGCGTGCGCATGCGCAGCGTCGTCACCGACGAGGGTGACGTCGAGGCGCTCGACCTGTCGGCAGTGACGAACTCCGGGGCGTACGGGCCACACGGGATGACGGTCGGCAGCTCGGTCGGCTCGAAACCGCTGCCGCTGTACACGCACGCACCGAACATTCGTTTCGAGGCGACGGCGGTTCACACGAACCTCCCGGTCGCGGGCGCGATCCGCGGCTACGGCGCGCCACAGGGTCACTTCGCCCTCGAAGGCCACATGGACGAGGTCGCCCACGAGCTCGACATGGACCCTCTGGAGCTTCGCGCGCGCAACCGCATCGAGGAGGGCGACATCGACGACGCCTCCGGGGTGCTCTCGGGCGGTGAACACACCCGCCGGATCCGCTCGTGCGGGCTCGACGAATGTATCGATCGCGGGAAGGAGGCGATCGGCTGGGACGAGGTCGAACAGCCCGACGAGGAGCATCTCCACCGGGCCTGTGGCGTCGCGCTCACCGCACAGAAAAGCGGTGTCGCCGGCGACGAGCTCGGTGCCGCACACATCAAAATGAACGAGGACGGATCGTTCATCCTCCAGACCGGTGCCGTCGACATCGGCCCCGGCGCGGACACCGCGATGGCCCAGATCGCCGGCGAGGTGCTCGGGGCTCCGCCCGAGGACGTGCTCGTCCAGCCGTCGGACACGGACGTCTCACCGTTCGACTACGGTGCCTACGCCTCCTCGACGACGTACGTCACCGGTCAGGCGGTCAAGAAAGCCGCCGAGAAGGCGCGCACGCAGCTGCTTGAGTTCGCCGCGAAGCTGCTCGACGAGCCCCCGGAGACGCTCGAAGCGCGCGATGGCGCGGTCCACGCCGAGCGTACCGGCGAGTCGGTCACGCTCGAAGAGGTCGGCTACGGCTCGATCTACGGCGACGACGAGCGCGCGCAGGTGATGGGCGAGGCGAGCCACAGCACCGACGAATCGCCGCCGCCGTTCGGTGCACAGTTCGTCGACGTCACCGTCGACGATCGCACCGGCGAGTTCGAGATCCACGATCTCGTCTACGCCGTCGACTGTGGCGTCGCGATCAATCCGGACCTCGTCGAGGGCCAGATCGAGGGTGCGCTGCACATGAGCTACGAGCTCGCCGTCTCCTCGGGCTACTCGTTCGACGAGGACGGCACGCCCGAAACCCTCGGCTTCCGTGACTACGGGATGCCGACGGCCGACGACCAGCCACCGATCGAGTCGATCATCGTCGAGACCCACGAGCCGACGGGGCCGTTCGGCGCGAAATCCGTCGCCGAGATCCCGGTCAACGGCGTGCCGCCGGCGCTCAGCAACGCCATCCGCAACGCCGTCGACGTCCGTGTCAGCGACCTGCCGATCACCGCCGAGAAGATCGAGGCGAAACTCGACACGGCGGACGAGGCCGCCGACTGAAGCCACCGACGTCGCCGATCGGCTCTCGCTACCGTTTTTTCCCTCGCAGCAGTGAGGGTGGGGCAAACTCCCGATAGCCATCCGACGAACGACCGAATCGTTTTCCGTGTCTGCCGTTCCGACATAAGGACGGGACGATCACATGGCACGCGTCGAACTCCTCGTTGCGCTCGTCGCCCTGGTGTTCACGATCGGCATCTTCGCGCAGGTGCTGGCCGATCGCTACCGCATTCCGAGCATCATCTTCCTCATCGTCGCCGGGATCGTCCTCGGCCCCGAGGGGCTCGGCATCGTCACGCGCGAGGCGTTCGGCGTCGCGCTCCCGGTGATCGTCGATCTCTCGGTCGCGCTCATCGTCTTCGAGGGTGCGTTCCATCTCCGCTACGAGGACCTCAAGGCGACGCGTTCGACGCGGCTTCGTCTCATCACCGTCGGCGCGCTGATCTCGCTGGTCGGCACCGCGATCACGGTGCGGTTCGCGCTCGGCACGCCGTGGGATCTCGCCTTCCTGATCGGGTCGTTGCTCGTCGCGACCGGCCCGACCGTCATCGATCCGATCCTCGACGTGGTTGCGGTGCGGGACTCCGTGGCGAACGCGCTCTCGTTCGAGGGGGTCGTCAACGACGTGACCGCGGCGATCCTCGCGTACGTCTCGTTCGAGGTCGTGCTCGCCGAGCAGCCGACGCGGATCGCCTTTCTCGAAGAGTTCGCCGCGCGACTCGCCATCGGGATCGTCGTCGGCGCGCTCGTCGCGGTCGTTCTCCGATCACTGATCCGGGCGGTCGATCGCGCGGCGGGCAACGCCGCCCAGAACGCACGCCTGCTCGCGCTCGCTGGTGCGTTCGTCGCCTACGCCGGAGCGACCCTGCTCGCCGAGGAGGCCGGCATCGCCGCGGCCGCCACCGCCGGTCTCGCACTCGGCAATCTCGACGTTCCCTACAAGGAGACGATCAGCGAGTTCAAGGGCGACGTCACCACGCTTCTCCTGTCGTTCGTCTTCATCGCGCTAGCCGCGCTGCTGTCGTTCGACGACATCGCCGCGCTCGGCGTCGGCGGGCTGGTGGTCGTCGCCGCGGTGATGTTCGTCATCCGGCCACTCCTGGTGTTCGTCTCGACGCGAGGCCACCAGTTCAGTCGTGACGAGCGCCTGTTCATGAGTTTCGTCGGACCACGCGGGATCATCCCCGCATCGGTCGCGACGCTGTTCGCCGTCGAACTCACGGATGCCGGACTTCCGGAGCAGGCGACGACGCTCGTCGGGACGGTGTTTCTCGTGATCCTCGCGACGGTCGTTCTCGAAGGCGGATTGGCACCATATATTGCGTCGGCGCTCGACGTGGTGCCCATGCAGATCGTCATCGTCGGCGGCGGCACGGTCGGGCGTGGCCTCGCCGAGCGGTTCGACGCACACGGTGAAAACCCGGTCCTGATCGAGAGCGACGCCGACACCGCCCGTCGGGCGCGCGACGACGGCCATACGGTCCACGTCGGCGACGGGACCGTCGCCGAGACGCTCCGCGATGTCGGCGTCGCCGACGCGAAACTCCTCGTCGTCGCGACCGGTGACGACGACGCGAACCTGCTGGCTGCACAGCTCGCCCGCTCGACGTTCGACGTCAACCACATCATCGCACGGGTGAACAAGCCGGAGAACACCGATGCCTTCGAGGATCTCGGGGTGCGTGCGATCTCGCCAACGGAATCGGCGATCTGGGCGATCGACAACCTCGTCGAGCGTCCCGCACTCCTGAAGTGGACCGTCGAGTTGGGACAGTCGGGCGACGTCCGCGAGGTCGACGTCACCGCCGACGCAACCGTGGGCCGATCGATCGCCGCGGTCAGAAACGATCTCCCGAGCGAGTGTCTGCTCGCGCTCGTGAACCGCGACGGCACCAACCACTATCCGGGCGACGATTTCGATCTGGAGCGCGGCGACACCGTCACGCTGCTCGGTCGGACCGAGGCCGTCGACGACGCCCGCGCCCTGTTCGGGCGGGCCGGGTAGCGATCGACGGGTCGAACTCAGAGAAATTCGCGGACGTCGGAGTACCACATGTCGTGGTGATCGAGCGCGCCGACGCGGCGGGCGATGGCGGCGGCGAGGACGTGCCAGCAGCGCTGACTCTCGTCGTCGGCGTCGAGGTTGTAGGCCGAATCCTTGCAGGTACAGCCGCCGTCCTCGACGACGTACTCGTCGGAGTGGCCCACCACGACGGTGAAATCGAGATACTGCTTGACGCGCCGTTCGGCGACCGCCTCGATGGCTCTGACGCCGCGGTCGCCGTGCGTGTCGATGATGCGCTCGGTGATCGACGGATCGAGCTCGCCGGCGTCGTCGAGCGCGCGCTGCCACTCGGTTGCGGTCACAGCGGGCGTTCGCGCCGGCGGATGAAAACCCGTTCGATGGGCGGGGCGGGATGTTCGGACGGCGATCGCGTCGGATGAAAATATTTTTACGACGATTGACTGATTTGCCCGTATGCCGCCCGCCATCGAAACCGACGGCCTGACGAAGCGTTTCGACGAGACGACCGTCGTCTCAGGGGTCGATCTGACGGTGCCCGCCGGCTCCGTCTACGGCTTTCTGGGGCCGAACGGGGCGGGCAAGACGACGACCATGCGGATGCTAACGACGCTCGTCCGGCCGACGAGCGGGACGGCCCGCGTCGCCGGTCATTCGATCGAGAACCGCGAGGCAGTGGTCCCCGAGATCGGTTTCCTCCCCGAGGAGCCGCCGCTGTACGACGAGCTCACCGCGCGCGAGCAGCTGCGCTACATCACCGATCTCCGCGACGTGGACGGCGACGACCGCATCGAGACGCTGCTCGACCGGCTCGATCTCGCCGCCGACGCGAACGAACGGGTCGGGACGTACTCGAAGGGGATGAAACAGAAGACGGCGCTGATCCAGGCGCTCGTCCACGAGCCGAGCGTGGTCTTCCTCGACGAGCCGACCTCGGGGCTCGATCCGCGCGCCGCGCGCACGGTCTACGACCTCATCGGCGAGCTCACCGACCGCGGTGCCACCGTCTTCCTCTCGACACACATTTTACCTGTTGTCGAGCGACTCGCCGACACCGTCGGCGTGCTCAGCGATGGATCGCTCGTCGCGGAAGACTCCCCGGAGCGACTCACCCACCGCGCCGAGGAGGAGCGCACGTTGGAGGACGCCTTCCTCGACGTGACGAGCGAGCGGCCGGTGGAAGCCCAATGAACTGGCCAACGGTCGGGCGTAGCCTCGCCATCGCCCGCGTCGAGTACCGCCGAAGCCTGCGTGCGATGTCGGAGAACACGACGCAGCTGCTCGGATTTGGGGCCTTTCTCCTGCTGTTCGTCGGGCTGCCGACGGTCGGCGGGAGCTATCTCGCCTACACGGCCGGCGAGCGACTGATCGAGACGCTGCCGGTGCTCGATGGGGCGCGCAGCGCGCTCGCGCTGGCGTGGCTCGGGCCGGTATTCCTGATCGCCCAGCGCGCTGTCGGCAAGACCGCCCGGATCGAGCACGAGACGGGCATGTTGACGACCGTGCCGGCCCCCGACGTTCTCGGGGGATTGCTGCTCGCCGAGGCCGCACGCGTGCTCTCGATCGTGGCGGTGCCGGTGGTCGTGATGGCGGGCGCGCTCGCGCTCGGCATCGGCGCGCCGACGGCGTTCGTCAGCGTCGTCGTGGCCTTCCTCGCGGTGTTCGCGACGGCACTGCTCGTCGGCCACATCGTGGGCGTGCTGATCAAGATCGTCGTCGGCCAGTCCGAACTGCTCACGCGCTACAAGTCCGTCATCGCGGTCGTCGCCCTGCTCGCGTACTTCGTCGCGGTCTCCTCGGAGACGGTCGGGCGCGCGCTGTTCCAGCTGTCGGCGCTACTGCAGGATGCGCCGACGGCGTGGTTCGGCGACCTGCTCGTGGTCGGAATTCCCGGCGTCGCGCCGTCGCTACCACGGATGGCCGGCGCAATCGCGCTGGTCGCGATCGGCGTCCCTCTCCTGCTGGCGATCGACGTGCGCGCGGCCGAACGGCTCTGGTACGCCGACAGGGCACAGCCCGGAACGCGGACCTACGAGGAAAGCGATACCGACGCGACGGTGCTCTCGCGGATCGCCGCGGGCCCGACGCGCGCGGTCGTCGAGAAGGTCTGGCGGCGGACGAAGCGTGCGCCGATCCGGCTAATCTACGTCGCCTACCCGCTCTTCTTCCTGTTCGCGCCGCTCCAGCAGGCGTTCACCACGGGATCGGTGCCGGCGTCGCTACCGATCCTGCTGGCGCTCTATGGTGCGTGGGCGGTCGGCGCAGCGGCGCTCAACCCGTTCGGCGACGAGGGGGCGCTGCTGCCGGTGACGCTCACAACGGGGGTTCGTGGCAGGCAGTTCGTGCGCGGACACGTGATCGCGGTGGCGACGGTCGGCCTGCCGCTCGTCGTCGTGGTGACGGGGATCGCCGGCGTGCTGAGTCCGCTCGCGCCGGCGCGTTGGCTGGTGCTCGCTGCCGTGAGCGCGGTGCTCTGTCTCGTCGGCCCGCTCCTCGCGCTGGCGATCGGCACCCGGTTCCCACGCTTCGGAGCGGTCAGCGTCAGCCGGAGCCGGGAGGTGGTGATCCCGAGCAAGACCGCCTTCGCCTGCTACACGGTCGCAGTAGCCGTCGGCGCTCTCGGGGCCGCGGTCGCGCTGATCCCAGGCGGTGCAGCCGTCCTTTCCACCATCGTCGAGATCGTCGCGGGGTTCGCCGGGCTCTCGATCGCCATCGCCCCGCCGGTGCTCCGTGTCGTCGGCGCTGCCGCCGCCATCGGGCTCGTGGTCGTCGCCCCACCGCTCGCCTATCGGTACGTCGCACGGCGCTTCGAGAGCTACACGCTCGCGTGAGTCCGGAGTTAAATCGGGATTTTCTCGACCACACGAGTCGAGTTGGTTAGCGGTGGCGCGCGATGAATCCGGCCGAAGGCCGGAGAACGCGCGAGGGATGAGCGAACGAGCGTAGCGAGTGAGCGAATCGGCTGGGGAGGTATGTGGGCTGTGCGGGGCGGTGCGGTTTCTCATTGTCGTCAGGATCAGTGCTGTCAGGACAGCCGTTTCAGCCGCCTCACAGATCATCGCTGTCGAACCAAGCAGATAGTCCCAACCGTGATGTCTTTTCGGCCGATTCGGTCGGTCCGTATTCGACGATCTGATGAAAACGAGAGAATATCGTGCGATCGAGGACAGACCGTTTTTCGCGCTCGAAGACCGAGCGGCGATATGCACGTCACCGAAGGCGGTCTCGACCTCACGGTGCCCGAACAGCCAGAAGCGGGCATCGGCGAGGGCGTCTTTTTCAACCCCGAGCAGGAGCTCAACCGCGACCTCACGGTGGCGGTGCTGCGGGCGGTCGGGGAGGACTGCGACTCGTATCTCGATGCGCACGCCGCGACCGGTGCACGGGGTGTCCGCGCCGCCGGAGAGGGGTACGAGGTAACGCTCTGTGATCGCGATGGGGATGCGACCGAACTCTGTCGGACGAACCTCGATCGGAACGGGCTCGACGGGACAGTTATAAACCGGAACGTGAACGCGCTGCTCTCAGAGGAGGGGTTCGACATCGTCGATCTCGATCCGTTCGGCACGCCGATCCCGTTCGCCGACGCCGCCTTTCGGGGGGCACGCGATCTGGTCTGCGTCACCGCGACCGATACCGCGCCGCTGTGTGGGGCGCACAAGGAAAGCGGCGTTCGCTCGTACAGCGCCGTCCCGCAGAACACGGAGTATCACGCCGAGATGGGGCTCCGAATCCTTCTGGGTGCGCTCGTCCGCACCGCCGCGCGGTACGACGTCGCCGCCATCCCGGTGTTGAGCCACGCGACGAGCCACTACGTCCGGACGTATCTCTCGCTCTCGCGGCGGGCCAGCGACGCCAACGACGCACTCGACGGGATTGGCTACGTCCACCACTGCTTCTCGTGTCTCCACCGCGAGAGCCAGGAGGGACTCATCGCGCGCCCGCCCGATGCGTGTCCGGCCTGTGGCGGGCGGGTGCGGACCGCCGGTCCGCTCTGGCTCGGTCCCGTTCACGAAAACGAGTTCCTCGCACGCGTTCGCGAGCACGTCACCGACGAGATGGGCACCGCCGACCGCGCCCGTGACCTCCTCGAAACCCTCGACGGCGAACTCCATCTGCCGACCCATTACGATCAGCACCGCCTCTGCCGGCAGTGGAGTCGGTCGGCGAGCGCGATGGATGACTTCCTGACCCGACTCCGCGAGGCGGGCTACGAAGCCTCGCGGGCACACTACCACGGCACGGCGTTCAAGACCGATGCCACAGTTGAAGAGATCGAGACCGCGACCGCTACACCCGAAACAGTATAGCCCACTCCCACCCTGAGAGCGCGGACGGTACTTACGTCTCGGTCGTGAAAATGGGATGTGTCGAGGACCGACGATATCGTGGCGGTTCTCGCCGACGTCATCGCGCTCGCGCGCCGCGAGCGGATCGTCCTGACCGCTGCGAGCCTCGCGTACTTCACGTTCATCTCGCTGGTGCCGCTGTTGCTGCTGATGGTGATCGCGATCTCGACGCTTGCCGGCGACGCACTCGCGATACGGGCCATCATGCGGGCGACGCGCACGCTCGTTCCCGAGAACGCCGAACTGTTGCAGGGGATCGTCTTCGGCGCGGCCGATCAGGGCGCGACGATCCTCAGCGCCGCCGTGTTCCTCTGGGGCGCGCTGTTGACCTTCCGGGCGCTCAACACCGCCTTCAGCGGCATCTACGGCACCCAGGGCGAGCGCTCGCTGGTGGGAACCCTCGTCGACATCGTGCTCGTGTTCGTCGTCATCGTCGTCGCGGTGGTGGCGATGGTCGTCGGCGGCGTCGTGCTGTCGCTGTTCGTCGAAACCCGGCTGTGGAACACCCTCGGACCGATCGTCGTCTTCGCCGTGTTCACCGTCGTGTTCGTCCCACTCTACTACATCCTGCCCGACGTCGATAGCGGCGTAGTGGAGATCCTCCCGGGGACGATCTTCGCCGCCGCGGCATGGACCGTGCTCCAATCCCTGTTCGGTTACTACACCTCGATCTCGACGCTACCGCAGCTCTACGGTGCGGCGAGCGCCGTGCTGTTGATCCTCGTCTGGCTCTACGTCGGCGGGTTCGCACTGCTGATCGGTGCGGCGCTCAACGCCACCCTCACCGACCGCGCCGATCTCGACGGGGATTGGCTGCCGGTCGATCGGTGAGCCGGACGGCTTCCCGCCGATTTATGTACCCCTCGGTCGAATGCGCGGTCGTGAGTACCAGCGCGCGCGTGACCTCCTTCGGCCGGACGTTCGTCGGTGAAGTGCAGGACAAGGAGATCACGTTCCTCGCCGCAAGCCTCGCGTACTACGCGTTCGTCTCGCTGATCCCGCTCGTGTTGCTGTTGCTCGTCGCCGTGTCGTTCGCCGGCGGGGACGCGATGGCCGACAGCATCGCGCAGGCGGCGGGCGGCGCGCTCTCGCCGAGCGGACAGGGACTCGTGAGCGATGCCATCAGCAATCGGAGCGGGGCCGGCGGTGCGACGATCGTCTCCGTGCTCGCCCTGCTCTGGAGCGCGCTCAAGGTGTTTCGCGGGCTCGATACCGCCTTCTCGCGGGCTTACGGGCGCGATTCTCCAGATCTCGCGACGCAGCTGAAAAACGGGCTCGTCACGCTCGTCGCGGTCGTGCTCGGCATCGCCATCACCGTCGGCGTCGGGGCGGTCGTCTCGCTGTCGCCGGTCGATGTGACCGTCGCGGGCGTCTCGGCGGTCGGTCTCGCCGGCACGCTGGCGACGCTGCTCGGGCTCGCGCTCACGCTGTTGCCGCTCTACTACTTCCTCCCCGGCGGCGGCGTGACCGTGCGCGAGGCGCTCCCGGGCGCGCTCTTTACCGCCGTCGGTTGGACGGTTCTCCAGATCGGCTTCCGGTTTTACGCCGCCAACGCCGGTAGCTACGAGGCCTACGGGGTGATCGGCGCGGTGCTGTTGCTCGTCACGCTGCTGTATTTCGCCGGGATGATACTGCTGCTCGGCGTGGTGTTGAACGCGGTTCTCGCCGGGCGGACCGGTGGGGCGGACGAACCGAGCGACGAGGGGTTGGCGGCGCGGCTGAAAGCCGGAGGCAGACCATGAACGAGGACACTGAATCCGACCACGACGAAGCGACGGACGAAGAGTCGACGGTGAGCGAGGCGGTGCGCGAGAGCGACCACGATCGCGAGAGCGACGACCGGAACGCGACCCTCGACGACGTCGAGGCGTTGCGCGAGGACGTCGTCGCGTTCGCCGACGAGGTCGAAGGGCGCATCATCAAGCGCGACACGCTCGAAAGCGATCTGAAGCAGTACGTCCGCAAGCGCCAGCGCCGCGGCCACGCCCGCGGCTGGGGTCCCTATCTCGTGCTTCTCTACGGCACCGCCATGACGATCGGTGCGTTCGCCTATCTCAGCGGCGGCTGGGCGATCCTCGCGATGCTCGTCGTCTGGCTCTCGACGCTCGGCCTCTACGTCCTGATGGTGCTCGTCGGGCTCACCGGCGCGGCGCTCGGCGCGCCGGGACGGCTCACCGACCGAATCCGGGACTTTCGCTCGTAGATGCGCGGCCTCGGGGTCACCGAGGCGCTCGACACGCTCCCCGACGCGTTCAGGCTCGCATTCGCCGTTCTCACACAACTTGCCGACGTCTGGTTCGTCCTCGGATTGCTCACCCTCCTGTACTGGTTCGGTGAACGCTCACCACTTTCACTCCCGCGCGAACGCGGAGCGTTGCTGATCGCGGTCGCGTTCGGCGGGCTCTCACTCATCGTCGTGTCGAAACAGCTCTTCGCGCTGGCACGGCCACCGCTGGCCGGCGAGGCCACGGCGATAGAACACGTACCCGGGTCCCTCCACGCGATCTACACCAACGCGGCGACCGCGACGGGCTACGGCTTCCCGAGCGGCCACGCGCTCACCGCGACGGTCGTCTGGGGCGGGCTCGCCGCCGTCCTCGATGTCGGCACACGCGCCCGTCGTGCGTTCGTCGCCGGAACGATCGTCGCCGTCGTCTGTCTCGCGCGACTCGTGCTCGGCGTCCACTATCTCGTCGACGTACTCGCCGGCGTCGGGCTCGGACTGGCGTATCTCGGAGTCGTCCTGACGCTCGCCCGCAGGCGGGCACGACGAGCGTTCCGGATCGCGGCGATCGTCGCAGTAGTGGCGGTGCTCGGGACGGTGAGCGCCGACGGCGCGCTGGCGCTCGGGGCGACCGCCGGCGCACTCGCGGTCTGGGAGGCCGTCGGCGACCGGCTGGCGAGCAGCGGTCAGATGGGTTTCGGCGTCGGCGTTCTCGGAATGGCGGTGCTTGGCGGCGGGTTCGTTGCGGTCTACCTGCTCGATGTTGGCGTGATCATCACGGCGCTCGCCGGCACGGTCGTCGGTGCAGGCGTCGTCGCGATGCCGATTCTCGGCGAACGGATCGGTGGGCGTGAAAAGGACGGGTCGGCTCAGAACGTTTCGAGGTAGCGCTCCTTCTCCCACTCGCTGACCGACACGCGGTAGTCCATCACCTCGGAGCGCTTGGCTTCGAGGAACTTCTCGGTGACGTGCTCGCCGAGCGCATCGGTGACGACCGAATCGGCTTCGAGCGCGTCGAGCGACTGTGAGAGCGTCGTCGGCAGCGTCTCGATCCCGTGTTCGGCACGGCGTTCGGCGTTGAACTCGTAGATGTTCTCGCGCACCGGATCCGGGACCGCGAGATCACGCTCGATGCCTTCGAGACCGGCGTGGATCATCACCGCGAGCGCGAGATACGGGTTACAGGAGGGGTCCGGCGAGCGGAGTTCGACCCGCGAGGCTGCGGGCGTGCGCGCGGCGGGCTTGCGGATGAGCGAGGAGCGGTTGCGGTCCGACCACGCGATGTAAACCGGTGCCTCGTAGCCCGGCACGAGCCGTTTGTAGCTGTTGACCGTGGGGTTGCAGATCGCCGTGATCGCCGGCGCGTGCTCCAGGATTCCGGCGAGGAACTGTTTGGCCGTCCCGCTCAGATCGAACTCGTCGTCGGGATCGTGGAAGGCGTTCTCGCCGCCCGAGAAGAGCGAGAGATGCGTGTGCATGCCCGAGCCATTGACGCGTGCGATCGGTTTGGGCATGAAGGTCGCGTGCAGGTCGTGTTCGGCAGCGATGGCACGCACCACGGCCCGGAAGGTGGCGACGTTGTCGGCGGTCGTGAGCGCGTCGTCGTAGGTGAAGTTGATCTCGTGTTGGCCCTCGGCGACCTCGTGGTGGGAAGCTTCGATGTCGAAGCCCATCTCCTCCAGCCCGTAGATGATGTCGCGGCGCACGTCGCTCGCGAGGTCCTTCGGGGCGAGATCGAAGTAACCGCCCGCATCGTTCGTCACGGTGGTGGCGCTGCCGTCCTCGGCCTGTTCGAACAGGAAGAACTCGGGTTCCGGTGCGGCGTTGATGTCGTAACCCATCTCGGCGGCGCGGTCGATCGCGCCCTTGAGCACGCCGCGCGGGTCGCCGACGAACGGCTCGCCGGTCGAGGTGTTCATCACGTCGCAGATGAGCCGTGCGCTCGCGGTGCCGTCGTCGTGGTCGCGCCACGGGAGGACGGCGAACGTCGACGGGTCGGGCGTGAGCCGCATGTCCGATTCCTGGATCCTGACGTAACCCTCGATGCTCGAACCGTCAAAGTAGATCCCCTCCGTGAAGGCCTTCTCTGCCTGCGTGGCGGGGATCGAGACGTTCTTGACGGTGCCGAGGATGTCGGTGAACTGGAGTCTGAGGAAGTCGACGTTCTGTTCGTCGATCTCTTCGAGAACGCGCCTGGCGGCCGCGGAGAGACCGTCAGAGTTTGGTGTTCCGTTTGTCATCGTTTGTGCCTACTCAGTAGGATACTACCGGAGACAAAAGCCCTACTGTTCGTCGCAAATATTGATCGACGGAACAAAACTGGATGTTCGTAAAGTTTTACTCCCCGGACGCGAAACGCGGTGCAATGACCTACGAGAACCTCGACACGGAGCTGGTGAACGCGCTGCTCGACGACGGTCGGGCGAGCCTACGGAGTCTGGCCGACGAGCTCGACGTCTCGGTCACGACGGTGTCGAACCACCTCTCGAATCTCGAAAACGATGGCGTGATCCGGGGCTACGTACCGGTCGTCGACTACGCCGGGCTGGATTACGACGTGACCGCGATCCTCCAGCTCAAAGTCGAGGGGAGTTCGCTGCCCGACATCACCGAACGCCTGCGCGAGCACGACCAGATGCTCTCGGTCTACGAAGTGACCGGCGATCACGACGTCGTCGCCATCGGCAAGTTCCGGGACACCGACGAGATGAACGATCGCATCAAAACGCTGCTCACCGATCCCGACATCAACGAGTCGAACACGAACATCGTGCTCAACACCGTGAGCGAACACGAACAGTTCGAGCTCGATACGGACTAAACGATCGCGAACGCGACCAGCAGGTTCAATCCCGTCACGCCGATCCCACCACCGATGAGGACGGCGAACCAGACACGCCAGCCAGGGACGGTTCTGATGAACCGTTCGCCGGCGAGTGCGATCGCACCCGCCGCGACCGCGCCGCCGAGCTGCACGGCGAACGCGAGCGCCGG
This sequence comes from Halococcus dombrowskii, assembly GCF_022870485.1. Lineage (NCBI taxonomy): Archaea > Methanobacteriati > Methanobacteriota > Halobacteria > Halobacteriales > Halococcaceae > Halococcus > Halococcus dombrowskii. The sequence continues at coordinate 860,360 of NZ_CP095005.1, read as the reverse complement.
CATCGACAGCAGCGATCTGATGAACGGGTTCGCCTCCAGATGCGCGCCCGCGAACTCCGCGGCCAACAGCGTCGAGAGCCCGTCACAGACGCCCCAGACGACGACCACCGCGATCACCAGCTCGGCGTACGCCGGCCGCTCGAAACGAAAACGGTGGCTCATGGCTGTTCCAATGCACTACAACAGTAAATCGTCGCTGGCTAGTTACTGAAAAATCGACCTCGGCGTCGGTCGCCGAGCGGTTGCGGTGCGGCCGCGATGCGGTCGCGGTGCAGTACGGTTGCAGCCGCGGTGCGGTCGCAGTTAGACACGACCGTAGACCGGTAAACACCGCATCCCTGGCGGATGAAGGGCGAGGCGCGCTCCGCGCGCCGAGGGCTTCTGCGGTGCAGGTGCGGTCGCGGCCGCAGTGCGGTTCGTTGCGGTTGCGGTGCGGTCTTTTTCCCCAAGTTTTTGCGAACGAGCGGCCGGTAGGCCGCGAGTGATGCAAAAAGTGGGTTTACATCATGCCGCCCATGCCACCCATGCCGCCCATGCCACCCATGCCGCCCATGCCACCCATACCGCCGGGTGCGCCGCCGGGGCCGCCAGCGGGCGGGCCGCCGTCGTCGCCGTCGTCGGTCTGGCCGCCCTTGAGGTCGCCGGCCGCGATGACGTCGTCGATGCGGAGGATCATCACGGCGGCCTCGGTGGCCGACTCGATCGCCTGCGTTTTGACGCGGAGCGGCTCGACGACGCCGTCGGCTTCCATGTCGACGACTTCGCCGGTGTAGGCGTCGAGACCCATCGTGTCGCTCCCGCCGTCGTGCTGGCTGCGGAGCTCGACGAGCGAGTCGATCGGGTCGAGACCGGCGTTCTCGGCGAGCGTGCGCGGGATGACGTCGATCGCGTCGGCGAACGATTCGACGGCGAGCTGCTCGCGGCCGCCGACGGAGTCGGCGTAGTCACGCAGGCCGAGCGAGAGCTCGGTCTCGGGTGCGCCGCCGCCGGGCAGCACCTTGCCGTCTTCGAGCGTGACGCGCACGACGCCGAGCGAGTCCTCGATGGCGCGCTCGATCTCGTCGACGACGTGCTCGGTGCCGCCGCGGAGGATGAGCGTCACGGCCTTTGCGTCCTCGACGTCCTCGACGAAGATGCGCTGATCGCCCGCGATGTCGCGCTCGGCGACCGATCCGGCGTAGCCGAGATCGGACTCCTCGATGTCGTCGAGGTTCGAGACGACGTGTGCGCCGGTCGAACGGGCGAGACGGTTGATGTCGCTCGATTTCGCGCGGCGGACGGCGAGGATGCCTTCCTGAGCGAGGAAGTGCTGGGCCATGTCGTCGATACCGTCCTGACAGAAGACCACGTCAGCGCCGACGGAGACGAGCTGGTCGACCATCTCTTCGAGCTGCTCCTCTTCCTGGTCCATGAACTCCTGGAGCTGGTCGGGGTCGGTGACGTTGACCTCGGCGTCGATCTCGGTCTCCTTGACTTCGAGGGCGGAGTCGAGCAGCGCGACGTTCGCGTCCTCCTTGAAGTAGGGCATGTTGTCGTGGACGCGCTCCTTGTCCACGATGACGCCCTCGACGAGTTCGGACTCGTCGACGCTGCCGCCGACGGCCTTCTCGACCTGGATGTTGTCGGTGTCGATCCCCTCGTCGTCGCTGATGGCGGTCACGGCGCTGACGACGAGTTCGGCGAGCAGGTCGCGGGAGTTCTCGGCACCCTTGCCCGTCATCGCCGTCGCGGCGATCTGTTCGAGCGTCTCCGTATCGCTCTCGTCGACGTCGATGGCGGTCTCTTCGAGGATGTTCTTGGCTTCCTCGGCGGCCTCGCGGTAGCCCTGTGCGAGCGTGGTCGCGTGGATGTCCTGATCGAGGAGGTCCTCGGCCTTTTCGAGGAGTTCGCCGGCCTCGACGACGGCGGTCGTGGTACCGTCGCCGACCTCGTCCTCCTGTGTCTCGGCGACCTCGACGATCATGTTCGCCGCCGGGTGCTCGATGTCCATCTCCTTCAGAATAGTGACGCCGTCGTTCGTGACGACGACGTCGCCCGCGTCGGAGACGAGCATCTTGTCCATCCCTTTCGGGCCGAGCGTCGTCCGAACCGCTTCGGCGACCGCCTGACCCGCCGTGATGTTCATCGACTGTGCGTCCTTGCCGGACGTTCGCTGTGAATCGTCCGAAAGTACGATGAGGGGCTGGTTACCCATCTGCTGAGCCATAGTCACCTACCGATTGATTGGAGTTCTACATAAAAGCATCGGTCTTGGCCGGCGTGTTCGCTCACGTCCGCCGGTTCGACGGTGTGCTATCGCACCGCAGACAGCCCTTATATACTAAAACCGATCGAGGCCCGCCTGTCGGCGCTGGCGTCCATCGGGATCGGCCACCCACGACGAGCGCCGATCGCGTTCCGCGTCGACGTCGACATCGGGTGGGGCTCCGGGTTCGTGACCCGCACATTCGACGCCACATTCGGCCGCCGGATGGACGAATCGTCCCTTCCACTCACAGTACGGCATCCCACGCGCGCCCGCGTATTCACCGTCCTCGACTTGTGCACAGTGTGGAAAGTCATCGATGCGCCAGCCCTTTCCGTAGGCGCGTTCGGCGATGCGGCGGCGTGCCCGCGCCTTTGCAGCAGGCCCCACCGGCTCTATCGCCGTTTCAGTCGGTCGGCGGTCGCCGATGTCGATGCCACACTCCGTCGGCGAGAAGGTTGTCGGCTCGCGCAGCACTTCCCTGATGCCTTGGTCGGGGTCGAACCGCCAGACACCCACCTCGTCGGGGATCCGATGAAGATGCGCACCGGTCACGTGCGAGGCGGTCGCGAGGATCACTTCGTCGAGCAGTCCGAGGCTCACGTCCCGGCGGAGCTGGGCTTCGAGATCGCCCGGCCGGCCGAGGTCGGGTTTGTTCTCGATGCCGACGAGTTTGCCGAACCAGTCGTCGGGATAGCGCGCCGTTTGGCGGACGTACTCGCGCCCGCCGCGGCGCTCGCGTTCGAAGAATCCGATCTCGATCGCCCGGTCGGTCGCGGTCCGTGCCCGCTCGGGATGGCAGTCGAAGGCGTCCTTCCAGTAGCGCGCCGTGCCGACGCCGACGTTGCTCTCGATCGCGGCGTCGGGGATCTCGTGTGGGGTGAGTTGCGCTCGCGCGTCGAAATCAGGCCCGGGTTCGACGTGGACGATATCCATCACCCGGTTGCCGTTGAGGCTCGTGCTAAGCTGGCGGCTCACGATCCCCTCGATATCGGCTTCGAGGCGGGCACACAGTGCTAGCTCGAACGCGAACTCGCGCACGGGAACGATAGCGGCCGATGGGGCAAAAGCGTCGCGCTCACGACGATTCAGACCCCGAGCCCCGCGGCGAGATCGTGGATGCTCTCGATCGTGAGGTCGGGATCGCCGTCGAACGGTTCCCACGGCTGGTCGTCGCGGTCGATCCAGACACCGTGCATGCCGGCGTGTTCGGCTCCCTGGACATCGAACCAGCCCGCCGAGACGTGAGCGATCTCGTCGATCGGCGTGTCGGTGCGCTCGGCCGCGTGGCGATAGAGCGAGACATCGGGTTTGAACGTGCGAATCTCGTCGGCACTCACCGTGTCCGCGACGAGGTCACCGATGGTGGCGCTCTCGACCATCGAATCGAGCATCGCCGGGTTCCCGTTCGAGACCACGTAGCAGTCGTAGCCGCCGTCGTTGAGCCGCTCGATGCCGTCGCGTACGTCGTCGAACACATCGAGGTCGTGGTAGGTTTCGAGGATCGCCTCGCGTTCGTCCTCCGTGAGATCGATATCGTGAGCGGCGAGTGCGGCCGACAACGCGTCACGCAGGATCGCGTAGAAGGGCTGGTAGGCGTCGAGATCGCCGGCGACGAACGTGTAGGCCAGCGAGCGCTCGCGCCAGAGCGTCGACACCGGTTCCGGGTTCGCGACGTGCTCAGCGAGCGCGTACTCGACGCTCTCGACGTCGACGAGCGTGCTGTACGAATCGAAGGTCACGGTTGTGACCTGGTCAGGATCGAGGGCCATACACGAGCCAGTCGGTCACGGATCTTCAACGCTTGCAGCGAAAAAATGGTGAGCGGGCGTCAGCGGGTCGATCGAGCGGCCAGCGTCCCCGGCGGATCAGTCGTCGGTGACGTCCTTCGCGTAGCCACCGAGCAGTTCCGTGACCTGATCGAGGCTGTCGACGCCCTTGATGAACGGCGCGGCGCGGTCGACGACCTCCTGGACGCTCAGCCGCGGCTGGAAGGCTTCGGGGAACGGGTTACGCGCGCCCGAGCCGGCCGGCAGCGGACTGTTGAGCACCCGAAGGTAGCTCGCGTGGCGGTTCTCGACGCCGTGGATCTGTGCGGCCGCCGCGAGATACTCTTCGGTGTCAACTGCGGGCGCAGCACCGGTGTAGGCTCCCGCGCCGGTGTCTTCGAGCGCCTGCGCGAGGCCGACGAACTCGACGGTGCCCTCGTAGGGGAACTCGAACTCGAGGTTGCTGGCGAAGTCCGGATTGCTGCCGACCTCCTTGAGCACACCTTCGAGCGCTTTGACGTGAGCCTGCTCGTGGTCGCGGATCTGCTGGAAGCGCTGGAAGGTGGAGTAACGTCGGGAGGGGTTGGCGAACTGCGCGGCGATGTCCGAGCGTTCGATGTCGTGCTCGCCGAGCTGGCCGCCGTTACCGTTGCCCTCCGTCCCCATCTTGCCGACCGGCGCGGTGCCGACCGCCTCGGTGTAGAACGTGGCTTCGAGCCGTTCGAGGATCAGCGCGAACTTCACAATTTGAACGTCGGTGAGCGCGCCGTAGCCGAACTCGTTGGCGTCCTCATAGTCCGAATCGGAGTAGGGCTGTTCGCCGTGGGCAGCCGCCGCGGTGCCGCTCCCGAGCGCACCGAGGGCAGCGGCACCGGCTCCGACTTTCGCGGTGTTCGAGAGGAAGTTCCGCCGCGAGCGGAGTTCGTCGCCGATACGGCCGAGTGGACCGCTCTCGCCGTCGGTTGTGGCGGTTTCGTTACGATCGAACTCCTCGTCGTCCCGTACTGTACGACCCGTGTCGGTGGTGGCGTCATCGGTCATGGTATGCTCCGTGCTTTCGCACACCACTACCCAGATGGATAACACATATGAGTATTTTCCTGATTCGGACCCAAATTCGTGCCGAGTCGATGGGGCCCGTCAGGAGCGCTCGATGACCCGGAGAGTACGGTTCGTGCCGTGGCGGACGACGAACTCGTAGTCGGTCACGCCGTAGGGGAGTTGGACTTTCGCGGTGTAGCGCGCCAGCCCGCGACAGCTCCGATTGGCGGCGTCGGTCTCGCGGTGATCGATCGAGAGTACGAACGTCCCCGGCGAGCGCCTGGTGATCGTCGGCTCGGTGAGCCGATCGGCGGCGTCCGGCAGGCTCACGTTGCCGGTGATCTCCAGGTGACGCGCGCCGAGCAGGCGATAACCCTCGATGGAGGCGTTGTCGCTCGCGTTGGGCGTACAGCCGGCGGCGCTGGTCGTCGATTCGAAGACGCTCGCCTCGTCGGCGACGACGCTGCCCGGCGAGCCGGCCGCGGCCTGAAACATGAGCGGGTCGAAGACGAACACCGCGACCGCGATCGCGGCGACGGCGAACACCGCGAGCACGAGCAGCGGCGCGAGGAGGCTCGACAGCGTTCCGAGAGCAGCCATCGCCCGCTCGCGGCCCGACGGGTCCGACATGAAATTACGGTTACGGAGCGCGAAACATAACCGTTTCCCCGGTGATGGATGGTCCGTCCGGCGTCGAACGGCGGCCGTGATATATGGAACAGCAGGTTTATGAACGACTCGGGGCGTAGTTGTCCTATTACTTTCGAGATGACACGGAACCACCAACAACCGGAGGTGAACATCGGGCTGGTCGGCCACGTCGACCACGGCAAGACGACGCTCGTGCAGGCGTTGAGCGGCTCGTGGACCGACCAGCACTCCGAGGAGATGAAACGCGGCATCTCCATCCGGCTCGGCTACGCCGACGCGACCTTCCGGGAGTGTCCCGATATGGACGCGCCCGAACGATACACCGTTGCGGAAGAATGCCCGGACGGCACGGAGAGCGAGCCCCTCAGAACGGTGTCGTTCGTCGACGCGCCGGGCCACGAGACGCTGATGGCGACGATGCTCTCGGGCGCGTCGATCATGGACGGCGCGGTGCTCGTCGTGAGCGCGACCGAGACCGTCCCACAGGCCCAGACGCAGGAACACCTGATGGCGCTCGACTCGATCGGCATCGACAACATCGTGATCGCCCAGAACAAGGTCGATCTCGTCGATAACGATCGCGCGCGCACGAACTACGAGGAGATCCAGGAGTTCGTCGCCGGAACGGTGGCCGAGGACGCACCCGTCGTCCCCGTGAGCGCCGGCCAGGAGGTCAACATGGACCTGCTGATCCAGGCCATCGAGGAGGAGATCCCGACGCCCGAGCGCGATCCGGACGCCGACGCACGGCTGCACGTCGCCCGGAGTTTCGACATCAATCGTCCGGGAACGCGCGCCGACGAACTGCTCGGCGGCGTGCTCGGTGGCAGTCTCGTCGCCGGCGAGCTCACCCCGGACGAGGAGATCGAGCTCCGACCGGGCCGCGAGGTCGAACACGGTGGCCAGACCGAGTGGCAGCCGATCACGACCGACGTGCGCTCGCTTCAGGCCGGCGACGAGTCCGCCGAGAGCGTGACGCCAGGCGGACTGTTGGGGGTCGGCACCGGGCTCGATCCGAGCCTGACGAAGGGCGACGGGCTTGCCGGACGGATCGCCGGTCCGCCGGGGACGCTCCCGCCGACGCGCGAGACGTTCACGATGGAGGTCTCGTTGCTCGATCGGATCGTCGCCAGCAGCGACGACGGAGAGAGCACGGACGTCGAGCCCGTTTCGACCGGCGAGCCGCTGATGTTGACCGTTGGGACCGCCACGACGGTCGGCTCGGTCACGAGCGCGCGCGACGACGAGTGCGAGGTCGCGCTCAAGCGGCCGGTGTGTGCGGCCGCCGGCGCGAGCATCGCGATCAACCGCCGGGTCGGAGCGCGCTGGCGACTCATCGGCGTCGGCACGCTGACCGAATGAACGAGAGGGTGCTCATGGACACGAACGCGCTGATGATGCCCGTCGAATGCGACATGCGCGTCTTCGATGAGCTCGATCGGCTGCTCACCACGCCCGAACTCCTCGTGCCGCGGGCGGTGCTCGACGAGCTCGACGCGCTTTCGGGGAGCCACGGCGAGGAGGCCGTCGCGGCGAGCGTCGGGCGCGATCTGAGCGAGCGCTGTCGGCCGGTCGAACACGAGGCGACCGAGGCCGACGACGCCTGCGTCGAACTCGCCGGCGAGCGCTGCGAGCTGGTCTGTACGAACGACCGCCCGCTGCGCGAGCGCGTTCTCGAACGAGGTGTGCCGGTCATCGGACTGCGCGGTGAAAACACGCTAGCAATCACGGAGCCATAATGTACAAACGAGTCAGACTTACGGATACGGTGGAGGTACCGCCACAGCTGCTCGCGGACGTCTCCGCGGGGATGGTGAAACGACTGTTACAGGACAAGCTCGAAGGACGACTGGACGAGGAGGTCGGCAGCATCGTCAGCGTCACCGAGGTCCACGACATCGGCGACGGGCGCGTGCCGCCCGGCCGGCGCGACCACGAGGGGTCGGTCTACTACGAGGCGGAGTTCGACGCCGTCACGTTCGACCCGCAGATGCAGGAGGTCATCGACGGCGAGGTCGTCGAGATCGTCAACTTCGGCGCGTTCGTCGGCATCGGCCCGATCGACGGCCTGCTCCACGTCTCACAGATCAGCGACGAGTATCTCGCCTACGACGAGGACGGCCAGATGCTCGCCTCGCGCGAGTCGGACCAGACCCTCGGCGTCGGTGATTCCGTGCGGGCACGCATCGTCACCAAGAGCATCGACGAGCGCAACCCTCGGGACTCGAAGATCGGTCTCACGGCGAAACAGGTCGGGCTCGGAAAGCACGGCTGGCTCCGCGAGGAGCGCGAACCCGCGGCGGCGGGTGAGTGAGCATGGCGACCAGACGCGTCTGTCGCGAATGCCATCGCGTGCTCGACTCGCCCGACCAGCAGACCTGTCCGGCCTGCGGGTCGTCGAGTCTGACCGAGGACTGGGCGGGCTACGTGGTCATCTCCCATCCCGAAACCAGCGAGATCGCCAGCGAGATGCAGGTCACCGAGCCCGGTCGCTACGCGCTGAAGGTGCGCTAGCGTGGCCGGCGGCGAGGGCGGATCGGACGACCTCGACGTGTTGCTCACGCTGCCCGACGAGCTCCGCGGCGCGTTCAAGGACCCCCTCGGCCCGATCCACACCGACGCGAACCGCCTCCGTACCGATCTCGGCGAGCCGGTGATCGCGGTCGGCGACGTCGTCACCCGCCATCTCACCGCGACCGGCGTGCGCCCCGACCTCGCGATCCTGGACTGGGTGACCGAGCGCGAAGCCCTCCCCGAGAGCGAAAAGCCCGATATCACGGGCTACGGCGAGCGCATCGACGTCGAGAACCCGGCGGCAGGACTCTCGGCAGCCCTCCTACGTGCGCTCGGCCCCGGCATCGAGCGGGGCGAGAAGACGGTCATCGTCGTCGACGGCGAGGAGGACCTGGCGACCGTCCCCGTGCTCGCGGTCGCCCCCGACGGCGCGAGCGTCGTCTACGGCCAGCCCGGCGAGGGGATGGTCCACGTCCCGGTCGACTCGGAGACACGGACGTATGCACGTGAACTGCTCGCGAAGATGGACGGTGACGACGAGGCGGTGCAGGACGCGCTCGGCGGGTTCTGACGGAGCGTTCGAGCGCCCACGAGTACATCCGATCGGGGAAATCGTTTTGTTCACCGTCGAACTATTGGTTGTATGAACCGTCGTCGGTCCGTTTCGTTCGTCCGTGACGTCGTGGTCGCGACGACGGTCGTCGTCGGGCTGTATGGGCTGGCATTCGTCGAATTTCAACCCGTTCAAATCCCCGGCTACTTCCTCATCGTGGGCTTCGATATGCTCGAAGCGGCGGTCGAATCCGCAGGCTCGAATTACGACGTGCTGTTTTACGCGTATCTGATCGGGTTGGGCGTGGTCGGCGGTGGCCTCGGCCATTTCCTCCGTGCGTGGACGGACGACGAGGTTCCCAGCTGGCGACGTGGAGTGGCTGGCGCGCTCGTCGTGGCGGGGCTGCTGGCGTTTTCGTTCGCACTGCTGGTGCTCGTCGGCTCCTCACAGTTGACGCCGGTCCTCATCGCCGGTGTGACCGGATTGCTTTCGTTCGTGGTCGCAGGGTGGGTTGCAGGGATGCTCGATCGAAACAAGATCCGTATTCCAGCAGATCGCGGATAGCGAGAGGGTATCGAAGCGGTTGTCCTCACACAACGATATAGTTTCAACTAACAGTTCGATCGATAGATTGGTGTGTATTGGCAGTAGTGGTGACAACGGCTCGTTCGTCGTATTGAGCGGAGTAGCGAACGACGAAAACGAGCGGTACGCATCATGGACGAACTCACCGATCCCGAGACCCTGCGCGAGCGCGAGAACGTCGAGTTCGACGAATTGCCGCCCGAGACACACCAGAATCATTTCGAACTATACGAACCCATTGCGGGAATGGTCATCGCGGCGTCACCGACGTGGATGGCCGGCTGCTCCTCCTAGAACACGATGACGCACCGTATCCGACGCTGCCCTACGAGAAGGTGCCTCCAGCGGACGGATGGGTAGCGACCACGCGGGCGACAGTCACGGATTCGACCGGCGTTGTAGTTACTGTCGACGATATGCGCCGAGTGCGCCACCACACTTACCGATCCGAGACGGGCGAAGAGACGACGGGCTACGATGTCGTCGTCGCTGCGTCGCCCGACGGAGATGACGACATCCCAGCAGAGTCGGGACAGGAGTGGATGCCGACGTGGCGCGACACCGCGACGCTCGATCTACCCGACGAGCCGGACAACGACGTGCTGAACGACATCCGACTGTTCGTGGACTGAAACGCGAAGCGGCGAAACGAACCCCGTTGCTCGGCTCCGTGACTCGAAATCCTTTTGCCCGCGACAGGAGGACTGTTGACCAACATGGATATCGAAATCACCCGAGAGGAGGAGAACCCCATGCTCCATCGGACCGACGTGCGCTTCGAGCTCATCCACGACGAGGAGACGCCGTCGCGGCTCTCCGTTCGCGACAGTCTCGCCGCGCGACTCAACAAGGACGCCAGCGAGGTCGTCATCCACGAGCTCGACACGGCGTTCGGGATGCGCAAGACGCTCGGCTACGCGAAGGTCTACGACTCCGCCGACGACGCCCGCGAGGTCGAGCAGACCTACATGCTCGAACGCAACAAGATCGGCGTCGACGAGGAGGACGACGAGGCGAGCGCCGAGGCGGAGGAAGCCTGATGGCCCGCCACGAGCTCTACGACGAGGACGGCTCGACTGACCGCGAGCAGTGCCCCCGCTGTGGTGACGCCTTTCTCGCCGCCCACGACGACCGCGTGCACTGCGGGCGCTGTGGCTACACCGAGTGGAACTGAGGCGATGGACCGGCCCGAGGCGAACCGCATCGTGAAAGCGCGACCGGCGACGAAGCCGTGAGCGACCAACCGACCGTCCTCGGCATCGAGGGCACCGCGTGGGCGGCGAGCGCGGCGCTCTACGACACCGAGACCGACGAGGTATCGATCAGTTCCGACGCCTACCAGCCCGACAGCGGCGGCCTTCACCCGCGCGAGGCGGCCGAACACATGCGCGAGGCGATCCCGGCGGTCGTCGAGGACGTTCTCGACGGAGCCGATTCGATCGACGCCGTCGCCTTCTCGCGCGGGCCCGGTCTCGGCCCATGTCTGCGCATCGCGGGGACGGCCGCCCGCGCGCTCGCGCTCTCGCTCGACGTGCCGCTCGTCGGCGTGAACCACATGCTCGCCCACGCCGAGATCGGTCGGCATCGCTCGGGCTTCGATTCGCCCGTCTGTCTGAACGCCAGCGGTGCGAACGCCCACGTTCTGGCCTTCCGGAACGGCCGCTATCGCGTGCTCGGCGAGACGATGGACACCGGGATCGGCAACGCGCTCGACAAGTTCACCCGCCACGTCGACTGGTCGCATCCCGGCGGGCCGAAGATCGAGCACGCCGCCCGCGACGGCGAGTACGCCGAACTCCCTTACGTCGTCACCGGGATGGATTTCTCGTTTTCGGGCATCATGAGCGCCGCCAAGGAGGCCGTCGATAGCGGGACGCGGATCGAGGACGTCTGTTTCTCCCTGCAGGAGACGACGTTCGCGATGCTCGCCGAGGTGGCCGAGCGGGCGCTCTCGCTGACGTCGAGCACCGAACTCGTCCTCGGGGGCGGAGTCGGGCAGAATCAGCGATTACGGGCGATGCTCGGCGAGATGTGCGAGGCCCGTGGCGTCGATTTCTTCGCGCCGGAAGCGCGCTTCCTGCGCGACAATGCGGGCATGATCGCCGTGCTCGGCGCGAAGATGCTCGCGGCGGGCGACACGATCGCGGTCGCGGACTCACGGGTCGATTCCGGGTTCCGCCCCGATCAGGTGCCCGTGACGTGGCGCGAAGAGACGGAGGTACAGTGGGGCGGACGCCCGACCGAGGACACGTTGCAGGGGGCCGAAGCGCTGGTCGAGATCGACGGCGAGCGCGTGCGAAAGCGCCGCCTGCCGAAGTCGTATCGCCATCCGGTGCTCGACGAGCGACTGCGCCGCGAGCGCGTCGTGCTCGAAGCGCGCCTCACGAGCGACGCGCGTCGGCAGGGGGTGCCGACACCGCTCGTCCTGGACGTCGACACGGAAGAAACGCAGTTGACCGTCGAGTACGTCGGCGAGAGCGACCTCCGGGCAATCCTCGACTCGAAAGAGGGAGTGAATCGCGTGCGCGACGTCGCCGGCCATCTCGCGACGCTGCACGAGGCGGGCATCGCCCACGGCGATCCGACGACGCGCAACGTCCGCGTGAGCGATTCTGGCGACGATCGGACCTATCTCATCGATTTCGGGCTCGGCCACTACACCGATGACATCGAGGACCACGCGATGGACTGTCACGTCTTCGAGCAGTCGCTCGCGGGCACGGCAGCCGATCCCGAGTCGCTCCGCGAGGCGTTCGAGACTGCGTACGCCGAGGTGGGTGACGACGACGTGCAAGAGCGACTTCGCGCGATCGAGGGACGCGGGCGCTACCAATAAATCACTTAACGGGGGCGGTCGTAGGGCAGGGCATGGCAGACGAACGACCACCGTCCGGCGAGATATTCGGCGTCCCGTACAACTTCGAGCGCCCGAGCCTCGGGCGGATGCTGTCGGCGTACTGGCAGCCCGACGAGGAGATGCTGGTGAAGAAGCCGTTCGGCGTCGGCTACACCCTCAACTTCGCCAACTGGCGGTCGTGGGTCGCACTCGCGGTCGTAGCCGTCCTGCTCGTTCAGGAGAACCGTGGCGAGAGCGAGAGCTACGAGGACGAAGAGGATCCGGTCGAAGTCATCGTCGACTGAGAACCGGACCGACGGCTACTTTTCTGTGACTCGCCGAGAGCGACCATGCTCCAGTACGTGACGACCAACGAGGGGAAGGTCCGCGAGGCGCGCGAGTACATGGCCTGCGAGCAGTTCGACTTCGACTACACCGAGATCCAGAGCGACGAGCTCGGCGCGATCGCCGCCCACGGCGCGCGCGAGGCCTACCGCGAGGCAGACGAACCGATCCTCGTCGACGATGCTGGGCTGTTCGTCGACGTTCTAGACGGTTTTCCCGGCCCCTATTCCTCGTACGTCGAGGACACCCTCGGCATCGAGCGCGTCCAGCGACTCGTCGCCGACGAGAAAAATCGACGGGCGGCCTTCGGCTGTGTGCTCGCCTACTGCGACGGCAAGGAGTTCGCGGCGAGCCCCGACCCGGTCGATCGAGACGACCGCGCGTTGGCGGCTGCGGGCGACGAAGACGACGAAAGCGACTCAGGACTGCCCGTGAAGCTCTTTTCCGGCACCGTTCGCGGGCGCATCGTCCCGCCGCGCGGCGAGGGTGGGTTCGGCTACGATCCGATCTTCGAGCACGAAGGGACGACGATGGCCGAGATGGCTGTCGACGAGAAGAACGCCATCTCCCATCGCGGGCGTGCGTTGGCGAAGTTCGGCGAGTGGTATCACGAACGGGGTGAATAACGAATCCCGGAGGGCGGAATCGCTACTCTAGAGTGGTTCACAGAGATAACAGGACGATCGCTACGGGAAAAGGCGAATCCTGACGAAAACGAGAACCGCAAGCCACACCCTCCCCAGCCGATTCCTTCGCTCACTCCGTTCGCTCAGTCATCCCTCGCGCGTTCTCCGGCCTTCGGCCGGATTCATCGCGCGCCACCGCTCTCATCCGTATAGGAGAGATAGATCGAGAGAATCGTGCCGGTAGTCGTCAAACTGGAAAGGGGAATTATTGCTCACGCGCGCGGGTCGCGATCCGGACCAGGGTAGTCCCCGTCGACGATAGTGGGGTAGAGCGTTTCGGGGTCGAACAACCCACAGAACCCGGCGGGATGCTTGACGCTCGTGGCGACGTGCTCGCGGATGCGGACGCCGGTCTCGGCCGTGCGGAGCGACTCGTCGAACGAGAGCAGGTGGGCGGCGTCGCCCGCTGCCACCGAGGCGAGCGCCGGGTGATCCCCGGATGGGTGGCCGACCCGCACGCGAAGTTCGTCGATGTGCTCGCGCCAGTCGTCGGCGAGAGAGGGGTCGGCGAGTTGCGCGATAATGGCGCGAGCATCCGCGAGCAGCGGGTCGCTCGCGACGAGCGATAGCCACGAGTGAGCGCGCACGACATCGAGGGCGTCGCGAGCGTCCCCATCGCGGAGGAGGTCGGCCGCGAGCACGTCGGCATCGGCGACGATGCGCGCAGGATCGGGTTCATCCATCGTGGCGCTCCTCGTTCGTCCGCTGCTCGGCGAGCGTGCTCTGGATGGTATCGATCGCCACGTCGTGTTCGCTGGCGCGCTCGAACAGTTTCTCCCACGAGTCGGTCATAGGAGAACTCCGATCGCCGTCGGCAAAACGGCTTGCGCTCGATTCAGTGTTCGTCCGGACCCGCGGCCCGGAACGACTATTGCCACGACGGGCGAGCGGGAGGGCATGAGCATCGTCGTCATCTCGACTGGCGGCACGATCGCCTCGACCGAGGCAGCCGACGGCGCTGCCGCGCCCGATCTGACCGGCGAGGAGCTCGTCAGATCAATCCCGGAGCTGGGATCGATCGCCGACGTACGGACCCACGAGTTCGCGAACGTACCGAGCCCGCATCTGACGATCGACCGGATGCAGGCGCTGTCGGCGCTGTGTACCGAGTACGACGCCGACGCGTCGATCGACGGCATCGTCGTCACGCACGGCACCGATATTCTCGAAGAGACGGCGTACTTCCTCGATCTGACCTACGGCGGCGAGACGCCGGTCGTGCTGACGGGCGCGATGCGAAATCCGTCGCTCGCGAGCCCCGACGGGCCGGGGAACCTGCTGGCGAGCGTTCGCACGGCGGCGAGCAATGGTGCACGCGACCGTGGCGTGCTGGTCTGTCTCGACGATCGCGTCCACGCCGCGCGGGACGTGACGAAGACGAACACGATGGCGCTCGATAGCTTTCGCTCGCCCGAGTTCGGCCCGCTCGCGACCGTCGACGAGAGCCGCGTCGTCTGGCATCGCGCTATCGCGGGGGACACGCCGGTTTTCGACATCACCGACGAGTCGCTGACGAACGACGTCCACGCCGTGACCGTCACGGCGGAGATGCCCGTGGCACAGCTCGACTGCGCCGAGGAAGCCGCCGGGCTCTGTCTCGCGACGACCGGCGCGGGCCACATCCCGGCGACGATCGTTCCCGCGCTGGAGAGGCTCCGCGATGCGGGCGTCCCGCTGGTCGCCACGAGCCGATGTCCCGAGGGGCGACTCGCACGAGAGACCTACGGGTTCGAGGGGAGCGAGCGGACGCTCCAAGAACTCGGGATCTACTACGCGACACGGAATCTCCAGAAGACGCGTATCGCGACCGTCGTCGGGCTAGCCGCCGACGCGCTGGACGACCTGTTCGAGCAACCGGAGCGGTGAGAGAAGTCGGTGAGATCGGGGTGGCCCGAACGTGTCGATCGAGGAGGGATACTGTTTTCGTCGAGCACTCCCCACCACAGGTGTGAGCACTGCTACCGACGACGGTCCGAACGGCCGCAAACGACCGCTCCGCTACGTGATGGGGCTCCTCTACATCGGTGCGGGCGTCCTGCATTTCGTCGCACCGAAGGTCTACGCGCGAGTCGTCCCGCCGCGATTTCCCAAACCGGTCGCGCTCGTCTATCTCTCCGGGATCGCCGAGATCGTCCTCGGAAGCGGCGTTCTGATCCAGCGGACACGGCGTCGCTCCGCGTGGGGGATCATCGCGCTGTTAGTTGCGGTCTTCCCGGCGAACGTCCACATGGCGACGAGCGACGTGGCGATCGATGCGATGCCCGACCGGATCGAGGGGATCGCGCGGGCGGCACTATGGATTCGACTCCCGCTCCAAGGGGTCCTGATGCTCTGGGCGTGGTGGTACACGCGTTCGACCTCTGAGACGAGCGAGTGAGAGCAGAGTAGTTTTCAACCGTTCATGATCGTCCGAACGATCGCCCATCGATGTGGATCGCCATTCAGTATTGCAGTATATGATTTATGGCTGGGTCGCACGGCGCTTTTACCCGCGGCAGGCCAAGGGCGACCGATGGTGCGCAACGTCGCAAGCGAGATGGCCGATCTCGACACGGAGGACTTCTATCTCCTCTCCGGCGTCGAGCAGGGGATGCGTTTCAGCGAGTGGGTCAACCGGGGGAAACTGCCCGACTTCGCCGATCTCACGCCGGAGAACGTCGACTATCATCTCGATCGCTGTGCCGATCGGGGGTTGCTCGAACGCCGGACCATCCAGTACGAGGGCTACAAGCTCACCTTCGAGGGCTACGACGCGCTCGCGCTCCACACGTTCGCCGAGCGTGGCACCATCGAGGGGATGGGTGCGCCGCTCGGCGTCGGCAAGGAAAGCGACGTCTACGAGGTCGCCTCCTACACGCCGTTCGCGCTCAAGTTCCACCGCGAGGGCTACACCAACTTCAGGGAAGTGATGAAAGAGCGCGAGTACACCGCCGACCGCGAGCACGTCTCCTGGATGTACACCGCCCGCAAAGCCGCCGAACGCGAGTACGACGCGCTCGAAACGCTCTATCCCGAGGTGTCGGTCCCCAGACCGGTCGACCAGAACCGCCACGCGATCATCATGGAGAAACTCGCCGGCGTCGAGCTCTCGGCGGCGGCACTCGACGCCGAGCAGGCAGCTGGCGTCTGTGATCTCGTGTTGCAGGAGGTCGCGACGGCCTACGAGGCGGGTTACGTCCACGCCGACATGAGCGAGTACAACGTCTTCGTCGCGGACGACGGCGTGACCGTCTTCGACTGGCCACAGGCCGTCCCCACCGATCACGCGAACGCGACCGAGTTCCTCGAACGCGACGTCGAGAACCTGCTCGGCTACTTCACGCGGAAATATCCGAGCGCCATGCCGTCCATCGACGCCGAACGGATCGCCGACGACATCATCGAGGGGACGTTCGAAAGCCTAGAGAAGGATTCATAAACTCCATGCGGCGATAACAATTGTATCGATTGCCGGCAGGCGGCGATCATTCGGCCACTCGTGGATCGACGACGAGGGAGACGACGTCCTGCACGAAATTGCCGAGCACGCCGACGAGCACGATCACCAGCGTGGTGCCGAGGATCACTGGCATGTCCCGTGACTGAATGGCGACGAGGCTCAATCCGCCGAGACCCTGAATCCCGAAAACATACTCGATGACGAAGACGTTCAGGACGACGATCCCGAGCATATCCGCGAAAAACAGCGACAGCAACGGGACGGCCGCGTTTCGCAGCAGATGCCGAGCGACTCGTCGGCTTCCCGCGCCCTTCGCCCGAACGAGTTTGATGAACTCCGCGTCGATGTATTCGAGCGACTGGGCACGCGCGTATCGGAGCTGTCCGGCGAGGAGGCTCGTTCCCAACACCGCGGCCGGAAACACCACCGTATAGAGAAACTCGTTCGTCCGTCCCGGCGCGCCCGATAGCAACCCGCCCACACCGATACCGGAGAGCACTACGACCTCCGCGAGCCAGAAATTCGGCAGGCTAAATCCAAGGTGGGCGACACTCGTCCCGAGTCTGTCGACGAGCGTGTGCTGGCGCGTCGCCGTGTAGACGCCAATGCTGATGCCGACGACGACCGAGAACACGATCGCCGGAACGAGATACGACAGCGTGCGCGACACCGCGCTCGCCACCAGCGAGGTCACCGGAGTCCCCTCGGAATAGGACTGTCCGAACATCGTCCCCGTCCTCGTCGTCCCGAACGCCGTTCCGAGGTCGAGAGTCGCAACGTCGCCCAACCAGTCGACGTAGCGCTCGCCGACCGGCTCGTCGAGGTTGCGCTGCTGCCTGTATTCGACCAATCGCTCCCACGCATCCGTTTGTTTCACCGGAATGTCTTCCTCCGCGGATTCCTCGGCGGCCGACCGTGCGAGCTGTCCGGTGTAGGGGTCAGACGTGGCCGCGACGAACGCGAAGACCAGCGAGACGACGAGAAACGCAGCGAGCACGGCGAACACCGCCCGGCGGGTGATCTGCCAGCGACGACTCACGCTGCTTCACCACCGCTCGTCGTCGGGTGTAGGACAGTTTGCTGGCGGCGCTGCAAGCCAAGTGGATACCGTCGTCGGCTCGATCGCAAACCGTGTGTGGAAAGTGCTGGACGGTACATCCTTCGATGCTGCTGCCGACCATGCTCCGGCGTGACATAAGTTTTCAGGCCTCATTCAGTCGTATCAGATTCTGTATGACATCCTGAAAGCTTATACTACCGTGGAAGCGAACATCGGAAACAAGTAGCATGGCGGTCGATTCCGATGCGAGCATCGACGCCCAGTTCGATGCCATCGATTGGGAGGAGTTGGGCGAGGAACGGCCGGTGGTCGGACGACGAACCGGCGGCTTTCTCGTCGCGCTCGGACTGCTCACGCTGCTGTTTCTCTACGATCGGTTCACCGGCTACGATCTGTCGATCGGTGCGTGGTACGCCCCCTCGCGGCTCGACTGGCTGTTCGTCCTCTCGCTGGTCGTCTTCGCCTTCGCCATCGTCGTTCCGGCCGTCCGCAACCGCGACCGAACGATGCAGTACTGGCGACGATTTCGTCGGAACAGACTCGCAGTCGCCTGTGTGGCCTATCTGGCCGTCTTCTTCGTTCTCGGGACGGCCAGCCTGCTCGTGCTCGATCGCCCGACGACGAACATCCAGTACGCCAAACAGCCGGCGCTGTTTGCCACCGTCGAGGCGGGAACGGTCGCGATCAACTGCGCCGGCGACGTGACCGGACCGGCGGTCCAGCAGTACTGTCACGGCAGTCTCCAGTTCCCGTTCGGCACCAATTCGGTCGGCCAGAGCGTACTGGAACTGGTCGTGGCCGGGATGGGTGTGAGCCTGCTCGTCGCGCTCGTCACGTCGATGCTCATGGTGCCGATCGCGACGGCCGTCGGCACCGTCGCCGGGTACTTTGGCGGGTGGGCCGACGACGTGTTGATGCGTTACGTCGATATTCAACAGACGGTGCCGGCGTTTCTCGTCTATATCGTCCTCGGATTCGTCTTCGGCCAGAGCCTGTTTCTCATCATTCTCGTGTTCGGACTGCTCAGTTGGGGTGGCGTCGCCCGCTTAGTGCGTAGCGAAGTCACCCAGCGTCGCGGTGAACTCTACGTCACCGCCGCCGAGAGCGCCGGCGCGAGCCGGTTGCAGATCGTCCGCAGACACATCCTGCCGAACGTCTCTAGTACTGTTCTCACGGCCACGACGCGTCAGATCCCGCTGTTGATCCTCACCGAGGCGGCCATCTCGTTCATCGTCGTGCTGGGCGACGAGAACGTCCCCTCGTGGGGGCAGATGCTCACCGAGCTGAACATGGAGCTGTGGTGGGTGTGGGCGTTCCCACTGGCGTTTCTGGTTATCACCGTGTTCTCGTTCAGCGTCGTCGGCGACGCGCTCCGAGACACGCTCGATCCACGGGGGAAACCATGACCGACCCGCTCCTCTCGGTGAATGACCTCCGAACGCACTTCGAGACGAACGACGGCACGGTGCTGGCGGTCGACGGGGTGAGTTTCGGCGTCGAACAGGGTGAGACCGTTTGTCTGGTTGGTGAGAGTGGTTCCGGCAAGACCGTCGCCTGCGAGTCAATTACGAAACTGCTGCCGATGCCGCCCGGCAAGCTCGTCGGCGGCCGTATCGACTTCGACGGGCGCGACCTCACCGACTGCTCGCCCGGACAGCTCTCGGACGTGCGCGGCGAGCGCATCGCGCACGTTTTCCAGAACCCACAGGGCGCACTCGATCCCGTCTACTCCGTCGGTGCGCAACTCGTCGAGGCCATCCGCCTCCACCGTGACATATCGAAGCGTGCTGCCCGCGAGCACGGTATCGAACTGCTCGACAAAGTGGGCATCCCGGAAGCGGCGACGCGCTTCGACGAATACCCTCACGAGTTCTCCGGCGGGATGAAACAGCGCGTCGTCATCGCGATGGCGCTCGCCGCCGAACCCGACCTGTTGATCGCCGACGAGCCCACAACGGCGCTCGACGTGACAACGCAGGCGGGCATTCTCGATCTCTTGAACGACATCAAGGCCGAGCGTGACATGGCGATCCTGTTCGTCACCCACGACCTCGGCGTCGTCGCCGAGATGGCCGACCGCATGGTCGTCATGTACGCGGGAAAGGTAATGGAGCGGGGCGACGTCCACGACGTGTTCGAGACGCCAGCTCATCCCTACACTCAAGCGCTGCTGCGCTGTCTGCCGGGACGGGGCGAACGCCGGGAGACGATCGGCGGGGAGTTCCCGAACCCGACCGACCCGCCGACCGGCTGTCGGTTCCATCCACGCTGCCCTCATGCCGTCGAGGATTGCATCGGCGGCGAGCAACCGCCCCTCGAACCCGCCAACAACAACGAAACGCATCGTGCTGCCTGCGTGTTCTACGACGAAGACCACGACACAGAGGTGGTACAGGAGAGCGCAGCCGACCGCGCGGCGCAACCGAGCGAACAGTCGAAACAGCAAACCGATGGCGGACACGCGACGGAAGGAGGAAACCGATGAGCGATGACACTCTCCTTTCGGTTCATGATCTCACGAAACACTACCCGATCACCGAGGGGCTGTTGGCCCGCGAGGTCGGCCGCGTACGCGCGGTCGATGGGATCAGTTTCGATATACGCCGCGGCGAGACGCTCGGTCTCGTCGGCGAATCCGGCTGTGGAAAATCCACTGCTGCACGGAGTCTGCTGCGACTCGAAACGCCCACCGATGGCGAGATCCGGTTCGACGGCGAGATCGTCGGCAACCAGACGGACGACGAGCGCAAGCGCTTCCGCCGGCAGACGGGGATAATATTCCAGGACCCGACGTCGAGCTTCGACCCACGGCTGTCGATCGGCGAATCCGTGGCCGAGCCGCTGGCACTCCACGGATTGCGTGACCATGATCGCCGCCGGAGCCTCGTCGAAACGATGCTCGCCGAGGTCGGTCTCTCGGCCGACGACTACGACCGCTATCCGCACGAACTCTCCGGTGGGCAGAAACAGCGGGTCGCGCTCGCGCGGGCGCTGGTGTCGAACCCGGAGCTGTTGGTCGCCGACGAGCCGGTGTCGGCGCTCGACGTCTCCGTCGAAGCCGAGATCCTCGCGCTCATCGAACGCCTTCAGACGACGTTCGGGCTCTCGATCCTGCTGATCAGCCACGACATGAGCGTGGTGCGCGACGTCTGCGACCGCGTCGCGGTGATGTATCTCGGCGAGATCGTCGAACGGGGACCGACCGAGGCAGTCTTCGCCGATCCACAGCATCCCTACACCCGTGCGTTGCTCGCGTCGATGCCGACGCCAGACCCCACCAGGCGTGGCGAGCGTGCGGAGCTTTCGGGCACGGTGCCCGATCCGGCGGATCCGCCGCCGGGCTGTCGATTTCACACCCGCTGTCCCGCAGTGATTCAACCGCCGGACTACGACTTCGACCAGCAGGTGTGGCGCGGCATACTGGATCTCCGAATTGCGCTCCGGAATCGGACGCTCGACACCGAGCGGCTCCGCACACGACTCGTCACCGAAGGGGATGCCGAACACGCCGACGAAATATCGGGGGCGGAGCTGCGAACGGCGATCCGTGCGGACTACGACATCCCCGAGGAACTGCACGACGCGAACGCCGAGCAGGTGCTGTCGGCCGCGCTCGCGGACATCGTCGCCGGCGAGCTGGAGACTGCCGAGGAGCGTCTCGGCGAATCGTTCGCGACGGTCTGTTGTCGAGAACAGCCCGCACTCGAAGAAACCGACACCGGACACCAGGTGGCGTGTCATCTCCACGATGTGGGCGGCGAGCCGTCCACGGCCGAGTCGGTGTTCTCCGGGCAGCAGAACGGATGATGATCGTCCTTGCCTGCCTCAACGATTACCGTCGAGCACCTTCGCAGCCGTTAGGACGGGATCCCATGTCGTGTTGAACGGCGGCGCGTACGCGAGATCGTAGTTCGAGAGCTCGCCGAGACCGATGCCCTCGGTGACGGCACCGACGAGCGCATGGCTCCGATGGACCGCACCCTCGCCATATTCGGCGACGAGGCTGCCACCGAGCACGCGCCCGGAATCGCGATCGGCGGTGAGTGTCACCCCGACCGTGCTCCCACCGGGATAGTAGCCGGCGCGCGATTTCGCGTCGATAGTCTCGGTGATGGGATCGAATCCGACGCGACGAGCCCTTTGATGATCAAGAACACCTGTCCGGGCGGCTTCCCGATCAAAGGCCTTGACGGCTGCCGTCCCCGCGATACCGCCGCCTTCGGTCGGTGTGCCCGCGACCGTTCGACCGACCGCTCGGCCGTGTCGGTTGGCCGTCAACGCGAGCGGAACGTACGCCGGTTCACCGGTGACGACGTGTTCGGCCTCCGCGCAGTCGCCCGCCGCGTAAATGTCAGGGTGGCTCGTCTCCCGGTAGGCATCAGCTGCGATAGCGCCCGTCGCGCCCAGTTCGATGCCGGCGTCCTCGGCGAGATCGGTACGCGGGCTGACACCGGTCCCAACAAGCACCATCTCGACGGGCGTTCGTCCGTCGACGGTCACGACCGCTTCGACCCCATCACCACCAGCGAGTGCTTCGACTTCCGCGTTCAGGTTCACCGCGACGTCCTGCTCGCCGAGATGATCGAGGATCGCGTCACTCGTCGCCTCGCTGAACGACTTCAGGATGCGCTCGCCACGCTGGAACAGATGTACCTCGAAGCCGTTGCCGGCCAGCGCCTCGGCCATCTCGATACCGATATAACCGCCGCCGACGATGCCGACGGGACCGTTACAGTCGTCGAGAAATCGACAGGCTGGCCCGCTGTCAGGTTGGTTGAGGGTTCCCTCGGTTCGTGCCCGGCCGACGTACTCACGGAGATCCTTGCCGTCGGACATCGAGCCGAGCGTGTAGACGCCATCCCGGTCGAGACCATCGATCGGAGGTTCGACGGCCGCGGCACCGGTCGAAACAAGCAGGTGGTCATACTCAACGACGACCTCGCTCTCCCCACGAGCAGTGACAGTCCGATCGTTCGGGTCGATGGCGACGACCTCGTGGCTCATCCGGAGGTCGATATCGCGCTGTTCGCGGAACTCCTCGGGCGTGATCGAGACGAGGTCCTCCAAGGACTGTATCTCGCCCTTGACGTAGTAGGGAAGGCCACAGGCACCATAGGAGACCCACTCACCGGCCTCGAAAACGATCACATCGAGATCGGGATCGTCGCGTTTGGCCTTGCTTGCCGCGGACATGCCGGCCGCATCGCCACCGATGATGACGAACGTGCTCACACGAGAGATTCGGCGGCGGACAGTATATACTGTCGGGCAGAGACATCTAACGATCCAAGTACAGAAGCCCACTGCAATGGGTGTGTCTCCATAGTGATGTTTTCCAGCTGTTTCCGTCCGACAGTATGCTGCTGGTCAGACAAGGGGGAGTGAAACCACCGTTACGGACCGGTGATGGCCGTGGATTTCGGTCGAGCGGCCCAGCCGACCGGCGTGATCAGTCGTGGTGGCCGTCGGCGTCGCTCCAGACGTCGACGTCGGTGAGTCGGAGCTCACCGTTGGCCTGCCACGTGCGCGGCCGGCATGCGACCAACGTTGCGCCGACGAAGAAGACGGCGACGGCGGCACTCACAGCGAGTCCTGGAACGTTTCCGATCGACGCGCTGGCGGGCCACGGCGTCCCGTGCATGAACGCTGTGATGCGGACCAGCCAGGCGACGAGCAGGACGGTCAACAAGGGGAGATAGATGCGGCGGAGCCGGTGGGCGAGCGCTTCCTCGAAGGAGATCTTGATGCGTGGCGTGCGGTAGTCCTCGCTGAGTTCGCGCCGCCAGTGGGGATCGTCGATCTCCTGCGAGGGATCGAGCGCGTTCGCGAAGACGTTCGCCTGTAACAGGCGCACGCGCGAGCGCCAGAGATCGTAGCCACGGTAGCGGCGGGCCTCGATCACGAGGAAGACCGTCAGCATCACCATACCAACGAGGAGGATGTAGTGGGGGTTGTCGCTCGTGAACGTCCAGGTCAGGATCGCTGCCATGATCGTGACCGCCCAGTTGGTGGTGCGATCGAGGCGCTCACGCCAGAACGTCATCCGGTGGACTTCCCCACGGTAGAGATGGGCCATCGACGAACCGGGACCCATCCCCTCCTCGAACATCCCGCGGCCGATGTGGCGCTCGCTCTCGCCGGTCGGATCGAACGGCTCGCTCCCGCTCACGGATCCCACCCCGTCGACGATCGGTCGCGATCGGTCAGTGTCCCGTCACGCCATCGGTTCGCGTGTCGCTCGTGGTTCGTCGTCATCGGTCAATCACGTGGTCGGTGTCGAACATCGCGTCGCCGGTAGTTCGGTTCGATCGGTGCGTCGCCCTACCGAACTGTTCCGGATAAGACTTGCCATACGATGGATCGTGCGTAGCGATATCGAGTCGATAATGATGATCGTCATCAACTATTCGTGCGCGAGTGGGACAGAGATGCATGGTCGCAAGTGACGTACGGTCTCGACAACTAGTCGTGTGAACGATAAGTTCCCAGCCAATCAGTCGGCGGCTAGCCGAGGAGTGCACCATCCGGGAGATAGCCGAGTGAGCGCAGCGTATACCAGGTGACGTACAGCCCGATAAGCACGAACGCGGCGCTGCCGACCGTCCGGACCGGGGCAGCGTAGCGCCCGAGCGAGAGCGACCCCTCCGTGAGACTGGCGACGACACTCAACCCGACCATCAGCGTTCCCATCCCGGCGGCGAAGGCGGCGAAGACCGCCAGTCCAGAAAGGAAACTCCCCGTGAAAAACGACGAGAGCACGACACCCAGAAACACCGGGAGGTTGCAGGCAAGGCTCCCGACGCCGTAGAGCAGGCCGAAGGTGAAGAACTCCGAGTCGGACACCTCGCCGCGCTCGGGGAGTTCGATGGCGCGGAGCGGCGAGATACCGTAGTAGTAGGCGACGCCGAGCGCCACCAGCAACGGGCCGACGAGCAGCTGGAGCGACGCGAGATACGGGCGCACCCACTGGCCGACGACGAGCACGGTCCCGCCGACGAGCAGGTATAGCAGGACGATGCCGAGGGTCGCGATCCCGCCGATGCGGAGCCCGCGAACCGCGCCGCGGCGACCGGTCGCGACGACCGACAGCCCCGTGCCGACGAACACCGCCGCCACCGGCGGGAGATAGCTGCCGGTGCCGAGTTTCGCCAGCGGGACGACGATCTCGTAACCGGGCAACAGCAGACGAATCCCCGCCGTCGCCATGTAGAACAGGGGGATCGCCCCGGCGAGAAAGAGCAGGACGCCGTTCGCGAGCAACAGCTGTCGCACGAAACTTCCCGAGTCGCCGTTCGTCGTGGTCCGGTTCGCGGAAGCAGGCGGTCCGTCGTCGTGGGTGAAGTAGTAGGTCAGATACGCGGGCAGGAGGCCGACGCTACACGGTGCGAAGAACATCAACACGCCCGCCGCGTACGCCGCCGTCAGCAGGGACGGCTGGTCGATCGTAACCATCTCAACTCACCCGACAGCTCCGTGGATCGCCCGAACGTGCGAGGAAGAAGAGCAGCAGGACGATCCCAGCCAGTCGGAGGAGATTGCCGCCGAACGGCATCGCGGCGAGTGCGCCGGCAAACCCCAACAGGCCGAGCACGCCAGCCCCGCAGCTCGCACAGCCCGAGGCGAGCAGGCCCGGCACGACACCGAGCAGGTCGCGCACGCCCGAGGCGTTCTGGAGCCGGAGCTGCGTCGTTACGTTCGTCAGCGCGACGCCCGTGAGCACCGCGTAGGCGACGACGAGACCCAATCCGAACGGGCCGATCGAAGCGTACGTGTTCGCCGTCAGCGCGAGCACCGCATCGTCGAGATAGCCGAGATCGGCCCCGAGCATCTGTGCGGAGTACGCGGGAAACGAGCTCAACACGAGCCCGACGTACGTCACGACCGCAACCACCGCTGCACCGAGCGCCCGGCGGTTCGTCGTCAGCGGGAAAGACAGCGCTGCCACGAGGCCGCCGTCAGCGCCGGTCGAACGTTCGACGCTCATGC
Organism: Halococcus dombrowskii; assembly: GCF_022870485.1. Taxonomy (NCBI): domain Archaea; kingdom Methanobacteriati; phylum Methanobacteriota; class Halobacteria; order Halobacteriales; family Halococcaceae; genus Halococcus; species Halococcus dombrowskii. Next base: position 834,650 of record NZ_CP095005.1, on the reverse strand, counting down.
TCTCCACTCTCGTCGATCGATCACGAATCCTTCACCCGTTCGATGGCGGATTCGAACTGATCGTACGGCTGTGCGCCGACGATCTTCCCACCCTTTTCGGACTGGCGATTGTAGACGATGAACCCCGGCGTACCGCTGATGTCGAGGGCGCGTGCGCGCTGACTGTCCGTCTCGATGTTCTTCTCGATCGAGTTGCGATTCCGTGTCAGACACTGTTCGACGCCATCGGCCGAGACGCCGTCGACATCGCGCGTGATGTCGAGCAGGCTCGCCTTCGAGGCCCAGCCGGAGTTCTCCTCGCCCTGTGCCTCGAAGACTGCCGAGTGCCATCGCCAGTAGGCATTGGGGTTCGATCCCTCGACCTCGCGCCAGACGCACTGGTTCATCACGGCGGCCGTCATCGAGTTCGCGCCGAGATAGGGGAATTCGATGAATATCACGCGGACATCGCCGGTGACGACGTGGTTCTCGATGAGTTTCGGCAGCGTGTCGCTCTCGAAGCGCGCACAGAACGGACACTGATACTCGCTCCAGTAGTAGAGAGAAACCGGTGCATCGAGTGATCCCATGACCGGCTGGCCGTCGAGTTCGATATCGTAGGCACCCGTCCCGGTCGTCGCGTGCATCTCGGCCGCAGCGGTGCCGCCGGAGCCACCCGCATCGAGCGTCGAGGCACCGTACACTACGCCACCGCCGACGGCAACCGTCGCGAGACCGCCGAGTATCGTCCGTCGCGTGAGTCGCGAATCGTCCATTATCGGACGAGCGGCGAGGCCAGAGCCGCATTGCCGATCACGGACCCATCGCTCGCCGGGCCGTGTCGTGTGGGTTCGTTCGCCGCTCGTTGCCGTGGGGACCGCTCCGCGCGCCGGTCGTCGGTGCGACCGAACGCGACGGCGGGGGTAGCCACGATCACGGTCGCCTAGTCGTGGCCGATCACGTAAATACGCGGGCTCTTCGCCCCGAGCTGACGGATCGCTACCACGATGCGTGGTCCCATAGCCACCTGGCTGAGCCCGTCAACGTGCGAACGAGGATGAAACACGAACCGGCCGGCGCATCGAAACCGGGATAGGCGGGACGCGACGATGAAAGGACGTGACGCAGTGGGTCGAGAACCCGACCGGCGGGCGTGACAGGGGGCCGATAGCGCTCGCGCGGGCGTGGCTCGAAGTGCTGGTGCGCCCACGACGGTTTTTCGCCACCGGGGTCGCGCCGGGCGATCAGGCTCCCGGGCTCGCGTTCGTCATGGTCGTGGTCGCCATCGAGGAGGCGACCCGCTTCGCGCTCGTTCCGGGTTCCTATCCGGTACTCGCCGATCAGCGGCTCGCCTCGGCGCTGCTCGTGCTCCTCATCGCCGTCGGGTTCGTCGCGCCGCTCGCTCTCCATCTCGCAGCAGCCATCGAGACGCTCGCGCTCATCGCTGTGGCCGACGACCGCGCCGGCGTCAGCGAAACCGTGCAGGTCATCGCCTACGCGAGCGCCCCCTGCGTGCTCGCTGGCGTTCCGATCCCCGGGCTCAGGATCGCCTGCGCGCTGTACGGAGCAGCACTACTCGTTGTCGGTACAAGCGAAGTTCACGAGATCGGTCTCGGGCGCGCCGCACTCGCGGCGGCCGTGCCCGCGGTCTTCGTCTTCGGCTATGCCTTCCGGGCGGTTGCGGCCGGAACAGCACTATTGCCGTAGTCGGCGGACACAGTGCGATCGTTAACTGAGCCGACACAGCAAGGGATTTCGGACCGACAGGATGACTGTTCGGCGTATCCGAGCGAGATCGATTTTCGATTTCGTCACAAGCGAGTGGCCCCGACCCATACCTGTTATAAATGATTCGATAGTAGTGGTGTTTAGATAACCAATAGAATCTCAATCCCGCCATTTCATCCGTCTACAGTCGTTTCGCGCTGACGATCACCTCGGAAAGTGATGCTGCAGCCGTGTTTTTATGTCAAAAACTGGGTTCTGTCCGCTATCAAGCCCTGCTTGATGGATGTCAGGCCGTGCTTGATGGTGCATCAAGCGGCCCAATACTACGGGGATAGCGCTGGAGGTGGTGGCTGTACCCCGCCGGCCGTCCGACGGCTGCGGGACAGGATACACCAATGCGTTTGCCACAAGGAAAACTGCTCGCGCTGATCGCGCTGGTGGTCGCCGCCTCGATGGTGATGGCCACCGGCGCGTTCAGCAGCGTCACGGCCGACAGGAGCACCGATGTCGAAGTCGTTGGCGACCAGGAGGCGTTCCTCGCGCTCGAACAGGGATCGGGACCGAACGGACAGAAATACGCGACGACGAACAACGGCCGGCTGGCGGTGAACCTCGACGGCGATGCGAAGGTCAACGGCCAGGGCGTCAACCCGAGTGCGAAGACCTCCTTCGACGACGTGTTTACGATCACCAACAAGGGCAGTCAGTCGGTCGATATCCGTATCCAGGACAGCTCCGACGCCGTGACCTTCTACAAAAACGGCGATCCGACTGCCTCACTCGAATCGGCGGGCAGCTCCCTCGGCGTCGGCAGTTCGATTAAGGTCGGCATCATGGTCGACACCACTTCTGGGGTCTCTCAAGGGAATCTCATCGAGGCCATCACCGTCCACGCCAAAGCTCCCAACTCCGGACAGGCTCCCGGCGCTGACGGCAAGCCACAGGATCCGAGCTAATCCGGCGATCGATCACCGTCTCGATGTCGAGAACGTTCCTGTCCACGACCGAACGCCCGCGGATCGAGCCACTGCTCCGTGCAGGAGGTCGAGCATGAAACGGGCGCGCAAGCTCGGTACTGCAGTGCTGGCGCTGGCGGTGGTGCTCGCCGCCGTGTATGCGACGGGCGCGTTCACATCCACGTCCGCCTCGCGATCGGCGGACGTGACCGTCGCTGGCGACGCCGCCGCGTTCCTCGCACTCGAAAAGTCCGAGGGACCCAACGGGGAGTTCGCCTCCTACGGATCCGACGGTGCGCTGCAGGTCCGGATGGGCGAGGGCAGCCGCGGTGTCAATCCCGGCAGTCGAACCTCATTCCAGAACGTCTTCACGATCTCGAACAAAGGCGCACAGCCCGTGAGCGTCTGGTTCGCCGGTGGCAGCAAAGCCGTGACCTTCGTCGGGCCCGACGGCAACCCCATCGAAAGCAAGGGTGGAGCGGTCACGCTTCGACCCGGCGGGCAGTCGCTGCACGTCGGACTGCTTATCGACTCTCGCGGCGTTGAGCCCGGCAAGAACCTGCTCCAGTCGGTCGAAGTTCGGACCGAATCCAGCGAGAAGTCACCAGCCAACTCCATCGAGAACGTGAACAACGGTAACGGCAATGGTGGAGTGGGGAGCGGCAACGGCAGCAACACCCGAAGCGGGAACGCCGGTAACGGGTGGTCCGACAACGAGGAGACGGTCAACGATAATAAGGATAGTAGTGATAATAGAGAGAACAGTAACAGCGGCGATGCGAGGACGGATTCCAACAACGATGGCTCGTCGGGGGAGCAACCTCACACGGTGAAGATCGCGGGTCACACGTTCGAAATTCCCGAGTTCTTGGCCGATCTTTCCCTAAAAGACGCGAAGACAGCGATAAAGGGAGCATTCTTCGGCCAAACGGGGATGCGGGACGGGATGCACCCGGTGGAGTCGGCGAACTCCGTGTTCTACATCCTCGGCCAGATTGCCGGATCGTTCGTTCCGACGTTGGGCAGCATCGCGGACGCGCGTGATGCCGTCCAAGACGCCGCGAACGGCAAACTGGGTACTGCAGCGCTCAGCGCAGCCGGGGCCATCCCCGGTCTCGCAAAACTGACTGAAGGACAGCTGGCGATACGGCACCTCGAAGACTGGAAGAAGAGCTTTGGTGGGGAAATGGCCGGAGATCTCAAAACGCTTGGACAGTTGATCGTCAACCACGTCGGGCCGTACATGCCGAAGTCGGTCGTGAAGAAGGCACTCGACGTCACGGCCGATGGGGCGGCGAGCACATTGAAAAAGGAAGGCTTCACGATGGAGCAAATCACGGAGTTCTCCAAAGACGGGAATCTCGAGATGATGGCTGAAGCCTCCGAGAGCGGGTTGAAGCTCAGTCCCGAGAGTACCAACCTCAAGCGAGTCAGTCGGCTCCGGAATATGGATGTACCTGCCAAGGATGTCGTGTGGTACGTCGAGAACGACCACAGCCTCAAGCAGGTCGAACAGCTTGCGAACAGCTTTTCGCCCGAAGCTATCAAAGCCGTGTACAAACACGGGTCACAGGCAATGGAAGGAGCCGATTGGTACAGCAAGGCGAACGATTACTGCAGCGTACAGGCATCGCTTGAACCAGAAAACAGAAACCATACTTCGATGTGTAACCGACTGCCAACCCAATAGGGAATATGGACGATTGAATTACAACTATACCGCAAGACCGGATATAATAAAATCATCATAATGGAACTCAGAGGATACATCGAAGTAGCGATACTCGTCGTAGTGATGTGGTTCGTCTTTCAGGACATCGTTCAGCCGGTACTCATCCAAATTGATCCGATGTTCGCTGACCAGCCCGTCGACCGCGTCCGGCGTGGTCCGCAAACTCCCGCGCAGGTAGCCGGAATCGTCACATATGCTGTGGGCGCATTCGTCTATTATTCAGGCAGATTCATGTACAAGTATAGTTCCCTACTATACTTTGCAAACATCGCATCGCTATTTTTCTTGGTAATACCCAATAAATTGCTGCCAGAAAAATACTACCCGAGAAATTTCCATCCTGACGATGTGAAGAAATAACAGCGCGACGGATAACATATGGATGGTTTCTGCCATCTACATGATATGCTGCGAGATGGCTAAGTCAGACAGAATTCGCGATTCGACGCCATTACTGAAGACACGGCCAGCACGCCGCGAGCCGACAAAGTCCCAATGGAGAGGAGACACAAACGATGGTTCCATAATCCCGATCACGGAGACCAACGATTAACCGCTGGCTCCCCTTCAGGCCAGTATGCTCAACCTCGACATCGCGTCGTTCATGGTCGAACTGAAGGACGGCGCGCTGAAGAACGTCGGTCCGTCGAACAAGTCCGCCACCGCGAAACTGTTCGACGTGACGAGCGCCGAGGCCCGCGAGTTCGGCGACAAGCGAGTGAAGTTCGTCTTCGAGGACGACGAAGACAACGAGGTTCAAGTGGCGCTCTTTCCCGAGGAGGCCAAGCGGATCGCGGACGACATCGAGGCCCTCGAAGCGGACAGTCGGGTTTTCAAGGACTGACGTTCCGCTACCAGCACCGCAACAGCCCACGTCCCTCCCCAACCGATTCGGCTCCCACTTTTTTCTGCGTCGGGTAGCCTCCCTGCGGTCGGCTACCACTCCTTGAAAAACCTGGACTAAAAACTCCCGCTCGCTCGGCTTCGCCTCGCTCACGGCGAACCGCGCTCACTGCGTTCACGCGGACACCACTACTTCCTGTACCAGCACCGCAACAGCCCACACACCTCCCCTGCCGATTCGCTCGTTCGTTTCACTCACTCGCTCATCCACCGGAACGGAGTTCTGACGAGCCTGCACTCGCCGTGCTCGTGCAGACCTCGCACAGTGTTCGCGCCGATCGGACCGATGTGTCGCTGCTGTCTCGTCGGAGCGACGATCCGACGGTTCGTTCACGCGTCGCGTTTCGACAACCGTTTTAGTGCCCGGCCGTACGTTGAGCCAATGGGTAGCTGTATCATCTGCGGCACCTCCACGGATGGCTACATCTGCGAGAGTCACGAGGAGGACGTCGTTTTCGCATTCGAGGGATCGCACGCGAACCAACTCACGCCCGGTCGTTTCTACCGCGGCTCGGTCGACGGCTTCGCCGAGTTCGGTGTCTTCATCGACATCGGCGACAGCGTCACCGGTCTGCTCCACCGCAGCGAGCTCGACAGCCGTCTGGAGAGCCTCGACTGGGATTCGGGCGACACGGTCTACGTTCAGGTCACGGACGTCCACGACAACGGCAACGTCGATCTCACGTGGTCGATCCGCCAGGCCGACCGCGAGTTCCGCGGCAGCCTCGTCGACACGCCCGAGGGTGACGAACTCCCCGACGAAGCGGAGGCCCCAGACCCAAATGAGCGCGCGGTCGCCGGACGTCCGGCGACCGACGCCGACGAGAGTGCGGTGACGACCGACGAGCCACAGACGGGCGAGAGTTCGGCGACGGTCGACATCGACGGCGCGAGCACCGAATCGGAAACCGACACGAACACCGAGAGAGCAACCGGTACGAGCGCCGCATCGGCGGCCGACGACGGCGAGGCGACGCTCGCCGAACCCGATGAGGAGCGCGAGCGCGTCGCCATCGACGAGCTGGAATCGCGCGTCGGCGACGAAGTGCGTGTCGAGGGCGCGGTCGCCTCGGTGCGCCAGACCGGCGGTCCGACCGTCTTCACGCTTCACGACGAGACCGGCACGGTGGACTGTGCGGCCTTCGAGGAGGCCGGCGTCCGCGCGTACCCCGACGTCGAACAGGGTGCGGTCGTCGCAATCGAGGGGCGCGTCGAGCGCCACCGCGAGGAGATCCAGGTCGAAGCGTCCGGGCTCGCCGTGCTGGACGACGAGGAGCGCGAGGCCGTCGAGGACCGGATGGAGGAGGCACTCGCCGAGCAGGCCCAGCCCGGGGCAGTCGCACCGCTCGCTGAGGACGGGGCGGTCGACGATCGCCTCGACGAGATCCGCGATCTCGCGGGGCTGATCCGGCGCGCCGTGCTGGATTCGCGACCCGTCATCGTCCGTCACGACGCCAGCGCCGACGGCTACGTCGCCGCCAGCGCCATCGAGCGGGCGACGCTGCCCCTCGTGCGCGACGAACACGCCGAGCGCGACGCGGAGTACCACTACTTCGATCGTCGACCGCTCGGCGAGGGCGTCTACGACATGAACTCGGCGACCCGCGACGTGACGAAGATGCTCGATGCCAACGAGCGCCACGACGAGAAGATCCCGCTGTTCGTCTTCTGTGGCGTCGGCGGGACCGGAGCCTCGAAGGACGGGCTGGAACTGCTCTCGGTGTACGACGCCGATCGAGCCGTCGTTTCCGACGGGGCCACCAACGGCGAGACGGCCGAGTCGTTCGTCGATACTGCGGGGACGACCGCGAGCGCGATCGCGGCGACCGTCGCCGTCCACGTCGATCCTGACGCGCGCGACGATCTCGAACACCTACCGGCAGTGAGTTTCTGGGAGGACACACCCGAGGCGTACGCCGAGCTCGCCAGCGAAGCGGGCTACGACCCCGATCGAGCACGCGATCTCCGGCAGTCGGTCGCGCTCGTCGCGAACTACCAGGCCTACGAGGACAAGCGCGAGCTCGTCGCCGACCTACTGTTCGACGGGCGCGAGTCGCTCGCGGCGCGGCTGGCGACCCAGTTCCGCGAGAAGCTCGACACGGCACTCGAGACCGCACGGACGCATCTCGAACGGCACGAGGTCGACGGCACGGCCGTGAACGTGCTCGACACGGACGCGTTCACCCACCGCTACGACTTCCCGCCGACGGGCCTGCTCTGTGACGAACTCCACCGTCGGACCCGCGACGACGCACCGGTGCTGCTGGGGATCGGCGAGGACGAACTGCTCGTCCGGCACGTCGACGCCCTCGATCTCGACGCCGTCGCCGCGGACGTCGCCGACGGCGCGCCCGACGCGGACGTGTCGGTCGGTGCGACCGGCGACGACAGGCTGACCTTCCTGGTCGGCGAGCGCGCGGCCGTCCGCGAGGCGGCGATCGAAGCGGTCGCCGAGCGGTCGTAGGTCGGCAACAACAGCCTTATTCACACGACGCGACTGTTTTCTACGAGTGCGATGAGTACCGAGATTCCGCCGACCGAATCAGCGGCGTTCGAGCGGACCTGCGAGACGCTTATCGAGCGGATTCTCGACGGCGAGATCGAACGCGGCGAGGTCGAGGCAGCGAAACTCGAGGCCTGTTCGACCCACTCCGCGCCGAAAGTCCCGAAGAACTCCGAGATCATGGACCACGCGCCGGAGGGCCGCCGCGAAGAACTGGAGAAAGTGCTCCAGCGAAAACCCGTCAGGACGGCCTCGGGCGTCTCGCCGGTGGCGATCATGACCAGCCCGCATATGTGTCCGCACGGGAAGTGTCTCTACTGTCCCGGCGGCCCTGGCTCGGAGTTTTCGAGTTCGCAGAGCTACACGGGCCACGAACCGGCCGCCGCGCGGGGCGTCCAGAACGACTACGATCCCTACGGCCAGGTCACACTTCGCCTCAATCAGCTGCGCGAGATCGGCCACCCGGTCGACAAGGTCGAGCTGATACTGATGGGCGGGACGATGACCGCCCGGAGCCACGACTACCAGGAGTGGTTCGTCAAGCGGGCGCTCCAGGCGCTCAACGAGTTCGATCCCGACGCCGAGCCGACCCCCTCCGAGAGCGAGAGCTTCGCGCAGGAGCCCGGCGAGTACGACTTCCGGTATCTGGAGGACGTGATCGCCGACAACGAGACCGCGCGGGTTCGCAACATCGGGACGACCTTCGAGACGAAACCCGACTGGTGTGATCCCGAGCAGATCGACCGGATGCTCGATCTCGGCGGGACGAAAGTCGAGGTCGGCGTGCAGACCACGTATGATGAAATCAATCGCGCGATGCATCGCGGGCACGGCACGCAGGCCTCCGTGGACGCGAACCGTCGGCTGCGGGACGCGGGGTTCAAGGTGGGCTTCCACATGATGCCCGGCCAGCCCGGCATGACGCGGGAGATGTGCATCGAGGACTTCCGCCGGCTGTTCGAGGAGAGCGAGTGGCGGCCGGACTATCTCAAGATTTACCCAATGCTGGTCGTGCGTGGGACGGCGACCTACGACATGTGGCGAAACGAGGAGTTCGAGCCGCTCGACAACGAGACGGCCGCCGAACTGGTCGCCGAGATCAAGTCGATGATACCCAAATACGTCCGCCTGCAACGCGTGCAGCGCGACATCCCGGCGGACTTCATCGACGCGGGCGTCTGGAAGTCTAACCTCCGCCAGCTCGCGCGCCAGCGCATGGACGAACACGGCTGGGACTGTGACTGCATCAGATGCCGCGAGGTCGGGATGAACGGGGAGCCCCCGGAGAACGTCGAACGGGACGTGCTGACCTACGAATCGGGCGGTGGCACCGAGCAGTTCATCAGCTACGAGGACCCCGACCGCGACCTGCTGGTGGGGTTCTGTCGGCTGCGCTTTCCGAACGATCCCGTGCGTCGCGAGCTCGAAAACGCGGCCATCGTCCGCGAGCTCCACGTCTACGGCCCGATGGTCCAGGTCGGCGACGAGAGCGCCGACTGGCAGCACAAGGGCTACGGCAGGAAACTCCTCGACCACGCCGAGGCGATGGCCGCCGACGCCGGGTTCGACAAACTGAGCGTCATCAGCGGCATCGGGGCCCGTGAATATTATCGGAACCGGGGCTATCACCAGGACGGTCCGTACGTCTCGAAGCGGTTGTAAACAGGAATTCCGTTCATTCGAGTTGCCGAAAATGGGGGTTTGGATCGCTGAAACCGCCGAATCGGCCAGTTGATTTATGTAGGAGGGGTGCGCGAGAGGGTACGGGGACGCCGCAGGTGATGCCACGGACGGACCCACTCGTGGGGTGCGGAGTCGGTTCAGGGGTTCAGTCCCCTTTTCGATCGACGTTCCGGAGTTGGTGTGAGCCGAGTTCGTTTACCGTTCGGAGTCCATAGCGTAGCCGATGAGTGAGAGCCGTTCGCAATGGGAGAGGCCGCGATGAACGTCGCCATCGTCGGTGCCGGCGTCGCCGGCGCGGGGGCGGCGTACGCGCTCGACGACGCGGCGGACGTGACGGTTTTCGAGAAGGTGTCGTCGGTCGGCGGGCGGACCGCGACCCGACGACGGGACGGCTGTCGGTACGACTACGGCGCGAACTACTGCAAGGACGAAGGAAGCGCCGGTGATCTCCTCCCGGAACTCGACGCATCGGGACTGGTCGACATCAATGCGCCGGTCTGGACGTTCGACGGCGCGAACGAGATCCACGAGGGTCACGACGGCGACGAGCGGAAGTGGACCTACCGCGACGGCATCGAGCAGTTGCCCCACCGGCTGTTCGAGCGCACCGACGTGACGATCGAGACGGACACCCGCATCGGCGGGATCGAGCGCACGGACGGCTGGCGGCTCGAAAACGTGGACGGTGACGACTGCGGGAATTTTGATGCGCTGGTATGTACGCCGCCCGCCCCGCAGACGGCGGAGTTGGTGGCGAGCGCGGGGTGGGAGAACGATCTCCGTGAGGAGCTCGTCGAGAGCATCGGCGCGGTGCCGTATCGGACGACCGTCACTGCCGTGTTGCACTACCCGTTCGCGCTCGATCGGCCGTACTACGCGCTCGTGAACACCGACGGCGAACACGAGATCGGCTGGCTCTCGCGCGAGGAGTGCAAGCCGGGCCACGTTCCGGAGGGTGAGTCGGTGCTGATCGTCCAGCTGGCACCCGACTGGTCGGCCGAGCGCTACGGCGAGCCCACCGACGAGATCGCGGCCGCGGCGGCCGATTCGGTCGCGGAACTGCTCGACGACGAGCGCCTCGCCGCCCCGGACTGGGTCGACAGCAAGGGCTGGCGGCTCGCCCAGCCCGACGACGGCGTCGATACGGAGCTGCTCGCCCGTGCCGAGGCGGACGGCCTCTTCTTCGCCGGCGACTGGGTCGCGGGCGAGGGACGGATCCATCTCGCGCTCGACAGCGGCCTCGACGCCGGCGAGCGCATCCGAGAGCGCGCGTAACGACACCTCTTTTCGGCGTCCGTACACAGGACAGGTATGGATCCGAAGCGCGAGCTCACCAGCGTCGACCTCGCGGCTCTCGTCACCGAGCTCGGGACGTACGCCGGCGCGAAGCTCGACAAGGCCTATCTCTACGGCGACGATCTGCTACGCCTCAAGCTCAGGGATTTCGATCGCGGCCGGGTCGAGCTGCTGATCGAGGTCGGCGAGACCAAGCGCGCACACGTCGTCTCGCCCGAACACGTCCCCGACGCACCGGGTCGCCCGCCTGGGTTCGCGAAGATGCTCAGAAACCGGCTCTCGGGTGCGGATTTCGCCGGCGTCTCACAGTTCGGTTTCGATCGCGTGCTCACCGTCGAGTTCGAGCGCGGGGATCGAAACACGAAGGTCGTCGCCGAGCTGTTCGGCGAGGGAAACGTCGCCGTTCTCGACGCGACCGGTGAGGTGGTCGACTGTCTCAACACCGTCCGCCTCCAATCCCGGACCGTGGCACCGGGCGCACAGTACGAGTTCCCCTCGGCGCGCTTCGACCCGCTCGCGGTCGATTACGACGGCTTTGCCGCCCGGATGGAGGAGTCGAACACCGATCTCGTGCGCACGCTCGCCACCCAGCTCAACTTCGGCGGACTCTACGGCGAGGAGCTCTGCACCCGCGCGGGCGTCGAGAAGGAACTGGCGATCGAAGAGGCCGATGAGGCCGAGTTCGAGGCACTCTACGACGCACTCACCGGACTCTCGGAACAGCTTTCGAGCGGTGATTTCGATCCCCGTATCTACCGCGACGACGGCGAGCCGGTCGACGTCACGCCCTTTCCGCTCGACGAGCGCGCCGAATTTGATAGCGAGGAGTTCGACTCGTTCACGGCGGCACTCGACGCGTATTTCGTCGAACTCGACACCACCGAGGACGAGGAGAGCGGCGAGCGCGAGCGTCCCGACTTCGAGGAGCAGATCGAACGCCAGCAGCGCATCATCGACCAGCAGGAAGGGGCAATCGAGGATTTCGACGAGCAGGCCGAGCGCGAGCGCGAAACGGCCGAGTCGCTCTACGCGAACTACGAGCTCGTCGACGAGATCCTCACCACCGTCAGGAACGCGCGCGAGGAGGGGATCGGCTGGGAGGCCATCGAGGAGCGGTTCGCCGAGGGCGAGGAGCGCGGGATCGCGGCCGCCGAGGCCGTAATGGGCATCGAGCCGAGCGAGGGCACCGTCACCATCGAGATCGACGACCGCGACGTGGAGCTCGACCCACAGGAGGGCGTCGAACAGAACGCCGACCGTCTCTACCGCGAGGCCAAGCGCGTCGTCGAGAAGAAGGAGGGTGCCGAGGAGGCCGTCGTCGAGACGCGCGAGGAACTCGAAGCGATCGAGCGCCAGCGTGACGAGTGGGAAGCCGGCGATGTCGACGACGATTCCGACGAGGAAAGCGAGGACGTCGACTGGCTCTCGCGGCGATCGATCCCGACCAGGAAGAACGAACAGTGGTACGAACGATTCAGATGGTTCCACACGAGCGACGGCTATCTGGTGATCGGCGGGCGCAACGCCGACCAGAACGAGGATTTAGTCAAGAAATATCTCGATCGCGGCGATCGCTTCTTCCACACGCAGGTCCAGGGCGGGCCGGTGACGATCCTGAAGGCAACAGGCCCGAGTGAGCCGACTCGCGAGGTCGACCTCCCCGATCGGAGTCTGGAGGAGGCCGCCCAGTTCGCCGTCTCGTACTCGACCGTCTGGAAGAACGGGCGCTTCGCCGGCGACGCCTACATGGCCGAGCCGGACCAGGTCTCGAAGACGCCCGAGAGCGGCGAATATCTCGAAAAGGGCGGGTTCGCCATCCGCGGCGACCGCACCTACTTCCGGGACACCGCCGTCGGCGTCGCCGTCGGCATCACCTGCGAGCCCGAGACGCGCGTGGTCGGCGGGCCGCCGTCGGCCATCACCGATCGCACCGAGACCGCGATAGAGGTCGAGCCAGGGCAGTACGCACAGAACGACGCCGCGAAACGACTGTACCGGGAGTTCCGCGAGCGCTTTCAGGACACGTCCTTTGTTCGCAAGGTCGCCAGCCCGGATCTGATCGCGGAGTTCCTGCCGCCGGGCGGGAGTCGGATCGTCGACTGAGCCCAACGACAGCGCACTTACTGCTCGCCCACCCAGTCGTGGTATGCAGATCAACGGCCGCACGCGACTCGACGGCGGGCGCGAACGCTGGACGCTCGTTCCCGAGAGTCTCGACGATCTCTGGCATCTCTCCTACGTGCTCGAACCCGGCGATCTCGTCTCGGGCGAGACCACCCGGCGCATCCAGCGCGACGACGACCGGATGCGCGACACCGGCGGCGAGCGCGAGCCGATGTCGGTGACGATCAGCGTGGAGGACAGCGAGTTCCACAAGTTCGCCAACCGACTCCGCGTGTCGGGCACGATCGAGTCGGCCTCGCGTGAGGACCAGATCGGCCATCACCACACGCTCAACGTCGAAGAGCGCGCGGAGGTCGAGATCGAGAAGGTCTGGCAACCCGACCAGCGCGAGCGCATCGAGGAGGCCGTCGAGGCGACCGAGAACGCCGACGTGGCGATCGCCACAGTCGAGGAGGGTGCGGCCTCGATCCACACCGTCGCCCAGTACGGTGCCGAGGAGTACGCGTCCTTCACTGGCCCCACCGGAAAGGGCGAGTACGCCCGCGAGCGCTCCGAACTGTTCGCCGAACTGGCGAGCGCGCTCTCGCATCTCGACGTCGATGCGGTCTTGCTCGCCGGCCCGGGGTTCACCAAGGAAGACGCGAAAAAATACATCGAGCAAAACGCACCCGAGCTGCTGGACAAACTCGGAGCGACCGTCGACACGAGCGCCATCGGCGATCGCGGGGTTCACGAGGTGCTCAAGCGCGGTGCGGTCGAGGAGGTCCAGGCCGAGACACGCATCGCCGAGGAGGCCGGGAAGATCGACGAGCTCACCGCCCGCATCGGACAGGGCGCGGAAGCCACGTACGGCATCGAGAAAGTTGCCGAGGCCACCGAATTCGGGGCCGTGGAGGAGTTGTTGATACTCGACGAACGACTCCGCGCGGAGCGCGCCGGCGACGGCGAGTGGGGGATCGACGTGAACGAGATCATCGAACGGGTCGAACAGCAGGGCGGTTCTGTCACCGTCTTTTCGAGCGAGTTCGCGCCCGGAGATCAGTTGGATTCGCTCGGTGGGGTCGCGGCGCTGTTGCGCTATCGTCTGGAGTGATGCCGAAGAATCCCTTCCAAGATTGATACTAAGGAGTTTTTATAGCAGAATTGCACGGAGGCTTTAATGTTCTATGGTGAATCGTACTTAGAAATGGTAGCGGTGAATATACTGACTGCCAACCTTATCTACCCTGTTCTGCTCATTCTCCCTGGTTTGATCGGCCTGAAGATATATCTTCGAACTGCAGGAGCTGTTAACGATTTCAGCAGACTTGATGCGATAATATTCAGTCTCGGTATCAGTGTTGCATCGGTGCTTGCAATGTATGCTGTCTATGGAATCATTCTGATGCACCCGCCGACGTTCAACGATGTTCAATTTAATTCTCTGCCGCTACTAATGGGGCTGTATTTAATTCATTTCGTTGTCTCGTGTCTAATCGGATGGCTGTTAGGGAGATGTTATGACTCGGAGGGAAATGGCCCCCGAGAAGAATTGTGGGATTTCATTTTCGAAGAACTCTTTACTGATTCACAGATTAGAGTTGTGAAACCAAATGGATCGCAAATCGAAGGGAACATACAGATAACAGGAGATTCACCACAGTCGCGTGATTTGATCTTGTCCTCTGCAACGGAGATCAAACAAGATGGTACTGAAAGCAGAGATCTAGGTGAATTCACATACGTACATGAAAGAGGTGTGTCGCATATAGAGATAGTTGAAGAAATTGACAAAGAAACACTACGGGACTTCGGATATTTAGACGGGGAATTAAAATCGCCGAAAGACGAAGAGTCGGAAGAAGAAATAGAAAGGGAACTTGAGCACGAGCGAGAGAGAATCAACCCAGAATTAGACACAGACGCAAAAAGTGAAGATGAAGATTAAATTTCTAACTTAGATTCAGTTGTGTATCTTGGGTAATCTTGGTAGACACGCTTTATTAATTCCAAGATGGGTGCGCCGCCATACTCTGTCTTGAGTTTCTCAAGCTCTGCGGTTTTTAATTCGGACCTGATTTTGTCGCTTGCAAGAAGATCGTCAATATATTCTCCACCTTTTTCAGTCAGTTTGTATGTGTATCTATCATTCCCCGATTGTGTTGTGGTTGTTTCTTGCTCTACATATCCCGTAGAGATGAGTCCATCCAAATCATCATACATATCCTTAGAGAACGGACCATAGTCGTGTTTGTCGAAATGATATCCCTTTGTTTGCAGATCGTCTATTTCATTTTGAGCAAGAAATACCAGCTTCTGGAAGCGGGTGATTCCCCTTATCTGTTGCTCATTCCCCACCCCCAGTAGCGCCAATAGCAACAGTTTCGGGTCTCGCATAGCGAAATCTATGGTATCCAGGCACACAAATCTTCCGGGTGCAGGTGTAGTGACAACACTTACGTATATTTTTGTAATATGTGTATATGTTCTGTTCGCATGTTTTGTTTTATAGGATATAATATGATTACTTACGTTTCAATTTCGACCGTCAGTCCGTCACGGGCGAACCTGACATCGCCGTCGTAGCGCTCGCCGATCGATTCGAGCATCTCCTCGTGGCGACCCTCGGTGTGGGGGTAGAGATGGGTGAGATAGAGCCGCCCGACGTCGGTTCCCGAATCGGCGAGCGTTTCGCCCAGCTGGCTCGGCGTCGGGTGGTTCGAGACGTCCACCTCGTCGGGAAACGAGCAGTCGTGGGCCAGTACGGCCGACCCGTCGGCGAAGTTCGCC
Organism: Halococcus dombrowskii; assembly: GCF_022870485.1. NCBI lineage: Archaea > Methanobacteriati > Methanobacteriota > Halobacteria > Halobacteriales > Halococcaceae > Halococcus > Halococcus dombrowskii. The sequence goes on along the minus strand of NZ_CP095005.1, from coordinate 818,977 downwards.
AGACCCTCGAACGCCTCGCTGTCGGCGCTGAAGGTGAACGTCGGGCCTTCCCCGTGCGTGAACCGATAGGCGAGACAGTCCATCGAGTGGCGGGTCTCCTTGGCATCGATGTCGAACCCGGCGGCAGAGAACGATTCCGCGCCGATCTCGCGCACTCGGAGATCGATGCGGCCGTCCATGTACTCGTGGACGTCGAGCAGTCCGTCGAGCAGGGCTTTGGTGCCCTGCGGGCCAACGATTTCGAGATGCTCCGCGCCGGCGAGCCAGCGGGCCTTCATCAGAGGGAGGAGGTCGGCCACGTGGTCGAGATGGTGGTGGCTCAGAAGCACCGTCGAAACGCCCTCGTAGCCCACGTCGGTCCGTGCGAGCGCGTTGAGGACGCCGCTGCCGCAGTCGACGAGCAGGGTGTCGCCGTCGGCGTCGAGCAGCAGTCCGGTCTGCGCACGCCGGCCGCTCGGCATCGCCGCGCCGGTTCCGAGGAAAGTCACGCGCATGGTGGATGGGCGGCGGCAGCGCGGAAAAGACGCTCGCTGGCGTGTCGGTTCACACCGTCGATCGGAGAACCGTGCCTCAGGAGATCGAATCGACTGCCGGACCACGATTTCGAGGAGATAATTCGGATAGAATCCGATCGACAGCATCAAGCCGAAGGCTCATGAGCGCTACCGCCCCACGCCCGGCGATGGCAGACTCCTCGGCCGGTGGGAGCGGCTTCTTCGCGTACTACCGCCAGTACGCCCGCTCGGGCGTCCACGCCGCGAGCGCGGCCGCGCTCACCGCCATCGGGCTCTGGGCCAGTTTCACCGGCAATCGGTCGTTCATCCTTCTGGCGATCGCCGTCTACGTCCTCCCGCCGATCTTTCTCTATCTCACGGGCGAGGGCGAGAAGGTCCCGTCGGTGGTCAACGAGGATGCATCTACTGACGACGATCCAGACCGGGGCAACGCGAGGACCGACGAAGCACACGATAGCGACGACAGCCACGATCGCAGTGACGGGCAAGTCGATCGTCCCGGGACCGATGCGACGGCCGAGCGCCGAACGACCGATGAATCGACCAGCGTCGATACCTCGGGTACGGCGTCCGCAACCGACAGAAACGATGACGAGGAGCGCATCGACGACGGGACCGATGAACCCGTATCCAAAAGCGACGACAGTGATCGCGACGGCGACGAATCGACCGAACCGGATTGGACCGAGATCGACACGCCGACTGATCGATCGCTGCTCGACGTCGTCGCGGCCCGCGAGGGCGCGTACGCGGTCGGTGAGGGCGGGGTCGTGCTCGTTTGCGATGGTGATGAGTGGACGGTGGCGCTCGACGATGGCCCGACGGCGAACGCGAACACGCTGCGCGGCGTGGATGGGACCGACGACGGTGAGACCATCTGGTTCGCCGGCGACAGCGGCGTTCTCGGGCGCTACGCGGACGGAACGCTCACCGATCACTCCGCGCCGGAGGATCAGACCAGCACCTGGGAAGACGTCGCCGTGACGGGCGAATCGGGTGGCGAGCGGCTCTACCTGGTCAACGGCTCGGGCGAACTCCTCCATGGCAGCTACGGGGAGGGCACGGTCTCGTGGGAGGACATCGAGAAACCGGGCAGCGGATCGAGCATCTCCTCGATCAGATTCGTCGACGACGATCTCGGCTACCTCTGTGACACCAACCAGTCGGTCTACGAGATGACCGACGGCGGCGAATCGTTCGAACGGATCGGTGTCGAGGATGCGAACGCCGCCTTCACCGATATCGCCGCCAGCGCCACCGAAACCCTCGTCACGGCCGACGACGGCTCGCTGTTCCGCCACGACGGCGCGGTCTGGACCCGACGTCGGCCGGGCGAGGGGGCGCTCTCGGCGGTCGCCCTCGGCGACGAAGCGGGGTTCACGGCCGGTGACGGCGGCGCAGTGTACGAACGCACAAATGGGGATTGGAAATCGGTCGAGACGCCAGTCGCTATTGATCTGCGAGGGATCGCAGTCGGGGACGAGAAAGTCGTCGCGGTCGGTGCCGAGGGAACGATCGTCGAGCGATAGCGCTATTTCGCCCACTCGACCATCCGCGCGTAGCGTTCGTCCGAGGCAAGCGCGTCCTCGTCGCCGACGAGTACGAGCGCTTTCTTCGCGCGCGTGAGCGCGACGTTCACTCGGCGGTGATCCTCGAAGATCGGCGAGTCGAGGTCCCCGGTGGCGACGAACGAGACGATGATGACCTCCTTCGCCGAGCCCTGGAACCGGTCGACGGTATCGACGGCGACGTCAGCCAGTTCTCGGCGGATGGCTGCGGCCTGCGCGCGAAACGGCGCGATGACGCCGATCCCTTCGCGCGGGACGCCCGCCGCGACGGCCCGCTCGACGAGCTCCGCGATCGCCGTCACCTCCGCGGGGTTCGTGTTGCCCCGCGCCGCGCCGTCGGGATCGACGAACGCGACCCGGTTCCGGAGAGGGTCGGGGAGCGCGTCGGCATCCACAGTTGGAAGATCGCTGACGTGCTGGGCGGCGACCGCCCCGCTCGCCGGCCTGAGCGCGCCGTCGTAGAACTCCTGTGAGGAGTAGGCCTGGATCCGCTGGGCCATCCGGTACTGGGTGTCGAGCAGCACCGATGCGTCCGGATGCTCGTCGACCAACCGCTCGAACAGCGACCGTGAGAGGTCGGCCGCCCGCTCGCCGCCACCACTCGGCGATGACTCGGTCGGCTGCTGGACGTCCGCGTGCCCGCCGTCCGAGCGTGCCGTACCGGAATCTTCGGACGCAGACGTATCGTTGCTCACGGTGTCGGCGGACTGCACCACCGGCGGGAGCTGCTGGTGATCGCCGACGAGGACGAACCGATCGGCGAGTGCGAGCGCGGCGAGCGTCGCTGGTTCGGTGAGCTGGCCGGCCTCGTCGACGAGCGCCACGTCGAACTCCGTCTCGCGCAGTACGCGTGAACCACAGCTCGCAGTCGTCGCCGCCACCACCGGACCCTCGCGGAGTTCGCGCGCCCGTTGTTCCGGGTCGCCACGCGATTCGAGCCGATGGTCCTGCATGTCCTCGCGCACGCCGCTCTCGGTTCCCACACGGACGAAATCGGTGAATCCCTGTTCTTCGAGCGCTTCGAGCGCGTTGTCGACCGCGCGATTGGTGAAAGCCGAGAGGAGCACGCGCTCGCCGCGATCGACCAGCGCCCGGATCGCCCGGGCGATCGTGTAGGTCTTGCCGGTGCCGGGCGGGCCGTGGATCAGCGCGCAGTCGTCGGCCCCGACCGCCATGCGCACGGCCCGGTTCTGGGCAGGGTTGTTGTCGATGAACGTCTCGTCGATGTCGCGGAATTCCGGCTCGCGCCGGTCGAAGAGTACGTCCTTTCGCTCCTGGTCGCCGGCGAGCACCGCGTCGTGCAGCGCCGTGAGCATCCCGTCGACGCCCATCTCGGAGGGATAGACGTCGAGCCGGCGGAGTTCGACGGGTTCGTCAGTTTCGACGACGACCTCCTCGCCCAGTTCGATCACGCGAGCCATCTCGGCGGTCCCCCGTACGGGGTGGCCGTCGCTCGCGAGGACGACGTCGCCCTCGCGGATCTTCGAGACGGGATCGTCACAGCGCGCGCGGAGCTCCCATCGGCCATCGACCTCGTTCTCTTCCACTGGTTCGAGATCAACGAGCGCCCGGTCGGCGGCGGCGCGTTCGGTGGCGCTCTGAGTCCAGAGCTTGGCGTACTCCCGGTGGACCGCGCGGCGTTCGTCCTCGATGGCCCGATAAAAACGCTCGAAATAGTCGCGTTCCTCGGCGGGGAGCGGGTCGCCGATTTTCCCGGCCTTCGACTCCTGATCGAGCCGTCCCGAGACCACCATGCAGGTGTCCTGCTCGAAGCAGTAGTTGCAGGTCGCGTTGGCCTCGTAGCCCGTCGGCACGGTTTTGTCGACGCCCATCGCGGCGAGTTCGTTGCGCTGTCTGAGAACGTACTCCAGCAACCCATCGGACAACGAGAAATCCTTCGCTGGCGAGAGATCACCATCGGTCTCGTTCCTGTCGAGGGCGGCGTTTTTCGTGTAGATCAGTGTCCCGGTGTCGGGTGGCTCTCCCATCTCGTCGAGCAGGAGTGCATAGCACGCGACCTGCACCTTGTCCTGAAATCGCGGCTCGCTGTTGGTGTTCTTGCCCGTCTTGAGCTCGACCGGTGCGCCGCGGCGCACGGCATCGGCCCGCCCCTTCAGGCCGTAGCGCTCGGAGATCAGCGTCCGTTCGGAGCGCCATTCGTCCCCACCATCGAGAGTTCCCTGCCGGAGCCAGCCGTCGATGGCGCGGGCGTGATCGGCCACGTCGTCCCTGACTGCCGCCGCATCGCGGTCGAGCAGCCCGAGATCGAGCCCCGCCTCGGCAACGCGCTCGTCGATCGCCGTCTCGACGTCGCCGCCGCGAAGGAAATCGGAGAAGACTTCGTGGACGATCGTCCCCTTGATCACCGGATAGTTGAGCGGGACGCCCGAGAGCTTGTTGAGGTAGTGCATCCGGGGGCACTGGACCCAGGATCGCACGTCGGTGACGTTCACGAGGTAATCGGGTTCGACGACGATTCGCGAATCGCCGGTCGTCGCGTATTGGGTTTCGCCCCGATACTCCTCTTCTTCGACATCGACGGCGAGCAGCTCCATGCCCGATTCGGCGTACTCGACGGTTTCCGTCCACTTGCCCCACAGCGTGAGCGTCACGGGGGCGGCCCGGCCGTCGTCGGGTCTGAGCGTGAGCTCCGCGCAATCGCGCTCGCCGTAGTCGGTGCTCACCGACGTTTCCTCGCCCACCTCGACGAGCGGTCCCCGCAGTTCGGTCACACGCTAAAACGGGGTCGGCTGGTGAAAAACGCTATCGGTCATCGACATCGTCAGTGGATGCTATCCCATTCGTACTACTGTGGGACACCACGGTACTCGTCGTCGCCGAACCCGAGCAGTGGCCAGAAGATGAAGTTCAGAAACCACAGCCCGAGAGCGAACCCGACACCGTGGCCGAACGCTCGCGAAACGCCGGCGAACATCTTGTACATGCCGTAGAAGTTCACGATCGGGACGAAGAGAATGACGAGCACCCACCACCACGCATTGCCACCGATCTTGAGCATGACGTAGAAGTTGTATATCGGAATGATTGCGGCCCATCCCGGCTGGCCGGCCCGCTGGAAGGTCTTCCACATGCCGGCGAGGGTAACGAGCGCGATCACCACGGCGATCAGTGTGGACACGGCTCCAAACGCACCACCGCCATCACTCTGTAGTGGAACGAGCAGGAACTCCGAAAGTACTGACATCGGTTGAGTGCAAAGATTGCTGTGTATTAAATATTTCTATTTTCCGTGGATTAATATAGATATTTATAGAGAAAACTGAACAGTTGGTATATCGAATCGGGGAGTAGCGGAGTGTGTCTCCGTATGAAAACATCCGTCCGAAAACATAGTGGTCCAACGGCGTCCCACTGCCAGCACCGACGAACGGTAGGCCTATTTCACGTCAGCGAGTCGGCCCCGGTATGCAGACAGTGCTCCTCGCGGCCGGCGAAGGCACACGGATGCGCCCGCTGACCGCCCACACCCCGAAACCGATGCTCCCGGTCGCCGACCGTCCGCTCTGTGCGCACACCGCCGACGCGGCCATCGCGGCCGGCACGGACGAACTGATCCTCGTCGTCGGCTACGAGGCCGACGCCGTCCGCGAGTATTTCGGCGAGGAGTATCGCGGGATTCCCGTAAAATACGCCATGCAAGACCAGCAGCTCGGGACCGCTCACGCCGTCCGGGCCGCACGCGAACACCTCGACGACGACTTCGCCGTCCTCTACGGCGACGATCTCTACGATCCGGGAAGTGTTCAGGAACTGTTCGAGAACGCGCCGGGCATCACCGCCTATCGCGCCGAAAACCCCTCCAACTACGGAGTCCTCGACACCGACGGCGAACGAGTGGTGGGCGTCACCGAAAAGCCCGAGAAGCCCGAAACGAATCTCGTGAGCGCCGGGGCCTGCGTCCTGCCGGGCGAGGCACGCGAATGGCTCGACGTCGAGCAGAGCGAGCGCGGCGAATACGAACTCACGGACGTACTCGATCGGGTGTTCGCCGAGTACGAGGTCTCCTACACGGAGCTCGACCGCTGGATGGGCGTCGGCCGACCCTGGGAACTCCTGGAAGCGAACGAGTGGAAACTCGCCGCCCTCGACGGGCGCGTGGAGGGCGAGGTCAGCGAACGCGCCGAACTCCGTGGACCCGTCGTGGTGGAGGAGGGTGCACACGTCGAGCCGGGCGTGGTCGTCGAGGGTCCAGCATTGATCCGCGCGGGTGCACACGTCGGGCCGAACGCCTACGTCCGCGGCGCGACGCTGCTCGGCGAAGAGGTGCGGGTCGGCAACGGCGTCGAGATCAAAAACAGCGTCGTGATGGCCGGGACGCACGTCCCCCACCTCTCGTACGTCGGCGACAGCGTTCTGGGGAGGGACGTGAACTTCGGGGCCAACACGACGGTCGCCAACCTCCGCCACGACGATTCTCCCGTCGATCAGACCGTGAAGGGCGAGCGCGTCTCCACCGGCCGACGGAAGTACGGCGTCGTCGTCGGCGATGGCACGAAAACGGGAGTTCACACCACGCTCTATCCGGGCGTCGTGCTCGATGCGGGCACGCGGACGGAGCCGGACGAGACGGTCGCCCGCGACAGGTAGTCGGCTATTTATACCGCCAGACGTGAACACGGGTCATGAACGATCCGACATCCACGGTCGGCGAGGACACCGAGGAAAGCGCGCCGACGTGTGCGAGCTGTGGTGAAACGATCGTCAACGAGCCGACCCATCGCGTGCTGACGAGCGTCGAAAACGGACAGGTGAGCGCCGAGCATTTCTGTGACGAGGACTGCCGCGCGGCGTTCGTGGGCTGAGGGTCAGAACTCGACGTTCGAGGTCGAGGTGAGATCCACATCGTCGGCCGCTTTCGGCCCGGTGGCGACGAACTCGTAGCGCTCGTCGGCGAGTCGGACGGTACCGTTCTCGACCGAGACAGCGACGTCGGCGAGGCGTGCGCCCTCGCAGGGGCCGAACGTGCAGTGGCCGGTGTCGGCCTCGAACATCGCGCCGTGGTTCGTACAGACGATCTCGCCGTTCCGGCACTCCGCGCCCGATCCCTTGTCGAGGCCGATATGGGTGAAATGCATACAGTGGTTCAGCCACGCTTCGATGCCGTCGTCAGTATCGATGAGAACGGCCTCGTGGGTTTCTCCATTATCGCGTTCGCGGATCCTGAACAGCGCCGTCGTGTCGGCAGGAACGTCGTCGACCGGCATGATCGTGCCGTCAGCGGATGCCATCACCGCGAAGTCGGTGACGATCCGGGGTAGACCCGTCGCTTTCGGACGGAGCTACTCGCTCGGCTCGGCGACGTTCACGACCTGCTTGCCGATGTTGTCGCCCTCGAACAGTCCGAGGAAGGCGTCGGGTGCATTCTCGAAGCCATCGACGATCGACTCGCGGTGGACGAGATCGCCGTTTTCCACCCACTCCTGAAGGCGCGCGTTGGCCTGCTCGAAACGAGCCACGTAGTCGCCGACGAGCAATCCCTGGACGCGGGCGCGCGAGGGGATGAGCATCGGGAGCTTCCGGGGACCGGTCGCGACGCCCTCGTCGTTGTACGTGGCGATCTGCCCGCAGACCGCGACCCGTGCATCGACGTTGAGTTTCGTGAAGACGGCATCCGAGATCGGCCCGCCGACGTTGTCGAAGTAGCCGTCGACGCCCTCGGGTGCTGCCTCGTCGAGCGCCGCGCGGTAGTCGTCGGTCTCCTTGTAGTTGATACCGGCGTCGAAGCCGAGATCGTCTTCGAGATAGTCGACTTTCTCGTCGCTGCCCGCGAAGCCGACGACACGTGCACCGGCGAAGGACGCCAACTGGCCCACTGTCGAGCCGACCGCACCGGCCGCGCCCGAGACGGCCACCGTATCGCCAGGCGTCGGTTCGACCACCTCGCGCGTGCCGAAGTAGGCCGTGCGACCGGGCATGCCCAGCACGCCGAGATACGATTCGAGCGGTGCGTTCGCGCTCGGTTCGACGGGTGTGAGATCGTCGCCGTCGAGGGTCGCGTACTCGCTCCAGGAGCCGTTGCCGAAGACGAACTCTCCCGCCTGCCAGTCGTCGTGTTCGGAGTCGACGACCTCGCCGACGACGTGGCCGGCCATCGGCTCGCCCACGTCCCACGGGTCGGCGTACGATTCGCGGTCGCGCATCCGTCCGCGCATGTACGGATCGACCGAGAGGAAGAGCGTCCGGACGAGCACTTCGCCGTGTTTCGGCTCCGGAATCCCGGTTTCCTCCAGCTCGAAGGTGTCGCGGTCGGGCTTGCCCTCTGGCCGTTTGCCGAGAACGAACTGCCGATTGGTCTGGCTCACGGGGCCGGTACGGCCGACCGGCGGAGGAACGTTCCGGTTCGCACAGCCATCGATATGCGTTAATGATTACAAAAGATTGAAGCACACCTCGCCTGCATGTGTTTTTGGAACACAATGTCAATGGAAGCAGTCGTCTATCAGGGCGAACACGAAGTGGCCGTCGAGGAGGTCGACGAACCGGCAATCGAACACCCCAACGACGTGGTGATCGACGTCACGACATCGTGCATCTGTGGCTCGGATCTCCACATGTACGAGGGGCGGACCGCGGCCGAGGAGGGGATCGTCTTCGGCCACGAGAACATGGGCATCGTCGAGGAGGTCGGCGACGGCGTCAGCACGCTCGAAGAGGGCGACCGCATCGTCCTCCCGTTCAACGTGGCCTGTGGGTTCTGTGAGAACTGCGAGAACGGCAAGACCGGGTTCTGTACCAACGTCAACCCCGGCTTCGCCGGCGGTGCCTACGGCTACGTCGCGATGGGACCGTACAAAGGTGGGCAGGCGGAGAAGCTCCGCGTACCGTACGCGGACTTCAACGCGCTTCAACTCCCCGAGGAAGGCAACGAGGACTCGTTCGCGCTACTGGCCGATATCTTCCCAACTGGGTGGCACGGCACGCGGCTGGCCGATCTCCAGCCCGGCGAGTCGGTCGCGATCTACGGCGCTGGCCCCGTCGGACTGATGGCGGCCTACAGTGCGAAGATCCAGGGCGCATCGGAGATCTACTCGGTCGATCGCGTGCCGAGCCGACTCGATCTCGCGCGCGATCACTGCGACGCCACGCCGATCAACTTCGAGGAGGGTGACCCCGTCGAGCAGATCAAGGAGATCCACGGCAGCGGCGTCGACAAGGGTGTTGACGCGGTCGGCTATCAGGCCGTCGACCCCGACAAGGAGGCCGACGATGCCTACGACCCGGCGCGGGAAAGTCCTGCGAACGTGCTCAACAACCTCATCAGAACTGTGCGCCCGACCGGCCAGCTCGGCATCGTCGGGCTGTACGTCCCCGACGACCCCGGCGCGCCCGACGAGATGGCCGCCGAAGGGCGACTGGGCATCGACTTCGGGCTGCTGTTCGAGAAAGGCCAGAAACTGGGTACCGGCCAGTGCGACGTCAAATCGTACAACCGCCAGCTCCGCGATCTCATCATCGAGGGCCGCGCCGACCCGAGCTTCCTCGTCTCGCACCGGGTGGGTCTCGACGAGGCCCCCGAGATGTACGAGCGCTTCGACAACCGCGAGGAAGGTGTCACGAAGGTCCTTCTCGAACCCTAACTCCGCCGATCACCGATTTTTGCGCGCCCTGCGACACCCGTAGCGACTAGTGAGCTCAAGGGAAGAGGGCGCGACTCACGCCCGCACAAACGTTATGTCCCATGGCTGGATAGTCGTGGTATCGACACCCATGTGCATCTACTGTAGCTACGACATGGAGGGCTGGGGCAAGCTGCTCGACTACGACGACACCTACCAGGAGGTCGTCCGTGGGGACGAGACGACGGACTCGAACTACGGCTTCCACGAGTCGTGGGACGATCTCCGCGAGCAGGTCTCGCCGTAGCTCAGTTCGTCGGGAACGGGTCGTCGAACGCGCGATTCTCCGGTTCATCGCCTAGCAGACAGTCGTCCAGAGCGGCGACGATCCCCTCCTCGTCCATCCCGCTGCCGATGAACACGAGTCGGGTGCGGCGGTCGTCATCGTCGTTCCACTCTCCGATGGGGCCGGCCTGCACCGACGGTCCGGCCCGATTGAGCCCCATCACGTCGTCGCGTCCGGCGAGTCGGAAGACGCCTTTCGCCCGGATCACCGACTCGGTCCACGAGTCGAGCCACTCGTCGAGTCGTTCGGGGTGGAAGGGCCGTTCCGCGGTGTAGACGAACGACGAGACGCCGTGGGCCGCGGCCGCCGGCCGGTCGTGGTCGTGGCCATCGCCCGCCAATGCCTGCTTCCAGCCGGCCGAGCGCGTGACGTCCGCGAAGTCGAATCGGTCGGTGTCGAGCACGAGTTCCGGATCGACGTCGGAACGCGTCGTCCGGACGATCTCGGCCCGGGACTGGAGCGTTCCGAGTGTGGCCTCGATCTCGTCGAGTCGTTCGTCGGGCACCATATCGCATTTGTTGAGAAGAAGGACGTCACAGAACTCGATGCCCTCCATCAGAACGTCCGCGAGCGGGCGGTCCATGTCGGATTCGGCCCCCGCGGGCAGCGACGCGCCGGCGTCGAACTCTTTCCAGAAGCCGTAGGCATCGATCACCGACACCATCGTATCGAGGTGGTAGTGGTCGGTCGGATCGATATCGCTCTCGTCGGAGCCCTCCAGGAACGTCCGCGCGACCGGCACCGGTTCGCTGATACCCGACGATTCGACCACTAGGACGTCGAAGCGGCGGGTTTCGGCGAGTCGTGCGGCCTCGGTGAGCAGATCGTCCTGGAGACGACAGCAGATGCAGCCGTTCGAGAGATCGACGATGCCCGGATCGTCGGCGTCGTCCGAGCGAGCGAGCAGTTCGGCGTCGACGTTCACCTCACCCATGTCGTTGACGATGACGGCGATCTCGCGACCGCCGGGGGAGGCCAGCAATCGGTTGAGCAGCGTCGTCTTCCCCGCGCCGAGCGGGCCGCTCACGACTGTGACGGGAATTGAGTCCGATGCCGTGGTGTTCGTCATCATCCGTCCTACGAGGCGGAGCTACTACACTCTTACAGCCAGCGCACTGTCGCTGCCTCAGTTCCTACCACTCCATGCCGCCGTTAACCGCGAGGATTTGGCCGGTCATGTATTCGGAATCCTCGCAGGCGACGAACCGGATGATGCCGGCGATGTCCTCGACGCTGGCGAAGCGATCCAGCGGGATGCGCTGACGGATCTTCTCCTTCACGTCGTCGGGAACGTCGTCCAGCATGTCGGTCTCGACGAACCCCGGCGCGACGCAGTTCGCGGTCGATCCCGAACTGGCGAGTTCGAGTGCGATGGTGCGCGTGAAGCCGAACAACCCGCTCTTGGTCGCCGCGTAGTTCGCCTGTCCGTAGTTGCCCTGCTGGGCGACAACGCTCGAAACGTTGATCAACCGTCCATGCTCGGCGTCGCCGATATCCTCGAAGAAGGCGTTCGTACAGTTGAAGACACCACCCAGGTTCACGTCCATGACGCGCTGCCAGTCCTCGCGGCTCATGTTCGCGAACGTCCGATCGACGGTGATGCCGGCGTTGTTCACGAGCACGTCGATCGGGCCGAACAGCTCGTGGACCCGATCACGGAGAGCGTCGACCTCGTCCGGCTCGGCGACATCGGCCTGGAGCGGAACGGCGGTCCCACCCTCGTCCTTGATGGTCTCTGCCGTCTCGTGGGCGGCAGCCTCCGACGATCGGTAGTTCACGACGACGGTCGCGCCGTTGCGACCGAGCTCCTCGGCGATTCCGCGTCCGATTCCCCGCGATCCGCCCGTCACGACGCACGTTTGCTTCGATTTCATTGTGGCGTTGCGAGCGTCGGAGGTCACTCGTCGGCGTCTCGATCGCCTCGCGACAATGCCCACGCGACAGTACCCCCGTGCCCTCACCGTCGACCACGACACGGGATCGAAAAGTCACACCCCCTGATAACAACGGGGGGTTCATACCGTTCGGCTCGCGCTACGCTCGATCGGTTCGCACTACAGAGCCAGGGGTGGGATTTGAACCCACGAATTCTCGATTACAAATCGAGTGCTTGCACCACCCAAGCTCCCCTGGCGCACTCGTGGTTTACCCACGGCCCGATTTGTCGCTGTCGCTTTCGAGCGACTTCTCGAAGTCGATGCGGTGTGGCTCGTAGCCCGCCCGCGTGTAAAAGCGCCGCGCCGCCTCGTTGGCCGCGAGCGTCGAGAGGGCGACGGCGTCGAAGCCCGCCGCGGCCAGTTCGCGCTCGGCCGCCGCGAGCAGCTCCGCGCCGATGCCCTCGTTTCGGCGCTCCGACCGGACGACGATGTTCCGGACGATACCGCGCGAGACGTCCTGCTCGAATCGCTCGGATTCGGGCCCAAACATGACGAACCCCACGATCACACCGTCCTCGCGGGCGACCAACAGTCCACCGGCGATGATGTCGCGGACGATCGCCTCGCGGATTGTCGCCCGATTGGGCTCGGCGCGGAGATGCGAGCCGAACGCACGCTGATCGCGGGCGAGTTCGACCCACAGCTCCGCGATCTCGCCCGCGGCCGTGGTGTCGGGCGTTTCGATGGTCACTCGTCGAGCGCCTCGACGGCCGGCAGTGAATCGCCGGCGAGCAGCGCGAGCGACGCGCCGCCGCCGGTGCTCACGTGCGAGAACCCGTCGATGCCCAGTCGCCGGATCGCCGCCGCCGTGTCGCCGCCGCCGACGATGCTGTGATCGGCCTCGCTGGCCGTCGAATAGAGCTCACGCGTCCCGTGGGCGAACGTCTCCTCCTCGAAGACGCCCGCCGGCCCGTTCAGGATCACCGTGCCGGCATCCTCCAAGATCTCGGAATAGGCGGCGACGGTCTCGCTACCGACGTCCATCGCCGGCGTCTCGGTCTCCTGGGGCAGTTCCGCGACGGGGATCTCGTGGCGCTCGCCGTTGCGCTCGATCGCGACGTCCATCGGAACCCGGAGTTCGTCGTGGGCATCGAGCAGTTCGCCCGCACGATCGATCTCGTCCCAGTAGCCCTGATCGTAGACGAACTCCGCGCTTGCGGTTCCCAGTTCCGCGCCGCTGGCGAGCAGGCAGACGTTACCGACGAGGCCCGCGGTCAGCACCGTGTCGGCGAGGCCGCGTTCGAGGACGCTCCGGGCAACACCGATGGAATCGCCGACCTTCGCGCCGCCGAGCAGGTAGACGCGGGGCTGGGGGGTGTCCTCAATGGCCGCGAGCACGTCGAGTTCGCGCTCCATCACCCGGCCGGCGTAGCCCGGCAGTCGCTGTGGAAAGCCGACGAGCGAGGGCTGTGAGCGGTGGGCGGCGGCGAAGGCGTCGTTGACGTAGACGTCGAGCGCGGGCACGAGCCCCTCGACGAGATGGGTGTCGGCCGCGCGCTCGGGGTCGAACTCCATGTACTCCTCGGCGTAGAAGCGTGTGTTTTCGAGCAGGACGGCTTCCCCGTCTTCGAGTTCGGCGACGCGCTCCCTGGCAGCGGCCGAGAAGGTGGCATCGCAGTAGTCGACGGAGAAGGAAAGCAGTTCGTCGAGACGGTCGGCGTGGGCGGCGAGCGTCGAGAAATCGTCGTCGCCGGGACGGCCCTGATGGGCGAGGATTGCCACGCGTGCGCCGCGTTCGAGCAGCTCCGAGAGGGTCTCGACGTGGGCGCGCAGGCGGGCGTCGTCGGCCAACCCCGTCTCGGAGAGCGGGCTGTTGATGTCGATGCGCACCCCGACGGCGACGCCCTCACAGTCGAGGTCGTCGAGGGTTCGGATCATTGTGCGCCCTCCTTCGGCCGCCGGCAAATCCCTTTCCCTCCCGATCGCCGGACGGAGGGAGCAACACTTATTACGGTCTCCCCCACCGTTTCATGTGTACTCATATCATGGGGATTGCTGAAACCTACTCTCGCGGCCGGAGCGTCGTCGCCGAACGACCCCTCACGCTGCTGGTCGCGGTCGTCTGCGTGCTGTTGGCGGTCGATCTGGTTTCGAAACTACTGGGCGGCTCGCTGTCGGTGCTCAGCCTCGCCGTCTTCCTCAAGGACGGGCTGATCCTCGGACTGGTCATCGGGCTCGCGGGGGTCGGGCTCTCGATGACGTATTCGATCCTCGGCTTTCCCAACTTCGCTCACGGAGACTACATCTCCAGTGGTGCGTTCGCCGGCTGGGCGACCACCTACGTGATCGCGGGGTCCGGCACGGTATCGGTCGGCGATCTCCTCCTGCTCGGCGTCAGCGGCGACGCGAGCGCGGGCAGCGTCGGCGTGAGCGTCGTCTCGACGCCGCTGGCGGTCGTCGCGGGGCTCGTCATGGCGGTCGTGTTCACCATCGCGCTCACCCTGCTCATCGATCGACTCGTCTACAAGCCGATGCGCGATCAGGAGGGGATCTCGCTGCTCATCGCGAGCGTCGGCGTCGCGCTCGCGCTGCGCTATCTGATCGCGTTCGTCTTCGGCACCAGTCGTCCGGGTATCACCGGTGGGTCGATCCCCGGGATCGCCGTTCCCGGTGTCGGCATCCGGATCAACGCCCACGAGGCGACGCTCGCGATCTGTGCGATCGGCCTGCTGGTCGGCGTTCACGTCGTGCTCCAGTACACGAAGCTCGGGACGGCGATGCGCGCAATGGCCGACAACCGCGACCTCGCGCGCGTCACCGGCATTCCCACCGAGCGCGTCGTCCGCGCGACGTGGATCATCGGTGGCGGGCTCACCGGCGCGGCAGGCTATCTCATCACGCTCGAAACGGGCACCATCGCCTTCGACTTCGGCTGGGTACTGCTCCTCCTCATTTTCGCGGCGGTCATTCTGGGCGGCATCGGCTCGGTCTACGGCGCGATGTTCGGCGGGTTGCTCATCGGGCTCGCGAGCACGGTGTCACTGGTCTGGATACCATCCGATTTCACCACCGTCGCGGCCTTCCTCGTCATGATATTCATGCTGTTGGTCAAACCGTCGGGGCTGTTCGGCGGGGTGACGACCGCATGACCGCCCCGCGGTACGTACCGCCGTCATCAATCGTGTACGCGATCAACGGGGTGGACGACCGATGAGTAGCGCCACCGAGCGGGTCGCGGCCCGTCTGCCCGACAACGACGCCGTGTTGATCCTCGGCGTGCTGTTCGGGCTGTACGTCGGCTTCACGGCGTTGGGGATGGCACTCGGGCTCGATATCGCGGGGCTCGCGAGCACGCTCCAACGGATCACCTTCTTCGCGGCCGTCTACGCGCTGCTCGCGCTCGCCTTAAATCTCCAGTGGGGCTATGCGGGGCTGCTGAACATCGGCGTCGCGGGGTTCATGGCCGTCGGCGTCTACACGATGGCGATGCTCACCGCGCCAGCGAGCCCCGCGGCGGGCGGCGTCCCCGGGCTCGGCCTCCCGCTCTGGGTCGGCGTCATCGGCGGGATGGTCGCGGCGGCGCTCGTCGGCGCGCTCGCGGCGCTACCCGCACTCAGACTCAAGGCCGATTATCTGGCCATCGTCACGCTCGGCCTCTCCGAGATCATCCGACTCACGTACAACTCCACCACCTTCCAGACCTTCTCGATCGCGGGTGCCGACCTCGGCACCGGTGCCTCACAGGGCATCCAGACGCCGACCAACCCCGTGATGGCGCTCTACTACACGACGCCATCGAGCCCCGCCGCCGGCAAGACGGGACTCGGCGAGGCCGTCTTCGGCTTCTTCAAAACGCTTGGACTTGACGAACCGGTCATCGTCGACTGGACCTACACGATCGTGCTCGTGATCTTCGTCGGCCTGTTCTATCTCCTGCTCACGCGCGTCGGCAACTCGCCGTTCGGACGGGTGCTCAAGGCCATCCGCGAGGACGAACTCGTGGCGAGTTCGCTCGGGAAGAACACGAACCGGTTCAAGATCAAGACGTTCATGCTCGGCTGTGCGCTGATGGGGCTCGGCGGAATTCTCTGGCAGGGGAGTCAACAACTCGTCAACCCCGCACTGTTCCTCCCGATCATCACCTTCTACGTCTTCATCGCGCTGATCATCGGTGGCTCTGGCTCGAACACCGGCAGCGTCATCGGCGGCGCGCTGTTCGCCGGGCTGCTGTTCGAGGGACCGACGTTCGTCCGTCGGCTCGTCCAACAGACCGTCGATCTCGGCGGCGCACCGAACACGTTCACCGACGCGATCGCCGCGCTCGGCTCGCTGGATGTCGGGCCGCTGCTTGCCTACACGCTCGCCGACGTCTCCAGCCTCCGGTTCGTGCTCGTCGGGGTGGTGTTGGTCTATCTCGTGCAGAACCGACCCGATGGACTGCTCGGCCACCGCAAGGAGACCGCCGCGGCCGTCTCGCTCGCGCGCGAGCGGACCGCGGCCGGCCAAGCAGACGGCGGCGAGACGGAGGTCGACGATGAGTGAAAGCGATACGGGGGTGGCGATCGAGGGTGAGAACCCCGAGGAGATCACGGATATCGATCCCGAAGAGGACTCGGACGTCGAGCGTGCTGCCCGCGAGATACCGCCCGGGCGACCGCTCCGGGTCGACGATCTCCGCATGGAGTTCGGCGGACTGACGGCGGTCGACGGGGCCGGCTTCGCCATCGAAGAGGGATCACTCACGGGGTTGATCGGGCCGAACGGCGCTGGCAAATCGACCACGTTCGACTGTATCACGGGCGTCCATCGCCCGACCGGTGGCTCGGTGAAGCTCCACAACGAGGAGATCACGGGCCTGCAGCCGTACGAGATCGCCGCCCGTGGACTCGTTCGCACGTTTCAGATCACGCGCGAACTGCAGGAGATGACCGTGCTCGAAAACATGCTGCTCGCGCCGCGCGGCCAGCAGGGTGAGTCGCTCTGGCGGGCGGTGCTGCCGGGCGTGCGCCGCTCGGTACAGGCCCAAGAGCGAGAGCTGCGCGAGCGAGCGTGGGAGACGCTCGAATTCTTTGAGATCGATCATCTCGCCGAGGAGTACGCGGGCAATCTCTCGGGCGGCCAGCGCAAACTGCTGGAGATGGCCCGTGCGCTGCTGACCGACCCCGAGGTCGTTCTCCTCGACGAGCCGCTCGCAGGGGTCAATCCGACGCTCGAACACAAACTGCTCGAACGGATCGACGAACTCCGCGAACAGGGCTACACCTTCCTGCTGGTCGAACACGACATGGACGTGATCATGGAGAACTGCGAGCGCGTCATCGTCATGCATCAGGGGCGCGTGCTCGCCGACGACGCGCCGGCGGCGATCCGCGAGAACGAGCAGGTGATCGACGCCTATCTGGGGGCGAACGTATGAGCGATGAACACGCAGTCACGGACGACACGGAGACGGGCGAAAGCGACGCGACCGCCGACGGCCTGCTCTCGATCACCGATCTCGACGCGGGCTACGGCGACCTGCAGATCCTCTCGGCGTTGGATCTCGCGGTCGATTCCGGGGAGTACGTCAGCATCGTCGGGCCGAACGGCGCTGGCAAGTCGACGGTGATGAAGGCGATTTTCGGATTGGCGACCCACATGGATGGCTCGATCGCCTTCGACGACGAGGGGATCGGCGGTCTCGCTCCCGAGGAAGTGATCCGCCGGGGCGTGAGCTACGTCCCACAGAACGAGAACGTCTTCGCCGGGCTCTCGGTGCGCGAGAACCTGGAGATGGGCGCGTACATCCTCGATTCGGTGCCCGAGGAGCGACTCGCGGACGTCTTCGAACGCTTTCCGATCCTCGAAGAGCGCCAGTCCCAGCGTGCGGGCACCCTCTCGGGCGGGCAGCGCCAGATGCTGGCGATGGGACGGGCGCTGATGCTCGATCCCGACCTCCTCCTGCTCGACGAGCCGTCGGCCGGGCTCGCACCCGATCTCGTCGACGAGATGTTCGACCGGATCGACGCCATCAACGACGCCGGGACGGCCGTGCTGATGGTTGAACAGAACGCGATCGAGGCGCTCTCGCGCTGTGACCGTGGCTACGTGCTCGTCCAGGGCCAGAACCGCTTCACCGACACCGGCGCGGCACTGCTCGACAACGACGAGGTCCGCCGGGAGTTCCTCGGCGGCTGAAACGCCCGTTCAGGCGCTCGTCGTGCCCGCGCTGCTGTTGTTGCCACCGCCGCCGGCTTCGAACTCGACGGTGTCCTGCTGTTCGATGTCGCCACTTTCGGTGTAGCTGAAGATCTCGTAGCCGACCGACTGCATGTCGCCGTTCTCGTCGAAGTTGACGCTGCTCGATGCGCCCTGATAGTTGATGTCGTCGCCGTTGGCGGCCATCCCGATCCCCTCGGCGAGATTTTTCGGCGTGACTTCAGCTCCGCCGGGGTTCGCGACCGAATCCATGTTCTGCTGGACGGCCGAGCCGGTGTTCTCGCCGGCCGCGGCGATGGCGAGCATCTGGACCGCGGTCGCGTCGTAGGCCTGCGAGGTGAACACGCCGGGTTCGTTGCCGAACTCGTCCTTGAACGATTTCGTGAAGAACTGCTTGGCCGGTCCGGCGGCGATCGGCGCGGTGCCGACGACGTTCGTCATGGACTGACCGACGTCGCTCGGCAGTTCGGGCGCGCGCAGCCCGTCGGTGACGAGGATGGTCGTGTCGCGGCCGTAGTTCGAGTAGAAATCGCGGAACAGCTGGTTGCCGCTCTCGGGATAGCCGATGACGAGCAGTCCGTCGGGGCTCGACGACATCGCCTCCTGGAGCTTCGAGCTGTACGACGACTGTGCCTTCTCGAAGGAGACCTGCGCCGGGACGTTGCCGTCGAACGCCTGGACGAAACTGTCGGCGAGCGCCTGGCCGTAGGAGTTGTTGACGAACATCGCCGACACCGCCGCTGCGTTGACGCGCTGGCTGGCGACCCGTGCGAGCACCTCACCCTGCAGCGCGTCGCTCGGTGCCGTCCGGTAGACGTAGCCGTTGTCCTGCAGGCCGGTGATCGCCGGCGAGGTGCTCGCCGGCGGGGTCAGGACGACCTGATTGGGGATCGTGACGTTCTTCGCGACCTGAATAGACGTTTCCGAGGAGGCTGCACCCGTTATCGCCGGGTAGCCCGCATCGACGAGCGCTTGGGCGGCGCTGATACCTGCCTGCGGGTCCGTCTGCGTGTCCTCGATCTGTGTCTCGATGGAGAACTCCATGTCGGCGTTCTGTAACTGTCGTGCCGGCAGCTGCGCGGCCTTCTGGATCGGTTTGCCGACCGATGCGAGGTCGCCAGTCGTCGGCTGGAGAATGCCGATCTTGATCGTCTGACCACCACCCCCGCCCCCGCTACCGCTTCCGTTGCCGCCCCCGCCACCGCCGCTGGTACCTGTCCCGCCACTGCCGCCGCTTCCGTTGTCGCCTCCACCGCCGATGCAGCCGGCGAAGCCGGCGAGACCCGCAGCTCCGACACCGACGAGGAACTTGCGCCGATTGGTAGTTCGTGCCATGTCACCAGTATGTTCCCTGATGGCAATATAAATCTTGCCTCTAGGACCGACCGCCGGGAGCGGGTTTCAGTTCTCGCGGCAGTTCGCACAGATCGACTGACCGTTCACGGTCACGAGATCATGCGTAAGCGTCCCACAGTGTTCACAGATCCCCTGTGTGTCGTAGGTCGGGGATGGGTCGGTCGCCGTCGAGACGGTTCCTTCCTCGGCGACGGGCGCGATCGTCGAGGCGGTGGCGATGTCGTACGCCGAGACCACGCCCACCGGTTCGTCCTCGACGACAAGCAGCCAGTCGGCCTCCTCGCGGGCCATCGCCTCGGCTGCTGCCGTGAGCGAGGCATCCGAGGCGACCCGGACGATCCCGTCATCCATGGCGTCCGTCACCGTCGCCGCCGCGGGGTCGGTCTCGCCGACGAGCAGCGAAAGCGCATCGCGTTCGTCGAGCGCCCCGACGGGGTCGCGTCCGCGGAGGACGACCGCACAGTCAGCAGCCTCGTCGAGGAGCAGTTCGACCGTTTCGAGCAGGTCGTCGCTCTCGCTCACCCCGAGGAACTCCCGGGTCATGATCTCCCGCACGGTGATAGCACTGCTCATACCGGTCCGTTCCGGCCGTGCGTGCTAAAAAGTATCTCCAGTAGGGTTAAGAGCGCAGCCGTTCTATCTCATTGGTCGCCGAACACGACGTCACGGCCGTCGTACCGACAGGTTTCGAGGGCGTGTTTGGCGGCCATGCCCGCCGACTGGGCGTCCGCAGCCCGCCCGACGCCGACCTTGAGCTCGACGCCGACCGCCTCGCTGACGTGGTCGATGGCGTCGTGATACTGCTCGGCGTCGAGATCCGGACAGGTGGCGATGATGTTGTCGCCGCCGACGAAAAACGACAGCGAGTCGTGCGTCTCGCGGAGATAGCGCATCAGCTCGGCGTAGCTCTGTTCGATGTTGATGAACGTATCGAACTCGTTCAACCTGTCCGTATATTTTCCGGTGGCGTCGTTCACGTCGAAGTGGGCGATCTGGACGTCCTCAGCGGTGCGCTCCGGGTCGGCGACCGGCTCGCCGCGCAGTATCTCGCGGCGGTCGCTGGCCTGTGCGCTGCCAGCAGCCTGAAGCTGTTCGCTCGCGGTCTCGATCGCCGTCGCCGGCGTCTCGCCGGTGCCGATCGAGAGGCTCACCGTCACCGGATAGCGGTTGCCGATCGATTCCTGGATGAGCGCGTGGGCATCCGTGTCGATCCCGTTCGTGACGGCCACCATGTTGTCGAACCGCGAGAAGAAGACGTAGCCATCGCGGTTGCCGAACAGCTGTGAGAGGTCGGCGTACAGCCGCGATTGGAGGGTCTGGAGGTCGACTTCGCGCCGCGGTTCCGGCGTCACCGTCCACGGGCCGTAGTTGTCGATCTGGATCAGTGTGAGCTGCGTGTTCGTCACGGTTGTGAGCGGTTGGCAGCGGGGCGGTATCGGCGCTTCGATCGACGACGGCTCAGAGGGATCATCAGGCCACTCCATAGTTTTGTGCGAATCCCCTCCAGTAGTTGGGAGAGATAGCGTGCTGCATAGAGGCTGTATTCAGCAGCTCATGCGACCGGCTGCTTCACCTGCGTACAATCGAAGTCGTGGTATCACGACCCTCGGAAGCGTTATCCCCGGCAGCGCTCTATGACCGGATGTAATGACGAAAGGTACGGTTGATTTCTTCAACGATCAGGGCGGCTACGGCTTTATCAAAGTCGACGAGGACGAGGAAACGGATCTCGATGACGACGAGGACGTGTTCTATCACATGGAAGACATCGGCGGTTCGGATCTCGAAGAAGACACGGATGTGGAATTCGAAATCGAACAGTCGCAGAAGGGCCCGCGCGCAAGCAATCTCACCCGACTGTAAGCGAAAGCGATAACCAACAGTTCGAATTTTTAGTGCATAACAGTCCGATGAGCGCTGGCTGTAAGCATTTCTGGCGTGTGATTGATCCGGGTATCCTGGACGAGACCGATAGTCGGGACGACGGATAGAGATGGTGTGCGAGATACAGAGGCTGTATCTCGCATCTGGCTTTGCTGGTATCTCTTGTCTCCTTATTACTCCCCGTGATTCTTATTCCGTCAACCCTCCCGCCTCCCTCGGGGGCCATGAGGGCCGTGCCAGCGAGCGCTGGAGCACGTCGGCCCCGAAGCGTGAACAAGTAGTTCTGAGGAGATAGGTTGATTTTTTACAGCGGCACAAGTGTTCTTCGTATGGGTAAATCTCGATTCGCAATCGTCACCGGTCTCGTTGCGGAAGGAATCATCATTTGTGGCCTGCTTATCAGTATTCTCGTCCCGAACCGCCGTTTCTGGCCACCGGGTGAGCGTTCGTGGGCATTCCGTCTCTATTGGCTTTGTGGGACAGTGATGACTGCCAGTGCTGCGATCGTTGGATATCTCGACCGAGGCTCACTTGAAACAGATCTACCGGGACGGTTCTCACTCGGGAGCATCTTGGCAGCTAGCGGAGTTGCTATCAGTGCTCGTGCAGGACGTGACCTCAACATCGCGGAATCATCGGGTCTCGAAGGCCGTCTGTTTACTGGTGGTATCTATCAATATACTCGCAATCCTCAGTACGTCGGCATTCTCACTGCGCTTGGTGGGTTCTCTCTCTCTCTTAACGAAGTCGGCTCGGTTTGCGATTCTTGCCGTTGGGAGTGCAATTTGGACCCTCTTACTCCCATTCGCGGAGGAACCGTGGCTTGAGGAACAGTATGGCGAGGACTACGAGACCTACCGCGAGCGTGTCCCCCGATTCATAGGATGGAAGACACTCGTTCAACTCATGCAGTGATAGGACAGCGTTATTGAAAAATCAACCTCACAATGACGCAATTGATTACTGACAGGGTGGCAATCTCCGCTGTTACCGGCGTTGAGATCGACGGACATCGGCGGTCAAGAAACGAACTGAGCATCAACCTCCCAGAGCATATACTCATACACACAGATGCCTAACATTGCAATCGTTGGTGGCGGCATCGGCGGACTGAGTACAGCTATTGGCCTTCAGATCCGTGATTCGACCCGGTAGTGTACGAAGCTACAGATGAACTGCGGCCGGTTGGATTCGGGATCGGAATTGCCCCCAATGGAATGCAAGCGCTCGATCAACTCGATGTCGCCGATGCTGTTGAAGAGCGTGGCGTTGCCGTGGATCGAATCGAATTGCGAACCAAAGGAGGACAGCTTCTCATGCCAATGGATTTTCGCACTCCTGTAGATCGACACGGCCTTGATCATATCATGGTAGCTGTCCACCGAGCTGACCTCCAGTCCGTACTCAGAAACCAAATGTCCCCTGACAGATTGCAACTCGGTATGGAATGTGTCGGTGTCGACGCGAAGCAACCCGCGATTCAGTTCGCTGATGGAAGCGAAAAGACGCCGGACCTCGTTATTGGTGCTGATGGCGTCAACTCGATCATTCGGAAGAATATCTCCCCGAGCAGCCGATCACGATACGCTGGTGAAGTTGTCTATCGAGGACTCGTCGACGCAACTCCCTTGACCGACATCACTCAGATAGGTGCAGAGTTCTGGGGTCGTGGAGTGCGTTTCGGGTACTTTCCTGTCGATGACGAACGGGTGTACTGGTTTGCCTCAGTTGTGGCGAAATCTCCAGACATTGCGCCGGAAGCAACCTCCGCTAAACTCGCCGAACAGTATCGAAATTTCACTGATCCCGTTCCCAATCTCATCGCTGCTACCGACGACGATACCATCATCCAAACGCCATTGACGGATTTACCGTTACTCGATCACTGGACCAACAGCTGTGTTACTCTTCTCGGAGATGCTGCTCATGCTATGACTCCTAATCTCGCACAGGGAAGCGCACAGGCGATGGAAGATGCCGTCGTCCTCGCCGAGTCAATAGGTACCCACGGAGCCACCCATCGCGCGCTTTCTGCCTACGAAACTCGTCGCAAAGATCGAGCAGAAACTATACTGCGTCAGTCACGGATACAGGGCCGGCTGGCACAGGTGGAGTATCCGATTCTGGCGAAAATTCGGAACACCGCATTCAGGCACACACCTTCCTTACTATTGCAGAAGCAAACAGAATCAATGATCGCAGTCGATTTCTGAGTCTTTCAGTAAAGAGTTCACCCACACGAGCTAACCGACCACCCTCACGGCTCCCGCAAGGGGCCAGAGAGTTAGCGGGATAAGGATGAGCGTGAGCATGCAAGATACGCGCCCTCTATCCAGCAAGAAGGCTCGCTGTTATTGTCGTTCCGAGAGGAAGAGGCATTCTTCATCGGCACACATGCGTACGAGATGGCTCACCATCCAAAATCCAATAACGGGTGGGCGGAACGGCACCGGAAGGCGCTGACCACCCGTCACACCCACGAGGATGTACTGAACGACCGCGAGTTCGCACTCCTGCTGGAAGCGTGTACCGCACTCCCTGACCCTCGAGGGTTCGAAGCACGATTCGTCTGCTTGGTCGGTGGACGACTCGGCCTCCGCGCTGGAGAGATAGCTCACTTCCGGACTTCATGGATCGACTGGGATCGCAAGCTCATCCGGATTCCACGGCATGAATCGTGTAGCTGTGGCTACTGTCGACGTCAGGCCCGTCAGGAAGCAGCCCACAACGAACAACTTACCGTACCGGATGCCCTCGCGTCACGCTGGCATCCGAAGACCATCGCCTCGGTCCGGTTGATCCCCTTCGATTTGTCGCTCCGCATCGAGCTGTGCATCGAGCGATTTGCCAACCGCTACGACGGCTTTCCACGATCGCGGGCGACTGTCAACCGGCGGGTCCAGGAAGCTGCCGAGGAAGCCGACCTCACCGGACGAATCTATCCACACTGCCTGCGGGCGACGGCGGCCAGCTATCATGCGTATAAAGGCGTGGCCCCGGTTCCCTTGCAGGCCCTCATGGGCTGGAGTGATCTCGCGACGGCTCAGAAATATATCCGGATATCTGGAACCGCTACTGCCGACGCACTCCGACAAGTTCATCACAGGTAGGTGACTTCCCCTCTTCTGACAGTACACCCAATACTGCATAGAGGGGTGTACGCAGCAGGTGGTCACTAACCCAGCGTGTACCGTCGGAACTGATTTAGTAAGACGCGCGTAATACCAGCGTATGTCCGAAGCGACTACCGGACCAGATGGAGATGACGAGATCGTCACGGTGAATTTCAAAGTCACACAGTCGTTTCTCGACGAAATAGACGGCACATGGCAGGGACGCGGGTTCAACAGCCGTAGTGAGTTCATCCGGTACACCCTCCGAGACGCAACCGAATTCCCGACGTTCGACCGCGACGAGCTCGTCGCTCTCCTCGAAGCAGAGGAGGACATCCGTGAGGGACGGACGATGAGCGCCGACGAAGCCCGCGAACAGTTCGGAACGGACAGCGATGAGTAAGAACGACTGGACGTGGGAGCTCACATCGAAAGCACAGAACGATCTTTCGTCCTTTTCTCCATCTGAACAAGAGCAGATGCTCTGTTGATCGACAGACAGCGAAGGGGTGGGGTAGCTGAATACAACTCTTAGCGGCTCTAACCGACGATTCAACGTGACACACGATGCAGAAACATAGATTTGCGGTTGGGTTAGAATTGACAGATTTGATAAGGACCGGCGGATGGATCGGCGTATCGCTGGTGATGCCTCTCAGACCATCTGACAGAGAAAGAGCGGGCGGCGGCGTTAGCCGACCGCCCGCGAGAGGTTATGGATTATGCACTTCCGAGTCAGCTCTCGAAATTGCCCGTGCCACGTCCTTGTGTGGAGATTCTCGCCATCATCTGCCTTCAGCATCGAAAAGACGGTTTCGCTCATTGACCGCTGGTTGTAGAGGTCATCGTCGATCCGGGCGTTGTGAGCCTTCTGCAACGGGGATTGCTCACAGTGCTTGATGACCGGACGCGTGGCTTCTTTCCGGCACTTCTCTCGAAGCTCTTTCCACGAGTACATCTTATCCGCGAGGAGTTCCCGCAGGTCTCCGGCGTTCCGCCGGAAGACTTGCAACCCGATATGTCCGTCGTAGGCCTTCTTCGTCGTGAAATGGACGTCCCTGATCACCAACGACTCCGTGTCAACCAGAACCGTGGTTTTCATCGCCTGAAACGAGTAATCCGCCCGCTTGCGGTAATGATGGCTTGCCTGACCACGCTGGAAGCCGCTGGCATCGATCGCACCAGTTCCCGAGAAGCCAGCCTGCTCCGCCGTTCTGCGGAGCAGGCTGCGCAGTGTTCGCATCGAGATCTCTTTCTCCCAGTTGCAAAACGACGTGTGATCCGGCGACTTCTCCAACCCGAACACGTCGAGAATCCCGGGCATCTCGTTGAGATAATCTTCGAGATGACGGAGCGGCTTTCCGATGTCTTCGCGCAGAAGCAGTAACGCGATTTTGTTCCACTCAGCGTGCTCGCCGTCGCCGTCTTCGTCGGCGACGGCAGGCGCGTCTGGATCCTCCACGTGTTCTTTGGCAAGTTCTCGATATTTCTTCGCGCGTTGTCGCAAACGTTCCATACCGCAAGAAGGCGTCCAATTCCCCTGAACTCAGCGGTAGAATCGCCGGACGGAACCGGCGATCAACAGAGCAAGAGCAGATACTGAACAAACTCGACGAAATCGTCGACTCACCGTGGCGAGATCCGCCGGACTATGGTGAACCCCTCCAGAACAGTCCGCACAAGAAAGTACGTATCGGTGAGTTCCGCCTAGCCGTAACCTTTCGTCAATCCGAGCAACGGATGGTAGTCGCCCGAATCAAGCGTCGCGGTGGAGCGTACACTGCCGACGATGATTGATCGTCCTTGCTGCACGAAATCTCTGATCGACTTGCGCTGTGAGCTCTGCCTGAGCAACTCGGTCTAATCTGATTCTGACAGAAGCGCCGTGCAAGATAGAGAGGCTATATCTCGCACCCTGTAAACAGAGGAGTGGCTATTTGCAGGGGTAGCGATTCATGATTCGATTCTGGCGGCTGTGGAGCGGCCTCTGGCTGCTGATGAAAGGAGAGCTAGGTAGTGTTCTTGGCTCGAAATTGGGGAACACCGTGTGCCAAACCCAGAGCACTGTTATGGCTGATATTGCGACGTAGAGGGAGCTAATACTCAATGCAGAATAGCCCACAACAGCAACTAAAAACAGGGAGGCGACCCCTCCAGCAAGAACTCCGAGCGTCACAAACAGCGACAGACCAGTTTTGGACTGGACCTGAAGCTCCGTTCCTGTTACAATCCGGGTTCCAATCATCGTTGTAGTCAGAACGGTCCACGTGAGAAATGGTACACTGAGTAAAGTCAGTACGTTTGCCTCCAAGAGCGCAGTCTCGCCAGCAAGAATTCCCCAACCGAATAGTCCGATTCCAGCCCACACGATACTCCGCCAGAGTTCCTCATTGACGACACGCCGTGTCTCTAAGTCCATATCGCAGAATATCAGGGGATTTGATATAAGTTTTCTCCCGAGCTATAATCGCTTAGTACTTCCTCGAATGGTTCTGGCTACTCGTGGCGTTCGCTCCCGCATCGCGGTGCCTCACGGCCCCTGTCGGGGCCGGAGGGCTGGCAGGATAAGCCATGAGCTGGAACCTGCAAGATACGCGCCCTGCATCTCACACACCGATTTCAGAAATCGAGTATCTGTGATGTGAAACTCCCGAATATCAGTACTAACCCGATCAGATGTGTTTGAACACGCCCTTGACGAGCGTGAGCGCACCCTGATCCCAGGCGACGCGGTGGTCCAATCCTGTGCCCTCGCTTTCGGGATCGTCGTAGTTCTCGAGATACCACTCGTAGGTCTCGACGAGCGCCTCCTTGTTCGAGTATTTCGGCTCCCAGCCGAGCGACTGGAGCTTCTCGACGGAGACATAGGAATCCTCGTGGGCGGTCTCGTAGACCCAGGGGTACAGCGGCGAGAGGTTGAGTTTTTCGAGCACGCGTAGGGCGAACACCGTCAGCGGCGTCGGCGTTCCGACGGTGCGCTTGCCGGTGCCTGCGTAATCGATCGGTGCCTGGAAGTCCTCCTTCATCGTACCGAACTCCTCGGCTCCGACGTTGAACGTGGTGTTCACGTCGCTCTCGTCCTTCGCGAACATGAACTCCATCGCGCGCACGAGATCGTAGACGTGCATCAGCTGGTACTGGTTGTTGCCCCAGCCGACCATCGGCACGTTCGCGCCCGATTCGATCCAGTCGAACAGCACCTGAAAGACGCCGAGGCGCTTGGGTCCGATGAACGTCTTCGGGCGCAGGATGGGGACGCAGAGACCCATCCGGCGGAAGTCACGGCAGATCTTCTCGGCTTCGATCTTCGCCTCGCCGTAGGGACCCACACCATCCAGGGGCGACTCCTCGGTGATGGGATGGTGGTCGTGAGTGCCGTAGACGGCGGTCGAGGAGACGTAGACGACGCGCTCGACGTCTGCTTCCTTGGCGGCCCAGAGCACGTTGCGGGTGCCGTCGATCGTCGTCTCGCGGATGCGCTGGTCGTCCCACAGCGGGAGCGCGGCGGCGGTGTGGACGATCGCGTCGGCACCGGTTTCGTCGATCGCGTCGCGTACCGTCTCCTCGTCGCGCACGTCGCCCTCGACGAAATCGACGCCCTCGATCTCGTCTTCGGGTTTGAACGGTTTGAGGTCGAACGCGGTCACGTCCCAGCCGCGCTCGGCGAAATACTCGCAGGTGTGGAGTCCGAGGAACCCCGTACCGCCGGTGACGAGCAGCGAACCGGGCTCGGCGAGTCGATCGTCGTCGTGTGCGTGCGCTTGCATAGGCCCGCCGTAATGGGGGGCGTTTCAACTATCTACCGATACGATGCGAGCGCCCGTGTGGGATTCTCACGCCTGAAACGGTCCGAAACGGTGCGTATCGATCGGTCAGGTTTATGTCTCGCGACCGTGGATGAGGGCCAATGGGTGAGGCGCAGACACAGCAGGCCGGGTTCGTGCGCACGGCCGCCGGTCTCGCCTACGAGATCCGTCCGTGGCAGTGGTACAAACAGGGCGTGATACTCATCGCCATCGTCTTCTCGAAGCAGCTGTTCGACCCGATGGCGTGGGGACGGGTCTCGATCGCCGTGGCGGCGTTCTGTGCGGTCGCCGGCGCGACCTACATCTTCAACGACATCAGCGACGTCGAGGAGGACCGCAAACATCCCGAGAAGCGCAATCGTCCGATCGCGAGCGGACAGGTAGGCGTCCAGACGGCGGGCGCGTTCGCGATCGCCCTGCTCGTCGCGGGCTTTGCGCTCTCGTACACGCTCGGCCCGCTGTTCGTCGCGATCATCGTCGCCTACCTGGTCCAGAACGCGGCGTACTCGCTGTATCTCAAGGACGTCGTGCTGGTCGACGTACTGCTCATCGCCATCGGGTTCGTCCTTCGAGCCGTGGCGGGCGTGGTCGCCATCGGCGTCGCGCTCAGCCCGTGGCTCGTCGTCTGTACGTTTCTCGCCGCACTCCTGCTGGCGCTCGGCAAACGCCGCCACGAGTTCGCCGCCAGCGAGGTGCCCGGCGAGACGCGTGCGACGCTCGCCGACTACACGCCCGAGACGCTCGATCAGCTGCTCGGGATCGTCATCTCGACGCTGCTGATGTCCTACTCGATCTATACGTTCACGGGCGCGAAGCTCGCGATGATGCTCACGCTCCCGTTCGCCTTCTTCGGCGTCTTCCGCTACCACCATCTCGTCTACACGACGAAAGGCGGCGCGTCGCCCGGCGCGCTGCTCGTCGATCGACAGCTGCTCGTCAACTTCGTCTTCTGGGGGCTGATCGCGGTCGTCGTCCTCTACGGTCGCCCGCGCGCGTGGCTCGTCGGGGTGTTCGGCTGATGCGCTACGACCTCCAGGTCCACACCGACGCCTCGCCGTGTTCGGCCACGTCCCCCAGAAAGGTCGCCGCGGCCGCCGCGGGCGCGGGACTCGACGGCATCGTCGTGACCGATCACGACACGCTCGCGAACGTCGATCGCGTCCGCGAGCACGCCCCCGAGAGGCTGGACGTCGTCTCGGGCGTCGAGGTGACGACCACGCAGGGTCACCTGCTCGGTATCGACGTCGATGAAGCCCCGCCGAAGACGGACCCCCTCACTGTGATCGACGAGGTTCACGAGCAGGGCGGGATCGCGGTGCTCTCCCATCCGTTCGACACGGTGCGCCAGTTCTACGACCGCGAGCTGCCGGCGATCGCGGCGGCGGTCGACGGCGTCGAGGCGACGAACTCCCGGTGTGTGCGCCCGCTGTTCAACCGGCAGGCGCGCGCGTTCGCCGCCCATCACGGGCTGGCGATCACGGGCGGCAGCGACGCGCACTTTCCGATGGAGGTCGGCCGCGCGGCGACCGAGTTCGACGGCACGCTCCGCGAGGCGATTCGCGAGGGAACCACGACACCGTGCGGACACGGGCGCTATCTCTCGGGCCACGTCGCCACGAAGATCCAGCAGGCCCGGCGGGCGATCGGAGGGCTGCGATGAGCGACTCCCTGGAGGGAGCGAGCAAGGACGAGTCGACGGGTCGCATCCGCCAGCTCGTGAGCGACCACGGCGTCTGGGTGACGGCGGTGTTGACCGTGGTGGTGTTCGCGGCGCTGTTCGTCCTCGCCGACGCCGAGAAGGTGATCGCGGCCTTCTCGGAGTTCGAGCTCTGGGCGTTCGGCGCAGTCGTTCTCCTGACGACCGTCGGCTACGGCTTTCGTTTCGCCAAGTGGGAGTTCTACCTGCGCGAGCTCGACGTTCACGTCCCCCTGAAGACGAGTCTCACGGTGTTCTTCAGCGGACTGATGATGGTCGTCACGCCCGGGAAGGCGGGCGAGGTCTGGAAGGCGTGGCTGCTGCGTGACGAGGCGGGCGTGCCCGCGAGTCGGACGACCTCCGTCGTGGGGGCCGAGCGCATCACCGATCTGCTCTCGCTGTCGCTGCTGGCCGCGCTCGGCGTCGTCGCCTACGGGCGCTCGCCCGCGGTGTTGGTGGCGGTCGCCGTCGTCTTCGCGCTCGGGATCGGGCTGCTCCAGTGGCGGGCGGGCTGTCTCCGTCTGCTTTCGTGGGTCGGATCGCTGCCCGTCATCGGCGACTACGCCGAAGGGCTCGAAACGCTCTACGAGAGCACGTACAAGCTCTTTCGGCTCCGCCCGCTCTCGGTGGCCACGCTGCTCGGCATCGTCGCGTGGGGACTCGAAGGCGTCGCGCTCTGGCTCACGCTCCGCGGGTTCGGCGTCGAGACCTCCCTGCTGGTCGGTCTGTTCGTCTTCGCGCTCGGCTCGGTCGTCGGCGCGGTGAGCATGCTGCCCGGCGGGCTGGGTGCGGCCGAGGCGAGCATGACCGGCGTGCTCCTCACGTTCGGCATCGCCGAACCGATCGCGGTCGGCGCGACGATGGTCATTCGCGTCGGCACACTCTGGTACGCCGCCATCCTCGGCTTCGTCGTGTTCAGCGCACACAAGCTCTTCACCGGGTCGAGCGCCGAAGCCTGACAGTCGGTCAGGACCGGAATCGAAAATTGGAGACACACTGGTTGCTGTGGCGCGCGCTCGCGCTCGTGTGCGAAACGAAGTGAGCACCGAGCGCGAACATTGTGCGAGGGATGAGCGACGCGAACGAAGTGAGCAGAGCGAATCGGCTGGGGAGGTATGTGGGCGGCGTTGGTGCGGTGCTGTGAATGAACCGTCCGCGCGAACGAATGTGAGCGCGGTTCACCGTGAGCGACCGTCGGGAGCGAGCGGTCCTTTTTAGTCCAGGTTTTGCGAGTAGTGAGGGACCTCCGGTCCCTCATACCGTGCGAGCGGGCCATGCGCGGCGCTACGCGCCGCGAGTTCGAGGCGGCGAAGCCGCCTCGCACGCCCGCGAGCAGAGAGTGGTGCGCGCGGAGCGCGCACCCGACGAGTAAAAAAGTGGAGGTCCGGCAGTCTGATAGCCCCGCCGTCCGAGGAGCGGGTATGAACGCCGACATCGGGAGTTCGCGCGTGAGCGGCACGGTCCGAGCACCGCCGTCGAAGAGCTACACCCACCGGGCGATCCTGGCGGCGGGCTACGGCGACGGTACCACGCGGATCGAGCGGCCGCTCGTCTCTGCCGATACGCGCGCGACGGCGCGGGCCGTCGAGGCGTTCGGTGGGCGTGTCGAGGGAATCGCGGACGATAGTGAGCGCATCACGGTGGAGGGGTTCGGTCACCCCGAGACGCCGGCCGATGTCGTGGATTGTGCCAACAGCGGGACGACGATGCGTCTCGTCACGGCGACGGCGGCGCTCGCTGAGGGATTGACCGTGCTCACCGGCGACGGATCGTTGCGCTCGCGCCCGCACGGGCCGCTGCTCGCTGCGATCGATGATCTGGATGGGCGCGCCGAGAGCACGCGTGCGAACGGGCAGGCCCCGCTCGTCGTCGGCGGGCCGGTGGACGGCGGGCGGGTTTCGATGCCTGGCGACGTCTCCTCGCAGTTCGTGACCGCGCTCCTGATGGCCGGTGCGCGCTCCGAGTCAGGCATCGAGATCGGACTCGAAACCGAACTGAAATCCGCGCCGTACGTCGAAATCACTCGCGAGCTGCTCGCCGACTTCGGCGTCGAGACCGAGAACGGAGGAAAGGGGTTCGCGGTCGCGGGCGGGCAGGCCTACGACGCGGGCGGCGAATATCGCGTGCCGGGCGATTTCTCGTCGATCTCGTATCTGCTCGCCGCCGGCGCACTCGCCGCCGACGATGAACTTACCGTGGAGGGTGCGCGGCCGAGCGCGCAGGGCGACAGTGCCATCGTCGAAATCCTCGACCGGATGGGCGCGGAGATCGCGTGGGAGCGTGACGCCGGGACGATCTCGATCGTGCGCTCGCCGCTGTCGGGCGTCGAGATCGACGTCGGCGACACGCCCGATCTCCTGCCGACGCTCGCGGTTCTCGGGGCCGCGGCCGACGGCGAAACGCGGCTCGTGACCGCCGAACACGTCCGGTACAAGGAGACCGATCGCGTGAGCGCGATGGCCGACGAACTCGAAGCGATGGGTGCGAGCGTCACCGAGCGGGAGGACTCGCTCACGATCCACGGCGAGGACTCGGCCCTCCAGGGCGCGCGCGTCGACGGCCGGGGCGACCATCGGATCGTAATGGCGCTCGCGATTGCCGGGCTGGTCGCCGATGGGGCGACCACCGTCGTCGGCGCGGAACACGTCGACGTTTCCTTTCCGGATTTCTTCGCCACGCTCGCCGATGCTGGTGCCGACGTGACTCTCGACTGAGACGACGGTGTTTGTGCGGAGCGTTTGTAGGCGGAGTGGTGCGGTGCGGAGCGGGGTGGGGCGGGGCGGGCGGTCCTGGTGGATGAAGGGCGAGCATCCCGAAGGGATGCGAGGGCTTCGGCGGAGGCGGGCGGTTTTCGGGAGATGTTAGCATCCGCGCGAGTGAAACGAGCGCGGTTCACTGCGAACGAGCACCGCGAGTGAGCAGGAGTTTTTAGTCCAGGTTTTTCAAGGAGTGGTGCGCGCGGAGCGCGCACCCGACGCAGAAAAAAGTGGGTTCAAATCCCTGCGCGCCAACGCGAAGCCATGAACGGCAACGAGTTCGGTCGGCTCTTCCGGGTCACGACCTTCGGCGAGAGCCACGGCGAAGCGATGGGTGTCACGGTCTCGGGCTGTCCCGCGGGGCTGGAACTCGACGAGGCGGACGTCCAGCGCGAGCTCGACCGGCGCAAACCCGGCCAGTCACAGATCACGACCAGCCGCGGCGAGCCCGACGCCGTCTCGATCAAGAGTGGTACACAGGACGGCTACACCACCGGAACGCCGATCGGGATGGTCATCCAGAACAAGGACGCCCGCTCGGGCAAGTACGAGCCGTTCATTACCGCGCCGCGACCCTCACACGGCGATTTCACCTATTCGGCGAAGTTCGGCACCAGGAACTGGGGCGGCGGCGGGCGCTCGTCGGCCCGCGAGACGGCCAACTGGGTCGCGGCGGGCGCGATCGCCAAGCAAATTCTCGCAAACGAGGGCGTCGAGATCCGGGCGCACGTCAACCAGATCGGCGAGATCGAGGCTCCCGACGTGAGCTTCGAGGAGATAGGAGAACACGCCGAGGAGAACGAAGTCCGGTGTGCGCACCCCGAAACCGCGGAGCGAATGCGCGAGCGCATCGACGAATATCAGGAGGAGGGCGACTCGATCGGTGGGGCCATCGAGTTCGAGATTCAGGGTGCGCCCCGCGGGCTCGGTGCGCCACGATTCGACTCGGTGCCGGCACGACTCGGGCAGGCAATGCTGAGCGTGCCCGCCGCGACGGGTTTCGAGTTCGGGCTCGGACGAGAGGCCCGGCGCTATCGCGGTAGCGAGCGCAACGAGGACTGGGAGTTCGACGACGATGGCGACCCGATCCCCGTCGGCAACGACCACGGCGGGCTCCAGGGTGGGATCACCACCGGTCAGCCGATCCGCGGCGAAGTGACGCTGCACGCGCCGACCTCGATCCCGCAGAAACAGACCACCATCGACTGGGAGACGGGCGAGGAGAAGGAAGCCCAGGTCATCGGCCGTCACGACCCCGTGCTCCCGCCGCGTGGCGTCCCCGTCGTCGAGGCGATGGCCGCGCTCACGATGGCCGACTTCATGCTGCTCGGCGGGCGCGTCAACCCCGACCGTCTGGACGGCGACGTGGGCGAGTACGACACCGACTATCATCCATCGAGCCCGGAAAACGACCCCGACGCGCCGACGAGCGCCGAATCGACCGAGGACTGATCGTTACCAGTAGGGGTTCGACAGCCATCGCCGCGAGCGCGCGCCGACGGCGCTCATCGCGACGAGAGCAACGATCACCAGCGCGAGCACGGCGATCGTCGTCGGTGCGAGCGCGTTCAGCACGAGGACGGCGAGGCTACCGATGGCAGCGATGGCGACGAGCAGTGTGACGAGCCCGGCGAGCAGCCGTGAGAGCCACATCTCAGGCGCTCCGTGATCGTTCGTCGCGTTCGTGGCCGTCGATACGATCGATATCGGGAACCATCTATGGGAACGAGTGACAGCGCCGGCGTGAATAAATCCCGCGATCTGACGGGCGAGCCACGGCGTTCAAGAGCGCCGCGCGCGGAGTGCGTCCATGACTACAGTCGCCGTCCTCTGTGACGCGCCGAGCGAGGGCGTGCTGGCCGATCTCGCGGCGTCGACGCCGCTCACCGAGAGCGAGATTGCCGACCTCTACGCGGCGATGTGCGCCGACGTGTTCCGCGCCGTCGAGACGAGCGCGAGCGACCTGCTCGTCAACTACCGCCCCAACGAGTCAGGCGATCCCGAGACGGAACTGCGCGCGCTCGCCGATGCCGCGCTCGAAAACCCGGATGGCGTGCGCTACGAGACGCAGGCCGGATCGACGTTCGCCGGTCGCGTCGGCAACACGATCACGCATCTGCTCGAAAGCGAGGAGGAGAGCTCGGCGATGGCCGTCGAACCGACCGCCCCGTTCCTCACGCGCGGCGATATCGATGGACTAATGATGAAACTCCGTCGGAGCGACGTCGTGCTCGGGCCCGCCTCTGAAGGCCGAGTCTACGCCGCCGGCTTCTCCGCGCCGATCGACTTCGAGGAAGCCTACACGCCGCCGGCGGTTGAGACGCTCACCGCGCGCGCGAACGATGCTGGGCTCGATGTCGACTACGGACCGATGACCTCCGTGATCGAGACGGGCACGGACCTCACGGGTGCGCTCGCACTCGTCCGTGCGCGCGATCGGGCCGGACGTGACGTGCCCCAGCATACCGCCGCATGTCTCGATGATCTGGACGCGACGCTTGTTGAGGAAGACGGCGATCTCTCGTTGCGGAAAGCGGACACCGACAGCCCTTAGATGCCCGCGGAGGTAGTCGTGGCTGCGGTGGGGTGGCAGAGTGGACGATTGCGCCTGTCTTGAAAACAGGTGGCCTATGGCCTCATGGGTTCGAATCCCATCCCCACCGCGTTTCTCGTGACGAGTGGATTACCAACACAATAGCGAGCAGCAACGCTTTTGCGGCGACCGACCAGTTTTGAATCATGGCCGACTGGCCCCACGACCCCGACGGCGAGGAAGGGAGCGAAGGGATGCGCAAGTACGGACAGGCAGTCATCGCGAAGAAAGTCGACGAGCACGAGGATTTCCCGCTCGACGTCTCGGCGTTCGTCGACGAACACGGCGACGACCCGATCCGGCTCAGCCACGAGCGGGTCGTCAGCCTGTCGGAGATCTTCGACAACGTCGATAGCGACGAGATCGAGGACATCCAGACGATGCATCAGCGGGTCGGCGAAACGATGCGCGAAAACGGCTACTGGGAGTACGACACCGAAACCGAAGGTCCCGGTACCGAGGCCTGACTCACCACCCATTCGGCGCGGACGAAAGCACCTAAGCGCCGTCGGCTGGATGGACGTGCATGACCGGCGGCACCGACTCCACACGTCACTCCGCCGGCCTCTTTTCGCTCCGACGCGTTCTCGCGATCGGCTGGGTGACGCTCACCACGGTCGTCTTCTGCAACGTCCTCATCAAGTTCGTCGATCGCCAGCTGCTCGGCGCGAACACGCGCATTCCGAAGTTCTGGCCGTTCAGCAAGTTCACCCTCCGCATCGAGCGGATCCCCCTGCCGGACGCGCCGATCCTCGCCGTTGTGGCGATCGCGGTCTTCCTCGTCGCAACCGTCTACCTGCTCCGTACCGACCGAAACTCCGTCGTGCCGGTCATCGTTGCCGGCATCGCTCTTCTCGTGCTGACGACGCTCACCCACGGCGTTGGACCGGGACTGCTCAGGCCGCTCTCGGCACCGGGGAGCTACGAACGGGCGGCCATCGGTATCGCCGACCCCGGCGGCTACTACGAGGCTGCCGTCACCGTCGTGGATCCCGTCCGATTCCTCGAAACGTTCGAACAGCAACAGCTGAGCCTGCCGTTACACGCGCGCACGCACCCGCCAGGGGCGGTGTTCACCTTCTATCTCTTCGAGGTGCTGCTCCCGTCGTCGCTTGCGGTCTCGCTCGCCGTCGGCACGCTCTCGCTCGCGCTCGCGGCGCTGCTCCTCTTTCGACTGCTTGAAACGTACTATCCGCGCGACGTCGCACAGTTCACGACCTTCCTGTTCGTCCTGCTGCCGGCCGCCCAGATCTACGCGCTGACGACGCTCGACATCGTCATCACGGTCGCGATGCTCGGAGCGATCTACTGCTTCACGCGCGAGTCACGGCTCCTCGCGGCGCTCGGTACGCTCGCCTGTGTCTTCGTCGCCTCGACACAGACGTTCGTCTTCGTCTTCGTCCTTCCCGTGCTCGCCGCGTTCGCGGCCATCCGCCCCGCGAAACGCCGCCCGTTCGTGGTCGTGCTCATCGGATTGCTCGGTACCTACACCCTGCTCGCGGTCGTCTTCGACTTCAACTACCTCGATTCGTTCGCCGCCGCCTCCCAGCAGCAGAACCCCGGTGGCTTCCTCCTGTTCGCCGAACCGCTGCGCTATCTCTACACGCGCATCGAGGACGTCGCCGAGATCGCGCTGTTTTTCACACCCTACTTGGGACTGCTCGCGATCGCCGGTACGCGCGTCCTCTGGCGGGGCGCACGCGGCCTCAGCACGTACGATCGCGAACCGCTCGTGCTCTTCGGCGCTGCCGTCGTCTCGATCCTGGGCCTGTTCGCCGGCGGCGTCTACCATACCGGCGAAACCGCCCGCGGCGTGCTCTTTCTCTATCCGTTCCTCCTGCTACCGGTCGCCGCCGCACTCCGCGCGACGAACGCCTCGCGAGCACGACGGGCACTACTCGCCGCAGCGGTGTTCGGACAGGCGCTCCTGATGCAGTTGATCGGGGATTACTGGTGGTAGAATCCCACTTTTTTGGTCGGGGGAATCGCGCTCGCTCACTCCGTTCGCTCGCGCTCAACCCCCGACCAAAACCTGGACTAAAAAGACCTGCTCACTCGGCCTACGGCCTCGTTCGCAGTGAACCGCGCTCATTCCACTCGCGCGGATAGTCATTCCCCATACTGCATCGCAACAGCCCACATCCCTCCCCAACCGATTCGCTCACTCCTTCCGGTCGCTCGCTCATCCCTCGCACAATATTCGCGCTCGGTGCTCGCTGTCGTCTGCTCACGGGCGGCGAAGCCGCCCGTTCGCACGGCCAGCGGGACCTTCGGTCCCGCTCGGCTCGCACACGAGCGCGAACGCGCACCACAGCAACCACCAGCGACGCACCGACCATCGTGGTTCACGCGCCCGCCTCAACTGATCCCGTCAGGCGCGTCGACACCGATGGGGGTCGGCGTTCGGGGGTCGGCACCTTCGCTGACGTAGATGGCGCTGTTGATGAGCCCGAGATGGCTGAACGCCTGCGGGAAATTACCCCGCTGTTCGCCGGTCTCTCCGTCGACCTGCTCGGCGAACAGGCCGAGCGAAGTCGCGTGTTCGAGCACGTCCTCGTAGAGGTCGCGGGCCTCCTCGCGGCGGCCGGCCAGCGCGAGCGCGTCGACCAGCCAGAACGAGCAGAGCACGAACGGGTTCTCCTCGCCGTCGAGCCCGTCGTCGGTGTCGTAGCGATAGACGAGTCCCTCGTCGGTCGCGAGATGGTCCTGGACCGCCTCGATCGTCCCGAGAATCCGGTCGTCGTCCGGTTCGAGAAAGCCGACGACAGGGAGACGGAGCAGCGATGCATCGACGTTGTCGGTTTCGAACGAGCGGGTGAAACTCCCCATCTCCTCATCGTAGCCCTCGTCGAGCACGCGCTCTTCGATCTCGGCACGGACAGCCTCCCACTCGTCGGTCGGGGCCTCGTAGTCGGTCGCCTCGGCCATCGTCAGCGCCCGATCGATGGCCGCCCAGCACATCACCTTCGAGTAGACGAACTGCTTGGGGTCGACGCGGTCCTCCCAGATCCCGTAGCCCGGTTCGTCCCAGACCTCGCAGACGTGCTCGATGACGTCCCGGAGCACGTCCCAGTTCTCCTCAGTGAGAGTCTCGCCGTACTGCGTCGTCTCGTGGATCGCCAAGACGAGTTCGCCGTAGACGTCGAGCTGGCGCTGGTCGCCCGCCGCGTTGCCGATGCGCACCGGCGATGACCCTCGATAGCCTTCGAGATGATCGAGCTCCTCCTCGTCGGGGAGGTCCTCACCGTCGACACCATAGAAGGGCTGTTCAACCCGTCCAGATTCGCCCTCGGCGATCCGGGCGAGACACTCCTCGAAGAAATCCTCGACCTCCCCGGCGTGGCCGAGTTCGTGGAGCGCTTGCACGGTGAACGCCGCATCACGGATCCAGTTGAACCGGTAGTCCCAGTTGCGCTCGCCACCGATCGTCTCCGGCAGCGAGGTCGTCGGCGCGGCGGCGATGGCGCTGGTCTCGCGACGCATCAGCAGTTTGAGCACGAGCTCCGAGCGGATGACGAGCTCGTGCCACGGCCCGTAGAACAGACAGCGCTCCGAGTCCGTACAGTGGTGAACCCAGCCCTTCCAGAACTGGGTCGTCGCCTCCAACATTGCCGCCGCTTCATCATCGTCGAGTCGTCCGCGCTCGCCGTACTGACAGACGAACCAGACGGTGTCGCCCTCGTCGAGCGTGACGGTGCCCGTCGCCGTCGAACCATCGGTATCGAGCGCGACCGAGCTCTGACAGAACAGTTCTTCGTCGTTGCCGGTCGCGAGCACGCCGCCGTCGACCGCCTCGACGGTCGTTTCGGCGCGTGCGTAGTCGAAGCGCGGGGCGAACTCGACGTCGAGTTCGACCGAACCCTCCCCACACTCGACGCGTCGATAGAGGGCATGTTCGGCGATATCGAGTGTCTGCTGCTCGCCGACGATCGGCATGAAGTCAGTGAGGGTCGCCGTGCCGGATTCGGTCGCGAAGGAGGTTTCGAGCACGTTCGTCCGCTCGACGTACTCCTGTTCGCTCTCGAACTCGCCGGTGGGCTGGATCGCGAACTGCCCGCCGATCTCGGGATCGAGAACGCCAGCGAAGACGCTCGACGATTCAATATGTGGGAGACACCACCAGTCGACCGTTCCGTCGCGCCCGACCAGCGCGCAAGTTTCGAGGTTGCCGACGACACCGTAGTCGCCGATCGGCAGGAAATCCATACGGAAGGCTGCGGTGGCGGCTTCATAACGCTCCCGCCCGTGAGACGCCATCGTTTTGTCGGCCACACTCGAATTTCCGTTATGGATCCGGATCTCTCCGCGCTCGATGCGGAACTCGCCGACTACGACGCCGACGGCTACCTGCTCGATGCCGACGGCGACGACCCCGACCAGCGCTACCTCTCGGGATTCGTCGCACCCGATCCCTTCGTGACACTCTACGACGGCGACACCCACCTGCTGGTATCGGCGCTCGAATACGGCCGCGCGAAAACCGAGAGCCGCGCCGCGACCGTCTCCCGGCACGCCGATTACGCCGACGACGCCGGCGGGCGCGAGGCGAACACCGAACTGCTCGGACGCTTTCTCGACGATCACGACATCGACTCGCTGCTCGTCCCGGAGCGCTTCCCGGTCGGAACCGCCGACGGGCTCCGCGAGCAGGGCATCGACGTGACCGCCGAGGACGACGGGATCCTCGTCGGCATCCGCGCCGTCAAGACCGACGAGGAGATCGAGAAGGTCAGAGACGCCCAGCAAGTCAACGAGCGCGCGATGGTCGCTGCCGAGAACGCCATCCAGGGAGCCGACGTCGAGGACGGCCAGCTCGTCGCCGACGGCGAACCGCTCACCTCCGAGCGCGTCAAGACGGCCGTCGAGACGACGCTGCTCCAGCACGGCTACAGCTCCGGCGAGACGATCGTCGCCGGTGGTGCCGACGCCGCCGACCCGCACAACGACGGCAGCGGTCCCCTCGCCGCCGGCGAGCCGATCATCGTCGACATCTTCCCGAAGAGCACCGACACGGGCTATCACGCCGACATGACCAGGACGTTCGTGAAGGGTGAGCCGAGCGAGCGCGCCGAGGAGTGGTACGACCTCTCGAACGAGGCGCTTGACGCGGCGCTCGACGTCGTCGAACCCGGCGCGACCGGCGAGGAGGTCCACGACGCGGTCTGTGACGTCTACGAGGACGCCGGCGAGCCGACGCTGCGCGACGACCCGGAAACCGAGACGGGCTTCATCCACGGAACCGGTCACGGCGTCGGACTCGCGGTCCACGAGCTGCCGAGCCTGAGCTTCGAGGGTGGCGAGCTCGAAGCGGGCAACGTCATCACGATCGAGCCCGGGCTCTACGACCCGGAGGTCGGGGGCGTGCGCGTCGAGGACTTCGTGCTCGTCACCGAGGACGGCTACGAGAACCTCACCGACTACCCGAAACGCCTCCGCGTCGAGTAGCTCCCGACAACGTTTTTCAGCGACACGGCTGTCGGGAAATACATGCGCCGCCCGTCGTTCGATTCGTTGGCCCTGGCGATCGGTCTCTTCGCGGGTGCTGTCGTTTTCGTTGGAACCGTCACAGCGACCGGAGTTCGTTTTCTCGCCCCCACCCCGCTCGTCACCGGCATCATCACACTGCTCGTCGTTGCCGGCATCGCAACGACACGGACGAATCTCGTGTCGTGGATCGTTGATCACCGAATCCACACCACGCTTGCGCTCGGCATGTCCGTCATCACGGCCGTTGTCGGAATCCTGGTATCGTTCGGAATCGTCCCCAGTGAGACTGGGAACAGGCTATTGCTCGTCATTCTGGCTCCCCTGATAGCCGCGTTCCTCGTGTACATCACGACGATGCGCCGCTATGAAGCATATCTGCACGATCACGAACGCGTGCTCGCCGAGTGGACTGCTGCACCCGATACTCGATACAAGCGAGTCGTTCGAGGATTGTCGCTCGTCGGTGCAGCGGTGTTCTTCGTTGGCGGAGTGCTGATCGTTCTCGAATTAGATGCGGAAGCGAGCTTTATTGGACCGCTGGCGGGCGTCTTGCTCGGGCGCGCAGCAGTAATCGGACGATATCGACGATACACGCTCTACGGGAATGGCCTCGTAATTCGGGTTTCGGGCTCTGTGAGCGGGCTGTTCGTCCCTCGTGACCAGCTCCGCTCAGTTTCGCGCTCGGAGCGCGCGCTCACCATCCGCCGGGGATTGCCGTGGCCACTCCCGATTCGCTGCTCGACCGCGGATCTCGATGATCCGAGTGAACTTGAAGCGACGCTTCGCGAGCGGATCGAGTGACTCGAAGGGGCTTTTGCCAGCCGCTCGCAACGACGCACAATGACCCTTCTCGTCGTCGGCGCGGGCACGATGGGCGAGTGGTTCGCCCGCACGCTCGCCGATACGACCACAGTCACCCTCACGGACACCGATCCCGAGAGAGCCACCGCGGTCGCCGACCGCCTCGATGCGCGGTCGGTGGCGCTCGACACCGACGAACGGTTCGACACCGTCTGTTTCGCCGTGCCAATGCCGGCGGTCGAGGCGGCCATCGCCGAGCACGCGCCGACGGCCGAGCGCGCCGTGATCGACGTCACCGGGAGCATGGCTGAACCGATCAAGGCGATGCGAACGCACGCACCCGATCGCGAACGACTGAGCCTCCACCCTCTATTCGCGCCCGAAAACGCCCCCGGCCGGATCGCGACGGTCGCCGACGCGACCGGCCCGGCGACCGACGGGGTTCGCGCGGCGCTGGCCGCCGAAAACGAACCCTTCGAGACGACGCCCGACGAGCACGATCAAGCAATGGAGACGGTTCAAGCCGGCGCGCACGCGGCCGTGCTCGCCTACGCGCTCGCCGCCGAGGACGTCCGCGAGGAGTTTCATACCCCCATCTCCGGCCCGCTCGACGGCCTCGCAAGCCAGGTGTTGTCCGGATCGCCGCGGGTCTACGCCGAGATCCAGGAGCGATTCGACGGCGCGGAAGCGGTCGCCGAGGCCGCGGAGCGCATCGCCACGGTCGACGGGACGGGTGTCGAGGAGCTGTACCGCGAGGCGCGCGAGCAGCGATGAACGACGACCAGCGCGCGGCGATCCGTGCGAACGCGAACTACCTCCGGGAGGTGCGCCCGATCGACCCCGAAGAGATCGACGAGTACGTCACCGGCCAGCCCCACCCCGCCGTCGTCCGCGAGGTGCTCCGCGAGTCGGCTGCCGAGCTCGACCTCATCGAACGCGACGACGGCACGTTCGTCCCCGTTGCCGCGGAACCGATCACGACCGATTTTTCGGGCGTCGCGGCGCTGCCCGAACCCCATGTCAGAGCGCTCGAAGACCTGCTCGTCGACGAGTACGGGGCCGGCTGGCCGACGGGCGAGTCGGGCGAGCGCCTCCGCGAGCGGATTCGGACGTTCAAGGAGTCGTACTTCGCCGGTGAATCGGTGAACTACGACCGCGGGACGGCGCTCGCCTACGCCATCTACCATCTGCCGGACTACTACGCGACCGTCCAGTACGTCCTCGCGGATCTCGCGCGTGACGGACTGCTTCCGAAGGGGCTCCGCGTGCTCGACGTTGGCGCTGGTGTCGGCGGGCCGGCGCTCGGCCTCGCCGACTTCCTCCCCGACGATGCGCTCTGCGAGTATCACGCGGTCGAACCGAGCGCCGCCGCGGACATCCTGGACGCGCTGCTCGACGACACGGACAAGAACTTCCATCCGACCGTCCACCGCACGAGCGCCGAGGGGTTCGATCCCGACGGTGAGTACGACCTGATACTGATGGCGAACGTGTTGAGCGAGATCGACGATCCGACCACGGTCGCACGACAATACGTGGACGCGCTCGCGCCCGACGGCTCGCTCGTCGCCATCGCGCCCGCCGACCGCGAGACGTCGATCGGTCTCCGGGGGATCGAACGCGCGCTCGCCGACGGCGGTGAGCGAGCCGGTGGCTTGCGAACGACGGAAGACGAGTGGAGCGAGTCTTCCGGTAGTGAGCGCGCCTCCAGCGCGCGATCCTCGTCGGTCGAGCGAAGTGAGTCCGACGGTAGTCCGGCGACGGCGTACGCACCGACCGTCCGCCTCTGGCCCGGTCACGCACCGACCGACAGGGGCTGGTCGTTCGATGTGAAGGGCGACCTCGACGTGCCACCGTTCCAGCGCCGCCTCGCCGAAACTGCCGACGAGGGCGCGGCGTTCGTCAACGTCGACGTCCAGTACTCGTATTCGATCCTTCGCCGGGACGGAGCGCGCCGCATCGAGTTCACGCCCGATCCGAATCGCGTGGCGAAGATGGCCGACAGCGAGCGCCACGTCTCCAGTCGGGTGGACTGTATCGCTGCGAAACTCAGCCACTCGCTGTCCGATGGGAACCCCCTGTTCAAGATCAGCGACGGCAGCGAGGCGGTCGATCACTACGCCGTGCTGACCCGCGAAACGACACTCAACCGGGCACTCTCGGACGCGGACTACGGCGCGCTCCTGGAGTTCGAGAACGTGCTCGTGCTCTGGAACGACGACGAGGGATCGTACAATCTCGTCGTCGACGACGAGACGATCGTCGACCGGATCCCCGTCTGAACTACTCCCTCGATCCGTCGATCGCTGCCCGCAGCCGGGCGCGCTGTTCCTGCTGTCGCTCGTGTCCGTCGCGCCCGAGGAGTTTCGAGAGCAGCGCCGGCCCCTTGTGGCTCCGCTGACCGGTTTCATCCGGCTGTCCGTCGTCACTCCCACTCATGTTCCGAGATAGGTCACGACCGGGTAAAAAGCCACGCTCGCGGTGAGCGCGACGATCCCGACGACGAACAGCGCTTGCGTGTAGAAGAGCAGGCGGCCGTTGTCGGCGATGTCGGCGGCGTTGCTCTCGGTCCACGAGGCGAGTTCGACGAAGAAGTCGAGCTCCCAGTCGGCATCGTCGCCCGTCGCCAGCGAGACGGCATACGCGCCGCTCGG
The DNA here is from genome assembly GCF_022870485.1 of Halococcus dombrowskii. Lineage (NCBI taxonomy): Archaea > Methanobacteriati > Methanobacteriota > Halobacteria > Halobacteriales > Halococcaceae > Halococcus > Halococcus dombrowskii. Next base: position 774,750 of record NZ_CP095005.1, on the reverse strand, counting down.
GCCGACCACGAGGTCGGATTCGCCGTAGGTGAGCACGCCGACGATGGCCGAGAGAACGAGCGCGAGCACACCGACGGCGGCGAGAAGCGGTTGGAAAGTGACGGCCGCGAGACCGGCGGCGGGAACGACGACGCCGAGCAGCAGCGCCGTGATGCGCACCGTGCGCAGCGCCTTGTCGTCGATGTCGTCCATCACGGACTGCTGGCTGTCGAGGACGTCCCGAAGCTCGCGATAGACGGTCTCGCGGCGCTTGCTCGACCAGCCCCGTCGCGGCGCGTCGGATCCCTCACTCATCCGTTCGTTCTCGCACAGCGAAGCGATGACCCTTAACGGTGCGCTTTTGCGAAGGGGGAAGGTTCGCGTGCGATATAGTGGGCCGCCGAGTGGTTGCTCTCGTAATCTGTGAAGTGATCGAACAGTTCGATCCGAACGGTCGAAGGACAACCGATTTATAGTTCGCTCCCATACATGCATGTAAGCGGCGCGAAGGGCAATGATCCCTCACTGAAGGGGTATGAGGCCTTCGTGGCTGCGTGCGGTTCTCATCTTGCGAAACGAAGATCGTGGAGAAGCCCGGCCGCCGTTTCGCAATCACCCCGAGTGTGGTTGCGTCGCCACGAGTATGCTGCGATATCGGCGAGTTGAATCCCGGGTGTCGATTTGCTATCGCGTGTCTCGAACGTGATCCGCTCGATGTCGAGTGCTTGCTCATCGATGTTCTCCCGTACTCGCTGAGCAGGGTTCGTCCACGTTTCCGCATCCAGCACCACGCTGATTTCATCGTAAGAACCCAAATCGAGATGCGTACTGTCGAACAACGGGCTGAGTACCGTCGAGAGTGCGATCGTTTGGACCGTTTCAGCGGCATCGAGCGGACCGACAAGCCCTTCGATCGAATCGGTCGCAAGTCGGGCGTTGAGCGCGTGGATGGTGAACCCGAGCGGAACATGCATCGACCACGGCTGTCGCGACTGTTCGATCGTCCCGTCGTCGTACATCGATTCCTTGAGAAAAGAGATGACGTCGTTGAGCGTGTCCGGGTGAATCGCTGCGCCCTTCAGTTCGGACGGTTGCGCCGCGGTGTGCGGGTGTGTTTCGATCAACTGAAGCAGTCGATCCTTCGTCGGTGTCAAGACGTTTGTCGGATCGGTGCGAGACGAAACACACCAGCAACCGGCGACGGAGTAGCAGCGGTCGCGTGTGTGGTTCCTGCTTTCGTCGATGCAGATATACAGTGTCGTCATATACGGCCCGATGGCGGGATGATTCGTACTCATCGGCCGTCTACATGATAGTTCCGACACGCGATCGTGCTTCGGACAGTTATCGAGAGCCAGGCGAGGGTGCAGCCGACAGGAAACACTCAACGGTGCGCTTTTGCGAGGGGCCATCACAGATCGACCATGCAGATCCTGCTGACGAACGACGACGGCATCGAGAGCACGGGGATCGCCGTGCTCGCCGATGCGCTCGCCGCTCACGGCGAGGTGACGGTCGTCGCGCCCGCCGAGGACCAGAGCGCCGTCGGGCGCACGCTCTCCGATCGGGTCATCGTCGAGGAGCACGACCTCGGCTATGCCGTTGGAGGAACGCCCGCCGACTGCGTGGTGGCAGGCCTCGGCTCGCTCTGTCCCGACGTGGATCTCGTGGTCTCGGGCTGCAATCAGGGCGCAAATCTCGGCGAGTACACGCTCGGGCGCTCGGGGACGATCAGTGCCGCCGTCGAAGCGAGCTTCTTCGACGTCCCGGCGATCGCCGTCTCGCTGTACGTCCCCGGGGGCGACATCGACTTCCGCGAGTACGTTGCTCGTGAAGGCGAGTACGAGGAGGCCATCCGGGCGACGAGACATCTCGTGACGAACGCGCTCGGCGACGAGATCTTCGAGCGCGCCGACTATCTGAACGTCAACGCACCGATCCCGGCGGCCACCGACGGCGAGCACGCCGGCATGGAGATCACCTACCCGTCGGACGTCTACCAGCTGACCGCCGTCGGCGACGACGGCGACCTCACACTCCGGGATCGCATCTGGCAGCGGATGGCCGACGGGGCGATCCCCGACCCGGAGGGCACCGATCGTCGGGCGGTCTTCGAGGGCCGCGTGAGCGTCTCGCCGCTGACCGCACCGCACACGACCGAAGCCCACGACGCACTCAGCGCGGTCGCCGAATCGTACGGGCGATAAGCTCCACTTGTCTCGCCGCTATCTACTCCGTATCGAGAAGCCCGTAGTGGCCCGGTTCGTCGTCGCTTTCGGGATCACCGAAGCAGAGTTCGTCGGCGTTCGTGACCAGCCACGGGATCGCCCAGTCGAGCAGGATACCCTCCGTCTCGATGTCGAGTTCGGTGTCGGGCTCCAGACCCTGCAAGAGGCGAGCGATCTCGTAGACGGTGTACATCGCGTCGGGATCGAGCACGTCGGCCGGCTCGCGGAACTCGAAGGGACGCAACCGGTTGAAGGAGGATTTCTGGCGCGGCATACCGACGATAGGCCGGAACGGCCTAAATCCTCGGCGGTGTCGGGTTCGATCAGCCGGCCAGCAGGCGTCGCCATCGTCGTTCGGGCTGTTCGTGATGTACGCACGACGAAAACAGAACGGATACGAGAATGATCGGCGGAGGCGGTTTGCGGTGCGGGTGCGGTTTTTCACTACGTTTTTGCCCGGCTGAGCGAGTCGAAGACGAGCGAAGCCGGGCAAAAAGTAGGATGGACTCGTCGGGATTCGAACCCGAGGCCTTCTCCTTGCGAAGGAGACGATCTACCACTGATCTACGAGCCCGCGTCCTGTTCTACCCGGGCGGTCCGCTTGTATGTTGTGTTTGCCCGCGACGCCGACTCGTCCCCAAGACGCCGAGGCGACCGGCGAGCAGCCCGAGCAGGAAGCCGGTGAAATGCGCCACCAGTGCCACGCCCGGCGCACCGGTCAGCAGCGTGACGACGACCGCGAGCAGCGCGAACAGCACGAGCTGGGTGCGCCGGCGCAGTCGGAGCACGTCGAGCACCGAACTCGACACCGGGTTGGCGGCGACGAGATAGCCCAGGAAGGCGAAGATCGCACCGCTCGCGCCGAGCACGCGACTGCCGGGCAACAGCGTGATCTGGGCGAGCCCCGAGAGCGCGCCGGTCGTGATGAAAAACGCGTGATAGCGCGCAGTCGACGTGAACGACTCGACGATCAACCCCACGAGGACGAGCATGGCCGCGTTGCCGAGCAGATGGGGCAGACTCCCGTGAGCGTAGATGCTCGTCAACAATGTCCACGGTCGGAGCGGGACGGTCGGTCCGAGCACGAAGAAAAACCCCATCGCGCCGATCAGCCCGGCGACCTGCTGGCCGAGAAAGACGACGGCCATCACCGCGAGCGTCTGGACGGTCGGACTGCCCCCGAGACGAGCCATACGCCCTCCTCACGGCTGGGGATGGAAAGCGTTGCGGGTGAAAAACCGGTAAAATCCTCAGTCTTCGAGGACGATCTCGATGCTGACGTCGTTTGGCACCTGAATGCGCATGAGCTGGCGGAGTGCGCGCTCGTCGGCGTCGAGGTCGATGAGCCGCTTGTGGACGCGCATCTCCCAGTGCTCCCACGTCGCGGTTCCCTCACCGTCGGGCGATTTCCGTGCCGGGACTTCGAGCTCCTTCGTCGGCAGCGGGATCGGCCCGCTGAGGTTGACCCCGGTCTTGGTGGCGATCTCGCGAACGTCGTCACAGATGTCGTCCAGATCCTCGGGGCTCGTGCCGGCGAGGCGGACTCGCGCCTGCTGCATTATGCTTCGTCGACCGAGAGCACTTTGCCGGCGGCGATGGTCTGACCCATGTCGCGGATGGCGAAGCTCCCGAGTTCGGGGATCTCGCCCGATGGCTCGATGCTGAGCGGTTTCTGCGGGCGCACGGTGACGACGGCGGCATCACCCGACTGGATGAAGTCGGGTTCCTCCTCGGCGACCTCGCCGCTTGCCGGGTCGATCTTCGAGTCGATCGATTCGATCGTGCAGGCGACCTGCGTCGTGTGGGCGTGGAACACAGGAGTATAGCCCGACGTGATGACGCTCGGATGCTGCATCACGACGACCTGTGCCTGGAACGTCTCGGCGACCGTCGGCGGGTCGTCGGCCGGCCCACAGACGTCACCGCGGCGGATGTCGTCCTTGCCGATGCCGCGGACGTTGAAGCCGACGTTGTCGCCCGGCTCGGCGTTGGGGACCTCCTCGTGGTGCATCTCGACGGTCTTGACCTCGCCGCCGACGTCGCTCGGCTGGAAGGAGACGTTGTCCCCGGTCTCCAGAACACCGGTCTCGACGCGGCCCACCGGTACCGTACCGATGCCCGAGATGGTGTAGACGTCCTGAATCGGCAGCCGAAGCGGTGCGTCCGTCGGCGGCTTCGGCTCGGGCAGGTCGTTGAGTGCCTCCAGCACCGTCTCGCCGTCGTACCACGACGTGTTGTCGGAGCTCTCGGCGATGTTGTCGCCCTCGAACGCCGACACCGGGATGAAGCCCGCGTTGTCGGTGTCGAAGCTAACCTGATCGAGCAGGCTCTTGACTTCCTCGACGGCCTCGTCGTAGCGGTTCTCCTCGTAGTCGACGAGGTCCATCTTGTTGACCGCGATGATGAGCTCGTTGATGCCCAGCGTGCGGGCGAGGAAGACGTGCTCCTGGGTCTGGGGCTGGACGCCGTCGTCCGCGGCGACGACGAGCACGGCGTTGTCGGCCTGGCTCGCGCCCGTGATCATGTTCTTCACGAAGTCGCGGTGGCCAGGGGTGTCGACGATGGTGAAGTAGTACTCGTCCGTGTCGAACTCCTGGTGGGCGATGTCGATCGTGACACCGCGCTCTCGCTCCTCGGCGAGGTTGTCCATCACGTAGGCGAACTCGAAGCCACCCTTGCCCTGTTCTTCGGCTTCCTCTTTGTGCTGTTCGATGACGTGCTCGGGAACGTTCCCCGTCTCGTAGAGGAGTCGTCCGACGAGCGTGCTCTTTCCGTGGTCGACGTGGCCGATGACGGCCAAGTTCTGGTGTGGTTTGTCTGCCATTGGTGTCTCACGCGCAGGGGCGCTATGTCGGATGTTTACTGTGGTTCCGGTTAAAACGATTACGATACCTCCCGCAGCGAATCGGGCGCACACGGCCGATTCGACCCGACTGTCGACGGTTTCGGTCTCGTCTCAGGGCAGTCGGCCGATGTCGGCGAGCACCGCCGACGCCGTCGCCCGTCCGCCCGCACCGCGCCCGCTGAGGTTCAACTGCCCGGCGTGGCGCGTCTCCAGCTGGACGATGTTCTGGGTGCCCGTCACCGCGAGCGTCCCGTGCTCGGGGACGAGTCGCGGGCCGACACGCACGGTCGGATCCTCGCCGTCGGTGACTTCGCCGACGAGTCGCACCGTCCGTCCGTCCTCGCTCGCCAGATCGAGCGCGCTCGGCGTGAGTCGCGTGATCCCCTCGACCTGCGCATCGTCGAGGGTCACGTCACCGTCGCCGAGCACGTTCGCGAGGATGACACACTTGAGCGCGGCGTCGGTGCCCTCGACGTCGAAGGTAGGGTCGGTTTCGGCCACCCCGAGATCCTGGGCCTCGGCGAGCACGTGCTCGTAGTCCAACCCCTCAGCGCTCATTCGTGAGAGGACGAAGTTCGCCGTCCCGTTGAGAACGCCACGGACCGCCGTCACGTCCTCCGGACCGAGGTCGGCGATGGTCGAGAGGATCGGGATCGCCCCGCCGACCGTCGCCTCGAACAACACGGTTCCGTCACTGTCGCGCTCCGCGGCGCGGAGATCGCCGTAACGCTCGGCGACCGGTCCCTTGTTCGCCAGCACGACGTGTGCGTCGCGGGCGAGCGCGCGCTCGGCGTGGGAGAACCCGGGTTCGGCGTCGCCGAGCGTCGTCGGCGTGGCCTCGACGAGGACGTCGTACTCGCTGGCGAGAGCGTGCTCCCGGTCGCCTGATCCGACGGTACCGCGCTCGGCTTTGCGATCGAGAACGGTTGCGACGTCGAGACCGCTCTCGTCGACGGCGGCACTCGTCGAATCGGCGATCGCTGTCACGCGGTGGCCGTAGCTCCCGGCGAGTTCGCAGACCGCGCGCCCGACCGCACCGCAGCCGACGACGGCGATGTTCATCGGTCGCCCCCTGCGAGCGGCTCGACGAGATGGAGGTCCTTCTCGTCGGCGAGTTCGCGAACGGTGTCGAGCGCGCGCTCGCGCTGGCCGGTCTCGGTCGCGAGCCGGAGTCGCGCGCTCGACGGTTCGTCGGTGCCCGCCGGTGCCGAGAGCGCGACGTCGGCCACGGCGGCGTTCGCCTGCTCGACGCGCGAGAGCGTATCGGAGAGATCGGTCTCGACGAGATCGCCAACGAGCACGACCGAGAGCTCCTCGCCGTAGCGCTCCGCGCCCGCCCGGATGACGTTGACGCCGGCCTCGCGGAGCGCGCTCACGATCGTCTCGAAGCGCTCGGGCGTCGCCTCCAGATCGACCTCGACGGGGATGTGGCCGCGCGGCGTGAGCGAGCCGCGCTCGTGGAAGATCGAGAGCAGATTGCCGCCGTTGTCGGCGATGGGTGCGAGCGCACGGAGCAGCTCGCCGGGTTCGTCGACGAGTTCGAGGCGCACGGTGTAGGCCGAGCGCGATTCCGACGCGTCGCTCATCGTTCCCCACCCGTCGGCCGCTCGACTCGATGCATACCACGCTGTCACACAGCGGCAGTGATAAACACCAGCGTTTCCGCTCGCGTCCGAACCGTTTAGGCCGCCCGCGCTGCTATCGGCCGCATGTCCGTCGCCTATCAGATCGTGGACGTTCTCATCGCAGGAGTGGTCGCCGGCCTCTCGGCGTTCGTCCTCAGCGCCGTCACGCCGCGATTTTCCGTCACCATCGGTGTGATCCTCGCGAGTATGTACTACTTCTCGCGCAACCCGTGGGGCTCCCAGAGCGGCGACGATCTCAACCGCCGAATCGACGATCTCTACGAGCGCTACCTGCCGTTCTAAGCGGATCGAGCCGCCGCGCCGCGGCCGCGGTGCGGTGGCTGTGCGGTGGTGGTTTTCGGTTCCTGGCGGATGAAGGGCGAACGAGTGAACGTAGTGAGCGAGTGAGGGCTTCTGTGGTGCTGTGCGGTTTGCGGTAGCGGAGGTGATCTGGAGTCCGCGCGAGTGGGACGAGCGCGGTTCACTGCGAACGATGCCGGAGGCCGAGTGAGCAGGTCTTTTTAGTCCAGGTTTTTGCGACGAGCGGTGGCCGACCGCAGGGAGGCCACCCGAGGAGTAAAAAAGTGGAGTTCTAGAAGTAGTCGACGCTCGCGGGCAGTTCGAGCTTCATGCCCTTGCGCTCGCGGATCTCCATGATCGTGTCGGGCTGGAGGTTGTCGGCCATCACCTGGAAGCCGGCGTTCTCGGTGTTCCAGGAGGCACGACCCTCGGTGGCCGAGCGGATGTCGGAGGCGAAGCCGATCATCTCGTCGACCGGGGCGACGCCCTCGACGACCATCAGATCGCCTTCCTGGTACATGTCGTCGACGCGGCCACGGCGACCCTGGAGCTCACCGGAGGCGGGGCCCATGTGCTCGCTCGGGACGTCGATGCGGACGTTCTGGATCGGTTCGAGCATCGAGATGCGGCCGTCGATGAGCGCACCGTGGACCGCCTGGCGAACGGCCGGAATGACCTGTGCCGGACCGCGGTGGATGGCGTCCTCGTGGAGGCGGGCGTCTTCGAGACGGATGAGCGTCCCCTGGACGGGTTCGGCGGCCAGCGGGCCGTCATCGAGTGCCTCTTCCCAGCCCTCGACGACGAGCTCCATCGTCTCGTTGAGATGCTGGATGCCCTTCGTATCGTCGACGAGGATGTTGGTCCCGTGGATGGTCTCGATCTCCTGGGAGGTGTCCTTGTCCATGCCCGCTTCCTGGAGTGCCTCGCGGCGTTCGGTTTCGGGCATGTCCATCGACGCTTCGCCGCGTTTGAGCGTCTCGGTGATCTCCTTCGAGAGCGGTTCGACGGTGAGGTAGAACCGGTTGTGGCGGTTCGGCGACTGACCTTCCACCGTGTCGGAGGGCTGCTGGACGGCCTCGCGGAAGACGACGATCGGCTCACCCGTGGTGACGGGAATGCCCTGGTTGCGCTCGATGCGCTGGGTGATCACTTCGAGGTGGAGCTCGCCCTGTCCCGAGATCAGGTGCTCGCCGGTGTCCTCGTTGATCTCGATCCGGATCGTGGGATCTTCTTTCGAGACCTGCTGGAGCGTCTCGATCAGTTTCGGGAGGTCGTCCATGTTCTGTGCCTCGACGGATTTGGTGATCACCGGCTCGGAGATGTGCTCGATCGACTCGAACGGCGTCATCTCCGACGACGAGACGGTGGAACCGGCGATCGCGTCCCGGAGACCGGTGACGGCGGCGATGTTGCCTGCGGGGACGCGTTCGACCTCCTCGCGCTCGCCGCCCATGAAGATCCCGACCGACTGGATGCGGTTCGTGCCGGCGGTGCCGGAGACGTAGAGGTCCTGGCCGCGTTCGAGCGTTCCCGAGAACAGTCGTCCGGTGGCGATCTCGCCGGCGTGGGGGTCGATCCCGATGTCGGTCACCATGAAGACGACATCACCCTCGTCGTCGACGAGACGCATCCCCTCGGCGAGTTCGGTCGTGTCGTCGCCCCGCCAGACGGTCGGCACCCGTTCGGGCTGGGCCTTGACGGGGTTCGGGAAGTGTTCGGCGACCATGTCGAGCACGACCGTCGAGAGCGGCGAGTACTCGCGCAGCTCGTCGATCTCGTCGTTGCGGTTGTAGTCGATGATGTCGGCGAAGTCGATGCCCGTCGCCTGCATCTGGGGGACGCTGGTCGCCCAGTTGTAGAGCGCCGAGCCGAAGGCCACAGTCCCGTCCTGAACGGAGACCTGCCAGCCTTCCTCCTCGTATTTCTCCTCGGCCATCCCACGGATGAGCTCGTTGACGTCGCCGATCACGGTTTGGAGGCGCTCCTGCATCTCCTCGGGGCCTTCCTGGAGCTCGTTGATGAGCCGGTCGACCTTGTTGATGAACAGCGCGGGTTTGACGCCCTCGCGGAGCGCCTGGCGCAGCACGGTCTCGGTCTGGGGCATCGTCCCCTCGACCGCGTCGACCACCACGAGCGCTCCGTCGACCGCGCGCATCGCCCGCGTCACGTCGCCGCCGAAGTCGACGTGGCCGGGGGTATCGATGAGGTTGATGAGGTGGTTGGTCTCCTGATATTCGTGGGTCATCGAGACGTTCGCCGCGTCGATGGTGATGCCCCGTTCCTGCTCGTCCTCCTCGGTGTCCATCGCCAGCTGCTCGCCGGCGAGATCCGAGGAGATCATGCCCGCGCCCGCGAGCAGGTTGTCGGTGAGGGTGGTTTTGCCGTGGTCGATGTGTGCGGCGATGGCGATGTTCCGGATGTTCTCCGGATTGTCCATCAGCCGTTCGCATTCCTGAACGATCTTCTTACGTCGGCCCATTATGCGAATTCGTATCGGAAGGAGGGTCAAAAGGGTGCTGTTTCCAGTCCCGGAGCCGATGACGTCGGGAAATTCGGCCGGCTTCGCTACTCACGACGAATAGAAATCGAACGACGAACCGTCGTGACACACAGCGCCCGACGGAAACGGAACGGGGATCCAAATCCGGCCCGATCACGAACCCTGGCGGGCGTCTTGCCCCCGACACAAGAATCATACCGCCACAGCCCGTGTTAAACGGACACATGGATGTTCGCGTGCATTCGCCCGGTCCGGCGGACCCGTTTCTGGGGGCGCAGGATCTCTTCACGACCGAACACGACCTCGCGCTCCCGGTTCACGTCCACGTTCGCACCGATCCCGATTCGCGGACGTGGAGCGCTCACTACGACGACCGGCACGTGCTCAACATTTCCCGTCAGACCGCGACCAGCGCGATGGCGCGCCCACTCGCGCTCCACGAATACTCACATATGCGTCGGTACGAGCAGTCGCATCCGTCACATATCCAATCGACCACGGAGGCGCTCACGCTCGCGCTCGCGGGCCACTCGGTCGAGCGCCGGCGACTCGTCCACTGCCATCAGATCGCGAACCACATGAAGGACATCTACGCCGACGACATCACCCTGAGCGTCGGACCGGCCGACAGGCTCGTGTCCTTCCTCGAATCGAGTCTCGCGGGTGCGATCGCCGACAGACCGGTCGACCCGCCCCGCTGGACGCGGCTGACGCCCGCAGCCGATCCCGAGATCACGGCCGTCAACGCGGCCTTCGCGCTCGCCCTCCTGGAACGCCACGACTGCATCGCCGACGATCACCGCCTCTACGATCTCGCTCACGCCGCCGCCAACGACGCTCCGGGAACCGATCTCGCAGCGTTCAAACACCGCTTTCGGGAGCTCGTCGCCGATCCCGACGAGAGCCAGTACCGACAGGCGCTCGTCGACGCGACCCGCGAATACGCCCTCCAAACGAGTTCCGCCGCCGACTGACGAACCTGACACCGTGCTCAATCGGGAGTCTCGTTTCCGTCGGCCGGCTCGCCGGCCGGGAACTCCTCGACGGCGACGGTCGATCGCTCCGTCGTGGTCCGTTCGGTCGTCGACGGGGTCGTTGTCGACGTTGTCCGCGTCGACCGCGCCGTGTCCCGCGTCGACGAGCGATTGGGTTCCGATGCGTTCGTCGTCGGTGGTGCGACCGTCACCACGATCTCCGTCGAGGGGCCAGTCGGCGTTGCCTGAGTCGAAACGCTCCCCGAGCCACTACCGTCGCCCGGCACACGCCCGTCTGTTGATCCGCCGGTGTCGAACACATCCATCACGACCGGATAGGCCACCGCCCCGGCGACGGCGACCAACACGGCCACCAGCACCACCGTCGCGACCGTCGTAGTGATGCCGTCAAGCGACGATCGTTCAGGGGATGCGGCTCCGTCGTTCGACCCGAAGCGTCGCTCGCCGTTGCTTGACGCCGTATCGGACGACCCGAACAGCGATTCGTCCTCGTCGTCGAAGACGAATCCGTCGTCATCGTCGCTCATCGATCCACCCGTGCTGGACGGACGGTGGGAGGACAAGGGACGCGGGACGCAGTCGGTGCTGTCATCGGTTGCACTCGACCGCGCGCGGAGTTAGCTCTCCGCCTCGGGCTGCCAGGCATAGCAGAGGTTGCCGCCGAGGATCGAGAGCACCACACCGAGGACGGCCCCGAGCGGCGTGCCGACGAGCGAAACGACGACCGAGACGACGCCGGCCACGCCGAGCAGCCCCGCAAGATCGGGTTCGACGAGCGCGAAGACGCCACAGAGAAAGGTCGCCGTCGCCGCGACGAGTGCGAACGCCGACGGGCTGGCTCGGGCGAACGTGATCCCCATCGAAAATATCAGCACGAACGCGACGGTGACGCCACCGAGTGCCAACAGCACGCCGCCGAGAAACGGTCGCGACGCCCGCCACTCGCCGAACCGTGCCCGCTGGGCCGACAGCCTCAGCCGTTCGGTGCTCATCGTCGCTCCTGACGATCGCTCGCCAACACGGGAGTGCCGATAAGCGACGAGCCGTTCGTACTGTTTTGCCGAGCGGTCGGGGTCACCGATTCCGTGGTCGCCGATGCGTTTCCGGCTCCCGCTGCCGCGGCCGTGGCGGCTTCCGTTGTCGTCGCCGTCGGTGCATCGGTTGCTGTCGGCGTTGGCGAGGCGGTGTCAGTTGCGGTCGTCGACGGAGCGTCGCCCGATGGGGTCGGAGTGGGCGTCGCCGTCGATGTCGTCGGTTCGGCTGCCGTCGTTGGCTCGGCTGTCGTCGTCGGCTCGGACGTCGTAGTCGTCCCGTTTTCGTCGGGCGTGCTCGTCTCGTTTCCTGCGCTCGTCCGATTCGGACTGCTCGTCGCGTTCGCCGACGCGTTCGTGCCGTTTGCAGCCGCAGTCGACACGTTGGCCGAGGCGTTGCTCGCGTTTGCCGAGCTGTTCGGCGCGGTGATGGTGAGGGTTCCGGTGGTCTCGTTCGCGCCGGCCGTGATGGCGTGGTCGTACTCGCCCGGGCTCAGTCCGTCCGTCCCGATATCGGTGAACGAGACGGTCGTCTCGTTGTCCGGACCGAGCGTGACGTTGCGCTGGGCCAGCGTCTCGCCGTCACGGCGATAGGTGACGGTCGTCTCGTCCCCGATGTAGCCCGCGTTCGTCACGGTCGCGTTCACGTCGTAGCTCTCGTTTCGCTGGACCTCGGTGGGTGCCGCAAAGTCGCTGACCGTGAAGTTGTTGGTCGTCACGTTCGGGCTGATGACGCCCTCATCGGTCAGCAATGCGAGCGCGTTCGCCGTGATGAGATCCAACACCGGCTCGATCGGGTTTTTCGTACATTCGGGGGTCCCCGAGACGCTCGTCGATTTCGTCCCGCCCTGCATCGTGAGCTCGAGGTTCTCGATGGTGATCGACTGCGCGGACAGCTGATGCGTGTTCGTCACCACCTTGCTCGAATCGATCGGCGGACCGGGCAGCGGCCCCAGATCACCGATCGAGAACAGGAAGTCCTCGCCGGGACACGTCGACCACTTCTTGCGTGCCGCCGGGATGACGACCGGATCCTTGCCGATCCCCAGTCGTCCGAAATACGCCTCCGAGGCCGTCAGCGAGAGCCCGCCCGGAGCCGACGCCGACGATCCCTTGATCGTGAGATGTGACGCTCCACCCGGGCCGCCACGGAAGTTCTTGTACATCGTCAGCCCCTCGATGTTCACGTTGCTCTTGAACGAGAACTTCCCCGCCGGGACGCTCTCGCGGTTCGAACTATCGGTCGTGACGTTTTCGTGGTTGAAGCCGCTGCCCGAGAACTCATCGGCGACGACGACGGTGCCGTCGATCCCCTCCTGTTCGGGGAAGTCACGGGCTGCCGCCGTCATGAGCGGGTGGGCGAACGCGCCGAGAACGATCACCGAGACGAGCAGGAGGGCGATCGACGCGGTTCGGCCGCCCGCACCGCCGCCGTCGGCGCTCACCGCACGCTGCGCGGGCGATCGCGTGCCGAACAGTCCGTCGTCGGATCCCTCGCCGTCGGCCCCGTCGTCGGTGAACTCGAAATCGGCCTCCGTGGTCCCGCCGGAGCCGCCCCCGCCGTTGTCCCCGTCTTCGGTGTCCTCGTCACGCCAGGCGTAGCAGAGCACGCCGCCGATGATACCGAGACCGGTACCGATGATGAAGCCCCCGAGCGCGCCGTAGAGCGAGAAGATCGAGAACACGACGCCGAAGATCCCGAAGATGTCGGCGTTGCCGGGCCGGGTGAGCGCGAAGATGCCACAGAGGAACACCAGCGCGGCGAACAACAGCCCGATCGGCGAGAGCGTCTCACCGATGAGGATGGTGTCGGGCGCGATGTTGATCGGGATCCACGCGATGACGAGCGACGCCACCACCAACAGCGCACCGCCGGCGAACGGCCGGCCGCGCCGCCAGCGGTCGAACCGGGCGCGTCGCGTTCCAACTGACCCGTTACCACCGCCCGACCCGGACTGTGTCATTTCAACCATTCTGTGTGTCGTGGTGGAAAAACGTATCGGCCGTCGTTAGCTCAGCGTGACGTCGCCGTCGTCGGTGTAGTCACCGTCACCGTTGTTGTCGTACTCGGCGGCGAGCGTGAGACCCGGAATCGAGATCTCGTTGACCGCCTGGTAGTGAGCCCGGATCGTCGCGTTCTGGAGGACGATCCCCGGGTTCGACGCGTTCGAGAAGTCAAGCGTCTTCGGACCACCCGTCGCGCTATCGACGCCTTCCTGACGCTGTTCGCCCGTCGATGGGGCGACCTGCTTGAACGAGTCGCTGTATTTCGCGTTCTCCTCGTCGATCAACAGTCCGTTGAACGTTGACGAACTGGCCTGAAGCTTGGTCTGTTTGACGAGGAGTGAATCCGCCGTCACGGTGTCCGTCGAAGTGATCACGATACGCGCGTTACCGCCGATGGCCGGCACGTCCTCGAGCTCCTTGGCGAGTTCGAGGCCGTCGATCTCGACCGAGGAGAACTCCGCGGTCGCCACCGGGACGCCCTCGCGCTCGCTCGTGTCGCTCACGCCCGGATAGAGGTACAGGTCGTCGCCCCGGAGCTCGTCGGCCTTGATCGTGAACCCGCCGATGCCGCTGATCGGTGCGGCGAAGGCCATGCCGCTGCTCACGATGAGCATCGCCACGAGCGCGACGACGCCGAACGACACCGCCGTCCCCTTCGCCAAGACTTTCTTATCGTACATGGTGTATCACCTGTTGTCGAGTGCGACGCCCGAACGGTGTGTGCCGGCAACCCACCGCCATCGGTGGCTCCCCGCGTGTGCGGCCGAGGGACGCCCGCGTGGAGGCTTCCGCATCGCGTCGACGTCCCACGCTACGACACCGTCCATGACACCCGTACTAACCATACCCATGCCTGTGACTGTTCCCCCCGCTATACATGGTTGTTTATATAACAGTCGTTGCTGTCAAAGCGATGGCTGACCGAACGGCAAGGATCGAAAACCGAAAAGAACTGTGCGAACGGTCAGCGGGCGGCGGCCGCGACGCGCTCTTTCTCCTCTTTCTGGTTGACGGCGTACGTCTGGACGTCGTAGTTCGCCGCACCGGTGAGCTGCTCGGCGAGCGCCTCGTGGGCGTCGGTCGGCGACTTGAACGAGGCGCTGTGGGTCCCTTCGGCGATGAACTTGAGCGCCTGATCGACGCGGCGCTGGGGAGCGACGTCGACGGCCTGCGGGACCGAGATCCCGCCGTATTTCAGCCGGACGGTCTCCTCGCGCGGGGCGGCGTTCTCGACGGCGCTGACGAGCACCTGCACCGGGCTCTCCTCGGTGCGCTCGGCGATGAGATCGAAGGCGTTGCGCACGATACGGGTGGCCTGCTGTTTCTTGCCCGTGTTCTCGTCGGTCTGCATCAGCCGGTTGATGAGTCGCTCGACGATGGAGATCTCGCTCTTCTGGAACTGTTTGCCGGCATGACGACCCATCGTGTGCTCGACCGGCGTCACGGTGATGTAGCGCTCGGTGCTCGGATCGTCGTACTCGATCCCGGTCACGTCCCAGCGCTCGAACAGCTTCGCGCCGGTCGCTTCCTCAGCGCCGGCGGGCTGGTCGGGCTCGGGGGCGTCGGATTCGCTCATCGGACGGGTTTCTCCGCGTTACCGCGCACGAGTTCGATGAGCGAGACGCCGTTGACCTTCTCGACCTTGTAGTTCACCGCAGAGAGGTCGCCCATCGCACGACCCTTCGCGCCGCCGATGCCGGCGATCGTGACCTCGTCGTGCTCGTCGATGAAGCTGATTGCGCCGTCGCCCGGACAGAAGGCCGTGACCTGCTGGCCGTTCTTGATGAGCTGGACCCGCACGCACTTGCGGATCGCGGAGTTGGGCTGTTTGGCCTCGATGCCGACCTTCTCCAGAACGATGCCCCGACCCTGCGGCGCGCCTTCGAGCGCGTCGGTCTTCTCCTTCAGTCCGCGGGCGCGTCGGGCGTACTTCGAGTCGGACCACCGGTGATTTTGACGGTCCTTTTTGAGTTTCCGCGCAGCGTACTTGCCGTTGGCCATATACCCCTGCTATCCGATGGGCGCACTTATGCCTCCCGTTTCAGGCCGCCCCGAGCGCCGACGGGCGAGTTCCCCCAAATTGACTGATGAGTGAAAACGGTAGCGGTGGCGCGCGATGAATCCGGCCGGAGGCCGGAGAACGCGCGAGGTCTGCACGAGCGAAGTGAGTGCAGGCTCGTCAGAACGAAGTTCTGACGGTGGATGAGCGAGCGAAGTGAGCGATGCGAACGCAGCGAGCGAATCGGCTGGGGAGGCATGTGGGCTGTGCGGGGCGGTGCGGTTGCGGTCTTTCATTGTCGTCGGTTTTCGCAGCGTTGCGGTGGAACACCGAACGCAACCCAATTTCGGTGTTGCAGCAGAACTATAGCACGACCACTATCGAAATTCAAAAACAACCGATTCAGGCCAGTTCGATGTCGTCGATGTCGAACTGACGCTCCGCCAGCCGGCGAGCGGTCTCGATCGTCTCGCCGTCGCGGCCGATCGCGACGCCGGTGTCGGCTCGATCGACCTCGGCGTAGGCCACGGTCGAAGCGTTCTCACTGATCGTCACGTTGTGCACCACCGCGGGTGCGAGCGCGTTGGCGACGAACAGTTCGGCCGTGTCGGCGTTCTCGACGAGCGAAACCCGCTTGTCGAGCCGCTCTTCGACCTGCTCGACGGTCGTTCCGTCGGGGCCGATCGCGTCGCTCATCTCGCCGGTGGCCACCAGAAAGCAGACGCGGTCGTCGTCGACGAGGCAATCGACCGCGGTCGCGCCCGTGACGTCCTCGAACAGGGCGATGTGTCGGAGTGCGGTATCGGAAAGCGTGACGCGCATGGTGAGTGAAGTGTGGTTCGGCGGCGATGCGGGGCCGGGAGTCAGTCCGCGCGGCCGGAGCCGTCGGTCGTCGCGCCACCCATCCGCAGGTTGACGTCCCCGGTACCGAGCTTGATCGGCTTGCCGACGATGACGTTCTCGGTCACGCCGTCGAGATCGTCGACCTCGCCGTGGACCGCGGCGTCGAGCAGGTGGTTGACCGTCACCTCGAAGGCCGCGCGCGCGAGCACGGAGTTCTTGTTGCCCGAGATGCCGTGGCGGCCGATCGACTCGATCGTCCCCTCGGCGGTCATGATGTCCGCGACCAGCATGAGATGGCGGATGTTCACGTCGCCGAGCCCCTGCTCTTCGAGCGTGTTCATCGTCTCGTCGATGATCGTCTCGCGGGCGGCCTCGACACCCAGGTTTCGGTAGACCTCGTGGATGTTGTTGCAGGTCGTCCGCGAGGCGTCGACGCCCTCGATGTCGAGTACGTCGCCGAAGGCCGATCCCTCGGTGTAGAGGATGAACTCCTCACCGTCGTCGACATCCTCTTTGCGGATGACGACCCGCGATACCTCCTCGATGCCCTTGAAGACGATCTCGCGGAGTTCCTCGACCAGCTGGAGCAGGCGGCGATAGCTCGGCTCCGCGGGCCCGAACTCGATCGTCGTGCCCGTCTGCGTGACCTCCACGCCGAGCGAGTCCTCGATGATCTCGGCGACCGTCTCGGCCGAGATCATCCGCTCGTCCAGAGTCTGCTCGTTCAGGTTCACCTGGACGAGCATGTCGGCGACGTTCGTCGAGACGTCGCCGAGCGCCAGGATCCGCGTCGATTCGATGTTCCAGACGACCTCGTGGGCCTTCTCCCGGTTCTCGGCATGCTGGTCGTCGAGATACACCGTCATCATCGGCGTATCCGGCGTCTTCCGCGCGTCGACGAGCTCGATGAGCCTGGGCAGCCCCTGCGTGACGTCGATCTCGGCGACGCCCGCGTAGTGGAACGTGTTCATCGTCATCTGCGTTCCCGGCTCGCCGATCGACTGTGCCGAGACAGTTCCAACGGGATCGAGCGGTTCGACGCGCGTGTCGATATAGCGCGATTCGACGGCTTCGGCGATCGAGGCCGCCTGCTCGTCGGTGACGTCGCGCCCTTCGATGCTCTCGTACACCTCGTCCTTGAGCCGCTTCGGGAGATCCGTCCCCTCGACGGTGCGCTCGATCGCGTTCGTGATCTCAGTCATCGCCCACCTCCGGGACGTCGATCGGCGAACTCGGCCGATCGCGGTCCATGCGGTCGTCGGCGCTTTCCGAGAGGTTCGTCGCCTGCTCGCCGGCGAACTCCTCGCCCTCGTCCTCGAACTCCGCGGCGAGAACGCGATCGGCGATCTCGTCGACGTCGATCTCGTTGTCGTCGCTCGACGAGACCTTCACCGGACTCGTGTTGTCCTCGCCGAACTCGAACTGGACGATGTTGTCCGAGGTGTCCCGGACGGTGCCGTCGTACTGCGTTTCGAGCTCGGAGAGTGCGTTGATGAGGCGGCGCTGGAGATAGCCGGACTTCGAGGTTCGCACTGCGGTATCGACCAGCCCCTCACGACCGCCCATCGCGTGGAAGAAGAACTCCCGGGGCGTCAGCCCGCTGCGATAGGAGTCCTCGACGAAGCCGTGCGCCTCGGCCGAGAGATCGCCCGGCTTGAAGTGACTCAGCGTGCGACCCTCGTAACCGCGGTTGATGCGCTCGCCACGTACTGCCTGCTGGCCGACACAGGCGGCCATCTGCGTGAGGTTGAGCATCGAGCCACGCGCGCCCGACTCGGCCATGATGACCGCCGGGTTGTCGTCGTCGAAGTGCTCGTCGGCGATGTCACCCGCCGAGTCACGGGCCTTTCCGAGCGTCTGCATGATCTTCATCTCCAGGGTCTCGTCGACCGTCCGCCCGGGCAGCGATTCGAGATCGTCGTTCTCGTAGGTGTCGATGAGCTCCTGAACGCGCTCGTAGGCGTTGTCCATGCTCTCGTCGATCTGTGCCTCGGCGGCGTCGGAGATCGACTCGTCGTCGATACCGATCGAGAAGCCGAAGTGCATGATGGCGCGCATCGCCAGCGAGGCGACCTCGTTGATGAACACGCGGGCGCGCGTCTCGCTGTACTGCTTGACGATCGTATCGACGATCTCGCCGCCGAACGCGCCGACGGCGTCCTCGTCGATCGTGCCCTTGACGAGTGCGCCCTCGTCGATCATCACTGTGTCGCCCGTCGAACTCGTGAATTCGAGATCGAGCGCGCTCGGCAGCAGTTCGGAGAAGATCGTCCGGCCGGTCCAGTACGGTCTCCCCTGCTCGTCGTCGTCATCGGGCTCGGGCAGCGTGTCGACGCCCGTCGCGCGCAGCAGGTCGAGCGCCTGCGTTTCGTTGAACCGCGGCAGCCCACCCAACTCGGGATCGTCGTGAGTGAGGAGATAGGTGCCCGAAACGTGGTCCTGGATCGCACCGATGATGTTCTCGCCGAACCGCGGCGAGAGGATCTGTTCCTGGACGCGCATCAGCACGCGCGCCTCGGCACGCGCCTCCTCGTTCTGGAGGGCGTGCATGTTCATCTCGTCGCCGTCGAAGTCGGCGTTGTACGGTGGACAGACAGTGGTGTTCAGCCGGAACGTCTTGTACGGCATCACGACCACCTCGTGGGCCATGATCGACATCCGGTGGAGCGACGGCTGACGATTGAAGATCACGATGTCGCCATCGGAGAGATGGCGCTGGACCTGCCAGCCCGGCTCGATGCGCTCGGCGAGCTCCTCCTTCGCCTGATCGAGGATCTTCATCACCTTTCCGTCCGGTCGGATGACGCGGTTCGCGCCCGGATGCGCCTCGGAGCCGTTCCGGACGTACTGGCGCGCCTCCTCGATGTTCTGCTCGTTGACGTTCATCGTCTGGGTCATCTCGCGCGCGACCCGTTCGGGAACGCCGACCTCGTTCAGACTCAGTGTGGGGTCCGGCGAAATCACCGTTCTGGCCGAGAAGTTCACGCGCTTGCCCGACAGGCTCCCACGGAACCGGCCCTCTTTCCCTTTGAGCCGCTGAGAGAGCGTCTTCAGGGGTCGACCGGAGCGGTGACGGGCCGGCGGCGTGCCCGAGATCTCGTTGTCCATGAACGTCGTCACGTGGTACTGGAGCAGCTCCCAGAGGTCCTCGATGATGAGCTGGGGCGCACCCGCCTCACGGTTCTCCATGAACCGCTGATTGATGCGGATGATGTCGACCAGCTTGTGCGTGAGGTCGTCCTCGCTCCGCTGACCGTTGTCCAGCGTGATCGAGGGGCGTGCCGTCACCGGCGGCACCGGAAGCACGGTCAACACCATCCACTCGGGCCGCGAGCGCTCGGCGTTGATCCCGAGCACTTCGATGTCCTCGTCGGGGATGGCCTCGAACCAGTCACGGATGTCCGACGGCATCAGCTTGTTCAGGTCCTCCTCGGAGAGATCGACGTCGAGTGCGCGCTCGATCGCCTCCCGGCCCTCCTCGCGCGGGCGGAACTCCCCACCCAGAATGTCGTTGATCCGCGAGAGCTCGATATCCGTCGCGTCGGCGAGCTCCTGGGGCGAGGTCGCCGGCCGCTCTTCCTCCTCGTCGGGCTGCATCGCCTCGGCGATGAGCTGGGGATACTCGGCGGCGAGCACGTCTTGGACCTCGTAGTAGGTCGTCGGTTTTTCGTGCTGGACGTCGTACTGCTCCTCGCCGCAGTACGGACAGCGGTCGGCCTTCCGTGCCTGCCGGATCGCCGCCTTCGTCACGTCGTTGACGTCGTCGTCGAGATCGCGCGCCCGCTGGAGGCGCTCGGCGAACTCGTCGCGCTCGTGCTCGTCGAGCAGCAGGCGCGAGCACTCCCGGCAGGTCCCTCGGAGGAGCCGCCGGATGAGCTTCGTGAAGCCGACGTGGATGACGGGTGCGGCGAGCTCGATGTGGCCGAAGTGGCCGTTGCAGGAGCCCGAATGCTGCCCGCAGGTCTTACACTCCAGCCCGGGATCGATGACGCCCAATCGTGGGTCCATCAACCCCATGTCGATCGGGTAGCCGTCGTCGTCGTAGGTGTCGGCGGTGATGATCTTCGTCGCGCTCATGTCGCGATACTCCTCCGGGTTCATCAGCCCGAAGTCGATCGCGCCGATCTCTTTCGGTGTTGCGTTGGTACTCATGGTTGTCGTGATCTCAGACCGCGTCCAGCAGTTCGAGCCGCGGGGCGATGCCGAGCGCCTTCATCTCGTCGAGCAGGAGCTTGAACGCGTAGCTCATCTCGATCTCGTGGATGTCGGTCTCCTCGCCACAGTTCGGACAGTAGACGCGGCGCTGTTCGACGTTCTCGACCGCACTCATCCCACATTCGCCGCAGACGTAGATGAACTCCCTGTCGGACTCGTCGAGCAGGCGCTCCTTGAGCGCCATCGCCGCACCGTGCCCGATCAAGACGTCGCGCTCCATCTCGCCGACCCGGAGCCCACCCTCGCGGGCACGCCCCTCGGTCGGCTGGCGGGTGAGGACCTGGACCGGTCCCCGCGAACGGGCGTGGATCTTGTTCGAGACCATGTGGTAGAGTTTCTGATAGAAGATGGTCCCGACGAAGATCTCGGCGTCGATCTTCTCACCAGTGACGCCCGAATGCATGATCTCCTTGCCGCTCGAATCGAAACCGTGCTCTTCGAGCGACGAACGGAGCTCCTCCTCTTCTTCGCCGGTGAAGGCGGTCCCGTCGACGCGACGGCCTTCGAGCGAACCGACCTTGCCGCCGAGCATCTCCAGAACGTGACCGACCGTCATCCGCGAGGGCAGCGCGTGCGGGTTGACGATCAGGTCGGGGACGACACCCTCCTCGGTGAACGGCATGTCCTCCTGGGGTGCGATGTGGCCGACGACACCCTTCTGGCCGTGTCGGGAGGCGAACTTGTCGCCGAGTTCCGGTACTCGCTGGTCGCGCACGGAGACCTTCGAGAGCTTCGAACCGTCCTCGCCCTGCATCAGCGTCACCGTATCGACGATACCCGATTCGCCGCTGCGCATCGTCACGCTCGTCTCGCGGCGTTTCTGCGGGCTGAGACCGCCCATATCGTCCGGCTCTTCGAGGAATCGCGGCGGGCTCGTCTTCCCGAGCAGGACGGCGCTCTCGCCGACCTTCGTCTCGGGGTTCACCAACCCGTCCTCGTCGAGATGGGTGTAGGCCTCCTCGCCGTGTGCGCCGCGCACGTCGTCGTCGGGGATCTCGAAGCGATCCTCCTGACCGCCGGGATACCGACGTTCCTCGCCCTCGTAGGTACGGAAGAAATGCGAGCGCGCCAACGCGCGATCGACCGACCCCTCGTTGAGAACGAGCGCGTCCTCGATGTTGAACCCCTCGTAGCTCATGACGGCGACCACGAAGTTCTGGGCCGCCGGCCGGTCGTCGTAGCCGATCTGCTCGGTGGTCTGTGTTTTGACCATCGACAGCTGCGGGTAATGCAGCAGATGCTGGCGCGTGTCCGGGCGAATGCGATAGTTCGCCGACGGCAGCCCGAGCGACTGCTTGATCATCCCCGCACCCATCGTGATCCGGGGGGAGGCGTTGTGCTCGGGATACGGGATCATCCCCGCACCGATCCCGAAGATGAGCTGCGGATCGATCTCCAGATGCGTGTGATCCTCGGTGAGGTCCTCCTCGTCGACACCGACGAGGATGTCCTCCTCTTCCTCGGCGTCGATGAACTCGATATACCCTCGCTCGACGAGCTCCTCGAACTCGGTGTCGCCCTCGGTGAGTGACTCGACCTCCGATTCGGTGATGAGCGGCTCGCCGTCCTCGACGATGATCAGCGGTCGGCGGGCCCGTCCCGCGTCGGCGTTGATGATGACCTCGTTGGTCGTGTCCTTGACCGAGACGTTGACCGTCCGGCCGACGTCGCCGCGTCGGCGTGCCTGCCGGACCTGGGTCGCGAGCTGTTCGGGGTCGGCGTGCGTGCCGACCAGACTTCCGTTCACGTAGACTTTGGCGTCGCGTGCCTGGCTTTGGCTACTCATATCAGTCTCCCGCCGATGTGACGCCCTCGATACCGGGGATGCCGTCGACCCCCATCGAGGACAGTTCGCGTTTGAGTTCCCGTTCGTCGTCGACGTCCTGCGACAGCTCCATCGACTGCGCGAAGTTCTTCACCAGCCCACAGTTCGGGCCTTCGGGCGTCTCCGAGGGACAGATGCGCCCCCACTGCGTAGCGTGCAGGTCGCGTGCCTCGAAGTGTGGCTGACTCCGCGAGAGCGGGCTGCGGAGCCGCCGGAGATGCGAGAGGACGCCCATGTAGTCGGTGCGGTCGACGAGCTGGGACACGCCAGAACGCCCGCCGACCCAGTTGCCCGTCGCGATCGGATGCTCCAGGCGCTCGGTGAGAACGTCCGAACGAACGACCGTGTTGACCGAGAGCTGCCGATTGCGCATGTTCGCGCGCTCCAGCTGGTATTTCACGTCGCGCGCGAGCTTGTTGAGCGCCGTACGGAACAGGTCGGTCATCAGATCGCCCGACACCTTGAGGCGCTTGTTGGCGTAATGATCCTTGTCGTCGGCCTCGCGCCGGTCGAGCGCGAGCTCGAAACAGGCCTCGGCCATCCGACAGAGGTAGAACGCCTTGTTGATCCGGGTCTCCTCGTCGGGAACGCCCTCCTCGTGGAGATGCGGCAGCAGGTAGCGGTCGATCACGTAGTTCGCCCGCTTCAGCTGGTAGTTCTTCCCCTGGCCGGAGGCGACGCGCTCGCCGAGGGTCTCGATGGCCTCCTCTTCGGTCTGGACCTCGGCCATCTCTAGGTTTTCGAGCATGAACTTCACGACCTCGGGATCGTCGCTGACCCGATGGACGATCTCCTCGTCGGATTCGAGGCCGAGCGCGCGAACGAGAGTGACGAAGTCGATCGATCCCGAGACGCTCGGGAAGGAGACTTCGAGGAGCCCCTCACGATTTCGCTCGCAGAGCACGAGCGCGCGGTAGCCACGGCGCTGGCTGAACGTCTTGGCGACCTGGATCTCGTCGTCGTATTTCGTGTCGTACTCCGCGAGGATCTTGTTCGGCGCGAGGTCCTCGCTGGTCATCAGCACGCGCTCGGAGCCGTTGACGATGAAGTAACCACCGGGGTCGGCGGGATCCTCGCCGAGATCGATGAGCTCCTCGTCGCTCGCATCGGCGATGTTGCACTTGTCCGAGCCGACCATGATCGGCATGCGACCGATCTGGGTCTCGGTCGTGTCGACGACGCGCTCTTCTTCTTCCTCGCCGCCGACGACGACCGCCATCTCCATGAAGACGGGCGCGGCGTAGGTGATGTTCCGGAGGCGCGCTTCCTGGGGGTTGAGCCGTTCCTCGCTCCCGTCGGCCTCGCGGACGCGCGGCGTCACGACACGGACGTCGCCGAGTTCGACGAAGACGGGCTCTTCGCCCTCCTTGTCGCCGATGTCGGTGTCGATCGTCTCCTTCTCGTCGACGACCTGCTGCATGCCGCCGTTGAGAAAGGCGTTAAACGAGCTGAAATGGTGTTCTGCGAGCCGTTCACGGGAGAAATACTCCCTCGATATCGAGCGCCGTAGTTCCCTGTTCATTATTCGATGACGAGTCGATGGACCACCGCACGGTCGGTCGTTCGCGAGTCCCGTTCGATCCGGACGACGTCGCCGGTCGCCGCCTCGTCGGGCAGCGCCGGATCCGTCCGTTTGATCTTCGGAAGGTCGGTGCGACTGATGTCGTACTCCGCGAGCAGCGCGTCGATCTCGTCGTCGTCGATGAGGCGATGCTCGGGAACGAGTGTGTGTTGGCTGACCTCTACCATGTGTACCTATCCGGGGGAGAAGTTGCTATCACGAGAGACTACAGTCCATATATCACCGGCGAACTTAAGCATTGCTACCGACGACCCGAACGAGTCGCCGACAGCGCAGCAGTCGTGAGAGCCGCGCTTGCCCGGCCCGACGCGGCCATGGACTATAGCGCTTTGGGCCACCGTGGACGAGGTCGTTTGAAAACCCTTAAGTCCGTCTCCGGAGTACGGATGGTTGTTGCCCGGGTGGTGTAGTGGCCCATCATATCACCCTGTCACGGTGATGACGCGGGTTCAAATCCCGCCTCGGGCGCTTTCTGTCGGACACACGAACGGGGAGCGACGCAGCCGGAACGACCCGGGAACGTCGAATGCCGATCGTTTATGTGGTCCGGCATGAACTACACACCCAATGTACGAACTGCGGCAGCTGCGGCGCGCACTCGACGAACCGAAACTCTTCGTCCGTGAGCTGAACCGACTCTACTACACCCGTCTCAACAGCCGGGAGTACAACCCCGACGGCGTCGACGTCATGGCCGCCGACTGGGACAACCTCCTGCTTCTCGATGCCTGCCGATACGACGCCTTCGCCGCCCGTGCCGATCTACCCGGTCGGCTGGAGAAGCGGCGCTCGCGCTCATCGATGACCAGCGAGTTCTTCGCAGCCAACTTCGACGGGCGCGAGATGCACGACACGGTGTACGTGACTGCGACGCCAATGCTCTACTGGAATCGCAACCGGGGCGACGTCGAGGCGAGCTTCCACCGCGAGATCAACGTCTGGCGCGACGGTGGCTGGGACGAGGAGTTCAACACGGTCCGCCCCGAGACGGCCGCCGAACACGCCAAACGCGCCGCCGAGGAGTATCCCGACAAGCGTCTGTTCGTCCACTTCCTCCAGCCGCATTTCCCCGCGATCGGCCAGACGGGTCGCGAACATCCCGAGCTCAACGATCTGCGGGCGTGGGACGCCATCAACAGCGGCAGGCTCGATCTCCCCGATTCGGTGCTCCGGCGTGCGTTCGTCGAGAACCTCGATGCGATACTCCCGCACGTCGAGGACCTTCTCGAAACGCTCGGCGGCAAGACGGTCGTCACCGCCGATCACGGCCAGATGATCGGCGAGCGCTCGTTTCCGATCCCGTTCCGGGAGTACGGCCACCCGCCGGGCATCTACACCGACGAGCTGCTTTCGGTGCCGTGGCACGTCCACACCAACGGTCAACGCCGGGAGATCGTCGCGGAGGAACCCGAGCACGAGCCCGAACGCGGCGACGAGACGGAGCCGGCGGACATGGGCATGGACAACGACGTGGTGGCCGATCGGCTCGAAGATCTCGGCTACAAGATGTAACTCCCGATCCGATCGGGAACCGTATCGCGAACGAGCAGCGTCGTGTCCGTGAGCGTCAGCGGGGTGTTCGAGGATCCGTGGCGATCGGTGGAGGGAACGGTTCACGACTGCCGTTCGAACGGCTGCGTGTCGGTGCCGCGCGCAAAAACGGGACGACCCGTCGGGGGTCGTTACTCGTCGAGCGTTTCGGGGTCGGTGGTGATCGAGACCGAGTCCTCGATCGACGCCTGGACGAGTTCACCGGTGTAGGTGTACTCGTCGCGGAAGCTGCCGACGCCGCCCGAGACCGAGCTGTTGTCGTCGGCAATCGGGTCGGTCGAGTCGTCGGCGTGTTCGAGTTCACCGGTGACTTCGAGCGAGTAGTCGGTGCCGCTCCCGTCCTCGCCCATCACCGTGATGGTGCCCGCGTCGCCGTCGAGCTTGATCGTCGCACGGTCGTCGACTTCGAGCGAGACGATCTCGCCCTCGTACTCGTAGGCGTCGCGCCACTCGTTGACGCCGCCCGAGGCGCTCTTGCCGGAGATGTCGTCGTTGGAGTCCTTGGTCGCCCCGCCGGTCCCGGCCTTGTCGATGTTGCCGCTCGTCTCGACGTCGTAGGGGATGCGTCCGCCCGAGGTGTCGGTATCCGTGACGACGAAGTTGGCGTTGTCGGACGGTTCGGGGACGTCGGACTCGTTGACGTCGCCGCTCAGTTCGTCGTCGGAGCCCGCACCGTCGTCGTTGTTCGACGAGTTGCCCGAATCGGACGAGGAATCCTTGGAATCGGAGTCGTCGCTCGATTCCGAGGAGGAGTCATTCGACGAGGACTCACTCGACGAATCGTCGCTCGACGACTCGTTACTGGACGAGTCGCTGCTGGACGAGTCATCGCCCGAAGAGCTGTCGGAGCTATCCGAATCGGAACCGCTCGAACCCGACGAGCCGCTGTAGCTCGACGAGCCGAGGTTCGGGGCGGGACAGCTGCCGCTCTTGTCGATCCCGCTGACGTTCACGTCACCGTTGCGGACGCGGACCGCCTGTGCGCCCGCGTTGATGGTGGAGTTCTTGACCGTACTGCCGCCACAGTTGTGCAGTGCGAGACCGGTCCGCCCGCCGCCGGTCTGCTGGATACAGCAGTCCTTGACGGTCGTGCCGGAACGGTCCTCGATGAGGACGCCGACCCAGTCGGAGGCGTCGCCGGTGACGCTCACGTTCTTGAACGTGCCGCTGCCGGAGCCGCCGGGCTTCGCGCGGATCGAGTAGCCCTGCGGGTTGTACTCGACGTTCGTGTTCTCGATGGTGAACTCGCCGTAGTTGCCGAAGATCTGGATCCCACCGTCGGCGTTGACCTCGGGGCCGACGCGGACGTCACAGTTGCGGACGACGGCACCGGAGCCGCCACGGTCGCTTTCGAGGCGGATGCCCGAGCCGTTGAGCATGTCCTTGGGGTTCGGCGATCGGCTGTCGGAGACGTCGGCCTCGATCGTCGCGCCATCGACGTAGCTGCCCGAGCTGCCGATCCGGACCTGCGAGAGGTCGTTGTTCTTGTAGGTGCCGCCCTCGACCTTCACCACACCGGGGGTACGGCTGGCGTAGACGCCGTTGTTCGAGAAGCCCTCGACGTTGCAGTTGCGCAGGGTGATGGTCCCCTTGTTCGAGCTGCCGATCCAGATACCGGAGCGGGCGTAGGCACCCATCCGGCCCTCGTTGTGCGCGACGAGGTTTTTGACCGTCCCCGAACCGCCCGAGGAGCGAATCATCGGCGTGAACGCGTCCTCGGCGCTATCGCTCGATTGGAGGCTCTGGCCTTTGATCGTGACGTCGTGAACCTGGAGGTTGTCGTCGGGAGCGACCTGGAGGTTCGGACACGCGCCGCTCTGGTCGATCGTGATGTTTTCGACCAGCGCGCCCGACCCGCCGTTGATCGCCAGCAGCGTGTCGTTGAAGCCGTCGGGGACGGTGAAGGTGACGTCGCCTTCGCCGACAATACCGACGCTACCGCCGCTGATGACGTTCTTCTGGGTGAACTTGTACGTTCCCGAGGGGAACTTGAGCAGGGTGTTGCTGCTTGCGGCCGACTGAAGTGCGCCGTCGGACGCCTCGTTGCCGTTCGGGTCGGCACCGGCATCAGCCATGTTTACAACGTTATCGAAGCTGATCCCGTGGCGTTCGGTCGCCGCCGCCCCCTCCCCAGCGAGCAGCGGAACCGACACGGCAGCCGCACCGGCAGCCTTGAGATACGACCGTCGGCTTGGTTTGAAACCGTCGTCTGTGCTATCGCTATCGTTGCGTACTCCGTCGCGTGGCATCGTCTGCTCATTAGGCATTTGTAAAATACCGCTTCTGGCCAGTTAGTTACGTTTACGTATTTTTCAGCTAGCATAGACGGCATTTCGTGACGAACCGAAATAGATGCGCTTTCGGTTTTCCTGTAATAATATGTCTGAGGGCATCGAGACGGTGATCCGTGCGCGAGTGGTAGATCGTGGCATGACACGGTAGCGGCCGCCGCGGGCCGTCTCGCCGGGAAACGGGCTACTGATGGTCCCAGTCGATCCAGTCGTGTTCCCAGCCGTTGTGCCGCTCGGCGCTCGCCCGTGCGCGCTCGCGGTCCTCTCGAACGGTCCTGTTGCGCTCGACCGCGTCCGACTGTTCGCCCTCGACGAGCAGCGGCGCGAACCGCACTGGGCCGAACCGCTCGCGTGCTCCCCGTTCGTCGACGGCGACGAGCGACTGCTCGTGGTTCCCCACGGGCGCGACGAGCCGTCCATCGGGGGCGAGCTGGTCGACGAGCGCGCTCGGTGGTCGGACGACGGTGGCTTCGAGAAGGATGCGATCGAAGGGTGCGTAGTCGGGAAAGCCGTACGTTCCGTCGCGCCTGTCGACGAGCACGCCGCCGTAGCCCGCGTGCGAGAGATTTCGGCGCGCATCGACGACGAGCCGACGGGCGATGTCGACCGCGTGGACGTTCTCTTGGCCCACGATCTCGGCAGCCACCGCGGCCGTATAGCCGACGCCAGCGCCGACGACGAGCACGCTATCGCCAGAAGCGGGCGAAAGCGCCTCGAACAGGCGTGCGACCGTACTTGGTGCGAGCACGCGCGTGTTCGCGTGCTCGGTCGTCCGATCGGCGTAGGCCGCACGCTCCTCGGGGAGGAACTCGTGGCGCGGGACGTTCCGCATCGCCACGCTGAGTGCCTCGCTCTCGACGACCCCCTTGCTCTCGTGTTCGAGGCCGTCGACCATGTCTTCGCGCACCGCCGCAGGCTCCATGCGGAACGAACGCCGCGTAGAGCCTTGAATCGCGTGCCTTCGGCTGCGCGCTAGCCTTGCATCGGGACGAACCGCACGCCGCCGTGCTCGGTCCTGTCGAGGCTGCCGTCGGCCCGCCGGCGAGCACGCACGAGCGTCTGTCGTCTCGTGCCGATCGGCGCGACGATCGCTCCGCCAGGACGGACCTGCTCGGCGACCGCCTCGGGGATCTCGGGGGCTGCACACGTGAGATATGCGCCGTCGTAGGGTGCGTGCTCGGCCCAGCCATCGTGGCCATCGCCGACGCGGATTTCGACGGTGTAGCCGAGTTCCGAGAGACGTTCGCGGGCGTTCTCGGCGAGCGATGCGTGATACTCGACGCTGTTCACACTGTCCGTGATCGCGGCCGTGACGGCGGCGTGATAGCCACAGCCGGTACCGATTTCCAAGATCGAGTCGCCCGCCCCCGGTGCGAGCAGATCGCTCATGATCGCCACCATATGCGGAGCGCTGATCGTCTGATCAGCGCCGATGGGCAGCGGCCGATCGTCGTAGGCGTCCTTTCGTCGTTTCTCGGGGACGAACTCGTGACGAGGGACGGCGAGCAGCGCCTCGCGGGTTGCGTCGCGCTCGATGCGACCCTGCTCGTCGAGCCGAGCGACGAGTCGCTCGCGGGCGCGCTCGTGATCCATCACCAGGCGGACCAGGCCGAACTCGACTCGTCATCGGCGTACACCCGGTTGATGTCCTTGGCGAAGGCCATGTCGTCCTCGTGATCCAGGTGCTCGAAGCCGTATCCCTCGGCGTCCGCGCGCAAGTGGATCCCCTTCACGGTGAAGCTCTCGTCGGCGAGGTCCTCGCGCTCGCCGACGGTGAACTCGTAATCGCCGGGCACGCGGAGTTCGATGCCGCGCGTTTCGTCACCGCCGCCGGTGGGGTTGAGCGTCACGTCGACGGCGACGTTACCGACGACGCGCGTCCAGACGGTCCGGATATCGGGGACGTCGGCCTCCTCGGTGCGCCCGCCCTCGACTTCGAGGCTCGTGATCCGCACAGTCAGGAGTGCCTCCGGCGTGTCGAGGACGAACTCCTCGCCGACGGCGAGCTGCTCCTCGCGCGGGATCTCGGTCGTCGTCGAGAACGACTCGCCGTCCTGGGAGACGATGACGTCGCGCTGTTCGGTGGTGGGTTCTTCGAGGCGCGTCTTGTGGACGTGGCCGCACTCGCCGCAGCGGACGGTCGCCTGGCCGCCGGATTTCAGCAGTTCGTGAACCACGGGTGTGTCGGGTGAACACGCCGGGCAGGTGGTGCCGACGCGCTCGGTGGCTTCGCTCATGGACGACCTATCGGTCGCACGGATAAAAGCCCGTGGCGTTCGCTACGCCCCGTTCGGCGTCGGCAGGTCGATTGCCTCGCCGTCGGCATAGACGGTTGGCTCGCGAAGGATCCCGTCGAGATGGAGCGGTGCCTGCGTGTCGCCGCCGATGCCGTGGTCGTCACCGATGGCGATGTGAACTGTGCCGGCGGCCTTCTCGTCCAGGAGCACCGACCCGACCAGTTCGGTGACGGCGACGTTCGTCCCGATGCCGAGCTCGGCGAGATTGTAGGCGTCGTCGCCGACCTCCTCGGCTCCGCGCTCGACCTGCTCGCGGACGTCCCGATCCGAGATCTCGGTCACGAAACCATCTTCGACGGTGAACTCCAGCTCCTCGTCGAGCAGCCCGTGTGGCATCATCGTACCGTCGACGACGTAGGTTCCCGACGCGCTCTCGGGGCTGACGAACACTTCCCCTGCTGGAAGGTTCGACATCGTGCCCGCCTCGTGGACGATCCCCGTGTCGGCGAGCCACTCGCGTTCGCCCGGCTCGAAGGTGATGTCCGTGCCTGCGGGCGAGGTGACGCGGATCTCGCTCGCTTCGGCGACCACATCCAGGATCGACTCACAACTGCGTTCGATGGAGCGATAATCGGCGTCGAGACCGGTGCGGAACACCTCCTCGGTGATTCCCGGCAGGGTGGCGACGCGCGCACCGGATTCGTTCGCCCGCGAGCGGGCGCGCGTGTGACTCAGACTTTTCGTTGTGGGGCAGAACACGACATCGGCCCCGCGCATGGCCGCCGCGACGGGTGCCGGCGGTTCGGTGCCGTGCTGGTCACCCGGCGGGTAGCGCAGCAACACGACGTCGTCGCTCACCGCGCATGCAGCGTCGTACAGCGCCTGCCCGATCGAGAGGCGCTCGTCGTCGGTGATCACGGCACAGGATTCGTCGTTTCCGAGCGCGAGACACTGGTCGACGGCCGTCTCGGCGGCGCTGTCGAGCGTCGCGTCGGTGTTCGTCCGGCTCATAGAATCACCGACGGGGCAGCCGTGCCTGAGGCTTTCGGCTGTCGGAGCCGTCCCATCGGGCCATCCACCCGTCGAGCGACAGTAGAAACGATTATCCCGGTCGGTCGAACAGCATTACTATGCTCAGCGTCGGCGTCAACGGCTACGGCACGATCGGCAAGCGCGTCGCGGACGCGGTGGTCGCCCAGCCGGACATGGAACTCGTGGGAGTGGCGAAGACCCGACCGAACTACGAGGCCGGGCGCGCCGTGAAGAACGGCTATCCGCTCTACGCCGCCATCGAGGAGCGCGCCGAGAAGTTCGACGCGGCCGACATCGATCTCGCGGGACTGGTCGAAGAACTCGTCGAGGAGGCGGACGTGATGGTCGACGCCACCCCGTCGGGCATCGGCGCGGAGAACAAATCGCTCTACGAAGAACACGACACGCCCGCGCTCTACCAGGGTGGCGAGGACGCCGATCTCGTGGACACGAGTTTCAACGCCCGCGCGAACTTCGCCGACGCCGCAGGGGCCGACCACGTGCGCGTCGTCTCGTGTAACACCACCGGATTATCGCGGCTCGTCGCCCCGCTCGAAGAGGAATACGGTATCGAGAAGGTGCGCGCAACGCTCGTCCGGCGCGGCGGCGACCCCGCCCAGACCGACCGCGGCCCGATCAACGACATCCTGCCGAACCCGCGGACGATCCCCTCCCACCACGGTCCCGACGTCCAGACCATCTTCCCCGACCTCGCCATCGACACCTTGGGGCTCAAGGTGCCCGCGACCCTGATGCACACCCACTCGATCAACGTCTCCCTGAACGGGGACGCCACCGCCGACGAGGTGCGAGAGCTGCTCGAATCCCAGTCACGGACGTTCGTCATCCCCGAACACCTCGACATCGACGGCGCGGGCAAACTGAAGGAGTTCGCGCTCGATGCCGGCCGTCCGCGCGGCGATCTCTGGGAGAACTGCATCTGGGGCGAGTCGATCTCCGTCGAGGGTGACGACCTCTACCTGTTTCAGGCGATCCACCAGGAATCCGATGTCGTCCCCGAGAACGTCGACGCCATCCGCGCGGTGGCCGAGACGGCCGACGCCGACGAGAGCATCGAGACGACCAACGACGCCCTCGGCATGGGCCTCTGAGGCCCCGCGAACACGAGTCGCGCGATCACCGAATCACAGTTCGGATCGGCCATCTCACGGCCGATCGCAATCGTTCCCCTGACGCGAACCCTTTTGTCCCGTCCGCACCAACCGATGGTCATGCAACCGGGCGACCGTGACGACCGCGATCCCTTCGACGACATCTTCGACGAAATCGAACGGATGATGAACGGCATGATGAACGGCAACGTCGATATCCGGACCGAGGGTATGGGAACTGACGCTCACATCGACATCCATGAGGACGGCGAACTCGTGCGCGTGATCGCCGACATGCCGGGCGTCGCCAAGGAGGCCATCGATCTCACCTGCGACGGTCGCCACGTCACCATCGAGGCCGCGAGCAACCGCCGCGAGTTCGACGAACGCGTCTCGCTGCCGGTCCGCGTCGACGAGCAGTCCGCGAACGCCTCCTACAACAACGGCGTCCTCGAAGTCGTCTTCGAGCGCGCCGACACCTCCGCCGACATCGATCTGTAGTACCTTTTTACTTCGTCGGGTTCGCGCGAAGCGCGAACCACTCCTCGCAAAAATCTACGCTAAAAACTCCCCGCTCGTTCGCTGCGCTCACTCGCGGTGAACCGCGCTCACATTCGTTCGCGCGGACAGGACTGCTCTCCGCAACCGCCCCGCACAGCACCGCCGAAGCCCTCAACCACTTCGCGGTCTCGCCCTTCATCCACCAGGACAACACCGCTACCGCCACCGCACCGCGGCCGCGGGCCGCCACAGCCGGCCGCACCGCGATCACACCTGTGCTTCGATCAGAGCGGCTAATTCGTCGTAGAATCCGGGTTCGTACTTCGTTTCGTCGTCGATCGTCGGGCGCGCGTTGGTCTCCGAAACCACTGCGCGCTCGTCGGTGACGAGCAGATCGACGCCGAGCCACGGGATATCGAGCAGTCGTGCGGTTCGCTCGGCGATCTCCCGAAGGTTTTCGGGGAGGTCAACGCCCGTGGCCTCGGCCCCCCGGTGGACGTTGTGTTTCCAGTCGCCCGCGGCGCGGGCCGCGTCGGGCAGTCGGCGTTCGACTGCGCCCGCGTAGCGACCGTCGATGCACATCGCGCGGTAGTCAGTCGCGTCCTCGATATATTCCTGGACCAGAAACGAACGGTCGCCGGTCGCCGGGTTGCGGTGGATGAGTCCGAGATAGTCCGCCACGCCGAGAAACGAATCGCGGTCGGTGATCTTCACCACGCCCGTCCCCCGCGTCGTCGAGTTCGGTTTCACGACGACCGGCGGATCGAACCGGGAGGACACCGCCACGAGCTCGGCCTCGTCGACGGGGTTCGAGATCAGCGTCGTCCGCGGAACGGGGAGTCCCGCGCGCGCGAGGCGGGCGATGACCCCGGCCTTGTTCCGCGAAGTCAAGATCGCGTCGCGGTCGTTGACCCACGGCACGTCGAGCAGCGCGTCGGCGACGCCACCCTCCATGAGACGCGACGGATGGACGAAGCCGACGTCGAAGCCCGCCCACTCGTCGCCGGTGTCGGTGAGCGCGACGGTTCGCTCCTCGGTTGCGACGTGGCGGACCTCGATGCCGCGCTCGGCGAGGGGGTCGGCCATTCGCTCGAACGTCTCCTTTCTGGTGGCGACGGTGAGAGTGAGCATGGGACGTCGAAAACAGCCGCAGAGAGGCGTTATCTGACGAGCAGCTCGGCACCGCGCTCGACGGTGATGTCACAGGGCGAGCCGAGCTTGTTGTACGCACGTCGGAACGCCTCTTTGGCCACGTCGGCCTGATCGACGTCACACCAGATGGTGAAGATGCGCTCGTTGGCACCGACGCGGGCAGCGGTGCCCACGGGTTTGCCGAACGCCTGGCGCATGCCGTCCGAAACGCGGTCCGCGCCCGCGCCGGTCGCCTGTTTGTTCTCCCGAAGCACGTGGTGGGGGAACTTCCGGAGGATCATCTTGTAGTTGCCCTCGCCGAGGTTCTTCAGGAGATAGCGGTTCGCCGAGAGCCGCGAGGATTCGAGCGCGCCGTGGCGGAGCTGGATCTCCTCCTCAACCGAGAGACTGATCTGGACCGGGAACTCCTCGGGATCGGCGCGAACGTCGCCCATCTTGTGCTGGGCGATCTTCGAACCGGGAATGCCGGTGATGTACTCCTTGCGGGTGTATGCGGGTTTGGATATCTCCCGATACATCGAGGCGGGTTTATCGGCCATGGGAATCGGAGGCCGAGGGCGCGAATAAACCCTTCGAAGCCACCGTAACGGGCGGGAAACACCCGCGACGGGGCTTTATTCGTCGAGACCCTACCCGCTACGTGAACCAACTCGTCGACGGGGAGTGGCGGACCGACGTCTACGAAACGACGAACGACGACGGCGAATTCGACAGAGAGGAGACCAGTTTCAGGAACTGGGTGAAAGCCGATCCCGACGCGGAGTTCCCGGCCGAGACGGGGCGCTACCATCTCTACGTCTCCTATGCCTGTCCGTGGGCACACCGGACGCTCGTGACGCGGGCGCTACGTGGTCTCGACGATGTCATCTCGGTTGACATCG
This sequence comes from Halococcus dombrowskii, assembly GCF_022870485.1. Classification (NCBI taxonomy): domain Archaea; kingdom Methanobacteriati; phylum Methanobacteriota; class Halobacteria; order Halobacteriales; family Halococcaceae; genus Halococcus; species Halococcus dombrowskii. Next base: position 740,019 of record NZ_CP095005.1, on the reverse strand, counting down.
TCGATCCCTACCGCGCCGAGGACGGCTGGCAGTTCACGCCCACGCGCGAGGGCGCGACCGCAGACTCCCAGAACGACTTCGACTACCTCCGGGAGACCTACGTCGCGGCCGATCCCGACTTCACGGGTCGCGTGACCGTGCCCGTGCTCTGGGACAAAGAAAAAGAGACCATCGTCAACAACGAATCCGAAGAGGTCATGCGGATGCTCGACACGGCCTTCGCAGAGTTCGGCAACGACGTAACGCTCTATCCCGAGAACCATCGAGAGAAGATCGACGAGACCATCGATGCCATCTACGACCCGATCAACAACGGCGTCTATCGCGCGGGCTTCGCCGACACACAGGAAGCCTACGAGAACGCCGTCGGCGATCTCTTCGACGCGCTCGACCACTGGGAGGGAGTGCTCGCCGATCAGCGCTATCTCTGTGGTGACGTCCCCACCGAAGCCGATGTCGCCATGTTCACGACGCTCGTCAGGTTCGACGACGTCTACCACACCCATTTCAAGTGCAACGTCCGGAAGATCGCCGAATATCCCAACCTCTGGAACTACCTGAAGGAGCTCTACCAGCTCCCTGGCGTGGCCGACACGGTGTGGATGGATCACATCACGGAACACTACTACGCGACCCACACCGACGTCAACCCGAAAGGCATCGTCGCCGTCGGGCCGAACCACGACTTCGACGCCGAGCACGACCGTGATCGGCTGGCCGGCGGGCCGCCCGAGGAACTTCGGCAGACCACCTCGACCGCCGACTGAGGCCCCGTCGCAAGCAATCGACCGCTACGTGCTGCGAAAACAGTTCGCTGCGGCGTCGATACACCACCCGAACCCGCCAGACAGATCAATTCACCCCATTCAGCGGAAAGCCCCCGTCTGCAATCATCGCGCTGTAGCGGCTAGTCGCCAAACAGTCGAGCAAAGAATCCACTGGATTCGTCCTGTACCTCGTCAGACTGCGTGGTGTTCATGCCGACTGCAGCAGTACCGTTGAGAAGATCCTCGACTGAATGCCCTATCCACTCGGCGAATTCCACAGGGGCACCGATGTAGACGCTGGTAGCGGATTTCTCGGCCATGAACCGTTTGGGCAGGCGCTTCTCGTAGTCATACACTTCGTATTCTTCGCGGTCGAAGTCGGCAGTGATCGCGCCGGGTTCGGATGCGAACGTAATGCGACCACCCTGAATATCGCGCTGCCATTTCAGACGCCCCGTGTCGTACGTTTTCTCGGCCGGTTCGTCGGCAGGGAAATACTCGGGCTGCGCTCGATCGGCTTCGTCGTAGAACTCGCGGAAGATCTGCCGAACGTCTTCGATGGTTCCGTGCGAATCAGTCCACGGTCGCTCGGTGAGCATCCGGCGGGCGACGTAACTGAAGATCGGGTTCCGGCGCTCCAGCACGTCCGAAAGGTCGTCTTGGGCTTCATGGAATCCCGGATCTTCCGGATTGGACGGAAAGGAGACGTCCATATTCAGGATCTTCATCCGGTTGCGGAACTCCGACGTTGGGAGTGCGTCGTTCGTCGTGAAAATCAAACAGGGTTGATCGACACTGGTTGGCGTCCAGTCGCTCCAGTAGTTTCGGATCGGGCTCCATCCCTGGAGTTTCTCCTTCTCCGCGTCGATGATGGCGTACGGGAAGCTAGTGTCCCACTCACGGATACCGCGGATCGCCTTGACACCGATCTCGTCCGCGTCGACTCCTGAAATAACCGTATTGTCGGAGATGAGCCGAAGGATGTACTCGGTGAGTTTGTCCTTCCCGGCGTCGCTCTTCCCTCCGATGTAGAGATGTTGGATAACGTTGTCAAGCGTCCGTGACGGCGACGACAAGGCCTCGGCGTACTGGTTGGCGAACGGAGCCCAGAACCCATAGAGGAACGCTTCGTACATCTGTGCCATCACTGCGGTCTCGGATTGCGTGTGGCCGTGGTTTTCGACGGTCTCGATGTATTCCTCGATGGTTTCGAGGCAGTGATTCAGGACTCCGGATGTCGGATCCTCGGTGGCGACGAGGATCATCTCGTCGTCCTCCCCGATCACGATCTGTTCGGCCTCCGGAAGAACCGACATCGTCGGGATGGCCGTCGACTCCCTGACCTGGTTGTTGTACGCGCTCAGCGGCGCGACGATGCTATGATCTTCGACAGTGCCACCGCGGTTGCGAAGACCGATCCCGAACTCGTCGGCGACGTCCTTGTCGACCGTGCTTGTCCCCATCCGTATCTTTTCCTCGGGTGCGCGGACCCGCGGCCGGTCAAGCGTGTCAGTCAAGCCCGTCTCGTGGGCCGATTCAACGAGCCCGACCTCCGGTGGTTCTGCGGTGCTGTCAGTCGTCTCGGAATGGTTCTCGTCGGTCGAATCGTCGCGGTCGGCGATATTCCGGTCGGCGTTCTCGGGTTCTTCGACGAACGCGACAGTCTCAGCAGCCTCCTCTGGGTCATCGACAACTGCAGTGATCCGATCAGCGACAGCTTTCAGATCCTCGACCGCATCCCGATTCAGAGCGGCTGTGTCGCTCACGTCGAGGTCACCGGCACCGACCCAGTACTCGATACGATTTTCCCGCTCTTGAGGCGAGTCCGCCCCCGCGATCGCTTCGACCAAGCCTTCGAGGAGCGTTTGATCGCTGTACCTCTCCCGATACTCGTCGATGAACGTCCCGAACGCCTCGTCGAGCTCTGTCCCGATGTCGGTCGTGAAAACGGAGATCTGGTTGGTATGATACTCCCACGAGTTCCGCGAGAGATTCGCCGACCCCTGCACGAGTTTTACCGTGTCGTCCGGCATGACGATCCGATAGATCTTCGAATGTACAGTCTTGCGATTCTTCAACCGAATCACGAGACGGTCGTCTTGGCGCAACTGGACGAGTGAGCGGGCCGTCGAAACCTCGTTGACGTGATCCGCGTAGTCGTCGGCGTTCCCAATGAGCACGTCCAGCGATCCGATGTCGTACTCCGTCAGCATCGTCACCATCAGCTCGGGCGTCTCGGCGTACGTCACAGCGTCCACGTGACGAGCACCCTCGAATAGATCGAGAAAATCAGCACGTTCAGTACCTCACAAAGCGGGTTAGGTGAACGGGCTGCTTGGTGGATTGATGGAGGCCAACCAAGCAGCCAGTGAACTCACAGAGGACCAGGTGCTTAACTTTCTCGTCAACACGCTCAACGAGGAGATCGATATCGGACTCGGCGAGAACGCCGATATCGACTCCAAGGACATCTGGGACGTCCTCGTCGGCGCAACAGCCGACGAGGACTCGGTCAGTCACCTCTGTGAGATTTCAGAGGACTCACCCCACGGCAATACGATTCTCCATCACCTCCGGACGAAGTTCGAGCTCGCAGAGCTCGAACGAGTCGGCAAGACGCTCATCCAACAGGATACCCTCGAACTCCTTCCGGATCGGCCGGTGGAGGTCGTCGCCGACCTCCACCTCCGTCCGTACTACGGCGAGGAGTACGACTCCAAGGAAGAACTCTACGAGTCACTCGCCAAAGCTGGAACGACCACGTTCCACGGCTATGCCACACTCTACGCCCGCGTACGCAACAAACGCTACACGCTGGCGGTGCGCCGTCTCACCGACGGCGACACCGCCAGCTCGATCCTCGCGGAACTGCTCGGCGTGCTCAACGGCCTTAACCTTGAAGTCAAGGCCGTCTACCTCGATCGGGAATTCTACGATACGTACTGTCTGACGCTGCTCGCTGCCCACAACTACGCTTTCGTCATGCCGATCGTGAAGTGGGGCGAGAAGATTCAGACCGAACTGAGTGAAGGCTGGAGCCGCGTGATCGACCACGACCTCCGAGGGGAAATCGACGGTCACACGTGGACCGTCGATTTCCCGGTCTACATCGACTGTACGTACCAACAAGGAAAGTACGACGAGGAAGGTGTGGCGCGTCACGGCTACGCCGTTGACGCGCCGTTCATCGACACACCGCGTCAGGCTCGGAAGTACTACAGCCGACGCTTCGGGATCGAATCGACCTACCGGTTGTCCGAACGAAGTATTGCGATGACGACGACACAGAATCCGGCGGTGAGGTTTCTGTACGTGCTGATCAGCTACCTCCTCCAGAATGCGTGGCGGTATCTCCACTGGGAGTACGTGGCGTCGCCGCGCCGAGGCGCGCGACGCCTCTGGCCGTGGCGATTCGATGAATTCCTCGGAATGGTGCGGAGAGCAGCGGAGACGGCGCTCGCGGTGCGTCGCGCCGTCCCCGCAAACAAGCCACCGGACGACCGCTTCGAGCGGTAATCCACCGACCGGGAACGCCTACTCAGCGAGTGGCAACACCGTTGCGTCGGCGGCGTTCCGCCGCCGACTGCGACAGGTTTGATGCTCTCGGTGTCGAACAACCCTCCTCAGCAGTTACTCGGCACCGATTTCTCCACCGAATTCACACTCAGAAGCAGTCAACCGACGAGCTTTGTGAGGTACTGACGTTGTTTTACCATCTCCAAGCGGTATCCGGCGGCACCTGAGCCGTAGAACTCCGGCATATCGGAAAACCTATCGAACGAGATAGTCGCTGTCAGCTTATCCATACGGAGAACAACGGACTGGGGCGAATAAGTCCATGCCTGTGTCACTCTCACATGAGGATAAATGTGCTTCGTTCTCACACATGAGTACGAAAGCATCCCATGTCAATAGGAGGTATGATCTGCTCTCCCACCTCCGGATTTGAACCGGAGGAAGACGTGCTCACTCTCTTCGTTCGTTACGCGCGACTTGCGGGGTTCAAATCGCGGTCGGAATGCAGATTTCCCGCTCACAGACTCAATCGCATCGCTCCCTCGCTGGTTCGCGGAGAAATCATGCCGCCTCCCGGATTTGAACCACGGTCGTTCCGGCCACATCATTCTCTGATTCAAATCGCGGTCGGCGTCGTTTCTTCGGCCACTCACTCCGTTCGTCGCCGCAGAATATGCCGCCTCCCGGATTTGAACCGGGGACAGCTCGATCTTCAGTCGAGTGCTCTCCCAGTCTGAGCTAAGGCGGCTCACTCCGATCGATGTCGACCGAACGAAAAAGGATTTCGAAAGGCGGCTCAGTGGACGAACAGATCCGCCACGTCGAACTCGGCCCCACAGTCGGTGCAGACGTAGCCGAGTCCGTCCTGGGTCTGCACGTGACCGCCGCATTCGGGACACGTCGAGCCGGATATCATCACCGTGATTTCGCCACGGTGAGCAAAGCCACTTTCGCTCGGCGAACGTCGCCCTGCCGGTTTTTGCGCTCCAGCGACAACTCACACCATGACGACTGGACAGACGATGGCGGTGCTCCTCGGGTTCGTAATGGTGATGTTCACGGCGAGGCTCGTGATCGTCATCCTCCTCGGTTGATCGACGAAACCACACAGATCCGATGGGCTCGGGCGGAGTCGAACCACGCGAACGTCACTCGCTCCGCTCGTTCGTTCTCTCCTTCGAACCGCCCTCGATCCAGAATTCGCTGCTCGCTGTCGCTCGCAGAAACTGAGTGGGCTCGGGCGGAGTCGAACCACCGATCTCGGCCTTGTAAAGGCCGCGTCATAACCAACTAGACCACGAGCCCTCATCGGGGGAACTGCCGCACGTCGAATAACCCTTTCTCTCCGTCGGAACGTTTAGGCCTCCGCTCGTCAATCTCCATCCGTGAACCGCGGACGCGTTCTCAACGTCCTGTTCGCGCTGGCCGTCGTCGCGCTGGCTCTGACGACGGCCGTCGCCACCGGCGTCGTGCCGCCGCCAGCGACGCTGTTCGACACCGGCGAGTACGATCACGCGGAGATCGCGATCACGAACAACTGCTCGCAGGAGCTGGGAACGGTCGACGTGCGCATCGCCGAATCGCGCCAGCAGAAGATCGTCGGCCTCTCCGAAACGCCGACCCTCCGGAACGGTTCGGGCATGCTCTTCCCATACGATGACTCGGGCGACCACACCTACGTGATGCGCGGGATGGACTACCCGCTCGACATCGTGTTCGTCGGGGGCGACGGGCGGATCAACGCCATCGAGAGCGCGCCCGCACCCGGACCGAACCAGGACGGTAACGACATCCAGCGCACCGGCACGGGGAAATACGTCCTCGAAGTGCCTCGCGGCTGGATGGAGAGTCATGAAATCGACGTCGGCCATAGCGTGACGATCGACCGTTCGTGAGCCAACGGCGATGCCCGAGTTCGAGGGTATGGAACTGTTTCACAGGCCCGAGAAGCCTTTTAGGTGCGCATCCGCTTTATTGGTTCAATGAGTTTTTCTTCCGACGACGAGGATCCCTTCGAGGATCAACGGGAGGGGACCGACAACGCCATGCGACGGCTGTTTGCCGAGTACGGCCGCAAGAACGCGTTCTCCTTTCTCGTCGGTACATTGACAAGTGTGGTCGCACGGATGCTCGATCTGCTGCCGCCGCTGCTGCTCGGTATCGCCATCGACGCCGTGCTCAATCAGAACCAGCCGTTCGGGCTGGGGCCGGTTCCACAGGCGTGGTTGCCGACCACCCGCACCCAGCAGTTCTGGCTCATCGCCGGCATCATCGCCTTCGCCTTCTTCGGCGGTGCGATCTTCCACTACGGGCGTAACTGGGGCTGGAACTCCTTCTCGCAGAACATCCAGCATCAGATTCGGACGGACACCTACGACAAGATGCAGCGGCTGAACATGGATTTCTTCGCCGACAAACAGACCGGCGAGATGATGTCCGTGCTCTCGAACGACGTGAATCGGCTCGAACAGTTCCTCAACGGCGGGATGAACTCGGTGTTCCGCCTCGCGGCGATGGTGCTCGGGATCGCGACCGTAATGTTCCTCACCAACTGGCAGCTCGCGCTCATCGCACTCTCGCCGATCCCGCTGATCGCGGCGTTCACCTACTACTTCGTGAAGAAGATCCAGCCGAAGTACGCCGCCGTCCGCTCGTCGGTCGGCGAGATGAACTCCCGCCTCGAAAACAACCTCGGCGGGATCCAGGTGATCAAATCAACCAACACCGAGGGCTACGAGTCCGACCGCGTCGACGACGTCTCGCAGTCGTACTACGATGCCCAGTGGGGCGCAATCAAGGTGCGCATCAAGTTCTTCCCAACGCTGCGCGTCATCTCGGGGATCGGCTTCGTCGCGACGTTCATCGTCGGCGGCATCTGGGTGTTCCAGGGCCCACCGGGACCGTTCACGAACAGCCTCTCGGTCGGACTGTTCACCACGTTCATCCTCTACACCCAGCGGTTCATCTGGCCGATGGCACAGTTCGGCCAGATCATCAACATGTATCAGCGCGCCCGCGCCTCCGCCGAGCGCATCTTCGGGCTGATGGACGAGCCGAGCCGGCTCGCACAGGACCCCGACGCCGAGGAACTCGCCGTTTCGGAGGGGCGCGTCGAATACGATGACGTGAACTTCGGTTACGACGAGAACGAGCGCACGGTCAAGGACGTTTCCTTCGACGTGGACGGCGGCGAGACGGTCGCGCTCGTCGGGCCGACCGGAGCGGGGAAATCCACCGTGCTGAAACTCCTCCTCCGGATGTACGACGTCGACGACGGCGAGATCCGAATCGACGGCCAGAACATCGGTGACGTGACGCTGTCGAGCCTGCGCCGGTCGATCGGCTACGTGAGCCAGGATTCCTATCTGTTCTACGGCACGGTGAAGGAGAACATCGCCTACGGGAGTTTCGACGCGAGCGACGAGGAGATCGTCGAAGCCGCGAAAGCGGCCGAAGCCCACGAGTTCATCGAGAACCTCCCGGAGGGCTACGAGACGATGGCCGGCGAACGCGGCGTCAAACTCTCGGGCGGCCAGCGCCAGCGCATCACCATCGCGCGGGCGATTCTCAAGGACCCCGCGATCCTCGTGCTCGACGAGGCGACCTCCGACGTCGACACCGAGACGGAGATGCTCATCCAGCGCAGCCTCGACCGGCTGACCGCGGATCGCACCACCTTCTCGATCGCCCACCGACTCTCGACGATCAAAGATGCCGACCAGATCGTCGTTCTGGAGGACGGGCAGGTGAAAGAACACGGTACGCACGACGAACTGCTCGAACTGGGCGAGCTGTACGCGAACCTCTGGGCCGTCCAGGCCGGCGAGATCGACGAGCTTCCAGAGGAGTTCGTCGAACGCGCGACCCGCCGACAGGCCCGAACGGAAGCCGGAACGGGCGACTAAAGCGACTGCTCGCCGTCGCCGTCAGTCACCGTCGAGGTACCGCGGTCGGAGTAGTTCTCGCGGCCGATCGCGTCATCGCCGACCAGGTTCAGGATCATCGTTTCGAGCTCGTCGGCGTCCTGGTAGGTCTGCTCTTCGTCCTGTAGCGGTGCGAGCAGTTCGTCGAGACGTGTCTCGCCGTCGGGCAGCCCGATCTCGGCGTCGCCGTGTTCGTCGAGCAGCGTCTCGTGATCGAGCGGGTAGTCGAATGAGTCCATGCGATCGCCGAACGAACCGAACTCGACGCCATGCTGTCGCGTGTCGTCTGCGTCGGTCATGCACCCGCCCTGCGCGGAGCACGGTCAAATCAGTTCTGCCTGCTTAAGCCGCTGGCTCCGTTCGTCGGGATATGCAGCTCACCGAGGCGACGTGGACCGACGCCGACGGGCTCGATACGGAGCTCGCGCTCCTCCCCGTCGGCAGCACCGAACAGCACGGCCCGCACGCCCCGCTCGGTACCGACCGACTGACCGCCCGCGCGGTCGCAAGGAGCGCAGCCGACGTTCGTGAGGAGAACGGTAAAGAGACCGTCGTCGCGCCCGCGATCCCCGTCGGCATCGCCGAAGAACACCGCCAGTTCACGGGCACGCTCTGGGTCTCGCCCGACAGCTTCCGGAAATACGTCCGCGACGTCCTCACGAGCCTCGCGTCACACGGCTGGCGGAAGATCGTAGTCGTCAACGGCCATGGGGGCAACGTCGGCGCGCTGCGGGAGGTCTGCGCGGACGTGACGCGCCACGAGGAGGCCTACGCCGTCCCGTTCACGTGGTTCGACGCCATCGGCGCGACGGGCATGGGCCACGGCGGCCCGGTCGAGACGGCCATGCTCAGAGCCACCGATCCGGAGTTCGTCCACGACGACCGCGTTGAGGAGGCGAGCGCGGGCACGAGCGACGGCTGGGGCGAGTGGGTGTCGGGGACGAACCTCGCCTTCGACTCGGCGGAGTTCACCGACAACGGCGCGGTCGGTGACCCCGGTGAGGGAACCATCGAGCGCGGCGAGGAGCTGCTGGAGGAAGCGACGGCGGCGCTCGTGACGCTGCTCGATGCTGTCGACGAACGTGATCGTCGAGCCTGACTACTCGGCGACTTCCTCGCGGTCGTCGCCCGCCTCAGTGCTCATCTCGCTTTCGTCCTCGCTCTTCCCGTCCGCCTCCCCACCGTCCGCGTGGAGATCGTCGAGCGCACCGCGGAGTTCGGGGATCGTGCTCGCGAGTTCGCTGGCGTGCTCGTGGGCCGCTTCGACGTCGGCCATCGCGTCTTCGAGCGCCGCGATCCGCCCGCTGAGTTCGTCCGAGTCGTCGAACACCTCGGCGCGCTCGCCCATCATGTACGACTTCTTCGCGTCGCGGAGATGCCCGGTGGCGTCGCCGATGTCGAGCGCCGATCTGAGCGCGTTGAGCACCCCGAGCGTGTTCTCGGCCTCGGCCTCCCAGATGGCGTCGCCGTCGGGTAGCGCCGCCTCGGCCGCGTCGAGATGCGCCTCGACATCCGCTCGGATGTCGTCGGCTGCCTCGTCGAAGAGGTCGTCCTCGTCGAACGTCGCCTGGCTCATGCCGTGGGATTCGGTCCCATGTAATTTAAAAGCGTGCCCGAAAGCGAAAGTGAAAACCGGTTCGAGATCGCGTCATCGGATCGCTTTCTCGCACACTACCGACCGATGATCGTCATCGAAACGCTGATTCACGCCGGGAATCGGGCGAGGGCATGGAAGAGCAGCGAACAGTCGCGGCGTTCATCGATGAGCACGATCTGGATGGCGAGCCGGCGTTCCGGATCCTGGATTTGGCTGCCGAAGTGGGTGAAATCGCTGCGGAGACAACTGATTCGACGAATTACGGGGCAGAGCCGGACAATCTCGCCGTTGCAACGGATGAGATCGGCGATGCGCTGTTTTCACTGCTTGCAGTCGCTCATTCGCTCGACATCGACGCCGACGAGGCACTTCACGAATCGCTCGAAAAATACGAACGACGGCTTACGGAAACCGGAAGCGCCGCATCCGGCGACTGACACAAGTGGATTAGTCGTTTCCTTCGACCGATTTGATCTCCATCAGCGGGTAGCCGTCGTCCATCGCCATCCGTGCGGTGACGGTCCGTCCCTCGCGCGCGACCACGATCTCAACGGTCATGAACCGGCCAGTGAGCTCGGTGTATTCTCCGTCGGCGGCTGCCGCGAGCGCTTGCTCGTCCATTTCGATCGCGACCGACTCGCAGTGGGGTTGGTTCTCGATTGCGTCCTCCATCGCGCGGGCGAGACTGTCGGCACTCTCTGGGTTCACGGGGGTGCCCGCGAACTGGTGGTACAGCGTCCCGAACTTGATGCCGACCTCGAAACACGCGCTCTCTGCTTTCGTCGGATCCGTGTCGTCGCTCTCTGCGCTGCTCATTGTCGGTCGGTTCGTGATGCCCGAACTAATGTGCTATCAATCGAATACACGAGAGCTGATCGACGACGTGTATCAGCGGCGTATCGGCGACGGCGATCACGTCCTCAACAGCGATCTCAGCCGCCGCATAAACTAACAAGAGGGAGAGACCGCAACCGCTCCGCACAGCCCACATACCTCCCTAGCCGATTGCGCTCCTCGCTCGCTCCGCTCGCTGTGGTGCTCATCCACCGTCAGAACGAAGTTCTGACGAGCCTGCACTCACTTCGCTCGTGCAGACCTCGCACGTTCTCCGGCCTCCGGCCGGATTCATCGCGCGCCACCGCGTTCGGTATTTGGTGAGATTCGGGAAGTGACGGGGCTGCGAGCGGACAACGGGCCTGTTGCGCTCTCTCACGGAATCCATTTAGGTCGGAAGCATCGATTTCGGGTATGGACTACGAAGCAAGCCTCGATCGCGCGATGGACTCGGTGCCGGATCTCGACACCGGCGATTCGCGCCTCGACGTCCCCGATGCGGAGGCCCAGAAGGACGGTGCGTTCACCCGGCTGACGAATCTCGGCAACGTCGCCGATGCGCTCTCGCGCGATCCCGAACATCTCCATCGGGTGATCCAGCGCGATCTCGGGACCAACGGCCAGTTCAGCGGCGATCGCGCGCGCTACAACGGCACCTTTTCGGGCGAGGACTTCGACGCGGCCATCGACAGCTACAGCCAGGAGTTCGTCATCTGCTCGGAGTGTGGGCTGCCCGACACGCGACTGGAGATGGAGGGGCGCACGCAGATGCTGCGCTGTGAGGCCTGTGGCGCGTTCCGACCCGTCGAGAAGAACACCGGCTCGCAGGAGACCGAACAGCGTCCCGACGTCGAGGAGGGTCGCACCTACGAGGTGAAGATCACGGGCACGGGCCGCAAGGGCGACGGCGTGGCCGAACAGGGCAAATACACCATCTTCGTCCCCGGTGCGCAGGAGGGTGACGTGGTCGATATCTACATCGAGAACATCAGCGGGACGCTCGCGTTCGCGCGATTGGCCTGAGCGGAAAAAACCGCACGGTACTTACCGGTGCCTGCCCGATCCACACCCGAATGTCGGGGAGGCCACGGGAGCCGACGGTGTTACTCACCGGCGCGTCCGGGCGCGTCGGTCGCGCGATCCTCGGCCGGCTCGGCGACACCTACGACTGGCGACTCGTCGATCGCGAGCCACCGACCGGCGAGACCGAACACATCTATCTCGTCGCCGACGTCACCGATTCGGAGGCGATGATCGAAGCGATGGCCGACGTCGATGTCGTGGTCCATCTCGCGGGCGATCCGCGCCCGGAAGCGCCCTGGGACAGCGTGCTCGCGAACAACATCGACGGCACCCAGACCGTGCTCGACGCGGCCGCGACCGCCGGCGTCGAGAAGTTCGTCTTCGCCTCCTCGAACCACGCCGTCGGCGGCTACGAGACCGACGCGCGGACGCCGGGGATGTATCGTTCTGACGATGACTTCGACCTCGATGGCACCGAACTTCCGCGCCCGAGCAATTTCTACGGCGTGAGCAAGGCCACCGGCGAGACGCTCTCTCGGTACTATCACGACGAACACGACATGAGCGTCATCTGTCTGCGCATCGGCAACCTGACGGAGAACCATCCGCCAGAGGACTACGAACGCGGGCAGGCGATGTGGCTCTCCCATCGGGACTGCGCACAGCTCTTCGAGCGCGCAATCGAGGCCGACTACGACTACGAGATCGTCTACGGCATCTCCGACAACGACCGAAAATACTACTCGCTGGAGGGTGCTCGCGAGGTGCTCGGCTACGAGCCAGAGGACAACTCCGCGGAATATTAGCCGGCCTCGAAACGGTCGAGAGGGGCAATTGCTCGGTTTCGGCCCCGGTCACAGCCCCGATCGCGACCCGATCGATCACTCAGCGCACGGTGGGAAGCCGGCCGGCTGGAGGAACAGTCGTTTGTTCTCCGCGGCCAGCTCGTCCCAGCTCACGCCGCCCGCCTCGACGATGTGGTCCGGATCGAGCGCCGGGTCGCTGAGAACGGTGTAGGCAGCGAATTCCGGATGACGCAACTCCGGCCCTTCTCCTTCGCCGGCTCCGCCACCGCTGTCACTCTCGGCACCACCGCTATCGCTCCCTCCGTCACCGCCACCCGCCGGCGTGGCACAGAGATCGGGTAACGGTTCGGCGGCCGGTCCGCTCGCTTCGCCAACGACGATGCGCATCACCATCCCGAAATACTCGTGTGGTGCACAGTTCATCTCGTAAACGCCGGGTTTCTCGAAGGTGTAGAGCCAGTAGCCCCCGGCAGGGAGCAACGGTCCGGAAAACGGCGGTACCAACTGCGGCACCCGCCGCTCGAAGCCGAACTGTGGGTGATAGGCCACAACGTTGTGGTGGGGCGTTGTCATCGTGAACCGCACCGTGTCGCCCGGTTCGACGTACAACCCCGTCGGCTCGAAGTAGAACTCCGGGATTGGGACGTTCTCACGTGGACGGATCAGCGACTGCACTTCGTGGTCGGGTTCGACGGGTGGTGCGACCCGCGCCGTCTGCGACGAAAAGCCGTAGACCGGGTGAACCTCGTGACCCGAGATGAGTGGATTATCGAGCGCGAGGTTCTCGACCGGAATCGGCCCCTCGTCGTCCCCGCCGTCACCATGAGCGTGACCAACGCCACTGAACGCCGCGAGTGCGGTCGTTCCCGCGCCGAGTGCTTTCAGATACGTTCGCCTGTCGGTTCGTCCGTTATCGTTCGTGTCGTCGTGCATCGGCGTCTCCTTGCCGGTGGATCGGTTCGGGAGCATCGCTCGCCCGTCGCCACGGTCGTCGGCGTCATCGACGATTTCCCCAACGTCGCTCGGTTCGCGTTCGTGCTCGCCGCCGTCCATCGACGTATCGAGAAGACGTGTCATCATATTATACCTATCGGCTGCACTGAGTTCGGGACGTGAAACAGATAAAGGGGCAGAAACGGAGCGAAGTCCGGATGCGAGGAGGAGAGGAGAGGTTACACCTCGAACAGCCCGTCGACGTCGTGCTCGCGGGCGCGACGGCGCTCGGTATGTTCGGCGAGGCGCTGGTGGACGATCCCCCTGTTCTCCCCGCGCGCGAAGTCGAGCACGAGCGTGACGAACGGACTGGTGGGTCGGCCGTCGTCGAGATCGGCGCGAGCGTAGCCGACGGCGCGCTCGATCATCGTCTCGTCGTAGTCGCTGTTTTCGGCGAACACCGCCGCAGTGATCGTGCTCGCGTCGAAATCGAGGTCGGTGAGCGTGAGTTCTCGATCCTCGTGAGTGAGCGCCAGCGGTGGCGCGCGTTCGATGCGCTCGGGGTCCGCACGGAGGGCAGCGAGGAACGCCCGCACCGCGGCGACATCCACGCCACGATAGGGCGAGGGAAGTGCAGCGAGATAGTCGCTGGCGCTGTCGGCGAGCCCGGTCGCCCCGGTCCAATTGCGTTCGCGAGCGTGATGGATCGCGGCAGTGAACTGGATCAATCCGTGGAGAAACCGTTCGTCGTCGCCATCCGATTCGAGCCAGCGCTCCTCCCAGGCGTCGTGGGCGGCGTGGTGGTTGCCGGCGTTGTGGATGGCGATGCCGGCGCGGAGATGCGATCGCATGGCTGCTCGGTTCTCGATCGACGGGTTCAGACGACGTCCTCGCGGTCGGCGAGGTGGTCTTCGAGTAGCGAGACGTTGCGCTTGTTCGCCTTCCAGGCGGCGTCGACGAGCGTGCCGAGCACCGGCACCGACCCGCCGAGGGTGTCGAGGGTCACGTTGGCGACCATCTTGAGCAGCGTCTTCGGCGGGACGCCGAGCCGAGTAGCTTCGGCGATGATGTAGAGCGACAACGCCGCGCCGGCGGCATCGCCCGAGACCGGAGCGATGCTGAGCAGTGGGTCGAGACCGACGCGGTAGCCGATGCCGGGGATGGCGACCGCCTCGTCGAGCAGTCGTGCCATCGTTCTGGTACGCGCGAGAGCCGCTTGCTCGCGGCCCGTGAGCGCGTTCTCGTCGAGTTCGTCCGTCATGCATCTCGATGGGATCCCCGCACGGATAGGTGCGTTGCCAGCAATCGCCGACGGCGTGGTTCTCCTTTGTCTCCCTTCCCCCTCCCCCCACCCCAGAGTCGGCACGGGAACGGCTATCACGCCGGCGGGTCGAGGGGATGCATGGGTCGCGACTATTTCGAAGACGTCGAGGTCGGCGAGACGCGCACGTTCGGCGAGCGCGACGTCACCCGCGTGGAGATACTCGAATTCGCCGAGCGCTACGATCCACAGCCGTTCCACACCGACGAGTCGGCCGCGAGCGACTCCCTGTTCGGTGGGTTGATCGCCAGCGGCTGGCACACCGCCGCGATGACGATGGAGCTGCTCGTCACGAACGTCTTCGCCGATTCGGCGGCGACCGGTGCGGTCGGCGTCGACGAACTGCGCTGGCCGAACCCCGTCCGGCCCGGGGACGTGCTCTCGGTACGGACGGAAGTCATCGATACCGAACCGTGGAACGAGGAGTTGGGGCTCGTCAGAAGCCGGACGACGACGTTGGCCAGCGAGACCGAGGTCATGTCGATGGTCGGACTCGTGCTCTACGAGCGCCGCGAGCGTTAGGAGCCGAGGACGAACAGTCCGACGGCGGCGAGGACGAACCCGGCCGGCACTGCGAGCACGGTCTGGGGGATCGAGCAGATGCTCGCGCCGCCGTCACGGCTGTAGACGAGCGCCCCGTCGGCGAGTTCGACGAACTGAACCGGCCCCAGTCCACCGATCGTGTCGCCGGTCTGCACACAGGTCGCGGTCGGTTCGAGCACGGCGATGGCGGCGATAGCGGCGACGCCGAGCGCGACGACGGCGATCCCGACGCCCGTTTTGCCCTCCATGCGGCGATATCGTGCACCATGACAGTAATAATCATGGGTCCGATGGATTGCAGTTGCCGGATGAACACTGATAAGCGCTGCCGTCGAAACGGGGGCGAATGAGTGACCACGATCACGAGTACACCCTCGCCGTCCGGCCGAACGCCACGGTTCAGCTCGCCTACAGCACCGACGACGGGAAACTCGCGGACGCGTTTCTCGCCGTCGAGTACGGTCGTGAGGGGATCGATGGCGACGACGCGACCGCGGAGGGGATCGCGTGGCGTGGCTACGAGATCGCGCTCGCCCGCGACGGCGAAGCCGTTCTCGGCGAGAACGTCGAGGCGGCGCTCGATCGCGGGGTCGATCGCGTTCTCGACGGCGAGCGGGCGCTGACCGACGACGATCGCCTCCAGCGTGCCGTGAGCGTTGCGAGCGCGTACGGCCAGCGGGCGAAAGCCGGACTGGCGGGACTCCGCGGGCGAGAAGAGACCGAGCTGGACGCCGAGTTGCCGGAGACCGTCGAACTGTCGGGGCCGGGCGGGACGACGATCGACGTTTCGCTGTCGGAGACCGCGGCCACGTTCGACCTCTACGAGGACGACGGCGGGAACTGGCGCTGGCGGCTGGTCCACGACGACGAGACGCTCGCGGTCAGTCCGTCGGGCTACGATTCGCGCGACGATGCCGAAACGACGATCACGACGATCAAGGAGAACGTGCTCGGCGCGGAGATCGAGGAGTAACGCCCCCTCCCCCACTCCCCTCCCCCTTCCGTCGTCCCTACATTAGTTTCACAGATTCTACGTATCTGCTGCGTTATTTACTGAACTCTGCATCAAGATTATCACGATGGAATTCACACATATGAGTGTGTATAACGAGACAGTAGCAGAGTTGGAAGGTTACACTGATTACGTTGAGTTTGAACGGTTGTGTTCTGATATATTGACAGGTGTAGGATACAGGAAAATAGACCCTCAAGGCGTAGAAGGTAGAGATGGAGGGAAAGACGCCTTATTGAACGACAGAGAGAATAATATAGTATTTCATTTCAGTACGAATGAAAGATGGGAAGGTAAGCTAAAGGATGACTTGAATAAGGTAGTGGATAAGGGAATTGCTTGCAACGAATTTGTTTTTGTTTCTAATAGAATAATAAATGGGGAAAGGAAGAGTGAAGTGAAAGATAATGTGAGAGAAGAATATGACTGGAGATTAGAAATATATGATGCAGAACGTTTGCGTGCTGAGTTAGACAATCATCGGCAAGACCTTCGAAAGAAGTACCTTGGAATTCCTCGCAATTATCAATCACATGTGGACGAAACCATCAACGATCTGATCGACGAACATAATGAAGTGAGGTCACACGTTGTACACAGCAATTACAAGAGAATAGTAGGTTTTTCTATTCCGAATACACAAATTGATGATAGAATGAAATTATTCAATCAATATTATGATTTTGTGGGCGACAGATCGTATCTTGATGATACACTATCAATTGGATTGCCAGATATTTCTGCGCGTCTCAAAACACACGTTAGGTCGGACCACTATTCAGTAGGATATAAGATCGAAAATAGCCAGAATAACTTGACAATTGCACCTGCTTTTCCAGAAAAGCCACAGATACATGAGAGTAATCTATACAATACGGGAGTGGTAGAAGTCGTATGGGATGTGTCTAAAATCACGATTGGTAGAAATACGATACGGAAATTTATAGACAATCTATTCCGTACTTCAAATATTTTGTATGAAGACGATGTTGAAGGCTCCGAGTATATAACGATTGGATTAGCACTAATCAATTCACATCAAATGGAATACAGCGATGGCGATGAGGCATTCTTCGGCGAAGAATGGCTCTTTGTGCACAGAGAAGACGAGCAACTATCAGCAATGAAGGCACATGGCTTCCAAAATTCGTTCAAGAAAAGATCACTAAATAGGATTGGTAATTTCTTCAACCATAGCACATCCTGAAGGAATAGTATACTCGGGATGCGGTAGGAAAGAGCTCAGGCTCGACATTAGCTGTGATCGGATATGTTATCAATAACACATACGAACAAACACTTTGCCAAAATTTTTGAGAGCAATTCGCTACACTTGTCGCGTTGTGAGTCCGAAACGTCCTGTCGGAGTCCCACGCGAGCGCAGCGAGCGTGGGGCACGCCAGGACGCGAACGAACGAAGTGAGTGAGCGTCCTGGCGGAGATTTGAACTCCGGTCACCGGCTCCGCAGGCCAGTAGGATAGTCCACTACCCAACCAGGACTCACTCTCCAGTAGCGGACATCCGGTTAAACCCGTTACGATTCGCGCGTCGCCGCAAGACCCATGCCGCTGGTGGTCGCCCGACCCACATGGAACGCCGCGAGCTACTCCAGGAACTGCTTCTCGTCGGTGGTGCCGTCGCCGTCACCGGCTGTGTCGGCGGTGATAGCGGGGAGAACGGATCGTCGCCGACCGAGGCCGGAACGAGTCGGATGGAGGACGGTGAGCCGACCGCAGCGGGTCCCGAACCGACCACCGCGGGGCCCGCACCGACGAGGGGGCCGGCGACGGGTGAGCCCGCGACGAGCGAGCCGACGACGGAGCCGAGTGAGGGGACGCCGATCGGGGCGGGAACGCCAAGCGCGACGGAACAGGAGGAGGATACGACCGATTCGCCCTCGATCGACGTGCCCGGTGGCGGGAATGGCACGTCGACGGGCGGCACGGCGCGCGTGACGAGCGAGGGGGATGGCTCGCGGATCGTCGTGGAGGGAACGATCGTCGGGCGGAACGGCTGTCAGTCGGCGGTGCTCGACTCCGTTCGGCAGAAGGGGTCGGAGCTGGTCGTCACGATCGCCACGGAGAACGAGGCCGGGACGGGTCAGGCCTGTTCGATGGCGCTGACCGAACTCGACTACCGGTTCGTCGTCCGGCGCGACAGCCCGCCCGACTCGGTGACGGTCGTCCACCGCAGCGCTGGCGGTGAGCAAACGGTGACGACCGCGACCCCGTGAGAGCCGTACCGGGGGCGTGTCGTGCGAACGAGGAAATAACAAAATCGACGGCCAGCGGCGGGCTGTTCGGCGACGACAACGCTTAAGCGGCCACCGCCTATGGTTTTGTTCAATGGGTGCGATAGCGGACATCTATGCGGACCTCGATGCCGAGGTCCCCGAGACGGAGTTCCGCGAGGCCGTCGAGGAGAAGGTCGAGGAGATGGGCGGGCTCGCCGACGAGGAGACCGCGGCGATGCTCATCGCCCACGAACTCGCCGACGGGGAGATCGAGGGTGTCGCGGACATCGAGGCAGGCATGGAGGAGGCGAAGTTCGCGGCGAAGGTCACGCACGTCGGCGAACTCCGCAGCTTCGAGCGAGACGACGAGGACGAGGACGGGAAGGTCGTCAACGTCGAGGTCGCCGACGAGACGGGGCGAGTCCGGGTGGCCTTCTGGGACGAACCCGCAGAGGGGGCCGTCGAGGAGCTCGAACCCGGCGACGTGCTCAAGATCGCGGGTCGACCGCGCGAGGGCTACAACGGGATCGAAGTGAGCGCCGACCGCGCCGAACCGGCGGACGTCGAGATCGACGTCGACCTCGACGGTGCGGAGAGCATCGAGGGACTCACGCTCGGCGAATCCGACGTCACGCTCACTGGTGTCGTGCTCGACACCGACACGATCCGGACCTTCGAGCGCGACGACGGCTCGGAGGGGAAAGTAGCGAATCTCACGCTCGGCGACGAGACGGGAAAGGTTCGAGTAACGCTCTGGGACGAGCAAACCGAGCACGCCGACGAACTCGATCCGGGAACGACGGTCGAACTCGTCGACGGCTACGTTCGCGAGCGCGACGGTGAACTCGAAGTCCATCTGAGCGCACGGAGCACGCTCGAACCCGTCGATGCCGATGTCGAGTACGTCCCCGAGACGACACCGATCGAGGATTTGGAGATCGATACGATCACCGACATCGGTGGCGTGGTTCGCTCGACCGATCCGAAACGCACCTTCGATCGCGACGACGGCTCGGAGGGCCAGGTCAGAAACGTCCGGATCCAGGACGACAGCGGCGACATCCGCGTGGCGCTCTGGGGCGAGAAGGCCGACCGCGATATCGCCGCGGGCGACGAACTCCAGTTCGCGGACGTCGAGATCCAGGACGGCTGGCGCGACGATCTCGAAGCCTCTGCCGGCTGGCGCACGAGCGTGTTCGCCATCGACGGTGGGGCGGCCACGAGCGCCGACGAAGAGGACGATTCTGCGGAGGGACTGGACGCGTTCGGTGGCGGCGATACGGAGGCTGGGACAAGCGACGAATCGGAAGACGATCGAGCAGTATCGGGCGACGAAAGCGGAGATGGAGGAAGTGCGGGCAGCGAGAGCGACGAGGACGGCGAGCCGACTGAGTTCACCGGGACGGTCGTTCAGGCGGGCGATCCGGTCGTTCTCGACAACGGCAGCGAGACGATGCGCGTCGAGACGGACGTCGACGTCGGTCTCGGCGAGGAGCTCACCGCCCGCGGGTCGGTTTCTGAGGGACGGCTCGACGCCGACGAGCTGTTCTGAGCCGGCACGGAAACCCTTAAGACCGAAACAGACTCCCGTATGGCCATGAGTGTCGAGCTCCCGTTCGCCCCGGTCGACGCGATCATCCGGCGGCACGCGGGCTCGTTGCGCGTGAGTAGCGAGGCCACCGAGGAACTCGCACGCCGGATCCAGCGGCAGGGTGCGCGACTCGCCAGCGAGGCCGCCGATCGGGCGACCGACGACGACCGGAAGACGCTGCGCGTGGCGGATTTCGACGGCGACGGCTCGACGGACTCGGAGCTCCCGATCGCGCCCGTCGATCGCATCGCCCGGCTCGACATCGACGAACGATATCGCGTCTCGATGGACGCGCGGGTCGCACTCGCGGGCATTCTCGAACGGTACGCGGGTCGGGTCGCGTCGGCCGCAGCCGTTCTCGCGCGTCACGCCGACCGGCGGACGATCACGCTCGCCGACGTCGAGGCGTATTTTGAGCTCGAACCGTACTACCCGACAGAGGAGGCGTCGTGAGCCCAGTCGATCGAACCGACGTGGGAGGGAGCAGATGAGATACGGCTATTCGAGCGACTGTCTGAACCACGACACCGGCCCGCGCCATCCCGAGAGTCCCGATCGCCTGCGCGCGATCCGACAGGGGCTCTCAAGCCGTCACGGCGTCGAGTACGTCGAAGCCGACGCGATCGGGGAGGCACAGGCCCGCGCGGTCCACGACGACGAATACGTAAAGGAGGTTCGCGAGTTCTGCGCCGACGGCGGCGGCCAGTGGGACCCCGACACGGTGGCCGTCGAGGCAACCTGGGAGGCGGCGCTCAAGAGCGCCGGACAGGCCGTCTGGAGCGCGCACGAAGCCCTCGATGGCACCGAGGGACGGGAGACGCCGTTCGCCATCGGTCGGCCGCCCGGCCACCACGCGGTCGCCGACGACGCGATGGGGTTTTGCTTCCTCAACAACGCCGCCATCGCCGCCCAGTCGGCACTCGATGGAGCCGCCGACCGCGTCGCCATCATCGACTGGGACGTCCACCACGGCAACGGCATCCAGGACATCTTCTACGACCGCGACGACGTGTTCTACTGCTCGATTCACGAACGGGGGCTCTACCCAGGGTCCGGCGAGGTCGGCGAAACAGGTGAGGGCGACGGCGAGGGGACGACCGCGAACGTGGCGTTCCCGGCCGGCGGCGACGACGACGCCTACCTCGCCACCGTCGACGACGTGTTCGCGCCGTTGCTTACCGAATTCGATCCGGATCTGCTGCTCGTGAGCGCTGGCTTCGACGCCCACGAACACGACCCGATCTCGCGGATGACGGTCTCGACGGAGGGCTACGGCGTACTGGCCGCACGCGTCCGCGATCTCGCCGAGCGCTGCGATGCCGGTCTCGGCTTTGTCCTCGAAGGCGGCTACGGTCTGGAGACGCTCTCGGAGAGCATCAACAAAGTGAACGAGGTGTTCGAGGGCTACGAGCCGGTCGCGCCCGACGGTGAGGTCGACGATCGGCTACGATCGATCCTCGACGATGCGCGGACGGCTCACGGGCTAGGCGAGAAGTAGTCGGCGAGATCGGTGCCGAACTCGTCGGCGAGCGCCGGGACGTCGTCACCGACGAGAACCGAATAGCCGTCGTCGATCGCCCGTTCGATATCGGTCCCGAGTGCGATCCCGTCGAACCCGTCGGCGAGAAGGTCGTCTGCCGTCCGGTAGTCGCGTTCGCGCTCGACGACGTAGCGGTCGCCGTCGACGAACGGGCCATCGCAGTCGGCGGTCGCGTAGGTTTCGTAGAAGCGGTCGGCATGCTCGCGCGCGCTCACCGGCGGGCCCTCGTGTCGCTCGACGGCGGGGCGCTCGGCGACGGCGAGTTCGTAGAGGAGTACCCCCGTGCGGTCGGCGAACGCCCGCGAGCGGAGCACGTCGAAGCCGTGGTCGTCGAGGGCGGTGCGAACGCCCGCGAGCGATTTTTCGAGCTGTGGGTAGAGCTGGTCGTCGACGAGCGCCGGTGCGTCGAACCGGACGGCAACAGGTGTCGTCCCGCGGCGATCGAGTTCACGTCGGACGTCTGCCGGCGAGAGCGCCGTCGGCGTGCGGGGAGCGAAGCGCTCGTCGTCGGGATCGGCGAGCAGCTGTCGTGCGTGGTGTTGGAAGCGGGCGAGATTGGTGGCCGAGAGCACTGCCGCAACGTTGCGCTCGGGGTCGGTGGGATCGATCACCACGAGCGGGTCGTCGAAGCGCCGCGTGCCGTGGTCGTCCGGGTCGAAACGCACGGGTGGCTGCCAGTCGGCGGCCGCCGTGACGAGTTCTCGGAAGCCGCCGTATTCGAGCACGAGCAGTTCGGTGAGATAGCCCGAGAACCCGCGGGTGCGGAGGTCGCTGCCGTAGACGCCGATCGCCGAGAGGAATCGTTTGGCGACGCGGACGTCGGTCGCGAGCGCGTCGTCGAGGCGGGCGGCGAGATAGCGCGTGTGGAATGGGGTGCGATCGACGGCCGACCGGATGGCGGTCGCGCTCTCGACGCGATAGCAGGGGACGAGATCGACGGCAAACCCCTCGAACTCGCCGGTGACGTAGGGGTGTTCGGCATACTCCTCGTGGCCATCGGGCAGCACGGCGTGGCCGATGGCGAGCCCGTGACGTTCGAGCTCCGCCCGCGGGAGGTCGGGTGGAAATCGGACGAACAGGTCGATGTCGCGGTCGCCGGGCAGCCACGTTCCGCGGGCGGTCGAGCCGACGTGGAGCGTGTCGGCCGCGACGGGGCAGTCGTCGATGGCCGCCGCGACGCGCTCGTCGAGCCGGGCGGTCGCGGCGTCGAGGCGGGCGCGCTCGTCGCCGTCGGGCGTGACGCGCTCGCGGACCCGCGCGAGGAGTGTGTCGAGGGCGTCGGTCATGCCGTCCCTCCCGGGGCACCGGGCGAAAGCGTGTCGGTCGAAAGCGAAACGGCTATGAACGAACTCCCGCTTTGTCAAGGCAGGGCCGCCGTAGCTCAGTTGGTAGAGCACCTGGTTGTTACCCAGGTTGTCCCAGGTTCGAGCCCTGGCGGCGGCGTCAAAATTTTCGCATTCTAATCCACGTAGTGTAACTTCGCGACAGCAGCGAAGGTAATCAGCGGATTCGTCGATCTGTGCCGGCCGTATGACCCCGATTTCGCCAACAGACGCACTTTTATGCCACGATGGATGACTATGCCCGTAGACGGGCCCTTAGCTCAGTGGTAAGAGCGCTCGGCTCATAACCGAGTGGTCGTTGGTTCGAATCCGACAGGGCCCATCGATTCTCCGGCGAGCGATAGCGAGCCGTAAATCAGTGGCCGAGGATTCGGAGCAGGGAGTGAAGCGGGCGAAACGACCGTGGTTCGAATCCGACAGGGCCCATCCCTTTCGATTCCGCTACGATGGGCGGTTCGGCAGCGCTGTGAGTGGTTCGCGAAGGATTCTCGACTTCGCTGCGAGTGAAAAGAGGGTCGTGTGTTTAGTTTCGGCGCGTCGCGAGCAGTGCGACCGCGAGCAGTGCGACGACCGCAACGGCGAGGCCGAAGCCGGGACCGGACGAACTGCTACCGTCGCCGCTCCCGTTCCCGCCACCGCTTTCGTTGCCGCTTGCGTTGGTGTTGGCTTCGGTACTGTCGGCATCGCCAGCCTCGGTCGCTTCGACGCCGGTGTCGGTAGCGGCGCTGTCGTCGCTCGCGGCGTCAGTCGCTGCGCCGGCGTTCCCGGCGTCCTCGACGGTGACCTGGGCGATGTCGACGACGCGGCGGTCACCCTGCGTGATCGGGGAGTCTTGCTGACCGTTCGAGGAGACGAAATCGAACTGGTCGTTGCCGTTGCTGTCGGTGTGGACGACCGCCGTCAGCGATGTCGAGCCGTTGACCGGCTCGTCGAGCTGGATGCGGATGTTGTCCGACGTGCCGGCGCTGAGCGGGTAGGAGGCACCGACGACCTGGTTCGTCTCGTTGCCCGAACGAGTGCTGTCGTAGATGGCGACGAACCCCTTCTCGGGCAGCGTTGCCGACGAGATGAGCACGCTCTCGCCGCTGCTGTTCTGGTCGTCGAACGTGACGGACGGACCGCTCGTTCCGGTTGCGGAGTCGCCCGTGCCGCTCGTTGCCGTGCCCGCGTCGGTCGTGCCGGCCGGCGACTGCTGTGCGTGGAGGGAGTCGGTGACGGCGAGCGCGCCGCCCGTGCCAGCGCTCACGGCGAGGAGGGCCGCGACGAGAGCGATGGCGATCGAACGTGGTTGCATACTGAGTGCGTCTACAAATCCATCCGACATAAATGTAGAGATATCGGTTCGAGCGACCCGCGCGTTTATTCCGCCGGCGACGTAGGGGTCGTATGAGCGATCTCAGCCTCGACGCGACCCAGCTCGACCGGTATTCCCGTCACATCATCATGGACGGGGTCGGTCCCGCTGGCCAGGGGTCGCTGCTCGACGCGCGTGTGCTCGTCGTCGGGGCGGGCGGGCTCGGCGCGCCGACGATCCAGTATCTCGCCGCCGCGGGCGTCGGCCGGCTGGGCATCGTCGACGACGACGTGGTCGAGCGCAGCAACCTCCAGCGCCAGATCGTCCACGGCGACGACGACGTCGGCGAGAAGAAAGTCGACAGCGCCGCCCGCTTCGTCGAACAACTGAACCCCGACGTGACCGTCGAACCTCACGACGAGCGACTGGGTCCCGACAACGTCCGCTCGCTCGTCGACGACTACGACTTCGTCGTCGACGGTTCCGACAACTTCCGGACCCGATATCTCGTCAACGATGCCTGCACGCTCGCCGGGATCCCCTTCTCACACGGCGCGATCTACCGCTTCGAGGGTCAGGTGACGACCTTCGAGGGCGAGTCGCCGTGCTATCGCTGTCTGTTCCCCGAGGCACCACCGGCGGGAACGGTGCCCGACTGTGCGACGACGGGTGTGCTCGGCATGCTCCCCGGCGTGATCGGCACGATACAGGCGACCGAAACGGTGAAATCCCTGATGGACATCGGCGAGCGCCTCGACGGCCGACTGCTCTCCTACGACGCGCTGGCGATGAGCTTCGAGGAGCTCCCGCTCAGGGCGGACCCCGATTGTCCGGTCTGTGCCGAGAGCGGTATCGACTCGATCGAGGATGTCGAGTATGCCGGTTCCTGTGCGGTCGCCGACTAGGAGGAGACCGTCAGCGCCGACAGCGGGCGCGCGGCTCCTTCCGGCGGGCGCTCGAAGGCTTCAGGGTGGATCACTCCGGCGAGGTGTTCGAGCGAGTCGACCAGCCGGGTCCCGGGCCGGTTGACGTACTGGTGGCCGTCGATGGCGTACGCCTGACCGTCCTGGACGGCGGTGAGTTCGTCCCAGCCCGGACGATCGGTCAGGTCGGCGAGGTTCTCGGTCGTCTGGTCGAGATCGAACCCACAGGGTGCGACGGCCAGCACCTCGGGGTCGTACTCGCGAATCGTCTCCCACTCGACCGGGCGCGAGGCCGCCTCGTGGTCCGTCAATCCATAGGAACCGCCGGCCAGCTCGACCATCTCGGGGATCCAGTGGCTGGCGACCATCGCGGGATCGGCCCAGTCGAGCACCGCCACGCGCGGGCGCTCGTCGGTCATTTGGGTCGTTCGCTCGACTGCCTGTACGCGCGCTTCGAGATCGGCGACGAGTGCCGACGCTTGGTCTTCAGTCCCGGTCGCCGCGCCGATGCGACGGATGTCGTCGAAGACGTCGCCGATGCTGTGGGGATCGGTCGTGAGCACCTCGCAGTCGAGTTGTAGCTCGTCGACCGCCTCACGGACGGCCACCGCGTCGACCGCACAGACCTCGCAGATCCCCTGTGAGACGACGAGATCGGGATCGAGGCGTGCGAGCGTGTCGAGTTCGATATCGTAGACGCCGCCCGACCGCTCGGCTTCGAGCACCTGTTCGTCGATCTCCCCGCTCGATGCGGTGGGATCGACCCGTGAGCGATTGACGGCGGGTTTCTCGGCCATTCGCGGGGGATGATCGCACTCGTGGGAGACGCCGACCGGCTCAATGCCGAGTGCCGCGACGATCTCGGTTGCCGAGGGGAGTAACGAAACGACGCGCATGCCCGATCAAGGGGCGCGACGACCATAGCCCTTCGTGAACGGTTTCACCGTACGGGGCCAGCAGCACGTATGCAATCGACGACGAG
The DNA here is from genome assembly GCF_022870485.1 of Halococcus dombrowskii. Taxonomy (NCBI): domain Archaea; kingdom Methanobacteriati; phylum Methanobacteriota; class Halobacteria; order Halobacteriales; family Halococcaceae; genus Halococcus; species Halococcus dombrowskii. Next base: position 713,837 of record NZ_CP095005.1, on the reverse strand, counting down.
CGGCACCTTCCGCGTGCTCGCCAGTCCACGTGATCCGGCCGAACTCCTCCTGCTGGATACGAGCTCACAGGACCCGACCTACGTCACGACCGAGGGCTACGACGGCGATCTCGGACAGACGGTCGACGACATCGAGCCGGGCAACCGCATCGCTGCGACGCTCTCCTGGACGGATGGAACGCCGCGCTTCGCCGAGATCAACATCGAGACACGCACGACGATCGCCTTCGCCGACGGCGCGACCGGCATCTTCGAGGTCGCCCACGAGACGTGGCAGGAGGCCGAACGCGAGGGCCGAGCGATGAACGCACGGACGACGCGCAACACCGACAACGAGGCCAACGGCGTCGTCTACACGTTCGCCAAACAGGCCGGTCAGCGACGCCTCTACGACGAGTTCGCCGACGGGATCACGCCGCTGGAGCCGCTCATCGGCCGGCTGGCTGCGAGCGCCGAACCCCCCTTCGCGGTGTTCGTCCTCGAACCGGTCGACGAACCGTTCGTTCTCGTGGTCATCGCGGCCGACCGCGACGGTCGGTTCGCCGAGACGATGGTCGAGAGCTACGACGGCCTCTGACGCGTCGTTTATACGCCACGCTATCCAAACGCGACCACCCATGCTCGACGAGACGGACCGCAAGGACCTGGAGAACGTGCGACTGCGACTGCGCGTGCTGAGCGGGATGCACAAACTCGACGCGATCGAGAACGGCGACGGGATGGCCGAGCACGACGCGGGCGACGCCGAAGGCAAGAGCGTCGCCTACGGGAAAGCTGCCGATCACATCGCGGCGCTGCTCGACGGCGATTACGGTCAGGAAAGCGTCACCGAACTCGTCGACGATCTCCCGGAAGAATGGAGCATGAACCTGCTGCGATATGCGGCCTACAGCGAGCGCACCGACGATTAATCGGAGGTGACGGCGACTTCGCCCTCGGGGCGCTCGGCGTCCTCAGTGCTGACCGCCTCGCGTTCCTCGCGCTCCTCTTCTTCCTTCTTGTTCTTGATCTTCTTCATCCGGAAGATCTCCTCGCGCTCCTGCTCTTCGAGCTTCTGCTCGATGTACTCCTGTGATTCGTGGAGCTCGGGCAGCAGTTTGAATTCGAGGGCGTTGACCCGCCGTTTGGTGGTCTCGATCTCGTTGAGCATCTTCTTCATCGCGGTCTCGACCTCGGCGGCGAGGACGATCGAGTCGATGAGCTCCTCGTAGGCGTCGGCAGCCTCGTCGATCTGCGCGCTCGTGCCGAGGATGCCGTAGCCGCGCTCGTCGAGCCCCTTCTGCACCTTCGAGGACTCGATCTGGGGGACGACGACGCCCATGATGTTCTTCGACTGGATGGTGATCTCGGGGTGTTCTTTGAGCGCCGCGGCCGCCCCGCGCACCGCGAGATCACCCTCGATCGCCCGCGCCATGTCGATCGTCTCCTGGGCCTCCTCGTAATCGTCGCCGAGACCCGATCGCACGTCCTGGGCCTGATCGAGGATGTCCATGAACTCCATGATGAGCCCGTCGCGTTTCTGCTCCAAGGTGTCGTGACCGCGCTCGGAGAGATCGATGCGATCCTCGATCGCCATCAGCTCCTTGCGCGTGGGTTTGACGTCGTTTGCCATTGCCTGAAATAGTCGACCGAGACCCTTAAGCTTCGGCCTCGGACTCGGCCGCGTCGCTCTCGTCGCTCGTCGATTCCTCGTCCGGTTCGCCAGCATCCTCGCGGTAGTACTTCTCGATGAGCTCCTCGTCGATGCGGTTGAGCGACGATTTCGGGAGCGTCGAGAGCAGGTCCCAACCGATGTCGAGCGTGTCTTCGATGTCGCGGTTGTTGTCGAAGCCCTGATCGACGAACTCGGTCTCGAAGCGGTCGGCCAGATCGAGATAGCGGTTGTCCTGCTCGGAGAGCGCCTCGCGACCGACGATGTTCACCAGGTCGCGCAGGTCCTCACCCTCCGCGTAGGCTGCGTAGAGCTGGTCGGAGACGTCGCCGTGGTCCTCGCGCGTGAGGCCCTCGCCGATCCCGTCGTCCATCAGCCGCGAGAGGCTCGGCAGCACGTTGACCGGCGGCTGCGCGCCCTGCGAGTTGAGGTTGCGATCCATCATGATCTGGCCCTCGGTGATATAACCTGTGAGATCGGGGATCGGATGCGTGTCGTCGTCGCCGGGCATCGTCAGGATCGGGATCTGCGTCACCGAGCCCTCGCGACCCTTGATCCGGCCCGCGCGCTCGTAGAGCTGGGCGAGGTCGGTGTACATGTAGCCCGGATAGCCACGCCGACCGGGCACCTCCTCGCGGGCGGCCCCGATCTCGCGCAGCGCCTCACAGTAGTTGGTCATGTCCGTCAGGATGACGAGCACGTGATAGTCCTTCTCGAAGGCGAGATACTCGGCCGTGGTGAGCGCGAGCCGCGGCGTGATCTGACGCTCGACGGCGGGGTCGTCCGCGAGATTCGAGAAGACGACCGATCGTTCGAGCGCGCCGGTGCGCTCGAAGTCCGCGAGGAACTCGTTCGACTCCTCAGCCGTAATGCCCATCGCACAGAACACCACTGCGAACTCCGAGCCGTCCTCGTCGTCGCCCTCCTCGTCGATCTCCTCGGGCACCGTCGCCTGTCGGGCGATCTGGAGCGCGAGGTCGTTGTGCGGGAGGCCGGACGCCGAGAAGATCGGCAGTTTCTGGCCCCGTACCAAGGTATTCATCCCGTCGATCGCCGAGACACCGGTCTGGATGAACTCCTCGGGATACTCCCTGGCGGTGGGGTTGATCGCCGCACCGATGATGTCCTCGCGCTCCTCGGGGACGATCTCGGGGCCGTCGTCGATCGGGCGACCCGAGCCGTCGAGCACTCTGCCGAGGAGGTCCTCGGTGACGGGCATCTTCATCGTCTCGCCGAGGAACCGAACCGAGGCCTCGCGATTGATGCTGTCGGTCCCCTCGAAGACCTGGATCGAGGCGAACTCCTCGTTCGATTCGAGCACCTGGCCGCGCTTCTGTTCGCCGTTCGGTAGCTCGATCTCGACGATCTCGTCGTAGCCCACCGGTTCGTCGATCTCGACGAACACGAGCGGCCCACTGATCTCCTCGATGGTTTGATATTCTTTCATTTTCGGTCGTCAGTATTTCTCCCGGAGCTGGCTCTCGATGTTCGATTCGACGTCGTCGATGAACTCCTCGTACTCCGCGGTCGTGCCGATGCGGTTGAGCCGCGGTGCGGCGTCGATATCCGTGATCTCCTCGACCGGGACGCCGGCGTCGAGCGCCGCGAACGCCTCGTCGTTGTAGGTCCTGATCGCCTGCATGATGAGGTAGGTCTTCTCCGGCGCGGAGTAGGCATCCACGTCGTCGAGCGCGTTCTGCTGGAGGAACGCCTCGCGCAGATAGCGCGCGATATCCAGGGTGAGCCGCTGGTCGTCCGGCAGCGCGTCCTCGCCGACCAGCTGGACGATCTCTTGGAGCTCGCTCTCCTCGTCGAGCGTGTCGATGGCCCACTGGCGCACCTCGGGCCAGTCGCTCGCGACGTTCTCCTCGAACCACGGGTCGAGCTGATCGCGATAGAGCGAGTACGACTCGTCCCAGTCGATCGCCGGGAAGTGCCGGCGCTCGGCGAGGTCGGCGTCGAGCGCCCAGAACGTCTTCACGATGCGCAGCGTGTTCTGGGTGACGGGTTCGGAGAAGTCACCGCCCGGCGGGGAAACAGCGCCGACCGCCGAGATCGATCCTTCAGTGCCGTTGATGTTCTGGAAGTAGCCAGCGCGCTCGTAGAACTCCGAGAGGCGCGCCGCGAGGTAGGCCGGATAGCCCTCCTCGCCGGGCATCTCCTCCAGGCGCGAACTGATCTCGCGCATCGCCTCCGCCCACCGCGAGGTGGAGTCGGCCATCAGCGCCACGTCGTAGCCCATGTCGCGGTAATACTCGGCGATCGTGATGCCCGTGTAGACACACGACTCGCGCGCCGCGACCGGCATGTTGGAGGTGTTGGCGATGAGGCAGGTCCGGCTCATCAACGGCTTCCCGGTGTTGGGGTCTTCGAGCTCGGGGAAGTCGTCGATCACTTCCGTCATCTCGTTGCCGCGCTCGCCACAGCCGATGTAGATGACGATATCGGCGTCGGCGTACTTCGCGAGGCTCTGCTGGGTGACGGTCTTCCCGGAGCCAAAGGGTCCCGGGATCGCCGCCGTCCCGCCCTTCGCGAGCGGGAACAGCCCGTCCTGGACGCGCTGTCCCGTGATCAGGGGCGTTTTCGGCGTCTCCTTGTCGACCGTCGGGCGGGCCTCGCGCACCGGCCACTCCTGATGCATCGTGACCTCCTCGCCCGAGTCGAGTTCGACGACCGTCTCGGTGACGGTGAACGCACCCTCCTCGACGTTCGTTACTGCGCCGCCCTCGTAGTCCGGCGGCACGAGCACCTTGTGTTCGATGCTCTCGGTCTCCGGGACCGTGCCGACGATGTCGCCGGCCTCGATCTCGTCGCCCTCCTCGACGGTGGGCGTGAACTCCCACGTCTCGTCCATCTCGATACCCGGCGCGTCGACACCGCGGTCGAGAAACGCGCCGAGCTGGTCTTCGAGCTCGTCGAGCGGGCGCTGAACGCCGTCGTAGATCGAGTAGAGCATGCCGGGCCCCAGATCGACCGAGAGGGGTTCGCCGGTGTTCGTGACGGGCTCGCCGGGGGCGACGTTCGAGGTCTCCTCGTAGACCTGGATCGTCGTCCGGTTGCCCTCGATCTCGATCACTTCGCCCATCAGCCCTTCGTCGCCGACGTAGACCACGTCGTTCATCCGCGCGCCGAGGTCCGCCGCCACGACGACCGGGCCGCTCACGCTCGCGATCGTGCCGTCCTCGTCACCCTGTGTATCGGTTGCCTGACTCATAAATTAGTTCTCGTCCATCAAGTCGATGCCGATGGCGCGTTTGATCTGCTCGCGCAGTCCGCCGCTGCCGGCCCCCTCGCCGCCGAGGGTCACCAACGTGGGTTCGATGCTCGTCTCGGCGTCCTGTCTGACGCCGCGCGAGAGATGCACCATATCGTCCTCTCGCATCACGACGATACCGATCTCCTCGTCGTCGAACGCCCGCTCGACGGCCGTATCGAGCGCCGCGTCTTTCTCGTCGTCGGGAACGTTCTCGAAGGCTCTGACGCCCGCGAGCCGAAAGCCCGTCGTGAACTCCGGGCTGCCGACGACGGCGATCTCCTGGCTCATGCGTCCCCCATCGGGACTGCGCCGGTTTCGGCCTGTCGGTTCATACCATCACCAGCTCCTCCTCGATCGTCTCGGGATCGAGCCCCGCCTCCTTGCCGCGCGCGATCGCGCGGACGTTGTCCACCTCGCGCATCTTCGCCAGCACGTAGGCGAACACCGGACAGACCGAGAGCGGATACCGGTTCGAGAGCGTCCGGGAGTATTCGAGCAGCGCCCTGTTGAGGGCGCGCTCGACGCCCGAGAGGCCCTCGGCCGATTCGAGTTCGGAAAGCGCCGCGTCGAGATCGTCGCCGTACGTGCTCTCGCGCAGGCGCGAGACGAGCTCGTCGGTGTTGGCCACCAGCGCGCCGATCCCCTCCTCGTCGAACAGCCGCCCGCCATCGATGTAGTATTCGGCGGGATCGACGTCCGCACCGCTGCGTGAGAGCCGCAGCGCGTTCTCGATGTTGCGGAAGTCGATCTCGGCTTCGAGGAAATCGATATACAGCTGTGTCGCCCGGCTCGGCTCCGAGGGGAGCCCCGCGATCAGCGCCTCGTAGAACGCCCGATCGACGGCGTTTTCGAGGGGGACGAGCACCGCTCGCTCCTCGTATTCGCCGTAAGCACCGGCGAGCGCGTCGCCGAACATCGTATCGGCGAGCACGTCGATCACCGCCTCGATCGACTCCGCGCCGAGCAGGCGCTCGATGCGCTGCTCGGAGAACTCGCCGGCACGGATGAGGTCGGTCTCGACCGACTCGCGCTCGGCGTCCGAGTAGATCCCGCGCATCACCGTTTTGACGTTCCAGGCGTCGAACTGCCGGAGATAGCGCGCGATGTAGTCGTACAGTCGTCCCTCGGCGAACCGAAGCAGATCGTCGAAGTGATTCGCGAGGTTGCGGTGGAGGGCGTGTTCGATGAGATCGACGCCCGAATAGCGCGCGCCGAGGGCGTTCATCGCCTCCTCGTACTCCGATTCCTCCATGAACCGGGCGATCTCGCCCGGTCCCATCCGGATCAGCTTTCGGTAATCGTCCTCGTCGAACAGTTTTGCCCGGCGCGACCGCACGCGCGCGGTGACGTACTCGTAGTTCGACCCCGATCCGTTCGTTCGCGTGCTCATTGCTGGAACAGTCGCTCGCTGACCGCCTTCAACTCCTCGTCCCAGACCGCATCGAACACCGAGTCGAAGGTGTTGTTCACCCGCAGGCGCGAGGCGTCGCTCTCGGCGACGATGCCACCGAGGCAGTCGACCGAGCCGGCGTGTTCGAAGCCGTCGTAGTCGGCGACGATCGATTCGATGAGTGCGGCATCGTCGTCGCGACCGTACACCGTGACGGGGCCGTCGTCGAACTCCCCCGCGGCGTCGTCGAGCAGCTCGCGGGTCAGCTCCTCGCGCCGGTCACCGGAGATGTCCGCAACCGCCGCCTCGGCCCGATCGCGGACATCGGCGAGGCTGTCGCGGCGGGCTTCGAGGCGTTTCTGTTTGGCCTCCAGCTTCGCACTGGAGAGTTTCTGCTCGCGTTCCTGCTCGATCCGCGAATCGAGATCGTCCTCGCGCTCGGCGATGATCTCGTCGGCATCGCTCTCGGCCTCGGCGAGGATCTCGTCGACGCGCTCGTCGGTTTCGCGGTCGATGCGCTCGGCGCGCTCCCTAGCGTCGTCTTTGATGTCTTCGGCGACCGTATCGAGACTCATTGATGGGAGGGCGCTACTGCAGGAACAGTGTGACCAGCGTGAGGAGCACGATCGTCTCCGGCAGCACGGTCAACACCAGGGCGATACCGAACGAGATCGAGTCCTCGGCGAGCGCACCGATCGCCGCCGCACCGATCCCGCGCTCGGCGTAGCCCGCGCCGAAGCCGGCCAACCCGACCGCCAGCGCCGCCACGCCGGTTCCGGTGATCGCCGGGCCACCTTGCTGAAGCAGTACCATCGCGTCGATAAACGCAGCCGTGAGTTCGAGTCCTATCATGGATTAGTTCCGTTGCGTGTTCGCTCGTGTCCGAACAGTGTCTACTCCCGCGACCGGATTCATAAAGCTTCCCAAAAAATCCCGTCAACCGTAGATGGACAGGCTCATAACCCCACACAGCGGAGAGAAACGGTTGGAGTGACACCCCCTCGTTCGGGGGACGATCCGTCAGTTTTCGGCCGTGTGTTCGCGCTCGCGACCGAAGGGATTGTACCGATCGCCGCCACCCTCGTAGAACTTGTTCAGGAACTCGACGTATTCGAGGCGGATCGCCTGCAGGCCCGCGCTGGTGACCCCGAGCGCGAGCACGACCACGTGTCCAAAGACGAGGACCACGACCCCGCCGATCACGCCGCCGATACCCATGTGGACCAGCCCGGGGAACATCAGCTCGGCCCCGGAGCCGAGCCCGTCGACGTAGCCGGGGCCGTGATCAAGCAGGAAGTGGAACTCCTGTGCACCCGCGGGGCCTTCCCGGTAGGCACCGAAAAAGAGCAGGTTGACGACGAACGCCATCCCGGCCTTCGCCAGCAACACCGCCGCGAGACGGGTGTACGAGAGCACGTTCACGAGCACTTGGAGGCTTTCGAGCGCGCCCGAGACGATCCCCGGCAGCACGCCGAAGTGGCCCACCTCGCTGATGATGAACAGCACGACGCCGAGCAGGAAGCCGCCGACCAGCCCGACGATGCCGACGGTCGCCGAGAAGCCCGAAAAGCCGAGCGCGAACGGCTCACCATTGAAGACGGTGAAGAGGAAGTCGGGCTTGGAGTCCGCGACCGACTCGCTGAAGATCCAGATCCAGATGCCGAGCATCCGGATGAGCCACGAACCGGATTCGAGCACGGCCGTGCGCAGGTCGGCCTCCATGAACTCCTCGACGAAGCCGATGAGATAGCCGACGGTCATGTGCAGCAGCCCCACGAGGAGGCTCACGACGAGCCAGAGCTGGGCCCACTCGATGCCGGCCGGCGACAGCCCCTTCTCGATCGGTGGGTGGCCGCCCCAGACGTAGTCGGCGATGAGATGCAGTCCGAAGACCTCGCCGTAGAGGATACCGAACAGCATCGTGAACCCGCCCGCCCAGAGGCCGATCGCGCCGAGACTGCGGATCCCATCGCTCTCGAAGCGCGTGTAGACCAGCCCGCCGATCGCCGTATAGAGCAGCCCGTAGCCGAAGTCGCCGATCATGAACCCGAAAAAGGCCGGGAACGTCAGGAAGAGCACGACCGACGGGTCGAGTTCGGAGTATTTCGGCCGGTCGATGAGGTTGACCAGCATCTCGAACGGTCGTACCGGATCGGGGTTCTCCTGGACGACCGGTGGCTCGCTGCCGGACATCGGTCGGTCGGCCTCGGTGCTGCCGCCGTCGGTCTCGACCGCGACACCGCCGTCGGCGGCCGTCTCCGGCTCGCCACGGCCACCCTCGTCGGCGTCGGTCTGCTCGCGATCGATGAGACGACCGTCGCTGTCGTAGGCGGCACGTTCGAGCTCCTCGACCTCGCAATGCTCGCCGACGCTGTCACCCAGCGCCTCGGCGAGATCGACGAATCGCTCGGTCGGGATCCAGCCCTCGGCGACGAAGGCGTTCTCGGTCGTCGCAAAGGAGAGCGGTGCCTCGCGCTTTTCGACCTCGATGGCGAGCTGCTCCTCGGCCGCCAGCAGGAAGTCGGCGTGCTCCTCGCGCAGCGCGTCGAGTTCGTTCTCGACGTCGTCGGTCTCCCGATCGAGCTCGTCGCGGCGCGCTTCGAGCTCCGAGACGTACTCCGCGGGCGCGCCGTCGCCCTCCGGTACGTCGATCGCCGCGAACTCCGCGCCGACGAGCACGTCTTCGAGCACTCCCTCCTCGCCAGCGACGGGGTCGGCGAACACCGCGATGGCGTCGTCCTCGACGAACAGTTCGTGTCGGGCGACGTCGTCGGCCGCGTCGAGCGCCGCGCGGACGGAGTCGGGTTCGCCCTCGCCGACACGCGTTTCGAGGGTGTCGTAGCCCGAGAGCAGATCGAGATCGATGCCGAGCGCCCGGAGCGGCCCCATCGCGCTGATGCGCTCGTCGACCGAGCGGCGTTCCTCGCGGTACTCCTCACGACGGTCATCGAGCGTGTTGGCTTCCCCGCGGATCGATTCGAGACGGTCGGCGACGTCGACCGATCCCATTCGTCCCTCGCGCTCGGGATCGACGTCGAGCAGCGACTGGAGCGAGCGGACGGTGACGAGGCGTTCGGCGGCCTCGTCGGCACCGGCGATCGGATCGCCGGGATCGAACCCGTCCCACGCGCCGTCGTAGTCGGTCACGTCGACCAGCCGGAGCTCGTGGATCGTCTCGATGACGTCCTCCAGCACGCGGTCGGCACCGGTGACCGACACCCGGCTCATCCGCTCTGGCCTAAGCATGTACCTTCTCGACGAAGCGCTCGACGACGTACTCGACGGTTTCGTCGCTGCGCTCTCGTGCTTCGGCTTCGAGCCGTTCGCGCTCGCCCTCGCCGGCGGCGAGGATCTCCTCGCGCTCGGCCTCGATCTCCGCGCGGGCCTCCTCGAAGCGCTGTTCTTCGAGTTCATCGGCCTCCTCGCGGGCCTCCTCGCGGATCTCCTCGGCCTCCTCGCGGGCCTCGGCGATGCGTTCCTCGCGCTCGCGTTTGGCCTCGTCGAGTATCTCGTCGGCCTCCCGCTCGGCGTCCTGGATTCGGTCGAGAACCTCTGGTCTCGCCATTCTTCTGCGAGGGTTGTGTGAGCGGCTATTTGGTAGTTGCGAATGTCCGTCAGGCATCGTGAACGCTCCCGAGACTGCTGTGGCGCGCGATGAATCCGGCCGGAGGCCGGAGAACGCGCGAGGGATGAGCGAACGAGCGCAGCGAGTGAGCGAATCGGCTGGGGAGGTCTGTGGCTGTCGCGGTACGGTAAGCGATAGCATCCGCGCGAACGTAGTGAGCGAGGTTCGCCGCGAGCGACCGTCGGGAGCGAGCGGAAGTTTTTGGTCCAGATTTTTGGTCGGGGGTTGAGCGCGAGCGACCGAAGGAAGCGAGCGCGATGCCCCCATCTAAAAAGCTGTCTTTTACCCACAAATGCTATCGCGGTAGCTGACGAACTGAGACCGAAAGATGGAGCGTCGTTCGAGGGGGTGGCGACCGAAACTGGATGAGAATGGCGAACTGTATGATATGGATGTATCAGATTGGATTCGTACGGAGTTTCGGGCGGCTGATCTTGGCGATAAGCGTCTCACGGATCGATTAGTCCAGATCGGTGATGAACTCGGCAGTTCACCTGCCGAGTCCATCCCAGCCGCCTGCGAAGACTGGGCCTCCACAAAGGCTACATACCGATTCTGCGATAATGACAGTGTGGAACCCAACGAGGTTCTCTCTGCTCACAAGCAAACACAGCACTCACGGTTGGGTGACGGAGACGAGCTGTTGGTCGTCTCCGACACCACCTATCTCACCTTTCCTCGCCACCCAGCTAAAGAGGGCCTTGGTGACATTAGCTCTGCTGACATCGATGTTGAAGGCGTCAAAGTCCATACCTCGGTTGGAATTCTCCCGGAAACACAGCGTATGACTGGGATCATCGATCAGCAGGTGCTGATCGAAGACCAACAATCAGGCAATACGTACGACACGAATGGGAAAGATGAGTCAATTCTCCTTGAGAATGGACAGGAGAAATGGATTCGTGGTGACAGGGAAGCCACCGAGTGGCTTCCCGAAGACGTGCGGCCGATTTTCGTCCACGACCGAGGCGGAGACGCATTCTCGTTGTACACTGAACTCAACAAAACGATGGACAACACTGGCTTTGTTGTCCGAGCCAATCAAAATCGACGGATACACACGGACGACGGTGAGTTAGACAAACTCTTCGACTGGAGTGGCGACCTTCCTCAGGAGGGTCGCACGACCATCGAGATCCAGCAAGGTGGCGGAAGACAGGCACGGCAAGCAGAGTTGTCGATTGCAACAGGAACATGTGACCTTCTTCCACCCCGGAACGATTCTGCTGGTAAAGATCCGGTCACGGTGAACGTCGTGAGAATCGACGAGATCAGCGAGAGCGACGACCCGATTCAGTGGGTGTTACTCACCACTGAATCGGTCGAAGACTTCGACGATGCTCTAACCATCATTGAGTATTACCGTGCTCGCTGGCGAATCGAAGATTGGCATAAAGCGTTGAAGACTGGCTGTGGGTTCGAAGAACGTCAACTTCAGACGTGGGAGCGTATGGAGGTGTTACTGAGTGTGTACTCAGTGATCGCGTGGAAGGTACTGGAGTTACGAGAACTAGCTCGTGGAGAACCATCGGTTGCTCCAGAAGTCTTGTTGAGCGAGGCCGAGCGCGCAGTTCTGGAAACGAAATTTCCAGAACTGAGCGGTCAAAACGGCAAAGCCTACGCTGTAAGTGTAGCGAAGCTTGGCGGATATCTGGACCGTGGCTCTGATCCTCCACCAGGATGGCAGACGATGTGGAAAGGGCTTCAGAAGCTCCGGATGTGGGCTGAAGGCTACGAACTCGGTGCTGAATGAGCGCCAGCGGCCGCTCATTCAGCTGAACTCACTGTGAACTCAGACGATTCCCCGTTTTGCAGACCGATTCCTGTTCGAAACCGTGAGTCTGTCTTAATCGTGATAGTATCTTGACCAATTTCATATTTTCAAACCAGAATAGGGTGGTTTACCTTGATAACGCTGAGTTATGGGTAAGAGACAGATCTAAAAAGGTGGGAGTTTATCCCGGCGGCGATCGGAGAGCCGCCAATGGGTATCCTCGAGAACAAGGCGCGCGCACAGGTGTTCTACAAGTACCTCTCGAACGTCTACGACGAGATCAACCCGTTCGTCTGGAACGCCGAGATGCGTGCGGAGGCGCTCGAACTGTTCGACGTCGACGAGGACGACCGCGTGCTCGACATCGGCTGCGGGACGGGCTTCGGCACCGAGGGATTACTCGAACACACCGAGCGCGTACATGGACTCGATCAGAGCGCCCACCAGCTGAAGCGTGCCTATGGGAAGTTCGGGCGGGACGGGCCGGTCAAGTTCTACCGAGGCGATGCCGAGCGCCTGCCGTTCGAGGACGATACCTTCGACGCGCTCTGGTCGTCCGGTTCGATCGAATACTGGCCCGACCCCGTGGCGGCCCTGCGCGAGTGCCGGCGCGTCACGGAGCCGGGCGGCAACGTCCTGGTCGTCGGCCCCGACGCGCCGAAGACCTCGGTGGTCGGCCGACTCGCCGACGCGATCATGCTGTTTTACGACGAAGAGGAGGCCGATCGGATGTTCGCCGCGGCCGATCTCGACGTGGTCGAACACCGCATCCAGCAGGCCAACCCCGGGAGCCCACGGGCGATCACGACGCTCGCGCGCGTGCCCGAGTAATCAGACACGCGCGGTCGCTACCGGTTCGCCTTCGGTGTAGATCTTGACCGTGACCTGTGAGTCGGCGCTTGGCTGTGGAGAGTTGGTCGTGCTGGCGATGATGAATGAAGCAGTCTCGCCAGCCGTCCATCTGTGATCGCTACTGGCGCTATTGAACGGTCCAGTCGGTGGATATCGAAATCCATCGGGATTCGTGCCGGGAACCTTCGGTTGCTTTGCGAGCGATTCACCGTCGACGTAGACACGGACGGTGAGTTCGGTCACGTCGAGCGCGTCGCCGCTGTGATGTGTGAGATTGATCTGGTTCGGATGTTCGTTGCCGAACTTCGCCGTGATGGCGGCTTCCGGTGCGTTTCCCGAATCGCCGATGCCGATGGCGAACGCCCCGACGATGGCCGCAAGTACGACGGTGACGCCGACAAGGAGGACGACGCCGACGACCGGGGCAACGGCACGGCGTGACACACCACGGCTGGCCCCGGCCTGCTATTTCAACGTTCGGCCGTAGATGGTGAGCCAGCGGCAGTCGTCGTCCGGTTGCTCGCCGGGGAGAACTCCGTCTCGATCCGGACGGTGTCGCCGTTCGCCCGGGCAACGACGGTGGCGCTGTTCCGTGGCGCGACCGCCCAGAGCGAGCCGTCGGTACCGGTGCGACCGACCGAGTGGTTGGCGATCGTGATGCGCCCATCGACCGGTTCGCCCGCGCGGTCCGTGAGCGAGAGTTCGACCGGTCCCGTGGGATAGGTACGGTTGACGGTCAGTCGGAGGTCGCCGCTGGTCCGGCGAAGCGGATCGGTCGTGGGCATGGCCGAGAGGCGGTTTCGCTGCTGTTCCGAGAACACCGCGCCCGAGCGGCTGTCGAGGTTGGTCGTCAGGCGGCCGTGATCGTAAAACAGCGTGAAGCGATAGACGCCCGCCTGGCGATCACCGCTCGCGTCCCGTGACACGGAGTTGTTCCACGCCCACGGATAGCGATCGGCAACGCGATCGAGCGCGGCGGTGATGTCGGTCAGGCTGCCCGCCGATTCGTTGGCCCGTTCGCTCGGGAGATACGCCTCGCGGGAGTGGCGACCATCGTCGACCGTCGCCAGTACGACGCCTTCGCTTGCGGTTGCAACGTACAGATCGAGCGCTTCGAGGCGCTCGTCGGGTGCCGTTTGCGCAGCTTCGAGATCGGGGGCGGTCGACGCGTCGAGCGGAGCCGTGTTTTGCCCGCGCAGCGTCGTGGCGATGCTCTCACGAACCGGGCCGCGCAGCGGACCGAGTTCGACGCCACGGTTGCGCGCCCAGCTGACTGCCGGCTGGCTATCGATGGTCGAACCGGGGATCGAGCGTGCGCGATCGGCCACACGGCCGGCAGCCACGCCGAGCCGTCCGGCCGCCGTGTGGATGCGCGCGAGTTCGATGACGAACTCCCGGGCCGTGCTCGTCCCGTTGTTGTACTCGCGCACCGCCGTCGACTGGTGGCGCTGCAGCCCGTCGATACGCGATTCGATGCGGTCGGCGTTCGTTTGGAGCATTTCTCGGCGTTTGGCCGTCGAGTCGGTCGCGGCGAAGCGCTCGTCGAGAACGAGCTGTCGATAGCGGCCGTCGAGACCGCGCGTATCGAGCGCGAGCGTCCCCGAAACGTCGAGCGTCGCGCGCTGATAGCCGGTCGATTCAGCCGCATCCGGGCCGATCGTCAGATACTCGCTCGTGTTCGTTGCCGGCGTCGCCGGCCGGGCGCTCTGTCGATCGCCGGCGCTCGGCACCGCGACCGCAGCCCCGGCGAGCAGACAGCAGCACACCACCACGGCGAGCGCACGACGCATTGAGAGGGGAAACGAACGGCTGCTATTAAAACCATGTCGCCGACGACGAACAGGTCAGGGATGGAAACCGTTTTCGCGTCGGCCCGAGGACGGCCCGTATGCGCGTCCGGGCGGTACTCGTCGTCCTCGCCCTCGTGGCCGTCGTCACCACTCCGGTGACCGGACAGGTCACGCCCGACACGGAGCGGTTCGCACCGACGGCGCAGGCGGATGCCGGCCAACCCAGCGGCGCGAACAACACGACCATCGCCATCCACCCACGGCCGAACGGTGACGCACGGTTCAGGGTATCGACGGGGTTCGTCCTCGACGATACGAACGACTCGTCGGCGTTCCGCGCGCTCGGACGGCGGTTCGAGGAGGGGAGCGCCGGTTTCTCGGTCGGGACCTTCCGACGGGCCGCCAACGAATCGAGCATCGTCACCGGCCGGTCGATGAACGTAACGAACGTCACACGAAACGCGACCATCGTCGGCGAAAACGCAAGCGGGCCCGACACCGGACGGCTCGTCCTGGGGTTCACATGGACGGGGTTCGCCCGAACGAGCGGCGATCGGCTGATCGTCGGCGACGCGTTCAACACCACCCGCGGGACGTGGCTGCCCGGTCTCACCACAAATCAGACCCTGATCGTCGAGTCACCACCACGGTACGTCGTCACCCGCTCGCCGGTCGGATTCACCAACGGCACGCTCGTCTGGAACGGGCCGGAAACCTTCCAGCCAGGATCGCCGAGAGCCGTGTTCACGAGCCGTGAAAGTGCGAATCGGACAACCGAATCCGGCGGCCCGCTGGCATCGGTACCCGCGCTGGCGGTCGGCGTCGGGATCGTCGCACTCACCGTCGTCGGAGTCTACGCGTTCGCACGGCACAACGGCGGCGATGCGTCGACGGCCGACGCGGCACCCCCCGACGAATCGACGGCGAGCGAACCTGCCGCGCCACCGCCGACGAAGACGGAGACCGAACTACTCTCCGACGAGGAGCGCGTCGAGCATCTGCTCGAACGCAACGACGGGCGGATGAAACAGGCCGCCATCGTCACCGAGACCGGCTGGTCGAACGCGAAGGTCTCGCAGCTGCTCTCGGCGATGGCCGAGGAGGGCCGCGTCGAGAAACTCCGCATCGGGCGCGAGAACCTCATCAGCCTCCCGGATGATGGGGAAGGGTGACACTCCGGAACCGTTAACAGCCACGCGATGGGTGAATCGTTCATGAAGGTTCTGGTGGCAGTGGCGGAGGTGGCCGATGTCGAGGACGAGTTCGCAATCGACGGGCTGGCCATCGACGAGCAGTACCTGAACTACGACCTCAACGAGTGGGACGACTACGCCGTCGAGGCGGGCGTCCAGCTGCAAGAGGCCGGCGACGACGTCGAGGTGGTCTCGGTGACGATCGGGCCCGAGCGCGCCGACGAGACGATTCGGATGGCGCTCGCCAAGGGCGTCGATCGTGCCGTCCGCGTCTGGGACGAGAACCTGGAGGGGACGGAGTATCTCGACAGCGAGACCAAAGCCGACGTTCTCGCAGCTGTCGTCGAGGACGAACAGCCCGATCTCGTGCTCGCTGGCGTTCAGTCCGACGACACCGCCTTCGGCGCGACGGGTGTTGCCCTCGCCGAAGAGGTCGGCTTCGAGTGGGCCGCCGTCGTCAACGATCTCGAATACGAGCCAGGAAGCGACACCGCGTCGGTTCATCGCGAACTCGAAGGCGGTGTCGAGGAGTTCACTGACGTCGAACTACCCGCTGTGTTGACCATCCAGACGGGGATCAACGAACCGCGCTACGCGAGCCTGCGCGGGATTCGACAGGCCCAGTCCAAGGAGATCGCCCCCAAAACCCTCGACGAGCTGGGTCTCGACGCTAGCGTCACCGACAGTGCCGTCTCGTTGACGCAACTGTACGAGCCGGAAACCGAAAGCGACGCCACCCTCTTCGAGGGCAGCCCCGACGAGGAGGCCGACCAACTCGCCGACCTCCTCCGCGACGAGGGGGTCGAAGCATGAGCGATATTCTGGCCGTCGCCGAACACCGCCGCGGCGATCTCCGTGATGTGAGCTTCGAACTCGTGACTGCCGGGCGCGAGCTCGCCGACGCCGCCGGTGGCGACCTCCACGTGGCGATCATCGGCGGCGATGTCGACGGATTCGCCGACGAGCTGAACCGCGAGGGCGTCGATATGGTTCACACCGTCAGCGAGGGCGAGGAGTTCAACCACGACATCTATACCCAGTCCGTCGAAGCGCTCGCCGACGAACTGGCTCCGGAAGTACTCCTGCTGCCCAACACGGTCAATGGGCTCGACTACGCGCCCGCCGTTGCCAATGGGCTGTCGCTCCCGCTGGTGACCGACGCTATCGACGTCGAGTATGGTGACACTCTCTCGGTCACCCGCGAGATGTACGGCTCGAAGGTCGAAACCGTCGTTGAAGTCGACGCCGATCGGGTGGCGCTGACGATCCGCCCCGGCGAGTGGCCACCCGCCGAGGGTACTGGTGATGCCGAAATCAGTCAGTTCGACGTGGATATCGACGAATCGGCCGTCCGCTCGACGGTCACGGGCTTCCAAGAGGTCGGCGGCGGTGACGTCGATATCACTGACGCCGATGTGCTCGTGAGCGTCGGTCGCGGTATCGAGGAAGAGGAGAACATCGCGCTCGTCGAAGCGCTGGCCGACACCCTCGGCGCGACGCTCTCCTCGTCGCGCCCGATCGTCGACAACGGCTGGCTCCCCAAGAATCGGCAGGTCGGTCAGTCCGGGAAAGTCGTCACGCCCGATGTCTACATCGCCATCGGAATCTCCGGGGCCGTCCAGCACGTCGCCGGCATGAAAGGTGCCGACACCATCGTCGCCATCAACACCGACGCGAGCGCCCCCATCTACGATCTCGCCGACTACGGCGTCGCCGACGATCTCTTCGATGTCGTTCCCGCGCTTATCGAAGCCTTCGGTGGCGAACCGCCCGCGCTCTGAGGAGAGTTCTCTTATCAGGATTCGGCCACCGCGAGATCGTACGGCTGCGCTGCGATCTCCGTCCGCAGCCGTTCGAGCGGCGGGTTGTCGTCGGTGGCGAACTGGCCCACGATCGCGAGCACTTCCGCACGGGAGATCTTCACCCCACCCTCGCGGAGCACGTCCTCGGCATGGGCGTCGAGTTCGCGCAGCGTCCCGATCGCGAGCAGATACGGCACCGCCCACGCCGCGAGCGTGTTGCCGTTCCTCTCGGGTGCAGCGGCGAGATAGCGCCGCGCGTCGTCGGCGTAGCTCTCCGCCCGATCGGTGACACGGCGGATGACGCGCGCGACCGACTGCGTGTTCGACGGCTCACAGACGTTCTCGGGATCGACGTCCTCGGCGCGGAGCCACTCCGTCGGGAGATAGACGTTGTTCTCCTCGCGGTAGTCATCGCTGACGTCCTTCGCGACGTTCACGAGCTGGAGGAGCAGCGAAAACGAACGGTCGGTCTCGCGGAGTTTGCGGGTTCGCTCGGGCGTGGCGTCGCGCGCGAGCAGGTTCGTGACGAGCGTGCCGACCGTCCCGGCGGCGTACCAGCAGTACTCTTCGAGTTCCTCGATCGTCTCGATCCGGAGGCCGTCGGTGTCGGCGTGACGCTCGACGAACAGCGCCATCCCGGAGACGAGTTCGCGAATCGGATCGAGCACCGCGGCGCGCGCGTCGGGCGCAAGCGATTCGAACGCCCGGAGCACCCGCGGCGCGTTGGCGACGACGCGCCAGTCCTCGCCGCCGTCGTCGGGGAGCCACGGCTCGACAGCGTGTTCGAACGCCTCGACCGCGTGGTCGTCGTCCGGATCGAGCACTCGATCGTAGTTGCGAAGGAGCGTACTCTGGACGTTCGGCGGGATGTGGCCGGCGTCCTCGATCGTATCCGCGATCCGGCAGAGCAGGTAGCTGACACAGATCTGCGTCGCCATCGGCTCGTCGAGCAGATCGACGGTGATGGCGAAGGTTCGCGAGGTACCGTCGAGCGCTTCGTGACACCACTCGCGCTCGGAACCGGTCGGTGTATCAGCAATCATCATTGTTCATAGGCGTCTGAACTACAAAAGCTCTGAGAAATACGAACCATACGTTCAGGAGTGACACGAGTGATATCGTCGCTGGCGGCGGGATCGATGGCGGGATCGTCACCTACTTTCACACGCCGATCCAACATCGGACGATGGACGATCTCGAACGCCGGCGGGCGCTCGTCGAGGACCGCCTCGAAGCCGTCTGCGAGGTGGTCGAACCCGACACGCTCGGCGCGCGGATCGCCCACGTCGCGCTCTCGGGCGGCAAACGCGTCCGCCCGACGGTCACGATGCTGGCCTGCGAGGCCGCCGGCGGCGACGGCGAGGCGGCGGTCGATTTCGCGGTCGGCATCGAACTCGTCCACAGCGCGTCGCTGGTCGTCGACGACATCATCGACGATTCGACCGTCCGCCGGGGGACCGACAGCGCGTGGGCGTCGTTCGGCTACGGCCCGGCACTCATCACCTCGGACGGCCTGCTCGGCGAGGCGTTCGCGCTGTTCGCCACCGACGAGCGCGCGATGGAGGTCGTCAGCGAGGCGCTGGTCGAACTCGGTGAGGGCGAAGCAACCGAGCTCGTCGACCACCCGACGACCGAACAGGGATACATGGAACTCGCGCGCCGGAAGACGGGTGCGCTCTTTCGTGCGGCCGCGGAGCTGGGCGCGGTGGCGGCCGACGCCGACGCGCGCACCGTCGAGGCGTTCGGCGAGTACGCCGAAGGGGTGGGTGTTGCCTTCCAGATCCGTGACGACGTGCTCGACGCGACCGCTGACGCCGATGATCTCGGCAAACCGACCGGCCAGGACAGCGCGATGGAGCGACCGTCGTTCGTCGAAATCACCGATCTCACACCCGAGGAGGGCACCGAGCGCGCACGGCGGAAGGCCGATGCAGCGCTGTCGGCACTCGATTCCGTCGAGCTGGCCGACGAACGGGCCGCGGGCTATCTCCGTGATCTCGCGGAGTTCGTCGTGGAGCGCGAGCGCTGAGAAATTTTAGGCGTAGCGTTCGAGTTCCGGGCGATCGAGATCGGCGAGCACGTCGCCGGCGGTCTCGTCGAGCAGGCTGCGTCCCTCGGGCGTGACACGCCGACCCTCACCTTCGGCGGTCTCGACCAGATCCTCTTCTTCGAGCTGCTGGAGTGCGGTGCGGATGATCTTCCCGCTTCCCTCGGTGGATTTCGTCGGCGCGACCGTGTATCGGTTCGAGCCGCCCTTCGAGCCACCGTAGGCGGTCGTGAGTCGGTCGACACCGATCTCGCCGTCGATGGCGACGCGTCGGAGGAGACTCGCGGCGCGGGTGCGCCAGAAGTCGTCCTGTTCGGGTGGGAGTTCGCGACTCATGCCGGTCTTGGCGAACCGTGCCCAGTCGGGCTCGTCGACCGAATCGGGGAGCTCCGCGGCGACGGCCGCGATGAGCTCGTTCGCCGGAACGTCGTAGAGAGTTGCCATGCTTCCAAAACGCTCGGCGCGGGGTTTAAACGCGTCGTTAGCGTTCGACCGCCGGTCCGTGTCACCGGTCGGCGAGCACCGCCGCGGTGGCCCCGCCGACGACCGTAGGCAGCGCGTAAGTCGCTCCGCGATGGATGAGGACGGCCGCCAGAACCGTCGCCGCCGGAATGCCGCCGGTCGTCGCGGTCACGAGCACACCGAGGACCGTCTCGACACCGCCCAACCCTCCCGGAAGCGGCGTGACACCGGCCATCGCGCCCGCCGGGATCGCCACGAGCACGACCGCCGCCGGGACGGTGTGGCCGAGCGCGAACAGCGAGAGCCAAAGAGAAGTAGCGAGACCGACCCAGCCGGCCGCCGAGAAGCAGAGCGCGAGCAGCAGTCCCCGGGGGTTGGTGCCGACGCGCTCGACGGCGGTGAAGAAGCCCTCGATACGCCGTTCGAGCCCCGTTCGACTCGGCGGCGAGAGCCCCGGAACGACCCCGCCGACCCGTCTGGCGAGCGGCGTCAGCGTGTCGACGGCGACGCGCTCGACGCGATAGCGGTTCGTCCAGCCGAAGTAGACGGCGAGGAGCAGCGCGATCGCGAAGCCGACGACGACGGCCGAAACGAGCAGGAGGTTCTCGCCGAAGGTGATCCTGGTTGCGAAGTAGCCCAGCCCGATGAGTGCGAGGATGATCGAGGGGACGAAGTTGAGCGCGTCGACGCTGGCGATCGCCGCCAGCCCGGTCTCGTACTCGCTGTCGGAGGCCCGCGAGACCAGCAGCGCGCTCACCGGTTCGCCGCCGGCCTGTCCGAACGGCGTGACGTTGTTGGCGAAGGTCGCGCCCGCGAAGACGAGCACGGCGACCGGGGCCGTGATCGGCGCGCCGAGGACGCCCAAGACTGTGCGAAGCGAGAGCCCCCAGGCCGTGAGCCAGCAGACCGCGACGGCGATCACGACGAAGATCACCGAGGGGTCGGCCAGCGACAGCGCACCGAGGATATCCTCGATACCGACGAGCAACGAGAGGGCGGCGAGAGCGACGAGCGCGCCCGCGAAACCGACGAGCGTCGCTCTGAGGTTACCGCCACGTATCATATCCGCCGAAGGACCGACCGTGGCATGAACCCTCCGGAACGCCCGCCGGCGGCCGCTCGGGCGAACCGGACCGGTTTTGGTCGCCGCCCCGTCATCCGGAGCATGGACGAACGGGCGGCGCTCGCGCTGCTCTCCGGGCGCGTCGCGGGAGCCGGCGACGACTGTGCGGTCTTCGACGAGTCGCTGCTCACGACTGACATGCTCCACGAGACGACCGACTTCCCCGACGGCACGACCAGATACACGGCCGGCTGGCGAGCGGTCGCGGCCTCGCTCTCGGACGTGGCGGCGATGGGCGGGGCGGCCAGCGCGGCAGTTGCGGTCTACGCTGCCCCCGAGTTCGACGAGGACGAGCTGACGGCGTTCGTCGAGGGAGCCAGCGACGTCTGCGAGTCGGTCGATGCCGAGTACGTCGGCGGCGATCTCGATACCCACGAGGAGTTCACCGCAGCGACGACGGTACTCGGACGGGCCGAAAATCCCGTCCTCCGCTCCGGCGCGAACCCCGACGAGGCGATCTGCGTCACCGGGACGCTCGGGCGGAGCGCGGCGGCACTCAGGCTGTTCGAGCGTGGTGACGACGCGCGCGCGAACGAACTGTTCCGGTTCAGCCCGCGGGTCGCGGCCGGTCGGGCCATCGGACAGCAGGCAACCGCGATGATGGACAGTAGCGACGGGCTCGCACGTTCGCTGCATCAGTTGGCCGACGCGAGCGACTGTGGAATGCGCGTTTCAGAGACGCTCCCGATCGACGAATCGGTCACGGAGATCGCCGACGATCCCGACGAGGCTCACGAACTCGGCGTGTTCTTCGGCGAAGATTTCGAACTGGTCTTCACGGTTCCCGAGGACGATCTCGAAACCGTCCAGGAGAACTCACCCGTGGCCGTCACGCGCATCGGAACGGTCGTCGAGGACAGCGTTACGCTCGATGGGGAGTCCCTTCCCGATCGCGGGTTCACTCACGGGTAGGCCCGAGGCGGTCGCGGCTGCTGGCTGCGGCCGGCGGTGCGGTTGCGGTGCGGGCCTGGCGTCTCGGCGAGCGACGCGAGCCGAGGCTCAGGAGAGCTTGCTCTCCTGGCGGATGAAGGGCGAGGCGCACCGGCACGAGCGAAGCGAGTGCCGCGACTGAAGGGAGCGCGCCGAGGGCTTCGGCGGTGCTGTGCGGGGGCGAGTATCCGCGCGAACGCAGTGAGCGCGGTTCACCGTGAGCGAGGCCGGAGGCCGAGCGAGCGGGGAGTTTTTAGCGTAGCTTTTTGCGAGGAGCGGTTCGCGCGAAGCGCGAACCCGACGAAGTAAAAAGGTACTAGAGCGAGAGTTCGTTCTCCATCCCTTCGGTCGCCTCGTCGAGCCCGTCGCGAGTGACGTCGTCGGTGTGGCTGGCGAGGTCGGCGTCGAGATAGATCTCGTCGAAGGCTTCGCGGAAGCGATCGCCAACGGTGCGGCGGGCGGCCTGCGTCTCGGCGACGCGGCGGTGGCGTTCGATGGTTTCGGGAGTGGTGTCGAGGTCGGCGGCGACCGTTGCGACGTCGGCGTCGGCGAGGCGTTCGCGGAGGTCGCTCGGTTCGATCGGGCTGTCGGTCTCGCGGTCGCGGACGAGGTGGAGCGCGAGGCGGGCTCGTTCGACGGTCTCCGTGGTGGTATCGAGCGATTCGGCGATGGAGTCGTCGTCCGCGCCCGCGTAGAACGCCGCGACGAGATCGACGCGCTGGGCGTCGTCGAGGCTCGTCGGGAGGTCGTAGCGGTCGGCCATCGCCGCGATGACGTCCGCGGTGCGGTCCTCGGTCGAGCCCTCGCGCGTGAGCGAGCCGCGCACGTCCTCCTGGTGTTCGGTCACGGTCGACTCCTCGGTGACGTCGATGAAGATGTCGCGTAGCGATTCCGTTTTCTCGTCCATCGGTGGGGGACCGAACTGTCGGCGAGCTATCGGTAAAAGCCTGCCGCCGGCAACAGCGCGTTCGTCAACCGATCTTATTATATGGGTTGACGGAAGGGTGGATGTATGAGCATCGAAAACACCGACACCGAGCTCGTCGGCGACGAAGTGGTGAGCAACCTCGCCCGTGCGGCGCTGTTCGCCGCTCTGACCGGCGCGTTCGCGTATGTGAGCTTTCCGAACCCGGTCTCACCCGCACCGGTGACGCTGCAGGTCCTCGGCGTCTTCCTGTCCGGGATCTTCCTCGGGCCGCTGTGGGGCGGCGTGGCCTGCGGGCTGTATCTGCTCGCGGGCGCGCTCGGCGCGCCGATCTTCGCCGGCGGGGCGGCGGGGATCGGCGTTCTGGTCGGCCCGACGGCTGGCTATCTCCTCTCCTATCCGCTCGCGGCGGCCGTCATCGGCGGCGTCGTCCACGGCGGTCGCACACCCGTCGATCCGGGAGCGGTGGGGCTCGGTCGACTGGTCGGCGGGCTGGCGCTCGGCACGGGTGTGATCTACGCGATCGGCGTGGCCGGGATGATGATCGTCCAGAGCCTGGGTCCCGTCGAGGCGTTTCTCGTCGGGGCGGCAGTGTTCATTCCTGCCGAGCTACTGAAGATCGCCGCCGCCGTCGGCATCGTCCGCAGCGACGCGATGACCGCCGCATGATCGAGACGCGCGAACTGACCTTTCGGTACGGAAGTGATGAATCAGGCCCTCCAGCCGTCGACGACATCTCGCTCACGATTCGAGATGGCTCGTTCGTCGTACTCGCCGGCCCGAACGGGTCGGGCAAGTCGACGCTCGTCCGGCAGTTCAACGGATTGCTCGACCCCGATTCGGGGAGCGTGTTGGTGAACGGCCAGGCGGTCGACGAGAACGTCGTGGCCGCCCGGACGGCCGTGGCGATGACGTTTCAGGACCCCCGCGACGGGTTCGTCGCCGCGACGGTGGCCGCCGACGTTGCCTTCGGACCGGAGAACCTCGGGCTCGCGAGGGAGAAGATCGACGAGCGGGTCGCGGACGCGCTCGCTGCGGTGCGGATGGACGGGCGCGGCGACGAACGTATCGACCGACTCTCGGGTGGTGAGCAGGCACGCGTCGCCATCGCGGGCGCGCTCGCGATGGATCCCGACCATCTCGTGCTCGACGAGCCGTTCGCCGGGCTCGATCAGCCGGCGCGCCAGTCGGTGCTCTCGCGGCTGGAAGCACTCGGTGACGCGGGAACGGGGATCGTCGTCGTCACGCACGACCTGCGGGACCTGCTCGCGCTCGCTGACCGCGTGCTCGTCATGAACGAAGGGCATGTAGCGCTCGATGCGGACCCCGAACGCGCGCGCGAACAGCTGTCGGGCCTCGCCGTTCGAGCCCCGTGCTGAGCTACGAGCCGGGAGAGTCGATCGCCCACCGACTCGATCCGCGGGCGAAACTCGCCGTGCAGGTGGGGTTCGCGCTCGCGGCGTTTGCCCACACCAGCCCGCGCGGGCTCGCGATCGGGACGGTGCTGGCGGGTATCGTTCTCGTGGTCGCGGAGCTCCCCCCGCAGGTCGCCGTCTGGGAGGTCCGCTACGCGCTCCCGTTCGTCCTCGCCGGGCCGCTGCTCGCCGCGTTCTCGCCGGCCCCACCGTGGATCGTCCCCGCTGAGGCGATCGCACCGGCGCTCGCGAGCTATCGCGTCCTGCTCGTGTTGGTCGTGAGCGTCGCGTACGTCAGGACGACACCGGTGCGCGACTCGCGGGCGGCCATTCAGCGGCTGCTACCGGGGCGACTCGGGCGGCTCTGTGGCGTCGGCGTGGCGCTCGTCTTCCGCTTCCTGCCGGTGGTGCTCGCCGATCTCTCGCGGGCACGGGCGGCGATGCGGGCGCGCCTCGGGAGCGAACGCTCGCTCGCCGAACGGATGAGACTCGTCGCCATCGCGGGTATCCGCCGTGCGGACGGGCGGGCCGACAGGCTCGCGGTGGCGCTCCGTGCCCGCTGTTTCGCCTGGAACCCGACGCTGCCGGCGCTTCGGTTCGCCGCGCTCGACGGTCCTGCTCTCGCGTTCGCGCTCGCGCTGTTCGTCTGGGCGCTGTCGTAAACGGGTCGAGCCGCCGGCAGCAAACGTATAGCAACTGAGGGAAAACGGGGTGCATGGTACTTACCGAATCGGAGTGGGACGCGGCCGAGCCGACACGGGACGTCCGTGCGCGTGTCGAGGAGATCCTGGAAGAGGACGGCCGGGCGTACTGCGTCGAGGACTTCTTCCGCGATGCCGGCCCGGAATCGGAGGGGTTCGAGCCGCTGGCAGCGCTCGTCGAGGCGCTCGACTGGCAGACGTCGAAGAACCGCTCGGAGCTGCTCGTCGAGGTTGCGCTCGAACGACTCGCCGCCGATGGAGTGGTCGAAAAGCGCGTTCGCCGCGAGGACGACACGCCGGTCGCGTACTATCGGACGGCCAGCGAATGAACGACGAACGCGGTTCCTTCTCGCCCGACAGCAAGCAGGCGATGCGACGTTGGTAAGACTTAACCCGGCCGCCCGGCTCTCCAACGATAATCAATGACACTCGTGCTGCAGGCTGGCGAGACCATCACCCGGGAGACCTTCTGGCGGATCGGCCCAGTCGGGAAGGCGCTGTTCTACTTCCTCGCCTTCCTCGCGATCGCGGTACTGCTCTACGGGGTCTACGACCGGTTCGCCGGCTATCTCCAGGGCACCGACGACGCCGTTGCCCGACTCGACGATCTGCCCGGTCGAGTGGCGAGCGCCGCCAAGACCGTGCTCTCGAACGAGAAGCAGTTCAACCGCGATCTCTACGGCGGGCTGATGCACGCGTTCATCATGTGGGGATTTCTCACCCTCCTGATCGGCACCACCATTCTGATGATCGACATGGACGGCTACCAGCTCGTCACCGGTCTTCTGGGCGAAAGCCAGTCGTTCTTCATCGGCGACTTCTATCTTTCCTACTCGCTGGTGATGGACGCGCTGGGGCTGCTGTTCGTCGTCGGCCTCGGAATGGCGATCTACCGGCGGTACGGCGTCCGCAACGAGCGACTCTGGGATCGGCACACGAGCCTCGAAGACGGTGCGTTCGTCTGGACGCTGTTCTTGCTCGGCGTCGGCGGCTATCTCGTCGAGGGCGTGCGCATTCTCGCGACCGGCTTCCCCGAGTTCGAGACGGTGAGTTTCGTCGGCTGGTTCGTCGCGCTCGTCTTCCAGGGCGCTGGCGTCTCCCAGGAGCTGGCGACCACGGTGTATCCGGCCGCGTGGTGGTCACACTCGCTACTCGCGCTCGGGTTCGTCGCCGCCGTGCCGTACGCCAAACCGTTCCACATGCTGTCGAGTTTCGCCAACGTCGTCACGCGCGACGAGAAGTCGGGCGTCCGTCTCCCGGGAGTGCCGGCCGACGAGGCCCCCGACGAGATCGGCTTCACCGAAGTGGAGGACATGTCCTGGAAACAGATGCTCGACCAGGACGCCTGTACCAAGTGCGGGCGCTGTTCGTCGGTCTGTCCCGCCAAGGCGTCGGGCCGGCCGCTCGATCCGCGGAACGTGATCCTCGACCTCAAGAAATATCGCGAGTCGGTGGACGCCGGCGGCGAGACGAAGGAGATCGTCGCCGATGGCGGTGCGAGCGTCATCGACTCGCGCACGATGGAGTCCTGCATGTCCTGTATGGCCTGCATGGACGCCTGCCCCGTCGAGATCGAGCACGTCCCGCAGTTCACCGAGATGAACCGCCGGCTGACCGAGATGGGCGAGATGGACGACAACGTCCAGGAGACGATGATGGACGTCTTCCAGCAGGGCAACTCGTTCGGCGAGCCCGAGCGCAAGCGCCCTGACTGGGTCGAGGAGCTCGATTTCGACGTACCCGACGCGCGCGACGGCCCCGTGGAGTATCTCTGGTACGTCGGCGACTATCCCTCCTACGACGAGCGCAACAGGCGCATCGCGCGCTCGGTGGCGACCATCTTCGAGCACGCGGGCGTCGATTACGGCATCCTCTACGAGGACGAACAGAACGACGGCAACGACGTGCGACGAGTCGGCGAGGAGGGGCTCTACGAGATGCTCGCCGAGGACAACGCCGCCGCCTTCGAGGACTGCGAGTTCGAGACGCTCGTCTGTACCGATCCCCACAGCTACAACACGTTCAAAAACGAGTATCCAGAGCTGGAGGGCGTCGAGTGGAATGCCGACGGCGAGATCGACGTCCACCACTACACGCAGGTCGTCCAAGAGCTCGCCGACGCTGGCGCGCTCGATCTCACGGGGACGGCACTCGGTTACACCGTCACCTACCACGACCCGTGCCATCTCGGCCGGATGAACGACGAGTTCGAAGCGCCGCGCGATCTCGTCCGGCGCACGGGTGCAAGCCTCCACGAGATGCCACGAAATCGGTCGAACTCGTTTTGCTGTGGCGGCGGCGGTGGCGGACTCTGGATGGACTTCGACGAGGAGCCCAAACCCAGCGAGGAGCGCCTGCGCGAGGCGCTCGAAGACACCGATGCCGGCAGCGAGATCGAGAAGTTCGTGGTCGCCTGCCCGATGTGCATGACGATGTACGAGGACGGCCGGAAGACGGGCGATTTCGAGGACCGCATCGAGATCGTCGGCCTCTCCGAGCTACTGGCCGAGGCGCTCGAAGCGGACACGACAGCCGGAGTGGTCGAGACGGGCGCGGACACGGCTCCGGCGGACGACTGAGCCGAGGATTTATTCTCCGCCCACTCGAAGTGGGAACATGACGACGGTCGACACGAAAGGCCGCGTGACGCTGCCGAAGGAGCTCCGCGAGCGCCTCGGACTGGAGCCGGGGACCGAGGTCGAGATCAGCGACGAGGACGGCCGAATCGTCATCGAACGCGAACGCGACCCCGATGACGTCATCGCGGAGCTCGAACGGCGGATCGAGCGATCGTACGAGTTCGACGCCCCGGTAGACGAACCGGGCTCCATCGCGACCGCTCATCGGGATGCGATCGACCGCGGAGCGCGGGATGAGTGAGGCCGTCCTCGATGTCGGCGTCATCGCGCTCGCACACGCCGCTCCGGCAACACCGGGACACGAGAGTGCGCTCGAACACGTCCGACGGGCGATCCGCGGTGAGCGCGAAACTGTCGTCCCGTATCCGGCGGTCGTCGGCGCACACCACGTCCTTCGAGACGTCTATCGCATGCCACGAGCGGAGGCATCGGATCGGCTCGCCGGGTTCGTCGCGGCGGAGCGGCCCCATTGGTACGATACGGCGACCGAGGCCGATATCGAGGCGGCGCTTTCGATCGCCGGCACGCACAACATCGACGCGTGGGATGGATACTACGCCTACGTCGCACGCAACACCGGCGCGAGCACGGTCATCACGCTCGATGACTATTTCGAGCGCGTGGACGGGCTCTCGACCGAGATCGTTCTCTCATCGACCGAGTTTGCCGATCTGTCGGCGTATATCGACGGGATTTTCGGATAATATCGCCACACTGCGTCTCAGAACGCGACTTCGATGACGCCGAGCGAGATCGCCGCGAGCGCCGACTCGAAGATCACGGTGCCGATCGCCGAGAGGACGACGAACTTCCGGGTGCTCATCTCGGCGAAGCCGGCGGGCACGGTGAGCATCCCGCGGGTGAACAGCAGGGCGTTGCTCACCGGTACGACGACGGGGCCCCAGCGCCCGAACCAGCCGTCGAAGCGGTCGAGAGTCGACTCGCTGACACGGAACCAGCGCTTTTCGAGCAGCCATTCGCGGCCGCCGCGCTTGGCGAGCACGAACAGTCCGACCTGCCCGACGGTCGCACCGAGCACGGCGACGCCGATGATCGTCGCGATGCTCGGCACCGAGTGACCGAGCAGGCCGATCGAGACGGGGACGATGGCTTCGCTCGGCATGAAATACATCAGCATGGCTCCTTCGAGGACGAACACGCCGAAGAGCGCGACGAGGGCGAACTCGGAGTCGAGCAGGTCACGGAGATAGGGCGGCATCTCGGCGACTTGGAGGACCGGAGCGGCCATCGACCGGGGCTACTCCGCTGGCTCCTAAATCGTTTGCGTCATGCCGCGGGTGTTTTGCCGCTCGCGGGCGGAGTGAACGCATGGATCTCAGGCATCGCCCGCGACGGCTCCGCCGGGACGGGCTTCGCGACCTCGTAAGCGAAACACAGTTGCAAGCGAGCGACCTCATCGCACCGATGTTCGTCGACGCCACGACCGACGAACGCGAACCGATCGAGTCGATGCCGGGCCACGAGCGCGTGCCCGTGAGCGAGGCGGTCGCGCGCGTCGAGGAAATTCAGGCAACGGGCGTCGAGTCGGTGATCCTGTTCGGGATCCCCGAAGCGAAGGACTCGCGCGGGACGCGTGCGTGGGCCGAGGACGGCGTCGTCCAGCGCGCGCTCCGGCGCATCACCGCCGAGACCGACATGTTCGCGATCACCGACGTCTGTCTCTGCGAGTACACCGATCACGGCCACTGCGGGGTGCTCGACGACGGCGCGCGCGAACGCTGGGAAGGTGCCCAGACGGACGGCGGCATAGCGACGAACGAGCGGGAATCGAGCCTCACTGTCGACAACGACGCGACGCTCGATCTGCTCGGGAAGATCGCCGAGAGCCACGCTGCGGCGGGTGCGGAGATGGTCGCCCCGAGCAGCGCGACCGACGGGATGGTCGGCGCGATCCGGGAAACGCTCGATGGGACGGGCCATACCGATGTGCCGATCATGAGCTACGCCGCCAAATACGAGAGCGCGTTCTACGGGCCGTTCCGGGACGCCGCCGACGGTGCGCCGGCCTTCGGCGATCGCCGCCACTACCAGATGGATCCCGCGAACGCCGACGAGGCGCTCCGAGAGGTCGATCTGGACGTCGAGCAGGGCGCGGACGTGCTGATGATCAAACCGGCGCTACCCTATCTCGACGTCGTCCAGCGTGTCGACGAACGGACCGATCAGCCCGTGGCGGCCTACAACGTCTCCGGCGAGTACGCGATGTTGCAGGCCGCCGCGGAGAAGGGCTGGCTCGACATCGATGCGGTCGCACACGAATCGTTGCTGTCGATCAAGCGCGCCGGCGCGGATCTGATCCTGACCTACTTCGCCGAGGACGTCGCCGAGTCGCTCTGAGAGCTGCGCACAGCGGATTTGCAGGTGAGCAGGGCGGCAGGAGCGAGAGAGAAGATACTTGGCCGGCGGCGGGTAGATCTACTCGATGTACGATTTCGTCGTCGTGGGGGCCGGACCCGCCGGCTCGCGCTTCTCACGACAGGCCGCGCGGGCGGGCCACGACGTGCTCTGTCTCGAACGCGGCGAGGTGGGGCGGCCGCTCGCCTGCTCGGGCCACGTCAGCACCGACATCTGGAACTTCACGCCCGAAGGCGCACGCGACGAGCTGTTGCAGAACGAAGTTTCGGGGGCGCGCTTTCACGTCGGCGGTCCCGGAAGCGAGAGTCACCTGTTCTACAAGGACGAGACCATCTCGAACGTCATCGACAGGGTCGGTCTGGATCGCACGCTCGCGCGCGCGGCCCGCGAAGCGGGGGCCGATCTCCGGGAGAACCACAGCGTCGTCGGGCTCGACGAGGATGCCGACGGCGTGACGGTCCGGGTACGCACGCCAGACGGCACCGAGACCGTCCGTACACGGATGATTGCGGGCTGTGACGGGCCGGTCTCGCGGGTACGTCGCGAGCTCGCCATGCCCGAACCGGGCGAGAAGCTCCAGGGTATCCTCGCCTTTTCCGAGGAGCGCGATCCGGGCTCGCACGTCGACGTCCACCTCACGGTGCCCGAATTCTTCGCGTGGCGCATCCCCAGAGGCGACGCCGGCGTCGAGTACGGGCTCGGGGCCGCACCGGGCGAGAACGCGACTGATCTGTTCGACAGATTTCTCGACGCGTACGGCGTCGAGACGGGCGAGACCTGTGCCGGGATGATCCCGATCGGGCCGGCCGAGCGCGTCACGAGCGATCGGGCCTTCCTCGTCGGCGACGCCGCCGCCCAGACCAAACCGTTCACCGGCGGCGGCATTCTCTACGGGATGACCGCCGCTGATCACGCCGCCCGCGAGATCGACCCCCGACATCCCGAAACCCTCGGAGCGTACGAGCAGGCCTGGCGTTCGGATCTCGTGCGCGAGATCCGCCTCGGCCACTGGGTTCGCCGGGCGTACTCGCTTCCCGATGTCGTCCAGCGGGCAGGACTGTCGGCACTGTCGGGAGAGATCGGCGTCCACATGGACAAACCCTCCACGCTGTTCTCGCCGGAGAGCCTCAAAACGCTGCTCTCGCGATCTTAGTAGTCGGGGAGTCGCGCCGAGCGATCGCTGCCGTCGACGAACGGGAGCGTCTCGACGGTCGCCGCACGCTCCTCGCCGTCGACGCGAACCGTCAGTTCGTCCGCATCGAGAGTGAAGTCACAGAGCGCGAGCGCGATCGGTTTTTCATGCACGGGGCTCTCGACCGCGCGCGTCACCTCGCCGACGGTCGCGTCGCCGTCGAAGACCGCCGCACCCGCTTCCGGGAGCGCCTCGGGCGCGAGCCCGACGAGTCGGCGACTCGGCCGACCCTGGTTCTCGACGCGCGAGACGACCTCCTGGCCGACGTAGCAGCCCTTCTCGAAGTCGAGGGCGTTTCGCAGGCCGAGCACGTTCGGGATCCGCCCGCGGAGCTCGCTCTCGAAAAGTGGCGTTCCGGCTTCGAGCGTGAGCGCTTCCCACGTGTCGTAGCCGAACGGCGCGGCGTTCAGGCCGTTGTTGATGAGCGTATCGAACACCGATTCGGCCGCGTCGGCGTCGCAGACGACCGTGTAGCCCTCCTCGCCGGAGAGTCCGTCGTCACGAATCACCGTCACGCCGTCGTCGCCCATCGAGCCGCGGACGAAGGCGAGCTCCGCCTCGGGTGAGCTCGCGCCGTTGAGCACGCTCGCGATCTTTTCCGTTGCCTTCGGGCCGTAGACGCCGAAGACGCCGAACGCCTCGGTCGCGACCGTGATGTCGACGTCCTGGATGAACGTCTTTCCCGACCACTCCTCGGCGACCGCGGCGGCGCGCTCCGGCGGCGTGAAGACCAGGAGGCGCTCGGCGGTGGTGTAGATGTAGAGATCGGTCTCGATTTTCCCCTGAGGATCACAGAGAAGTGCGTAGCAGCCCGTTCCGTCCTCACGGGGAACACGGTTCGAGACGGCGTTGTCGACAAAGTCGATCCGGTCGTCGCCGGTGACGGTGAGAACGCCGTAACCCATCTCGATGACGCCGACGACGTTTCTGACGGCCAGATGGGTGCGTTCGGGGCGGCCGTAGTGGGCGGCGACGCGGACCCCGCCCCGGTCCTCGAAGGTCGCGCCGTGGGATTCGTGGAGCGTTTCGGCGAGCGTCATTGCCCACGATTGGGGCCGATCGCGGATAAGGCGTGTCTTACAGCCCGAGGCGCTCGCGGAGGCGGTCGAAGAACGTCGGCTCGTGGTTGTCCTCGTCGGGATCGGGCACCACTCGCTCGTCGGGCGTGATGTGTAAGCGTCCGTCCTCGGTTTCGGTCTCGATGAGACCGTCGTCGTTGAGTGCGGCGAGTGCGTCCTCGAGTTCGTCGATGCCGGTGTCGGCATGCGAGCGGAGTTCGAACACCGTCAGTCCCTCCTGACGGTCGACCAGCGCGTCGAGGACGGCCACCTCGACGTCGCTGCGGTCGCGAAACTCGCGCTTTGCCCTCATGGAACGGGGTTCGATCGGACCGGTCTTACGCTTATCCCTCGGCGGCTAACAATAGACTTTATTGCACGCGATGCGAAAGCACATCCCGATGGGAGTCAAGTGTTCGCTGCTCGGGCACGACTACGGCGAGAGCGAGATCGAGCGCGAGCGCGACGAGGAGGGCGACGAGGTCGTCCGGACGGCCAAACGGGTCGAACGCTGTCGGCAGTGCGGGCGGACGCGAACGATCTCCGAGAACACGGAAGTCACAACACTCGAAGCCGCCGCCGGCGTGGTTCGCGAACCCGACGGGACGGTCGTCGCCACGACCGACGAGGCGGCGATCACCGACGAGATCGACGGCGACGTCGTCATCGAGTCCCCCGCCGGCGAACGGCCGGTCGAGGGAGCGACGGCGGTCGAAGAGCCCACCGCGACCGGGGAGCCCGCATCGAGCGACGAATCAATAGCGAACGACGAGCCCACGTCGGTCGAACCACTCGGAGCTGCCGACACCGGATCGGAGATGAACTACTCGTCCGAGATAATCGAGTCGGTAACGTCGTCCGAAACCGACGACGATCGGGTTGTCGAGGACGAGTCCACAGGGTCGGTCGCCATCGATCGCATCGGCCACGACCGCAAGCCACAGCGGCCGACGCGCGCGCCTGGCGAATGGCCGACCGACCCCGACGAGGACGGAGCGACGACGGGCGATCCCGACGACGCTGGCTCGCTCGCCGACGGTGGCGCAGCCGTCGCCAGCTGGCCCGAGACGGACGGGCCCGAGGCAGCGGTTGCCGACGACGAGGCCGAAGCGACGACCCGTGGAAAGCGCCAGAGCCGCCGGCCGGGCGATACGCTTTCGTGTGGCTCGTGTCGGTTCACCAGACTCGTCGCCGATTCGCCGCTGCGGGCGGGCGACATCTGTCCCGACTGCGGCAGCGGCTATCTGGCGTGGGAGACGCGAAAGGGGTAAATTCACCCCTCGCAAAGCTGGCGTCCATGCGTGAGTACAAGATGCGCCGCGGCGAGTATTTGGAGGAGCGAATTCCGGAGATGGAAACGACCGTCGAGGAGTATTTCGGCCCGCCGACAGCGACCGAGGAGTTCGAGGGGAGCGATCTCTACGTGGTCGAAGACCCCGAAAACGCGGTCTTCGAGCGTATCGTCGCCGGCACGGTCGAGTATGGATCGAAGAAGGACACCCTTGCCGTGCATTTCGAGGAACGACCCGCCGAGGAGGTCATCGCCGAGGGCAACGCCGACGCCGCCGCGGACGCGGTGGACGCGAAAAACGATTTCCTGCTCGAAGCAACCGGGCGGGACGCGAAAAGCCGCCGCGAGTCGATGAAACGCACGGTCGAGGACGACGCGGAAACGCCCGATAACGTCTGAGGCCGTCTCGGGAGGGTCACGTTCGTACAGCGTTATTACTGCGGACGACGAGTCCCATCCATGCTGACTACACCGACGCGACGAACGATCGTCGCCGCATTGATCGTACTGCTCGTGCTCTCCGCGGGCTGTTCGCAACTCACCGAAGATCCGATCGAGCGAGAAACCACCGATGCAGTCTTGGAGGGGACGGCAACGCCCGATGCGTCCGCCGCGACCACGACGGCTACGGCGACGGCCACAGCGAGTCCGACGACTGTTGCGACGGAGACACCAACTGAAACGCCCACCGCAACATCGACACCGACGGAGACGGCGACTGAAACGCCGACGCGAACCGAGACGACCACTCGGACGGCAACACCGACCGAGACGCCCACCGCAACGCCGACAGCAACTGAGACACCGACGGAGACTCCAACTGAAACGCCGACAGCGACGACCTCCGCAACGACGCCGTCGGACAACCGCAAGGTGCTCGTCATCGAGGCGGCGGGCGACGGAGCGTCGTCCTACAAAACGGTCTTCGACGGCTCCGCGAAGTACGGCCCCGAGGCCGACCGACCGGGCGAAGCCGACCATCCCGATGACATTCGCCGGATCGACGCCGAACCGTACATCACGATCAACGGCTACGTCGGCGACGGTGGCTCCGATTCGTACTACGTCACTGGCTACTACGGATCGCTCGAAAACAAGGGCGACGTGCCGCTGAATGTCTACTACGACGGCGAACTCTGTATGACCGTCGAACCACAGTCGAGGGATTCCTGTACCCCGTAGCTGCATCGACGGCGCTCACTGGTTGCTATCGATGCGAGGAAAGGAAGCAGCTCGGCGGTTGCCCCCGACGCGGTAGATGCGAAGAGCGATTCGTGCACGAAGCCACCGTCCGGGGCGCGAAAAACCATGGAGGTCAAAAACGCGCAGTGGAAAACGATGCAGACACGCCCGTCGACATCTGAAGTCGTCTACAGGCGGATTGTGGTTCATGTAGCGTTATTAGGCAGGGCAATGAGTTTCTACCCATGTCGACCACGCCGATGCGACGGACGGTCGTCGCCTCATTGATCATGCTGCTCGTGCTCTCCGCCGGCTGTTCGAGCCTCACTGACGATCCAAACGCACAGGAAACGACCAGAACAGTGCTAGAAGGGACGGCGACACCCGATTCGTCCGGTGCAACCACGACGACGGAGACCGCGACAGCCACAGCTAGTCCGACGACTGTTGCAACGGAGACGGCGACGAAAACGCCGACGGCAACACCCACGCCAACGGAGACATCGACACCAACGCGGACCAAGACGGCCACTCGGACAGCGACATCGACTGCAATCCCGACGCAGTCCTCGACGCAAACGGGTCGGTCGAGACCCGACGGTACGTACAACCTGACGATCGTCGCAGCCAACGACGGGGAGTCACATTATCGGGTGTATGTCGATCAAGTCGGAATGAAACTCGGTCCCGAAGCCGATAGAGAGAACGCCACATACCCGGATGCGATATACAACAACGATCCGTACTACATTCAAGGCTACATCGGCGATGGCGGAGTAGATAGCTACTATACATACGGTGGTAGCCCCGGTGAGATTCCGCATTATTCCTTCAGAAACAACGGGAACGCGACGTTGTACGTCTACGTTAACGGTAACCAAACACGGACCGTTGCTCCCGGCGAGGGGGTCGAAGAGGAGTTCGGCCCGTCGGCACCACCGAAGGGTAACAACACGATTACCGTCGAAGCCGCCGACGATGGTGCATCGAACTACTCGCTTTGGTCGAAAAGCGAGTCGTACAACCCCATATACGTGGAGTATGGGGCGAACCCCTATCAAACGGCAAAACATCCCGACTTTTCGAATAGCTATCCAGATGACGAAATCCCCGGTGCCGCTGGATTCGTCGCCGACGGCGGTGCCGATTCGTACTCGTCCGACCACAGGCTCACAAAGGTGACGAACAACGGAACAGCGACATTGAAGATCTACCAGAACGACGAGCTGTGGGCGACCCTCCAGCCGGGTGAGGAGATGTCCAAAGGAGACCAGTAGATCGAATCGACCGATCGATGCACCGGTTGCTGCGCGATTCGTGCTATCGAAAAGGCGATTCGTTCCGATCCGATGGCGAAAGTCGGCCTATTCGCCGAGTTTCGTCCGGCTGATGCCGACCGAGGCGGGTGTGATGATGAGCTGATCGTCGGCCTTCTGGACGATGTCGCCCCCGACCTCGCGGGTGATCTCCTGAAGGTCCTGCGTGATGCGTTCCATCGTGCGATCGGTCGCGGTGTGGCGGGTGATATCCGCGATCACGATGTCGCCGTCGTAGATGGCGTTTTTGATGTCGATGACGTCGCGCTGGCCCTCGATGCGCGCGATATGTACCTTCGTCGAAGCCTCCTCGACGCCACCCTCGATGTCGTCGATATCGAGGGGGACGTACTCGCCGCCAGCCTGGCGCTGTCGGGTACTGCCACCCCCGAGAATGTCGTCCATGAGTCCCATGCGCCCACGCGGATCGGATTCGGTATATCTCTTACGACCCTCGAAACCAGCCGGAGTGTTCTTATGACACGTCACCGTACCGATCGTGTGACGACCGTCGAGCCCACCCGAACCCGTGAGGCCGTCCGTGCCGACCTTCTCGCGGTGTTTCGCATCGAGAAAGCCTCGTTCGCCCAGCCGTGGCCCTACCGTGCGTTCGAGCGCTTTCTCGGGATTCCCGGCTTTCTCGTCGCCGACGTCGACGACGGTGGCGAGACGGGGGCGATCGCCGGCTACGTCGTCGCCGACAGCGAACGCCAGCGCGGCCGACCGGTCGGCCACGTCAAGGACATCGCGGTCGATCCCAGCTATCGCGGACGGGGGATCGGCGCGACGCTGCTCGAACGCGCCCTCGACGCGATGTACCGCCAGCAGGTCGGACGGGTGAAGCTCGAAGTCCGCGAGAGCAACGAGCCCGCGCTCGCGCTCTACCGACAGTACGGCTTCGTCCACCGCAGCACCGCGACGAGCTACTACGCCGACGGCGAGGACGCGCTCGTACTCGTCCGCGAGTTCGACTGACGCTACTGTCGGAGGGACGTATTCCATCAGCCGCCTCGCAAACGTCGGGACCGGAAGCGAGTCGACCTATGTGATAGTCGTGGTATCCCTCCGACAGTATCACTCCCCGTTCACCGTTGCCGCGTAGTCGGCCAGTCCCGCCCCGTCGCGCGGCTGCTCCGGGATATCCCGCGCTGCGGCCTCGAACTCGCGCATGATCGGCTTCGGCGTCGTTTCCGGATGGATAGTCAGATATTTCGCGACCATGCCAGCGACCTCGGGAGACGAAAAGGACGTTCCCGATCCCTTGATCCACGGCCCGTCGAGTTCCGTACCCATCGCCGTGCCGGA
The DNA here is from genome assembly GCF_022870485.1 of Halococcus dombrowskii. Classification (NCBI taxonomy): domain Archaea; kingdom Methanobacteriati; phylum Methanobacteriota; class Halobacteria; order Halobacteriales; family Halococcaceae; genus Halococcus; species Halococcus dombrowskii. The sequence goes on along the minus strand of NZ_CP095005.1, from coordinate 676,542 downwards.
CGCCTGTGCGAGGCGGTTGTCCTTGCCGATGGCCGCGACGTCGGGGTTGTCGCGGTCGGGGTTGTACGAGGAAAACTCCGCGATCGCCCCGTCCTCGGTGCAGGCCGCGATCGAGAAGGCACGCTCGGCGGTCGCCGGACTGCCCGACTTCTCCCCGGAGTTTCCGGCCGACACGACATCCCTGATGCCCTTCTCGACGAGTTCGTCGTGCGTCCGGTTGATGGCGTTCGAGGTCTCGCTCGATCCCCACGACATGTTGACGACGTCGTACTCCTCGACGTTGGTGTGGAGCCACTCGTAGGCGCGCATGATGACGTTGTTCTTCGTCTGGCCCTCCTCACCGAAGATCCGCAGCGCGACGAGCGACGCGTCGGGTGCAAGACGGGTGATTTGACCCAGCACGGCCGTTCCGTGTCCGACCGCGTCGCCCTCGCCCGACCCCGTGACGTCGACCTGTTCGATGCTCTTGCCCTCGAAGACCGGATGCTCGGGATCGATCCCCGAATCCATCGCCACGACGGTCAGTCCCTCGCCGGTGGCATCGTCGTCGGGGACGTCGTGGAGTTCGCGGACGTCCTCGATCGTCGCCACCGCTGCGGGATCCTCGCTGACGGCGGCGGGTTCGAGATCCGGCTCGACGGTCATGTTCGGTTCGAGATCGAGCACGCGGTCGTCGTCGGCGATCGTCGATTCGTGGTCGGCCTCGCACTCGATGTAGGCCGCCCCGCTCGTCCCGAAATCGTACGTCTCGACGACGTTGCACTCCATCTCGCGGAGAAATGCGGCCGGTTCGCGCGTGAAGACGATGCGGTCGTTCATGCTACCATACCACGTACGTGGCGCGAGCTCTTAACAGTTCAGCCTGAAACGAGCGAAAAAATCGTCCGCGTCGCCGCGCGGGCTTCGGCTCCGACGCGCGACCTACTTCTCGACGATGCGCTCGTCGACCGCCTCGCCGAAGTGTCTGGCCGTCGCCTCGTAGTAGACGCGCACCTCATCGCCGGGTTCGAGCTCCGTCACCGCGCGCGGTCCCTCGCGGGTGGCGACCTTGATCGTCTCGGCGTTCTGGAGCAGCGTCTCGATCCGGTCGCCCGTGGGCTCGCCGCCCTCCGCGTCGTCGATGTCGCTGCCGACGACGGCCTCGATGCGGAACATCGGTCGGCGCTCGATCTTCGCCCGCCCGACGAGCGCCTCGCGCGCGTGGCCCTCGGTGTCGACGATCTGGATCTCGTCGCCGCTGCCGAGCTCCGAGAGGTACTTCGTCCCGCCGCCGGGCGTGCGCGCGTAGGCGTGGACGGCCCCGGCGTTCACCCGGAACGGCCGCGAGGCCACGTAGGGCGATTCGGCGGTTTCGGCGTGGACGAAGAACAGTCCCCGACTCATCGAACCGACGAGCATCCCCTCGTCACCCTCCATCAGCGACCCCGTGTCGACGCAGACCCGATCGGCCGAGCCGACCTGCTCGACGGCGGTGATCTCGGCCCACTGGAGATCGAGCGTCTCGCGCTCGGCCTCGTCGCGGATCTCGACCGTCTCGCGGATCTCGTCGGGGTCGTCGCTGTCGAGCAACACGCCGTCGGCACCCGTTTCGAGCGTCTCGAAGGCGGTCTTGGCCTCGGCCGCGCTCTCGACGCCCGCGACGAGCTCGGTCTCGTCGCCGATGCGCGCGATGAGGTTCTCCAGAGGGATGATCGTCCAGTCCTCGCCGACGACGATCGTGTGCTCGGCCGCGTCGGCGGCCTGCTCGGCGAACGCCTCGTAGTCGTCGTCGAGAATGCGGACGTAGGCACCGTCGGCTTCGCCTCGGCGCAACGTCGAGAGATCCGCCGATCCCGAGAGGTCGGGCGGGAGGTCGACCGAGCCGTCGCCCTCGCTGTCCTTGCCGACGACGGTCGCGTCCGGTGCGTCGCCGGTGTCGATGACGTCGACGCCGTTGCCGTCGCCGAAGGCTGCGACCGAGACTGCACCGAGTTCGCGCACGCGCGAGACATCGCTCTCGTCGCAGAGCACCCAGTCGACACCGGCTTCGAGACCGGTGGTGATGCGCCGCTTGCGACTTTCCCAATCGCCGACCGAGCCGTCCGCCTTGAGCCAGACCGTCCGTGTCATGTCGTGGCGGTCGAAGCGGGCAGGCTTGAACGTGGCGAAAGCGGTCGCTGTGAGCGGAAATCACGTTCGTTACACAGCGTCGTCACTCCACGAAGTAGTGTCACGAAACGGGGCCAACGGGGGATGACGGCGGACCAATTCTGAACGATGCGGGTGATGCCACGCAACGGCCGCCCGTCATCCCGACGTGGGCGGAGCAGTGATCGGCTCCACATTGACTAAACGTTTCGTTAGATAATAAGCCTTCTGCTGGCATAATATGCGTTCGGCGTGAGGGGCCGATGGGTTACCCCGAAGTGCGGTCGTGTTTCGAAGAATGCAATTGAAGGAATGATCGGGTGGAAACTCGCTCCGCCGCTACGCCTCGACGGCCAATCCGGCGCGGTCGAGCGCTTCCTCGGTTGGGAGGTCGTCGTGGACGACGCCGGAGACCGCGCGCGCCATCGCCTCGGGATCGTCGTGCTGGAAGACGGTCCGTCCCATCGAGACGCCCGCCGCACCGGCGTCCATCGCGCCGCGGACGGCTTCGAGCGAGGCGCGATCGCCGGCCGGGTCGCCACCGGCGATGAGCACCGGCAGGCGGGTCGCGCCGGTCACTCGCTCGAAGCTCTCGGCATCGCCCGAGTAGCCCGTTTTGATGAGGTCCGCACCGAGCTCCTCGCCGAGTCTGGCGGCGTGGGCGAGCCGTTCGGGATCGGCCTCGTCGACGCCCGGGCCGCGTGCGTAGGTCATCGCGAGCACGGGAACGCCGTACTCTGTGGCCTGCTCGGTGAGCCGTGCGAGGTCCTCGATCTGGTTCGGCTCGGTCTCGCTGCCGACGTTGAGATGGAGCGAGACGGCGTCCGCGCCCGCCCGGATCGCACCCTCGACGGTGCCGGTGAGACGTTTGTCGTTCGCGTCCGGGCCGCCGGCCGTCGAGCCGTTGAGGTGGACGATATAGCCCGCGCCGTTGCTGTTGGGATGGACCCGTGGTGCGATACCCTTCTGTGTGAGTATCGAATCCGCGCCGCCGCGTGTCACCGCGTCGATCGTCGATTCGATGTCCGCGAGCCCCGCGACCGCCCCGAGGGTGAGCCCGTGGTCCATCGGCACCACGAGGTAGCGGCCGTCGGTTCCGATGCGATCGAGTCGTGCGTGCGTACCGGCGTGCATACTGACAGTCGGTGCCACGGTGGTTATGTTCGTTCCGGTCGCGGCGCGACCCCCGCCACCGCGCCCTCCTTCAGTTCGCGCGCCGTTGTCTCCAGTTCGTCGGCGGCGTCGGCCTCCTTCTCGGCAATGATATCGACGAAGACGCTGCCGGCGACGACACCCTCCGCGCCGGCGGCGACGATCTCGCGGGCGTGCTCGCCTTTCGAGACACCGAAGCCGACGGCACGCGGGACGTCGGCCTCCGCAAGTCGTGCGAGCGAGTCGTGGGTCTGATCGCTCACGTCCGCGCGCGCACCGGTCGTCCCGAGGCGAGCCTGGACGTAGACGAACCCCGAAACCCGCTCCAGCACTCGCTCCAAGCGCTCGCCGCGCGTCGTCGGCGCGACGATGAAGACCAGATCGAGCCCATGCGCGTCACAGGCGGCTTTCAGCGCGTCGCTCTCCTCGACAGGGAGGTCAGGGACGATGAGCCCCGCGAGGCCTGCGTCGGCGGCAGCCTCGACGAACGGCTCGATGCCGCGGTCGTCGCCGTACTGATAGATGAGGTTGAAGTAGGTCATACAGACGAGGGGGACGTCCACGTCGAGATCCCGTACGAGATCCAGGAACCGGTCGGGCGTCATGCCGGCGTCGAGCGCGCGCTGGATCGCGTTCTGGATCGTCGGTCCGTCGGCGATCGGCTCCGAGAATGGAAGTCCCAGTTCGATGACGTCGGCACCGCCAGCGGCGAGCGCGCGCACCTGTGCGGCGGTCGCGTCGGGGGTCGGATCGCCGGCGGTGATGTAGGGGACGAGCGCCGCGTCGGTATCCTCGAACGCCGCACGAATCGAACTCATTCGAACACCCCCATCGACGGTGCGCCCGCGATGTCGCGCTTTTCGGTCTCTTCGACGACGCTTTCGAGGTCCTTGTCGCCCCGACCGGAGACGTTGACCACGACGTTCTCGCCGAGCTCCTCGGCGTCTTCGAGATACGCGAGCGCGTGGGAAGTTTCGAGCGCCGGGATGATCCCCTCGGTCCGCGAGAGGCGATGGAACGCGGAGAGCGCGGCGTCATCGTCGATCGATACCGCTCGCACGCGATCGCCGTCGACGAGATCGGCGAGCTCCGGACCGACCCCCGCGTAGTCGAGGCCCGCGCTCACGCTGTGGGATTCGAGGATCTGCCCGTCCTGGTTTTGTAGGAGCTTCGTGCGTGCACCGTGGAGAACGCCTTCCTCGCCGATCGACAGCGATGCCGAGTTGGGCGCGAGACCTTCCTCTTCGTCGATTTTCAGACCGCTGCCGCCGGCCTCGACGGCGACGAGCGAGACGGCATCGTCGTCGACGAACGCGTCGAACGCGCCCATCGTGTTCGAACCGCCGCCGGCACACGCGACGACGCTGTCCGGAAGGCCGCCGATCTGCTCCGCAGCCTGGCGTTTCGCTTCCGTGCCGATGACCGATTGAAAATCACGGACCATCGTCGGGAACGGGTGCGGCCCCACCACCGACCCGATGACGTAGTGGGTGTCCTCGACCGTGGTCGCCCACTCGCGCATCGCCTCGTTGGTGGCCTCCTTCAGCGTGCCGCTGCCGGTGCTCACCGGGTTGAGTTCCGCACCGTTCAGCCGCATGCGGAAGACGTTCGGACGCTGGCGGTTGATGTCGCGCTCGCCCATGAACACCTCACAGTCCATGTCGAGATGAGCGGCAGCCATCGCGGTCGCCGTCCCGTGTTGGCCCGCGCCGGTCTCGGCGATGATGCGTTCCTTGCCCATGTACTTCGCCAGCAACACCTGCCCGAGCGCGTTGTTCAGTTTGTGCGCGCCGCCATGAAGAAGGTCCTCGCGTTTGAGATAGACGTCGAACCCGTATCGGGAACTCAGCGTCTCGGCGTGCTGAAGCGGCGTCGGTCGCCCGCCGAAGTCGCGGAGCCGTGCCCGGAACTCGTCCATGAACCCGTCCTCGTTGTCGAGGACGTATCGTCGGTAGGCGTCGTCGAGTTCGGAAATCGCGGGCATCAGCGCCTCCGGGACGTACTGGCCACCGTACTCGCCGAATTTGCCCGGCCTCTCGCCCGCGTCGGCGTCGCTCATCGCTCCGCCCCCACGAGCCGCTCGGTGTTCGCCGCGACGTCGCCGGCCATGAGCGCGCTCCCGACGAGCAGCCCGTCGGCCCCGGCACGACGCATTCGTGCAGCGTCTTCTTCACTGGCGATGCCGCTCTCGGCGACGAGCGTCACGTCCTCGGGTGCGTGGGGTGCGAGCTCCTCGAACGTCGAGAGATCCACGTCGAGGCGTGCGAGGTCGCGATTGTTGATCCCAACGATCCCCGCCCCGGCCGAGAGCGCGTCGTCGAGCTCCGCGCGGCTGTGGACCTCGACGAGCGGCTGGAACCCGCGCTCGCGCGCCGCCGTGACGAGCCCCGCGAGGTCGTCGACGAACTGCGCGATCAGGAGCACGGCGTCGGCTTCGACGACGTCCAGCTGTTCCTCGCGGCGGATGAAATCCTTCCGGAGAACGGGCACCGAGACGGTCTCGCGCACCTGCCGGAGGGCGTCGGGCGACCCACCGAAGTGGTCGGGTTCGGTGAGGACGGAGAGTGCCGCCGCACCGCCATCGACCAGCGCCTCGGCAAGCGCCACCGGATCGTCGTCGCGCCGTCCGTCGGTCGTCGGACTCGTGGGCTTGATCTCGCCGATGACGGGCACTCGACCGTCCTCCTCGGCCGCCGCGAGCGCCGCGGGCAGCGATCGTGCGGCGACCGACAACCGTCGGTCGCCACCGCCGCGCTCGTCGGCGGCGGCCAGTATCGACTCGATTGCGGGAGCGACTCCCTCGCTGGCGTTCATTGTTGTACATCAAGGCACTTATTTGTACATAAGGCTTGCGTCACGCGCCGCTCGCGGACAGAATGTTGAAGGTCGACACGGCGCTATCCCCGACATGAGCGAGGCAGCCGGCATCTACACGCGCGAATCCGACTACCTCGATCGCTGCGTGCAGGTCGGCATTGCCGGCGATCGCGTGCTCTCAGTAAGCTTTCCAGCGAGCCTCGCGACCGACGCCGACCCCGAACACCCGCTGCTCGACAGACTGTTCGAATATCTGGCTGGTGCACCCGACGAGTTCGACGACATCGAACTCGCGCTCACCGTCCCGACCGACCAGCGCGCGGTGCTCGACGCCGTCCGAGAGCTCGCCTACGGCGACCAGACCACCGTCGAACAGCTCGCACGGCGAATCCCCACGCTCGACGCCGACGACGACCGTGACCACGTCCGCACCGCCCTCGACGAAAACCCCATCCCGATCCTCATCCCCGACCACCGCGTGCGCGACGGCCCGAGCGCCGCCCCGCCGAAGGTCGAGCAGAAACTCCGCTCGCTCGAAGGACTATAACCCACTTTTTTCTGCGTCGGGTAGCCTCCCTGCGGTCGGCTACCACTCCTTGAAAAACCTGGACTAAAAAGGTCCGCTCACTCGGCCTTCGGCCTCGTTCGCGGTGAACCGCGCTCACTGCTCACGGTTCACTCCGTTCACCGTTCGCTTCCGAGGTTCTCCCTCCGGTCGAACCTCGCTTCGTTCGCGCGGATACGATGTTTTCCGCACCGCCCGCCACCGTACAGCGCCGCCGAAGCCCTCACTCGCTGCGCTCACGGCTCACTGCGTTCGCCGTTCGCGTGGCGGCGCATCACTCCGTTCGCGCCGCCCACCGCTCGTTCGCCCTTCATCCACCAGGAACCGCCACCGCAACCGCGGCGGGCTGCCGCAGCAGCCGAGAGAAACAGAAATACGAGTTTAGTCGCCAGCGTACGTCGCGCCGACTGCTTCGAGATCGGATCCATCGACCGACGAACGGAACCCGGCCATCCCGTCGTCGCGCTCGATGTCGTAGTCGCGGGCGTGGAGATCGGCGACGCGGTCGAGTTCCTCATCCGAGAGCGCGGGCGTGTCGGGTGCAGCGGCCCACTCGTCGACGTCGTCGGTCGTCCGGAAGGTCGGCGTGACCGAGGCGACGTCGTCGTAAGCGAGCAGCCACTGGATGGCGGCCTGTCCCATCGTGCGCTCGCCGTCGCGTTCGAGGAAGCGCAGTTTCTCGACTTTCTCCCAGCCGGTGTCGTACCACTCGTCGGGCCGGAACCCGCGGTGGTCGCCCTCGCCGAGTTCGGTTTCGGGCCTGACCTGCTCGTTCAGCAGCCCCGAGGAGTGCGGGACGCGCGCGAGGATGCTCGTCGATGCGTCGAGATCGTCGATGGTCTCCATGAAGTGCGCTCCTGGCGTCTGCTCGAAGACGTTGAAGACGACCTGGAGGGCATCGAACTCGTTGGCGATCGCCGCATCACCCTCGGCGAGCCAGCCGATCGAGGGGCCGAGCGCCCAGCTGATCGCGTCGACTTTCCCCGACTCGCGCAGTTCGTCGATGGCCGCCAGAACGTCCTCGTCCACCTCGTCGACATCCGCGTTGTGAAGGTGAAGCAGATCGAGATGGTCCATGTCGAGCCTGTCGAGGCTCTTGTCGACCGCCTCGTGGATGTACTCCGGCGTCATCTCCTTGGGAATCTCGCCGTGGCCGGCCTGTGGGTTGTTGTAGAAGTCGTAGCCCACCTTGCTGGCGATGGTGACCTCGTCGCGGTGCTCGGCGAGCGCTTCGCCGATGAGCTCCTCGCTGCACCCGTGGCCGTAGACGTCGCCGGTATCGAAGAAGGTGACACCCTGATCGAGCGCGTGCTGGACCAGGTCGATGCTCTCCTGCTCGCCGCGGTCGCCCCACCAGTCGGTGCCGACGACCCACGCGCCGAACCCGACCGTCGATACTTCGACCCCCGAATCACCGAGTTCGCGGTGCTCCATAGGTCGGTGTTCGGTTCGGCCACACTTAGCGAATGTGGTCGGCGGCTGCCGCGGTGCTGTGCGGCCTGGCGGATGAAGGGCGAACGAGCGGCGGGCGGCGCGAACGGAGTGATGCGCCGCCATGCGAACGGCGAACGCAGTGAGCCGTGAGCGGAGCGAGTGAGGGCTTCGGCGGTGCTGTGGCGGATGCGGTTGCGGAAAGCGTCGCATCCGCGTGAACGTAGTGAACGCGGTTCACCGCGAACGAGCAACGCGAGTGAGCGGATGTTTTTAGTCCAGGTTTTTGCGAGTAGTGAGGGACCTCCGGTCCCTCATACCGTGCGAGCGGGCCTTCGGCCCGCGAGCAGAGAGTGGTTCGCGCGGAGCGCGAACCCGACGAGTGAAAAAGTGGGTTCTATTCCGGCTTCAGTCCCTCTCCCTCGACGCGCATCACGGCTTCACCGTCGGCGAGGTTCGGAGCATCCACGAGGCGGACGATCCGTTTCGTCCCCTTGGATTTGCGGAGATACATCCGGAAGGTCGACTTGTGGCCAAGGATGTTGCCGCCGATCGGTTGGGTCGGATCGCCGAAGTAGGAGTCAGGGTTCGAGGCGACCTGGTTCGTGACGACCGTGGCGGCGTTGAAGAGGTTGCCGACCTTGTCGATGTCGTGGAGATGTTTGTTGAGCTTCTGCTGGCGCTGGGCGAGTTCGCCACGACCGACGTACTCGGCGCGGAAGTGAGCGGTGAGGGAATCGATACAGACGAGTCGGACGGGCCACTCGGAGTCCTCGTGCTCGCTCGCGATGTCCTGGGCCTTCTGGGCGAGGAGGATCTGGTGGTTGGAGTTGAACGCTTTCGCGACGTAGATGTTGTCGAGAATCGATTCGATGAACTCGTCCATCGCCTCGTCGCTTTCGGGACTGCCCTCGATCTCGCGCTGGTCCATCGCGGCGGCGATCGCGTCGTTTGGGAGCCCATGTACCATCTCGGCGATGCGCTCGGGGCGGAAGGTGTCCTCGCTGTCGATGAAGATGGCGCTGCCTTCGAGGCCGCCGTATTCGTTGGGAAGCTGGACGTTGACCGAGAGCTGGTGAGTGACCTGTGATTTGCCAGCGCCGAACTCGCCGTAGACCTCGGTGATCGACTGGGTTTCGACCCCTCCTCCAAGAAGATCGTCGACCTCGTCGACCTGCCACGAGAGCTTGCCGATCTCGTTGCGGTGTTCGAGAACGTCCGCGCCGGTCTCGAACCCGCCGATATCGGCGGCGTCGCGCGCAGCGTTGATGATGTCCGCGGCCGTGCTCTCGCCGATGTCGGCCGTGTTGGAGAGTTCGCCCGGGCTCGCCACTGCGATCCCCTGATAGGAGTCGAACCCCGATTCGGTGAGCTTGTCCGCGGTCGCCGGACCGACGCCAGGAAGACTCTCTAGATCTTCGGTTGCTGCCATACGACCGGGTTGTGCGGCTTCGGTGATAAAGCCTCGTTAACAGCTCGGCGAAAGTGAAGCGACGGATGTCTCGCTCACTCCCAAGGGTGGGTTCCGGTGTCGGGCCAGAGCGGGTACCAGTACTCCTTGTCCCCCTCCACCTCGAGTTCGCCGTCGAGGACGGATTCGAGTTTGAACTCCACGGACGACTCGCGCTCGTTGCCCGGTCGCGGCGCGAACGGGTAGTACGCCCCCCGACGGAACGAGTAGACCCAGTAGACGGGGCCGTTCTTCTCGAAACCAAAGAGCGCCGCGAGCAGTCGCGAGCCGTAGCCGCGTTCGATGAGCGTGTCGGCGGCGAAGTGCACACTCGTCACGAGATCCTCGAAATCCGGATCTTCGAGCACGACCCACTCGTAGCCATGCGAGTCGTCGACAAATCGGGCCTCGGTCCCCGTCTCGACTTCGCCCGCGTCCAGGATCGCCTCGACCTCCTCGACCGTGTCGGCGAAATCCGTGCTGTCGACGCCCGAGAAACAGAGCGCGGCCACACTCGCCGGCTCGAAGCCGAGATCAGCCTCCATCGTGAGGTGGGCCGTGCTCATCCCGAAGAGGTCCTCGGGGTCCGCATCGCGCGTCGCGTCGGCCTCCGCGCTCATCCCGAGCGCCGATCGCAATCCGTCGAAGATTCCCATGCCCACGATCCGTGCGCCAGCGGTAAAAACCGAAGTGATACGACGAACCCCCAGTGCGGAGCGGTCGGCGCGCGGGAGCGCCGGAGGCGCGACTCGTGCGAGGGATGAGCGAACGGAGTGAGCGAATCGGTTGGGGAGGTATGTGGGCTGCGGTCATCGTGGATCAGAAGTCGTCAAAGATCTCGAAAACGTTGCCCGAAACAGTAGCAGTCTTGTTGTCTGACAGGCCAGGTGTAGGCCGCGAACGACGGATCGACGTCCGGTGGGTTTTTGATGGATCGTGGATTTCCATTCGTGTGAATATTCCTGAAAAGTGGACGAACGATACCGTTCATGCGAACGGAATCGAGCTCCAATACTACCGAAATGGCGACGGACCGCCACTAGTCATGGCCCATGGATTCTACGACAACGGGCGATGCTTGCTGCCGCTGGCCGACGACCTCGCGGCGGATTACGACGTCGTGACCTACGACGCCCGTGGCCACGGCCGATCCGACGCTCCCGAAACGGGCTACGATGTCGAGAGTCGCGTCGCCGATCTCGTCGAACTCGTGGACGAACTGGGCATCGACGATCCGATTCTGTTCGGGCATTCGATGGGTGGTGCAACCGTCGCGTGGGCCGCCGCGATGCATCCGGATCTCCCGCGTGCACTGCTGCTCGAAGACCCGGAGGGACTGCTCGACACACCCGAGGTCGAACCCGACGAGCGGGCACGAATGGTTCGTAATAATCTCGCTGGCGGGACGGATCGGTCTGTCGAGGAACTCGCAACGGACTACGATGAGTTCGCTCCTGATGTAGCACGTCGCCACGCCGTCGCGGACACCGAACTCAGCCCGAACATTGCAGAAATTGCTCGCTCGGGCTATCCGACGCCACTGAAAGAAGTGTTCGACGATATCGCGTGTCCGACACTCGTGCTGCGGTCCGATGCCGACACTGCACGCAGGGTTCGTGACCTGAAAGCCGCGGATGCGCTGGCGAACGGGCGACTCGTTCACGTTCCAGACACCGGACATTATCTCTTTCACGACGAATACGATGCTGCACACGCGGAGTTGCGAGCGTTCCTCCGGCGGACGTAGCGGATACCGATACAGTTTGGTCGCGATTGATCTACCGAACGCGTTGCAGGAACCGATCGTGAGACAGCAGGCCCGGTTTCTACGCGGTTTCGAGTTCGCGATCCCGATTGTCGCCAGCCAGTTCGTCGACATCCAGCAGCAGTTTCACGCGCCGTTCGAACTCCGCCTCGGAGAGTTCACCGCGTGCATAGCGTTCCTTCAACACCGCCAGCGCATCGCGATCACGCGTTGATTCCTCGGTATCGGTTTCGTCGTCGCCGAGTTCCTCGTTGTGTACGGTCGCCCACGCGATATAGGCGAAAAATCCGAGAAAGATCACGACGAGTCCAGCGATCGGCGGGGCCGTCGACGCGAGCGTCGTGAGGAGTTCGAGCGCCTGTATCGCGGCCCCGAACCCGAAGACGACGGCCAAAATCCCGCTCGCACTGTGCGGGTCGAACCAGTCGGCGAGGCTCCCCATACGATCGGTTCACGAGACTGTGAAAAAAGCGTTTCGCCGATTCAGGCCGTTTCGAGGTCGCGCTCCATGTCGCGGAGGCGCTCGATGCGGTTCTCGGTCGAGGGATGCGTCGAGAGCAGTTTGCCGAGCGCGCCGGCGCTGACCGGGATGATGAAGAAGGCGTTCATGTCGGCCTGATTTCGCATGTCGTCGGACGGCACCTTGTCCATCCGACCGTCGATCTTCATCAGCGCGGAGGCGAGCGCCGCGGGTTTGCCGGTGATGACCGCTCCACCCCTGTCGGCGGCGAACTCCCGGTAGCGCGAGAGCACGCGCACGAGCAGGAACGACACCACGCCGACGACCATCGAGACGAGAACGGCGACCATCACGGGCGCGCCACCTTCGTCGCTGTCGCCGCTGAACAGCCAGCCCCAGCGGACGATCATGAACGCGAGCGTCGAGAGGAACGTCGCGATCGTCATCACCATCACGTCGCGGTTCTTGACGTGTGAGAGTTCGTGGGCCAGCACGCCCTCTAGCTCCTCACGGTCGAGCGTGTTCATGATCCCCGTCGTGACACAGACGGTCGCGTTCGACGGCGAGCGCCCGGTCGCGAACGCGTTCGGTGTTCGCGTGTCCGAGACCGCAACGGTGGGTTTGGGGAGGTCGGCCTGCTGGGCGAGCCGGCCGATGGTGGCGTGGAGTTCGGGATACTCCTGTTCGGAGACCTCGTGGGCACCCATGCTCCGGAGGGCAAGCTTGTCGCTGAAGAAGAACTGTCCACCCATGAACAGCGCCATGATACCCACGGTCCCGACGAGCCCGATGTTGGAGTACGCGAGCACGCCGAGGAAGACGGCGTACAGCGCGAGCAACAGGACCATCGTCAGTCCCATCCGGGCCCGAAGACCCCAATCGGTCTTCCATTCCATGAACCAGAAGTAAGCGCTCGATTCATAAGATTCCGTCGTTCTCGACCGGGAATCGCAGCGGCAGCCGGGGCTCCAGTCGTGGGAGAAACGCATCGAGACGCGCGTGACACGCCGTTTAACCGCCAGGAGGCGTTACGACAATCAATGAGCCACTCACGCCAGTTCTGTCCCCGCTGTGGCGATCCCGTCGAGATCGAACGCGAGAACGGCGAGCGGACGCCGCTCTGTGCGACCTGCTACTTCGACGAGTTCGAACTCGTCGACGCACCCGATCGCATCGAGGTGCTCGTCTGTGCGACCTGCGGGGCGGTCAGGCGCGGCAACCGCTGGGTCGACGTCGGCGCACGCGATTACACCGAGGTCGCGATCGACGAGGTCACCGAAGCCATCAGCGTCCACGTCGCCGCCGACGAGTTCTCCTGGCAGGTCGATCCCGAACAGGTCGACGAGAACACCGTCCGCATGCACTGCTATCTCTCGGCGATCGTCCGCGGGGAGTCGATCGAAGAGGAGGTGACGGTGCCCGTCAAGATCTCGCGGGGCACCTGCACGCGCTGTGGGCGCATCGCCGGCGACTACTACGCGAGCACCGTCCAGATCCGAGCGCGCGGACGCACGCCGACCGACCAGGAGACTCAGCGTGCGCTCGATATCGTCACCGACTACGTCGCCGAGCGCGAGGCCGACGGCGACCGCGACGCCTTCATCACCGAGATCGACGAGACGAGCGACGGCGCGGACGTCAAGCTCTCGGCGACCAAACTCGGCCAGGGCGTCGCCGAACGCATCGTCCGCCGATTCGGCGGCGAGATGGACGAATCGGCGACGCTCGTCACCGAAGACGAGGACGGCAACGAGGTCTATCGCGTCACCTACGCCGTCCATCTGCCGGAGTTCACACCGGGTGACGTCATCGACGTCGATGACGACGACGGACCGGTGTTGGTCGAGAGCGTCCGTGGCAACCTGAAGGGCGTGCGCGTGACGACGGGCGAGCCCTACGAGGCCGCCTTCGAGGACGGGATCGCACCCGAGGCGACCCGCCTCGGGCGGCGCGCGGACGCCGAGGAGACGACGCTCGTCGCCGTCGAGGACGAGCGGGCCGTCCAGGTACTGGACCCCGAGACCTACGTGGCGGAGACGATCCCGCGGCCGTCGTATCTCGATCCCGATGCCGACACCATCCCGGTGCTCAAGAGCCGAGCAGGGCTGCACGTGCTGCCGGCGGCCGAAACCGACTAATCGCTCGCTGCACTCGTCGACCCATGAACCGCCAGCAGCTGTTCGCCGTCCTGTTCGTCATCCTGATGCTCAGTTCGTCGTTCGCCTACGTGGTCTCGTTCGTCTGATCGGGCCGACCGGGCGCATTTTTGTATCCCGTCCCTGAACGTGGGGCATGCCGCTCGAATCCATCGCGGCCGGCCCGTGGGCGCTGGTGCCGGCGCTGCTGGCCATCTCGCTGGCGTGGTACGTCCGGGACGCGCTCATCGGCCTGTTCGTCGGGATCGCCGGCGGCGCGGTCGTCTACGGTCTCTTTCGGCCCGAAGTCGTCGGCGTGCCGCCCGGGCTCGACGGCCCGTTGGGAACGCTCCTCGGCGGCCTGCTCGGCATCACGGTGATCCCCGAGCTCGTCGCCACGTCGCCGCTGTTCGCCGATCCCTGGTACGTGAAGAACGTGCTGCTCGCCCTCTTCACGATCGGCGGGCTGATGGGGCTGATGATCCGTGCCGGGGCGATCCGCGGCGTGCTGGAGGCGCTCGCCAGCCGCGTCGAATCGCCCGCCGACGCCGAGAAAGCCTCCTTCCTCGCGGGGATCATCATCCACATCGACGACTACTTCAACTGCTTGGTGGTGGGCTCGATGATGCGCCCACTGACCGACGAACACGACGTCTCGCGGGCGAAGCTCGCCTACTACGTCGATAGCGCTGGCAGCCCGGCCGCCCGCCTCGCCTTCTACTCGACCTGGGGCGTCGCGCTCGTCGGGTTCATCGGGGCCGGCATCACCGCCGCCGCGAAACAGAACGTCCTGCCGCCGGGGATGGGTGAGTACGTTACTCGGACCGGCGACGGCCTCCAGGCGGCCACCGACGCCGTCTGGCCGCTGTTTTTCAATACGCTCGGGTTCGCCTTCTACTCGTGGGTCGCGCTCGTCGTCGCCGCGCTGGTCGCCTGGCAGGTACTTCCCAATATCTTCGAGATGGGCGAGGAAGAGGAACGCGCCCGCAACGGCGATGGCGTCGTGGGCCCCGACGACGACCCCCTGGTCTCCGACGAGATGGCGAACTACGAGATGTACGAGGGCGCGACCCCCGACTGGCGCAACTTCGCCGTCCCCGTGCTCACCATCGTCGGCATCGGCCTGCTGGCGATGTTCTGGCGCTCCTCGCCCGTGCTGAACGCACCGCGGATGACGTCCGTGGTCTCGGCGTTCGGCTCCGAGCTGCTCGTCCCCACGGGCGGCCCGTGGTCGCTCAACATCGGCGAGATCCGGCTCGGGCTCGCGTCGATGATGGGGCTGCTCGTCGGCTTCGTCCTGTTCAGAGCCCGCGGCGACATCCCCTCGAACGGCGACGCGACCGACGCGATGATCAACGGGTTCAAGGGGATCTTCCTCGCGGCCGCGATCCTCACGCTCGCGATAACCATCCAGAACACCGTCTCGACGCTCGGCATCTCCTCGTTCGTCACCGACTGGTTCCAGGGCGTCCCCGTGGGACTCATCCCGGTGCTCGTCTTCGCCGTGACGGCGTTCGTCAGCTTCTCCGACGGGAGTTCCTGGGCGACCTACGGCATCATGTTCCCGATCGTCATCCCCGTGGCGTTCACCACCGGCGCGAACCTCCCGCTCGCGCTCGGCGCGGTGCTCTCGGGCGGGATCTTCGGCGATCACTGCTCGCCGATCTCCGATACAACTGTACTATCCTCGTCGACAAGCGGCGCGGACCACATGGTCCACGTCAGAACACAGATCCCCTACGCACTCATCTGTGCGGCGATCGCTGGCACACTCTTCCTCGTGCTCGGCTTCCTCGTTCCGGGGGATTTCTCGATCATCCCGTACTGATCGAGTCGCCGCCCACGATCGATTCGTTCAGTCGTCCTGTGGCGTCCCCGCCGGCTCGCTACTGCCCGACCAGACGCTCGCAGTTCTGTCGATGCCGTTGTAAACGTGTGCGACGAGCGTCGTCACGGCCAGATCGCCGGTGACGTTGTTCATCGTCCGGAGGCGATCGAGCAGCGGATCGACGCCGGCGACCATCCCGACGACCTCCAGCGGGAGCCCCAACTGCGTGAGCACGAGCGTCAGCATGATGAGACCGCTGCCGGGCACGCCAGCGGTCCCGATGCTCGCGAGCAGCGCGGTGACGACGACGGTGAACTGCTCACCGAGCGTGAGCGCCTGGCCGACGAGGTTCGCCGCGAAGATGGCGGCCACGCCCTGATACATCGCGGTGCCGTCCATGTTGATCGTCGCTCCCAGCGGGAGGGAGAAGCTGTAGATCTCCTCGTCGATGCCGAAGTTCTCGTCGGCGTTGCTCATCGTCACCGGGAGTGTGCCGCTCGACGAGCGAATGCTGAGCGCCGTCACCATCGCCTCGCGCGCCCCGCGGAGGAACGCGATCGGCGACTCCCCGAGGACACCGCGCTGGATCACGAGGAGATACGTGAGCCCGATGTGGATGCCGACGGCGAGCGCGAGCGCGCCGATGAGTTTCGCGTACGGCACGATGGCGTCGACGCCCGCCGTGCCGAAGGTGGCGGCCATCAGCGCGAACACGCCGATGATGCCGAACTCCATGACACCCCAGACGATCTTGAACATCGCTTCCGCGCCCGCCTCGACGACGTCGAAGATCGTCTCGACGCCGCGGTGGACGGCGGTGTCGGCGTCGAACTCCTCCTGGAGAAGTGCGAGCGCGATGCCGAAGACGAGCGTGAAGAAGATCACCGGCAGGATGTCGCCTTCGGCCATCGCACCGAGCGGATTCGTCGGTACGATTCCCAGCAGGACTTCGCCGATGTTCGGAGCCTGTTTCGTCTGGACGTCCGTGCTGACGACGTCGAGGCCGACGCCAGGATCAACGAGGTTGCCGACGGCGAGCCCGATGACGATCGCGATCGCGGTCGTCACGATGTAACAGAGCACTGTGACGCCGCCGATCCGTCCGAGCGTCGACGGCGTGAGACGCCGTGCACCCATCAACAGCGTGAAGAAGACGATCGGAACGATGATCATCTTGAGCAGTCTGACGAACAGGTCGCCGATCGGCTGGAGCGCCGTCAAGGGTTCGCCGCCGATCAGCCCCGCCAGCGAGCCGAGAACGAACGCCACGCCGATACGGTAGACGATCGGTATCGAGCGATAGCGTGACCAGAGAGACGATGCCGAGGATGACATACACTGTCGTCCATGCGAGATAGCGATGAACGTTTCGGACGATCCTCGTACTGAAGCACGCTATCATCGGCCAATCGAAGTCGGCCGAACCGATGCGCTCACAGCGTGGGTTCGCCTCAGTCGGTGCCCCAGACGTCCGCGAGCGGGTGGTCGTCCGGGTTCGATCGGCCGCCCCGCCCTGATCGTCGGCCCTGTCGTCGTGATCGGCTGGAACCACCGCCGCCGCCGGAATCGGCGCTGCCAGCGCTCGCCGTATCCGGATCGAACGCTGGCAAATTTGGACTGCTCATCCGATCGACCTGGGCGGCGAACCAGTCGGGCATCGCACCGCGCGAGCGCTCGAACAGATCGAGCAGGCTCGAATCGGCGAGATACGTCCGCCCGAAGTCCTCCGGCGAGCGCACGACGCGGCCACAGGCCTGGATGACGGTCTTGAGCGCCGTCCGGTAGTACCAGCCCCACTGGCCGTCTTCGAGCCGGCGGGCGACGCGCGAATCGCGCGTGTTCGGGTACGGAGCCTTGCAGAGCACCTGCCAGCGCGCGCGGTCGTCGGCCAGATCGAGCGCCTCCTCCATCTTCACCGAGACGAACAGTTCGGGATCGTCGGTCGCGAGCCACGAACTCAGCTGTGCGTCCCTGTCGTCGCTGTCGTGCGTTCTGATGCGCCCATCGACCCCGAACTCCCGGAGTCGGTCGGCGAGGCGCTCGGCGATCGCGTAGGAGTGGGCGTGGACGATCCCCTTCTCGTCGTCGTGTTTCGCCAGTAGTCGAACGAGCAGTCGGGCGACCTCCGGAATGGTGTCGTCGCGATGCTCATAGGTCATCTTCCCCTGGGTCACGTCGTACAGCGGGCGGTTCTCGACCGGAAACGTGTGGGAGATGTCCACCAGCGCGGTCTTTGCGGGATCGAGACCGACGCCGCGACAGAACCCTTCCTTGTCGAGGATCGTCGCCGAAAGCAGGGCAAACGTGTTGCCGCGCTCCCAGACGGTGTGGTTGAGATATCGCTCCGGCGCGAGCGGCTTGATCGTCACTGGGCTCCCCTCGCCCGCGCTGTCGACGACCCAGGTGCTCGCGCTCGCCGGATCGCGGTAGTCCGAGACGAACCACTTCAGATTCGAGATGAGCTCCTGCAGGCGATCGCGCTCGGTGACCTCGGCGATCGAGAGCTCTTCGGCCCCCACGAGAGTGTCCTTCCGGCGCGTACAGACGTCGACGAGCCGGTCAGCGAACCGTGCAGCCGCCTCCGGACCGTCGATCTCGGGGATCGTGATCTCGTCCCAGACGGGTACTGTGGAGGGGCGGAGATCGATCGTCGCGTACATCTCGGCCCATTCGGCGAGCCCGTGTGCCTCGTCGATCACGACGACATCGCGCCGGCCGAAGGACTCGGAGCCGGCGGTCTGCATGAAGTAGGCGAGCGTCATCGCCGCGATCGAGCGGTTCGAGGCGATGGCACGATCGGAGAAGTACGGACAGCGATGGCGGATCGAGCAGTCGAAGCCGCTCTCGCGGGCGCACGGCGCGCGATCGACGGGGGTATCGGTCTCGCCCGGAAGAAGGCAGCTGTAGTTGCGCTTGCCACGGATGACCTGCAGATCGGAGAGCAGCGGATCGGCAGCGACGTCGTCGAGCTGGGAGACCTGCGGGGTGGTGTAGTACGCACCGATAGCGTCCTGGGGATCGGCCTCATCGGGTTGGCGCGCACAGCCGGCGATGGCACGGGCAAGCAGCGACTTCCCGGAGCCGGTCGGCGCGCGCACGAGCACGACGTCGTTGTCCGATTCGAGCGCCTCACCGATCTTTCCGAGCGCTCGCTGCTGGTTGCCGCGATAGGAGGGAGCGGGAAACTCGGCAGTGAGGCGCGCGGGGTCCACACGAACGAAACCGCTGCCCGGCACGTAAACCCTCCGAGCGATGCGTACCGTCGGAGCGACGCATCCGGATCACTCGCCACGGAATCGCGCTACGCTCGCTCGTCGAGGGCCGCGACGTCGTCAGCCCGTGGATTGTCCGGGAGTCGATCGATGCAGTCGTAACAGAGGAAATGCTCCGAGTCGTCGGTGAATTCGAGCGTGAGACCGCCGCTCTCGTCGCCGCCGAACGTCCAGAGGTTGGCGACGCCGCCGGCGATCTGCACCGACCGCCCACAGCCGTCACACGGCTCGGTGGCCATGATTGTGATCGGGTGTGGGCGCGGATAGCACTTTCTCAACGATGATGGCTTGAGGAAACTGAACTCGATGATCTGGTTGGCTGTTGTGACTGCCCGCACAGCACGACTGCTGACGACAATGAGAGACCGCAACCGCCCCGCACGGCCCACATACCTCCCCAACCGATTGCGCTCCTCGCTCGCTTCGCTCGCTGCGGTGCTCATCCCTCGCACGCCGATCCGTGCTCGGTGCTCGCCGGCGAGGCGCTTCGCGCCTCGCGTTGCTCGCACACAAGCGCGAGCGCGCGCCACCGCAACCGGTGTTCGTTGGATCGAGGAATTTCCGGATCGGTCGCTACCGTCGAGCGTGAACTTATGGCCTGTCCGCTCCTCGCGTCCCTATGCGCGTTCTGGTCACTGGCGCGACGGGTTTCGTCGGCAGTCGGCTCGTGCCCGCACTTCTCGCGGCGGATCACGAGGTAGTCGCGCTCACCCGCGACGCCGACGGCTACGACGGGCCGGCCGAGGACGTCCACGAGGGCGACATCCTCGATCCGGGGAGCTTCGAGGGCGCTCTCGACGGGATCGAAGCGGCCTACTACCTCATCCATTCGATGGACTCGGGCACCGGTTTCGCCGCCCGCGATCGGAAGGCGGCGCACAACTTCCAGCGCGCGGCGAGCGAGGCCGGCGTCTCGCGGGTGCTCTATCTCGGCGGCCTCGGCGAGACGCGCGAGCGACTCTCGGAACATCTCCAGTCGCGCCGCGAGGTCGAGACGATCCTGGAGAAGGGGTCGTTCGATCTCACGACGCTTCGAGCGGCGATCATCATCGGCAACGGCTCGTCGAGTTTCGCGATGGTCGAGCAGCTCGTCCACCGCCTGCCGGTGATGGTCACGCCGACCTGGGTGCGCACCGAATGCCAGCCGATCGCCATCGCCGACGTCGTGGGCTATCTCGTCGGCGTGCTCGACGTTCCCGAGACGGCCGGCGACACCTACGAGATCGGCGGTCCGGAGGTGCTCAGCTACCAAGAGCTGCTCCGGCGCACGGCCGCGGTCGCGGGGCGATCGCTCCACATCGTCCCGGTGCCGGTGCTCTCGCCACAGCTCTCGGCCTACTGGGTCGATCTCGTCACCAGCGTCCCGAAATCGGTCGCTCATCCGCTGATCCTGGGGCTGAAAAACCGCGTCGTCGTCACCGACACGCGCATCGAGGAGCTGCTCCCGATCGAGCGCACGGAGTTCGAGACGGCAGTCGAGCGTGCGCTCGGCGTCGCAGCCGAGCCCGCGCCCGAACGCCCCGCCGAACGCGCGCGAGCGGACTGATGAGCGGCCCCGAGTTCGGCGAGACGTGGACCTACGAGAGCATCGTCGGCGCACTTCCCGGCATCGAGGTCTCGACGACGCTCGCGCTCGCCATCCAGCTCGGCGTCTTCGAGGTGGGTGTGATCGTGCTCGCCTGGTACTACGACCTCTGGAACGTCGCGCTCGCGGGCAGCGCAGCCGTCTTCGTCGCCGGCATCGGCTCGATCGAGATGGTCCGCGTCGCCCGGCGCATCCGCAGCGTCGAGATGCCGGGAGCCTATCGCCGACTACTGTTCGGCTCGAACATGGAAGTCGTGCTGGCAGTGCTGGCTTTCTGCGCGATGCTTACCTACCTGTTCGTGCCCAACCCCGCGAGCGGTCGCGCGCCGTTTCTCGATCGCCTTCTCGGGCCGAACCCGCCCGTCCTGGTCGTCTACTTCCTACTCATGGTGCTCTGGGACGTCTGCTATCGCATCGGCACGGGCTGGTGGGCGACGGTGACGGCCGTCTGGCGCTCCTACCGATACGTCTTCGACGACGAGACCGCACGAACGCTACTGCGGGCCGACGTCGAGACGATCGCGTTCGGCCTCGTCCAGCTACTGTTGGTACCGTTCGTGCTCGATTACCCCGTCCTCCGTGCCGTGTTGCTCGCACACGTCTCGGCGGTGATCGTTGTGACGAGCGTCTCGCTGTGGTTGCTGTGGCGAAGCGAGGAGGGCGATGCGGGCGCTACTGCGATTTGATCTCGCGGAACTGCGCGAGGAGATCCTCGGTGTCGGCGTCCGCGACGTCGTACTCCACGGTTCCCTCGTAGTCGCTGCGCTCGTCGTCGCTACTCGCATCGACCGCGCTGGCTTTCTCCTCGCGGCGCTGGTGTTCGGCCGCGTCATAGGCACCCATTGACATAGTGATACACAGTACCGTTGTTCATTCACAACCATGAATGTATCGGTGGTCGGGATGCCGACAGGCCGACACCGACCAGTACGATCGACACGGGTAAACGCCCAGCCTGCCTCGGGAGACCGTGGCCGGACCGCTCCGTTTCCGTCGTTCCCACGACCACTGGGATCTCGCTCGTCTCCGTCGTGACCTCCACGAACCGCTCGATGCGTCGATCGGTGCACGGCTCACGACCCCCTGGTTCAAACCGCCGCGTGGCTACACCGGTCGCCGACTCGAAATGGACAACGGCGACCGCGCGCTTTTCCTCTGGAACGACGACGCTTTCTGGCTCGGCAACACCCAGACCCCGGAAGCGCTCTGGCGCACCGAGAAGTACGATTTCACTGAGGTTCCCTACCCCGTGTCGCGCTGGGCACAGCGCGAGCTGCTCGCCGAACTGAAGCTCCAGGACCCATGGCTCGCCCGGTACGAACACCTCTCGTGGTTCTTCCTCCCGGTGTTCTTCTCGAAGGACGGCCGCGAGAGTACGCGCACCTTCTTCGCCGACCACGCCGCGGGCTTTCCCGACGCCGACCGCGACGCGGCGCTCGGCTTCTACGAACGGTTCCTCTCGACGGGCGCGCTGGACGACTACCGCTACACGATGGCCTCGAAGCTCGGCACCAGCGAGCGCCTCGATCGGACCCGCATGAGCGCGACGATGGCCGAGTTCAACGCCGCGAAACTGCTCACCGACGCCGGCTACGCCGTCCGTCCGGAGATCGAGCTGGACTCGGGCTACGCGCTCGACTTCCAGGCGACGAGAAACGACGAGGGCACGCTCGTCGAGGTCACGCGACCGAGCCGTCCGACCGGCCGGGCGGCCGACACGCCGACGGCGGCCGCCCGCGAGACGGCGCTCTCGAAAACCGATGGCCAGCTTGCCGCCCATCCCGAGACGGTGCTGTTCGTCGACTGTAGCTCCTTTCGCGACGACGAATGGGCCGCCCTCACGGGCGAACAGTCGGGCGTCGGCTACCGTCCGACGGTCGTCTTCCGCGCACGACCGGACGGCTCCATCACGGGCTATTGCGACGGTGAGATGCCGCTCGATCTCACTGCGGCCGGCATCGATCCGTAACTACGCGCAGTTCGCCATGCCTCACAGCGAGACCGGCTCGTGGCCCTCGACGCCGAGCGCCGTCGGATCGCGGTCGGAGTAGTTCTTGCGACCGATCGCCCCCTCGCCGATCGCGCTGTAGGTGGTGAGCCGTGCCTCTTCGGCGGACTCGAAGGTCATCGGTTCCACGCGGGAGAGCGCATCGCCGAAGGTCTCGGAGCCGTTCGGCAGCGAGATTTCGAGATCACCGTGGGCCGTGATGAGCTCGTCCGTCGTGATCGGGTAGCTGTGCGCATCGAGTCGCTCGTCCACGTCCGTCATGAACTGCATGATAGATCGGGATAGTCGAACCTTCATAAACGTTGTCTGGAGATTCCGCCCGAGACCTAGTAGATCATCTAGGAGTGGGATCGCCCAGAACGGACTTATTCGCGGCCCGCTTCCATCGGCCAATGCCGGTTGCCGACCTCCACGTCCACACGACGAACTCGGACGGCCGGATGGCACTCGCTGACGTCCCCGATGCGGCCCGGACGGCCGACGTCGGCGTGGTCGCCATCACCGACCACGAACGCCTTCATCCCGATCTCGAAACGCCGATCGACGATCTTGCCGGCACGACGGCGATCCACGGCATCGAACTCCGCGTCGAGACCGAGAGCGGCCAGGTCGACCTGCTGGGCTACGGCGTGGCCCCGACCGCGGAGCTCCGCACGGAGCTCGATCGGCTCCAGAACGACCGCATCGAACGCGGCCGGGCAATCATCGACTGCGTCGAGGAACGCCTCGACTGTGATCTCGCGCTCGAACCGACCGAGGGGATCGGTCGCCCGCATATCGCCCGCACCATCGCCCGCAGCGACGCCGATTACGACTACGAGGGCGCGTTCGCTGAGGTCATCGGCAACGACTGCCCCTGTTTCGTCGCGCGCGATCTCCCG
Source organism: Halococcus dombrowskii (assembly GCF_022870485.1). Taxonomy (NCBI): domain Archaea; kingdom Methanobacteriati; phylum Methanobacteriota; class Halobacteria; order Halobacteriales; family Halococcaceae; genus Halococcus; species Halococcus dombrowskii. Next base: position 653,066 of record NZ_CP095005.1, on the reverse strand, counting down.
ACGTTCGAGCGCGGCGCGGCGCTGCTCGCCGATGCCTGTGGCGTGGTCTCGCTCGCGCACCCGCTTCGCTACGACGATCCGGCGGCCGCGCTCGCGCTCGCGGCGTCCGATCACGTCGACGCCGTCGAACGCTACTACGATTACGGCCGTCCGGTCGACGTCGCACCCGTCACGCGGGCGATCGAACGGCATGGACTGCTCGAAACCGGCGGCAGCGACGCCCACGACGGCGTCCTGGGTCGGGCCGGCCTCGATGGAGACGAGTACGACGCGTTCCGCGAACGGCTGGCCGCGTCGCTCCCCGAGGGTGTGCCACGACCGTGAGCCGGCAATCGCAAGCAAATGACGGCGCACGGTCGGGATAGCGGAGGGTTCAATGCCCGTCGCTTCCAACCCCGGCTGATGCAGTGTCACTACTGCGACCGCGAGGCAGACGTCGCCGTCGAGAAGGACGCCCTGAAGGTCGGCCTCTGCCGCGAACACCTCCGCGAACGCCTGAGCGAACTCGCCGACGACGACGCCCTCGCCGGCCTGCAGGACGAGCTCGACATCGACCGCTCGGACCGCTGATTTTCACGATGATCCCGATTTTCGCACCGCGAACAGCATCGCGTGAGCCACGTCGATGTCCTGCGGACCGGTGATGCCGTCGTCGAGCCGCCCGCGCGCCCGGAACGCGTAGATGCCGGGGCCGACGTCACCGAGACGGAGCGGGCCGTCGCCGGGCGATTCGTCGGGACTCTCCCCACCGATCCCGACCGTCCAGGTGTACGATTCGCCCGAGCGGAGCGCGACCGGATTGGCCTCGTCGGCGCTCGACCCGTTCGTGGGCGCGACGAGTCGCCAGCCCTCGTCGGTGAGCCGTGTCACGAGACCGCCCGAGATCACGTAGAAGGCCGCCCCGGAACCGACGCGCTTGATCGTGAACTCGACGAGATCGGGCGGCGGATGCGCCTCACGTTTCGAGGCCGTGTAGTTGATCGCCTTCGGCCCGTCGTCATCCTCGCGGTAGCAGATCGTGCGTTTCACCGCATCGAAGTCGAAGCTCTCGAACGTCGGGCAGTCGTACTGGCCGAGCGGTTTGGTGGGCTTGACGGGTTTCGGCGGGTCGTCCTCGTCGAGGCCAAGCGTCGAGCGCACGCCACCGAGACAGCCGGTCGTCGTGACCGCCGCGAGCGTGACGAGTGCGTCCCGACGTCGCATAGCTGCCCTCTGGCGACCGGCCGCATAACCCCTCGGCCGGGCATGCGCGGGTGCATATACGAGAGGAGGGGAAGAGACGAGAGGAAGGGAGGAGGCAGCGAGTCGGGACAGCGACTATCAGTGTCGGCCGCCACACATCGCTCGATGCCCATCAACGACTCCGACATCGACTGGAGCGCAATCGACCCCGACGACACCGGTTTCCGTCGTAAACAGCTCGGCGCAGCCGCCGGTGGCGACGATATCGGTTGTAGCCTCTACGAACTGCCGGCCGGCGAACGATCGTGGCCCTATCACTACCACACGAGGAACGAGGAGGCGCTGTACGTGCTCTCCGGAACCGCCACGCTGCGCCTCGACGACGAGGAAGAAGCTCTCAGACCGGGAACGTACGTCGCCCTTCCGACCGGTCCGGAGTACGCCCATCGCGTCGTCAACGACGGCGACGAACCCGTCCGATATCTCGTGATCTCGACGATGGACGAACCGGACGTCGTCGGCTATCCCGACGCGGACGCGCTCGGGGTCTACGCCGGCATGCCGCCCGGTGGCGACGAGGATGAGCGCGTTCTCTCGGGGTTCTTCCGCGAGGACGACGATCTCGACTTCGGGGACGAGATCGCCGACGGTTGACCTTGCACTCGACGGCAGAAACGATAGCCCAGCACACACCCTCTTCGTATCTGCGATGATGGATACCAACGATATCGACGCGGGAACGGACGTCTACGACGTCAACGGCGAAGAGGTCGGCACCATTGCCGACGTCGAGAACGACACGGCGTACGTCGATCTCGACCCCGGACTGACCGACGAGGTGAAGGCGAATCTCGGCTTCGGCGACACCGACGACGACACCTACGCGCTGCGCGACGAGATGGTCGATACCGTCGACGACGACGGCATCCATCTCCAGGGCACACACTGAACCGACGAACCGACGGGATTTTTCGCGCGCCGGCATCAAGGAGCAGTATGCCCGAACAGCCGCGACTCGTCTACGACGACGACTGTGGGTTCTGCACGTGGTGTGCCGACTGGGCCGTCAGGAACGGCGATTTCGAGCCCGTCGGATTTTCCGAACTCACGCTCGACGAGCAGCACCGCCTGCCCGATGAGTACGAGGACTGTGTCCATCTCATCGCCGACGAGACGGTCTACTCCTGCGGGAAGGCCACCGAGGAGGTCCTGCTACGCATGGGGAAGCTCCCGACCGAACCGTTCACGTTCCTGAACGGGTTCGCCGACTACGAGCGGCTCCGCGAGGATGCCTATCGGTTCGTCGCCGACCACCGCGATCAGTTGGGGAAGGTCGTGAGCGCTGACGCACCGATACGGCGCTGATCGGACGACTCCACACGAAACGACCCGGACTAGCACCGTTCAGAGCGAACGCTCGGGATCGCCGTGGAGGAGCATGTCGCTCGCGATGCGCTCGAACAGATCGGCATCGACATCACGCACGATCCGGGTCCGGGGTTTGCCATCCGTGATACCGTTGACGTCGACGAGGCTGTAACCGCGCGTCATCCCCTCGCGCTCGTCGACGTCCACGTACAGCGTCTCGGCGTCGGTGACGAGTTCGGGGTGAAGCATGCAGGCGGCGGTGAGCAGGTCGGGCTGGGTCGCGCTCGGTTCGCCGGTTCGCTCGCGGTTCATCTCGCGGGCCCGTTTCGAGATCTCGGCGAAGAAATCGGCGTAGGGCGTGCCGCCATCGTCGAGGCGAGCGAGGGTATCGGCATCGAACGTACCGTCGCGAACACAGAGCCCCCAGTCGACGAGCGTGACGTCGCACTCGCGCAGGACGACCTTCGCCGCGTCGGGATCGACCCAGAAGTTGAACTCGGCGGCGGGCGTGTCGTTGCCGAACGTGCCGACCGCCCCGCCCATAACCCAGATCTCGTCGGCGAGCTCGTCGAGGTCGGGTTCACGCTGGAGTGCGAGCGCGACGTTGGTCAGCGGGCCGATACAGACGAGCGTCACCTCGCCCGGCGACTCGCGGAGGGTCTCGACGATCGTATCGACGGCGTGGCCGTCGGCCGACGGGATATCCGTATCGGCGACGAGATCGCCGCCGAGACCGGCCTCGCCGTGGACGTGGGTCGCGTGTTCGATCCCCTTGACGAGCGGCGTGCGTGCACCCTCGTAAACCGGGACATCGCCGGCAGCATCCGCGAGTGCCAGGGTATGTTTGGCGTTCTCGACTTCGTGCTCGAACGGGACGTTGCCAGCGACGATCGTCAGCGCTTCGAGCTCGATCGATTCGGCCAGCGCCGCGAGCAGGATGGCCTGGGTGTCGTCGCCGGCAGTGTCGGTGTCGAGCAGGACGCGTCGGGTCATGGACACAAAAGACAGGAAGGTGACTTAACAGTTCATGCTAGTTGAACATATATGATGGATTTTATAATATAGGATCGAACTGATAATCAAGGCATATTATAGAACAACAAGTGGTTTGGTTTCAATATATTAATACGGTTAGATACAACCAGCCAGAATGATCTCTGCACAGTTATTCGTAGCAATTTCAGGTATAGTATCAGCATATATTGGATTTTTCATAGGAAATTCATCGGTTGAGCAATTCTTATGCAAGATATCAAGATTTATCGCGATACTCTCATTGCTTGCTACAGATGAACATTCGAGGTATGTGTTTAGCGCAGTCCGTTCGTAGATGCCTCTGCACGTGATTCTGGTTCCTCTCCTCCGAGTATCGACATCAGTTGATCCGGCGGATCGAGTCCCTGTCGTTCCCACGTCGCTACCATCGTCGAGAGCGTTTCGTGGATGCGGACTCCGGTTTCCGACCGGAGTCCGCCGAACATCTTCCGCATCACTACCTGCTCGCGTAGAGCGCGCTCTGCGCGATTATTCGTCGAATCAACGTCCGGTTCCGTGACGAACGTCAGCCAACTTCCCAGCCCGTTCCTGATCTTCTCGACTAGTTGCGTCACTTCCTCGGTCTCGTAGCCCGCTCTGATTAACTCCTCCAGACACAGCGAGGCCTGTGCCCGCCTCCGCTCGCGGACGGAGGCGGGCGGGTCCTCTTCGTCGAACGCGGTCAAATCCTCGTGGAGGTCGTGTAGTACCTCCGAGATCGGCTCTGCTTCCTCGTGCCGTTCAGCTACGTACTTCGCCTCTCGTAGAAGGTGCGCCCAGCACCGCTGGAGTTTGCCGTGATAGCTCGGATACGCCGACCAGCCGTCACAGCTCAAAGTGGCGTCCTCGGCGAGTTCGTCGCCGAGGACGTCCTCCAGTACCTGACTTCCGCGGCTCTCGTCGATCGTATAGAAGACGTCCTCGTCGGTCACGAACGTCCAGACCCAGTGCTGGTCGCCGTCGACCGGAAAGCCAGTTTCATCGCAGTAGATGACGTCGCTGTCACGGACGCTGGCTCGAACGTCCTCGTACGCGGGTCGCAGCCGGTCTGCGACCCGCTCGGTCATGTTGTAGATCGTTGCCGGTGAAACCGGATGGTCGAGCTGCCAGTCGAACAGTTCGGCCTGCTTCCGGTGCGGAAGCCGGCCGTGATAGCGGAGGAGAGCGGTTTGGGCCAGCAAGCGTGGCCCAAACCGCCCGGTCTCCGGGCAATCAGGATGTTCGGCGACAACTTCGTTGCCACAGGAGCACTCCTGCTTTCCGAGCTCGTATTTCGTGACTTCGGTCGGGATGGGAAGCGGAATATCGACGATGACGCGGGAGACGTACTCATCGGGATCGGTGAGAACGCAGTCGCAATCGGGACAGTACGCCTCCCCGACCCGGACGGTCCTGTCCGGTTCGGGTGGTGGCCGGGTCGTTCCGTCGTGACCGGAGTTGCGTCCGGGTCCGGACGAGGAGTCGCTGGCGGCGTCTGCGTCGCCGCCAGCTTCGTCGTTCTCGTCGTTTTGCTCGGAATCGTCGTCCTGTGGCTGTTGTCCAGCACCGCCCTGCTTGCTGGACGGTGTGTGGGCGTTTTCGTACTTCTTGAGGCGGTTTTCGAGCTCTTCGATTCGTTCGTTCTGCTCGGCGTTTTGCTGGCGAAGAAACGCGTTCTCAGCGAGAAGAGCGAGATCTCGTTGGGGAAGGATCATTCGACCCACAGAACGGATCGCCGGGGTCGAACGACCCGGCGATCCGTCAGGCCCGGAAAGCACGATTAGCGGCTGTTCGTCCTGCTCTTCCCTGAGAGCTACGGTTTCGACTCGACTGTTCCGCTAAACACCTACCATTCGAGATCTGTAATATGGACGAATATGAAGAATACAAGAATTGTATTCAACCAGATAAAGAACGATATGGCTAGCGTAATGAAAAAAGATAGTAACATATCCATCGTTTTGAAACTGATAAATATGGATTCCGGACATGCGATTTTTAAAGATATGTACAAAAAGATTGTTTCAATTCTCTCCTTTATTACGAAGCAGATGATCTACTGGGGAATATTCACAGTTGTATATGCTGCTGTTGTCTTTTCTCTCGCAGGCCAGATGTATTCATATCTGTCTCTTCCATTCACATGGGTATTTGCTCCAATATTGATCTCGGTTTTTGGATACAGCGTTGGGAAAATTATTGGTGTTGCTTGGACAGAAGCAGAAAATATGCCGACATATTATCGTACAGAACGGAAAAAGTTTGAGTATAAGTTGAAAAGTAGCGACATTCGAAAAATATATCTTGGCCAGAAGATTGAGCATCTTCAAAATACAGTCCAAGATTCAGAGTAGTTATTTATACTTTGTGAATCTATTTGTATTTAGTTGAATGCCGAGAATCCGGTGAGATCCTGGCCGAGGATCAGCGAGTGGATGTCGTGGGTGCCCTCGTAGGTGTAGACGGTCTCCATGTTGGCGAGATGGCGCATCGGCGAGTAGTCGGTCGTGATCCCGTTGCCACCGAGCATCTCGCGGGCCACGCGGGCCTGATCGCGCGCCATGCTGACGTTGTTGTACTTCGCCATCGAGACCTGCTGGGGCCTGAGGTCGCCGCGCTCCTTGAGATCGGCCAGCCGATGGGAGAGCAGCTGTGCGGTCGTGATCTCGGTCGCCATCTCGGCGAGTTTTCCCTGCTGGAGCTGGAAGCTCGCGATGGGCTTGTCGAACTGCTCGCGATCGGTCGCGTAGTCGCGGGCCGTCTCGAAACAGTCGCGCGCCGCACCGATCGCGCCCCAGGTGATGCCGTATCTGGCCTGTGTGAGACACGAGAGCGGCCCTTTCATCCCCTCGACACCCGGCAGCACCGCCGATTCGGGCACGCGGACGTTCGACAGCCCGATCTCGCCGGTGACGGAGGCGCGCATCGAGAGCTTCTCGTCGATTTTATTCGTGCTCACGCCGTCCTTGTCCGTCTCGACCAGAAAGCCTCGCACGGGCGACTCCTCTGCGGAGGTGTCGCGCGCCCAGACGACGGCGACGTCGGCGATCGGCGAGTTCGTGATCCAGGTCTTCGACCCCGAGAGGACGTACTCGCCACCGTCCTTTTCGGCGCGGGTTTCCATCCCCGCGGGGTTCGAGCCGTGTTCGGGTTCGGTCAGCCCGAAACAGCCGACCGTCTCGCCGCTCGCGAGATCGGGCAACCACCGTTCCTTCTGTTCTTCGGAGCCGAAGGCGTGGATGGGGTACATCACCAGCGCGCCCTGAACGCTCGCCATCGATCGGATGCCGGAGTCGCCCGCTTCGAGCTCCTGCATCAGGAGACCGTAGGCCGTCTCGGAGACCCCAGGGAGACCGTAGCCGTCGAGATTCGGCGCGTAAAACCCCAGCTCACCCATCTCGGTGACGAGCTCCTCGGGAAAGGTGCCGTTCTCGAAGTGCGTCCCGATGTCGGGAGCGACGTTCTCGTCGACGAACTCCCGGGCCGTATCGCGGATCATCCGCTCTTCCTGGTCGAGATCGGCTTCCAACCCCACGTAGTCGAGCATGGAAGATCTACACGGCAGACCCTGATAAATTCCCCCGTATCCGACGCGCAACCGTTTTGCCCGCCTCCGTGCTCCGACGAAACGAATGGCGCTCTATCCGACCGAGCAGTGGCTGGCGGCGTACAAGGATCGGCTCGACGACAGCGAGGCGCTCGACGAGGCGGGTGCCGGCTGGGGCGTCGATTTCGACGGCGATATCTACTTCGTCATCACCGACGTCCCCGTCGCGGAGACGACGCTCGGCGATCTCCCCGACGAGGCGATGGCCGGCCTCCCGGACCGCTTGCGCGACCAGCTCGCCGACATCCCGCTCGATGCAGCGAACGAGCTCATCGACGAGGAGGTCAGAGCCGAGCTGCCGGAGAAGAGTCGCGATCTCCTGCGACAGCTCGACGAGTACATCGTCGACGGTACCGTTTACGCGTTCATCGGGCTGAAGGACGGCGGCTGCGAGGAGGTCGCGGTCGTCGAGGACCCTACCGAGCGCGACGTCGGGTTCAGGCTTCGCGGCACGCACGAAACCTGGTCGGCGCTCGTCGACGGCGACCGCGAGCCGATCCCGGCGGCGATGAGCGGCGATCTCGAGGTCGAAGGCGACATGGGGACGATCCTCCAGTACTCCGACGCGACGGCGCTGCTCGGCGAGATCGCGGCAGAGGTCGAGACCACCCACCTGTTCGAGCGGGCCGACCAGTAACCGTTACACGACGCGACTCTCGGGTCGGTCGGCGATCTCGCGAACGTAATCGGTGAAGTTCGCGAACAGCGACTTCGCCTCGCAGGCCGCCGCGTAGTTCTCCTCGGTGATGCCGTCGAGAACGCGCTCGATGCGCTCGTCGGGGAGCTCCTTGCCCAGCGTGACGGTCTGTGCCGTCTCCATGTCGTACTCGGGGTGGAACTGCACGCCGAAGGCGTTCCCGGCGCGGAAGCCGTGAATGCCGTAGTCGTTCTCGGCGGTTCGCTCTGCACCGGGCGGAAGCTCGGTCACGGCATCGGAGTGGGTCGTGAAGGCCGTCACCGTGTCGTCGAACAGCAGCCCGTCGCCCTCGACCTCGCGATAGCCGATCTCGTACTCGCCCATGTCTTCGACGGTGCCCCCGAGCGCCTCGGCGAGCACCTGGTGGCCGAAACAGACGCCGAGAAGGGGCATGTCGCGGTCGGTGGCCTCGTCGACCCACTCGACCAGCGCGTCGATCCACGGCTCGTCCCAGTAGACCGACGCGCGCGAGCCGGTGACGACCGCGGCGTCGAAGGCGAACGTTTCCGGGAGCTCCTCGCGGACGGCGAACTCGACGAGGTCGGCGTCGAGTTCGCGGCGGAAGTTGCGAACCGTGGAGGGCTCCTGTGAGGCGTTGAGAAGTGCGATCCGGGGCCGCTGCATTCTATGAGAGCGGTTGGGGCTCTCGGCTATTGTACGTTGTGATACTGTCATCGGCGTCGCTACGGGTCGGGAGCGAAATCCGTTATCGAGGCCGCGACCGCTACGGCTGCTTCCAGGACTCGCCGTAATCGGGACCGGTCGCGACGGCTCCCGGCGCACCGCCCGCCACGTCCGAGAAGGGGCGCTGGCGTGCGCTCACCCCATCCAAGAGCGTCCGCACGTCCGCTTCGAGTCGGTCGGCGTATTCGAGCCGGAGTCGCCTCGCGTCCGGCTTCGAGATGCGCGCGCGACTGCCGATCTCCGCCGCGATCGGGCGATAGTTCCGCGGGTCGATCGACAGCCGTTCGAGATACGACCACACCGCCTGCGAGTCGAGTCCCTCCCCCATCGCCGCCGCGGTGAGCCGCGCGAGTTCCGTGAACGGTGGCACGCGGATGCGGTGTGGTCCAACCTCTGGCTCGCCGATCTCGACCGCCTTCGTTCCGGTCTGGGCCACGAGCCGCGCGACGTCGCCGGTCAGCGTAGCGATCTGCGAGGGTAGCGCCGTGTCGGGCGTCCGCCACTCGACGGTCGGGAAGTCCCGTCGCACTCGGATCGGCGACGCGATGACGTCGTCGGACCGGAAGTGTGTCGCGAACTCCCGGGCCGTGACGCCCCGATCGAGCGCGATCGCACGGAACGACTCATAGGCGGTATCGAGGCGCTCGTTCCACGCGCCGGCGTCGCTCGTGTACTCCCAGAGATCGCGAAATCGGACGAACTCCGGCCCACACAGCGTCCGGTAGGCGTGCGGGCGCGAGGCCGACAGACCTCCCTCGCCGACGTAGTACGGCGACGAACTCACGAGCGCGAGCGCGGGATCGAGCGCCGTGAGGAGGTTTACCTGGCGCGCGACGTTGCCGATGTCGAAGTGGATATGCGTGCCGGCACACTGCGTCGCGGGCGTCAGTCCGTCGCCGTAGATCCGTTCGAGAAGCCGCCCGCGATCGCTCACGATCGGCGAGGAACCCCTGGCGAGCGGCGTCCCGAGCGGGACGAGGCGCAGCCCCGCCGCGTCGGCCGCGGCGAGCACCGTCCGGAGCGTCGACTGCAGCGTCTCGCGGAGTTCGCGCTCGCTCGCGACCGGCGGCGTCTTGACCTCGATCATCGCGGCGACGAACTCGGGTTCGACGCACTCGTGTGCCGTGACCAGTTCGCGACCGTCGCGGAGCGCGCCCGATTCGTCGACTACCCAGTATTCGCATTCGATGCCGACTTTCATGATAACTCACCCCCACCCCCGCACGGCAGGACTGTACCGCCTCGGAGGATACGGATGGATTTATAGTTGTCTATTTTATGTAAAAATTCTTATGTTGTGGGAGCTACTCCGAGACCTGCGAGAGCCACTCCTCGGCACGGCTCTCGGGGATCTCGGCGGCGTCGGCCACCGTTTCGACGTCGGCGGCCGCGAGATCGCCGGTCGTCTCGATCCCTGCGTCACGCAGGCGATCGGCGTAGGTCGATCCGATACCAGAGACGCTCTCGACGTCGTCCACGTCCCCCTGATCGTCGGTCGTTTCGTCGGTGTCGTCGTGGATGCTGGTCGGCTCCTGCGTGTCGACCGCCTCGTCGGCCGCGTCGCTCGCGTCGTCGATCTCGATCGCTTCGGCATCGTCGAGCTGCGAGCGCTCCTCGTACCACTCGCAGACCTCGGGCCAGACGTTTTCGTGGGAGCTGCCCGAGACCGAGAGGCCGATGTGACCCGTCGAATATTCGATGACCTCGGTGTCATCGCTGCCGATGACCTCGTTGAACGGGATGCTCGTCTCCGAGGGGATCAAGTGGTCGTACTCGCCCGTGATCTGGAGAACGGGCATGTCGATGTTCTCGATATCCACGTGGGTGTCACCCAGGTAGAGCTCGTTGTTGTAGAGCTTGTTCTCCTGGTAGATATCCGTGACGAACTGGGCGAACGTGTCGCCGGCGACGTCGATCCCCTCCGAGAGCCAGCGCTCCATCCGCCCGAAGTTCTCGATGAAGTCGTCGTTTTCGAGGTTGTCGTAGAGGCGGACGTACTTCGAGACGTAGTTCGACACTGGATCCATCAGCGCGAAGCCGACGTCGAGCATCTCCGCCGGCGCGTTGCCGTAGGCGTCTTTGAGCTCGTCGGGCGAGAAATACTGGTCGTCACCCCAGAGTTCGAGCACGCCGCCCGTGTCGTCGAAGCACAGCCCCGCGGCCATCAGGCCGAGATTTCGGACTTTCTCGGGGTTGAGCGCGGCGTACATCGCCGACATCGTCCCACCCATGCAGTAGCCGAGGACGTTGATCGCGTCCTGGTCCGACTGCTCGCGCACTTCGTCGACACAGTTGTCGATATACCGCGTCACGTAATCTTCGAGCGTGAGATGCTGGTCGAGCCGCGAGGGCTCGTTCCAGTCGATCATGTAGACGTCGAAGCCCGCCTCCAGCAGCCGTCGGATCACCGATCGATCGGGCTGGAGGTCGAGGATGAACGGTTTGTTGATCAGCGCGTAGATGACCAGGATCGGAACGTCGTGTTGCTCGTCCGTCCGCGGCTCGTAGTGCAGCAGTTCGAGCTTGTTCTCCGTGTAGACGACCTCGCTGTCGGTCTGGCCGACCTCGACGGAGGCCATCTGAGCGAGCTGTTCGGGGGCGATCTCGGTCTTCTCGATCGCGTCGGCGGCAGCTTCGAAGCTCTGGCGCTGGGCATCGAGGCTCAGCGAGAACGGGTCGAAGGCCGAAGGGCGCTCGCTCATCTACTCCTCCAGGAGCCGGTCGAGTTTCTGCGAGACCTCGTGCTGGCGGCGTTCGAGTTCGATCAGCCGCTCGGCCACCTCGTCGACGTCGTCGCGGGTGGCGAAGCCGAGGCTCTCGAGGGTGTCCTGGCTCATCTCGTCGACTTCCTGCTGGAGCTCCAGCATGTCGCCGACCAGTTCGCCGGTGCCGGCGGCGAAGGCCGTCGTGCCCATCACCTCCGAGAACGCCTCGTTGGCGCTCTGGAGCCAGATATCGCGGAACTCGCTTACGTCGACGTCCTCGCCCTCGGCGGCGTCGGCGATGCGCGAGTTCATCCGCTCGGCAGCCTCGATCCAGACCTCGTAGGCACGGCCGTAGCCCGCCATGCCGTCCTCGACGGTGTCGGGATCGGGTGTGGAATCCTCGAACGCGCCCATCCACGATTCCATGAACGCGGACTGGGCCTCCATGTTCTGTTCGAACGACTCGGCGACCGCGTCGTTCATGTCGTTCATCATCGTCGTCCAGCGCTCCTGGACCTCCTCGGGATCGGTGTCGCTCATACTGCTCATTGGTGTGGTTGTCTGAAAAATCTATGTCCGCTCAGGCCGAGACCTGCGTCTCGAACTGCTCGGCCTGCGCTTCGAGCTGTTCCTGGAACCGCTCGACCTGCGACTGGAGCTGCTCCTGAAACTCCGTGGCCTGCTCCAGCTGACGTTCTGACTGTGCCTCGAACTGCTCCTGGATGTCGGCCATGCGCTCGGCCTGCTCGTCGAGCTGGCTCCCGAAGCGCTCGGCGAACTCCTCGTTGCGCGTCGCGGTCTGCTCGACCATCTCGACCGTTCCCTCCTGGAGCTGTTCGTGCGCCGCGAACAGTTCGTCCATCCCCTCGTCCATCGCCGTGACGGATTCCTCGGAGAGTTCGTCGTGACCGTCGAGGGCTTCCTCGACGGACGCTTCGAGCTGGTCGAAGCTCTCGGCGTGGAGCTCCTTCAGCCGGTCGAACCCCTCGTCGGCGTTCTCGCGGAACGCCCGGACGTTCGTGCCGGCGGGCGTCGCGGTCTCCATCGCCTCGAAGTAGCTCTCGACGGCGGTTTCGGCGGCTTCGACGCCCTGCCGCTGGAACGTCTCCTGGCTCTCGATGCCCGAGAGCAGCATCTCGCCGGCGTTTCGCTGGAGACTGAATCCCTGCTCGACGGCGCGCTGGCTCTGCTCCAGAACTGTGCGCTGCATCGCGAACGTCGCTTCGATCGGTGTGGTGTACTGGTTCATGAGTCCTCCCTGTTTCGCTTGACGGGGACGACGACCGTCTGGACGATATCCCCCTCCTCGATATCGAGCGCCTCGCGCTCGGCGTCGGGGATCGAGATGCGCCCGCCGCTCTGGACGCGCGTCTTGAACGTCGCCGTCCCCATGCTCGTGGCGGCGATCTCCGACAGACTACTCGGCCCCGATCCGCCGGCGTTCATCAACTGCTTGGCGAACTCCGTCTGCTGCTCGACGGCCTGCTCGCTTGCCTCTTGGAACTGCTGTGCCCACAACGCCGGCGGCCACGTCGCGTCGTCTTCGTCGGTCATCGCTCGATTTCCTGTAGAGCCCCTGAATGGATAAGCGTTGCGCTGAATGCCATTGAAAACCATCGAGTGGCAGAGAGTGGTCCGAGAGCTGTCGGACGAAAAGACGTTTTTGCGAGCGATTCGGGCGAAATCCACCGAATCGACGCTCGAAGCGTACAAAAAGCACCTGCATGGGAGTCGGAATCGCTTATGTACGTCGATCCCGTAGCTCGGACAGTCCCATGAGTTCAGAATCGAGCCCCTCCACGCTGACCGACGCGTGGGTTCGCAACTCCACGTACTTCCTCGACAGCGTTCTCGCAGCCAACCGCGCCACGCTCGCCGCCCTCGGCGTCGACACCGACAGGGAGGTCGATGCCGGCGAAGAGCGGCCGGAATGGACCGTCGAACTCACCGAGGAGCGTCGCGACGCGCTCGCGGTCGGCGACAGAGTCGCGTTCTCGAAACGGCTCACCGACGACGACGTGCGCGCGTTCGCTGCGGCCAGCGGCGATACGAACCCGCTCCACCTCGACGAGGAGTACGCCGAAAGCACGATGTTCGGCGAACGCATCGCCCACGGCACGCTCGTTTCGGGCCTCATCAGCGCCGCGCTCGCACGCCTCCCCGGGCTCGTCATCTACCTCTCGCAGGACGAGGAGTTCCACAACCCGGTCGCGATCGGAGATCGCGTGACCGCCGAGTGCGAGATCGTCGAGGACCTCGGCGAGAACCGCTACCGACTCCGCACGACGGTCATGAACGGCGACGAGACGGCCATCGACGGCGAGGCGGTCGTCATGCTCGACGAACCTTAGAGGAAGTCGCCGACGACGCGGTCGAACTTCTCGGGATGCTCCCGCGGCGGCCAGTGGCCACACCGCTCGAACGGGACGAACTCGCTGTCCGGGATGCGTTCGGCAGCCCGCTCGGCCCACGCGATCGGGAAGATCGGGTCCTCGCGACCGTGGATCAGCAGTGTCGGCACGTCGAGTTCGTCGAGTCGATCGAGATAGCACGTTCGCAGGCCACAGGCACGGAACTCGTCGCGCTGCCACGCCGCGAGCGCGCTGGCTGCCGACGGCCCGACCGCCCGCTCGACGTCGGCGACGAACTCCGCGGAGGGAGAGACCGTCAGCCCGGCGAGACTGCTCGCGATCAGTCCCGGAGTGGCCAGTCCAGCGCCCAGCCAGCCGTCGATCCCCGGCGTGTTGAGCAGCGCCGCCCCGCCGGGTCGCCACACCGCGTCGCGGCCCAGCCCGTAGCTATCGGCGAGGACGAGCCGCTCGATCTGGTCCTCGTGATCGAGCGCGTGCCCGAGCGCGACAGCCCCGCCCATCGAGACCCCGACGAGGCTGGCTTGCTCGATATCGAGCGCGTCGAACAGTCCGGCGAGCACGGCGCGATAGGACTCCATCGTATACTCGCTGGCCTCGTCGCTCTCGCCATGGCCCGGGAAATCGGGCGCGATCACGCGGTGGTCCTCGGCGAGCGCCGGGAGCGTGTGCTTCCACGAGACACTCGCGGCGTCGAGACCGATGCCGTGGAGCAAGATCACATACTCCCCTTCGCCGGCCGCGAGATATCGGATCCCGACTGATTCGTCGCCGACGTCGATCCCGATTCGCTTCGACTCCACGCCGACCAGCCCCTCGTTCATACCCACGCCTCGGGCGAGCGAGGGTATGAGCGTTCGCACCCATCACGATACTCTCCCACATGATACGCTGTTTGGCTCACGCCGCGGGGAACGGGATCATTTTGGAGACTATCGCACCGATTGATCTCACTGCTTTTCGATCGAACTATACACACGGTGGCTTCAGATACACTGATGAACCCCTACGTACTACTCGCCGCGGCGATCGTTTCCGAGGTCATCGGAACGACTGCTCTGCAATACGCCGATGGGTTCTCGAACCTCCTCCCGACCGGCGTGCTGATCGCCGGCTATCTGACGTCGTTCTACCTCCTCAGTCTGATCCTGGATCAGTTGCCGATCGGACCGGTGTACGCGACCTGGTCGGCGGTCGCGATCGTTCTCATCACGATCATCGGAACGCTGTTTCTCGGCCAACGGATCGATCTGGCTGGAGTGATCGGTATGGCGCTCATCATCGGCGGCGTCTATCTGCTCAACGTCGTCTCCGATGTGTCCGTCCACTAATTCGATTCCGTCAGCGTCTCAGTAGCAAGGTATCCCTGTTATCGCAAGGGGGAAAGTTCGACTCTTCTAAATCCGTAGCGATCATTTCTCGACATCGAGCAGCGCGACCCGCTCGCGGACGAGATCCGCGAGACATGCTTCCGTCGCCGCGAGTTCCCGCTCGCCGATGTCGAAGAACTCGCGGACGCGCGCGGCGTCGAAATCGCCGAGAGTGTCCTTGGCATCGAGCAGTGGTTCGATCTCGTCCCTCGCGGCGCGCTCGTCACCACCCTCCTCGGCCGCGACGAGCACGACGACCGGCTGGTCGCCCTCGCTCACGCCGAGTTCGAGCGCCCGCTCGATCTGACGGCGACCGGCAGCGTAGAGCAGGATCTCGACCGCGCGCTCGCGGGCGATCGCCTCGCCGCGCTCGCGTGCCCGATCGGCGAGGGTGAGTGCGCGTTCGAGATGGGTTCGTGAAACGATATAGCGCGCGTCGAACGCCTGCACCGTACAGCCGTGTTCGTCGCCGATCGCGCCGAGTCGGGCGACGAACTCGTCGACGTCCTCGACCGTCGCCCGTCCCTCAACGAGCTCCATCAGAACTCACCGAGGCTCGACTGGTCATTCTCGTCCGACTCGTCGCCGACGACCGCGACCGACCCCGCCGGCTCGACGCCGTCCATCGAGGGATCGCTCCGACCGACGTTCTCCAGGACGTTCTCGGCGGTCTTCGTCCGTCCACGGAGCGCACCCAACACTACCGATTTCTCGGCGTTTCTGAGGTCGGCGCGACCCTCGATCCCGGTCTCGAACAGCCGACGGGCGCGTTTGCGACCGACGCCGCGCACGCCCGCGAGATCGATGAGCTCCGTGCGGATGCCGTGGGCGACGCGCGTTCTGGCTTCCCTGACGGCGGGGGCCCACTCCAGTCCGAGTTCGCCCGCGAGGCGCTCGGCGGCCGACAGCAGCCACTCGGCGGTGTCGACCTTCCCACGCAGATCTCCCGGGCCGATGCCGTAACGATCGGTGATCGTACTCTCGTCGAGCTCGCTCGCCCAGTCGTCGAGCATGCTGGCGGTCTTGAGCGCCGAGAGCCAGTCGTCCCAGCGCTCCTCGAACTCGCTCGGGACGCTACCCAGCATCTCCGTTTCGTGCTCGTGGGCGATCATCGTGTACTCCTCGCGATCGCCCGAGCGCAAGTAGAGCTCGTACATGTCGGGCGTGCGGCTCACGAGGTGGAAGAGTCCGAGGGCGGTCGGGCGCTCGTCGGTGCTCTCGAGACCGTCGACGATCTCGGCGGCGCTCATCGGGTCGAGATAGAGCCGCGAGACGGTGTGGCCGAGCGAGGTCGCCGTCAGGTCGTCGCCGTCGCGTTCGAGGAAATCGTTGGCGACGAGGTAGTCGAGCATCGAGTCCATGACGCGTTCGAGACGACCGCCTTCGTCCGTCTGTGTCGCATAGAGCGTCCGATCGAGAAATTCGAGCAGCCCGGAGCGCGACCCCGCAAAGCCGGAGGCGACGGTGGCGAGCAGGTGGGTCCGGAGGGCGGGCTCGGCGGCGAGTTTCGAACGGACGGGTTCGGGTTCGGTCCAGATATATCTATCAAAGAGTTCGTCGAGTTCGTCGTGGCTCTTGGCGAGCAGCAGCGATTCGCCATAGGGGTCGAGGCCGGGTCGCCCTGCGCGGCCACACATCTGGTGGACTTCGAGAACGGAGAGGGGTTCCATCCCGCCAGCCTCGCCCGAATAGCGCCGCCAGTCGCGGACGACGACCCGACGACTCGGCGTGTTGACACCCGCAGCGAGCGTCGGCGTCGCCGACACCACCTTCAGCAGGCGGTCGCGAAAGGCCTCCTCGACGAGCTCGCGATGGTCCGAGGCGAGACCGGCATGATGGAAGGCTGCACCCTCCTCCACTGCGTTCGCCAGATCCGAACTCGTCTCGGTATCGCTCACGTCGCGGATCTCGGCGGCGATGTCGGCGAGACGGTCGCGTTCGTCGGCCGTGAGTTCTCCCTCGACCGTACTCGTGAGTCGACGGGCCTCGGCCTCGGCGTTGCGCCGGGAGTTGACGAACACGAGCGTCGATCCCTCGTCGTCGAGCGTGTCGCGCACGATGGCCGCAGTCGGCTTCTCGCCGTCTCGCACACCGAGCTCGTGTTGTTCGCCGTCCTCCAAGTGGATCGCCTGGCCGAAGTGGACGCCCTTCTTGAGATCGATCGGTCGCCACGTCGAGTCGACGAGTTCGGCGTCGAGCCAGTCGGCGAGGATCTCGGGGTTGCCGATCGTCGCCGAGAGCGCCACCGTTTGAAGACCGGGATTTCGCTGGCGGAGTTTCGCGAGCGTGACCTCCAGCGTGGGACCGCGATGGCCGTCGTCGACGAGATGGACCTCGTCGGAGACCACACAGCTCAACTGATCGATCCAGGGTGCGTCGTTGCGGACGAGCGAGTCGACCTTCTCGCTGGTCGCGACGATGATATCACAGGTCGCGAGCCACTCGCCGTCCGAATCGTAGTTGCCGGTGGAGACGCCGACGGTGAGGCCGTACTGCTCGAAGGTCTCGAACTCGGCGCGTTTCTCGCCGGCGAGCGCGCGCAGCGGGACGATGTAGAGGGCTTTGCCGCCGCGGGCGACGCTCGCGGTCATGGCGAGTTCGGCGATCAGTGTCTTCCCCGACGCCGTGGGGACGCTCGCGACCAGACTCTCGCCCTCGGTAACGCCCGCGTCGACCGCATCCGCCTGGGGTGGGTAGAGCTCCTCGATCCCTTCACCACCCAGATGCTCGGGCAGCCACTCCGGGACCGCCGACAGCTCCGAGACGTGCATTACCCATTCTGTGTGCCGCTCACCGTTTAAACCGTCGGAGTACGCCGTCAGCCATATGGTCGCGCCGGGAGAAGCGGGCGTATGCGAGTCGAATTCGATCGCGAGACCTGTATCGGTATGTTCCAGTGCGTCGCCGAGTGGGAGGGGTTCGAGCGCGACGAGGACGCCGGCAAGGCGGTGCTTGTCGATAGTGAGGAAGAGGAGCCCGGGAAATTCGTCCGCGAGGTGCCCGACGACGCCGAGCTGGACGCCAAATTCGCTGCCCGCGTCTGTCCCGTCGACGCCATCACGATCCACGAGGACGGCGAGCAGATCGTCCCGTAGCGTTCGGCCAACGAGTGCGGACGACGGGAGTCGGTAGGCTCTTTCCGGTCGCCGCCGCAACGAACCCATGAGCGCCCGCACCGTCCGGTCGTACTACCGTTCGATCGACGAGAAGCGCTACGACGAGCTCGGAGGGCTCCTCGCGCCCGAATTCGTCCACGAGCGCCCCGACCGCACGTTCGAGGGCCGGGAGACGTTCGTCGCGTTCATGCGCGACGAGCGCCCGCGGACCGAGACGGGCCACGAACTCGACAGACTCTACGACGACGGCGACGAGATCGCCGTCCGCGGCCGCCTGCTCGACGAGGACGGCGAGCGTCTGTTCGGGTTCGTCGACGTCCACACGATCGACGACGGGGTAATCTCCCGCATCGAGACCTACACCGACTGATTACTCCTTGCGGCCCGCGCCGACCGCGCTCTCGCCGACCGGCTCGTGGCCCTCGATGACCTCCTGGCCACCCATGTACGGCCGGAGCGGTTCGGGGATCTCGACCGTTCCATCCGGGTTCTGATAGTATTCGAGGATGGCGACCATCACACGTCCGATGGCGGTGCCCGAGGCGTTGAGGGTGTGAAGGTAGTCGGCCGATTCGTGGCGCTCGGGGCGGTATCTGAGTCCGGCCCGTCGTGCCTGGAACGCCTCGAAGTTCGAGGCCGAGGAGACTTCGAGCCAGCGGCCGCCCTCTTCGGGACCCTCCTCCATGTCGTCGCCGGGAGCCCAGACCTCCAGGTCGTAGGTCCGCGCCGAGCCGAAAGTGAGGTCGCCGGTACAGAGGTCGAGCACGCGGTAGGGGAGGTCGAGCCGGCGGAGCGTCTCCTCGGCCTCGTCGAGCAGCCCCTCCAGGCGCTCGTCGCTCTCCTCGGGCCGGACGAAATTCACGAGTTCGACCTTGTTGAACTGGTGGACTCGGACGATGCCGCGGGTCTCGGTGCCGTGTTCGCCTGCCTCGCGCCGGAAATTGGGGGTATAGGCCTGATGTTTGATCGGAAGATCGTCGTCGAGGAGGATCTCGTCGCGGTACATGTTCGTTACCGGCACCTCGGCGGTGGGACAGAGCCAGAGATCGTCGTCCTCGTAGGCCTCGTGTTCGCTCCCACCGACGCGGTAGGCGTCGTCGGCGAACTTCGGGAGCTGGCTCGTCCCGGTCATCGACTCGCTGTTGACCGGCACGGGCGGGAAGACATCGACGTAGTCCTGCTCGCGGTGCAGGTCGAGCATGAACTGGATGAGCGCGTGTTCGAGCCGCGCGCCGTCGCCCTTGAGGAAATAGAAGCCCGCACCCGTCGTCTTCGCGCCGCGCTCGAAATCCAGGATCTCCATCTCCTCGCCCAGATCGTAGTGGGGCGTCACCTCGTCGGGCAGTTCGCGCAGATCGTCGAACCCCTCGCGGCGGACCTCGACGTTGTCGGATTCGTCCGCGCCCTCGGGCACGCCTTCCTGGGGAACGTTCGGGATTTCGAGGAGCGCCTCGTTCAGTCGGGTTTCGAGGTCGTCGGCACGTTCCTCGACCTCGGTGATGTCCTCTTTGAGATCCTGCGAGCGCGCGATGGCCTCCTCGGCTTCGTCGTCCTCGCCGGCCTGTTTGAGTTCGCCGATACGGTTCGAGACCTCGTTGCGTTCGTGTCGGAGCTCGTCGCCCCGGTTCTTCGCCTCGCGCCACCGGTCGTCGATGTCGAGCACGCGATCGAGGTCGAGGTCGGCCCCGCGGGCGTCGAGGGCCGCGCGCACCTCGTCGGTGTGCTCGCGGAGATACTGTCTGTCGAGCATTTCCCGGCGATTGCATGCCGTGTGACAAAATCCTATTGTTCGACGGGAGGTTTTTCACGGCGCTCGGCGTTCCCAGAGACATGGCAATCGGGGACGTGTTCACCGTCGATGGCTGTTCGGAGCTCCACTACGTCGACACCGGGATGTACGACACCGCGGAGTACGGCGCGGTCTACATCCTCGATGCCGACCGCCCCGCGCTGATCGACACCGGCATCGGCACCAGGTATGAAAACATCCTCGACGCGCTCGACGAGGTGGGCATCGCCCGCGAGGAGTTGTCGTATATCCTCCCAACCCACGCGCATCTCGATCACGCTGGCGGGACGGGCTATCTCGCCGAAGCCTGCCCGAACGCCACCGTGCTGACCCACGAGATCGGCGTTCCTCACCTGACCGATCCCGAACGCCTCGTCGCGGGGACCAAGGCAGCCGTCGAGAGCCAGTGGGAGTATTACGCCGAACCGAAACCCGTGCCCGAAGGTCGCATCGAGGGGCTCTCGGACGGCGACGAGATCGACTGTGGGAACCACACGCTCGCCATCCATCACGCGCCGGGCCACGCGCCTCATCAGGTGATGTTCCACGACCGCGCAAACGACGCGCTGTTCACCGGCGACGCGGCCGGTATCTGGGTACCAAGCATCGAGACGATCCGCCAGACGTCGCCGCCATCGAACTTCGATCTGGAGGCCTGTCTCGCCGACATCGAAACGATCCGCGAGATCAGTCCTGCTGTGCTCTGTTTCGGCCACTTCGGTCCCCGGGAGTACGACGAATCGCTGCTGGACGAGTACGAACGGATCCTGGAAGAGTGGGTCGCGGACATCCAGAACGCACGCGCCGAGTTGGGTGACGACGAAGCAGTCATCGAGCGGTTCGTCGAGCGCAGCGAAATGGCCGAGGCGTGGTCCGAGCGGAAGGCCAGCGCCGAGGAACGGCTGAACGTCCGCGGCGTGCTCGCGTATCTCGATCAGCAGTAGCGTCGCGACTGCACCGGGGCCCCATCGCCCGAAAAGCGCCGTGAACGGTCCAATAAAGCGACGACGGTCGGCATGAAACCGACGTAACGTGGTCCGCGTGCGAGCGAGCTACTCTGATGGATTCCGCTTCTCGCCTCGTTTTCCACGTTCGTTTTCGAGTCCTAGATCATCGACGAGCGCCGGCTCCGATCGTCGATCGAGAGCCGTCGATGGCGATGAACGATCGGCTGAAACCGTCATGGCGGAAAATCAACTTTCTGCGGGAAGTGTGTTCTTCTATTCAATTTCACCTATCCTATTGTAGTTTCTTCCCAGGAATTGATTTGAGACGGAAGTTATAAGTCATTCCGTGATATGGATGCAAGTGGGTCGAACGGAATGTCACGACAGCAAGCACCACCACCGACCGAGGACGCACCGCTCCACGAGGGTGAGACGATGTCGCCGAGCGAGGCGCTGCTCGAACAGTTCGTCGCCGAGGACGCCGACGTAATGTTCGGGATCGTCGGCTCGGCGTTCATGGATTTCCTCGACATCATGCCGCAGGCGGGCATCCGCTACCTGCCCGTGCGCCACGAACAGAACGCCGCCCACATGGCCGACGGCTACGCCGAAGCGCTCTGTGGCCGCGAACCGGGCATCTGCGTCGCCCAGAACGGTCCCGGCGTCACCAACATGGTCACGGGCATCAAGGCCGCCCAGCTCAACCACTCGCCGGTGATCATGCTCTCGCCGGCCGCCACCACGGGCTCGATCGGCACCGACGGGTTCCAGGAGGCCGACACCATGTCGATCTTCGACGAGTGCGTCGACTGGCAGGGCCGTCTCGAAGACAACAGCCGCGTCGCCGAATACGTGCGGACTGCCTACCGCGAATCGCTGACCGAGATGGGGCCCACTCAGATCGACTTCGCCCGCGACCAGCTCTACGGCGAGATCGAGACCGACGTACTCCAGCCCAACCAGTATCGCCAGGAGCGCATCGGGTCGGCCGACGATTCGAAGGTGAGCGAGGCCGCGACCATGCTCTCGGAGGCCGAGAACCCGGCGATCATCGCCGGCCTCGGCACGATCTACTCGGACGCGATCGACGAGGTCGCCGATCTCGCCGAGGAGTTGAACGCCCCGGTGGCGAACTCCTACCTCCACAACGACAGCTTCCCGATCAGCCATCCCCTCGCCGTGGGCGCGCTGGGCTACGGCGGCTCGAAGGCCGCGATGGAGACGCTCTCGGAGGCCGACTGCGTGCTCGCCGTCGGCAGCCGCCTCAGCGGCTTCGGCCTCCTGCCCCAGTACGGGATGGACTGGTTCCCCGAGGACGCCGACGTCATCCAGATCGACGCCGACGCCTCCCAGATCGGGCGCACCACGCGCGTCGAGTTGGGCTTGGTCGGCGATGCCGCCGAAACCGTTCGCGGCCTCGCCGGCGATCTCGATGCGTCCGCCGGTGCGGACGAGGGGCGCGTCGAAGAGATCGAGCAGGCCTACGCCGACTGGAAGGACGAACTCGAAGAGATGTCCCAGTCGGACCAGGCCCCGATCCACCCGCGGCGCGCGCTCTGGGACGTCGCACAGGCGCTGCCCGAGAACACGATGGTGGCGACGGACATCGGCAACACCTGCTCGATGGCCAACGCCTACCTGGAGTTCGACAATCCTGGCAACTTCCTCGCCGCCGGCACCTACGGCAACTGCGGGTTCGCCTACCCCGCAGCCATCGGCGCGAAGGTCGCCCGACCCGACGATCCCGCAGTGGCGCTCGTCGGCGACGGCGCGTGGGGCATGCAGTCGATGAACGAGATCATGACCGCCGTCCGCGAGGACATTCCGGCCGTCGCGGTCGTGTTCAACAACATGGAGTGGGGTGCCGAAAAGCAGAACCAGTACTGGTTCTACAACGACCGCTTCGTCGGCACCGATCTGCCGGAGAACCCCGACTTCGCCGAGATCGCCCGCGACATGGGCGCACGCGGCACGCGGGTCAAAGACCCGGACAACGTCCAGTCGGCGATGACCGACGCGCTCCAGTCGGGCGAGCCCGCCGTCGTCGAGATCATGACCGACGGGACAGAGTTACTCGAACCGTTCCGCCGCGACGCGCTCGACGATCCCGAGCGCGTCCTGGAGAAATACCGCCAGCCCGGCGACGCCAACTACGAGGGCTGAGCCGGCGGCGGTCACCGATCGTCACCGCATTCGAACCACCGATGAGCCTTCTTTCACGACTTCGCGAACAAGCACGGACGGCGAGCCCGCGCATCGTTCTCCCCGAAGCCCACGACAGCCGCGTGCGCGAAGCGGCCGTCAGAGCTGCACGCGACGGCATCGCCGAGCCGGTGCTGTTGGGTACCGACGAGGGATCACGGGCACTATGTGCCGAGCACGACCTGTCACGGGGCGCGCTCACCGTTCTCGATCGGTCCGACGAACGGATCGAGGAGGACGCCGCCGCGTACGCCGCGCTGCGCGACGTGCCCGTCCCGACCGCGAAGCGCGTGCTCGACGACGAGTTGGTGCTCGGGGCGTGGCTCGCGCGCACCGGCGAGGCCGAAGGATTGGTCGCCGGCGCGACCCATCCGACCGCCGAGGTGGTCGCGACGGCCAACGGGATCGTCGGCCTCGATCCGCTGGTCGACACGGCGTCGAGCTACTTCCTGATGGCGTTCGACGATCCGACCATCGGCGAGAACGGTGCGCTGCTCTACGCCGACTGTGGGGTGAACATCGACCCGGACGACGAACAGCTGGCGGACATCGCGCTCGCGACCGCAACGACAGCCGAGGAGCTCCTCGGCTGGGAGCCGCGGGTCGCCATGCTTTCGTTTTCGACGAAGGGGAGCGCGAGCCACGAGACCGTCGACGAGATCCGTCGGGCGACCGAACTGGCCCGCGAGCGGATGGACGGACTCTGCATCGACGGCGAGCTCCAGAGCGATGCGGCGCTCGTGCCGAGCATCGCCGAGCGGAAAAACGGGGATGCGGGCGTCGTCAACGGCGACGCGAACGTGCTCGTCTTCCCGGATCTGAACGCGGGCAACATCGCCTACAAACTCACCGAACGGCTCGCGGGCGCGACGGCGCTCGGCCCGGTTCTCCAGGGCTACGCACGGCCGCTGAGCGATCTCTCGCGCGGCGCGAGCGCCGACGACGTCTACGATATCGTCACGATCACGGCCGCCCGCGCCGCGGCGAGCGAGGGGTTCTCCGACGGGACGATCCTCGAACGCGGGCAGTTGGCTCGACGCGAACAGGAGCCGCCGCGCCCTGAGTGATCGGCGGATCGCCGTATCGATCATCAAGCGACCGTTTTTGCTGATGGCCTCCCCTTCACGGGAATCCGTTCGACCGCATCGACGGACGGATCGCTGCTCATGGCGATAGCAGGTGTTCGTAGCATCCGTGGAATGATCTCGGCCGCTGACGACATCGATCCGGACAAACCGCGTCACGCTGCGCTCGCTAGTTTCTCGGATACCATCGGTCCCGAAACACACCGATGATGGCGTTCGTCGAGTGAGTGGGGATGCTATGGTTCTCACTCTGTGATCGCCGACATCGCTTCGATTCTTCTCCCCCCCCCCCTCGATCTCTCTATCTATCGGGCCAGCGCGGCGCGGCTACGGCGAGCGAAGCGGCCACACCGTGTTTCCGACGAGTGGGTGCATCTTTGAAACACTCTCCAAGAAAACCGTCATCGATCGAAAGTGGGTGCTGACGGCCGCCGGCCGTGAGGGTCGGATGGCTGTGGTGACAACGGGGTCGAGAAGGAGCGTGCGCTACTGCTGTTCCGACACCGGCTGTCGGGTCTCCTCCATCGTGGTCTCGGTCGTCGATCGCCGTGAGAGCGCGAACAGCACCGCGCCGAGGACGATCCAGGCGACGACGATCGCCCACTCACGCGGCCAGAGCAGCGCCGAGGGCGCGCCGGGCATGTAGAGCCCGATGAAAAACAGCGTCACGACCATCGCGGCGATGCCGAAGGTGTAGCCACCGGGAAGCTTGAACGGCCGCTCCATCTCGGGTTCGTTGTAGCGCAGCGCGACGAACGACACCGCGACGGTGAACCAGGCGAGCACGATCCCGAGCGAGCCGGCATTGATGATCGAACTGACGAAGTTGCCGCCGAACCACGGGGCGGCCATCGAAAGTGCGCCGATGAGGACGATCGCGCGCGAGGGCGTGTTGTACTCGGGGTGGACCGTGGCGAGCGACTCCGGCAGGAGCCCCGAATCGGCCATCGCGAAGACAATGCGGCTCGCGCCGATGACGAACGCGCTCCAGCTGGTGAGCAGCGCGCCGATGCCGACGATCGTCATCAGCTTGCCCGCCATGGTGCTGCCGAAGATCGCGCTCATTGCCGTCGCGGCCGGCACGAGGCTGTTGCCGAGCGCGCCCGCGGCGACGGCCCCGCCGGCCGCCCAGATGCTGACGATGTAGAACAGGCCGACCGTGGCGACGACGGCGAGCACCACCAGCGCGAGCGAGCGCGAGGACATGTCGGCCTCCTCGGCGGCCTGTGGCACGACGTCGAAGCCGACGAACAGCATCGGCACCTGGATGGCGACGGTCGTGATCCCGAGCGCCGGCGCACCGCCGAAAGCCGCGTTCGAGACCGACGGTCCGACCGTGAGCGAACCCGTCACGAGCGCGATGCCCGAGATGGCGATGACCGTCGCGAGAACGAGCTGTACCTGCGCGGTGATCTCGACGCCGCGGTAGTTCAGAAACGTGATCGCGAGAATGCCGAGGAATCCGACCGCGACCCACGAGCCGTAGACGGTCTGGCCCGCGAACGTCCAGAGTGCCAGCATATCGAATCCGGGGATCAGATAGGAGAACCCGATGCCGAGAGCGATCGACTGGAAGCCGACGACGCCCATGTAGCCGAGCAACAGCGACCAGCTACAGACGAAGGAGACCGCCGGCCCGAACGCGCGGTGGGTGTAGACGTGCTCGCCGCCCGCGAACGGCATCGCCGAGACGAGTTCGCCGTAGATGAGCGCGACGAGGAGCACGAGCACCCCGCCGATGGCGAAGGCGGCCATCGCCCCGTACGGCCCCGCTTCGTCGATCCAATAGCCCATCTGAATGATCCAGCCCCAGCCGACGATCGCGCCGAAGCCGATGGCGAACAGCTGCCATCGTGAGAGCACCCGTTCCAGCGACCCATCCGTGGTATCATCAGTCATGCTACCGCAATACATTCGCGAATACTTTAATGTTATGTATATTTGTTGGAGTTTCTTGTAGCTATAGACAGTATTCTTGCTGTATCGTCAGAATTCAACCGCCGATCGGGACGCCGTCGTCGGGTTTTGTTACCGAACCCTCATGAACGACCGGCCTGCAAGCACGTCGGCCGACGAGCAACGTCGTCCGGACCGTTCCGGATCGGCGCGGTGGACGGCCGTTCCAATCATCGAGTCGCAATCGACAGCATTGAGTGATACACGCCCCATATATAATATTCTGTTCGGTATATCGGCGCTAGTACGGTAGAAAAGTTTAAGATACTCGCGCATAGTTGTCGATATGCGCATGAGCACACTCGCATCCGAGGAGGACGTGACCGAGCGGGGAACGCTGATGATCGACCGCGACGAGCTCGACGACTGCGTCGAGATGGCGGGCGTCATCGACGCGATCGAGGACGCCTTCGTCGCCTACGAGGACGGCGACGCGGTGATGCCGCCGAAGACCTACGTCGACCTCCCCGAGGAGAACGGCGACTTCCGGGCGATGCCGGCGTACGTCGACGGCGCGGCCGGTCTCAAGTGGGTGAACGTCCATCCGGACAACCCCGTGAAACACGATCTGCCGACGGTGATGGGCGTCGTCATCTACTCCGATCCGGAGACGGCCTACCCGCTGGCGATCATGGACGGAACGAAACTCACACGCTACCGCACCGGCGCGGTCGGCGGCGTCGCCAGCCGCCATCTCGCCCCGCCGGACGCGCGCACGATGGGTCTGGTCGGCGCGGGCGAACAGGCACGCGCACAGCTGGAAGCGATCTCGAGCATCATCGATCTCGATCGCGTCGTCGTCACCGATCTGGACGAGACGGCGGTCACCGACCTCTGTGAGAAGGAAGCCGATCGCGCCGACGAGGTCGTCAGCGGTAGTCCGGAGGAGGTCGCAAGCTGTGACGTGATCTCGACCACTACACCCTCGACGGAGCCGATCCTGAAGCGCGAGTGGCTCGACGAGGGGACACACATCAACGCGATGGGGGCCGACGCGGAGGGCAAGCAGGAGCTCGACCCACGGATCATCGAGGACGCCGCCGTCGTCGTCGACGACTGGGAGCAGTGCTCTCACAGCGGCGAGATCAACGTCGCCGTCGCCGAGGGCCGTCTCGCCAGAAAAGACGTCCACGCCGACCTGAGCGAGGTCGTCAGCGGAACGCGCGACGCACCGACCGACGAACTCACCGTCTTCGATTCGACGGGACTGGCGATCCAGGACATCGCGGCCGCGGGTCTGATCTACGAGAGCGCCGAGGAGCAGGGTGCCGGCTACACGTTCGATCTCGTGGGCACGTAACGACCGCACCGGCAGTCGCCCGTCGCCCGGTTTCCGGCCGTTTCTTCAGTCGTCGTTCTACACGTAATGGGGAGGATTAAGTGCGCGTGTCGAGTATCTTCCAACCACATTCAACTATGGACGAACGTGACATCAAGATCCTCTCGGCGATTGCGAACCTCGGCACCGGCAGCCCCGACCGGCTCCACGAGGAGACGGGCATCCCGAAGTCGACGATCTACTACCGACTGAACAACCTCCGCGAGGAGGGCGTCATCAAGAACGACCTCTACGACATCGACTACGAGAAGGTCGGGCTCGGCGTCACCATCATCGCCGAAGTCATCGCCGAGTACGACGAGGGCTACCACGAGCGCGTCGGTGAGAAACTCTCGGCCATCGAAGGCGCTGATCAGGTCTACTTCACGATGGGCGAGACCGACTTCGTCGTCATCGCCCGCCTCGGCAACCAGGGGATGGTCGAGGACCTCATCAGCCAGTTCGAGGGGATCGACGAGGTGATCCGTACCCGATCGATGTTCACCATCTCCACCATCAAAAACGAGCCGCGACTGCTCAAGAACTTCGAGTTCGATACGCTCGAAGCGATCGCCGACGCCGAAGACGAGTAGCGCTACTCGAACACCTCCTCGATCGACTCTTCGAGCGCCGCGACGCCCGTCTCGATGTCGTCCTCGTCGACACAGAACGGTGGCGAGAGCATGATCTGGATCAGCGGTCGACCGCCGCCGACGAGCACGCCTTTCTCGCGCGTGCGGGTGAGGACGTCCGCGACGGGGTTGTAGCCGTCCTCGACGCGCGGATCGAACACCAGTTCGCCCGTTTCGGGGTCGGCGAACTCGACCGCCCAGTGGAAGCCGCGTCCACGGACGTCACAGACGACGTCGTGATCGGCGAGACTCCTGACCCGCTCTTCGAGTGCGGGCGAGAGTTCCCGGACGTTGTCGATCAGATGGTCGTCATACTCCTCCAGAGCGGCATTGCCGGCAGCACAGGCGACCGGGTTGCCGGCGAACGTCTGGCCGATGTCCATCGCGTCCTCGCGGAGCGCCGTGCCGAGTTCCGAGCGCATCAGCACGCCCGCGAGCGGCGCGTAGGCACTCGTCACGCCCTTGGCGAACGTGATCATGTCGGGCTCGATCCCCTCGGTCTGGCTGCCGAACCACTCGCCACAGCGGCCGAAACCGGTGATGACCTCGTCGGCGATCAGCAGGATGTCGTACTCGTCACAGAGCTCGCGCACGCCCTCGAAGTAGCCCGGCGGTGCGGTGAACGCCCCGCTCGATCCGCCGACGATCTCGGTGACGAGCGCGGCGATCGAATCCGGTCCCTGGTTGCGGATGACGTATTCGAGGTGGGCGAGCGATCGCTCGGTGAGCTCCTCGGGCGAGTCGGCGTCGAAGGCGGCATCGGCACCCCCGAACGGTGGGAGGAACTTCACGTTGCCCGTGGTCGCGGCGTGCGATTCGACCGGCAGCCGGATCGCGGGATCGCCGGTGATGCCCGCGGTCGCGTACGTGCCGCCGTGGTAGGAGCGCCAGCGGGTCAGTACCGTCGAGGCGTCCTGGAACTCGCGGGCGATCTGGATCGCCGCCTCGTTCGATTCGCTGCCCGAGATCGAGAAGAACACGTCCGTGAGCGGCTGTGGGGCGACCTCGGTTAGCGTGTCGGCGAGCTGGCTGCGCGCGTCGTTGTCCTTCGCCGAGGAGACGTATTGAATCCGATCGAGCTGCTCGGCCATCGCGTCGGTGATGGCGTCGTTGCTGTGACCCGCGTTCACACAGTACAGCTGGGAGGTGAAGTCCAGGTACTCTTCGTCGTCGTCGGTGCGCACGTACGCACCGTCACCCTCGGTGATCGTCATCGGTTCCTCGTCCATGTGCCCGAAGTGAGCGAGCACGCCGCGTTCGCCCGTCCTGATCTGTTCGCGTTGCGCCATACCCCACACGTTCGACCGCGAACCATTTATAGATACTGGTTAATTTGTAGCATTAAGCAGCAATTCGAAAGTGAGTAGAAGAAATAGACAAAGATAGTCTATAGAATAGATTCCAGGACAAGGACTGGTGAGACCAGGAACTTTCTTGGAGAAGAAAATCTGTCAGATTCACGCCTGAAGTTGTATTCTACTTCCAGTTATCCTGTATAATCAGTAACTTTCATTAACTTCCGTCGTATATAGTGGATGTGGACATGAAACAGCGACCACAACAGCCGAGCACGGAGACGACCGACGCAACGAACTACGACCGCGACAGCGAAGCAATCGAGCCGCTCGTGCCAGTCATGCCGCCCGACAAGGGTGATCCGGGGGGCGAACGGCAGCGGGACGGCACGGACGGAAGCATGATGCTCGATCGCTCGCAGCTGGGCCACACCACCGAGTACACGTGGGACATCGAAATGGTCGAACCGGGTGTGCCGCGACTATGAGAGGACGGCCAGGGTAAAATCGACCCTCCACTCCCCCCCCCCCTCCCTCCAGCGATCCGCCGCCCTCGTCCCCTCACTCCTCATCCCCATCGTAGCTCCCTTCCTCTTCCCCGCTGTTCCTTCCTCCCAGCGAGAACACGATCGGTGAGCGGTTGGGTCGTCGAATAGCATTCGATCGAGATTCTGTCGTCACGTTCCACGAGCGGCGAAATCTATAACCATCCCGGCAAACAACGGGCGTGACAATGATCGTCGCCGCAGTGGGTGAATCCGATCGGAGCGAACAGGTCGTCGCCGAGGCGGACGCACTCGCGGACGCTTTCGACGAGGAAACCCACGTCGTCCACGTGCTCAGCCCGATGGAGGCACGGAAGATCGAACAGAACGCCACCGAGAACAGTACGATGGAACTCGACGACGACCCCGACGACGGCGAGGAGGCCGCACGGGAGATCGCCGCGGCGGCGACGGTCGGCAGCGGCGCGACGCCCGTCGGGCTCGTCGGCAAGGCCAGCGAACGGATCATCGCGTACGCCGACGAGCACGACGCCCGCTACGTCGTCGTGGGAAAGCGGAAACGCTCGCCGACCGGCAAGGCGGTCTTCGGCAGCGTGACACAGTCGGTGCTGCTGAACGCCGACCAACCCGTTCTAAGTGTCATGTAACCTGGGAGCCACGGCCGAATCGTGTAGTTTGATTTCCAAATCCGATGGCCGATGTTTATTACCGAGCCAGCCGGTGGGAGGGTATGGACTGGCAGGAAGCCGAGGCGGAGTTCGAAAGCGAGGTGCTCGGCGAGCGAACGCTGTCGCAGATGTTCGAGCGGAGCGCTACCCGCCACGACGAACACGTCGCCCAACAGTACAAGGGCGGCGTCTACGACCGCTCGCTGGCCGGTCCGATCGTGGCGCAAGCGGCCGACGGCGAGTTCGCGACCCTGACCTACCGGCAGATGCACCGGATCGTCAAGCGGCTCGCGGCGGGGTTTCGCAGCCTCGGCATCGAGGCCGGCGACAGGGTGGGACTGTTCGCGAACACGCGCATGGAGTGGGCACAGACCGACTTCGCCGTGCTCGCCGCCGGTGGGGTCGTGACGACCGTCTACACGAGCTCCTCGCCCGACCAAGTCGAATATCTCCTCGACGATCCCGGGGCCACGGGAGTGGTCGTCGAAAATCAGGAGCTGCTCGAACGCGTGCTCGCCGTCGAGGACGAGCTCGATCTCGATTTCATCGTCTCGATGGACAGTATCGAGGGGTACGGCGACCGTGAAGACGTGCTCACGCTCGCACAGGTCCACGAACGCGGCGTCGGCTCGTTCGACCAGAGTAACTACGAGGGCTGGCTCGATGCGCGCGATCCCGACGATCTCGCCAGCCTCGTCTACACCTCCGGAACGACCGGCCAACCCAAGGGCGTCAGGCTCACCCACCGGAACTTCAAGGCGAACGTCGATCAGGTCTACCGCCGGTTCGGGCCGCGCGAGGACAAGGGTGATCTCCCGACGATCGACCCCAGTGCCTCGACGCTCTCCTTTCTCCCGCTCGCGCACGTCTTCGAGCGGCTGGCGGGCCACTTCCTGATGTTCGCCGCGGGCGCGACCGTCGCCTACGCCGAGAGCCCCGACACGCTCCAGGAGGACTTCCCGCTCGTCACTCCCTCGACGGGGACGAGCGTTCCCCGGGTGTACGAGAAGCTGTACGACTCGATCCGCGACCAGGCCGGCGAATCCCCGCTGCGCGAGCGGATCTTCGAGTGGGCCGTCGATGTCGGTCGGGAGTACCAGCAACGGGAATCGCCCGGGCTCTCGCTGCGCGCGAAACGCGCGCTCGCTGATCGGCTGGTCTTCGAACAGGTCCGCGAGGGCGTCGGCGGCAACATCGAGTTCTTCATCAGCGGCGGTGGCAGCCTCTCGCCCGAACTCGGCCGGCTGTTCGACGGAATGGGGCTGCCGATCCTGGAGGGCTATGGTCTCACCGAGACCGCACCCGTCGTGGCGGTCAACCCGCCCGAAGCACCCGAGATCGGCACCATCGGCCCGCCCGTCGTCGACGAGGAGATCAAAGTGGATGCGAGCGTGGTGCCCGACGATCTCGACGCCGACGGCGAGGTCGGCGAACTGCTCGTTCGCGGACCGAACGTGACTGATGGGTACTGGGAGAACCCCGAGGCGACCGAGGACAGTTTCGACGGGGAGTGGTTCCGGACCGGTGACGTCGTCGAACGCCGCCCCGATGGCTACATCGCCTTCCGCGAGCGCTCGAAGCAGCTGCTGGTGCTCTCGACGGGGAAAAACGTCGCGCCCGGCCCGATCGAGGACGCCTTCGCCCAGCGCCAGCTCGTCGAGCAGTGCATGGTGCTCGGCGACGGCGAGAAGTTCGTGAGCGGGCTCGTCGTCCCCAACGAGGAGCGCGTTCGCAAGTGGGCCGGGGAGGAGGGCATCGACCTGCCCGACGATTCGAGCACGCTCTGTCAGAACGAACACGTCCAGGCACGCATCGGCGAGGTGGTCGAAGCGGTCAACGAGAACTTCGAGTCCCACGAGCGCATCAAACGGTTCGCGCTCGTGCCCGAGGAGTTCACCGAGGACAACGATCTCCTGACGCCGACGATGAAGAAGAAACGACGGAACATCGAGGAACGCTACGACGAGGAAATCGACGCGCTGTATGTCGACTGAGACCGCACCGCCACGCACCGCTCCGCGGAGTGAACGCCCTTATATGGTCTGGTTTCTTACCGGTCGAAACATGGAGGGTCGAGAGTGGCAACCGGCGGGGCAGAGCTAATAGCGCTCGTCGCGGGCATCATGGCGCTCGGGGTCGCCTCGCAGATGCTCGGCGATCGCTTTCGCGTACCGAGCATCATCTTCCTGTTGACCACGGGGCTGATTCTCGGTCCGTTGTCGGGGCTGGTGCTCCCCTCGCGGATCATCAGCGCCGACACGTTCGGCGGCGCGCTCCCGGCCATCGTCGGGCTCGCGGTCGCGATCATCGTCTTCGAGGGGGCCTTCCACCTCCGCATCGAGGACCTCAGACAGACCTCTTCGGCGACGATACGACTCACCACGCTCGGGGCGGCCATCTCGCTGCTCGGGACGGCCATCGTCGTCCACTACGCGCTCACCGCCCCGTGGGACATCTCCCTTCTCGTCGGCGCGCTGCTGGTCGCGACCGGTCCGACGGTCATCGCACCGATCCTCGACGTCGTCCCGGTGCGCGATCGCGTGGCGACCACCCTCGAAACCGAGGGGATCGTCAACGACGTGACGGCGGCGATCCTCGCGGTCGTCGTCTTCGAGGTCGTCTTCGAGGCCTCCGAGGGGATCGCGGCCATCCTCGTCGTCTTCGCGATCAAGCTCGGCGTCGGCATCGGCGTCGGCACGGCCGTCGCCGGCGTGCTCTGGTATCTCATCCGCTACGTCGATCTCTCGCCGGGCAACGCGCCCCGCAACGCTCGCCTGCTCGTGCTCGCCGGTGCACTGGTGGCCTACGGGCTGGCGAACGTCTGGACCTCGGAGGCGGGGATCGCCGCGGTCGCCACCGCCGGCCTCATCGTCGGCAATCTCGACATCCCCTACGAGGACAAGATCACCGATTTCAAGGGCGATATCACGCTCATGGTCCTCTCGTTCGTGTTCATCGCGCTCGCCGCGCTGCTCAACTTCGACGATCTCCCCTTCGGGCTGGGCGGGCTGGCGGTCGTGGTCGCCGTGATGGTCGTGCTCCGACCGCTCGTCGTCTTCCTCTCGACATCGGGCGGTCGCTTCACCCGTGAGGAACGGCTATTCATGAGCGCCATCGGTCCGCGGGGCATCATCCCCGCCTCCGTGGCGACGCTCTTTGCCGTGCGCCTTCAGGCCGAAGGGATGAGTGCGGCCGCCGAAACGCTCGTCGGCACCGTCTTCCTGGTCATCTTCGCCACCGTGCTGGTCGAGGGTGGTTTGGCCAGATACATTGCGGAGTATCTCGACGTGCTTCCCATGCGCGCCATCATCGTCGGCGGGGGGAAGGTCGGACGGGATCTCGCCACACGCCTCGAAGCCCGCGGCGAGAACGTCGTCATCGTCGAACACGACGAGGAGAACGTCGAAACCGCTCGGTCGGAGGGGTTCTCGGTCCACATCGGCGACGGTGCCCACCGCGACGTCCTGCAGTCGGCGGGCGCGGAGAACGCCTCGACGATCGTCGCGACCACCGGCGACGACGACTCGAACCTGCTGGTCGCCCAGCTCGCGGCCACCGCCTTCGACACCGAACAGGTCATCGCCCGCGTCAACCAGCCCGAAAACGAGGACGCCTTCGCCGAACTCGACGTCGAGACCATCTCCGCACCGATGGCCACCTCGTGGGCCATCGACAACCGCATCGAACGGCCCGCGCTCTGGAACTGGATGACCGAACTCGGCCGCTCGGGCGACGTCCAGGAGTTCGAAGTCACCGCCGCCGACGTCGCCGGCGAAACGATCGCCGAGCTCGCGAGCGCCATCCCCGAGGGCTGTCTCATCGCACTCGTCAGCCGTGACGACGAGAACATGGTTCCGGATGGCGACTTCGTCCTCCAACAGGGCGACCGCATCACGCTCGTCGGCCTCAACGAATCCGTCGAGAACGCCCTCGAACGGTTCCACCCCGCGGACTAACCACGACCAACGACCTTTTGCTACGCTCAGTCGCTCCCGCCGGTCGCTCCTTCGCTCGCAAAATGTCGATCAAAAGCCTTCGTCACCCCCTCACTCCGTTCGGGGGTTCCGCGGCCCGCTCGCTCATGGTTCGAAACGGCGAAGCCGTTTCGTCATCTCGGAAGACCACAGTCTTCCGATGACTCTTCGAAGTGCCTTCGGCACTTCGAGATCACGAAAGACGCTTCGCGTCTTTCGGACGACCCCGTTCGCTCGCGGTGGAGCAACTGACGCCTCCCGCGACCGCCCCGCTCCGCACAGCACCACCCCGCCGAAGCCCTCGCGCTCCCTACGTCGCGCTCGCCCTTCATCCGGCCAGGCTCGCCATCGCAGCCGCCACAAGCCGTCGCCATGCATCGGATTTTATCCCACAGCTGTCCCCAGGTTTTTGACCCACCGCGCCGTCGCTCGCCTGTGAACCGATCGCAGGACGCTATCGGCGGTGATGGGTCGTGAGCGAGGCCAGAGATCCCTTCGAGATCGCGGTGTTACCGGTCGCAAGCCCCGAGGACGCCCGCACGACCTGTGCCGGCGCGGCGGCGCACCTCCGTCGAACGGGTGGTCAAGCGGTCGTCGTCCACGTCATCGAAGGCACACCACCGACGGACGACGGCCATCCGGAACACGCTGATGAGACGTTCGCGGCCGCCCGCGAGGCGTTCGATGCCGCCAACATCGATATCGAGACGCGCCTCGAATACGGCGAGGAGATCCCCGAGACGGTGTTCGCCGTCGCCGACGAGATCGACGCGAGCGCCATCGCGTTCACCCCGCGCGCTGGCGGCCGCTGGCTCAAACTCCTCTCGGGCGATCTGACGAACGCGCTCGTCACCGAAAGCGATCGCCCGGTCGTGGTACTGCCCGAAAGATACGAATAGAAAGCCGTCAGCCCCGTTCAGCGCGAGAATTCGATTACCGCGCCCTGCCGCGACGACCTTTTGCTTCGCTCGATCGCTCGCCAGCGCTCGCTTCCTCGCTTGCAAAATCTCGGCCAAAATTCGCAGTCAGCCCCGCTCAGCGCGAGAATTCGATGGCCGCACCCTGACCGAAGCCGACACACTCGGTGGCGAGCCCGCGGTCGACGTCGCGCTTGTGCATCTCGTGGATCAGCGTCACCGGCAGACGCGCGCCGCTCGCACCGAGCGGATGGCCGATGGCGATCGCACCGCCGTTGACGTTGAACTTTTCACTACTGATGCCAAGCTCACGCCGGCAGTAGAGCGTCTGTGAGGCGAACGCCTCGTTGAGCTCCACGAGCCCGTAGTCGTCGATCTCTCGGCCCGTGCGTTCGAGCAGCCCCTCGGTTGCGGGTATCGGGCCGACCCCCATGACCTCCGGCTCGACGCCCGCGACGTTGTTGCTCCCGACCTCCGCGAGCACGTCGAGACCGTGATCCTCGGCGAACCCGCGGCTCGTGATGAGGGTGGCGGAAGCACCGTCCGAGACCTGTGAGGCGTTGCCCGGGGTGACGGTCCCGTCGGATTTGAACACCGTCGGGAGCTCGGCGAGCTTCTCGGCGGTGGTGCCCGGTCGGAGCCCCTCGTCGGTGTCGATCGTCTCCTCACCGTTGTCGATCGGGACAATCTCGTCGTCGAATCGCCCATCCTCGGTGGCCTCGACGGCGCGCTGCTGCGAGCGCGCGGCGTACTCGTCCTGCTCCTCGCGAGTGATATCGTAGCGCTCGGCGACCTCTTCGGCGGTCATCCCCATCTGGAGCTCGGCGACGTTGTGCTCCTCGTTGAGGCGTGGATGGGCGTTCTGCGTGTTCTGGCCCATCTTCACCCGGCTCATGCTCTCGACGCCGCCGGCGATGATCGCGTCGCGCTGGCCGGCACGGATCGCGTCGGAAGCCGAGATGATCGACTGTGCCGAGGAGGCACACCAGCGGTTGATCGTTGTCGCGGGAACCGATTCGCCGAGATCGGACAGCAGCGAGATCACGCGCGCGACGTTGTTGCCCTGCTCGCCGCGCTGCTGGGCACAGCCCCACATCAGATCGTCGATGTCGTCGCCCCCTAGACCTGTTTCGGCGAGGATCTCGTTGATCAGCGGGATCGAGAGGTCCTCGCTGCGGACGTCGGCGAAGACGCCGTCCTCCTTTCCCTGCGGGGTTCGGTATGCCGCCGCGACGACCGGTGTGGTGTCGACCATGCGCGTCGTCGGACCCGTATCGTGTTAAACCCACGCAAACCCCGAGATCTTTCATTGAAGTTTTCTGATCGGTGCGGTTCGACGGTCTTATTCGTCCGGATGGCCTACAGAGGCGGGAATGAGCAGCCCGGAACTGGACATCGTCGAATTTCTGCTCACGACACACGTCTACAACGATGATCGTGAGCGCGACGCCGACGACCTGCCGCCACGTTACCGCCGCGCGTTCTGGTCGGACGAGGGGATCGAGCGCCCGCTGGCCGCGACCGAGGCGACCGCCGAGACCGCCACGGAGGTGGCCGACCCGTGGAGCGCCATCTCGGGCCTGATGTTCACCGATCACGACGAGTTCTCGGGATCGCTGTCGCTGACCGAACGCGCGATGGCCGAGGAATGGTACGCCGAACGCGCCGACGCCGACCGGATCGAGGAGAACCCGACGCTCGCGGCCGCCCTCGACGAGGCCGACTACGAGCGCGCCCGCGAGGCCAATCGCCCCGTTCACGCCGATCGCGTCTGGATCGACAGCCTCCTGGAGGAGTACTTCGACAACGAGGAGGACGAGGAGATGCTCGATCTCGTCGACGTGCGCGCACCCGAGGAGGTCGAGATGACGCTCAACGATCTCGTGCTGACCAGCGATCAGAAAGGCGAGATCAAGAAGATCATGAAGGCCATCGAACACCGCGAGTATCTCGCCACCATCGGCCTGCGCGAGATCGGCAAACTCCTCTACGTCGGCCCGCCCGGGACGGGCAAGACCACCACGGCGCGGGCGCTCGCCCACGAACTCGACCTCCCCTTCGTCGAGGTGAAACTGTCGATGGTCACGAGCCAGTATCTCGGCGAGACGGCGAAAAACGTCGAGAAGACCTTCGAGGTGGCCAAACGGCTCTCGCCGTGTATCCTCTTCATCGACGAGTTCGACTTCGTCGCCAAGACCAGGAACTCCGACGAGCACGTCGCGCTGAAGCGCGCGGTGAACACGCTGCTCAAGAGCATCGACGAGATCAGCCTCATCAACGACGAAGTGCTCCTGATCGGCGCGACCAACCATCCCGACCAGCTCGATGCGGCCGCCTGGCGGCGTTTCGACGAGATCGTCAACTTCCCGAAACCCGACTCGCCGATGCGCGCGGACATCCTCCGGATCGTCACCCGGGAAATGGATATCGAAGGGTTCGATCCCGAGGCTCTGGCCGCCGATACCCAAGGACTCACCGGCAGCGATCTCCGGCTCGTGCTCCGCGAGGCCGTCCTCGACGCGCTGACCGAGGAGCGCACCACGCTGACACAGGCCGACCTCGAAGCCGCAGTACACGACTTCGAGGAGCGCGACAGCCTGAAGGACCTCGACATGATCGAGGGCGATCACGACGCCCTGGTGGCTGGCGGCGACATCAGCGCCGATGGCGGATCCGAGGATCACGACCACGGTGCCGACGGCCACACTCACGACCACTGATCGTGGAGGTCACGCTTCTGGGCACCGGCGATACGACCGGCACACCGACCGTCGGCTGTGACTGCGACACCTGCACCGTCGCCCGCGAGAACGGCGTCGAACGGAGTCGATTCTCGGTCCACGTCCGCAACGAACGAACCGACGAGTCGCTGCTCGTCGATACGAGCCCCGACTTCCGCCGGCAGTTCCTCGATCACGACGTGGCACTCCCGGACGCGGCGCTCGTCACGCACATCCACTTCGACCATCTCGACGGGCTCGGCAACGCCTTCCGTCTCTTCTCGGAACTGCCGGTCCACGCGGCGAACGAAACCGACCCGAAAACCGGCGAGAGCGTTGCCGATACGGTACGGGGGAAGTACGACTACCTCGACGCGCTCTCAGTACACGGGCAGCGTCCGCTGGAGTCGTTTTCTTCCTGTGGCTTCGACGTGACATTCGTGCCGGTTTCCCATCCACCGCTCGTCTGTTACGGCGTCGTCATCGAAAGCGACGACGCGAAACTCGCCATCACCGGCGACACGAGCTATGGGATCCCGGACGAATCGCGCGCCCGGTTGGCCGACGCGGACCTCCTGCTCGCCGACGCCATCGCCCCCGCGGCGTTCTGCGAGCACCACCCGCTCGGTGGCGACCACCACGACGCCGACGGGACGCCGCGAACGTTCGGCACGAAACACATGACCCGCGAGGGCGCGCTCTCGCTGGCCGACGAGCTCGGTGCCACCGAGACGCGGCTGGTCCACGTCTCGCATTTCTTCCCCGCCGACGAGGCGTTCGCGGAGCCGCTCGCGGTCGACGGCGAGCGCTACGCGCTGTAAACCTGGTGATACTGATAGCTACGGACGAACGCCACGGCGGCCATCGCGGCGAGCAAGAGCCCGAGCAGCGGGTCGCGGACGCCGTAGACGATCGCGAGGAGCACGGCGACGACACCGACCGCGAGCAGGACCGGTGCGACGGCGGGTTCGCCACGGCGCAGGACGGCGAGCGCGCCGAAACC
The DNA here is from genome assembly GCF_022870485.1 of Halococcus dombrowskii. Taxonomy (NCBI): domain Archaea; kingdom Methanobacteriati; phylum Methanobacteriota; class Halobacteria; order Halobacteriales; family Halococcaceae; genus Halococcus; species Halococcus dombrowskii. Next base: position 613,942 of record NZ_CP095005.1, on the reverse strand, counting down.
GACCACGCCACAGAAGACGACGAAGCCGAGACCGAGGCCGAGCACGATCCCAGCGCCGGCCCCGAGAAGGCCGACGGCGGCCAGCGCCACGAAAGTAGTGCGAAAGCGGTCGGTCCAGTCCATATCGGGGGCGAGAGCCGGGACGGGGTAGCTGTTTCGCGTTCGGTCGCTACTGCGCCGCCGAGCTCGACGCGCGATTGAGATAGCGCACCGCGATCGCGCCGAGGGCGATATCGAGCGCGATCAGGACGGCGAAGGATGGGATCAGGGTGTTCCAGACGCCGCCGAAGGCCGTCACGTCGATCACGGTCTGGACGTCGCGGCCGAGCATCAGCGCGCGGGCGGCGTCGACGCCGTAGGTGATCGGGTTGAACGTGGCGACGGTCTGCACCCATCCCGGCAGGATGTCGACCGGCAGGAAGGCGCTGGAGACGAACAGCAGCGGGAACTGGAGCAGGTTCGCGCCGATGATGGTCGATTCCTGATCGCGGGTGACGAGCGCGACGATGTTCGAGAAGGCGGTGAACCAGATCGCGAAGACGATGGCGACGAGGACGATCCCGAGTGCGCCGACGATTCCGGTCTCGATGTAGGTGCCGACCTCGCCGCCCGTGTCGAACCAGAGCAGGACGTAGCCGAGCCCGAGGATGATGAACGTCTGGACGACGATCCGGACGACCTCCGAGAGCGACTTGCCGAGGAACATCGCGGCGCGGTTGATCGGCGAGACGAGCACCTTCTCGAACATGCCGTTCTCCATGTCGTCGACGAGGCCGATACCCGAACCGGCGGCCGCGACGAGCGCCGACTGGACGATGATCGCGGGCGTGAGGTAGGTCACGTAGGAGATGTCCGGCCCGAGTGCTTGGCTGAGCGCGCCGCCGACGGCCCCGCCGAAGATCTCGGTGAACAGTACCAGAAAGATGACCGGCTGGACCAGCGAGCCGACGACGACGAACGGATTGCGAGTCGTCTTGATCAGCCAGCGCTTCAGATTGATCCAGACGTCCGTGAGGAAACCGTTGCTGTTACCCGCCTCGACGGTGCTCATCGCGTCACCTCCGGCGCGGCCGATTCCTGAACCTCCGCATCCGGTTCACCGTCCTCGTCGGCCGGCTCGCCGGTGATGGCGAGGAACACGTCGTCGAGGGTGGGCGAGCGCACGTCGAAGCCCGTGACGGTGAAGTCGGCATCGCGCAGCGCGACCAGCAGATCGGTCCCGTGGCTGCGGGCGTGCTCGGAGGCGACGCTGATGCCGTCGTCAGTGATCTCGACCGTTCCGTCGGCGAACAGCCCCGACTCGCGGGCGACTTCCGCGGCGTGTGTCCGCCGCTCCTCGCTCGCGTCGTCGATCGTGATGTCGAGCACGTCGCCGCCGACCTCGGATTTCAGCGTGTCGGGCGCGTCCGTGGCGACGATCTTCCCATCCTGGATCACCGAGAGCCGATCACAGAGCTCGTCGGCCTCCTCCAGATACTGCGTCGTGAGGAACACAGTCGTCCCCTGCTCGTTGATCTCGCGGAAATACTCCCAGAGGCGGATTCTGGCTTTAGGGTCAAGCCCCGTCGTGGGTTCGTCGAGGAAGACCAGCGGGGGTTCGTGGACGAGCGCGGTCGCCACGTCGAGGCGCTTTTTCATCCCGCCGGAGAACTCCGTCGCCTCCTTGTCGGCGACGTCGGCGAGATCGACGAGATCGAGCAGTTCGTCGATGCGCTCGGCCCGCTCGCCGCGAGGCACGCCGTAGGCCTCGCAGGCGAACTTGATGTTCTCGCGGGCGGTGAGTTCCTCGTCGACGCTGGTCTCCTGGGCCATGTAGCCGATCGTCTCTCGGACGGATTGGGCGTCCTCGACGACGTCGAACCCGTTGACCGTCACCGTCCCAGCGGTCGGATAGAGCAGTGTGGTGAAGGTCTTGATCGCGGTCGTCTTGCCCGCGCCGTTCGGCCCGAGGAAGCCGAAGAACTCGCCCTCGGGGATCGCGAGGTCGACGCCACGCACCGCCTCGGTCCCATCCGAGTAGGTGAGCTCGACACCCGTGGCTTCGATGGCGTTCATTGCCAGTCGAAGGTGTCGGTCCGTCTTAAGACACCGGGATCGTGTGATTTGCTAGCCGGTGTACTGGTGGTACTCCATGCCGGGACTCTTCAGTTCGTTGTGCTTGCGTTCGAGGTACGAGTAGACCGAGCCGTGGGGCGCGCCATCCAGAATCATCTCGACGGCGTTTCTGACGACCTCGATCTCTTCGGGCGTGCCGATGGCACCGACGGTGCTGCCGTAGATGACGACAAACGCGCCCGAGAGCTCGGCCATCAGCTCGCGCGTCCGGCCGTTCTCACCGATGAGACGCCCCTTCTTGCGCGTGAGATCGGTCTCGTTGCGCGTGGCCGCCTCGATATCGATGAGTTCGAGCAGCATCATCTCGTCGTCGAGCAGCGTCAGTGCGTCCTCGGGGGCGAACCCGCGGCCGATGGCCCGCACGATGTCGGGGCCTTTCAGTCCCTGCACCGGGTCCTCGACCGATTCGATGCCGACCGAGCCGGTCTCGGAGTCGATGTCGAGACGAACACCCGCACGGTCCTCGATGTCGCGCATCATCGCGCCGCCCTCGCCGATGAGGACGCCGATGCGGTCCTGCGGAATCGTCACGTGTCGCATGCACGCAGTATGGAACCCGGCGATTTCAACTCTTCGCACCCCGCGTCAGATGTCGCGGTAGTAGACGTACTCGACGAGCGTCTGTGAGCCGATCTCGCGCTCGCGCTCGCTGGCGCGCTCGAAGCCGCGCGATTCGTAGAAGGAGACTCCGACGGTGTTCTCGGCGAGCACCTCGACGCGCAGTTGGCGGCTGCCGTGGTCCGAGAGGCGGTCGCGAACGGCGTCGAGCAGCGCCGTCCCGAGCCCGTCGTTCCAGCGGTCGGGATCGACGTAGATGGCGTACAGCTGTGCCTCCTCGTTGGCAGTCGGTGCGGCGCTCGCGTAGCCGGCGATCCCATCCGTTTCGGCGACGAGATAGACGTTTTCCGAAGCGGTGATCGGCCCTTCGAGCTCGTCGGCCGCATACCAGTCGTCGAGAATGGTTTCGATGGCATCCTCACTCAGGAACTCGTACGTTTCCCGCCAGCCGCGGCGCGCGACGCGCTGAATCCCGGGGATGTCGTCGACGGTCGCCGCTCGAACTGTCGGTGCCATACCGGACGAACGCCGTCCGTGGTAATCAGTCTTCGCGCGCGGCCGTCACGTCCGCGAGCAGCGACTCGCCGTCGGCGTCGAGCCCCTGTCGGGCGAAGAAGTTCGCCACGTTCTCGCAGTCGCGTTCGAGGAACTCCCGACTGTTGGGATGATGGATCGTCACCGCCTGTCCGAGATCGAGCACCCATAACTGCGAGTCGTGAACGAGAATGTTGTACTCCGAGAGATCGCCGTGGACCAGCCCCGCGCTGTACAGTCGGCGCATATACTCCCTGACGACCTCGTAAGCGGTATCGGGGTTTTCGAGCTGCAGCTCCGAGAGGCGTCTGGCACGCTCGCCGTCGGTACCGAGGAACTCCATCACGAGAGCGTTGCGCTCGACGGCGAGCGGCTCCGGAACGCGCAGTCCCGCCCGTTTGGCCCGCTTCAGGTTGGCGAACTCCTTTCTGGTCCACGCGAGCACGACCGCCTTTTTCTTGCCACCGATCTCATCGAAGCGGGGATCGCCCTCCAGATATCGCCGCATCTGCGTGAAGTCGCTCGCGTTGATGCGGTAGATCTTCACCGCGACGTCGTGCTCGCCGGCGCTCGCGAGGAAGACGTGCGCCTCCTTCCCGGTCGAGATCGGCCCACCGAGCGCATCGATATGGCCGTCCTGGACGAGCTTGTAGAGCGCGCCGAGCGTCGCCTCGTCGAAGACGCCACCCTCGACCTTGAACTGGTCGGCGTCCTTGATGCGCTCGCGGAACTTCGCGAACTCGCGATCCTGCGTGCGGGCGGTGCGATCGGCCTCGGTGTCGGCGACGTCGAGGTTCTCCCACTCGTCGCCCGGTGCGTCGGTCGCCTCCTCGTCGAGCAGACCGTACTCGTCGCTCACGGGCGATCGGCTCCCACACGGTACGTACTCGTCACGATGGATGTTCGACGGGCGAGGATCGAGGGTGTGCGATCGACACCGGACGGATGGAAACGAACCACGCTAGTCCTGGACGTGGCCCTCCTCGCGCAGTCGATCGGCGTCGGCTTTGTCGTAGCGCCATTCGACATCCGCCTTCTCGTCCTGCCAGTCCCACGGCGAGACGAGCACAACGTCGTCCTCGCGGATCCAGACCCGCTTTTGCATCCGGCCCGGGATCCGTGCGGTGCGGTCGGTGCCGTCCATACATCGGACCTCGATCCTGTTGGCTCCGAGCATGCCCGTGACGACGGCGAACAGTTCGTCCTCCTCGGGCATCCGGAGACCTGTTTGACTGCCACCGTCGCTCATGGCAGCCCTTCGACAGCGAGCGGTTTAAGTCTTCCAGCAGGGGCTACGACTCCATGATGAGCCCGTAGAGCAGCCCGACGAGCCCACCGTAGAGCACCCACGCGAAAAATCCCGCAAGCTGGAGGTTCGGGATCGCTACCCCCTCGATCCCGATGACGAACGCGAGCCAGAGCGGGATGAGAAAAACGTAGACGACCAGCCAGATGGCAGCCCCGTAGATGAGCCCGAGTGCGTTCGTCGTCACGGTGAGCGCCGAGCGCTGAAGCAGGGGCACCAGAATTTCCTTGAGAACCTCGTTGCGACGCGAGAGGGAGATCACCCGAGTGACGAAGCCGTTGATCGATCGCGAGACGAACCGGACGAACGACAGCGTGAACAGCGTGCTCAGAACGAACAGCACCGCCCAACTGACGTTGTACTCCGGCCGGGCGACGAGCGCGCCGAACTGGAGAACCCCGCCCCGGCCGAGACCCGCCTGCAGGACGAGCCCGACGAGGATCGCGCCGACGAAACTCCCCGCGATCACCGCCAGTATCCCGTCGCCACTCATGCGCGTTTGCGAGCCGGTGTCGGTCGCCATGCCATAGCCTCACCATCGTCGATGAAAAGCGTTCCTCCGCGGGTGACGGGCGGTTTTTATGCTGCCTTGCGTCGTGACGAGGTGAGACTCGCACTAAACCTGTAAACAGAGAGAGTGAGTAGGGTGATGAGTAGACTCAGAAAGACGTAGGTTAATGGGATCGTAAACGGGTTGGTGATAGCATAGCTTCCGAACAGTGCGTAGTGAACACCAAAGACGATCTCTGATGCGTACCGGTACGAAAGGGCGGCACCCACGCCCGAAACAGCACCCACGGGAAGCGACCAGACGATACGGCGAGTGAATTGTTGTGCCGCCGTATCGCGATACACCACTACGGCGGCTAGCATCGCCACTACGAGGCCGAACAGTATCGTCCCCAATGAGTTCATACAGCCAATGGCAAACACTTGGTTGTAGTTCTTGTGCCGATTCGTCCATATTGCCACCTCGTTTTTATTGCGTGCCCGATTCGATATGGCCCCCTGCCAGCAGCAGTCGTATGATCAGTATTGCCCATAACCACGCAACCGTCGTGAACCGGTCTATGACATTCCCTACCAATGATTTAAGATGCTGCCACGGCATGGGATCACGATGCGCGCCGTCGTCTTCCAAGGACCCGAAGAACCGATGGAGATCGAGGACGTCGACCGTCCCGAACCCGATACCGACGGGATCGTCGTCGAGACCGAGGCCTGCGGGGTCTGTCGGTCGGATTGGCACGCCTGGAAGGGCGATTGGGACTGGATCGGGCTGATGATGCAGCCCGGACTGGTTTTCGGACACGAACCCGTCGGCACCGTCGTCGAGGTCGGCGATGACGTCGAGCGGATCCGTGAGGGCGATCGCGTCACCAACCCGTTCAACACGAGCGACGGCACCTGCGTCCACTGCCGGGCGGGACGAGCGAACATCTGCGAACGGTCGGTGCCGATGGGCTTTCTCGACTTCCAACAGGGGGCCTACGCCGAGGAGTATCCCGTCCGCGTCGCCGACCAGAACGCGATCAAAGTCCCGGATGGCCTCGATTCGGTCGACGTCGCCGGGTTGGGCTGTCGGTTCGCCACGGCGTTCCACGGAGTCGCCCACAAGGTCGATGTGGACCCCGGCGACTGGGTCGCGGTCCACGGCTGCGGCGGCGTCGGACTCTCCGTGATCCACGTCGCCGACGCGCTCGGCGCGAACGTCATCGGCGTGGATCTCAATCGGGAGGCGCTCGACAAGGCCGAGGAGCTCGGCGCGGTCGAGGTCGTGAAGGCCGACGAGGTGAAGGACGTTCCCCAGCAGGTCAAGGGGTTCACCGCGTCGAGTCGTGGCGTCGAGGTGAGCGTCGATGCACTGGGCATCGCCGAAACCTGCCGGAACTCGGTGAACAGCCTGATGGCGGGCGGCCAGCACCTCCAGATCGGGCTGACGACCTCGGAGGAGGGTGGCGAGGTTTCGCTGCCCGTGGACACGATAGTCCAGGACGAACGCGAGTTCTACGGCTCCTACGGGATGCCGCCCCACGAGTACGACGAGATGTTCCGGATGATCGACCACGGAACGATCGATCCGGGCCGGATCGTCACCGAGACCATCCCGCTCGAAGAGGTCCCCGAGAAGGTCGCCGCCTTCGGCGACTACGACAACGTCGGCATCCCGGTCTGCAACGAGTTCTGAACCGCGAGGATCGCGTTCACTCGCTGCTGACGAACGTTTCGAGCTCATCGACCACCTCATCGACGACCGACGTCGTCACCGTCCCCTGCCACTGTTCGATGTCGGACTCGTCGACCGCCTCGACGCTCCACGAAACGACGCGAGTGGGATCAGGCACGATCGGTGCAGTCTATTTGCTACCGTCGATGGTGTGCAAGAAGTGTGCCCCCAATGAGAGCAATCACTCCAACAAGCGGTCCGAATCCAGGACCGGACGAACTCGAATTCGTCGTATTGCCAGCCACTATCGTTCCATTTGACGGCGTTCCTGTGTCTGTATTCGCCTCATCGGCCGTCGATTCGGTTGCCGTCGATAGAATAGCAGATGTGGCGGTATCTGCTTCGGTGGCTGTTTTCGGTGGTTCTTCCGGTGCTACTGGTGTCGTTGTCGTGCTCTGACCGCTCGTATTTGCCGTGGCTTCATCGAGCCAGCCGGGTTCCCTCACACTGGTCGCGTTCAAACCGGTGATCTGGCGATCGAACCGCTTTCGCACTATCTCTCCTTCATCACTCTGTAGCGTCACTGAAAACGATAGTGAGCGGACGATCCCGTTCTGATCCACGAGGATCGTCGAGTTGAAGCTGCTCACGTTGTCCGTATTGTCCGAGGGAACGTACCAGATGATCGTTCGTCCGGTGATCTCGTCCGCCTCGTAGCGAAGCAGCATCTCACCGTTTCGCTCGATCCGTTCTGCGTCCCCGTAGTTGGCGTTTTTCAGGTACCGTTCCGCAAAGGGAACTGACTGGTTGGCCAACGTTTCGAACGAGAACGTACCCATCTTGTACTGTGGACCCGATATGAACGACGAATTGGTTCGTCCGTACGCCATGTCAGAATTGTAATAGGTTTCAGTAATGATCGGCGCACTTCCTTCATTAGTCAGGTTCTCGGAGGCGGCCGCTCGCCTGGCGGTACTGTTGATCCGAAACGTCGTGTTCTCGTGGTTTGTCTTGCCCCTGAAGACGCTGGTGAAATTCCGTGTTGACGTAAAACCGCTGGAGGACGAAAGCGCCGAGCGATGCTGGCTCGCCGCTTGCACTGGGTCGGTGATGCCAGCAGCAGCGTAGCCCGGTGGGTATTCGATCGAGCCATTCGAGGATGTAGCTCTTCCATCCGCTTCCTGTGTCGCATTCTGTGCGCTCACGGTGAAAGAGGGGGCGACACTCAGGACACTCACGATGACGACGAGAACGACCGCGATGATCATAGTTCGGTTCATCATCTTCCGTTGTGAAAGCATAGCATTACGACAAAAGGATCTATTAAAAACGTGGTGGTTACCACTGCGGTGAATTGGCTCTACAGTCGCCGGTCGTTTACGCTATCGGACGCGATACGAGCAGGGGCGTCGAAATCGTGCTCTACTGAAAATGCAGTACAGCCACGGGAGTTGTGAATTGTGAGTCGAGGCGTCACGCATTACAACCGGGAAAATCGCTCGAACCATCACAGCCCTCTGTCATCACCCATATGCAATAGAGCACGGTTTCGCTGTTCGAGAGCCTCGATCGTCCGGCCACTGCCGATGCACCGCGCTTAAACCGCTGTCGAGGGATGGGCCAGTATGCTCGACAAACTCGGACTTGCCGGCATCGTCGGCATTCTCTGCTGTCTCGGTGGGTTGGCCGTCATCGCGTACGTCGCGCCGGTCGTCGCCGGCGGGCTGGCGCTCGTCCTGATCGGGCTCGTGCTCGTCGTCCGTGGTCTGCTCTCCGGAATGCTCTCGGCCTTTGGGATGGACGGAATGATCTAGTCGCTCTCGCCGCGGTCGGCTCGATGTTCGCTGATGAGTTTATCGACCATCTCGCCGGTCTGGGATTTCCGGCGCTCGTCTGCACGGTCGCGCCAGCCGTCGATAGCGTCCTCGACTTCGCTTTCGCGCGCGACTGCGAGATCGTCGAGTTCCTCGATCGTCACCTCCTCGGCGGGTGCGGTCGGCACCTCGTTCTCGAACAGGATCTCGCGGGCGACCTCCGAGAGACCACCCGATTTGAGCACGAGGCGAGGTTCGCGCTCAACGAGGGTTTCGGCGGTCGAACGGCCCGCACCGCTCGCATCGCGGAGATAGACGACATCGCCCGGTGCGAGTTCCCAGCGCTCGTCGGCCGCCCGGAGCGCGCTCGTGGTGAACTTCGCGACCGGTTTGACGGGGACGAGCCCCTGTCTCTTCTCGGCGACGTCGGCGAAGTTCGAGTGGTCGACTCGCCAGAGCTCTTTCAACCTGTCGAGCTTCGCCTCGACCTGTTCGGTTTCCTCGCGTTGTTCGTCGAGTTTCCGCTCTAACTGTTCGTTTTCGCGCTCCAGACGATCGACCTCTCGGCGTTCTCTAGCCTCGCGGCGTTCCTCACGCCGTGCGTCCGAGAGCTCGCGCTCGTATTCGGCGATCGTCTCGTCCTTTTCCTCGATCGTCGCTTCGAGGTCGTCGACGTGCGAATCGAGGCGCTCGACACGCGCTTCGAGGTCCTTGATGCGCTGTTCCTCGGCGGTGAGTTCGCGCGGTTCGTGGGTTTCCTCGCTCTCCTCGGAGCCATCGTCGTCGGCAAGGTCGTCCAGAACTGCCTCAACCGACTCCTCGCCGGCGACCACGCGTGCGATGACGGTCCCGGCCTCGATCCGCGGCGGCACCTTCCCCGCGATGCGCCCGAAGGTGTCCTCGTAGTCGTCGAACGCGTGGAACGCGGCCGCCAGCGCGTCGCGCTCGTGATCGTTGTCGTACCCTTCCTCGCGGGTGCGGTGTTGTTTCTCGTCGACGGGCAGATCGCGCTCGGGGATCCAGCCCGCCGCCGAGAAGCTCCGGCGGATCTTTTCTACCGTGGAGGGCATCGGCTCGACGTCCGCGGCGACGACCACGGGCCGACCGCGCTCGATGATCCACTCGGTGACGGCGGCCGTATCGGCGGTTCTGGTGCTCAGCACGTCCAACACCTGTCCGTCGAGCCCGACGATGGCGACGGCCGTAGTCGTTCCGGGGTCGATGCCGACGAGCACGTGATCGCGGCGCTTGGCGAGCGGGCGGAACTCGATTCCATCACGCCTGACGCGCTCGATCTCCACCCTCGTGTCGCCCGAGCGGTTTCGCGAGACGGGGATGTCCGATGGGCGGGCCTCGACAGTGAAGACGGCGTTCGAGTAGCCCCCGTACTTCTCGGTTTCGTCCATCGCGTAGTCGAGTCCCGCCTCGTCGAGCGCGGTGGCGACCTCGCGAGCGCGACGCTTCACCGAGCCGTGGATCCGGCGCGTGAAGCGGTCCTCCGACCAGCCGCCGCTGCCCGTCGATCGCCCGCGCGCGACCTTCACTTCGGTCGTGTCCGTGAACGCCGAGACCTCGTAACCCACGTTGGCGGCGGCGAGGCGGGCGGCGGCCTCGGCCTCCTTCATCGGCTTCTTGCCGTAGGGAACCCCATGGCGGTTCGCCACCCGCGAGAGGGGTTCGGGCTGCTGGTCGCCGGTGACCTGGACCAGTTTGGTCTCGTCGGGTAGACTGCCCAGAAAGCGGACGAGGTGGTCCTTGTCGGTCGCGAGCTCGTAGACGTTGTCGGTGGCGAGGATAGCCGGTTCCTCGCGATCAACGAGCCGCTGGAGTTTGCGATGCGAGACGACATCCCGGTCGAAGTTCTCGCCATCGAACGCCACGACGGCGTAGGAGGGTGCGTCACCGCGGACGTCCCCGCTCTGGACGTCGACGCCGAACACCACCGCATCGAGCGCGCTGATGCGACTGCTCACGCCATGCGTAGGCGGCCTGTCGGCATAAAACCACGGCGGGAGCGCGAACACGAACGACCGACGTGACGTGGACGAGCGCGCAAAGCGGCTCAACGCGTTAGCCACAGTGGCGGCGATCGCCCGACAGGATCGAGCGGGTATCGCGTTATAGCAGCGAACGCACGGCGATCTCGTCGTCGCCATCGACCCGCTCGCGGAGCGCCGTGAGATCGGTCTCGCCGTCGGCGGCGACGAGATAGGTGCGTCCCGGTGCATCGCCGTAGCTCTCGTGGAAATCGTAGACGAACCCGAGGACGAGCGTGTCGTCGGGAACTTCGTCGCTCTCGTCGAGGAAGGTGACTTGTTCGCGGACGTTGTACTCGACGAGGCGGTCGATGACGTCCTCGTCGTCCGTGATGCCCCCATCGAGCGCATCCTCGACGATGGGCACGAGCGGTTCGACGCGGTTTCTGATGCCCGGTTCGTCGGGCAGCGCTCCATCGGTAGCGGCCCCATAGGCAGCCGTGACGGCACCGCAGCCGGTGTGTCCGACGACGGCGATCGTGCGCGTGTCCGTGTTGGCGACCGGGTAGAGGAGGTTGCCGTCGACGGTCGAGGAGTCCTCTACGTCCCACGCGACGTTGCCGATGTTCGCAGGCGTGAACAGCCAGCCCGGCTCCTCGACGTTCCACATGGCCTCCTGCGAGACCCGCGAGTCCGCACAGCACAGCGAGACCACGGGGGGAGATTGGGCGTCGAGCACGTCGTCGAAGTGGTCGTCCGGAAGCTGCTCGACGTGGTCGCGGTTGCGGGCCAGCAGTTCGGCGGCTGTCGCACTCGGCATGCCCGAGCCACGGCGCTCGCCGGGAAAACCCTATCCGTCGGGATAGGGAATTTCGATGTCGTCGCCGTCGTCAGGAAGGAAGGCGTCGTCGAAGACCTCACGGGCTTCGGCCGCGAGTCGGTCGCTCTCGCCGGCGTAGCGCGAGGAGACGTGCGTGAGCGCGAGGCGTTTCGCGTCGGCGCGGGTGGCGAGATCGGCGGCCTGTCGCGCGGTCGAATGGCCGGTTTTTCCGGCGCGTTCCGATCTGTCCTCGGCGAAGGACGCCTCGTGGATCAGCAGATCAGCATCGCTGGCGGCCTCGGCGGTCGCAGCCGTGGGCCGGGTGTCGCCGGTGTAGACGATTCGCCGTCCGGGACGGGGCTCTCCCACGACCTGTTCGGGGTCGACGACGGTGCCGTCGTCGAGTTCGACTGGGTTCCCCTCGTGGAGCTTCGAGAACAGCGGTCCCGCCGGAACACCGAGTTCCTCCGCGCGCTCGCGATCGAATCGTCCCTTCCGGTCGTCCTCGACGAGTGCGTAACCGACTGATCGAGTTCGGTGGTCGGTCTCGAAAGCTCGTACCTCGTACTCGTCCTCACGGAGCGCGACCCCGCCCGGCTGTACCTCGTGGACCCGGATGGGATAGCCGGGGCGCGCGCCGGTGACGCCGACGAGGTTTTCGACTGCCGATTTGGTACCCGGGGGTGTGTGGATGGCCAGCGCCTCCTCGCGATCGTTGAAATCGAGGGTCTGGCAGAGCCCCGGGAGTCCGAGCACGTGATCGCCGTGGAGATGGCTCAAGAAGACGTGTGAGATCGAGAAACCGGTGCCAAAGCGCATCATCTGGCGCTGGGTGCCCTCGCCGCAGTCGAAGAGAAGGCGCTCACCCTCGCGGCGAACCATGAGAGCGCTCGTGTTGCGCCGAGTCGTCGGGACTGCGCCACCCGTCCCGAGAAACGTCACCTGCATACCTCGCCTCGCCGGTCGGTGCGTTTCAAATTGCCGTTCTAACGGTCGAAGGGCAACAGGGACCGAGACGTACTCCACTACAAAAAGAAGGAATCATCCATGAATAGCACCATTCCGCAATCAAACGCTGCACGGTTAGAACGCACATCCCCACAGAAAGCAGTGGAATTGTATATCGATGCTCGAAAGAACGAGGTTACTGAAGCCACAACTGAATCACTTGCCGCACAGATGCTCATCCTGTACTCAGCGAGCATTCTTGTAATCCGAACGATGCACCGAGTTGGATGGTTCTGAAGAAAATATTGTTGGTAGTAGACCCAACATATATGTCGTTGGGGTGTATACCAACATACGCGAATGCCCGATGGCGAATCAAACATCGATACAGTACTCGATGAAACACGGAAAGAGGATAATCGGATTATCCATCGAAAGGTGATCCTTGTCCCAGAATCCTCAGAGTACCCTGATGGGGTGAAATATACCTTCCATTACGGGACTCTCGACGACGAAACACTGTTACGGTACGACAATTCTCATGGTTGGCATGAGAGACACGTCGGAGACAGTGTTGAGGAGATCGAGTATCCAGGTATAGCCGAACTGTATGAGCAGTTCGTAAACGAGATCGAGGGCATGTAGCCCTCATCATGAATAAGACGACCGCGAAAGGGCATTCGCAGAGGAAAACAATGGAATATGAAAAGGAAGGTGGTGAGAAACACAGATTGACCGAAGCAAACAACGTGCTGCATGTAGAGATAGAGTCGGCAGAGGACTTCCATCAGAGAGGTCTGAGGGACTTAGAGAGGATTGAAGAGGGAGAGTCTGTGGAAGACAAGTACACCCTCAGTCTCTCTAACTTGAGAGAGTTGGATAGAGTCTTCTCAGAGAAGAACATGGAACTCATTCAGGTTATTGCAAACGATGAACCTGAGAGTATCCGTGAAACTGCGCGGCTTGTTGAGAGGGATGTGAAGGAGGTTCATCGGAATCTCAAGGAGCTTGAGAAGCTGAGTGTTGTCGAGTTTGAGCAGCATGGTCGGTCGAAGAAACCTGTCGTATGGTACGATGAGATCGATGTCCATGTTGATCTACTCAATCTCAATTCTAAAGACACAGCAGAACCTTCTGCTGTATAGATCCAATTTTTGAAAATGGTCAGAGATGAAATTGAAAAATGTCTAAAGGCTTACTGGACAGCCATCCTCTTCCTCATTGCTGCCACAGGCATCGTTATCGGAGTTATAGTAGGATACCGCTTACCGAGTATAATTGTTGAGTACGGAACTCTGTTACTCGTCGTCGTAACTTTAGCCACAGTTTTCCAAAACAGTCAATTGATAAAGAATGCGGCTGAGGAACGCAAACTCAATAGAAACGTTCTCATCGAGCAGCGGAAAGACGCGATTGTTCAGTTGCTCATTCGAGGAATTGATAGTTTAGATAATAGTCTCCACAGAGACATGACTAGGCTAAAAGATCTTTCTCAAGAAGGGGATAAAGTAATCCTACCGCCTCTCCACGACGAGATGAGCCCTCCAAAGGACCAGATGTTACATGACATAGACAGCGAATATGAAGATATAATAGAAGATATAGAGAGCTACAAGAAAATACGGAAAAAGTATCAAAAGAAGAGGGGAAAACTAGAAATGGAGTTATCAGCGGATATTCCTTTACAGATAAGCGATAATCAGCAATCAAAGCTGGTAGAAGCATGGATCAGATATCATGGTAGGGTTGAAAACGAAGAAATGGCGATCAGAAATTTATTAGGACAATCAGATAATGTCGTTCGAGGAATTTTCGGGTCGCCAGACCAGTATGGTTGGGAAAATGGTACTTCGAAAGGGTGGATTGGCAATAATTGGTCTTCGCTCAGACGTATATTTCTCTCAATACAGGATGACCCACAATACACAGAACATTTTTCATCATTATTCAACCTTGGAAAGATCCTGCAAAAGAAGAACAAGCAAATTTCAGATAAGCTGTTAGAGGCGCGTAGAAACTTTAAGGACGATTATAATGTGTTTGAGTCTGAGATACGAGACAAGAAGAAAGAGATAGATGGAAGAAGATAGCCATCTCAGTTTCGACCAAAGATTAGCACTCTAGTCATTTCCAAATTGGCGCTGCTTCCTTCTCACGTTGACGTTGCTCTCTACGCTTTCGTAGCGAACGATCTTCTGCAACATACTCGGTTAGTTCCTGTTGATATTCGCGCTGTTCGATGAGTGTGCCTCTCGTTCCCAGACGTTGATTCGTCGCTGAGATTCATACACTACTTCCACGAGTGTACTGCTGACTCATCGACCTACTCCGAGGACCATACTCCTTATCGAACGTCGATGGGCCGACAGTATTCTTGTAGAGAATGTCTGTGGTCAGAGAATGGCGTTGCTTACAAGGTTCGCATGGTGGTCCGACGAACGGGGAGGGACGACCCGTGAGCGAAGCGAGCGAGGAGTGCAGTCGGTTGGGGAGGTACGTGGGCTGTTGCGGTGCAGTAGCGGAAAACAGCTGTCCGCGCGAACGGAGTGAGCGGGGTTCGCCGTGAGCGAGGCGAAGCCGAGCGAGCGGGAGTTTTTAGTCCAGGTTTTTGGTCGGGGGTTGAGCGCGTGAGTGAAACGAGCGCGCGATGCCCCCGTCTAAAAAAGTGGGGTGGATTTTTGTTCTCCAGTCGAAACATAGGGGTATGAGTACCGTTCGCGAACGCGCCGCCGAGAACGCGACCGAGATCACGTCGTCGCTGATCGTCGGACTCGGGCTGCTCGCACTGTTCACTGGCTGGTCGCCGATCCCGTTCTGGGTCATCTTCGCCGTCGGCTTCGCTGTCGTCGTGCCGACCGTTGCCAGACTCGCTGGCGAGGAGGAGCGATCGGACGAACGAAACGACCGAGACGGCCAATGGAAGGACAGCGAGCGTCACTACGAGGAACCATCGGCAGGGGCTGATACGGAGGATGCACTCGAAACGCTGCGCGAGCGCTACGCTCGGGGTGATCTCACCGACGACCAGTTCGAGCGCAAACTCGACACGCTGCTCGAAACCGACAGTCCGGAGAACGCCGCCGACTGGCGACATCGTGAGCGCGAGCGAATCGAAGAGGAATCGTAGGCTATCCGGCGGCGATCTCGGCGAGCCAGCCCGCACGCTGGGCGATGCGGCGGACGGTTTCGAGGCGCGACTCGCCCCGGATCGGCGTGTTGAGCGACTGGCGAACCAGCCAGCGGAGCGATTTCCCGTCGAGTCGCCACCAGCGCACGTCCGCACGGCCGAGCAGGTAGGACTTCTCGATGTAGTCGGGGAGCGACTCGACGTAGGTGTGCTCGATGAGCAGTTCCGGCACGTACTGGATGTGATGCTCTTGTGCGATGCGCTCGGCGAGTTCCGACTCCTCGTGGCCCCAGCCGAACGTTTCCTCGTCGAAGCCACCGACGGAATCGAGGACCTCCTTCCGGATCGCCATGTTGCAGCCCGGCAGCATGTCGGTGGATGTGGTGTCGTCGCCCTGATCGTACCAGGGGAGTTCGAGATCGGTGAAGCGGGCCTCGTCGGGCTGGCGAACCCGACCGGCGACGGCGGGGTAGGCGTCGAGCGCGACGCTCGCCGTCCGGAGATAGCCCGCACAGGGGATCGAATCGTCGTCGAGGAAGACGAGTTTGTCGCCGCGTGCGCGCTCGATACCGACGTTGCGCGCGTGGGCCGCTCCCTCGTCGCGGCGGACGAGCAGCTCGTAGTCGTCGAACGGATCGCGTGCGAGTCGCTCGACGGGGTCGATCGTCGCCCCCTCGGGCAGCGTCGTCGGGATGATGACGCTCACCTCGACCATTACTGGCCGGTCGGGAAGCCGCGGGAAAGCCCTTCCGAGTCGCCTCGCCCGACGATGAGAGATACTGTCGCGGAGGGGACAGTCAGCAACACTTAATGTATCGGCTGGCGTTCATAGTGGCAATGGCCGGACAGGTCGTCCCGGCGGTGCCGATGGTGCTTTCGGCTATCCTGTGGTTCGTCGTTCTCCTCTCGGTCTGTTCCGTGGCGTACTGGACGTATCTGATGATCGTCGGGCGGCGCTACGAGTCGCCGCCGGTCGAGCACGATCCGTCGGCGGTTCAGGTGCGACTGCTGACCGTCGACTCCGCGCGCATCGTTCAGGAGAGCGTCGACGCGATCCCGGATTCGATCACCGATCGCCACGTCATCGCCGAGGAACCGATGGAGATCGCCGGTGCGACCGTCCACGTCGTTCCCGATGCCTTCGAATGCGAGGCGATCCGAAAGGGGCGCGCGCTCGAATGGGCGCGCCGCAACATCCCCTGCGAGCGCGAGTACGTGCTCTATCTCGACGAGGACAGCATCATGACCGACTTCACGGGGGTGCCCGACGCCGACGTCGTGCAGTATCGCGAGCGCCCGCGGCGCAGCGGTTCGTGGCTCACCTATCTCGCCGAAATCTTCCGTCTCGGCTTTCAGGTCGAACAGCGCGCCTTCCCGTCGCTCTCCGTCCCGCTGTACGCGTGGGGCGGCGGCATCGCCATCAGAAACGAGCTCGAAGAGCACGTCACGTGGGAGACCTCGACGATGATCGAGGATACTACCTTCGTCTGGAACGCAGCCGCGGAGGGGAGCCTCGATTTCGCGCTCGCAACCCCCAAGTTCGACACGCAGGCACCGCCGACGATCCGCGCGATGATCAGCCAGCGCAGTCGCTGGCTCGCCGGCTCTCAACAGGAGAGCGGGCTGCTCGCGCCGGCCTATCGCCTGCTCACCACCGTTCGAAATCTCGCGTGGGCACTTTCGCCGGCGGTCCCCTTCCTCACTCTCGTTCCGCTGTTCGTTCCCGGCACCGTCGCGTTCGAGACGGCGTTTCAGATCGTCTCGGTGGGTGTGTTCAGTTTCGTGCTCGTCTGGTCGGTGCTCGGCGTGCGCTACTACGACGAGTCGTGGCTCGTCGGGCTGGCGCTGTTCGTCCTCTCACCGATCGTCAGCCTACTGCACTCGCTCGGTGCGTTCGTCGGGCTCGTCTCGCCGCCGACGGATTTCTCGGTGACGCGGAAGGTGAAACCGGAGCTCGTCGAGCGCACGGAGGCCGAGCGCGAGGCCGAGGGCGACTGACGACCCGACCATCGGGATAACATAATGTTTAACAGAACCGCCGGCGACCGCCAAACCGATAGATGGATCGTCGGACTTTCCTCCGGACGGCCGGGCTGGTCGGCATCGCCGGCGCGAGCGGCTGCTCGCTGCCGTTCGACTCCTCGCCGCTACCGAACGGGAGCGACGGCAACGGCTCGGACGAGACGCCCGAGCTGACGCCGACGCCCGAGCCGCCGGACACCCGTTCGGGAGCGGCGTTGACGGGTGTCTATGCCGGTGGCGACGGACTCGTGGCGAACCTCGACAGCTACAGCAGCTGGCTCGGCCAGAAGCCGGCGGTCGCGCTCGTCTTCGTCGATGCGTTCGGACCGACCAGCGCGAAACAGGGGTTCGTCGAGGGCGCGCTGACGAACGTCTGGAAGGCGGGCCACGTGCCGCTGATCTCGTGGCAGCCGTTCGAGCCGCAGAAAAACCAGACCAGCGAGACGATCGAGCGGGAGATCGCGAACGGCGAGTACGACGACCAGATCGACGAGTGGGCCAGCCTGCTCGACAGCTGGGCGCACCCGCGCGGCGACAACACCCGCGGCCGGCGGTTCTACTTCCGGCCGGCCCACGAGATGAACGGCAACTGGTTCCCGTGGAGCGCGGTCGATGCGACCCGCGTCGAGGCGACCGCCAGCCCCGAATCGGGTAACGAGGAGGGCGAGGACCCGACGGCCGGCATCCCCGATGACTACGTCGGAATGTGGCGACAGCTCCACAAGCGATTCGCCGAGACCGGACTCGACGAGTCGAACATCCAGTGGATCTGGTCGCCGAACGCCGACGAGATCGGCGGCATCCGCGCCGAGCGCTACTACCCCGGCGACGAGTACGTCGACTGGGTGGGGCTCGACGGGTTCAACTTCGGCGGGAGCCAGCAGTATTCGACCGGGCAGTCGAACTGGCGCTCGCCCGCTGAGCTGTTCGATCCGATGTTGAACCGGATGCGCGAGCTGACCGACAAGCCGGTGGCGCTCACGGAGTTCGCCTCCTCGTCGATCCCGAGCTCGGGCAACGGCCATCAGCCACAGAAGAAGGCGCAGTGGATCGACGACGCCTACTCCTACGTCTCCGAGAACGACATCAAGATGACCTGCTGGTTCAACGTCGACAAGACGGGCCAGGACGAGACCGACTGGGCGGTGTTCGGCGGCTCGCGCGGCACCGATCAGGCCAGCGTCGGCGGCGAGCAGTATTCGTCCTACCAGAACTACAAGCAGACGCTCTCGGCCGACAAATATCTCGCCGCGCTCCCGGACTACCCCCCACTACTGACCGACGACGAGTTCGCCGGCAAGTTCTAAACGCCGCGAAAGGTCGCGTCGTCGATCGGCGGGGTGGTTGGTTCGTGATCGGCAAGCGCTTCGCGATAGCTCGGATAGCACGCGTAGCCGTCGATACTATCGGTGCCGTTTCGCTCGCCGAACACCGCCCAGTCGGTCTCCTTGTCCTCGTTGAACCAGCTGTACAGCTGCACGCGCCCGTCGAAATAGTCGATCGCCGCGCGCAGCCAGTCGGCCTTCCGTTCGGGGTCGTGACCGTCGGCCGTCAGCGACGAACAGCCGACCTCGGGGATGCAGAGCGGTTTGTCGAAACGATCGAGTCGCGTGAGCATGTCGTCGAACACCGCCGCCGGCGCGCGCCAGTCCGACCACTCCCGACTGTGCCCCCAGTTGAACCCATCCACCCCTACCCAGTCGACGTACTCGTCACCGGGATAACAGGCCTCGGCAGCGTGCTCGCCGACATCGGCGTGGTTGACACACCAGATCCACTGGCAGTGTGCGGAATCGATGTCCGCGCGGGCGAGCGCGTCGTGGACGTGGTGCCACATGTCGATGTAATCGTCGGGCGTCGACTCGCCGACCGTCGGGCTCCATGGATACCAGTCACCGTTCATCTCGTGGGCGAGTCGGAGGTAGAGCCGACGGTCGTCGGCGGTCCCCCACTCCCCGTCGGGACCGGCCAGCCAGTCGGCCAGCCGGCCCGCCCAGTCGTCGAGATAGGCGTCGAAATCGCCGGCAGCGATCCGGCTGGCGATGTCCGATGGGGTGTCGGCGGCGAGATACGGCTCCCAGGTGAGCAGCGGTACGCGTCCGGCGTTCCGGATGCGAGGAAGGAGACTTTCGAACAGATGATCGATCGCATCGCGTCGCCACGGCGTGAACAGCGTCTGGACGGCGTGGCGCGTCCCGAGCCACTGCTCCATCGCATCGGCGACAGCCGTCCGCTCGAGATCGACGTAAACGCCCGACAGCGAAGGGTTCATCGTCGGTCGCCTCGGCGGGAAATTCGGCATCGGCCACGGGACGGACGCTCGCCGGCCATATCGTCGTGTTTTTATTTGCGGCACGCATGAAGCTGCTGATTACACTCGGCCATCGCGTCGAGAAACAAATGAACACAGCCTATCGGAACAGCGTCCTCGTGGTCGTGCTACTCGCAGCGACGGCACTCGCGCCCGGTATCGCCGTCGGCATCGTCTCTCAACCGATCGACGGTGACGTATCCGCACAGCAGAACGCGACCGACGCGAGCGCGAACGCGTCGGTAACGCTGACGAACCAGACGCGCACCGGACGGTCGGTGTTCGTCGACCGGGCGACGCTCCCCGAGGGCGGGTTCGTCGTGCTGTCGGAGGCGGGCGAGAACGGCAGCATCGTCGGCGTGAGTCTCCCGCTTTCGGCCGGCACGCACGAAGGAAAGGTGACGTTGCGCGGCGCTCCCGGGAACGACCTGAATCGAACGCGTCTCGGCACGAACACCACGCTCGTCGCCACGCTCCACCGGGATTCGAACGACAACGGTCGCTTCGACGGGCTGCTCACGCCGGACGCCGACGAGCCGTACGGCAATGGCTCCATGCCGGCGCGCAACCGCGCGACCGTCACGGTGGCCACCGGCGATCGCCCGACGAACGCCTCGGTGACGCTGTCGAATCGGACGTCCGACGGAACGACGGTCACCGTCGATCGGGCGACACTCCCCGACGGCGGCTACGTCGCCGTTCACGACGGGGAGTACAACGGCTCGAACGCGACCGGGATGCTGATCGGCGCGACCGGCTATCTCGACGCCGGCAGCTACGAGAACGTCACCGTGGAAGTTGCTGGCGGGAACGACTCCGCACCGGTCGATTCCGGGCGCATCAGCGTGGTCATCCACGAGGACACCGACGGCGACCGCGCGTTCCAGTACATGCCGTCGGACGGCGTCGAGGATCAGCCGGCGCGCGCGAACGGATCGCCGGTGGCCGATGCGGCATCGCTCACCGTCGAACGCCCATCGACGCCCACGCCGACCGCGACGGCAACCAGTTCGCCGACCGAGACGGAGACATCCAGCACGGCGACGGCGGAGCCCACAGCGACGGACACGCCCACGGCGACGCCACCGCAGGAACCGGCCGACGAGAGCACACCCTATGGCGGCGAGAGCAGCGGTCGTGAGGGGATCCTCGACAACCCGCTCTTCCCGGTCATCATCGGGGTGTTCGCGCTGTTCGCCGTTCTCACGGTCGTCACGCGGTAGCGCCGGACCGACCGATTCATCTTTCTCGCGGGCGAACCGCCGGCAATGGACGGGCCGCTGTGGACCGACGAACACGCACCGGCGCTCGCGGAGCTCCCCCAGCCGGCCGTTCGCGAGTCGCTCGATCGGGCCGTCGCCGAGCCGCTGAACCTGATCCTGCACGGGCCGCCAGGAGCCGGCAAGACGGCCGCCGTGCGCGCGCTCGCCGACGAACTCCACACCGATCCCGACAACGATCTCGTCGAGCTCAACGTCGCCGACTTCTTCGGACGGACGAAAAAGGAGGTGAGCGAGGACCCGCGATTCTCGTCGTTCATCACCGCGAAACGCCGGCGGAACTCCTCGAAGGCCGATCTCATCAAACACGTTCTCTCGGAGTCGGCGAGCTACGCACCCGTCTCCGGCGAGTACAAGACGATCCTGCTCGACAACGCCGAGGCCATCCGTGAGGACTTCCAGCAGGCGCTCCGGCGAGTGATGGAGCGCCACCACGAGACGACGCAGTTCGTCGTCACGACGCGCCAGCCCTCGAAGCTCATCCCGCCGATCCGCTCGCGCTGTTTCTCGATCGCCGTGCGCGCGCCGACGGCCGACGAGATCGTGAGTGTACTCGAAAAAATCGTCACCGAAGAAGGCGTCGAGCACGACGCCGACGGGTTGGAGTACGTCGCGAACTACGCCGACGGCGATCTCCGACAGGCGATCTTGGGTGCACAGACGACCGCGGAAGCGGAGGGCGAGATCACGATGGACGCGGCCTACGAGGCGCTCGGGAGCGTCGGCGACGACGATCGCATCGAGGGGATGATCACCGCGGCCGAGCGCGGTGAGTTCCAGGACGCCAGAACAACCCTCGACGATCTGCTCGTCGAGGAGGGGCTGAGCGGCGGGGAGTTGCTCGACGACGTGCTCCGCGTCGCGCGCTCGCGGTCGGTCGGCCCGCCGCCGGCCGAACTCCACCGGCTCGCCGGCGAGATCGACGTGGAGCTCGCGGAGGGAACGAGCGACCGACTCCATCTCTCGCATCTGCTCGCCGAGCTCGGCCGATAATCAGCCAAGCACCGCGATATGGCGAACGAGCGAGCGGTGGACGCGTCGCTCGAACGTGTCTTCGACGCTCCAGCCCGCAGCGCGCGCCTCGTCGAGCCAGGAGCGATCGCCGACGATCACGGCGCGCAGAGCGACCCGTTTCGCCTCGGTAAGCGCACCCGAAACGACCGCGTCGAGTTCGCCCTCGATCTTCGACTGGCGACCGTAGGGCGCGTCGAAAATCACGGCGTCGGCCGCGTCGTTGCGGAGGGGGAGGCGCGTCGCGTCGGCCCGTGCGGTGGCGAATTCGTGCTCGTCGAGGTAGTGATCGAGGTTCGTCGCCGCGCCGCGGACCATCTTCGACTGGGCGTCGAACCCCAGCACGCGAGCGCCGACGAGCCCCGCCTCGACGAGCACGCCGCCCGTACCACACATCGGGTCCACGATCGTCGCCCCGGGGCGTGCGCCGGCGATGTTCGCGAGTGCGCGCGCGAGCAGCGGGCTCATCGATCCCGGCTGGAAGAACGGCTTTTCGGTGGGTGCGCGCGCCCCGAACCCGCGTTCGCTCTCGGCGGCGAGCCAGCCCAGTATGCAGGAATCGTCGGCGAACAGCGCCCGTAGTTCGTGGTCTGGATCGTCGAGATCGACGGCGTAGCCGCGATCGGTGAGCACGCCACCGAGGCGGCGCTCGGCGAGCTGGGTGTCGACGTCGGCGGTTCGGCGCACGTCGCGCGCGCGGACCGCGACCGTCCCCTCGCGGTCGAGGTCGGCGTCAGCGAGTTCCTCGCGGGCGCTCTCGACGGTTCCGTCGGTGCGCGCGAGAACCCGGCTCGCCCGGAGCGTGAACGCGAGGCTGGCGAGGCGCTCGGGATCGATCTCGTCGGCGAGCGCGAGACCCGACGCGAGCGGCTCGACCCCGCTCGCAGCGCTCGCGGCCTCGCGGGCGGCGAAGGGGTCGTCCTCGCCGCCGAGTTCGAGGGCGTACACCCCCGTTCGTTCGGGGCTGCGGACATGTCGCTGTCGGTCGCCACACGGAGCACTCAGTTTGCGTACGTGTCAACCGAGAGCATCAACCTTTATAAGTCTTAAATACGAGTTTTAAGACGAGTCATGTCTGCCCAGGACCCGAAGGAGACCATCAACATCGAAAACGTCGTCGCGTCGACGGGTATCGGTCAGGAGCTCGATCTCCAGAGCGTGGCGATGGACTTGGAGGGTGCCGACTACGATCCCGAGCAGTTCCCCGGGCTGGTCTACCGCACCCAGGAGCCGAAATCCGCCGCCCTGATCTTCCGCTCGGGCAAGATCGTCTGCACCGGGGCGAAAAGCACCGCCGACGTCCACGAGAGCCTGGAGATCGTCTTCGACAAGCTCCGCGATCTCGAGATCCGCGTGGAGGAAGACCCCGAGATCGTCGTCCAGAACATCGTCACGAGCGCCGATCTCCAGAAGACGCTCAACCTGAACGCGATCGCGATCGGGCTGGGCCTCGAGAACATCGAGTACGAACCCGAGCAGTTCCCCGGACTCGTCTACCGCCTCGACGATCCCGAAGTGGTCGCGCTGCTGTTCGGTTCGGGCAAACTCGTCATCACGGGCGGCAAGGAGCCGGCCGACGCCGAACACGCCGTCGACAAGATCACCGACCGCCTCGACGAGCTTGGACTGCTCGACGGGTAGCTACTCCCGAAACGCCGGATCGATTATCTCGGCGACGGCGACCACGTTCGTCCCGCCACACTCCGGACAGCGCTCGCCGACGACCAGCGACCCACAGTCCGCACAGGCACGGCGCTCGCGGTCGCTGCGCTCGGACTCCGATTCACGCCTGAGGTCGTCGGCCGTCACCATATGTGAACGTTTCGCACGCGAAGAGAATACTGTTTCGGCCAAAACTGCACGAGCCGCGTCGCGAAAGGGCAGACACAAATCGTGTCGGGGCGAACGGTCGGTATGACCGCGAGCGTTCTCGCACAGGTCAGCCCGGCGGCGGGCGGCCCGCTCGCCTACGCGGGCACCTTCCTGCTCGCCGCGGGCGTCTACTCGCTGACCGCCCACATCGCCGCGCGGAACGTGCTCGGCGACGTCCCGATCAAGCGGGCGCTGCTGGTCGGACCGGCTCCGGCGGCCATCTCACTGTTGCTTCAGCAGTACGGCCCGCTGGCGTTCGTGTTCGCCGTCGCCGTCGATTTCGTGCTCATCCGCTACGTCTATCGGATCAAGGCCCGGACGACGGCGCTGGTCACGTTCATCCACATCGTCGTCAGCATCCTCGTCCTGTTCGTCGTGTTGAGCGCCTACCGGCTCGCCGGCACGGCACCGGTTTAGTCGACGAGGCGTTCGATCTCTGTCACCAGCACGTCGCTCGCGCCGAGCGCTTTCGCCTCGTTGATCGTCTCGAAGACGTCGTGCTCGTCGACGACCGCATGGATAGCGACGCTCTCCTCGCCGGCGACGTCCATCACCGTCGGCCCGCCGAGTCCGGGGATCACGTCACGGATCTCGTCGAGTCGCTCCTCGGGTGCGTTCATCATCACGTAGCGCTTGCCCTCGGCCGAGAGCACCGAGCTGAGCGCCGTCTCGACCTCCTGGAGCTTCGGATCGTCGGCCGCGTCCGTGCGGGCGAACAGCCGGGCCGAACTCGGGAGGACCTCCTCGATGATGTCGAGCCCGTTGACACGGAGGGTCGTCCCCGTCGAGGTGATGTCGATGATTGCGTCAGCCATCTCGACGTGGGGTGTGAGCTCGGTCGCACCCGAGACCTCGACGACGCCAGGATCGATCCCCCGATCGGCGAAGAACTCGCGGGCGATATGTGGGAACTCCGTCGCCACGGTCTTGTCGGCGAGATCCGAGACCGATTCCAGGGAGCCGTCCTTGGGCGCGGCGAGCACGAGCCGGCAGTGTCCGAAGCCGAGATCGAGGCGTTCGTCGAGCTCGACGCCGGCCTCGCGGACCTGATCGAGTCCGGTGACGCCCGCGTCGGCCGCGCCGTCGGCGACGTATTCGGGGACGTCAGCGGCACGGACGAACAGGACCGTGACGTCGGGATCGACAGTCGAGGCGTACAGCTGGCGCTCGGCCCCGTTCTCGATGTGGAGGCCGGCGCGTTCGAGCAGACTTACGGTCGGGTCGTGCAGGCGACCCTTGCTGGGCACGGCGAGGCGCATACCGGCCTCGGGTGATCGGCGATCAACTGCCTTTCGTTACCGGTGCGATAGAGTGATGCGTTCGCTGGCCCGAGAAACGGTGTGAACCGAGCGACCGACGTGCTCGTGATCGGCGGCGGCGCGACCGGGACCGGCATCGCCCGTGATCTGGCGCTGCGCGGCGTCGACGTCACGCTCTGTGAACGGGGCGGACTCGCCGCCGGAACGACGGGCCGTTCGCACGGCGTGCTCCACAGCGGGGCGCGCTACGCCGACTTCGATCCTGACGGCGCGCGCGAGTGCATCGCCGAGAACCGGATTCTGAAGGATATCGCCGGCGCGTGCATCGACGATACGGGCGGGCTGTTCGTCCAGCTCGACGGCGACGATCCGGACTACTTCGACGAGAAGCTCGCCGGCTGTCGCGAGCAGGGCATCGACGCCACGGTGCTGTCGGGCGCGGACGCACGCGACACCGTGCCCGAGCTCTCGGAACGGACCGAGCGCGTCATCCGGGTTCCCGACGGCGTGATCTACCCCTCGCGACTCGTCGCGGCCACGGCCGCGAGCGCCCGCGAGCACGGCGCGCGGATACTGCCGGACACGCCCGTCACCGACCTCCTGTGCGAGGACGGCGCGGTCGTCGGTGCGCGCATCGGCGGTGACGGCGGAGAGGAGAAGGAAGAGATCTATGCCGACCACGTCGTCAACGCCGCCGGCGCGTGGGCCGGGGAACTCGCGGCACAGGCCGGCATCGAGGTGGCGATGCGACCGACCTCGGGCGTGATGGTCGCCGTCGATCACGCGGGGATCGAGCCGGTACTCAATCGCTGTCGCCCGCCGAGCGACGGTGACATCGTGGTCCCTCACGGCTCGCAGGCGGTGCTCGGCACGACGAGCGTCGAAGTCGACGATCCCGACGACTACGACACCGACCGCGAGGAGATCGACCGGATGGTGAGCGAGTGCGCCGCGATGGTGCCCGCCCTCGAAGAGGACGAGATCTCGCGGGCGTACTGGGGTGTCAGACCGCTGTACGCGCCGGACGAGGCCGAGCGCGGCGAATCACGCTCGATCTCGCGCGGCTTCTTCCTGCTCGATCACTCGCGCGACGGCGTCGACGGGTTCACCAGTATCGTCGGCGGCAAGCTCACAACCCACCGACGGATGGCCGAAGCCGTCACCGATCAGATCGCCGACGAGCTCGGCGTTTCGGGCGCGTGTCGCACGGACGAGGAGCGACTGCCCGGCCACGACGATCCCGAGAAACTCGACGCACTCGTCGTCGAGTTCGGCGCGGACTCGCCGGCCGATCGCGACGTCACCGGCGCGTGATTGTCGGAGCGAACCCGTAGATTCACGCCGCCGGACGTGAAATTCCCTGTATGACGACGCTCGAAATCACCGGTGGGCAGGTTCTCAAACCCGATATGACCGTCGAGCACGGCGACGTGCTCGTCGATCGAGAGGCGGGCGAAATCCTGGCCGTCGGTGATGTCCCTGCTGGCGACGAGACGCTCGACGCGACCGACGGGCTCGTGATGCCGGGCCTCGTCAACGCCCACACTCACCTCGCGATGGCGCTGCTGCGTGGCTACGCCGACGACAAGCCGCTCGACAGCTGGCTGCGCGAGGACGTCTGGCCGATCGAGGGCGTGCTCGAACCCGACGACGTTCGCGCAGGGGCCGCACTCGGCGCGCTCGAAAGCATCGAGGCGGGCACGACGGCGCTCTGTGACATGTACTTCCACGTGCCCGCGGTCGTCGACGCCGTCGAGCAGGCCGGCCTGCGCGCACGCGTCGGCCACGGCGTCGTCACCGTCGGGAAGGACGGCGACGAGGCCAGCGCGGATTTCGAGGAGGGGCTTGCGGTCGCGCGCGAGCAGGACGGGGCAGCCGACGGGCGCGTCTCGACGGCGTTCATGCCGCACAGCCTCACGACCGTCGACGGCGCGGAGCTCGACGAGTTCGTCCCGAAAGCCCGTGAGGCGGACGTTCCGATCCATCTCCACGCGAACGAGACGCGCGACGAAGTCACTCCCATCGTCGACGAACACGGCGAGCGCCCGCTCGAATACGCCGCCTCCCACGGTTTGCTCAACGAGACCGACTTCATCGCCCACGGCACCCATCTCGACGCGACCGAGATCGACCTGCTCGCCGAAACCGGGGCAGGTGTCGTCCACTGTCCGGCCTCGAACATGAAGCTCGCGAGCGGCATCGCACCCGTCCAGGAGCTGCTCGATGCGGGCGTGACAGTCGGATTGGGCACCGACGGCGCGGCCTCGAACAACGATCTCGACGTGTTCGACGAGCTGCGCGACGCGGCGATGGTCGGCAAGCTCGCGGCCGACGACGCGAGCGCCGTCGATGCGGCCGCGGCGGTCGGGATGGCGACGGCGGGCAGCGCCGACGTGCTCGGCTTCGACAGCGGGCGACTCGCCGAAGGGAAAAAGGCTGACATCGCCGTACTCGATCTCGATAGCGCGCATCTGACGCCCCAGCACGACCTGGTGAGCCATCTCGCCTACGCGGCCTCCGGAGCGGACGTGCTCCATACCATCTGTGACGGCGACGTGCTGATGCGCGACCGCGAGGTGCTCACGCTCGACGCCGAGCAGGTACGAGAAGAGGCCGAAGAACGCGCTGCGGCCGCCGTCGAGCGGGCGCGCTGATCACCGACCGAGCACTCGTGCCCCGACGGCCGCCAGTCCCGCAAGCGCCGCGAGCACGCCGAATCCAGGCCCGTCCGTACTGCTCGTTCCCGTTGCATTCGTTCGATTCCCCCCACCCGTCGTCGCGGCCCCGTTCCTGGCGTTCGCCGCGGGAACGAGCCGGTGGACGCCGCCACCGAGATCGCCGCCCGCAGTCAGCGCGTAGAGCTCGCCGGCACCGTCGCGACCGATGGCGATGAGATGGGCGTTCAACTCGCCGTTGTTCACCCCGGCGATACGGAGTTTCTCGAACGACCGTAGTCCGTCCTGGCTCGGATCGGCGACGAACAGCGACCCCTGGGGCTTGCCGGCGCGAATGCTGTAATCACCGAAGACGTACTGGCCGTCGAGCGCGTCGACGCCGCCCTTCGAGATGTAGCCACCGATGACCGAGCTGCCGATCGGCTCGTCGTCGCGAGTGTGCGGATACTCGATGATGGGGCCGACGAGCCGCTCGCCGCCGCGGACGTCCCCCGGCGTCTCGGTCGGACAGGAATCGATGTCGCCGTTCGGGCTGAAACAGTGGGTGCCCTCGCGGACGTTCCAACCGTAGTTCTTCCCCTTCTCGACGACGTTGACCTCCTCGTAACGGTCCTGGCCGACGTCGGCCACGTAGAGATCGCCGTCGGAAAAGCCCATCCGCCACGGGTTGCGCAGCCCCCACGCGAAGTGTTCGTCCAGACCCTCTTCGCCGACGAGCGGGTTGTCGTCGGGGATGCCGTAGGGTTTGTCGCCCGTTCGGCTGTCGACGTCGATACGGAGCATGCTGCCGAGGAAGTTCTCCGTCACGTCCTGACCGTTGCCGCCGTCGAGCGCGCCGTACCAGTCCTGGACGTGGCCGGTGCCGGCGTCGTGGGCCGCGCCGCCGTCGCCGAAGGAGACGTAGAGATGGCCGTCGGGACCGAACGTGACCGCGCCGGCGTTGTGGTTGCTCTGGGGTTCGGGCACTTCGAGCAGCCGGCGCTCGGTGCCGGGGCGGCCGCTACGCAGATCGTCGGTGGTCTGAAACTCCGACAGCACCGCCGTGTGCGAGTAGGGTTCCGGAGTGGCGTCGGTCGGTGGCGCGCTGTATCGCAGGTAGAACTTCCCGTTTTCCTGGAAGTTTGGGTGGAAGGCGAGTCCGAGCAGCCCCTGTTCGCCCTCGACGGGCGTCGTGCGGTCGCTGATGTCGATGAACGGGTTCCCCTGCGCGTTCGAATCGACCGTGTACAGCTGGCCGGTACGTTCGAGGACGAACCGCCGGTCGCCGCCCGGTTCGGGGGCGAAGTCGATCGGTTGCTCGAAGCCGTCGGCGACGGTTTCGAGGCCGATCGCCGGCCCACGCGGGACGGGTGGGGTCTGCTGTTGCTGGGGCGTCGCGCGCGCACGGCCGCCCGCGACGAGCGGGACGGTGGCACCGGCGAGTCCCAGAAATCGACGGCGTGGAACGGGGCGGTCGGTCGGGTCGGCTGTGTCGTCCATCGTTGCTGTCGTCGGATGAGAACGTCCGGGTGGCTAAAGTCCTGCCGACAGGCCGCCGGCTGCCATCGTCTTCGGTAGCGTTTTGAGCGCGCTGGCCCTTCCCCGGACATGACCACCGAACCGATCACCGAGCGTCTCGACGATCCCGCGAGCGCCCGCGAGTCGGGCCGCCAGAAGATCGACTGGGCGCGCCAACACATGCCGATCTGCGCCGCGCTGCGCGAGGAGTTCGAGGAAACACAGCCGCTCGCCGGCCAGCGACTCGGGATGGCGATGCACGTCGAAGCGACCACCGCAGTGCTGACCGAAACGCTCGCGGCCGCCGGCGCGGAGGTCGCCATCACGGGCTGCAACCCCCTCTCGACCCACGACGACGTGAGCGCGGCGCTCGACGCCCAGGAGTCGATCACCTCCTACGCCGAACGCGACGTCGACGACGAGGGCTACTACGACGCCATCGAGGCGGTCATCGCCCACGAACCGACCATCACTGTCGATGACGGGATGGACATGGTCGCGGCGATCCACGACGACCACCCCGAACTGATCGACTCGATTCTCGGTGGCTGCGAGGAGACCACCACGGGGGTTCACCGCCTGCGCGCGATGGACGACGACGATGCGCTCGACTACCCCGTCTTCGCGGTCAACGACACGCCGATGAAGCGGCTGTTCGACAACGTCCACGGCACAGGCGAGTCCTCGCTCGCGGCGATCGCCATGACGACCAACCTCTCGTGGGCGGGCAAGACGGTCGTGGTGGCGGGCTACGGCTTCTGTGGCCGCGGCGTGGCGAAGAAGGCTGCCGGCCAGAACGCGAACGTCGTCGTCTGCGAGGTCGACCCCCGGCGGGCGCTCGAAGCCCACATGGAGGGCTACGAGGTGCTCCCGATGGCCGAGGCCGCCGCCGAAGGTGACGTCTTCATCACCACGACCGGCAACCGGGACGTGCTCACCGAAGAACATTTCGAGCGGATGAAAGACGGCGCACTCCTGGCGAACGCCGGCCACTTCGACGTCGAGATCGATCTCGACGCGCTTTCGGAGCTGGCCGAGTCGACCCGCGAGGCCCGTCCCGGTGTGCGCGAGTACGAATTCGCCGACGGCACCCGTCTGAACGTGCTCGCGGAGGGCCGACTCGTCAACCTCGCCGCCCCCATCGCGCTCGGCCACCCGGTCGAGGTGATGGATCAGTCCTTCGGCGTGCAGGCCGTCTGCGTGCGGGCGTTCACCGAAGAAGAGTACGAACCCGGCGTCCACGAGGTGCCCGACGCGCTCGACAGGGAGGTCGCCGAGATCAAACTCGACGCCGAGGGACTTTCGATCGACGAGCTCACCGAGACGCAGACCGAGTACATGGGCAGCTGGGATCACGGAACGTAAGCTCAGTCGCTAGCGATGAGTTTCTCCGGCGACGGGATCTCCTCGGTCGGTCTATTCAGTACGTCGAGCACCTCGTCGGCCTGAAACTCGCGATACCGTTGCTGACCGGTCGTCTCCCGGAGCACACCTTCGGTTTCCAGCCGATCGACAGCGCTGTTGGCCGCCGGATACGACATGTCGATCAGTGTGGCAGCTCCGGAGACGGTAACAACCGGCTCGGTGAAGACGGTTTCCGCGAGCTGGCGGACGGACGGGGGAGCATCCTGAAACCGTGTCCGGTACTCCTCGCGCAATCGGAGAAGGAGCTTCGCACGACTGAACGCCTCGTCGGCCTGTTCTTTGATTCCCTGGAGGAAGAACGCCAGCCATGCGTCCCAGTCGCCGTTCTCGCTGACGGCCAGCAGGCGGTCGGTGTATTCGTCCCGGTTGCGACGGATGTACGAACTGAGATAGAACAGCGGATGGACGAGGATGTCCGACGCGATCAGCATGAGCACGATCAACAGCCGCCCGACGCGGCCGTTACCGTCTACGAACGGGTGGATCGTTTCGAGCTGATAGTGGAGGATGGCGATATCGACGAGGTCGGGATAGCGGCCGGCGGACTGCATGTACTGCTCGAAGTCGTCCATCTTCGACACCGCGACATCGGGCTTCGGCGGCACGAAACGGATGCGACGACCGATACCGTTCGTCTCCTCCTCGATCCAAACGTGCTGTGAACGGAACGCACCGGGGTGTGGGTCGTCGGTTCGATCGGATTCCATCAGCGAACGGTGAAGCGATTTGAGGAGCGCGATCGAGAGCGTCTCGCGCGTGCGTCCCTCGCGCGTCAGTCGAGTAGTTGCGTCGCGAAGCGCCTCCGCGTAGTTCCTCGCTTCGCGAATGTCCTTCGAGTCGGAGCCCTGCCGATACATGTCCGAGACCGTGACCTGCGTACCCTCGACCTGTGAGGACTGTTCGGCCTCTTTGTAGACGAAGAGACCGAACACGGTGTCCGGATCGTCGATCTCGCTCCAGAGCCCGTCCAGCCGGCCGAGCGAGTGCATCGCACGACCGTGGATCGACACGAGTTCCGCCGAGAGAGTGAGGTCCGGTGGGAGATCGTCCGGGAGATAGAACTTCGATGCGGGGAGCGACGCACCCGAATCGGCCGGGAGATATTCGCCCGGAACGGGTTCATCCACGAGATGGCCGTCTTTCATTAGCGACCCAAAGGTCGATCTTAGTAAAAGTATATCGAATACACTTTATTTAGACTGGCGATCAGCCGTCTCGGTAAACGAACGCCGAACGAGTGTTGGTCAGCAGCAGATCACGACCGAGAGTCGACAAACAACGGTGTTTTGACCGATGACCGCGAATCCGAGAAATAGATGTCACACGCAAAGGGCGACCGGCGCGAGCGCGAACTCGTCAACCGCCTCGACGCGGCGGGCTTTGCGGTGATGCGTGCACCCGCGAGCGGCAGCGCCACCGAGCGCGAGCTGCCCGACGCGCTCGCCGGCAACGGGGAGGTGTTCTACGCCATCGAGGCGAAATCCTCGTCGGGCGACCCGATCTATCTCACCGGCGAGGAGGTCGAGGCGCTCGTCTTCTTCTCCCAGAACTTCGGCGCGAAACCCCGTATTGGAGTACGGTTCGACCGCGAGGACTGGTATTTCTTCCATCCGAGCGAGTGCTACACGACCGACGGCGGCAACTACCGCGTCAAAAAGGAGACCGCACTGGAATCGGGGACGGATTTCGACGAGTTCACCGGGGACTCCTCGCGCACGCGCCTCGACGACTACGACGGCTGAAGGCGATGCGTCGTGCGGTTGTCTGACGCGGAGTTAAGTATCACCCGGCTATTGTCCCGAATGGGCGCGCCACCGGTTCACTCCCCATCCTCCCCACTCGCGCGCCCCGAGGTCCCCGCCTCGGCGGCCCTCCCCTCCCCTTTCGTTGCATCGTCCGAAAGCGACGCATCAGTACCGTGGATCGTTGCGCGAACGCTTGCCACCGCGTCGGGATCGGCGATGAGCGCGAGACGATCACCCGGTTCGATCGCCGTCCGTGGAAGCGGGATCGTCAACGACTCGCCGGCCCGCCCGTGGGCATAGATCCGCGCCGCATCGGGCACGTCGAGGGCGACGACGCGCTCGCCGACGACGGGCGAGTCCTCGGGCACGGTGAGCGAGGCCGCCGAGAGCCGTTCGGTGATGTCCGCGAGCACGCTGAAATCCCCGCCGAGGAGCGCCGTCTTCGCCCCGGCCGCGCCGAGCTGTTCGGGATAGATGATCTCGTCGACACCCTCGCTGTACTCGCGGTAGACCGCCGCCGAGAACTCCTCGCTGATGCGCAACACCGTCCGACAGCCGTGGTCGTTGGCGACGGCACAGACCGCGAAGTTGGTCTCGGGATCGCCGGTGAGCCCGCCGACGGCATCGGCCGCATCGAGATCGGCTTCGGCCAACACCGCCGTCGCGGAGCCATCACCCTCGACGACCGTGAATCCGCTCTCGCGGGCGCTCTCGACCTTCGCCGGGTCGTTCTCGACAACGACCACCTCGTGGCCCTCCGTGGCGAGGAGGTCGGCCGTGCGGATACCGACACGCCCATACCCAACGATAACACATCTCATGGCCTGCCGTAGAACGCCCGGGATGAAAACCCTATCTCCTCTCGTTTCGGCGCGCGTTCGGACGGAGCCGACGACGGCCATGAGGGGAGGGAGGGGGACCGTGCCGGGTGGTGCATCGCTACGGGCGCGCATGTTCCTGATCAAAGGCTATGTGCCGACCCCGATTACGGGCGACCGATGACACGGATCGCCATCACCGGTGCGGCGGGCAACGTCGGACGAACACTGTTGAAGGGGTTCGACGATCACGACGTGACGCCACTCACCTACGACGACGAGGACGATATCGATGGGATCGTCTGCGACGTGACCGATCGCGAGGCGTTCACCGAGGCGCTCGCCGGCCAAGACGTCCTCGTGCATCTCGCGGGCAACGCCTCGGCGTACGCCGACTGGGACGACGTGCGAGAAGTCAACATCGACGGCGTCTACAACGCCTACGAGGCTGCCGTCGCCAACGGGCTCGACCGCGTGGTCTACGCGAGCTCGAACCACGCGGTCAACATGGCCGACGTCGTCGATCCGAGCGAACCCGAGACGATGAAATCGGACGCACCGACGGTCTTCTCGGACACCGACGCACGACCTGATTCGTACTACGGGATCACGAAGGTCGCCGGCGAGGCCATCGGTAACTACTACGCCGCCCGCCACGACATCGAGGTGGTCCACGCGCGCATCGGCTGGCTGATGGATCGCGAGGAACTCGTGGATACTCAGGAGAACCCCGACCACGAGTATCCCGAGGCGTACGCCCGCTTCGCCCGCGCGATGTGGCTCAGTCATCGTGACTGTCGCGACTTTCTGGAACGAGCGGCTACGGCCGAACTCGCCGAGAGTCCGGTCGCCGGCCACGGCGTCTCCCGAAACGACGAGCGCTATCTCTCGTTGACCGAAACACAGCGCGCGCTCGGCTACCGACCACGGGACAACGCGGGCGAGGCGCTCGAAAACTGACGGCTCGGCGCGCTGTTTTCCCCGATCGCCCTCTCGCTCAGTCGAACAGTTCAGCGGCGAGCAGGTCGGCGATGCGTTCGTTGGTCGTCGAGCTGTAGTGGCCGCCCTCGCCGCGCTGGACGTAGAGCGACTCGACAGCTTCCGGATCGTCGGCCTCCTCGAAGTGACGCGGGATGTCGATGGTCTCCAGGATCGGGTAGCGCTCGTCGAGCCGATCGAGCAGATCGCCGTAGATGGGGCCGTGGGTCGCCTCGTAGGCTGCATAGCGCAACTGACCGGCCATCGCGAACACCGGCGTAAACTCCTCCTGGTCGGCGTAGTCGACGAACTCGCCGACGATCGCCTCGAACAGGTCGGCCTTCCGGTCGTAGAGCTCCTCGTGGTAGCGAACCCGTGGCTGTTCGAGCCTGACTCCCGAGCGCGTCTTCGCACGGGCGGTGTCGATACCGGGTAGCGAGACGCCGAGTCGCCCTTCGACGTCCTCCAGACCGGCAGCGGCGAGATAGCGGAGCTGTTCCGGCGGGGCGAGCAGGTCGGTCGCGTACGGGAACCGTGCGAGATGCGGTTTGAACCAGTGGTCGTAGTGGTAGTCGTGCGAACGGAGGAACTCGGCGTAAGATTCGAGATCGAGCAGGTCCTCCCGTTCGGTGATCGGCGTCTCGACGCGCTCCAGCGAGCCGTCGTCGAGCCGGTATCGCGGCTTCACCGCGAGCACGTTGCCGAACTCCTGATAGTGTTTCCAGACGCTCAGAATCCGAGCGATCGACGACGCCGTGACGAGGACGATCACGTAATCGGTTGGGTCCTCCGGATACTGTCGTTGCAGCCGCATGAGCGCCTGATCGAGGCCATAGTTGCCGCCGCCGTAGTTGCCGACGTGCGTATCGAGCTTTTCGGCGAGATGGTGCTGGAAGGTCTCGTCGTCGTCGACCTCTCGACAGAAACAGTACGAGTCGCCGTAGGTCGAGATCGAGATGTCGGTACTTTCATCGCGATCGGCGGCCGGACAGACCCGACTGCCGTACTCGTCGGTCGAATACTCGACGACGGTACGGACCTCCTCGCCCGGGAGGTGATCGCCGGTGTCCTTCTGTTTCGTTTGCTCGGGCTGGGGACACCAGCCGAGTTCCGCATCGAAGCTGGACAGCTTTTCGAGCAGCGCCCGGTCGATCTCCGGGAACTCCTCCAGAACGACCGTCGGCATGCTGTTCAATCCCTCACCGTATCGCCGCAACAGTCGGCGCGAAAGGAGTTCCAGACCGACCGCGCTCCCTGCCGCAGCGCCGAGCGTCGCCCACGATCGCGTTCGTCGCCCGTCGGTCTCGACCATCACTCGACAACTGGCGGCACGGTGCTGATATACGTTGTGCTGAACGCACTCACCGGTAGTCGTATTCGTCGGCGCATGGTCCCGAAACGCCTCTCGCGTCTTTCTCGACGGAAATTCGAGGTCTGGTACGACTGAAGGGAGCACTATCCATAGCTATTTTCCGGATTTCGACGATAGCGGGACCGGCGAGCGGAACAGATATTTGACAGCCCATCACGACCGGTCGAACATGGCCTTCGCCGAGCAAACGATCGCCGAATTCCTCGACGACGTCGCAGCACGCGCAGTCACGCCGAGCGGCGGTGCAGTCGCTGCCGTTGGCGGTGCGTTCGGCGCGGCGCTCTGTGAGATGGTGTGTATCCATACGATCGAAAAAGACGACGACGGTGTGGAGTCCGAGCTCTCGACCGTTCGTACTGAACTCGAAACACGCCGGGTACGCCTGCTGGAGCTCGCGGACGAGGATTCGACCGCCATCGACGAGCTGCAGGCCGCGTTCGCGGCGTCGACCGACGAGGGGCGTGCCGAACTGATCGACGAGAGATCGCGCCGTGCTGCCGACGTGCCGCTGGATATCGCCGAAGCCTGTCTCGACGTACTCGATCACGCCAAAACGGTGACGGCGACGGGGAATCGAAACGCACTGGCCGACGCCGGAACCGGGGCCTTCCTCGCTCACGCGGCGCTGAAAGCAGCGGTGTTCACCGTCCGGGCCAATCTCGAACTGATCGAGGAGCCGGCTGTCGGCGAGGAAATCGAGGAGCGTGTGGCCGAGATCGACGGGCGGGGCGACGAAGCGTTGGCACAGGTGCGAGCGAACATCGAGGACGTGATCTGATCGGGCAGCGCTCACGAACGACTCTCGGAACCGGGCCGCGGAGCCGACGATGACGCGAACCGTCGACACGAGTCCGGCGTCGGGGCTAGAAAACGCCGATGTGTCCGGATCGCGCAGGTGCCGAACCTGTTCGGGGGTACTGCGAGGGGGCTGGCCGTCGTAGGCGGGCGCATGAGCGCGATCATGGGCGACCTCGAAACGGATCGACAGCCGCCGATGACGATCCCGCTGGCTCATTTCGTCGTTGGCTTCTGCTTTCTCCTGCTCGGCGGTCTGCTCGGGCTCGTGGACGCGGTTGCTGGCGGAGTCGGGCTGACGCGGCTCTCGCACCTCCATCTGCTTTTCGTCGGATGGATCTGTCTCACCATCATGGGCGCGATGACGCAGTTCGTGCCGGTCTGGTCGGGCGTCGAACTCCACTCGCGCCGACTCGCGCTCGCGCAGCTGTGGCTGCTCACTCCCGGACTCGTCGGGTTCGTCACGGCGCTGCTCGCGGGGAGCCTCGATTGGCTCCCGCTGTTCGGATCGGTCATGCTCGTCGGCTTCTGGCTGTTCGTCTACAACGTCGGGCGGACGCTGCTGTGCGCTCGTCCGTTCGACGTGACCGAGCGCCACTTCGCGTTCGCGCTCGGAACGTTCCTCCTGCTGACGATACTTGGCGTGCTGCTGGCGATCGATTTCACCCAGCCACTGTTCGGGTCGTCGCTCCCGCGTGAGCAGGTTCTCATGGCGCACGCGACGCTCGCGGTCTTCGGCGCGGTGCTCGCGACGGTGCTCGGCGCGCTCTATCAGCTGGGAACGATGTTCACGCAGACCTCGCTGCACGGCATCGATCGCCCGCTCAAACGGTTCGAGGAGGTCGCCTATCCCACCGGCGTACTGGCACTCGCCGCTGGCCGCCTCGTGGCGAACGAGGGGCTCGCCCGTATCGGTGGGCTGCTCGTCGTCGCGAGCGTCCTCGCCATCGGTGTGATCCTCGTCAGGCGGCTCTTCGAGACGCAGGTCCCGTGGACGCCGATGCTGTCGCGGTACGCCGTCGTGGCCGTTGCGATGGTGCTCTGGGCGTTGGTGACAGCGCCGGCGTGGTTCGACGATCCGCTCGCCCGCGCGACGCTGTTCGGCACCGAGAGCGCCCACCTGCTCGCGTTCGGCGTCATCGGATTCGTGGTGCTCGGCACGCTCTATCACGTCGTCCCGTTCATCGTCTGGGTACATCGCTACAGCGACCGGCTCGGCTACGAGACGGTGCCCATGATCGACGATCTCTACGACGCACGCGTCGCCACCGCCGATCTCGTCGCGC
The DNA here is from genome assembly GCF_022870485.1 of Halococcus dombrowskii. Lineage (NCBI taxonomy): Archaea > Methanobacteriati > Methanobacteriota > Halobacteria > Halobacteriales > Halococcaceae > Halococcus > Halococcus dombrowskii. The sequence continues at coordinate 576,231 of NZ_CP095005.1, read as the reverse complement.
TCGTTGTCGGTACCGGACTGCTCGTCGTCGGCGAGCGATTCGCCGTTCCGGCTGCCGTGTTCGCCGTCGGTGGTATCGCCGCACTCGTCGGGTTCACACTCTTCGTCGGGAACATGCTGCTGGTCGTTCGCGATCACAGCCCACAGGGACTCGGGCGTATCCTCGTTCCAACATCCACGTTACGTGAATCACGTGCCGTCGACTCCCGGCCCGAGGAGCGCTGATCCAGCCTCTCTTTCCCCCGCCACCTCTTCACCCGATCATGTTCGGAGTGGAAGCGATGACAATGGAGCAATGATAGAGAAGACGAAGATCGATGACAACGACTGAATCCGAGCCTGAGTCCATGACCGAACCTGAACCCGAACGCGTACGCCTCGACGAACTGGATGGAGCGCCACATGCGGTGGTGTTCGAGCACGACGCGCCACGCACCATCCGTCTCACGCTCGAATCCGACCAGCAACTGCCCGCCCACCGCCATCCGGACACCGACATCGTCTGCCATCTCGTCGAGGGTGAACTCGATCTCGCACTCGATGGTGAGTCCCATCACCTCACCGCGGGCGACCTGCTCCGGTTCAGCGGCGATCACGAGATCGCACCGACGGCCATCGAGGACAGCGTCGCCGTGCTCGTGTTCGCCCCGCAAGAAACCGATTGAGTCCGGAGGAAGTACGGCCGATGGCCAGCAGCGAGGTCGAACCGGACACCGTCCAGGATCCACGGAGGCCGACCCCCTCTTGGATGATCGAACGCTCGTCGTCGATCTCAGAACGGTGGCTGTGCCCCGCCGGCCGATCCCGGCTGACGGCTCGATCCGGCCGTTTCGCTCCCGTCCGCTTCGTTGACTCGCCCGGTGTCTCGATAGCGCGCATCGAGTTCGTCGAGGCGGTCGTTGATGGCCGTGCTCTGCTGGTGCATCGGATGGACACGAACGCGCACGCGGTCGTACTCATGGCGATCGCTCAGGCCGTTCCACGCGCGAAACGAGCCGATGGTGAGCGTGTGGCTCTGCGGGCAGAACGGTGTCGTCGGGGTGAACTCCGCACGGAGCGTCGAAGAGTCGTCGGCCTCCGCGGCGTAGCGATAGCCCGCAGCCGGATGGCGATCGTCGAGATTGAGCCGTGCGAGGTTGTAGCCGAACGTCATGTCGTAGACGCCGCGCTCGTCGAACAGCCGTTTCGTGAGCCGGTGGAAGGCCGTGTGGCGGTCGTCGGTCAGAACGTCGTGACCGTCGAGAAACGGGCCGGGTTCCGGTATATTCTCCAGAACGAACTCGTGATAGCGATCGAAGAGGCTATCATCCGCCTTCGAAAACGGCGACGGGAAGCTGGGCATGGTCGTGTGTCGAACCCGGGAAACGGTAACCGCTGTCCCGAACCCGTTCGCGGTCGTTGAGTGTTTCGACGGGGTGAAACGGGATCGATGGCCGATGCGAAGACGTCCGCAACAGCGTATCCCGATCATTGTGAATGAGCGTCACTATCGCTGATCGCTCCGGGGCTGCAGACGCCGCCTGCGATGGAACGGCGGAGATCACGGCACACTCGTACTGACCGTCGCCGCGGAGAACGAACGAGCCAGAACCGTCTACGACAACATCGGCTTCGACGTGAGCGATCGGCTGGCAACGGAGATCACGATGCGCCTCCCGATCGAGGAGCCGATCGCGAAACGGGTTCAGCTCCCGCCAGCGGAGCGGCCGTGATCGCCAAGATCGCCAAGATCGCCAAGATCGCCGAACATCATCGGGAAAGGAACGTTTGCATCGTGGCTCGCGTGTGGAACCATGGCCGAGCAATCGAACTGGTCTCGCGTCGGCGAGCAGCCCCGTGATGCGGTCGATCGTGAATGGGAGATTTTCGTCCGGAACGAGACGACCGATCCACTGCAGCACGTCGGGAGCGTGTCCGCACCCACGATCGAGGCTGCTCGGACACAGGCAACGACGCTGTTCGGCCGGTACGCGACCGATCTGTGGCTCTGTCCAGCGGCCGACGTGCGGCGATATTCCAGAACAACGATCGACGAACGGGCCGTGTCGATCGATCCCGCGAAAGAACGCGACGAGCGAGGCCATAGCGCATGATCTCGATCAGCAAACTCCTCTGTGATCTCGACGCGGAGGGTGACGGCCTCCGCTACGACGCTGCCGGTGAATCCGCGAAACCACAGATCACCGACCACAAACAACGACGGCCGGTCGTCGTCTGGAACCTCACCAAACAGTGCAATCTCTCCTGCTCACACTGTTATGCGGCCGCCGACACCGAAACCGCCGACGGCGAACTCACTACCGAGGAGGGCAAGCGCGTGCTGGACGATCTCGCCGACTACGGCGTCCCGGTCGTGTTGTTCTCCGGTGGCGAACCGCTCGTCCGTGACGATCTGCCCGAACTGATCGAATACGCGGACGCGAGCGGCATCCGTCCCGTGCTCTCGACGAACGGCACACTCATCACCCCTGATATCGCACGGGAGCTGCGCGAGGCGGGCCTGAAATACGCGGGCATCTCGGTCGACGGACTGCCCGAACGGAACGACGCGTTCCGTGGCCAGGACGGTGCGTTCGATGCGGCCGTTCGTGGGATCAGGGCATGTCTCGACGCCGGCCTCAAGACCGGGCTCCGATACACGATCACTGAGCGGAACGCAGCGGATCTCCCCGCTGTCGTTGCACTCCTCCACGACGAGGGCGTCGATCGGTTCTGCTTCTACCATCTCGATTACGGTGGTCGCGGTGCGGGGATCGTCGACACCGATCTGTCCCCGGAAGAGAAACGGGCTGCCGTGAAGCAGCTGTGTGACCTTACACGACGATATCACGACCACGACGACGAGATCGAGACGTTGCTCGTCGGTAACTACACCGATGCCGCCTATCTCGTCGAATACGCGCGCGAGCATTTGAGTGAGGCCAACGCCGAGCGGATAAACGACTACCTCCGCCGAAACGGGGGCGATCCGACCGGCGAGCGTGTCGCCGACATCGACTATCAGGGCAACGTCCATCTCACGCAGTTCTGGCAGAATTACAGCCTCGGCAACGTCCGCGATCGCCCGTTCAGCGCTCTCTGGGACGACGAGTCGAACCCACTCCTGAGAGCGTTGCGCAACCGAGAGCAGCGACTGTCAGGACGGTGTGCTGACTGTCAATATCAGAATATCTGTCGAGGAGCATCACGACTCCGGGCGCTTGCCGTGCACGACGATCCGTTCGCCCCCGACCCGCAGTGTTATCTCAGGGAGGACGAAATCGCGCCGACAGTGTGACTCCCCGACCGATCTGACGGTACGATGGTCAGAATACCGTCGAGAAACGCGGATTCGACGCCGGAGATCGTCTCGGTATCGTCACTCGTTCGATAGCGTGTCCGGATCGAACAGCTCCAGCGCCGTCCGCACATCGGAGCGATCCGTCGACGACGCGTTTCGAAGCGACTGTGTCGGCGGAGCCAGCAGCTCGTCGACGAGTGCGTCCGCCATGTCGACGATGACGGCCCGTTGGGCATCGGTGAGGGTTCCGTGCTGGTCCAGTTTCGTGAGGGCGGTCCGGAGCTCCCGCTGCTCGATCCGGTCCGCGTGGGCGTGCAGCCGCTCGATGGCGCGCTCTCGTGATACAGTCGGATCGACCGATCGCTGCGAACCGCGATTCCGTCGATCACGACCACGGTTGTCGGTGCTCTGGGTCATCGATCACGCTCGTCAGGCAGTGAACTGCTGGTCGGGCGGTGCTCCATCGTACTCGTCGGGCAGGTACGCACAGAGCGGATCGCTCGCCAGTGGATCGCCCGTGTACGCGTAGGCTCGCGAACGACTCCCGCCGCAGACGTGTCGGTACTCGCATGCGCCACATTTTCCCCGGAGTGCGTCGGGATCGCGAAGTCGCCGGAACGATGCCGACTCGCGATAGACGTCGACGACGTCCTCGTGTTTGACGTTCCCCGCCGCCTGCGGCAGGAAGCCCGAGGGGTACAGCTCGCCAGTGTGGCTGACGAACGCGAACCCGTTCCCGGCGGTGATCCCCATTCGCCGGCCGATGCCGTCCGGGGCCGGCGACCGGGTCGCGTGGTCGGCGCGGCCGCGTTCGATCGCGACCCGTCGGTAGTGGGGTGCCTCGGTCGTCTTGATTCCGAACGGTGCGTCGTCGCCGACGGTACACAGCCACTCCATGACCCGTTCCGCACGGTCGGGCGAGATCGGATCGAGAACGCGTCCCCGTCCGACCGGGACGAGGAAGAACACCGACCAGAGCACGGCATCGAGCTCCGCAACGCGATCCCGAACGGCCGGTAGTTCGGCGACGGTGTCCGCGCAGACGGTGGTGTTGATCTGTATCGGGACGCCGGCAGCGCGGGCGTCGCGTGCTGCCCGCAGTGTTTGCTCGAAACTGCCCCGTTCCTGGCGGAACTCGTCGTGAGCCGCGGCCGAACCGCCATCGATGCTCAGCGCCATCCGGCGTAGGCCCGCATCGGCCAGCGCCTGGATTCGATCGGCGGTGAGCGACGTCGTGCCGCTCGGCGTGAGCGTCATCCGAAGCCCGTTGTCCGTCCCGTAGTCGACGAGCTCGACGGTGTCGTCGCGAGCCAGCGGATCGCCACCGGACAGCACGACGAGCTGTCCGTCGCCGAAAATACGGATGTCGTCCAGCAACTGCTTACCCTCGGCCGTCGTGAGTTCGTCCGGATGTCGCTGGGGCTGCGCGTTCGCCCGACAGTGTTTGCAGGCGAGGGCACACGCCTGTGTGACCTCCCAGATGAGGACGAACGGGCGCTGGCTGGTGTCGATCTCTCGTGGATCGGTCGCCATCGATCAGACGTGGACGCGGGTGACGTGGCCGCCACAGCCACACTGTTCGACGTAGCTCCACTCGATCTCGTCGCCGTATTCGTCGGCGAGCGCGTCGAAGAGGTACTCACGCGGATGGCCGTGATCGCCATGCGTGACGAGGTTGACGTGGTTACCCGGGACCGTGTGTTCGATCGCGTCGAGCGCCTGCTCGATGACTAGCTCCCTGTCGTCGGCGTGGCGCGGTTTTTCGAGGTTCGCCGACCAGGAGTTGTCGTGCAGGCGGTCGGTGATCGGTTCGGCATCGTTGTGGGACACGCTCGCCATATCCTGTCTTGGGCTCCGGAACGGGAAAGCAAACTCCCGAACGTGTTCGGCGTATCGGCAGCGGAGAACGCGATCTTCGAGGCGATCAGGCCTGACAACGACTGCGTGAACATCTTCGGGGAACTGTTCGAGGGTATCCGGTCCGTCGATTCACTCATGCCCGCCGTGGACGAGTACGTGACCGATACCGAAGCGCCGACGGACCGAGCGAGGGAGACGATGGACGCCCGTGATCTCCCGCCGCCACAGCCGCTCCAGAACACCCTCGAACGGCTCGTCACAATGGACGACGAAACCGTGTTAGTGCAGGTGAACGACCGTGTTCCACAGCATCTGTACCCGAGACTCACCGATCGTGGCTACGAGTACGAGACGATCGAGGCGGACCCCGGCGTCGTCACCGTCATCTGGATGGTGGACCCCTGAATCGGTCGTGACTGCTCCGACGCGCAGATGCTGAAAACGGGCTGCGCCGGAGTAGCTACTTCTTCGGCAGCGTCGCGACGAACTCGTTTTCGCCACGCTCCTCGACTTCGTAGCCCTCGGCGTCGAAGTCGGAGATTTCGGCCTGCATCTCGTAAAATAGCGGTTTCGGATCGTGGTCGTTGACCAGCGTCAGCGCCTCGCCGCTCTCCAGATTGCCGAACGCGTCGTGGACTTTCGGATGGCGTTTCGGGGCTGGGATACCACGGAGATCGAGTTGGTCGGACATGCGCTTGCTCGTACTCCCTGGAGACCCCAAATCGTTTTCCCGAAGGTGTTCGGTCAGGCCTTCGTGATCGACACGCGCCACTCGTCGTCGCCGGCACGTTCGGTCTCGTGGGCGTAGCCCTGCCGTGCGAGAACGGCGTAGAGCGGTTCTGGCTCGAAGCTGTTGACGAGCACGAGCGTCTCGCCGCCGTCGAGTTCGTCGAGCGCCGTCATGATCTCGCCGAACGGCTCGCCGTCGATCGTTCGGACATCAAGCTCGCGCGTGCCGTCCGCCGTCGGTCCGGTTGGCATGGACGTTCTCAACTACCGATAGGAATAGCCGTTCCGCCGATGATGTTCGTTCCCATGCACGTCGTCCCGTGGGCGAACATATTCGGGAACACTGATTGGGGTCCGGGCCGAAGACGTTCCACTAGAGACGATGCCACGAGCCAATCTCACGCTCACGATCCCCGAACACATCTGGATCGGGGAGATATCGCGCACACACCCGGCAGCGACCGTTCGCATCCTCGCGGCGCTCGCCGGCGACGACGCCGGCGTCGGCCTCGCCGAGATCACGAGCGAGAACCTCCCCTCGATCCTGGACGACATCGCGGCGAGCGAATCCGTCGTCGAACTCGATATCCTCCGCCAGCAGAGCGACGAGGCACTGATCCAGTTCGAGACGACGACGCCGCTGTTGCTGTTCCCGATCCAGGATTCGGGCGTCCCGCTGGAGATGCCGTTCACCATCGAGGAGGGGGAAGCCATCTGGGAAGTCACCGCACCGCAGCGACGGCTCTCGGAGCTCGGTACGCAGTTCGAACAGTTCGGGATCCCGTTCACCGTCAACGAGATCCACCGCCACATCGAGCCGACACAGCTCCTCACCGACACGCAGCTCGAACTCGTCCGCGCGGCCATCGAAGAGGGCTACTACGATACGCCGCGACGCTGCTCGCTGACCGATCTCGCTGCGGAATCGGATTTGGCGAAATCGACGTGCAGCGAAACGCTCCATCGGGCCGAGGAGAAGATCATCAAGCAGTTCGTCGAGAACCTCCCCGATTCGACGCCGGCGGAGCGACCATGAGATGGGATGGCCACGCGTCCACCGACGGTGGCGAGCAGCCGTCGGCGTGAGAGCACCGCTACCCACGACGAATGAGCACGTTCAAACCGCCCGTGACCGATCGACCGATCGAACACGAGACGATATCCAGATGGGGGACAAAGATGGGGCGTGATCCGTTCGCCGCCGACCATCCACAGCTACAGGTCGTCTTCGATGCCCTCGACGACCCCGAATGCCGCACCATCATCAAGCGGATGGAGGAGCCGATGACCGCCAAGGAGCTCTCGAAGGACTGTGACGTGCCGCTCTCGACGACCTACCGGAAGCTCGAACGGCTCGCCGACGCCTCGTTGATCGAAGAGCAAACCGAGGTCAGAGCCAGCGGTCGGCACACGGCACGGTACGCACTCGATTTCGAGGCGATACATATCGATCTCGAAGAGGACCGATCGCTGGAACTGACGATCGAACAGCCCGAGCAGACGCCGGAGAAACAGCTCTCGGAGCTCTGGGCGGAGGTACGAAAGAAATGAGCGCACTCGTCGCGACCGCAGTGACCGTTCTCAAGGTGTTGAGTCTCTCGCTGGGCGGGCTGATAACGTACTTCGCGTACAAGGCCTACCGGCGAACCGAATCACCCGCCCTTCGCGCACTCACGATCGGCTTCGCCGTGATCACGCTCGGCGCGTTCGTGGCCGGCATCGTCGATCAGATCGTGCCGGTCGACCAGAGCCACGCGCTCCTCGTCGAGAGCGCGTTCACCGCGGGCGGGTTCGCGATCATCCTGTATTCGCTCTACGTCGACTGAGTGCGAACTCGCGGATGAGGGGAGAGGAGAAGAGGAGGGGGGGGGGAGTAGGGGAAACGAAGCGGATTGGACGACGATTCTGCCGTTTCGGATCGGTGGCGGATGCCACGAGCTTGCTGCTGGCGAACGTGTTCGGGAGATATCGGCGAATGAGAATCGTCCCGGCTCATATTGAAGTGGCCATCGAAATATCGGCGTAGCATGGACGTCACCCGAAAGACGCTCGCGAAGATCCTCGTCGTGGTGTTCGTGGCCAACCTCGTCGTCATGGGCGCTGGCGCGCTCTACTCGTATCAGAACGCCCCGCCAATCCCACAGGAGGTGGTCGGCCCGGACGGCCAAACGATCGCCACCGACGAACGGATCCAGGCCGGCAAGGCCACGTTCCAGTCGAACGGCCTGATGAACCACGGGTCGATCCTCGGCAACGGGGCGTACTTCGGCGTGGACTTCACCGCCGATGCGCTCGATCTCAAAACTCAGTATATGCAGGAATACTACGCGAACGAGCGCCGCGGACGGTCCTACCGCTCCCTGCCTGACGCCCGACAGGCGGCCATCGACAGCCGAGTGACGAACGAACTCGACACGGACTACGATGGCGGCCCGGTCGAATACTCCGCCGCCGAACTGTTCGCCCACCGGCAGGTCCGCGAGGAGTACGTCGACCGCTACGCGAACGGTGCGCGCGAGCGCGGCGTGCCGGCCGGGATGATCGAAAACCCGGAGGACGCACGGCGGTTCGCCGACTTCGCGCTCTGGACCGCGTGGGTCTCCCACACCGACCGGCCCGGTGCGGACTACTCCTACACGAACAACTGGCCGTACAACCCCGTCGCGGGCAACGTACCTGCCGGCCCGACGGTCGTCTGGAGCGCCGTCGCGATGGTCCTGCTCATCGCGGGCGCGGGCATCGGCGTCTGGCTCTACCACTCGATCGAACTCGCCGAACCCGAGATCGCCGGCATCGATATCCCCGACCCGCGCGAGGTCGATCTCCTGCCGAGCCAGCGCGCCGCGACGCGATATATCCCCATCGCCGCGTTGCTGTTCGTCGTGCAGGTGCTCTTCGGCGCGCTGCTCGCCCACTACTACGTCGAACGCGACGGCTTCTTCGGGCTCGGCGACCTCCTCGGGATCGACATCCTCCAGTGGCTCCCCTTCGCCATCTCGAAGACCTACCACCTCGACCTCGCCATCCTCTGGGTCGCCACGCTCTGGATCGGTGCCGGCCTCTTCTTGCCAGGCCTGCTCACCGGCCACGAACCCGATCACCAGCGCACGCTCGTCAACGTGCTGCTGGGCGCGCTCGTCGTCGTGGTCGTCGGCGGGTTCGTGGGCGTCTGGCTCGGCTTCAAGGGCGTTATCGGCACCGACAACCCGCTCTGGTGGATCCTCGGCAACGAAGGGCTGGAGTACGTCGAGGTCGGGCGGCTCTGGCAGTTCGGCTTGCTTCTCGGATTCGTCCTCTGGACGATCCTGCTCTATCGCGGGTTCAAGCCCATGCTCGACCGCGAATCGCGCTACGGGCTCGCCCACATGATCATCTACGCCGGCGGTTCGATCGGCCTGCTGTTCGTCGCCGGCGTGCTCTACACGCCACAGACGAACATGGTGATGACGGAGTTCTGGCGCTGGTGGGTCGTCCACATGTGGGTCGAGGGCTCCTTCGAGTTCTTCATCGTCGCCGTCATCGGCATCACGCTCGTCTCGATGGGGCTCCTGGAGAAGCGCTCGGCGGAGAAGGCCGTCATGCTCCAGGCGCTGTTCGTGATGGGTTCGGGCGTCATCGGTGCCTCACACCACTACTGGTGGGTCGGCCTGCCCGACGTCTGGATCCCGTTCGGCTCGATCTTCTCGACGCTCGAACTCATTCCCCTCATACTCATCCTCTTCGAGGCACTCGGACAGTATCGCGCGCTCGCGACGAGCGACGAATCGTTCGCCTATCGATTGCCCTTCATGTTCATCATCGCCTCTGGCGCGTGGAACTTCCTCGGCGCTGGCGTGCTGGGCTTTTTCATCAACCTCCCGATGATCAACTACTACGAGCACGGCACCTACATGACGGTGGCCCACGCCCACGCGGCGATGTTCGGGGCCTTTGGCTTCCTCGCGCTCGGGATGGCGGTGTACATGCTCCGGCTCACCGTCGATCCCGACCGGTGGAACGAGCGCCGGCTCCAGTGGGCGTTCTGGCTCTGGAACGCCGGTCTCGCCATCATGGTGCTCATCTCGCTGCTGCCGATCGGCTTCCTCCAGCTCGAAACGGCGTTCACGCAGGGCTACGACGCCGCGCGCTCGCTGGCCTTCTACAACGGCGATCTCGTCCAACTGCTGTTCTGGGCGCGATTCCCCGGCGACATGCTGTTGATCCTCGGGACGATCGTCTTCGCCTACGACGTGATCCGTAAGCGGTTCGTCCTGCGGGAGACGTCAACCCCCGACGAGACTCCCGGCGGAACGATCCCCGATCGGATTCTCGCCGAGGACGACGACTGAAACCGGGACAGTCCTCCCTCCCCCCCCCCCGAGTGGTCGTCGCGATCACGAGCGGTGAACGAGGGGGAGGACTATCCGGATTACGAGGTTTTCACGGTATATTATGGGTGCGATGAAACACGCCCCTAGATCCCATGCGTGCTGTTTTTGATGCCGAAGTGGGCGAACACGAACAGGCTCGCGAGGAGCCAGCATCCGATTATCGTTCCCGTAATCGCGGTCGGGACGATCTCTCCCGCGACAACAGTCGCTACAGCAGCCGCAACTCCAAGGATCGTGAGCCACTTGTAAAATCGCGCAAAGTTCCGTTTTGTCAGATATCGGTCACTAGAATCGGGCCCGTCGGTGGCCATGATACGCTCGAATGATAGCTGTGGAAACATGTTTCTGTGGGCGGCCGACTGTTCGGGGGTCAGTGTTGCTCCCGAACGGCTGTTCTCGTCGGATCGAAGTGCGTGAAGATCGGCGTTCGGAAGCATACTGCAGCGAGCGGACATTCGTGGCATGGATTCTCGACCGGTTCCGTCCGACAGTATACATCGACGTGGGAAACGAGAGTCATCGGCGGCGAAGCGATCCGTCCCCGGTTCCGAAACGGTCTCCAACTGATAGATGTCCTCGATAGCAAACGATACGACGGCAGTCGAGCTGACGGACGGCCAGCTGGCAACGCTCCGGCTACTGATCGACTGCTACCACGAACGTGACACCGCGGTCAAAATGGGGACCGTGGTCGGGAGAGCCGAGCGGGATCCCACCACGGTTCGCAGTCAGCTGCGGAACCTCAAAGCGCTGCAGCTCGTCAGGGGGATTTCGGGCCCCAAGGGAGGCTACAAGCCGACCGGGGACGCGTACGGAGTGCTCGATCTGCAGACGATGGACGACGCCGCAGCCGTCCCTCTCAGCCGAAACGACGAACGGATCGAGCACGTGAACGTCGAGGAGATCGATCTGGTCAGCGTCCGCCATCCGGAGCGCTGTCTCGCCGAGATTCGGGTTCAGGGGCCAGTACGGGACGTTCGGGACGGCGATACCGTCACCATCGGTCCAACGCCACAGTCACACCTTACCATCATGGGGCGGATCGACGACGTCGTCGATGGTGACGGTGTTTTGGTGATCGATGTCGAGGGGATGGACGCGCCTGCCGACGACCGGGAGAAACGGTCCCGACCGACTGCGTGGGAGCGGGGAGAGTGACCGCCGTTCGATCGCCACTCACAGATCCTTGCCGCCGTTGACGTCGATCACCTCGCCGGTGATGAACGACGACTTTTCGCTCGCGAGGAAGCCAACGACCTCGGCGACTTCCTCGACCGTACCGAGCCGTCCGAGCGGCGTGTCCTCCGTGATGTCCTCTTGCAACCGGTCGGGGACGCTATCGAGCATGCTGGTGGCGATGAAGCCAGGTGCGACGCAGTTGGCCGTCGAGCCCTCGTTCGCCAGCTCCAACGCCAGCGTCTTCGTGAACCCGAAGATCCCGCTTTTCGCCGTCGCGTAGTTGGCCTGCCCCATGTTGCCGCCCTTGCCGACGATGCTCGAAATGTTGATCAGGCGGCCCTCGTCGGCTGCTGCGATGTCGTCGTAGAACGCCTGCGTACTGTGAAAGGCCCCGTCGAGATGGATGTCAAGGACGGTATCCCACTGCTCGTGGCTCATCTCGGAAAAGAGGACGTCCTGGTTGATCCCTGCGTTGTTGACCACCACGTCCGCCCTGCCGAACGCCTCCTGAGTCGCCTCCTGCATCGCCGTCACTTCCTCCCGGTCGGTGACGTCCGCCTGGACCGCGATCGCGCGACCAGCGGTCGATTCGATCCGATCGACGACCTCGTTGGCGGCCGATTCCGACCGTCGGTAGTTGACCACCACGTTCGCTCCCTGCTTGCCGAAACACTCGGCGATACCGCGGCCAATTCCCCGCGACGAACCGGTCACCACACACGTCCGATCATCCATATGGTAGTATCAGCAACGCATTCGGTATGAAGATTGGGTCGGGACGGACACAAGCGTCCAGGTGATACCGACACGGTTCTCGCTGCCCGTCAGTCGGGCGAGACACCCGGTTCGAGCCATCGCTCCTCGCCACATCGTCTGCATCGCCAGATCATTCGCGGTGGGTGTGTACGGGAGGACAGTCCAAACCGGTCCTCGATCGTCGTCCCCTCCGGCCGGAAGGAATGGTGATGCAGCCGGCAGATCGTTTCGGAGACGTCCGCACCGGGGAGTGAGAGTCGCCCGCGGAGCGATTCTGCACGAACCACGGTCAGTTCCAGAGCGATATAGAGCAACAGACAGATCACGGCCACACCGAGCGCCACCGTGTTCACCCCATCTCCGACGAGAAGGGCGATCACACCCACGAATCCAGCCAGAATTCCCACCGTCGTCTGGCCGACCGCTATGAGTGTGTAGTATGGGTCCGCTACCACGAGTCGAGGCGTGTTTTCCACGATCCGGAATCGGAAATGGCCTTTGTTCTTCATGTTTATGTCAGTTATGCGCGGTCAGTGTGATCGTGATCGTTCGTCGTCGAGAGCTGGGAAGCAGCCATCGCTGAGTGTACCGTTTGATCCCCCATCAACGTAATAAATATAACTACAATCGTCGAGCACAGCGGCCACAGTCCGAACGGGACAGTCGATTCCATCGCAGCATCGATGCGACGGATGGTGATCACGCGGGCCATCCGCGTCGTTCTTTAAGTGGTTCTGGCGACAAGGTGAAGATACGAGAGAGACCCGTCGTGTTCTGGGTCGACGATCGTTCCACACGGACGCATCTTTCAACTCGTAGCATCTACTACCGTCCGAACCATGCCCAACGGTGGAACCGCTCCACGGCCGACGTCCAACGCCGATGCGGAAGAGATCGGTCGGTTGAGTCGCCGTCCCGGCGACAGTACCGTCTCGCGTGCCGATCTCCAGCGCGACGAAACCACCCGCCGCTGGGGACTGGTCACGCCAAGCGCGACCCGTATCGGGCGCGCGGACTCACCCGACGGCGATCTCAGTGAGAACGTCCGCCGCCTCCACGAAGAGCGTCACCCCGCGATGGAAGGCTACAGTCGGCGTGCTCACCGACTCGAAAAGCTTCGCCTCACCCACGCACTCTGTGGCAGCCTCGGGCTGACGCCCTGGCAGCGCGACCGCGCCATCGGCACGATGGTCGATCTCGATCTCACCGCCTTCGGCAGCCAGCGCGCCATCCCGAAGGTCGCACTCGTCGTGATCCGCCACGTCGTCGATCGCGAACGCGAACACCATCTCGGACTCCACGACGAGGAGTGGATCGCCGAACAGCCACCGGAACGGCTCGCCGACCTCTACGACCAGTTCCACTCGATCACCGACGACGAGCAGTTCACCGCGCTCTGCGAGCAACACGATCTCGACGTGACAAATCTCAACCGCCTCCGCCGGACCCTGATCGACCAACTCGACGAGCAGGACCTCCACGAGGCGGTCTACGGACGCAACCCCTACCGCGATCCGAGTCTGCCGGAGCTGACCATCGGCTCCTCGGCCTGATCGATGAGTCGAGGGACACCGATCGTTCTTTAAGTGGTTCTGGCGACAAGGTGAAGATACGAGAGGAGACCGTTCGCGCCGTTCGGTTGTTATCTGGTTTCTCGTGGAACTGACGTCGGCGTGATTCGCCCAATCACTCGTCGTGCATCGTGCGATCGAGCTCCGTCCGAACGAACTCCTCGGCGATGACCGTATAGCGGATCGACCCATCGGCTTTCTCGCGAACACAGGCGGTACAGTACGTCATCCGGCGCTTGGTGCCGTCTTCGAGAACGTACTGTTCGGTCTCGCGCTCGCTGGGGTCGCTCGCCCCACAGTTCGGACACGCCGGGGAGTTCGTCGTTGTGTCACGCTCAGTGCCTGTCATGGTTGCATTGGAGAAATCGAGAGCGGTCAGGCGTCAGCAGCCACGTACTGGTCTTCCCACTCGCGGCGAGCCTCGATCTCTCGACGACCACGCTGGGTCAGCCGATAGTAGTTCGTTCGTTTGTCGAGCTCGCCCTTTTCGAGCAGTCCCTTCTCGACGAGCGTGTCGAGGTTGGGATAGAGCCGCCCGTGATGGATCTCCGTCTCGTAATAGTCTTCGAGCTCGTCCTTGAGTTCGAGTCCGTTCGGTTCGTCCTCGCTGGCAGCTACGTACAGCAGGTCGCGCTGGAAGCCAGTCAGATCATACATATCCCGGAGATGGTCATTCTATCAGTAAAATATATCGATATCCGGAAACGGGATGAGATGGCTCATCCGACGCGAAGAGCCGAGGTTGGATGGCTTGCAGTCGTTCGTGTCGGTCCCAATGCAGCAGCCACGAACATCGGAGCCGGCATCGCAGCGCCACACCCGTCGCTTCGGAGAGGCGGTATCGACGGAAAACATACCCTCCACCCCACCCCCGATCAGGGCGGTTCCTCGCTGCTCCACGGACCGGTCGTCGTTTCGTTGTGGAGCTTGACACCACGGTGCAGCGCTCCGCCGAGAACGGCAGCACCACTGGCCGCTACCGCGAGTCCCTTCGGACCGAGTCCGGGCACGACACCCCGTCCGACGACGATCGCACCGCGCATCCCCTTGTCACTGTGTGAGATGCACTCGTATTTGCTGAGGCCGTCGCCATCGAACGTCATCGCGAACTGATGGCCCGCCGTCGCCACCTTCTCGCTGCGATATCGCTCGTCCGCGTCGACGATATCGTGCGGGCCCGTGTCCGTGACCCACTCCCAGACGACGGTCGTCCCGGGATCGACGTGGATCGCGGGCGGGTCGAACGCGTACGGGCCACCGTTGCCCGCCGCACCGAGTTTCACGCTCACTTCATCGGCCCCGGTCCGATCGACGATCCCCTCGTAGTTGCCCGTGTTCGAGAGCCAGCCATCGAACGATCGGGGTGTATCGCCGGCCCCGGTTGCGGAGGCGTTGGCTGTGCCGCCGTCGCTCCCCGCTCCAGCACTCCCATCGAGCGATGCGGTGGCGTCACCGACGACGACAGCCCCCTTCATCCCCATCGCCTCGTGGGGCGCGCAGTAGTACCGATACACGCCCGATCCATCGAAGGCGTGTTCGAACGTGGCCCTCTGATCGCTCTGCATCTCGCTCTCGAACTCGCTCGCCTCGGCGACGACGTTGTGACTTCCGCCCTCCCCGTTCCATTGCCAGACGACGGTGGCTCCGGCGTCGATCCGCACCGCGGCGGGACCGAACGCGAAGTTGCCGCCGTTGCCCGTCGCGCCGACGGTGATCTCGACCGTCGACTGGCCACGCTGATCGGCGATCTCGGTGGCGTTCGAGACGCCCTCGAACCACGATCCGAGACCACCAGCCTGTGCGGCAGCTGGGTCGGCGAGCGCCCCGACGCCGATGGCCGTCCCTGCGAGAGCACCGAGGAACGCTCGCCGACTCGTTAGTGTGGATGATGTCATCGTTCGCTCCAGAGTCAGTACTGCGGCCCTTCCTCGTCCGTTCCTTTCGCTTTGTTCAGCGCGGGATCGAACACCTCCGGTCGCTCGGGCCCGGTCACGTCGATCTCGGCGAGGAGTCCTCGCCGCGTCACCCGCGTGAGCGCGTGATCGACGAGTTTGATGCGCGAGGGCACCGGCAGATCCATCTCGCCGACCATGCAGCTTCCCGGTGGCACTTTCATCGTCTGGACGTATCTCTCCGGCTGGCTGGCGAGCGCGCCGTCGCGCCACGCCCGCGTCCAGACGTTGCCGATCGGATGGAAGTTCGAGGAGACGTTCGGCCCGCCCGTCACGAGAAACACCCGAACGGTCTCGCCGGTTTCGGCACTCATCGTTCCGTATCGATCGGGTGTGAACGGGTATTTCTCGCCGTTGAACAGGACGTACGTCGGTGCCTCGTTCGACATTGCATCCGCGTCGAAGCCGTGGTGGCCCTGCTCACCGACTGCTTTGTCCGTGTAGACCTCGTGCTGGCCGAGATAGAACTCGCGATCGACCGGGGGCATGCCCGCTTTGGGCTCGACGAGCACCATCCCGAACATGCCCGTCGAGATGTGCTGGTCCATGTTCGGGACCGCACAGTGGTAGATGTACGCACCTGGATACGTGGCCTCGAATCGCATGCCGTTGGCGGTGCCCGGTTCGGCGGTCGTGGCAACGCTCCCGCCACCGGTGCCGTAGATGGCGTGCATGTCGACGTTGTGCTCGCGCTTGTTCTCGGGGAGGTTCTCCATCGTGAACGACACCGTATCGCCCTCACGAAGGCGGATCATCGGCCCCGGAACCTGCCCGTCGAAGGTCATGAAGTTGAACGTCACGCCGTCCTCGATCTCGGCGGTGACCTCCTTCGCTTCCAGCGTGATCTCGTGGTGTTTCGGCTCGGTGCGGTCGATGGGTGCCGGAATATCGGTCGGATCGGCCGCCACCCGTTCCATCGACTTCTTCTGTGCCTGCTGGAGCGTCGTCGAGGGCTGGCCGACCGCCTCCGTTTGGAGACCGGTCGTACAGCCGGCGACGGAGGCTGCACCGCCGATGCCGAGCGCCCCCAGCAGCCGTCGTCGTGAGATCGGGAACATCGTTGGTAGCTCCTTACAGGTAATCCTTCACCGTCTATCGTCATCAATCGGAGCGCCGATTCCCACACGGCTGCAACAACCCCGCAGATGTTCCCGGTGAGGTTTATCCGTTCAATGGGAGTGGATTTTCAGGAATCGGGATGCGGGGAATGGGATAGGAGAGGAGTGACAAACCCACCCAATGCAACGGAACTGGGTACGGAGATACGTCGTAGATGGACGATGTGACACAGTTTCCGGTACTACTAAGAGATAGCCTGAGAGTGAGTCCATGTGTATGGTAAACAATGGCTATACACAGGGGGAGGGGGACCTCAACCGACGGACGGTGCTGAGGGGAATAGCCGCGATGGGAGTTGCCGCGGGCGGTTTCACGGTAAGCTCGGGCGCTGTGGCCGGTGAAACAGAGGACGACTGTGACATCTACGTCAACGACGACGGCGGTGGGGACGAAGGAGAAGACGGTGAGGATGAAGAGGACAGGGAGAACGCCGATTACCGATCGATACAAGCGGCCGAGAACGCAGCAGGGCCGGGTGAGACGATCTGTGTCGCCCCCGGCACCTACAGAGAGAGCGTCGGGATCGATACACCGAATCTGACCATCACGTCGACCGAAGACCGGGAGGAGGTCGATGTCATCGGGCAGGAAGGAGCAAGCAGTGCGACGATTTCCATCGATGCCGATGGCGTGACGTTCGATGGCATCTCGGTCCACAATCCCGACCGTTTGATCGGTGTGAAAGTCGAACGAGGCGTGTCCGGTGCCACGGTTTCGAACACTCTCGTTTCGGACGTTGGCCCGACCGGAAGGCTCGGTGTCACAGGAATCCTTGCCGGCGGGAACAACGAGGACCTCGTGTTCGACGGCAACACCGTCGAGAGCCTACAACAAGCCGGAGAGGGGCCGTTCAACCCATCGACAAACGGGATCTTCATCGACAATAACGGTAGTGAATCGACCAACGTTGTGATCACCAACAACGAGATCAAGGATCTCACAAGCGAGTACGCCAGCATCGGCATCCTCACGCAGGACGCCACCGACGTTCGAATCGAAGGAAACAGCGTCAGAGACGTGTCGGCGGACGATCCCGACGGGATCGACTTCGCAACGGGGATCAACGTCGATGGCGGGTCGAACGTTACGGTCAGAAGGAACGACGTTCGAGACGTAACCTCGGACGACGGGTTGGGAGCAGCATTCGTGGCCGACGGATCGATCTCCGATCTGACGGTTACAGCCAACAACCTCGTTTCGAGGATCGGCTTCGGGAACAACACCGCTTCCACGCTCGATGCGACGTGCAACTACTGGGGAAGTTCGTCGGGCCCCTACGACGCCAGTGACGCCGATTCCCAGCAAGACAACCCCGATGGGGAAGGGAGCGATATCGCGGAAAACCCGGGAGCAGTCGACTTCACACCGTGGTCAACAGCACCGATCGACGGGGATGATGAGGATGACGAGATACAAGATGGCTCCTGTAGCGGCGGGATCGATCAAGATGAAGGTGAAGAAGACGAGGGCGAAGAAGAGGAAGACGAAGGCGAAGACAGGGAGGGTGATGGAGGGGAAAGAGACGAAGACGGCGATGAGGACGATAACGAGGAGAGCGACGAGGAAGAGGAGGACGAAGACTAAACGTAACGGATTCCTCTATCGATAGAGCGGGCCCAACGGGGAATGGTCAGATTGCTCGAATCGGACGCTTCGGGCGTGAAGTCACGACCGCAGTACTCGCAATTGGTGCGATTCCACCGTTATCGCGATGCACTACAAACGGTTTATCCTAAGCCTAGGCCGGGATTTGAACCCGGGGTCTCGTCCTTACCAAGGACGCGCTTTACCGCTAAGCTACCCAGGCGGACATCACTCCCTACCGCCGAGCCGTCTTTATCCGTTTCGGTTCACGAGTCGGTCGCCGACGTGCGCATACCGGCGTCGGCCGACTCGAACGGCGCGCTCGCCCGCCGAGAGAGCGCGTCGCGCGTCGCGGTGTCGAAGAGCTCCGCGGCGGTAGGGAGTTCGGTCACCCCTTCGTCAGCGAGATCGGCAACGAACTCGCGGTAGGACGCCGAGGGGTGGCCGTCGACGACCGTGGTGCCGGCGACGGCGGCGAGGCGGAACACGTCGGCTTCGAGGCGGCGCTCGTCGCGATCGCAGGTCCGATCGCGGCCGAAGTTGCGGACGGTTTCGACGGCGCTCCCGGCGGCCTCGGTCCGTGCGAGCAGGTAGAACCCGCGAGCGACGAGCGCGTCGGCGGCGAGCACCGCCACGTTGGCGTCGTCGCTCCCGTCGCTCTCCCAGGGATCCTCGGCGGCGAGCCGGCGCGTCAGTCGAAGTCCCTCGTAGATAAGCTGCGTTCCGGCAGCGCGCTCGGCAACAGTTTCGATGGCAATCGAGGAATCGAGCGCACGGGCCGAGAGCACGACCAGCACCCCCGGTGCCATCGAGCCGGTTTCGAGGGCGGTCGTGACGACCTCGTTGAACGGCTCGGGGTCGATATCGCGGACGGCCTCCCGAGCTGCAGACCGGACGTGGGAGGCTTCCTTCATCGACAAATCGTCAGGCCGCGGAGGGCAAAGGCCTTTGGAAACGGGCCGTACGTTCGCTCGTGATCACGACGAGCATCGACGGCGCGGTCGGGATCGTCACCCTCGATCGACCCCACAAACGCAACGCACTCTCGCCCGCCGGACTCGATGAGCTCGAAGTCACGATCGGGTCGCTCGACACACCGGTCGTTCACCTCCGTGGTGCCGGCCCGGCGTTCTGCGCCGGTGCCGATCTGAGCGCGGTCGCCGAACTCGACAGTGACGATGCCCACGAGTTCGCCCGCAGCGGCCAGCGCGTCGCGAACGCCATCGAGCGCAGCGAATCGGTGATCGTCGCGGGCATCGACGGGGCGGCCCGTGGCGGTGGAGTCGAACTCGCGCTCGCCTGTGACGTCCGTGTCGCGACTCCCGAGGCGAGCTTCGCCGAGACGGGCGTCAGGCTCGGCCTGTTCGGCGCGTGGGGTGGCACGCATCGACTGCCAGCCGTCGTCGGCGCGGGCAACGCACGCGATCTCGCGCTCTCGGGACGCACGATCGACGCCGAGGAAGCGCTGCGAATGGGACTGGTCTCCAGGATCGTCGACGATCCCGCCGAAGTCGTCGCGACGATCGCCGATCACGACCCCGCTGCGCTCGCCACGATCAAGAAACGACTCCGTGACGACGCGCCACCCGAGAAACAGGACCGGCGCGAGGCGGCGGCGTTCGCCGAGCTCGTCGAGGACGCGGATCTCGCGGCGTATCGCTAATCGAATCGGGTGAGCGGTGCGGGCGCGGGCGGCGTGTGGCGTTTGTGCTCGCTGCGGGCGACCAACCCCTCGACGTGCTCGACGGTGTCTTCGTCGATCCCGAGTTCGCGCGCCGTCGCCGTCCGCGAGAGCGGGCCGTCGATCCGCAGTGCGAGGATCGCGTCGAGCGTGTCGTAGCCGATCCCCAGCTCCTCCTCGTCGGTCTGACCGACCCACATCCCGGCCGTGGGTGTCTTGTCGACGAGATCGTCGGGAACGCCGACGTGACGGGCGAGCTGGCGCACCTGGTGTTTGTAGAGGTTGCCGATCGGATGACAGTCGACCGCGCCATCACCGTATTTCGTGAAGTAGCCGACGAGCGCCTCGGTGCGATTGCCCGTGCCGAGCACGAGCCGGTTTGCCCGGTTGGCGAGGTAGTAGTTGCAGACCGCCCGCACGCGCACCCGGAGGTTGCCGACGGCCGTTCGCTCCGATTCGTCGTTCTCTGCGTCGGGAAAGGCACCGAGAAACGACTCGACGATCGGTTCGATCGCGAGTACGTCGTAGTCGATACCGAGATCCTCGGCGACGCGTTCGGCGTCGCTCATGTTCTCGTCGCTGTTGACCTCGCTCGGCAGCACCAGCCCGTGGAGTCGATCGGTGCCGAGCGCCTCCGCAGCCAGGTGGGCTGTCAGCGTGCTGTCGATACCGCCCGAGATCCCGAGCACGCCGCCGGTCGCGCCCGCGGCCTCGACACGCTCGTCGATGAAGTCGGTGATCCGCTCGCGATGGGCGTCGAGTTCGTCCGCCGAGAGCGAGAGGTCGAAGGGGACGTCCGTCGCCAGCGGTTGAGTGTCGGTCATTGCCGACCTATAGGTGAGCGGCCCACTAATATCCACCACCGACGCCACGGGACTGGTCGTTCGTCGTTTTCTCGGTGACAGGCTCGGACACGAACGACGATCCACACGGACACCACCGATCCCGGCATCGTACCAATGGGTTGAACACACCCCACCGTGATCGACGACCATGGACGAGTACACCCAGCCGGACCGTGAGCATGCAGCGCTGTTGACGATCGATACACAGCGAGATTTCACGCGTGAAGAGGGCTCGGCGACGATCCCCGGAACGAACGAGGCTGCGGGAACCATGCAACGCGTGACCCGACAGTTTCGCGAGCAGGGCTCGCCGATCGTCCACGTCGTTCGTCTCTACCGGTCCGACGGCTCGAACGCGGATCTCTGTCGGCGAGCGGGGATCGAAGACGGCGACCGAGTGGCGATCCCCGGAAGCGACGGTGCGGAACTCGTCGACGAGATCACGCCCGTTGGCGACGTCTCGCTCGATACAGACCGACTTCTCGATGGGGAGTTCCAGCGGATCGGCGACGACGAAACGATCATGTACAAACCTCGCTGGGGAGCGTTCTACGACACAGGACTGGAGGAGCGGTTGCGTGCTGCCGATATCGACACGGTCGTCGTCTGTGGCTGTAACTTCCCGAACTGCCCGCGAACCACCATCTACGAGGCGAGCGAACGCGATTTCCGCGTGGTCGTCGTCACGGATGCCCTCTCTGGACTGTACGAACGCGGGCGCGAGGAGTTGCGGGACATCGGCGTTCATCTGATGGATGCCAACGAGTTCGGCGAGTGGTTCGGCGCTCGGAACACGAACAGTAGCCGCTGACTGCTTCCCGTCCCTATGCGGAGCGATCGGGCGTTCGCACTCGTCGCTCTACGGGGTGACGATGGTGAACAACAGCAGATTGTGCGCGCCCGGTCCGAGACCGACCGCCGCGACCGCACCGAGCAGGAGATAGCCCTCGGCCGGTTCCTCGCGGACGTAGTCGCTCATGAAGACGACGACCAGCGCCGCGAGCACGAGTTTGACCAGGATGAACAGCCAGCCTGCGCCGATGATCTCGGCCGTCGGCAGCCCGGCGGCGAACTCGATGATCGCCCGCGAGACCGGCGAGCGCTCGCCGAAGCCAAGCACGTCGAGTCCGACGGCCGTCGAGACGCCGTCAAGGGTGTGTCCGAACACCACGAGCGCGCCAACCGCTCCCGTCACCTGAGTCTTCGGCACCGCACGGCGCAGCCCGCTCCAGACCGCGGCCGCGAGGATCACTGCGACGACGATTCCCAGCGCGGGCCACGCGATGGTCAATCCGGGCGCGCCGCCGGCCAGCGCCCACCCGACGGCGACGAGGGCGAGGACGCTTCCGGAGAGGCCGACGATACCGGGTACCGACGGTGGTCGCCAGCGATCGGCGGGGAGACCAGCGACTGCGGTGGCGGCCCAGGTGGCACCGGCGACGGTGGCGACCGAGAGATAGACCGTTGGCGAGCCGAAGAACGGTCGCAGGACGGGGGGAACGCCATGGACCTGATAGAGTACGTAGCAGCTCGATCCGAGCACCATCCAGGGCGCGAACGCGACGACCACCCGGTCGGTGACGCAGGGGCCGATCCGGCGGAGGGAGACGGCGACGGCGACGAACGCGACTGCGAGAACGAGGAGATAGCCGATCGGTGGGAGTGCCGAGCCGGCGGGGAGCAACTGCGCGGGCACCTGCATATCCGACCGGCGGTCGGCCGGGGCGAAAGCGTTCCGATCGCCGGGGGCGGATTTATCCCCCGTGCGCTCCCGTGATCGGCATGGACCGCGACGCCTTCGCCGCGAGCATCGATCACACGGTTTTGGGCCCCGAAACGACACCGACCGACGTCGAGCGAGTGCTCGACGAGGCCGCCGAATTCGGGATGAACGTCTGCATTCCACCCTGTTATCTCGACGAAGCCGACGGGCGGGACGTGACCGTCGCCACCGTCGTCGGCTTCCCGCACGGACAGCACGCCCCTGCGATCAAACGCGAGGAGGCCGTCGCCGCCTGGGAGGCCGGGGCCGACGAACTCGACGTCGTCATCAACGTCGGGCGGCTCCGTGCCGGCCAGAACGAGCGCGTCACCGACGAGCTCGCCGACGTGGTGGCTGCCGTCCCGATCCCAGTGAAGGTGATTATCGAAGCACCGCTCCTGGACGATCCCGAAAAACGCCGTGCCTGTGAGTGTGCGGTCGATGCGGACGCCGACTTCGTGAAGACCGCGACCGGGTTCGAGGGCGGTGCGACGGTCGCGGACGTCGAACTCATGAGCGAGTTCCTACCGGTGAAGGCGAGCGGTGGTATCGGCAGCTACGAGAAAGCGAAGGAGATGTTGTCGGCAGGGGCCGAGCGCATCGGCGCGTCGAGCGGCGTCGCGCTCGTCGAAGGGTTCGAGACCGGCGAGTGAGTCTACTGGGCGCGCTCCAGCAGGCGGACGACGCCGGTGACGACGAGCCACGGCGCGGCCACGAGCGCCCCGAAGCCGACGGCCGACGCGGCGAACAGCCACGCCAGCGCCGGCAGCGAAACTGCGAACCAGAGGGCCGCAAAGCCGAGCGTCAGGATCGCGAGCACCGCTACCGCGAGCCCCGTGGTCCGCTCGGCCGTTCGTCGCCGTCGTGCGCGCGCACCGACGCGCCCGTTCCTGTGCAGTACCCCTCGTCCAGTATCGCCAGCGCCGTCGTAACTCATTCTCGTTCATCCGTAGACGACCCGTCGCGATAAGTGTTGGCTGAAAAACATTTCTGTAACGTCGGCAACTGAACTGCGCTTCGGTAGTCGATCGGGAAAATGCGATCCATTCACTCGCGCGTCGCGTCGAGAACGTTCGCCTCGCCGTCGATCGTGAGGACGAGCACGGCGTCGTCGACCGGAATCCGGAGGGAGACTCGCCAGGGATCGGTTTCCTCGACGGTCAGGAACTCGTCGCTCCAGAGGAAAGGGAGCTCCCACGAGGGGGTTTCAGAGATGTCGATGCCGTGATCGTAGAGGAAGGCGATCACGGCGGGGTGGTTCTGGAAGGTCTCGCCGACCGTGGTCGTCATGTCGGCGCTACAGCGCTCGCAGGTGTGGACGATTTCCACTTCGGGGTCCGACGGCGTCTCGCCGGCACGGAGTTCAGGGTGCCGACGGCCGAAACACCACATGCAGAGCCCATCGACGGCGAGGGCGGTCTGTGAGCGCATCCAGCCGTCGTAGATCGAGAGCAGCTCCTCGCGATCCCGGCCGGCGAGCGTGCCCGGCGGGAACGGGAAATCGTGAAACGAGATCCCGCAGTTCGGACAGCGGATGACGACGTACTCGTGATCGTACTCGGCGACGAGGGTCGCCCCGCAGTTGTAGCAGTCGCTGTCGAGCGCGAACGGGGCGACGCTGTGCCGGTCGGCGTCGAGCGCCGCGAGCATCGACCGACAGACCGCCATCCCGCTGAACAGCAGTCCGTAGCCCTCCTCGTCCCGATAGATGAACGTCCCGGTGAGCTGTTTCAGGTGGTAGTTGAACTGGCCGCTATCCGAGAGACCGACATGCTCGTTGAGCGCCGAGAACGGGACCAGTCGGTCGGATGCCTCGTAGAGCGCGAACAAGATCTTGACGCGCGTCTCGTTGGCCAGCAGGCTGAACGCCTCCTCCAGACGGCTCTCGGTCGTCCAGTCGGCCGCCGGCTCATCCCGTTTCATCGTTCACCCGGTGACCGGTGCGGATCATGACGAGGCAATGGGACGGTTCGTGATAAACGCGGGGCCCGGACGAGGGCCGGTCGTTTATCAGCAAGGGGAGGCTCGTGACGGCCGTGGAACCGAACGAGTCGGAGAGGACGAAGGCCACCTGCAATCGGGAACGAGAACGGTCCGAGCCGCTCGTTCGACCGTTCGGATACGTGGCAGACGAACCGGTCGTCCGCCGTATCGGCGACCGGGAACTGTATCTCGGAAACGGACTCGCGGCCGACGGGGATTTTCACGACCATCGATTTCGATACGTGCTGTCGGCCACCACGGACGAACGACCGCTGACGACCCACCATCACCCACTCGACGACGGGCCGGGCAACGACTGGCCCACCTTCGAGGCGGCTGTCGACATCGCCCGGATGCTCTTTCGGCGGAACGGCCCGCTACTGATTCACTGCAACGCCGGAATTTCACGGAGTAGCACGCTTATTGCGACGACGCTCGCCACCGAGGAGCAACGAGGGTTCGACGACGCACTCGACATCGTCCGCGACGCGCGGCCGCACGCACTGCCACATCCCGCGCTCCACGAATCGGCGATCGTCTATCTCGCCGCACAGTCATAGTCGCCCGATCGAACGAGCGGAAGGATGAGCCGTCGCGTTTTTGGCCGCGCGCGCCGGAGCAGTCGTAAGCGGATGGCCAGCTATCACATCGAGACCTACGGCTGCACCGCGAACCGTGGCGAGAGCCGCACCATCGAGCGGCGGCTCCGCGACGGCGGCCATCACCCCGTCGACGGTCCTGCGAACGCCGACGTGGCCATCCTCAACACGTGCACCGTGGTCGAAAAAACCGAGACGAACATGCGCCGCCGGGCCGAGGAGCTCGACGAGGCAACCGCCGATGTCGTCGTCACCGGCTGCATGGCGCTCGCACAGGGCGAACAGTTCGCCGATCTCGACGCGACGGTCTGTGGCTGGGACGAAGTCCCCGAGGTCGTCCGCAACGGCGAATGCCCGCGGCCGACGCCCGACGCCGAACCGGTGCTCGACGGCGTCGTGGGAATCCTCCCCATCGCGCGCGGCTGCATGAGCAACTGTTCGTACTGCATCACCAAACACGCCACCGGCAAGATCGACTCGCCGCCGATCGAGGAGAACGTCCGGAAGGCCCGCGCGCTCGTCCACGCCGGCGCGAAGGAGATCCGCGTCACGGGCCAGGATACAGGAGTATATGGCTGGGACACCGGCGAGCGCAAACTCCACGAGCTGCTCGAACGCATCTGCGCCATCGACGGCGACTTTCGGGTGCGCGTGGGCATGGCCAACCCGAAGGGCGTCCACGGCATCCGCGAAAAGCTCGCGGACGTCTTCGCCGAGGAGGAGAAGCTCTACAACTTCCTCCACGCACCCGTCCAATCGGGCAGCAACGACGTGCTGGGCGATATGCGCCGTCAGCACCAGGTCAGCGAGTTCCGCGATGTCGTCGCAACCTTCGACGACCGACTCGACCACTGGACGCTCGCAACGGACTTCATCGTCGGCTTTCCTTCGGAAACCGACGCCGACCACGAACAGTCGATGGCCCTGCTCCGCGAGACGACCCCCGAGCGGATCAACGTCACCCGCTTCTCGAAGCGCCCCGGCACCGACGCCGCCGAGATGAAGGGGCTCGGTGGCACACTCAAAAAGGAGCGCTCGAAGGCGATGAGCGACCTGAAGATGGACGTCGTGGGCGATGCCTACGAGTCGATGGTCGGCGAGCGCCACGAGGTAATGGTCGTCGAACACGGCACCGGGGACTCGGTGAAGTGCTACGACGAGGCCTATCGCCAAGTCATCATCCAGGATGCACCCGGCTACGGCGTCGAACCCGGCGATCTCGTCGACGTCGAGATCACGGGCCAGAACACCGTGTACGCCTTCGGCAAACCTGTCTAGGGTGATTTTGGAGACGAAACGTTTCGCTGGTTTCCGGGGAGTGGCGATTTTCGTGAGTTTGATTCGATAGCAACCGATTCGACGACAGTAGTCGGTCTGACGGCAATCGGTTCGACGACGATTCCTGACAACAATGAGAGACCGCTACCGCCCCCGCACCGCCCACATACCTCCCCAACCGATTGCGCTCCTCACTCGCTTCGCTCGCTGTGGTGCTCATCCCTCGCGCAGTGTTCGCGCTCGGTGCTCGCTATTGCTCGCACACGAGCGCGAGCGCGCGCCGACCGCGGCATGTGGATCAGGTTCGGAAAAAGTGATTATCCAGGGCCGCGATCGACGTTCGATTCGTCGTCCGGCCGTTCGTCGGTCCCGCGAACCAGTCTGTCGGCGTCCGGGTCCCGTTTCCACTCGCCGAGTTCCTTCGGGTCGATGTGGACGAACACGTCGTCGACGGGGTCGAGCGCCTGGATCGACGCGACGATCGCGCTCTCGATGTCGTGGGCCTCCCTGAGTGTGCGATCCCCCTCGACCTCGATGTGGATGCTCACGTCGATCTCCGGGCCCACGTAGTGGGCGATGACATCGTGGGCACCCTCGACGTCGGGATGGGCGAGCGCGCGCCGGAGGATGCGCCGCTGGAGGGCTTCGGAGGGTGCGCCACCGACCAGGTAGGGCACGTTGTCGCGGACGACCTCGATCCCGGTGTAGAGGATCCCGATGGAGACGAGCGCCGCCGCGAGCGGGTCGAGCAGCGGAACCCCAAAGCGCGCGCCGAGTACGCCGACGAGCGCCGCGCCAGCGGTGAGCACGTCGTTGCGGTTGTCGAGCGCGGTCGCCGCGAGCGCCGGCGAGTCGTGAGTACGACTGGCCGACAGGGAGTAGCGGTAGAGACCGGCCTTCGCGATCGCCGCGCCGGCGAGCACCGCGATGGCGATCGGACTCTCGGTAGCGGTCACGGTACCGGAGAAGATCGCCGTCACCGACTGCCAGAGCACCGTGCCACCGGTCAGGAAGATGCCGAGCGCGATGGCGAGCGCGACGAACGGCTCGATGCGCTCGTGGCCGTGTGGATGCTCGCTGTCGGGCGGCCGGGTCGTGAGATAGAGCCCGCCGAGAACGACGGACGAGTAGACGGCATCGACGAAACTGTTGGCGGCCTCCGAGCCGACCGCGAGGCTCCCGGTTTCGAGCCAGACCCAGCCCTTCGCGGCGGCGAGAACGACGTTCGCCGCGAGAACGACGAGGCCGATCCGCCGAATCGCGCCCGCACGACTCATCACTGGACGATTGACGAGCGCGCGCAAAGACGCTTCGGCCTACACGATGTGGACCGCATCGTCGGGGTCGTCGACACGGATGCCCTCCTGATCGGCGAAGGCCGCATGGAGATGGTCGTAGGTGTCGTCGATCGCCTCGACGATGACCTGCGTCTCGTCGATGACCGGCATGAAGTTGGTGTCACCGTTCCAGCGCGGCACCACGTGTCGGTGCAGGTGATCGTCGATCGAGCCGCCGGCCGAATCGCCGAGGTTCATCCCGGTGTTCGCGCCGTCGGGGCCGAGTCCCGCCTCGATCGCCCGCAGCGTCCGCTGGGTGAGCCGCGACAGGTCGAGCAGTTCCGCCTCCGTGAGCTCGCCGTAGACGCCGGTGTGTCGGTAGGGGATCACCATCGCGTGACCCGGGTTGTAGGGGGCGTTGTTCAGCAGGCAGAAGGCGTGTTCACTCCGGGCGACGATCCGCGAGTCGCGGTCGGCGTCGCGATCGGGGAGCACGCAGAACGGACAGCCATCGGCGTCGCCGTCGCGCTCGACCCAGTCGATGCGCCACGGTGCGAACAGCTCGTCCATGTACGCCGTATTCGAGGGATCGGTTTAACCGCTCGTATCGCGGCCGAAACTCAGCTGTAATAAGTTTTTTGGCCGTTTTCGACTGTTTCACCGTTCACGCAGCGAAAACGGTTCGTCGAAATCGGGCCGGAGCGGGTTTCTTTCTCGCGTTCACCCCGAAAAACGTTGAAACTCGGGGGAATCGAAACGAACGGAATTCGGTGTTTATGGGGGTCTCGCCCGGAGAAACGGGTGATGTCAACAACAAGCCGATCTGCAAGCGACCTCACTGAAGCCTGCGAGGACTGCGGCCGCGACACACCCCATAGCGTCTCGATCGAGCTGCGCACCGAAAGCGACAAACGAGAGAACCAGGAGTTCTCCCGCGAACCCTATCGCATCACCGAATGTGTCGCTTGCGGCAACGAGACGGTACTGCGGATGAACAACGCGTAACCTTCTCTCGCCGATGACGGCGACGGGCTTTTGCCCACCGACGGACAGGCACGGTCATGCAGGCAGTCACGCTCGGGCCGGCCGGCACGTACTCCCACCGCGCAGCGCAGGCCGTCGGCGACGAGATCGCCTTCCGCGAGTCGGTGACGGGGATCGTCGAGGCGGTCGCGACCGGCGCGGCCGATCGGGGCGTCGTCCCGATCGAGAACAGCATCGAGGGCTCCGTCACCGAGAGCCTCGACGCGCTCGCCGGCTTCGAGGTGGCGGTCGTCCGCGAGCTCATCACGCCGATCCGGCACGCGCTGCTCGCTCAGAGTGAAGAGTTCGACGTCGTGGCGAGCCACTCACAGGCGCTCGCGCAGTGTCGGAGCTATCTCGACACGGAACATCCGGACGTGTCGCTCGAATCGGTCACGAGCACCGCCCGCGGCGTCGAGCGCGCCCGCGAGGAGTCGACGGTGGCGGCGATCGGCCGCCCGGACACGGCCGACGGCGAGCTCCAAGTGCTCGCCGAGAACATCCAGGACCGCACCTCGAACGCGACACGGTTCGTCGTCGTCGCGCCGATCGACGAACGCTCGACCGGGGGCGGCAAGAGCTCGCTCATCGTCTATCCGAACGACGACTACCCCGGCCTCCTGCTGGATCTGCTCGAACCGTTCGCCGACCGACGCATCAATCTCACACGGATCGAATCGCGCCCGAGCGGCGAGCGCCTCGGCGATTACGTCTTCCATTTCGACGCCGAGGCGGGGCTCTACGAGGAGCGCACCCAGGAGGCCATCGCGGTCATCGAGGAGATAGCGGCGAAGGGCTGGGTGCGTCGGCTCGGCTCCTACGACGTCGAACACGTGGTCGGGTGAGGTGTGATTTAAGATGCTCGCGGTCGTAGCCCGTGGCGAATGTCACGACGCAACCCCTTCGAGGAGATCGAGCAGATGTTCGAACAGATGAGCGACCAGTTCGGCCAGTTCGACGACATGAACGTCCCGGCAACCCAGTCGCTCTCGGTCGATCTCGCCGACCACGAGGACAGCTTCGAGGTCACGGCCGATCTCCCGGGCTACGAGCGCGAGGATATCGACCTCTCGGTGGCCGATCGCACCCTGCGGATCAGCGCCGAGCGCGACGAATCCACCGAGGAGGGTGACGGGAACTACCTCCGCCGCGAGCGCCGTCGCCAGTCGGTCAGTCGGTCGCTCTCGCTCCCCGAGGAGGTCGCGGAGGAGGAGGCCAGCGCCACCTACACGAACGGCGTGCTCACGGTCACGCTGCCGAAGGCCGCGACTGACGAGGACTCGCGCAGTATCGACATCGAATAGCCCCTCGCCACCCCACCCACCACACCGACCGCGGCCGATTCAGAGATAGTCAGCGATCTCCCGAGCGGTCGCGTCGGTCGCTGCTTCCCAGTCGTCGGGCCGATCGCCGCCGCGTTTCGGCGGATCGAGGACGAAATCGACGGTGCGATAGCGAAACGAATCGAGCGCCTGTGTGCCGATCCGTCCGACGAACTCGGCGTTCAGTCGTTTCGAGGAGACCCCGCCGCTCGTGAGATCGTAGTAGCCCGTGAAGAGCTGAAACACGTCGACTGCGTCGGCGGCGAGCGTCTCCTCGTCGAGATGGCGGAACAGTTTCGCGGTGTTGTTCGCCGGGTCAGCCCGTCGCCACTCCAACTCGACGAGGGCCACGTGATCGTCGGCACGACCCGCGACATCGACCGGCGTGGTAGCGACGTGGTGTTCGGTTTTCCAGTCGAATCCAGGACGGAGAACGGCGAGGCGCTCGCGGAGGCGCGACTGGACGGCGGTGGCGAACGAACCCATCGGCGGAGCTCCGGCCGAGCAGCTCGTATGGGTTTCGACCCAGGTCAGCCCTCGTGGATCTCGATGGCGGGCCGACCGGGCGTCGCCCCCCGGGCGACGTCGTCGGGCGCGTCGCTCGCGCGTTCGAGGCGGATCTCAGCGTCGAACTCGCGCTCGAACAGCCACGCGGCGCGTTCGAGCGCGGCGAACTCCGCGGCGGGTGCGAGCGCTTCGGTCAGCGATTGGTGGCGCTCGGCGAGATCTTTCGCGTAGTCGGCGGCCGCCTCGCCGCGCTCGCGGAGCTCCTCGTCGGCCATCACGCTGCCGACCACGTCCTCGTCGCTCGCGATGGCGATGGCGAGCGCGCGGTGTTTCCATTCGGGCGCGACGACGACTTCGATCGCCGCCGGCTCCTCGATGTTCGCCACGTCGAGGATGTGGCGGACGTCCTCGCGGGTGTTTGCGACGAGCTGGCGCTCGGCCTCGTGGTCGGCATCGTGTGCCGCCTCGGGCCAGTCGGCCTCGGCGACGAAGTCGTCCTCGCCGAGCGCCGTCCAGCACTCCTCGGTGACGTGGGGCGTGACGGGTGCGAACAGCCGCACCGCCGTGTGCAGGCCGCGCTCGAAGGTGTGCTCGTCGGGCGTCGCCTGCTCGCGGTAGCGCCGAAGCAGCGAGACCAGCCCGCGCGCCTCACGCAGTGCGTCGTTGAACCGGAAGTTCTCGTAGCCGGCGCTCGCCTCGTCGATCGTCGCGTCGATCTCGCGGGCGACGTACTCGTCGATCGGGCGCTCGCCGGCGTCGGCGGTCGCGGTCTCGTCGGCGGCGAACGCCTCGACCATCCCGAGCAGGCGCTCGATGAACTCGTTGCTCGACCGGACGCCGCGCTCGGTCCAGTCGAAGTCCTTGCTCGGCCGGGCCGCGCCCATCATGAACAGCCGGGCCGTGTCGGCACCGTACTCGTCCATGATCTCGACCGGCGAGACGACGTTGCCCTTGCTCGACGACATCGCCGTCCCGTCGAGCTGGACCATCCCCTGCGGGAGGTAGTGCTCGAACGGTTCGCGGACGTCGAGCAGCCCCATGTCGCCGATGGCTCGGGTCACGAACCGCGAGTAGAGCAGATGCATGATCGCGTGCTCGATGCCGCCGACGTACTCGTCGACGGGCATCCAGTCGTTCGCGCGCTCGGTGTCGAAGGGGACGGCCTCGCCGTCGGGCGACGTGAACCTGAGGAAGTACCACGACGAGTCCATGAACGTGTCCATCGTGTCGGTCTCGCGCTCGGCGGGGCCACCGCACTCGGGACACTCGGTCTCGACGAACGACTCGACCTCTTCGAGGGGGTTGCCCGTCGGCGTCGGGACGAACTCGGGGAGTTCCACGGGGAGCTCGTCGTCGGGCACCATCACGGGGCCACACTCATCGCAGTGGACGACCGGGATCGGCGTGCCCCAGTAGCGCTGACGGGAGATGAGCCAGTCGCGCAGACGGTACTGGGTGTGGTTGGCGGCCGTGTCGAGATCGTCGACCAGCCGGTCGCGAGCGGTTGCACTCTCCATGCTGTCGTACTCGCCGCTGTCGACGAGCACGCCGTCGCCGGTGTAGGCCGCCTCGTCGATGTCGACCTCGCCGTCCTCGGGCGCGACGACCTGCTCGATCTCGATGTCGTACTCGGTGGCGAACTCGTGGTCGCGCTGGTCGTGGCCCGGCACACCCATCAGCGCGCCCGTGCCGACGTCCGAGAGGACGAAATCGGCGACGTAGACGGGGATCTCCTCACCGGTCGCGGGGTTGATCGCGTACTCGCCGGTGAACACGCCGCGTTTCTCATCGCCGTCGGCGTCGGGATCGAGCGTCTCGACCTGTGTCGCGAGCTCAGGATCGTCGGCAATCAGTTCTTGTGTGAGTTCGTGGCCCGGTGCGAGCGCGAAGAAGGTCGCGCCGTAGATCGTGTCGAGACGCGTCGTGAACACCTCGATGCCGCCGAACTCGGGCACCTCGAACTCCACCGTGGCCCCCTCCTGACGGCCGATCCAGTTGCGCTGCATCCCGCGCACGCTGTCGGGCCACTCGTCCAGTTCGTCGATGCCGTCGAGCAGCTCGTCGGCGTAGTCGGTGATCGTCAGGAACCACTGGTCGAGCGTGCGTGATTCGACCGGTGTCCCGCAGCGCCAGCAGAGTTCGGCCTCGCCCTCGACCTGTTCGTCGGCCAGTACCGTTTCACAGGACGGACACCAGTTGACCTCGCCACCCTTGCGCTCGGCGAGCCCCTCCTCGTAGAACCGTTTGAACAGCCACTGGTTCCAGCGGTAGTAGTCGGGCTCACAGGTCGTTATCTCCCGATTCCAGTCGTAGCCGAACCCCATCGACTGCATCTGGGTCTTCATCGTGTCGATGCAGTCCATCGTCCACTCACGAGGGTTGATCTCGCGCTCGATGGCTGCGTTCTCGGCCGGCAGACCGAACGAGTCCCAGCCCATCGGGTGGAGCACGTCCTCGCCTTGCAGCCGCTGA
Source organism: Halococcus dombrowskii (assembly GCF_022870485.1). Classification (NCBI taxonomy): domain Archaea; kingdom Methanobacteriati; phylum Methanobacteriota; class Halobacteria; order Halobacteriales; family Halococcaceae; genus Halococcus; species Halococcus dombrowskii. The sequence goes on along the minus strand of NZ_CP095005.1, from coordinate 543,083 downwards.
TAGCGGGCGTAGGCGTCGGTGATGGTGTAGTTCCTGACGTGGCCCATATGGAGATCGCCCGACGGATAGGGGAACATCGCGAGCACGTAGCTCGGGTCGGTGGCGTCGTCGGACGTCCGATAGACGTCGGCGTCGGCCCACCGTTCCTGCCACTTCGACTCGATGGCGGCGTGGTCGTAGGTGTCCTGTCGTTGCATTTACCGCCGATTGATCCCGGCCGGTTTTTTATGTTATCATTGGTGTGGGTGGCCACCACGCTGGTTTCGACCAGCCACGTATCGCCGACAGGGGCACCATCGGCTGGGCGATGGTCGTCGGACTGTTGATCGTCGTGCTGCCGCTGTTGCTGATTCTCGTGATCGTCTGGGCGCTCACGAAACTGTTCGACCACGCCGCTGACCGCGCGACCGAGTAAATCGAACCTGCTTCTCAGCGACCGACGAGCGGGAAGGAATCGACGTCGTCGGCCTCGCTGGCGTGCTCGTAGATGACGTGGGCGGTCGCGACGTCCTGGATCGCCAATCCCGTGGAATCGAAAACGGTGACCCCGTCTTCATCCGTGCGGCCCGACCGATCGCCGATGACGATCTCGCCGACCGCGCCGTGGATGTCGGAATCGTCGATGCGGCCGTCCTCGTAGGAACGGCTGATCTCGCCGGAGTGGGTCGTCTGGGCGTGGTCGTCGATGACCAGTTTCGCGTCGACGAGGATCTCCGGGTCGAGCTCCTGTTTGGCGGCGGCGTCGGCCCCCATCGCGTTGATATGCGTGTGTGCGCCGAGATCGGCCCGCGAGACGACCGGCTCCGTGCTGGGCGTCACCGTCGAGAGGACGTCACAGGCAGCGGCCTCGGCGATCGAGCCGGCACGAACGTCGAAGCGGTCGGAGAAGGCGTCGACGAACGCGTCGACCGCATCGCTGTCCAGATCGGAGACGACGACCTCCTCGATCGGGCGGATTTCGGCAATCGCCTCCAGCTGCGTGTACGACTGGACGCCCGCGCCGACCAGCCCCATGCTCCGTGCCTCGGGGATGGCGAGCTGGTCGGTGGCGACGGCGGCCGCGGCACCGGTGCGTTTCATCGTGAGTTCGGTGCCGTCCATGATCGCGAGCGGGACGGCGGTCTCGGGGTCCGAGTAGATCATCGTCCCGATCACAGTGGGGAGATCGAACTTCTCGGGGTTGTCGGGATGGACGTTGACCCACTTGATGCCGGCAGCGTCCCACTCGCCAGCATCCATGTAGGCCGGCATCGAACGGAAATCGCCGTTGTACTGATCGAGTTCGATGTAGGACTTCGCCGGCATCAGCGCGTCGCCGCGCTCGTAGGCCGCGAACGCGTCGCCCACAGCGTCGATGACCTCGTCCATCCGCGCGTTCGCGTCGACCCCCTCGCGATCCAGCAGAAGTGTCTCCATGCCGGCGGTATCTGCGCCGCCGTCTTAACTCCACCACCTCCGGAAGCGGCGTGCAGACGACAAAGTATTTGCCACGATGGCTGTGAACGGAACCCATGCGACGAACGTTCGCGGCGGTATTGCTGTCGGTACTGGTCGTTCTCGCCGGCTGTTCCGGCGTGTTCGGCGGGGACGACGAGTCGGCCGAAACGGTCACGCCGGCTGCTGTGCCGACCGACGAGCCGACGCCGACGCCGGTAGCGCAACTGGCCCCGGGCGTCACGAAGCGGGGGATCGAGAACCCGCGTGCGCTCATCGCCGCCCATCGGTCGTTCCTCCAGAACCGGTCGTTCACCCAGCGATCGAACTCCACGGCGCTGGCGGCGAACGGTTCGGCGATCCTTCAAGCAACGAGTACAGCCCGTGCGGGACCGCAAGGAAAGAGGCTTCATTCGGTAATAGAGCGAAACGGGTCGTTCACCTCACGGGAGCCAACGACGATCTCGACACGTAGCGAAGCGTGGTGGGGTGGCGAGCAGTATCTCGTGAAACGGACGTTCCCAAACGGAACGACGACGTACAGTCGGCCGCCGATCGACACAACGCGTATCGATATCGCAACCGGAACGCTTCCGTATTTACTCGGATCGTTCGACACGAACAACACCACAGTGACCGATCACCAGTCCCGAAACGGAACCACGCTGTACCGCATCAACGGGACCAGCGACGTACCGAGACAGCCAAACACCACTCTCGAACTGCTCGTCGATTCGCGTGGCGTTATCCACGAATACACGACGATTCGACGGCTCTCCGCCGACACCGGTGTATCGAAAAGCGTAACAAGAACACGACTTGTCGCCATCGGTGAGACTGACGCACCCGAGCGGCCGTCGTGGATCGAGACGGCGAAAAATCGGACGACCGCAACACGCGAAGCCGGAACGGCGAGGAACGGTGAATGAGGCCGCGCGTTCTGCTCGTCGCCGCGTTGGTCGTGCTCGCCGGCTGCAGCGGCGTCTTCGGTGAAGGTGGTCAGCCGACGGAAACGATCACGCCGGCAGCGGTTCCCACCGACGAACCGACCCCAACGCCGGTACCGCAGCTCGCGCCCGGGCTCACGGGAGCGGGAATCGAGAATCCGAGTGTGCTCGTCGGAGCTCACACGTCCGTCCTCCGGAACAAGTCGTTCACCATACAGTCGAATTCGACGGGCATGGCATCGAACGGTTCGGTCATCGATCAGTCGGCGGGGACGCTCCGCGCAGGACCGCCGGGCGAGGGCGTTCATCTCGTCTCCAAAGGAAACGGAACCGCCACCTATTCGATCTGGTCGAACGACGGACGAACGTTCCAGAATCGAACAGTTCCGAACGGAACGACGACATACCGTCGATCCGAAGTGCATTCAGGAGGACGATACGGCACCAATGGAGTGGGACTGCGAAGCCTTCTCGAACCGTTCCTTATCGCTAACACGTCCGTGACTGAACGGGAGCGCAACGGGACCACGCTGTATCTCGTTCGCGGGAGCACACGGATCGATGAGGAATATAGACGGGGAAACATCAGTCTCCGAATGCTCGTCGATAGTCAGGGATTCATCCACAGCTATCGAACGGTACGAGAGGCAGCATTCGACGAGGATATCGCTCGGATCATCAGCGAAAATCAGTATTCGAAGATCGGCGCGACCGACGCACCCGAACGCCCGTCGTGGGTCGCAACCGCCAAAAATCGAACCACACCGACAGGGGGCAGTCAGAATTGAACGGTCGGATAAGGATCGGACGACACACCGGACCGGGATGGTCGTAGCTGCTGAGATTAGATTGAAAAAAACAGCGTTCGTGCGGTCGCGGTGCGGTTTGCGGTGCGGTCTTTTTCCCCAAGTTTTTGCGAACGAGCGGCCGGTAGGCCGCGAGTGATGCAAAAAGTGGGTTTACATCATGCCGCCCATGCCACCCATACCGCCCATTCCGCCCATGCCACCCATGCCGCCGGGTGCACCGCCGGGGCCGCCCGCGTCGCCGTCGCCCTCGGTCGTGAGGTCGCCGGCGGAGATGATGTCGTCGATCTTGAGCACGAGGTTCGCGGCCTCGGTGGCACTCGAAAGCGCCTGCTCTTTGGCGTGGGCCGGCTCGACGACGCCCGCCTCGAAGGTGTTCTCGACCTCGCCGTCGAAGACGTTGAGGCCGGCCTTCTCGTCGCCGGATTCGTGGGCCGAGCGGAGATCGACGAGCGTGTCGATCGAGTCGAGACCGGCGTTCTCGGCCAGCACTCGCGGAACGAGTTCGAGCGAGTCGGCGAACGTCTCGACGGCGAGCTGCTCGCGGCCGCTCACGGAGTCGGCGTACTCGCGCAGGCGGGCGGCGACCTCGACCTCGACCGCGCCGCCGCCGGCGAGCACGCGCCCGTCGGAGACGGTCTGGGCGACGACTTCGAGCGCGTCGGTGATGCCGCGTTCGAGCTCGTCGACGACGTGGTCGGTCGAGCCGCGGAGGAGGAGCGTCACGCCGTGGGACTGGTCGCCCTCGACGTAGAACAGCTCCTCGTCCTCGTCGCGCGTCACCGAGCCGGTGCCGAGATCGGCGCTGGTGGCGCTGTTGAGATCGGAGACGATCGAGGCACCGAGCACCTCCTTCAGGAACTCGATGTCGGATTTCTTCGCACGGCGGACGGCGAGGATGCCCTCCTTGGCGAGGTAGTGCTGGGCGAGGTCGTCGATGCCCTTCTGGCAGAAGACGACGTCAGCGCCGGTGTCCTTGATCTGCTCGACCTTCTGTTTGAGCTGCTCGTCCTCCTGATCGAGGAACTGCTGGAGCTGGTCGGGATCGGAGAGGCTGACCTGCGAATCGACGTTGGCCTCCTCGACCTCGACGGCCTCGCTGAGCAGGAGCACCGAGGCGTCCTCGACGTCGGTCGGCATCGTGTCGTGGACCGGGTCCTTCGAGATGACCGCGCCGTCGAGCAGTTCCGAGTCGCTCGCGGACTCGCCGGTCTGGGTCTCGATGTTGACGAACTCGAGGTCGACGATGCTCTCGCCGGCGTCGTTCTCGACGGTGACGTTCTGAACGGCGTCGACGATGAGCTGGGCGAGCTGCTCCTTGTTCAGCTCCGCACCCTTGCCCGTCATCGAGGTCTCGGCGACCTTCTTGATCCGGTCGGTATCGTCGGCCTCGATCTCCTCGGCGACGTTGCCGATCTCCTCCCTGGCTTTCTCGCTGGCCAGGTGGAACCCGCGGATGATCGCCGTCGGGTGGATGTCCTGCTCGATGAGCTCCTCGGCGTTCTTCAGGAGTTCGCCCGCGACCGCAACGGCGGTCGTCGTCCCGTCGCCGGCCTCGTCCTCCTGTGTCTCGGCGACCTCGACGATCATCTCGGCGGTCGGGTTGTTGATGTCCATCTCGGTGAGGATGGTGACGCCGTCGTTCGTGACGGTGACGTCGCCCATCGAGGAGACGAGCATCTTGTCCATCCCTTTCGGCCCGAGCGTCGATCGGACCGAATCCGCTACTGCCCGCGCCGCGTCGATGTTGTGCGACTGTGCGTCGCGGTCCTTGACGCGCTGGGAGTCGTCACCCATGATGATCATGGGCTGGCCCTGCATTCGCTGACTCATGATTCACCGAACGATTGAATGTGCTTCTATATAAAAGTGGTTATCCGTTCCGGCGTTCGTGAGACGCTCGAACGGGACCAGCGAGGACGAACCAGCCGACTCGACGCTCGTATCGTTCACTATACGTTGAGTGTTAACACGAGTCTATTAGCCAAAACGGCGGTTGCGGGAAGCGTTTATAACCTCGGCGACTCACTCGATCGGCTCCTTCCAGTGAACGACCACAGATCCCACGACGAAATCGTCGCGGGTGTCGGCATCGCGGACGAACCGGATTGTGTTCTCACCGGGTTCGAGGTCCGCGCCGGTGATCGGGTCCATCCAGTACTGCCAGCCCGGTGCCGGCGGGATATCGAAGCCCGTGAGCGCATCGCCGTTGACGACGATCTCGTGGCCGTAGCTCCCGACCTCGAACAGCTGGCATTCGAGATACGCCTCCGTGGTCGGTCCGGCAGGAACGGTGAACTCCTGTGTGGAGGAACGGTGGTTGCCGACGAACTCGGCCCAGGGCACGTCGAGTCCGTCGGAGCTCTCGCCGAGGTGTTCCTGGAAGTCGAGCAGCGCGTAGTTCGCACGGATGCGGGTATCGCTCATCACTCGATCCTCGTCGGTCACGGGATTAAATCCACGGTCCGGTTAGCAATAGTGAGTCTGTTTACGGAGTGGTTAGAGCCACTCAGAGTGGATTGCGTCCTACTGACGGAACAAGCGACGTTTCGTCGTGTGAGCTAGAGGGTTTCTTGATACGTTCCGCATAGTTCCCTCGGAATCGGCAAATCGCGGAGGACTCGGCTCTGGAGCCGGATGAAGCCGTTTGCCGCCTTCTGGCAGTGGGCATTCATCCACCGTCGCGCGTCGGGACCGTTCAGATAGTCCAGTAGTTCATCGAACGGGACACCCGATTTCGGGACGAGATAATAGACCGAATGTCTCGGGACGACAGTCCCGTCGTTTTCGGCCCAGAATCGCGGTCGTTTCGCGATGTCTTTGAACACGATTTTCGACTGGAGGAGATCATCCATCGGTGGGGTCTCGTGCCACGAGTACCACGGCTTCCCGTTGTCGACGCACGATCGGTCTTCGAGGCGGTCACGGTGTAGTTCCGCCCACTGCCCGAACGCCCCCAATTCGCTCTCGTCCGGCAGTGATCCATCAGTTCGATACGGACAGACGAGCACGCTGTCGGTCTGCGGACCGTCGTTCGCGGTCAACTGTCGTCCCGAAACGGTCGGTCGAATCCAATCGGGCGCGAGTTGGGGCGGTACGTCGTCGCGGTTCATGACGAAAAGAGCATCAGCACCGGTTGCCATCCCCGCAGAAATACGAACCGTTGCGTCCCCGAGGGTGGCTCCGGTTTCCATCCCCCCAGCGTCCGACGTACGGACAGTTGCCGCCCAGCTCTCACCGTCTTGCGGAAGTAGAGTCGTATGTGTTGATCCGTCACGCAGCAGTATTCGCGTCTCATCGCGCTGTCTCCGACGAACGGTGGTCACACAGGGGAACGTCACGAGATCGTCGAACACGTCTTCGTCGAGGTGGTCGATCGTCTCGACGTGAACGTCAGCGGCGCTCAACAACTGCCGGAGCGGGGCGGCGGTGTCCACGTATTCGAACTTCTCGGGAGTCACGAACGACAGCACCCCACCCTGTTCGAGTAGCTCGACGGACCGTTCGAAAAACAGAAGATACAGGTCGAATCGACCGACAGCAGTACTAAATCCGGCCTTATAGCGGCGTTTTTCCTCCTCATCCAACCCCTCGATCGGAACGTACGGCGGGTTGCCGACGATGTAGTCGACCGTTCCGATATCGATCATATCGTCCGCGAGATAGTCACACCGTTCGAATCGTGCGTGTTCGAGTTCCCGATTGCGGGCTACATCGAGGTGCTGTGGATCAGTGTCAACACCTACCCCGCTCGGAAACGGATGGTTTTCCGCCTCGCAGAACCGCTCGACGGCAGCGGCAAACGGACCAGTACCGCATCCGGGATAGAGAATTCGGTCGCCCTCTTGCGGCGGAGCATCGTCGAAGAGTCGTCCGACCATTTCCTCGGCCAGGCCGTCCGGCGTCGGGACGTGACCTTTCATTGACCGACCATTGGGCCGCCAACCCATATAAAATTATATAATACTCGAGTTTCGCCGGCGTTTAGCCGTCCCGTTCGTGGTCGACGTGTGCCGTCACGTGTGAGAGAAGCGATCGGATGAACCGACCGAATCGGAGTTCCTCGTTCGGCTGTCTGTATTCGCCCTCCAGACCGCCCTCTTCGTCGGTCAAAAGAAACGCCGAGCCGTCGGTGATGCGCTGGCGGACCATGCGGAGACACAACTGTTCGACGCGGTCGATGTAGGTTGCGTTCTGGAACTCGTCAGCGGCCGGAAAGTTCGGTTCGTGAAGTCGCGGCACGTTGTTGGAGTCCTCGTTGTCGGCCATGAGTATCAGATAGCCGACCCACGGTGCCGGCGACGGCGCGAATGCACCCTCTTCGTACGCCTGATACAGGTCCGTGTTGCTGCCGATGGCTTCCTCGGCGCGGTTGTTCAGGTTGTTCCCGAACGAACTAGCAATGGATTTGAATTCGATAGCGGCCAACAACTGGCCGTCATGGATGACCGCCGTGTCCCAGCGTTTCGTCGGTCGGTAGTAGCCCGGTAGCGTCGCAGCATGGTCATGGACGATCGATTCGCGGGGGAGACCGTTCTCAACGAGAACGTCCTCGACGAGTCCTTCGAAGCCACTCATCTGGTCCCCGCCGAGCACCTGTGCCCGACGTCCACGAGTGCTGTTTTCGGACTCGCGTTGAGCATCCTCCTGATCCGAAAGAGTGGCCCAATACCACTGGATCGCATCGGCAATCTCGGAATCGAGATCGTCAATCACAGCGTGTGTAGCTAGCAGTGCTGTGTAGTTCTGCCGATTTCCTATACTGCTGAATTTACAAAAAACACGCCGGGACGGGGATTTGAACACGGTCGGACGTGCTCACTCGCTGCGCTCGTTGTGCGCGACCTCCCTGCTGCAAATCCCCGTCGTGTACGCTTCGCTCGTCACGTCCGTTCCTCGCAAAAGCACGGTCGCGGCAAAGCCGCTCCCTGCCCTGCTTCGCTGCGCTCGGAAAAACGCCGGGACGGGGATTTGAACCCCGGATCCCAAAGGGAACACGCTTTCCAGGCGTGCGCCTTACCACTCGGCCATCCCGGCTCGGTCGGGACTACCGGAGTCGCGGGTTAAGACCTTTCGCTCCGCGCCAGCCGATCCTCGAACAGATAGCTCGCCACGCTGGCGACGATCCAGACGATCGCCGCGATGGCGAGTTTGACCAGCAGGCTGATCCCGGGAGCGGCGATGAGTTCGTAGCCCTGCGCGAGCACGAGGAAGGCGAGCGCGCCGACCGCACCCCACAGCAGGCTCGTTTTCGTTCGCGGGCGCATCAGTTCGCGAGCGCCGCGGTGTCGGTACGGACCATTCAGACGAGCACCTCGGGCGCGTAGCCGTTGGCTTCGAGCGCATCGAGCAGCGTCGCGACGTGCTCTTCGCCCCGGGTTTCGAGATCGATCGCGACCTCGGTGGCGGTCATGCCGCTGTCACGGGAGGTGCGATCGTGCTGGATGGCGTAGATGTTCGCGCGCTCGTCGGCGATAATCTCGACCAGACGTTCGAGCGAGCCAGGCTGGTCGGGGAGCGTCGTCCGGAAGTGGAGATAGCGACCCGATTCAACCAGCCCGCGCATGATCACCGTCCGAAGCATGTTGAGATCGATGTTGCCGCCACAGAGGACAGGGACGATGACCTCGTCCTCGCGATACTCGAACGCCTCGGCGAGGATCGCGGCCATTGGCACCGCACCAGCCCCCTCGATGAGCGTCTTCGAACGTTCGAGCAGCGTCGTGATCGCGACGGCGATGTCGGGATCGGAGACCGAGACGACCTCGTCGACGCGCTCCTCGATGATCGGGAACGTCCGCTCGCCGACCCGCCGTGTGGCGATGCCGTCGGCGATCGTGTCGACCCCGTCGAGCTCCTGGACCGACCCCTTTTCGAGCGACTGGGCGACGCTCGACGCACCCTCGGCCTCGACACCCACGACCCGCGTGTCGGGCGACGTCGCCTTGATCGCGGTGGCGATACCGGCGATGAGTCCACCGCCGCCGATGGGGACGACGACCGTCTCCACGTCCGGAAGATCTTCGACGATCTCCAGACCGATGGTTCCCTGACCGGCCATCACGGTCGGGTCGTCGAAGGCGTGGACGTAGGTGCGGTTCTCGTCGGCCTCGATCTCGTGGGCTCGGGCCTGGGCCGTGTCGTAGTCCTCACCGTGGAGGACGACCTCGGCCCCGTAGCTCCGTGTGGCCTTCACTTTCGCGATCGGGGCGTGTTCGGGCATCACGACCACGCTATCGACGTCAGCGCGCGTGGCCGCGAGTGCGACGCCCTGGGCGTGATTGCCAGCGCTCGCGGTCACGACACCCGCCGCCTGCTCCTCGTCGGTGAGCGTGGCGATGCGGTTCGATGCGCCGCGGATCTTGAACGAGCCGGTGCGCTGGAACACTTCGAGTTTGGGGTGGACTGCCGCGCCCGAGAGATCAGAGAACGAGTAGGAGTGTTCGAGCGGCGTGTGACGGGCCACGCCGTCGACGCGCTCGCGCGCCTCGCGGATATCGTCGAGACCGAGCATACGACGATTCCGTCGCTCGGCGGTATAGTTCTTGCTGGAAGCGGCGGTGGAGGGCCGCCGAAGCGTGTGACGCACCGATGCTCCGTCGCGGGTGGTCATCAATGCCCGGAAAGCGGAGTGAAAGTGAACGTGTCGGCCGCCACACCCGCGGTGCTGTGGCGGCCGCGGCTGCGGTGCGGTTGGGGTAGCGGTTGCGGTGGGGGTGCTGTGCGGTCCTGGCGGATGAAGGGCGAGGCGCGCCGGCACGAGCGAAGCGAGTGCCGCGACCGAAGGGAGCGCGCCGAGGGCTTCGGCGGTGCGGAGGCGGGTGCTGTTCGGTGTGGCAAGCGTAGCATCCGCGCGAACGAACGTGAGCGCGGTTCACCGTGAACGAGCGCGAAGCGCGAGTGAACGGGAGTTTTTAGTCCAGGTTTTTGCGACCAGCGAGGGACCTTCGGTCCCTCGTGCCGTGCGAACGGGCGCTTCGCGCCCGTGAGCAGAGAGTGGTCGGCGAACGGAGTGAGCCGACCCGAGGAGTAAAAAAGTGGGTTTCTAGTCGCTCTGGATGCGCGGCGCGAGCATGTAGGTGACGCTCCCGTCGGCTTCGGCGACGTCGAAGTGGAGTTTGACCGGGAACTCCTCGCCCAGGTCGATCGTGACCTCGGCGTCGCCGGGGATGGCCTTGTTCATGTCCTTGAGGTAGTCGAGGCTGAACAGCGAGTGGGCCGGGCCGACGGTGAGGTCGATGAGGTCCTCGGTGTCGAGCTCGAAGTGAACGTCGTCGGTGTCGCCTTCGGCGTCGACGTAGAACTGTTCGGCATCCTCCTCGACGCCGAGAGCGATGTGGTCGGAGACCATGTCGGCGGCTTTGACCGCACGATTGATATCGCGACCTTCGAGGACGATCTTCGCGGGGAGATCGAGATCGGGGATGTCGGGCTCCTGGCGGACCGATTCGGGGTCGATGAGCGCGAGCGTGTACTCCAGGCCATCAATCGAGATGTGGAGCTTGCGGGTTTCCTCGTCGAGTTCGAGGTGGACGAGGTCGTCGCTGCCGGCCATGCCCGCGATGTCCTGCAGTCGGGAGAGGTTCACGCCGATGACGCCGCCGTCGGCCTCGTACGACTCGAAGGCGTCGGCGGAGAGGGCCAGGTCGACCATCCCGACGTTCGCGGGGTCGACGGCTCGGATGGCGATCTCGTCGTCGTTGAGGTGGAGCTTGCACTCCTCGACGAGCACACTCACGGAGTCGAGGGCCGTTCTGAGCGTCCCCGCACTCACGATGGCGTTGAACATGGCTCCGGTACGACCAGCCGGGTTATAAAAGATGTGCGTTCGGCTCGCCGAACGAACCGAGCGAAGGGCGTTTACGCGCCCGTGGAGTAGTCACGCGGGATGGCGCGCCGGGACGAATACTACAACAAGGCAAAACAGCAGGGCTACCGCTCGCGGTCGGCCTACAAGCTCCAGCAGTTGGACGAAACGGCGGATCTCTTCACCGACCGCAGCACCGTGATCGACCTGGGCGCGGCACCCGGCGGCTGGCTCCAGGTCGCGGCCGAGCGCGCACCGGAGGGCCGCGTCGTCGGCGTCGACCGCCAGCGCATCGAGGCGATCGACGGCGTCGAGACCCGCCGTGGCGACCTCACCGACGAGGACGTCAGAGCGGAGCTGAAGGCCGACATCGGTGAGGCGGACGTCGTACTTTCGGATATGGCCCCGAACATGAGCGGCGAGTACGACCTCGATCACGCGCGCTCGGTCCATCTCGCCCGCCAGGCGCTGGACGTGGCTCGCGAGGTGCTCACGCCGGGCGGCGACCTTGCCGTGAAGGTGTTCGACGGCCGCGATCTCGACGGGCTAGAGGCCGATGTCGAGGAAGCGTTCGAGTACGTTCGGACCGTACGACCCGACGCTTCGCGCGACGAATCCTCCGAACTCTATCTGGTTGGCAAGGGTCGCATGACCGCCCCCATCGAGGTCGGCGACGAGCTGACGGTCGAGATCACCGCCACCGGCGAGGAGGGTGACGGGATCGCCAAGATCGAGGAGTACACCGTGTTCGTCCCCGACGCCGAGGAGGGCGACCGAGTGCAGGTGCGCATCGCGGACGTGAAACCGCGCTTTGGCTTCGCCGAGCGCGTCGATTGAGGCCGAACGCCCGGCGAATCGGCGTTCGTCCAGCTTCTCAATTCTCCAGTCGAAACAAAGGGGTTCGTGTCGGTGAAATCGAATGCGGGCGGTCGATTACTGGGTCCGGAACGCACGGTCGCCAGCATCGCCGAGTCCCGGAACGATGAAGCCGTTCTCGTCGAGGCGCTCGTCGATGCTCACGGTGAGGAGGTCGGCCTCGGGGAACCGTTCGCCGACCCGAAGCAGGCCGTCGGGTGCGCTGACCGCCGAGAGAACGAACAGGTCCTCGGGCTCGGGCGCGTCGGCGAGGACGTGTTCCAGTACTGTGCACATCGTCGAGCCGGTGGCGAGCATCGGATCGGCAACGATCACGGTGTCCTCGGGGGTGATCTCGGGGAGTTTGGTGTAGTCGATGGTGATGGGGAACTCGCCGTCGGTCATGCCAGCCTCCTCGTCGCGGCCCGCCGAGATGACGCCCTGTTTGGCCCGCGGGAAGGCCTTCAGCAGCCCCTCGACGAACGGCGTCGCCGCGCGGAGGACGTTGACGATGACGACGTCGTCGAGACCCTTGACGCGCTCGCCGGTGGTCTCGGCCAGCGGCGTCGTGATCGAGACGTACTCGGTCTCCATCGCGCCGTCGATGATCTCGTAGCCACAGATACGGCCGAGTTTGACGAGCCCTTTTCGGAAGGCGACCTGTTCCATATCGGCACTCCGTAGTCGTGAGAGCGTGTCTCGCGCCAGTGCGTGCGTGATGAGCGAAGCCGAATCGCGCTCGGAGATGGGCATGGTAGAGCGGGTTCCCCCGCGCGTATAAAATCATCTCATCAGCCACCGCCTCAACGCAGCACGGCCAGATAGGTGACGAGCGCGATCACCAGCGTCGCGAGCGCCGCCGTCCGCAGCGAGAAGGCGAGCACGCCGAGCAGCGAAAGCCCCCACACGATGACCGTCCCGAACACCGCCGAGAGCAGCAGATCGAGCACGAGCAGAACACGGATGTCGCCGTCCGAAGCCATCATATCGGACGACGGCCGGCCGGATTATATACTATCGGTCCAGCCACATCTCACACCAGTCACTCTCCACACTCGTCCACAGCAACCCCGGACAGGGAACGCTCCCTGGATGCGGATCGGCACTCCGAGGGATGAGGTCGGCCGACAACGTATTCACGCAGCCAGCGTACGGCCGCCATGAAGCTCACGAACCGCCACGGGACGCCGGTCGATCCGGTACCGTTTCTCGTCGTTTCGTCGCTCGCCTTCCTCGTGAGCTTCTCGTACGGGCCGATATATCTGCTGGCGCTCGGGCTCTCGCTACCGGCGGCGATCGTCGTTTCGACGCTCCTGTTCGTGTGCGCCACAGCCGCTGCCTATCATCAGATGGTGCTGACGACGCGCCCGGAGCTGCGCGGCGAGATACCACCCGAGCGACGCCTTCGCCGGCTGGTGTACGCGGCCGCCGTGCTCCTGGCGCTGCTCGCGCTGCTATCGCTGCCGTTTTTGGTGCCCTGATCCACGGTAGTCGTATGCGCGAGGTCAGCGCGTCGCGGTTCGTCCGGGCAACGCCGGCGACCGTCGAGCGCGCGCTCACACCGCGGTCGCTCGTCGAGTACGAGGGGAGTTTTACCGTCTACGAGGTCGAGGACACCGACGAGGGGTGGCTCGTCATCGCCGGCTCGCGTGGGGTCGAGCTCGCGCTCGTGTTCGAACTCGATGGTGAGGGACTGACCTACGAACAGCGCGGCGACGGCCCGCTGGAAACGCTCGAAACGACGATCACGTACGAACCGAAGGACCAGGGCACCAGCGTCCGGATGCGTTCGCGGGTGAGCTCCGGGCTCCCCCTCGCGTCGCTCACCGACCGCGTGGCCGCCTGGAAGCGCCGCGGCGAGCTCCAGCGAGCGCTCTCCCGTCTCGCCGACGACGTGGAGTGAGAGCCGAGTGATTCCTGTTCGAGTGACGCCCGTGTATCGCGTGCGCACAGCCGCACACGGATTTATCCGTCCTCGCCCGAACGCGCTGTATGGGGTTCACTAACACGATCAAGGAGACGCTGCAGGCCTCGACCGAGTCGGCCAACCGCGGTGGTGGAAAGGGCGACGGCTCGAAGGATGCCTACTGGTGTCACGACTGCGCCGAGCGGGTTCGTGACGTCGATGTCAAAGGTGAGGAACCGCCGGACTGTCCCGACTGCGGCGCGATGATGGAGTTCGAGCGCTCGCCCTCGACGACCGGCTGTGCCTGCTGAGCGAACGGATCATCGAGCCGGCGGTCGTTTAAGTGCGTGCGAGTCGTTCTCGTGTCATGGCGCTCGCAGACCGCATCGCGACCTATCGCGAGATCATCGAGGAGTGGCTGCACGGGCTCTATCACGGGATGATCGAGGGGCCGGCGTTCGAGCTGATCGAGAAGGAAGCCGAGGACACCGACGACGTGTTCATGCTCGCGTGTTTCGCCGACGCCTTCGGGATCCCGAGCCCCGTCTCCTACTACACCGCCGAACTGCTTCCCTACCTCGCCGAGGAGTTCCAGGGCTGGGAACGCCGGCTCTGGGATCGCGACACGCTCATCGAGCGCAAGGGCCAGCAGTATCACTTCTGATGGAGTGGCTATCGTGAGGGAGTTCGTCTTCTTCGGTGGCAAGGGCGGCGTCGGCAAGACCACCGTCTCCTGTGCGTACGCGCTCAAATGCGCCCGGGCGGGGCTCGACACGCTCGTGGTCTCGACCGATCCGGCCCACAGCACCGCCGACGTGTTCGACCAGGAGTTCGGCGACGAACCCCGACCCGTCGAGGGCCACGACGGGCTCTCGGCGATGGAGATCGACCCCGACGAGGAGGTCTCTGAACACCTGATGGAGACCAAGCGCGCGCTCGCCGATCAGGTGAGCCCCGCGATGGTCAACGAGATCGACAAACAGATCGAACTCGCCCATCAGACCCCCGGTGCGTACGAGGCTGCGCTGTTCGACCGGTTCATCGACGTGATGCGCGACAGCGACCACGACCGCGTCGTTTTCGACACCGCACCGACGGGCGGGGCGCTCCGCCTGCTCTCGCTCCCCGAGTTCCTCGACGACTGGATCGCCCGCCTCATCGACAAGCGCACCGAGAGCATCGATCTCTACGAACGGGCGGCCATCGGCGGTCGCGAGGCCCGCCGGCGGATCGAGGACGATCCGATCATCGAACGCCTGCGCGAACGCAAGGAGATGTTCGAATTCGCCGGGCACGCGCTCCGCGAGCGGGCGACGTTCTTCCTCGTGCTGAACCCCGACGAGCTCTCGCTGCGCGAGACCGATCGCGCGCTCGACGACCTCGACGAGTACGACCTCTCGGTTGGCGGGTTGCTCATCAACCGCTTGACGCCCGAACCCGACGACGGCGAGGACGGTCACGGCGCACGCTACCTCCGCGAGCGCTGTGCGAACGAGCGCGAGCGCGTCGCGACCGTGCACGAGGAGTTCGCCCCGCCGGTGCGCGGGACGATCGAGACCCGCGTCGCCGAGATCAAGGGCGACCTGCTCGCCGAGGTCGCGGCCGAACTCGATATCGAAGTCGCGACCGAACCGACCCCCTGACCGCGATTCTTCCGGAATGTGACCACCGATACCGAGGCCAACGCTTAAGTCGTCGTTTTCCATTGATTACTGTGGACAACTACCATGCAGGTACTCTGGCTCGTCCTCCTGGCGCTCGTCACGTTCACGATCGGCTACGTCGGCTACTCGCGCTATCTCGCACGGTTCGTCGATCTCGACGACGACCGCGAGACGCCGGCACACAAGTATCGCGACGGTCAGGAGTACGTCCCCTCACAGCGGTCGGTACTGCTCGGTCACCACTACTCGTCGATCGCCGGCGGCGCGCCCATCGCCGGCCCGATCACCGCGGCGGCGGCCTTTGGCTGGCTGCCGGCGATCCTCTGGATCGCAGTCGGCAACCCCCTCTTCGGCGCGGTCCACGACTTCATGTCACTGTCGTCGAGCATGCGCCACGAGGGGAAGTCGATCGGCTACATCATCGGCGAATACGTCGGCGAGCGCGGCAAGGACATGCTGCTCTGGTTCGCCTTCTTGACTATCATCCTCGTCATCGCCGCGTTCGCCTTCCTCATCGGGAGTATCTTCGACGCGTTCCCGCAGGCGGCGACGGCGTCGGTGCTCTACATCGCACTCGCGGTCGTCTTCGGGATCTATCTCTACCAGTTGAACCTCCCCTTCCTCCCGGGAGCGGTGGTGTTCGTCGCGGCGGTGTTCGCCGGCGTCTGGGTCGGCCTCGAATACCCGATCGCGCTGGCCGCCCGTGACGGCCTGCCCGCGGGCACGGTCGTCCTGTTCGGGAGCGCGCTCGACTGGCTACCGCTCGCGGGGGCGATCAACCCGAACGTGGCCGCGTGGATCCTCGTGACAGTCCTCTACGCGTTCGCCGCGAGCGTGCTCCCGGTGTGGGTGTTGCTCCAGCCGCGCGATTTCCTCACGTCGAGCCTGCTCTACACCGGGGTCGGCGGCATGCTGCTCGCGGTGATCGTCGGTTCGCTCATCGGCTTCAGTCCTGTGGACGTCGTGGTACCGGCGGCGGGCATCGACGTGACGGTAAGCTCGCTCGAAACGCAGATCGCACCGTTCACCGGGTTCGTCCATCCCGCGCTCGGCCCGATCTTCCCGTTCCTGTTCGTCACGATCGCCTGCGGGACGATCAGCGGCTTTCACTCGCTGGTCTCCTCGGGGACGACGGCCAAACAGTTGAACAGGGAGAGCGACGCCCGGCCGATCGGCTACGGCGCGATGCTCGGCGAGGGGCTGCTCGCGGTGACGGCGGTCATCGCGGTCTCGATCATCGCCACCTCCACGGGATCGCTCGACGCGGCGCTCGTCACCTTCCCGGCCGGCGGCGGCGCGCTGCTCACGGCGCTCGGCATTCCGATGCTCGCGGCGGCGGCGTTCATCGGGCTGGTGTTCGCGAGCTTCCTGCTGACGAGCACCGACACCGCGGCGCGGCTGGGTCGCTACATGCTCGAAGAGATCGTCGGCACGCCCGAGACGAGCACGCAGAAACTCGCGGTCAACCGCTACGTGAGCACCGGCATCCTCGCGGTCGGTGGCTACGCGCTCGTCGCCAGCGGCACGTGGGAGAACATCTGGCCGCTGTTCGGGGGCGCGAACCAGACGCTCGCCGCGCTCGCGCTGCTGGTCGCGACGGTCTGGCTCGCCAACTGGAGCGACAACAAGCAGCTCATCAGCACGGGCGTGCCGCTCGTGTTCATGATCGGCGTCACGGTCGTCGCGCTGCTGTGGATCGGCGTCGTCCGCAATCCACAGACGATCCTCGCGGGCGAGGCCGGCGGGGCGGTCGCGGCCGCATCGCTCGCGCTCCAGAGCGTGGTGGCGATCGTGCTCGTCGGGCTCACGCTGGGACTGCTCTATCTCGGCATCACCAACGTCAGAAACGTCCGCGGCGACGCGGGCACCGCCGTCGCCGACGGGGGTGAGCAAACCGACGGTTCTCGAACAGCGCGGGAGCGAAGCCGCGAGCAGGCGTTGGAAGACGAGGGAAGCGAGTCTTCCGGAAGTGAGCCGGACGACGACTGAACCGCGTTACGCACCGACGACCAGCGCCAGTCCGCGATACAGTCCGAACCCGACGGCGAGCGTTCCGACGAGCGTGCCGAGCCAGGCGAGCACGGTGAACCCGATCTTGCGCGCCGAGACGCCCGCCGAGCCCACGACGAGACCGCTGCCGATGACGCCGCCGATGATGACGTTGTTGAACGAGAACGGGATCCCGAGCGCGATGGCGGTCTGTGCGATGAGAAAGCCGGGGATCAGCGCCGCGATCGATCGCCGAACGCCGAGTTGGGAATACTCGCGCGAAACGGCCTGGAGCAGGCGTGGCGAGCCCATCCAGGCACCGAGGAGGATGCCGAGCGCCCCGAGCCCGAGCAGGACGATCCCGGGCGTCCCGAACGAGGCGAACAACGGCTCCAGCGGGCCGGTGGCGAGTCCGACCTGGCTGCCGCCGGAGGAAAACGCCACGATCGCGCCGAGGCCGATCAGGAACTTCCTGATGCCGGCGTCCATCGAGCGGCGCATCTCGCGGCGCACGAAGACGAAGACCAGAGCACCGACCACGAGGCTCGTACCGAACGCGAACACGTCGTACGACCCGAACAGAGCCGGCGCACCGCCGAGCGAGCGCGAGAGGTAGTCCGCGAGCGTCCCCGTCCCGCTCGCGGCGGGGATGAACGTGAACTCGACGTTCGCGAGGACGAAGCCGACGACGGCGCTGAGAAGTGACACGCTGAGTTCCTCGGGGACGTCGTCGCGGCGCAGTAGGGTCGCCGTTACGTAGGCTATCGTCGCCGAGACGAACGGCACGGCCACCCAGAACATGCCGAGGCGCTGGTAGGTGTCGTAGGCGGGCGCGCCGCCGAGGGCGAGCCCCGCACCGACGACCGCACCCGTCGTGGCGAACGCCGCGGGGATGGGGTAGCCGGTGCGGACGCCAACCGCGATGAACCCCGCCGCCGTCAGGAGAGCGGCGATCGCGGCCAGCGGCGAGATCGAAGCACCGTCGATGAGCCCCTTGCCGACCGTCTCGGAGATACTGCCACCCTGTGCGAGCGCGCCGAGCGCGGCGAACGTCCCGATGAAGAAGGCTGCGCGCATCGTCGGGAGCGCGTTCGCGCCAACCGCCGGGGCAAAGGGTGGCGAGTTCGACGAGGCACCGAGCGCCCACGCCATCCCGAGGCTCGCGAGCACCGCCGCGCCGGCCACGAGCAGCGACGCCGACGCCTGGAGGACGATCGTCACCGGCGGCGTTCCGGGAACCGTGCTGTCCGTGCGAACGTTCCGACGACCGACAGACATTGGTACATGGTGACTATCACCATGTTTTTCCGCTGAGAGGAAAAAGCGTTGTCGCTCGGCGACACAAAAGACCTATGCGCGCGAGGCGGCCAGTCAGCGCCATGAGCCGGACGGAATCGGCCGTCGATCTCGCCTTCGGCGACGACAGGCTGGTGACGATCGTCGCCCAGGACGCGAGCTCCGGGGCGGTGCTGATGGTCGCCCACGCTTCTCCGGAAGCCGTCGAACGCACCCACGAGACGGGGCTCGCTCACTACCACTCCCGCAGCCGCGACGAGCTCTGGCAGAAGGGCGAATCGAGCGGTCACGTCCAACATGTCGAGGAGATACGGGTCGACTGCGACGGCGACGCCCTCCTCTATCGCGTCAGCCAGGAGGGCGGTGCCTGCCACACTGGCCACGAGAGCTGTTTCTACCGCACGCTCGACGGCGAGACCGTCGGCGAGCGCGTCTTCGATCCCGACGCCGTGTATGACTGAGAGCACGGACGACCTCGCCGAGGAACTCGCCGCGGCACACGAGTCCTGCGAGGCGATCGACGCCGAGATCGCCGAACACGGCGAGGCAGAGCTCGAAACGCTCGCCGACGCCCACGATCGCGCAACGACGCTGCTCGATAGCTACGAGGAGCGCGCCACCGGTACGGGCGATTTCGAGGCGTTCATCGAATTTCAGGAGTCGTTCGACGAGCTCGTCGACTCGCTCGACGAGGAACTGGCCCTGCGGTCGGCGTTCGAGGACGCGAACGATCGCTTCGACAAGCGTCGGCTCTCGGCAAGCGATTTCGCGGCCGCCCGTGAGGCACTCGCGCCGGTCGCCGAACGAGTCGAACTACTCGACAAGCGGACGCGACGCAGCGAACGCTATCGGGAGGCACGCCGGCACGCGGTCGTCCACCGCGAGGAGCTCGACGAGAGGATCACCGAACTGGAACGGCTCGCCTCGCTCTCGGATGTCGATCTCGACGCGCCGATCGACGATCTTCGAGAACCCATCGAGAACTACAACGAACGGGTCGGGGCGGCGTTTCGACAGTTCAGGAGCGAGGCGAGCGCACGCGACGTCCTCCAGTTCGTCGAGCGCACCGAACAGTATCCGCTCGTTGGCTTTCGCTCGCCACCGGACGACCTCCGCGAATACGTCGAAACGAGTCCCGTGGGCACCGAGTCGCTCACGCAGCTCGTCGACTACGCCGATTATTCGCCATCGAAGCTCGCCCACTACGTCGACGATCCCGAACGACTCCGGAAGAACGTCGCCATCCATCGGAGCTATCTCGACGGGCTCGACGCGACGGCGCTCGAAATCGGCTGGCCACCGCCGCCCGCCCTCGACTGTCGCTTTCTCCTGAACGAACTCGTCTCGGTCGTCGGCCGGTTCGCGCCGGACGACGTGGTGAAAACCCTCCACGAACTCCGTGCGTTCACCCGCGAGGAGCGGTACGGACGCCTCCAGCGCGCCGCGACGGCTCGCGAAGAACTCACCGAAAACGAACGTGAGCGTCTCGCCGCCGACACGGTCGAGGACGAACTGGCGAGTGCAAAAACGGATCGTGAGCGGATCGTGGCGGCGCTCTCATCCCATCCCGGCCCCTGATCAGCCGTCGAGTGCGCGATCGAGTCGGTCGCCGATGCCGTCGGCGAGCTCGTGGGCGCGCGCTTCGGTGTGCGCCTCGGTGTAGATGCGCACGACGGGTTCGGTCCCGCTCTCGCGGACGAGCAGCCAGGCATCACCGAAGTCGAGTCGGTAGCCGTCGGTATCGTTCAGTTCACCCTCGCTCTCGTCGGCGTACGCTGCGGCCGCGGCGAGCAGCGTCGCACGGTCGGCATCGCTCTCGTAGCCGACGGTCGTCCGCACGTTGTGATAGCCACCGACCGCCTCGACGACCGCGCTCGCCGAGCGATCGGCGAGCAGTTCGAGGAAGCGAGCCGCGGTGTACGCGCCGTCACGAGCGAGACGGTGGTCGGGAAAGAGCACACCACCGTTGCCCTCGCCGGCGATCGGCACCGAAACGCCGTCGTCGTGGAGTTCGCGTACCCGCGAGATGATGCGCGTGCTCCCGACGGGTGTGAGTTCGAGCTCTGCACCCGCCTCGCTGGCGACGTCGACCAGTCGTTGCGAGACCGTCACCGCCGAGACGGTGCTGTCGCCGTCGTCGAGCGTCGCGCCGGCCAGCACCGCGAGCGTCGCGTCGCCCTCGATGTAGTTCCCGTACTCGTC
Organism: Halococcus dombrowskii; assembly: GCF_022870485.1. Taxonomy (NCBI): domain Archaea; kingdom Methanobacteriati; phylum Methanobacteriota; class Halobacteria; order Halobacteriales; family Halococcaceae; genus Halococcus; species Halococcus dombrowskii. Next base: position 522,177 of record NZ_CP095005.1, on the reverse strand, counting down.
GAAGAAGATCGCCCGATCGGCGTCACCGTCGTGGGCGATGCCGACGTCGGCATCCGTTGTGCGCACCAGCCGACCGAGATCCGCGAGATGTTCCGGCACCGGTTCGGGATCGCGACCCGGGAAGCTCCCGTCACGCTGGGCGTTGACCGTGTGGACCTCACAGCCGAGCTTCCTGAACAGCCCCGGACTCGTGAGCGACCCCGCCCCGTGACCGGGATCGAGCGCCACGGTGAGGTCGGCCGCGGCGATGCGCTCGCGATCGACGGCCGCGACGACCTCCTCGACGTACTCGCGGCGCGCGCTCGTCACCCGTCGGGCGTTCCCCGTCTCGTCCCAGCGAGCGTGCTCGAACGTCCCGTCGTCGAGCAGTTCCTCGACCCGCTCCAACTGGTCGACGCCGAACTCGATGCCGTCGTTGCCGACGAGTTTGATCCCGTTGTACTGTGGCGGATTGTGCGAGGCGGTGATCATCACCGCCGGCACTCCCTCGCGCTCGGCGTACGACTGGAGGGCCGGCGTCGGCAGCACACCCAGCCGATCGACGTCGCTGCCGGCGCTCGCGAGCCCGCTCGCCGTCGCGTCGGCGAGCATCTCGCCCGTCGCGCGCGTGTCCCGCCCGACGGCCGCCTGCCCGTCGACAAGCGTCCCGACGGCCAGCCCGATCCGCAGACAGAGCGTCGGCGTCACCTCCTCGTTCGCGACCCCGCGAATCCCACTCGACCCGAACAGTTGCATTCGAGTCACCTGACGGCCCGACTCACAAATCGCTTCCGACCCACCTTTTTGCTGCGGGGAATCGCGCGCTTCGCGCGCTCAACCCCTTGCGAAAATCTGGACCAAAAACTGCCGCTCACTCGGCCTACGGCCTCGTTCGCGGTGTTCTCGTGAACGACCGTAGGGAGTGAACGAGAGCCAGAGAGACGCGAAGCGTCTCTCGTGAACCGCGCTCACTACGTTCGCGCGGACGCATCCACCACCGCAACCGCAAACCGCACAGCACCGCAGAAGCCCTCGGCGCGCTCCCTTCGGTCGCGGCGTTCGCTCCGCTCACACCACGCGTGGTTCGAAACGGCGAAGCCGTTTCGTCATCACGAAAGGCGCTTCGCGCCTTTCGAACGACCTCGCCCTTCATCCGCCAGGTACCGCAACCGGCGCGGCCGCGCCGGAACGCTTTCGCCGCTCGGCGTGCGCATCCGCGTATGAGCAGCATCGACGAAAAGCGCGTCCACGGCGCGAACACCGAGCCGACGGCGCTGTTCGTCGCCAGCGACATCGGCCTCACTCGCGTCTCGGTCGCCGGCGAGCGCGTGGGCGAGATCGAACTCCGCGATCGCCGCCCCGTCCACGATCTCACATTCGACGAAAAACTGGCCATAGCTACCGACGAGGACGTGCTGGTCGGCGACTCGCTCACGGAGACGGGGTTCGGCCCGGCGACGGCGGTCGGCTTCCAGGACGGACTCGTCGCCGCCGCGCCGGATGGGCGGGTCGCACGCCGAATCGACGACGAATGGCACGACGTGGGCACCGTCGAGACGGTTCACGCGATCGACGGCGACCTACTCGCCACGGACGGAGGAATCTATCGACTCACGGACGACGGCCTCACCCACGTGGGTCTCGACGCGGTCCGCGACGTCGCCGTCGAGGGCGTCCCGCGAACCGCGACGGCCACGGGACTCTACCGCCTCGGCAACGGCTGGATAGACGAGCTCGACGGCGATTTCCGGATGGTGAGCGCCGACATCGACGGTGAACTGGCGCACGCCGCGACGGCGGACGAGTTCTACGCCCACGACGACGGCGAGTGGCGGGCGATCGAGACTGAAAAATCGATCGCGGCGGTCGCGTACGCGGGACTGGTCTATGCCGTCGCGACGGACGGAACGTTGCTCGTCGGGACCGGCGACGGCTGGCGCGACCATCCCCTCGGGATCGGCGAACCGCACGCGCTCGTCGCGGCGGATCGAAAACCCGTTTAACTGGCCGTCACAGGAGCACACATGATCGTCAGCGCCTCCGGCTCCCAATCGCTCGCCAGCGCGCTCGCGACGGCGCTCGACGAGCCGCTCGCAGGGACGACCTACGAGCGCTTTCCCGACGGCGAGCTGCAGGTTGCGGTGCCGGACTTCGACGCCGAACGCGCAATCGTCGTCTGCTCGACCGCGACGAGCGACGCCCACATCGAAGCGCTCCAGCTTCAGGACGCCGTCCGCGAGGCCGGCGCGAACGAGGTCGTCACCGTGATCCCGTACATGGGCTACGCCCGCCAGGACAGAGCCTTCGAACCGGGCCAACCCGTCTCCGCCCGCGCGGTCGCCCGCGCACTGAGCACCGGTACCGACCGCGTCGTCACCGTGAACCCTCACGAGGAATCCGTCGGCGACTTCTTCGACGTCCCCTGTTCTACCGTCGACGCCGCCGGACGGCTCGCCGATCCCCTCCCGGAGCTCGACGACCCGGTGTTCATCGCCCCCGACGCAGGTGCCATCGATCTCGCGGAGACGGTACGGGACGCCTACGGATCGGGTGAAACGGACCACTTCGAGAAGACCCGCCACAGCAGCACGGACGTCGAACTCGAACCGCACACCGCCGACGTCACGGGACGCGATGCCGTGCTCGTCGACGACATCATCGCCACCGGTTCGACGATGGCTGGAGCCGTCTCGCATCTCACCGACGATACCCGGGTGTTCGTCACCTGCGTCCACCCGGTCTTCGCCGGCATGGCCAGAACGCGCCTCGCCCGTGCCGGCGTCGCGGCCGTCTACGGGACGGACACGATCGAGCGCGCCGAGAGCGCCGTCAGTGTCGCGCCGGCCGTCGCCGCCGCGCTCGATTAGTCCGCCCGCGCCTCGGCGACCGGCACGATGGCGATCTCGACGGTCGTCTCCTCGATTGCCCACTCACGACGATGGCCGTCCGCGACGTCGCCGAACGTCGCAGCCCTGACCTCCTCGCCGATGAGCGCCTCGTGCTCGCGAACGAACTCGGCAACACGCTCGTCGACGATGTCGAGCTCGACCCTGATCTCGGCCTCCAGATCGAGGTCCAGCTCCTTTCGCATCTCCTGGATCCGTCGGACGACGTCGCGCGCGTAGCCCTCGCTCTCGACGTCCTCGGTGAGCGTCGTGTCGACGTAGACCGTGCCGCCGCCCTCAGCCGCAAACGTGTCAGCGGCAACCCCTTCTGGAGTCTCGGTGACGATCTCGACCATCTCGTTCGTGAGTTCCACTGACTCGTCGAGCGCGTCCGAAACGGCGGTTTCGAGCGCCTCCAGCGTCGGTTCCTCGACTCGCGCTTCGTTGAGCGCGGTCATCACCTCGCCCGACCGATCGCCGAACGCCGGTCCGAGCACGCTCATGTCCGCGCTGGCGCTGTATCGCAGCTCGCCCCATCGCTCGTCGGGGCCGATCAGATCCACAGTCCTCGCGTTGAGCCGGTCGGCGACGATCGCCGATTGGGATTCCACCGCGTCGGCGACCGCCTCGCTCTCGGCATCGACGACGATACGCGTGACCGGCCAGCGGAGTTTGCGCTCGGCCTGCTGGCGGGCGGCCGAACCGGCCTCCTCGACGCCGCGGGCGACCCGGACCTCGCGTTCGAGCCGTTCGTTGCGGAGTTCGTCATCGGGTTCGGGCCAGTCGCACATATGGACCGTGTCGAACTCCTCGTCCCCGGTGAGCGTGCCGTAGATCTCCTCGGCGGCGAACGGCGCGTACGGCGCGAGCAGCGCGACGACCTCCCGCAGCACACGGTAGAACGTCGCGTACGCGGCACGCTTCGAGGGGCTGTCGGCCTCCTCCCACATGCGCTCGCGCACGCTCTGGACGTAGAAGCGCGAGACGTCCTCGACGACGAAATCGAGCAGGGCATGCAGCGCGCGATCCTGGCGGAACTCGCCCCATTCGTCGGTCATCTCTCCCTCCACGGTTTGCAGTCGGGAGAGCACCCACTCGTCCTCCCGTTCGAGAGTGATGTCGTCAAGTGTGATCTCGGCGGGATCGAACCCGTCGAGGCGCATGTAGGGAAGGGGGAACCGGAAGACGTTCCAGAGGATGTTGAGGTTGCGCTGCATCGTCTCGGTCTCGTCCCACGAGAATCGCATGTCGTCGCCCTGTGGTGTGACCGACAGGAGGAACAGCCGCATCGGGTCCGCGCCGTACTCGTCGATGACCTCCTGGGGCTCGACGGTGATGTCCTTCGATTTCGACATTCCCCTGCCGTCGGGCATGTTGGCGTAACCGTGCATCAACACCTCGTCGTAGGGGATTTCGCCGAGCGCGGCCGTGCCCATTCCCAACTGCGACCAGAACCAACCGCGGGTCTGGTCGTGGGCCTCCATGATGAGGTCGGCGGGCCAGAGTTCCTCGAACTCGCCCTCTTCCTGGGGGTAGTCGAGCGTGCCCCACGACGCCACCGAGGAGTCGAGCCAGACGTCGAAGACGTCCGGCACGCGCGTGTAGGTCGTCCCCTCTTCGGTGATCGTGAGATCGTCGACGGTCGGGCGGTGGAGGTCGACCTCGTCGGGGTCGACAGTTTGGTCGGCACGTTCGGCCAGCTCCTCGCGCGTGCCGATCACGACCACGTCGTCCATCTCGCCGGACCACTCCTCGGGCGTCCAGATCGGGACTGGAATCCCCCAGTAGCGCTGGCGCGAGACGTTCCAGTCGGGCGAGCCCTCGATGAAATCCCGGAAGCGGTTGTCGCGAGCCTCTTGGGGATGCCACTCGGAGTCCTCGATGTTGTCGAGCATCTCCTCCTTCACGTCGGTGACGGTGATGAACCACTGATCGGTGGCGAGAAAGACGATATCGGTGTCACAGCGCCAGCACTGGCCGTAATCGTGGGCGTAGGTCTCCTCGGCGAGCAGCAGTCCCCGCTCGTCGAGATCGGCGATGATCCCGTCGTTGGCGTCGCGAACGAACTCGCCGGCGTATTTCCCTGCCTCGTCGAGATAGACACCGTCGCCGCCGACGGGACAGAACACTGGCAGGTCGAGCTCCGATCCGCGCTCGAAGTCCTCCTGACCGTGGCCGGGCGCGGAGTGGACTAGCCCAGTTCTGTCGACCTCGACGTAATCGGCGTGGTAGACTTCGCCGACGCCCTCACCGTCAGGGCGGTCGGGAACTTCCTCGGCCAGCGGGTGGTCGTACTCCCAGCCGAGCATTTCCTCGCCGTCGAGCTCGTCGAGCACCTCGTAGTCGTCGTAGCGACCTTTCTTCAGGACTTCCTCGACGACTCCAGCAGCGAGATAGAGCACCTCTTCTCGGCCGTCTTTTGCTGCACGGACCTTTTGATATTCGACATCCTCGTCGATCGCGACGAACTCGTTGGCCGGGACGGTCCAGGGCGTCGTCGTCCAGATGACGAGGTTCCCCTCGCGCTCGCGGAGCGGGAACTCGACGTAGATCGAGGGGTCCTCGACCTCGTGATACTCGACCTCATTCTTTGCGATGGCCGTCTCACACCGGGGACACTGGGTGATCGAGCGTTTGCCCTGCTCGACGAGGCCACGGTCGGCGGCCTCCGCGAACCCCCACCACGCCGCCTCCATGTATTCGGGGTCGACGGTTTTGTACGGGTTCTCCCAGTCCATCCAGACGCCGAAGGACTTGAAATCCGACTGGAGTCCGTCGAGCTGTTCGTCGGCGTACTGCTTGCACTCCTCGATGAACGGCTCCATGCCGAACGCCTCGATGTCCTTCTTGTTGTCGAAACCCAGTTTCTCCTCGACGCGGGTCTCGATCGGCAGGCCGTGCATGTCGTAGCCCGGCCGGTCGGTCACGTCGTAACCCTGCATCCGGTGATACCGGATGTAGGCGTCCTTCAGGGTCTTGTTCCACGTCGTGCCCATGTGGGCTGCACCCGACGTGTAGGGCGGGCCGTCGACGAAGAAGAAGTCCTCGCCGTCGGCGCGGTGTTCCGTCGCCTTCCGATAGGCGTCGGTCTCGTCCCACTGCTCGAAGACGCGGCCCTCGACCGCATCGGGGTCGTAGCGGTCCGCGACCGGCTCGAACCTGCTCATGGCTCGCCTACCCGTGCGGGGACTAAAGGAGCCTCGGTTGTGCAGACCGACCTGTCGGACCCGAAGCGGGGCGAATCCGCTGACCGGAACGGACTCAAACAGGCCGAACGCACACTTGCCATGCCCGAGTATCCCGATCCCGACTCGAAGAACGTCCTCGCGCCCGACTGTGAGCGCTGCCCGGCGCTTGCCGATGCCCGCGAACACATCTCGTGGGGCAACGGCTCGCTCGACGCGGAGCTCGTGGTGGTCGGCGAGGCACCCGGTGCCGGTACGCCCGAGGCCGACCGCTGGAAGGGCGGCAACTGGACCGGCATGGCCTACACCGCGCGCCACTCCGGACGAAAGATTCGGGACCTCTTTGGCGATCTCGACTTCGACAGCGACGATATCTACTACACGAACGCCGTCAAATGCTTCCCCGAGGGCGAGGACGGGTCGAACCGCGAACCCACGAGCGAAGAACGAACGAACTGCCGACCGTATCTCGAAACCGAGATCGAAGAGATCGAACCGCGCGCCGTCATCGCGACCGGCAAACACGCCACGACGAGCCTGCTCGCGACCGAGGGAAAGAGCATCGACGGTTTTCTTGACTCGATCCTCGAACCGGTCGAGCTCGGGAGTCTGGGGACGACGCTCGTACCGGTTCTCCACCCCTCCTATCAGGCCATCTGGCTCTCGCGGCTCGACTACACCTACGAGGGCTATCTCGACGCCATCGCCGAAACGCTCGCTGGGGTCGAGTGACGCCAAACCTTCTTGCTCCCTGCACGTGAGATGCGAGGTATGTCGAACGACTGCCCGTTCTGCGGGATCGTCGCCGGCGAGATCCCCGGCCGCATCGTCCACGAGACCGACGACGTGACCGCTTTCCTCGACGCGAACCCGCTCGCGCCCGGCCACACGCTCGTCGTCCCGAACGATCACCACGAGCGACTCGACGATCTCCCCGAGAAGCTCGCCCGCGAAGTCTTCGCCGTACTCCACCAACTGACGCCCGCCGTCGAGGCGGCTGCCGACGCCGACGGCTCGAACGTGGCGTTCAACAACGGCCCGGCCGCCGGCCAGGAGGTCCCCCATCTCCACGGCCACATCATCCCCCGGTTCGACGACGACGGTGGTGCGCCGATCCACGTCGTCGCCGGCAACCGACCCGATCTCACCGAGGACGATCTCGACGCCATCGCCGAGGACATCCGTAACGCCCGATAGCGACACCACCCGCGGACCGTGATCGTTCGCCGAGTCCCTTCCTCCCCATCCTCTGAGCGAACGGTGGCGAACTGCCCCTGCGTTTCTGTTCCGATCACTCTAATAATTTTACTCCGGAGGAAAATTTTAAATAGGATGCATTGCATCGTTCGAAGTATGAATTCAACCGAGCCATGCCCGGAATGTAATGGCCGATTGGACGATGCCGGTGAGGAGACGTACTGTCTCGACTGCGGACTGGTCATCGGCGAGGATCGTGTCGATCGCGGTCCCGAATGGCGCAATTTCGAGGACGGGCCGGATCGGAAACGAACGGGCGCGCCGCTGACCCGCTCGCGCCACGATCGCGGGCTCTCGACGGAGATCGGCCGATCGACCCGGCTCACCGGTCGGAAACGCCGTCTGTTCGCGCGACTGCGCCGCCAGCACAATCGCACGCGGATCTCCTCGCGCGCCGAACGCAACCGCGTCTACGGGTTCACCGAGGTGCGGCGAATGGTGGGCGCGCTCGGCCTCCCGGACTCGATCCGCGACCGTGCCTGCGTGCTCTTCGAGTCCGCACAGAACGAGGACCTGCTGCGCGGGCGTTCGCTCGAAGGGTTCGCCGCCGCGGCCGTCTACGCCGTCTGTCGCACCGACGCCCTCTCGCGCACGCTCGCCGAGATCGGCGCGGTCGCCAAGGCCACACGCGACGAACTCACCGCCGCCTACGACGCCCTGAACCGTGAACTCGGCCTGCCGACCGGCCCGATCGATCCCGAGGAGTACCTGGCACGCTTCGCGAACCAGCTCGAGCTCCCGAACGGGATCGAGCGCAGGGCACGCGCGCTCGTCGAGAAGAGCCACGAGCTCGGGCTGACCAACGGGCGCAATCCGAGCGGCGTCGCCGCGGCCTGTCTCTACACCGCCGCGACCGAGCGCGATCACGCACTCACACAGCAGTCGGCCGCCGATGTCGCCGGCGTGACGCCGGTGACGCTCCGGACGACCTACTACGATCTGCGCGAGTGAACTTACGTCGTCCGCAGGTGGTCGGTCTGTGGCTCGTACACCTCGCCCTGTCGTCTGAGCTTTTCGAGTTCGTGCTCGGCCTTCGAGCGCTCCATCCCGGTCTCCTCGGCGCGATCGAGCACCTCCTCGATCGGCGCACCGGCGTCGTACTCGTCCTCGATGTCGGTGATGAGCGCCTTCATGTTTTTCACGCGGTCGCGCTGTGTTTTCGACTGGCCGGTCTCGACGATGTCGGCGTCGAACTCGCCGGTCTCTGGATCGACGCCGATATCCTTGAGACACGAGCGGACGATCTCGATGACGCGCTCGGCGTCCTCCAACTCCACCGTGTCGGCGAGTCGAACCCGCGCGGAGGCCTCGCCTAGCCTGACGAGCGCCTCCAGCTTCCGCGCGGTCACCGGCACGGGTGCGTCGTCGTCGGAGCCCTCCGCCCGGAGATCGACGTAGAAATCGCTGATCGCCTCCTTGGCTTCCTCGGTCATCGTCGGGTAGCAGTTTCGTTGGGCGTAGGCGATGTACTTTCGGAGCAGGTCGGGTTCGATCGCCGGGGCCACGGTGTCGGTGACGGCGTCGACCTCCGACTGGCTGACGTTCGCCGCGGTCTGTTCGGTCCGCTGGGTGTTGAGCTCGCCCGCGTAGTTCGTCCGCAGGATGTGCTCGGCGAGATCCTTGTCGCGCTCGGGATCCGGATCGTCGGTGACGGTGAAGATGAGATCGAACCGCGAGATGAGCGCCGGCTCCAGGTCGATCTGCTCGCCGATGGACTCGTACTGGTCGAACCGTCCATACTTGGGGTTCGCCGCACCCAACAGCGAACACCTCGATTTGAGCGTGGCATTGATCCCCGCCTTCGAGACCGAGATGGTCTGCTGTTCGAGCGCCTCGTGCATTGCCGAGCGGTCCTCGGAGTTGTGCACCACCATGCCGTTGGCGACGAAGTTGTGGGTCCCGTCGACCGTGAGGTCGTACACCTTGGGTTCGCCGCTCGTCTCGATCGCGTCCAGCAAGCGCTTGGCTTCACTGCGAACGGCCCGAATTCGGTCGAATGCGGCTGCTTCGACCGCCGAAAACCGATCCGTCTCGACGACCCCATTGAACCAGCGCGAGACGGTCGAAGCGGCGACGTCGAGATCGTCGGCGAGGTCGGCGAACGAAATCCCGTGACGATCGAGAGCGTTCCGGAGGGCGTCCCACGTACCCCCGGACGGCTCGGTCGCCAACAGCTCGTGGGCCGTCTCGACGCTGTCCGTGGCCGAGCAGCCGAGCAGATCGGCGAGTTCGCCGCGCAACAGCCGCGTCCTGTCCGTTTTGGTGTCGGCAGCCGTGGTTTCGACCGCGGCGACGCGCCGCCACTGCACGTCGCCGCGAACCAGCGATCGGAACGCTTCCAGATCGGTGTCGGCGACCGACGCGACGAGGTCGGACAGTCGATCCGTCACGACGGTTCGGAGCCGGTCGCTGTCGCCCCACTCGCGGGAGATCTCCTGTTGGGTGTACGCGGTGCCCGCTGCGAGTTCGGCCTGGGAGACGTGATAGCGCTCCGTGATCGCGGCGAGACTCTCCCAATCACAATCGCCGGTTAGCCGTTCGACGGCGACGTTGGCGTCGGATTTGCGCTCCTCGAACGAGTCAAGGACGGTGCGAGCTAACCGGAGCGAGACGTTTGCGTCGCCGTTTTCGAAGCTGCAGTAGGTGGCGTCGACCAGTCCACATTCCGATTGGTGAAGTCGGAGCGAGTCCCGAAGGTCGGCGAGCATGTCACCACAGTCCGGCAGCACATCGATGATGGTCCGATCGCCCGACGCCGCCGCACGGACCGATTCCAGCGCGGACTGCTTGCGATCGAGCGTGAACCCGACGTGCCGGGCGAACGCATCGATCGAGTCCGCGGCCGTGATGGCGAGCACGTACAGATCCCGCCCGGGATCGCGCTGGCGCGTATGGATCTGGCTCGTCACCGAGAACTCCAGCAGCAGGCTCTTGACCCCCAGCAGCAGCTCGTAGCTCGACGAGGCGATCCTCACGTTCCCGGTGTGCGTGTCGACGGTGCCCTCGCTGTCGGCCAGCGCCCTGACGAACGCGGCCTTCGTGGCGGGCGGGGCGTCCGTGACGCCCTCCGGGAACGCCTTCTCGTCGTATGTTTCGAGGTTCATCCCGGCATCGAGGACCGCATCGGCGTACTCGCGACCGATGACCCGAACGGTCTCGACGCCGTCGGCACGCTGCTCGCTCGGTGGGCGCACCGGCTGCGCGTCGAACGCCGCACGGGAGACCCGTTCGAAATCCGCCAGTAGCTCTGCTTCGCTGTTGGTGAAACGGATACCGTACACGCCCGCATCGCGGTCGTAGTAGACGTTGCCGTCGCCGGAGAGATAGCCAAGCACCGCACCGAGGGCCGGCGACGTCCCCGTCCGTTCACTCTCTGATTGGGGAGTCACGGCGACGGCTCCGCCGTCGGTCGCCGGTTGAGGGAGCCGACGCGGAACGTACACCCAATCGCCGGCGTCGAGATCGGCCGCCGGTTTCTCGACACGCTCGCCGCCCTCGAACACGAAGAACGGGTGGTCGTCCGTGGCCGTGAGCTCCTCGCCCGACTCGGTGCGAACCGTCGTCAGTTCGTCCGGGGCGTCGTACTCGTGGATGGCCGTCACCGGACGATCGACGAGCTGCCCGTCATCGGTCATCGTCCACGCGTCGAGATCCACGTCCCGTATCGTCCGACCGTTCGAGTGATGCTCGATCGTCCCCTGCTCGCCCGCCTCGCGTGCGAGATCACGGATGCGCGAGATGCGCCCATCGCCGAGATGGACGAGCGTCTCACCGGTCACACATCGCATTTTATCCAGTTCGTCGACGGCCGCGATCCCCTGGTCGGCGAGCACGAGCGCACCGGCTTCGAGCGTCCACTGCTGACCCTCGCCGAAGTCGTCACGCACCGCGGCCGCCGTCAGCCCGGCGCTCGACGATCCCTTCCCGGAGGTGTAAACTGACCGTGGAGCGATATTTCTTATATATTGAAGCATTACGGACTTCCCGGTACCCGGGTCGCCGATGAGGAGCATGTGGAGATCGCCACGGATGCGCGAACCGTCCGGGAGGTGTTTGGCCACGCCGGAAAAGAGTTGGAGGATCATCGCGAGTTTGGCCTCCTGGTAGCCGTAGATCGAGGGTGCGATCGAGCCGACCATCTGCTCGTAGATGTCGTCCTCGGTCGAGAGCTCGACGATGGCGCGCTTGTCCGCCTCGGAGATGTCCATGTCCTCGAACTGCTCGTCCTCGATCTCGACGGCGACGCCGTCCATGAACAGATCGAACATCGGCGAGGCGTCCCTCCCGGACTCCTGCTGGTCGAGATGGAGCACGCCGGTGACGCGAACGTGATCGCCAGCCGTCACGTCGCCGGTGATGTCGTCCTCGATGTGGACGTCGATGTTCTGTGGGGTTTCGCCACCGCGCAGTCCCTCGGGACTCTCCTGAACACGGATCTTCTGTGCGTCGACGAACTCCGACTGGTCGAAGTTGATGTCGAACGGTCCCTGCCGTTCACAGCCCTGACATTCGTGGGGTTCCTGGAAGTCGCCGCCGGTCTGTGGGATGCGAGTAAGGGTGCCACAGCGCTGGCACTCGAAGGCCGCCTCGGTGATCTTGGGTCTGACGTCCGTGGCCTTCCTGACGATGCCCTGCACCGCGAGCAGCTGGCCACGGTGACGCGCCCGGATCTCGCGGATCTCGGTCGGTTCGTCCAGCCCGCGGATGCGGACGTGCGCGCGCCCGAGGCCGACATCCACTGGGAGGTCGTAGAGCCGCAGCGCCTCCTCGGCGTACTCCTGGAGCTGGTCGGGCTGGGAGCGGTAGTCGTCGGCGAGATCCGAATCGAACCGGTAGAGATCGCCCCAGTCGATGAACAGCGATCGGCGTTCGTTCGGATACTGCTGGGCGAGCTCGCCGATCTCGTTGCGGTAGTAGTTGCGGTAGAACTCCTCGAAATCGTCGATCAGATCGGCGTTCTCCGCACGAGCCATTGGCGATGGGTAGTGTGCTTTCGCTCAAGAACCTTCGCAACGCGCAGTGAAACTGAAATCAACCGTTCCCTTGCGAACCGAACTCGTCGGGGATCGTCTTCGGTGCGTTCGGCGGCCGTTTGCGGTCGTTGCTGTTGCGGCGGTCGCGCTGGAGCGGGATCGGCGTGCCACCGTTGGATTCGATCCAGTCGAACAGTCGGTCGTGCATCGCATCGCGGCGGTCGTGGTTGTCGTTCCCGTCGATGAGGTTCTGCCGTTCCAGCGGATCGGCGTGGAGGTCGTACAGTTCGTTCCGCACGGGGCCGTAGTACCAGATATACTTGTATCGGCCGCGGCGCACCCCGAACATGGTCGGATGCTTCGGAACGCCGCCCCAGTACGACTCGTAGAACGGCCCCGGACGCCCCGAGAGTTGTTCGCCGACGAGCGCCGGCAGGAACGACCGGCCGCTCACGTGCCCCGGGATCGACTGGCCGGCCGCGTCGAGGAACGTCGGCGCGAAATCGACGTTCGATATCTGTGCGTTCACCGTCGTTCCGGGATCGATCATCCCCGGTGCGTACGCGAGCAACGGCACGCGGACCGAGCTCTCGTAGGCGGTCTGTTTGCCGACCAGTCCGTGCTCGCCGAGCGTGTAGCCGTTGTCGCTCGTGTACAGCAACAGTGTCGAGTCGGCCATCCCCGACTCGTCGAGTTCGTCCATCACCGCCCCGATGCTGTCGTCGAGCGCCAGCAGCGTCTCGCTGTACCGTCGGTAGAGTTCGTCGAAGTCGAACCGCCCGCCGAAGAGGTAGTTCACGCCGCGGACGCCGTTGCGCTGCCGGCGCACCCAGTCGGGCTTGCCGGCGTAGGCCTGCTTCGTGTTGGCCATCGTTTGCGGATACTCGATGGGTGCGTTCGAATACCGACCGCGATGACGCGGTGCAGGCCGAAACCATGCATGGGCAGCCTTGTGCGAGAGAAACAGGAAAAAGGGCTTGTCGCCGTCACGGCTATCGAGCCAGTCGCGGGCGTACTCGGTCAGAATATCGGTGATGTACCCCGTGCGCTTGACTCGGTTGCCGTCGACGTTCAGTATCGGATCGAAATACCGGCCCTGCCCCTCGAAGCTGACCCAGCGGTCGAACCCGGGGCGTGGCGTCGCGCTGTCGAGCTGGTAGGTGTGCCACTTGCCGATGTAGGCCGTCTCGTAGCCGGCATCTTCGAGATACCGGTGGAAGAAGCGAACGTGGTCGGTTTTCGAATGCTGGTTGTCGACGATGCCGTGCTCGTGGGCGTACTGGCCGGTGAGAACGGACGCACGCGAGGGCGCACACAGCGGCGTCCCGACCGATGCGTTCCGCAGATGCGCACCCTGCGCGGCCATGCGATCCATGTTCGGCGTCTCCAGGAAGTCGGGCGTTCCCGGCGCATTCATGAAGCTCATGAAGTCGTACCGGTGGTCGTCGCTGTGGATGAACACGAGGTTGGGATGCCCCTCGTCGCCACCGGAGAGCAGGTCGGTGTTCGAGCCACAGCCGCTGAGCAGCCCCGCCGTCCCGAGCCCGCCGAGCGCCTTCATCGCGTGTCGACGACGGACCCCGGCGGTATCGCTCTTTGAGTCGATCATGAATCGGGTGGGGCGGAGCGAGACGATGGCTGTGAAGACGGCGATGCCATTGAACGTCGCACTGTCTGCGCGGAACTACCCCTGCCGGCCACTTATTCGTTGAGGCCAACGAGGTCTGGCTATCGGTGGCGATTCGGCGAGAAGTGGAAACCGTACGGATGGGCTACCCCGGCGGCCAGTTGGCGTCGAACTCGTACTCTTCGGCCCAGTTGATGCTCGATTTCACCTGTTTCGGTTCCTCGACACGCAGGCGGATCGAGCTGTCGAACCCGTCCTCGTTGATCCAGTACATCGTCTCCAGTTCGTGGCAGTATGCGAGGAAATAATCGACGTCCGCGCTGTCGTACAGCTTGTAGGTGTTGCCGGTCGAATTGGTATGCTGGCTATGTCCCTTGACCCGTATCGTTCCATCGTTGAGCCAACCGGTTTTGATCTGCGTCCGGAGCAATCCTCCGCGTGGCGGCTCGACGACGATGTCGTACCGCTCGTTGTCGCCGAACGGAATCGAAACGGGAACCTCTCGTTTCGTTAACTCGGCGATAACGATGGCTTCGGTGAGATCGCCCTTTCGGTGCGTTTCCATCCCGACGAAATGGCGTCGCTATCGGGGATAAAACGATGGGACCGCGCGGATTTGAACCGCGGTCACGAGCACCCAAGGCTCGGAGTATACCAGGCTAACCCACGGTCCCGCATGCGAACTAATGGACGCCGGCGAATAAACCCTTGCGTTTTCCCGTCGGGGAGCGATCGAAATCGCACGCACGTCCACGGACGGAGTACGGAAGGCCTATATCGCGCTCGTGCGAGGGTCGCGCATGGTCACGGGACTCGAACTCGCGGTTCTCGCGGTCGCGCTCGTCCTGCTTCTCGGGGCCGCGCGCATTCTGCGGGCGGTTCGGCCGCTCGTCGTCAACGCGGTCGTCGGCCTGCTCGTCTTCCTCGCCGCCAGCTGGTTCGGCATCGGCGTCGAGGTCAACTGGCTCACGCTCGCGGTCGTCGCCATCGGCGGGCTGCCGGGCGCGGTGCTCGTCGTTCTGCTGTCGGTGTTCGGGTTCGCGTTCACGCCCGACCTCGTCGCCCCGCTCGTCTAGCTCTCCTCGTCGCGCAGTTCGATCTCGGCCACCGTGTCGTAGGGGTCCTTCCCCTTGCGAATCCCGTCGAGCATCGTGAACGCCGCCTCGGGTTCGAGGAAGTGTCGCGTCACCGCCCGGCCAAGCGGGGTTGGCGAGAGCCCGTCGATGAACTCGTAATCGAGGAGCTTGCCGACCGCGTGTTTCATCGGCACGTCGCCGACCATCCGCTCGGTCAGCGCCTTCGCACCCCCGCCCGCGACGGTGACGTTCGCCAGCACCTCCTCGACGGCGCTCGTTTCGTCGTAGCGCATCGCCACGGGCTCCATCTCGCCCTTGAGCAGCCTGAAGGCCGTCTCGTCCTCCGAGCCGGGCATGCTCGAATGATAGCTTCCGTCGGGCTCGACGAGGACGTAGACGACGCCGCGATCGTGGTAGTCCGGCCGACCGGCACGCCCGAGCATCTGGTGGAACTCCTGGACGGTGAGCCACTCGATGCCCATCGCCAGCGAGTCGAAGAGCACCTGCGAAGCCGGGAAGTCGACGCCAGCCGCGAGCGCGGCGGTCGTCACCACTGCGGCGAGGTCCTGGTTCGCGAACTGACGTTCGACGGACTTGCGCCGCGAGTAGTCCAGCCCGGCATGGTAGGCCGCGGCCTCGTACTCCAGTTTTCGGGCGAGCTGGTGACAGCGCCGACGCGAGTTGGTGAAGATGATCGTCTGTCCGCGATAGCCCTGCGAGGATTTCCGGTCGAACTCCCGTCGCACCAGTTTGTTCGCCACGCGCGCTTTCTCTTGGCCATCGGCGAACGTGACGTGACGCTCGATTGGCACAGGGCGCTCCTCGAACTCGACGAGGTTCGCCCGGAGCTTTGTCGCCAGCCAGCCGGGATTGCCGACCGTCGCCGAGAGGTAGAGCCACTGTGTGCCCGCGTTCGTCCCGTTGCCGCCCGCATTCCCGTTGCGGTTCTCACAGTAGCCCTTCAGCCGGGCGATGAGGCCGTCGAGGCGGTGACCGCGGTCGTCGTCCTCCAGCGTGTGGACCTCGTCGATGACGACCGTGCCGATATCGCCGAGATCCTGGCCCACCCGGAGCGCGTGGTCGATCCCCTCGTAGGTGCCGACCACGATGTCGGCGTCGGGATCGAAGCGCTCGCCGTCGTCCCGAACGCGGCTTGCACCGACCCGGATCGTGACATTGGCGAGATGGCCGTACTCGTCCCTGAAGTCCTCGTATTTCTGGTTCGCGAGCGCCACCAGCGGGACGAGAAAGAGCATCTTTCCCTTGCCGTTGAGCAGGCGATCGAGACCCGCCATCTCGCCGATCAGCGTCTTGCCGGTGGCGGTGGCGCTCACCACGAGCTGGTCGTCGCCGTCGAGCGCGCCGTTCTGCACCGCGAGGCTCTGCACGGGCAGAAGGGACTCGAAGCGGTCGTCGAGCAGGCTCTGCATGCCGGGGTGGAGACCGAGCGAGCCGACCGGGACCGGGTCCACGGCTTCGGTCGTGGCGCTCATCTCGTCGAACTTCGTGAGGTCGGGATCGAGCTGGCCCGAGAGCAGGTTCTTCACTCGTTCGAGGTCCTGAACGTCGAGCAGCAGCTCCTGGAGCCGGTCGGCAGCGGTGCTGGAGACGTCGTGATGGGCAAGCTCGGCGTCGAGTTCGCGGCGCGCGCAGTCCGGGCAGATCTGCTCGCCATCGGCTTCGATCGCCGTCTCGCTCGTGACCGGCGAGTAGCGACCGGCGCTCGCGCAGTACCGACAGGTCCGGACCGTCTTGGCGTCGAGCTGGTAGCCGTCGAGCATCCGCTCGATCCGCTCGCGCTGTGATCGGCCCGTCTGTTGAGAGATTCGGATGCGGTCGGCACGCCGGGCAAGCTCGACGAACCGGTCGGGGCGAAGCGGCTCCTCGCCCGATTCGTGTCGCCGGGCGAATTTCGCGGGTCGCGGCCCGGCGTCGGTCGCCCCGAGCGTGAGGCGCGCCGACAGCGAGCGCTCGCCGTCGTTCGAGACGGCAACGAGATAGTCGTCGCCGACGCCGTGGACGAACAGCGTCCCGACTGCGACCTGCTGTGACACTATCCGTGACGAGGCGAGCCGGCTATTTCAGTCACTCGCACTACTCTTCGAGCTCGATGGCGTCGTCGCCGTTGGGCACCGCACAGATGAACGTGCCCTCCTGCTCGCCCTCGTTGCGATACCAGTGGACGACGCCGGCGGGGATCAACAGCGAATCACCGGCGCTCACCGTGTGCTCCTCGTCCCCGATACCGACCGTGTATTCGCCCGAGAGAACGTACTGTTCGTGTTCGACCTCGTTGGTGTGTTTCGGGACGTCGCCACCGGCCGCGAGCGTGAATCGCCGGATGGCGAAGTTCGGCGCGCCGCGCGCCTCGTCGACGAGAACACCCTTTTCGAGACCGTCGGCCGCATCGACCGGCTCGTACTCGATCCCGTCGGCCCGACGCAGCAGTGCGTCCGTCCGTTGGCTCATATCGTTCGTCGGGCCGCCGACGGGGTAAACCCGCCGGCTGGGATGGGCTTAAGGGACTACCCGCCGTAGTCGACCCATGCCAAGCTTCCGAGTCGGTTCTATCGCGGGCATCCCCATCAAGCTCGGACTCTCCTTTCTGCTCGTGCTCCCGCTGCTCGCGTGGCTCATCGCCTCACAGGTCGGCCAGCTCGTGATGCTGATGAACTCCACGTTCGGGACGGCGCTTCCGGGCGCGGCGCTGTCGGCGGGGACGATGCCCTATATCCTCGGCCTCGCCGCTGCCCTCGGCCTGTTCGCGGGCGTCATCCTCCACGAGCTCGGCCACTCGGTCGTGGCGATGCGCTTCGGCTACGACATCGACGCGATCACGCTCTGGTTTCTCGGCGGCATCGCCCAGATGGCCGAGATGCCCGAGGACTGGCGTCAGGAGTTCGCCGTCGCCGTCGCCGGACCGGTGGTGAGCGTCGCCCTCGGGATCGTCTCTCTCGGTGCCTTCCTCGTCGTTCCCGAGGGCTTGCCGGGCGTGCGCTTCGTGATCGCCTATCTCGCGCTGTTGAACATCGCACTCGCGGCGTTCAATCTCCTCCCGGGCTTCCCGATGGACGGCGGGCGCGTGCTGCGAGCGCTGCTCGCACGCAATCGCACGCACGCCCGCGCCACGCAGATCGCCGCCGAGGTCGGCAAGGGGTTCGCCTTCCTGCTCGCACTCGTCGGCCTGTTCGCCGGAGCGATCTTCTACGTCGCCATCGCCTTCTTCATCTACATCAGCGCCGCGGGCGAGGCCCAGCAGGCGGTGACGAAGGCCGCCCTCCAGGGCGTCGTCGTCGAACGAGTGATGACGCCAGCCGAGGAGATCGACGCCGTCACGCCCGAGACGAGCGTCGCCGATCTCGTCGATCGGATGCTCACCGAGCGCCATACGGGCTATCCCGTGCTCGACGGGGGCGAACTCGTCGGGATGGTCACGCTCTCGGACGCGCAGACCGTCCGCGAAGTCGAACGCGACGCCTATCGCGTCGGCGAAGTGATGAGCCAGGACCTCTACACGGTTCCCGAGGACAGCGACGCGATGGACGCGCTCTCGACGATGCAGTCGAACGGCGTCGGCCGACTCCCCGTGCTCGACATCCGCGGTGAGTTCATCGGTCTCGTCTCCCGAACGGATCTGATGACGGCGCTGACGATCCTCCAGTCAAGCGGGATGGAGGCGACGACCGACACCGCCACCCAATCGCCGCGCTCGCCCGACGAATCGTTCTAACTGTCGGGTTCCGGTATCGTCTCGACGCGCGCACGCAACCACTCGGCCGCCGCGTCGAGCTCGTCGTCGCTCTCGCCGACGAGTTTGAGTCGGTTGTGGCCCGCCGAGCGGTCGGGATAGCAGCCCACGCTGACATCGAAGCGCTCCTCGGTGATTGTGAGATCGGGAATCAGGTCGGCCTCCGGCGTTTCGGTGTAGAACATCCGCGAGCGCACGTCGCCCCCGAACGCCTCCGCGACGCTCTCGTACATCGCCTTCATCTCCTCGGGGATGCCGGGCAGGACGTAGACGTTCTCGATCAGACAGCCGGGCGCGAGGCCGGGTTCGTTCAGCAGCGCCCGACTACCCTCTGGGACCGACGCCTCGGCGTCGATATCGATGGCGATCTCGCGGTAGCTCTCGCGGAGGGCTGCGACGCGCTTCGCGACCGACTCGCGTGCGCGCTCGTCGACCGAGAGCGGCCGATCGAAGGCGTCCGCAACGGCGTCCATCGTCCGATCGTCGGGCGTGCCGCCCAGTCCGCCGGTGACGATGACCGCATCGAACGCGTCGGAGTACTCCGCGACTTTGCGGGCGATGAGCGAGCGGTCGTCGGGGATGACGAGCACCCGAGCGACGGTCGCCCCACGGTCGGTGAGTCGGTCGGCGAGCCACGTCGCGTTCGAGTTCGCGGTATCGCCAGAAAGCAGTTCGTCGCCGATGGTGAGTAGTGCGACGTCCATTGAGGAGGAAGGGTGAGCGGACGGATAGCCCTTCGTTGTTAGCTTCTGGGGTATGGGGCCACGCGGAGATCAATCCGCAATCAACGATCGAAGCACCGTTTTCGATATCTTCCCGAACTCTGCTTTGCGGTGGCATGCGATACAGAGGGATGCGACGTTTTCGAGGAAGTGTGCGTCTGCTTTCTCGTGAGCATCTGATTCCGCGAACGTCCGAACAGGTACGATGTGATGGACATCAGGGTTGCGTCCGAGTTCCTCCTTCGTTCTCGAACAGCGGACACAGGCGTAGTCGTCGCGCTCCAGCGCTCGTTTCCGCACGCGACGCCATCCCGTTCCGTACGACTCGTTGCCACCACCCTTCCAGTTTGGATGGCCGGAACCGGTGAACGCTCGGGACAGCCAAGTTCGACGGCATTCTTCGCTACACACGGCCACGTCGCCTGTAAAGTCGCTCGGATATCGTTCGATAATAATATCACAGATCTCACATTTCCGCTCGACCTTCCCGCCGTTCCATTGAGGATTGCTCGGACCGTCAACGTCCGGAGAGTGTTGCCACGATCCGTTTTCGACACAGTCGGGGCAGTAGAGACCCCGTTTCTCGGACGGATAGTAATCGAACTCGGCACCACAGATCCGACAAACCGTCTGCTCCTTTCCGCCCCGATAGTTCGGATTTGCTTCGTCCTCGAACGACATATTGCCATACCGGCATTCGTCAGAGCAGTATTTTTTCGCGTACGAACAGTAGAACTCCTCACCGCAGCTAGCACATTCCCTATTCGGTAGCCGCTCGTCGTGAACGAGGCTGTGATGCACACCAAGCCCTCGTCTGGTGTCGAACGCAGACGGGCACGTCGGACACTCGAAGGGCATAGCATCCGATCCTCCTGCCATCGGATATGAATCTACGCCCAATCCGACCGTCTTCGTAGCGACTGTGAGAGAAGCACCGAGATAGTGTAAGAAAAATTACATAGTCCGGGTGCGAGAATCGAACCCGCTTCTCAGCCTCCACAAGGCTGAAGGATAACCATTACCCCAACCCGGACACGCACTCGTCCCTATTCGGGCGCGAATAAAGTACGTTACGACTCCCGCCGATCGGTCCGCGAGGCTTTTGGCGCTCTCGTACCAACACTCGACAAGCGTGGCCATTACGGACAAGATCTACGTCAAGAACCACCGCCGGATCGGCTCGCAGCTCGAAACGCGCATTCCCAGAAGCGCGTTCAGCGGCGCGACCCTCGACCTGCTCTACTCGGGCGAGGGTCTCTCGAAACTCGACGACGCAACCCAGGAGCGCGTGCTCGACTTCGCCGAGGACTTCCTCGACTGCGACTGCGAGTCGAACCCCTACTGTGGCCACCCCGAGCGCAAGTTCGTCCAGTATCTGCTCGATCTCCGCGCGGGCGGACTCGGCGCGGAGGCGATCGTCGACATCATGAGCGACGACTATCTCGTGACCGCCTATCCGGGCGACGTCCTCTCCTTTCTCGACAACTCGGTGCGCACGCTCGACGCGATGGAGGACCTCGCGAGCGTCGAGAGAAATCGGGAGATGGAACGGCGAGTAGGCGAGCGAAAACGCGACCTGCTCTAACCGAGTCGATACGGCTCTTCCTCGTCCTCGCCGTCGAGTTCTTCGAGCTGGATCACGTCCTCGCCGTCGTCCTCCTCGTCCAGGCGCTGGCTCAGCTGGGTGACGTACCGGCGATGTTCGTCGAGCTGGTCGCGGAGATGGTCGGCTTCGAGTTCGAGGCGCTCGTGCTCGCGAACGTAGCTTTTGGGAACCTCGACCTTCGGCGGGAAGCTCGACGTCTCCACGTCGCCGTCGTCGACCTCGTGCTCGGGGACGACCTCCACCTGTCCGTCGTGGGCAACCAGCATCTCGACGTAGTTCCGGAAGACCGCCGACAGCGAGATGTCGCGCTCCTCGGCGATCTCGCGCAGCGTCTCGAAGGCGTCCTCGTTGACGCGAAAGGAGATCGTCTTGTTCTTGTTGCCCATCTCGACGCCGAGTTACGCCTCCGCGAACTTAGGTCTTCGTCAGACGATCGAACGACGAGCGCCGGCGATCAGTCGCTCTCGGTGGCGACCGCGTCGTCCTCTTCGAGGCTTTCGAGCGCCGACACCGCCTCACGGCGGTAGTTTTCCAGGGGGAGGTCGTAGCGCTCCTCGGCCATCCGGGCGTACTCGTTGGTCTCGTCCTCGAAGGCCTGGAGCCGTTCGATCGTGCGCTCGGCGGTCTCGACCACCCAGCGATCGCGCGTGGCGGCGTCCACGACCGTGATCGACTCCGGCCGGACGGCGACGTTCGTGTCGCCGTCGTCGGTCTCGTAGGTCCGCGGCTTGCCCGCCACCGCGACGTACGCCGGGGGCTCGATCTCCCGGAGTGCGCTCGCGGCCTCGGGCTGATACTGGCCGGCATAGACGTAGAAGGTCCCGGTCGGGTCGACCACGCGCCCCTGCCAGTACTCCGAATCCGAGCCGACGTCCTCGGTCTCGGTCAGCGTGCCGACGAAGAAGATCCGATTGGCGCGCTCGCCCGTTGGCAGGAGGAGATAGACCGGCGCGCGCTCCTCGTCGCTCTCCTTGAACGTGTCGCTACCGTCGCTGAACTCGCGGGCGAAGACGCGCTGGGCGACCTCGCGGGTGGGGGCACCACTCATCAGAGCGACCTCGCTTTGATCAGCGTCTCCTCGGCATCGGTCGGCCCGCCCAACAGTTCGAATTCGTTGGCGAGCACGTACCGCCCGAGCGTCGGCCCCTCGACGCGGTAGTAGCTCCCGAGAACGTCGCCCCGGATCTCGTCGGCAACCACGGTCGTATCGAGCGCGTCCATCGCCATCTCCTTGGCCTCGTCGAGGGTGATGTCGGTGAGCTCCTCGGTCGCCTCCTGATTGAAGATCGTCTCGTGGACCTCGTTGCCGTCGTCGATGACCGCCTTGACGCGGAGATCGAACTCGCCCTCGACCTCGCCGTGCTCCGAACAGCGCCCGTTCTGGAGCACGCGCGTACAATCGTCCTCGGGGCAGCGCTTGATGAGCCCGCTCCCGCGCTGGATGTCGACGAGCGCACCCTCCACGGCGATCGCGTCGTCGCCGACCTCGATCTCCTCGTCGAGCTCCTCGATACCCGTCGTGCGATTGAGTTTGACCGAGAACCGTCCCTCGTACTCGTCGGTCACGAGGTTTTCGAGCCGGTAGACGCCACCCTCGTCGAGTTCGGGCAGGTCGGAGGTGGCCCACTTGGTGAACTTGATCGTTCCCGAAGGATCACCGAGCAGTCCGACCTGTGCGATCGACTCGCTCCGTGGCTCCCAGAGCTGGGTCACTTTCGCCGTCAGATCGACCCACTCCTCGGGCGTGTCGATCTCGGCGATCTCGCGCTCCTCGCTCGTCCCGCCCGACTCCGGTACGTCGATCTCCTCGTCGATCTCCTCGATGCTCGTGGTCCGATTGAGTTTGACCGAAAATCGACCCTCGTACTCGTCGGTCACGAGATTTTCGAGTCGATAGGTGCCGCCTTCGTCGAGTTCGGGGAGATCCGACGTCGCCCACGCGGTGAACTTGATCGTGCCCGTCTCGTCGCCGAGCAGGCCGACCTGTGCGACCGACTCGCTCATCGGCTCCCAGAGCTGGAGTACCTCGACGGTGAGATCGACCCACTGCTCGGGCACTTCGATGCTCTCGATCGTGCGCTCCTCGCTGTCGCCGCCCAGCTCCTCGCGATCCATGTCCGCCTTGTCGAGGTAGCTGCTCGTGACGCTCCGACGAGCCTCCTCGGCGGGCACTCTGTACTCGTTGACCAGCGTTTCGAGGCGCTCCTCGACCTCCTCGACGCTGATATCCAGTGTATCGGAAAACTGCTCGTGTATCTCGGTCGCGTGCTGTTGTACGTCCGTCATTGGATGTCCTGTCTCCGCGTTGTTTTCGATGGGAGACAATCGCTGGTTGGCGCGCGATGGTATAAAAACTTGTGCGAACGGAGTGAAAGTGATTCGGGATGGCGACGAGTCTTTGTAGCGCGCCGTCCAATCGACTTCCATGAGCGACGACGGTTCGATCGTGCGCTTTCTCCACTCGACGGCGCGCGCCGCGGGCCGACGGTATGCCGAATCGAAACGTGCCTACAGCGACGGCCAGACCCGCGCCGACAGCGATGGCCCATACGACGAACACGCCCGCATCGTCTGCCGGCGCTACGCGCAAAAGCGCACCGTCGTCCTCGACGGCTACGAACCCGACTGCTTCGAAGCGGGCCATCCCGACTGCGAGGGCTGTCTCGAAGACGTGCGCGAAGGCACCGTCGAAACCTGGTGATCCACTTTTTTCTGCGTCGGGTCGGCTCACGTCGTTCGCCGACCACTCCTTGAAAAACCTGGACTAAAAACTCCTGCTCACTCGCGTTGCTCGTTCGCAGTGAACCGCGCTCACTCCGTTCGCGCGGATACAGACTACCCGCTACACACCGCAACAGCCCACATACCTCCCCAACCGATTCGCTCGTTCGTTTCACTCACTCGCTCATCCCTCGCACAGTGTTCGCGCTCGGTGCTCACTTCGTTCGCACACGAGCGCAAGCGCGCGCCAACCGCTCCGCAACCGCAAAAACGACCACGGCCACCGCTCACGGAGCGGGTTCGTTCGGCGTCAGTAGCTCACAGTAGTGAAATTCGCCGTCGCCGACGGGTCGCGTGACCGTCTCACCGATCGTCGCGTCCACCGGCTCGCCGAAAATCGGTCCATCCCGGACGAACGTGTGGAACTCGCCGTTCTCGCCACAGGGATCGACCTCGTCGGGGAGATCCGTGAGGAACTCCGCATCGAACGTCCGACCGGCGAACGAGCGGTCGAACAGGTCGCCGTCGACGGAGACGACCGTCGCTTCGAATCGGTCGGCGAAATCGGCCGCGAGCGATGCCGTGTCCCGACCCCAGAGCGGCCAGTAGCCGTCGAGATCGGTATCCGAGAGCTGCTCCTCGCGATAGGCTCGGATGTCGTCGAGCAGGAGGTCGGCGAAGGCGATGCGCTCGATGCCCCGGTCCGTATAGTTCTCGATGGCCGCAGCCATCGCCCGCTCGTAGGCCTCGTTCGTCGGGTCGGTCGGGAGTTCGACGAACTCGATCGGCAACCCTACTGCCGCGGCCTGGCGCTCGTACAACTCGCGGCGCACGCCGTGCATACTGCTCCTGCCGGTCTCGGCCGCGATCGTCGTCAGCACTCCCTCGACGGTGACGTCCTCAGCCCGTCGCATTTCGTCGAGCGCGTACGATGCATCCTTGCCACCGCTCCACGATAAGATCGTGCGCATCACCCGCGCAGCGTGCCGCCGTCGACCGGCAGCGCCGTTCCGGTGATGAAACTCGCCCGCGCGCTCGACAGGAACGCCACCGCGTCACCGAGTTCGCGCGGATCGCCGACCCGTTCGAGCGGGATACCGTCGGACCAGTCGGCCAGTCCCTCTTCGTAACTGTCGTACTCGCCGCGCTCGACGCCGGCCTCGACGAGCTCCTCGATCCGCGGCGTCTCGTGACTGCCCGGCAGCACGGCGTTCGCCCGGATGTCGGGCGCGAACTCCCGTGCGACGGTATCGACCACGCCCGTGACGCCGCGCCGGACCGCGTTCGACAGAACGAGTCCCTCGATCGGTTCCGCGACGCTCGTCGAGGTGATGGCGACCCACGTGCCGGCGTCGCTTTCTTCGAGATGCGGGTGGGCCGCCGTCAGCGTCCGGACGACGCTCATCACCAGCAGATCGTAGGCCGCGTACCACTCCTCTTCGGCGGTGTCCAGGAATGGCCCACTCGGCGGGCCGCCGGCCGACGTAACGAGGTGATCGAGCCCGCCGAATTCCGCAACCGTCTCGTCGACGAGCCGATCGATGTCGTCGCCGTCGGTGATGTCCGCCTCGATCGCGAGCACGTCGCCTGCTCCCGCCGCCGCGACGGTTTCGCGCGCCGCGTCGAGTTTGTCGGCACTCCGTCCACAGATGGCGACGTTCACCCCCGCCGCGGCGAGCGCTTCGGCACTCGCGAGTCCGAGCCCGCTCGTACTCGCCGTGACGAGTGCTGCGTTGTCGTCGAGTTCGAGATCCATAGCGGCTCGACACGCGCCCGGCCTATAGCTCCTGTTCTCGGGTCGTCCCGTCGTGGCGCACTCGCACCTCACCCTCGCGGGTGACGCTCACCAGCAACGGCTCTCGGACCTCGCGGCCGCGCACCGCTCCACCGGCCCGCTCGCCGATGGCGTTCAGCAGCTCCGGTGCCGTGTAGTTCACCTTCACGCCGGCCTCGTCGCAGGCGTCGTAGATCTGCTGAGGAACGTCGTAGAGATCGGTCTCGGCGGCTACTGGAACGCGGACCGGTGCTTCGAGCGCGTCGACGAATGCCACGGTCTCGCGGGCATGCGCGACGTTTTCCCGCGCACTCGATTCGATGCCGGCGACGTTCGCCCGTGAGGTATCGAGACGCTCGGCGATCGTTCGCTGTTTCAGCCCGCGCTCACGCAGCGCCAACACCGTCGCCTGGCGGCGCGTGAGTACGCTGGTCGCCGGATCGAACCCGATCCGCGATACGACGTCGTCCGCCTCGTCGGCCATCGGACTGTCCAGTCCGGCCTACCCGCCCCAGAAGTTCTCGCGGCTGCCGAGCCGCTGGCGATGCTTCGGCCGCCCGCCCGTCTCGTCGTCCGCATCACTTTCGTCATCGACCTCGCCGTCGTCCTCGTCTGCCCCGTCTTCGGCTTCGCCCTCGTCGTCCATCGGCAGCCGTTCGAGTTCGTCCGCCCGCGCGTGGTTCGAGCGCACCTTCGTGATCTTCACCCGCGAGCGCGCGTCGGGCAGGACGCCGTCGACGAAGACGATGAACCCGTCCTCGGTGCGGCCGACGCCCGCCCCGCTCTCGTGCATGTCCTCGACGGTGACGACGAGCTCCTCGCCGACGGTGACGGGCTGGGATTTCAGTTCGCGGATGGGCTGGCTGTAGTGGTTACACCACTCCGCACCGCCTCGGTTGCCGTAGTGTTGACATCCCATTCCCGCGACCCGCTCGGAAAAACTGGGGCATTCGTCGGCGAGTGGACAGTCCGCCATGCGGCGCGTAGCGTGCCACCGGGCTAAACATTTACGGGACCAGCTTTTGCTACGGTCGCTCACTTCGTTCGCTCCCTCGCAAAAGCTGGACCAAAAGCCAGCGTCACCCCCCCCCCTCCCCCCTCGCTTCGCTCGGGGGTTCCTCGGCCCGCTCACTCGCCTACGGCTCGTTCGCGGTCGGGCGACTGATGCGTTCCGCAACCACCCCGCAACCCGCACAGCACCGCCTTCCGCCGAAGCCCTCACTCGCTCCTTCCAGTCGCTCGTTCGCCCTTCATCCGCCAGGACTGCCACCGCAACCGCACGGCAGCCGCTGCCGCACCGCCGCCACCGCACAGCGGTCACAACCGCACCGCTCCGTCCGCCTCAACCGAACAGTTCGGTGTAGATGAGCCAGATGTTGAGCACGACGATCAGCGCGATGATCACGCCGAGCACCGTCGTCGTGCTCGTCCGGTTCTTGAACGACCGCATCAGTCCCTCCTCGCGCGTGAACCACAGCAGCGGGATCAACACGAACGGGAGTTCGAAGCTCAGCGCGACCTGTGAGGCGACGAGTACGCTCGTGGGATCGAAGCCAGCGATGACGACCGCGAGACTCGGGAGCAGCGTCACCGAGCGCCGGAGCCAGA
This sequence comes from Halococcus dombrowskii, assembly GCF_022870485.1. Classification (NCBI taxonomy): domain Archaea; kingdom Methanobacteriati; phylum Methanobacteriota; class Halobacteria; order Halobacteriales; family Halococcaceae; genus Halococcus; species Halococcus dombrowskii. The sequence continues at coordinate 495,016 of NZ_CP095005.1, read as the reverse complement.
CGTTGATCTGGAGGTCGAGAAAGCCGTCCATCACGGTCTGACCGGCCATCGTCGCCACGAGCGACGAGGAGAGCCCGGCGGCGATGAGCGCAATGCCGAAGACCGTGCTCGAACTCGCGCCGAAGACGTTCTGCAGCGTGATATAGGCGTCCTGAAGCGTGCTGATCCCCGTCCCCTGCAGGGCGGCGGCCGCGACGATCAACATCGCGGCGTTGACGAACATCGCCCCCGAGAGCGCGAGCACGGTGTCGACCGACTCGAACAGGAAGTGTCGCCGGTGGACCCCCTCGGTATCGCCCTCGGTTGCCATCAGTTTCGTCCGCCGGTCCTGAACGATGTAGGGGTGGAGATAGATCGAGTGGGGCATCACCGTCGCACCGAGGATGCCGATGGCGACGTACAGGGCATCCGGCCCGGGGATCGACGGCACCAGCCCGCGTCCGATCTCGGCGGCCGTCGGCCGGGCGAGCAGCATCTCGAAGACGAATCCGAGCGCGATGATACCCACCAGAGCCATGATGACGAACTCGACCCAGCGATAGCCGCGGTCGTGGATCGTCCGCACGCCGAGCAGCGCGAACGAGGCCGCACCCGCGAGCACCGCGCCGGCGGGCAGCGGGATCGAGAAGACGAGGCTGAAGCCGATGGCCGCGCCGATGATCTCGGCCATGTCCGTCGCGATCATCGCCAGCTCGGCGGCGGCCCAGAGCAGCCAGACGACCCGAGTGGGCAAGCGCTCGCGACAGAGCTGGGCGATGCCTTTCCCGGTCGCGATGCCGAGTTTCGCCGCGATGATCTGGATGCCCATCGCCATCAGGCTGGCGAGCACGATGACCCACAGCAGCGCCGGCCCGTACTTCGCACCGCCGGAGATGTTCGTCGCCCAGTTGCCGGGATCCATGTACGCGACGCTGATCAGGAATCCAGGACCGAGATAGGTGAGCAGTTCGCGGAACGAGACGCTCCGCAGCGAGTCGACGACGCCGCTCACAGCCGACGCACCCGTTCGGAGTGAGAGGTCCGATCGTGTTCGTTCCGGCCACGCCGGTCGCCGCCGATCCACCGATCACGCGCCGTCGATCCGCCTCCCCCGAACCGTACCCGCTGCGGTCGTGGAGTCGTCACTGTGTTAGCCATATCTAACTAACTGTTTAGTACGAATTGGCATATACGCTTCGCCTCGTGACACCGGAGATATATGCGAGCCGCGGAAGTAGCGACCCACATGACACGGACCGACGTTCCCGACTGGGTGACGCTCACCGAGGGCGAGGACGTCCTCTGGCAGGGCCACCCGAGCCTCCGGCTCGTCACCCCGTCGGCTGTCGTCGCCCTCGCGCTCGCGATCGCCGGGATCGCTCTCACGACCGTTCTCACCGACCCATCGATCCGCTGGTTCCCCCTGCTGGGCATCCCACTGGGGATCGCCGTCGTCGCGTGGGCCTACGTCTCGCTGGTGAGCACGCAGTACGTCCTCACGAGCGAGGAGATCTACCGCAAGACCGGCGTCCTCAACCAGAGCGTCGCCCAGATACGCCTCGATCGCGTCCAGAACACGACGTTCAGCCAGTCGGTGACCGAACGACTGTTCTCCTATGGCGACATCACGATCTACACCGCCGGCTCGGACACGATGGACATCACCCTCTCGAACGTTCCGGAACCCGAGCGGGTGAATCAGCAACTTACAGAAGCGCTCGACGCCGCCAGCGGAGTGACGAGAACTCGTCCCTAGTGCAGGGTCGCGCCCTGGCCGACCCGCGACCGATAGACGCGCGCCTCGATGCCGGCGTCGGCGAACGCGTCGAGCATCGCGCTGCCGACCGCCCGCCGATCGTTCGCCCGGCAGGTCGCGAGTACCGCCGGACCGGCACCACTTACCGTGACGCCCGTGGCACCCGCCGCAAACGCGTCCTCGCGCACCGCCGTGTAGCCGTCGATCAGCGCCGCGCGCGCGGGCGTCACGACCGAATCGTCCATCCCGCGCCCGACGAGCTCGGGATCGCCGCGACACATCCCGACCGCGAGGGTCGCGGCCTTGCCGACGGTCTCTACCTGCTCGTCCATCGTCACCTCCTCGGGCACCACCCGGCGCGCGTCGCGCGTCGAGACGACGGTCTCGGGCAGGCAGACCACGAGCGGGAGCGAGGTGTCGACGCGCGTGACACCCTCGTCGGTGGCGACAGTGAACCCACCCAGAATGGAGGGGGCGACGTTGTCGGCGTGGGCGGTGCCCGAGACGACCGCCTCGCCCTCCGCGGCGATCGGGACGAGTTCCTCGCGCGTGTGGCCACGATCGTAGAGTTCGTCGAGCGCGACCGCGGCGGCCGCGGCGCTCGCCGCCGACGAGCCGAGTCCCGAGGCCGGCCGGATGCCCTTGTCGATCTCGATGCGGGCCGGTGCGTCGAGCGCCGCCGCGACCGCCCCGACCGTGTTCTTCTCCGGGTCTTCGGGGATGTACTCGCTGCCGGTTCCCGTGACCTCGATCGTCGTCTCGTCGGCCTTCGCGACGCGGACGATATCGGCCGGGCGCGAGAGTGCGACGCCGAAGACGTCGAAGCCACTCCCGAGATTGGCGCTCGTCGCCGGGGCCCGGACGGTGACCATGGCCCCGATTGCGAGAGTGAAGGTAAAAGGCTAGCGACGACCGCGCCATCGGCCAGCCTCAGAGATAGCCGAGCCCGTCGAGCTGTTCCTCGACGTCCGCAGCCGTGCGAACACGCACACGCTCGTCCGTCCGGTGAGCCGCTTTGAGCTCCGGCTCGGCCACGTCGCCGCCGGTCGGCGTCACCTGATCGATGGCCGCACGGACGTCGAGCACGGAGTCCGCGATATCGGGAACCGTCTCGTGGGTCGAGCCGACGAACGCGTCGGGGGTGTGGTGGCCCTCGCGGATGCCGTGATCGGAGACACAGAGCAGTCGATCGTCCGCGTCGAGCGCCGCGCGCAGTTCGCGTGTCCAGTCGGCAGCCAGCCGGTACGTACGCTCCTGCCAGCCCGGATCCACCGCGCCGGCGATCGGCGCGAGATGACCCACGGTGTCGACGAAGCCGAGCCAGACGAACAGCAGGTCGTACTCGCGCTGGAGCGCCGCCCGGACGATCCCCAGTTTGCGGGTCGCCTCGCCGGCCAGTCGCTCTTCGAGCCGCGGCACCGATGCCGCGAGCGCTGGACTCTCCGTCCCCCGCTCGCCCGCCGCGAGAAAGCGCCCGAACTGCTCGCCCCTGTCGAAGACGATGTCGAGGGCGTAATCGCGCGGCACGCGGTAGTTCGGGATCGCGATCGGGCGGGCCGCACGACCGTCGAACACCGTCGAAATCCCGCGCCGTCGGTAGTGCTCCGCCGAGAGCAAACCGAGTTCCGCGCCGCGACTGCCGAACCGTCGGTCGAACGCCGCGTCGAGCCGTCGCGGGGCGAGATCGCGCACCCGCCGCCGAGCCGTTTCGAGTGCGGGGTGGGAGGGATCGTCGTCGGTGGCCGCGTGAACGCCGTGTTCGTCCGGTCGTCGACCGGTGATGATCGAGGGCCAGAGCTCGTAGGTGTGTGGCTTGCCGAGAACGGGGTTCTCGAACGTTTCGAGCGCCGAGTAGTGTGGTCCGAACGCCTCGGCGAGGTCGTACTCCTCGACCAGAGTCCGGTCGAGTCCGTCCCACCCCAGGACGACTGTCGTGCCATTCATACACATGAATTCGTGTATCGGAATATCACTATTCTGCCTGCAAGAGTGAGAATGTGCTCCCAGCATAGCCTTGGAGCGGATGTGCCAATCAGTAAGGAAAAGAATGAAATTCCGTGAACACGAATAGTCGTAAGGATGAGCGTTACGCACGAAGCGACGGTCACAAGTAAGGGACAGATCACCGTTCCGAAGGAGATTCGCGAGCGCCTCGGTCTCGAACGCGGCGAGACGGTTTCGTTCGAGCTCGCGGCGGATGGGACGGTTCGGCTCCGGAAAGAGGACGCTCCGCTGGACGAGCTCCGGGACCTCCGCGAGGAGATCCGTTTCAGCGGGACGGACATCGAGAGCATGCAGCGCGAGTCGAAGCGCCAGTGGAGCACGTTCGAGTGATATTTCTCGATAGCTGGGTCTGGATCGAGTTCTTCGCTGAGGACGAGCGCTGGCGCGATGCCGAGGCGGTCATCGAACGAATTTCCGAGAGGGGAGCCGTGCTCGCACCCACCGTTCTGATGGAAGTCCGGTATCGGATCGGACAGAAATACGATGCCGAGCGCGCCGACCGGGTCGTGGAGATCATCCAGCGATTCGACGAACTGGAGATCGCGCCGATAACGACCGAGGCCGCGCTGACCGCCGCACGGCTCCGCGAGAAATACTACCAGCGCGGCGAGCGCGAACTGTCGTACGCCGACGCGATTCACCTCGCCATCGCGGTGATGACCGACTGCGATGTGCTGTATTCAGGAGATTCGGATTTCAAAGAGCTGGATGAAATCGAGACGGAGATTATCTGAATGATGTTCACAAACATCGGGTGTATTCGAGTAGATTGATCGATTAATGAGACGCGGCAATAGCTTAGTGGGAGAGTTATGGGTTCATCGATGAGGCAGCATACCGTTCTGTGAGCCAATCCTTCATTAGTTTCTCGCGGCGTTCGACGAACGAGTTGTATTTATCTATCGAAACATTCCCATCTGGGTACAGATTCGCGTCTCGGATAAACTCACGCCGACCATCACTCTTGCCAGATAGCCAGTCATCAGGTAGATTGTCCCCTTTGCTTGCATTTTCACTGGAATTAAGCAACTGGAGATTTCCGATACGGTGAAGATTGATCTCGCCATCGTTGGCAGCCGCAATAGCCTCGCGTTGTGCCACAGGATAGATATGGTCTACTGCGAGATTATCGATGTCGTGCTCGGAGTGGGCTTCATCAAGTAATGCGAGGACAGCAGCGACTCCACTATGAGTGAATCTGTCGTCCTCACCTGCCGTGGTGTTGTAGCGCGCACGGTCAACAGCATCGTCGACATGTTTGGACGTGAGACGAACGTCAACAGCGTCAAGTAGAGCATCACCGAAAAAGACCTCACCGTCACCGTTAGGATACACCTCATTCACCGCCCTCGCCATTGCCCGACCCCGTGAGCGGCTAAACGTGTTTGTGAACACAGTCTTTGCGACAAAACGGAAGACCGCCCGCTTGTTCTCCTCGGTAACTTCAGCTGCGGGATTCACGTAATAAAACTTCGTTAAGATCGCGATGAGGTCCATACTGGGGATTGTCCTCGGTGTTAATCCGGTGCCTTCAACCGTGGAGAACGTGTCGCGGAGTGCTTGCTCAAATCGACCGTGAGCATTACCCATCTCGCCGGGAGCGGCCCATTGTTCATGGATAGTTCGTACCTCGTCTTTCTCTGAATACTTCTCAACAGTGCTCCTCTTTAGATCACTATTGGCGACGTATACAAGGCAGCGGGTGAGGAGTTTCCGTGTGATTTTCTTCTCGAAGACAGGGTGATTGGTAGCCATTCGCTCCATCTCCTTCGTTAGAATCAGACGTGGGTGGAACGGCGAATCATCTTCTTCAACGTATGGGCTGTAGGTTGCAAGCAGCGATTGCACGTACTGATAAGGTTTGGGACGTTCACCACTAAGGTTGATCCGTGTGAAAATTTCATGGACTTCCTCAGGATCGTACTTGACAGTCGTGCTCGGTAGTTCGTATCCCAACACCTTCTGTTGGAACCGCATTGCGACACGGGAAGCAACGTCTTTGAGAATATCCCGTTGGTCGCTTGTTGCAGAGATTTCAAGCGCGTTGACTTGGTCGCGCACGTCATCATCGACCTCTGGTCCCGGTAATGCTTCACCGTCTTCGTTCACAAATCGACGAATGGGATACCAAAGACGATGCGTGCCGTCTGTCATCTCTTCATGTCCAACCTCGTTTTCTGGATCGAACGTGTCTATCGTTCGGAATTTAAAATCGTAGTCGCCTGCTAATGGTAGTCCACTGGCGTCAGAGAATTCCGGGTTACCCAGTAGATCAATGCAAAGAACCTTCTCGCTCCAAAATCGCTCATCTGAGCGGTCACCACCCCTTCCGCCAGTATACGAAAACAGTGAGCCGCGAAGCCCGACGTAGGCTGAATTTAATCGTTGCTGCCCGTCAATGACAAGATAATCACAGATTATATTGTCGGTGTTTGCTTGTTCGTTAGAGCGCCGCGCTTCATGATCAAGCACCGCCGGAGGGATACGCCCATCTTCGTCAACGTATCGTCGGATAAATCGATATGCGGTAAATTTGTCATCGACACCATCGGTATCCCACAATGTTACCTGCCCAACCGGATAGCCGCGTATAAACGAGTCAAATAGATGGGCAATAGCGTCTTCAGTCCAGACAAATTCCCGTTGTAATCCGGGGAGAAACACTCGATCATCCATTTTCGAAACGAATTCCTCTAACGTCTCCATCATGGCCTCAAGAAGAGGTTTTATTTATTTAAGTGTTTCAACCGCATCTCGAATATTGACCACACCCACTCCAAGGAAATCCACCCCAATATTAGTAGAGTCTGTGGTCCGAGTAGGGGAAATTTGTGTCAGCGGAGAAGTGCGCTGGCCGAGATTTGAACTCGGGTTGTGACCATGGCAAGGTCACGTGATACCACTACACTACCAGCGCCCTGCACTCCATGGTCGGAGGGTCGAGTGTAAAAACGTTCCGAAGCGGTCGCGGCTGCACGTCCTGTGAACTGTCGACATGGTTGCATGGAAACGCTATCCTTTTACCACCGAGTACGATAGGAGCGCCACAGTCTAGTGGCACGGCGCGAAAGCGTCGGCATGACACGTAGCGTACTCGTGCCGTCATCGCTCTGCCGGGAGGCCGCCGACAAACGCGAGGCGACCCACAAGGTCGGTCTCGTCGCTCGTGCGGCCACCGTCTTCCGGGTCGACCGCGTAACGGTCTTTCCGGACCTCGACGGCGACCGGCGATGGGGTGGCGGGTTCGTTTCCACGGTACTGGCGTACGCCGCAACGGCCCCCTACCTCCGAAAGGAGGCGTGGGGCACGCGGGACGAACTGGAGTACGCGGGTGTCCTGCCGCCGCTTCGCGCGGCCGCTCGGACCGGCTCCGAATCGAACGGTTCGGGGTCGTCAAGACAGGGAATCGTGACCGAGGTCGGCCCTGATGGGCGCGTTCGGGTCAATTGCGGACTGCAACACCCGATCTCGCTCGTCGCACCGCCGGAGATGGCGGTCGACGAGGGGGAGCGCGTGACCGTCAGGATCTCTTCGCGAGAGCCGGTCCGCGCGCGAATCACGGACGAATCCCCACCGGGGTTCGCCGTCGAGCGCGCGGACCTCTCGGCAGCGCTCGGCCGTGAGGATGCCGGGTTCCGGGTCGCAACGTCACGCCACGGCGAGGTGCTGACGACGGAGCGACTCGGGACGCTGGCCGGTCGTGCCGACGACGGGCTGACCGTCGCCTTCGGCGCGCCCGAGCGAGGGCTGCCGGCGATGCTCGACATCGACGCGGCGTCGGTGGCGAGCGATACACCCCACGCGGGGTTCGACTGCTGGCTCAACACGGTTCCGAAGCAGGGCAGCGAGGTCGTTCGCACCGAAGAGGCGGTGTTCGCGACGCTCGCGCCCCTGACGCTTCCACAGTGAGGTAGCACACACATGGTACAACCAACCAGACCACGCAAAGGCTCGCTCGGCTACGGGCCGCGAACGCGCGCACACAGCGAAGTGCCGCGCTTCGGCTCGTGGCCGGACGACGACGGACAGCCCGGGCTGCAGGGGTTCGCCGGCTACAAGGCCGGCATGAGCCACGTCGTGATGATCGACGACGCGGCCAACTCGCCACGTGAAGGGATGGAGCAGACCGTCCCCGTCACGGTGGTCGAGACGCCCCCGATGCGCGCGGTCGCGCTCAGAGCCTACGAACAGACACCCTACGGACTCCGCCCGCTCACCGAGACCTGGACCGACGAGTTCCACGACGATCTCGACCGGGCGCTCGACGTTCCCGACGGCGAATCGGATCCCGGTGCCTTCGAGGAGGCAGTCGAGAACAACGAGATCGGCGAGATCCGTGCGATCACCCACACCGTGCCGGGCGAGATGGCGAACGTGCCGAAGAAGCGCCCGGACGTGATGGAGACGCGTGTCGGCGGCAGTGACCTCGACGAGCGCGTCGAGTTCGGCCTCGACCTCATCGCAGGCGGGGGCGAACACGAGCTGACCGAAGTGTTCCGGCCCGGCGAATACATGGACGCAGCGGGCGTCACGAAGGGCAAAGGGACGCAGGGCCCCGTCAAGCGCTGGGGCGTCCAGAAGCGCAAGGGCAAACACTTCCGGCAGGGGTACAAGCGGCGTATCGGCAACCTCGGCCCGTGGAACCCTTCGCGCGTGCGCTCGACGGTCCCCCAGCAGGGACAGACGGGCTACCACCAGCGGACGGAGCTCAACAAGCGCCTCGTGAGCGTCGGCGACGGCGACGGCGCCAGCGCCGAGGGCGGCTTCGTCGGCTACGGTGAGGTCGACGGCCCCTATTCGCTCGTCAAAGGCTCGCTTCCCGGTCCGGACCAGCGGCTTCTCAGGTTCCGACCGGCGATCCGACCCGGAGACCAGCCGCGCCTCGATCCCGAGGTGCGCTACGTCTCGACGGCATCGAACCAAGGACAATGACGACAGTATACGACACGGACGGTACGGAGGCCGGCGACGTGGAGCTCCCGGACGTCTTCGAGACGCCCCATCGCCCGGAGCTCATCGGTCAGGCGGTGCGCACCGCACAGGCCAACCGGGCACAGCCCTACGGTTCCGACGACTACGCGGGCATGCGAACGCCCGCCGAGTCGTTCGGTAGCGGTCGTGGCATGGCCCACGTCCCCCGATCGAACGGCCAGGGACGACGCGTCCCACAGACCGTGGGCGGGCGACCGGCCCACCCACCGAAGGAGGAGAACGATCGCTCGCTGAAGCTCAACGACAACGAGCGCAAGCTCGCGACCCGCAGCGCCATCGCGGCCACCAGCGATCGCGAGCGCGTGAGCGAGCGCGGCCACGAGGTCGCGGCGTTCGACGGCGAGTTCCCGATCGTCGTGGACGACGAGTTCGAGGAGTTCGTGAAGACCCAGGACGTGGTCTCGCTGCTCGAAGCGCTCGGCGTCGACGAGGACATCGAGCGCGCCGAGGACAAGACCGTGCGCGCCGGGCGCGGGACGACCCGTGGCCGGAAGTACAAACGCCCGACCTCGATCCTGTTCGTCACGAGCGACGAACCGTCGCGAGCGGCCCGCAATCTCGCGGGTGCCGACGTCGCCACCGCGCGCGAGGTGAACACCGAGGATCTCGCGCCGGGCACGCAGTCGGGTCGACTGACGATCTGGACCGAGAGCGCCATCGAGGAGGTCGAAGACAGATGAGCGATGTGAAATATCCCTACGTGACCGAGAAGGCGATGAACGACATGGACTACCGCAACACGCTCCAGTTCATCGTCGCGAGCGACGCGGCGAAGCCGGGCATCCGCGAGGAGGTCGAGGAGCGCTTCGACGTCGCGATCACGAACGTGCGCACGCAGGTCACGCCACAGGGCGAGAAGAAAGCCACAGTGACATTGAGCGAGGACGACGACGCACAGGACGTCGCCTCGCGGATCGGGGTGTTCTGAGATGGGACGACGAATCCAGGGTCAACGGCGCGGTCGCGGGACGCCGACGTTCCGCGCGCCCTCCCATCGCTACAAGGCGGAGCTTTCGCATCCCACCACCGAGGACGACGACGTGGTCGCGGGCACCGTGGTCGGGATCGAACACGATCCGGCCCGGAGTGCCCCGGTCGCAGCCGTCGAGTTCGAGGATGACGATCAGCGCCTCGTGCTCGCACCGGAAGGCATCGGCGTCGGTGAAGAGATCCAGGTCGGCGTTTCGGCCGAGATCAAGTCCGGTAACACGCTGCCGCTGGCGGAGATCCCGGAGGGCGTGCCGGTCTGCAACATCGAGAGCCAGCCCGGTGACGGTGGGAAGTTCGCCCGTTCGTCGGGTGTCAACGCCCAGCTGATCACTCACGATCGGCAGGCGGCGATCGTCGAGCTGCCAAGCGGCGAGACGAAGCGACTCAGCCCGCAGTGTCGGGCGACCATCGGCGTCGTCGCCGGTGGCGGTCGCACCGAGAAGCCGTTCGTGAAGGCGGGCAACAAACACCACAAGATGCGCGCACGGGGTACGAAATACCCGCGCGTGCGTGGCGTGGCGATGAACGCCGTCGATCACCCGTTCGGCGGTGGCGGTCGTCAGCATCCCGGCCAACCGAAGAGCGTCTCGCGGGATGCCCCGCCGGGACGGAAGGTCGGCGACATCGCCAGCAAGCGGACGGGGAGGAAATGAGATGAGTTCGGACTACAGAACCGGTCGCGAGGGCGAGTTCACCTACCGCGGCCACACGATCGAGGAGCTACAGGAGATGGACCTCGACGAGGTCGCCGACCTGCTGCCGGCGCGCAAACGCCGCAGCATCGAGCGCGGCCTCTCGGTCGAGAAGGAGAAACTGCTCGCCAAAGCGCGCGAGAAGGGCAACGAGGAGACGGCGAACGACCCGATCCGGACGCATCTGCGCGACATGCCGGTGCTGCCGGAGTTCGTCGGGAAGACCTTCGCCGTCCACACCGGTCAGGAGTTCGAGCGCGTCAGGATCGAGCCGGAGATGCTCGGCCACTATCTGGGCGAGTTCCAGCTCACCCGGACGTCGGTCGAACACGGACAGGCGGGCATCGGCGCGACGCGCTCGTCGAAGTTCGTCCCGCTCAAATAATGGAGGCATAACGCAATGGGAATCAGTTACAGCGTGGACGCGGACCCGGAGAAAACGGCGAAAGCCATGCTCCGCGAGCGCCACATGAGCCACAAGCACAGCAAGGAAATCGCCCGAGAGATCAAGGAGATGAGCGTCGCCAACGCGCGCGACTATCTCGAAGCGGTCATCGCGGGCGATCAGTCGGTGCCCTTTCGCTCGCACAACACGGGCGTCGGTCACCGCAACGACATCGACGGCTGGGACGCCGGTCGCTACCCCGAGAAGGCCAGCGAGGCCTTCCTCGATCTGCTCGAAAACGTCGGCGCGAACGCCGAGCATCAGGGGTTCGAGCCCGAGTCGATGACGATCGATCACGTCGCCGCCCACAAGGTCGGCGAGGTGCAGGGTCGCAAACCCCGTGCGATGGGGCGGGCAACGGCGTGGAACACGCCCGAGGTCGACGTCGAGATGGTCGTCGCCGAACCCGAGGAGGGTGAGAGCTGATGGCGACCGAACAGCAGTTCATCGAGGACGGGATGCAGCGCACCCAGATCGACGAGTTCTTCGCCGACGAGCTGGCCCGCGCGGGCTACGGCGGGATGGATCTGGCCAAGACCCCGATGGGCACGCAGATCGTGCTCCGGGCGGAGAAACCGGGGATGGTGATCGGCAAGGGTGGGAAGAACATCCGGAAGATCACGAGCGAGCTCGAGGAGCGCTTCGACCTCGACGATCCCCAGATCGACGTCCAGGAGGTCGACGAACCCGACCTCAACGCACAGATCGTCGCCGACCGGCTCGGCAACGCCCTCGAACGCGGCTGGTACTTCCGGAAGGCCGGCCACACGACGATCGACCGCATCATGGACGCGGGCGCACGTGGTGCCGAAATTACACTTAATGGTAAAGTGACCGGCGCACGCTCGCGCAACGAGAAGTTCAATCGCGGCTACATCAAGCACAACGGCGAGCCGTCCCAGGAGATCGTCGACCGTGGCGACGGCGTCGCGGTGATGAAGCTCGGAACGATCGGCGTCACGGTGAAGATCATTCCGCCGAACGCCGACCTGCCCGACGACTTCCGCATCCACGAGGACGTCGATACGGAGTCGCTCGTCCCCGACGAGATCGAGGGCGACGAGGTCGAGGCGCTGCTCGGCGAGGCCGAGGAGCCGGCCGACGGCTCCGAGGAGTCGGACGCCGACGAGGAGTTCGAGCTCACCGAGGACGAAGCGGGAGCCGAGGCCGCCGAGATCGAAGAAGAGGAGATCGTCGAAGAGGGCGTCGAGGCCGAAGAGGGTGCAGCCGAGACCGCGCCCGACGACGCCGCAATCGACGAGGAGCTCTCCGAGGAGACCGAGGCCGACGCCGAGGAGATCCTCGACGAGATGGAGTCGACCGAGGCCGACGCCGGTGCGGGGCTGACGGTAATCGACGGCGTCGGCGAGGCCAAAGCGGGGGCGCTCGTCGAGGCCGGCTTCGAATCCGTCGCCGACATCCAGGACGCGAGCGAGGACGATCTCGCCGAGGCTGAGGGCGTCGGCGATGCCTTCGCCGAGCGCATCAAAGAGGGTGCGAGCGAGGTCGATCCCGCGGACGTGGAGGGTGAGAACTGATGGCAATCCTGCACAGCGCGGAGATCCGCGACATGACGCCGGCCGAACGCGAGGTCGAACAGGAGGAGCTCGAAACCGAGCTGCTCAACTCGCGAGCCGTTCAGGCCGCCGGCGGTGCGCCCGACAACCCGGGTCGGATCAAGGAGCTGCGGCGAACGATCGCCCGGCTGAAGACGATCCGGCGAGAGGAGGGCGACCTCGACGAGGAAGACGAGGAGGCGTCGTGATGGCGCTGACGGCCGAGACGGTCGCGCGACACGAGCTTCGCGGGCTGCAGACCCGGGTTGCCGCGGCGAGCAACGGCTCGCTGGTCGGCATCGAGGGGTCGGTCGTCTCCGAGAGCGAGAACACGCTCGTGGTCGAACAGGGCGAACGAACGAAACGAGTACCGAAAGCCGGGGCGACCTTCGAGTTCGCGCTCGAAGACGGGTACGCGACGGTCGCGGGCGAGCGACTCGTCGCGCCGCCGGCCCGGCGGACGGAAACGACAGGTGATTCGAAATGGCGTTAGGACTCAACGTAACGGAACCGGAGACGACCTGCGACGACCCGAACTGTCCGTTCCACGGGACGCTGTCCGTGCGCGGCGGGACGGTCGACGGCATGGTCGCCTCCACGGAGATGGATCGATCGGTCGTCGTCGAGCGCGAGTACGACGTCGCGGTACCGAAATACGACCGACAGATGAAACGACGGTCGCGCACGCCGGCACACGCGCCGGACTGCCTCGATCTCGAGGTCGGCGACGCGGTGCGCATCGCCGAGACGCGCCCGCTGTCGAAGACGAAAGCACACGTCGTCGTCTCGACGCTCGACACGACGCGTGATCTGGGGGCGAGCAGTCTCTCGGGGCCCTCGGATTCCGAAAGCGAGGTCGACCTGAGCGAGATCGGGGCCGACGAAGAGGAGGGCGAGAGCTGATGGAAGCGCTCTCGGCCGACGTCACGCAGGGGCTCGAAAAGGGCTCGCTCGTGACGTGTGCGGACAACACGGGCGCACGCGAGCTGAAAGTCATCAGCGTCGCGGGCTACTCGGGCGTCAAGAGCCGGCATCCGAAGGCCGGCCTCGGCGACAAGATCACCGTGTCGGTGACGAAGGGCACGCCGGAAATGCGCCGACAGGTGCTCGAAGCGGTCGTCATCCGTCAGCGCAAGCCGATCCGCCGCCCCGACGGCACGCGCGTCACGTTCGAGGACAACGCCGCCGTCGTGGTCGACGACAACGAGGATCCCCGTGGCACCGAGCTGCGGGGGCCGGTCGCCCGCGAGGTCGCCGAACGGTTCGGCTCGATCGCGAGCGCGGCGACGATGATCGTCTAGAACAACCATGAGCAAACAACCACACAAACAACGGACACGCGAGGAGCGCGCGCCGCTCCACGAGAAGCACAGACAGGTCCGTGCGACGCTCGCGGGCGATCTCCGCGAGGAGTACGGCCGCCGTAGCGCGCGAGTGAACGCGGGCGACACCGTCGAGGTCATGCGCGGTGACTTCGCCGGCGAAGAGGGTGAGGTCGTCGCCGTCGATCTCCAGGACGCGGTCGTCCACGTCGAGGACGTCACCCTCGAAACCGCCGACGGCGAGGACGTCCCACGGGCGCTCGACGCGAGCAACCTCCGGATCACGGAGCTCACGCTCGACGACGATCGCCGCGAGGCACGGCTGGAGGGCGACGATGAGTAAGCACCAGAAACGGCTCTCGGTGCCGGATTCGTGGCCCGTCGAGCGCAAGACGGCGACGTTCACGGTGAAGGCCGCCGCCGGTCCGCACGGCGAGCAGGGCGTGCCGCTGCTGATCGTGCTCCGCGACGTGCTCGGCTACGTCGACAACCGAAAGGAGGCGCGCTACGCGCTGAACCAGGGCACCATCCTGATCAACGGCGACTCCCTCGACGACGAGGAGCGCCCGATCGGCATGTTCGACATCGTCGAGTTCACCGAGCGCGACGAGCACTACCGAGTGTTCCCCGACGAGGGCGGCCGGCTCGCGCTCTCGCCGATCGACGCCGCCGACGCCGACTCGAAGCTCGGCAAGATCGTCGGCAAGGGGCAGGTCCCCGGCGGCAACACTCAGCTCGCGCTGCACGACGGCCACACCCTCGAAATCGAGGACGGCGAGTACGCCGGCAGCGATTCGATCGTCATCGACCACGACGACGAGATCCTCGCGCACTTCCCCTACGAGGAGGGTGCGCTCGTGACGGCCGTGCGCGGTCAGCACGCCGGCGAGATCGGCGAGATCGAGGAGATCCAGGTCACGCCCGGCAGCTCGGCGAACAACGTCATCGTCACCCAGGAAGAGGGTGACGGCTTCGAGACGATCGCCGACTACGTCGTCGTCATCGACGAGAACTTCGTCGAGGAGGACGACGAGGAGACCGTCACGACGGCCGGTGAGGGCGCTGAAGCGGCCGAGGACCCGACCGACGGAGGTGACGACGAATGAGCGACGCCGCCGGCTTCCACGAGATGCGCGAGCCCGTCGTCGAGAAGGTCGTCGTCCACATGGGCGTCGGCCAGGGCGGGCGCGAGCTCGCCGACGCCGAGGAGATCCTCGAAGCGGTGACGGGCCAGGAGAGCGTCCGGACGCGCGCGAAGGCGACCCGGCCGGAGTTCGGCATCCGCGAGGGCGACCCGATCGGCACGAAGGTGACGCTCCGCGGCGACGACGCCGAGGAGTTCCTGGCAACGGCGCTCGAACTCGCGACGATCGAACGGACGCAGTTCGACGAGACGGGGAACTTCAGCTTCGGCATCGCCGAGCATACGGAGTTCCCGAACCAGGAGTACGATCCGAACACCGGGATCTACGGGATGGACGTGACGGCGAACCTCGCCCGCCCGGGCGCACGCATCAAACGCCGCACCAAGGCCACCCGGTCGATCCCGGGTCGCCACCGCCTCGACATCGAGGACGCGATCAGCTATCTCGAAGAGAGCTACGACATGGAGGTACAATGAGCGAAAGCGACGTGGAGACTGGCGAACACGCGAGCAAACGTACGGGCCAGCTCGAAGCCTGCCAGCGCTGCGGGCGCAAGCAGGGGCTCGTCGGGAAGTACGACATCTGGCTCTGCCGACAGTGTTTCCGCGAGATCGCCCGCGGCATGGGGTTCGAAAAATACCAATGACCGACAACGATCCGCTCGCCGACGCGCTCTCCGGCATCGACAACGCCGAAGGCGTCGGCAAGCTCGACTTCACCGTGCAGCCCGCCTCGAACACGATCGGCTCCGTCCTGGAGGTCATCTACGACCGCGGCTACATCGACGGCTTCGAGTTCGTCGACGACGGCCGTGCCGGGACGTTCGAGGTCGAACTCAGAGGCAAGATCAACCGCTGTGGCGTCGTCAAGCCCCGGTATTCGGCCGGGGCCGACGAGTTCGAGAAATGGGAGAAGCGGTTCCTCCCGGCCCGTGACTACGGGACACTCATCGTCACGACGAGCCACGGCGTGATGAGCCACTACGAGGCCAGGGAGGAAGGTCTCGGCGGGCAGGTGCTCGCATACGTATACTGATAATGACAGAACAACGACTCACGATTCCGGAGGGAACGAGCGCGGAGGCAGAGCGCTTCGACCTCACGATCTCCGGCGAGAACGGCAGCGTCACGCGACGGCTCTGGTATCCGAACGTCTCCGTCACCGTCGAGGACGACGCGGTGGTCCTCGCGAGCGACGCCGAGGACGCGAAGACGACGGCGACGATGAGCACGTTCGTCAGCCACATTCAGAACGCCTTCCACGGCGTCAGCGAGGGCTGGACCTACGAGATGGACGTCTTCTACTCGCACTTCCCGATGCAGGTGCGCGTCGAGGACGGCGACGTCGTGATCCAGAACTTCCTCGGCGAGAAGGCACCGCGCCGGACGCCGATCCGCGGCGACACGGACGTCGAGGTCGACGACGAGCACGTCACGCTCTCGGGGCCGAACAAGGAGGACGTCGGCCAGACCGCCGCGGACATCGAACAGCTCACCCGCGTCAGCGGGAAGGACACGCGGGTGTTCCAGGACGGCGTTTACATCAGCGGCAAACCGACCCGGGAGGTGAGCGCCGGTGGCCAGTAACGAACGCGAACTCACGGCCATCGACGGCGTCGGTGAGGAGACGGCCGACGAGCTGCGTGAGGCCGGCTACGAGACGATCGACGATCTCCGCGACGCCGACCAGGACGAACTGAGCGAGGTCGAGGGGATCGGTACCGCCCTCGCCGCGCGCATCGCGGCCGATGTCGGCGAGATCGACGTCGAGGGGTCGGACGAGGAGACGCCCGAAGAACTGACCGAGGTCAGCGGCGTCGGCGAGGAGAAGGCCGACGCACTGCGCGAGGCCGACTTCGAATCGGTCGCCGACCTCGAACGCGCCGAGCAGTCCGCTCTCGCGGACGTCGAGGGGATCGGCAACGCGCTCGCCGCGCGGATCAAGGCCGACGTCGGCGGGCTCGAAGTCGACGAGGAGACCGACACCGAGGTCGAGGACGAGACGCCCGAAGAGGAGGCCGAGGACGTCGAGACCGAACTCCGTCCGCGGGGGCTGACCGAGAAGACGCCCGACCTCGACGACGAGGAGCAGCGGCTGCTCGGCGAGCGCCGGCGGCGGTCCCAGCCGCAGTTCAACCGGCAGGACCACCACAAGAAAAAGCGCGTGGCGACCTCCTGGCGACGCCCGCGCGGCCAGCTCTCGAAGCAGCGCCGCGGCGTCAAGGGCAAGGGCGCGAAAGTCGGGGCGGGCTACCGGACCGCGACGGACGTGCGCGGACGGCATCCAAGCGGGTTCGAGGAGGTCCGCGTCGAGAACACCGACGATCTGGAGGGTGTCGACGGCGACACCCACGCCGTGCGGATCGGCTCCACGGTCGGCGGTCGCAAGCGCGAACGCATCGAGGAACAGGCCGAAGACGACGGAATCCGGGTGCTCAACCCGACCTACGTCGAAGTGGAGGTGAACGAGAATGAGTGATCTGAGCGCACAGCGACGGCTCGCGGCGGACGTCCTCGACGTCGGGAAGAACCGCGTCTGGTTCGATCCCGAACAGCAAGAGGAGATCGCCGAAGCGATCACCCGCGAGGACATCCGTGAGCTCGTCACGGAGGGAACGGTCGACGCGAAGGCGGCGAAATCGAACTCGCGTGGCCGCGCACGCAAGCGCAACAGCCAGCGCGCCGCCGGTCATCGGAAGGGCCCCGGGAGTCGGAAGGGGACCGCCGGCGCGCGCGAGAACAGCAAGGACGCATGGGTCTCGCGGATCCGTGCGCAGCGTCGTCGGTTGAAGGAGCTGCGCGCGGAGGGCACCATCGACCGAACGCAGTACCGCACGCTGTACGACAAGGCGGGCGGCGGCGAGTTCGACAGCGTCGACAGGCTGGAGAGCTTCGCCGTGGACGAATTCGACATCGAACTGGAGGACGAATAATGGCAACAGGACCACGATACAACGTACCGATGCGCCGCCGGCGCGAGGTCCGGACGGACTACCATCAGCGGTTGCGCCTGTTGAAATCAGGCAAACCCCGACTGGTTGCCAGAAAGAGCAACCGCCACGTCAGGGCGCAGCTGGTGACCCCCAGTCCCGACGGTGACGAAACGCACGCGAGCGCGAGCTCGGCCGATCTCGACGAGTACGGCTGGGAGGCTCCCACGGGGAACCTGCCCAGTGCGTATCTCACGGGACTGCTGGCCGGGCTGCGCGCGCGAGATACCGAGATCGACGAGGCAGTGCTCGACATCGGGCTCAACGCCGCGACGCCGGGCAGCAAGCTGTTCGCGATCCAGGAGGGCGCGATCGACGCGGGGCTCGACGTCCCGCACAACGAGTCGGTGTTCGCCGACTGGGAGCGCACCAGCGGCGAGCATATCGCCGACTACGCGGAGAGCCGCGACGAGCCGCTCTATTCGAGCGCGTTCGACGCGACCGAGCTGCCCGACCACTTCGAGGAAGTCAGAACGACAATCATGGACGAATTCGACCACGAACTGGGAGGCGGCGATGAGTAATCGAGGCTGGGAGCCGCGCACGCGGCTCGGCAAACTGGTCGCCGAGGAGGAGATCACCTCGATGGACGAGGCGCTCAACTCGGGGCTCCCGCTGAAGGAGCCGGAGATCACCGACCAGCTGCTCTCGCTCGAGGACGACGTTCTGGACATCAACATGGTCCAGCGGATGACTGACTCCGGTCGGCGGGTGAAGTTCCGCTGTGTCGTCGCCATCGGCGACCGCAACGGCTACGTCGGCTATGCCGAGGGCCGCGACGACCAGGTCGGGTCGGCGATCCAGAAGGCCATCGAGATCGCGAAGCTCAATATGGTTCGCGTCTCGCGTGGCTGTGGCTCGTGGGAGTGTGGCTGCGGCCGCCCGCACACCGTTGCGCTGCGGACGGACGGAAAGGCCGGCAGCGTCGAGGTCGAGCTTCGACCGGCCCCCCGAGGGCTGGGTCTCGCGGCGGGGGCGACCGCCCGCTCGGTGCTCGAACTCGCCGGTATCGAGGACATCTGGACGAACTCCTCGGGCAAGACCCGGACGACGGTCAACTTCGCGAAGGCGACGTTCAACGCGCTCAAGGCAACCAGCGAGGCACGGGTGCCAGAGCGCGCCGTCGAGCAGCGTGAGGTGATCGAGTGATGCAGGCGCTCGTCCAGCTGCGCGGCGAGGTGAACATGGAGAGCGGCGTACGCGATACGCTCTCGATGCTCAACGTCCACAGCACGAACCACTGCGCGCTCGTCCCCGAGACCGACACCTACGAGGGGATGATAACGAAGGTCAACGACTACGTCGCCTTCGGCGAGCCGAGCTCCGGTGTGATCGCGACGCTGCTGCAAACGCGTGGCGAGCCCGCCGAGGGAACGGCCGAGATCGACGACGAGTGGGTGAGCGAGAACACCGACTACGACGACGTCTCGGCGCTCGCGGAGGGGCTGCTCGCCGAGGAGACGACGCTGCGCGAGGCGGGACTGACGCCCGCACTGCGACTCCACCCGCCGCGGGGCGGTCACGACGGCGTGAAACACCCCGTTCCGGAGGACGGCGAGCTCGGCAGGCACAGTACGGAGGAAATCGACGCGCTGTTGACGGCGATGCGCTGACGGAGACTACAACGATGACAAGCAAAAAACGACGCCAGCGCGGTTCGCGCACCCACAGCGGCGGCTCGCACAAGAACCGCCGCGGGGCCGGCCATCGGGGCGGGCGCGGGCGCGCGGGGCGCGACGATCACGAGTTCCACAACTACGGACCGCTCGGCAAACACGGGTTCAGCCGCCCGGAAAAGGCGAAGGAGGAGATCCTCACCGTCGAGGTGCGCGAGCTCGACGAGGATGCCGCCCTCTACGCGGCCGACGGGGTCGCCGAGGAGACCGACGACGGCTACGAGCTCGACGCGCGCGACATCGTCGAGGACGGCCACGACGCCGACGCCGTGAAGGTGCTCGGCGGCGGCCAGGTTCGCCAGAGCCTCACGGTGACCGCCGATGCGTTCTCCGAGAGCGCACACGAGCTCATCGACGCGGCCGGCGGCGAGGCCACGCTGAGCGAGCGCGGCGAGGAGCGACTGGCCGAACGCGAGGACGAGGACGAGGAAGCCGAAGAGGCTACAAACGCGGAGTCGGAATAGACCGAAAATGGGCTGGAAGGAGACCGCAGAACCCGTTCTGACGCGGATGCCCTCGGTCAGACAGCCCGAGGGCCATATCCCGTTCAGGCGGAAACTCGGCTGGACGCTCGGCGTACTCGTGCTGTATTTCTTCCTGACGAACGTCACCCTCTACGGGTTGGGCGGGCAGGGAGGCGACCTCTTCGGGCGCTTTCGCTCGATTCTCGCCGGGCAGGCCGGCTCGGTCCTCCAGCTCGGTATCGGTCCGATCGTCACCGCGAGCATCGTGTTACAGCTACTCGGCGGCGCGAACCTGCTGGGACTGGATACGAACGATCCACGCGATCAGGTGCTCTATCAGGGGCTCCAGAAATTCCTGGTGCTCGTGATGATCTGCATCACGGGACTGCCGATGGTGTTCGCCGGCAACTATCTGCCGGCGAGCCAGCAGGTAGCGGCATCGCTCGGCATCGGTATCGGCGGCGTGAAGTGGCTGCTGTTCGCCCAGATCTTCGTCGGGGCGATCCTCGTTCTCTTCATGGACGAAGTCATCTCGAAATGGGGCGTCGGTTCAGGGATCGGCCTGTTCATCATCGCCGGCGTGAGCCAGAGCCTCATCGGCGGCTTTTTCGGCGGTGACGGGTTCTTCAGCAGCTGGCTCGACATCATCACCGGAGCGATCGAGGTCTCACCGCTGACGAGCGAAGGTATCCAGACGCTGCTGTTCGGTCAGGGCGAGCTCATCGCGCTGTTCACCACGCTCCTGATCTTCGTGGTGGTGGTCTACGCCGAGTCGGTGCGCGTCGAGATCCCGCTCAGCCACGCCAGAGTCAAGGGTGCACGCGGACGCTTCCCGGTGAAACTCATCTACGCGAGCGTCCTGCCGATGATCCTCGTGCGGGCGCTCCAGGCGAACATCCAGTTCCTCGGCCGGATCCTCAACTCACAGGTCGGGCTGCCCGCGTGGCTCGGCGTCTATTCGAGCGGCCAACCGGTCGGCGGGCTGTTCTACTATCTCGCACCGATCAACTCGCCGGAACAGTGGCTCGGCGCGAGCCAGGCCGCCTGGCAGGTCGCGCTGCGCATCGGCGTCGACCTCACCTTCATGGTCATCGGCGGTGCGATCTTCGCGATCTTCTGGGTCGAGACCGCCGACATGGGGCCGGAGGCGACCGCGAAGCAGATCCAGAACTCCGGCATGCAGATTCCAGGCTTCCGGCAGAACCCCGGCGTCATCGAGAAGGTGATGGAGCGGTATATCCCGCAGGTGACGGTCATCGGCGGGGCGCTGGTCGGCGTGCTCGCCGTCGGGGCGAACATGATGGGCACCATCGGCGCGGTCTCGGGGACGGGATTGCTGCTCACGGTGTCGATCACCTACAAGCTCTACGAGGAGATCGCCGAGGAGCAGCTGATGGAGATGCATCCGATGATGCGCCAGATGTTCGGCTGAGAGCGACTGCGGGGGGATGCGATCGCGAGCGCCCGCCGTGGCTCCGTCGAACCGGCGGGTGACGATCGAGCGGCGAACTGTTGTACGCGAACTATCGGAATCGCCACAGGCGGGCGGTGAATCGAGACGCGGACGAACAGGCATATCACCGTCGTTCCCGCCGTTCCGACGGGACGACCTGCTCCAATGCTCCTGTCAAACATCGTCGTCGTCGCACTCGTCGTCATCGCCTTCGGCTCCGGGATCGGCATCGCGGCCATCGGCCCCGGTGGCGTCTTTCTGACGATCGCACTCTATGCGCTGACACCGCTGCCCTCGACGACGGTCGCCGGGACGGCCCAGCTGCTGTTCGTCGTGACCGGTCTCGTCGCCACGCTGGCGTACGCTCGCTCCGGCGAACTCGGGCGGGAGAACGCGTGGACGGCCGAGTTGCTCTCGGGCGGGAGTATCGTCGGGGCGCTGTTCGGCGCGTGGCTCAACGGCTTCGTCTCACGGGGGTTGTTCGGCCTGCTGCTCGGCCTGCTCGCCGGCGGGACGGGCCTCCTCATTCTCTATCGCGAGCGACGCGCGCTCGATGCGATCGTTACCATCGACCCCACGACGCGGTCGGGTGCCGTCGGCTACGCCGTGCTCGGGGTCGTGCTCGGCGCGTGTAGCGGCCTGCTCGGCGTCGGCGGACCGGTCATCGCGGTGCCGGCGCTGATCGTCGTCGGCACGCCGATGTTGGCCGCCATCGCCGTCGCACAGGTGCAGTCGGTGTTCATCGGCTCGTTCGCGGCGCTTGGCTATCTCCTCCAGGACGCGGTCTCACCCTCGCTCGCCGCCCTCGTCGGACTGCCGCTGCTGCTCGGCGTCGTCGCCGGGTGGCTGGTCGCACATCGCATCGAGCCCGACCGACTGAAAGCACTACTCGGGGTCGTTCTTCTGGTCGTGGCTCCCTCGCTCGCCCTGTAGATCGGTGCAGAGTCGGTGAACACGAACGTTCGGATTCCGTCGGTTTCGGCGAAGGACGCTCCGTGGTGTGGTATACAATGAAATACATACGGATATCGATTCGCAAGCAACGAACTTAGGGGATTGGCACGGCTAGTGTCGGTCGTCGTAGTGCTCCGCGGTTCGCGTTATCGACGTCGACAGTGACGAGTCGGTCGCGGGGCGAAACCGGGTTCCAGTATATACATGTCAGGCACTACATCGTCGTATCGAGAACGACTTCGTGACACGGCATCGGGATTCTTCCAGCAGTACGGGCTGGCGTTCGTGATGGTCGCCAGCTACTTCGGCTCCGGATCGATCTTCATCGCCAGCTCTGCGGGCGTCCGCTTCGGCTATGCGCTGCTGTGGGCGGTCGTCGGCGCGGCGCTGCTCGGCTTCATGGCCCAGGACATGAGCGCGCGACTCGGCATCTTCGGCGAACCGCTGATGGTGTTCATCAGACGGAAAGTCGGCGGACGGCTGGCGACCGCGCTCGCACTCGTCCTGTCGAGCGGCTGTCTGCTGTGGGCGTTCGAGCTGACCGCCGCCGTCGGCAAGGGGCTCTCCCTGCTGCTCGGCGGCGCGATCGGCTGGATGCCGCTGGCCTTCCTCGCCGGGCTGGCCGCCGTCGCCGTCGGCGTGCTCAACTACGAGGGCATCGAGCAACTGATGACCGCCATGATGATCGGCCTTCTGGTGGTGTATCTCGCCGTCACCGGCACGACCGCCCCGCCGCTGTCGACGGTCGTCGGCGGGTTCGTCCCGAGCGTCCCGAACGTCGGTGCGCTCACGCTCGTGGCGTCGATCCTCGGAACGACCGCGCTCTGGCCGAACTTCTTCCTCGAATCGAATCTCGTCGACGAGAAGGGCTGGACCGGGATTTCGGACATCAGCCCGATGCGCCGCGATCTCTCCATCGGCTACGCCGTCGGCGGCGTGACGACGATCGCCATCCTCGTGCTCGCGGCGGCCGTGCTCCGACCGGCGGGCTACACCGAGCTCGAAACGTTCCTCACGCCGGGACTCGCGCTCGGCGAGGTGCTTGGCGAGTGGGCGCGTACCGTCTTCCTCGTCGGCGCGGTCGCGGCGGCGTTCAACAGCATCATCCCGATCATGTGGACGCCCTCGTATCTCATCCAGCACGCCCGCGGAAAGGAGACCGATTCGTCGAACCGGAGCTTCAAGCTCATCTACGGCGTGCTGGTCACGATCAGCGGTCTCTCGCCGCTGATCACGATGTTCTTCGGCCTCGGCATCATCGACATGATCCTGCTCTTTCCGGCCTACAACGCCATCGTCGGATTGCCGATCACGGCCGTCTTCCTCTTCTGGGCGGTCAACGATTCGGACATCATGGGCGAGCACCGCAACTCGCGGCTGCTCTCGGTGGTGAACGCGGCGCTGGTGTTGCTGGCGATCGTCTCCGCGGCGACGTCGCTACCCGGCGTCGTCGACGCGCTCGTCTCCGGCGGACTCTGAATTACCATCGAAATTGTCGTCCCTCGGCACGGTAGCGACAGAGAATCAGGTTGCACGGCCGGGTCGCGATCAATTCAGCGCGCTCGTCTGGCATCGAGCCGCGCGGCGAGCTGATCGGAGATGTCCGTGAGATGGGCGGTGGCGAAGACCGCGACGAGGACGCCGCCGAGGATGTCGTAGAACAGATCGAGCGCGGTGTCTTCAAGCCCGTACTGGGTGAGCACCTGTGCGGTGCCGAAGGCGGCCGCGACCTCGGCGATCAGGAACTCCAGGAGCTCCCAGACGACGCCGAAAGCGACGATGAACAGGAGCAGATAGACGAACGTGAACGCTGGCGGCATGACGATGTATTTAGTGTGTTCGTCGATCGCGCGCGTCGTCGCGTAGGCGACGCCCGCGACCAGCGAGGACGACAGCGCGTGCGTGACGTGATCGTACCACCAGATCGAGCTGTATGCGCTCGCGAAGTCGAGAAACGGGAGCGGGAGCGTACCGACCGCGTGGAGGAACATCGCGGTCGTGATCCAGAGCACGATGCCGACGTCCATCGTGAGCGTGTAGCGCCGTTCGAGCACCGCCGGCAGGAACGTGACCGCGAGGGCGATGCCGGCGTTCGTGACCGTACCGACCGCCCCCGTGAGCGCGCCCGCGAGCACGACGGCCGCGAGAATCGCCTGCATCGCCCGCACGAGCCACGCCTGTTGGGTCGGCGAGATGCCGATACGACGACGGATCTTCATACTGTCTCACCCGCCGGACGGCGTGCAGCGTTCGCGCGCAGCCGCCGCCGGAAATACCAGACGAACACGCCGGCGGCGATCAGCCCGGCGACGAGCGTCGTCAGGAAGAACACCATCAGCTCCGTGTTCGTCTCGAAGAAGGCCGTGCCGAGATACTCCGCCGACAGCCACGAGCCGAACGCCCAGATGCCGGCGACGCCGAGCGTGGCGATCGTCGCGAACCAGACCGCGAAGCCGGGCGTCATTCGAACGGTGGTCGTCAACTGGAGAGTGACGACGACGAGCAACGCGAGCGTCGCGACCGCAATGCTGCGCACGAAGCCGGCGACGAACGGCAACTCGGCGGCGCTCAGACCGAACGGAAGCACGGTGAGCGCCAGCAGCGGCCACGGGATCGTCCGCCGCCACGAACGCCCGACCCAGGCCGGCACGACGGTGACGACGACCGCGACGCCCGCGGCGGTGGCGGTCACCAACTCGCCGGCGAGAACGTTCCCGACGGCCGACAGCGCCAGCACCGCCGCGAACAGCCACGCGATGGCGGCGTTCGTCCGCTCGTCCTCGATGAACCATTCCTCGGGCAGTCGCTGGCTCATCGCCCGTGCTCCGTCGCCACGGACGATCGCGGTCGGGGTCGGCCCCGTCGTCGACGCAGTGCGGGCGTCATCGCATCACTGTTCGTTTCGAAACGAGCGGGAAGGATAGATGTTGCGGGGCGATATCGCGTCCGAGCTACTCGGTCTGGGTCTTCTCGATGTTGGTCTTCTCGCCGCGGTAGATGGCCGCACCGTCCTGGGCGACCATCTCGGCGAGCACGGCACATTTGACGCGCATCGGGCTGATATCCACACCGAGAAGGTCGATCACATCGTCACGGTCGAGTTCGTCGAGCTCGTCGAGGGTCATCCCCTGGAGTTCGCCGGTGAGCATGCTCGCGCTCGCCTGGCTGATCGCACAGCCGTCGCCGTGGAAGGACGCGTACTCGATCGTTTCGCCGTCGTCGGCGAGTTCGATGTCGACGGTGATCTCGTCGCCACACATCGGGTTCTCGCCGACGTGGCTGAAGGTGGGATCGTCGAGTTCGCCGTAGTTGCGGGGGTTCTTGTAGTGGTCGAGGATCTGCTGGCGGTACATGTCCGAGCCCATGCTCATGATGGACGAAGTAGACGTGTGCGACCCAAAAGGATTCCGGGCAGCCGTCTCAGGCGCTGCGGCGCTCGCGGGCCTTCCGACGAAGGTTCTTGTAGCCGCACTTCCGACAGCTGTCCGCTCCGGCAGGGTTGCGGGCGTTACAGCGCATGCAGATCATCTTCTCGAGAATGCGCGCTTCCGCCTGGTCGAATCTGGCCATACCGCTCGCAACGGGTCGGCGGGGTTAAGCGTTTCCGAAACGGGCTACTCGGCGGCGAGATACTCCTCTTGGACGGCAATCACATCGCCCGAATCCGCACAGTCGGCGTAGCGCCGCAGCGGCTCGTCGTTGAGTTCGAGGAAGGTGTGGCCCCAGCGGAACTTCGCGAGGAGTTCCTCGGCGTGGGAGCGCTCGCCGAAAACACAGAGTGCGCCCGCGAGCGCCTCGACGGTCGTCAGCTGGAACGGCGTGCCGTAGTTCACCGGGTTGGCCGCGACCAGGAAGGGGAGTGCCCGGTGTGGCCCGCCAAGCGAGAACTGCTCGGCCTCGGCTGTCTCCCACGAGCAATCGAGCGCGACGAGCCGTTCGGGTGTGATGTCGCGGCGATCGGCCGGCGACAGCGCCTGCTCGGCGTGGGGGTTCAACACCACACCCGGGGGCGTTTCGCGGGCCGAACGATGGAGGGTGGCGAGATCGAAGCGGGCGAGCTTGCGGGCGGTGCATTTATCCGGATCGTCGTCACCCTCGTAGCGGACGTGCAGCTCCACGACGGTGCTATGCGATGCGAAAGGAAAGCTCGCTCGGCTCAGCGGATCGCGTCGTACTGCTCTTCGAGCTTGTCGGCGGCCTGGCCGAGCTGTTCGCGCTCGTACTCCGAAAGCGTCCAGTCGACGACTGCCGCGCCGTCGCTCGTGAGTTTGACGGGAACGCCGATGCTCACGCCCTCGTGACCGTACTCGCCGTCGAGCGGGACCGAGGCCGGGAGCACCGTTCCCGTATCGCGGACGATCGACTCGACGATGTGGCCGACACCGGTCGCCGGTCCCCACTGAGTCGCGCCCTTGCGCTCGATGACGTTCATCGCGCTCTCTTGGAGCCCTTCCAGAATGTCCGCGCGCTCGTCGTCGCCGAACGAGCGATCCTCGCCGTCGATGCGCACCTTGGAGAAGACGGGCACCTGTGCGTCGCCGTGCTCGCCGAGGATCGTCGCGTCCACGTTGGTGACCTGTGTGTCGAAACGGTCGGCGAGCACGTAGCGAAAGCGTGCCGAGTCGAGCCGGCCGCCGAAGCCGATGACGTGACCTCTGGGTCTGTCGCCCATCTCGTAGAGATGGCGGTTGAGCAGGTCCATCGGGTTCGAGGTCGTGACCGAGACGAACTCGTCGTTGTGCTCGGCCAGCGAGTCGCCGATCTCCTCCATGATTGGTGCGTTGTCCTCGCCGAGATCGAGCCGGCTCTGGCCGGGCTCGCGCGGGATGCCAGCGGTGATGACGACCACGTCCGAGCCGGCGGTGTCCTCGTAGGTTCCCTGCCGGACCGTCGTGTTCGTGTCGTAGGCCACGCCGTGGTTGACGTCGGCGGCCTGACCCACGGTCGTGTCCTCCTGATCGGGAATGTCCACGAAGACGATCTCGTCGGCGATGCCGCGCAACGCGATGTTGTAGCCCGCGGCCGCCCCCACCGTGCCCGCCGCACCAACCACGCTCACTTTGACCATGATACCTGAATGACTCGCGGAGCGGGCTAAAGCGCTTCGGAACCCCACTATTTTCCACGCAAGTTTGCCCGGTTCGGCGGCATGACGAACTCGATCGGAAACCCTCCATCGCCGCCGATGCACCACAGAAGCCCCAGCACGAGGGTCGTCACCCGCAGTCACAGCGCTGCGAGCACACCCACAGTCCTTTTTGAAGCGCGATGCCTTGATCGGGTATGAGCGAGTTCGACAAGGAAGCCGAACGCGAGAAACTCCGCAAGCGCTTCGCCGAGGAGGACGAAAAGCGCGAGACGACCGAGCAGATGAGCGAACTGCTCCTCCAGGGCGCGACGATGACCGACACTCACTGTGATCGCTGTGGGAGTCCGCTCTTTCGCTACGACGACCAGACGTTCTGTCCGACCTGTCAACAGTCCGCTGACGATGGCGGGGCGGACGACCGAGCAGCCACCACGGATGCACCCGACGAGCCCACGCCCGCGAACGCGAACGAAGGACAATCCGCCAGCGAACAGCCGCGCACGCAGCCGAATCCGAGCGCGGATCAGGCCACACGAGCCCCGACCCAACAGCCGCAGAGTCCGGCACAACCGATACAGAACCAGCAGACAGCGGCTCGAACGGATGGCACGAGTCAGGCGAGCGGGCAGCAGCCGGAAAGGGACACCCGGCCCGCAAGCGGGGCGAGCGACCTCGAAGCGGCCGAGGCATCGCTGTCGCGCACGCTCCGCGAACTGACGACCACGGCCGAGGAAACCGATGATCTCGGGCGGAGGCGCGAGCATCTCGCCGCCGCCCGCGAGGCCGCCGAGGCGCTCGACGCGGTGCGGACCGCTCGGAAGTAGTCAGATCGTCTCGTCCGGATCGATATCGAAATGCGGGCCATCGCGTGCGATGTCGAAGCCCATGAACGCGAACAGACCGGCCAGCGAGAGGGTGGCGACCGCATAAAGCAGTCCACCGTCAGCCCACGAGAACAGAACAGTGAGTAGATTGACGACCCCCATCATGACGAAGCCGAGTCCGAGGATCCGGTGCCAGCCGAACCGCCTCGTGAGGGGTGTCTCAAATCCCGCGAGGACGAACAGCACGCCAACGGCCAATAGCCCCGCGAAGCCGACCAGTCCCTCGGTCGAGCCGGAAAGTGAAAACCCGGAGAGAGCGAATAGGCCAGCCATCACTGCGACGATGGTGTAACCGAACCAGCGGAAGCCGCGGCGCATGGTGCCCGTACGAACGATTGGATCAATAAAAAGTGTATCGCCGCCGATCAGGGATCGTAGTCGCTGCCGACGACCTCGCGGATGCGCTCGGCGGTCACTTCGCCGACGCCCGACACCGTCTGTAGATCCGCCTCGTTGGCGATCATCACGCCCTCGACGGTGCCGAATTCTTCGAGGAGAGCGCGCGCCGTCACCGGTCCGATATCCGCGATCGAACTCACGACGTACTCCTGCTGTTCGGTGAGGGTTTTGGCCCCCTTCTCGCCGTGAACGCTCACCTCGCGGTCGGCCACCTCCTGCTCGCGGCCCGCGATCACGTGGAGGAGATCGGCCGTGTCGGACTCGTCAGTAGTCCGGAGCACGCTCGCGCCGAAATCCACCGCCAGCGAGGCGAGCGCACCCCTGATCGCGTTCGGGTGGACGTTGCGCTCGCCGTAGAGGTCGTCGCCCTCGATGAGCACCACGGGGCGGGCGTAGTGGCGCGCCGCGTCGCCGACCTGCTCGAAGAGCGATCGATCGCCGCCGGTGAGGGTGTCGAGGAAGTCACTCACGGATTTGCGCTCGACGACCACCCGATCCGAGAGCACGTAATCGCCGACGGCGAGCGTTTCGAGGCGTGTCTCACAGCCCTCCCGCGTCGAAAGGTCGCGGGCGATCGAGGCATCTAGCTCGCGCTGATCGACGACGATCTCGACGCCGTCGTCGCTGGCCGCGGTCGCCACCACTTCCTCGTCGTCGGTTGCGCTGTCACCGGCCTCGCCTTCCTCGTCAGCATCCGCTTCGTCGGTCGAATCGGATTCTGACGGCATGGCGAACGACGACAGCCCGGGCTGGCCATCGCCGTTGGCCGTCGCATCGGTTTCCGAGGATGACGTAGCCCTATCGCCCTCGAACGCGTCGAGCCCCTGCTGGGCGAGATCGGACTCGATGCTGCCGGCGGCGTTCTTCAAACTGTCGAGCTCGTCGGTCATCCGGGACTGCTCGTGACGTGATTTCCAGAAGTAGGCCTCGTCGCGGGTGTCCTCGGCGAGCAACACCATCACCCGACCCTCGGTCTGTCGCCCCGTTCGGCCCTTGCGCTGGATCGAGCGGATGGCCGTCGGCACGGGTTCGTAGAACAGCACCAGATCGACCTCCGGCACGTCGAGCCCCTCCTCGGCCACCGACGTCGAGACCAGCACCTCGAACTCCCCGGCGCGAAACGCGTCGAGGGTCTCCTGCTGTTCGTTTTGGGTCATCCCGTCCGACCCCTCCTTGTCGCCCTGCCCGACGAACTTCCGGGTCTCGAAGTGTGCGCCCAAAAATTCGGTGAGGGTTTCGGCGGTATCTCTCGACTCGGTGAAGACGATGACGCGCTCGCCGCCCTCGATGCCGAGACACTGCGCCAGCAGGATCCGCGCTCGACGGAACTTCGGATGGAGATCGTCGTACGTCTCCGCCTGCTCCATCGCCTCCCTGACCTTGGCCTCGGAGACGAGCCGCTGGCTCGCCTTCGACGCACCCGACGAGCGGGCGGCGTTGCGCTGGCGCTCGAAATACCGTCTGAGAGACTCGACGCTCTGAGTTTCGGCGAGCGTCACCGCCCGCCGGAGCTTCATCACCTCTGCGTGAATGCTCATCCCTTCGTAGCCCTCCGACTGGTCGTTGTCGATGAGCTGCTGGAGCTCGCTCCGGATCCGGTTGAGGTCGCGCTGAGAGATGTCCGCGCTCGTCGTGTGCGAGACGCCGAGTTCCTTCAGTTTCTCCAGCCGTTCTTCGATCACCGCGACGAGCGAATCCCGGATGGCGAGGATCTCGTCAGGCAGCGTCACGCGTTCCCACTCGACGGACGTGTCGTGGGTGTAGTCGGCGACGTCGGCGTCCTCCTCGGTCATCACCGCGACGCTCGCCAGTCCGAGGTTCTCACAGACGGATTGAATCGCCTCCTCATCACCACCCGGCGAGGCGCTCATTCCCGTTACCAACGGTTGCTCGGCGTCGGCGTGATAGCGCTCGGCGATGTAGTTGTAGGCGTAGTTGCCCGACGCGCGATGGCACTCGTCGAAGGTGAGATGAGTAGTAGTGGCAAGATCGATGCGACCGCCGATGAGGTCGTTCTCGACGACCTGTGGCGTGGCGATGACGATTCGCGTACGCTCGAACAGTTCCTCCCTGTCGTCGGGGCTGACCTCGCCGGTGAACACCACGATCTCGTCGTCGGGAATCGTGAGCGCCTCGCGATAGAACTCGGCGTGCTGGGTGACCAGGGGTTTCGTCGGGGCGAGTAGCAGCGACGTCCCGCCCTGTTCGTGGAGGCGCTCGGCGGTCACGAGCAAGCTCACCGTGGTTTTCCCGAGCCCGGTGGGCAGACAGACGAGCGTGTGCCCGCTCGCGGCCTGGTCGGCGAGTTCGGCCTGATAGCGCCGGCGTTCGAGCACGCCCGGTTCGACGAGCGGGCGCTCGACGGACTCCTCACCGGTGGTCGCCATTGGGCCGTTCTACCGGGCCATCCCGAATAAGCGTTCGCAGATGCGGGTGAAAGTGAAATCGAGTCGCTCTTGTGTAGATTAGCGGAATACGTTGACAGCGACGCAATCGACAAGGCTGTGGATGGGTGCTTGAACAAGATTCAGGGAGCGAAGAAGCCCGAAGGTGCGAGCGGCCTGCTCCAAGCCTTGCTTGGACAGGCCGCGGAATTTCGCCAGCCACGGTTGCACTAACGACCAGAGGCATTCGACCTGATTCGTGTGGATACCTTCCTCTGAGACGTACTCATCATCATGGACAACGGTTCGATGCTCGTGTTCCATTTGCTGATACGCGGGAAGCTCGTCGGTCCAGATCTCTCCCAGCGGCTGGGAGAGATCGCCTGCTTCCTCAATCACTGGCCCGAGGTTCTCGTCGTATTTCGACCCCTCTTCGGCTGAGATCACCTGGAGCACGTCGCGGCAGGCCGCGACGAGCGTCATCTCATCGCCCTGCTCTCCTGTCCATCGCGCCCGTCCGGGTCCAGGGGACCCGCCGCGGGACAGTCCGTCCCGCGGTGGGTTCTGGCCTTTGAACCCCGAGCACACCCGCTGAGTTTCGTCCACCTGTGTCGGCCCAGCAATCGTGTGCTCGATGCGTT
The DNA here is from genome assembly GCF_022870485.1 of Halococcus dombrowskii. Lineage (NCBI taxonomy): Archaea > Methanobacteriati > Methanobacteriota > Halobacteria > Halobacteriales > Halococcaceae > Halococcus > Halococcus dombrowskii. The sequence continues at coordinate 463,202 of NZ_CP095005.1, read as the reverse complement.
CCCAAACAGTCGGGAAACCGCGAGCGAACGCGGTTTCCACGTCGCTAATTGCCTCGAAGACGGTTTTGTAGGTGCGGTCAAGCAGCGGTGCGATTTGGTTGATGCTGAGGAGGGAATCAGCGTACAGGACGAAGGCGACGAGGAACTCGCCGGGGGCGAGTTCCGAGTCATAGAAGGGTGTGCCACGGGTGTAGGTGGTTTTCCAGTCACAGCGGCCACACCAGATACGGGCCGAACCATCGAGGGCGTGGAGGGCGTCGGCGTCACAGCTCGGGCAGGTACGGGTGGTCCAGATGGCTTTGAGTCGCCGCTCGACGATGGCGTCGAGCGGCTCCGGCCGAAACTCTATTGCTCCGAGGTCAACGAGTTGCTCAAGCATTCCGCCGAGAGCAGCGCGTTCATTGGTCATGTACGACTGCTGTCGGCGGGATGCCGTAATCTCCGTGACTCGGTTCCGCTACACTACACAAGAGCGAATCGAGTTTCGGGGCGGTCGCTAGCCGGAAGCAAATGGGAGCCCGTGAGCGGTAAGCCGGAGTCCAATCGTGATGGCGACCGCCGCCGCGATCGGGATCGTGAGGTTGTCGTCGACCACGTAGCCCCGGACGACGGGTTTGACGCCATCGGCGAGCGTGGCGGCGAACGCACCGCAGACGGCGGGAACGAGGGCAACGAACGGGAACGCGATGAGAAAACAGACCGCGAACGTGACCGCGATCACCGACAGTTCCTTCATGCTCTGGAGTTCGCCGGAGCCCAGCAGGCCGCTGAGCGGGTCGGCGATCGTCAGCATCAGGATTGCAGGGATGGCGATCGCGGGCTGGAAGACGAGCGCGACGGCGGTGCCGCTGAACGTGTAGAGCGCGTAGCCAGCGAGGTTATCCTGTTCGTACTCGCGGGTGAGTTCGTCGTAGAGCCGCCAGTCGAGGCCGACGAACAGGCGCAGAGCTTCGAGACAGCAGACGACGACCGAGCCGGCGACGAGCAGCCAGCGGAACTGCTCGTAGCTGATGAGATCGAGGAGATACGCCGCCGGCAGCGCCGTGCCGCTGGCGTGGACGGCCCGGCGCTTGAGCTCGCCCATCAGTCGACGAGCGACTCGCCCGCCCGCAGCGCCGCGAGTCGGGCGGGCAGCTCGTCGATCGCGATACGCGTCTGAGTCGTGGAGTCACGCTCGCGCACCGTCACCGTCCCCTCGTCGAGCGATTCGTAATCGACGGTGACGCAGTAGGGCGTCCCGACCTCGTCCTGGCGGCGGTAGCGCCGCCCGATGTTGCCCGAGTCGTCGTAGTTCACCGTGAAGCCAGCCGCGCGCAGGTCGGCGGCGATCTCGTGGGCGTGCTCGCCGAGCCCGTCCTTGTCCATCAGCGGGAACACGCCCACGAACGTCGGTGCGAGGTCCGAGGGGAGGGCGAGATAGCTCCGTGGCTCGCCCTCGACTTCGTCCTCGCGGTAGCTGTGGACCAGAACGGTGTAGAGCACGCGCCCGATACCGAACGAGGGTTCGATGACGTGGGGCGTGACGTGCTCGCCCGTGATGGTCTCTTCGCGGACCGCGAATCCGGTTTGCTCGGTCGGTAGTTCGTACTGTTCGCCGTCGAGTTCGACCGCAACCTCGTCACCGTCGAACGCCGACGGGTCCCGCTCGGCCAGCGCAGCGAGTTCGTCGGCCACGTCGCCGGCGTCCGCACCGAACTCCGGCCCGAGATAGCTCATGTCGGGTTCGACCGAGGGGCGCTCGACGGTCTTCGGCTCGTCGTAGGGTCTGAACACCGAGAACGCCTCGTCGGAGTGATCGTCGTGTTTCGAGAGATCGTAGGCCCCACGATCGGCGAACCCGGTGATCTCGATCCAGTTGCCGTCGAGTTCGGCCTCAGCGTCCCAGCAGTCGCTTGCGTAGTGCGAGAGCTCGTCGGGTAGATGCTGGCGATAGCGGAACCGCTCCATGTCGACGCCGACCGCCTCGTACCATTCCCGTGCGATCGCGAGGTAGTAGGCGATCCACTCGCTTTCGACGACACCCGCGTCGAGCACCTCGGTGACGGTCATGCGCTCGATACTTCCCTCACCCTCCTGTGCAGTCGCCGAATAGAGCGGCAGCGTGACGTCTTCGACGCGCTCGATGGGTGGCTCGTCGCTTTCGGGATCGACGAACTGTTCGAGTTCGGCCATCGTGAACTCACGCACCCGGATGAGCGAGCGCCGAGGGCTGATCTCGTTGCGATAGCCGTGACCGATCTGGGCAACGCCGAAGGGAAGCTGGTTGCGCGCGTACTCGGCCAGACGGGGGAACTCGACGAAGATGCCCTGTGCGGTCTCGGGCCGCAGATAGCCCGGCGACGAGGAGCCCGGCCCGATCGTCGTCTCGAACATCAGGTTGAACGCCTCGACGGGCTCGTCGGCCAGCTCGGTCCCACACGACGGACAGGCGATCCCGTGATCGGCGATGAGTTCGGCGATGCGCTCGGTGCCAAGGCTCTCCGCCTCCTCGATATCGGTGTTGTCCTCGACGAGGTGGTCGGCACGGTGGCTCGTGGCGCACTCGGGACATTCGAGGATCATGTCGTCGAAGCCATCCAGATGACCCGACGCCTCGAACACCGGCTCCGGCGTGACCGTCGGCGAGGAGATCTCCATGTTGTCCTCGCGGGTGACGAACCGCTCGCGCCAGCTCGCTTCGAGGTTGCGCTTCAGCGCCGCGCCCTCAGGCCCGTAGGTGTAGAAGCCGCTCGCGCCGCCGTAGGCCTCGTTTGCGGGGAAGAAGAAGCCGCGGCGTTTGGCGAGTTCCGCGAGCGTGTCGGCGTCCGCGCCGGTCGTCACATCAGCCATCGAGCGCCTCCAGGAGGTTGATGTCCCGGACGATCCCGATGAGCTCGCTCCCACCCACCAGCGGGATCTGCTCGATGTCGTTCGTGATCATCGCCCGTGCGGCCTCCTGTGCGGTTCGCGTGGTGCCGACGCTCACGACGTCGGCGGTCATGAACTCGCGCACCGGCTCGTGGGGGATCTCGACGTTGCGCGTCGGGAAGTAGCGGTTGCCGACGGCCTTGATCCCCTCCCACATCCAGTCGTCGTCCTGATCGGCGATCGACTCGCCGGTCTCGGCCTCGCCCTCGACGACCCGTGCCACTTCGAGGACATCGGGCTCGGTGAGCATGCCACACATCTCGCCGTCGTCGTCGAGCACCACGGCGTAGGGAACGCCCGAATGCGAGAGTTCGCGCTCGGCGACCGTCAGCGGCGTGTCGACGTAGACGGCGTTCGCAGTTCGAGAGGCGAGTTCGCCGACCTGCGTGTCGCCGGCAGCCTCGCCCTCGGCGATGGCTCGCACGACGTCGGTGACGGTGACGATCCCTTCCAAATAGCCGTCGACCACCGGGACGCGACGGGCGCGCTCTTCGACCATCGTCGCGGCGACCGCCTCGATGGCGGTCTCGGTGGTCGTCGTCGGTCCCTCCTCGACCAGCAGGGCGAGCTGGTCCTCGTCGGGATGTTCGATGAGCGTCTGTCGCGAGACCAGCCCCCGGAACTCCTCGTCGTCGCCCTCACCCTTGACGACGGGAACCGAGGAGAACGCTCGTTCCTGGAGGTATTCGAGCGCATCGTCGCGCGTCCCGGGCAGCGAAACCGTAACGAGCGACTCGCGCGGCGTCATCGCGTCGGCGACGTTCATGAGGATTCACTGGCTTCCCACCTACAAAGTCCTTCCACTTCGCGGGCTACCGAACGGCGTCGTAATCGGTCGCCGGGAAGAACTTCTCGGGGTCGTCGTGCTCGAACGAACCCAGCTGCGTGCCGTCGAGCGTCTGGAGATGCGTGTACATCGCCCCGGCGTCGCTGGCGGCTCCCATCAGCGGCCGCGAGCCACGGCGCTCGAACCCGCCGGCGACGAACACCGCCGTCTCGCTCTCGGGATCGGCAAGCAGCGTCACCAGAAACACCTGACCGTGCGATTCGTTGCGGAAGACGTCGTAGCGCGGGAACTCGCCGTCCTCGAACACATCGGAGAACTCCTCGGCGTAGTTGTCGGGAACCACGTAGACCAGTCCGAAGCGCTCCTCGTCGCCGCTCTCGGGCGCTTCGGTCGACGTGTGGCCGGCCGGGATGGTAAGTGTCTCCCAGCCGTCGGCCTCGTACTCGGCGGCGAGGGCGTCCATGTCGTCGAGCGTGGCCGCCCACGCCTCCTTCAGACCGTCGGAACGGGCGGCGAGCCGGTCGCCTTGATCCGGGTTCTCGCTCGTTTCGGGCATACGCGCGCTGGGACTCGTGGCGTGTAAAGCCTGTCGGCGCGGTCTCAGGCGGCGATGCCGAAGCCCGCCTCCATCACGAACGAGGTCACCAACACGAGCACGCTCGCGACGAACAGCTTCGCCGACGCCGGCAGCCGGTCGTCGGGCGCGAGCCCGTAGCGCCCGAGCGGCGGCAGCCGCTGGACGGCCGCCTGAAAGCGCGTCTCCTCGCGCTCGTCGGCCGGGTCGTCGTCCTTCCAGGGCGGCGTCGGTCGAAGCTGGAACGCCGAAATGCCGAAGACGAAGAAGCCGACGAAGAACAGGGCGAACTTCACGCCGACCAGCCCCCAGCCGAGCGGGACGCTCACGATCGCCGCGATCGCGACGAGTACGGCCACGAACGCGACGGCGTAGACCAGCGCGTCGATCGCCTGGCGCAGTCGGAGCGCCGCCGGGTGCGGCCGGTCGGCGGCCATCACTGCTCGCCGAAGACGGTGTGGGTGAAGAACTCGGCCGGCTCCTCGTGCTCGTCCTTATGGCGGTGGCAGAGGCTCGTCCGGCCGGCCGCGCTCACCTCGTGGTGAGCCGGGGTCTCCCTGTCGCACTCGCTGCCGAACTCCTCGCGCAGGAGATCGATCGCGCCCGCCTCGTCGTTGTCACGCAGGTGTTCTTCCACCGCATCGAGCTGCTCCTGGATCGACGGCGGCACCGCGACATCGCCGAACAGCTCCTCGTGCATCTCGTCGACGTCCGAAAAACGGGTGTCCATCCCGATCAGTGCGCGCGCACGCTCGGAGAGCGAGCGCTCGGCACGATCACGCTCGCGCAGCACCTCCCGGAACACCTCGATGCGTTCCCAGAGCTCGTCGTCCGTATCACGATATTTCTCGGGCCTGATCTTCGCCGGACAGCGCGTGCTGAACGGACAGCCCGTCGGCGGATCGCGCGGGCTCGGCGGGGTTCCCCGCAGCGTGATGCGCTCCTTGTCGCTCTGGGGATCGGCCTCGGGGATCGCCGACAGCAGCGCGTGCGTGTACGGGTTCGCCGGGTCGGCGAACAGCTCCTCGGCGGGGCCGACCTCCATGATGTTGCCGAGATACATCACCGCGACGCGATCACAGATGTGGCGCACCACCGAGAGATCGTGCGCGATGAATAGATAGGTGAGCCCGAACTCGTTTTGGAGCTCCTCCAGGAGGTTCAGGATCTTCGCCTGCACGGAGACGTCGAGCGCGCTCACGGGTTCGTCAAGCACGATGAACTCCGGCGAGAGCGCGAGCGCCCGTGCGATGCCGACGCGCTGGCGCTGGCCACCGGAGAACTGGTGGGGGTATCGATAATAGTGCTCCTCGCGCAGCCCGACGGTTTCGAGCAGTTCGCGCACGCGCTGACGGCGTTCCCGTGGCGACTTCCAGTCGTGGACGTCGAGCGGTTCACGGATGATCTCGCCGACGGTCATCCGGTCGTTGAGACTGGATTCGGGGTCCTGAAAGACGATCTGGGCGTTCCGCCGCCAGTTCTTCAGCTCGCTGCCGGACAGCTTCGTGACGTCGGTGCCGTCGAATTCGACCGTGCCCGCTGTCGCCGACTCCAACTGGACGAGCGTCCGCCCGAGCGTGGTCTTCCCACAGCCGGATTCGCCGACCAGCCCGAGCGTCTCGCCGCGCTCGATGTGGAGCGTCACGTCGTCGACGGCCTTGACCGGTTCGTCCGAGAGCAGCCCGCCGTCCTCGTAGTAGGTCTTCAGGTTCTCGACGTCGACCAGCGTCTCGCCGCTCGATACCTCCGTCTCGCGCTGAATCGTTTCACTCATTGAGTGCCTCCTCGCTGTCATCGCCGCGCCGCCGATGGGTCTCGACGGCGCTCTCGCGCGACTGGTCGTCGGGGTAGAGCAGGCAGGCGGCGGTGTGGTCGCTCGCCCCCTCGTTCACCGGCACCGAGACCGGATGGACGCTCTCGCATTCGGCGAACGCCTCCGGACACCGCGGCGCGAACCGACAGTCGGTCGCGGGCTCGTTCGGCGTCGGCACGTCGCCCTCGATCGTTCGCAGCCGATCCTCGCCGGGATGGCGACCCGGGATCGATTCGAGCAACCCCTGCGTGTAGGGGTGTTTCGGGTTCGCGAACACCTCCTCGACGGGCGCGGTCTCGACGATCTCACCGGCGTACATCACGTTGAGCCGGTCGGCGATTTCGGCCATCACACCCATGTCGTGGGTGATGAAGACGATCGACAGCCCGCGCTCTTCCTGAATATCGGACAGGAGTTCGAGGATCTGTGCCTGAATCGTCACGTCGAGCGCCGTCGTCGGCTCGTCACAGATGAGCAGTTTCGGCTCGCAGGCCAGCGCCATCGCGATCACCGCGCGCTGGCGCATCCCGCCGGAGAACTGGTGGGGATACTCCGTGATGCGGCGTTTGGCGTCGGGGATCGAGACGGCTTCGAGCAGGTTGATCGCCTCCTCGGTCGCCGCCTGCCCCCGGAGCCCCTGATGGAGCCTGAGCGCCTCCTTGATCTGGTTGCCGACGGTGTAGACGGGGTTGAGGGAACTCAGCGGATCCTGGAAGATCATGGCGATACCGTTGCCACGGAGCGTTCTGAGCGCCGAATCCGGCACCCGGGTGACGTCGATGTAGCCGTCGGTGGGCTCGTCGCCGTCCCACTCCTCGACGAACGCGAAGTCGTCTTCGTCGACGGCGTTGGCCCGCTCCGTATCGGAGAGACCGGCGACATCGGCCGTACGCTTCCGATTGGAGTCGACCAGTTGGGAGAGGACGTCGCGATCGCGGAAGTTGACCGCGCCGTCGAGAACGCGCCCCGGGGATTTGATCAACCCCATGATCGAGCGTGCCGTCACGCTCTTTCCCGACCCGCTCTCGCCGACGATGCCGACCGTCTCGCCCTCCCGAACGTCGAAGCTCACGCCGTCGACCGCACGGATCGTCTCCTTGTCGGTGAAGAAGGCCGTTCGGAGGTTCTCGACGGAGAGCACGGTCTCGCCCGCGGTACGTTCGCGCGGGGACTGCATGCTCATGCGCCACCACCTCCGGCGACGGCGGCCTCGCCACCGGTCTCCTCGCCACCCTCGCTCTGCGGATCGAGCGCGTCGCGGATGCCGTCACCGAGCGCGTTGAACCCGACGACGATGAGCGTGATCATGATGCCCGGGATCAGCGAGATATGCCACGAGGCGGTCGCCACGTAGGGCTGGCCGGCGGAGATCGCCCGCCCCCACTCGGGTGTCGGCGGCGTGATGCCGAGACCGAGATACGACAGTCCCGCGACGGCGATGATGATGCCGCCGAGCGTCAGCGATGCGTAGATCAGCAGGTAGCCGACGACGTAGGGGAACATGTGTTTCTGCATGATGACTCGTGGCTTCTGGCCGAAACTCTTTGCGGCGTCGATCCACTCCTGTTCGGAGATCTGGAGCGCCGGACCGCGCAGCGCCCGCCAGAAGAAGGGCCAGTACGTGACCGAGAAGATCGCGATCAGCAGTACCGCCCCGTTGTAGAGGTTCGCGATCCACGTGTTGCCGAAGACCGCGGAGGCAAGGATCAACACCAGCAGGACGGGCAGCGATTGAATCGAGTCGCTAGTGATGACCGCCGCGAGATCGGCGAGGCCCTTGTAGTAGGCCGTCAGCATGGCGAGCGCGGTGGCGATGAAGCCCGCGATCATCAGGGAGACGAGCCCGATCATCAGCGAGATACGCGCCCCCGCCGCCATGAACGTGAAGAGGTCCTTTCCGTCCGTGAGCGTCCCGAACGGATGGAATCGTCCGTAGTCGTCGTAGCTCCACGGACCGACGTTCTCGCCGCCGGCCCCCTGCGAGGTCGAACCGAGATTCGCGGTGCCGACGGTGACGTTCGAGACCGACTCGATCTCGTCGTCGTAGTATTTCGTGTAATGCGTGTAGGGGCTCTGGATGTTCGCGTCGACGGTCGTGGGGCCGAGCGCCGGCGCGAACAGCGCCAGCACGAAGAAGGCAAGCACGAGCACGAAGCCGAACTGACCCCACCGATGGGAGCGCAGCCGGTCGACGACGTCGTCCCGTGGCGTCCAGTCGGCGTACCGGTAGTGATCGCGGAACCAGCGGTAGCCGACCCAGAACCAGCCGAGCCAGACGAACGCGTAAGCGTAGATGAGGACGACCCGCAGCAGCCACGCGTACGCCGGCTCCAGTCCGAGGAACGTCCCCATCCACTCGCCGCTCGCAGTCTGGTAGCCCTGGTTCGGGATGAGACCGCGCGTGAGCAGCGTCGGGATCGACTCGGCGGCCTCACCGGCGCTCGCGAGCGCGGCCGCCCCCGGGTTCGACGGGAGCAGGCGGACCACCGTCAACGCGAGCTGGATGATGACGCCGATGAACGCGCCGAACTCGACGGCCAGCAGGACGATCGCACCGGCGAGCCACTGCAGCGCCGGACGCGGGTTCGCCGCGATGCGGTCTCGGAGCGGTACTTCTTCGTCGGATTGTGTCTCACTCATGGATTACTCGCTTTCGTAGCCGACGCGCGGGTCGATCAGCGTGTACAGCAGATCCTGGAGGATGTTCGTGAAGACGGTGATCAGGATGAAGATGAACATCAGCGCACCCAGCAGCGGGAGATCCGCGTTGAGCGCTGCCTGATAGAACAGATAGCCGATCCCGTTGATGGCGAACACCGTCTCGACGAGCACCGATCCACCGACCAGGAGGAACGCCTCACCGGTGATGATCGGTACCAACGGGATCAGCGCATTGCGGAAGACGTGTTTCCAGATGAGGCTGCGCCCCGAAACACCCTTTGCGCGCGCCGTCTCGACGTAGTCGGAGTTGATCGTCTCCAGAATCGCGGTGCGACCGATGCGCATCTCGTTGCCCATCGAGGCCGATCCGAGCACGAGCGCCGCGGGCGCGATCTGTTTCAGCGCCGCGAGGAACGAGCCGTTCGCGCCGGTCGAAACCCACCAGTCGATCGGGTTCGTGATGGCTTCGAGCGGGGTCGAGAGGAATCGCAAGTTCGGTGGCGAGAGGATATCGGTCGTGACGAGCCAGTTCGACCAGTTGAAGCCGAAGAGGAGGTCCTGGGACTGGACGAGCACGCTCACGAGGAGGATCGCCAACCAGAAGTTCGGCATCGCCCGCCAGACGATCCCGCCGAACGAGGCGAAGTAGTCCCCGCCCGTGTTCGGGTTGAGCCCGGCGTAGAAGCCGAGCGGGATGCCGATGAACAGCGCGATGACGACCGACCAGAAGCCGAGCCAGATCGTCCGGGGCGCGTAGCTCGCGACGAGGCTGTAGGCGTCCCGGCCGGGCTGGATCACCCACGACTGGCCGAGATCGAGGGTGAACATGTTGATCATGAAGTCGATATACTGCTGCCAGAGCGGCTGTGTCAAACCGAGCTGTTCACGGATCCGTTCGATCCCCTGCGGGTTGCCCATGCCGACGATCGCCGCCGCCGGGTCGATCGGTCCCAGACGGACGAGCATGAAGACGATCGTCGTCCCGAAGAGGATGACCGGGATCGAGAGCACGAGCCGCCGGAGGAAGTAGCTCCAGCGACTCATGGGACAGTACTCACCGCGAAACTAGCTCTCATGCTGCACGTTCGTATGTGATGTGGATTCATTATAGTTTTCGGTTAGGTTCGGACGGCTCTCGGCGCGATCGATCACCACCGAACATCGGAACTGCAAACCACACACCGTGAAGGGTGTGGTTACTGACGCTGTTTCGCGATCTTCACGTCGTTGTACATCTGGCGGCTGTCGCCCATTCCGCCGTACGGCGGAATGTCGACCCAGTTGTACGCGAAGCGTTCACCGAGACTGTGGTAGAGCGGCAGGAAGCCAACGTCTTCCCAGTTGGCCTCTTCGATGTTGACGTAGGCCTTGTTGCGGGCCTGCTGGGCCTGCTTCGTCGGTGCCTGGTTGTTCGAGACCGTCTTGTACGCCTTGGACGCCTGCTTTGCTGCGTCGCCGTTCTCCGGCGTCCAGTTGATGTACGACAGCGGCGCGTCGGAGGAGGTGTCGGTCTGTGGCGGGTTGAGCAGCTGCAGGAAGTTGTCCGGGGCCGGCCAGTCGGCGATCCAGCCGAGCGTGTAGACCTCGAGTTTGCCGCTGCGACCGCGCTCGGTGAGGGTCGCGAACGGGGTCTGCTGGATCTGCATGTCGATGAACGCGCTCGATAGCTGGTCACGGAACAGCTTGGCGAGCGAGAGCCACGAGTCGTCCTGATACTGGGTCCACTGGACGGTGAAGCGATTGTTCGGCCCGTAGCCCGCGTCCTTCATCACCTTCTTGGCCTTCTGGAGCTGGGTCTTGTTGTAGCCGTAGGGGTAGTTCTGTTTGGCGTGTTTCTTGTAGGCCTTCGAGCCGCCACCCGGGTAGATCGATTTCGGCGTGACGTGGAACGCCGGCTCGCCGCGGCCCTTGAACACCTGTTTGGTCAACTGCTGCTGGTTCGCGGCGTAGGCGAAGGCCTGTCGCACCGGCTTCGGCACCTTCGACATATCGAAGCCGAGGTAGTAGGTGTTGATCTCGGGGACCGCGAGATACTGGACCGTCGAGCCGTTGCGGACCGGTCCGTAGGTGCCGAACTGCCGGCCGAGATCGTCGGGGCCGCGCTGGACGTTGACCTTGCTCGGGTCGTACTGGGAGATCGGGATCCCGAAGACATCGGCGTTCTTGTTCATCGCGTAGTTGAACACCGGTGATGCCTTCTCGATGATCTGCCAGTGAACGCCCGCGACGGAGGCCTTCCCGCCGTGATAGTCGTCGAACCGTTCGACTTCGGCGCTGGTGCCCGAGTTCCACTCCTTGAGTTTGAACGGACCGGCACCGACCGGGTCGCTGGTGGAGAGCTTCTGCTGGGATACTTCGCCGTCGTAGCCCTCGATATCGCCGACGTACCCCTCGGGCAGCACGGCAAAGGAGTTGTAGGCCATCATCTCCTGGGCCGCGTGGAACGGGGCCGAGAGCGTGACTTCGAGGGTCTTCTCGTCCTTGGCGTTGAGCCCGAGCGAGCCGGGTTTGTACGTCTCCTCGCCGTCCTGCGTCGTCGTCTCGTGTTTGACACCGAGCGAATCGAGAATGAAGTACGCTCGTTTCGAGCTGGAGGAGGCCGCGAGTCGTTCCCAGGAGTAGACGACGTCCTGTGCCGTGACCGTATCGCCGTTGTGGAACGTCGCGTCCTTCAGCGTGAACGTGTAGGTCGTGTTGTCGTCGGAGAGCTCGAAACTCTTGGCGAGGCCCTTTTTCGGGTCGGCTTTCCCGTCCGGATAGTTCATCAGCATGTCGTAGAGCTGCTGATTGACGTAGCCGCTGGCCTCGTCGGTCGCCTCGATCGGGTCGAACGTGGTGATGGTGCTGTTGATTCGCTGGAGCACCTTCGAGGGGTCGGCCTCGATGTTCTGTTGGGTCTGCTGGCTGCTCCCGTTGCCACCCGAGCCGTTGGCACCACCGCTCCCGTTACCACCGGAACCGTTGCCGCCGGAGTCGTTCCCTCCGCCGCCACCCGTACAGCCGGCGAGCGCGAGCGCCCCCGCCGCACCACCGGTCGTTTTCAGGAAACGACGTCGCGTCTGGCTGTTATCGTCTCTCATTCCAGTTAGTGAAGCTTTGCCGTATGCGCATAAGTTTTGTGTTAACGCTTCGCCCAACTTCGACGCCGTTGTTTTACATTATCGTCGTGATGTGAACGACGATGGCGGGAACTGCCGTCCGGCAGTGTCGTTACCACAGTCCGGTGAATTTATATATCGTTGGTATGTACTCACATAGTATGACGCCAGATACGGCCGCTGTGGCGACAGCCGGCTCCGCGGAGGACGTCATGGGCTCGGTCGACGATGACGGTAGCGTCGAGCGGTTCGTCATCGCCGATATCTCGCGGGACGACGCCTGGCTTTCGCTCCCGCTCGCCGAGGCAGCCACGCTCGCCGACTGGCAGTAAACTTTTTTTTTCAGTACGATACCGGCAGCGAGAGGGTTCCAGCGCGCTCGTCGTGGATCGCATCGTAAAAACGGAGTTCGGAGATCGACCACTCGATCGGGTCGACGGTGCGCGAACGGAGCGCTTCGGCACGATCGACGCTCCCCCCACGGGCGAGGGTGATGTGCGGGACGTACGCCTCGCCTTCGAGGTCGGCGATCGCGCCGAAGGTATCGACGAGGCGCTCGTGGATCGCCACGAGTCCCGGACTCGCAACGGCGAGATAGACCACCGGCCCGGGACCACGAACGGGCTCCTCGAAAAGTTCGATACCCGTCACGCGCGCTTCGATCGATGTCGTCCCGTCGAGTACCCGCCGAACGCGCTCGGAGAGATGGGCGTAGTCCTCGGACTCGAAGCGCTTGCAGACCAGCGAGTGGCGCTCGCGCGCGCGCTCGAACCCTGCAAGCCGGGGATGGAGTGTCGCCGCGAGGCGTTTCACTCGTCCGGGAGCCGGGACGTTGAGGCTGAACACGTTCGCGAGAGGGGAGCGAGCGGAATGACCGTGGTGGTCGGCGGTGCAAGCGTTGCCGAGCCGGAAGCATTTAATAGGGCGGCCATCCACAGGCTGCATATGACGCGGACACACGACGCCGGCTCGTTTTCGACCGCCGGCGCGTGGGCGCTCCGACCGCGACGACCGGGCCTTTAGGCCCGCATACACTTCTCTCCAACCGATCCGATACGCTCTCCAGCCTACCCGAAGGGTTCGCTGGACGAACCATCACTACCACACCAGATGACAGATACGACATCCACAGCCGATTCCGACCGCATCGCACTCGCCTTCTCCGGCGGGCTCGACACGACCGTTTGCGTCCCGATCCTCGAAGAGGAGTACGGCTTCGACGAGGTCGTCGGCGTCACCGTCGACGTCGGCCAGCCCGAAGCCGAGTTCGACGAGGCCGAGGAAACTGCCGCCGCGCTCGATCTCGAACATCACGTGATCGACGCGCGCGAGGCCTTCGCCGAGACGTGCCTCGACGCCGTCCGCGCGAACGCCACCTATCAGGGCTATCCCCTCGGCACGGCGCTCGCCAGACCCGTGATCGCCGAGGCCATCCTCGAAACCGCCATCGAAAACGACTGCTCGGCGCTCGCTCACGGCTGCACGGGCAAGGGCAACGACCAGCTCCGCTTCGAAACCGTGTGGCGCGCCTCCGACCTCGACGTGGTCGCACCGGTGCGCGAACTCGGTCTCACCCGCGAGGCCGAGCAGGAGTACGCCGCCGAACGCGATCTTCCAGTGGAAGGCGGCGACGGCGGTGCGTGGAGCATCGACACCAATCTCTGGAGCCGCTCGGTCGAGGGGTCGGACCTCGAAGAGCCCTCCTACGTCCCCCCGGAGGAGATCTACGACTGGACACAGCCCCCCGAGGGCGGACACGAACTGCTCGAAATCGAGTTCGACGAGGGGCGTCCGGTCGCGCTCGACGGTGAGAAGACCGGTGCGATCGAGCTCATCGAACAGTTGAACGCGATCGCGGGTGCACACGGCGTCGGGCGCACCGATCTGATGGAAGACCGGATGCTCGGGCTCAAAGTCCGCGAGAACTACGAGCATCCCGCGGCAACGGTGCTCCTCAACGCGCACGAAGCCCTGGAGTCGCTCGTGCTCACCAAGGAGGAGCGCAGTTTCAAGACGCAGATCGATCACGAGTGGGCCGAGAAAGCCTACGAAGGACTGCTCGCCGCGCCGCTGGTCGACGCGCTCGACGGGTTCATCGACTCGACCCAAGAGCGCGTCACCGGCACCGTCACGATCAAACTCGAAGGTGGGCAGGCCAGACCCGTGGGCCGCGAGAGTCCCTACGGCGTGTATTCGGCCTCGGCAGCCTCGTTCAACACCGCCGACGTCGGCGGCGGGATCGAGCAGAACGACGCCACCGGCGTGGCGAAGTACCACGGCTTCCAGTCGCGGCTGGCCGGACAGGTCATCGACGAGGCCGAGACGCCCGAAGCAGCCGCCGACGGCGGCGTGAGCGACGAGATCGGGGGCGACTGAGATGAGCGAGGAGAGAGGCGACGTGGTGCGCCGCGAGCGCTTCAGCGGCGGCCCCGCCCGTGGCTTTCTCTCCTCGATGGACGCGGACGAACGGCTCTTCGAAGCGGACCTCGCGGTCGACCGTGCGCACGTCGTGATGCTCGCCGAGCAGGGGATCATCGACGACGAGAGCGCGAGCACGATCCTCGATGCGCTCGCCGACGTGGAGCAAACGGGCTACGACGCGCTCGACGGCGAGGACATCCACGCCGCCATCGAGACGGCAGTTATCGAGCGCACGGGGAAAGAGGGCGGGCGGATGCACACCGCACGAAGCCGCAACGACGAGGTGGCGACGTGCATCCGGTATCGCCTGCGCGAGGAGCTCCTCGATGCGATCGAGGCGACGCTCGTGCTCCGTGAGGCACTGGTCGAGGAAGCGCGCGCACATGCCGAAACGACGATGCCCGGCTACACGCACCGCCAGCCTGCCCAGCCCATCACCGTGGGCCATTTCCTCTCGTCGTATGCGCAAGCGCTCGGACGCGATACGGAGCGGTTGCGTGCGGCCTACGACCGGACGAACCGCTCGCCGCTCGGCGCGGCGGCCTTCGCCGGAACGCCCTTCGACGTCGACCGCGAGCGCACCGCCGAGCTGCTCGGATTCGATTCGGTTCTCGAGAACTCGATGGACGCGGTCTCGACGCGGGACTTCCTCGTCGAGGTGGCGAGCGCGCTGGCGGCCCTCTCGGTGACGCTCTCTGGGCTCGCGACCGATCTCGTCGAGTTCGCGGCCGATGGGTACGTCGAGATCGACGACGACTACGCTTCGACCTCGTCGATCATGCCCCAGAAGAAGAACCCCGACACGCTCGAACTCGTCCGGGCGTCCGCCGGGACCGCGAGCGCCGGCCTCAATGGGTTGCTGGCGACGCTCAAGGGGCTGCCTCGGGCGTACAATCGCGATCTCCAGGAGGCGACGCCCCACATCTGGAACGCCGTCGATGCGGTCGTCCCCGCGACGGAGGTCGCGGCGGATGCGGTCGCGACCGCGTCCTGGAACGAATCCGAACTGGCTGCGGCGGCGGGCGACGGGTTCGCGACCGCGACCGGCGTCGCCGATCTGCTCGCGATGCACGGCGTGCCGTTTCGGTCTGCCCACGAAATACTGGCGCAGGCTGCCGAGGAGGGTGCTGACTACGCGGCCGTCGAGGCGGCCGCCGAGGACGTGCTCGACGATACGCTCTCGACGTATGTCGAGCGCGAGGCTGTCGAGGCGGCGCTCGACCCGGATGCGAGCGTGGCGAGCCGTAATTCTCCTGGCGGGCCCGCACCCGGTGCGGTCGCGGCGGTGCTCGACGAGATGGAGGTCGGGATCGAGGACGATCGGGAGCAGCTTGCCGAGCGTCGCGAGGCGCTCGTCGCTGCCGAGCGCGCACTCGAAGCGGAGGTGGGTGAGTTTGCCTGAGCGACCGCCCCCGCGAGGGGGAACATTTCACTTCGTCGATACCGACGAAACGCGCGAACCGCCCGATTTCGACGTCGAGAGCCGTTCATATCTTTTGTAAACTATCGAACAGGTTCGAAGGGTTTAAGCGGATTCCCGGGTGAGGTGGGGACACAATGGCGAACTGTCCCGAATGTGGGGCCGAACTGTCCCTGCACGACGACGTGGAGACCGGTGAGATCATCGACTGTGGCACCTGCGGCGGCGAACTCGAAGTGGTCGCGACGGGTCCTGTCGAACTCGAAACCGCGCCCGAGCTCGAGGAAGACTGGGGGGAGTAAGCGTGAAGATAGGCGTCCTCTACTCGCGTATCAGGCAGGACGAGAAACTCCTGCTCGGCGAGCTCCGCGAGCGCGGCCACGAGGTCGTGAAAGTCGACGTGCGCGACCAGCGCTTCGGGCTCTCGGAGCCGCCGGCGGCGCTCGCCGATGTCGACATCGTCGTCGACCGCTGTCTGGCGACCAGCCGGAGCCGGTACGCGACGCAGTTCCTCGCGGCCTACGGCATCCCGGTGATCAACGATCCCGCGACCGCCGACATCTGTGCCGACAAGGCCAAGAACAGCCTCGCGCTCGCGGGAGCCGGGGTGCCCACCCCGCGTACGGAGGTCGCCTTCACCAAGGAGAGCGCGATGGAATGCATCGAGGAGTTCGGCTATCCCTGCGTCCTCAAACCCGTCATCGGCTCGTGGGGTCGCCTGATGGCGAAGATCGACTCCAGAAGCGCCGCCGAAGCGATTCTGGAACACAAGGCCACCCTGGGTCACTACGAGCACAAGGTGTTCTACATCCAGGAGTTCGTCGAGAAACCCGGCCGCGACATCCGCGTTTTGAGTACGGACGGCGAGCCCGTGGCGGCGATGGTCCGCTCCTCGGATCACTGGCTCACGAACGCGGCGAAGGGTGCCGAAACCGAGTGCTTCGAGCTCGACGACGAAGCGCGCGACCTCGTCGCCCGTGCGAGCGAGGCCGTCGGTGGCGGGCTGCTGGGTGTGGACCTGATGGAGACGGGCGATTCCTATACGGTCCACGAAGTGAATCACACGGTCGAGTTCAAGGCGCTCGACGGGGTCGCCGACGTCGACGTCCCCGGGAAGGTCGTCGACTGGCTCGAAACGAGGGCGAAGAGCGCCGAACCCGCCGAGGTTCCCGCATGACGGCGGCCACGAGGACGAACGAATGAGCCATACCGCCTCCGTCGTCGGCGCGAGCGGGTTCACCGGCGGCGAACTGCTGCGCCTGCTTCATGCGCATCCGGAGTTCGAGATCGCACAGGCGACCAGTCGAGAGTATGCGAACAAAACGGTTGGTAGTGTGCATCCCAACCTCCGGGAGCTCGACGTACGCTTCAGCGAGCCGACCGGCCTCGATAGCGTCGACGTGCTGTTCGCCGCCACCCCACATGGCGTGTCGATGAAGCATATCGACGCCTTCCAGGAAGCGGCCGACACGGTCGTCGATCTGAGCGCCGACTTCAGACTGGACAGCGAGGCCGAGTACGACGAGTGGTACGACGGCCACAGCCGGCCCGAACTCCTCGACGAATCGGTGTACGCGCTTCCCGAGCGCAACCGCGAGGAGCTATCGGACGCGTCGCTGATCGCGGCGGGTGGCTGCAACGCGACCGCCACCATCCTCGGGCTCGCACCGCTGTTCGACGGCGGCATCCTCGACGGAAGCGAGCAGCTGGTGGTTGACGTCAAGGTCGGCTCCTCGGAAGGCGGTGCCGGAAGCTCGAAGGCGTCCTCGCACGCCGAGCGGTCGGGCGTCGTCAGGCCGTACGCGCCGACGGGCCACCGCCACGAGGCCGAGATCCAGGCCGAGTTCGGCTGCGAGACAGCGTTTTCGGCCCACGCGGTCGACATGACCCGAGGCGCAGCGGCAACCTGTCACGTCTTCCCCAATGGGCCCGTGACGACCGGCGACCTCTGGGGCGCCTTTCGCGAAACCTACGACGACGAGCCGTTCGTCAGGCTCGTGGCCGGCGGCACAGGGGTATATCGCTACCCCGAGCCGAAGGCAGTGGCGGGCACCAACTACGCGGAGGTCGGGTTCGAGCTGGATCCGAGCAACGAGCGCATCGTCGTCTTTTCGGCGATCGACAACATGATGAAGGGATCGGCAGGCCAGGCCGTCCATGCGGCGAACATTTCCTGCGGGTTCGAGGAGACAGCTGGACTCGGTTTTCAGGGGTTGCATCCCGTGGGAGCGCCCTGATGACAGTCGTCGTGAAAGTCGGCGGCGCGCGGGCGGTGAACCCGGCCGGGGCCGTCGCGGACGTGGCGGCGCTCGTCGACGAGGGCGAAGACTGTGTCGTCGTCCACGGCGGCTCGACGGCGGTCGACGAGACGCTCGACGAGCTCGGCGAGGAGCCGGAGTACGTCGAGACGCCACGCGGCGTCGTCGGGCGGTTCACCGACGAGCGCACGATGGAGGTCTTCGAGATGGTGCTGCCCGGAAAGCTGAACACCGATCTCACCGCGCAGTTGCGGGCGGACGGTGTGGACGCGCTCGGACTGTCCGGCGTCGACGGCGGACTGCTGACCGGGCCGCGGAAGTCCGCGGTGAAGGTCGTCGAGGACGGAAAGACGAAGATCCGCCGCGGCGAGCACTCGGGGAAGATCGAGTCGGTCAACGACGACCTGCTCGAATCGCTGCTCGCGGACGGCTACACGCCGGTCGTGACGGTGCCGATGGTGGCTGACGACCATACACCTGTGAACGCCGACGCCGACCGCGCGGCCGCGGCGGTCGCCGGCGCGCTCGACGCGACTCTGGTCGTGCTGACCGACGTCCCGGGCGTGCTCGACGACCCGGACGACCCGGCGACGCTCATTGAGCGGGCGGCAACACCTCAAGAACTCGAACGGATCGAGTCGGTCGCCGAGGGGTTCATGGGCAAGAAGGTGATGGCGGCCAAGGAGGCGCTCGACGGCGGTGCGGCGTCGGTCGTCGTCGCCGACGCCAATTCTGAAAAGCCCATCCGGTCGGCGCTCGACGGCGGCGGGACGCAGCTCCTGCCCGGCGTTCTCGGGGAGGTCGAGGCATGAGCGGCTTCGTCCACGCCGAGAAGCCGATCCGCCTCGAACGCGGTGAGGGCGTCCACCTCTACGGCGAGAACGACGACGAATATCTCGACTGCGGGGCGAGCTATGCCTGTGCGCCGCTCGGCCACACCCATTCGACAGTGACCGAGGCGATCCGCGAGCAGCTGGAACGGTTGACCTTCGTGCAGGCCTCCTATCCCGTCGCAGCGCGCGAGCGGGCGAACGCGGCGCTCGAAGCCGCCGCGCCCGCGGGGCTGGAAAACGTCTGGCTCTGCAATTCGGGGACCGAGGCGAACGAGGCGGCGCTGAAATTCGCCCGGAGCGCCACCGGCGACTCGAAGATCGTCGCCACGATGCAGGGCTTCCACGGCCGGACGATGGGCGCGCTCGCGACCACGTGGAAGAACGAGTATCGCGACCCCTACGAGCCGCTGATCGGCGACGTGGAGTTCGTCCCCTACGGTGACGAAGCGGCGCTCTCCGATGCGGTCGACGACGAGACGGCCGCGCTGATCCTCGAACCCGTCCAGGGTGAGGGCGGCATCAACCGCCCGCCCGAGGGCTATCTCGCGGCAGCGCGCGAACAGACCGATCGGGCGGGCGCAGCCCTGATCCTCGACGAGGTGCAGACCGGGATGGGAAGAACAGGTGAGTTGTGGGCCTGCGAGCACGAGGACGTGACGCCCGACGTGCTCACGACGGCGAAGGGGCTGGCGAACGGCCTGCCCGCCGGCGCGGCGCTCTGTGCCGACTGGATCGCCGAGAGCCACGGCTCACACAACTCGACGTTCAGTGGGGGGCCGGTCGTGAGCGCCGCCATCGACGCCACCCTCTCGACGCTGGTCGAGGAGGAGATACCCACTCATGCCGGGAACGTGGGCAACTATCTCGAAACCGAACTCCGGGCGGCGGTCGGCGACGACGTCCGCGAGATCCGGGGTATGGGGCTGATGGTCGGCATCGAGGTCAAGCGCGGGGCCAACCGGGTTCTCCGCGATCTCGCGCTCGATCACTCGATCCTGGCGCTGCCGGCCGGTCGATCGGTCGTCAGGCTGCTCCCGCCGCTGGTGATGGACGAGACGGACGCCGATCGGGTCGTGGACGCGCTCGCAACTGTGCTCGGAGGGGAGTCGTGAGCGAGAGCGTCGCAACCGTTTCGGCGAGTCGGGCGCGCGACCTGCTCGTCTCGCTCGTCGAGACCCCGTCGCCGACCGGCGAGGAGCGTGCCTGTGCGGAGCGCCTCGTCGATTTCTTCGAAGCACACGGACGGGAAGCGACGATCGACGCGGTCGGTAACGTTCGTGCGCCCGCGGACGACGCCGTGCTGCTGACCTCCCACATCGACACCGTGCCCGGCGAGATTCCGGTCCGTGTCGAAGCGGATGGCGGCGAAGAGGTTCTCTGGGGGCGCGGCAGCGTCGACGCGACCGGCCCGCTCGCAGCGATGGCGGTCGCGGCCGTGCGCACGGGAGTGAGCTTCGCGGGCGTCGTCGGCGAGGAGACCGATTCCGACGGCGCGCGCCATCTCGTTTCGACGCGCGAACCACCCGGAGCGGTGGTCAACGGCGAACCCTCGGGCTGGGACGGCGTCACCTTCGGCTACCGGGGCTTGCTCGCAGGCACCTACGTCGCCACGAGCGAGTCGGGCCACACCTCACGCCCCGAGAACAACGCCATCGAGGACGCGATGGAGTGGTGGGCGCGAGTGAAGGCGACCGTCGACGAGGGCGAGGAGTGGACGCCGGTCTTCGAGCGCGTCACGCCGAAGGCCACCGCGATCGCGGGCGGTGTGAGCGACGACGGGCTCTCCGTCGAGGCGACGATGGACGTCCAGCTGCGCGTGCCGCCGAGCCTCACCGTCGACGAGGTGCGCGAGATGGCCGACGGCGAGCTCGATACGGGGACCGTGCGCTGGCACGACAGCGTCGATCCCGTGATGGCGAGCCCCAGGACGCCGCTCGCGAGCGCGTTCCGCGCGGCGATCCGGGAGGCGGACGGCGAACCGCGCAGCCTCCGCAAGACGGGCACCAGCGATATGAACATCTATCGCACCTGGGACTGCCCGATGGTCACCTACGGGCCGGGCGATTCGGACTTCGATCACGCGCCCGACGAGCGCCTCCCGCTCGCCGAGTTCGACACGAGCGTCGAAGTGCTCTGTACCGTCGCCGACCGGATCACGGGGGATACATGACACGCCATTTCACCGATATCGACGACCTCTCGGCGGGCGAGCTGACGACGGTACTCGACACGGCGAGCGAGCTCAAATCGCAGGTGGACCGTGGCGAGCGCGAGCCGCTGCTCGAACGCCAGACGCTTGGCATGGTCTTCGAGAAGCCGAGCGCGCGGACGCGCATCTCCTTCGAGACCGGGATGACCCAACTCGGCGGCCACGCCATCTTCCTCGGCCCGGAGGACATCGGGCTCGGCGAGCGCGAACCCCTGAAGGACACCGCGCGCACGCTCTCGGGCTTCGTCGACTGCGCGATGGTGCGGCTGTTCGAGCACGACGATCTCGAAGAGCTCGCCGCCCACGCCACGGTGCCGATCGTCAACGGCCTGACCGACGATGCCCACCCCTGCCAGACGCTCGCTGACCTGCTCACGATCCGTGAGACGATCGGCTTCGATTCACGGATCGCGTGGGTCGGCGACGGCAACAACGTCGCCCAGTCGTTCGTTCTGGGCTGTGCGCTCGCCGGCATCGATCTCATGGTGGCGACGCCCGAGGGGTACGGGATCGACGACGATGTACTGGAGCAAGCAGCGGAAATCGGCGCACGACCGACGACGACCGACGATCCCGAGCGGGCGGTCGCCGATGCCGATGCGATCTACACCGACGTCTGGGTGAGCATGGGCGAGACGAGTGGGGAGAAAAAGCGCACCGCCTTTCAAGAGGGCGGCTTCCAGCTGAACGAGCAGCTGCTCGCGGGAACCGACGCGCGCGTGCTACACTGCCTGCCGGCCCACCGCGGCGAGGAGATCACCGACACGGTGATCGAGAGCGAGCGCTCGCTCGTCTGGCGACAGGCCGAAAACCGCCTGCACGCCCAGAAGGGACTGCTGACTTTCTTGCTCGACGCGCGCTAGTTCCCGAGCAGCGGGACGATCGCGCCGAGAAGCACGCCGTAGACGGCGTGGGCCGGGAGACTCCCGGGGAGCGCGAAATTCGGGAGCGGCGGCGCGCCGGCGAAACCGAGGGTCTGCAGCCAGATCGGCATCACGAGCGCCGCGAGCACCGCCCAGAGGACGACCCCGTACACGAGGCCGGCGATCGTCGATCGGCCGATACCGTTCCCGATACCCGTTGTGGCCGCGATCGCGGCGAACACCACGCCGAGGATCGCGCTGTGGGCCATGTGGACGATCCAGCCGGCGAGCCCGCCCTGAAGACCATAGAGCGCCGGAATCGCCATCTCGATGACCGGCGGCATCAGCATGGTTATCAGCACGCCCATCGCAGCGCCGCCCGCCAGGCCGCCGACGACGCCCGCCTGCCAGTCCGCCAGTCGTGTGCCGGTCGCCGCCGTCGTGTCGGTGCGAGTTTCTTGGCTCATACGAACGACGGTAGTTTGCGCGCCGACATAGCCATGACCCGTGTTGGCGAACGGCGCGCATTGGCGCGAAGCGCGCACGACCGCGGGCGGATGTTTATCTTCCAGCTCACCGAACGGGCCTCATGGTCGACTCCGACCCGGACCCGCAGCGGTTTCGCGATCTGATGGTCGACTCAGAGCCGGGTTTCGCGGAGGTGATGATCTGTGTCTTCGACATCCAGCGCCACGAGACACGGACCTACCGGACGCTGTGCGATCGCCCGGAGAGCACGGTCGCGGAGCTCGCCGAGGAGCTGGATCGTGATCGCTCGAACGTCAACAGATCCCTGTCGACGCTGCGCGAGAAAGGCCTCGCCGACCGCGGTCGCCGACTGCTCGACGGCGGCGGCCACGTCTATCAGTACACTGCGACGCCGTTACCCGAGGCGAAGGAGCTGATGCACGACACGCTCGACGAGTGGACCGCCTACGTCCACTCGCGTATCGACGAGTTCGGCGACGAAGCGCTCGAATGAGCGGGCGAGCTAGCCCGATTCGGGCGTGCGCTCGAACGCACCGGGCTGTTCCGGCCGGCTGCCGAGCGTGAGCGAGAGCGTTCGGCGCTCGCCGTTGCGCAACACCGTGACGTCGATCGTATCGCCCGGCGATGCCTGAAGCGCGAGATACGAGGAGAGCTGCTGGCGGCCGGCGATTTTCTCGCCGCCGAGACCGACGATGACGTCGCCCTGCCTGAGCGTGCCGTCCGACGGGCCGTCCTGACTGACCTGCGTGACGGCCACGCCACGCGGGCGATCGAGTCCCACACGATCGGCGAGATTAGGTGTGACGGTCTGCAGCCCGACGCCCATGTAGGCGTGCTCGTACTCGCCGTTCCCGATGAGTGACGGCACGACGCGCTCGACGAGCGCCGCCGAGATGGCAAAGGCGAGGTTCTCACCACCGCCGGAGCTGATGACGCCGATGACCCGGCCGTCGAGATCGACGAGCGGGCCGCCCGAGTTGCCCGGGTTGACCGGTGCGCCGGTCTGGATCGCGTCGGGGATCCGGTAGCCGTTCGGCGCGGGGATCGAGCGATCGACGCCGCTCACGAGCCCCGACGTGACCGAACCCTCGAACCCGTAGGGGTTGCCGATGGCGACCGCCTCCGTGCCGATGGCAGGCTCCGACCTGACCAGCGAGAGCGGTTCGGCGTACTGGGGTTTGTTCCGTACCTCGACGACGGCGAGATCGCTCGACGGGTCCGTGCCGACGACCGACGCCGAGCGCCACTGCCCCTTGGAGAACCGAACCTGGACGTCGCTCGCATCGCTGACGACGTGGGCGTTCGTGACGACGTGGTCGCCGCGGAAGACGAACCCGGAGCCCTGTCCACCCCGGCCCGATCGACTGGTGACGCTGATGAGGACGACCGAGCCGATGGTGTCGCGGTAGACTTGCGTGTACGGACTCGGAGAGGAGCGGCTGGCGTTCGTCGCGTTTCCCGACGGCGTCCCGGTGGTCGTCGACGATCTGTTCGTCGTGTTCTCGTCGCCGAGAACGCCGGAACAGCCGGCGAGCGAGGCGGCGAGCGTCGCCCCGAGCGCGCCGAGATATCGCCGACGCGTCGTCCGCTGGCTCATGCGTCGCGTTGTGGCCACGCGTGGGTAAGCACCACGCTTGTGGTGTGCGAACCAGCCGACTTTTGCCCACAGCCCCCGAGGCGCGCACATGTCCGACCTCAGCCTCGCCGCGGCCGCGCCCGACTGCGCCGACGACGGTGTCTGGCTCGCCTGCATCGAGTGTGGCGAACAGCTCGCCCCGTTCGACGAACCGACCTACCGCTGTCCCGACTGCGGCGGGCTGCTCGAAGCGCGCTACGAGCAGTATCCGACGTTCGAGGAGTTTTCGGGTCGCGGCGTCTGGCGCTACGACGCGGCGTTGCCCTTCGATCACGGTGTCTCGCTGCCCGAGGGTGACACGCCGCTGCACGAGGTCCCCCGGCTCGAAGCGGACGTCGGAGTACGGAGCCTGCGCGTCAAACACGAGGGGATGAATCCGACGGGCAGCTTCAAGGATCGGGGGATGACCGTCGGGGTGCGGGTCGCCGAGGAGCTCGGCGTCTCGCGGCTGGCCTGTGCCTCGACGGGCAACACGAGCGCGGCGCTCGCGGCCTACGGCGGACGCGCCGGCCTGGAGACGCTCGTCCTGCTCCCCGCGGGCAAGGTCGCCGCCGGCAAGGTGGCCCAGGCCGCCCTCCACGGCGCGCGGATATTGGAAGTCGACGGCAACTTCGACGCCTGTCTCGACATCGTGAGCGAACTCGCCGATCGCGGCGAGGCCTACCTGCTCAACTCGCTCAACCCCTTCCGACTGGAGGGGCAGAAGACGATCGGCTTCGAGATCCTCGAAACGTTTCGCGACGAGTACGGGCGGTTCCCGGACCGGATCGTCCTCCCGGTCGGCAACGCCGGCAACACGGCGGCACTCTACAAGGCGTTCCGCGAGCTCGTCCGGGCGGGCGCGCTCGCCGAGGACGAGGTGCCGATGCTGACCGGCGTCCAGGCCGCGGGAGCCGCGCCGATGGTCGAAGCCATCGAGGAGGGCTACGAGGACACCGAACGCTGGGAGGACGTCGAGACGCGCGCGACGGCCATCCGGATCGGCAACCCGGTCAACGCGCCGAAAGCCCTCCCCGGTATCCGCGCGACCGGCGGCACCGCGGTCGCGGTCGCCGACGACGAGATCACCGACGCCCAGCGCGCGCTCGCCGAAGAGGGCGTCGGCGTCGAACCCGCGAGCGCGGCCAGCGTCGCCGGCCTGCGAAAACTCCGCGAGGAGGGCGTCGTTGACGACAGCGAGGACGTGGTCTGTCTGACGACCGGCCACCTGCTGAAGGACCCCGACGCGGCCGCCGCCGCGGGGGCCGAGCCGGAACCGGTGGCCAACGACACCGAGGCGATCCTGGACCACCTGAGCGACTAGGTGGCCCGATGGCCGACCTCGTCTATCCGACGGTCGAAGACGTTCTCGCCATCCACGAGGCGGTCGTCGTGAGCAATCGCGAAACCGAAGCCGGCGTGCGCTCGCCCGAAACCGTCGAATCAGCGCTGATCTACGTTTCGGAGGGCTATTTCGGCGAAGCGCCCGACACGATCCACGAAACGGCGGCACACCTCATGCGACTGCTCGCCGCCGAACACCCATTCGTGACGGGAACAAGCGCACAGCGTTGAACGCCACTGCGCTCTTCTACGATCTGAACGACCACGAATTCCGATACGACAACGATGTTCGGGAAATACTACGCCGGTTCGCTACGGACGAATCGGCGACGGATATCGCTACCGTCGTCACGTACTGCCGTACGAATGCCGTTTCGACAGGAGGCGAAGCATAGAAGATGACGGCAGCCCTACGTGGACGCCGAGGAACCCGATAGTGGCGTACAGCACTGATACGGACTACCACGAGGAACGTATCGAACTCCGTAAGCGAGTGCGTACTGCCGAATCAGAAGCCGAGCGACGCGAAGCAGTGCTGCGACTCGCGGAGATCGATCGCGAGATTCACGCCGATATCTACGAAAAACTCGCGCGCGAGTGAGCACGCACGCCCGAATCGCTCCCAACTGACTGCTCAGTTCTCTTCGTCGTCGAAACCGTCGAGTAGCGACGCCTGTCCCGTGTGGTCGTTGTCGTCGAACGATTCGACGCGGACGGGCACCTGCGTGTCGAGCAGGTTCGGCGGGGCGTCCGGGATCTGGAGCACGCTGTCGCCGAGGCGGACGAGCGCGGTTCCGTTCTCGTAGCCGGTGACGAACGCCCGGAACTCCGTGCCGGGATCGAAACTCGGCTTGTTCGTCCGGAATTCGAGCCCTTCGGTGAACGCGGCGAGACGGCTCATACTCGCGCCACCTCACCCGTCTCGCGGTCGGACGTGTATTCGAGCCCGAAGCCGGTCAGAGCGGCGACGATGAAGACGAAAAACAGCAGCCAGCCGTGGAAGACGAACGGCCAGACCTCTGCCGGGTTGACCAGCATCGACTGGGTGAACCAACTGTACTGCTCTGGCAGTCCCAGCATGGCGGTGTAGCCCGCGAGCAGGCCGCCGCCCCACGGGAAGATGTAGCCGAGCGCCGAGGTGTTCGCGTCGAGGATGTTCGCGCGGCGGTAGCCGTTGATGTTGAACCGCTCGCCGATGCGGGCGATGTACGGCGCGATGGCGATCTCGGCGGCCGTGTTGATCGTGATCATCGCGTTGATCGCGGCGGTGCCGAGCACCATCGTCATCTCGGCCCGGCGGAGGCTCGTCGCGACCGATCCGAGCAGGAAGTCCTGCATCGCCTCGAAACCGCCGCCGCGGACGAGGATCTGCGCGCCGGCGACGATCAGGAGCGTGAGGACGATCAACGGGAAGAAGCCGACCGCACCGCTGTAGATGCTGCCGGCGACGCCCGTCTCCGAGCTCTGGACGAGTTCGATGAACGGCAGACCCGAAAGCGACTGCGCGATGCCGGAGCTCTGCGGTGCCTGGAAGACGAGCATGTCGCTCACGCTCGCCAGGCCGGTGACAACGTTCAGCACCGCCGAGGTGATCAGTCCCCACGAGATCGCTTCGACGATGTGGCGACCGCGGATCGCGGTCCCGATGACGACCGCAACCGAGAGGAGATGGACGAGACCGAGCGGGTTGCTGTTCTCGGTGAGCAGGCCACCGGCCTGCTGGGCGACGTCGACACCGTCCATCAGGCTCCCGGCGACGATGTAGGCCGGCAGCGCGATGATCGCCGCGACGGCGGCATATTTGAAGCGTGAGGAGACGACGCCGCCGATGTCCGAATCCTGTGTGACGGCGCTGACGATCGTCGTGTCGCTCACTGGCGCGAGGTTGTCGCCGAAGACGGCCCCCGAGAGGATCGCCGCGAACGTGAGCACCGGGTTCGCCCCGAGCAGCACGCCCGCCGGGAAGAACAGCGTCGTGAACGCGACGACCGTCCCGTAGCCGGTACCGATACCGGTCGCGAGCAGGCCCGCGAGGATGTAGGCCGCCGCCGGGAACAGCGTCGCACCGATGTCAAGGGCGGTCGCCGCCCAGATGAGGCCGTCGACGAACCCGCCGGCCTGGAGGGTGTCGGCGAACATGCCGGCCCAGAGCCAGGCGACGATGGCTGTCGCCGCGACGGGTTGGGTCATCCCCTCGAAGATCGTGTTCGCGTACTGCTTCCAGTCGCCCTTGGCGAAGAACATCCCGATGATGAGGGCGACGAGCATCCCCGCGACCAGCCCCTGTGTGTCGCCGATCTGGAGGACGCCACTCTGGAAGACCGCCCAGACGACGAAGATCGCGAGCGGGAGCGCGCTCAGCCAGCGCCCGCCGTAGAACTCGATGCTGCGCTCGTCGTCGCTGCTGTCGGCCAATCCCTCGTCGTACTCGTCGGTCGGATCGCCGGGGCTACCCCGGTCAGTGCTCATACTTCAAGCACTACACAGAACGACCATTATATAGTTGTGGTCGAGAACTACTCCGTGCCGTTGAGCGCGATATAGGTCGTGTCGATGACGCGCTCGTCGGCTTCGAGGCGGTCGCGCAGCTCGTCGGTGACGGGTTCGTCGAGGTTGTAGACCGACAGCGCCTCGCCGCCGATCGTCTCGCGGGCGTTGAACATGCCCGCGATGTTGACGTCCGCGTCACCCAGCACCGTGCCGATGAAACCGATCAGACCGGGCGTGTCCTCGTTGCGCGCGACGAGCATGTGGCCCGACGGGATCGCGTCCACGCGAAAGCCGTCGATACGGACGATGCGCGGGTCCTCGCCGGCGAACAGCGTGCCGCAGACGCCGATCTCCGTGCCGCCGTTCTGGACCGTGACGGTCACGAGCGACTGGAAATCGGCGGCGGTGTGGGTCTTCGATTCGGTCACGTCGATGCCGCGCTCCTCGGCGATGCGCGGCGCGTTGACGGCGTTGACCTGCCATTCGAGCGGCTCGAACACACCCTGGAGTGCGCTCGCGGTCACGAGATCGATCTCCTCGCCGGCGATGTCGCCGGCGTAGGTGATTTCGACACCCTCGACGCGCCCGTCGAGCAGTTGGGTGGCGATTTTCCCCGCCGTGGAGGCGATGTCGAGATACGGCTCGACGCGGGGGAACGCGCTCGCGTCCATCGAGGGCGCGTTGAGCGCGTTCATCACCGGCTCGCCGCGGATCGCCGAGAGCACCTGATCGGCGATGTCGGTGGCGACGTTTTTCTGGGCAGCGTGGGTGCTCGCACCGAGATGGGGCGTCACGATCACGTCGTCGACGCGAAGGAGCGGGCTGTCCTCGTCGAGCGGTTCGTCGGCGAAGACGTCGATCGCCGCGCCCGCGAGCGTCCCGTCGTCGACGGCGGCCGCGAGCGCGCGTTCGTCGACGACGCCGCCGCGCGCGCAGTTGACGAGATAGCCGTCGCCGAGTCTGTTCAACTCCTCCTCGCCGATGAGATCCTCCGTCTCGGGCGTCAGCGGCGTATGCATCGTCAGGACGTCCGCGCGCGCGAGGCAGTCGTCGAGTTCGACGAGTTCCGCCCCGAGGTTCGCGGCGCGCTCCTCGGAGATGTAGGGGTCGTAGGCGACGAGTTCCATGCCGAGGCTGTCGAGTTTCTTCGCGACCTCCTGGCCGACGCGGCCGAAGCCGACGATGCCGAGCGTCGCGCCGTCGAGTTCCGTCCCCAGATAGTCGCCTTTGGCCCACTCGCCGGCCTTGAGGCGGGCGTGGGCCTGCGGGATCGAGCGCGCGGCGGCGAACGTCATCGCGACGGTGTGCTCGGCGGCCGCGCGGACGTTGCCCTCGGGGGCGTTGGCGACGATGACGCCCCGCTCGGTGGCGGCGTCGATGTCGATGTTGTCGACGCCGATTCCCGCCCGGCCGACGATCGCGAGATCGGGGGCGGCGTCGAGCAGTTCGGCCGTGACCTCGGTGCCCGAGCGGACGACGAGCGCGCTCGCGTCGGCGATCGCTTCGAGGAGAGTGTCACCTTCGGCGTCGTAGGCCGTTTCGACGGTGTGGCCGGCCTCGCGCAGGCGCGTGAGGCCCGGCTCGGCGATGGGGTCCGTGACGAGTACCTTCATGTCGAACCCTCCGACGCGGGAGGGTTAACCCTTTCCTCACTGGCACGTCTCGCCGGCCGATCGGGCGGCACGGATGCGAACGTTTTGAACCCGGCGGGCCGATGGGCGGGTATGAAACTGGTCGCGTTCGACTTCGACGGCACCCTCTCGGATTCGGAAATGAGCGTGCTGCTCGGCGAACAGTACGGCGTCGCCGAGGAGATGGCGACGATCACCGAGCGGGCGATGAACGACGAGATCGAGTACGCCGAGAGCCTCCGCGAGCGCGTCGGACTCCTGGAGGGGCTGCCGGTCGAGGGCGTCGAGGCGGGCGTCGAGAACGTCGTGCTGCGCTCCGGGGCGGCCGAGTTGATCCAAGAACTGAACGACGCGGGTGTCGTGACCGCGATCGTCACTGGCGGGTTCGGCCGCGGCGTCGAGAGCGTGCTCGCGCGGTCGGAGACCCCCGTCGACGCGATCGTCGCCAACCAGCTCGAATTCGAGGAACGACGTCTTACGGGTGAGGTCTCCGGCCCGCTCGTCGAGGGGACCAAGGACGACGCGCTCCGGGCGGTGGCGAACAACGCCGGCATCGACATCGAGGAGACGATCGCCGTCGGCGACGGCGCGAACGATCTGCCGATGCTCCGCACTGCGGGGTTCGCTATTGGCTACGAGCCGAAACCGGCGGTCGAACCGCACTGCG
Source organism: Halococcus dombrowskii (assembly GCF_022870485.1). Classification (NCBI taxonomy): domain Archaea; kingdom Methanobacteriati; phylum Methanobacteriota; class Halobacteria; order Halobacteriales; family Halococcaceae; genus Halococcus; species Halococcus dombrowskii. Next base: position 433,122 of record NZ_CP095005.1, on the reverse strand, counting down.
ACGCTGTGGTCGAATCGATGGAAGAGTTACAGGAACTGCTCGCCGAGCGCCTCGACTGACTCAATCGCCGAACAGGCTGGCGTGGACGGGCGCGAACGACTCGCCCGCGTCGGTAGTGGTGTCGGTCACGGCGCGGCCGGCGGTGCCGTGAGCGAGGAAGTCGGCGATCGGTGGACCGACGTTCTCCGGTTCGACCAGGAAGGCGTCGTGGCCGTGATCGGAGTCGACGACGTGGTGGGCGACGTCGACGCCCGCGGTGCGACACGCCTCGGCGAGCGACTCGGATTGTTCGGTCGTGAAGTGCCAGTCGCCGGTGAAGCTCATCACGAGCACCTCGCCGTCGAAGGCTCGGAGTGCGTCCGCATCGGTGGTGTGGCCGGCGGCGAGGTCGTAATCGTCCATTGCGCGCGTGAGGTAGAGATAGCTGTTCGCGTCGAAACGATCGACGAACGTCCCGGCGTTGTAGTCGAGATACGACTCGACGTCGCGATAGGGGAAAAAGCCCGCCGCGGGGTCGACGGGGAAGTCGTCGCGGGCGGCGTCGCGGCCGGCGGCCCGACGGCCGAACTTCCGTGCCATCGAGTCCTTCGAGAGATACATCAGGTGGCCGAGCTGGCGCGCGAGCGCGAGGCCGTCGTCGGGTTCAGTAGCTCCATAGTAGTCGCCGCCCGCCCAGTTCGCGTCGGTCGTGATCGCGCGCCGAGCGATGCCGTCGAGCGCGACGCACTGGGCGTCGAGGCGGGCGGCCGCAGCCACGGGGACGGCGCGCTCGACCCGGTCAGGGTAGCGCTTGATCCATTCGAGCACGTTCATCCCGCCGACGCTCCCCCCGACGACCGCCGCGAGCGTCGTGATCCCGAGATCGTCGAGCAGGCGGCGCTGGGCACGCGTCCAGTCGGCGATCGTGACCGGCGGGAACTCGGTGCCGTAGGGGTCGCCGGTCTCGGGGTTCGTCGAAGCGGGCCCCGACGAACCGTAGCAGGAACCGGGAATGTTCACACAGACGACGAACTGCTCGGTGGTGTCGATGGCTTTGCCGGGGCCGACGATGTCGTCCCACCACGCGCGGGCCTGGCCATCCGTTTCGGTCGCCCAGTCGCCGCCCCTCCCACCACTAGCGACATGATGGCTGCCGGTGAGCGCGTGACAGACGAGGACCGCGTTGTCGCCGGTGAACTCGCCGTGGGTCTCGTAGGCGAGTTCGAGTTCCGGGATCGACTCGCCACACTCGAAGGTGAATTCGCCGAGGGAGCGAACGTCGCGCGTCGTCATTCGATCGCCGCCTCCAGATCGGCGACGATGTCCGCCGCGTCCTCGATTCCGACCGAGAGCCGCACGAGATCGGGTGTGACGCCCGAGGCGCGCTGGTCGGCCTCCGAGAGCTGGGCATGGGTCGTGCTCGCCGGGTGGATCACGAGGGTCTTCGCGTCGCCGACGTTCGCCAAGAAACTGGCGAGTTCGACGTCCTCACAGAGGCGTTTGCCGGCCTCGTACCCCCCTGACAGGCCGAACGCGATCATGCCGCCGAACCCGCCGTCGAGATACTCGCGGGCGTTCGCGTGTGTTTCGTGTTCTTCGAGTCCCGGATAGGCGACCCACGCGACCGAGTCGTGGTCGTCGAGATACTCGGCGATCTGAAGGGCGTTCTCGGCGTGGCGCTCCATTCTGAGGTGGAGGGTTTCGAGCCCCTGGAGGGTGAGCCAGGCGTCGAACGGCGACTGACTCCCGCCGAGGCTGCGGAGGCCGCGCTGGCGGGCGGCGGCGGTGAACGCGCGCTCGCCGAACTGCTCGGCGAAGTTCAGGCCGTGGAAGGCGGGGTTCGCACCCCCGATTTCGGGGTATTTCTCCGGATGGTCGGCCCAGGGGAACGAGCCGCCGTCGACGAGCGCGCCGCCGATCGTCGTGCCCGCGCCGTGGAGCCACTTCGTGGTCGATTCCCAGACGAGGTCCGCGCCGTGATCGAGCGGGCGACAGAGCGCGGGCGTGGCGAACGTGTTGTCCACCAGCAAGGGCACACCGTGATCGTGGGCCACGTCGGCGATCTCCTCGACGTCCGGCGTGACGAGCGATGGGTTGCCGATCGTCTCGCAGTGGACGTACGCCGTGTTCTCGTCGATCGCGTCGGCGTAGGCCGCGGGATCGAGCGTGTCGACGAATCGTGCTTCGATCCCACGGCGGGCGGCGGTATTACTGAGGTAGGTGTGCGTGCCGCCGTAGATGGAGGCAGCGCTCACCACGTTGTCGCCGGTCCCGGCGAGGACGAGCGTCGCGGCGTCGAGGGCAGCCATTCCCGATGCAGTGCAGAGCGCATCGGTGCCGTTTTCGAGGTCCGCCAGGCGGTTTTCGAGGGTGCGGACCGTGGGGTTCGAGATCCGTGAATAGACATCGCCCTCGGCGTCGAGCGCGTAGAGATCGGCGGCGCGATCGGCGTCCTCGAAGGCGTAGGAGGTCGTTTGGTAGAGCGGCGGTGCACGGGCACCGGTCGCCGCGTCCGCCGTCTGGCCGGCGTGGACGCAACGCGTACCGAACCCGCGCCCCTCTGCGTCGGTCATGTATGTGGTGCATATATCGCGTCCCATCTATAACCACGAGTTACGGCAAATGTCGCCGTCGGCGATAACGGTCGATCGAGCACCGCTGCATCTGCTGGGAACAGTCATATCCGTCGGCCGCGATAGGCTCCGGTAATGGACGACGATACCCCCGAAGAGGCGATCGAGCGCGGCATGGAAGCGTACTACGCGGGCGATGCCATCACGGAGCTGATCGAGGGCATCGACATCGACGCGCTCGCCGATGGCGCGGCGCTCGACGACGCCGTCGAGTACGAACGGCTCGGAAAGGTCCTCGGCGCACTCGTCGGACGGCTGGCCGCAAAGGGCGCGAGCAGCAGCGGACTGCTCGGCCGCGTCGTGAAGGAGTCGGCCGGCAGCGAGGTCGGCGGTCGCGTCGGCGAGGCGGCCGCGGTGGCGCTCGTCGAGAACGTCGACATCGACGCGCTCGCCGAACAGGTCAGGACGATCGGCGACAGCGAACGGCTCGGTGAGGGCCTCGGCGACGCAGTCCGGGGAACGGAGATGGCGTTCGGACCGACGGACGAGACGGACGCCGACTGGACCGAGATCGACGTCGAGGACGCGGACGAAGAATAGAGACAGAATCAGAGTTCGGTGCGCGCGGCATCGCGGCCCGCCGCGGGATCGGCGTCGTAGCCGACGTCGGCGAGCGCTTCGCCGATCGTCTCGACGCCGCGGAGCACCTGCTCGTCGGCGAGCTGACCCATGTTGCTCACCCGGAAGATCTCCCCGTCGAGATGGGCCTGGCCGCCGCTGATCGAGACGTTGCGCTCGGCGACGGCGTCGAAGAACTCCTCAGGATTCTCGCGAACGGATTCGGGCAGTTCGATCGCCGTGACGGTGTTCGAGCGCTCGCTGGCGTCGTCGAGCGTCGGAAAGTCGTCGAGCCCCATCGCGGCGAAGCCGGCGCGGAAGGCGGCGGCCTGCCGGCGGTGGCGGCCGATGCGGCTGTTCATCCCTTCAGTTTCGATTTGCTCGACGGCGACCGCGAGCGCCCGGAACAGCGGGACCGCGCTCGTGAACGGCGTCTGGTGATCGGCGGCTTTGCGGAGATGCCACTCCAGGTCGGCGTAGAAGGGCGCGCGCTCGCCGTCCAGGTGTTCGACCGCACGGTCGGCCACGTACAGCGCGCTGATCCCCGGTGGCGCGGCGAGCGCTTTCTGGGAGTCCGTGATGGCGATGTCGACGTTCCAGTCGTCGATCCGGAAGACGTCGCCGCCGATCGAGGTGACGCCGTCGACGACGAACCGGGCGTCGTGCTCGGTCGCTATCTCGCCGACCTCGGCGACGGGGTTCAGGATGCCGGTGCTGGTCTCGTTGTGGACCATCGTCACCAGATCGGTGTCGTCGGTGACGTGCTCGGCGACCGTGTCGAGGTCGAACGCCTCGCCCCACGTGACCTCGACCGGCGTCACACGGGAGTAACGCTCGGCGATGCGCTTGAACCGCCGCCCGAACTTCCCGTTGACGAGCGCGACGACCTCGCTTTCGGCGTCGGCGAGGTTGGCGACGGCGGCCTCCATCCCCATCGTCGCCGTCCCGTTGAGAACCAGACCGGTGCCGCCGGCGCTGGTCGCCTCTTCCTGTGGGGTCGAGTGTTCGAAGACGTATTCCAGGCCGTCCTGGGCGCGCTCGTAGACCGCCTCGAACTCTGCCGAGCGGTGCGAGACCATCGGTGCGTCCATCGCCTCGCGGACCGCGTCGGTGATCGGCACCGGCCCGGGGTTCAGCAGGAGAAAGTCGTCGCTCATGGCCGTGTATCCGCCTCGGCTCACATAAGCCCCGGCGTTATCGCCGTACTTGCCTCGATAGCGAAGGAGAACGGGAAGAGAAGGAAAAGAGGCGACGAGGCGAACCACCTAAGCGGAACCCCGGAATAACTGGGGCAATGACCGCCTCGGACGCCGCGGACGCGGACAACCCCTATCTCCGCGATCCGCCGACGGAGTTCGACGACCTCGCAACGCTCGACGAGGAGCAGGCGCGCGAGCAGGCCGAGCAGCTGCGCGAGGCGATCCGCCGACACGACCATCGGTACTACATCGAGGCCGACCCGGGGATTCCGGATCGGACCTACGACGCGCTCTTCTCCCGGCTCGAATCGCTCGAAAACTCCTTCGACATCGCGAGCGAAACGAGCCCGACCCGGCGCATCGGCGGGGAGCCGCTCGACGAACTCGCGACCGTGGACCACGTCGCGCCGATGCTCTCGATCGACTCCAGCGGCGATCCCGAGGAGGTCCGGGAGTTCGACGAGCGCGTGCGTCGCGAACTCGGGGAAACTGGCGGCCAGCAATCGCTCGCGGAGTTCGAGAGTGGGAATGACGGGATCGAGTACGTTTGCGAGCCGAAGTTCGACGGGCTCTCGATCGAGGTCGTCTACGAGGACGGGGTTTACGAGCGCGCCGCGACCCGCGGAGACGGTCGCGAGGGTGACGACGTGACACAGAACGTCCGGACCATCGGGTCGGTTCCACAGCGTCTCCGAGGAGAGTATCCCGACTACCTGGCCGTGCGCGGCGAGGTCTACATGCCGCGCGACGCCTTCGCCGAACACAACCGCGAGCGCGTCGAACGCGGCGACGACCCGTTCGCGAACCCCAGAAACGCGGCCGCAGGCACACTCCGCCAGCTCGACCCCGCCGTCACCGCCGAGCGCCCGCTTGCCTGCTTCTTCTTCGGCGTGCTCGAAACCAGCCACAATTTCGACGAACACAGCGAACAGCACGAAAAGCTGCGTGAGTGGGGCCTATCAGTCAATGATCGTGTTGAGGTTGCTTCAAATATCGAGGGCGCTATCGACTACCGCGATCGCCTCGGCGAGGCGCGCGAGGAGCTGAACTACGAGATCGACGGGACGGTGTTCAAGGTGAACGATCTCGTGGCCTGCGAGCGGCTCGGAACGACCGCGCGCGCCCCGCGCTGGGCCTACGCCTACAAGTTCCCCGCACGGAGCGAGATCACGCGAATCACCGATATTACCGTACAGATCGGTCGAACGGGACGAGCGACGCCGGTCGCATTGCTCGATCCCGTCGAGGTCGGCGGCGTCGAGGTCTCGCGGGCGACGCTGCACAACCCCGGCGAGATCGAGGAGCTCGGCGTGAATATCGGCGATCGGGTGCGTCTCCAGCGCGCGGGCGACGTGATCCCCTACGTCGTCGAGGTCGTCGAGGACGGCGGCGAGGGTACCTTCGAATTCCCCGATCGCTGTCCGATCTGTGACAGCGCGATCGAGCGCGACGGCCCGCTCGCGTTCTGTACGGGCGGGGTCGCCTGCCCCGCACAGCTCCAGCGCGCGCTGGAACACTACGCCAGCCGCGAAGGACTTGACATCGAGGGACTAGGTGAGGAGCGCATCGATCAGCTGCTCGATGCTGAACTGGTCGAATCGATCCCCGATCTCTACGATCTCCGAGAGGCGGATCTCGCCCGTCTGGACGGGTGGGGTGAGAAGAGCGCGTCAAATCTTCGAGAGGAGCTCGATGCGGCGACGGAACCCCCGCTCCCGGAGTTCCTCACCGCGCTCGGCGTCCCCGAGGTGGGATCGACGACCGCCGAGAGCCTCGCCCGTGAGTTCGGAACGCTGGATACGTTGATGGACGCGAGCGAGGACGAGCTCCGCGAGGTGCCGGACATCGGCCCGCGCGTCGCGAGCGAGATCCGGGAGTTCTTCGACAGCGAACGGAACCAAGAGACGGTCGCCGGCCTGCGCGAGCGCGGCGTCGAGCCCGAATCGGTCGAGCACGAGCGTGGCGACGCCCTCGCCGGCGAGACGTTCGTGTTCACGGGCGGGCTATCGGAGCTGACTCGTGAGGAGGCCGAAAGCCTCGTCGAACAGCACGGGGCGAGTAGCACAGGAAGCGTCTCGGGCAACACCGACTACCTGGTGGTCGGCGAGAACCCTGGACGGACGAAGCGCGACGACGCCGAGCGAGAAGAGGTGCCCGAACTCACTGAAGAGGAGTTCGTGGCGCTGCTCGACGAACACGGGATCGAATTCTGACGGGAGCGGATTTTAGAGGTCAGTTCCTTCGAAGCGAAGATAGCCAAGTGCAAGCGGGACGACGATCCAAGCCGCGAGGATGACGAACCCGAACCAGTCCTGGAGGTAGAACGCGTCGGGGGTTTGACCTGTGACGGCGAGCGTCGTCGGGTTCTTGGGGAGCAGCGATCGTGCGGCGCTGCTGTAGGCGCTGCCGGGCGGGAGCGACTGGAGGAAAAAGTACCAGTCGCCGGGCGGCTGCTGGGGGAGACTGAGCCCGTTCACGAGGTAGACGACCGCGAGGAGCACCTGTTGCCAGAGGAACTCCAGAACGACGAGCAATGAGATGCCGCCGATGAGCGCGCGAAACGTCGAGGTCGTCGCCGACGAGATCGCGACGCCGATCGCGATGTAGGCCAGCCCGAGCAGGACGGTCACGAACGCGAACACGAGATAGTTCACCGGCGTGAAGCGACTCGACTGCCAGAAGATCACCGCCGCGCCGACGGCGAACCCGACGATGATCGGCACGACGAGCACGCTCGTGCGGCCGAGCGTCTTCCCGAGCACGACGTCGAGCCGGGAGTGGGGCAGCGAGAGCAGCAGCTTGATGCGCCCGCTCTCGCGCTCGCCGGCGACGGCCTTGTAGCCGAGCGCCAGCCCGATGATCGGCACGAGCAGGCCCGCGGGCGTCAGCAGCGAGAAGATGAGCACCAGCGCCGTCGGATCGCCGCCGCCCGGAGCGGGCTGGATGCGCGCGAAGAAATACGACGCACCCGCGACGAACAGCACGAACAAACCTGTCAGCCCGAGCAGCACTCGTGAACGGATCGCATCCTGAAAGTCCTTGCGTGCGACCGCGAGCGTGCTCACGCGCGGACCTCCCGCTCGCCGGTGGTGTAGCTCGCGAAGACCTCCTCCAGCGAGGCCCCCGTCGTATCGAAATCGGCCACCGGCGCGCCGTTGTCTTCGAGCGTCGACAACACCGTGGTCTTCGCGCCGTCCACACAGTCGACGGTCAGTCGCTGTCCGTCCGCACGGACCGTCGAGACGCCGGCGAGCGTGCGGACCGCCGCCACCGCGTCGTCGGGTAGGCGCTCGACGTCGACCGCGAGCGTCGTCTCGCCGCCGGCGGCATCGCGCAGCCCCTCGACGGTGTCCTCGGCGACGAGTTCGCCGTCTCGAAGGATGCCGACCCGATCACAGACCGGTTCGACCTGACCAAGGACGTGACTGGAGAAGAACACCGTCGCGCCGCGATCGCGTTCGGCGCGGACGATATCGCGCATCTCGCGCGCGCCGTTCGGGTCGAGACCCGTCGACGGTTCGTCGAGGATCAGCAGGTCCGGCTGGCCGACGAGCGCCATGCCGAGGACGAGGCGCTGGGCCATCCCCTTCGAGTAGCCGCCGGCCTTTCGGTCGAGCGCGTCGGCGATCCCCACTCGCTCGGCGATTTCCGATGGGCTGTCGGCGGCGTTTTTCGACCCGATGGCGAAATCGAGATGCTGACGGCCGGTCAGGCGGTCGTACGGCGAGAACCCCTCCGGGAGCACGCCGACGCGCTCGCGCACCTGCTGGCTCTCGGTGCGGGCGTCGAGATCGAGCACGCGCGCGCTCCCCGCCGTCGGCCGAACGAAGTCGAGCAGCACGTTGATCGTCGTCGATTTCCCCGCCCCGTTCGGCCCGAGAAAGCCGTAGATGTCGCCCTCCCGGACCGTCAGGTCGAGATCAGAAAGCGCTTCGACGGGATCGCTCGACCGTCCCGGGAGCCCGAGCCCGCCGTCGTAGCGCTTGGTCACTCCATCGAGTTCGATGGCTGCCATGTGGGGGTGTTTTCGACACCACGGTATGGGCTTTCCCTTTCGTCGCGCTCAACGACGGATCCGAACCGAATACGCCCGCCGGCTCCCGATTCACCGCCGCAAGAAACGACGATCGGGCGAGAAAAACGACGTGAAACCAACCGTTTCGGGCGTGAAACGGTTGGACATCCGAATGGAAATGGTCGTTTCGTGCAGTACGTGGCGCTCGAAAAGGGACCGTTGGCCGCGGACGACGATGATCGGCTCGCGAACCGGCCGTCACAGGACGGGGGTGGCGGACAGTCGTCAGCCAGGCGTCAGACACGTGTTGTTCGAACATGAAGAAATGCGCGTGAATCGGCTTCTCAGCGGCTGTAACGGTCCGCAACAGTCGGAACAGGACGGGCTATTTATGTGGTCGAGGCTGCTGGTGTCGAGTGCAGAACGCATGACAAGCAAACCATTCGACGCGCTCGGGGAGCGGCTCCCCTCACGGCGCGTTCTGGCGGTCGGTCTCGTTGCCGCGCTGCTCGTCTTCGCCGGCTGTATGGGCGGCGGTGGCGGTAACAACAGTAGCGAAGGAACGACTGCGATGGACGGCGGTGCTGCCGAGGAAACTTCCATGATGGAAGACGGCGGCATGGCCGAAGAGACGACGATGATGGAGGACGGTGAGGAGACCATGATGGAGGACGGCGAGGAGACGACCATGATGGGCGACGAAGAGACCATGATGGAAGGTACCGACATGGGTACGGAGATGGAAGGTACCGAGATGATGGGCAACACGACGACCGAAGCCGCAGCCTAAATTCGGTCCCCAGCCCTCTCAAAACCGATATGCGGTCGGTGCTGCCGACCGTTCGTTTTTATCAACCACACTCGTCGATAGCGATATCGCCGTGCTGATGGCGCTGTGTCGATCCGACAGCCGATCGGAGAGACCGATTACGGCGGGATATGTGCAGCTGCCGACTGACCGACAGTATAATACCGAGCGCACGCAGAAGATAGGCGAAGGATGAGCGACGGCGCGCGTATCTTGGCAGGAGTGCTCTGTCTGGTGGTACTCGCCAGCGCCGCCGTCCCGGCCGTCGCGCAGTCGAACGACGGCATCGGCACGATCGAGGTGTCGGGCAGCGGCGTCATCACCAACGATCCTGCAAACGGCTCCACGTATCTCTGGAGCGACGAGTCGCTCAACGTCAGCGTCGGCTTCGCCGACCAACCGGACGCCCGCAACTACCGCGTCTGTCTCGGTGCCGATCGGAAGGGGACGACGCGAACGCTCGACTGTGGGCTCGAAGCGCTGCCGAACGGCACCAACGGCACCGCCGAGTTCACGAACGTCACGTGGCCGCAAAACGCCACCGGCGAGCAGAGACTCGCCGTCGAGCTCCAGAAGCTCTCGAACGCGAGCAACGCGACGGTGCTCGACCGCACGACCGTCTCCGTGACGGTGCTCCGTCGACAGGGTGACTTCGACGGCGACGGGTTGACCAACGCCCGCGAGGTCGAGGCGGGCTACAACGTCTCGAACCCGGACATGGATGCCGACGGACTGACCGACGGCGCGGAGGTCAACCAGTACGGCTCCGACCCGCAGGATCCCGACAGCGACGGTGACGGCATCCGCGACGGGATCGAAGTCCAGCGCGGCACCGATCCGACCGCGAGCGACACCGACGGCGACGGGCTCGACGACGATCTCGAAGCGATGCTCGGGACGAACCCGACCAACGACCTGACACCGATCTGGCTCGTCGTCGGCGCGATACTCGTCATCGCCGTCGTCGTGGCCGTCGGCGCGTTCGTCCGCCGCCGATGGCGCGAACGCGACGGCAGCCTGCTGCATCTGGGGTCGGACACCGACGAACCGGCAGCCGATTCGGAGGACGGCACGGATTCGCCCAGCGATGCGGAGCCCACAACCGAGATCGCCGATCCGATGCCGATGACCGACGAGGACCGCGTGCTGGCGCTGCTGCGCGACCATGGCGGGCGGATGAAACAGTCACAGATCGTCGAGCGAACCGAGTGGTCGAAGGCAAAGGTGAGCCGACTACTCTCGTCGATGAACGAGGACGGCAGCGTCGAGAAGCTCTCGATCGGGCGCGAGAACATCATCAGTCTCGACGGGCAGGGGCCAGAGGCCGCGCGCTCGCCACACGAGGAGAACCCGTCCGACTGATCGGCGATCTGACGTATCGTGATTACCGTCACGGAGCCGTGAACGCGGTCGGTGCGGGCGATGACGTTCTGATCGACAGTATCAAACGCCTCGCGTGCCTTCGGTAGTCGATGGACGCAGCGCACGTCCGCGAGCACGCCAGCGAGCTCCCACGCGAACCTGGCGTCTATCAGTTCCAGGAGGGCGAGACGACGCTCTACGTGGGGAAGGCCGTCGATATCCGCGATCGGGTGCGCTCGTACGCCGACCCGCGCTCGCGGCGCATCGCGAGGATGGTCGAACGTGCCGAGGAGATCGAATGTGCGGTGACGGACACCGAAACGCAGGCGCTCCTGCTCGAAGCAAACCTGATCAAACGCCATCAGCCACGCTACAACGTCCGTCTGAAGGACGACAAGTCCTACCCGCTCGTCCAGCTTACCGATCACGAGTTCCCGCGCATCGAGATCACGCGCGACCCCAACCCCGGGGCCGTGGCGTTCGGTCCCTACACCGAGCGCGGGCGCGTCGAGACCGTCGTGAAGGCGCTCCGGGAGACCTACGGCGTGCGGGGCTGCTCCGATCACAAGTTCGCCGGGCGCGATCGGCCCTGTCTCGATCACGATCTCGGGCTCTGTACCGCGCCGTGTACCGGCGAGATCGGGAGTGAGGAGTACATCGCCGACGTCGAGTCCGTGGAGCGGTTCTTCGAGGGGAGTCCGGGACTGCTCGCCGACCCGCTGCGCCGCGAGATGGAGCGCGCCACAGAGGAGCAGAATTTCGAGCGGGCCGCGAACCTGCGCGACAAGCTCCAGGTCGTGGAGTCGTTCCACGAGGGCGGCGGCGAGGCCGTGTCGGCCCAGACCAGCGAGGAGTGGATCGACGTACTCGGTGCGGTCGTCGAAGGTGAGCAGGCGACGGTCGCCAGACTGCACAGCGAGGGCGGCCAGCTCGTCGAGCGCGATCGCCACACGCTCTCGGTGCCCGACGACGGCGAGGAGGGTGTGGGGAGCGTTCTCGCGGCGTTCATCGTCCAGTATTACGCCGAACGCTCGCTGCCCGATGCACTGTTGCTCTCCGAACGGTTCACCGACGACGAACTCGACGATTGGCTCGACGGCGAGAGTGTTGCGGTGCGCGTCCCCGGCGCGGGGCGCGAAGCGACCCTCGTGGAGCTGGCGCTCAAAAACGCCCGTCGCGGGCGCGGGAAAGCTGACGGAACGGCGGCGCTCGCCGACCGCCTCGGCATCGAGCGCGCGAACAGGATCGAGGGGTTCGACGTGAGCCACGCCCAGGGCCGGGCCGCCGTCGGCAGCGACGTGACGTTCGTCGACGGCAGTCCCGAGAAATCCGACTACCGGCGGAAGAAACTGCAAGACGAGAACGACGACTACGCCAACATGCACGCGCTCGTCGCCTGGCGCGCGCGCCGAGCAGTCGACGGGCGGGACGACAGATCGGAGCCCGATCTACTGCTCATCGACGGTGGTGAAGGGCAGTTGAACGCCGCGCGCGATGCGCTCTCCGAAGTCGGCTGGGACGTGCCGGCGATCGGGCTGGCGAAGGCCGAAGAGCGCGTCGTCACCCCCGATGGGAGTTTCGCGTGGCCCGACGACGCACCCGAGCGCCACCTGCTCCAGCGTGTGCGCGACGAGTCCCATCGGTTCGCGGTCCAGTACCACCAGACCCTGCGCGACGAGGTGTCGACCGTTCTCGACGACGTTCCTGGTATCGGCCCGCAGACCAGAAAACGCCTGCTCCGGCGCTTTGGCAGCATTGATGGGGTGCGCGCGGCCTCGCCCGACGAACTCCAGTCGGTGTCGGGCGTCGGGGAGAAGACGGCCACGACGATCCAGGGGCGACTCTGAGTTCGCGACGTTACGGACTGTGGACGGTCACGTCACCGAAATTCTCGACGGTAGAGCCGACCGAGTGTGATGACTGCGATCCCAGTACAGACCAATCCGGCCAGAAAGCCGATCGTGGGTCCCAGGGTCACGCCGGCACCGATGAGTGCGACGAGAAAGACGAGCATGTCCAGCTGTGAGCGAGTCTCGAACGCGGACTCGGAGGGTGTGTCTTCGACTTCTAACGAAGATGGATCCATCATGATTACAGAGTCGTTTTTAGTAATAAGTTAAATTTCCGCTTTCAGCGAAACGATCATACAATCACCGATCGAATTCGTAGAGTGATCTTGAGAAGGTTCGAAACGGCCGAAAAGCTGTGTCTGCGGGAACTACCCGGTGCGCTCGTGGCGATCTCGACGCTGTTCCAGGGCTCGCTCGCGGAGCGCATGCTGGTGATCGTTCGCGCAGGCGAGGTCGGGCACCGGTCGCGTACCGTGCGAGCCGTCGACGGCGACGAACATGAAGAACGAGGTCGTCGTCTCGCGGAGCTCGTCGGCCGCCGGGCGCTCGGCCGTGACGGTGACTTTCACGTCCATGCTCGTCCGTCCCGTCGCGAAGACGTAGCCCGAGAGCGTGACGATCTCACCCTGTTCGATCGGTGCGAGGAACTCGACACCCTCCATCGCGGCGGTGACGGTCAGCCCGCCCGAGAACCGCCGCGAGGCGATCGCCGCGCAGATGTCCATCCAGTGGAGCACCCGTCCGCCGAGCGCGCGCCCGAGGTTGTTGGTGTCGGTCGGCATCAGGATCTCGCTCGTCTCCGTGTACGATTCGCCGAGGGTCACTTCGCCGGCGTTCCGGTCGTCAACGCTCTCGTCGGCGATCGTGCGGTCGGCCGCGGCGTTCGCTTCGGCCACGCTTACCACTCCAGCGAGCCGCCAGTGCGGTACTCCGTCACCTGGGTCTCGAAGAAGTTCTTCTCCTTGTTGAGATCGGCGGCCTCCGAGAGCCACGGGAACGGGTTGTCGGTCCCGTACTCGGGGTCGAGATCGAGCTGGCCGAGCCGGCGGTCAGCGACGTACTCGACGTAGTCGGCGAACTGGTCGGGGCCCATCCCGAGGATCTCGTTGGGGCAGGCCTTGCGGGCGTAGCGACGTTCGAGATCGACGGCCTCGGTAACGAGCTCACGGACCTCCCGACCGAAGTCGGCGGTCCACGCGCCGGTTTCCGTACGGATGGCGTCGATGAGATCGACGCCGAATCCCAAGTGCAGGGACTCGTCGCGCATGATGTACTCGAACTGCTGGCCGACGCCGGTCATCTTCCCCTGACGTTTGAGTCCGAGCATCATCGCGAAGCCGGCGTAGAAGAAGATCCCCTCCATGATGACGTAGAATCCAATGAGGTCGCGCATGAACGCTCGAACGTCCTCCTGACTCTGGATCTCGAAATCGTCGCGATCAATGACGCGGGTGAGATCGACCACGAACTCGTCTTTCTCCTCGATGGCAGGAATGCGGTCGTACATCCCGTAGAGGTAGTCCGGGTCGAAGCCCAGGCTGTCACAGCAGTAGATGAACGTGTCCGTGTGGACGGCCTCCTCGTAGGCCTGGCGGAGAAGATACTGGCGACACTCGGGGGCGGTGACGTGGTCGTAGACCGCGAGCACGATGTTGTTCGCGGTCAGCGATTCCGCGGTCGAGAAGAAGCCGAGGTTCCACTCGACGAGCTGGCGTTCGGCGTCGCTGAGTTCGCCTTCGTTCCATTGGCGGACGTCCTCGCCCATCGGGATCTCCTCGGGCGTCCAGTTGTTCGCCACACCGTCGCGGTAGTATTCGCGCGCCCACTCGTAGTCGATCGGCAGGATCTTGTTCGGGTCGTGTCCGTCGGCGTCGGTGGTGTACGTGATCGGCATTACTGGCAGGCCTCACAGGTCGGGTCCTCGACCGTCGGAAGATCGGTTTCGTCGTCGTTGTTGTCGCTGTCTCCGTCGTCAGTATCCTCGTCCTCGACATCGCGCGTCTGCGTCCGGCCGTACTCGGCCATGTCGATGGTGGATTTCTCGAACTGGCTCGCGCCGAGCGTCCGGAGATAGTAGGTCGTCTTCAGTCCGAGTTCCCACGCCGTTCGGTAGACGTCGTCGAGCAGCGAGCCGTCCGTCGAGGGGAAGAAGACGTTGACCGACTGGCTCTGATCGAGCCAGATTCCGCGATGAGCGGCGAGTTCGAGCTGGTGGCGCGGGTCGATCTCGAACGCGCCGCGGTGGCGCTCACGGATCGCCTCGGGGATGGCGTCGATCTCCTGGATCGAGCCGTCGTGATATTTGATCCGATCGAGCATCTCCTCATCCCAGAGATCGTGCTCGTCGAGATCGGCGACGAGGCGGTCGTTGACGACCGTGAACTCACCGCTCATGTTCGACTTGACGTAGAGGTTGGAGTAGCGCGGCTCAATCGAGGGGGTGGTGCCGGCGATCGTCGAGATCGTCGCCGTCGGCGCGATCGCCATCGTGTTCGAGTTGCGCATCCCGTGTTCGGCGACGTGCTCGCGGACTGGTTCCCAGTCGAGACGTTCGGTCACGTCGATCGGGATCTCGCGGTCGCGTTCGGCCTCCAGCAACGGGACGGTGTCCTGTGGGAAGAGATCGCGGTCCCACTTCGAACCCTCATAGGAGTCGTAGGGGCCGCGTTCCACAGCGAGGCGCGAGGAGTTGAGGATGGCGTGATAGGAGTGGAACTCCGTGATGCGGTCGGCGAAGTCGATCGCTTCCTCGCTCGCCATCGGAATGTCCTGTTCGATCAGCGCCTCGTGGAATCCCATCATCCCGAGACCGATCGGTCGATGGCGGGTGTTCGAGCGCTCGGCGCGGTCGGTGGGGTAGAAGTTGAGATCAACAACGTTGTCGAGCATCCGCATCGCCGTCTCGATCGTGTCGGCGAGGCGATCGCGATCGATCCCGTCCTCGCCGACGTGGCGAGCGAGGTTCACCGAACCGAGATTGCAGACCGCGGTCTCCTCGTCGGAGGTGTTGAGCGTGATCTCGGTGCAGAGATTCGAGGAGTTGATGACGCCTGCGTGATCCTGGGGCGAGCGGACGTTACAGGCGTCCTTGAACGTGAGCCAGGGATGGCCGGTCTCGAACAGGCGAGTGAGCATCGTCCGCCAGAGCTCCGTGGCGTCGCGGCGCTCGTACTGGTCGATCTCGCCCTCGTCGGCCCGTTGTTCGTACTCCCGGTACCGTTGCTCGAACTCCTCGCCGTAGGTTCCGTGGAGATCGGGCGTTTCGTCGGGCGAGAACAGCGTCCACTCCTCGTCGTTCTCGACGCGCTTCATGAACAGGTCGGGCACCCACGCCGCGGTGTTCATCTCGTGGGTACGCCGGCGCTCGTCGCCCGTGTTGCGCTTCAGATCCAGGAAGGCGGGAAAATCGAGATGCCACGGTTCCAGGTAGGCACACGCCGCGCCACGGCGCTTTCCCGATCGGTTGATCGCCGCGGTCACGTCGTTCGAGATGTTCAGAAATGGTACCGTGCCCGTGGATTCGACGCCCGTCGAGGAGATTCGTGCGCCCGCCGCCCGGACGTTCGTCCAGTCGTTGCCGAGTCCGCCGGACCACTTCGAGAGCTTCGCGTGGGCCTTGTAGGAGTCGAAGATCCCCTCCAGATCGTCCGGCACGGTCGTGAGATAGCACGAGGAGAGCTGCGGATGTGTCGTGCCCGCGTGGAACAGCGTCGGCGTCGAGAAGACAAAGCGGAGGGTGGAGAGCTGGTCGTAGAACTCCTTCGCGCGTGCGAGGCGCTCGTCTGCGGGTTCGGCGAGCGCGATGCCCATCGCGACGCGCATCCAGAACGCCTGCGGGAGTTCGATCGGCTCGTCGTCGATGGTGAGGAAGTAGCGCTGGGCGAGCGTCGTCATCGCCATGTGTTCGAGTCGGTCGTCGCGCGCGGGATCGAGATGGTCGGCGAGTGCGTCGAGATCGAACTCGCCCATTCGCTCGTCGAGGAGATCCGCTTCGATGCCACGCTCGATACCCGCACGGAACGTCTCGCGATAGCCCGTTTCGGGGATGCCCTCCGAACCGGGTTCCTCGCCGGCGACATCGCGGTAGTGCTGGTGGCGGAACACCGCGGCGGCAAGCCGTTTGTACCGCGGTTCGCGCTCGATGCGGGCGGTCAGCACCCCGATGAGCGCCTCGCGGGCCTCCGCGTCGGTCGCGCCCGCGTAGAGATCGCGTTCGGTCGCGGCGATTACGTCCGCGGCAGCGCTCTCGGTGATGATCTCCTCCCCGTCCGGGCGCGCTCGATCGAGCGCTCGTCGAACGACGTCCGTCTGGGTGGCCTGTGCTCCTTCGCTCATGATGTGGCTAGCTGTCGGCGCATAGTTGTGACTCACAGTCGATCGCTGTCCGGCGATTCCCGTCGGACGGAAACCGCGTCCGTACCGAACGGGCACGCGGAACTCGCATAAACCTTTCCAATTCTGCTTTCAGTAATACAATTGAGCTTGTTTTTGATTCCCGGCCGGTGATCGTCGTTGCGCCAAAGAGATATGCACACGGCAATCGAAGGTCGAACCAACGATGTCCGATCGGAAGGGCTACCGACTCGGCGTGGCGGTCGTCTTCCTGCTCGTCTTCGCCGTCTCGTCGGGTATCATGATCGTCGCGGGCTATGGCGTCGTTGCGATCGACACGCCGTTCCTCGCGAGCGCCGTCGTCGTCGCTCTACTCTCGCTGTACGGGTTTTACGAGATGCTGACTGGGTTCGTCGAGAACGGATCGACGGAGCGGACGACCGGTTAGAACTCGGCTTCCGGCGGTACGTCTTCTTCGGGTGGAACGCCACCCTTGCTTTCGAGCTCGAACTCGTCACGGAGTTCGCGGATGCGATCACGGATGTCCGCCGCGAGCTCGAACTCCAGGTTGCCGGCAGCCTCGTCCATCCGGTCTTCGAGGTCGGTGACGAGCTCTCTGGCCCCTTCGGCCGAGTCGGGTTCGAGGGTTGCCGTCCCGCCGGTGTCGGTCTCCGATCCGGGGAGGTTCGTCTCGCCGACCTCCTTCTCGATCGTTCGCGGCTCGAAGCCGTGGTCGGCGTTGTACTCCTGCTGGATCTCGCGGCGGCGCTGGGTCTCGTCGATCGCCGACTCCATCGAGTCGGTCACGTCGTCGGCGTACAGTACCACTTCACCGTTGACATTTCTCGCCGCGCGACCCATCGTCTGGACGAGCGTGGTCTCGGATCGGAGGAACCCCTCCTGGTCGGCGTCGAGGATCGCCACCAAGGATACTTCGGGGATATCGAGGCCCTCACGGAGCAGGTTGATGCCCACGAGCACGTCGAACTCGCCGAGTCGGAGGCCGCGAACGAGTTCGTGGCGTTCGAGCGTGTCGGTCTCGTCGTGCATGTACTCGACGGCGATGCCGGCCTCTTCGAGGTATTCGGTGAGATCCTCGGCCATCCGCTTGGTGAGCGTCGTGACGAGGATCCGCTCGTCGCGCTCGATGCGTCCGTCGATCCGTTCCAAGAGATTATCGATCTGGCCGTCCACGGGGGAGATCTCGACGGCGGGGTCGACGAGATGGGTGGGACGAACGATCTGCTCGACGATCTGTTCGGAATGCTCGCGCTCGTAGTCGGAGGGCGTCGCGCTGACGTAGAGGGTCTGGCCGGTCTTCTCGGCGAACTCGGGCTGGCGGAGCGGACGGTTGTCGTAGGCCGTCGGCAGGCGGAATCCGTTGCCCACGAGCGAGTCCTTGCGGGATTTGTCGCCCGCGAACTGGCCCTTGATCTGGGGCACGGTCTGGTGGGATTCGTCGATGACAGTCAGAAAGTCGTCGGGGAAGTAGTCCAGGAGGGTGAACGGCGCGTCGCCCGAATCGCGATCGGAGAGATGCACCGAGTAGTTCTCGATCCCCGAGCAGTAGCCCGTCTCGCGCAGCATTTCGAGGTCGAAGGTGGTGCGCTCCTCGATGCGCTGGGCGGCGACGAGATCGCCCTCGCGCTCGAAGTAGGAGACCCGTTCATCCATCAGCTCCTCGATCTCGTCGATGGCCGTATCGAGACGGTTCTCGGGGATCGAGTAATGTTCCGCCGGGTGGACGAGGACGGCTGGCTCCTCGCTTTTGACTTCGCCCGCCAATGGATCGAGTTTCGTGAAGCGGTCGATCTCGTCACCCCAGAACTCCACACGGACGGCGTACCGCCCGTACATCGGGAAGATTTCGACCGTATCACCTCGGACGCGGAAGGTGCCCTGGGTGAAATCGACGTCGTTGCGCTCGTAGTTCAGATCGACGAGTCCCTTGAGGAGGTCATCGCGGTCGATCTCCTGACCGACTTCCAGTTCGAGGCTCATGTCGATGTAGTTTCGCGGATCGCCGAGCCCGTAGATCGCGGAGACGGAGGCGACCACGATCACGTCGTCGCGGGTGAGCAACGAGCGCGTCGCCGAGTGTCGCAGCCTGTCGATCTCGTCGTTGATCGAGGCGTCCTTGTCGATGTAGGTGTCGCTGGACTCGACGTAGGCCTCGGGCTGGTAGTAGTCGTAGTAGGAGACGAAATACTCGACGGCGTTGTCCGGGAAGAGATTGCGGAACTCCTCGTAGAGCTGTGCCGCCAGGGTCTTGTTGTGCGCGATGACGAGCGTGGGCTTCTGGATCTCCTCGACGAGCCACGAGACGGTGTTGGTCTTGCCCGAGCCCGTGACCCCGAGCAGCGTCTGGGCGTCCATTCCCTGCTCGAACCCCGCCGCGAGCTGTTCGATGGCTTCGGGCTGATCGCCCGCAGGATCGAACGGTGCCTCGACGCGAAACGGGATCTCCTTGCCTGGACGGTCCGGCTGGAGCGGGCCGGACTGGGTGTCGCTCATTGAGTGAAGAAGGAACTGAAGCCACTTGACGCGCTCGCCTGTCGGTTTCGCAACCGAACTGTGGCATGATTTCCGGCGTGAAAAATCGAGAATTCGGTGCGGGTCCGTCCGTCGTGACGAGGATTCGCTTCCTCAATCGCCCTCGCCCTGCTTTGCGGCTCGCGGCTGCTCGCTGCTCCGCTACGAGGCGGGATTCGTGGTGCTTACTCCGCCTCGCCCTTCTCGATGGGCGAGCGGATGATGTTGCCCCACTCGGTCCAGGAGCCGTCGTAGTTCTGCACGTCGTCGAAGCCAAGCAGTTCGACGAGCGCGAACCACGCGATCGAGGAGCGCTCGCCGACCCGGCAGTAGGTCACGACCGACTGATCCTCGGTGATGCCCGCATCGGCGTAGAGCTCGCTGAGCTCGTCGGCGGTCTTGAAGGTGCCGTCGTCGTTGAGCACCGTGGCGGTCGGGACGTTGCTCGCACCCGGGATGTGGCCGCCGCGCTGGGCGGTCTCCTGGAGCCCCTCGGGCGCGATGATCTCGCCGCTGAACTCCTCGGGCGAGCGCACGTCGACCATCGGCAGCCCACCCTCGACGGCCTGCTCGACGTCCTGACGGTACGCGCGGATGCTCTCGAACGGGCCTCGTGCAGAGTAGTCCTGACTCGGGAAATCGGGCTCCTCGTCGGTGAGCGGGTAGTCGTTCGCGACCCAGTAGTCCTTCCCGCCGTTCAGCACGCGGACGTCCTCGTGACCGTAGTATTTGAACTGCCAGTAGGCGAACAGCGCGAACCAGTTGGGAACGCGGCCGCCGCCGTAGAAGACGACTGTACTGTCCTCGGAGACGCCCGCCGCGCCCATCGTCTCCTCGAAGCTGTCCTTCGAGAGGATATCGCGAGTCGTCTGATCGGTGAAGTCCTCCTCCCAGTCGAGGAAGACCGCACCTGGGGCGTGACCCTCCTCGTAGGCGGTGTACTCCGAATCGGCGGTCACGGTCGGATTGTTCACTTCGAGCAGTCGGTAGTCGGGATCGTCACTCTGGAACTCGTCGAGATGCTCGTCGACCCAGTCGGCCGAAACGAGCACGTCGTTCGCGTAGTCACTCATGGCCGCTTGCGACTACGATGCGGGGGCATATATTACCGATACATTCGGCAGGTTCCGCCACTACTGCGCACTTTGCGGATTTTGTTGCCTCTTTCGCCCGGGTTGGACTGGTTCCACGGAGCCGGAACGGGAGCAAGGGCGGCGTTGCTTCGACTGGAGACGAAAGAGGAGGATACCGTTGCTGGTATCGGCAGGAGGGGAGGGAAGGGATCGATCCAGCGATGTCGGGAACGGCTCAGGGGACGACGCCGACGGTCAACAGCGTCCCGAAGGTGCGGTAGCGTTCGACCATCGCCTCGCGGGTCGCGAACTCGTCGGTCGGGAACTCGCTTTCGGCCGGGATCTCGGTCTCGCGGTCGGGGATGGTGTCCTGGGCGGCGACGTGAAAGCCCGCCGCGCGGAACGCGTCGCGGTACTCGTCCATGTCCCAGCGGGTCATCTCGACGGAGATGGAGTCCTGCCAGTCGTGGCTGTGGACGTTCTCCTCGTAGTAGTTGACAGCGCAGTAGAACGTGCCGCCCGGGCGGAGCGTGCGCCGGAGCTCGGCGAGTGCCTCGTGCGGATCTGCGGCGTAGTAGAACGCCTCCATCGAGAAGGCGTGATCGAAGGTATCGTCGGCGAACGGAAGGTGATCGAAGTCGCCGACGAGAAATTCGATGCTGTCCGAATCGGTGTACGAGCGCGCGTTCCGAGCCATCTCGGGTGAGCCGTCGAGACCACAGACGAGCGCGCCGGTCGTGTCGTTGATCGCACGGCCGGCGTAGCCGCTGCCGGTACCCAGATCGAGCACGCGATCGCCCGCCTCGACGGGCATGCGCGCGAGGGCGTGTTTGGCGGTGTGCCAGTGGCGATCCTCCATCCCACGGTCGCGTCCCTCAGTAGCCCACGCGTCGAACTCCTCTCTGACGGTCATATCGGGGGAAGCGGTGCCGACGTGAAAACCCGTTCGGGCCACCGGGCCGACCCCGCCCGAGCGCAGGCGTCTTGTTCGCCGGCGGCGAGCGGTCGACATGACGAGATGGAGACCCCACTTCCAGGTGGCTGACATCGCCCAGCAGGTCGTCGGCGGCTTCCTGCTCGCCGGGCCGTTCGTCGTCACCGAGGAGGTCTGGACGCTCGCGACGAACATGGAGACGCTCAACGTCGTGCTGACCGTCGCCGTCGTCCTCGCCATCGGCTACGGCGCACTCTACAAGGCCGACGACGAGCGCAACCCCGACGACGAGCGCGCCGTCGCCGGGGTGCCGGTACGGTTCGTCTCGCTGATGGCCGTCTCCTTCGGTTCGGTGGTGATTCTCGCGGTGGTGTTCGACGCGCCGGAGACGTTTCTCGGATCGATGGCACCGATGGAACGGTTCGTGACGACGCTGCGGGCGGTGTCGATCGGGGCGATGTTCAGCGTCGTCGGCGCGGCCACCGCCGACAGCGTCTTCTGACAGTCCGGCCGTCTGGCGTGTCGCAGGGATTAAGATGCCTGCCGCCGCGCTTCGGGCATGGATTATGCGCTCGCGGTCGAGGACACCCCCGAGACGGTTTCTGGTGGAACCGGCGTCCTCTTGATACATCCGAGCACCGGCGAGACCGACCGGATCGACACCGACTTCCTCAACACCGACACCGACAACCTGCTCGTGATCTCGACGCGGACGACCGCCCGCGAGGTCGAACAGAAGCTCGAACACTACGATGTCGACCGGGAGAAGGCGACGATCCTCGACACGCTGAGCATCGAACGCGGCTACTCGCGACGCTCCGGCGAGGGCGTCCACTACGTCGCCGCACCGGACGACGTCGACGGCATCGTCGATACCGTCGCGGAGTTCCTGGAGGAGAACGACGGCAAGCTCCGCGTGAGCCTCGATTCGGTCACGGAGATGGCCTACTACGCCGACGAGGAGCGCGCCCGCGAGACCGTCGCAGCACTGCTCGAACTGCTCGCCGAACACGACGCCGTCGGTCTGTTCCATCTCGCCGAGGAGGTCCACGACGAGTCGGTCGTCGAGGAGTACCGAGAGCTGTTCGACGGCATCATCTCGCTCGACGTCGACGGCGAGGTGCGCGGCGAGTTCTAATCGAGTTCGGCGAAGGTCTTCTCGGCCCACTCGATAGCGTAGTCGAGACCGTACTCGCGGTAGGCACGGGTGTCGAGCGCGCCGAAGGGAGTTGGGATGTCGAGGTCGTGTTTGACGGCGCTACAGGCGAGTTCGGCGGCCGCCGCGAAGGAGGTCTCGCCGGTGGCGATCTCGCTCGGCAGTTCCGTGAGTCGGGGCACGAGGCGCTCGCCCGCATCGATCCACGCGGCGTGGAGATCGGGGTGGTCGTCCCAATCGGCGAAGACATCGCGGGTCGTACAGCCGAGGTAGGCGTCGTAGAGTGCGGCGGCGAGCTGATAGGTGCCCGCCGGGGCGAGCGAGGTTGCCTCGTCGAGATCGCGGTAGTGCTCGCCGAAGAAGCCGAGAAACTGTTCGGGCTCGTCGAGCCCGATCTCGACGAGTGCTTCGGCGATCAGGAACTCGATGAACGGCTCGGGCGAACCCGCCAGACGGGGTTTGACCAGTACTGTGGCCGGCACGGTCTGGGTGGTCCACGCGACACCGCCGTCGCCGGGCATACCGATCGTGAACGAGTCGCTGGCGTAGTTCGCGAGGATCTCGGGCGCGTCGGCCGGCAGCCACTCGGCGGGGTAGGTGACCGGATCGAGCGATTCACAGAGCGGGCCAAGCGACTCGGCGACCGCCGGATCGAGCGTCTCGAAATCCCGTTCGGTGTCGAGGACGAGTGCGTCGGGAGCGTGCTCGTCGCGGACCGCCGCGAGATCGTCCGAGAGGACTCGACGGTCGAACATCTACGCGAGTGCGAGCGCGACGATGATCCCCACGGCGAGCAGCGCGGAGAGCCCGACCGTTCCCAGCACGATTTTGGTTGCCTGACTCATGGGGAGTTGCTTCTCGCGGCCCCCTGTTAAGTGCTTCAATTGTCGTGGCCCGCCGGACGGCTCGGTCGCCGATTTCCTCGTGGTCACTCGCCGTGCCAGGAGCCGGGCACGTCGATCACGTACTGACCGTCCTCCTGGAGGGCGATGATGAACTCCTCGCGATTGTACAGCTCCATCAGATTGAGCTCGTACTGGCCGGGTTCGAGGATCTTGATGCTCTCGAACTGGTCGTCGAGCTCACGACGGAGCGCCGCCATCTCCGCGTCATCCGCGCCGTCGGCGTCGCTGACATCGCTGTCGTCGGCGGGATCGGTGGGATCGGCGGAAGGGTCCGTTTCGCCTGCGGAGAGGGTGGCGGAATCGTCGCTGGCAGCTATGTCGTCGGTTCCGGGGCCCGCACCCGCGGCGAGGTCGTCCGGCGACGCCACGTCGCGGCGGGCGTCCGCCTGTGCGCCGTCCTCGGTTTCGACTGCAGCAGGGGTGTCGGAGTCGACAGCCGGTGGTCCGTCGGACGATGCGTCGCCCGGCCCATCGGCGGCCGGCGGTGGCTGTGCGGCTGCTGGATCGTCGGGAGCGTGTTCCGTGGCTGCTGCGTCGGTGCTTTCGTTTGCCGACTGGGCGGCGCTCGCCTCGCGCGCGTCGGCCGCCGGTTCGAATTTGAACTTGTTGCCGCCACAGTCCGGACAGCCCGACAGCATCTCCTTCGAGCCGTCGGGGAACGTGTGGCCACACTCCGTACACTGATGGGGCATTAGCGGGACGTGGCCGCCGAGTGCAAAGAGGGCGTCGGCGGCGTTGCAGGGGAAACGATAGTCGATGCGGTCACGTGCGGGTGACGAGCGCCGAGATGAGCGTCTCGTCCTTGTGGAGCGTTTCGAGGCGGTTGGCCGGCCCGATGACGGTGAGTTTCGTCTCTGTCTCGCGGCCCATCAGCCGATCGAAGAACCCACCGCTCGACTTCGACGAGCCGGGATAGGTCTCGATCTCGATGCCGGTGAACTCGTCGGGGCTGATCTCGGTCATCGTCACCTCGATGAGCTTCGACTCCTCCTCGGGATCGAGCCCCTCCTCCAGGATGACGATGTTGCCGTCGTGGACGCTGTCGAGGATCAGACGGATCTTCTCCATGCTCGCGAGCTGGTCCATCCGCTCGCCGCTGATCATGTCCAGCTGGACGCCGCTGCCGTCGGCGTCGCCAGTGGAGGGGTCGTCTGCTTCGGACATCAGCCGAAATACTCCGCGATTTTCTCGTAAACCTCGTCCATGTTCTCGCCCTCCAGCGCCGACAGCGGGACCGTCTCGTGCTGGGGGAAGGCGTTCGTGATGCGCTGGATGCTCGCGTCCTCGAGGTCGATCTTGTTGGCGAAGATGAGGACGGGGAGATCCTGGCTCTCGATGATGCCGACGAGCATCGTGTTCACCTGAGTGAAAGGGTCCTCGGCGGAGTCGAGCACGTAGATGACGCCGTCGACGTCCTCGCGCAGCCAGTGCATCGCCTCGGCGACGCCCTCGGTGGCCTCGCGCGAGCGGCGCACGGCGTCGTCCTTCTCCATGTCGTGTTCGATGAACTCCTCGTAGTCGACTTTGGTTGCGACGCCGGGCGTGTCGACGATATCGATGTTCACCGACTTGCCGTTGCGCTCGATCTCGATGTCCTCCTTCCGGCGAGCGCGGCGCGTCTCGTGGGGGATGTGACTCTCCGGCCCCACGGCGTCGCCGGTCCAATCGCGTGCGATGCGGTTCGCGAGCGTCGTCTTGCCGGCGTTCGGCGGCCCGTAGATACCGATACGCCGCTGTTTCTGCCCGCTCGAAAAGAGGTTCGAGATGCTGTTTCTGAGTCCTGCGAGTAGTCCCATTATTCTCTCCCACCCGCCCGCCGGGCGAATCCGGGCGTACAACGATATCGCATACACTTAAACCCACGTCAGACACGTATCAGGCTTGTTGATTCGACCGAACGTCCGTCCTGTCCCGAACTCGCCACAGTCCGATCGACGGTTGTCCTCGCCGTACCGATCGTCGATCGATCGTTCGCCGTATCTTCCTCTACGTTCGAAGTATGGTATACTAGCACATTCTCCCGCACCCCCACCCCTTCGTTTCGAGTGGAACGGAGATGGGGCGGTGTGTGGCGAGGTGGGTTTCGTGGGATGAAGCAGCGAAAGAAGCCACAAGGGGACGATGAACCATCTAGGATATGGTATGAACGGCCGAACGGTCGCCGAGATCACTAGAGAGATAAAAGGGTGTCGTCTCTAGAGTGTTTTCTCTACCCCTCGGGTGCTGTTCTCAGCGTCTTTACTTAATAGTTTCCCAATCTAGACGCTCCTCTCGTCCCCCACCCACCCCTCTCAGCCGTTCCACCTGAAACGAAGGGGTGGGGGGGTGGTGAACTGGTATGACTATTATCATCACCGTCCTCGACGATCCGTTTCGTCTGATCGAGTTGCAACCGTCGTTCGTTTCCGCCCCGCTGCCGCCCGAATCAACAAATTAATATATACCCAACCTCTGGTTCCGCTGCACGATTAACAGAGCAGACCAACGCACACCATCGTCCTATATCGACGTAGCTGCCTTCTCTCCGGGATATACGCCATCCTTTGCTGGTGTGCGGGCACTCCTCCATCCGAAAGGAAGGGGTCAGAACACGGGAACCGAACGGCAATGACAGGAAACGACCGACCATCCGACGACCGAACCGCCGACGATTCGTCGGCACCGCCAGATAGCGCTGATTCCGACGATATCGCGGGTGCTGATGATCGCATCAGTGTTGACGATGACGTCGACGCCGACGACACCGTCGGTACCGATGACGCCGTCGATACTGACGACGGTGTCTCGACGGAGCCGACCACCGGCCGGGCAACCGTCTCGACCGATACCGACGGTGATGGCGATGTACCGAACAGTGACGACGCGACAGACGAGACAGACGCTACCGACACTACCGACACTACCGATACCGACGCGCCCGCGGACGCGGACGAATCGCGAACCGACGCCGCACCGGGACTGTTCGACGATCTCCTCAGCGGCGAACCGATCTTCGAGAACAAGGACGTCCTCAGACCCTCGTACACGCCCGAACGGCTCCCCCATCGCAACGAACAGATCAACAACATGGCGACGGTGCTCGTCGGCGCGCTCCGCGGCGAAACCCCATCGAACATCCTGATCTACGGGAAGACCGGCACGGGCAAGACCGCGAGCGCGAAGTTCGTCAGCAACGAACTCGAAACCACCTCACAGAAGTATACCGTCCCCTGCGAGGTCGAATACATCAACTGTGAGGTGACGGATACCCAGTATCGCGTGCTCGCCCAGCTCGCGAACACGTTCATCGACGCCAACGAACGACACATCGAGGAGCGACTCGCCGACCTCCGCGATCTCGCCGAGCGCGCCCGCTCCGATCCAGGGGTGCTCGACGATCCCGACGTCGTCGATCCTGACGATGCCGAACCCGACGCCACCGACTCCCCTGCCGTCGAGTTCGACTCCGTCGACGGGATCGAACGCCGGATCGAACAGCTCGAAGCCGATCTCGACGAGTTCGAACCCGTGCCGATGACCGGTTGGCCGACCGATCGCGTCTACTCCACCTTCTTCGAGGCGGTCGACTACCACGAGCGCGTCGTCGTCATCATGCTCGACGAGATCGACAAACTCGTCGAGAAGAGCGGCGACGACACGCTCTACAACCTCTCGCGGATGAACTCCGAACTGGAGAACTCGCGCGTCTCGATTCTCGGCATCTCGAACGATCTCAAGTTCACCGAGTTCCTCGATCCGCGGGTCAAATCCTCCCTCGGCGAGGAGGAGATCGTCTTCCCGCCGTACGACGCGACCCAGCTCCGGGACATCCTCTCGGCGCGTGCGGACATCGCCTTCGTCGAGAACGCCCTCTCCGAGGACGTCATCCCGCTCTGTGCCGCGTTCGCCGCCCAGGAACACGGCGACGCCCGGCGCGCGCTCGATCTCCTCCGCACCGCCGGCGAACTCGCCGAGCGCGGCCAGACCGAGCGCGTCGGCGAGGATCACGTTCGCGATGCCCAGGAGAAGATCGAGCTCGATAGAGTCGTGGAGGTCGTCCGTACCCTCCCCACCCAGTCGAAGGTCGTCCTCTTCGCCGTGATCCTGCTCGAACGCAACGGCGCACAGAACATCAACACCGGCGAGGTCTACAACATCTACCGCCGGCTCTGCGAGGAGATCGACGCCGACGTGCTGACCCAGCGCCGCGTCACCGATCTGATCTCCGAACTCGACATGCTCGGCATCGTCAACGCGGTCGTCGTCTCGAAAGGGAGATACGGTCGCACCAAGGAGATGAACCTCTCCGTCCCGATCGACGACACCGAAGCCGTCCTCACGAGCGACTCCAGACTCGGCGATATCGAGGACGTCCAACCGTTCGTCCAGGCACGCTTCGACAGCTAATTCGCCTTTTCAGCCACCGAAGGTACTGTTGTCAACTCCAATACCAGTTCAGACTCCGACGGCGGCGGAATTCACCTGCCAACTGGTGGCTCCGGCGGCACTCCCGGGTGCAGCGGCATTCGCGGCCGAGACGGAACCCGCAGGTGAAGCGAGATCACCGGTCCCGACCGTCCCGAACAGCAGTCGGATCCGACCGAGCCACGGGATCCTGAGCTCGGCGGTCCCGGTGACCCAGTCGGATTTGACGGGGCTGCTGATCGGTCCGGCACCGGTGTCCACCTGATCGTAGAGCCCGTTGTTGTCGCCCTTGGTGACGAAGCCGGCGTGGGGAGCCGGACAGTTCGCCAGCTCCTCGCAGCTGTCGGCCCCGCCGAGATACTCCTCGTTGGCCTTCGTGTACCAGTTCTCGCTGTCGTTCACCCAGAAGCGCGCGCGGTGAATGATCGGCGTCTCCTGCGTACTGCCGTCGGGCTGGTAGACGATGACGTCACCGTACTCGCTGAACTCCTTGTAGTCGGCTGCAGCGCCTGCCTGATAGGGCACGACACCGGTCCCGTTGTAGGCCGCCCCGCCGGGGAAACGATGCTCCTCCATCAGGAAGACGAGATCGCCACGTTCCATGTGGGGCTCCATGCTCGGACTCTCGATGGCGACCATCGGTGGCCAGAGCCCGCTGATCGCGAACAGGAGGAGGCCGACGATCGCCACGACCGCGACGCTCGAAAGCACCTCGCGGACGAACGCAACCCACTCCTCGTCGGTGTTCATGAACCAGCGCACGCGCGCAAGCGGTCCCTCTCCGGCCGAATCACCCGTATTTGGATCGTCTCCACCGGAAACGTTCCCGTCGTCACGGACCCCGGTTTCGTCTCCAGGGTTCGCGCTGCTGTCGGTCGTTTCGTCCGTTCCGGAGTCGGGTTCCCGGTCGTCCCAGCGTCCGGGCCAGCCCTCGTCACCGTCTCCGGAATCCATTGACACCCATACCGCCGGCGGTCGTTTCAACGTTTCCTTCCCACCCGCTATCCTTTTGGTTCCCGCCGTGGAATCCGTCTCCGTGCCGCGTTCGAGCTCCGTCCGCATCGTCACCGAACTCGCCAGCC
Source organism: Halococcus dombrowskii (assembly GCF_022870485.1). NCBI lineage: Archaea > Methanobacteriati > Methanobacteriota > Halobacteria > Halobacteriales > Halococcaceae > Halococcus > Halococcus dombrowskii. The sequence goes on along the minus strand of NZ_CP095005.1, from coordinate 404,300 downwards.
GCGGCTACAACGCCGAGCGAGAGGCCGTCACGCTCATCGCCGGGGCGAACGATCCCGAGCGCGCCATCGAGCGCGTCATCGAATCGGTCCCCGACGACGCGCTCACGCTCTCGGCCGAGCACGTCCGACGGAGCATCGACACGAACGACGCCACGACAGCGACTCACAACCCCTCTGTTTCGGGTGGAGACCACGACATGCAACCCGAAACCGACCCCACCGCTCCAGTCGAAACGAAGGGGTCTCACGGCGGCAATGACGACACCCAATCCGAACGTTCGGCCGATCCGGAGCTGCGTTCGCTGGCCATCGCGGGCGACATCACGGGGCGGTCGACCGGGACGGGCGAGTACGCCGACTTCGTGCGGACCTTCCGCGATCGCTACGAACGGCTCTCGAAACTGCTTCGCTCGCGGATCAACCATCGTCCCACCGAGGCCGTCGAGGCGATGGCCGGCGGCAGCGACGCTGCCATCGTCGGGATGATCTCGGATATCCGCTCGACGGCCAACGGTCACTGGCTGGTCGAACTCGAAGACACCACCGGCACCTTCCCGTGTCTCATCATGAAGGACCGCGATCTCGCGAGCGTCGTCGACGAACTCCTGCTCGACGAGGTCATTGCGGTCGAGGGCACGCTTGCGGGCGACGGCGGCATCCTGTTCGTCGACGATCTCCACTTCCCCGACGTGCCGCGCACGTACACGCCCTCGACGGCCGACCGCCACGTCCGCGCGGCGCTCATCTCGGACGTCCACGTCGGCAGTCAGGAGTTCGCCGCCGACGCATGGTCGGCGTTCGCCGACTGGCTCCATACTGAGGAGGCGAGCGCCGTCGAATATCTCCTCGTCGCGGGCGACATGGTCGAGGGTGTGGGCGTCTACCCGAACCAGGACGAGGAGCTCGACATCGTCGACATCTACGAGCAGTACGAGCAGTTTGCGGAGTATCTCAAGGAGGTGCCCGGCGACATGGAGATCCTCTTGATCCCGGGCAACCACGACGCCGTCCGCCTTGCCGAACCTCAACCCGGGTTCGACGACGACCTCAGGGAGATCATGGACGTCCACGACGCGCGCATCTCGGGCAACCCCTCGACCGTGACGATCGAGGGTGTCTCGATCCTGATGTACCACGGTGTGAGCCTCGACGAGGTCATCGCCGAACTCCCGGAGGAGAAGGCCAGCTACGACGAGCCACACAAACCGATGTACCAACTCCTCAAGAAGCGTCACGTCGCCCCGCAGTACGGGGGTCACACGCGCATCGCGCCCGAGGAACGCGACTACCTCGTGATGGAGGAGGTACCCGATATCTTCCACACCGGCCACGTCCACAAACTCGGCTACGGCAAGTATCACAACGTGCTCGCGCTCAACTCGGGCTGCTGGCAGGAACAGACGAGCTTCCAGCAGAGTGTCAACATCGATCCCGACGTGGGCTACGCACCGATCGTCGATCTCGATACGCTCGATCTGACGATCCAGAAGTTCTACTGAGCGGCCGTTCCCGTCTTACGGCCGACTCATTCATCCAGTCCGATGTAGCTACCCATCTCGGCGACGAGCTTGTCCACGAACCGATTCGTCACGCTTCCGACGACGTATTCGATCGTTTCGATTCGTGGTGAGACGATGGCCCACGGGTACGCATGACTCCGCTGTGGAAGGGTGCCGTGTGTCCAGTTTTGCTCGGTGATTTCGAGCGCGTGTGGCCGCGGTGTGGTCGAAACGGCGGCGGCGATCCATTGCTCGCCGGAAAACGGGTGCGTTTCGTCGTTCAAAACGACGAATGGGCGCTCCGTGTCGGCTGCGCGCTTGAACGGGTCGGCCGCCCAGAGAACGTGACCACGACCGATTCCGGCTGCGTCGTCCATCTCACTCCCCGTCCGATCGACTCTCGCCCGATTGATTCCCAACCGGCGTCGCGTTCGCCAGCCATGCCTCCCGGTCGAACGGCTCCTCGTCGTCGACGGCGAGCGTTTCCAGCAGATCGTGCAGCCCCTCAGCGGCCCGGAGCCGCTCTTGATCGTCGGTGATGGCCCAGTACCGCTCGCGATGGCGCACGAGATCCCGATTCTTCAACCGCGTGAGCGCGCTGCCGACGGCGTTCGGTGCGGCATCGATGGCGGCCGCGATCTCGCCGCGCGTGAACGCTTTGTCGTCGTTCGCGGCGAGATAGGTGATGACCCGCTCGCCGATCGACGGTTCGCCGAGACGGTCGTCGTGCTCGAACGCAGCGATATCGATGGGCATGCCTGTCGTGCGTACGGTACGGATCGGTATAGCTGTGCTGGTCGTGCTACCATTGACTCGACTTCGTCTCCTGTTTCCGGTATCCCTCCCCTCGCCTTTCTCGGGCGGCACCACGCTCCATCGTCCGTCGAAATATTGTTCCATCCGAAACGGTCCAGCGTCTCTCCGTCCTTTCAGCACGACGGAAAAATCCACCGGACGGGAACGGCTCGACCCAACTGTCCTCGCTTCGCAGAGCGTGGCACTCGTTTACGCAACCCCTACGTTTCGAGTCGAAACTTCACCGTCGGTGCGCCGTCGAAGCGCGGCCCCGGGCCGACCTCCCGGAAGCCGGCGTCCGTTGCGGCGCGCCTGAGTTCCTCTCGCGACGCCTCGACGAGCAGTTCGGCGGCCATCCCCTCGCTCCGCGCGAACCGTGCCGGTTCGTCGAGCAGGCGCTCGACGGCTTCCGGCTGGCCGTCGAACTGGGTGACGTGGACCGCGTCGCGGCGGGCATCGAAACTCACGAATCCGACGAGATCGTCGTCTTCTGCCGCCACGCGCACGGTTCTGTCGTGAACCAGATTTCGCATCGTCTCCGCCGGCGCGTCGCCGAGCGCGGCCAGCCGTCCGGCGTCGGCTTCGACGGCATCGCGCACCTCCATGCCTCGCCGTCGGGATGCAGGCAGTTAAACCCTCGACCGGCCGATCGCGCCCGAAACGTCACGATGGAATGGATGAAAGCAGTTATCCCCGGGCGATACCAGCGCTACCCATGCACGACACTCTCACGCGGCGATATCGCCGACGGAGGCAGGGATGCGCGTCGTAGCGAAGTTCGGCGGGACGAGTCTCGGCAGCGGCGATCGGATCAACCGCGCCGCCGACTCGATCGCGGCCGCCGTCGAGGCCGGTCACGAGATCGCCGTCGTCGTCAGCGCGATGGGCTCGACGACCGACAGCCTCCTCGACGGGATCCAGTTCGACGTCGCCGAGAGCGACAAGGCCGAGATCGTCAGCATGGGCGAGCGCACCTCCGCCCGGATGGTCAAGGCCGCCCTCTCGGCGCGCGGCGTCGACGCCGCGTTCGTCGAACCCGGCGGCGAGCACTGGCCGGTCATCACCGATTCCCACGGCGAGGTCGACGTCGAGGAGACGACCCGCCGCGCGCAGGCGCTCGCCGATCGCATGGGCGAGGTCGTCCCGGTCCTGACGGGCTTTCTCGCCGAGGATCACGCCGGTTCCGTCACTACCCTCGGCCGCGGTGGCAGCGACACGACCGCTGTCATGCTCGGCAACTACATGGACGCCGAGGAGGTCGTCATCGTCACCGACGTCGAGGGCGTGATGACCGGCGATCCCCGGGTTGTCGAGGGGGCCAGAAACGTCGGCGAGATCAGCGTCGACGAGCTCCGCAACCTCTCCTTTCGCGGGGCGGAGGTCATCGCGCCGAGCGCGCTCAACTACAAGGAGCCGGAGCTCGGGGTCCGAGTCGTCCACTACCAGCACGGCGACCTGCTCCAGGGTGGGACCAGCATCGAGGGCACCTTCGAGACGCTCATCGACCTCCAGGAGACGCCGCTGTCCTGTCTCACGGTCGCCGGGCGGGCGATCAGAAATCGGCCGGGCATTCTCGCGGCGCTCTCGGGCGCGCTCGGCGACGTCGGGATCAACATCGACGCGGCGGCGAGCGGTCTCGACTCGATCACGTTCTATCTCTACACCGAGGACGCGACGGAGGCCGAGACGGTGCTCCACGAGCGCGTCATCGACGAGGACGCCCTGTCGAGCGTGACCGTCGACGACGATTTCGCCGCGATCCGGGTCTCGGGCGGCGAGCTTCCGACCCAGTCGGGCGTCGTCCAGGGGATGATCGAGACGCTCGCCGACGAGCACGTCACCGCCCACGACGTCATCACGAGCGCGACCTCGGTGGCGGTGTTCGTCGACTGGGACGACCGCGAACGCGCGCTGTCGATCGTTCAGGACACCTTTTAGCGACCCTTCCGCAGCCGACTCCCGATCTGTTCCGGCAGTCCCGCCTCACTCACCGCGCGTTCGACGCGTTCGATGTCGTACTCGACGCGATGCTCGTCGACGCTCATCCCATCGAGATCCAGGGTCGCGTAGGCCGCCCGCGGGTCGCCATCGCGCGGCTGGCCGACACCGCCCGGGTTCAGCACGATCCCGCCGTCGTAGAACTCGTGATGCTGGACGTGGGTGTGGCCGAGCACGAGCACGTCCTCGCCGTCGAGCATGTCGGCGGCGAACATGTCGGGATAGGTGTAGCGATCCGGATCGTCGGGATGGCCGTGGACGATCTTCACTCGTCCGTCGAACTCCGTGCGCTCGTCGGGGAGCCCGGCGAGCCACGCCAGCTGCTCGTCGTCGAGATGCTCGCGGGCGTACGCGACGCCGGCCCCGGCCATGCTGTTGAACGAAAAGCTCGTCCCGGTCGCCACCGCGCGGTCGTGGTTGCCCATCACGGTCGGCACCCCGCGCTCGCGGAGCGCGTCGACACACGCGCCGGGCCACGGGTTGTAGCCGACCACGTCGCCGGCACAGACCAGCGCGTCGACGGGCGGCATGTCGTCGAGAACGGCGTCGAGTGCGACCCGGTTTCCGTGAATATCCGCGATGACACCGACGATCATGGCCCGGTTACGACCTCGCCCGCCTTCAATCGCCGTTCTCGATGGCCGTCTCGAACCCGTCGCCCGTCCGTGCGACACCGGCCGCACAGACCGCGTGCTCGAAGTCGGCGTCGTAGACCGCGCGTGCGGCCCCGGCGGCGCTCTCGATGGCAATCTCCGTCGATTCCGGACTGTCCTTCTCGTAGGTCGCCACCAGCGTCGGCTCTGTCACTTCCTCGACGACGAGCCCGTCGCGTCGGACCGTCCCGATGAAACTCTCCGGGCCGACGATGCCGGCGATGCGCGGGGTGTCGTAGTCGTCCTTCTCGAAATCGAGTGCCAACAGGGAGAGCGCGAGCGCGTCGCGGGCGGGATAGCCCAGTGCGAGTTTCTCGGCGATCGGATCGGTGTGCGAGCCGTTGCCGACGACGACCCGATCGTCGACGGGTCGCACACAGTTGTAGGAGACGTAGGGGTTGTCCGTCTCGTCGGCCGCGTCGGTCGGCACCACGGTGAGGCGGTCGTCGCGCTCGATGATCTTCCGGTTCGGGAACGATCGCGAGGAGACGCGGTACGCGCCGGTCTCGGAGCCGATGACGAGGAATCGTCCGACGTACATGGCGACCCTCCTCCTCTCGGCAGCAAGTAACTGGCGGTCGTCGATCGAACGCGCAACGCTTAGGTGGGTCGGCGAGATAGGTAGGAGTACAGTCCCATGGGGTAGTGGCCAATCCTGAAGCCTTCTGGGGGCTTCGACCCAGGTTCGAATCCTGGTGGGACTACTTCTTTCCAATCCGTCCTCAGTGTTTGACAGCCAGCTCGCCGCCACACTCCGGACAGCTCTCCGTTTCCTCGACGCTCTCGTAGCCACAGTCGAGACAGATGAACAGTTCGTCGCTCTCGTCTGGCGTCGGTTGGTCCTCGTGGCGTGTCATACGTTCTCTCGGAATGGAAGGCAGATAAGAACCCTGGCCAGGGTAAAATCGACCCTTACTCCGGCGGGATGTTGCCGGTGAGCACGTTCCGGATCGCGTGCAGGCCGGTCGCCGCGAGCACCACGAACAGGTTGAACAGCGCGTGCGGTACAACCGTCTTCGTCCGGCTCAGCTGACTGCCACAGGCCGGACACGTCGTTTTGCCGGTGTCGAAGCGCTCCCCGCAGACCGTACACTCCCGAACGTCGTGTTCGCGGTCGCTCTCGACGCCGACTTCGCCGTCGCCGAGCCCCGCCGCCTGCTTGATGCGTCGTGTGAGCGTCATCAGTCGTCGGATTCCGCGAGCGTTCGGTCGCCGCTCTCACGGGTCGTGCGCGCCGGATCGCTCTCCTCACCCGGCCGGAGTCGGACGCTCGTCACCTTGTACTCGGGCGTTCGCGCCGCCGTATCGAGGTTCTCCTCGTCGGTGAGCGTGTTCACGGCCGATTCGGCGAAGTGCATCGGGACGAACACGGTGTCCGTTCCCGGTCGCTCGGTGACCTGCGCCGTGACGCGGATCGTCCCGTGGCGTGATTCGACACGGACGTAGTCGCCGTTTTCGATGCCGGCGTTGGCGGCCGTCTCCGGGTTGATCTCGACGAAGTCCTCGCCGACGTAGGACATGATCCCCTCCTCACGGTGGGTCATCGTGCCCGTGTGGTACTGGTAGAGCACGCGTCCGGTCGTCATCGTCAGCGGGAACTCGTCGTCCGAGATGTCGGCCGGCTCGTTCGGTCCCGTCGGAATGAGCGACGCTTTGCCGTCCGCGGTGTTGAACTCCTCCTCGTAGAGGCGCGTGGTGCCCGGATGGTCGTCGTTCCAGCAGGGCCACTGGAGCTCCGCACCGTTTTCGAGCCGCTCGTGACTGATCCCGCCGTAGATCGGGGTCAGCTCGGCGATCTCGTCCATGATCTCGGAGGGCGACGCGAAGTCCCAGTCGTGGCCGAACCGCCTGGCGAGTGCCTGCAGGATTGCCCAGTCGCCACGCGTGTTGCCCTTCGGTTCGATCGCCCGCTTCACCAGCTGGACGTGTCGACTCGAACTCGTGAACGTCCCGTTGGATTCGACGGCGGTCGTCGCCGGCAGGACGACGTCTGCGTGTTCGGCGGTCTCGGTGAGGAAGATGTCCTGCACCACGAGGAAGTCGAGATCGTCCAGGACCTCCTGGGCGTGATCGACGCCGGGTTCCGAGAGCGAGGCGTTCTCGCCCATGATGTACATCCCGCGGAGATCGCCCCGATCGGCCGCGAGGAACTGTTCGGTCGTCCGCCAGCCCTCCTCGCTCGGGATCTCGGTGTCGTAGGCCGCCTCGAACTTCTCGCGGATCTCGTCGTCGGTGACGGGCTGGTATCCAGGGAAGTTGTTCGGCAGCGGGCCCATGTCCCCGCCGCCGCCCTGGACGTTGTTCTGCCCGCGGAACGGCGACAGCCCCGCGCCGGGTTTGCCGATGTTGCCGGTGACGAGCGCGAGGTTCGACATCGAGATGACGTTCTCCGTTCCGTTGGTGTGCTCGGTCAGCCCGAGCGTCCAGCAGAAACAACACGAGTCGGCTGCGGCGATCGTCTCCGCTGCCGACGCCAACTCCTCGGGCGGCACTCCCGACACCCGCTCGACGTACTCGGGAGTGAACTGGTCGAGATGCTCCTTCAGCTCGTCGAAGCCGTCGGTGCGCTCGTCGATGAACGCCTCGTCGTGGAGATCGTTTGCGATGATATACCGAGTGAGCCCGTTGATCCAGGCCGTATCGTAGCCCGGTTCGGTCCGGGTGTACTGGTCGGCGTACTCGGCGATTTGAACCTTCCGGGGGTCGAACACCACCATGTCGGCCCCGTCGGCGACGTTCTGTTTGATCCGTGTCGCCAGCACGGGGTGGGCTTCGGTCGTGTTCGAGCCCGAGAGCAGGTAGCAGTCCGTGTTTTCGAGGTCCTCCACCCCCACCGATGCCGCGCCGTAGCCGACGGTCTGTTTGAGCGCCGCGACCGTCGGCGCGTGACAGAGCCGATTGCAGTTGTCGACATTATTGGTGCCGATGACCTCGCGGGCGAACCGCTGCATCGCGTAGTTGTCCTCGTTCGTGGCCTTCGACGAGGAGATCAGCCCGAGCGCGTCCGGGCTATCTTCCTCGATGATCCCGCCGAGCCCGTCGACCACCCGCGAGAGCGCCTCGTCCCACGATGCCTCCCGAAACTCGCCGTTCTCCTTGACGAGCGGTTCGGTGAGACGGTCGTCGCTGTTCACGTAGTTGTAACTAAATTTCCCCTTCACGCAGGTCGAGATGCCGTTGATCGGCGCTTTCTCGGGATCGGTCGGTCGTGCGCCGAGCACCTCCCCGTCCTTCGTGTGGAGATCGAACCGACAGCCCACGGCGCAGTAGCCACAGGTCGTGTCGGTCACGTCGACGTCTTGCAGACGGTAGTCCGAGAGCGCGTCGGCCACGTCGAACAGTCGCCCCTCGGTCATCGTGTTCAGCGCGACCGACTCGGTCGCGTGCTCGAACGCCTTGAACGGGGCCGTCTTCGTCACGTCCTTCTCGCTCGTCTCGCGGGCCTGGTCGCGTGCGCGCTGCATGAAGCCCGCGACGCCCTTCTTCTCGTTTTCGCCGTCGTTCCCGCCGCTTTCGTGTTCAGTCATCGTCGGCCTCCCCGTCGAGTGCGTCGTCCTCGTAGGTCTGATTCCCCTTCATTGGCGTCGCCGGGTTCGGCTGGCCGTCGTAATCCTCGCCGATGGTCTCGCCGATGGAGTTCTCCTGGGTGAATCCAGGAACCGGGATCGTCGCCGCGTCGGTGTAGTCCTGTTCGACGAGCGACCCGGTCGGACAGACCGTCGCACAGTGGCCACAGGAGACACACGTCGAGTCCATCATCTCGTCGGCACCGTTCTGGAAGCCGATGCGCGTGTCCGGGCCGCTCCCCTCGATGCGCAGCACGCCCTCGACCTGCACGTCGTTGCAGGCCTCGACGCAGCGATTGCAGAGGATGCACTTGTTCCGGTCGATCTGGATGAACGGCGAGGACTCGTCGATCGGCTCGTACTCGTCGCGGTCGTCGAACACGCCGTATCTCGGCACCTCGACGTCGGCCTCGATCGAGGCGTCCTGAAGCTCACACCGTCCGTTCTTCCCGCAGGTCGTACATCGGAGATTGTGGTCCGAGAGCACGAGGTCGAGATTCACCGACCGTGCCTCCTCGGCCTCCGTACTATCGGTCCGAACCGCCATGCCGTCCTCGGCAGGGTGGCTACAGGACGGAACCAGCCCGTGCTCGTCGGTTTCGACCATGCAGGTCCGACACTCGCTGCGCGGACCGATCCTGTCCGTGTCCTCGCGATCGTAGTAGCACAGCGCCGACAGCTCCTCGTCGGCCCCTACCTCTTCGAGCGCGTCGATGATCGTCGCCTCCTCGCCGACGCTCACCTCCTCGCCGTCGACGGTGAGGCTGCTCGTCTCGCGCGCGCCCACGTCGGGATCGGTCGCGGTGCCCGTGTTGAAGTGTTCGGTCAGCGGCGGATGCGGCCGCGGATCGTCGATCGACGGCACGCTCGGGAGCGATTCGGCTCGTCCTGTGTGGTCGGTGCTCATATCAGTTGGTCTCCATGCAGACGCCGCTCGGACAGCGCCCCTCGGCGTGGGCGGCGATCTCGCGCTCGAACGTGTCGATCGCCGTCGTCACCGGCCGCGGGGCGGCCTGTCCGAACTCGCAGGTGCTCGATTCCGCGACGACGCGACTCAGCTCGCGCAGTTCGCTCGGTTGGAACTGGCCATCATAGACGTCGCGCAGCAGTTCGACGAGCTGTTTCGATCCCTCGCGACAGGGGACGCAGCGCCCGCAGTTTGCCTCGCGGGCGAACTTCGCGCGCGCGCCAGCAAACTCCAGTGCACACGTCGCGCCGTCGAACAGTTCGATCCCACCCTCCGTGCCGAGGCGCGCACCGGCGAGTGCGCGCGCGCTCGCGGGCACGTCGAGCGAGCGCGTGATCCCGCCGAACCGACCGCCGACACAGGCCATCTTGTACTCCTCACCATCGGCGACCGCCTCCGCGAGTGCGGTGTCGGTGGCCAGCTCGACGGTCGTCGGCCCGGCCACGCCGTCGCCCGTCACGGTGAGGAGTCGAGTGCCAGGATCGGCCGCGCTCGTCTCGAACTCGTCCGGAGCGGCCGCGAACGCACGGATCTGCGCGAGCGTCCGCGGCGTGTGGACGACCGTCGGCCGGCCGTAGAGCCCGACCTCGCTCGGCCCCGGTGGTCGGAGGCGGGCTTCGAGGCGGTCGGCCCCCTCCATCGCTTCGAGCGCCATCGTCATCTCGCCGGCGATATACCGATCCGGCCCGGCGACGACGTCGATTCCCGTCCCGCCCGCATCGACGCTTTCGACGGCCTCACGGACCCGCTGTGCCGCGAGCTCGTCGTCCTCGTTCAGATAGACGACGACGTCGGTCGCCTCGACGGCCGCCGCGACCGCCAGCGCGCCGTCGAGAACCTCCGCGGGGCGACTTTCGAGCAGCAGTCGATCGCCGTCCACGGCGGGATCGCTCTCGTTGCCGTTGACGACGACTACCGCCTCGCCGTCGCTCTCGCGGGCGGTTTCCCAGCCCTCTGCGATCGATTCGTCGGTGTGGCCGTCACCGCGCCCGCGCCCGAGCAGGCCCGTGCCGGCCACACCCTCGCGGAGATCGTCAGGGTCGTCGCGCGCGCGTTCGGCGAGCGATTCGTCGAGCGCCGCCGGCGCGGCCCAGCCACAGCGCGCGAGCACGCGGCGCTGGCCAGCTGCCAGCGGTCCCGTTTCGGGCGTTGACATTCCTTCGTCGCTTTCGACGATCGCGTGTGCCTCGTCGGTCGGTAGCTCCCCGTCGTCGAGCGTTTCGACCAGTTCACGCGCACGGTCGGGTGAGACGTCCGCGTGGACGGCGGTTCGACCGTCGGCGGTGGCCAGCACCACCGGGGCGAGAGCCGCCGCACCGGTCGGGCCGGTCTCGACGACGTGAACGTCGCTTGCCGCCTCGCGCGCCGCCGCGAGCACGTCGTTCGCGCGGTCGTGCTCAGCGGAACCGACGGCGACGCGGATCGCCGGCGTCGTTGCTGCTTCGGTACCTACCATCGGACGAACTTTCACCGTGAGAACCAAAAGGGTTGTTCACAGCTACCGTACACGAGCCGCCTCGATCAGGCGTTCAGCACCTGCCGCAGCACGTCCGGAGCGTCTTCGAGTGCTCCGTCGAGCGCTTCGGTCTGTGGACCGCCGCCCTGCGCGAAATCCGCCGGTCCGCCGCCACCGCCGCCGACGCGGCCGGCGAGCTCGCCGACGACCTCGCCGGCGTCGATCGCCACTCCGTCGGGGACGGCGACGACGAACTGCGCGCCGTCGGTTCCGCTGGCGACGACCGCGACCTGTCCTCCCTCGGCGAGCGCGTTCGCCGTCGCGCGGAGCTCTTCGATGTCGCTGTCGATGCGCTGGATCACCGCACTCGCCTCGCCGACGGTAACTTCCTCGCCCTCGACGCCGCCGCTGGCCCGTGCCTCGGCGAGTTCGGATTCGAGCTCCTCGATGCGCTTGCCGCGCTCCTTCCACTCGGTGAAAAAGCGTGCGGCGGTCTCGGGCACCTCCGCGGGCGTGACATCGAGCGTCCCGGCCGCTTCGGCGAGCGCGTCCGCGGTGTCCTGCGTCGCCTCGATGGCCGCCGGACCGGCCGCGAACGAGAGCCGCTCGACGCCGTCCTGGACGCGCTCGGTGTTGAGTACCTTGATCGCACCGATATCGCCCGTGCGGGCGACGTGTGTCCCGCCACAGGCCTGAACGTCGTCGGCGACGTGGATCAGTCGGATGCGCTCGCCCGGTGGGATCCCGCCCTGATAGAGGTCGAAGCCGTACTCCTCCTCGGCGTCGTGGCGATCGGGCCATTCCGACCCCACCGAGACGTTGTCGGTGACGATCCCGTTGGCGACGCGCTCGATCTCGCGGACCTGCTCGCGGTCGATGCGGTCGTAGTGGCGCACGTCGATCCGCGAGCGATCCGTTCCCTTCTGCGCGCCGGCCTGTCTGATATGCTCGCCGAGCACCTGCCGCGCGGCGTGGATCACGATGTGGGTCGCGGTGTGGTTGCGCATCAGCTGGCGTCGTCTGCCGGCGTCGATCTGCCCGCGGACGAACTCGCCCGTTCCGGGGTCCCCGTCCGTGTGATGGATGACGACGTCGCCCTCGCGATGGACGTCCTCGACGTCGACGGTCGTGTCGTCGGTGCTCAGAGTGCCCGTGTCGGCCGGCTGGCCGCCACCCTCGGGGTAGAACAGGGTTCGGTCGAGTACCACGTCGTAGCCCTCCTCGCGCTCGAACGTGTCGAGCACCATCGCCTCGAATGCCATGCGCTCGGCATCGTCGTAGTAGAGCAGCTCTGTCTCGGGCAGATCGGCGACGCGCTCGTCGGTCTGCTCCCCCGTGTTCTCGGCCATGTCCTCCTCCCCGTGACGGGCGGCCACGAGGCTGTAGAAGTCATCGGGCACCGAGACGTCAGTCCCCTTCTCGCGGGCGATGTCGGCGACCATGTCGGGCTGGATCCCGTGGGAGTCGTACAGCTCGATCAATTCTTCGGTCGGGATGGCCTCGTCGCGCTCGGCGTACTCTTCGGCGAGCTGGCGCACGCGCCGTCCGCCGCGTTCGAGCGTCTCGCGGTATTTTTCGAGCTCCGTCCGCACCATGTCGCGGATCGTGTCGCGGTTCTCGTAGTCGAGGCGCTCGGCCTGCATGTCGACCAGCTCGTCGAGCGGCGCGTCCACTCCAACCGTATCACAGAGCCGTTTCGTCCGCCGAAGCACCATTCTGGCGAGATAGCCTGTTCCGACGTTGGAGGGGACGATCTCGTCGCCGAGCATGTAGGCGAGCGTCCGGCAGTGATCGGCGATGGCGTAGATCGCCTCCAAGGGTTCGAGCAGCTCGCGGAGTTCGGTGACGTCGACGCCGAGCTGTTCGGCGATCGTCCCGCGGGCACGTTCGGCGTCTTCGGCCTCGTCGATGTCCATGTGGCCCGCGAGCGTCGCCGCGCGCGTGACGAGTTCCTCCTCCTCGTCGGTGTGGTCGATGCCGGCGTTCTCCTTCAAAAAGGCGATCATCTCGGGGTAGATCGCCTCGTAGACCGTCGGCGTCCCCTGTGAGACCCACGTCCAGCGTTCGAGCCCGTAGCCCGTATCGACGATGTACGTGTCCATCTTCGAGTACGTGTTGCCGTCCTTCAGCTCGTACTCGCCGTCGGGGTCCTGCTCCATCGACATGAAGACGAGCGTCGCGAGCTCGACGCCGCGGTAGATGACCTCGATCGCCGGGCCGGCGTTGCCGCCGCCGACCCACGGGTCCTCGATGTAGGTGATCTCTTCGGGGTTCGCGCCCATCGCCTCGAAGAACTCGTCGCAGTATTCCACGGTTTGGTCCTTCCAGTAAACCTCGCCCTCGTAGGCGTACTGGTCGGGATCGTCGAGCTCCTCGCGCGCGTTGAAGGCATGATGGGCCATCATCTCGAAGGCCATCGTGTGTCGGCCCGTCTTGCCCACGTTGTCGATGTCCTGCATCCGGATGCAGGGCTGGGAGATCGTCAGCGGATTCGCCGGCGGCGGCGTCGCACCGCTCGTCACCAGCGGCTGGAAGTCGTACACGGAGGCTTGTGTCAACAGGACGTCGTCGCGCCAGCGGTTCGCCGCGACGGGATAGGGCTCGATGCGCTCGTGATCGTGCTCTTCGAAAAAGGAGAGAAACGCCTCGCGCATCTCCTCCAGACTCCGCTCCTCGTCGAGGCTCGGATTGCCGATGAACTCGTACTCCGCACAGGGTGGTTCGCCACAGTTCTCGCGGTCTGCATCGCGCGTCCAGAAGAAATCGCCGCAGTCGGGGCACTCCTTCCGGACGAACCCCTCCTCCTCGAAATACTGCAGTCGGTACTCCGCTTCGAGCGTACTCATGATATCCGCTCAAACCGCCGTTCGCCTAAAACAGTTGCGTCCCGTTCGGAACGGTCGATTCACGGTCCAGTCGGGCGGTTTCCGTACCCCGATCCGGGCAGTTTCGATCGGCGATAACGCCAAATCGATGGCTCGTTGATGACAGGTATGTCGACAGTCGACTGGCGATCGCTCCCCGACCGACGGCCGCTCGTCACGCTCTCGTCGGTCGTCGTGGCCTGCGTCCTCCTCGGCGCGGCCGGCGGGTTGATCACGGCCCCGCAGATCGAGACGTGGTATACGACGCTCGACAAACCGGGATTCACCCCGCCGAACTGGCTCTTCGGCCCGGTCTGGACGGTGCTCTACGCCTTCCAGGGACTGGCCGCGTGGCTCGTCTGGCGTGCCGGCCTCGACGATCGCCAAGTGCGGGTCGCGCTCGCGCTGTTCATCGCCCAGTTCGTGCTCAACGTCGCGTGGTCACCTGCCTTTTTCGGGCTCGAATCACCGATTCTGGGACTCGTCGTCATCGTCCCACTCTGGGTCATCATCGTCGCCACGATCGGTGCCGCGGCGCGCGTCGAACGCCGGGCGGCCGCGCTGCTGGTGCCGTATCTCGCCTGGGCCTCCTTTGCGACGGCGCTCAACTACGCCATCTGGACGCTGAACTGACGATTCACTCGCCCGCGTCGCCGAGCGCGAGCGACGCGAGCAGCGCCTCCAGCTGGAGCCGTTCGTTCGCCCCTTGCGTGATGCGGTAGTCCGTTTCTCCCACTCGTTCGAGCAGTCGCACGGTCGCCTCGTCGTCCAGTTCGAACGACCACGCCGAGCGGTGGAGCTGGTCGATGACGTCGCCACCGCCGAGCCCCCAGTCGGTGAGCAGGTCGTCGAGTTTCGCGCGTGCGGCGGTGAAATCGCCGCCGATCGCGTGCTGGACCATCGTCTCGATCTCCTCGGGCCGTGCGGCGGCCGTGATGGCGTAGACCGCCTCCTCGTCGACCGTTTCTCCTGTGGTGGCGGCGGCCTGCAGCCCGTTGATCGCCTTGCGCATGTCGCCGTCGGCGGCGTAGACGAGAGCATCCACCCCGTCGTCGGTGATCTCGATACCCTCCTCGCCGGCGATCTGCTCGACGTACTCCGCGACCGCCGTCTCGGGCAGCGGGCCGAACCGGAAGACCGCACAGCGCGACTGGATCGGGTCGATGATCTGATTCGAGTAGTTACACGAGAGGATGAACCGGGTGTTGTTCGCGAACTGCTCCATCGTCCGGCGGAGCGCGGACTGGGCGTCGCTCGTCAGCGCGTCGGCCTCGTCGAGGAAGATGACCCGGTAGTCGTAGCCGCCGAAGCTCGTGCGTGCGAAGTTCTTGATGCGATCGCGGACGACGTCGATCCCGCGCTCGTCGCTCGCGTTGAGTTCCAGGAAGTTGTCGCGCCAGTCGTCGCCGTAGATCTCGCGCGCGATGGCCATCGCCGAGGTCGTCTTCCCGACGCCGGCGGGGCCCGAAAAGAGCAGGTGTGGCAGGTCGTCCTGGGCGACGTAGCTCCGCAGCCGCTCGGTGATGTCGTCCTGGCCGGCGACCTCGGCGAGCGCCGACGGGCGGTATTTCTCGATCCAGATCTCGCCCCGGCCCCCCGATCCGCTGGTCTCGCTCATGGCGATGCGAAGGGTGGGCGGCTCTTAAGACACCCGAGACCGTGACGAGCGCTCGGAGCCGTCCGACAGCATCAAACCCGATCGTCGGCTCGTGTCGGTATGGTCACGGTCGATATCGTCGGCGGCGACACCCACGAACTCGTCGTCGAAGGGACCTACGGCGACCTGCTTGATGCGGTGGAACTGAGCCGCCACGAGGCGACGGTACTCCTGGATGGCCGACCGGTCCCGGCCGACGCTGCGATCGACGCCGAGTCCGTGCGCGTGCTCAGACTGATCAAGGGCGGCTGAACCGGTGGAAATCCGTCTCGCGCGCCCGGCGGAGCTCGCGTCAGTGATGAACGTCCTGGATGGGGCGTCGCTCGCGATCGACGCCGACACCGTCCGCGAGCGCATCGGGGCGGACGCGGTGTGGATCGCCATCGCGGATGATCGATGTCTCGGTGTGTGCGTGCTCGACGGCCGGGAGATCGACGCCATCGCCGTCCGTCGGCGGCGACGCGGCCAGGGTATCGGGACGCGACTGGTCGAGCGCGCCGCCGCAGCGACCGCTGGCGATCTCCGTGCCGAATTCCACCGCCGCGTTCGCCCGTTCTACGATTCACTCGGATTCGCGATCGAGCCGACCGACGAACCGGACCGGTTCCGTGGACAGTACGAATAACGTGTTGACTGCTGACGACCCGCCGGCAGCGCCTGCTGCGCAATTCGATATATCGCATGTCGCGATAGCGAACGACACCTGTGGCGTCGAACATCGACATCCGGTGCTCTACCGACTGCCGAACTGCTCGTTGATCGGCTTGGGGTCATGTGAGGCGAAACCGATTCCTCACTGATCGCTGTAGTGAACGAAATGTCGAAGATCGACGCCGTCTGTTTCGATCTGGATAGCACGCTCTGTCTCTCCGATCAGTCCGATCGGACGATCCACCGGGCGGTTTTCGAACGTGCGGGGATCGACCCGCTCTTTGCGCCCGCCGATGTCCGTGCAGTCGATACGACCACCATCGAAACGGCCGCAAACGACGCGGAGTTCTATACGAATCTCTACCGCACAGTTCTCGAAGATCGCCCGACGGAGACCGTTATCGACCCGTCGCTTCTCGTGACACTCGGCGAGATCACTGCTGACGTCGTCGACGAAACGGCCGTCTTGTTTCGTCCCGGAGCGAAGAACGCTCTCGAATACGCCCGCGAACGCTACGCCGTCGGTCTCGTTACGAACGGTGGCAAGCGGACCCAGAGAGCGAAACTGGAGTCTCTCGGCATCGCGGACGTCTTCGAGTGACGGTGTTCTGTGATCCAGACCAAGGAATCTCGCCGAAACCGGCACTACAGCCGTTTAGAAGCGTTCTTTCTGCACTTTCCGTGCCGGCTGAAACGACAGTCCATGTCGGCGACGACCATGCTGCCGACATCGTTGGCGCTCACGAAGCGGGGTTGCAGTCGGTGTGGGTACCCTCGAACCGTCAGCACGGAACCCATCCGAACGACCCCGATCCAGCGCCGACGTATCGGATCGAGTCCCCAGCTGAGCTGCCCGGAATCCTTTGATCGGAAGACGACCGGAATGGATCTCCGATTCAGAACGTATTACGTTAGCAACCCGGCCTGACGTTCGATGGTGGTGTATGGCGAACCGAGATAGTCACTCCTGATGTGATCGATGTTCGGCGATTCCTCCTCCCCTTCACCTCTCCTCTGTATCGCTCGGATCGTATCGCCGATGGACCGAATTACTATAGCGGTAAACGGTGTATCGATCTCGTCTTCGTCGGTTCCGCAATCGATCATCGACTTGGTCGCACGCATTTGTTTCGTCGCGTGAATCCGATAGCGGCCGTCATGTTCCGATCATCACGCGCTCTCGCCGGTCACTGTTCGAATCACCTTCGAGAGCTCGGTCCGCGGTGACGTTCACGCCGAAAATCGTTCCGAGTCGCCCTGGTGTTCTCCTCATCGACGATGTTGTGCAGTAGTTTTCGTACTGTACGGCAAACTACCGCTTTCCTTCATCGACGGCACCACCTAGGGTCTTCTGTTCTGCGGCACGGAGATGCTGTGTGAACGTCGAGCGGGAAATATCCAGCATCGTCGCAAGTTCCTCGGCGTTCTTCCCCCGTGGCCGCTCGAAATACCCCATCTCCAGCGCTATCTCGAGCACTTGCCGTTGGCGATCGGTCAACGGTGGACAGTCGTCGCTGCTCTCGGCAGGACTCCGTGTTGGATCCGTTTGGACCATCGTCATCGAAACGCTCTCGTAAACGTCTCCAAGTCTGGTTTCGATCTGTTTGGTGGATGTGGTCTCTCCGAGACGAGCCGACACGCTCGCCCGCCCATCCGTAATGGATGTGCGCTCGAAGCGAGCACCACGTTCGACAACGGTCAGTTCCGGAATCGGTCTCTCGCTGACGACACCACACCGAACTGGGCCGCCAGTTTCATAGACATCAATCGATCGAATCGCATCAACGGTTGACGCCGCATCAAGAAGTGATTCCTTCGAGCTGTCTGAGGTGGTCACGACACAGAGCACTTCGGTCTCGTTTCGTGGGATTACGGTCGTCACCTCTACTGTCGGTGAGTCAGAGAGTGCTCGCGAGAGCGCTACAAGCGGGATCTCCCGGTCGCTGATCGTGAATTCGACGTGAGTCGTGTTTGATGTGAGCAGCGTCTCCCGCCAGTTGGTCGCCTGCAATGCATAGCCAATCGTGTCGGCATATTCGCTGATGAACGCGATCTCGCGCTCGTCGACTTGTCTGGAGTCGGTAGCGTAGACAGCGAGCACGCCAAAGCGGATCTGATCGTGCTTGATCGGTACCGCGCCGATAGATCGGAACCCGTGCTTTGAGGCGAGGCGCTCCCATTGCTCTCGGTCACAATCGGAGTCAGTATTCCCGTCGCTCATCCGGTTGGCGACAGTCTCCAATCCGGCTGCGTCCGGTGCATCTGTAGCAGACGCGCCCTCATACGAAGGGATGAGTACTGAGTCGTTCTCGTCGAGTGAAACGAGCGCTGGCTCCGAGCTACTGCCGATTTCCGTCTCGCCATCCAAAATCTGCGTAACGTACTCGGTTGCTCCCGCGCTCGCAAGCGGAACGATCGCTCCTTCGCTGTCGTGAACACCGATCCATGCACACGCATACTGGCGCTCGTCGACGAGGTGTCGACAGATATCGCTGGCGAGCTCCTCGCGTGTGACGCTCGTAGTGATCATCTCCAACAGTGCCTCCTTGCTTCGGCGCTCGTGAGCGAGTGCGCGCTCGGTACGAACGGAATCGACTGCGGATTCGATGCGACGGCGCAGGAGTGTTGATTGATCTCCTAGTATCAGTACCTCACAAAGCTCGTCGGTTGACTGCTTCTGAGTGTGAATTCGGTGGAGAAATCGGTGCCGAGTAACTGCTGAGGAGGGTTGTTCGACACCGAGAGCATCAAACCTGTCGCAGTCGGCGGCGGAACGCCGCCGACGCAACGGTGTTGCCACTCGCTGAGTAGGCGTTCCCGGTCGGTGGATTACCGCTCGAAGCGGTCGTCCGGTGGCTTGTTTGCGGGGACGGCGCGACGCACCGCGAGCGCCGTCTCCGCTGCTCTCCGCACCATTCCGAGGAATTCATCGAATCGCCACGGCCAGAGGCGTCGCGCGCCTCGGCGCGGCGACGCCACGTACTCCCAGTGGAGATACCGCCACGCATTCTGGAGGAGGTAGCTGATCAGCACGTACAGAAACCTCACCGCCGGATTCTGTGTCGTCGTCATCGCAATACTTCGTTCGGACAACCGGTAGGTCGATTCGATCCCGAAGCGTCGGCTGTAGTACTTCCGAGCCTGACGCGGTGTGTCGATGAACGGCGCGTCAACGGCGTAGCCGTGACGCGCCACACCTTCCTCGTCGTACTTTCCTTGTTGGTACGTACAGTCGATGTAGACCGGGAAATCGACGGTCCACGTGTGACCGTCGATTTCCCCTCGGAGGTCGTGGTCGATCACGCGGCTCCAGCCTTCACTCAGTTCGGTCTGAATCTTCTCGCCCCACTTCACGATCGGCATGACGAAAGCGTAGTTGTGGGCAGCGAGCAGCGTCAGACAGTACGTATCGTAGAATTCCCGATCGAGGTAGACGGCCTTGACTTCAAGGTTAAGGCCGTTGAGCACGCCGAGCAGTTCCGCGAGGATCGAGCTGGCGGTGTCGCCGTCGGTGAGACGGCGCACCGCCAGCGTGTAGCGTTTGTTGCGTACGCGGGCGTAGAGTGTGGCATAGCCGTGGAACGTGGTCGTTCCAGCTTTGGCGAGTGACTCGTAGAGTTCTTCCTTGGAGTCGTACTCCTCGCCGTAGTACGGACGGAGGTGGAGGTCGGCGACGACCTCCACCGGCCGATCCGGAAGGAGTTCGAGGGTATCCTGTTGGATGAGCGTCTTGCCGACTCGTTCGAGCTCTGCGAGCTCGAACTTCGTCCGGAGGTGATGGAGAATCGTATTGCCGTGGGGTGAGTCCTCTGAAATCTCACAGAGGTGACTGACCGAGTCCTCGTCGGCTGTTGCGCCGACGAGGACGTCCCAGATGTCCTTGGAGTCGATATCGGCGTTCTCGCCGAGTCCGATATCGATCTCCTCGTTGAGCGTGTTGACGAGAAAGTTAAGCACCTGGTCCTCTGTGAGTTCACTGGCTGCTTGGTTGGCCTCCATCAATCCACCAAGCAGCCCGTTCACCTAACCCGCTTTGTGAGGTACTGAGTATGGATTTCCTCACGTACTCGGTGACGTCGTTGCTGATCGCCTTGCTGGCAGTTGCTTCGCTCCCCCGTCCGGTCACGAGGATAAACGGTAGCTTGGGATGGGACTCTCTGACCTCGGGAAGCAACTCCAGAGCGGTGCCATCACCGAGTTGGTAGTCGCAGACGAGACAGTCCGGTGTCGCTGAGGCAAGGTGCTGGCGTGTTTCGCTGAGACTGTGGGCAGTTTCGACGACGAGCCGGTCGCTTTGGCGTTCGAGAACCCGTCGCTGTGTGCGTGCCCACGTCTCGTCGTCATCGCTCAGCAGGACCCGAATATCATCACCGGTGTTCGAGCGTTCGTCGGTTGGAGTCGGTTCAGAGCTCATTGGCTGGTTGGTTGATTGGCAAAAAGACATCAAGACAAATGAAGGTTCTAGAGGCGGTTGCCTATGGAGCAGTCGTCGTGTTCTCGGTTCCGGGAGCCGTCTCGTTGGCCGTGGGTGACGTCCCGACCGTCGTATTGGACGAGGCTTCGGCCGTTGTGTTCACCATCGTCGTCGTTGTGTCGGTTGCCTCGACCGACGCTCCAGTCGGCGTTTCTGCGGCTTCTGCCGCTGTTTCGGTCTCCGTCACGGTTTGCGTCTCGGTCGTCGTATCCACCGTTGTGGTTGCCGTTTCAGTGGGCTTGTCAGTCGCTGTCTCAGTCTCGGTTTCGGTGGTCGCAGTCGCCGTACTCGTTTCAGTTGTCGCGGTTTGCGTCGTAGTCGTGGTCGACGTGTTTTCACTCAACGATTCAGTCATTTCGGGCGTTGCCGTCGTCTCGTTTGCCGTGTCCTGACTCGCAGTGTTCGCTGTCGGCGATGAATCACCGATTGACGCTGCGTTGATTGACATCGAAGTACTCCCGGTTCCGGTGATGGTAATCGTTCCTGTTTTCGTTTCGCTCCCAACAGTCACCGTGTATTCGAGCTCTGACCCCGCTTGGAACGAGCTCGTATCGACCGTGAACGAGAGGTCCCTGGACTCTCCTGCGTCGAGTGTGACGCTCGTCTCACGGTTAATGCCCTCTTCGACTTGGTTGACTACGATGTCTTGGAATCCACTGACGAAATCGTTAAGATCCGGGTTATAATCATCCGGACCGTCACCGGGGGCGAAGAGATCGACCCAGTGTCCATTTCGAACTTCTTCCGACAAGGTCTTCATACCTAGCTCGGATTGCTCGACTTCGGTTTCATCAGGCGAAACAGCGATGAAGGACGCTCCTGCATCATCGATCTGGTTCGCTATCTCTGTCTTGGTGGGATCGCCACTATGGCGGTCTGTATCCTCGTCGGTCACATCGATGAGGAACGTGTTGGCGTTCGCACGCGAGTCCAAACTGAGGGCCTGCTGGATCGCCGCGTAGTTGCGCTCCTGGCTGCCATCGGATCTGAGGCCGTTGAGCGTGTTGATCGCGTCTTGGCTATCACTCGTGTACTTTTGATCGGTGTTTACGTACCCATTCCCTCCGTAGCTAACCACCGCGTAGCGGGCATCGATATTCTGAGCGTTGAGGTCATTGGCGAAGCCATTGAGCTGGTTCGCGATCTGGTCGATATACGGATCTGTACTCGCCGAGGTGTCGACGAGGAACACGATATCGACTGCACGACTACTGTTCCCGGTGGCATTGAGCGTCGCGGTTGCCCCACAGTTGTTTGCCAGTCCAGTGTTGGTGACGTCAGCCTCGATGTTCGCCTGCTGGCCCTGATCGACACTGTCCGGTGCCGTGACGTTACTCATCTGAACACTACATTGTGGAGTAGTTGACTGAGTCGTCACGCTGTCCTGATCGTCCTCTCCGCCATCGTCATTGCCCGGGGACGAGTCGGGGTCGCCTATACTACTCGATGTGACCTGCGCAGTATTGGTTTGACTTCCTGCGCTGTCGACCGTTGCGTTGATCGTAAGCGTCTCTGTTCCTCCGTCTTCGACATCGCCAACCGCCCAGACGCCTGTTTCAGCGACGTAGCTGCCCTGACTCGCATTCGCATCCACGAGCGTAACGCCATCCGGAAGCGTATCTTCGACGGCCACGTTCGAAGTCGCGTTCGGGCCGTCGTTCGTGAGTGTCAGCGTGTAAGCGATACCCGCTCCGGTCGAGGGTGCGCTTTCATTGACCGTCTTGTTGAGCGAGAGATCCGCAGCCGTCGGTGTCGGAGTGGCCGAGTCGTTGTTGTTCGGCTCGACTGGATCGGGCTGATCGCCGGTCACTTCGACCGCGTTGGTCGTGTCCGTAGCGCTGTCGATCATTGCGGTCAGCGTGAGTGTAGCTGTTTCACCACTGCCGAGTGTTCCAACGTCGTAGACGTTGCTTCCTTCGTCGTAGCTGCCCTGCGTGACCCGGGCGCTCTGGAACGAGAGTCCGTCGCCGAGGGACTCGTTGACCGAGACGTTCGTCGCGGTGGTCGGCCCATCGTTGGTCACGTCGACGGTGAACGTCACATCGTCGCCAACCGTTGGCTCACTGTCGTCGACCGTTTTCGTCACTGCGAGGTCAGCCGCCTGCCCGCTGACCGTCGTGTTAGCCTGATCGTCTTCGTCCGGGACGTTGTTACCCGGGGTGGAGTCGGGATCAAACTGATCGCTGGCGGTTACCTCTGCCGTATTCATGACATCTTCCGTGTTTTCGACGGTTGTGGTGAGTGTGAGCGTCGTCTGCTCACCGGTTGCGAGTTCGTTCACCGTCCAGACGCCGGAATCGTAACTTCCCGTGTTTGGATCTGCACTCACGAGACTGAGACCATCAGGGAGCGCATCCGTGACTTCCACGCCCGTCGCCGTGTTTGGTCCGTCGTTCGAGAGCGTCAGTGTGTACTCGACGTTACTCCCGAGCGCTGGCGCAGACTCGTTGACGGACTTGGTGAGACTCAAGTCAGCCACCTGGGGCGAGGGTGTCGACGAATCCTCGTTGTTGGACTCGTCGGGATCGAACGTATCGCTCGTCACCGTAGCGACGTTCTCAAGAGTAGACGCGTCGGTACTGTTGATCGTCGCAGTCAGCGTGAGCGTCGCTGTCGCACCGTTCTTGAGGTCTCCAACGGTGTAGGTGCCGGTCGATTCGTCGTACTTACCCTGCGTCGCCGAGGCGTCCTGGAAAGTGAGCCCAGCCGGGAGCGCGTCGTCGACGACAACGTTTCTGGCCGTGTCTGGGCCAGTGTTCGTCACGTCGACGGAGAACGTCACGTTGTCGCCGACCGTTGCACCACTATCATCGACCGATTTCGACACCGCGAGGTCGGCCGACTGCCCGTTGACCGTCGAATTGTCTTGATCGTTCTCACCGGACTCGTTGTTGTTCGGCGTGGAGTTCGGATCGAACGTATCGCTGGAGTTGACCTCCGCGACGTTCGTCACGTCGGTAGTGCTCTGGACTGCCGCCGTGATGGTGAGTGTGGACTGGTCGCCGCTGGCGAGCTCACCCACCGTCCAGAGACCACTTTTGGTATCGTAACTTTCCTGGCTTGCGGTCGTATTGACGTCAGAGAGGCCGTCCGGAAGTGAGTCCGCAACGGTCACGTTGGTGGTTGCGTTTGGGCCGTCGTTCGAGAGCGTGAGCGTGTATTCGATGGTATCGCCGACGTTCGGCGAGGTTTCGTTCACGCGTTTCGTCAACGAGAGATCCGCAACCGACGGCGAGGGGTCCACGGTCCCGTTGTTGTTCGGATCGTTCGGGTCTGGTGTGTCGCTCGTGACTTCAGCCGCGTTCGCCGTGTCATCGGCGCTCTCGATCGTTGCAGTAAGCGTCAGGGTTGCGGTTTCGTCGCTTGCGAGCGTTCCGACAGCGTAGGTGCTGGTCTCATTGTCGTAGGTTCCCTGTGAAACCGTTGCGCTCTGGAAGTCAAGGCCAGTCCCGAGCAGTTCATCGACCGCGACGTTCGTGGCCGCGTCGGGACCGTTGTTGGTCACCTCGACGGTGAATGCGACGGTATCGCCGACGGTGACATTGGTATCGTTGACGGTTTTCGACACTGCGAGATCGGCCGACTGACCGTTGATCGTGGTGCTGCCTCGGTCGTCTTCGTCGGGATCGTCGTTATTCGGCGTCGAATCCGGGTCGAACGTGTCGCTGGCGTTGACCTCCGCGACGTTCGTTACGTCGTCCGTTGTATCGACCGTCGCGACAACTGAGAGCGTGGCCTCGCTGTCGTTGGCGATGTTGTTGACCGTCCAGAGGTTCATTGCGTCGTTGTACTGGCCCTGACTCGCATCCGAGCTCACGTAGCTCACGCCATCCGGCAGCGCGTCCGCGACGGTCACGTTCGAGGTGGCGTTGGGACCGTCGTTCGAGAGCGTGAGCGTGTACTCGACGTTGTCGCCGACGTTCGGTGCGGATTCGTTGACGTTCTTCGTCAGCGAGAGGTCCGCAACCGACGGCGTCGGATTCGCCGAGTCGTTGTTGTTCGGTGGGTTCGGATCGGGCTGATCGCTCGTCACCTCGACTGCGTTCGTGGTGTTGTCCGTGCTATTGATTCGTGCAGTGAGCGTCAGCGTCGCCGTATCGTTGCTATCGAGCGTCCCAACAGTGTAGACGCCGGTGTTTGCATCGTAGCCGCCCTGCGTTACCGACGCATTCTGGAACTCGAATCCGCTACCAAGCGACTCGTTGACCGAGACGTTCGTTGCCGTGTCCGGTCCGTTGTTCGTCACAGCAACGGTGAACGTCGCATTGTCGCCGACGGTTGCATCGGTAGCGTTCGCCGTTTTGGTGACTGCGAGGTCAGCAGACTGACCGTTGATCGTTACGTTGTCTTGATCGTTCTCACCGGACTCGTTGTTGTTCGGTGTGGAGTTCGGATCGAACGTATCACTGGAGTTGACTTCTGCGACGTTCGTGACGTCGTCCGAGCTCTCGACCGTTGCAACGATGGCGAGCGTGGCTTCCCCGCCGTCAGAGAGGCTATTAACAGTCCAGAGGCCCGTTCCATTGTTGTACTCGCCCTGATTCGCATCCGAGCTCACGTAGCTCACGCCATCCGGCAGCGCGTCTGCAACGGTCACGTTGGAAGTCGCGTTGGGACCGTCGTTCGAGAGCGTGAGCGTGTACTCGACGTTGTCGCCGACGTTCGGCGAAGGTTCGTCGACGTTTTTCGTCAGCGAGAGATCCGCAACCGACGGCGTCGGGTTCGCCGAGTCGTTGTTGTTCGGGTCAGTCGGGTCAGGCTGGTCGCTCGTTACCTCAACTGCGTTGGTCGTATTGTCGCTACTCTTGATCGTCGTGGTGATCTCCAAAGTGGCCGTCTCGCCGTTTGCGAGCGTGCCAACACTGTAGACGCCGGTGACAGGGTCATAGACACCCTGTGAAACCTCGCCGCTCTGATATGCGAGACCACTGCCAAGCATCTCGTCGACGGAGACGTTGCTCGCTGCATTCGGCCCGTTGTTCGTGACCTCGATGGTGAACGTCACGTTGTCGCCGACGGTCGCGTTCGCGTCATCGACTGTCTTCGTCACACCGAGATCTGCGGCTGGTGTCTCAGTCGGCGGTGTCGTCGTTGTCGTTGGTGGTGCGTCGGTCGTTCCGGGGTTCGTCGTCTCTGACGTGGTGGTGCCAGAGGTCCGCGTTCCGGGGGCAGCTTCGGTCGTTTCGGGATTTGTTGTCTCTGACGTAGTCGTCCCAGGGGTGGTATCTGACGTAGCCTCAGGAGTGGTGTCAGAGGTCGCTGTTTCGGGCGTTCCGGACGGAGTGGACGACTGGGGCGTACTCGGCGATTCCGAAGTGTCCGTCTCAGTCGACGGGTTGGACTGGTCCGGTGCGGTGTCGGTCTCACACGGGACGACCTTCGAATCCGGGAGATCGGCACTCAGCGTGTACGATCCACCGGGTTTGAACGTCCGCGTGTCCGCATCGACGAACTCCTGTTGGTGCTCGGTCGCGCGCGTCCAGATTCGCTGCGGTTTCGTGTAACTCGCCAGCGTGAGTTTGACCGGACCGCTGTCCTCGCTGATCGAGAACGATACCTTCGCGGTTCCGTCCTCGACGCGGATCGACTTGCTGTCGACGGCGTTGCGGAGGCTCTCGTTCGTGGTGAACTCACCGTTCGACGAGCGCCGAATGTCGTTTTTCTCCGAGTTGCTATGCGCGAAGCGGATGAGTTCGTCCGGCGTGTACGTTCCTTTGGGACCCTGGAGTTCCTCGATCGGCTCACCAGCGACGAAGTCGATCTGATAGTAGGTCGGCTCCACGCCACATTGAACTTGCGAGGACGTAGCCCCCGAGTTAGTGGAGGAGTCAGCATCCGCATTTGCCCGTGGGTGGTCGAGGTGGTTTTCGACCCAGTTGGCGATGTACGTGGCGTTCGACCAGCCATCCGTCGCGATCGCGATCGTGCTGGCCTCGCGCTGACTCTCGACGAAATCGATATTGCTCACGTTGATCGATTTTTCGTCATACAGTCCGTCCAGAGCATGGCCGAGATCCGCCCGATCCCGCTGGGGATCCGATGCAACGTCGAGATACACCTTCCCATCGGCCGACTGATTGAGAACAGCAACGTCATCGCCCGTCGAGTTTGTCCCATCGGACTGGCTGTTCGATCCGATATCACTGCCGTCCGAATACAGCAGTACGCCTGCTCCAGTGCTCACGACGACTACTCCTACAATCAGAACAACCGCGAGACGCTGAGCCTTCATTACAGGCAGTCCCTCGCATCAAAGTCACAGAAAAGCCGATTACTATTGCGGCCGGAATCGCCTGTCGCTCGTTCACCGATACTGCTCTGCCGATCGTTCCGCATCCGCATCGCGCTGTTGCTCCTCGCTGACGATCCGCTGCTGATACCGTTGCTCATTCGGATAATTCAATAAACGTACACCATATCAAGCCCATACCAGCATACAGGGGTATGGCAACATGCCAGCCACGGATGGGGTGGGTGAGGGAACGATGACGGCATGGATCTCCTCGTCCAGACACCGTCATTGCGGGCCTACAGACAGCTATCGTTTGTTCTTGAATGACACTATCACCCACGCCCTGTCGTGATCTCGAATCGTGCCCCACCGCTTGACGATGCTGTGAGGGAGAGTGACCAGCCGTGCGCTTCGACGATCGCGCGGACGATGGCCAGTCCATACCCCGTGCCCGAGCCAGTACTCACACCGAATTCGAGAACAGCATCGCGGCGCTCTTCCGGAATGCCCCGACCATCGTCCTCGATATAGAAACCTCGCGTTGTTTTTCCGCCGTCGGCTGTGCTGAGAGCACCAACCGTTACGGTTGATACGACAGTCTCCCGTCGTCCGCCGTTAGCGATGCTGCGAGAACTCTCCGTGACTCCGGAGTCATCTCGGTCCTTTGGGATGGTTCGATCAGTGTTGGCGTGGAGTTCAGTCGAGAGTGGGTCCTTCTGATCGCATCGAACCAGCTGCCCGGAACCGTGCTCTACGGCATTTCGAAAGAGATTCTCGAAGATCAGTTTGAGCCGCCGTGAGTCCGCCTCCAACGAACGGCTGTCGGCTATCGAGAGGGATACCGCACCGGTTTCAACCACCTCCCATGCTGAGCGAGCGAGCCGTTCCAGATCGTGAGTCGTCGTCGATTCGACATCCGCGCTTTCACGCGCGAGCGTTGGAATCGTTTCGGAGAACTCCCACAGTCGCTCGTGAACCATCTCCAGATCCGACAGCGACTGACGGAGCTCTGGATCATCCGCATAATCAGAATCAGCTTCAATCAGGTTGAGCAGGCTTTCCGCCGTTGAGAGAGGCGTCTTGAGATCGTGTGCGATCACGTCCGCGAGCCGTTCGAGCTGTTCGTTTTTCAGTTCGAGCTGGCTGGTTTTCTCGGCCAGTGCCGTATTCCGCCTCGCGAGCTTCTCCTGTTGCTGTTTCTGATGGCTGATGTCGGTGAGCATGAGCACTGTACCCTGTGACCCCCTCATGAGCCGAGGATCGACATCGTATCGATGGCCGACATACTGCTGGCAACTCCCGTCGCCTTGCACTTCACGACCAAACGCGGAGGTGAGATCCGGGTGAAGGTCGCCATTGTCGACCAAATCCGTCGGAAGTTCGTCGATGAGATGCTGATGTTCCACTGCGCTCTTGTTTTCACCCACCAGCTCGCATGCAGCCTGGTTGAGTTCGATGATCCTATCGTTTGGATCGCAAACGAAGACTGGGTCATCGAGCGTCTGGAAGATACGTTCGTGTGCAATCGGGGCGATTCCCTCGATCTCGGTGTGGTGAACGACGACCCCAAGCGGAATACTAACCACTGCAAACGTGATCGGCGTGATAGCACCATTGGGGATTGGACCGATCCCCAGCAGATAGAGCGTCGTCGAAATCATCGGCACCAACACACAGACAACGATCGTGATCGATTGGCGACGGTACAATCGCTCAGCGGCGAACGCAGCTGCAATGAGCAGCGCAATACCAGTCATCAAAAGACAGTAGAGATAGCCGACAGTGATGATATACCCTATACCAGGTGTTGTCGTGAGTGACGGACCGATTACACCCGGGCTGAGCGTAATCGACGAATAGTAGACGGAGTGGTACTGAGAAGTGAAGATAAACGGAACGCTGAGAAGCGGAATCACGGAAAGCAGCGCGAGTCGCCGACGAGTGAGCCATTCCCGATGCCCCGTATACCGAAGTGTGAAGGCAAACCATGCAATGGGAGCCGTCAAAACACCAATATAGGATAGCTGAGTGAACAAGAGCATCCACTCGAAGCTTTGTGCGAGCATGCGTCCAGCGTTCGAAGCGGCCCACACCGCGAGCGATAGCGCAAAGAGACCGAACACGAACGCGGACTCCCGGCGGTCGTGATGCGTCGTCAGCGCTATTCCGACGGCACCGCCGACACCTCCGGCGAACGCGTATGCGGGAAGAACCCATTGCTCCATTCGATCTACAACATCCTTATCATTCAGAAGCAAATAAGTTATTGTAACGGACTATCGGTTTCAACGAGCTCGCCGTTTCTCAGACGGTCGTCCGTGGAGGATCTCTGATGCCGTTCAGCTGTCGTTCCGGATTCGATCGAATCACGCTCTGCTATCGTCCAACGGCAGCGTGAGATCGTGGCCGATTCAGCCCGGATCGATCCGCGTCGTGACGTAACAACCGTCTTCTGTTCTCATTATTCGTTGTAGCCTACTGCCTCGCCACTCTGTCGGGGAAGTATCTCTTGCTGACGTTTTTTCGGCAGCCGTACGCAGCGATTGGATGACGGGAACCCACTGCAACGAACGGACGTTCGCGTCACGGGTGCGACCGCTCTGTCCGACAGTCCGTCGACGACTTCACCTGTGGGCGGCCACGGCGACACCGCCCCCGAGGATGGCCAGACAGCCGATGCCGGCGAACACCATCGGGAAGCCGATCGTATTCGATCCGAACGACAGGGAGGCGGCCGCGGTGAACGCGACCGGGCCGATCGTCTGGCCGAGTCGGAGCATACTCGTTCTGACGCTCATCAGCCCGGCACGCAGCTCCTCGGGGACGAGACCGACGATCGTGCTGTCGAGCGACGGCGTGATGAGGCCGACGCCGGTGCCGAACGCCAGCAGACAGACGACGACGAGCGCGAGCGACGGCTGTGTCGCGAGCCCGAGCAGCGATCCGCCGTAGAGGAGGAAGCCGACGGCGATCAGGACGACCGGGCCGACACGCGTCGAAATGCGTCCGTACTGGGTGTTGCAGGCGGCGCTGGCGACCGAGAGCGTGGCGAGGACGATCCCGATACGGCTACTCGACAGCCCGTAGCTATCGCCGAGCACCAGCGGGATCGCCGTCAACATGCCGTAGAACATGAAGAAGTGGACGAGCACGGTCAGGTTGGCCGCGACGGCGCGTGGGTACGCCACCACGCCACGTATGCGCCGGAAATACTCCCGCACCGACTGCTGCTCGCCGATCGTCGGTTCGTCGAGCACCGACAGCGCGTAGAGACCCACCAGGATCGCCACGCCGAAGAACAGGAACGGCACTTGCCAGCGCACCGCCGCGAGCGTGCCGCCGACGAACGGGAAGATCGCCCCGCTGCTCCCGATCGCCCCGCCGTTGATCCCGATGACGGCGCTGCGGCGCGGGTCGTCGTAGTAGTCGCCGATCAGCGTGATCGCGAGCATGATCAGCGCGCTGCCACCGACCCCCTGGAGCACTCGCAACAGCAGTACCTGCCGAAACGTCGAGGCGAAGGCGATCCCTGCACCCGCCACGCCGAACAGTACCAGGAGCGGGACGAGCGTCCAGCGACGGCCGATCCGATCGGCCAGCAGGCCGATGAACGGGGTGAGAACGACCCCGGGGATGGTGAACGCCGGCACGACCAGGCCGACGGCGGCATCGCCGACGCCGAACACGCCCTTCAGCTGGGGGAGCACGGGCGTGAGCAACGAGACGCCCATGATCCCGACCATCGAGCTCGCGAGAACGACGTGGAGGTTCGACGCCTGCCACGGAACGGTGCCCGATCGGAGGCTCCCGGATTCGTTGGCACTCATCGTCCCCCGTTGACGGCGACCCGGTCACCGACCGACATCGGCCGGAAGATGACGATCGACGATAGTTGGACGGCTATCCATTCTACGGGCCGTTCTCCGGATGGCGGTTTGATAGTTTGGGTTTTCACGTATTTTTGCGTCCACATGGGTACGATCACACCCCGTTTGGCTATCCCACGGTGAGACGGTGAGTGGACGGGCTACTGACCGACGATATCGTCTTCGAGCGCCGCGACCTCGTCGATGATGCTCTCGACGTGGGGTTCCGCGACGCCGTTCGCACGCATTGCGTCGGCGAGATGGCCGGCGACGTGTGAGAACGCCGTCCCCGTGATCCCCATCCCCTCGTGGGCGCTCTGCATGTCGTCGCCGCTGTAATCGACCGGGCCGCCGGCGACGGCGCTCACGAACTGGACCTGGTGCGCGAAGAGCGCCTCCATATCGTAGCCCTCGAAATACGGTTCGAGAAGCGGGTCGTCCAAGACACGCTCGTAGAAGTTCGCCACGACTGCTTCGACGGCTTCGCTGCCACCGATCTCCTGATACATCGAACTCCGTGCTGGCATCATCGGGACGAGGTGGGGGAGACGGTAATAGTTTCACCCGAACCCGTTCGGAACGAATGGTCATCACAACCACGGTCCACAATACCGTCCTTCACCAATCCCGCTCGCACAGATCTTCATTATACTGATATGGTGGTTCGACGGTACTGGCTCGATACCGATCGACGGGCATCGCATCGACGGCGAACGATGAGGGTTCCGGCCGACGGCGAATCGGTGCTTCCCGTCGATTCGGTGGCTCACGGCTCCCGATCGCGGCTCCTCCGAACCGCGAGGAACCCGCCGAAGACGAGCGGCGAGAGAACGGCCATCAGCCCGCTCCCGGCCAGCGCGCCGCCCCACGGCGTCGAGAGCACGTCGCCGGCCGACGGGAGATCGGGGTTGCCGACGACGAGCAACCCCTTCATCCCGAGCTGCTCGTAGGCCGGACAGGAGTATTTCACGACCCGATTGCCGGTGAACGTCCACTCGAACGTCTCCCCGCCCGTCCCGCTGAAATCGGTCCAGAACGACTCGTCGTCGGCGACGACCGTGAGCGCCTCGCTCTCCCTGAGCCGTCGCCAGACGATCGTCGTCCCGGGATCGATGTGGATCGCCGGCGGGTCGAACGCGAAGACCCCGCCGTTGCCCGGCGCGCCCACACCGATCTCGATCCGATCACGATCCGTTTGGTCGACGACCTCCTCGAAACCATCGACGTCGTCGAGCCAGCTACCGTACGGCGACGACGATTCCTCACTACCGTTCTCCGCGCCGCTCCCGACGGCTGCATCGGCCCCGACGAGGACCGCCCCGCGCATCCCCATGCTCCGATGGGGTACGCAGGCGTAGTTGACCGCTCCCTTTTCCTCGAAAGTGTGCTCGAACGTGTGGCCGGCCTCGCTCGCGATCTCGCTCTCGAAGGCCCCGCTCTCGGCGACGACGTTGTGGCCGCCGCCCTCGCCGGTCCACTTCCACGTGATCGTCGTCCCGGGATCGACGCGGATGGCTGGCGGCGAGAACGCGAAGTTCCCGCCGTTACCCTTCGCGCCGACGGCCACTTCGATCTGCTTCGTTCCCGTCTTGTCGACCACGTCATCGTAGTTATCGACGCCGTCGAACCAACCCGCAGCGCCGTCTTCCTGTGCGTTGGCAGTTCCTGCTGTCGCTCCGATTGCCCCGACACCGACGGCCGTTCCGCCGGCGGCTTTCAGGAACCCCCGTCGACCGCATCGTGCCGCGCTCGGGTCCGCTGTGGTTCCCTGCATTGCGATCACTTCCCGTCGTAGCCGGCGTACTCCATGAGCTGGCCGAAGATGTCGGAATCCATCGCCTCGCGGTAGACGATCGCGCCGAGCATCCCGCCGGGATAGCTATCGCCGTTCATCACGTGGTTGACCTTGTGGCAGTGCAGGAGGTAGATGCCCGGGTCGGCGTCGGCGGTGAACTCGATCACGCGGCGCTCGGCGGGCGCGACGTTGGTGACGTCCTGATCGTAGCGGGCGACCTCGGGAATCACGCCGCCGTCGTGCTCGATCACCTCGAAGCGGTGGTTGTGGGTGTGCAGCGGGTGGGACATGTAGCCGCCGTTGACGAAGTGGACCCGAACGGTGTCGCCCTTGTCGACGATGATCGGCGAGCCGTCCTCGGGGTGGAACGAGCGCGGGGCGCTCTTGCCGTTGATCGTGAACACGTCGGGGTTGCGATCGCGCGGGCTGTACTGGGCGTCCCCGCCGGCCATCATCCGATTGAGCCGGGAATCCCACTCCTTGACCGTCATGAAGTACTCCTTGTCGGCCGGTTCGTACCCCTTCGGGTCGACGCGGAGGATGCCGTACATCCCCATATCGATGTGGCGATGGGTCTGGTAGTGGCAGTGATAGAAGTGCGTGCCGGGGACGTTCGCCGGGATGGAGTAGGTGTGTTTCTCCCCCGGCTCGACCTGGATCCCGGTCGTGGTCGGCACGCCGTCGTTCTTCCAGGTCTTCTGTGAGCCGTGGAAGTGGACCGTGTGCGGGCGCATTCCGTCGGTGTTGTCGAGCGTCACCGCCATGTCGTTGCCCTCGGTGGTGCGGAGGATCGGCCCCGGCACGCTCGCCGGCCCGTCGTCGGCTTTGAACGCCCAGACCTGCGGGAGTTCGATCGGTCCGCCCATCGTCTCCTTCGGATGCACTGCGTGTCTGCACTGCTGGGTGCTGAGCGTCACCTCCCCGCCCTGATCGTCGACCTGCACGACCTCGGGCGGGGATGTGTACGGGAGTTTGCCGTCGCTCCCGCTCACGTTCGCCGGCGGCTCGCCGAGCGTGGGGTTCGTCGCCGACTGCCGCCCGCCCGCCGTGCAGCCGGCGAGCATCGCCGTGCCGACACCACCACTCGCCGCCAGAAACTCCCGCCGTGAGATGCCCGTCCCCGGAGCGCCGATCCGATCGGTCATGATACAGTTATACGTTCGAGCGGGAGTTGAATAAACCGCGAACCCAATTTTCATGCAGTGAGAACCGGCCCACTGGTGGTCGATAGTGATATATATTTCCATGCCGATCTCCCACGTTTCCGTCACGATCGGCCTTCGACGAGCGCGCCATCCCGCCGACGATCCGCTGGCCGCTGCCCGACTCAGACGAGCGGCACGACCAGCTCTTCGCCAGCGTCGAGCAACGCCGCGACCCGCTCCTCGCTTTCGGCCTCGGCGTAGACCCGGAGTACAGGTTCCGTCCCGCTCGGCCGGACGAGCAGCCACGCGCCGCTTTCGAGTACGGTCTTGAATCCGTCCTTGGTCACGATGTCCGCGACCGGTTCGCCTGCGACACGATCGGGCAGCTCACCCTCCAGCTCGTCGAGCACGCGCGTCTTCTCGTCGTCCGGACAGTCGACGCTGATCTTCGACTGGTGGATCTCCCCGTGCTCGTCGAGCAGGCGATCGACACGGTCGTCGAGCGATTCCTCCCGTTCGGCGGCCGCCGCGAGCAGCGCCAGCAGGACGCCGTCCTTCTCGCGGACGTGACCGTCGACCGAGAAACCACCCGATTCCTCGCCGCCGACGAGTGCGCCCGCCTCGGCCATCGCCCGCGCGACCCACTTGAATCCGACCGCCGTCTCGACGACCGACTCGCCATGGGCCTCGGCGATCCGATCGATGAGAAACGTCGTCGAGACGGTTCGCACCGCCGGCCCCGACGCCGATTCCAGGAGGAAGTCGTAGAGTGCGGCGAAAAACAGGTTCTCGTCGAGGTGGCCCCGTTCGGATGTCACCACGGCGAGCCGGTCGGCGTCGCCGTCGTTGGCGATGCCGAGGCTCGCATCGCCGTCCTGGACGCGCGTTGCCAACTCGGTGAGATGCTCGGCGCTCGGTTCTGGTGGCGTGCCACCGAAGTCGGGTGCGCGCTCGCAGCGCAGGCGCTCGACCGACGCACCCGCCTCCGAGAGCAGTCCGTCGGTGACGCCGCGGCCGCTGCCGTGCATGGCGTCGTAGGCGACGGTCAGGTCGTCGAGGGCGGCCTCGTCGGCGTACTCCGCCACGAGATCGTGGGCGTGCTCGGCGTGCGAGGCGACGAAATCCGTTTCCTGTATCGTGCCCCACTCCGCTTCGGGGAGCGATTCCGGCTCGGCGAGGTTCGCCTCGATCGATTCCGTGACTTCGGGCAGCGCGGGCGCGCCGTCGTCGGGGATGAACTTCACGCCGTTGTACTCCGCGGGGTTGTGCGAGGCCGTGACCATCAGCCCGCCGGCGAGGTCGCGGTCGGCGATCGCCCAGGCCAGCAGCGGTGTCGGGCGATCACGTTCGGGGAGCAGCACGTCGAATCCGTTGGCCGCGAGCACGCGCGCGAGTTCCTCGGCGAACCCGCGCGAACTCTCGCGGGCGTCGTAGCAGATGCCGACCGGCGCGCCGCGCCCATCGAGATGGGTCGCGACTGCCTGGCCGACCATCCGCACGCGGGGTGCGGTGAAGACGTCGAGCGTCGCCCGCCAGCCGTCGGTACCGAACGAGATAGCGTCCATGCCTCCGGTGTCGCCGCCGTGAACAAAAACTTCCCGTCACTCGCACAGCTGTTCTTTCCGGCTGCGCGAGAGCCCCTTAATCTCGTGTTCGCGCGACAGCGCCGCCCCTTTCGACTCAAACGTCTCCGTGTGGCGCAGCTCGACGGGCGTCCGCCCGCGGGTGTATTTCGCGCCGGTGCCGGCGTTGTGTTCGGCCACCCGTCGCTCGACGTCGGTCGTGTAGCCGGTGTAGAGGGAGCCGTCGCTACACTCGACGATGTAGACGTGGTGGCTCACGGAGGGCGTTCAGGCGTTTTTCGCACGCTCTTTGGCCGCCTCGGCGATGCCGGCGTTCGCCGCGCAGCCGGGACAGGCGAACAGCCGCCCGTCCTCGTCGGCGAACACCCGCTCGAACTGCTCCGAGACGTGCTCGCCACAGTAGTCACATTCTGGCATGTGTGGTGTGCTGGCAGTGGTTTCGCCAACGTGGATTGTAGGGTCTCACGCGGTAAATACCCTTTCCGCGGCGGTATCGCCGCTGCACAACCCTGTCCTCCGTGCCCGTCTTCGCTCACTTTCGTGCCTCGTCGAGTGTCCGTGCAATCAACCCTGCCTGCGCGCCCGCGACGAACCCCGCATCGACGTTCACGGTCGTGAGCGCGGTACACGACTGGAGCGCACCGGCGAGCGCCGCCTCACCCTCGCCTCCATAGCCGTAGCCCGAGGCGGTCGGCAGGGCGATCACCGGAACGTCGACGAGCCCGGCGATCACGGTCGGCAGCGCACCCTCACGCCCGGCGGCGACCACGAGTACGTCCGCCCCTCGTAGCCCGCCGAGTTCGTCGAACAGCCGATGGACGCCGGCGACGCCGACGTCGTCGTAGCGCTCGACGGTGGCTCCCATCTCGCCGACGACGGCCGCCGCCTCGCCCGCCGGCCCCGCATCGACCGTGCCGGCGGTGACGATCCCGATCGTCGCGTCGAGGATGGGCGGCTCGAAATCGGCCGTCCGCACCCGGAGGACGTTCGCCCGTGCCTCGTGATCGATCTCCGCCGTGGGCCGGTCGTCGACGAATCGGTCACGCACCGTCGTGGCGGTGTCGTCGTCGATTCTGGTGGCCAACCCTCGTCCCGTCGTTTCGAGGGCGAGATCGAGCAGTTCGTGGATCTCGTCGGTCGTCTTCCCCTCGGCGAACACCGCCTCGGGCACCCCGCTTCGTGTCTCGCGGGCGGCGTCGAACCGTCCCGCCTCGCCCGTCGCGTAGCCCGCGAGGCGCGCCTCGGCGGTCGCTATCGAGATCTCGCCCGCCGCGAGGGCGGCCAGCGTTTCGCGCATGCGCTCCCTGGGTGCTGGACGTACTACTCCTCGTCGCCTTCCCGGCGGCCGGCCACCGTCGACCAGCGGTCCGCTTCGGCCGTCGTCGGTAGATTTCACGCCGCTGTTCGTGGTATTTTCCGACCGCCGGCGTCGCCATCACCCCGGGTGACCGGATGAACCGCTTCGAGAGCGCCGATATCGAGCGATTATGGCAATATTTATAAAGCGCCCTTTTGAAAACGGCCCTGTATGGCAGACCTGATCGTCAAAGCCGCCGTGAAGGATGAGCTGAGTGACATGAATGTCTCGTCGGACTTCTACGATGCCCTCGACGAGGAGGTTTCGGCGCTGCTCGAAAACGCCGCCCGTCGCGCCGACGAGAACGACCGCAAGACCGTGCAGCCGCGCGACCTGTAAGGTCGAACTCTCGATTTTCGAACTATTTTACCGCCGATCAGCGACGGCTATGGCGTGTCGAACATCAATGCAGTATGGACAGTAGCGTTACCGCCGAATGCGGCGATCTCGCCGTGGTCGTCCCGTCGTTACCGGGACTAGTTTTTGCCAGATATCGAGCAGTTCCCGCCGAACGTACCGTCGTTTCTCGTCGCCGAACCCGTTCATCCGTTCACCGAATGGCGATGATCACAGTCCGATTCGATCGTCAGGGCCGCGTCGCGGGACGTGTCATTGGATGTCCATCCGGATGAAGCGGAGCCGGCTCAATCCCACTAAAACGACTGTGGCGGCGAGCAGGAGGGCCGCGCCGGCGACGTCGTACACACCGTCCAGCAGGATGTCGTTCGGATCGAAGTGGGCCATCGGGGCGACGTTCGCCAGCCAGCCGACGTCCGTCACGGGGATGAACGACTGGAAGAGATACAGCGCGAACAGCAGCCCGATGGCGGCGTTTCTCGCGGTGTCGGCGTCGTCGAGAGATACCGAGAGCGCCAGTCCGATCGCCCCACAGCAGAGCAGATACGGGATCGAGAGCGCGTGGAGGACGGCGAGCTCCGCGAGAGGAACGGTGACGTCGATGTACGCGGCAGCGAGGACGATCACCACCGGTGTGACGACGCTCGCGGTGACGATCGGGACGAGCAGCGCGAGGAACTTCTCGAACACCACCGCGCCCCGCGAGATCGGCGCGGAGAGCAACACGTCCATCCGGTCGGTCTCGACGTCGTCGGCGATCGATCCCGCCGCGGTGTATGCGAGATAGATGCCGAAGAACAGGCTCCAGAACAGGGTGTAGAACTCGCCGGCGAGCAACCCCTCGGCGCTCGACAGGCTTTCGAGGCCGAACGCCTGAACGAACGGCTGTGGCAGCTGCGTGGTGAGCTGCTCGAACTGTGCGCTCGTGGCGACGTCGGACGTCACGAGCGGCGCGGTGGCGACGAACGCGAGCCCCATGAGCCCGAAGGCCGCGCTGAGGCCGAGCGCGGCGGCGATTCGTTGTTCACCCTCGTACTGAAAGACGTCGAGCGTCATCCGATATCCATCCTCCCGAACCGAACGAGACCAACGAGAACCAGCACCACGGCGGCCGCGAGCAGGATCGCCCCACCCGCGAAGTCGTAGCTGCCGTCGACGAGGATCGCGGTCGGATCGATGTAGTTCATCGGCGCGATGACGCCCAGAACCTCGTAGTCGGTGCCGATGAACACCGTTTCGAGCAGATACGTGACGACGAGGGTTCCGACGGCGGCGATCCGTGCGTGGCTCTCGTCCGTGAGGAACACCGAGAAGACGAAGCCGACGGCCGCACAGCAGAGCAGGTAGGGCACGGCGAGCGCGTGGAGCACGAGGAGGTTCATCGGATCGAGCGTTTCGTCGAGGAAGCCCGCAGCCACGAAGAGCACGATCGGCGTGACCGCGTTGATCGCGAGGATCGGGAGCAGTAGCGAGAGGAACTCCTCGCCGGCGAGTCGCGTCCGCGAGACCGGCGCGGCGAGCAGGCTGTCGATCCGGCCGGACTCGATCTCGCCGGCGATCATCGAGGCCGCGTTGTACGCGAGATAGATGCCGAGCACGAGCAGCCAGCCGACCTGGTAGAGTTCGACCGCGAGGATTCCGGAAAGGGTGTTCATGCTCTCGATGCCGAGGCCCTCCGTGAGCTGTTTGGGGAGCTCGGCGAAGAGGCTCGCCAGATCGAGGTCGGTGAACGAGGGGGCGATCGCCACGAACATCGTGCCGTAGAACGCCGCCGCGACCACGATCGTGAGCGCGAGCATCGCCCGGCGCTCGCCCTCGTAGCGCGCGACCTCAAACATCCGCGCTCTCCTCCGGGCTCGATTCCGCTTCAGTCGCCCCGCTGGCTGCCGATTCCGTGTCGGGATCGACCTCGCCGTAGAAACGCATGAACACGTCCTCCAGGGGCGCGTCCGCGATGTCGAGATCGAGGATATCGTACGCCACGAGATGCGAGAGGAGGTCGTTGTAGTCGCCCGTGAACGTGAAGCTCACGCTCGTGCCGTCGCGGCCGCCCGACGAGGAATCCCCGTTCCCGGATGGTCCGTCGGCGGACGACGGCCGATCGCTCGCGGTTCGCGCCCCGTCGCCGCTCTCGCCCCCATCGGCCGTGGTCGGCTGGGGCGATCGCTCGTCGCCGGCGACGCTCACGTCGTGTGCGCCCTCGATGGCGAACTCTTCTCCATCGACGGGGTCGGCGACGCGCACCGAGACGCGCTTGCCGCCACGATCGAGCAGGGTTTCGACGTCTTCGAGCTCGACGAGATGGCCGTTCCGGATGACGCCAACCCGATCGCAGATCTTCTGGACCTCGCTCAGGATGTGCGAAGAGAAGAAGAACGTCTTTCCCCTCGCCTGCTCGTCGCGGATGAACTCGTAGAAGCGCTCCTGCATCAGCGGATCGAGCCCCGAGGTGGGCTCGTCCATGATGACGAGATCGGGATCGTGCATGAACGCGAGCACGATGGCGAGTTTGCGCTTGTTGCCCGTCGAATAGTCGCCGATCTCCCGGTCCATCGGGGGATCGAACAGCTCCAACAACTCTTCGCTCCGGCTGTCACCCTTGAGTGACGCCTGGTAGCGCAGAAATC
This sequence comes from Halococcus dombrowskii, assembly GCF_022870485.1. Lineage (NCBI taxonomy): Archaea > Methanobacteriati > Methanobacteriota > Halobacteria > Halobacteriales > Halococcaceae > Halococcus > Halococcus dombrowskii. Next base: position 364,758 of record NZ_CP095005.1, on the reverse strand, counting down.
GGTTGCCGGTGACGTCCTCGTCGAACCCCATCTCGGCGGGGACGTATCCCAGGTGGCGCTTGGCCTCGATCATCGCTTTCCGATCGGTGACGTCGTGGCCCAACACCGTTGCGCTCCCGCTCGTCGGCGACTGAAAGCCCATCAGCGTGCGGATCGTGGTGGACTTGCCCGCGCCGTTCGGCCCGAGATAGCCGAACACCTCGCCCTCGCGCACCTCGAAGGAGAGGTCCTCGTTGGCCCGGACGTCGCCGTAGTGTTTGGTCAGCCCCTCGGTTGTGATTGCAGCCATGGTTCTCGGCCCGTCCCGATCGCTACGCTCGATGAACACATGAACGTTCGTCCGATTCGTTTTCACGACCCTTCGATCCGCGATTTTCGCTCCACGACGAGATTGCGACGAAGAGCGGTCGTACGGCCGACAGGAACCCGGAGACCGGCCGCGAGCGTATCGTCGCCTATATATTGGATGGCACGAAATGACACTGTATGCCGGAATGCCAGAACTGTGGTGCGTTCGTGACGGCGGCGTATGCGCGAGTGTTCACCCCAAGCGGCATCGACGAACCACGCGTCTGTCCCCAGTGTGAGGACAAGATCCGCGACGGCGCGGATGTCAGACAGGCGCGCTCGACGCGGCGAAGTTAACCCGACCCCTCCTTCTGACGTGCATCCGCGACGACAGCGCTCGCCAGCTCGAACAGCTCCTCACAGCGCCCCTCGTCGCGTGCCTCGGCGGTGATCCGCACGAGCGGCTGGGTCCCACTCGCCCGTACCAGTACCCAGCCGTCGTCGAAGTCGACCCGAACCCCGTCGAGCGTCCGCACGTCGTCGTACTCCGCAGCCACCCGCTTCTCGACACGCTCCATCACCCTCTCTTTCTCCGCGACCTCGATGCTCTCGCGGCGAATGGGGTAGGTCTCGATCTCGGCGACGCGTTCGGCGAGCGGACGCTCGGCGGCGAGGGCCATCAACCGAACGGCCGCGAGCGGGCCGTCGGGACACAGAGTCTGTGTGGGCCATATCCACGCGCCACTCGGTTCGCCGCCGAAGACCACGTCCGCATCGGTCGCGCGCTCGGCGACGAAGACGTCGCCCACCTTCGTGTGTGTCACCGATGCCGCCGGCGCGAGCGCGTCGTCGACCGCGAGGCTCGTGTCGACGGGGACGGCGACCTGGGGGTCGTCGACGTCGCTCTCGGCGACCGCCTCGCGGGCGAAGAGTGCGAGCTGGACGTCGCCCGGGATGAACTCCCCTTCGCCGGTCACGGCACGCAGGCGGTCGGCGTCGCCGTCGTGAGCGAGCCCCACCGCGGCGTCGCTCGCCTCGACCAGCGCGCGAAGCGACTCGCAGTTCTCGGCGGTGGGCTCCGAGGGCCGTCCCGGGAAGGAGCCGTCGGGCTGGGCGTTGAGCGTCTCGACCTCGCAGCCGAGTTCCTGGAGCGCCTCGACCGTGAGCCCGCCGGCACCGTTGCCGAGATCGACGATCACCGATGGTGGATCGTCGATTTCGACTTCGCTGAGCACGTCCAGGTGGTGCTCGCCCGCGTCGATCTCGCGTCGCTCGCCGAGGTCGTCCCACGGGACGAGGCTCGACTCTCCATCGCGCACGCGCCGGGCGATCTCCTCGCGTCGCTCCTCGTTGAAGGCCTGTCCGCTCGGTTGCCAGAGTTTGAGTCCATTGTCCGGTGCCGGGTTGTGGCTTGCCGTCACCGAGACACCCGCGTCGGCGTCCTGCCAGCCGACAGCCCGGGCCACCGTCGGCGTCGCCGCCAGACCCGCGTCCAAGACGTCGGTGCCGGACTCGCGCAGGCCGGCCGTCAGCGCGTCGGTCAGGAGACGGCCACTTGCGCGCGGGTCGCGTCCGACGACGACACGCTCGGCGTCGATGCCGAGCGCGCCCCCCACGTCGAGGGCGAGCGCCGCGGTGACTTCCTCGCCGACCGGTCCCCGGATACCGCTGGTGCCGAACATGGTCGTTCGAATGCCGAGCCGTACAAAACGCTGACTCACGCGACCACGCCGCCCCGCGATTCGGATACGAACGTTCTTTCGGACGGCCGACGCACACAGATCATGACCATCGTACTCGTTCGCCACGGCGAAACCGACTGGAACGCCGAGCGACGCCTTCAGGGCTGGGCACCGACGCCGCTGTCCGAGCGCGGGCGCGAGCAGGCGACCCGCGCCGGCGAGCATCTCGCCGCGCGCTACGCGTTCGATCGAGTGATCGCCTCCGATCTCCGACGGACACGCGAAACGGCCGAGCGTATCCAGCAGGCGGGTGTCGAGCCCGAACCGACGTTCGAGCAGCGCTGGCGCGAGCGCGATTTCGGCGTCTATCAGGGGCTGACCTACGAGACGATGTTCGAGGAGTATCCCGCGTTCTCCGTGGGCCAGTCGGGCGAGTCGGCGCTCGCGGCGACGCCCGAACGCGGCGAGAGCCTGCTCGACCTGCGTGAGCGCGTGCTTGCCGGCTTCGATGCGCTCGCTGGCGACGACACGGTGCTGGTCGTCACTCACGGTGGGCCGCTCTACGCGGTCTGTAGCCACGTTCTGGAAACCGATTACGCGACGGTTCTCGACGAACACTCGCAGGACAACTGTGCGGTGAACGAGTGTCGATCCACGGCGGATGGGTTCGAGCTGGTTCGACGGAACGATACGAGCTACCGCAATTCGACGTAGATCCGGAGTTTCGATCGCCCTACCGCTGGGACTCCCGGAGGATCAGCGGCTCGATGGCGAGCGTCCGTTTGGCGAGCGTCACGATCCTGGAGATGTAGGAGACGAGCAGCAGGAACGGCAGCAGCGTCACCGTCAGGCTGGCACCGACCAACAGCGCGATGTTCTCGATGCCGAGCGTGCTCCCGGGGAACGTCCCCGCCTCGCCGATCACCATCATGATGCCGGCGACGGCGAGTGCCGGCAGCGCCGCGTAGAGAATCAGCTGCGAGAGCGACGTCAGCGCCCACTCGAAGTAGAGCGTCTTGACGTGTTCGCGCGCCGGGCCGAACATCGAGAGCGCCGTTTTCAGTTCGTTCAACAGCTCGTTCTCGCGCTCGCCGAGATCCGCCTCGTGATCGTTGAGCAGTCGTTCGATCTGGAAGATCTTCCAGCCGTAGTTGTAGTTCAGCGCGGCGAACACCACGTCGAAGTTGCCGAACGTGCCTCCCTGAAGCTGGTCGCGCACGGTCTCGGAGTTGCCGATGACGCTCTGGGTGAACTGGTCGATCTCCCACCGGAGCTGGTCGCTTTCGATATCGCCGAACCCGTCGCGGATCGCCTCGGCGCGGTCCTGACAGACGTCGATGATGTTCCGGAGGAACGCCGAGGGATCGGCCGGGCTCGGTGCTCCGACCAGCTCCTCGGTGTAGTCACGGAAATCCATCGAGTCCTCCATGCGCTGACGCTGTTCGCCCAGCGGGCCGTTCTCCTGTGAGAGCACGAGCTGGGAGATGGTGACGACGAGCGTCACACCGGTGATGACCGCGCTGATCATCGTCGAAAAGAGCGTGTCGATCGTGTCGCTGCTGTTGAGTTGGGGGATCAGCGGCGGCGGTAATACTGTAACCCCGATAACGAAGACGACGAAGAACGAGACCGCGAGCACGGCCGTGACGAGGAGCCGATTGGCCTTCAGCAGTATCCAGAGTTTGAGGCGACTCTCGTTGGCGCGCTCGCGCATCGTGTTCGCCGTGCTCACGTCGAGGTCCTTGTCGACCGCAGAATCGTCGACGTCGGCCGTCACGACCCGTCTCCCGTCGCTGCCGAGCGGGGCCGTTCGAAGACGATATACTTGGTCCCCCCACTGGTGTAGTCGATCGTCTCGACGAGTCGCCAGCCCTCGGCCGCCAGTTCGTTGATCGCGGCCTTCGGGTTGGCGGCCTCCTTTTTCGTCTCGTCGCGCGGCGGCCTGAGAATTTCGTACTCCCACCGCCGGGAGTCCTGATCGTCCATGTGCCGTCCAGACTCGGCGACAGTAAAAGTCCCCACGTCTGCCTCACGACTCGCCGCTAGTTCAAGGGAGCTGGTTCCCGCCGGTCGAAACGTTGAGCGTGTCGAGCGTCGTCGAGTTCACGCTGTTGGAGGCGACGAGCGTCGCGTTCCGGTTCGTGGGTACCCAGAGCGGGACGACGCTCTGCCCCGATCCGACGCTCACCGTATCGTACTCCTGTTTGTTCTCGCCGATGATCGTGATCGTCGTGACGTTGCCCGCCGCCGGCGTCGAGCGCAGCGTGGCGTTCACGCGGACGTGCTCGCTCGCCCACGGCTCCTCGGCCGAGAGGCTTTCGAAGACCGCCGAGCCGTCCGTATCCGCCGATATCGACGGTCCGAGCGTGAGACAGCCGCTAGAGACGAGCACGACGACGAGCACGATCGCGAGGGCACGACGCGGGGCTCCGGCCATACCCGTCGTTCACTGGTCGCGAGGAAAACGATTCTGGTCGCTATAGCCATCGCGCCGAACATCCGATCAGCTCCGTTCGACCATCGTCGTCAGCATGATCCCGTAGCCGATGACGAGCGCGGCGAGACCGGTCACCAGCGCGATCTCCACGGGACCGCTCGCACCCGAGCCGATGGCGACGACCGTGCCCGTCGCGCCGGCAACTGCTCCCACCTCTGCGCGTCGCGCGTCGTCGAAGCTCTCCTGATCGAGCCGAACGCCCATACGAAATATTTCGACCGGTGATCAATGAATCTTTCTCCGACGGCAGCGCGTGCGCGCTTCAGTCCTCTGGGATGGGGTACTCCGCACCGAGGTCGAGATCGTCTTCGGTAGTTCCTTCGCCGGGACTGACGCTGCCGGTTCGATAGCCCTCCAGATCGAGCGTGACGTGCTCGAAGCCGATATCGGAGAGATGCTCACGGGCCGCGCGGGCGAAGTCGGGATCGAGCGCGCGCTCCAGCTCATCGGGCGAGACCTCGATGCGGGCCAGGCCGTCGTGATCGCGCACGCGGAACTGTTCGAACCCCCAGGTTCGCAGCAGGGTTTCGGCCTTCTCGACGCGCGTCAGCCGCTCCTCAGTGACTTCGAGCCCTGTGGGAATTCGGGAGGAGAGACACGCCATCGAGGGTTTTTCAGAGACCGAGAGGTTGTACTCGCGGGCGATCTCCCTGACTCCTTCCTTGGTGATCCCGTGTTCGAGCAGCGGCGAGTAGGCGTTCAGCTCCTCGACGGCGCGAAGGCCGGGCCGGTGGCCCCCGCCCGGATCGGCGGCGTTCGTCCCGTCACAGACGGTGTCGATTCCCAGCTCGCGGGCGGCGTCGAACATCGCCGACAGCCGCATCGTCCGGCAGTGATAGCAGCGCTCGCCGTCGTTCTTGACGAATTCTTGACTGTCGAGCTCGGAGAACTCGACGATCTCGTGGCGGATCCCGATCTCCTCGGCGACTTCGCTGGCACCGCCGAGTTCGGCGTCGGGCAGTGTCTCGCTCTTCGCGGTGCAGGCCACCGCGTCGTCGCCGAGCGCGTCGTGAGCCAGCGCCGCGACGACGCTCGAATCCACGCCGCCGGAGAAGGCGACGAGCACGCCGTCGCGCTCCGCGAGATCCTCGCGTGCGGCGACCGCTTTCTCTCGGACGCTCATGGACTCGATGGGTGGCCACGCGCCAAAAGCACGGCGCTCGCGCTGCCCGGATGGTTTTTCTCCCCGGCGGGGGAGTATCGACTCGATGGAGCTCGAATCCATCTCCGGGGTCGGGGAGAAGACCGCGGCGCGCCTCCAGTCGATCGAGGAGCCTGAGCGCGCGCTGCGAGAGGGTGACGTGGCGGCGCTCGCGCGCGCACCGGAGATCACGCCGGGACGGGCGGCGGCCATCGCCCGCGCGGCCATCCGTGCCGAACACGACGATTCGGGGACCTTCCTCGCCACCGATCGCGCGCGCGAGATCCATCGTGCCGTACTCGATCTCCTCCAGGAGCGCGCGGTCACGGACGACGCCGCCCACCGACTGGAGACGCTCTTTCCAACGGGGAGCGCCTCGCGCATCGAGGAGGTCCGAGAATGGGTCGAGCGGGCGATGGAACGCGAGCCCGATCCCGAAACCTTGGACGCGCTCGTCGGCGTCGGACCGCTCGAATCCCCGCCAGCGGAGCGGATTCGCGAGCGCTGTCTCGCGACCGCGGACGCCGAACGCCACGCCGAGGCCCAGGAGGCGTTCCCGGAGCTCTCGGTCGAGATCGTCGAGGACACGCGCGGGCTGGCGGATCTCGCGCGCGGCTACGCGACCGTCATCGTTCTCGATGAGGCGTTCGCCGGCGTCGACATCGACGGCGACGTGCGGGTCATGCCGGACGCGCTCGACAGTCCCGAGGAGGTGGTCCCCGAGCGCACGCTCGCCTTCTTCGCGCACAACCGCGAGCGCATCCGTGCGGCGAGCGCCGTCCACCGCGCCGCGGAGCTCGATTCATCCCTCGATCTCGCGGCGCTCGACGATCGGCTCGCGGAGCTCGACGACGACGGCACGGTGATCGGCGACGATGAACTCGATCGGCTGGAACGGGCGGTCGACGACTTGGACGCGACGGTCTCCACAGCTGAGAGCGTCGCCAACGACCGGCTTCGGGAGGCCATCGAGGAGCGCGACGTCACGATCGAGGGGGCCGATCTGCTCTCGCTGGTCGAGCAGGGCGCGGGCGTCGATTCGCTGCTCTCGCGGGAGCTCGAGGACGAACACGCTGCGGCCATCGAGGCCGCACGCGACCATCTCGTCGATGCGCTGGCGCTCGACAGTAGTGAAGCCGAACTCGCGACGCGCGCGTTCCCCGAGGAACCGACGTTTCCGGTCGAGCACGACGAGGAGATCGTCAACCGACTACGCGAGGACCTGACGGTGGCGCGCGACCGTCGAGCGAGTCGACTGAAGCGCGATCTCGCGGCCGATCTCGCCGGCATGCGCGAGGGCTGTGACGAACTCGTTCGGGCAGCGCTCGCGCGCGACGTCGAACTCGCCGTTTCACGCTTCGCCCGTGACTTCGACTGCGTACTCCCCGAGTTCGGGGACTCGGGCATCGCCATCGAGGGTGGTTGCTCGCCGCTGCTCGACTGTGCCTTCGCGGAGGTCGAACCGATCGACTACGAGGTGTCGGGGCCGACGCTCCTCTCGGGCGTGAATTCGGGGGGCAAGACCTCGACGCTCGACCTGCTCGCGCTCGTGACGGTGCTTTCCCATATGGGGTTGCCCGTCCCTGCTGACTCGGTGCGTATCGAGCGCTACGAGGCGCTGCACTACCAGGAGAAGAGCCAAGGAACGCTCGATGCGGGCGCGTTCGAGGCCACCCTCCGGGAGTTCGCCGGTCTCGTCGCCGGCGGGACACACCGGCTCGTCCTCGTCGACGAACTCGAAAGCATCACCGAACCCGGCGCGTCGGCGACGATCATCGCCGGCATCCTGGAGGAGCTCGCCGGCAGTACGACGGGCGTGTTCGTCTCACATCTCGCCGGCGAGATCAGCGAGGCGGCCGATTTCTCGGTCTCGATCGACGGTATCGAGGCCGTCGGGCTCGACGACGGAGAACTGGTCGTCGAGCGCTCGCCGAAGAAGGACGTGCTCGCGCGTTCGACGCCCGAACTCATCGTCGAGAAGCTCGCCACGGAGTCCGACGACGACACCGACGGGTTCTACGAGAAACTGCTGGGGAAGTTCGAGTAGTCGAGTCGGTGTCTCACGTCCGATCCGCCATCGCGCTCCCGAACGGCTGTCCGCACGGAGTGGAACCGCTGATCGACTCACCGCGAATCACGACACGGACGGGAGTCGCGTGCCGCCGCAACCGCGGCAAACGAAACTCCGGTTGTACCAGCAGTTATGCCGTTGGGCCGTCTCCCGTCGATCACAATGGACGTCCACGAGGGTCAAACCCGTTCGTACGAGCGCACGTTCAGCGAGGACGACATCCAGCGGTTCGCCGAGCTGTCGGGCGATACGGGCCAACAGCACGTCGAGCGCGACGCCGAGGGCCGACTGATGGCCCAGGGGCTGCTCACCGCGACGCTCCCGACCAAGCTCGGCGGCGACATCGACTACATCGCCCACACGCTCGAGTTCGAGTTCGTGCGCCCGGTCTTCGCCGGCGACGCCATCACCTGCGAGTCGGAGATCCGATCGCTCACCGAGACCGACGACCGGACGCTGATGGAGTCGGCGTTCGTCTGCCACAACGGGGACGGCGAGGTCGTCATGCGCGGCGAGTCCGAAGGGATGATCCCGGCGTAGAACCGCCCGCCGCCCGCACCGATCCTCCTCTCAAATTACCACTGCTCATATCGCTCCGGCAATAATTACTGACAACTAACGAAGGGTTTTGGTCGAGGGGACGGTAGCGCGAGCATGGACGACGACCGACGGTTCGACACGCGGGCGATCGCCACGAGTGGAGACACCGCCGAAACCGGTGACGTGGTGCCACCGATCCATCTCTCCTCGACGTTCGAGCTCGGCGCGCTCGATCCGAGCATCGGTCTCGACGACGCCGACCCGGCCGCCGGCGAGTTCCTCTACTCGCGGCTCTCGAACCCGACGCGCCACGCCCTCGAAGAGCGTCTTGCCGCGCTCGAAGGCGGCGATCGCGCGTTCGCCTTCTCGTCGGGGACGGCCGCGGTCGCGACGACAGCACTGTCCGTCGTCGAACCCGGCGATCACGTCGTCGCCTTCGACGATCTCTACGCCGGCACGCGCCGACTGCTGGAGACCGTCTTCGAGGATCGTCTCGACGTCGCCGTCGATTTCGTCGACGCGACCGACGCCGAAACCGTGGCGGCGGCCATCGAACCCGAGACGAGCCTCGTGATGATGGAGACGCCGACCAACCCCCTGCTGAAGCTCTGCGATATCGAGGCCATCGCGGCGGCGGTCGGCGACGACGCGACCTTCGTCGTCGACAACACCTTCCTGAGTCCGTACTTCCAGCAGCCGCTCGAACTGGGTGCCGACGTCGTGGTCCACAGCACGACCAAGTATATCAACGGCCACTCCGACTCGGTCGGCGGCGCGGCGATCACGAGCGATGACGACCTCGCCGCGACGCTCGAATTCCACCAGCGGGTCGGGCTCGGCGACATGCTCGCGCCCTTCGATTCGTTCCTCGTCGCGCGCGGATTGAAGACGCTCCCCGTCCGGATGGAGCGCCACGCCGACAACGCGTCGATCCTTGCGACCCACCTCGACGAGCACGAGGCGGTTCGAGACGTCCACTATCCAGGTCTCGACAGCCATCCCCAGCACGAGCTCGCCCGGGAACAACAATCGGGCTTCGGCGGCGTACTCTCGTTCGAGCTCGACGGTGATTTCGAGGATGCGCAGGCCTTCCTCGAAGCGCTCAACGTGTTCTCGCTCGCCGTGAGCCTCGGCGGCGTCGAGAGCCTCATCGAGCATCCTGCGGGCATGACCCACGAGCCGATCCCGCGTGAGACGCGCCTCGAAAACGGCATCACCGACACTCTGATCAGGGTCTCGGTCGGCATCGAACACCCCGAGGATCTGCTCGCCGACCTCGAACGCGGCTTCGCGGCGATCGAGCGCACCGACGCGCCGACAACCGACTGAGTTGAGGGGTGATCGAGTGAATTTTAGACCCCCCGCGTCGCCCCGCCGTTCCGGAAGTCCGCCGCGCCGGTGTATTCGCCGGTCTCCGGGTCCCGTCGAATCGTCATGACGTTGCCGAGTCGTGTGAACGGCGCGAGCTCGTAGCCCAGCCCGCGCAGCCCTTGCTGGACGTCCCCCGGCACGCTCGCTTCGGGATAGATCGCGGGCTCCGAGTTGGCGTAGAGACGCGGTTCGGCGACCGCCTCGGCGAGGTCCATATCGAAATCGACGAGATTGATGATCATCTCCGCGACCGTCGTGATGATCGTCGTGCCACCGGGCGATCCCACGGTGAACAAGGGGTTCCCGTCGCGGAAGACGATCGTCGGGCTCGTCGAACTGAGCGGCCGCTTGAGGGGCTGGACCTCGTTCGGCCCGCCGGGTTCGGCGTCGAAGTCGGTGATCTCGTTGTTGAGCATGAACCCGTGGTCGGGCACCATGATGCCGCTGCCGAACAGCTGCTCGATGGTGCTCGTCCACGAGACCATGTTCCCCTCGCTATCGGCGACCGTGAAGTGCGTCGTGCTGCCGCGCGGACTGGGAATGTACGGGCGCGGTGCGTCCTTGACCTGCGAGACGTCGTCGACGGTGAGCGGGTCGATGGCGTAGGGGTCGCCGGGCTGGTAGCTCCAGGGATCGCCCGGCTGCTGGATCTCGGTCGTCACCCCGCCGCCCTCGATCGTCGCCCGGCGTTCGCCGAGGTATTCCTCGTCGAGCAGCCCTTGCCACGGCGCGTCGACGAACTGCTTGTCGCCCATGTACTCGCCGCGGTCGGCGTAGGCCAGTTTGTACGCCTCCGCCAGCAGCCGGTAGAGTTCGACCGACTGTCGGTCGTATCCAGCGAGATCGAACGGTTCGAGCAGCGAGAGGATGTGCGCGATCGTCAGCCCGCCGGAGCTCGGCAGCGGCTGCGTTCGCACCGTGACGTCGCCGTACTCGACGTACTCGGGTGTGTCGATGGTCACGTTGTACGCGCCCAGATCGGCGGCCGTCATGCTGCCGCCGTTCTCCTGGACGACGTCGGCGACCGCCTCGCTGACGGAGCCCTTGTAGAGCGCGCCGACGCCCTCCTCGGCGATGGTCTCGAAGGTCGCGGCGAGATCCGGCTGCTCGACCTGATCACCGATGGCGAGCGGTGTTCCGCCGGGCGCGAACACCGAGCGCGCGGCGTCGTTGAACTTCTCGTACTCCTCCTCGATCGTACTGCCCAGGTAGTAGTCGACCCGTGCCCCGCCCGCGAGATCGATCGCTGGCTCGATGAGATCGGCGATCTCCCGCGTGCCGAACCGCTTCAGCGCGATGTCGCAGGCCTTGAGCGTGCCGGGCACGCCGACTGCCTGCCCGAGCGTGATGCGCTCGTCGAACGGTATCGGCTCGCCGTCATCGTTGAGGAACATATCGGGCGTCGCGCCGAACGGCGCGCGCTCGCGGTTGTCCACCGAATAGAGTTCGTCCTCGCCCGCGTCGTAGACGAGCATGAACCCGCCACCGCCGATACCCGAGGTGTGGGGCTGGACGACGTTGAGCGCGAACTGGACCGCGACCGCTGCGTCGACCGCGTTGCCGCCCGCGTCGAGCACGTCGGCCCCGATACTGCTCGCCCGCGGGTCCGACGAGGCGACCATCCCCTCACCGCTGGTGGCCGTCTCGACGCGATCGACACGATCGCCGTCATCCGATTCGTCGTCGTGAGCAGTGGCCCGATCGGCCGTAGCTGGGAACGCGCCCGCACCGAGTGCGACGGCCGATCCCTTCAGAAACGTTCGGCGTCGCGTTTTACTCCGTCCGGTGCCTGCTTCTCCCTGCCCGTCGACGAACTGTCCGTCCTCCACGTCCCTTTGGCTGTCATCGTCTGTCATTCACTTCCAACTCACGACAGACCATATTAACGCTACTTGATGTATTACGCACTGGATGACATCGAAAACAACTCGTTCGGCGGCCCATGGTCAGCGCGCAGACGGACGAACTGTGGCGTAATGACGCTCCACCCCTCGATATCGCCGGAACGGATCGGGCTTCGTCGCGATCTCGTTGCTGTCTTCGCGATCGTACCGATTCGATTTGGCATTCGATATGAAATATAAGTTACAAAAGATATACGCGGGTAGCTGTCCAAATAGCGTCCATGTCCGCTTTATTGGACGGACAGACGGCCGTGATCACCGGGGCAGCGAGCGGGAACGGACGCGGCATCGCCCGACGGTTCGCCGAGGAGGGCGCGGACGTCGTGGCCGCCGACATCCAGGAAGAGGACCGTCTCGGCGGGCAGCCGACGCACGAACTGCTCGAAGCCGAGACCGACGTTCGCGCGAAGTACGTCGAGTGCGACGTGACCGACCGCGAATCGCTGGAAAGTGCGGTCGGGGCGGCCGAGGAGTTCGGCGGGATCGACGTGATGGTCAACAACGCGGGGATCATCGGCCCGCAGAAACCGCTCACGGAGGTCGGCTACGAGGAGTATCGGGGGCTCATGGAGATCAATCTGGATGGTGTGTACTTCGGGACCCAAGCCGCAGCGGCGGCGATGATCGAGCAGGAGGACGACGGATCCATCGTCAACATGGCGAGCGCGGCCGGCTTCGAGGGCTATCCGAACCTCACGCCGTACTCGACCGCGAAAGGTGGCGTTCGGCTGTTCTCGTACGCCGCAGCGGCCGATCTCGGTCAACACGGCGTTCGCGTCAACTCGATCCATCCGGGCCAGATCGAGACCGCGATGTCGTCCGAGGACATGGCGTCGGACGGGTCTGAACCGAGCGAACAGAGCGATCAATCGTCCTCTGGAATCCCGCTCGGTCGGCCCGGATCACCCGAGGAGGTCGGCGACGTCGTCGTGTTCCTGGCGAGCGACCTCGCGAGCTACGTCACGGGCGAGTCGATCCTCATCGACGGTGGACTGACCAACACCGGGTAGGGCTCGCCGCCGAAGCCTTGAAATCGTCGCGGAGCGTGGTGAAAGTGATGGCCGAGGACGGCATGCTCTCGTGGGACGAGTCGATCTTCCGTGACGAGCACGTCTTCGAGATCGACTACCTGCCCGAGACCTTTCGGCATCGCGACGAGCAGCTGGAGGGGCTGCAGTACGCGCTCCGGCCCGCCGTCCGGGGCTCGCGCCCGCTCAACGCGATGGTGCGCGGGCCCCCCGGCACGGGGAAGACGACCGCGATCCAGAAACTGTTCGGCGAACTCGACGGTCGGCGCGGGGTTCGAACCGTGCGCGTCAACTGCCAGGTCGACTCGACGCGCTACGCGGTCTTCTCGCGGATCTTCGAGCAGCTCTTCGAGTACGAACCGCCGGCCAGCGGCGTCTCGTTCAAGAGCCTGTTCAAGCAGATCACCGACCACCTCACCGACGAGGACGAGATCTTGACTGTGTGTCTCGACGACGTGAACTACCTCTTCTACGAGGGCGAAGCCTCCGAGACGCTCTACTCGCTGCTCAGAGCCCACGAAACCCATGCAGGAGCGAAGATCGGCGTTCTCCTGGTTTCCTCGGATCTCGATCTCGACGTGATCGCCGAACTCGATGGGCGCGTCCAGAGCGTCTTCCGTCCGGAGGAGGTGTTCTTCCCGGCCTACGACGAGGACGCGATCGTCGACATCCTCGGCGAGCGCGTCGAGCGCGGTTTCCGCAACGGCGTTCTCGCACCCCCCGTTCTCGATCGGGTGGCCGCCCTTACCGCCGAGACGGGCGATCTACGGGTCGGGATCGACCTCCTCCGGCGAGCGGGGCTGAACGCCGAACGCCGCGCGAGCGACGCCGTGGAGAGCGAGGACGTCGAGACGGCCTACGAGACGGCCAGACACGTCCATCTCTCGCGACGCGTTCGCGGGCTGTCCGATCCCGAACGAACGCTGCTGACGACGATCGCCGACCACGACGGCGAGCGCGCTGGCGCGGTCTACGAGGCCTTCCACGACGAGACGGGGCTCGGCTACACCCGCTATTCGGAGCTGGTCAACAAGCTCGACAGCGTCGGACTGATCGATGCCGACTACACCACCGTCGAGGGCCGCGGCCGGTCGCGCGAACTCTCGCTTTCCTACGACGCCGACGCGATCCGCGATCGGCTCTGAACTCCGTTCCCGTTTCGCAGCGCTTCGCTACTCGCTGCCCGTCCAACGGAGCAGTAGTAGTGTGCCCTCGAACAGGGTGATCATCGTCGCCGCGACGAGGATGGGGGCCATCCCGGTCGGGTCGGGGCTGAACAGGAAGGAGAGCCCGAGAAAAGCCCCCCAGAAGTAGAGCCGTTTGCTCGCGAGCCAGGCCCGTGAGGTGACGCCCATCATGATCGCGAGCATCACGAACAGCGGGATCTGGAAGACGAGCGCGAAAAAGCCCATCAGCAGCGTCATCAGGCCGAACGTCTCGGTCAGCCCGAACGCGATCGTCGTGACGCCCTCGGAGTACTGGAGGAAGTAGGTGAAGATCACAGGCAGGATGAGGTAGAACGCGAAGGCGACGCCGGCGATCGCGAGGATGAGGCTCGTCGGTACGGCCGCGAGGTAGTAGCGGCGCTCGTTGGGGTAGAGTCCGGGACGCATGAACCGGTAGGTCTGAAAGACGAAGAGTGGTAGCGCGATCACGAAGCCCGCGAGCGATGAGACCTTGAGTCGGGCGAGGATCAGCGCGAGCGGGTCGTAGACGCGTGGTTTGGCCGCTCCCGGTCCCATCGGTCCGGGCAGCAGTTCGTACCAGATGAAGTTGATGAGATCGTCGGCGATGGGGAAGACGATGCCGCTGACCAGCGCCATGACGACCAGCACGATCGCCAGCCGCTTGATCATCTCCTCGATGTGGTCGGCAAGCGGCATCTCGGTGTCGTCGAGCGGCACGTTCTCGCCGTCTGTGACACCCGTCCCCGTCGACTCGGCCATTCGATCGATCGTTTCGCGGTCAGCGTTGTAAGCCTTCTTCTCGCGGCCGCGACCGACAAGATTGATAACCGGGAGTCAGCAACCCTCTCGTAGAATGTCCGGAGCCGTCGACGACGACGTTCGCCGCTCGGTCGCGCGCGGACGGGAGACGCTGGGTGCGCTACTGTCGGCCGCCCAGACGCATCTCCAGAAGGTCGCGATCGTCTTCCTCGTCGCCTTCCTCGGATCGTTCTACGCGCTCTGGCTCTACGTCTGGGATCGCCTCAAAACGGATCTCTTCGCGCGATTGCCGCCCGCGGTCGCCAAGCAGACCTCGGTCGTCGCCACGACGCCGTTCGACGTCCCGCTCCTGCAGGTGAAGATCGCGCTGTTCGTCGCCGCGTTCGTCTCGCTGCCCGTCCTGCTCTACTACTCGCGCGACGCGCTCAAGACCCGGGGCTACTGGCCCCGGATCGGCGGCCGCTGGAAGGCCGCGCTCGTCGTGCTCATCGCCGCGCTGTTGTTCGTTCTCGGTGCCGCCTACGGCTACTTCGTCTTCTTCCCGCTGATGTTCGAATTCCTCGCGTCGAACTCCGTCGCGGTCGGCTTCCAGCCGACCTACTCGATCGTGCTCTGGGCGCAGTTCATCCTCCTGCTCTCCATTTCGTTCGGCGTCGCCGCCCAGCTCCCGCTCGTGATGACCGGGCTCTCGCTGTCGGAGATCGTCCCCTACGAGACCTTCCGCGAGAAGTGGAAATACGCCATCGTCGCCGCCTTCGGCTTCGGCGCGCTGTTCTCGCCGCCGGACCCGTTCACGCAGGTGCTCTGGGCGCTGCCGATCATCCTCCTCTACGTGCTCAGCCTCGGCCTCACGCGCATCGTCGTGACCCTCCAGCGCGGCGGGAGCGCCGTCAGCGTCCGCGGGGTCGTTCGCGACCGCTGGGCGCGCGTTCTCGGCATTCCCACCCTGGTCGCCGGCGGCGTCGCCGGGGCCATCATCGCCGGTTTCGGCGGCTACTTCAACCGGGTGATCGTCCCACAGATCCCCTTCTTTGCGCCCGAGGAGCCGGTGTTCAAGTATATCGGCCCGCTGCTCGGCCTGCCGCGAGACGCGGCCATTGCGGTCGTCGCGGCCGCGATCTTCCTCGTGCTGGTGGTCCTCGCGCTCGTCTACTACCTCTACCGCGCCGTCGAGCGTGCCGCCGCCGAACCCGGTCGCCCCGACAGCCCCGCGACGATCGACGTCGGCGCGCTCGACGCGGCGGGCGTTCGGGCCGCGCCGGCCGAGGCGTTCGCCGAAATGAGCGAGGAGGAGGCGACCGCGCAGGCGAGCATGGCGATGAGCGACGGCGATCCGAACAAGGCACAGGCGATCCTCGATCGCTTCGACGACGCACAGACCGCCGGCGAGAACGCCGACGAACTCGACGCGGATGCCGATCAGGACGAGGAGTTCCCCGACGAGTTCGAGCCGGCCGTCGAGGACCAAGAGCCCGAGGAACCCGAGGGCAACGCGCTCACCCGGACGACCGCCGGGATGGTCGATTCGTTCACCGCCGAGGAGACGACCGAGGAGGACATCGGCGGCTACTATTACGACATCGCGTTCGTCCTCAACAGCCTGCGCTCGCGGGCCTTCCTCCTCTTTGGACTGTTCATGGCCGTGCTCGCCGGCACGTTCATCTGGCTCTCGCAGGGAGCCATCGGCGGGATCCGATCGGATTTCCTCACCCGTCTTCCGGCGGCCGTCCGTCCCGAGAGCATCGGCGTCGTCGAACTCCACCCCGTCGAGGCGCTCGTCTTCGAGATCAAACTCAGTACGCTGCTGGCGGTGCTCGCCATCCTCCCGTTCTTCCTCTACTGGGCCTGGCCGGCGCTGCGCGAACGGGGTCTAGCCGGCGGCGACAGACGGGTGCTGTTCGCCTGGGCCGGTGCGATGCTGGCGAGCTTGGTCGGCGGCGTCGCCATCGGCTACACCACCGTGGCCCCCACAGTCATCTCGTGGCTCGCCGCCGACGTCGTGGGCTCGAACATGGTGGTCGCCTACCGGATCAGCGCCGCGGGCTGGCTCGTCTTCTTCACGACCGCCGGCATCGGCCTGCTCGCGATGATCCCCGTGACGATGGTGCTGTTCCATCGTGGGGGGCTGGTGCTCTACGGCGCGATGCGCAACCGCTGGCGCGAGGTGACGGTCGGCGTGTTCGCGTTCACCGCCTACGTCTCGCCACGTGGCGTGTTCATGATGTTCATCATCGGCATTCCGATCATGCTCTGCTACGGGCTCGGGCTCGGCCTGCTCTGGATATACACCCTCGGCGGGCGGCGAACGACGCGCGGCCAGCGCGAGAGCGCCGACTGATCGAACGGCCTATCTATACGTAGCGTTCGCCTCCGATATGACACACTCCTCGACGGATAGCGCCGGGAGGCCACGATGAGCGATCGCGGGGCCTCCGGCGTCCAGGTCGCGCTGATCGCCCTGTTCACGACCGCGCTCGTGACCGCCCAGCTCACCGCGACGAAGGTGCTCGCGTTCTCGATCCCGTTCTCGCTGCCGATCGTCGGCTCGGAGCTGATCCTCCCGGGCGCGTCGCTCGCCTACGCGCTGACCTTCCTCGCTTCGGACTGTTACTCGGAACTGTACGGCCGGCGGTCGGCTCACGTCCTCGTCAACCTCGGTTTCGCGATGAACCTCGTCCTGCTGGTGCTGGTCTGGGCGACGATCGCTGCCCCGGCCGCAGCCAGCAGCGCGGTCGATCCCGGGACGTTCGCCGCGGTGCTCGGCGCGAGCACGAACGTCGTACTGGGCAGCCTGATCGCCTATCTCGTCAGTCAGAACTGGGACGTGTTCGTCTTCCACCGGCTCAAGGAGTACACCGACGGGCGCGCGCTCTGGCTGCGCAACGTCGGCTCGACGGCGACGAGTCAGGCGATCGACACCGTGATCTTCGTCGGCGTCGCCTTCTATCTCGCGCCGGAACTGCTCGGCGTCGGCAGCGCGCTCCCGCCGTCGATCCTGCTCGGTCTCGGGATCGGCCAGTATCTGCTCAAACTCCTCATCGCGCTGTTCGACACGCCCGCGGTCTACGCCATCGTCGGCTACGCGCGCTCACGGACGACGGCCGGATCGGCCGCCGGCGCTGACTAACCCTCCCCCACTTCCTCACTCGCCGTCGTCCGATTCCAGTTCCGCCCGCCCGCTGGTCGCGCTCAGCAGTCGTTCGCGCAGCTCCGCAGCATCGGCGCTCGGCACGCGCACCGCGAAGCTCGCGCGCTCTTCGTACTCGGCCTCGAAATCCACGTCACTACTTTCGAGGATCCCACGAACGGTCCCCGAGTCGTCGTAGTCGACGGCGAGGCGGAGCCGTTCGTGCGGACGCTGTTCGACGGTTCCGGCGTCGTCGAGCGCGAGCTTCACCGCCCGGCCGTAGGCACGCGCGAGCCCGCCGACGCCGAGGTTCGTCCCGCCGTAGTAGCGCGTGACGACCGCCGCGACGTTCTCGATCTCCTCTCGTTCGAGAACCGTGAGCGCGGGTTTGCCGGCCGATCCGCCGGGCTCGCCGTCGTCGCTCGCGTACTCTCGGAGCGGATCGGCGCGCACCCGATAGGCTGGCACGTTGTGCGACGCGTCCGGGTGTTCGTTCTCGATGGCGGCGACGAACGCCTCAGCGTCGCCGACCGTTTCGGCCGGTGCGATGTAACCGATGAACCGTGAACCGCGCTCCTCGAAGGCCGCCTCGCCGCGCTCCCCGACCGTGCGATAGATCTCGCTCATTCGAGTTCGAGCTTGCGGACGAACGGGAGCTCGCGGATCTCGGTCAACACGTCACCGGGTAGCGGCTCGTCGGTGATGATCGACAGCCGCGGCTCGTCGGTGAACTCGGGGTCCTCGCTGATCGTCTGGCGGATCGAGACGTCGTGATCGGCGATCACGGTCGTGACGCGAGCGACGATGCCGACCCCTTCGGCGTCGCCGACCGCGACGGTGAGCACCGAGAGATCGAGCACCGGCGCGAGGTCCTTCAAACTGGGGACCGCCGAAATGTTCCGGAAGATGGGTCGCAGTTCGTCGTCGTCGAGCAGCGTGTCGGTCGTCGAATCGACCACTCTCCTGTCGACGCCGACCTCGGTCGCGATCTGCGTGTTCGGGATCTCGATGTCGCCCGAGACCACCCGGCCCTCCGAACTCACCGAGAAGCCGCGTTCGAGCAGCAGCCTGACGACCGCCTGCTGGCCCGGACTGCCAGCGAACTTCGCCATGATCTCATCGAACATCACAGCGTGCCTTTCGTGCTCGGGGTTCCCTCGCGGCGCTCGTCGGGACGGGTGGCGTCGTCGAGCGCCCGCGCGACGGCCTTGAACAGCGCCTCGATCTCGTGGTGGGCGTTCTCGCCCGTCACTTCGGTATGGAGCGTCAGCCCGGCGTTCGTCGCGAGCGAGCGGAAGAAATGTGGGGCCATCGCGCTCGTGAACTCACCGACCGTGGCCTGCGAGAATGTGCCATCGAACCGAAAGAGCGGTCGTCCGGAAACGTCGACGACAGCGCCCGCGACGGCCTCGTCGAGGGGAACTTTTCGATCGGCGAACCGTTGGATCCCGGCACGGTCGCCGAGCGCCTCGTCGACGGCCGTTCCGAGCGCGATGGCGACGTCCTCGATCGTGTGGTGGTCGTCGATGTGGAGGTCGCCGTTGCAGGTCACGTCGAGATCGAACAGGCCGTGTTTCGCGAACGAGTCGAGCATGTGATCGAGGAAGCCGATGCCCGTCTCGGCGGTCGAGTCGCCGTCGCCGTCGATGGTGAGCGAGAGCTCGATGGCCGTCTCGGCCGTCTCGCGCGTTACGGTCGCAGTCCGGGGCATATCGGTGCTTTCCGGGCAGACGTAAGGCGGTTGTGCTAGCCGTCGGCCGTTCCAAACCCTTATTTTCCAGCCGACTGCCATCTGAGCCATGGATATCGACGATGGAACGAGCGACCGTGACCCGGACGACGACCGGTCCACCGCCGGTGATCGTTCCACGGCCGACGATCACACCACGACTGACGGCCGTTCCACGGCCGACGACCGCTCCACGGCCGACACCACCCCGACTGCCGACCGATCGACCGGTGAGACGCGCCGCGAGGGTGGTGCCGGTGAGACGATCGGCCGGAGCCTCGACTCGGCGCGCGACACGCTCGCCCAGTCCGGCCCGCGATCACAGCTCACGTTCGTCATCGGGCTGTTCGGCATCGTCGGTGCCGGGTTCGGTCTGCTGGGCGTCATCGTCCTCGAACTGCTCGCCGGCGGCAGCGGTGGCGGGTTCGGCGGGGCGATCATCGCTGGCCTGTTTCTGATCTCGGTGCTGATCGTCGTGTTGCTGACCGGTCCCGTCATGGCCGTCATCTCCGGGCTCCGTATCGCCGAACGGTTGGACGAGGCACGGGCGACCTATCTCACGAGCTTCATCGCCACCGCGGTCGGCTACGTCGTGATGGTGCTCATCGCTGCCGTCCTCATCGGCCTCGTCGCCGGCGGTGGCGGCGGTGGTGCCGAAGCCACCCCAACTGGTAGTACGACCACGAATCCCTTCGACATCGCCGGTCTCATCGTCCCGCTGGTCGCTCTCGCCATCCCGGTCGGTCTCACCGGGTTGGCGTCGGCGTTCCTCACGCGTTGGAACGCCACTCGGTGAAACGAAACCGTCCTCTCACCCTCGATCGCTGATTCGCTCGCCGTCGCCGTACTGACCCCGTGCCGGCGGTTCCCTCACTCGTCGAGCGCCGCACGCGCGTCGGCGAGCGTGAACCTCCCTTCGTAGAGCGCGCTGCCGACGACGACCGCGTCCGCACCCGCCCCGCGGAGCGTCCGGATGTCGTCGATCGTGCCGACACCGCCGCTGGCGACGACCGGGATCGAGACCGCCTCCGTGATCCGACGGACGCGCTCGGCCTCGACACCCTCCAGCCGGCCCTCGACGTCGACATCGGTGAACAGAATCCCGCCCGCCCCGCGCTCCGCGTACTCGACGGCCGCCTCGGCAGGATTCAACCCTGTGCCCTCGGTCCAACCGGCGACGACCACTTCGCCATCGCTGGCGTCGAGACTGACGAGCACTCGTTCGGGGTGGGTCTCGCTGATCTCGTCGACGAGATCGGGATTTTCGACGGCTGCAGTGCCCAGAATCACGCGCTCGACGCCGCTGTCGAGCAGCGAACGGGCGTCGGCGGCGGTGCGGATCCCGCCACCGAGCTGCACGGGAACGTCGACCGCCTCGACGATCCGTTCGATCGCCCGTGCGTTCTCGCGTTCGCCCTCGAACGCACCGTCGAGATCGACGAGATGGAGCGTGCGCGCGCCCGCCGCGACCCAGCGTTCGGCCGCTTCGACCGGGTCGCCGTACGCCGTTTCGCTCCCGCGCTCGCCGCCGACGAGCTGGACGACCTTCCCTTCTTGCACGTCGACGGCCGGGATCACCTCGAAACCCTCGAACATGAGGGGCTCTCCGCGAGCGCCGGCCTAAACCCGTCGGAAGCCGTCGCCGATAACTTACGAAATGGTTTCTCGTGAGCGAGAAAGAACTATCCGTTCGGCGTCGTATGAGGAACTATGGCACTCTCGGCTCTCTTCGTGGTCGGCCTCGGCGTCGCGGTGTTCGTCGGCTTCAACGTCGGCGGCTCGAACATCGGTGTCGCCTTCGGGCCGGCCGCCGGCGCGAGCGCGGTCTCGAAGACCGGCGCGGCGGCGCTGATGACGCTCTTTTTCTTCCTCGGCGGCTGGACGGTCGGGCGTGGTGTCGTCCGAACGATGGGCGGGCGGATCGTCCCGTCGAGCTACTTCACGCCCGAGACGAGCGTCGTCGTGCTCTTCTTCATCGGATTCGCGCTGTTCCTCGCCAACGTCGTCGGCGTCCCCGCCTCGACCTCGATGACCGGCGTCGGCTCGATCGCGGGCCTCGGGCTGGCGAGCGAGGCGCTCGACTGGGCGACGATGACCGAGATCCTGACCTGGTGGCTCGTCTCGCCGATCGTCGCCTTCTGGGTCAGCGCCGTCGTCGGCCGGTATTTCTACTCACGGCTCGCCAGCGCGCTCGCGATCAAGCAGACCGAGGGATCGCTGCTCGCACTCGATCGTCGGGGGGCGCTGCCACGGCCGCGCCTCGGGGCGAACACCACCCGTCGCGAGGCCGTCGGGACGCTGTTGGTGGTCATCGTGGCCTGCTATACGGCGTTCAGCGCGGGCACGTCGAACGCCGCCAACGCGATCGCGCCGCTGGTCGGCGCGGGCACGCTCGCGATAGAGCCCGGATTGCTGCTCGTCGGCGTCGCGGTCGGGCTCGGCGCGTTCACGATCGGCCGGCGAACGATCGCGACGATGGGCGAGGGGCTCACCGAGATGCCGCTGCTGGCGGCGCTCGTGGTCGCGATCGTGAGTTCGACGCTCGTCACGATCTTATCGTGGTTCGACATCCCCGTCAGCGTCGTCATCATCGCCACGATGTCGATCGTCGGGCTCGGCTGGGGCCGGGCGACCCGGACCGTCGACGAGCGCACCGATCCGCTGGCGACGGGTGGGACGTCGGTCGGCGAGGCTGTGGTGGCCGATGAGGACCTGCGTGATCCGGGGGCGACCGACGAGGCGGCGGAGCTGTTCGAGCCGGCGACGACGGCGAAAGTCATCGCCCTCCAGAACCTGGTTCCCGCGATCTCGACGATCGCTGCCTACCTCGTTTTCCGGTTTCTCACGGTCTTTTAATCGATTCTGTGATCCGAACAACAACACCTAACAAGCCGGGGGGTGAACGGCGGGTGATGCCCACCGTAGAATACGTCAACTACGAAGTGTTCGACGATCAGGGATGGGAAATCGACGACGACGACCTGTTCGAGAAGGCCGAAGACGCCGGTCTCGGTGAAGAGGATTACGGCACGATCGACGTCAACGAGTCGGAGTACATCCTCGAAGCCGCCGAGGCACAGGGGTACGACTGGCCGTTCTCGTGCCGGGCGGGCGCGTGTGCGAACTGCGCCGCCATCGTCAAAGAGGGCGAGATCGACATGGACATGCAGCAGATCCTCTCCAACGAGGAGGTCGAGGACCGTAACGTGCGTCTGACCTGCATCGGCAGCCCGGCCGCCGACGAGGTCAAGATCGTCTACAACGCCAAACACCTCGACTACCTGCAGAACCGCGTCATATAACGCCCCCACTTTTCACACGGGGTCTTCGCTTGCGCTTCCGGCGCTCGCTCGAACTCCGTGGGAACCCTATCCTCGCGCGTCGACAGTGAACGACGGCTCAGAGGCGCTCTGCTCTTTAGGTGGATGAACGACTCCCGCTCGCTCGGCCGTTGGCCTCGCTCGCTACCGTCAGTTGCGCTCGCCGCCACCCTGCTACCCCGCCATCCCGATCGCTGCCGTCGCTCCGTCACTGCCGACGATCCACCGAACAGTTTTGTGACTGCATGGTGAGTGATGGATATGACACGAACGGCCGTCATCGCGGGCGTCGGTCCCGGACTGGGTGCGTCGATCGCTCGGAAATTCGTCGCGGAGGGCTGTGCAGTCGGCCTGTTCGCACGTTCTTCGGCATTCATCGAGGAGCTCGCCGACGAACTGAACGAGGACGGTGAGGCACTCGCGATCCGGACGGACATCACCGATGCGGAGCAGGTCGCGGCGGGATTCGAAGAGATCCGCGAGGCGTTCGGCCCCGTCGACGTACTCGTCAACCACGCGAGCGGCGGCGCGTGGAAGGGACTGCTGGACCTCTCGGACGAGGAGTTCGAGGAAGCCCTCGCGATCGGCCCGCAGGGGAGTTTCCACTGCTCACAGGCGGCCGTTTCCGACATGCTCGACAACGACGGCGGGACGGTGATCTTCACCGGTGCGACCTCCTCGGTTCGCGGCAACGAGGGTGCGCTCGCCTTCTCGGCCGGGAAGTTCGCCGTCCGCGGGATGGCCGAGTCGATGGCCCGCGATCTCGGCCCGCAGGGAATCCACGTCGCTCACGTCGTCATCGACGGCGGCATCCGCCCGCCCGACCAGGACGTCGAACATCCCGACGACTACCTCGATCCCGACGCCATCGCCACGAACTACTGGCAGCTCGTCGAACAGGACGAGTGCGCGTGGACGCTCGAACTCGATCTCCGCCCGCACGCCGAGGAGTTCTGATTCGCTTTCACCGGCGAGAACACTGCTATGCAGCAGAAGCTACATTGCAGAACCGACTCATCACGATAGCATGCCGGAAATCGTCCACCACACCGACGAGAGCGCCGCTGGCGGTGTGTCACCGTTCGATGCCGCGATACGGGAGATCGTCGCCGACGAGGAGGTGCTGTTCGCGTCACCGTACATCACGCTTGACTATCTCGATGGCGTTCTCGACGATACAGCGTCGTGGCGGCTGTTGACCGATATGGAGGCGTGGCTCGACAACTACCGCAGGAGTGAGCGCGAAACCATCCGTGAGTTCGTCGCACGCCACCCCGAGCGAATACGTGACGTTCGGAACCTCCACGCGAAGGCTGTCATCGGTGAAACCGGCGCGCTCGTCGGATCGGCGAACCTCGCCCGAACTGGGCTGGGACGACGGGACGAACTCGGCGTTCGGTTCGACGACCCCGAACGAATCGTGGAGCTACGCGAGTGGTTCGAGGGATTGTGGACCGAAAGTTCGCCGGCGAAACTCGATGCCATCGACGAGCGCATCCAAACCTCCTCTTCCATCCCGAGCAGCGCAAGCGCGAGCAGTGCAACGTCGATTCCCTCGGAATCGCGTCGGGTTAGCGCTACGATAGCAAAATCCAGTCCTGAAAAACGAACAGGAGATGGCTATGACAGACTCATAAATCGTCTAACGAAAGCACCGTGCCGCGAGTGGGCTGCGGAACATCTCGAATTGATGCGTGAACTCATCGAGATATCTGGATTGGATGATGAGGACAAGCAGTTGGTTACTTCAGTTCCTTCATCAGGAACCGAGATCAGACTGATCATCGGGAACAGAGTTGTTTTCGGTTTCGTTGGAAAGACGGGAAACTGGACGCGATTCATCATTCCTGATGACTACGAAAATATCGGCGAATTGTTGCAGTCTGTCCCACGCAACTACGATTTCAAGGGAGAAAGCGCACCCCATCTGCCAGCAGTTACTGATGGTCTACATAGGGCGCGCCAAACGCTATTCCGGAAGGCATGGATCGAAGCAACACTCAACGAGATCGGCCGATATGAGACGTCACCCTATCGTAATCGTAGCCACGAACCAGCCGTGTATCGAGCGGCTGTCGACCACGATTACAGGAAACGAATCCTCGACGAAGCGTTCGATCGATAGCTGCCAACAGCTGTTCTCGCGAAAAGCTTCATGCTGACACACACGCATGTGTACACATGGGGACGAAGACCATCCGGCTGGACGACGAGGCCTACGAACGTCTCGCCAGCCGAAAGCGTGAGGACGAGAGTTTCTCGGATGTCGTCAAGCGTGTCACCGGCGAGCGATCGTTGCTTGAAATCGCCGGAATTCTCTCGGACGACGAGGCCGAAACGATGCGCGAAACCGTTGCCGAGCGGCGTTAACGTTCGCGTATGACTGCAAAATTATTTGTTGACCTGAATAGCTAACTCAGCCTTCGAAACCGTCCTCGAACCGGAACGTACCGTCGCGCTGGACGACCTCACCGTCGACTTCGATCCGCGAATCCTCGCTCATGTCGACGATCATATCGACGTGCTGTGCGCTCTGGTTCTGCTTGTTGTCCTCGCCGACGTTGTCGTCGTAGGCACGGCCGACGGCCATATGCACCGTGTCGCCCATCTTCTCGTCGAACAGCATGTTGTAGCTGAAGTGGTCGATGTCGCGGTTCATCCCGATGCCCAGCTCGCCGAGCCGGCGCGCACCCGCGTCGGTATCGAGGATCGTCGTCAGGAGGTCCTCGTTCTTCTCGGCCTCGTGGGAAACGACCTCGCCCTCCTCGAAGGTGAGTCGCACGTCGGTGATCTCGCGGCCGCGGCGATAGACCGGTTTGTCGAAGTGGACGTCGCCCGAGACGGAATCCGGCACCGGTGCGGTGAACACCTCGCCGCCGGGCAGGTTGTGGCTGTCGGTGTCGTTGATCGCGTGGTTGCCCGCGATCGACATCGTGACGTCGGTCGAGGCACCCGAGACGATTCGGACCTCCTCGGCGTCGTCGAGGATTTCGACCAACTGGGCCTGGAACTCGGCCTGTTCGTTCCAGTCCTTCAGGATGGCGTCGTAGACGAAGTTCTCGTAGGCTTCGATGCTCATCTCGGCGAGCTGTGCGTTCGCCGTCGTGGGATGCTGGGTGAGCGTCCAGCGGTGGCCGAGGCGCTCTTCGAGGATCGGGCCGTGGGCCTTCTCGTAGGCCGAGTTCACGTCCGGATCGACGTCGCCGAGTTCGGTGACGTTCTCGTGGCCGCGGATGATCGCGTGGCAGTCGGCGGCCTCGACGAGCGCGCGCTGGTGGGCAGGCGTCTCGAACTCCACTCCACTCTCGTCGGCGGCGTTGAGATAGGCCCGCATCGCCCGGCCGCTGCGATTGGTCCGGATCGCGAGCGGATTGGCACCGCGTTCGCCCGCGACCTCGTAGAGGGCGGTCACGAGGTCGTCGGCCGGCGGCTCGGATTTGATGAGGAACTCGTCGCCGGCCGCGAGATCGACGGCGTCGGCGATCAGCTGTGCGTGCTCGCGGACTCGTGGGTCCATGTCTCATCGAGCCGTGGACGATCCAAACCAGTTTCGGAACCCGATCTCCATCGGCCCGCTTTAGTCCGTGCCGCACGTTTGCCGTGCATGACCGAGTTCAGCCCCGAGCAGTTCGAGGACAAGTACGCGAACTACTTCCCCGAGCTCCAGACCGCCTACCGCAACGCCTTCGAGTCGATGAGCGAGCGCTACGACTCGGAACTGATCCACGCCGTCGACCAACAGGTGCTCAACGAGAGCGAACCGTTCTACGACACGGACGAGGGGTTCCGGATCGCGATCCCCGACGAGCCCTACGATCGGCTCACGGCCATCGTCGTCGACGAGGAGAAGTTCGACGCGGTGCTCGCCGAATACACCACGACGCTCGAAACCGAGCTGGCGAACGTGTTCGACCTCGATGCCGGGAGTCCAAAGGTCTAAGAAGCGTGCGAGCGTACCGACGAGCATGAGCACCGAGAGTCAGAGCAGCGACGACGACCTGCGCGAGGAGATCTCGAACTTCCTGCGCCGGAACTTCCCGCAGATCCAGATGCACGGCGGCAGCGCGGCGATCCAGGAGCTCGACCGCGAGTCGGGCGAAGTGACCGTGTCGCTCGGCGGTGCCTGCTCGGGCTGTGGCATCTCGCCGATGACGATCCAGGCGATCAAGAGTCGGATGGTCAAGGAGATCCCCGAGATCAACCAGGTCCACGCCAACACCGGGATGGGTGGCGGTGACATGGGCGACGGCGGCTTCGGTGGCGGCGGCATGAGCCCCTCGTTCCCCGGCGAGACGACCGAGGACGACGAAGGCCCAGAGGCCCCGTTCTAAGCCACTCCGCGGGTTCCGATCGCAGGATCCGAAAACGATCGACGATTTTTCGGCCGGCTATCTCTCTCAGTGTCTACTGTCGCCACCGAGCGCCGCGTCAGTCGTCCGCGCCCTTGCCCTTCGGTTCGATGTCGAGACCGAACTCCGCGGCCTGCGTGCGCCAGAACTCCTCGTAGGCCTCCTCGCTCTCGTCGACGGTGCTCCGGCCGTCGTCGACGCGGTCGAGTTTCAGATCGACCTCTTCGAGCAGGCGATCGCCGATGTCGCCGCTGATGACGCCGTTCTGGACTGCGTCCTGCACGGCGCTTTTCTCGCGCTGAAGCAGGCGGCGCTCGCCGACGAGCAGCTCCTCGCGCCGGAGGTCGGGGTTCTCGCGCATGAGCTGTGAGATGGCCTCGCGGAGGTCGTCACGCTCCTCTTCGTACTCGGTCGTGAAGTCCTCGTAGACATCGGCCGGGATGTCGCCACGGCTGTGGAGGCGATCGGCGGCGTCCAGGGCGGCGTCGGTGGCGCGTTCGCGCCCGCTGAGCAGTTCGTAGAGCTGCTGGTCGGCCGAGCGCGTGACGATGCTCAGCCCGTTGAGCAGGCGCGGCATCGTCAGTCCCTGAACGACGAGGCTGAAGGCGGCGACGCCGAAGACCATCGCCCGGAGCTGGGTGCCGAGCTCGAAGCCCGGTGGAAGCCCGAGCACGAGCGCGATCGGGATCGAGCCGTGGAGCCCGCCCCAGACCATGACGTGCTGGTAGTCGAAGGGCACCTCGGTGCTCGCAAACCGGTTGACGAGCCCGGTGAGCGGATAGACAACCACCGCACGCGCGAGGATGACGAGCACGATGGCGATCGCGATCGGGACGGCGAACTCGCCCAGCCGGCGGATCGGCGTCGTCGCGCCGATGGCGACGAAGATGAAGGTGTTGACGATGAACGCGGCGGTTTCGAGCGTGTTGAAGATCGAGAGCTTCGTCTGTGGGCTCATCGCGTACTCGACGCCGCGGTTGCCGATGAACAGCCCCGCGACGACGGTGGCGATCACGCCCGAGACGTGGAGGTAGTGTTCGGCCAGCAGGAAACTCCCGTAGGTGAGGATCAGCGTGAGGACGATCTCGGTCATGTGCTCGTCGAGGTTGACCATCACGCGATAGACCGCGTAGCCCGCGAGCAGGCCGACGACCATCCCGCCGAAGCTCGTCACGAGGATGTCCAACCCCGTCGAGCCGATCTCCTGCAGCGTGAGCAGCTCCGAAACGGGCGTACCGGTCCGTCTGGCTTCCTGGACGAGCGTCAACAGCGCCGTGAAGACGACGACGCCGACGCCGTCGTTGAGCAGGCTCTCGCCCTCGACGAGCGTCGAGAGCCGTTCGGGCGCGCCGAGCTCGTCGAACAGCGCGAGCACGCTCACCGGATCGGTGGGGAGGATCATCGCGGCGAACAGCAGCGAGACCAGCAGTGGAAAGCCGAAGGCGAACTGGCCCACGAGTCCGAGCACGAGCACGGCGAGTATCAGGCCGGGAACCGCGAGCGTGAGGATCGTCACGAGGTTGTTGCGGAACGATTCGAGGTCGGTCGTCGCCGCGCCCTCGAACAGCAGCGGCGGCAGGAGCACCAGCAGGATCAGATCGTGCGAGAGCTGGATGTCGAACAGCTGGATGCCGGTGAGCGCTTGGATGATCGAGATGCCGAAGCCGGCGAGGAGGAGGGCGATCGTATATGGAAAGCGGCCGATCTTGGCGACGAAGACGCCGACGCCCGCGGCGATCATGAAGACGACGAGCAGATTGACTTCGGTCGCCGCGACCGTCTGGGCCAGCATGTGGCGGGGTATTCGACACGATCGGTTAAGCGCCTCGCCTGCGGCGGAGACGACCGGTTGGCTGCCGAGCGGGGCGAACCGCGCGTATTTAGGGTCGCGGTCGCCACGGGAACGTATGAGCGACACGCCCGCGCGGAACGTCCTGTTCGTCGTCATGGACACGGTCCGCAAGGACCACCTCTCGGTCTACGACGACGAGCGCGAGACGACGCCCGGACTCGAAACGTTCGCCGAGGAAGCCGCCGTCTACGATCAGGCGGTCGCCCCGGCCCCGTGGACGCTCCCCTCGCACGCCTCGATGTTCACCGGTCGCTATCCTGGCGAGCACAACGCGACCCAGGAGAAACCCTATCTCGAAGGCCACCCGACGCTTGCTCAGTCGCTCACTGACCACCGAAGTTCGTGTTACTCCTCAAACGCCTGGATCACGCCCTACACGCATCTCACCGACGGGTTCGACAGCCAGGACAACTTCTTCGAGGTGATGCCCGGCGACCTGCTCTCGGGGCCGCTCGCGCGCGTCTGGAAGACGATGAACGACAACGAGCGCCTCCGGCAGGCCGCCGACTGGCTCGTCAACCTCGGCAACGAGATCCACGAGTTCCTCGCGAGCGGCGAGGGAGCGGACTCGAAGACGCCCGCCGTCATCGACCGGACGATCGAGTTCATCGACGACACCGACGAACCCTACTTCTCCTTTATCAACCTGATGGACGCCCATCTCCCCTACCACCCACCCGAGGAGCACAAGGAGCTGTTCGCACCCGGTGTGGACTCCACACAGGTCTGTCAGAATTCGAAGGAGTACAACAGCGGCGCGCGGACGATTAGCGAGGCCGAGTGGAACTCGATCCGCGGGCTCTACGACGCCGAGATCCACCACGTCGACGCCCAGCTCCACCGGCTGTTCGAGTGGATGCGCGCGAACGACGAGTGGGACGATACGCTCGTGATCGTCTGTGCCGACCACGGCGAGCTCCACGGCGAACACGGCCTCTACGGCCACGAGTTCGGGGTCTACGACCCGATCGTCAACGTCCCGCTCATGGTCAAACACCCCGACCTCGAGCCGGGCCGGCGCGACGAACAGGTCGAACTCGTCGATCTCTACCACACGGTGCTCGATCACGCCGACGCGCGCGGCAAGGGCCTCCCGCTCGACCGCGACCGATCGTTGCTCTCCGAGAGCTACCGCGAGTTCGCCGGCGGCGAGAACGCCTTCGTCGAGTATCACCGGCCGGTCGTGGAGCTCAACCAATTGGAGAACAAGGCCAGCGCCGCTGGTATCGAGCTCGACGAGAACTCGCGGTTCTACTCGCGGATGCGTGCCGCCCGTCGGCCCGACGGCAAATACATCCACAACGAGCGCATCGCCGACGAGGCCTACCGGCTCGACAGCGATCCCGAGGAACTCGCGGATCGCACCGGCGACGAGGACCCGGTCATCGCCGACCTCGAAAGCGCCCTCTCCGAGTTCGAGCAAAATCGCGACGACTGGGGGAGCGTCGAGGGTGAAGAAGTGCTCTCGGAGATGGGCGACGACGCCAAACAGCGCCTCGAAGATCTGGGCTACATCGACTGAGAACCAGTATTGCCCGTTCAGTCGGGATATCCACGCTCACGCGCACGAACGAGCGCGGCGAGCGTCCGGTTCACTGGTACTCGACTCTCGGCACGATCGACGACGGCACCGTTGATCGCGTCGATCTCGGTTTTCGTCCCCGCTTCGACGTCCTGCGCCATCGACGAGGTGTTCCTCGCGGTCGCCTCGACCACCGATTCGAGCGCTGCGACCGCCTCGCCCTCGGCG
Source organism: Halococcus dombrowskii (assembly GCF_022870485.1). Classification (NCBI taxonomy): domain Archaea; kingdom Methanobacteriati; phylum Methanobacteriota; class Halobacteria; order Halobacteriales; family Halococcaceae; genus Halococcus; species Halococcus dombrowskii. Next base: position 334,163 of record NZ_CP095005.1, on the reverse strand, counting down.
AGTTCGATGCCCTGTTCCCTGGCGACGCGGGCGACTTCGCGGGCGGCCTCGCTGGCGACATCGTGGAGCGGGCCATCGGCGAGCGCACCGTTTTCCACCCCAGCGAGCGCGGTCGTCGGATTGATCCCAGCGTTGACGGCGAGCTTTCGCCAGAGTCGCTTCGGCATCCCGTCGTCGTGTACGGCGTCGATGTCCGCCGACTGGAGCGCCTCGACCGCGCGCTCCGCGGCCGCCGAGGAACCGCCGTCGGGTGCGCCGAGCGCGATCTCGCCGATGCCGGTACACTCGACCCGACCGGGTGAAGCCAATCGCGCACCGTAGGTACAGATGCCGGCGAGCACGGTGTCGAGCTGCGCGGCGAGCAACTCCTCGTTGCCGAGACCGTTCTGGAGTGAGCAGGTTATCTCTGGATCGCAGTCGGCGAGCGCGCGCCCGGCAGCGGGCGTGTCGAACGATTTCACGGTGACAAATGCGAGATCGGCCCGCTCGGGGACCGTCGTTCTGGCCTCGGTATGGGTTGCGAAATCAACGGCCCCCTCGACGGCGAGCCCCGATTCACGGACCGCCGCAATGTGCGGGTCGCGCCCGACCAGCGTCACGCTGTGCTCGCGTGCACAGAGCCCGCCGACGAGGCTGCCGAGACTCCCCGCACCGAAAATCAGGATCTCCACGTCAGTCTTCGGTCCAGTAGTACAGCTCCTCCTTCGGTGCGTCGCACGAGGGACAGCTGTCGGGGATGCCGCCCTTGAGATCCCCCATCTCGCCGCACTCGCCACAGCGCCACATCAGCTCGGCCTCGCCGAGCGCGTGGCCCGCCCGCTCGTGTTCGACCGAGAGCGATTCGACGCCCTCGCGGGTCGTGACGAAGAAGCCGTCCGTGTCGAACCCACGAACGGTACCGATCTCCTCGCCCTCCTCGGTGTAGACGGTCGTGCCGACCGTGACCGTCGTGGACTCGCGGCTCATGGCAGTCGTTCGTCGTCGATCGGTATAAATTCCACCGCCCGACTCACCTTCGCTCGACTACCCGGAGCGCTCGCTCTCGCCGAACAGCTCCACGAGCGCGGCTGCCTGCTCGTCGCTCGGCTCCTGGTTGCCCTCCTCCCACGCTCTGATCGCGGTCGCCGTCGTATCGAGGTGGCTCGCCAGCTCCGTCGGGTTGAGGCCGTGCGCTCGTCGGCGATCACGGAGTTCTGCGCCGAGCGGCGGGTTATGCGTCGTCATGATCGAGGACTCGCCGCCCGACGGTCATCAACTCCTCGCGTTCGTCGGCCCGGAACTCGTACCGTTCGGGTTTGGCGATCCCGATCGTCCCCTCGACCCTGTCGTCGGCCCCGAAGATCGGGGCGGCCAGCGATCCCTCCATCCCGGTCGCCCGCGCGCCCTCCTCGGCGACGCCCGAGTCGTCGGTCTGGAGGTTGCAGACGTCGACCGGTTCGGCGCGCTCGGCGGCCAACCCGGCCATCCCCTTGCCGATCGGGATCCTCTCGATTCGTGAGAGCACGGATTCCGGAATGTCGACCGACGCGACGAGCGTCAGTTCGTCGCCGTCCCGCCGATGGAGCGTCCCCGACGTGCAGTCGAACGCCTCGACCGTCTCCCGAAGGACTGCCGCCGTTTCCTCGTCGGGGTCCGGTTCGATCGTCGAGGGTGTGCGTTCGTCGCTCATCGTTTCGCCGTCTCTACCGCCGCCGGCCGGTTAACGCTGCGGAACTCACGACGCACGTCCGTACGCACTCCTCCGCCACCACCGTTTTCACATGAAATCGGCGATCCCACTCTGTTTGTTCTTGTCGTTCTCGAACACGCTTTCGAGCGTACGCTCCAGCACTTCGAGGCGCTGTTTCGTGTAGTCACGAGTGCCGTACTCCTCGGCGACGCGAGTGGCGGTGCCGATGTACTTCTTCACCGAGCCCTCGTGCACAGTCAGGTTCACGTCCCCGCCACACTCTCGGCACTCGCCGGTGAGCGGCATCCGGCGGTACTTGGTGCCGCAGTCGAGACATCGGGTTTCCTGCCGGGAGAAGGCCCGAAGGTTGCCGATGAGATCGGGCAGGAAGTGGTATTCGATGATGCGCTCGGCGACGTCTGTTTCGTCGACCGCACGGAGCTTTCTGGCGAGTTCGAGCTGGGCGTCCATCTTCTCGGTCATCGACCCCAATGTCTTGTACGCCGACAGCGACGGCCCGAGCGCGAGATTGGATGTATCGTGGGTGTGGCGAAAGCCCGAATACTCGCCCTCGGTGCCGACGCTCTCCTCGGCGATCTCGATGTCGACGCCCCCGGGATCGGCCATCTCCAGGGTCGCCTCGTAGAACTCCTTCGGGTAGGACTCGACGACGTCCATGTTGTGGGCCTCGTCGTCGATCTCGGCCGGGTCGATCCGCGAGGACATCACCAGCGGCGCGTCCATCCGCCCGCCGCGCTTGTCGGGCAGGTAGGCCTTCGAGAAGTTGAGTAGCCCGTCCAGCAAAAGCATCACACAATCTTCATCTCCGTCACAATTGCGTCTTTTCGACGCATGGAAATACGGGTGTGCGTAGCCGACGGCGGCGCTCGTGAAGCCGATCACGCGACCGACGACCGCCGCCGAGGTGTGCGGGGCCATCCCGAAGACGAGTTCGCCGACGAGGTCGTCCCGATCGTCGAGTTCGTAGAACGACTCCAGTCCGTAGTAGCTTTCGAGCAGGTCGTCGACGAAGTCGGCCGTCTTGAGCATATGCTCGGCCGCGCCGTTCGAGAGCACGACGTCCTGGACCTTGAGCTCGACGAGCTGGTCGTCGTGGCGCAGCGGGTCGCCGTTCATGTCCTCGTGGTAGCCGAGCTCGCGGAACTGCTCGACCGAGACGTCGAGTTCCGCCGGTCTCACGCTCGTCACGGGCAGGTCGGTCATGTCGTACCTGACTGTGCCGTCCTTGAACGTCGAGACGCCGTGTTTCGCCCGGAGAACGCCTTTCTCCATCGGTTCGGGGGTTTTCAGCTCCGAGGTCAGCCCCTTCACGCCCTTCATGATGTCGAAGGCGCTCTCGCGCTCGCCGACCGCGTCCAGCGCGTCCTGGTACTCCTCGCGGAGGTTCACTGCTTGCCACTCGGTCGGCCACGCCTCGCCGCCACACCGGGGACACTCCACCTGTCCGGATTCGTCGGGTTCGACCGCGATCTCGCAGTCGGGACACTCATAGCGCGGTTCGGTCGGCGCACCACAGTCCGGACAGCGCGTTTCGTAGCTCCGCTCGCCGCAGTCGACGCACTCCCGACGGCCGATCTCGACGGGGACGACGCCGCGCTCGCCGCCGTCGTCGTGGACGTACTCGGTCGCCTTGCTCATGTCGCGCTGGTTGCCGCCGGCCTCGCCGATCGGAAAGAGCGTGTGGACCGCCGGCGAGAGCTCACGCGTCTCCGATTTCTCCGGTCTGCCCATCCGCCCGCCGATGCGCGTCGGCGCGCGCTCGCGAAGGGCGAAGGGCGCGGCCTCACGAACTGCCTCCATCGCGTTGGGCCACTCGCGTGCCGCCTCCGAGGGCTCGTCCGCCGTACCGTCGAGCGACTCGTCGAACCCGAGCGAGCGAACGAACGGCATCGGGTCGGGGATCCTGAGCGCATCGCCGGCCTGTGTGTGGGGAATGAGGAGTGCTTCGAGTGCCTCGCGGACCGCAGGACGGGGTTCGAGCGCCAGTCTGCCGTCGACGAACTCGCCGGCCGCGACCGCCTCGCGGAGCGTCGTGAACTCGTCGACGGAGATATCGTGCCAGCAGTAGGTGTAGTCGGGATGCAACGGCGCGTCGTACTCGATGGCCCACTCGATCGCCTCCGCGGATGTGGGCTGTTCGAGATCGACGCGCGTCGAGTCGGCGAGCGCGCGCACGTCCGCGGTGGTGGCCTCGAACTCTTGGATCCACCAGTCGTAGGTGTAGGAGGCCGGTGCCAGAGGGTGGTTGTTCTCGACGAACTCACCGTAGTTGACGAGATATTCGCCGAGATCGATGATCGCCTCCACCCCGTTGCGGAGTTCGAGCGCCTCCGCCGGGTCGTCGATGCGCCGGACGTCGCCGTTCGCCAGCCTGACCGTGGGCCCCTCGATCGAATCGACGGGGACGACGCCGGCGGCTTTCCCCGGTCGTTCGGTCTTGAGCTGGGTGCCGGTCGCGAGGAAGTCGTCGACGAGATGCATCGTCGCCGGATGGACGCCCGCAGTCGCGAAGCCGTGATTCCGCGCACGGCCGTAACGCAGGCGAAATCCGCCGGCCTCGCTCGGATGACCGAAGACCGGCCGGCCGGCGATGAGGTCCCGGAGGAACTTCTCGGAGGGGTCGGGCCGGAGCGGTCCCGCCGGCTCGTCGTCTGTCTCCTCGATCGCTTCCTCGGCCGATTCGTCCGATTCGTCCTCGCCGTCCAATTCGTCGGCCTCCTCGTCATCGGCACCGCCGATCGTCCCCGCGATCAGGTCGTCGAGCCACGGCCAGTCGACCTCGTCCAGCTCGCTGGTGTAGCGCTCGATTTTCGGTGCCTTCTGGGCGATCCCCTCGCCGAGCACGAGACACATCCCCCCTCTCGCGCTGTTCGTCCCCACCCGTTCGAGATCGCGAAAGCCAGAAACCTCCTCCTGACCGGTGGCCTCACCGTCGAGCATCACGGGCGAGTGGCGGGCGATGAACTTCGTCTCGGCGTCCTTTGGCGAATACTGGAGCCCGGTCTCCGAATCGTAGAGATCGACCTCCTCGGCGTAGCGCTCGACCTCCTCGTCGCGGGGCTGATAGCCACCGAGTCCGAGTAACGAGCGCGTGTAGTCGGCGACGAGCACCGAGAGGGCTTGAGCGGTGCCGCCGGCCGAGCGGATCGGTCCCGCATAAAAGACGCGGACGAACTGTGTTCCATCGGGGTTGTCCGCGAGCTCGACCCGGTCGATCCCCTCGATCGGCGCGGCGACGACACCCTCGGTGAGCAGTGCGACCGCCGTCCGGACCGCGCCCTCGATCGTGCCGGCCTGTGTCTCGTAGTCGCCGACCCGACCCTCGGCGAAATCCGCCGCGAGTTCGAGGGCAGCCTCCTCCCGGCTCATCTCGCCCTCCAACTCGCGTACGCGCTCGGCGACGCCCTCGATCCCCAAAATGTTCTCCACGCGGTCGGCCATGTCCTTGGCGACTGGAATCTCGATTTCGGGGGTCGGGTCGCCACCCTTCCCGCGTGCTTCCTCGGCGATCGCGATGGCCTCGTCGAGCTGGCCCTCGATCCCCTCGAAGTAGCGTTCGTCGTCCGCTCTCATCAGAGCGGCCAGAGATCGAGATCGGTCGTCTCGTCGTGCTCGCGTTCGAGATGGGCGTCGAACTCCCGGAGATACACCTCGCCGGCGAACACTGTGCCCGAATCCAGATGGCCCGCCACGGTCGAGCCGTCCGCGCGCGAGCAGACCGCGTGGGTGTGGGCGAACCGATCGCCGTCGAGCCACGAGACGTTACCGACGCAGGCGGCGACTTCGAGCGGTTCGTCGAACGCGATCGAATCGTACTCCTGCCTACCCTGATCGTAGAAGAACAGTTCGACGTCCTGCACCGCGCCGAGTGCGACGAAAAAACCCGCGTCGACGCCCGCGTCGGTCGCGAGCGCTTCGATCTCCGCGCGCCAGTCCGCGCCGTGGTCCAGCCCGGCGACGAACTCGCGCCCCCCGTCGAGTTCCCGGTAGTTCATATCCATCCACTCGCGCGGCGGCGGCAAAAACCTTCAGTTCGCCACGGCATCGATCGGGTCGGCCCCCTGTCGAGTGATCGACCCACCGAGACGGGACTTCAGTCGTCGCGGTCCGTCCCGACTCCGTTCAGCTCGGGATCGAACAGGTCCTCGATCCGGCAATCGAAATAGGCGGCCAGTTTGAACGCCAGTTCGATCGATGGCTCGTAGCGTTCGCGCTCGACCGCGTTGATCGTCTGGCGAGTGACGTCGACGGCCGCCGCGAGGTCGGCTTGGCTCATGCCTGCACCATCCCGATGCCGCCGAACGTTGTTTTTCATCTGCGATACCGAAGCCACGTGATGACGACTCCAAACGTCACGAACAGCGCGACGTAGCCGTACAGCGCACCCCACACCACTGTCGGCACGGTGTAGATGTCGGCCCACGTGAGTATTCTGGCAGCGGATGCGCCGACGACCAATATTGGCGCGGACAGGGCCAGTGTCGTTGCCGCTGCGCGCTGTTCGAGTGACTTATCGCGCTCATCGAACAGCGTGAGCGATGTACCGCGCCAGACGGCGAGAAACCCGATAGCTCCGATCCAGTACACCGCTTCGCCGATGAACGGGTAGCCGAGCGATCTGAGTGCGAGAGCGATGGCGACGCCGCCAAAAACGAAACCCCACATCACGCGGCGATAGCGGCGTCTCTTCGTGAAGCGCCTCCGTCCGGTTGTTTCGGTTTGTGTCATGGTTCGTGTGTAAAGCGAACGTTCCGTAAAGCTCGCTTTACAGTAAAGCGTATTTTACACACCATAATAAATCTGTTGCTGATCGATCCGTCGCTCAGGACGATCGTACTCGAAAACCAGAGGCCAATCTCGTCGATTCGCTCAGGGCGTCGGCGAATCGCCGTCGTAGGCCGCGTGATCGGAGTAGAAGTTGAGCATGGCGAACTTGAGCTTCTCCGGCGCGACGTCGAGCAGTTCGGCGCGCTCCTCCTCGGGGAACGTCTCGCGGACGCCGTATTTGCCCATCTCCTGCCGGCCGCGTTCGGTGTAGCGCGCGTCGAGCAGCGCACGCACGCCGATCTCCTCGGGCGAGCGCAGCACGCGCCCGAGCGCCTGCCGCGTCTTGCGGATGGTGGGGATCTCGACGGCGTACTGCCAGCCAGCGCCGTAGGCGGCGTCGTAGGCGTCCTCGACGGCTTCGAGCCGGTCGTCGAGATGCGGATAGGGAACGCCAACCACGACGACGGTGTGGGCGTCGTCGCCGTCGAAACTCACGCCCTCGGCGAGCGTACCCCACAGCGATGTGAAGAGCGCGCCGTGCTCGCCGGCGGCGAAGTGCTCGCGCAGCGACTCGACGGCCTCGCCCGGTTCGTCGAGATACGTCGTCGCGTTCGTCGCGGCGGCGACGCGGTCGTGATAGCGCTCGGCCTCGCTATAGCTCGGGAAGAAGAGGAGCGTGTTGCCCGGCGTGAACCGGATCGCGTCGTCGAGCGTGTCGGTGATCGTTCGCTGGACGTCCCTGCTGTCGCGCTCGCTGGCGAACAGCGCCGGCGTGTCCACGGCGAAGGTCCGGCGGCGCTCCTCAGGAAACGTCAGCCCGTAGGCCATCGTCTCCGGTTCTTCCAGCCCGAGCACGTCGGTCACGACGTCGAACGGCCGCAGCGTCGCGCTCATCAGCACGCTCGCGTGGAGGTTCTCGAAGAGCGGCTCGGTCACGTCGCGCGGGATCGAGGCAAAGGATTCCGCACGACCGTATACTCCATCCGGCCCCTCGCGCACCGAGATCACGGGATGACGACCACCGGATGCCCCGTCTTCGAGCCACGATTCGACGAACCGAGCTGTTTGAAGGGTCTGGCACTCCTTGCGGACCTGCGTCTCGCCGTTGCGGTATTTCCGGTCGTACTCCCGATCGAGGGCTGCTCCGAGCGCGAGCGCCGCCTCGACGTCACCCTCGATACCCTGGCCGGTGTAGGCATCGAGAAAGGCGAGCGTGAGATCGTCGCGCCCCTCGCTATTGGCGATCTCCAGATCCTCCCAGTCCTCGCCGACGTGTTCGCGCTCGCCGAAGCCCAGTTCCTCGTCGTAGGTCGAAACGAGCGCCTTCCGGAAGGCGCTCACGACGTTTCTCGCCTGCGGAGCCCGCGGATCGTCGCTGTCGTCGCACTCGGCGAGCGCGCTATCGAGAGTCGTCTCGGTCAGGGTCCGGGTGGCGTGTTCGCGCGCCGCGCTCTCGACGTTGTGGGCCTCGTCGAACACGGCGATGACGTCCTCGGGGTCGCGCCCGAGCCACCGGAAGAACTGCTCGCGGATCACGGGATCGAGCAGATGGTGGTAGTTGCAGACCACGAGATCCATCTCCTCCATTCCGTCCTTGAGGAGCTCGTAGCCACAGAGGTTCTCCTGTTCTGCGTACTCGTAGATCTCCTCCGGCGTGCGCACGTCGCTGGCGAGCCACGCGTAGAACGCCTCGGTGTCGACGGTGAGGTTGTTGTAGTAGTGCTCGCAGATCGACTCCTCGCGCAGCTCCTCGACCTCGCTCTCGACGTTTTCGAGTTCGTCCATCACCGCGCTGCGCGCTTCGGTCGCGTCGGCGTCGCCCGACTGACTCGCGTCGAGGAGATCCTCCTCGCGCGCTTCGAGATCGTCGAGATCCTCCTCAGCATCCACGAGGTCCTTCGTGCTGTCGCGCAGCACCTGACACTCCTCGTAGTCGACGTCGATATGACACATCGAGGATTTCCCCTTGAACACCGTCGCGCGGAGCGGTTCGCGGTCGTTGATGGCGCGGGCGTCCTCGATGAACTGGCGCATCTGCTGGTGGACGTTCGTCGTGATCACGACGGTTTTGTCCTCCTCGCGGGCGAACTCCAGGGCGGGCACGAGCGCCGAGAGCGTCTTGCCCGTGCCGCAGGCACCCTCGAAGAGGACGTCCGTCCTCTCCCCGAGCGCGTCGTGGATGCGTTCGATCGCCTCGCGCTGGTTCTCGTACGGCGACTCGTAGGGAAAGAACCGGAGGGGGGACGCGTCGGCGGCCACAGTAGTGAAAACTGGCGCGCCTTCGGGCATAAGGATTTGCGTACCGGGGCGGAAGTGATCTCGCGCGGTGTGCCTACACCTCGGGCTCGATATAGACCTTCTGCACCTGTGGGTTGGTTTCCACGAGCGCGTCCTCGATCTCGGTGATCCGCTCGTCGATCGACGTGGTTTCGAAGCGCGGATCGAACTCGACGTCGCCGGTCACGATGACCTCCTCGGGGCCGAAGTAGACGGTCCGGAAATCGACGACGGTATCGACGCCGCTCCAATTGGCGACGAGTTCGCGCAGTTCGCGCTCCTCGGTAGCCGGCAGGCTCTCACCGAGTAGGAGGCGCTTGTTCTCCCACGCGAGCGCGACCGCGAAGCCCATCAGGAGCAGACCGATGAGCAGGGCGGCGACCGCGTCGTAGAGCGGGTTGCCCGTGACCCGACTGAGGAACACCCCGAACAGCGCCAGTCCCGCACCGCATATCGCGATGGTGTCCTCGGTCAGCGCCGTCAGCGTGGTCACGTCGCTCGTCTTCCGGAACGCCTCGCGAAAGCCGCTCCAGCCGTGGTCGTCGATCTGGCGGCGCATCGCCGTGTAGGCTTTCTTCAGCGCGTAGCTCTCGAAGGCGATCGCACCGATGAGCACCGCGTAGTTGATCCAGACGCCGGGAAAGGTCACTCCCAGCAGGCTGACCGCACCCGTGCCCGGCGGGTGGGGATGGACGATCGCGTCGTAGCCGTGTTTCGCGCTCTCCCAGCCCGCGATGCCGAAGAGGAGCACCGAGACGAGGAAGCTATAGAAGAACTGTGCCTTCCCGTAGCCGAACGGGTGTTCGCGGTTGGCCTCCTTCTTCCCGTACCGGATCCCGATGAGCAGGAAGATCTGGTTGCCCGTATCGGAGATCGAGTGGTAGGTCTCGGACAGCATCGCGGCGCTGCCGGTGAGGAGAAAGCCGAGGAACTTCAGCACGGCGATGGCCCCGTTGGCGACGAGGGCGGCGATGACGACGGATCTGCTTTCTGCCATGTCAGCCCTGCTCGCGCCGTTCGCAAAGGACTTTCTACGCGACTGGCCGGCTACTCGTCACAGAGCGTCACGAAGTTCCGCAGGATTCGCAGGCCGGTCTCGCCGCTCTTCTCGGGGTGGAACTGCGTGCCGAAGACGGTGCCCGACTCGTCGGCGACGATGCTCGGGAACCGCGTCCCGTACTCGGTGCTGGCGACGGTCGCGCCCTCGTCGTCGGGTGCCGCGTAGTAGGAGTGGACGAAGTAGGCGTACTCTCCATTTACACCGTCGACGAGCGGGTGGTCGCGTTCGACAGCGAGTTCGTTCCAGCCCATGTGGGGGACTTTCATATCGCCGGTGAACCGCCGGTTGCGACCGGGGATCAGATCGAGCCCCTCGACCTCGCCCTCGCCGGCGCGGTCGGCCTCCTCGCTCGTGGTCAGCAGCATCTGCATGCCGAGACAGATGCCGAACACCGGCGTGCCGTCGGCCGCCGCCTCCAGCAGTGCCTCACGATATGGGCCGGCGTTCTCGACGCCCTCGCGGAACGCGCCGACCCCCGGGAGAACGATGCCGTCGGCGGTGGTGAACTCCGCCGGATCGTCGGAAACGTCCACACTGGCCCCGGCGCGTTCGAGGCCCCGCGTCACGCTCCGGAGGTTGCCGAGCCCGTAATCGACGACGGCCACCGACGCCGTCGTCTGCTGGGCGTGTCCCGTGCTCATACGAGCCGCACGCACCGCGCTGGCAAAGCGGTTTGGTATCGCGACAATCGCACCGATCCACTGTCGCGCAGCGGCCCCGAATTCATCCGTTTCGGTGTCTCAGCTCGTGATCGGTGGTGTGCGATAGTCGCGATCAGAACCCGCCGAGACGCGACTGGCCATCGCCCTCGCCCGCGCCGATGACACCGGCGGCCGTGGCGATCGTCTCGGTGAAGGTTTCCTTCTGCGAGGCGTCGTAGAGCGTCGCCGCCGGGTGGACGCAGACGAGCACTCGCTGTGGTGTTCCGTCGATACGGGCCTCCTCGATGGAGCCCGCCTCTTCCGTCACGCGCGCGTCGCGTCCGAGGAGGTGTTCGGTTGGCACCTTCCCGAGCGTGACGACGAGTTCGGGACCGACGGTCGCGATCTCCTGTTCCAAGAACTCCCGACAGTTCGCGAGTTCGTCGGTGTGGGGATCGCGGTTGTCCGGCGGATGACAACGCACGCAGTTGGTGATGCGGATGTCCTCGCGGCCGAGCCCGGCGTCGCGCAGCGCGTCGTCGAGGACGGTCCCGCTCCGACCGATGAACGGCTCGCCGGTCTCGTCCTCGTTCTCACCCGGCCCCTCGCCGACGAACAGCAGTTCGGCGTCGTCCGGTCCGTCGCCGTTGACGATGCGGCTCCGCGACTCGCAGAGTGCGGGACAGCGCTCGCAAGAATCGACCTCCAGCCCGTCCATATGGCCCGTTTTGCTCACACGCGACGTGGGGCACGACAGGTCTTAACCGTCCGGCTTTGGCATCCCCTCCGTTTCGACTGCGGTCGGCGCGCGCTCGCGTTCGGTGCTCGCCAGCGAGCACCGAACCGGATCGGCGTGCGAGGGATGAGCGAGTGAGTGAAACGAACGAGCGAATCGGTTGGGGAGGTATGTGGGCGGTGCGGGGCGGTTGCGGTCTCTCATTGTCGTCAGCATTCGCGGTTTTCGCGCGGTTTCGAGAGAGAGAGAGAGAGAGATAGGGACGAGAATCAGTCCGAATCAGCCGTCGCTACCCGTCTTCGATTCGTCAGTCGTCCAGGAATCGGCGGCACGGGCGGCCAGCCGGGCGACCCGTAGCGGCTCGGGCCGTCCACCTTCGGGCGTGAACTCGCGGACCACTCTGGCGGCCTCCTCGTCGTCGATACCGATGCTTCTGACGAACAGCGTCTCGTCGTTGACCGAGTATCGACGACGCGGCGGCTGTGCACGATACGTGTCGAGCCGGGTCGCGAGCGCGTCGCCGGAAAATTCCTCCCGCAGCGCCGGCTCCAGACCCGGACTCTCCTCGAAGGAGATCGAGAGCACGGGTATCCCGGTCGCGTCGTGGAGACGCTGGAGGTCGAGAACGTTGTACCACGCGGGCGCGATGCCCGAGACGAAGAGATAATTCACGTCCGCACGGTCGAGGCGGTCGTGGAGATCGACGATGGTCTCGGTGGCGTCGGTGCCGCCGATGGTACAGGAGCCGACGACGAACCCGTCGACGACGCGGCTGGCCCGGACGACCGCGCCAGCGAGCGTGCTCCGGCCGCGCTCGCCCCGGTAGGATTCGGCGATCCCGAGCGCGCGCGTCCCGGCCTTCACTCCTCTTTGATGTCCTCGAGTTTGTCGAGTAGCTCGTCGTTCGAGGCGCTGAACTCGAAGTTCACCTCGCCCGCGTGCGCCTCCTCCTCGGTTTTGAGCCCGTCTTCGTCGTCCTCGAAGTCGGTGTCGTACTCCTGATTCCCCTGTTCGGATTCATCGTAGCTCCCAAAGCCCATACGTGGACTACGGGAAGGCAACGGAAAAATCGTTTGTCAGCTTTCAGTCGTTTTTCGGCAGCCTCAAAACGCTCGCTCCCCCACGATCGGCATGGCCGTCCACACCGTCACGAAGGGCGCAGAGACGTTCACGGCGAACGTCTATCTCGTCACGGGCGAGCGAACAGTGTTGGTCGACGCCGGAACGATGGCCGGCGTCGAGGACGTCGTCGCCGAGCACACCGACGAGATCGATGCGGTCGTCCTCACGCACCAGCACGGCGATCACGTCGGCGAACTCGATGCCGTGCTCGACCGCTTCGACGCCGATCTGCTCGCCTACGGTGATCATCCGCGGCGCACCGAAGAGATCGCCGACGGCGATACCGTCGCCATCGGTGACGAACGGTTTGAGGTAATCCACACGCCGGGCCATGCCGACGACCACGTCTCGCTGGTCTCCGAGCACACGATCTTCTCCGGAGACGCCGTGGTTCACGACGACGGTGCGTTCGACGACGGTAGCTTCGGCCGCACGGACATGGCTGGCCAGTCCAGAGACGTGCTCATCGAGAGCATCGAACGGATCCTCGACCGACTGCCCGAGGGCGTCGAACGGATGTACGCCGGTCACGGCGACGAGTTCCACGGCGACGTGCGCGCAGTGATCGAGCGAGCGCTCGAACGCGCCGAGCGCCGCGAACCGAAATATTCCGACTAAAAACGACTCAGTTCTCCTCGGGGCCGCTCCCGAGGAAGAAGAGCGCGCCGCCGAGCATCGCGGTGTTCTTCAGGAAGTGGATCAGCTGGCTATCGCGCTCTTCCTCGTCCTTGTTCCAGAAATCGTGCATCGTCGGCGTCACGCCGACGAGAAACGCCGCGATCGCACCGCCCGCGAGACGCGGCGCGCGCCCGAGAACGGTGGCGATGCCGCCGAACAGGAGCATGACGCTCGACAGCGGCACGAGGCGATCGGCCGCCGGCACGCCTTTCGAATCGGCGTAGGCGCTCATCCCCTCGATGTCGCGCAGGTTGTCGATCGCCGTGTAGGCGAGTACGCCGCCGAACAGCGCACGCCCGAGTGTTTCGAGTCGTCCCATCAGCGGGTCGCCTCCCGTGACTGTTCGCCGTATCGAGCCGCGAACGCAGTGGTCGATATCACGATACAGTCGTTCGGTGCGGCACTCACATAGCCCTTGCCAAACGCAACGAACTCGGCAACTCAGGCGAACAGCTCGCGCGCCTCGTCGATGGCGGCGATCAGCTCGTCGACCTCGTCTTTCGTGTTGTAGAGATAGAACGACGCGCGTGCCGAGGCTGCCGTGCCCAGGACGTCGTGCAGCGGCTGCGTACAGTGATCGCCCGGCCGGATCGCCACGGCGTGGTCGTTCATGATGCTCGCGAGGTCGTGGGCGTGGACGCCGTCGAGATTGAACGAGACGAGCCCCGCGCGCTCGTCGGCCGGCGGCCCGTAGATCTCGATGTCGTCGAACGACTCCAACCGATCCATCGCGTATTCGACGAGTTCGCGCTCGTGGTGTTCGATACGGTCGAGACCGACGTCGTCGAGGTAGTCGGCGGCTTCGGCGAGCGCGATCCCCTCGGCGATCGGCGGCGTGCCGGCCTCGAACTTCTCGGGCACGTCCGCCCACGTCGTGCGGTCGAACTCGACCTTGCGGACCATCCCGCCGCCGTACATGAACGGCTCCATCGCCGCCAGCAGCTCCTTCTTGCCGTAGAGCCCGCCGATGCCCGTCGGTCCGCACATCTTGTGGCCCGAGAAGGCGTAGAAATCCACGCCCAGCTCCTCGACGTCGACGGAGTGGTGGGGGACGGCCTGTGCGCCGTCGGCGAAGATGAAGCTGTCGTGCTCGTGGGCGAGATCGGCGAGATCGGCGATGGGGTTGACGGTTCCAAGCGTGTTCGAGACGTGTGCCACGGAGACCATCTCGGTGTTCGGACCGATGATCTCGCGTGCGTGCTCCATGTCGAGGCGGCCCGCCTCGTCGACCTCGATAAATTTCACGTCGGCCCCTGTCCGTTTGGCGATCTGCTGCCACGTGACCAGCGAGGAGTGGTGTTCCATCTCCGTGAGCACGACCTCGTCGCCGGGTTTGAGCTCGCGCAGTCCCCAGCCGTAGGCCACGAGGTTCAGCCCCTCGGTCGTGTTCTTCGTGAAGACCATCTCCTCGCGACCGCCCGAAGCCCCGACGAACTCGGCGAGCCGGTCGTGGGCGTTCTCGTAGGCCAGCGAGGCCTCCTGGCTCAGGTGGTGGATGCCCCGGTGGACGTTCGCGTTCGTCCCCCGGTAGTAGTCGCTCATCGCGTCGACGACGCGGTCGGGTGTCTGGCTCGTGGCGGCGTTGTCGAGATAGACGACGCGCTGACCGTCGCCGACGTCGCGTTCGAGGATCGGGAACTCGTCCCTGATGCGCCCGATATCGAGCGGCTCCTCGGATCGAGTGCTCATTGGCGACGTGTAGGAACTGAACGGCCAACACTCCTTCGGTCAGTCGACCGCTCGACGATCTCCCAATCATCGCCGAGTCCTGCCGGTGGGCGCGTACTCACACGCTCGTCGTCGTGATCGATCGGCTCGGTGGCCCGGTCAGACGTGGCGATCGTGTCACTGGCGAACGGAAAGAGTGTAGTGGGCGCGGCCCCATCTACCGTTTGTATGGTGCGTGATGCCAGGGAGCCATACGGGGCTGGGGAGCTTCGCTTCGAGCAGACGCCGTCGCTCGATCCGCTCGTGCGGCGGTGTCCGGAGGCCGACGACGGGGAACGTCACGACCTCTCGACGGCGACCGATACGAACTGTACCGACGGTCGTCGCGTGCTCGTCGCACGAACCAAGTGTAGCTGCGGCTGGGAGGACGAACGGCTCGTCTGAAAGCCCGGGGTTCGTTCGTCAGAGTCGCCGCGACATCACGAGCAACCCCACGACGAGCAGTCCGATCCCCCAGTAGAGCGAGTCGTACGGCGCGAGCTTCAACAGCAGCGTGACCACGCCGGAGGTGAACAGCGACCAGCCGATGGTCGACGAGTAGCTCATGCGAACTCCTGCGGCGCGACGCGGATACGAGCACGGCCGGCACAAGCAAGCGGGCCGGGCTCGGATCGACGGCCGAAATCCCTTTACTGCGCGCCCGCCGAACGCTCTCATGCAGACGTGGCTATCGCTGGTCGAAGCCGACGGAGCGGAGTTTCAGGACCTTCAGGAGCTCGCTTCGCTGTGGGGCGACATCAACCTCGAAGTCGAGCAGCTCGACGCCGAGATGATCGACACCTACGCGCTGCTCGGCCGGTTCGACTTCCTGCTGGTCTTCGAGGCTCCCGACCGCGATACGGTGTTCGAGCTCTCGCTGGCCGCCGAGCGCCACGGACTCGACATGACGACGATGGAGGGCGTGCCGATCGAACATTTCGGCCACCTGATCGACGAGTAGCTCAGCCGAGCCGTACGAGCTGGGCGTGGGTCGTCCCGCCCACGTCGAGGACGTTCGTCTCCTCGACGAAGCCGTGTTCGACCGCGAGATCCACGGACCGAGAGCCGACGATGTTCGCAACGCGAGCACGCGCGAGACTCGCCACGACGCGCTCCTCGTCGGCGGGTTCGCCGTCGTAGAACTCCTCGGTGACCTCGAAGGTCACGCCGTCGTTCTCGAAGCTCTCACCGAGCACGTCGTCGTCACAGACGGCGACGAGCCGCCCTTCAGCTGTTTCGCGCTCGTTGACGATCACGGACGAGTTCCTCCTCGGCCTCTTCGCGCAGCTCTCTGGCCTCCTCGGCGACCTCTTCGGCGCGCTCGTCCTCACCGACCTCTTCGAGCGCGCGGGCTTTCTCCTCCAGCACCTCGGCGTTGCGGAAGCCAAGCCGGAGCGCGTTGTCGAAGCTGTCGAGCGCGTCCTCGGCGAGCCCGCGTTCGAGCAGGAAGAAGCCACGGTTGTACCAGCCCTGTCCGAAGCGCTGGTCCCGTTCGACGGCGCGTTCGGCGTGTTCGAGCGCCTGCTCGCTGCGCCCGCTTTCCCAGAGCGCGTACGCCAGGTTCGTCTCGGCGCTGGCGGTGTGGTCGGCATCGGCGTCGATGTCGAGCGCCTCGCGGTAGGCCCCGATGGCGGCGTCGTACTCCTCCAGTTCGGCGTGGGCCGCGCCCTTGTTCACCCGGGCCTCCTGTTCGACACGTTCGTCTTCGGCGAACTGGGCGGCGCGCTCGAACGTCTCGGTGGCCTGTTCGTACCGGTTGATCTCGATGTAGCTCAGCCCCACGTCGACGAGCTCCTCGACGTCGACGCTCTCGGTGCCGAGCTGGCGCTCGTCGAGCAGATCGGTCAGGACGCGCGAGTCGATCGGGTCGACCTCGCTCGGGTCGACGGAGAGTTCGGGCGGATCGAGGTCGAACCCCTCGGGATCGTCGAACCCCTCACCCTCGGAGAAGGGATGGTCCCGGTCGCGGCCCCCGTCGGGATCGCGCGGGTCGTCGTCGGTCATGGCCACCCTATGTGACGACCGTGATTAAGGCCTGTGGCCTCCTCGTCCCATCATGCGCCTGTTCGTCAGCGTCGATCTCGCGGGGTTCGACACCGAAATCGAGCGCATTCAGGACCGATTCGCCGACGCGAGCGGGGTCAGACGTACCGATCCGGCAAACGTCCACGTCACGCTGAAATTTCTCGGCGACGTGGACGACGAGCGCGTCCCGGCCCTCACCGACGCGCTCGAAACGGCGATCGACGAGGCGGGCATCGATCCCTTCACTGCGGAGTTCGGCGGACTCGGCGCGTTCCCGAGTGATGAGTACATCCGCGTGCTCTGGATCGGCGTCCGGGAGGGTGGCGACGAACTGACCCGGCTGCACGAGGCGATCGAGGGGCGAACCACCGAGATGGGCTTCGACCCGGAAGCCCACGCGTTCACGCCGCACGCGACGATCGCGCGGATGGATCACGCCGGCGGGAAAGAGCACGTCCAGCGCGTGCTCCGCGAGGACGATCCCACGGTCGGGACTCGTGAGATCGCAGCGGTCGAACTGACAGAGAGCGTTCTCACGGACGATGGAGCCGACTACACCACCGTCGAGCGGTTCGCGTTGTGACCGATGGGCGGACAGAAGGACAAGGATTTAAGCGCCGCGGCGGAAACGAGTCCATCATGAGCAAGAACTCGAAGGCGAAGAAGAAACGCCTCGGGAAACTCGAGCGACAGAACTCCCGCGTGCCGGCGTGGGTCATCATGAAAACCGACCGCGACACGATGCGCAACCCCAAACGGCGCAACTGGCGGCGGAGCGACACGGACGAATGAGCGCCGAGGACTTCGAGGAGCGCGTTGTCACTGTGCCGCTCCGCAAGGTGAAGGCGGGCGCGAATCACGAAAGTGCCGACAGAGCGATGACGCTCATCCGCGATCATCTCGCTCAGCACTTCAAGGCCGACCCCGACACCGTGCGCCTTGACCCCTCGATTAACGAGGCGGTCTGGGCACGCGGGCGCTCGAACCCGCCGAGCAAGCTTCGCGTACGCGCCGCCCGCTTCGAGGAGGAGGGCGAGCGCGTCGTCGAAGCCGAGCACGCCGAATAACGTGCTCCGCGCGGCCTTTTCAGGTTCTTCGTACGTCGGCGTCTTCGCCCGTGCGACCGACCACTGCTTGCTCGTCAGACCCGACATCGAGGAATCGTTCCTCGACGAACTCACCGACGAGCTCGACGTGCCTGCCGTGAAGACGACTATCGCCGGCTCCGGCACCGTTGGCGCGCTCGTCGCCGGCAACGCGAACGGGCTGCTCGCGACCGATCGCATCACGTCGACCGAGCGCGAGCGCATCGCCGACGTCGTCGACCTGCCGGTCGCGACGCTGCCCGGCCGGATCAACGCCGCCGGCAACGTCGTGCTGGCAAACGACGAGGGTGCCTACGTCCATCCCGACCTCCCCGACGAGGCCGTCGAGGCGGTCGGCGACCATCTCGACGTGCCGGTCGAGCAGGGGATGCTCGCGGGCGTCCGTACCGTGGGAACGGCGGCGGTCGCCACCGATCGAGGCGTGCTCTGTCACCCGCAGGCGACCGACGAGGAGCTCGACTTCCTGGAGGAGCTGCTCGGCGTACCGGCGGACATCGGGACCGTGAACTACGGTGCGCCGCTCGTCGGCTCGGGACTGCTCGCGAACGCGGCGGGCTACGTCGCCGGCGAGGAGTGCACGGGGCCGGAGCTCGGTCGCATCGAGGACGCGCTCGGCTACATCGACTGAGACGCGCCGACAGAGGACAACATACTTCCGGCGCGCTCACCCAAGCGGGGATATGGATACGTTCGTCACTGACAGCGAGACGCATAGTCGAGTGTACCGCACGGAGGCAGGCCGATGAGTCTGGGTGGCGGCGGCGGTGGTGGCGGTCAGCTCGAACAGCTCTCGCAGGAGCTCGATGCTCTCGAACGCCAGAAGGAGGCGATGGAGGACGAGATCGAGGGGTTCCGCGAGGAACAGCGGGAGATCGACGAGGCGACTGAGGCACTCGAAAACCTCGACAGCGGCGCGACGGTGCAGGTGCCCCTCGGCGGCGATGCCTACGTCCGTGCAGAAGTTCAGGACGTCGACGAGACAGTCGTGAGCCTCGGCGGTGGCTACGCGGCCGAACGCGACGAGGAGGGGGCGATCGAGACGCTCGAACGCAAGCGCGACGCGCTCGACGACCGCATCGACGAGGTCGACGAGGAGATCACGGAGATCGAGAGCGAGCGCGACCAGCTCGAACAGCAGGCCCAGCAGCTCCAACAGCAGCAGATGCAGCAGCTCCAGGGCCAGATGGGAGGGCTGGGAGAGGAATCGGACGACGAGTAGGCGATGTTCGACGGACTCAAAGACCGACTCAGCAGTTTTCGCCGCGACGCCGAGGAGGAGATCGACGAAGCGGCCGCCGATATCGAGGACGAAGAGGGCGTCGAGGAGTCGGAAGCAGCGGCCGAAACCGACGAACCCGTTCCCGAGAGCGACGCCGACACGGTTGGGGACACCGAACCCACAGCCGATACTGACGCCGGGACCGACGAATCGACCGCAGCGACGTCCGAACCCGGCGACGCTACCGATCCGGTAGCCGAACCCGATACACCCGATCCTTCGCCAGCGGAGCCCGAAACGTCGGTAGAACCCGACACACCGGCCGAATCCGACGTATCGGACGAACCCGACACACCGACGGAACCCGACACGCCGGTCGACGCGTCGGTCGGTGGCGAACCGGTTAGTAGTGAACCGGACGGTAGCGAATCAGTCGAGTCCGAGACGGCGGTCGAACCCGGGACGGTCGAACCGTCGGTCGACGATGACGAGACCGAGACAGTAGAAACGGCCGAAGCGGACGAGGCTGGCGAAATGGAAGCGGAGTCCGAGGCTGCGGACGAACGCGAACCAACCAGGCTTCGTCGCCCGTCGCCGTCAGCGGCCGACGAGACCGAAGACGAGGGTGACGACTCGCTCGGGATCGGGACGCGCGCGAAGCTGTTCGCCACCGGCCAGTCGCTCATCGAGGCCGCCGAGCTGGAGGAGCCGCTGTTCGAGCTGGAGATGGCGCTGCTCGAAAGCGACGTCGAGATGAGCGTCACCGAGGCGATCCTCGACCGACTGCGCGAGGAGCTCACCGGCGCGACGCGCGCGCAGGTGAAGGGCACGGGCCTGGTCGTCGAAGAGGCGCTCGCCGAGGCGCTCCGCGAGGTCATCTCGGTCGGCCAGTTCGATTTCGAGCAGCGGATCACCGAGGCGGACAAACCCGTGACGATCGTCTTCACTGGCGTCAACGGCGTCGGCAAGACGACGACGATCGCCAAGCTCGCGCGCTACTTCGAGGAACGCGGCCTCTCGACCGTGCTCGCGAACGGCGACACCTATCGTGCGGGTGCGAACCAGCAGCTCGGCGAACACGCCGACAATCTCGACAAGGAGTATATCGCCCACGAGCAGGGATCGGACCCGGCGGCCGTGCTCTACGACGCCGTCGAGTACGCCGAGGCCCACGACATCGACGTGGTCTTGGGGGATACTGCGGGCCGGCTCCACACCTCGAACGACCTGATGGCCCAGTTGGAGAAGATCGACCGCGTCGTCGATCCCGACATGACGCTGTTCGTCGACGAGGCGGTCGCGGGCCAAGACGCCACGAACCGCGCCAGCGAGTTCGACGACGCTGCGACGATCGACGGCGCGATCCTCGCGAAGGCTGACGCCGACTCGCAGGGTGGTGCGGCCATCTCGATCGCACACGTCACCGGCAAACCCATTCTCTTCCTTGGCACCGGCCAGGGCTACGACGATCTCGAACGGTTCGAGCCCGACGTGCTCGTCGATCGGCTGCTCGGCAGCGAGGAATAAAGCCGTACGGTGCACCCGTTTGTGCCGCCGTACCAATATCCTTGCTACGAGTTCTGAAATTGATCGGTCGATATCAAAGAAGTATACTTCCCGTTTCGGATCGCAACGGAGCATGTGAACGTTCTTTCGACGGAAGAGATCACTCACCGCGCGCGAAAGTATGATGAGGAACTGTCATATACGGACACGGAAATCGAATCGCGAATCAGTACATTGCTGTGCTCACAAAACTGGTTGGGGAAGTCGGAAATCGCGGATTGTATCGAATGGAAGCTACTGAACCAGGGTGGACGAGCACGGCTCAACGTGGAACGTCTCGACGATATTTCCGAAGAGGTGGCCGAATACATCACCAAGGCGGCGTTCCTCGCTGAAAACCCAAAGCAGCAGGTCGAAATCCTCAGCACGTTGCCCGGCGTCGGAGCAGCAACCTCGACGGTATTGCTCGCCTTCAACGACCCGGAGAATTACGCAATCGGTGACCGATACATGAACGACGAACTCCTCGGGAAGGACAAACAGATCACGGCTACAAGCTATCCCAAACTGTTGAAGACAATTCGAGAGATCGCACCGGACTCGATTCCATTACGGACGGTCGAGAAAGCGTACTTTCAACGGTACATCGAAAAGAACGATCCGTAGGTCGATGGGGTGCCCGTTGAGCGAGAAAGGCCTTTACATACTGCACGGTTAGCCTGCCGCAAATGGTACTCGACGATCTCGGGAGTTCCCTGCGGGGTACTCTCGATCGACTGCAGGGAAAGACGCGCCTCGACGAGGAGGACGTCGAGGAGGTCGTCCGTGAGATCCAGCGCTCGCTGATCCAGGCCGACGTCGAGATCGACCTCGTGATGGAGCTCTCGGACGAGATCGAGCGGCGCGCGCTCGAAGAGGAGCCGCCGGGCGGGACGACCGCCCGAGATTTCGTCCTCCGGATCGTCTACGAGGAGATGGTCGATCTCGTCGGCGACAGCACCGAGCTCCCGCTGGAATCACAGACGATCCTCCTCGCCGGGCTCCAGGGCTCGGGGAAGACGACCACGGCGGCGAAGATGGCCTGGTGGTTCTCGAAGAAGGGGCTCCGCCCCGCGATCATCCAGACCGATACCTTCCGTCCGGGTGCGTACGATCAGGCCGAGGAGATGGCCAGCCGTGCCGAGGTCACGTTCTACGGCGATCCGGACAACGACGATCCCGTCGAGATCGCCCGTGAGGGACTCGCCGCCACCGAGGAGGCCGACGTCCATATCGTCGATACGGCGGGTCGCCACGCACTGGAGGAGGGGCTCATCGACGAGATCGAGACGATCGACGCGACCGTCGATCCGGATCGCAGACTGCTCGTGATGGACGCGGCGATCGGGCAGGGTGCGAAGGATCAGGCTCAGCGCTTCGAAGAGGCCATCGGCGTCGACGGCGTCGTGATCACGAAACTCGACGGGACGGCGAAGGGTGGCGGGGCGCTCACGGCCGTCAACGAGACCGACTCGTCGATCGCGTTTCTCGGGACCGGCGAGACGGTTCAGGACGTCGAGCGCTTCGAGCCGAACGGCTTCATCTCCCGGCTGCTCGGGATGGGCGATCTCAAGCAGCTCGCCGAGCGCGTCGAGCGCGCGATGGAGACCGGCGACGAGGACGAGGACTGGGACCCCGAGGACATCATGTCCGGCCAGTTCACCCTGAAGGACATGCGCCACCAGATGAACGCGATGAACAAGATGGGGCCGCTCGATCAGGTGCTCGACATGATCCCCGGACTCGGCGGCGGGCTCAAGGACCAGCTGCCCGACGACGCGATGGACGTCACGCAGGATCGGATGCGGAGTTTCGAGGTCGTCATGGACTCGATGACCGAGAAGGAGCTCGAAAACCCCCGTTCCGTGGGCGCGAACCAGGTCCGCCGCGTTGCGCGCGGCTCCGGCCAGCCCGAAGAGCGCGTCCAGGAGCTGCTCGAACAGCACCGGATGATGGAGCGCACCCTCAAGCAGTTCCAGGGGATGGGCGATGCCGACATGCAGCGGATGATGAAGCGCATGGAGGGCGAGGGCGGCGGCGGGATGGGCGGCATGGGTGGGATGGGCGGCGGTGGCGGCCCGTTCTGAAAGCGGGAAGCGGACGTGTTTTTATCGGTGGCGCTGCTCGACACGTCAATGAGCGTCGTCGAGGTCGCGCGTGAAGCCTACCGCGAGGCACTGCCGGCGCTGTCGGCGAGCCTCGTCGGTGGGCTGCTCGCGGGGGTCGTCCTGGGCGGGATGCGGAGCGAGCTCCGTGCGGTCGAGGGGTTGTTCGTGCTCGTCCCGGCGCTGCTGGCCACGCGGGGCAACGTCTACGGCTCCCTCGGCGCGCGGCTCGCGACCGCGCTCCACCAGGGGCTCATCGAACCGCGGGTGCGCGGCGGCGACGAGCGCCTCCGAGCGGCGGTCGCGGCGGCACTCATCGACGGCCTGCTCGTGAGTGCGCTGGCCGCCGTCGCCGCCTACGGCGTGCTGGGAGCGCTCGGCCTGCCGAGCGCTCCGCTGCTGACGCTCGTCGCCATCGCGTCCGTTGCGGGCGTACTCACCGGGATCGTCTTGGCGACGGCGGTCGTGCTGGTGGTCTTCGCCGGCTATCGCCGCGGCTACAACCCCGACACCATCGTCGGACCGGTCGTGACGACCACCGGCGACGTCTTCGGGCTCCTCTTTCTCTTGCTCTCGGTGCGGCTCGTCCTCGCCCTTCTCGGAGGTGGCGGCTGAGTGACGACCGACTGGACGGTCCGGGCGATCACGCGCGCGATGCTGCCGGTGCTGGTCGCACTGATGCTCGTCGAACTCGGCAGCGGGCTCGTTCTCCAGTCGTTCGAGGCGACCCTTCTCCAGTACCCCTCGCTGCTCGTGCTCGTGCCCGTCACCATCGGCACCGCCGGCAACCTCGGGAGCGTGCTCGCCGCGCGGTTCTCGACGGCCCTCCACCTGGGACGACTCTCTTTCGAACCCGACGACGAGGTGCTCGCGGGCAACGCCGTCGCGACCGTCGCCCTCTCGCTCACCGTCTTCCCGATCGTGGGCGGCGGTGCCTGGGCGCTGTCGGCGCTGGTCGCCGAGACACGACTCGCGCTCGCGACGGTTCTGCTGGTCGCGACGGCCAGCGGCGCGATCCTGGCCGTGCTCGCCGTTCTCGTCACTATCGTGGCGACCTACGCTGCCTACCGGTTCGGTCTCGATCCCGACGACGTGGTGATTCCGGTCGTGACGAACGTTTCGGACGTGCTCGGAGTCGTCGTTCTGTTCGCCGTCGTTCAGATCGTCGTCTGATACTGTCGAACAGATCCGATCGAGAACCTGTGACGCGAAACTCAGCTCGTTGCAGTGGGTTCCTGGAATCGAATCTTTGCGTACTTCTGTCCGACAGTATAAGCAGGACGGCGGATTTAGGAACCTGGCCACGCTCGGTGACGCATGGATCGTGGCGTGTGGCTGCTCGTCGGCTGTCTCGTCCTCGCCGGCTGCATGGCCACCGGGCCGGGCGCTGACGGATCGCCGAACGCCACCGCGGCGACCACGATGGTCGATACCCCCACCGCGAGCGCGGGTGTCGATATGGGGTCCTCGGCGAAGACGGCGAACTCCGGGCTTCGAGCGACCGTCACGCACGTCGTCGACGGCGATACACTCGACGTCAGATATCCCAACGGAACCACGGACACGGTCCGGCTGCGCGGCGTCGACACGCCCGAGGTCCACGTCCCCACGAATCCGAGCGAGTACGAAGGTGTACCCGATAGCGATGCTGGCGCGGCGTGTCTCGGCGACGCGGGCGACGAGGCGAGCGCCTTCACGACACGGGCGGTCGCCGGTGAGACGGTGCGACTCGTGGAAATCGACGGCCGCGGACGCTACGATCGTCTGCTGGCGTTCGTCCGCCACGATGGCCATCGTCTCAACTATCGGCTCGTCGCGACGGGCCACGCGCGAGTCTACGACGACCAGTTCGAGGGCCGCGAGCGGTTCTCCCGGGCCGAGGCGCGCGCCCGACGGAACGGGACGGCTCTCTGGTTGTGTGCAAACGAGCCGTCGACGACACCGACTAGGTCCGACGACAGGCCGCTCACGATCGCCGCGATCGCCGCCGACGCACCGGGCAACGACAACGCGAACCTCGACGAGGAGACCGTCACCCTCGAAAACAGCGGGTCGACCCCGATCGCTCTCGACGGCTGGACGGTTCGCGACGAAGCGGACCACACCTACTCGTTCCCGAGCGACGCCACCCTCGCCGCCGGTGCGAGACTCACGCTGCACACCGGGCGCGGAACCGACACGGAAACCGACCGCTACTGGGGAGCGACGAGCGCCGTCTGGAACAACGACGGCGACACCGTGATCGTCGCGAACGCGAGCGGTGCGGTCGTCGCGCGGCGTTCGTACGGCTGAGCGCAGCACTCAACCGGCTGGCAGCCGTAGTCGAGCTGTGGCATCGCGCCTCGAACTCCCGCCGCGGCTGGTCGACTTATCGATCCTCGTAACTGTGGGTTTCGCGGTCGCCACCGGCCTGCTGAGCC
The DNA here is from genome assembly GCF_022870485.1 of Halococcus dombrowskii. Lineage (NCBI taxonomy): Archaea > Methanobacteriati > Methanobacteriota > Halobacteria > Halobacteriales > Halococcaceae > Halococcus > Halococcus dombrowskii. The sequence goes on along the minus strand of NZ_CP095005.1, from coordinate 309,065 downwards.
TCGTCTCCGGACGGCCCGGCGACGCGATCGTGTTCGTTCTCCACGGGATGGGTGGGCTGGCGCTCGTTCTCCTCCTCTTCTGGAAACTCCGCCGCGTGCGCCCGCGACTGACCAACCGGGCGGCGTGGAATCGGGGGACGGTCGTCTCGATTCTCCTGACCGCGCTCGCGCTCGTGGCGCTCGCCACCGGGTTCGTCTGGACCTCGGGCGCGACGCCGATGGTCGGCCCGTGGCTGCTCCTGTTCGTCCACATGGCGCTCGGCGTTCTCGTCGTTCCCGTCCTGCTCGTCCATCTTCGTGGACGGATCCATCTCCCGAGCACGGACGATTTCGAGGGCCGGCGGACAGCACTCTCCTCGCTCGCGGTCGTTGGCTTCGGCGCGCTCGCGTGGCGCTTCCAGCGCGGGGCGAACCGCCTGCTCGGGCTCGCCACCGACCAGCGCTTCACCGGTTCGACCGAGGAAGGAACGGACGCGGCCAACGCCTTCCCGGTGACGAGCTGGGTCGCCGACGATCCCGACCCGATCGACCCCGCCGACTGGGAACTCCGGGTCGGGGGCGCAGTCACACGCGAGCGGACGCTCTCGATCGACGATCTCGACCCCGAGAGCACGGAGCGCACCACTCTCGACTGCACGAGCGGCTGGTACTCGACTCACGACTGGCGCGGCCTACGGGTTGGCGATCTCCTCGATACGATCGAGCCCGATCCCGCGGCACGGTGGGTCTCCTTCCGCTCGGTGACGGGCTATCGCTGGAGCCTCCCGATCGAGGAGGCCCGCGACGCGCTGCTGGCGACCCACACCGACGGCGAGCGGCTCAGCCACGGCCACGGCTTCCCGCTCAGGCTGGTCGCACCCGGGCGGCGCGGCTTCCAGTGGGTGAAGTGGATCGACGGGATCGAGGTCAGCCGACAGCGCGACATGAGCGAGTGGCTGGCGATCTTCGTCAGCGGGTTCGACGAGACCTCTACGAGCGATCGCTGACCGGCGCTCCGTCTTCGGTCGCCGGCGCGATGTGATCGATATACTCCTCGACGCTTGGCTCGTGGACCCGGATCCGTAGCTCGATGTCACCGAGCTCGTCCGGCTCGCCGACCGCGAAGTTGACCACGCCCTCGAAGGCGGCCTGTTTCTTCAGCACGACGCGCACGACATCGTCCTGACGGTCGGCGAAGAATTCGTTGCGGGCGCTGTCGAGGATCTCCTGGTCGTGCAGCAGTTCCGAAAAGTAATCCAAACTATGGGTTTCGGCGCGCACCTCGCCGGGCGCGCGCTCGATCTCCGCACCGGGAACCAGGTTCTCGACGGCCGTGACGACCCGTTCGGTGACTTCGGTGTCGTTGACCGGCGCGGCGAGTTCGACATCGATGCGGTACATCACTGCCCTTCCTCCGCGAGCAGCGTTCGGATGCGATCCTGAAACGCCGCGAGCGAGTCGGTGTTTTCGATCCGCCTGTCGGCGCGCTCGATGGCGTCGTCCATCCCGAAACCGAGTTCACGCTCGTCGCGCGCTTCGAGGCTCTCGCCGCCGTCGGCGCTCGCGACGTCGCGACCCCGTGCATCGACACGCTCGGCGCGCACATCGAAGGGGGCCTCGATGGCGATCAACGCGAACTCCTCGCCGAACCGCTCCTCGAACCGTTCGACCTCGACGCCCGAGCGGATGCCGTCGACGAGCACCGTCGAGGACTCACCGCGTTCGCGCTCGATGATCGGCAGCGACCGCTCGGCGATGGCTCCCTGACCGCTCTCCTCGCGGAGCGCCTGCGCCACGCGACCGTGGTGTTCGGCGGGATCGAGCCCCCGATCGCGGCAGGCCTCCCTGATGACGTCGCCCATCGTCACGACCGGGATCCCCATCTCGCGGGCGACGGCGGCGGCCTCGCTCTTGCCGCTGCCCGGCAGGCCGACGATACCGATGACGCTCATTGCGCCCTCTTGTGGAGAATCGCTGTTAAACGCTCCGCACCGGACCCAATCGCTTTTGAACCGCTCGCTCTCACCCTCTCCTGTGGGCACGTAGCTCAGCCCGGATAGAGCGTCGGACTTCTAATCCGACGGCCGTGGGTTCGAATCCCACCGTGCCCGTGCAGCGACCGCAGGGAGCGAACCGGCACGCAGGGGATTCGAAGCAGGGAGTGGAGCGAGCGTAGCGAGCGGAACGACCGTGGTTCGAATCCCACCGTGCCCGTAGTACCTTTTTACTTCGTCGGGTTCGCGCGGAGCGCGAACCACTCCTCGCAAAAAGCTACGCTAAAAACTCCCGCTCGCTCCCTGCGGTCGCTCACGGCGAACCGCGCTCGTTCCACTCGCGCGGACATTCCACAGCACCGCAATCACTCAGCAGACCACACAGCGACTGCCGAAGCCCTCGGGGCGTGCTCACTTCGTTCGCTACTCGCTCCCTGCGGTCGCTCGCGCCCCTCGCCCTTCATCCGCCAGGAAAGCTTGCTCTCCTGAGCCTGCGGTCGCAGAGCGACCACAGACGCCAGGACCGCACCGCCACCACCGCGCCGCCACCGCCGCCCGCGGCGCGGGCGGACCACGCGCTTTTTGCTCGCGGAGGTGAAACGAGGGGCGATGAGGGTCGGTATCGTCGCTCGTCGTGGCAACGATCGAGCGGCCGCGCTCGCCGCCGAGGTCCGCGAGCACCTCCGCGAGTCGGGTGCCGAAGTGTGGATCGACGAGGCGACCGCCGACGCGCTCGCGGTCGATGGCTACCCCGTCGCGCGGATGAGCGACTGCACGCTCGTCGTCTCTATCGGCGGCGACGGCACCTTTCTCTTTACCGCCCGCGAGGTCGGCACGACGCCGATCATGGGCGTCAATCTCGGCGAGGTGGGCTTCCTCAACGCGACCTCGCCCGACGACGCGCTCGCCGAACTCACGCACGAACTCGACCACATCGAGCGTGAGGGCGAGCCACGGACCCGGACCGTGCCCCGACTACGCGTCACCGGCGAGGATATATCGCTCCCGCGTGCGCTCAACGAGATCGTCGTGATGGGTGATCGCGGGCCCGGTCGCGGCGCGGAGTTCACCGTCGAGATCGACGGCAGCGAGTATCTCGACAGCCACGCCGACGGTGTGCTCGTCGCCACTCAAACCGGGAGCACGGCCTACAACCTGAGCGAGGGCGGCCCGCTGGTCCATCCCGACGTGCCGGCGCTCGTCGTCACAGATATGGCCGCGAGCGACCCGATGCCGCCGCTGGTCGTCGGTCGGGACAGCGAGATCGCGATCACGGTCGGTGACGGCGACACGGCCGTGGTCGCCGACGGCCGTACCCGCGAACCGCTCGTCGCGCCCGCGACAGTCACGGTCGGTGTCGCCGACGAGCCGACGCGCATCGCCGGTCCCCCGCTGGAGTTCTTCAGCGCGCTCGACAAACTCGACTGACCACGGGATGGCGATGAGTGTGAGTGGAAATACGGGGTGAGTGGTGGGGGCAAGACTGGGGACGTTTCGCAAGGTGTAACGGGGAGGAGCACCAACGAACAGCCGAATGAGCCAGCAGCTGCCGGACGTACAGGCTGCCCAGCCAGATGTAACCGTGGGACTCAATCACGTCGGCGTCACCGGCGTCGAGAAACTCGTCAAACTCGGTCGGGAGAACAAGCGCCCGATCGTGCTGATGGCGACCTTCGAGGTGTTCGTCGACCTGCCGTCGTGGCGCAAGGGCGCGGACATGAGCCGGAACATGGAGGTCGTCGACGAGACCCTCGAAACGGCCGTCGCCGAACCCGCCTACCGCGTCGAGGACGTCTGTGGCGACGCCGCCGAGCGCCTGCTCGACAAACACGAGTACACGACCGAGGCGACCGTCGAGATGGAGGCCGAATACGTCACGCGCGAGCAGACGCCCGCGAGCGACAAGGAGACCCAGGGCACGGCGACGATCATCGCCAGCGCCTGTGCGACCGAGGAGGGCACGACCGAGGAGATCGGTGCCAAAGTCACGGGCATGACTGTCTGTCCGTGCTCGCAGGGCATGTCGGCCTCCCGCGCCCGCGAGACTCTCGCCGAACTGGGCGTCGACGACGAAACCACCGAGCAGTTCCTGGAGGAGGTGCCACAGGCCGGCCACTCCCAGCGCGGACACGCGACGCTGCGCGTGAAAAGCGATGGCGCGCCCGAGGTCGACCTGCGTGATCTCATCGACGTGGCGCGCGATTCGATGAGCGCTCGTATCTACAACCTCGCCAAACGCCCCGACGAGGACCACATGACGGAGGCCGCCCACGCGAACGCGAAGTTCGTCGAGGACTGCGTGCGCGATCAGGCCGAAGGCGTCGTGAGCGAGTTCCCCGATCTCGCCGACGACGCGGTGGTGACGATGAAACAGTCGAACGACGAATCGATCCACCAGCACAACGCCCACGCCGAACGGGTCGCGACGGTCGGCCAGCTCCGATCCGAACTCGACGACTGAGTTTTTCGTGCAGATTTTTGCGAGCGCGCGGCGCGAAGCGCCGCGATCTGCGCGAACGGTGCAACTGACGTCGATCCACCAGCACAACGCTCACGCCGAGCGGGTCGCGACGGTCGGACAGCTCCGGTCCGAACTCGACGAAGCAGCGCCGGCCGACGACTAGCCGAGATCGAGGCGCTTGGCTCCCTCCCAGCGCGGCTCGAACTCGCGGGTGATCTCGCCGGCGAAGGAGGGGTCCTTGATGTCGATCATCGCGAACAGCTGCGTGCTGTCGAGCGGGTGTGGCACCTCGATACAGGTCTCGACGCCGTCGATCACGGTGAAGGTCCGCTCGACGGCGTCGCTGGTCCGCGTGCTGACGCGATCGTGGGGCAAGAGCGTGTTCACGTAGCGCTCGTTGACGGCATCGGGGAGTTCCGTGACGAGGTCGGGATGCATCAGCAGCGAGACGTCGACGCCACGATCGACGGCCGCGGCCAGTCGTTCGGTGACACGATTGCCGACCGATGCCGTGTCGAACTGGGCCGACAGCACCGCCGCGACGACCACCACGCTCTCCTCGGCGGCCGCGAGGCGCTCTTCGAGCAAGTCGATCGTCTCCTCGGCACCGACCGCCGCCGTCCAGAACCGTTCGTTGGCGGGTTCGCTGGCGTCGAGTTCGCAGACAAGCTCGTCGACGACCTCCTCGTACTGGTCAGCCCTGGCTTCGAGCTCGCGCCGGCGGTCTTCGAGCAGCCGCGAGAGCGCCGTCTCGGGCTCGACCGCGACGTATTTCTTGGGTCGCGAGGCGCTCTGTGACCTGATGAGACTGTGGGTCTCGATGCTCGCGAGCACGTCGTAGATGCGACCCATCGGCACGCCGCTGGCGCGTGAGAGCTCCTTTGCGGTCGTCGGACCGGTGTCGAGCAGCGCCCGATAGACACGCGCCTCGTATTCGGAGAGACCGAGGTCGCTGAGATCAGCCATTGTCCTCCCGTTTCGGGCCACAGCAATAAACTCATCGGCAGTTCATCGGTCGGCGTCGCGGATCGGCTAATGATCCACACGCTCGTCAGGAAAGGGTTTTGCGTGCGCGACCGGTAGGGCAGCCATGCTGCTCCGGATACTCGGACTGCTCCTTCTGATCCCGCTGTTCGACATGGTGGTGCTCGTCGCCGTGGCGACACAGACGTCGCTCGGTTTCGTCGGGGCCGTGGCGCTGGTCGTTCTCACGGCGCTGATCGGCATGTTGCTCGTGCGTTCCGAGGGCCGCCACACCGCCAGGAAGATCCAGGAGCGCATCCGGAACGGCTCGCTGCCGGGCGACGAACTGCTCGATGGCGGGCTGCTCATCGCCGCGGGCGCGTTCCTGCTCACGCCGGGGTTCGTGACGGATCTCGTCGGGCTGGTGCTCGTCGTGCCGGTGACGCGCTGGCCCATCCGGAAGGCGCTCAAGCGCTGGCTCGTCATCCCGTATCTCGATCGGAAGATGGGGGGTATCGCCAGCGGCGTCGCCTACGGCGGTGGCTTCCCCGACGGAGAGGACACCTACGACGTCGATGCCGGCAGTTACGAGGTCCACGACCGCGACGGCGATACGAGTCGGGACTGAGAGCGCGAAGAGAAACGCTTACAAACCGATGGGAGCAACTACTGGTGTCGGGCCAATAGCTCAGTTAGGTTGAGCGCTCGGCTGATAACCGGGAGGTCCGCGGTTCAAATCCGCGTTGGCCCACTGTTCTTCGACCGTTTTCCTCGCAGTAGCGACACCGCTGTCGCTCGCCGGTGACGTTCTGAAAAGACAGCAGGGGGATGTTACAGGTGATGCCACGCAACGAAGCCCCGCTGTCCCGGAGCGCGCCTTGCTCCATCACTTTCTTTGTGCTTGGACAGCATAAGCTTTGTGTGATGTGGGGGCGGGTGACATGACTGTCGTCGGGCGCACTGCCGGCCGTCAGGACTGCTGGAAGCGCGTCGTTCCGGCGGGGCCGGCAGCCAGCTCGTGGCGTGGGCGGGTGCGGTGGGCCGATGGGTCGGTTCGACGACTCCCGGCGGTCGCCGGCTCCACGGTGATCGACGCGTCGTTCCACGGCGCGAACATCGTGTGCGGGATGAACTGCTCGCTGTCGTTTCGGCACAGCGTCACGCCAGCCGAGTCGGTGGCGACGACGACGGCGTAGCGCTCGTGACTGTCGGTCTCGTAGAGAACGTCCCCGACATCGGGGTCGGCGCGGTCGGTCGTGGCATCGGTGGCTGTCATGGTGGGGCTGTCGGCGGGGAGCGGGGACCGCTGTGACACCGCCGTGTTCGCTCCGAGGACCGACCGGCTATTGAATCACGATCACCGTTGCCGGTCGTTTCTCACCGTTCCGGGCGTGAAGCGACCGAAATCGTCCGGCTCGGTGGCGTGACGGAATCGTGTGATTGAGACGTTTCGAGCCCGTACCGGGGATATGAATCGTTCACGACGCCGAAACGGTCGGGTGAGCTGTCCGTGAGCATCGACGAGCGGGTGCTGTTCGCCATCGTGCTCGCCATCGGCGTCGTGCTCCCTGGCGGTGCGAACTACGCCCTTTCGTCGCTCGGCTTCGAGACGGCCGGAACGGCCGTCTGGGCGTTCGGCTATCTTGGGGTGGCGCTGTTCGTCTGGTATCGCTGGGTTCGGCCGCTCGATTTCGGTGCGCACGGCGACGGGTCGTAACCTTGAAATCTGGGACCGACTCATCCTCCCACGAGAATGTTTCCGTTCCCGCTGCAGGCGCTCGACCGGTTCCTGCTCCAGTACAATCTCGGGCAGGTGCTGTTGCTCGTCTTCGTGCTCGCGCTGCTCGCCGCGCTCGCCCAGCGGTCCAGGAAGGTGCTCTCCATCCAGGTGATGACCTTCGGCCTCCTGTTCGCGATCGTCCCGAGCATCGACGGCCCCGGCTACTATCTCTATCTCGGCCTCGGGCTCCTCGTGGTCGCACCGCTGCTGTTCACGACCGCCAACCGCTGACCGCTCTCGCGGTGTTTTAGCCAACTATCGCATCCGGTAGCGACGGACCACAATTCCTTCTCGTCGACGAATCGTGTCGAGAGACAACGATCGAGAATTACGTCGAAAATCACCGGCGAACCGCGACAGTTCGCCGATCCGCTCTCCCGCGTCGATCCCTATTCGCTGGTCGCGTTCGTCGGGAGATCGACGCGTAGCGTGTGCGTGCCCGACTCGAACGTCCGGGTATCGCTATCGACGTACTGCTGGAGATGTTCGGTTGCGGGCGACCACACCGGTCCGGGTTTCGTGTAGCTCACTAGCGAGAGCGTGACCGACTCACCGTCGGCGACCGTGAACGTCGTCGTCGCCGTGCCGTTCTCGACGGTGACGTTCCGACTTTCGATGCGGTCGGCGAGCGCCGCGTCGGCAGTGAACTCGCCGTCGGAACGCCGCGTGATCGGCTCCTCGCTGCTGCCGTGCGCGAACCGGAGCAGCTCCTCGTTCGTGTAGGTGCCGTTCGGCCCCTGTAGCTGTTCGATCGGCTCGCCGCGCACGAGATCGACCTGGTAATAGGTCGTTTCGTCGCTGCCGAGGAAGCCGAGCGCGTCGCGTTCGGCATTCGTCAGGCTGCCGTCGTCGAGCGCCTCGCTCAGCGCCACGAGCTGGTCGTCGCTGAGATCGCCGCCCGCGATGGCGTCGGCGATCGCGGTGCGCTGCTCGTCGCTCAGCCCGTCGCCGGCGAGCGCGTCGATGATGGTCGACGTTTCCGCGTCGGTGAGACCGCTCGTGGCGAGCGTGCTGCTCACTCCGGACACCTGTTCGTCCGAGAGTCCGCTTCCGGCGAGCGAGGCCGAGATGGCGCTCGCGTCCGCACCGCCGTCCGCTCCGTTACCGCTGTTCGCGCTACCGCCGGCGTTGCCGCCCGATCGTGCGTCGTCACCGCTGCCGGCCTGCGTCCCACTACCGCCATCGTCGCCTGCTTGCGCACCGTCGCCGTCACTGTCCGTTCCGGTTCCACTCGTTTCCGTCGAGGTGGAACCGGTTTCGGTCCCCGTTTTCGCCGACTCGTCCGTCGTGTCGGTCGGGACTGCGGTCGTCCCGGTTTCCGTCGGTGCGTTCGTTTCGGTGTCCGTCACGGTCGGCCCCGTGGTACCGTCGGTCGCGGTAGTCGTCACCGCTTCCGTGTCCGTCGGCGCAGTCGTGGTCGCTGTCGGCGTGTCGGTTCCGGTCGTCGCCGTCGGCTCCGGAGCACTCGTTTCGGTTGCGGTGGCCGTGTCCGTCTCGGTGGCTGTCCCCGTTTTCGTCGGCTGCTCGGTGCTGGTCGGTGTGCCCGTTCCCGCACCGGTGACCGTCAGTGTACCGGGCGTCGTCGCCGGCTCGACGGCGCTTCCGTTGTCGTCGTCGAGACTGACCTGCTCGACGACGATCTCGCTCGTTCCCGCGCTTTCACCAGCGATTTCGACGGTACCGAGCGCGACTCCCGTTGCCCCCGGCTGGAGGTTCTCGTCGACGTCGACGCCCGAGAGCGTCGCCATCGTGCCGTTATCGCTGACTGAAACTCTGTCGAGACCGAACGCATCGGCGACCGACGCGTTCGTGATGGTCCCGACGCCCGGATCGCTCAGCCGCACCACGAGATCGTAGCCCGACACGCCCTCGGGGGCTGTCGAAAGCGTCAGCCCGACGCTCGTCGTCCCGTTGGGCGACGTGTTCGCGCTCCCGGCCGTGATCGTCGCCGATTCCTGTGTCTGTGCCGTGCTCGATCCGACGAACTGCCCGTTGACGGCCACGCCCGCGACCGCGAGCGATGCCACCACGAGTCCGACCACGACTACTGTTAGCGCCCGATTCCGCCCGCCGAACCGCCTGTTTTCATCCATGTATTAGCTGTCGTCCGCGTTCACTCGGCCATGTTGTCGAGCGTCACGATGTCGTCGTAATCGATGCGACCGTTGCCGTTGAAGTCGAACGCAGCGGTGTTGTTCGTGACCGCCGGATCGTCGAGGTTGTCGTACAGCGCCTGCGCGTCGGCTTTCGTCAGCTCGCCGTCGCCGTCGACGTCCTCGTACTTGCCGTCGCCGTCGAGATCCTGCGGCGGGTTCTCGAAGTCACCGACCGGCTCCGGACTGGCAGTGTACTCGCCGCGCTCGATGATCGTCCCGCTCGCCCCGACGGCGACGTCCGGATACGAGCCCGTCGTGTCGAGCACGATCCCCTGAAGACCGTTGCTCGTCGGCGTCTCGTCGGACTGCCAGCCCGAGCCGGTGCGCTCGTAGACCGTCCCGCTGCTGCCGGCGGCCAACCCCTTCTTCCCTTCGAGGGTGATGGCGCTGAGCGCGTTCTGTCCGGCGTAGAGCTTCGTCCAGACCGCACCGTTGTACCGGAAGATCGAGCCGTCGCCGCCCGCGACCTCGATCTCGTCGCGACTCACCGCGGCGACGTCGTACAGCCCGACGCTACCGCCGTCGATGCCGATCTCGGTCCAGCTATCGCCGCCGTCGGTCGTCTCGTAGACCTTCGAGTTCGTATCGCAGATGTAGCCCGTGCTCTCGTCGATGAAATCGATTCCCTTCGCGCTGGAACCGCCGCCGGGCTTGACCGCCGAGCCCCAGTTCATCCCGCCCGAGCCGTTTTTCGTCCCGGAGAAGAACTCGCCGGAGCCGTTGATCAGGAAGATCGTCTCGGAACCGGCCGCGCCGACGACCGCAACATCCTCCCAGGTGCTGGATTTTCCCTCGGGCTGCGAGTAATCGGTTTTCGTCCCGCTCCCGACGTCGTACTGGCCGATGACGCCGCTGCCGCCGGCGAACCAGACGTGGTTGCCGTCGTCGGTCACGCCGGCCCCGGTGAGGGTGTTGCCCTGTGCCATCGGCCCCTTCTCGATGACCGTCGTCCAGCCCGTCGAACCCCGTTCGAGAACTCGCCCGCCACCGCCGACGGCGTACGGCCCCTGGCTCGACAGAATGGTGTCGTTGAGCCCTTTCCCGGTCGGCGAGTTCGCCTCGGTCCAGTTGGCCGAATCGGGTCGTGGCTTCCGCTCGGCCGGCGGATCGGCGGTGTACTCGCCGCGCTCGACGATCGTCCCGCTCGCCCCGACGGCGACGTCGGGGTAGCCTCCAGCCGTATCGATCGCCACTCCCTGAAGCTTCTTGCTCGTTGGCGTCTCATTCTCAGTCCACGCATCTGGACTCGTCCGAACGTAGACACGCCCGCTGGAACCGACCGCCAGCCCCGAACTCCCGTCACGATCGATGTCGAAAACGGTGTTCTGACCAACATTTATTTCCGTCCACGTCGATCCGTCGTACTGGTATATTATCCCGTTGCCGGCGGCCACGCTGATGTCCGATTTACTCACGCTCGCCACGCCGCGGAGTCCGACGCTGCCGCCGTCGATACCGATCTCCTGATAGCTTCCGCCGCTATCGGTCGTCTCGTAGACCTTCGTGCTCGTGTTCGAGACGTGCCCGACCGAGGCGCTGGCGAAGTCGATACCCTTCATGCTGGAGCCGTCGGCGTTCGGGCCGCCTGGCGGCTTCTGCACTTCGTCCCAGTCCATCCCGCCCGCGTCGTTTTTCGTCCCGCTGAGCACCTCGCCGGAGCCGTTGACGAGGTGGACGGTTTCGGCTCCCGCCTTTCCTGTGACGGCGACGTCCTCCCACGTGCTCGTCTTCCCTCCCGGCGCGGAGTAGTCGGTGAGCTGCTCTTCGACCACGTCGTACTGGCCGATCACGCCACTTCCGCCGGCGAACCAGACGTGCTCGCCGTCGTCGGTGACGCCGGCTCCGGTGAGCGTATTTCCTTCGACGATCGGCCCCTTCGAGAGGACGACCTCCCAGCCGTCGGCGCGGCGGGCGAGCACCAGTCCTCCGCTCCCGACGGCGTACGGTCCTTCGCTGGTCTGTACGACATCGTTCAGCGTTTTGCCTGTCGGCGAGTCGGCTGCGGACCACGCCGACGCCTGCGCGCCGGCCGTCCCCGAGACCGCCGCCCCGACGCCGGCCGCGAGAGCCGTCGCGCCGGTGAGTTGCAGGAATCGTCGCCGATTCCGATTGATATCCGTCATTTCTCATCCCAATCTGGACGGTTTCCGGGTTATATTTGTTGCTTGCAGAAACGGTTGGAACAACCGATTGCGAACCGCTCGCGCAAAAACTCGAACGAAAAACGATAACCACCGAACGGGGTGAACGGCCGATTCAGCTTCCGAGTAGCTCCTCGTACTGCGCGCCGGTCTGTTTCAACGTTTCAGTCGAGAAGAGCCGCTCGTGGGTGTGTGGGAGATGTTCGTCGGCGAGTTCGTCGATCTTCTCGTCGACCATCTCGGCGTCGCGACCGTGGATCATCGTGAACAGGTTGTACGACCACCCCTGGTCGGGTCTGCGCGGGCGGTGATAGCAGAGGGTGACGTACGGCAGCGAGCCGACCTCGGTCCCGCGGGCGTCGAGTTCGTCGTCGGGCACGTCCCAGACGACCATGCAGTTGGCGTCGAAGCCCGTGACGACGTGGTTGACGATGCAGCCGATGCGCTTGATGCAGCCGGTCTCGCGCAGGCGGCGGATGGCGTCGACCACGTCACCGACCGACTCGTCGAGCTCCGCGGCGATGTCGCGGTAGGGCGTCGCAGTCAGTGGAAAACCACCCTGGATGGCCAGTAGCAGTCGCGCGTCGAGCGTCGAGAGATCTCCCGTTGCGGACTCGCTGATGGCGGTCGCGCGGACGTCCTCGCCCCCACCGCTCGACTCGCGGGCGAAGCGATCGCCGTTCACGACCGGGAATTCGAGGTTGATGTAGAAATCCGTCAGCATCGGCAAGTTCAACACCGAACAGCCGGTTCGCTCCTCGATGTCGGCGAGGATCGCGTCGCGCGTCTCGCGCGAGCCGGCGGTGACGACGAACCACATGTTCCAGGGATGATCGCGCCGATAGTTGTGGTTGACCTGCCGGTGCTCGTTGACGATCTCGGCGATCTCCCCGAACCGGTCCTCGGGGGCTTGCACCGCCGCGAGCGTCGACGAGCCGATGACGGGCGGGTTGAGCACCGCGCCGAACCGCCGGAAGATCCCCTGCTCGTGCAGCGACTCGACGCGGGCGAGCGCCTCGTCCTCGTCGATGTCGAGCTCCGCACCGATCGCGCGGAACGGCCGCTCCTCGACCGGGAACCCGCTCTGGTAGTCGTCGATCAGACGGCCGTCGACCGCGTCGAGATCGGCCCGCCAGTCCTCGGCCAGCGAACTCATTGGACTCCTTACGGGATGGTCGAACTACGGTCTGTCGGTTCCCGCGCGGTTATGATGCTCCCGCTCGACCGCTCGGCATGACCGATTCCAGGAATCTGACCGGACAGGTCGCGCTCGTCACCGGCGCAACGGGCGGCATCGGGCGCGAAATCGCCCGCCGGCTCGGCGCTCGCGGGGCGCACGTCGTCCTGACCGGGCGCTCGCGCGAGCGCGGGGAGGAAACCGTCGCCGCCGTCGAGCGGGCGGGCGGCAGCGCACAGTTCTTCCGCGCCGATCTCGCGGCGATGGCGACCGTCCGCGCGCTCGCCGAGGAGTTCCGTCGCCGCTACGACCGCCTCGACGTGCTCGTGACCAACGCCGGCTGCTCGCAAGACGCCCGCCAGCTCACCGCCGATGGCCACGAACTGACGCTCGCGGTCAACCATCTCGCGCCGTATCTGCTCACACACGACCTGCTCGACATGCTCGTCGAAACCCCCGACGCCCGCATCGTCGCCACTTCCTCGACCGTCCACTCGACCGGCGAGATCGACTTCGCCGACCTCCGGCTCGAGACCGACTACGAGGCGTTCGCGGCCTACGCGCGCTCGAAACTGGCGAACCTGCTCTTCACCACCGAGCTCGCCGTACGGGTCGATATCCCCGTGAACGCCGTCCATCCCGGGTTCGTGCCCGGCAGCGGGCTCTATCGTCATGCCTCGCTGCCGACCCGGGCATTCATGGCGCTCGCCGCACGCCTCCCGGTTCTCAGTACGTCGGTCAGCGAGGCCGCCGACCCGCTCGTCGATCTCGCCGTCGATCCCGACGCTGATCACACCTATTTCGATCGCCACGACCCGACCGATCCCGACCCGCGCGTCGGCGACGACCGACTGCGCGAACACCTCTGGAACGTCAGCGCCGCGCTCGTCGACGTCGATCCCGACTGGCCGTAACTCGCGACCGACTCCACAGCAATCGTGTAGTGGTATGAAACGACGCCGTAACGGGATTCAGAAATCGGCGAGTGCCGACTGATTGGCGGCTTCCAGAACGTCGCGACTGGTCTTCCAGGATGCGCGCGCGAACGGTGGAAGGCCACCGTGCTCGCGGACGTACTCGCGGAGGAATTCCCGGGTAGTGCCATCACCCGGATAGCCGCTGCCGATCGCGCCGTGTTCGGCCGCGAGATCGGCGACGTGCGCGTCCCGAGCGACCTTGGCGACGATGCTCGCCGCGCCGACGTGGTCGTGGGATTCGTCGGCACCGTGCTCGGCCGCGAGTTCCACGTCGGTCGCGGTTTCGGCCCTCACGCGGCGACCGAACCGTGCCGCGTCGGTATCGCAGGCGTCGACGACGCCGGATTCACCGACAGCAGTCGCGCAATCGATCGTATCGGCCATCGCCGCGACCGTGAGTGCGTTCAGGCTTCCGTCGTCGATCTCGTTGGGCGTGACCTCGCTCACGGCGATCGTGACTCGCTCGTCGGCGCGCAGCTCGGCGGCCAGCGCCTCGCGACGGGCGGGCGTGAGCCGCTTCGAGTCGTCGATCCCGTCGGGCAGCGCGGCGGCGTCGGCGCTGACACACGCGACGAACAACGAACCCAGGACGGGTCCGCGCCCCGCCTCGTCGACGCCGAACATACCGACGGCTCACGCGGCGGGCACAAAGCGGTTGGCAAAAACGGCGGTGTTAGTCGGCCGTCCCTGGCGTGAACGGCTCCGGCTCGTCCTCCTCGTCGGCCGTCTCGCCGTCGTCATCCGCTTCGATCGCCCACTCTGGAAGATCCTCGTGCTCGTCGTCCTCGTATAGCCGCGTGGAATCGGTCGTTCGGTGGTGGCACATGGGCTGCTACCTCCATGCTACAAGATGACACGGAACTACTTAACCGCTCGGCTCGACGAGATAGGCGGGATCGGCGAACGCCTCGTCCTCACCCTCGACGGCGATCACGTCGAGCGCCGTCACCTCGCTGTCGACGCCGAGCAGCCCCGTAAGGCTCGGCTCCGTCCGGCCTTCGTCGCTGCTCACGAGCTCTTTCACGTAGAGGCCGCCAGCGCCGCGGAGCTCCACGGTCGCGTGGCGGTCGTCGTCGAGTTCGCCTTCGATCTCGTAGACGTCGCGCACGCGGGTCCGGCTCGCCCGCCGGTGATCGACCCGCTGGGGCGTGTCCTGTTCGATCGTCGCGCCATCGAGCTCGGCGAGCGCGTCGGCGAACGCCGCCTCCTCGATCAGCTCGGTGAACTCGATGGCCATCGAGTAGGTCTTGTGCGCGTCGAGCTCCTTCACGCGCTCGACCATCTCGTGGGTCGCACGCCGGAGCTCCTCGACCTCGACGCTCCCGTCGGCGAACCCGTTGATCTCCGTCTCCAGTGCTTCGGCATCGACCGCGCGCCGCCGTGGCTGTTTGACCTCGATGACGAACGGCCGGCCGGTGCCCTGCATCGTCGCGTCGACGTCCTCGCGACCCGCACCGTGGAAGACCGACTCTGAACCATCCATCGCCTCTTCGACGACCGGCGCGGTCAGCTCCTCGACGCTCCTGTCGTAGAGATAGCCGCTGCCGCCGCAGTAGTCGCAGGGCTCCTCGCCGCCGTCCGCGACGAACTGCTTGCCGCTGCCGCCACACTCCCGGCAGGGCCACTCGGTCTGGGGGATTCCGCGTTCGAGCTTCCGGTAGCGCCCGTAAACGAACGCCGGGTTCACCTGGACGTCGACGTCGCCACGATCGAGATTGACGAGCGCGAGCACGTCCGGGCGCTCGAAATCCACCTCCGTGCCCGTGCGCTCGCCGAGGCGCTTGCCGACCTCACGGTTGAGCGCGGATTTGAACGATTCGCCGGCGTCGGTGGGGAGATCGCTCTCCTCGCGCAGCAGGCGGTCGTTCTCCTCGATCAGCGGCGGGACGCGCGTGCCGACCTGGTACGTCTCGAACTCGACGTCTCCGAGCGCGTCGACCGCGCGCTCGGCCCACTCGTCGAATCGTTCGCATTCGCCCTCGCAGACCCAGCAGTCCTCGGCTTTCTCGAACGGTTCGTCCGCGTCGAGCGCGATCGTTGTTCTGAGCGCGCGCCCGCGCGCCCTGTTCGTGAGGCCGAAGCTCCGGTCGGCGAAGACGCGGCCGAGACAGGGATCACAGACCGGGCCGTCGTCGAGAACGGCCCGCGCGTCATCGAGGATGGACATGAAACGAGAACGCGCGCCCGACACTCACCTGTTGTGGTTCGTCACCGTCTCGGATCACTGCCGCGAACCCTCACGAGACGACGGTGCGGGCCAGTCGGCGACAGAGCGCCATGCTGTCGTACTCCGAGAACCGTTCGACCGCGAGCGCGAGCACGCCGTAGACGACGACGCCGACCAGGACGAGGAGGGTGAACTCGATGACACCGGTGGCGACGCCCATGCGATGGACGGCGACGACGGCGATTCCCATGAGGGCGCTGGGCACTGCGGGGTAGGCGACGAGGCGAAGCAGGCGTGCGTAGCTTCCGTCGACCGCCCGCGTCGCGAGATACGTCGAGACCGGTTCGGAGAACACGAGCGAGTTGCCGACGATCACCAGCCCCGTGCCGACCGCGCCGTAGCGTGCCGTGGCGGGGTAGATGAACGCCGCGATGATCACCAGCTTGCCGAACTGGATCTTCGTGGGGATGTCGGGTTTGCCGATGGCCTGAAAGAGCGGGCCGGTCGTCGCCCCCAGCGAGCGCAGCAGCCCCCACGCGGCGAGCAGCTGGATCATCGGCACCATCGCGTCCCACTGTTCGGTGAGGAACGTGTCGACGAACGTCGGTGCGACGACGGCGATGCCGACCGCGATCGGGAAGGAGACGAACGTCGTGAGCTGAACGGTCTTGAAGAAGCCGTCGCGGAGCCGGCGGTCGTCGCTCTGCATCTTCGAGTAGGTCGGGAAGATCACGCTCGAAATGGTCTGGGTCACCTCGGTCGCGGGCGCGTTCGAGACCCGGTAGGCCAGCTGGTAGAGCCCGACGACGGCGGTGCCGAGATACCAGCCGACGAAGGCGTCGTCGCCCTCCATGATCAGGAACAACACTACGCCGGAGGCGAAGATCCACTTCCCGTAGCCGAACAGCTCGCGTGCGTGATCGAGATCGAAGCGTGGTCGCGGTCGGTAGTCGGCGACGAAATAGGAGGCCACCAGCCGGACGAAGTCGCTCGCGACCAGCCCGAGCACGAGCGCCCAGACCGAGCGGGTGAGAAAGGCCACGACGACGGCGACCGCGACGTAGAAGACCGTCCCCGACAGCGTGTAGGCGAACTGTTTGTCGAAACGGAGGTCCTTCTTGAGATAGAGCAGTCCCGGGTTCTGCAGCCCCGAGAGCAGCGGCGAGAGCGCGAGCACACGGAGGACGGGCGCGAGCTGCGGCTCGTCGAAGACGACCGGCGAGGCGACGATCGGCGCGCTGGCGAACAGGATGGCGGCGACGACGAGCCCGCGCGCGTTCTGCATCATCCAGGCCGTATCGAGATAGGCGTCGACGTCGTCGGCCTCGCGCTGGATGAGCGCGGCGTCGATGCCGAGTCTGGAGAGCTTGGTGAGCGCGCTCATCACGACGAGCGCGAGCGCCATCACGCCGTACGAGTCGGGGCCGATGAGCCGCGCGACGAGCAGCACCATCGCGAGCTGGAGCACCCTGTCGACGACGTTCGTGATCGCGACCCAGACGCCGCTGGTGACCGCGCGTTCGGTGAGGTCGCCGCCAGGGCTGAGTACGCGTCTGACCAGGGCGACGACGCTGCTGATCGACACACACCCGATTTCCGTCCGTGGTTCATATCGTCGTCGGAGTCGCCCGCGGCCCCTCTCGGGGCGGTCGACGACCACGTGGCCAGCCAGAACGTTGAAATCGTCGCCCCGTGGATAGGGTGCAATGAGCGTCCGTACCGCCGTCGTCCTCGCGGCCGGGGAGGGCAACCGCCTCCGCCCGCTGACGTACAACCGCCCCAAACCGATGCTACCAGCGGCGAACCGGCCGATCCTCGGCTACGTCTTCGACGCGCTGATCGACGCCGGGATCGAGCGGATCACCGTGGTCATCGGCTACAAGCGCGACCGCGTCCAGGAACACTTCGGGCCGACCTACCGCGACACGCCGCTCGACTACGTGATACAGGACAAACAGCTCGGCAGCGGGCACGCACTGCTCGCTGCACGTTCGTCGGTCGACGAACCCTTCCTGCTCGTCAACGGTGACCGCGTGTTCGACTCCGGACTGGTGGCCGACGTCGTCGCCGAGTTCGAGGCCTATCCCGACGCGCCCGCCGCGCTCGGCGTGCTCGAACATCGCGACGTGCGCCGCTACGGCGCTGTCGCCCTCCACGAGGGTCGCATCGACGAGATCGTCGAGAAGCCCGAATCCGACGACTTCCGCCTGATCAACGCCGGCGTCTACGCCTTTCGAACGGGGATCTTCGACGCGATCGAGGCGACCGAGCGCCGCGACGGCGAGCTTCAGCTGCCCGACACGCTCGCGCGCCTCATCGACGAGGGTGAGGACGTCCGCGGGGTGCGCGTCGATGGCCTTTCGCCGCACGCCACCTACCCGTGGGATCTCCTGACCGTGACCCAGGAGATCCTCGCGCGCGGTCGCGTCGACGAACCCGCGCTCGAACAGGGCGTCTGGGTCGACGACACGTCGCTCGTCCACGAGTCGGCGACGCTCCAGGCACCCGTCGTGGTGGGGCCGGACTGCGAGGTCGGCCCCGGCGCGGTCGTCGGGCCGGACGTCGCGATCGGGCGCAACGTCACCGTCGAGGCGAACGCGACCGTCACGCGCAGCGTGCTCGACGGCGACACACGCGTCGGGCCAGGGAGCACGATTCTGGACTGCGTTGCCGGTCAGGACGTGACGCTCGGACCGGGCACCCTCGTGCCCGGCGGGCAGACCGACGTCCGGATCGGCACGCACGTTCACGAGGACCGCTCGCTCGGGGCGGTCGTCGCCGACCGGGTCGACGCCGACGGTGGAGTCACGCTCGAACCGGGAACGCTGGTCGGGCCGGGCGCACGGCTGCACGTCGGCGTGCGGGCACGCGGTGAGATCCCCGCGGGCGCGGAGGTGCTCGACTGATGTGTGGGATCGTCGGCTGCGTCGGCCGGCCGGACGAGACCCTCGACGTGCTGATGCACGGGCTCTCGAAGCTCGAATACCGGGGCTACGACTCGGCAGGCGTCGCGCTCGCCAACAGCGCCGTCGAGATCGAAAAACACGAGGGCGAACTCGCGAACCTCGAACGCGCGGTCGACGACGACGCCCCGTCCGGCCCCGTCGGCATCGGCCACACCCGCTGGAGCACGCACGGCCCGCCGAGCGACCGCAACTCCCACCCGCACGCCGACTGTGAGGGCGAGGTCGCGGTCATCCACAACGGCATCATCGAGAACTTCCAAACTGTCAAGGACGAACTCACCGCCGCGGGCCACGAGTTCACGAGCGATACCGACACCGAGGTCGTCCCCCATCTCATCGAATCGGCGCTCGCCGACGGCGCGAGCCACGAGGAGGCCTTCCGCGCGGCGATCGAGCGCGTCGAGGGGAGCTACGCCATCGCTGCCGTCTTCGCTGGGGGCGACTCGGTGTTCTGTACGCGCCAGGACTCGCCGCTCGTGCTCGGCATCGACGACGGCGCGACCTATCTCGCGAGCGACGTGCCCGCCTTCAGGGAGTTCACCGACCGCGTCGTCTACCTAGAGGACGGTGAGTTCGCACGCATCGACGCTGACGGCTGGGACGTCTCGACGGCCGACGGCGAGCCGGTCGAGAAGACGATCCACACCGTGAACTGGGACGCCGAGGAGACGGGCAAGAGCGGCTACGATCACTTCATGCTGAAGGAGATCCACGAGCAGCCGCGCGCGCTCCGGCAGTGTCTGCGCGGGCGTGTCGACGAACTCGGCGGCCAGGTCGAACTGGACGAACTCGCCGGCGTCAGACCCACAACCGTGCAGTTCGTCGCCTGCGGCACCTCCTATCACGCGGCGCTGTACGGCGCGGAGCTGTTCCGCGAGGCGGGCGTCCCCGCACAGGCGTTTCTGGCCAGCGAGTACGTCACTTCGCCGCCGCCGATCGGCGACGCGCTCGTCGTCGGCGTCACACAGAGCGGCGAGACCGCCGACACGCTGAGTGCGCTCCGGGAGGCACGCCAGCGCGGCGCGCGCACGCTCGCGCTCACCAACGTGGTCGGCTCAACCGTCGCCCGCGAGTGCGATCACACTCTCTACATCCGTGCCGGCCCCGAGATCGGTGTCGCGGCCTCGAAGACGTTCGCGAGCCAGCTGGCCGCGCTCAACCTCTTCGCGTTCGCGGCCACCGACGATCACGATCGCGAGGCGATCGGCGCGCTGCGCGACCTTCCCAGCACTGTGCAGGAGGTCATCGACGACTCGACGGCCGCATCCGTCGCCGAGGCGTATCACGACGCCGACGCCTACTTCTTCATCGGTCGCGGGCTGAACTACCCGGTGGCGCTCGAAGGCGCGCTCAAGCTCAAGGAAATCACCTACCGCCACGCCGAAGGGTTCGCCGCCGGCGAGCTCAAACACGGGCCGTTGGCCCTGGTGACCGACAACTCGCCGGTGATCGCCATCACCACGGGCGACGGCGAGCTCGCGCGCAAGACGGTGAACAACGTCAAGGAGGTCGAGGCGCGCGACGCGCCCGTCATCGCCGTCACCGACGGCCAGTCGGACATCGAGCGCTACGCCGATCACGTCCTCACCATCCCCGAGACACAGCCACGGACCGCCGCCGTCCTCGCGAACGTCCAGCTCCAGCTGCTCGCCTACCACACAGCCGACCAGCTCGGCCGCTCGATCGACAAACCCCGCAACCTCGCGAAGAGCGTCACCGTCGAATAATACTGTCCGATCCGCCACAAACTCCCTTTCGTCGTTCGTCCATCCACCGTATCAGCCGCGCCACCGGCTTTACTGACCGGCTGCATCGGCGCGCAGCGGCCGTTGGAGCACACTATCGTGCATCGTGTTCCGAGCAGTCGAGAACGGCAAACGTTTTGACTGTTCGGGAGTTACTCGGACAACGAGTAACTAATGTCGATCATCGTCACCGGGGCCGACGGCTACGTCGGCTGGCCGACCGCGCTGCGAATCGCCGACCGCACCGACGAGCGCGTGCTCTGTGTCGACAACTTCGCCCGCCGCGAGTGGGTCGCCTCGGTCGGCGCGACGAGCGCCACGGCGGTCGCCTCGATGGACGACCGGTTGGCGGCCGCCGAGGAGCAGGGTTACATGAACCTCTCCTTCATCGAGGGCGACCTCACGGACCGGGCGTTCGTCGACCGACTGCTCGCGGTGCACGAACCGCGCGCGATCGTCCACACCGCCGCCCAGCCCTCCGCGCCCTACTCGCAGATCAACGGCGAGCGCGCCAACGAGACCCAGCACAACAACCTTCAGGCGACGCGCAACCTCGTCTGGGGGCTCCAGGAGGCCGGACTCACCGACACCCACTTCATCGAGACGACCACGACGGGCGTCTACGGCGCGCCCGAGTTCCCGATCCCGGAGGGCGGCGCGACGATGGAAAACGAGGGCGCGCGCGACGAGGTGCCCTTCCCCGCGATGGCCGGCAGCTGGTATCACCTCACCAAGAGCCACGACGCGGCCAACCTCCGGCTGGCCCACAGCCAGTTCGATATTCCTGTGAGCGACGTGCGAACGGCGATCGTCTACGGCGCGGGCACCGACGAGACGCGCGTGGACGAGCGTCTCGCGACGCGCCTCGACTTCGACTACTACTTCGGCGTCGTCGCCCACCGTTTCGCGGCGCAGGCGGTCGCGGGCTATCCGCTCACGGTGTACGGCAAGGGCGAGCAGCGAAAGCCGTTCGTGAGCCTGGACGACGCCGTCGAGGGGCTCGCGCGGCTCGCGCTCGTCGATCACGCCGAGCGCCCCGCCGCCCACACCGTCTACAACCAGACCACGCGCGCGATCAGCATCGTCGAGATCGCCGAGACGATCGCGGCGGTCGGTGACGAACACGGTCTCGACGTCGACGTCGAACACGTCGAAAACCCACGCGACGAGGACGAGACTCACAAGATGGAGATCCGACACGAGAAGTATGACAATCTCATCGACGGGCAGTCGGTCGATTTCCGGGCGGGCATCGACGAGGTCGTCGGCGCGATGAACGATCGGCGCTCGGTGATCGAGAGCCACGAGGACCGCTTCCTGCCGGACATGCTCGAATCGTGACCGACCTGCTCGTCACGGGCGGCTGTGGCTACATCGGCAGCGCGCTGGTGCCCCTGTTGGCCGACGACGATCGCGTGGATCGGCTGGTCGTGCTCGACTCGCTCACCTCGGGTTCGCCACGGAACCTGCGTGGCTCGGTCGAAGCGATCGCGTTCCGACAGGGCGACGTCCGCGAGTACGGCGACGTCGAGAGCGCGATGCGCGGGGTGGATGCCGTCGTTCATCTGGCGGCGATCACCGGTGCCGACAGCACGCACGACCGCCGCGATGAGACTTACGCGACCAATCTGGAGGGGACGCGCAACGTGCTCACCGCCGCCCGAAAGATGGGCGTCGAGCGCGTCGTTCTCGCCTCCTCGTGTAACATCTACGGGCGCGCGACGAGCACCGACATCGACGAGGGGATCGAGCCGGATCCGATCAACCCCTACGCCGAGACCAAATACGAAGCGGAGCAACTCCTCGCCGAGTACGCCGACGACTACGGGCTCGACGGGACGGCGCTCCGGCTGAGCACCGTCCACGGCGACGCACCGGGCATCCGGTTCAACCTCGTCGTCAACCAGTTCGTCTTCCGCGCGCTCACGGACCGTCCCCTGACGGTGTACGGCGACGGCTCGAACTGGCGGCCGTTCATCCACGCCCGCGACGCCGCCCGCGCCTACCGCGAGGCGGCGCTCACGCCCGACGACTGGTCGGAGCCCGTCTACAACGTCGGCGCGAACGAGGCGAACTACCGGATCAGCGACGTCGCTACACTCATTAGCGAGGAACTTGCTACTGTGGACGTGACATACCTCGAAGACGAACATCCCGGCCCCTCCTATCACGTGAACTTCGATCGCGTGGCCGAGACGGGCTTCGAACCCGCGATCGGCCTCCGCGAGGGCGTCCGCGATCTCGCCCGGAGGTTCCGCGGATGAACCCCGACCACGAGACGCCGACGATCGCCGTGACCGGCGCGGCGGGCTACATCGGGAGCTGTGTCGTCAAACACCTCCGCAACGACCATCCCGACTGGCACGTGACGGCGCTCGACAACTTCTATCTGGGCGACGTGCGGTCGATCGGCGACGTGACCGTCGAACACGTCGACGTCCGCAACCGTGATCGGCTGGAGCACGCACTCGACGGTGCGGACATCGTGATGCATCTCGCCGCCCTTTCGGGGGTTCCCGACTGCGAGAACCGCAAGGACCTCGCCTACGAGGTCAACGTGCAGGGCACCGAGAACGTGGCGTGGTACTGCCGAAAGACGGGGACGGGGCTGGTCTTCCCGTTCAGCATGGCGACGATCGGCGATCCCGTCGAGTTCCCGATCACCGTCGATCATCCGCGTGACCCGCTCAACTGGTACGGACGGAGCAAGCTGCTGAACGAGCGTGCCATCGAGGAACTCGTCGACGGAGCGTTCCCGGCACACCTGTTCTTGAAGTCCAATCTCTACGGCGACCACGAGATCGACGGCGAGCGTGTCTCGAAGGGTACAGTAACAAATTTCTTCCTCGACCGTGCGCTCGCCGACGAGACGATCACGGTCCACGAGCCGGGCACGCAGTCGCGAAACTACATCCACGTCGAGGACGTCGCCCGTGCCTACGTCAGAAGCGCCGAGCGGATGGTCGATCAGCTCGCCGCCGGCGAGACAGGAATAGAAAAGTACGAGCTCGCGAGCGACGAGGACCCCAGCGTGATGGAGATCGCCGAGCTCGTCGCCCGCGTCGCCGGCGAGGAGCGTGGAGCCGATCCCGACGTCGAACTGATCGAGAACCCGCGCACGAGCGAGACGCTGGTCGATCGGTTCCCGGTCGACACGACGCGAACGCACGACGTGCTCGGCTGGCACGTCGAACGCTCGCTCGAAGACACGGTCAGAGAGCGGCTGCGACAGTAGCTACTCGGTATCGACGGCGACATCGGCGCTCGCCTCGTTTTCTCCTTCGCTGTCGAGTGCGCCACGTGCGTCCTGGAGTCGTCGTTCGGCTTCGTCGCGATCCTCGGGATAGCCGACGTCGATGCGCCAGCCATCCATGCGTACGGCGTCGATCGTCCGTCCCGACCGGAGGAGGAGATCGACGGCCTCCGAGAGCTCGTACTCGCCGCGCGCGGAGGGCTGGACGAGGTGGCAGGCGTGGAAGATCGCGGGTGTGAACGTGTAGAAGCCCGTGAGAACGAGGTTCGTCGGCGGGTCGTCGGGCTTTTCGATCACGTCGGTGACTTCGCCGTAGTCGTTGGTGTCACAGACGCCGTATCTGTCGGCTTCCTCCATCGGGACCTCCTCGACGAGGAAGGCGGCGTCGGCGCGGTCCTCGCGCTGGCGATCGACGACGTCCGTGAGGTTCGCCTCGAAGACGTTGTCGCCGAGGATGAGCATGAAGTCGTCGTCGATATGCTCCTCGACGGTGAGGAGGGCGTGGGCCAGCCCGGCCTGCTCGCGCTGGTGAGTGTAGGTGATCGGGATGCCCTCGAACTCGTCGCCGTAGTGTTCGATGATGACCTCCTTCTGGTAGCCGACGACGACGAGCAGCTCGCTCGCACCGAGTTCGGCCAGCTGCTCGAAACAGTGCGTGAGGATGGGTTTGTCGTCGATCTCGACCATCCCCTTCGGCTTGTCCTCGGTCAGCGGCCGGAGGCGCGTGCCCTCGCCGGCGGCCAGCACGACGGCTTTCATGGGCCTACAACGCGGGGGCCGTCGCAAATATCTGTCGTCACTCGACGATAAACCACAAACGACGATAGCAATCGCTGCTGGCGGATGCCGAGACGGCAATAGTGGATATCTCCGCTGACGCATCTTCCTGTGTGCTGCAGCGTTCATCCACTCCTTCCCCACAGGACTAAGGTATTACAGCAAGTATTACCGAGTATGAGCGAATCCACACGCGTCACGGAGAAGGGACAGGCGACGATTCCGAAGGAACTCCGTGAAAAATACGATCTGGAGCCCGGCGACGAGGTCGTCTGGGTCGACACCGATGAGGGCATCGTCGTGCAGAAGCGTACGCGCACCAGCGGGCGCGGGATGCTCGTGCCCGACGATATCTCCGAGGGAAAGCGTGCGGAGATCGCCGACGAGTTGGCACAGCGCGTCCGCGACCGCCGGGATCGCAACTACGAGGAAGTCTGATGCCGACGTACACCGCCGACGCCGTCGCCCTCCTCGTCTATCTCGTCGATGCGCTTCCGAGCGGGGCGGATCGGGTTTTCACCGAAGCCGAAGCCGCGAAAACCGTTATCCAGGCACCGAGCACGGCGCTCGCCGAAGTGTTGTACTCGGTCTCCCGCGACAAAGACATCCGGGGCATCACCCTGACAGGAACGCCGGAGGACGCTCGACGGGCACTGGTTGGGAACGGCCCTGTCGCCGTCGCACCGGTCGACGACGCGGAACTGGTCGAGTACGCGCAGGTGGTGGACGAGTTCAGCATCCACGACGCCCTGATCGTCAGTAGCCACCGAGCACAGGACACGGACGCGATCCTCACGACGGACGGCGTTATCCACGATGCCGGCTACGAGACCGTGTGGGACTGATACGGGCGACACGACGGACCGAAAGCCGCAGTTCGTCCATCTCGACCCTGTTGCTGGCGCTATCCAAATCCTCAAAGCGACCGCCGCGGAACGCAATGCATGAACGTGAGCGTCGTCGGCAGCGGCTACGTCGGCACCACAGTCGCGGCGTGTCTCGCCGATCTCGGCCACCGAGTGACCGCCATCGACATCGACACGGCGATCGTCGAGACGATCAATGACGGCGAGACGCCGATCCACGAACCGGGCCTCGCCGAGCTGGTCGAAACCCACGCCGGCGAGCGACTGCATGCGACGACCGATCACGCTACCCTCCGCGAGACGGACATCACTTTTCTCGCACTCCAGACGCCCTCGCGCGAGGACGGCAGCATCGACCTCGGAGCGCTCGAAGCCGGCACGCGCGACGTGGGCGAGGCTCTCGCCGAGAAGGAGGGCTACCACCTCGTCGTCGTCAAGAGCACGGTGATCCCCGGCACCGTCGAGGAACGGCTCGAACCGCTGCTCGAAGAGGTTTCGGGGAAGGAAGCGGGCGAGGAGTTCGGCATCGCGGTCAACCCCGAGTTCCAGAGTCAGGGATCGGCAGTCGCCGATTTCATGGGACCCGACAAGCTCGTGTTCGGCGCTGAGGATGAGCGGGCGCTCGATCGTCTCGACGAACTGTACGAGCCGCTCGTCGCCGACAACGACGGGGTTCCGATCGTCGAGACCGGTCGCCGCGAGGCGATGATGGTCAAATACGCCAACAACGTCTTCCTCGCGGGGAAGATCAGCCTCATCAACGAGCTCGGCAACCTCTGCAAGGAGTTCGGCGTCGATTCCTACGACGTGGCGGAGGCCATCGGGCTCGACGAGCGCATCGGTTCGCAGTTCCTCCGGTCAGGTGTGGGCTGGGGCGGTTCGTGTTTCCCGAAGGACACCGACGCGCTCAGAGCAGCC
Source organism: Halococcus dombrowskii (assembly GCF_022870485.1). Taxonomy (NCBI): domain Archaea; kingdom Methanobacteriati; phylum Methanobacteriota; class Halobacteria; order Halobacteriales; family Halococcaceae; genus Halococcus; species Halococcus dombrowskii. Next base: position 282,745 of record NZ_CP095005.1, on the reverse strand, counting down.
GGCCGCGAGGCGGGTTACGAGCCGGAACTGCTCGACAGCGTGGTCGCGATCAACGACGGCCAACCCCGGCGGATGCTCGATCTGCTCGAACGGCACACGGACGTCGAGGACCGACGGATCGCCGTGCTCGGGCTCGCCTTCAAACCCGGAACGGACGACATCCGCGGGTCGCGCGCGACGCTCGTCATCGACGAACTGCTCGATCATGGGGCGAGCGTGGCCGCTTACGATCCGGTCGCCAGCGACGCGATGGCCGAGAAATTCCCCGCCGTCGAGTACGTCGAGTCGGCGCAATCGGCGCTCGCCGATGCCCACGGCGCGCTCGTCGTCACCGACTGGGACGAGTTCGCGGTGCTCGACGAAGCATTCGACGACATGGCGCAGCAGATCGTCGTCGACGGCCGGCGTATCGTCGACCCTCGGGACGGGATGACCTACGAAGGGCTGACCTGGTGATCGACGGCGCTATTCCGATCGAGCGCTGAGTTGCGCCATGCGCCAGTTCGTCGTTCTCGGTCACGAAGTGCCGCTCACCGCCGATCTCTCGTTGGACGATCTCACGGGCGCTGGGCGACTGGACGTGCTCTGTCGCTGCGTGACCTCGGCGTTCTGTCTCTCCCATGCGATCCGCGAGGACACCCGTGTCTGGCTCGTCCTCCAGGACGAGTTCACAATCCGGTTCGAGGGTTCCGAACTCAGAAACCTCAACCCCGACGAGCGCTCGACGGCGGCGCTCGTGCGCGGGGCGCTTGACGAAAAGGATGGCGCGATCGGCCATATGGCAGCCGAGAGCTCACCCGGCGTGTCGATCTCGCGGCGCGGGCTCGCGGGCGTGCTCGACGAACTCGATGGCACGCTGCTCGAACTCCACGAAGCGGGTGGACCGGTCGTCGAGAGCGACGTACCAGGAGATCCGGCGTTCGTGCTCTCGGATCATCGGAATTTCACCGCGCGCGAGGCGGAGCTGCTGGCCGAGCGAGCCGACCGACGAGTGCGTTTGGGTCCCGAACGGCTCCACGCCGACCACGCGATCACGGTCGCGCACAACTGGCTCGACACGGGTGGGTTCGCGCGCTACTGACGATCGCCGAAGCTAAAGGGTATGTACGGCCCGCACGAGTCGAGTGAACATGCACTATCTCGGCTGGGCGCTCATCGCGCTCGTCGGCTACAGCATCTTCACCCCGTTGGCGTCGCTCGCGATGGACAACGCACCGTCGAGCGTGGTCGCGATGGTCGCCAACGGCATCCTCCTCGTCTCGGCGGTCGGTCTCACGGTCTACGAGAACGAGTCCGTGACGTCGTATTTCGGCGGGCGGACCGCGCTCTACATGGTCGGTGCGGGCGTATTCCTCGCGGTCGGCATTCTCGCGTACTACCGCGCGCTCGCGGCCGGCCCGGTGAGCATCGTCACGCCCGTCTATGGCATGTTCCTCGTCGGCAGTACGGCCCTGAGCGTGCTCTTTCTCGACGATTCGCTGACGCTCCAGAAGGGCGCGGGCATCGCACTCGCGGTCGTCGCGGTCTATCTCACCGCGACCGGGTAGAACGGAAAGGTTAACACGCTCGTGACCGTGAGTCCGACTGCGGGCCGGTGGGGTAGCTTGGTATCCTTCGGCCTTCGGGTGGCCGTAACCGCGATTCGAATTCGCGCCGGCCCATACTACCCTTGCTGTTTGACCATATGAGTTTGTCAGGATTAGTTACAATATTTTAGGAAGGTAGAACCCACTCCACTTCACTATATGCGTCTCATGAGGTACGACAGGGTTTTTGCGATTGGCTTGAATTTTTGAACCATGTATCTACCCATACAGGCACAACTATTCACTAGTATAGCTTCAGTTATTTTCTCTGGTGTGCTAGTGTTGGTTACATATTTATATTATAGAGAGACAAAGCACCACACCCAAGAGATGCAAAAATCACGTGAAGCTGACTTTAAGCCAGTAGTCAAGCCAACTATTGAGAATTGGCACGCAATACACAATCGATTTGCGTTTGAGAATACAGGCAAAGGGGCTGCGCATGATGTGACTGTTCAATGGGGATTCAATCACCTAGATTACGAGAAGGAATGGACTATACCACTCATCACACCAGGACAGCGTCATCATTTTGCTCTTCCCTTCGATGAAAATCGAAGAAATATCACAACAGAAGGTCAGATAGAGAACGAATTAGAGGGATCAGAGGGAATTCTTTGGTTCGACGTTGAATGTACAGACTCACTCGGTAATGAGATAGATCCGGAAACAGAAACGATCAACGTCCTCGAAAGTATAAAAAGCAGGGCTGGTGAGCAGCTCGAAAAAGACGAACTCCACGAAACAAGGAAAGCCATCGAAGACGTATCGGGTGCCATTGAAGATGTTAATGGTGCAGTTGAGATGAGTGGTTTTGAGGCTACTCTAAGTCGTCGGAATCAAGAAGCCGTATTAGCAATTCTTGAAGATAACGAGGACCTGACTATCTCAGAACTAAAAGATCGCTCTGGGCTTCCTTATCGCTACCTAGCAGCGATACTAACTCGACTAGATCGAATTGGCATTGTCGAATGGACTGGTGAGGGTCATTTCATTGAGCGAGAGTCCATGGAAGAGAAAATCTGGCTGTCGAGTTAATTCTGAGATTGAGACGATACCTTTGTATCATTCCTATCATTCTAAATACTATAAATACAAATTTTTTAGACAAGCTTGCTTATAGATGCAGAGCTATTTTGGTTGTTGGCTCACACCATACACATAGATGAGCACCGACAAACGACGCGTCCAGTTCCGCGCTTCCGAGAAGCTCATCGAGCGCGCGGACGCGCTGGCGACGGTCCTTGGCACCGATCGCACGGACGTGCTGACCGACGCGCTGCGCGAATATCTCCGGGACGCTGCTCACGACGATCTGCTCACACAGGAGATCGCGGGCGCGTACTACGACGACGAGCTCGAATTCGCGGAATTGAAAGCGCTCGTCGGCCCCGAAGAGGCGGCGAACTTCCGGGTTCTGAAGCGCCAGCTCGACGCATCGCTCACTGACGACCTGGCCGAGCTGTAGATGACGAGCGTCGTTGCCGATACGTCGGCGCTGGTCAGCCTCGGCGTCGTGGCCGCCCGTGATCCGTCGCCGCTCGACCGTCTGCTCTCGCGGTACACCGTCCTCACCGCGACCGAGGTCCGGGACGAACTCCGAAACATCGCATCGTATGCCGACGAACACGGGCGTGCGGCGGGAGCCGTCCTCGATCGACTGGAGCGAATCGACGTTCGTCGGATCGATCTCGACACCGATTTCCCGCTCGATGACGGTGAGAACGCCGCCGTGACGCTCGCGAACGATCACGATGCGGAGCTGTTCCTCTGTGACGAGTTCAACCAGCTTGGCCTCGTCCACGCATCGCTGATCGATACTCGATTGGTGACGACGCCGAAGCTTTTGGCGGTGTTCGTCCACAACGAGCTATTGACCGAAGCAGCCGCGACGGCGGCACTGGACGAGATCAGCGACGTTCGGAGCTGGGCGGACAACAGTTACGTCCAGCGTGCGCGAGCGACGTTCCGGTAATTTCCGCGACCCCTGTGAGTTTTCTCCGTTCCCGTGCAACGCTGCTGCATGGGAGACGACCTGCTCATCTACGGCTCGTACGGCTATACGGGCGCACTAATCACCGAAACCGCCGACGAGGAGGGGTTGGAGCCGACGCTTGCCGGCCGGCGGGCCGAACCGGTCGAACGCCAGGCGACCGATCGCGGGCTCGATCATCGCGTGTTCAGCCTCGATCACCCGACGGTCGTCGAATCGCACATCAGTGAATTCGACGCCGTATTGAACTGTGCCGGACCGTTCTCGGCGACGGCCGACCCTCTCGTGGCTGCGTGTATCGAAACCGGCACCGACTACCTCGACATCACCGGTGAGATCGCCGCCTTCGAGGCCACCGCCGAGCGCGATCGTGACGCCGAGAAGGCCGACGTGACGCTGCTGCCGGGCGTCGGGTTCGACGTGGTGCCGACCGACTGCCTTGCGGCGTATCTCCACATGAAACATCCCGGTGCCGATCGTCTCAGTCTCGCCATCGATGGATTGGGGACCGTCTCACCAGGCACACTGAAGTCGGTCATCGAGGGGCTCTCGCAGGGCGGTGCGGCGCGCATCGACGGCAGGATCGAGCGCGTGCCACCGGCCTGGAAGGTCCGCGATATCGACCTCGACGGCGGTGCGAGCACGGCCGTGACGATCCCGTGGGGTGACGTCTCGACGGCGTACTACACGACCGGGATCCCGAACGTCGAGACCTACGCGACGGTCCCGAACTACGCTGCGTCGGTGATGCGGAAAACGGGACCGCTGACGCCGCTGCTCGGTACTGCACCGGTCCAGCGTGCACTCACGGCGATTGTCGATGCGACCGTCAGCGGCCCGACTGCCGACGAGCGTGCCCGGAGCACGACACGGATCTGGGGCGAGGTCGAGGGCGACGGCGAACGCATCGCTGCCCGCCTCCGGACGCCCGACACCTACGAGTTCACCGCACGGACCGCGACCGAGATCGCCAGACGTGTTTGCGATGACGACGTCGAACCCGGGTTCCAGACGCCAGCGTCGGCGTTCGGTCCGGAGTTCGTCCTCGAATTCGACGGCGTCGAGCGTGAGGACGTGGGTGGACGATGAGCGGCCATCGAGCTGAATCTCGAATTCGATATCGTCGCATGAAGTTTATCTTTGCGAGGGCTGCAGTGTGAACGATCCCGAAAACGAGTCGTGGGCGCACGAATGGGCGAAACTCGACAGTATCGTGCTCCACTACGTCGAAGCCGGCGATCCGGACGATCCGCTTGTGGTGCTGTTGCACGGGTTTCCCGAGTTCTGGTATGCGTGGCGCAACCAGATCGACTCGCTGGCTGCGGCGGGTTTTCACGTCGTCGCGCCGGATCTTCGGGGGTACAACCGCTCGGAGAAACCGTCCGACGTCGGTTCATACCGACTGGAACGACTCGTCGACGACGTCGTCGAACTCGTCGATCACTTCGGGGTCGAGCGCGCGAACGTCATCGGGCACGACTGGGGCGGGGTCATCGCGTGGGCGTTCGGCCATCGGCGACCCGATCGTCTCGACCGTCTCGCGGTGCTGAACGCACCGCATCCCGAAGCACTCGAACGCGAACTGCGCTCACCGGCACAGCTCGCTCGTTCCTGGTACGCGCTGTTCTTCCAGCTTCCCCGGGTTCCCGAAGCGATTCTGGAACGAACTGACGGCTGGCTCGGTGCGCTGTTGCGAACCGATCTGACCAATCTGGCCGCATTCGATGAATCGGACATCGAGCGATACGAGCACGCGATTTCCCGCCCCGGCGCGCTCACGGCGGCGATCGACTACTATCGGGCGTTCGGTCGCTCCCAGTTGCGCCGCTGGTTTGGACTGGCTGATTCGAGCGGACGACACCCGACGATCGAGGCCGAAACCCTCGTGATCTGGGGCGAGCAGGACAGCGCGCTCGGCACCGAACTGCTCGATGACCTCGATCGCTGGGTGCCCGACGTCCGCATCGAACGGCTTCCCGAGGCGAGTCACTGGGTGCAAAACGATGCTCCGGAGCGCGTGACCGATCTCTTAGAGGAGTTTCTCAAATGAGCGACCTCGATCCGCTCGCGTGGGAGACGTTAGAATCGAATACGGCCTACTCCTGTCCGGGGTTCGACGTCGTCAACGAGCGGGTTCGTCTGCCCGACGGCACCGAGACGACGTTCGATTCGATAACCGAACCCGCCGCCGTCGTCGTGTTGGGGTTCACGTCGGCGGGCGAAGTAGTGATCATCGAGGAGTGGCGTCAGGCGGTCGAGCGCGTGAACCGTGGGCTGCCGGCCGGCACCGTCGAGCCCGGCGAGAGCATCGAACGGACGGCGCGACGCGAATTCGAGGAGGAGACGGGCTACGTCGCCGAGGAAATGGCCCACCTCACGACCGTCGAGCCGCTCAACGGGCTCGCGGATTCGGTCCATCACCACTTCGTCGCGCACGGCTGTCGACCCACGGGCTCACAGGAACTGGACGACAACGAAACGATTCGGGTCGATACGGCAGAGTACGACGATCTGCTCGGCGCGCTCGCGGACGACGACCTCCGCGACGGGCGCAGCGCGCTCTGCTTGCTCTATCACGCCCGCTTCGGCGCGGAAAGCGGAGTGCCTTAGACACGCGACGGCCGAACCCCGTCATGAACGACGTTTTCGAGCTCCGCAGCGCCGACGCCGCCGGCCGCATCGGCGAGCTTCGAGTGCCGCGATCCGACACGATCGTCGAGACGCCCGCACTCATGCCCGTCGTCAACCCAAACCTCCAGACGATCTCGCCCGCACGGCTCGAAGACGAGTTCGGTGCGGAGATATGTATCACCAACGGCTATATCATTTCTCAGAGTGACTACCGCGAGGAGGCTCTCTCGACGGGCCTCCACGAATTTCTCGACTTCTCCGGCGCGATCATGACCGACTCGGGATCGTTCCAGCTGGCCGAATACGGCGATATCGAGGTCACTAGCGCGGAGATCCTGGATTTCCAGTATCGCATCGGCTCCGACATCGGCACGCCGATCGACATCCCGACACCGCCCGAGGCGGGCCGCGAGCGCGCCGCCGACGAGCTCGCGACCACACAGGATCGACTCGAATCGATCCAAGACGTCGACACCGGCGAGATGCTCGTCAATGCCCCGGTACAGGGTGGTGTCCACACCGACCTGCGCGAGCGCGCCGCCCGCGACGCCCGCGCGACCGGGCTCGATATCCATCCGATCGGCGCGGCCGTGCCGCTGATGAACGCTTACGAGTACGGGACGATGGTCGACGTGATCGCGGCCGCGAAGCGGGGACTGGGGCCGAGCTCACCCGTCCACCTCTTTGGGGCGGGCCATCCGATGATGTTCGCGCTCGCGGTCGCGCTCGGCTGCGACCTGTTCGATTCGGCGGCCTACGCGCTCTACGCACGCGACGACCGCTACCTGACCGTTCGGGGCACCGAACGCCTCCCGGAGCTCGAATATCTCTCCTGTGAGTGTCCGGTCTGTGTCGCGCACACGCCCGACGAACTCCGTGCGATGCCCGACGACGAGCGCGAGACGCGCCTGGCCGAGCACAACCTCTACGTGAGTTTCGGCGAGCTCCGGCGCATCAAACAGGCCATCCGCCGGGGGAACCTGCTCGAACTCGTCGAGGCGCGTGCCCGCGGCCATCCGGCGATGCTCGACGGCTATCGCGCGCTGCTCGATCACGCAGACCAACTGGAACGGGAGGATCCGGCCTCGAAGGACGCCTTCTTCCATCTCTCCAGCGAGAGCGCCCGTCGACCGGAGGTCCGCCGTCATCACGAGCGCCTCGCACGGCTCTCGGTCGGTGGCGAGATCCTGCTGACCGAGGGCGATACCAACGCCGCATACGACGAGTCCTGGCGCGTCGTCCCGCCGTTCGGGCCGTTTCCACGCGCGCTCTCGGAGACCTACCCGCTCACCGCGGAGGTGCCCGAGCGGCTCGACGATGCAGCCTACGAGGCGGCCGCGAGCGGGGTAGCGAAACTCGTGGAGGCGAACCTCGACGCCGAGTTCACGCTTGCCCACCGAGATTGGCCCGAGCGCGCGCTCGAAACGGTCCCCGAGCGAGTTCGGCGCGCGCCGCTCGAATCGATGGACGAATACGAGGAGCGTGGCGAGGATGAGCCATGACCGAGTTCTTCGAGATCCACGCGCGCGACGGGCCGGCGCGCATCGGCGAACTCCGGCTGACGGAGTCGCTCACGACGCCCGCGCTCGTCGGCGATAGGATCGCCGATGCGGGCAGTCTCTGGCCCGAAGCCCGCGAGACGCCCGCTGGCGACCCGGATTCGCTCACCGTCCTTCCACACCGAGCGCTACCGGCCGGCACCCCTGACGAAGTCCAGTCGGCGTTCACGGTCGACTCACCCGAAATCGACGGACCGAGCGCCGCGGTGCTCTCGTCGGAAACAGCGACCGAACACGGCAGCGACGCCTACGTCCTCTCGGACGCACAGGGGCTCGTCGGCCACGCCCGCGCGTTCGTCGAGGGGATCGTCGACGTGAAGCGCGCGATCCCCGACGACGCGGCGCTCTATCTGCCGGGTGTGGCGACGCCGGCCAACGTCGCCCTGCTCGCGTACGCGGGCGTCGACCTGTTCGATGCCGATCGCGCGGTCGTGAAGGGAACACAGGGAAAGTATCTCACGAGCGACGGCGAGCAGTTCCTTGTCGATCTCGACGAGCTGCCCTGTGCCTGTCCAGCCTGCCAGCAGAGCGTGGATGAGTTCGACCGCGAGGACTGTGCGGCCCACAACGAGAACGTGCTCCGCGCCCGACTCGCGACCGTCCGCGCGCGCATCCGTCGGGGACGGCTTCGGGACTATCTGGAGGGTCAGGCCCGTCACGAGGCGTGGCTCACCGCCGCTCTCCGACGGTTCGACCAGCAGTATTCGTATCTGGAAGCGCACGCACCGATGTTCCGTCGCAACGAACTGCTCGCTGCGAGCGAGGAGAGCCTTCGACGAGTCGAGATCCAGCGCTTCGCCGAGCGCATGACCGAGCGGTACGAGAATCGGTTTTCCAACCCGCTCGTGCTCGTGCCCTGCTCGGCGACGAAACCCTACAGCGAATCGCAAAGTCACGGCCAGTTCCACGACGCGATCGGCTTCCGGGCACACACCGTCTCGATGACCTCGCCCATCGGCGTCGTACCTCAGGAGCTTGAATGCACCTACCCGGCCCAGCACTACGACTCCGTCGTGACGGGCGAGTGGAGCGCCGGCGAGATCGAGTTCGTCGCCAGCGTCCTGGAAGCCTACCTCGAACGCAACGACTACCCGCGCGTGATCGCCCACGTTCCCGACGACTACCGACAGATCACCGAGCGCGTCGAGGAGAGCCTCGACACCGAGTTCGAGTACACGGTCGAAGCCCATCCCACGACGAGCGAATCGCTGTCGAACCTCGCCGACGCGCTCTCGGGCGAACTCAAGTACTCCAAACGCGAGCGCGAGCACAACACCGTTCGGGCCATCGCCGACTACCAGTTCGGCCCCGCCGCCGGCGACGACCTGTTCGAGGAGATCTCGACGGAGGGACGCTATCCGAAGCTCAGAGTCCACGGTGACGAGCATCTCGCCACGATGGTGCCTCAGTACGGGACGCTCGCGCTCACGCTCGCGGGCGCACACCGCTGGGTCGCGAGCGACGCACCGACCAAGATCGTCGAGATCGACGAGTTCGTTCCTCACGGCAGCGTGCTCGCGCCGGGGATCGTCGACGCGAGCGAGGAGATCCGGGTCGGCGACGAGGTCGTCGTCAGGGGGCCGAAGGCGTTCGCGATCGGGCGCGCGACGATGCACGGGTGCGCGATGGCCGAGGCCTCTCGCGGGATGGCCGTCGACGTCCGTCACGTCGAGGAGCGATAGGCAACGAGAACGGGAGCGTTGGGAACGAGCCATCGGTGGGACGGTGGGGTTTTGCCGCTCCACGGGGTAGACCGTCCAATGAGCCAGCCGAGCCCCGAGGTCTACGAGGCGGGGAAGGGCATGGACGCCCACAACGCCGCGATGCGCGAGATCCGCGCGCGCAACGACCAGACCTACGACCCGCACGAACCCACCCGCGTCTGGGTCGACGAGGACAACACGCCCGACGGCGTGCGAGACAGTCTGACGATCATCCTCAACACGGGTGGCTGTCGCTGGGCGCGCGCCGGCGGCTGCACGATGTGTGGCTACGTCGCCGAATCCGTCGAGGACGGCACGGTCGCCCACGACGCACTCATGGACCAGCTCGACGTCTGCTTGGAACACGAGCGTGAGAACAGCGAAGAGCCGTGCCCGCTGATCAAGATCTACACGTCGGGAAGCTTCCTCGACGAGCGCGAGGTGCCCGCCGAGACCCGCCGAGCGATCGCCGAGGCCTTCGGCGATCGCGAGCGCATCGTCGTCGAATCGCTGCCGGATTTCGTCGAACACGATCGGCTCGCCGACTTCACCGAGCAGGGACTCGCGGTCGACGTGGCAGTCGGACTGGAGACCGCCACAGACAGGGTACGCCACGACTGCGTGAACAAGTATTTCGACTTCGCCGATTTCGTCGCGGCGAGCGAGCAGGCCCGCGACGCGGGCGCTGGCATCAAGGCCTATCTCCTGATGAAACCGCCGTTCCTCAGCGAGCGCGAGGCCGTTGCGGACATGATTGCCTCGGTCGAACGCTGTGCGGAGTACGCCCACACGGTCTCGATGAACCCCTGTAACGTCCAGCGCCACACGATGGTCGAGGAGCTGTATCACGACGGCGGCTACCGCCCGCCCTGGCTCTGGTCCGTGGCCGAAGTCCTGCGCGAGACCGCGGACGCCGACGCGCTCGTGATCTCCGATCCGGTTGGCCACGGTTCGGACAGGGGCCCACACAACTGCGGGGAGTGCGACGATCACGTGCAGACAGCGATCAAGGACTTCGACCTCAGACAGGATCCATCCGTATTCGAGCAGGTGTCCTGCGAGTGCGAGCGGACCTGGGAAGCGGTGATGGAGCGCGAGAAGAGCTACGGGCTGCCGCTGGCGCGATAGCGACTCTTCAAACGAGTTCTCGTCCACGGGTCGACCGATGGCGGCAGACTCGTTAGTTCGTGATCAGTCGTCCACGTCGATATCGGCCCCACACTCGGGACAGGTCTCGTCGGCGATCGAGAGCTGGAGATCACAGTTCGGACAGACCGCACGATAGCATGCGCGTTCACCCATGTGGGTTGGTATCGCACTCGTGATCAAAAACATTCGGTCGCCCGGCCTCACTCGGCGAACGCGCGCAGAACGCCCTGCCCATCGGTGCCGCCGAGCTCAGGCAGCGTGGCCCGTTCGGGATGAGGCATCAACACGGCGACGTGTTCGTCCTCACTACAGAGACCTGCCACCGCGCCCGTCGAGCCGTTCGGGTTTGCTTCCGGCGTCACGTTCCCGTCCTCGTCACAGTAGCGAAAGAGGATTCGATCCTCGTCGTCGAGTGTTCCGAGTTCTTCGTCATCGATCTCGAAGCGCCCCTCACCGTGGGCGATCGGGAGCGAGATGACCTCGCCAGCCTCGAAAGCGCGCGTCCACGGCGTTTCGGCGTTCTCCACGCGGAGATGGACGTACTCGCACTGGAAGCGCGCGCTCGCGTTCGTGGTGAACGCGCCGGGCGTCAGCCCCGCCTCACAGCCGACCTGCGCGCCGTTGCAGACTCCGAGCACCGGCACGCCCTCGCGCGCGGCGTCGCGGACCGCCTCGACGATGGGTGCGCGTCCGGCCATCGCACCGGCCCGGAGGTAGTCGCCGTAGGAGAACCCGCCAGGAAGGACGATGCCCGAGGGGTCGTCGGGGAGGCCGTCCTCGTGCCAGACGCGTTCGGCGTCGACACCCACCGCGTCGAGTGCGCGCACGGCGTCGCGGTCGCAGTTCGAGCCGCCGAACTGGATCACTGCTACCGTCATCTGTTCTCGATGTCGACCGAATAGTCGTGGATGGTCGGGTTGGCGAGCAGCCGTTCGGCCATTGATTCGGCACGCTCGGCGGCGGCCGCTTCGCTCTCGGCGTCGAGGTCGATCTCGAAGCGGTCGGCCGCACGGAGTTCGTCGAGTTCGAAGCCGAGCCGGGAGAGCGCCTGCCGGGTGGTCTCGGCCTCGGGATCGAGCACGCCCCGCTTCAGTCGCACGGTGACGACGGCGGTGTAGGCGGTCATATCGGGTGGCGGGTCCCGGTAGGCGAAAGCGCTTCGGATGGCGTTGGTCGCACTCATCCTGACTGTAATTTCGAGAACGGATTTCGCTGTCTCGCTACGTCGGCCGTCCGTCACCCAACGTCCTCTACACGGAGGGTTGGAGAGGAGGAACTACGCCAGTTCGCTCGCAGCCTCGACCGCGGCACTCAGTTCGGACGCGTCGAACAGCTCCCGCCCGACGTAGGCGTTCGCACCGGCGGTGTAGAGGTCGCTCGCGGTCGCGACGACATCCGCGCCGAGCGGCTCTGGATCGGGCCCGCAGAGTGCGCGCCAGTCGGTCCTGTCGGTCCCTTCGATCTCCTGTTTGGCCGCGGAGACGGCTGCCACCCACTCGGGCTGGGTACGCTTGTGATACTGTCTGAGCACCTCCTTCGAGATCTCGTGGCCACGATACGAAAACCGGTTCTCGTCGAAGGTGCCGACGACGTCCGCGACGCGTACCTCGCCGTCGTGGTAGAGACATTCGATCTTGCCGTCCTCGTGGGTCAGCCCCACCTCTTGAGCTCGTTCGGTCACGACACGGTTCACCTCACGCGCGAGCGCCGCGAGTTCGTCGAGCGTCGCCCGACCGGCGATCGCGTCGGCCTCGTCGCTGGTGAGATAGCGGTCCTGCTCCTCGAACTTCGTCGAGAACTCGACGACCGGCTCCGGCAGTCTCACCGACCCGTCGGGCCACTCCGCGGCGTCGAGGCCGACGTCTTGGGGATCACGGCGTGAGCGCAAACTCGATCCCATTGGCACCGTGTTCCGGAAGACGATTTCGAGCGGGATCAGGTAGTTGTCACCCGCGTCGGCGTGGAATGTCCCGTAGTCGTAGCCGCCGTTCTGGATGGGGAGGTCGGGCACCTGTGCGAGATCGATCGCCATCTCGCGCGGCGGTTCGTCGGTGTCGGCGAGATCGACCACCGAGCCGTCGACGACGATGCCGCGGTAGTGCGTCGGGATGCCTTCGGCTTCGAGCAACGAGAAGTTGTGTGCCCCCATCGTACAGAGGCTCCGGCCCTTCTCGGGGATCGTGTCGGGCATGCGTCCCCAGTCGAAGATCGAGTAGGCGTCGGTGAAGACGAACCGTCCGCGGCCGAGTTCGTCGGGCGTCGCGGGCTGCTCGACGCGGAACTCCTTGACGCTGGTCATGGGGCGACCTCGCCGGCGGCGAACTAAGCGGTTGTCATCCCACGAGCAAACATATAGGTCGCTCCGTCACCAAACATACGCCCGACCGCACAGAACATGACCGAAACCATCTGCGACAGATGTGATGCACGCGGCGAGTCACAGTGGCGTATCCGGCTCGAAAACCGTTCGGACGGAACCGACGAGCAGGCGTCCTACCGGCTCTGCCGTGGCTGCTGGAACGAACTGAACGCGCGGTTCGACGGGGGAGAGCCATGAGCGAGGAACCGCGGCCGAACGGCACCGATCCCGATCCGCCCGGCGAAACGCCCGATCCGACGCCCGCCGGGACGGACTGCGCGCTCTGTGGCACCGATCTCAGCCCGAGCGAGTATCCCAACTGCCGGGCCGTCCTGATCGACGAGAGCGGCCCGGGCGAGGAGACCGAGACGATTCGGATGGTCTGTCCGGACTGTTTCGCCGATCTCGACGGCGAGTTCACCGATCACGCGCCATCGGGCCAGTCGGTTTGAGCACATCTACCGTGGGGTTTTAACGGGTTCGCCGCGCCCGTCACACCATGCAGCGCTCGCGCGGGGAGTTCGACTTCGAGTGTGTTCCCGCGACCGACCAGTCGTTCGAGAACGCCCTCCGAAAGGCACGGGACGGCGAACGGCTCGTGGTCGCCGACGGCATCGAACTCATCACGACCGGCACCGACGACGAGGGAATCGATCCCGAGCGAAAGGAGCGCGTACTCGAAGCCGCCGACCGCCGTCGCGCGGAAGCGGTCGGCGAGCAGGTCACGTTCGTCGCGAACCTCAACAACAACGTCACGACCGCCTGCAACACTGGTTGTCTGTTCTGCAACTTCAAAGACAGCTCCCAGCAGTTCCGATCGGATGCCGACGGGGGCCACGGCGGGTTCACGAAGACGCCGGCCGACTCCCGAGAGATCGTCGAGCGAGCCGCCGAACGCGGCATCTACGAGGTCACGTCGGTCTCGGGGCTCCATCCCGCCTTCGCGCTCGACGACGAGCACCACGAGATCCTGGCGAGCCACGACGACGCCGCGAAGACGGTGAACTACCGCCCGCCGACGGCCTACGACACCGATCCCGGCACCTATCTGGAACAGATGAACGCGATGAGTACCTGTGGGGTGCATCTCCACTCGATGACGCCCGAGGAGGCCTACCACGCCCGCCGCGGCACCGACTGGAGCTACGAGGAGGTGTACGGCCGACTCCAGGAAGCGGGCCTGGATTCGGTCCCCGGAACCGCGGCCGAGATCCTCGTCGACGAGGTGCGCGACGTCATCTGTCCGGGCAAGATCGACACCGACGGCTGGCTGCGGGCGATGGAGGCGGCCGCGACGGTGGGTCTCGACATGACCGCGACGATCATGTACGGCCACGTCGAGAACGCGGCCCATCGGGTCAAACACCTCCAGCGCGTGCGCGAACTCCAGGACGAGACGGGTGCGATCACCGAGTTCGTCCCCCTCTCCTTTATCCATCCGAACACGCCGCTCGCCGAGCGCGGCATCGTCGAATCGGGCGCGAGCGACGACGAGGACGAGCTGATGATCGCCGTCTCGCGGCTGTTCCTCGACAACGTCGATAACATCCAATCGAGCTGGGTGAAATACGGCGACCAGCAGGGGCTCAAGATGCTCTCGTGTGGCGCGAACGACTTCATGGGGACCATCCTCTCGGAGGAGATCACCAAACGCGCGGGCGGCGAGTTCGGCGAATACCGGAGCTTCGACGAATACGTCGAGATGATTTCGGCGATCGGGCGGACGCCCGCCGAACGCTCGACGGACTACCGACAGGTGCGGGAGATCGACATCGATGCTCCCGACGGACCACGACTCGGGCCACAGGCCGACGGGACGCCGCTGTTCGACGGAGCGAGCCACGCGCCGGCGGACGATTGATTCGACTGCCACCGAACAGTCATTGGCCCGAAACCTTGATTGCGTGAGCGGGAGACCTTCACACAATGGCCGACTCCGCTCGTGCTGCGGTCAGTAATCGGCTGCGACCCCGGTCCATCCTTGTCTGGTTCGCCCTTACCGTGTTCCTGTTCTGGTTTTACGATCAATCTGCAGTGCAACTCGGCATGGCCATTGCGACCAGTACGATTCTCGGTCTTTCCCAAGTCTTCACCGAGGTATGGGACCTCCGTTCGGAAGTCCGAACGCTCGGTCTGGCGCTCGTGACGCTTCTCGGCGCTCTCTCGCTGTTCGTGTTCGGCGGCAGTACCAGCGACTCGGGCGCGGCCGTCGCGTTCGTGCTGATCGGCGGCTGGTTGGCGCTCGATGCCGGCCAGACACTCCGCCACGAGGGCTGGAAGGACACCGATGACCACGACGATCGCGACGGGTACGATGTCTATCGGGAGTACGTCGTCAGACAGGTCGACACCGAACTCCGCGAGCGAGCGCTGACGCGGCGCGAACTCGGGACCGAACTCGATGTCGACGAGGCGGCCATCGACCACGCGCTCGACGTGCTCGCCGAGCGCGGATTGCTCTCGCGCACCGGGAGCGAACTCCGGGTTTCCTCGCCACCAGAGCCCGGCGCGCTCGCACGCGTTCGTTCGGGAATCGTCACTCCACTCGCCCGACTCGCTCGCCCGCTCACCATCGAACTCGACGACGGGAACGCTGAGGATGAGGATGCTCACTCTCGACCGGCTGCAAAGCCCGTCGGTGAGGGCGGGCGTGAGCGCGAACGCGAATCCGCCTGAGTCGTTGGTGCGGTGAGGGCCAGTTAGGACCAACCGAGCACCGTCCGATATCGCTCGCTGGCCTCGTCCTCGCGGTCGATAGCGCGCTCGATTCGCGGTGCGAGCCAGCCATCGTTGACGTAGCGTGTGTGGGTCGGCAGACGCTCGTTCAGCGGGACGCCCGCGTCGTCGGCGATCGATTCCAGTTCGCGCAGGCCGGGCCACGCGTAGTCGGGATTGATGTGATCGTCGGTGATCGGCGAGACGCCACCGAGATCGTCGACGCCACAGTCGATGACCTCGCGGACGGGCGCGAGGTTCGGGGGGACCTGCACCGAGATCTCATCGGGTAGCGCGTAGCGGGCCATCGCCACCGCGCGGCGCAGTGTCTCCACAGTTGGAGTGGGACCACTCCAGCGCTCGTTTTCGGCCACCGGCTGGACGATGACCTCCTGAACATGACTGTGCTCCTCGTGGAGCGCGCGGATGGCCAGCAGCGATTCGGCGCGATCGTCCCAGTCCTCGCCGATGCCAACCAGGATCCCCGTCGTGAACGGAATCCCGGCCTCGCCGGCCGCGCGGATCGTTGCGAGGCGCTGCTCGGGCGTCTTCTTCCGCGATCCCGAATGGGCGTCGACGTCGGCGGTGGTTTCGAGCATGACGCCCATCGAGGCGTTCACGCCGGCGAGATCGCCCATTTGCTCGCGAGTGAGATCGCCGGGGTTGCTGTGAGGGAGCAGCCCCACCTCCAGAGCGAGTTCGCACATCGCGTGGAGATAGTCGTGGATCGAGTCGTAGCCCCACTCGTCGAGCTGGTCGTGGATGGCCGTGTAGCGCGCGTCAGGTGTATCGCCGAAGGTAAACAGGGCTTCCGTACAGCCGGCGTCCGCGCCGGTTTCGAGCACGTCGCGGACGTCCTCACGGCTCAGCAGCGAGGCTTCGCCGGGCGGGTCGAAGTAGGTACAGTAGGTACAGGTGTATCGGCAGGCCGTCGTCAGCGGGACGAACACGTTGCGCGCGAAGGTCAGCGCCGACGCTGGCTCGACGTCGTCGGGACCCACGGAACGGAGACGGTCGCGCTCGCCCCGGGTGACGTCGAGGGCGGCGTCGATACCGGACATGGACGCCCCTCGTGGCGGGTGGGCAAAAGACTGTCCGGAAGCCGGTGTCGGGAGGGGACGGGACGACACCGACCAGTTGCGCGCGAACCGGCTCGCGCGGTCGAAAATTGGCGATCGTCCAACAAAACGGTTGTCCCAACTCCGACCCGATTCAGCCGTTTCCGGTCCGCTCGACGCCGACACGCCCGTCAGAACGAACGAGTCGTACGTCCGCGCGGTCGAGCCACGCGCGCGCCGCACCCTCTCCGTGGACGAGCACTTCGGCGAGATCGGCTCGCTCGTCGATGTCGGTGCCGAGCCGGAACGAGTCAACGATACCGACGCTCGCGCCGACACGACGGGCAGCCTCGCGGTGGTCGAGATAGGAGGTGCCGTGGTAGTCGACGCGGAAGTCGGGATGACGAGCGACGAGCGCGTTCGTCCCGCCGCCGCGGCCGGGTGCGAGCACCACGTCCTCGGGAGCGTCGAACAGCTCAACGAGCGCAGCGGGCGTCGCGAGCGGGAGGTCGGCCATCACGATCGCAACGGGGGAGTCGGCTTCGAGAACCGCGTTCACGGCCGCTGTCAGCGGGCGTTCGTCGACGATCGTCGGCACGTCACCCTCGACCGGTGCGGTCGCGAGCAGTTCGGGCTCGTGACCGCTCTCACGAATGGCGGCGAGAACGTCGGCGAGCATCGCGCCGGAGAACTCGCGGCGCTCGGCGAGGGTAAAAAAGTCACCGAGGCGAGTTTTCGGCTGCTCGGCAGCGAACGGGACGACGACGCGCATACGGAAACTACGGGTCGGTAGTCAAAGTCCCGGTGGTCGTGGGCCGTTGTTTGCCGAGCCCCTATTCGACACCGAGATACGCCGCGAGCGTCGTCAGCTCCGATTCACCGCGCCCGAACGCCCCGATGTCGTTCTCGTCGACGACGTTGTCCATTTCGAGCGAGCGCGCCTGGTCCGGGCCGAACGGGATCATCGGCACGGGGCCGATCGCGCTCATGCCGAGTTTCGTCAGCCCCATCGGCACGGGCAGCACGGAGACGGGCTTGCCCTCGGCGCGATAGGCGAGTTTGGCCACGTCGGCGAGCGTCAGGACGGCAGGACCGCCGAGTTCGTACGTCTCGCTGACGTGTTCGTCGTCGAGCCCGTCGGCGAGCATCGGGGCGAGATCGCCGATCCAGATCGGTTGAAAGCGCGTGCGCCCGCCACGGGGGAGGGGTGCGAGATACGGCGGCGTGACTTTCTTCGTGAACGAGACGAACTCGCCGCCATCGCCGAAGACGACGGACGGGCGGAAAATCGTCCAGTCGAGATCCGAATCTTTGACGACTCCCTCGGCACGGCCCTTCGTGCGAATGTACGCCGTGTCGCCGTCGGGATCCGCGCCGAGCGCGCTCATCTGGACGAACCGTTCCACACTGTGCTCCTCGGCGGCCCGTACGGCGTTCTCGGTGCCTCGGAGGTGAACCTCGCGGTGGCTCGTCCCGCTCGGCGGCTGGAAGAGCGGCGAGAGCGCGACGAGGTTCACCACGGCGTCCTGGTCCTCGAACTGCTCGACCATGGAGTCGTAGGCCGTCACGTCGCCGACGACAGTCGAAACGTTCTCCTTGAACACCGTCGGGTCGGGATCGCGCGAGAGCGCCGTCACGTCGTGGCCGCGTTCCGCCAGCTCGTCACAGAGGGAGCGTCCGACGAAGCCATCGCCGCCGGTCACGAGTACGTCCATACCCGAATGACTCGGCGAGTTGACCTAAAACTACCGTCACCGGAAGACGAGACTTACCCGTCGGCGGGCGAACGACAACCATGCTCGTCACGATCGAGGGGATCGACGGCAGCGGCAAGACGACCGTCTGGGAGGCGCTTCGGGAGTCCTACGACGGCGTGTTCACGCGCGAGCCGACCGACTCCTGGTACGGCGAGACGGTCGCGCGCTCGATCGACGATCCCGACGCCGACTCGCTCGCCGAACTCTTTCTGTACACCGCCGACCACGCCGCCCACCTTTCCAATACTGTGCGCCCCGCGCTCGCCGACGGCGAACTGGTCGTCTCGGACCGGTATTCCGACTCGCGTTACGCCTATCAGGGCGCGGCGCTCGAAGGGGAGGTGAAGCGGCCGATGGAGTATATCCGCGGGGTGCACCAGCCCTGGACGCGCCAACCGGATGCGACGATCTATCTCGATATCGACCCGGAGACCGGTGCGGCGCGCAGCGGCGCGACGAACAAGTTCGAGCAGGCGGGCTATCTCGCGGCCGTCCGATCGAACTACGAGACGCTCATCGAGTACGAACCCGAGCGATTCGTCAGGATCGATGCGAGCCAGCCGCCCGAGGACGTCCTCGATGCAGCCGAGACGGCGCTCGATCGACTGCTCGATTAGGATCGTTCGAGGCGCTCGGGCAGTTCGACTTCGGCGGGCGTGGGCATCCAGAAGTAATCGAAGGCGACCCCGAGCGCGAACGGCAGCGCGACCGCGACGCTGACGACGGTGAGCGAACTGCCGAGATCGGGGCCGAGTCCGAGCGGACCGGTCAGCCCGAGCGTGACGAGTAGTTGGACGGCGGGAACGAGGACGACGACGTAGACGACGGCACCCCAGCGGGTGGTGAGCTGCACGCGCAGAAATCGTGTGGCGAGCGCGGCGACGGCAGTGTTGACGCCGACGACGACGAGCAAGCCGACGATGTCGGCGACCGAGACCATACCCACACTACCGCCCGGACGACCTTTGGGGTGTCGAAAGCACGCGGGACGACGATCGGTGTATCGAGTGGATCGACCCGGCAAACCGTGAGTACTGTTATTATCGACCATGATGTAGTGGGGGTATGCGATTCGTCATCATCGGGGCCGGGCGGGTCGGGCTCAGGACCGCGCGGGTGCTCGCCGAGGAGGGTCACGAGGCGACCGTCGTCGACAACGACTCCGAACGACTGGAGCGCCTCTGGGGCGAGCGCCTGGAGATCGTCGACGTGCTCGACGGCGACGGGAGTCGCGAGGAGGACCTCGTGGAGGCGGGCATCGCCGACGCGGACGCGATCGGCGCGCTCACGGGCGATCTGACGACCAACTTCGTCGCCTGCATGATCGCCGACGCGTACGACTGTCGTACCGTGATGCGCGCCGACGACGACTACTACCAGGAGATCTACCGGAAGTACGCCAGCGAGGTCGACGAGGTGGTCTACCCCGAACGGCTCGGCGCGATCGGCGCGAAGAACGCCCTCGTCGGCGGCTCGACCCGCGCCATCGCCGACATCGCCCAGCACCTCCAGCTCGTCGAGTTCACCGTCACCGAATCCTCGCCGATGCGCGGCTACAGTCTGAGCGAGCTCGAACTCCCCGGCGGGGCCGAGCTCCTCGCCTTCGGCAAGGAGGGCGAGGCGGTCGACCTCCCCCACGCCGACGACTCGCTCGAACGCGGCGATCGGGTGGTCGCGCTCGCCGATTTCGACGTTCTCGGCGACGTGCGCCACCTCGTCGTCGGCGCAGTCTAAAGCGGCATCGGGCCACGCTCGCCCTCGCCGTCGCCCTCCGTCCGAGCGTGTGCGATGAGATCGGCGACGGGCGAGCGATACGAGTAGCCGGGAACGACACCCTCGACGTACGTCCCTTCTGCGTACTCGACGAGCGCCTTCGCCGCTTCGGCCGCTCGTGCTCCGTCGTCCTGTGCGAGCAGCCACTCGACGTGGACCTCCCCGTTCCGGCGCTCGACGGTCGGTTCGGGAACGTCGATGTCCGCGCGCGTCGCGCTCCCGGCGTCCTCCAGTCGGAGCGAGAGCGTTTCGAACCAGCCGTCCTCCAGGACGTCCTCGACTGATTCCTCGGCGGCGGCGTCGAGCGTCGGCATCGTCACCGAGACTCGGAACTCGTCGTCGACGCCGACGCGGCCGTTGAACACGGTCGTCGTGAGCACGTACTCGTCGCCGTCGGCGTCGTAGGCGTCGTGGGTTGCGAACGCATCGTCGGTCATGGCTGCGTTCGGGCGCTCGTAGGCAAAAGCGCGTCGTCAGCGGTCGTCGAGTATCGAGAGGACGGCGCTCGCGACGGCCTCGAAATCGCTCATCGTCAGGCCGTCGGTGGTGACGAACACGCCGTCACGGTCGGTCGTGATGCGCAGGAGGTAGCCGTTCTCGAACACCCTGATGGTGTGGCGGTAGCCGCCGAGTTCCGAACTTCGATAGGCGTTGCGAGTGTTCTTGAAATCGTGCCACTCGTGGCCGATGAAGCTCATCACGTCGGCGTCGCGTTCGAGGTCGCCGCGGAGGTAGAGCTGGTCGTAATCAGCGCGGGTGAAGTAGGTCACCGAGCGGAGCCGGTCGCCGGTCGCGGTCCGGGCGGCCGTCACGAGCTGATCGGCGACGTCGCCGGCGAGCAGATCCGAGTCCATCACGCGACTGGTCATTCGGAACCATGATAAACCCATCGCCGGTGCGGTCGACGGTTTGGAGAAGTCGAGAAGAGAGTGCGAGGGATGCGATTTGAACGCATGAACTCCTGAGAGAGCGGGTCTTAAGCCCGCCGCCTTTGGCCAGACTCGGCCACCCTCGCGTAGTTCAGCGTTCGCCCGCGCGCGAAAACCCGTTTCGATTCACCAGTCGACCGAGAGCGTGCCGTCGCCTGCCGGATCGGGGGCGATCTCCTCGTTCGTCCGGCGGTCGACGACGTGGATCACGCCGCGATCCTTCTTCGCCGGGCAGACCTCGGCCGCCCGGATGTTGTCGTCGAGCTCCTCTTCGGTGATGAAATACGATGCCGGCTGGGCGATCCCGCTCGTGATGTTCATCGACCAGTTGTCGGAGACCTCTGCGCATTTGCCCGCCGCGATGCACTTGTTCGCCTCGAAGACGATCTTGTAGGGCTTTTCGGCAACGGGCGGAGCGTCGCGCTCGCCGATGGTGCTTGGGTCGACGGGGTCGTCCGACATACATTTCATCTCGAACCTCACGGCCCTTTCGCTTGTCGTTCGACCGCCGGTCACGGTTGCTCGCTCGGGTCAGGCCGATCTCTCCCGGATTCGCTCGATTCGAATCGAGATCGGGAGCTCGTCGAAATCGTCGTCCGCACCCACGACGAGCGTCGCGTCGGTTGCATCGGCGAGCGCCACTGCGAACGCATCTCCGAGTGAGATGCCACCGCCCGCTTTCACTCGTGCCGCCGTTTCCCCTGTGTCGGTCGTCGATTCGAGTCGGCAGCCGCCGTCAACGATGTCTTTGAGTTGTGTTTGCCCGATGTCGAGATCGGCATCAGTCGGCCGGTCATCGGCTTCGAGCCACGCGATCTTGTAGGTGATTTCCGTCGCGGTGACCTCGCTCAACAGGCCGGTGGCATCGCCGTCGTAGATCGCTGTCAGCAGCGATTCGACGCGGTCAGCGCCGGGTTCGTCGTAGCAGTACGCTATCAGTGGCTCGGCATCGAACACGTAGGTCTCACTCATCGCCGTCGGCGGTCGCCGCCCTGCGTGGACGTTCCTCCGTGCGTTCGGTGTCGCGGAACTCGCGGAGTTTCGCCAGCACCTCGCCACGTTCGTACTCGTCGCCGGCGAGTCGGCCCCGGAGTTCCGACGGGCGCGGAACGGGTTCGACCACGATTTCACCACTGTCGCTTTCGCGAAAGCGCACCCGTCCCGGCGTCTCGATGCCGAATTTCTCCCGGAGTTCCTTCGGGATCGTCGCCTGTCCCTTCGCCGAGACCCGGACGACATCGTGTGTATTACTGCTCATACGTACTACTCATGCAATAGTAATACCTAAGCGTTTGGTCGAACCCCGGCGTATCGGCGGGCAGTTCAACGGGAACGCTTCGAATGAATAGCCAAACAATTAGCGGTCTGTCGGTTCTACTCGTGAACTTCGACCGATTCGAGGACGACCTCTTCCTGGGGCTGGTCGTTGGCGTCGGTCGACACGGTGCCGATCTCCTCGACGACGTCCATCCCGTCGGTCACGTCGCCGAACACCGCGTGACGGTCGTCGAGATGGGGCTGGGCGTCGAGCGTGATGAAGAACTGCGAGCCGTTCGTATTGGGACCCGAGTTGGCCATCGAGAGCGTTCCTGCGGAGTCGTGGCGCAGATCGTCGTGGAACTCGTCGTCGAAGGTGTAGCCCGGGCCGCCGCGACCGCTCTCGTCGGGGTCGCCGCCCTGGATCATGAATCCCTCGATGATGCGGTGGAAGGCCACGTCGTCGTAGAGCGGCTTTTCGACCGTCTCGCCGCCGTCCTCCCACTCCTTCTCGCCGGTCGCCAGCCCGACGAAGTTCTCGACCGTGTTCGGCGCACGCTCGTCGTACAGCTCGATCTCGATGTCGCCGCGATTGGTGTGCATCGTCGCGTCTGTCATATCCGCACGTCGACGGCGCGATGGAAAACCCTGCCGGCTCAGAACTCCCGAAGCTCGTCGAGCACCGCTTCGGCGCTGCCGTCGGCGATGGCTCCGCGCGCCATCGTGAGCCCCTCGTCGAGCGACTCGCAGTCCTCGCGGGCGTAGATGCGGAACGCGCCGTTGAGCGCGATGGCGTCGGCGAAGCGGTCCTCGCGGTCGCCCGCGAGCACGGCCTCGGTGATCGCCGCCGAGTCCGTCGCCACGTCGTCGACTTCGAGGTCTTCCTCGGCGAAGTCCATGCCGTACTCGTCGGTCTTGATCTCGAAATCGTCGAGTTCGCCGCCTTCACCCACGGCGACCGTCGTCGAGCCGGGCCGGATGTCGTCGTACCCCTCCATCCCCTGGAACATCACCACGCGGGGGATGTCGTAGCGCTCGCTCGCTGCGAACGTGTCGATGATCCGCTTCGCGTAGGGCAGATGGTAGAAACTTCCGAGATGGACATCGGCACCGGCGGGGTTGGCGAGCGTCTCGATCGTGTTGACGAACGTTCGCACGCCCATCATGTCGCGACGCTCTACGAGATCCGCGACGCCGGGGTTGAAGTTCGGCTGGTAGTAGAAGCCAAAGCCCGTCTCGTCGACCATGTCTGCGCTCTCGGCGGGTTTGAGGTCGGTTTCGATGCCCAACTCGTCGAGGACGTGTTTGTAGGCGTCCTGCTTCTGTGTGGGGACGCGATCGCCGGAGTGGGTTACGACCGGGGTGCCCGCTGCTGCGGCGACGATGCCGGCACCCACACCCAATATCGCCGAGCGCCCCTTCCCGTCGTAGTTCGCCCCGCAGTCGACGGGATCGCAGTCGGGCGTGGCGACCTCCACCGACCGATCGGCCATGGTGTCGATATATGCCGCCAGCTCATCGGGCGTGTTGCGCTTCCAGCGGTTGGCGAGCCAGAACGCCCCTAGCGTCGTGTGATCGGGTTTGTCGTCCAGGATGCGCCCGAAGGCCTCGGTCGCCTGCGCGCGTGTCATGTCGTCGGCGGATTTGTGTCCCGAGCCGACGACTTCGGTCAGCAGCCGTTTGAGCGGCCACTCGCCGTGGTGTTCGGATGATTGGGCCATGTGCCCGGATTGGAGCGGTCGGTGCAAAAGGCTCCCGCTCGCCGGTTCGTCGATGATCGATTCGATCCTGTGCCCGTCTCAGTTGTCGGTGAGCAGCCGCCGGAGCACGTTGCCGTAGGCCGGACGCGTGATCAGTACGCCGATCAGCACGCCGACGATGGTGATGATGGCGAACCCGCGGAGATCGCCGAGGCTGAGCAGTGCGAGCGGGCTCATCGCGATCACGGTCGTCGCGGCGGCCGCACCGATGACCCAGAACGCCCGCCGGAACCGACTCTTGAACACTCGGCCCGTGCTCACGTCGCTCTGGAGGATCTCGTCGGCGATGATCACCAGATCGTCGACCCCGGTCCCGATGACGGCGATGAAGCCGGCGATATGCGAGAGATCGAGCGGGAGCCCGATCGTGGCCGCGAAGCCGAGCAGGATGAACACCTCCGAGAGCCCCGTCAGCAGCATCGGCACCGCCACCCGCGGCTCGCGATATCTGACGAAGATCGCCACGCTGACCGCGAGCACCGCCACCAATCCCGTGACGAGCGAGAGCCCTTTGAACCGCTGGGCGACGCTCGGCAGGATGTACTGGCTCGTCCCCTCCTGGAGATTGAGCGGCGCGGGCAGCGCACCCGCCTGGAGATCGACCTGGAGCCCCTGGGCCTGCGAGGCGTTCTGTGCCGACGTCTGATAGACCGGGTCGTCGACGAACTCGCCGCTGGCGAAGCCCCGTGCGAGATCGGGGTCGACGCCCGCCGAGTAGACGACTTCTCCGTCACGCACCGTCAGCAGGCAGTGGCCGCCACCGCCGCGACCGTAGCCACAGGTGCGGTTCGCCGGGTCGTCGAAGCCGAATCGCTGCATCTTCTCGGTGAACGGCTTGGCTGCCTCCTCGGTGAGCGTCACCGGGACGACCGGCTCACCGGTCTGCTGGTCCTGCCGAACGGGTCGCACGTCCTGGAACGACTGCTGGCTCGGCAGCGCGGTCACGTTACAGGTGGTCGGGCCGGTCCCGTTCGCACTACCGTTGCCGCTGGCGTTCGTTCCGACGGGACCCTCGCAGTAGCTCGGCGTCCGATTGCCTTCAACCGTGAAGTACGCGACCGTCTTCACCTGGCCCTGATCGGCGACGAGCTCCCTGAGTTCCGAACGGTTCTGGTTCGGTACTTCGATGCTGACGTACCGTTCGCCGCCCGAGGACACCGTCTGAACGGAGCCGCCGGAAAGGCCGGATTCGCTGATCTTGTTGCTCAGTACTTCGACGGCCGTGTCGTAGGTCTGTTTGGTCAGGCCGTCGCTGACGTCGCCTTGCTGGACGTCGTAGCCGGCCGACTGGAGCGCGCTCGCGAACGCGCGCTGGGAGACGTTCCCCGAGTAGACCTCCACGGTGGCGCTGCCGTTGCCGGTGCGCACCCGGACATCGGTCGTCGAGACGTTCAGTTCGCTCGCGACCTGTCCGGTGAGGTTGTTCCCTCCCCGGGGACCGACGTCGACGCCCTCGGCGGTGAGTCCCGACAGCGGCGCACGGATCTGCGACCCGCCGGAGAGATCGAGCCCGTACTGGAGATTCGTCGGGCCGGTCGTGACGTTCCCGTTGGTCGCGTTCGCCGCCACGCCACCGCCGAGGCCGGGCGCGAACAGCGCGACGGCGGCCGCGAGGACGAAGATCACGAGCAGGCCGATGCGCCAGTTCTCACGGATCATCGCGCGATCCCCTCGAACTTGTACCAGCGAAGCAGGCTCACGTTGAGCAGATAGGTGTTCATCAGATCGACGGCGAGCCCCATCACGAGCACGAGCCCGACCTGCGACAGGAGGGGGATGTTGAAGACGAACTTCGAGGCGACGATCGCCATCACCGCCATCGCCGACATCGAGGTGAGCGTCATCGTCACGCCCGTGCGTCGCGCGCGATAGGTGCTCTCGTAGAAATCGCCGCGGCGCTTGAGCACGTGGTTGTTGAGAAGGATGTCGGAGTCGACGCTGTAGCCGATCAGCATCAACAGCGCCGCGACCGTGCCCAGCGAGAGCTCGATCCCGAAGAGGTTCATCAGCGCGAGCGGCACGACGATATCGGAAAACGCCGAGAGGATCACGGCGATCGAGGGGACGAAGCTCCGAAAGAGCACGAACACGAGCAGCGCCATGCCGACGAACGCCGCCGCCAGCCCCAGCACCCCGAGCTGCTGGACGTCGGAGCCGAAGCTCGCGGAGGTCTCCTGTACGGATTCGACGGTGTAGCCCGCGGACTCCGCGGCCGACGTGAGCGCGTCGGTGTCGGTCGATTGGGTGGTGACGATGAAGGTGTTGCCGCCCGCGGTCGGCGTGACGGTTGGCTGACCGTCGACGGTGGGGAGAGCGGCAAAGGTGTCCTGAATCTGGGCCTGACCCGCTCCCGTCGTGACCTGGAGTTCGGTGCCACCGGTGAACTCGATGCCGGGTGTGACCGGTGCGCCGGTCATGAGAAACCAGCCGCCGAGAACCGCGAGCGCGAGGACGAGTACCACCAGCGGGATCGCGGCGAGCTGGCGGTCGGTATAGTCGGTGTAATCGACTGCCGGTACGTCGAGCGCAGCCATGTCCTGCGGTCCGGAAGGCCCGCGAATAAACGTTTGTATGTTTCCGTCCGATCACTCGCGCCGCGTCGCGACCAGCCCGGCCACGAGCAGCCCGACGACCGCGATGGCGAGGCCGAAGCCGGGACCGCCCGAACTCGTCGTTTCCGTGTCGGTCTCGGCCCCGCCGAGTATCTCCCCTTTGCTGGTCGCGTTCGTCGTCTGCTCGTCGGTTGTACCCGTTGTCGTCGTCACGTTCGCCGATGGCGTTGCCGTCTCGGCGGCTGGCGTTGTCATCGGGGTTGCTGTCGGCGTCGCCGTCGCGGTTGGTGTGGGCGTCGCGGTCTGCGTCGGTGTTCGTTCGTCGGCGACGCCACCGAACCGTTCCGGATCGACCTGCTCGCCATCGAGATAGATCTCCGCGTCGCCGTCGATTTCGAGACCTGTGATCTCGCCCGTCACGAGATAGGCGTCGCCACCGCCGCCGAGCCGTCCGTCAACGCGTGCATCACCGATCTCGTCGACGTCCGGATCGACGGTGACGTGTCTGTCCGCGATCGGCGCACCGTGGCTCTCGCCGCTGCGTTCGATGTTTCCTTCGTAGCCGATCCGGTAGCTTACCTTGTCCTCCGGGCTGCCGCCGACGATGGTCAGTGCGTCGGCCTCGGACGGTCCGTCGCTCGACCCGCCGCTCGTGTCGACGGTCAGCTCGTAGCCGGTGAAGCCGGTGACACCGACGACGGAGCGTGCCGACGCGACGTGGACGTAGTACGTTCCGGATTCCGGAACGGTGAACTGCTGTTCCGAGGTCGTTTCGGTGGCAAAGGTGTTCGTGTGATTGCGCCCGCTCGTGGGATCGAGGCGGTTGCCGTCGCCATCGAAGAGGGAGACGGCGACGTTCTGGCCGTACTCGGCCCCGGGATCGGTTATCCGCGCGGTCGTGGTGATCGTCTCGCCCGCGCTCGCCTCGACCGCGAAGACGTCCTCGCGCTGCTCGAACAGCGTCGCGTTGTACGTCTTTCCCGGTTCGACGACCGTTGCTCCCTGCTCGCCGCGCTCGAACTCGTCCTGTGCGGCGGTCGCGACCGCAACCGAGTAGCGCGCCTCGTACCCGGTGTCGTGGGTGACTTCGAGGTAGTACGTCCCGTCCTCGGGGGCGACGGCACCGATGATGGCGGCGTCCTCGGTGCCGCCCGACGTCCCGGTGCCGAGCTCGCCGTTCGGTCCGTGCAGCGTGACGGTCGGGTATTCGGCTCCGAAGCCACCGGTCACCCTGATCGCCTCGCCGGCGTTCGCCTCGAATTTGTACCAGTCGTCGTCGGTGTCCTTCGTATCGGCTTCGACGAACGTCCGCTCGGGGAGCTCCATCGCGTCCGCCCGCTCGTCGTTCGGTCCGGTCTCGTTCACCGTGGCGCTCTGGCCCGCGACCGTCGCCGAGAACGCACCCAGCGCGGACAGACAGACCACTGCGACGAGCAGCCACGCCAGCGTCCCTCGTCGGCTCATTACCTTTCGATATCCCACACCGTGGAATAAGCTTTCTGTTGCTGGAATCCCTCCTCCCCTCTTCTCTCTCCACTCCCTCCCCCCCCTTCCTCTCCTGCTCAGGGGAGATATCGAACCGCTACGACACCCGCCTCGGCATCGGAACGGACTTCGACCCGATTCACGCCGAATCGGGCCGCGCGCACGAGCGTCGCCTCGTCGTCGAGAACGTCGTCGACGGCCTCTTGGACACGCTCCGCGGGCACCGTGAGCACGTGAATTTCGCCGATGCCGGCGCGCTCGCGGGTCGTCAGCTCTCCCTCTTCCTGTGCATCCGCAAGTTCGTGCTCCTGACTCGTCGGTGGCTCCTCGCTGTGTTCGGTCGCAAGCGAGCGCCGTGCATCCATCTCGACGAGTTCCCACGCGAGTTCCATCGGCCCCGCGGGCGCGATCGTTCCCTCGATTGCGTCGTCCGCATCGAGACCGGGGTTTTCCGCGAGCGTGTGGATCTGTCCGTCGGCCGTATCGTGCAACACCGCCGACTCGTCGTCGGCGTGCGTGACGAGAAACGTGCTCTCGGTCGTCATATCTGCCGTTCGGGCGCGATCCGATTGACCCTTTCAGTTCGGGGCGGCGTTCACCGCATGAGCCGATGGACCAGATAGATACCGACGGCCGCACAGACCGGCGGGACCAGTCCCCAGAGCTGTGGCAGCGCGTAGAGGAACTCGACGACGCCCGCGAGCGAACCACCGACAGCCTCTCGTTCGCCGGCCGGGATCGTGATCACCAGTCCGATGTAGAGCGCGACGAAGAACAGGTAGCCTGCGACTGCGAGGCTCGTGTCGTAGCGCTTCTTGTCGCCGACGCGGCGATGGCGGCGCGCGACGAACAGAATCGGTGCGAGCAGCGGGCCGACGATGAACAGCCCGACGAGCACGAAAAACGCCCGCGAGAGCGTCAGCGATCCGCCACCGGCGGTCGCCGTCCGCGAGACGAGCGTGACGAGCGAGAGCGTCATCAAGATTGCCACGAGCAGCGCCACGAGCCCACCGATGACGACGTAGGACTTGAACAGCCACGACCGGCTCGATCCGAACGCGTACGGGATCGCGCCGAACAGCCCCGAGTAGGCCTCCTCGTCCGGTTCGCTCGCCCCACCCGGTTCCTCGACGTTCGCCTCGGCCATGCGTCGGATCCGGGCGGCGGGCGATTAAACGCCGCGGTCGGCAACGATTTGGGGACGGCCCTGTCACGGCCGGTATGAAAATCGACATCGGCAACGCGCTCGCCAGCGAGGCCTCGCCGGGCGTCTCCCGCGAGGCACTCGATCGCCTCGACGAGCGGGTGGCGCGCGCCCACGAGCGCATCGAGCGCGGACGACGCGACGACGAGTTCGGCTACGCCGCGCTGAACCTGCCCGAAACGACCGATCCCGACGAGATCACGGAGACGGTCGCACCGGTGAATGATGCAGCGTACGTCCTCGTCGTCGGCATCGGCGGGAGCGCGCTCGGCGCGGCGACCATCGCCGAGGCGCTCGGCGACTCGCGGATCCTGACGCTCGACAACGTCGATCCCGACCACGTCTCGGAAGTGCTCTCTCTGCTCCCGCTGTCCGAGACGGCCGTGACGGTTGTCTCGCGATCGGGCACCACCGCCGAGACGCTGGCGAACTTCCTCGTGGTGCGCGAGGCGTTCACCGAAGCGGGCGTCGATTGGACCGAGCGAGTGGTGACGGTCACGGGCGACTCCGGCCCGCTGCGCGAGCTGGCCGATCGTCACGACCTGCCCGCGCTCGCGGTTCCCGACGGCGTCCCGGGCCGGTTTTCGGCGCTTTCGTCCGTGGGTCTCGCTCCGGCGGCCATCCGTGGCCACGACATCGGGGCGATCCTCGACGGCGGGAAGCGTGCGGCGGACTGCTCGCCATCCCTGTTCGAGACGCCAGCCTACGCCTATGGAGCCGTGGCGTACGCGCTCGACATGCGCGGGGCGGCGATCAACGCGATGATGCCCTACGCCGAATCGCTCGAATCGTTCGCCGAGTGGTTCGCACAGTTGTGGTCCGAGAGTCTCGGCAAGGACGGTCTCGGCCAGCTCCCCACTAGGGCGCTCGGCGCGACCGACCAGCACTCGCAGCTCCAGCGCTACCGGGCGGGTCCCCGAAACACGCTCGTCACACTCGTTCGCCCGCGCGAGCGCCCCGATCTCCGGGTCCCGGAGACCGACCACGACGACCTCGCCTATCTGTCCGACACGGGACTCGGCGAGCTCCTGGATGCGGAGTTCGACGCCACCGAGGCGAGCCTCGCCGAGGCCGGCCGTCCCTCGGTGCGGATCGAACTCGACCGAGTTGACGAGGCCGGGATCGGCGAACTGCTCTACACGATGGAGGCCGCCTGCGTGCTCGCCGGCGAACTCTACGGCATCGAGACGTTCACCCAGCCCGCCGTCGAGTGGGGCAAGCGCGCGGCCCGCGGGCTGATCGGCGAGGGAAACGACGAAAGCGAATCCGTCGCCGAGAAGACCCGCCTCGTCGTCGACTAACGCTCGAAAAGCGGAGGACGTATGTCGAATCGGCGACGAGTGCTCGCACGCGATGGCATCCGAACACGCCGCTGCCGGCGGGAACGACTGGCGCGATTACCTGCTCGCCGTCTCGGTCGCGCTCGGGCTCGCCGCCGGCGGTTTTCTCTTCGCACAGCTTCTCGCCGTTCCGCTAACGCTGGGTCTGCTGGCTCTCGATCTTCCGATCGAGGGTGCCGTCAGTTACACTCTCACGACGCTCCTCCAGGGAGCGGCGTTCGTTTCGTTCATCCTCGGCTACATGCGTTATAGTGACAGCCCTCGACTGCTCGATATCCGGTGGCCGTCGCTGTCGCGCCCACGTCGAACCCTTCGGGATATCGGTTGGGTCGTCGTCGGGTTCGTCGTTCTCCTACTTGCGGCACAGGGGGTCAGCCTCGTCCTCGATCAGTTCGGGTTCGCGCCGGGAACGAACCGCATCGAGAGCGCTGCGAGGGCACAGCCGCTGCTCGCGCTGTCGCTGGTCGTCCTTTCGTTCGTCGCGACCGGGCCGGGCGAGGAGACGCTGTTCCGCGGCGGCGTCCAGGGCGTGCTCCGACGGGTGTTTTCGCCCGCCGGCGCGGTCGTCGGATCGAGCGCTCTCTTCGGGCTGGCTCACGTCACGGCGCTGGTCGCGGCGAGCGGCGCGGCCGGGGTCTGGGGCTACGTCGTCTCGACGTTCGTCCTCGGACTCGTGCTCGGCACGCTCTACGAATATACCGACAACCTCCTCGTGCCGATCATCGTCCATGGCGGCTACAACGCTCTCCTGTTCGCCCAGCTCTATCTCGTCGAGACGAGCGGTTTGGGCTTTCTCTCCCCGTAACTACGAGGGGTTCTTCCGGGTGAGGTCGCTGCCGCAGATCGGACAGCGATCCTTGTTCTCGTCGAACACGCGGCCACAGCCCTGACACTGGAAGTCCCAGTCGCGCTGTTCGGTGATCCCGTCGCGAGCGATGAACTCGACGTAGATGTCGAGTCGCTCGGCGACGTTCTGCATGGCGTAGTCGTCGGTCACCAGTTTCGCATCGAGTTCGAAGGCGGCCGCCAGCAGCTCGATGTCCGTCTCCGAGAGTTCCTCCTTGTCGCCGCTCTCGCTCGCGGCGCGTTCGATGCGCCCGATGACGGCCTCTTCGGGCACGTGGATGTACATACCAGCCCCTTCGAGCGCGTCGTAGCGATAGGAACTCTCGCCGTCGAGTTCGGCACCGACGGCGGGCACGGTCGCGATGTCGTCGCCGGCGTCGTACTCGTTGATAAACGCCGAGGCGTCGAGGATCTCCATTAGCGGTCGACGACGATGTGGTCTTTGACCGCCTGCACGCGGCCGATGTCGACGGCGTATCTCCCGTCCTCGTCGCGTTCGAGGTCGATCTGTTCGGTGGTTTCGCTCCGCGGCGTGATGAGCAGATCGCCCAGTCGCCCCGTGTCGGGGTCCATCGTCAGCGTCGAGAGCGTGCCCAGTTCGGTACCGTCGGAGCCGATGACGGCCTTGTCGATGAGCTTCCGTGCGAGTACGTCCGGCATACCCGCCCTACCGTGGCCGCCCATTATAAACACCACGGAGGCCCGAGAGCATTCCCGCGCGCGGAGCGCCCGACGATATCGTTTTCGTGCTGGCGTGTGTCGGTCCCCACGAACGCCACCGATCGTGCCGCAGTGCGAGAGCCACTTCGCATGCAGAAGGTGCAGTTCTCGTTTCTCGCCCGCGCGGGTGTGACGACGCGCTTAACTGCCGTGACCGACTCGAACGAACAACGACTTTCTCGGGTGAACGCCATGTCGGAGACACATACTGACGCGGAGACGGACGGCGACGCAGTAGCAACGCTTCGGACCCCCATCGTCGCCGTTCTCGGTCACGTCGACCACGGCAAGACGACCTTATTGGACCGGATCCGTGGCTCGACGGTCACGGAGGGCGAGGCGGGGGCGATAACCCAACACATCGGCGCGACCGCCGTCCCGCTCGAAACGGTCTCGGAGCTCGCGGGCAGTCTCGTCGATCCGACCGATTTCGACCTCCCTGGCCTCCTCTTTATCGACACGCCCGGTCACCACTCCTTCTCGACGCTGCGCTCTCGTGGGGGTGCGCTCGCCGATATCGCCGTGCTCGTGGTGGACGTCAACGACGGCTTCCAGCCACAGACGATCGAGGCGATCGACATCCTCCAGCGCACCGAGACGCCGTTCGTCGTGGCGGCGAACAAGATCGACACCGTGCCGGGCTGGAATCCCCAGGGCGACGTGCCCATCCAGGAGAGCTACGACGCCCAGTCCGATCGCGCGCGCGAGACGCTCGACGAGCGCCTCTACGAACTCATCGGCGAACTTGCCGACCACGATTTCTCGGCGGACATGTACTGGCGCGTCCAGAACTTCGCCAACAACGTCGGCGTCGTGCCGACGAGCGCCGAGACCGGCGAGGGAGTGCCCGACGTGCTGACCGTGCTGATGGGGCTCTCACAGCGCTATCTCAAGGACGCGATGGCCATCGACGTCGAGGGGCCGGGTGCGGGCACGGTCCTGGAGGTCAAAGACCAGAAGGGGTTCGGTACGGCGATCGACGTGGTGCTCTACGATGGAACTGTGCGCGCCGACGACACGGTCGTCGTGGGATCGACGGGCGAGCCGATCGTGACCGACGTGCGCGCGCTGCTCCAACCCCGCCCGCTCGCCGAGATCCGCACCGAAAAGCGGTTCGAGCAGGTCGATGCGGTGAGCGCGGCGGCCGGTCTCAAGATCGCCGCGCCCGATCTCGACGACGCGATGGCCGGCGCGCCCGTTCGCGTCGTGCGCGACCGCTCGCGCGAGGAGGTCGTCCAAGAAGTCCAGGAGGAACTGGCGGCCATCGGCGTCACCACCGAGGAGGAGGGCGTCGTCGTCAAGGCCGACACGCTGGGAAGTTTGGAAGCGGTCGCGAACACGCTCGAAGAGGCCGAGATCCCGATCGTCCGCGCCGAGGTCGGCGATGTCGCGCCGCGCGACGTCACGGTCGCGAGCACCGCCGACGAGGAGCGCCACGAGACGGTGCTCGCCTTTTCGGTCGACGTGCTCGACAACGCCGAGCAACAGGCCGACGAGGGCGACATCCGGATCTTCGAGAGCGACGTCATCTACCGACTCGTCGAGGAGTACGAGGAGTTCATCGCCGAGCGCGAGCGCAGCCAGCAGGATACCATCCTGGAGAACATCTCCCGGCCCGCCCGCTTTCGCCTGCTGCCCGATCACACCTTCCGGCAGAACGACCCCGCCGTCGTCGGCGTCGAGGTGATGACGGGCACGCTGAAGCGCAACGCGACCATCGTCGATTTCGAGGGGAACGAACCCAAGCGCCGCGGGCAGGTCAAGGGGATCCAGGAACAGGGTGAGGACGTCGAGCAGGCCCGCGCGGGCGAGCGCGTCAGCGTCGCGATCGACGGGCCGACGGTCGGCCGCCAGATCGAGGAGGGCGACGAACTCTGGTCGGAGATCCCCGAAAAGCATGCCAAGGTGCTCGAACAGGAGCTCACCGACGATATCCCGGCC
Organism: Halococcus dombrowskii; assembly: GCF_022870485.1. Classification (NCBI taxonomy): domain Archaea; kingdom Methanobacteriati; phylum Methanobacteriota; class Halobacteria; order Halobacteriales; family Halococcaceae; genus Halococcus; species Halococcus dombrowskii. The sequence goes on along the minus strand of NZ_CP095005.1, from coordinate 248,428 downwards.
GACGAGCTCGAAGCGCTGCACATCTATCTCGACAAACAGCGCCAGCGCGACCCCTTCTGGGGGAAGTGAATTAAATTGTCTATATGTCGTATAGCATAATATATTGAGACTAATCCACGGCTCATCCCTCAGATTTGGTGCTGGAGTTTATGCTGATTCGATTTGAAATATCGGATTTTAGATATTAGAAATCACCGATAGATGACTGATTCTTATTGTTTTCATGCAGGTATTCGTCTACTTGTTGCTTAGAAACACTACTCTTTACACCAAATATGTTCTTCTGGTGGTCCTCTCGGAATCTATATTTTCTCTCCGATATTTGGGTACACGCGCTAATGCCGTTCAAAAATGTTAGCACATCAATAATATCCTGTACACTAACAGACCTTTTTGGGTAAAAATCCCGGATCTCTGATACGGAAAGCTCTACGGATCCGTGTTTCAAGTCTGGCATAACTTTGTCATAGCATATAGAAACAGCCAACGATTCTTTTTCAACTTCTTCTCCAAGAAACACGGTCGTTGGGGGTGATGATGGGAGTGAGATACCGCCCTTCAGCAACGATTCTAGCTCTGCGTTATCGAATCCACCACGTTCTATCTGTAGTACTCCCCCTCTAGATTGTGACAGTACCGTACAGTATGACTGCATTTCATCCAATTTTGCACTGTTATATGCATCAACACGATTCTCGTAACGATCTTTGTCAAACACAATACAAACCTCGACATTGGATATATCTCCACGAGCAAATCCGCGATCATCGAAGTAATTGGAATCTACAAAATATTCTTCTGCATCCTCAATAGTGATTTTCTCGCACCGTTCCATCTGCCGGATATAGCTGTCTGGTAAATTACTTCCTGATTTAATCTCTGCCAACAGGACTGTAGAGCCATTGAACGACATAAAATCTGGTTCTGCAGCCTCTGCTACACCTCTAATCGGAACTTTCGGGAATCTATTTGGAGCCTTGAACCCTAGATCAATCAAACTACGATTCTGTTTAACTCCTGAGAATGAAGAGTAAAATAGGTTATATGAGTCGATCTCACGCCTTTGCCGTTCCCAATGATCTTGTTCAGTCATTGGAATTATGTGGTTGAAAAGTCAACGGTTCTACTCGAAATATCGTATGTAGTCTTGAAGTCTTCAAGGATAACTCTACAAAAGTCCTTGAGTGTTACCGATGTTGTCCCAGGGCGGGCGTTAACAATTAAATCTCTGTCACTGATACCGACCTGAAACATTTCATTGCGCTCTTTATCAAGGAGTAGATATTCCTCGTGTTCCCTCCACTCTGTGAAATCATACCTTCTCTTAGACTCAAATATATCCTCCGTTAGTGCTTCAACAAATGCTTTTTCGACATCTGCATGGTTTGACTGCCCGCCTCCCGATTCTGATTCTCCACCATCAGTAATTACCTCTCGCTGATTGGTATCCGACTCGTAGAGGTTTAATGTAGTGAACCCCTCAATTACCATCCCTGAATCAGTCATCCTTGCGGCAGGTGCATTGGGAACGTCGAAATGTTTCTTATCTATTTCTTCGAATTTTGAAGCAACTGAATTTACTGTTTCAGCACCTAATTCCTCGGATCCGGCTCGTATTCCGGGTATATTGATACGAGCGTTACGAGTTACGGCTCCTGTCACCGCATCTGTTGGACTATTTTTCTGTTTAAACTCAACACGTGTTGGTTTTGCATCAAATTCTTCCTCCACGTGTTCAATGTCATCTGTTCCACCTCCATGAAACTGGATACTTATCCGTCGATCGTCTCTATAGGAGTTATACTTTGAAGTAAACCCGGAAACGTCCGTTTTTGTTATCTCATTTAGGCCGGTTACGATACTCGAAATATCATTTGCAGTGAGATATAATCGACTGAGACCTGGGAGATAATCTATAACTCTCTCAATCGTTTTCTTTGTCCACTGTCGACGCTCAACAGAGAGGACCCTCACATAATCTCCACTGCTTATGAAGGTCGCCTTATCAGTGCGTTCATATGATGGAGTTCGGATTTCTAGTAATGATGCATTAGGGTTAAGCATTGACTCAGAAAATCCATGATTGTTTATGAATTCAACTGTATTTTTGTGTGTACTCTCCTCAGTTGCCAACTTTTCCAAAGTGGTCTCAATGGATCCGATTCCAAATTCCTCTTTTTTCAAAACAAACATCTTCAAATCCGTTGACTTCTTCCGCATTTCGGACTTCTCTTCCTGCAGTTCTTCATTCGATTTAACTACATGCTGAAGGATATGGTCTATGATTTCAGAAGTCTCCATTCCCTCCAATACATCCGGGCGTATCGTTGCCTTTCTTTGGTTCATTGGAGACTCATGAGGGGGATAAGATTACGCTAACACAAGAAACTATGCTATCAGCTGCAAGTGACGATATCCAGCCTGAGGACCAAGTCAGCCCACTATATTTCCGACCGACAGTATGAATCGGGTCACGCTCGCGGTAATAATATTTAATTACCCGGCGGTCGTTGGCCGGCGTACGATGAACCGTTCAGGCCAGTCCGATTCGGAGGATTCGGTCGTCGAAACCGTTCGCGAGCGCCGGCCGACGGTCGCGCCGGCCGATCTCCTGCTCATCGCGCTGCCGGCGCTCCTGCTCGCTGGCTGGGCGACCGGCGTGGTCTCGGCGCTGTCGCTACCCGTCGCGCTCGCAATCGGCACGCTGCCGGCGATCGGGATGCTCGGCTACGCGCTGTTTTACGATCCGCCGAACGGCTGCGTCTAAGTTAGCGACCGACCGGTGTGATGCCGTCCGATACCGCCTGTTTCACCTGGAGGGCGGCGCTGGCAGCGAGCTGTCTCGCGACTTCGGTTCTGTCCTCTTCGGCGATGCCGTCGCTCAGTTCCTCGAAATCGGGCGTGAAGCCGGCGCTGACGGCTGCGCCGACCGGTGGCTGGACCGCGATCGTCCCCTGCGGGCCGTCCGTCCCGGCGATGATCTGCGCGCCGACGACGTACTCGTCGGGGAGATACTCGCGGGTGCGGGCGGCCACGGTGTCGAGACCGGCCTGGAGCGCCCGGCGTTGCTCGACCGAGAGCTCAACGTCCGCGGTGTTGACGTTCGGTCCCATTGGTGTGCGATCGTTCATGAGAAGGACGGCGACGGTTGGGCCGACGTACTGAAAAGACTCCCGTTCGCGACACCTGCTGCCACATCGCCGGATGGCCGAGCTATATCGGTTCGCTGTCGCCGTAGATCCCGAGCACGAGCGCCGTCGCGAACGATCCGTCGTTCCCCTCGACGTGTTCGGTCACGATGCGCTCGTCGGTGAACGTCCACTCGCGGAGCGCGCGTCCGGAGTCAAGCCCTGCGGCCACGCCCTCGCGGACGCGCTCCGGATCGGTGCCGGTCGCCTCGTAGAACAGTCCCCGATCGCTCTCGGTCGTCGTCCAGCCGAGGCCGGCCGCCGCGCCGCTCTCGCCGACCCCGCTCGTGGCGCGTGCCTCGACGACGGTGAGGCGCTCGCCGACCGGTCCGAGATCCGGGGCGCTGTCGACGATTTCGAGCGTGCTGTCGTCGGGGATCACCGACGAGACGGTGGTGATGTTGTAGTTGTGGACGCCGGCGGCGGCGAGTGCGGCGTCGTAGGCCGCGATCGGCGTCGGCCCGGTGCCGGTTCCGGTGACGATTCTGATCTGCATACAGGAAGGTGGAGCGACCGAACGGTGAGCGTTGCGATCCGCGTCGCTCAGAGGAAGGCGACCGGATCGGCGGCGGTGTCGTCCTCGGTGATCTTTGCCAGAGCGTCCTCGAAGTCGCTCATCCGCACCTCGCTGCGGTCGTCGCGGACGGCGAACATGCCGGCCTCGGTCGTGAGGCTCTCGATCTCCGCGCCGCTGAACTCGTCGGCCATTTCGGCGAGTTCGTCGAACTCGACGTCGTCGTCGAGGTTCATCCCGCGCGTGTGGATGGCGAAGATCTTCTCGCGACCCTCGGGCCCGGGTTTCGGCACCTCGATGAGACGGTCGAACCGTCCCGGACGGAGAATTGCCCGGTCAAGCATGTCGAAGCGGTTCGTCGCGGCGATGATCGAGATGTCGCCGCGCTCCTCGAAGCCGTCCATCTCCGAGAGGAGCTGCATCATCGTGCGCTGGACCTCGGCGTCGCCGGAGGTCTTCGAGTCGGTGCGCTTGGAGGCGACGGCGTCGATCTCGTCGATGAAGATCACGGCTGGTTCGTGCTCGCTCGCCAGCTCGAAGAGATCGCGGACGAGCCGTGCGCCCTCGCCGATGAACTTGCGAACGAGCTCGGAACCGGCCATCTTGATGAAGGTTGCGTCGGTCTCGTTGGCGACGGCCTTGGCGAGCATCGTCTTGCCCGTGCCGGGCGGACCGTGGAGGAGGACGCCGGTCGGCGGTTCGATGCCCACGGTGTCGAACCGCTCGGGATCGACCAGCGGCATCTCGACGGCTTCCCTGACCTCTCGGATCTGGTCATCGATCCCGCCAATATCGGCGTAGCCGACCGCCGGGCGGTTCTCGATCTGCATCGCCTGCGCGCGCACGTCGGTCTCGCTGTCGAGCGGGCGCTGGATGCTGAACGAATCGTCGACGGCGACGCGATCGCCGTTTTCGATATCGTCGGCGATCCCGGGCGCGACCTCCGTCAGCACCTCCTGGTTGTTGCCGTGCTGTCTGACGATCGCTCCCTCGTCGGTGAACTCCTCGACGGTGGCGACGTACAGCGAGGAGGTCTTGAGCGCCTCGTTCTCGCGCTGGAGCTGTTCGGTTTCCTCGGAGAGCTCCTCACGCTCGGCCTCAGCCTCGTCGAGGCGGTCGGCGAGCTCGTCGTGGACGCTTGAGACGCTCTCGAAGTGTTTGGCGAGTGCGTCGAGCCGTTCGGCATCGCTCAACTCCGGATCAATGTCGAGGCGCGGTCGGTCCGGGAGGGAGGGACTGTGGGACATTCTTACCCCACGATAGGGGCTCTTCGTTAAAAGTGGTTTTGGGTTCGGGGTGTTTATGCCAACTCTTCGAACTCCGAAAGCGCGTCGTCGTAGGCCGCAAACGCCGCTTCGATCGGATCCGCGTCGGTCATGTCGACGCCCGTCTCGCGGAGCAGCTCGATCGGATAGCCGTGCGAGCCGGCCGAGAGGAACTCCCGGTAGGATGCTGCGGCGTCCTCGTCACCCTCACGGATGCGCTCGGCGAGTGCGACCGCCGCCGAGATGCCCGTCGCGTACTGGTAGACGTAGAACGGCCGGTAGAAGTGCGGAATTCGCATCCACTCGCGGGCGATGCGGTCGTCGATCGCCGCATTCTGATAGTAGTCACCCTTGAGCGTGCCGTAGATGTCGTCGAGGCGGTCGGGCGTGAGCGCCTCGCCCGCCGCGGTGAGCTCGTGGGTTTGCTGCTCGAACTCGGCGAACATCGTCTGGCGGACGAGCGTCGCGCGGAACCGTTCGAGATACTCGTTGAGCACGTGCCGGCGGAAGGATTCGTCTTCGACGGTGTCGAGCAGGTGGTGGGTCAGCAGCGCCTCGTTCACCGTCGAGGCGATCTCGGCGACGAAGATCTCGTAGTCCCCGTAGATGTAGGGCTGGGCCTCGCTCGCCAGTTCGGAGTGCAGCGAGTGGCCGAGTTCGTGGGCGAGCGTGTACATCGAGGCGATGTCGTCCTGGTAGTTCATCAGGATGTAGGGCTGCGAGTCGTAGGTCCCGCCGGAGTACGCCCCCGACTGCTTGCCCTGGTTTTCGTAGACGTCGACCCAGCGGGAGTCGAGGCCCGCCGCGAGCTGCTCCTGATACTCCTCGCCGAGTGGCGCGACTGCGGCCGTGACGTGCTCTTTGGCGTCCTCGTAGGGCACTTCGGGGCTCTCGGAGTCGACCATCGGCATGTAGAGGTCCCACATCCGCAGTTCGTCGACGCCGAGGCGCTCGCGCTTGAGGTCGGCGTGGCGGTTGAGAACGTCGAGATTGTCCCGCACGGTGTCGACGAGCGTGTCGTAGACTTCCACCGGGATGTTCGCGCCGTCGAGGCCGGCCTTTCGTGCGCTGTCGTACTCCCTGGCGTCGGCGAGTTTCACGTCGGCCTTGACGCTGTTGCGGTGGGCGGCCCCGACCGCGTTTCTGACGTCCTCCCACTCGTCGTAGAACTGCTCGTAGACGTCCTGCCGGAAGGCGCGGTCGGGCCGTTTCTGGAGCTTCGTGAAGTTGCTCAGCGAGATCTCGACGGCCTCACCGTCGGGATCCTCGACGGTGGGGAACTCCATGTCCGCGTTCGTGAGCATTTCGTAGACCTCGTTGGCCGCGCCCGTCACCTCGCCGAGATCCGCGAGCAGCGCCTCGATCTCCGCCGAGCGGGTGTGCGGCTTCATCCGCAACACGTCGTCGAAGTAGTGATCGTACGTTTCGAGCCCCGGCTCCTCCTCGATCATCGCGTCCAGCTCCTCGCGCGTGCAGTCCTGGAGCGCGGGGTTGATGAAACTCGCCGCGCTCGACGCGTCGCTCGCCAGCGACTGTGCCCGCGCGGTGAGCGCCTGGTACTGCTGGTCGGTGGTGTCCTCGTCGCGGCGCATCCGTGCGTAGGAGACGACGTTCGAGAGGTTCCTGAACAGCTCCTCGCGTGTTTCGAGCGTCGCCAGCAGGGTTTCGCCGTCCTCGGTCGCCCGTCCTTCGTAGGCTTCGAGCGCCGAAATCCCCTCCTCGACGTTCTCGTAGGCGGCCTCCCAGTCCTCGTCGGTGGCGTAGAGGTTCGACAGGTCCCAGGTGTATTCGGTGTCGATCTCGTTGCGTTCGGGAACCGAACTCATGCCGAGAACACGGCGGCCGAACGGGGTAAACCTTCCCGAACCGGCGACGGCAACGCCACGAACGAAAGACTCAAGCGTGAATAACTGTTCAGTCAATATATGGGAGAAACCCGTTCGCGGAAACGGCCGTGGCTCGCGGCGTTGCTCTCGGCCATCGCGCCCGCGTTCGGCCACCTCTACCTCCGGCGGTGGCTCCGAGCGCTCGGCTGGCTCGGAGTGACGATGCTCTCGAGCGTGTTCGTTCCCGACGCGACGCTCGACGCGCTCGTCTCCGGCCAGTCGTTCGCGTGGCTCGACGCCGCGCCGCTGCTCGCCGTCTCGCTGCTCAGCGTACTCGATGCCTACCGGCTCGCGGTCGTCAACAACTACCTCCTCCGCGTCCGGAGCGCCGGCACGGAGATGGCGGTCTGTCCCGACTGCGGCCGGCCCGTCGAGGACGATCTCGACTTCTGCCAGTGGTGCGGGACGACCCTCGATGAGGCGGAAGCCGACGAACCCGCACGCCACGACGTCCAGTAGCTCTCCTCACTCGATCCGTTGCTCGATCTCGCCGGCGACGCGTGCTCGCGTCGCTGCCTCAGTACGGACGTTCTCGAACAGTTCTCGCGCGCTCGCGGCGGCTTCGTTGTCTACTCGAAAATCAAGTTCTGGATAGTCGACGCCGGTGAGCACGAGCGGCGCGGCCGGCGCGGCCGCGATGCCATCCGGCCCGGAGAGTTCTTCGTCCGAGAGCGCGCGATCGACCATTGAGAGCGACGCGTCGCCGGTCGCGACGTTCCGAACGAGCGTGACGATACGGCGGACGAGTTGGCGTGAGAAACCGCCCGCACGGAGCGTCACGATCAGAAAATCTCCGTCGCGCTCGACCTCGCCGGCGAGTGTGCGGACGGTGTTGTGATCGTCGGGCGTGAGATTGTAGAAATCGTGTTCGCCCGCGAGTCGTCTCATAACTGTGCGCGCCCGCTCGTCGTCGGCCGCCGGCGCGTGGAGCTGGTAGGTGTATTCGCGCGCAACGGCGTCGTGGGTCGCGTGGAACGAGTCGGTATTCGCGTGTGCCCACGCGCGGATCGATCCCGGAAGCACGCCGTTGAGCGCCCGCGGCGTGAGCCACTCCGGTGCCGCGAGGCCGATCGTCTGGGCGACCGCCGAGACGCCCCTGTCGGTCCGTCCCGCGGCGGCGTAGCCCGACGGTTTTCGTTCATCCGGGTCGAGGACGCCGAGCTCGCGGAGGGCATCGAACAGCGTCCCCTCGACGGTCGGCACCGTGGGCTGGCGCTGGAAGCCGTAGAACGGGCGGCCGTCGTAGGCGAGCCGGAACGCACGCATCACGCCCTGTTTCTCCCTGCCGACCCTTCGCTCCGTCGAATCCGGCTGATCGATGGATCGACAGAGGAATGCCGTCCCGTCGACTCATCGCTGGCCAAAGGGTTCATACGCGCGCGAGACTAACCAAGCAGTCAGAGAATGGTTTTCGAATCGATCCATCACATCGAACGGAGACGGTCGTCCGTCGGAGCGGCACAGTCCGAACGCGCGGGTCGACTGTGAGCACGATCAACAAGTATCTCGGTATCAACCGTGAGGTGCTCGCGCTGGCGATCGCCCGGATGGCCGACTCGGTGGGCAACTCCTTTCTCATCGTCGTCCTCCCGATCTACATCGCCAGCGGCACGATCGAGGGCGGGACGGGCGGGCTCGGCGTTTCGCTGCTCACGGGGCTGATCCTCTCGGCGTTTGGCTTCTTCAACAGCGCGCTCCAGCCGTTCGCTGGGCGTCTGTCGGACAAACTCGGCAAGCGAAAGGTGTTCGTCCTCGCCGGGCTGGGACTGCTCGCGGTCGCGAACTTCACCTACTCGCTGGCGTCGAGCTACTGGATGCTGTTCGTCATCCGGATGGCACAGGGGCTCGGCGCGTCGCTGACGATCGTCGCGACGATCGCGCTGGTCAACGAACTCGCCGACGACGACACCCGTGGCGGGAACATGGGCACGTTCAACACCTTCCGGCTGCTCGGCTTCGGGGCCGGTCCCGTCGTCGCTGGCTCGGTCATCAACGGTGGTCCGTACTCCCTTCTCGGGCTCCCGATAACGGGCTTCGAGGCGGCCTTCTACATCGCGACCGTCTCGGCGGTGGTGAGCTTCGTGCTCGTCACGCTGCTCGTCGATGATCCCGACATCGAGCGCTCGACCGACGACGAGGACACCTCGATCGCGGTGTTCGACCACGATGCCGACGGGCTGATCGACCCGGTGTTCGCCCTCGGGGTCGCCTCGCTGTTCATGGCCGTCGGCATCGCCCTGCTCTCGGCGATCGAACCGCAGGTCAACGCCCGCCTCGGACAGGGCGCACAGCTGTTCGGCATCGAGTTCTCGGCGTTCGTCCTGATGCAGGTGCTCTTCCAGGCACCGATCGGTAGCGCGAGCGACCGCTACGGCCGTAAACCGTTCATCCTCATTGGGCTCGTCCTGCTCGTGCCCGCGACACTCGCGCAGGGGTTCGTCGTCGCGCCGTGGCAGATGATCGTCGCCCGCGCCGTACAGGGGATCGCGGGCGCGCTCGTGTTCGCGCCGGCGCTCGCGCTCGCGGGCGATCTCGCGAGCAAGGGCTCCTCCGGTACGCAGCTGTCGGTGCTGACGATGTCGTTCGGCCTCGGCACCGCGATCGGACCGCTCGCATCCGGCTTTTTGGTGCGCTTTGGCTACGCCGCCCCGTTCGTCTTCGGCGCAGTGCTCGCCGCTCTCGGCCTCGTGCTCGTCTACACGCAGGTCCAGGAGACCGTCGCCGTTGACCCCGATGCCGTCGGCTCCGCACCGACGGCCCAGGACTAACGTCGATCTCTCGGGCAGCCGTCTCGAAATCCTCGTCGAAAAACGCAAACAGATGGCGCATTCGACGATCGGATGCTCTCCCCCAACGTAGCGAAATACCGTCGAACGGGTGTGACGCTATGTGGTGTCGGTCTGTTCGTCCGCGAGTCGATCGAGAATCGGCCGCTCGCGTTCGATGATTCGATCGACTCGCTCGCGAAATCCGTCCTCGTCCGGTTCGTGTTCCGATTCGGCCATGCCGGTGGTATCGTTTCGTTTCATGATTAGTGTTCCGGCAGGCGTGATTCGTCGATTTCGCCCGTTTCGAACCACGCGGCGAGTTCGTCCATCTCGAACAGACCCGCACGGCGAATGATGCGCTCGATCGTCTCCTTGTCCTGCTGAAAGTCAGGTCTGGTCTCCGTTCGTTCCAGATATTCCATCGTCGCGGTCCACGCCGTCCGTTTGTTGGCGTCCTCGAAGACGTGGGCACTCTGTATACCGAACAACAATGTCGCCGCCCGGTGGTACGGATCGTCGTACTCGGCAGCCGGTTCGATGACCTCGCGTCTGAGCATCCCTCTGGGTGCTGCGATACGGATACCTTCGTATTTCAGACCGTATCGCTGATCGATCCGTTCGTGTATGGTGATGATTTCACCCGGTGTCGGCAGATCGTCCGTCATCGTTGCCCGACCGAACGACCCCGTTCCCTACTTTCTTTCGCCGGATTCGGGGAACTCGTCGACGGGCACCTGGCGCTGATCGCCCGATGCCATCTCCTTGACGGTCACGTTCCCGTCGGCGAGGTCCTGTTCGCCGACGATCACGGTCGTCTCGGCACCGATCGAGTCGGCGTACTCCAGCTGTGCGCCGAAGCTCCGGCCGGCGATATCGGTCTCGACGACGTGGCCACGCTCGCGCAGGTCGCGGGTGATCCCGGCGGCGGTCTCGCGCGTGTCACCCACTTGGAGCACGTAGTAGTCGGTCGTCGTGGTCTCCGCGGGCCAGACGCCGGCGCGTTCACAGAGCAGGGAGAGAGTCGCCATCCCGAGTGCGACGCCGACCGCGGGCGTCGGCTGGCCGCCGAACCCCTCGATGAGGTCGTCGTAGCGCCCGCCGCCGAACACCGCCCGGCCCACCGTGCCGGTGGTGTCGAAACACTCGAAGACGACGCCGGTGTAGTAGTCGAGACCCCGTGCGGTGTCGAGCGAGAGCGTGCAGTAGTCGCGCGCGCCGAGATCCGCGGTCGCGTCGAGCACGTTCTGGAGGTTCTCGACCGCGTTTTCGACGCGCTCGGTGTCGGCAGCGGCCACGAGCTCGTCGAGGTTCTCCTCCTCGGTTTCGAGCAGTTCGTCGAATTCCTCGGCGTCGGCTTCCGAGAGGCCCGCGTCGCCGAGCAGCGCGCGATACTCGCCGACAGCGAGCTTGTCGCGTTTGTCGACCGCGCGGATCGCCGCCTCGGTGTCGACGTCGGCGTCGAACGACTCCAACAACCCACCCAGGATGTCGCGGTGGCTCACCCGGAACTCGAAGTCGTCGCTCGTGAGCCCGAGTTCGGTGAGCGCGTCGGCGGCGTACGCGAGGATTTCGGCGTCGGCGATCGGCTCCGCCGAGCCGAAGATATCGACGTTGGTCTGGTAGAACTCGCGGAAACGACCCTGCTGGACCGCCTCGTAGCGCCAGAACGGCCGCGACGAGACCCACTTGATCGGCTTCGAGAGCGCCTGCTGCTTTTCGACGACCATCCGCGCGACCGTCGGGGTGAGCTCGGGCGTCATCGCCACCTCGCGGCCGCCGTGGTCGGTGAAGTTGAACAACTCCTCGACGATCTCCTCGCCGCTCTTGTCGGCGTACATCTGCGTGCGTTCGAGCGCCGGCGTGCCGATCTCGCGGAAGCCGTAGCGTTGGGCGACTTCCTCGACGTCGTCGATGACCGCCCGGCGAGCGCTCATCTCGCCGGGGTAGAAGTCGCGAAAGCCCTTGATGCGGTCGTACATACTGTCCGTTGGCGGTATCGGCGTGTTCACCCTTACGGAATGTACCACGAAACGGAACGGGGCGCAACGTGCGGTCGTCGGCCGACCGGCGCTATCGTCGTTTGATGTCGAAGCTCTTCTCGTCGGGCTTGAGCTCCTGGAGCAACTCCCTCATCTGGTCCTCGTCGATCTTGTCGCCGAGTCGGCCGCTGCGCGCGAGCGCGAACACCTGCTGTTCGACCTGTTCGCCGAACTCGGGCTTGCTCATCTTCACCGAGTTGAGCCGCTGTCGCGCGCCGTCGGTGAGGTTCTGGCGGAGTACGGCCGATTTCTGTGCCTCTGCCTGTTCCTGCTGGGCCTGTCTGGCCTCCTCGTTCTGCCCGCCGCCCTGCTGCTGTTCTTTGAGCTGTTCGAGTTTCTGCTTGCGAAGTTCTTCGATGTCTTCCTCGGAGCCGCTCATACCGCCACGTTACGACTAGTCGAACAAAAGCCCGGCGGACGCTGCGGTGCTCGTCGGCACTCTCAAAGATTCACGAATTCACGTGAATTCGTGAACTCCTTCAGCGGTTGAGCGTGTGGATCGCCCTATCGCGCGCGTTCTCGACGGCCTCCATCACGGCCTCGCCGAGCGTGGGATGGGTGTGGATCGTCGCGGCGACGTCCTCCAGGGTCGCGCCCATCTCGACGGCCAGCCCGAGCTCGGCGATCAGCTCCGAGGCCTCCGGCGCGACGATCTGTGCACCGAGGATGAATCCGGCATCGTCGTCGGCGACGACGCGGACGAACCCATCACTCTCGCCGAGCGTGAGTGCGCGCCCGCTCGCGCGCATCGGCATCTCGCCCACCACTGTCGAGAAGCCGGCCTCTTCGGCCTCCTCTTCGGTCATCCCGACCGTTCCGATCTCGGGATCGGTGAACACCGCGGCCGGAACGCTCTGATAGTCGAGCGCCGACGGCTCGCCCGCGATGACCTCGACGGCGACCTCGCCCTCCTTCATCCCCTTGTGTGCGAGCATCGGCTCGCCGGCGACGTCGCCGACGGCGAAGACGTTCTCGACGTCGGTCCGTGCGCGGTCGTCGGTTTCGAGGAAGCCACCCTCGTCGGTCGCGAGCCCGATCGCGTCGAGGTTCAGCGTGTCCGTGACGGGTTCGCGCCCGACCGCGACGAGCGCCTTTTCGGCCCCAAATTCCGAGATCTCGCCGTCCTCGTCTTCGGTCTTGATCGTGATGCCGTCGCCCGATTCCACCCACTCGCTCGCGCCCTCGCCGAAGTGGAAGTCGATGCCGAGCTCCTCGGCACGGCTCTTGACGACGCGCGCGACGTCGTCCTCGTAGGCCGGCAGCGCGGAATCGAGCATCTCGACCACCGTCACATCCGTGCCGAGCTTGGCGAACACGGTCGAGAGTTCCATCCCGATGTAGCCCGCGCCAACGACCACGAGGCTCTCGGGCACCGCATCGAGCGCGAGCGCCTCGCGCGAGGAGATGATCCGCTCGCCGTCGAACTCGAAGTTCGGGATCGCCATCGGGCGCGAGCCGGTGGCGACGATCGCGTGCTCGAATTCGATGGTCTCGGAGCCCTGCCCCTCGCCCGCGTGGGCGACCCTGACGGTGTTCTCGCCGGCGAACTCCGCACGCCCCTCGACGAGGTTCACGCCGTTTGCCTTGCAGAGCTTCTCGACGCCGCTGGTGAGCTGATCGACGACGTCGTCCTTCCAGCTCACCATCCCCGCGAGATCGACCGCGGGATCGGCGTGAATGCCCATCTCCTCGGCCGTGCTCGCATCGTGGGCGACGTCGGTCGCCGAGATGAGCGCCTTCGAGGGGATGCAGCCGTGGTTCAGACAGGTTCCCCCATACGCCTCTTTCTCGACGAGCGTCACGTCCAGATCGAGCTGTCCAGCGCGGATGGCGGCGACGTAGCCACCGGGGCCCGCGCCGATAATCAGTACGTCCGTCCCCGTCGTGACGTCTCCGACGACCATACCGACTGGAGGCGCGCGGACGTGAAAAATCAGTAGGGTCCGGGCTGACTACGCTTCGAGCAGCAACCGCTGGGGGTTCTCCAGGAACTCCTCGACGCGGTTGGTGAACTGCGCCGCGATCGCCCCGTCGACGACGCGATGGTCGATCGACAGCGAGAGCGTCATCACCTTGCGGGGGACGATCTCGCCGTCCACGACTCGGGGTTTCTCCTTGATCGCGCCGAGCGCGAGGATCGCCACCTCGGGGTGGTTGAGGATCGGCGTCGCGTACTCGCCGCCGATGGCCCCGACGTTGGTGATCGTGAAGGTGCCGCCCTGCATCTCCTCGCGGCTGATCGTGCGCTCGCGAGCCTTCTCGACGAGTTCGTTCATCTCCGAGGCCAGCTGGAGCATGTTCTTCCGGCCGGCGTCCTCGACGACGGGCACCATCAGTCCGGCATCGGTCGCGGTCGCCACGCCGATGTTGTAGTATTTCTTCTGGACGATCTCCTCGGCCTCCTCGTCGAGCATGGCGTTGACCATCGGGAACTCGCGCAGCGCGGCCACGCAGGCCTTCATGACGAACGGCATGTACGAGAGGCTGATCCCCTGCTCGTCGGCGAGTTCCTTGAGGTCGGTCCGTGCTTCGACCAGGGCAGTGACGTCGACCTCGTCGTGGTGGGTGACGTGGGGCGCGGTGTATTTCGATTCCGCCATCTGCTGGCCGATCGTCCGCCGAACCCCACGGTAGGGGATCCGCTCTTCGCCCCTCGACCCCGCAAGTGCTTCCCTGTCGGCGTCCTGTGCGGCCTGCTGGGCCTCGGCGTAGGATTCGACGGCGGCCGGCGTGACGAACGCCTCGCCGTCGCGCTCCTCGTCGGTGGGTACGGCGTCGATATCGATCCCCGAATCTTCGGCGAGTTTTCGTGTCGCGGGCGCGGCGAGCGTGCGCTCGCGGTCGGCCGACTCGCCCGCCGTCGCTCCGCCCGCCGCGGACCCGCTCGCCGACGGCTGTCCCGTCGAGGATGCCTGCGCCGCGCCGCCTCCGGTGGTGTCCCCCTCTCCAGCATCCGTCCCGCTGGAGCCCTCGACGCGCGTGGTGGCCGGTTCGGGCGAATCGCTTCCCTCCTCATCCACTTCTTTCGCGTCCTCCGCGGCCGCGCGCACGTCGTGCTCGCTCACCCGGCCACCGGGACCGGAGCCGTCGATGCTTCCGATATCGACGCCGAGCTCGCGCGCCAGCCGCCGTGCGCTCGGGGCGGCGAAGACGCGCCCGCTCGCGGTCGGAGTCTCCTCGTCCGCCGTCCCTTCGGCCGTCGTCTCCACGTCGCCCGTCGCTGCGCTCGCCTCCGTGGCGGCGTCCGTTTCCGTCGATTCCTCGGTGGTCGTCGCCTCACCGCTGTCGTCGTCACCTTCTTCGGCGAACGTGATGATCACGGTACCGACGGGGACCATCTCGCCCGCCTCGGCGTGGATCTCCTGGACGCTGCCGTTGACCGGCGACGGAACGTCGACGACCGCCTTGTCCGTCTCGACCTCGGCGACGGGCTGGTCCTCCTCGACTGCATCGCCCTCCTCGACCAGCCAATCGACGATCTCGCCCTCGGCGACGCCCTCGCCCACGTCGGGGAGTTCGAACTCGCGGACCATTCAGAACTCCGCGGCCTCCCGGATCCCGTCCTCGATGCGGGCTGCCTCGGGGAGGTAGTAGTCTTCGAGCGCGTAGAGCGGGAACGGCGTGTCGAAGCCCGTGACGCGCGTGATCGGTGCTTCCTGATACACGAGCGCCTCCTCCTGGATCGTCGCGGTGATCTCGCCGGCCAGCCCGCCGGTCTTGGGTGCCTCGTGGACGACCGCCGCTCGCCCCGTCTTCTTGAACGACTCGACGATCGCCTCGTCGTCGAGCGGCGAGAGCGTACGGAGATCGACGACCTCGCAGTCGATGCCCTCCTCGGCGAGCGACTCGGCGGCCTCCATCGTCGGGCGGGTCATCGCGCCCCAGGTGAACACCGAGACGTCGCTCCCTTCCCGGCGGACGGCGGCCTCGCCGAGCGGCACGGTGTAGGACTCGTCGGGCACGTCCTCCCTGAAGGCGCGGTAGATGAGTTTCGGTTCGAGGAACAGAACGGGGTCGGGATCGCGGATCGAGGCGGCGAGCAGCCCCTTGGTGTCGCGGGGCGTGCTCGGGATCACGACCTTGAGGCCGGCCTCGTGGACGAAGAACGCCTCCTTCGACTCGGAGTGGTGCTCCGGTGCGCGAATGCCGCCGCCGTAGGGCGCACGGATCACCATCGGACAGTTGAACCGGCCGCGCGAGCGGTTTCTGAGCCGCGCCGCGTGGCTGACGATCTGGTCGAAGCCCGGGTAGATGAACCCCTGGAACTGGATCTCGGGGACGGGTTTCATCCCGTAGGCGGCCATCCCGACCGCCGTGCCGATGATGCCCGACTCGGCCAGCGGCGTGTCGATGACGCGGTTATCACCGAACTCGTCGTGGAGGCCCTGCGTCGCCCGGAAGACGCCGCCGTTCTCGCCGACGTCCTCGCCCATGACGAGCACGTCGTCGTCCCGACTCATCTCGCCGTAGAGCCCATCCCGGACCGCCTGGACGAGCGTCAAACTCTGCGTTTCGCCCGTTTCCTGCTGTTCTGTCGTGCTCATTCGAGGATCTCCTCGTCGCCGTGGTCGTCGCGCAGGCGCTTCAGGTACTGTAGCTGCTGGTCGAGCCGTTTCGGCATCTCGGCGTAGACGTCCGCGAACATCTCCTCGGGCTCCGGGCGCTCGTGGGACTCGGCCGCCTCGATGGCGTCGGCGACGTTCTCCTCGATCTCCTCCTCGATCGCGTCGATACGCTCGTCGTCGAGCAGTCCCTGATCCTCCAGGAACGCCTCCAGCCGTGGGATCGGGTCCTTCTGTTTCCACTCCTCGACCTCGTCGTCTTCACGATAGACCGAGGGATCGTCGGCGGTCGTGTGCGCGCCGAAGCGGTACTGGACGGCCTCGATCATCGTCGGCCGAAGCTCGTCCTCGTCGGGATCCTTTGCCTTCTCGACGGCCTGCTGGGTGGCCTGATAGACCGCGAGCGGGTCCATCCCGTCGACCTGCACGCCCTCGAACCCGTAGGCGTTGGCCTTCTGTGCGAGCGTCGCGCTCGCGGTCTGTCGTTCTCTCGGAACCGAGATCGCCCACTGGTTGTTGTTACAGAAGAAGATGGTGGGGGTATCGAACACGCCCGCGAAGTTCATCGCCTCGTGGAAATCGCCCTCGCTGGTCGCGCCGTCGCCGAAGTAGCAGAGAAACGCCTTGGTCTCGTCCTGGAGTTTCGAGGCCCACGCCGCGCCGACGGCGTGGGGAAGCTGGGAGGCGATCGGCACCGCGGGCGTGAAGATGTTGGCGTCCTCTTCCTCGTAGCCCACCTCGTGACCCATCCAGTAGAGCAGGGTCCGCTCCAGCGAGAACCCCTTGATGAGCGACGCGCCGTGCTCGCGGTAGCTCGGGAACAGCCAGTCTTCCTCGGCCAGCGCGTGGGCGCTACCGACCTGGGCGGCCTCCTGACCTGACAGCGGTGGATAGGTGCCGATGCGCCCCTGGCGCTGGAGCGAGACGGCGCGCTGGTCGAAGTGGCGCACCAGCCGCATCTCGCGGTACATCGCGACCAGCAGCTCGTCGTCGATGTCGGGCACCGTCGCGCCGTCGCGTACCTCCCCGTTCTTGTCGAGAACTTCGATGCG
Organism: Halococcus dombrowskii; assembly: GCF_022870485.1. NCBI lineage: Archaea > Methanobacteriati > Methanobacteriota > Halobacteria > Halobacteriales > Halococcaceae > Halococcus > Halococcus dombrowskii. The sequence goes on along the minus strand of NZ_CP095005.1, from coordinate 231,154 downwards.
CTCGCCGACCTCGTGCTGTAACGTGCTCACGGGCGGAGCCACCTCGCTGACATACCTGCACCATTGATTGCCGCAGTTATATCCTTTTTGTAAAAGGGTTTTTGTGACCGCTGTTCTTGCCACCCCATCCCTGAAAAACCGTTCGTGTGTCCCGTTCGCACACGAAAAACGACGATTTTGTCAATAATCGGGGTTCGTTCGTGAAAATCTGAATCACGAATAGCCGTCACGAACGGGCGACGACCACCCGACCGCCCGACGGTTTTTGCGACTCGGCGACGAATCCCGCGTGTGAAGGCACGACATCTCGATCACGTGAACCTCCGCATCCCGGCCGACGGGGCCGACGCCGCGCGGGCGTTCTACGGCGATCGGCTCGGCTTCGGTATCGAGGACACGCTCTACGAAACCGGTGAGAAATCGTTTCTCGACGCGCGACTGTCGGCGACCGCGGTCGTCCATCTCTGGCCGACCGACGAGTTCGAGCCACCGACGGCGACGAATTTCAACCATTTCTGCGTCGTCGTCGAGGAATCGGTCGAGACGATCAGGGAGCGCCTCGACGAGGAAGGCGTCGAGATCGACGACGAACTCGCCGCGCCGCGCGGGGCGACCGGCGAGGCCCCGTCGATCTACGTCGTCGATCCGTTCGGCTATCGGATCGAACTGAAAGAACGCGTCTGAGCGACGATTCGGGCTCGCTCGAACCCCGATCAGACCGACTGCGAGGCCGCCCGCGCCGACCGCCGCGCCCCCTCGATCGACTGTCCCTCCCGCAACACGGCCTCGACGAACAGCTCACCGGCCTTGTACGACGAGCGGACCATCGGCCCGCTCACACAGTAGAGAAAGTCCAACTCCTCCTCGGCGACCGTTTGCCAGGTCTCGAACTTGTCGGGATGCACGTAGGAGGAGACGTCGAGATGCGAGCGCGAGGGCTGGAGATACTGGCCGAGCGTCACGATGTCGACGTCGGCTTCCCTGAGATCGGAGAGCGTGCGATAGACCTCGTGGTCGTACTCGCCGACGCCGAGCATGATCGAGGTCTTGGTGTGGATCTCGGACTCGCGTTCGACCTGTTCGAGCACCGAGAGCGACTGTGCGTAGTTTGCCCGCCGATCGCGGACGGGCCACTGGAGTCGTTCCACCGTCTCGATGTTGTGAGCGATCACGTCGGGACCGGCGTCGATGATCTCCCGGACGAGTTCGGGTTCGCCCTGGAAGTCGGGGATCAGCACTTCCACGAGGATCGAGGGATCGCGCTCCTTGATTGCCGTGATCGTGCGGGCGAAGTGGGCGGCCCCGTAGTCGTCGAGATCGTCGCGGTCCACGCTCGTCAGGACGACGTATTCCAGACCGATCTCGGCGACCGCGTCGGCGACGTTCGCGGGTTCGTCGGGATCGAGCGGGCTCATCCCGCCGGTCTCGACGTCACAGAAGTTGCAGCCGCGTGAGCAACGCTCGCCCATCAGCATGAACGTCGCGGTGCCCGGTCCGTCCCGCCCGGACCAGCACTCGCCCATGTTCGGGCAGTTGGCCTCCTCGCAGACGGTGTGGAGGTCGCGCTCGCGGAGTGTCGCCTTGATCTCGGTGAACTGCTCGCCCGACGGCGGGCGGCTCTTCAGCCACGCCGGTTTGCGCGCCCGACTCATACCACGTGTCGAGGGTCGCCCGGCAAAAGCGTGCGGTTCGTCGGGTGCGGAGTCGACACGACCAGTACGATTAAGTTGTGGGAACGATACCGCTACACACGACAATGAAAGACACACCCGTGAACGACGTCATGACGACGCCGGTCCGGACGGTCACCGGCGAGACGACGATCGCGGTGGCTGCTCGCGCGCTCACCGACCAGGGGATCGGCTCGCTGATCGTCGGCGAAGAACGCATCGAGGGGATCGTCACCGAGACGGACGTCGTCGGCAGCGTCGCCGAGGGGCTCGATCCGACCGCAACGGCGGTCGCCGAACTGATGTCCGATCCGGTCGTCACCATCCGTCCGACCGACAGCGTGGGCGATGCGGGCGAGCGCATGGGCCAAAACACGGTCAAGAAGCTTCCCGTGACCGAGGACGGTGAGCCTGTCGGCATCGTCACCACGACCGACCTCGCACATTTCCTCCCCCAACAGCGCGTCGGCATGTCCGTCCAACCCGAGCCCGACGTGGACAAGGGCGAATACGAGTGAGACCTCGTCGTGACGCCGGGGCCGGCGTGTTCTTGCACGTCGGCACCCCCGCGCTCTTTTGGCTATCCTCCCATCACGAGATCACTGGCAGCACACTCCTGTCGGCGAGCGCGTTGCCGCCCACTATGCCGGGAACATCCTGATTACGCCAGCGACGGTAGTGGTCCCATGAGCACGGTGAGTACGGATCGACTCCGTCGGGGTTGGGAGTACTACCGGCGGTACACGCAGCAGCGGACGGGGATCCACGCGGCGGCGACGGCGGCGCTCACCGGACTCGGACTGCTCGCGTACTTCGAGCGATGGTTCGTCGCGGTCGCCATCGTCGCCTATCTCCTCCCGCCGATCTATCTCTATCTCACCGGTGACGATCTCTCCGAGCACGGTCAGTCCCCGGACGATCGCTCGGGCCGACCGGCTGCGACCGGAACCAGCGACATCGATAGCGATACTGACGATATCGACAGGGACAGCGATTCCGACGGCATCGACACCGACAGCGATTCGGATGGATACGATACCGATACCGACGGAGACGACGGCGATATGGATGCGGACGGGGTCGACGCTGACGCCGATGCGAACGGAGCCGATGCTGACGCGGATGCGGACGGCTAGCGAGCCGCCGCTGCGCGCCATGCGGGCGTAAGGAAACGCCTTTGGCCGCTCCAGTCACAGACCAACGCACGTGACTCCCGTCGCCTCATTTCGCCCGCGACGCTCCCGTCCGACCCGATGGGGGCGACGCTCGTGAACGCCGTCGTCTCGCTCCGCTCGCGACGTGCTCGTGGGGATCGTTACCGGGACCAGCCCTCATGAACGTCGCCGAGGCGGTCCCCGAGTTCGCCGACGCCTTCGCCTTCGAGGAGTTCAACCGGATGCAGCGCGAGGCGCTGCCGGCGATCATGGACCGCGACGAGAACGTCGTCGCCAGCGCCCCCACCGCGAGCGGGAAGACCGCGCTCGCCGAACTCGCCATCTGCAAGTGTCTCGCCGCGGACGGCACGTCGCTGTTCATCGCACCGCTGCGCGCGCTCACCAACGAGAAGGAAAGCGAGTGGGAACGGTTCGAAGATCTGGGCTACTCGGTCTACGTCGTCACCGGCGAGCGTGACCTGAACCCACGCCGTGCCGAGCGCGCCGACATTCTGGTGATGACGCCCGAGAAGGTGGACTCGGCCACGCGAAAACACGACTCGCCCCGGTACGAGTTCATCACCGACGTGGGCTGCTGTGTCATCGACGAGGTCCATCTGCTCGATTCGGAAAATCGGGGGAGCGTGCTCGAAGTCACCATCTCCCGACTTCGGCGGCTCGCAGCCCCCCGCATTGTCGCGCTCTCGGCGACGATGCCAAACGTCGATGAGATCGCCGACTGGCTCGATGCCGTTCCCGAGACGACCTTCGATTTCGGCCAGGAGTATCGACCCGTCGATCTCGAATCCGGCGTCCGGACCTATACGCACGGCGAGAACGCCTTCGCCGACAAATACCGTCGACTGTATCGCGCGCTCGATCTGGCCGAGGAACACATCCGCGACGACGGCCAAGCATTGGTCTTCGTCGCCTCCCGCCAGGACACGGTGCGTGCGGCCGAAAAGGCCCGCGACGAACTCGCCTCGCGGGACGTCCCGATGGGTGCGCGCGGCGATTACGATTTTCATACCGAAACGCAGGTGCTCGAAAACCAGACGCTCCGGAAATCGGCGCTCGACGGCGTCGCCTTCCATCACGCCGGACTGTCAAAATCCGACAAGGACCACGTCGAGCAGTGGTTCCGTGAGGGGAAGATACAGCTCCTCTTCTCGACTTCGACGCTCGCGTGGGGCGTCAACCTTCCTGCACGGTGTGTCGTGATTCGTGACACGAAATACCACGACCCCCTGGAGGGCGAGGTCGATATGAGCCCGCTCGACGTGCTCCAGATGCTCGGGCGCGCGGGTCGGCCGGGCTACGACGACGCGGGCTACGCCTACGTGGTCTGTGACGGCAACGACGCCGGGAAATACCGAAAACTGCTCCGTGACGGAACGGAGATCGATTCCCATCTCACGGCCGATCTCGACACACATCTCAACGCCGAGATCGCGATGGGAACCATCGACGACGTGCCCGACGTGATGGAGTGGCTCGAAACGACGTTCGCGTTCGTCCGTGCCCGCAGTGCCAACGAGGGTGCGGTCGCGGCGCTCAGGGAACGTGTCCGTGAAGCGCTCTCGACGCTCGACGATCGGGGGTTCGTCGCCATCGAGGACGACACCGTCTCGGCCACCCCGCTCGGCACGCTCGCGTCGGCGTACTACCTCAGACTGCCGACCGCCCACCGCTTTCACGGGCTCGCCGGCACCGACCCGACGACGAGCACCCTCCTCGATGCGGTCGCTCGAAGTGCGGAGTTCGACAGCGTGAACGCCCGCCGCGCCGAGCGCGACGCCATCGAGAGCGTGCTCGACGGCCACGGCGATCTCGATCCAGGGAGACGAAAGGTGCTGGCTATCCTCGCGTCGAGCACGCGCGCGGCGACGCCGAGCGAACTCCAGAGCGACGCGTGGGTCATCCGCCAGAACGCCGTGCGCCTGCTCGCCGCGCTCCGGGCCTTCCTCGATCGCTTCGGCTCGGAGTGGGAGGCCAATCGCGCGCGTCGCGCGGCCGCGCGCGTCGAGAACGGGGTGGGCGAGGAGTCGGTCGCGCTCACCGCCATCGACGGCGTCGGCCCGGGCAGAGCGAGCAAACTCGCCGGCGAGGGGATCGAAACGCCCGCCGCCGTCGTCGAATCGGGTGTCGAGGAGCTCGTCGCCGTCGGTCTCACGGAGGGCGTCGCCGAGCGGGTCGTCGAGAGTGCACACGACCTTCCCGTACTATCGATCGATTGGGGTTCGTTCCCCGAACGGATCGCGCGCGGCGAGAACGAACTGTGCGAGGTGACGATCGAGAACGACGGTGACGGCGCGCGCGCCGGGATCCGCGTCTCGGTCAACGACACCGAGATGACGGCGACGAGTTCGTTTCTGGGATCGGAGACCGTGCCGGCCCCGGTCTTCGGCGGTGAGCCGGACACGCTCAAGTTTACCGTCGAAATCGTCTTCCCGGATCTGCCGCTGGCACCGATTACCGAGACGAGAACCGTCTGGGTCGACTGAGACTCCTCTTTCAGCGGCGGGCCATAGGTTCAACTACGAAGCCGCGGCCAGCCGCCCCATGGATGCCATCCGGGTCTTCGCCGGCGACTGCACCATCACCGAGGACGGCGAGCGCGAACAGCGCGGCGACGTCGTCGTGGTGATCAAACCCGACGACACCGTGCTGATCCACGATCGTGACGGCTACCAGCCAGCGGCGTGGCTCACCCGTCCCGAGACGCTCAGCTACGAGGGGACGAGCGGCGGGACGTTCTCGCTGACCGCCACCGATGGCGAGTCGTCCCTCCACGTCGTCGCCAACGAGGAGCACGGACTCGCGCGCTATCCTGCCTCCGCCGCCGGCGCTCCCGTGGGCGACTGCCCCGACTGCGAGGGTGCGCTCGTCCGCGCGAAGGGCGCGGTGACGTGTCTCGACTGTGAGGCGCGCTACGGGCTGCCGGCGGGCGCGGACGTGCTCGATCGGGCCTGTCGCGACTGCGGGCTGCCGACGATGGTCGCCGAGCGCGGGCGGGCGTTCACGCTCTGCATTGACCGCGAGTGCGAGTCACTCGACGACCGAGTGAACGAAGCGTTCGATCACGAGTGGGACTGTCCGGACTGCGACGGCGATCTCCGCGTCATCCGCAACGGTCAACTCCTCGCCGGCTGCGAGAACTATCCCGACTGTGAGACCGCGTTCTCGATCCCGTCCGGAACCGTCGATGGTGATTGTGAGTGTGGGCTGCTGGCGTTCGATACGAGTGGTGGACGACGCTGCCTCGACGCGACCTGCGAGCGCGCTGGCTGATTCGCTTCGATTTCCATTGGGTCACCACGGCCGACCGCAGGCGACTTGTCGTCGCGCGACCCGCTGTCGCTATGGAAGGCACGCTCGACGGCGGCGTCGTCCGGGTCGGCGGCGACGCGCGCCAGCGGTTCTACGACTCCAGTGGCTACGGTCGACCCGACGGGGCGGGCGTCGTGCTCGCGCCGGTTGAGGCCGCCCACCTGCTCTTTCGCGACGATCTCGACGCGGTCGACGGAATGGATCTCGGGAAATTTCTCGCCGCGACCGACTGTGTGGTCCGCTTTCTGGTCTACAAGGACTTCCGCGAGCGCGGCTTCTACCTCTCGCCCGCGCGCGAGGGCTGGGTGGACGCCGACGACGCACGGGCGGGCGCGGACCTCGTGGTCTACCCGCAGGGCAACGGGCCGTGGGACGACGCGATCGCCTACCGCGTGCGCGTCGTCGGCGAGCGCGCGGCGGTGCCCGCGAGCGATCTCGGCGACGTCGTGCTCGCCGTCGTCGACGAGGAGAGCGAGATCACCTATCTCGACACCTCACGCCCCGAAATGGTGGGACACACCGACTACGATCCCCCGAGCGAAGTCGCCGCCGACCTGCTGGAGGATCGAACCGTGCTCTGGAACCCACCCGACGATCTCTACGAACGGGCGTTCTACGGCCAGCGACTCGCCGGTCGCGGGGCCGAGGGCGGTCCGCTCCAGCTCTCGCTGGTCGAGACTGCCTACCTTGTGCGCGAGGGAGTGCTCGACCTCGATGGCGGGGCCGAAACGGTCGTCGAGCGCGGGCGAGCGGTCGAGGGCGAGCGGTTCGACCGTCGGCTGGCGGTCTACGCGACGCTCCGCTCCGAGGGACTCGTCCCCAAAACCGGGTTCAAGTTCGGTGCGGACTTCCGGACGTACGCGGACGTCGAGTCGGTCGAGAACCTCGGTCATTCGGAGTTCCTGGTGCGCGTGCTTCCCACGGAGTACGCCTTCGGTCCACGGGAACTCTCGCTCGACGTGCGGCTCGCCGGCGGGGTCCACAAGCGAATGGCTTTTGCGCTGACCGACACGAACGGTGACATCGACTGGCTCGCCGTCGAGCGAATCACACCATGACCGACCCACAGCCTGCGGACGACCGACGAGCGCCGGACCAGCTACCCCGAACGGATGGTGGCACAGCGACTGGAGCCGACGAGACGACGCTCGACCCGTGGGGATCGTCAACTGTTGCCGACTACCGCAAACTCTTCGAGGAGTTCGGCATCGAGGAGTTCGACGACGTGCTCTCTGCTGTGCCGAGCCCCCACTACCTGATGCGCCGCGGCGTCATCTTCGGCCATCGGGGGTACGATCGTGTCGCGCGCGCGATGGCGAACGACGAGGAGTTCGCCGTGCTCTCGGGCTGGATGCCGACCGGCGATCCGCATATCGGCCACAAACTCGTCATCGACGAGATCGTCTGGCATCAACAGCAGGGTGGCGACGCCTACGCGCTGATCGCCGACATGGAGGCCCACAGCGCCCGCGGGCTCTCCTGGGACGAGATCGCTCGCCACTCGCGGGAGTACCTACTGAGCCTCATCGCGCTCGGGTTCGATCCCGAGGAAGGAGAGATCTACCGCCAATCGGACAACCGCCCGCTCCAGGATCTCGCCTTCGAACTCGGCGCGCACGTCAACTTCTCCGAAATGCAGGCGCTCTACGGCTTCGATGGCGAGACCAACGTCTCGCACATGCAGAGCGTCGTCACCCAGATGGCGGACATCCTCTACCCACAGATCGACGAACCGAAACCCACGGTGATCCCGGTGGGGCCGGACCAGGACCCTCACGTCAGGCTCTCGCGCGATCTCGCGGCCAGCATGCGCTATTTCAAGGTCAGCGAAGCGTACGCGAGCTTCGAGACAGGATCTCAGGAAGAACAGTTGTTGCTGGAGTGGGTATATGAAAACCTCGCTGAATCTGCTCACTCGCAGGAACTGGACGCCGAAATCATTCGATGCGACCTTGCAGCAGAGCTGTTATCCGAATACCGTGAGGTTCATCCGAACTTCGAAGGCGAAGCTCCCCACGGGGCAAATGCGGAGCTATCCGAGGAAGGAGCGGATGGTCTCTTCGTGAAAGAGGCGTTTCACGATGAGACAGGAAACATCCAACTGCCAAACCCAAGTATCGAGAACGTGTTCGATGATGTTTTCGCCGTTGAGGGGTTTCCATACGAACGTATTTCAACCGAAACGTACGATGAGCTAATTGGAAAGCTACAGAATTCTGGCAAAGAGCCACTTCGGCCTCGCCGCCGACTCTTTAATCGAGAGGGCACAGAGGAAGCATTCGAGGCGCTCATCGAGGCGGTCGAGGGCGAAAAACGCGTCTACGAGGGTCACATCGACAGTTTCGAGCTCTCGCGGGAGGACGCCGAATCGCTCGCGCGCGAGGTCGAACTCGATCACGGTGGCTACGGGTTCGTCGCCCCCTCCTCGATCTATCACCGGTTCATGACCGGGCTCACGGGAGGCAAGATGAGCTCCTCGGTGCCAGCGAGCCACATCAGCCTGCTCGACGACCCTGAGGAAGGCTACGAGAAAGTGAAATCAGCGACCACGGGTGGGCGCGAGACGGCCGAAAAACAGCGAGAACTCGGCGGTCGGGCGGACGAATGTCCGGTCTACGAGCTCTACAACTACCTGCTCGCGGCCGACGACGACGAGTTCGCGATCCGCGTCTACGAGGAGTGCACCAACGGCGAGCGCCTCTGTGGGGGCTGCAAGGAGCAGGCTGCGGAACTGATGCGCGAGTTCCTCGCCGACCATCAGGAGAAACGCGAGGAAGCGAAGGAACTCCTCGACGATCTCGACATCGATCTCGATCCATAGAGCGCTGCCGGGACGGCTTCACCGTCTTCTTGCTTGGTTTCGCACGGGACCACGTCGGCCACTACCGGACAACGATCGTGTCGGCAAACCGGTCGCCCAGCCGTTTGGAGTGATCCGAGAGGGCGAGCGAGACGATCCCGACGATGTAGAAAAACGGGAGGAAATCCACGAGCCGTAGCACGTTTCGTACTAGTGATGACTGCAGCGAGAGGGATGACCCATCGGAGTTCGTGGCCCGGATTTTGACAGCAGCCTTGCCGATGGTCCTACCGAACCGCCACTCCAACAACGCGTGATACCCGATGGAAAGCCCCATCCAGAGCACGAGCGAAACGAGCGCGGAAACACCCTCCAAGTCCGCGTTCGTCGTTGTCCCGCTGGTTTGGATATCACCGATGACTGCGGCCACGAGAAAAGTAGAGACGAAAAACAACGCGAACCAAACGATCGAATCGATCGCCATCGCCACACCCCGAATGACGATTCCACATCTTTCAGGCGTGTCCTCGTTTTTCATCACTTCGATAGGCTCGCTCCAAGTATGTAAAAATCTCACGCCTATGCATTGATATATTCCGATGTTGTCCGTGGACAACACCGCGGTTCGTTGCGTCGGTGAAGTCCTCGCCTACCCGTAGCTTTCCTCCTCGTAGTAGAGATCGGGCACACCGAGCGGCTCGACGACCTCGCGAACGCTCTCGCACATCGCGCCGATCCCACAGACGTACACCTCGGCGTTTTTCGGGTCGATCCGCGCTTCGACGCCGGTTTTCGTCTCGCCGCCGACGAACTCGGCGACCTCCGGCGGGAGGCCGTCGATATCGACGCAGTCCGGGGCGAGATATTTGAGTAAGGTGTGCTGGACGTATTCGGTCTCGCCGTCCCAGTCGCCGAGATACTCCTCGCGGCTGCAGGTGAACACAGGGTAGAAGTTCGGGTTTTCGTCCGCGAGCGTGAGGAACTCCTCGCGATAGGGGAGGTCGTCCTTCCAGGACGCCCCCAGGAACAGCCAGACGTCGCGTTCGTGACCCTCGAACTCGTCGCGGTCTTCCTCGAAGGTGTACTCGATCATGCTCTTGAACGGGGCCGCACCCGTGCCGGTGGCGATGAAGACGAGATCGCGTTCGGAGGGGTCCTGGAGCATGAATTCGTCACCGTAGGGTCCGCGAAGGAACAGCTCGTCGCCTTCGGCGGTTCTGTCGCAGAGGTCGGGCGTGAGTTCGCCGTCGGGCACGCGCCGGATGCAGAGTTCGAGTTCGTCGCGGTTGGGCGAACTCGCGATCGAGTAGACGCGCGGCTCCTCCGCTTCGTAGCTGATGCGCGCGTACTGGCCCGGCACGAACTCGAAGGATTCCTCGGGGCGAAAGCGCAGGCGCAACAGCGACGGATGTTCCCGCTCGGCCCGCCCGCGGAGAGTGTCGACCTTCGTCGCCATCGCGTCGGCCATCGATTCCTCACCTGTCGCGGCGAGTTGCTCGATGGCTTCGTCCCACGACTCTCGATCGTCGACCACGTCGCCAGGCCGATCGTCGACTTCCGCACGTTCGACGAGCGTCTCGCGATCGGTGTCGAGCACGTTCCCGATCTCGTCGCCGCGCTGGCGGTCCATCGCCGCACGTTCGGTGATGGTGGCCCGCTGGTTCTCGATCTCGGCCTCGTCGGCCTCCGCCTCGGCGATGCGTTTCGGCGACATCTTTCCCGAAGCCTCTCGCTCGACGCGGTTAGCTCTTCGGCGGGCTCGGCCCGAGTCGGAACCGTTAGTTGAGCGACGCGGCATACACTTATCATGAGACTCCCGGACGCACAACTTGCGGTGCTCGAAGCCGCGAGCGCGAGCAATCAGAAAACGATAGAAGAGCTTGCAAAGGAGACTAGTCTCAATTCGGACACGGCCGCGGGCGCGGCATTCGCGCTTGAAGAGGAAGGGTTGGTCGAAGTTGCGGATCGTATTCGTGATGTTCCCTCCCTGACTGCTGAAGGGGAACAATATGCCAGCAGTAACCTTCCAGAGAACGATCTGTATAGTGCCGCGATTAGAGAAGGCGCTGATATGGAACCTGTCCAAATAAATCAGGCTATCAACGCCGCTGGAATAGAGGGACCGCAGGTCGAAATCGCACTCTCGAACTATGCCCGGAAGGGGTATGGTTCGATCTCAGGTGGCGAAATATCAGCCAATCCCGATATGGATGTTAAAAACGATGCTGAACATCACATTCTACAGGACCTTGATGAATGGGCGGAGGGTACTCTCCCGAGGACAACGATAGACTCGGCTGAAGAAGGTACTGAACCTGGTGATGGATATATGCGTAGTTCAGAAGAAGTATATAAGCAATTAGAACATCGTGGTCTGATTGAGCGAGAAGTATCTACCACTCGTTCCGTCCTGCTTACCGACGACGGCGTCACCGCGCTGATGGAGGGGATCGAAACGGCGGATACCGTCGGGGCGCTCACCCCCGAGATGCTCACCACCGGCGAGTGGCGCGACGCCGATTTCGCCGCGTACAACGTCGAAGCCGACGCCGAGCGTGCACAGGCCGGCCGTCTCCATCCGCTTCGACGGACCGCCGAGCGCGTGACGGACGTGCTCGTCGGGATGGGGTTCGAGGAGATGGACGGTCCCCACGCCGACGCCGAGTTCTGGATCAACGACTGCCTGTTCATGCCCCAGGATCACCCCGCACGAACCCACTGGGACCAGTTCACGCTTGCCGACCCCGACGCGATCGACGATCTCCCCGACGAACTGGTCGCGGGCGTCGAACACGCCCACCGCGAGGGGGTCGGCCCGGACGGCGACGGCTATCACTCGCCGTGGTCGACCGACGTCGCCCGACGGCTCTCGCTGCGCGGGCACACGACCTCGCTGTCGGCGCGCCATCTCGCCGGCGTCGCAACTGGAGACCTGGAACCGCCACAGCGGCTGTTCAGCGTCGAGAAGGTGTATCGGAACGACACCCTCGACGCGACTCACCTCCTCGAATTCTTCCAGATCGAAGGGCTGGTGATGGCCGAAGACCTCTCCGTCCGTGACCTGATGGGCACGTTCACCGAGTTCTACGCCCAGTTCGGCATCACCGATCTGGAGTTCAAGCCGACGTACAACCCCTACACGGAGCCGAGCTTCGAGCTGTTCGGCGAACATCCCACCACGGGCGAGCTCGTCGAGATCGGCAACTCTGGACTGTTCCGCCCGGAGATGCTCGATCCGCTCGGCGTCGACTGCGACGTGATGGCCTGGGGGCTCGCGCTCGAACGGCTGCTGATGCTGACGCACGGCTTCGAGGATATCCGTGATGTCCACGGGACGCTCGTCGATCTCGACTTCCTGCGGAACGCGGAGGTGGTCTACTGATGCCCGTCGTCGACGTCGATCCCGACGAGCTCAGGCGGTTCACCGGTCACGGGGAGAAGGGCGACGACGAACTGCTCGACGATCTCTTCGAGCTCGGCCTCGAATTCGAGGGCGAGACCGAGGACGGACTGTTTCAACTGGAGTTCGAGGCCGATCGACTGGATCGCCTCTCGGTCGAGGGCGTCGCGCGCTCGCTGCGCTATCAGTACGGCGACGATAGCGGTGTCTACGTCCCGTCGACCAACGACGCCGACTGGACGATCGAGGTCGACGAGAGCGTGCCCGACGAGCGCCCGTACGTCACCGGGGCCGTGATCCGCGGTCTCGATCTCGACGCGGCGGGGCTCGACTCGCTGATCCAGCTCCAGGAGAAGCTCCACGCGACGATGGGTCGCGGGCGCGCGAAGGGCGCGATCGGCATTCACGATCTGACGATGCTGAAGGGTCGATCACGGGTGGAGGGCGGCGAGAACTCGATCAGCTATCGCGGCATCGATCCGGACGGGGAGAGTTTCGTCCCGCTCGATAGCAACGACGAACTCACGCCCGCCGAGGTGCTCACCGATCATCCGACTGGCGAGACGTACGCCCCCCTGCTCGATGGCTACGAGCGTTACCCCGCCATCTACGACGATCTCGGGCTGTTCTCGTTCCCGCCGGTGATCAACGGCCGGCGCACCGAGGTCAACACGGGTAGTCGAGAGCTGTTCGTCGAACTCACGGGCACCGACCAGTGGACGATCGACCGGATGTGCACCATCATCTGCTACGCGCTCGACGCGCGTGGGGCGACGATCGAGCGCGTGAGCGTCGAATATCCCGATCGCACGCTCGACCGCCCTGATTTCGAGACTGACGAAAAGACCGTCACCCATCGGCGCATCGAGCGCGCGCTCGGCATCGACGTCGACGAGCGGGAGGTGATCGATCTGCTCGAACGCGCGGGGCTCGACGCCGAGAGCGACGGCGAGGCTGACGCACTCAGCTATCGCGTTTCGATCCCGCCCTACCGGACCGACGTGCTCCATCCCGTCGACGTGATCGACGACATCGGGCGCGCGTACGGGTTCAACCGTCTGGAGCCGGAGTACCCGGACGTCAGCACCGTCGGTGGCCGTCACGAACGCTCGCGCCATGAGCGGGCGATCCGCGAGACGCTCGTCGGTCTGGGATTCGAGGACCTGCTGAACTTCCATCTCATCGGCGAATCGGGGAACTTCGACCGGATGGGGCTCTCGCCGGACGACGACGCGCTCGGGGCCGCCGAGCCCGCGACCATCGCCGAACCGTACAGCCGCGACTACGAGATCGTCCGCACGTGGGCGCTCCCCTCGCTGCTGATGGTTCTGGAGAACAACACCCATCGGCGCTACCCGCAGGAGCTCGCCGAGGTCGGTCTCGCCGCCCACGTCGACTCCGACGAGAACACGAACGTCGCCGAGGAGCGCCGCGTCGCCGGCGTGCTCGCCCGGACCGATGCCTCCTACGAGGACGCGAAGGGACGACTGGCGTCGCTCGCGCGCGCGTTCGACGTCGAACTGGCAACACTTGCGACCGACCATCCCTCGTTCATCGAGGGCCGTGTCGCGAGCGTCGTGCTCGACGGCGAGCACGTGGGTGTCGTCGGCGAACTCCATCCGGAGATACTCGTCGAGCACGGGCTGGAGGTTCCCGTCGTCGGCTTCGAGCTTCGTGCCGACGCGCTGCGATAATCAGCGATCCGCGCCGACCGCGTCGGCGACCGATTCGAACCCGTCGCGTTCTATGAGTGCGAGCAGGCCACGGTTGATCTCGCGCGCGATGGCCGGTCCCCGATAGACGAGTCCGGTGTAGAGCTGGACGAGGGATGCGCCGGCCCGGATCTTTCGGTAAGCGTCCATAGCGCTTGAGACGCCACCGACACCGATTACTGGCATGTCGGTGCGCTCGGCCACGAACCGAACGGTTCTCGTCGCGCGCGATTCGAGCGGTGCTCCCGAGAGCCCGCCTTCTTCGGTTCGGTGCTCCCCACGGAGTGACGACGTCCGCTCGGTGGTCGTGTTCGTGGCGATGACGCCGTCGAGGGAGCGTTCTTCGGCGACCGCGATCGCTTCCGCGGTCGCGTCATCGGTGAGATCCGGCGAGAGCTTCACGAGCAGCGGGTTCGCGCCGGCGTCTTGGAGCGTGCCGAGGATTCGTTCCAGATGCTCGCGGTTCTGGAGATCGCGCAAGCCTGGCGTATTCGGGCTGGAGACGTTCACGACGAAGTAGTCGCCCGCCGCGCAGCGTTCGTAGGAGTAGCGGTAGTCGGCGGCCGCCTCGTCGAGCGGCGTCGCCTTCGACTTTCCGATGTTGACGCCGACGGGGACATCAACGCGCGCACGCGTGAGCCGGTCGCCGATGCGGTCGGCACCGTGGTTGTTGAACCCCATCCGGTTGACCAGTGCCTCGTCCCCTGGGAGGCGAAAGAGTCGCGGCTGCGGGTTGCCCGACTGTGGCTCGGCGGTGACGCCACCGACTTCGACATGGCCGAAGCCGAGTTTCGAGAGCCCGCGCGGGACCTCGGCGTTCTTGTCGAAGCCGGCGGCGACGCCGATCGGGTTCGGGAACTCGCAGCCGAACACCTCCGTCCGCAGTCGGGGATCGTCGACGGTGTAGCGGGCGTCGAGAGCGCGTTCGATCGGTGTGTGCTGGACACCGTCTAGGAGTGTGTGAGCGGCTCTGTGGGTGGTTTCGGGCGGGAGGCGGAACAACAGTGGCTTCAGGGCATCGTACGCGCGCATTGGAAAATCGAGTCGTTTGGGCGACTCAGAAGTCGTGCTCGACCTCGTCCTGGTCGGCTTTCTGGATGATGATCTTGTCCTCGCGCACCCGGACGAACACCTCGTCGCCGATGGCCATCCCGGCGACGGCCAGCTCGTCCTCGTGAAGGTTGACGTGGACGTTGTGGTATTCGCCGTCGTCGTCCTTTGCCCCGCTGGGACTCAGTTTCTTTTTCCGTACCATCGCGGAGTCTTGACCGGGGTTCGACGTAGCATACACTTAACGTTACGGTCCGAGCGGCGACCGGATCATTCCTGTTGTCGGTGATCGGCGTTTCGATGGCGGCTCCGATCCGTGTCGACGCCCCGTAGCGGGGGATATATTTATAATGTGGCCTGCGTTGGGTTCGCATGGAGCGATCAAAACCATGGCACGTGATACGGACGGTAAGCGGAACTTCGCACTGCGCGAGAGTGATGGGGAAACGAGCGTCTTCTCGGGACGGACGCCACGGCAGGCGGCGTTGAAGGCTGCTCGCCGGCTCGAACCCGCTGATTCGGAGGACGATGCCGGTCGGGCGGATCTCCGGCTCCGCGAGAAGGGCACGCAGAAGGTCCACATCTACGAGGGCTGGGCGTGGCGCGAGGACGCACCCGACGACAAACCCAACTGGATGCCCGACCGGATCACGGAGGCGAACGTCTCGAAACAGGGCATCGAACATCTCGAAGAGCTGTAGTCCACGAGCGACGAACCGGGCCGACTTTTTGTTCGACGCGCCGATGCCCACATGCGCGGCCAGACATCCGACCCGACCCGACGCACACGCGCGGGATGAACGGTCGACCTCCAGCCGCGCAACAGCTCTTCGAGGACCACACAGTCACAATGATGATAGTTCGCCGCTTTTCGCGACTATTTCGGGAATCTCCCCTTTTGGTAGCAGCAATATTTACCAACCCCGGCATCGAACCCCGCCCGGTATAGCAACACACGAGTTCGGCGTGAACGGGCGACACACGGCGTCTCTTCCGACGGGTTTATCCGTTACCCGGGATTCGAATGGAATGCGAAGGTCGGTTGGAAACGATCGATCGACCGAACGACGATCCGACGCCCTTAAGTGGTACAGGGCACTCGGATGGAATGCAGAAAGAAAGCGACACTCGGGGGCCGTTCAACTCGGCTCTCGCCGGATCGTGGTGGGCGAGGTCGGCTCGCTCACCGGGTCGCCGCTTCGAAGGGTTTATCCCTTCGAACGGTGTACGAAGAGATCCGAAGGAGATGAGGATTCCGCCCCTGCGGTCCGCCGTCAAGACGGGATCTGACGTTAGCCCTGATAGTTCGGTGACACCCGGTTCGGTCCGCGGTGTCACGAACGCGAACCCGATAGGTGAACACAACCTTGTGTTCCCGCCTAACCCCCCGAGCCTTCGTGCTCGGGACATTCCGGTTGATCCTGCCGGAGGCTATTGCTATCGGGGTCCGATTCAGCCATGCTAGTTGTACGGGTTTAGACCCGTAGCAAATAGCTCCGTAACACGTGGTCAAACTACCCTCTGGACCGGGATATCCTCGGGAAACTGAGGTCAATCCCAGATACTGCTTTCATGTTGGAATACAGAAAGTCGGAAACGGTCCGCCGCCGGAGGACGTGACTGCGGCCGATTAGGTAGACGGTGGGGTAACGGCCCACCGTGCCGATAATCGGTACGGGTTGTGAGAGCAAGAACCCGGAGACGGTATCTGAGACAAGATACCGGGCCCTACGGGGCGCAGCAGGCGCGAAACCTTTACACTGCACGCCAGTGCGATAAGGGGACCCCGAGTGCGAGGGCATACAGTCCTCGCTTTTCGTGACCGTAAGAAGGTCTCAGAATAAGAGCTGGGCAAGACCGGTGCCAGCCGCCGCGGTAATACCGGCAGCTCGAGTGATAGCCACTATTATTGGGCCTAAAGCGTCCGTAGCCGGCCGAACAGGTCCGTCGGGAAATCCACCCGCTCAACGGGTGGACGTCCGGCGGAAACCAGTCGGCTTGGGGCCGGGAGACCAGAGAGGTACGTCCGGGGTAGGAGTGAAATCCTGTAATCCTGGACGGACCACCGGTAGCGAAAGCGTCTCTGGAGAACGGACCCGACGGTGAGGGACGAAAGCTTGGGTCTCGAACCGGATTAGATACCCGGGTAGTCCAAGCTGTAAACGATGCTCGCTAGGTGTGGCGTTGGCTACGAGCCAGCGCTGTGCCGTAGGGAAGCCGAGAAGCGAGCCGCCTGGGAAGTACGTCCGCAAGGATGAAACTTAAAGGAATTGGCGGGGGAGCACTACAACCGGAGGAGCCTGCGGTTTAATTGGACTCAACGCCGGACATCTCACCGGCACCGACAGTGTGCAGTGACAGTCAGTCTGATGGGCTTACTTGAGCCACTGAGAGGAGGTGCATGGCCGCCGTCAGCTCGTACCGTGAGGCGTCCTGTTAAGTCAGGCAACGAGCGAGACCCGCGTCCCTAATTGCCAGCAGCAGCCTTGTGCTGGCTGGGTACATTAGGGAGACTGCCGTCGCTAAGACGGAGGAAGGAACGGGCAACGGTAGGTCAGTATGCCCCGAATGTGCCGGGCGACACGCGGGCTACAATGGCCGAGACAGTGGGACGCTACCCCGAGAGGGGACGCTAATCTCCTAACCTCGGTCGTAGTTCGGATTGCGGGTTGAAACCCACCCGCATGAAGCTGGATTCGGTAGTAATCGCATTTCAGAAGAGTGCGGTGAATACGTCCCTGCTCCTTGCACACACCGCCCGTCAAATCACCCGAGTGAGGTCCGGATGAGGCCGGCGCAACGCCGGTCGAATCTGGGCTTCGCAAGGGGGATTAAGTCGTAACAAGGTAGCCGTAGGGGAATCTGCGGCTGGATCACCTCCTACAGACCGGGATCGGGCCGACGGCCCGACCCATTTGCAACTGTGTTCGCGTTCGTGACTCGCGGTGCCGACCGGGCACCTACGAACTATCAGGGCTGACAGCAAACACGAGCCTTCCGTGGCAGTCGGCCTGCGGAAAAACGGAAGGCGGGCCCATAGCTCAGTGGGAGAGTGCCTCCTTTGCAAGGAGGATGCCCTGGGTTCGAATCCCAGTGGGTCCATCCGTCGACTCGGACGAACCGAGTCCCTTAAGTGGGGCTCGGGGATATGTTCGAGTCCGACCGAACCGATGCACCACCTCGTGCAAGCGTGGGTGGGAAGGGTTGAGGCGTGCCTCGTGACACTCGGGCGCGTCCATGAGACTGTGTGTACGTGCGATCCAGGCGTCCACTGGACCCGTTCAGCGGGTTCATGGATTCTGATTAGAAGACCGTGGCTACTATGCCAACTGGTGAATAGCTCGGCTCGAGTGCCGATGAAGGACGTGCC
Source organism: Halococcus dombrowskii (assembly GCF_022870485.1). Classification (NCBI taxonomy): domain Archaea; kingdom Methanobacteriati; phylum Methanobacteriota; class Halobacteria; order Halobacteriales; family Halococcaceae; genus Halococcus; species Halococcus dombrowskii. Next base: position 212,668 of record NZ_CP095005.1, on the reverse strand, counting down.
AAGCTGCGATAAGCTCAGGGGAGCCGCACGGAGGCGAAGAACCTGAGATTTCCGAATGGGAATCCCCACCGCAATTGCTTCGCGCAATGGGGAACGCCGGGAACTGAAACATCTCAGTACCGGCAGGAAGAGAAACCGAATGGGATGTCGTTACTAACGGCGAGTGAACGCGACGCAGTCCAAACCGAAGCTTACGGGGCTTTGCCCCACGAGCAATGTGGTGTTCGGACTGACTCTCAGCACCGGATCGTCTGTGTGAAGTCTCCTGGAACGGAGCGTGAGACAGGGTGAAAACCCCGTAACACAGACCAGTACGGTGTGCGTCAGCTCCAGAGTATCGGGGGTTGGATATCCCTCGTGAATATGGCCGGCATCGACGGCCAAGACTAAACACATCTCGAGACCGATAGTGAACAAGTAGCGTGAGCGAACGCTGAAAAGCACCCCACAAAGGGAGGTGCAATAGGGCTTGAACTCAGTTGGCGATCGAGCGACGGGGCATAAAAGGCGTCTTAGTGAACGACCCGGGGGCGACCCCGCAGTAGCAACCGAGACGAGCCGATGTTCCGTCGTGCGTTTTGAAAAACGAGCCAGGGAGTGTGTCTGCTTGACGAGTCTAACCCGAGCATCGGGGAAGGCATAGGGAAACCGACATGGCCGCAGTGCGTTCTACGTACCAGGGCCGCCGTGTTCAAGCGCGGGGAGTCGAGCGGACACGACCCGAATCCGGACGATCTACACGATGGCAAGGTGAAGCGTGGCGAAAGCTGCGTGGAGGCCTGTTAGGGATGGTGTCCTACAATACCCTCCCGTGACCAGTGTGTAGGGGTGAAAGGCCCATCGAGTCCGGCAACAGCTGGTTCCGACCGAAACATGTCGAAGCATGACCTCCGCCGAGGTAGTTCGTGGGGTAGAGCGACCGATTGGAGGGACCGACTCCGAGAGGAGTCGGCCCTCCTGTCGAACTCCGAACCTACGAACGCCGTCGACGCGGGGAGAGCGGTGTGCGGGGTAAGCCTGTGCACCATGAGGGAGACAACCCAGAGCTTGGTTGAGGTCCCCAAGTGTGGACTAAGTGCGATCGAAGGTGGTTCCGAGCCATAGACAGCCGGGAGGTGAGCTTAGAAGCAGCTACCCGCTAAGAAAAGCGTAACAGCTTACCGGCCGAGGTTTGGAGCGCCGAAAATGATCGGGGCTCAAGTCCACCACCGAGACCTAGCGGCGCACTGTATAGTGCGATCCAGTAGGTCGGCGCTCCGTTTGGGTGGAAGTACGGGCGAGAGTTCGTATGGACCGAACGGTGACGATAATCCTGGCCACAGTAGCAGCGGTAGTCGGGTTAGAATCCCGACGGCCTCACGGACAAGGGTTCCTCGGCAATGTTCGTCAACCGAGGGTTAGCCGGTCCTCAGTCCTACCGCAGTTCGAGTAGGACGAATCGGGAAACTGGTTAATATTCCAGTGCCCGCGTGCAATCATGCCGACGCCTCGGGGTCGACCGAGCCGGGCACTCGCCCGGTCGAATCACCAAAACTCGTGGAAGCCGTAACGGCACGAAGCGGGCGAACGGTGAGATAGAGAAATTCGGTCCAACCTGGGGCCCGTGAAAAGGCGCACGCGGTCCGTACCCAGATCCGACACAGGTGTCCGTGGCGGCGAAAGCCAAGGCCTGTCGGGGACAACCGACGTTAGGGAATTCGGCAAGTTAGTCCCGTACGTTCGCAATAAGGGATGCCTGCCTCGGAATGAGGCAGGTCGCAGCGACTCGGACGCTCCAACTGTCTAATAACAACACAGGTGACCGCAAATCCGCAAGGACTCGTACGGTCACTGAATCCTGCCCAGTGCGGGTATCTGAACACCCGGTACAACGGGACGAAGGACCCGTCAACGGCGGGGGTAACTATGACCCTCTTAAGGTAGCGTAGTACCTTGCCGCTTCAGTAGCGGCTCGCATGAATGGATGAATGAGAGCGTCACTGTCCCAACGTTGGGCCCGGTGAACTGTACGTTCCAGTGCGGAGTCTGGAGACCCCCAAGGGGAAGCGAAGACCCTATAGAGCTTTACTGCAAGCTGTCGCTGGGACACGGTCGCTAGTGTGCAGGATAGGTAGGAGTCGTCACGCAGGCACCCGCGCTAGCGGGCCGCCGAGACATCACTGAAATACTACCCACTAGTGACTGTGACCCTTACTCCGGGAGGAGGACACCGGTAGCTGGGCAGTTTGACTGGGGCGGTACGGGCTTGAAAAGATATCGAGCCCGCCCGAAGATCACCTCATCCGGGTCGGAGACCCGGAATAGAGCGCAAGAGCAAAAGGTGGTCTGACAGTGTTCTCTCCAACACGAGAACGCTGACGCGAAAGCGCGGTCTAGCGAACGGATGAGCCTGCTTGATGCGGGCCATTTACGACAGAAAAGCTACCTTAGGGATAACAGAGTCGTCACCCGCAAGAGCACATATCGACCGGGTGGCTTGCTACCTCGATGTCGGTTCCCTCCATCCTGCCCGTGCAGCAGCGGGCAAGGGTGAGGTTGTTCGCCTATTAAAGGAGGTCGTGAGCTGGGTTTAGACCGTCGTGAGACAGGTCGGCTGCTATCTATTGGGGGTGTCATGGTACCTGACGGGAACGATCGTATAGTACGAGAGGAACTACGATTGGTCGCCACTGGTGTACCGGTTGTCCGAGAGGGCACGTGCCGGGCAGCCACGCGACACGGGGTAAGAGCTGAACGCATCTAAGCTCGAAACCCACCCGGAAAAGAGGTACCGCCGAGGTCACTCGTAGAAGACGAGTTCGATAGACTCGGGGTGTACGCGCCGAGGCAACGAGGCGTTCAGCCCGCGAGCACTAACAGACCGAGCCACATCAGTCATATCGCATTGGAATCCGTCCTGCTGGACGGGTCCAGGCGCTAACTGGATCGCACGTCATACATTAGATACCCGAACGCATCGGCCCACCGATCGTCGGCGTTACGCGGTTCGATTCCGCGGATCGGCATTAAGGCGGCCACAGCGGCGGGGCGACTCCCGTACCCATCCCGAACACGGCAGATAAGCCCGCCAGCGTTCCAGCGAGTACTGGAGTGTGCGAACCTCTGGGAAAACTGCCTCGCAAGAGGGGCCAAGTGTGAGCCCAGGAGCGCAATCGGTAGTACACGCAGGGTCCGTCCCGGTGGAACCCGAGACCGCTCCGTTACAACGGCTCATAACTAGTGGTTCGCCGCCTCCCATTCATACTTCGAGCTACCCCTTTCGGTAGCTCACTCATCATCACTCGCGAAGTGGCAACGCTCGGTAGCAAACCGCTACCGTTATGCCAGTCAGTCCAGTAGTCCCGACTGCGCCAAGGTGGCAGAGTCCGGCCTAACGCAGCGGCCTGCAGAGCCGCCCATCGCCGGTTCAAATCCGGCCCTTGGCTTCACACGATTTCTCACGTCCCATCTGTTTGCAGCTCGAAAGACCTACTGACGAGGATTTTACTATTTCGACGTCTACATGTCGTGCCCATTGGTTCGTCGCATGACCGATTTCCTTCTCGTCATCAGCCTACGCTGTTGGGGTTAGCAGTACGAATAGTCTCCAAAAAATCGGATCGATAGCAGCGGCTCTCGGCGAGTGGAGCTACTGCGAGGCGATGGCTTCGATCTCGACGCCGATGCCCTTCGGGAGATCGCCAACGGCGAAGGCGCTTCTGGCGGGCGGCTCGTCGTCGAAGACGTCGCCGTAGGCCTCGTTCATCTCGTCGAAGTCGTCGATGTCGGCGAGGAAGATGGTGGTTTTGACCACGTCGTCCATGTCGAGTCCTTCCTCGGCGAGGACGGCCTCGATGTTCGCGAGGCTCTGTTCGGTCTGGGTCGCGATCGATTCGTCGGCGAGGGAGTCCCCGTCGGCGGTGAAGGGGAGCTGTCCCGCGGTGAAGACGAGCTCGTCGGTCGTCGCTCCTTGGCTGTACGCGCCGACGGCCGCCGGTGCGTCGTCGGTCGAGATGATTCGTTTCACGTGTCAGCTGTCCACCCGATGTGAGTTAATGGCTTTGGTTGCCGTCCCGCGCGGTCCTCCGGCGAAAAGCAACGATTATACCACCGGCAATGTTTCTGGCGAACATGCAACGACGGGCTGCGGCGATCTACGTCGTCTTCTTCGTCCTCGTCGCCGTTGGAGCGTTTTCGCTGACGACGGTGGCGCAGGAGCCGTCGGTATCGGTCGCGGGACAGAACTACTCGCAGGGCGATACCCTCTCGGCCGGCGGCACGGAGTGGACGGTCAACGTCAACGACGGCGAAGGCAACGTCTCGCGGGTCAACGAATCGGCGCGGTTCACCACGTCGATCGCGAACAACTCGTCACTGCTCTTCGCGAACGGCGAGTATCGTCCCGCACCGAACGGTTCGGACAGTGGTGCCGGGACCGGTACCGGGAGCCCCTCGCCAAGTGCGACGGGTACTCCGGGTGGCTCGGGAACCAGTCTTGCGACCGGCGAGACGGCCAGCAACGACTCCGCGACGCGGTTCCGCGTCGTCATCTCGAACGCTACGGCCGGCAACGCTTCGGGCGGGAACACGTCCGGTGGCAACGCCTCCGGCAACGCGACCAACGTCTCGTCGTTCACCCTCCGCCAGGAGTTCATGACGAGCCAGCGCCTGCGGCAGGACCCGTCGGTCGCCGACGTGGCGCTGACCGGCGAGAACGGCACGCAGTACGTCCGCTACCGTAACGGGACGACCCAGCCCCTCGACGAGTATCTCCCGACACCGGAGGTTCGGAACGTCTCGGTCGGCGACTCGTTCCCGTACGAAAACAACTCGTCGAGCGTCGCAAGCGTCAACACCAGCGGCGCGACGCTCGCGTGGGAAGGAAATCTGACGCGCTCGGCGGAGCTGAAGGACGGCGAGAACGCGACGATCGGCGGAACGACGTACGTCGCGCAGTTCCCGACCAACAGCTCGGTCACGCTCTCGCAGAACGTCTCGGGCTATCAGGCCGAACAGACGAAACTTGACGAGTTCAACAACCGTATCCTCGGTCTCTGGGGGACCGTCATCATCAGCCTGTTCGCCGCCGTTCTCATCGTCGCGCTGGCGTATATGCCGGTCAGAGGCTAACCCGGCGCTCCGCCGCAGGTTTCGTTTCGGTATCGATCGATATTTCGTGCGACGGAATCGCTTCGCTTCACAGTCTCTGTACTCGCCATGCTCAGTCCGCTTTGTCGCTCGAACCGTCACGTTCGCTGTTCGGTTCTCACTATCGTTCGGCAGAACAGCGGGCTGGGAGGGATTCGAACCCCCGACCGTCTGGTTAAAAGCCAGACGCTCTGCCTAACTGAGCTACCAGCCCTCGGTTCGACTGAGGGCGGCGGCCGTAAATCAGTACCGTTCGGCGGTTGTGGGGTCGGTCGGCTGCTCGTTGAGCGCCTCCGCGACCAGCACCGCGGGATCAACGCCTTTCCGTGCGGCCTGGCGTCTGAGATCGGTGTAGATCTCGCGCGGGAGGCGCAGCGTCATCTCGCCGAGGGTGACGTCGTGGGCGTCGAGTACCGCCTCGGGATCGGTGCCGGCGTTGATCGCGCTCGCGATCGAGCGCACCTCGCGGACGGTGAGATCGCCGTCGAGCACGGCCCACGCGAGGAGATATCGGGATCGGTCGGTGACGCGTGCGATATGCTTGGCCGCCGTCGGAGCGATGTCGCCGGTGGCGACGTACTGGCGGATCGGTCGCGGCAGGTCGTGGACGCGTGCCCATTTCCGAATGAACGAGACCGTGACGCCCTCGTCGGCTCGCTCGGCGGCCGCCTTGTAGGAGCCCTCGCCGCGGACGAGTGCGGCACAGGCGGCCGCCCCGCGAAGCATGTAGACGCTGTCGGCCGCCCCGATCGAATCGTCGGCGAAGCGTTCGACGATGTCGGCGGCACGACTGAGGCTGTCGGGATCGTCGGGATCGAACTGGACCGCCTGCTGGGCGTGTTCGCCGGCAAAGGTCGGGTCACCCCGGACGACCGGCTGGCCGACGGGTGACTCGCGGTCGGTTGGCCCGTCGGCTGCGTCGTCGGGGGTCATATCCCATGTGAAACGCCAACGGACAAAAGCACCTCGCCGCGCGATCGTGCCACGCTCAGTCGTCGCGCTGCTCGGAGAGGTGTTCCCAGATCTCGGTGCAGCCACAGCCGTCCGCGACGTCGTCGAGGTGATCGGTCGCCGGTTCCTCCTCTCTCTCCTCGGCTTCGCTCATCGTTCGTCCTCCGAGTCGTACAGCTCTGGCGCGACGTCTGCCGAAACGTGCTGACGCGCGCCGTCGGTGTCTGACATCGTTGTTCGACAGGGGCGGTACCAGCATAAGCACGCGCTCACCCGTAAGCGCTACCCCGGCTCTCATCTCCCGGCAACTGCTGCCTGTGTCTTCGACGTACCTCACCGACGAATACCGTCGCTTTCATGCGTTTTTCTCGAAATCGTGCGTCACCATAATCTCGGCGGCGAGCGGGCGACAGACATAGTGTACTGGGGGTGGAAGGGCGGCCGTGTCGATCGACGTCCATCAGCTCGACGCCGGCGCGTGGATCAGCGTCAACGACAGCCGCGAGGTGAGCGTGAGTAACCTCTGGCGACTCGCCAGACAGGAGTTCTGTGGCTGTGAGATGGCCGATTTCCTCGCCGAGGGGTTCGTCGAGGTCGGCGTCGACACGCGGGCTATCGAGGCGCGCATCGCCGGTCAGTGCATCGCCTGTGGTGCGAGCGGCGTCACTGACTGGCTCGCCGTCGGTCGCGTGCTCGACGGCGAGTTCCGTTCCGTCGTGCCCGAGAGCGTCCATATCCCGTGTCGACGCAGCCGACTCGCCCGTCCGGTGTCGCCCGAATGAAGCAATTCTTTCCTCGTTTACCGAGACGCGGGGAGGTTTGACACCACGGAGGAGGGTTTAGGAGTCGGGGTCGTTGCGACGGTATGTCGACCAACGTCGAAGGCTGGAAGGACGAGGTCTACGGCGAGGAGATCCGCGAGCATCTCTTCGAGTTCGCCGAGGAGGGCTGGGAGTCGATCCCCGACGACGAGCACGACGCCTGGTTCGAGCGGTTCAAATGGTGGGGGCTGTACCACCAGCGCAACGGCCAGGAGAGCTACTTCATGATGCGGATCGGGACGCCCAATGGCGTGCTCGAACCGGGCCAGTTGGAGGTGGTCGCCGATATCGCCGATGAGTACGCCCGTGGCCCGGCCGACAATCCCGAGTTCGGTGGCGCGTACTGCGACTGGACCACGCGCCAGTCGATCCAGCTCCACTGGATCCGGATCGAGGACGTGCCCGAGATCTTCGACAAACTCGAAGCCAATGGACTGTCGACCATGCAGGCCTGTGGCGACTCGTGGCGCAACATCGTCGGCTGTCCGGTCGCCGGCAAGGACAAACACGAGCACGTCGACGCGTGGCCGGTGGCCGAGCAGCTCCACGAGGAGTTCAAGGGCAACGACGCCTACGAGAACCTCCCCCGGAAGTGGAAGGTCTCGGTGACGGGCTGTGACGAGGGCTGTGGCCAGGGCGATATCAACGATCTCGCGTTCGAGCCCGCCCGAAAGGAGATCGACGGTGAGGAGACGATGGGGTTCAACGTCCGCGTCGGCGGCGGTCTCTCGCGGAAGGAACCGCGCTTCGCGCGCGATATCGACGTGTTCTGTACGCCCGAGGACGCCCCGAAGGTCTCGGCGGGGATGTCCGCGCTCTTTCGGGACCACGGCGACCGCGACGATCGGTTCAACGCCCGCATCAAGTTCCTCGTCGACGAGTGGGGCACCGAGAAGATCCGGAACACCCTTCAGGAGGAGTACGTCGAGTACGAACTCCCCTCGGCGGGCGAGGACCTCCGCGAACAGTACACCTACAACGCGGGCCGACAGGACGAACACGGCGACCATATCGGCGTCCACGAACAGCCCGACGGCAACTACTACGTCGGCCTGAACGTCATGGTCGGGCGGATGGGGGTCGACGACGTCCGCGAGCTCGCTGCCCTCGCCGACGAATACGGCACCGGCGAGGTGCGACTCACCCAGCGCCAGAACGTCATCGTCACCGACGTTCCCGAGGCGAGCCTCGACGCGTTCCTCGACGAACCGCTCCTGGAGGACTACTCGCCCGACCCGCATCCGTTCATGCGCGGCTCGATCGCGTGTACCGGGACGGAGTTCTGCTCGCTGTCGATCGTCGAGACGAAGAATCGACAGGTCCGGTACGCCCGCTGGCTGAAGGAGAACGTCGAGCTGCCGGCCGGAATCCAGGACTTCCATATCCATCTCTCGGGCTGTACCGCCTCCTGTGCCCAACCACAGATCGCCGATATCAGCCTTCGCGGAATGAAGACGAGAAAGGACGGCGAGCCGGTCGAGGCGTTCGACATCGGGCTCGGCGGCGGGCTGGGCGAGGATCCCCACTTCGCCGACTGGATCGCGATGCGCGTCGCGGCCGACGAGGTGCCGGGCTACATCCGGAACGTGCTCGCGGCCTACGAGGACGAATCCGGCGAAGAGAGCTTCCGGGAGTTCATCGCCGCGCGCGACGAGGAGGAACTGGAAGCACTCGCCGAGCCCGAAGAGACCGACTACGCGGACCCGTACATGCACAACACGAAGATGACGTGGTATCCCTACGCCGACGAGGACGAGATGGACGATCGGCCGACGCCGGCCCGTGCTGACGGCACGCCGATCACCGCCGACGACTGATCGCCGATGAGCGATCGCATCCTGAAGGTCAACGCCTACACGACGCTCGACCTGCTCGACGGGCGGGCGGAGGGCCACGGCTTCGAGGAGGACGCGCTGGCTGTGTTGAACGTCACGGCCGACCGCAAAAACCCCGATGCGGTGAAACTCCAGCTCGAACTCGACAACACCGATCTCGATGCCGTACCGGCCCACGCCGACGAGATCGAACTCACACCCGAGCAGGCCCGGACGGTCGCCGCCGCCCTCGAAGAGCGCGCCGAGACGGTCGAGGACGCGAACGACGACTGAACCGATCCCGCTCTTATCTTTCGTTACCAGTCTTTTTCACTGCGCTCGCGCCACGCCCGCCGCTGGCGATCCTCGGTGACGTGGCGTCGACCGTCGGCCAGTTCTTCGCGGACGTCCGCCTCGAACTCGTCGACGGGATCGAGGAACTCGTCGACGAACGCCTCGACCAGCTCGTAGGTCCACTGTTCGTCGACAACGCCCGCCGGGAGGAGGTCGTCGCGGAGCGCGTCGGCGTGCTCGTCGTGTCCGCTCGCGCGGAGCTGCTCGCGGGCGTCGTCGAAGCGGTTCATGCCGCGGCCGATCGCGTGGTGGAAGGCGAGCAGGTGGCCGTAGCCCCGGTGGAGGTGTTCGATGCCGAGCTGGAGGTCGTGGAGCGCCGCCCGTTCGTCCTCGTCCGGACCCTGCTGGTCGTCCATACCCTCCCCATTGCCGAGAGCGACCAAAACGTTTGGTGCGGTCGCCGCAACGCCAACCGCTTTCCGCCGGCCACTCCCACGACGGCCATGACCGCCAACGGCGACTGGACGACCGAGCGGATGGGCGATCTGAGCGATCGAACCGTCGTGGTCACCGGCGCGAACAGCGGGCTGGGCTTCCAGGCCGCGAAAGCGTTCGCGACTCACGGTGCGGACGTCGTGTTGGCCTGTCGGAACGTCGAGCGCGGTGTCGACGCGGGTGAACGCATCAGGGACGAGGCTCCCGACACCCGACTGACGGTGATCGAACTCGACCTCGCCGATCTCGCGTCGATCCGTGCGTTCGCGACGAGCTTCGCCGACACGCACGACGAACTCCACGTCCTCTGCAACAACGCCGGCGTGATGGCGGTCCCGTATGGCGAAACGACGGACGGTTTCGAGACGCAGTTCGGCGTCAACCATCTGGGCCACTTCGCGCTCACGGGCCTGCTGCTCGACGAACTCCGCGACACCGACGGCGAGACGCGCGTCGTCACCCAGTCGAGCGCGCTGCACGAGAACGGCGAGATCGATTTCGACAGCGTGGCGCGCAGCGCCGATCGCCAGCACGAGGAGTCCTACGACAAGTGGGACGCCTACGGGCAGAGCAAGCTCGCGAACGTACTGTTCGCCTACGAGCTCCAGCGCCGCCTCCGTGCCACGGGCGTCGAGAGCGTTTCGAGCGTCGCCTGTCATCCCGGCTACGCCGACACGAACCTCCAGAAGCGCGGGCCGGAGCAGGCGGGCTCCACGCTCCGGCTGCTGGGAATGAAGGCCGCCAACGCCGTGATCGGCCAGGACGCCGCGACGGGCGCGCTCCCCTTGCTCTACGCCGCGACCGCCGACGACATCGACGGCGGCGAGTACGTCGGCCCGGGTGGGGTCGGGAACCTACGTGGCCAGCCCGAAACACAGCGCTCCAGCGAGCGTTCGTACGACGAGACGACCGCCGGACGGCTCTGGGACGTCTCCGAAAACCTGACCGGCGTGCAGTACGATCTCAGTTCGAACTGATCAGAGCTCGACCCGCTCGCCGCGCTCGGGTGCACTCGCGTCGAAACCCCGTTCCTGTAGCTCGTCGGCGAAGGCCGGACAGCGGTCGCCGTGGACGCAGAGCACCGTCGCGTCGCGGTACGAATCGAGATACGCGAGCAGACCGCGGCGGTCGGCATGTGCCGAGAAGTCGTACGCCTCGACCCGTGCGCTTACGGCCATGACGCGCCCGTCGATCTCCGCGCGCCCGGTATCGAGCAGCTCGCGACCAGGGGTGCCGGCGACCTGATGGCCGGTCATGGCGATCAGGTTCGTCGGGTCCGCACGGATCTCGGGGATATACGACATCGCCGGCCCGCCCGAGAGCATCCCGCTGGTGGTGACGATCGCGGTGTTCTCGGCGGCAATGCGTTCTCGCTGGCCATCGCGACCGGTGACGAACCGGGTGTGGCCCGCCGCCCTATCGAGCGCGTCGCCGTCGCGGACGAACGAGGGATGGCGTCGACACATCTCCGTCACCTCCTTTCCCATTCCGTCGACGTAGCAGTCGACATCGTGGGCCGCACAGACCAGGAGTAGCTCCTGCGTGCGACCGATGGCGAAGGCCGGCACGACGACTGTCCCGCCGTTCCAGAGCGTTCTCCTGACGCTCTCGGCGAATCGCTCCTCGACGTGCTCGCGGGGGTCGTGTTCGGTGTCGGAGTAGGTGCTCTCGCAGATCACGACGTCGGCGTCAGGTCGGGCGGTCGAGGGGGTGACGAGACGCTGGCCGCGGTCGGGATGACCAGTATGAAAGTCGCCGGTGTAACAGAGCCGCGTTTCGCCATCGTCGACGAGGACGTGCGCGCTGCCGGGGATGTGGCCGGCGTCGTAGAGCGTGATCTCGTGGCCAGCGGCCGTGAACGACTCGCCGTATGCGTGGGTCTCCGAGACCTGGGTGAGCCGTCGTAGCTCGGTTTCGGTGAACGGACAGCCGTAGGTTCCGCCGTGGAGTTTGAGCGTGTCGCGGGCGAGCGTCATCGCGAGCTCGCGCGTCGGCGGCGTCCAGTGGACCGTCGGCCGATCGTCGCCCGACAGCAGCGCGGGCACGGCCCCGACGTGATCGAGATGGCCGTGCGAGACGACGACCGCCTCCGGATCGACAGAGCCGACCGGGTATCCCGGCGGCGTCCCGCTTTTCATGCCGTAATCGAGCAACAGCTCGTCGTCGATCAGCACCGCGCTCCGGCCGACCTCGCGCGCGCCGCCGAGGAATTCGACGTTCATTGGCCGCCCTTCGCGGCTGCGGGCTTTCGGCCCGTCGGTCCGTCCGCGCCCTGTCCGCTCTTCTCTGGCTGTTTCGTTACTTCAGATCGTCGACCCAGCCGGGCTGCTCGACGCTGGTCGAGCCGACATCCGAGAATTCGAGGGTTTCGACGATCGTGTTCGGCTCGCCGGCGCTCAGTTTGTCGGTCGTGCGCTCGGTTTTCAGCGTGTGGACGATGCCCGTCTCGGGATCGACGACGAGCGTCGAGCTGAACTCGGAGACGTCCTCGCCGCGGAACAGGACGTCCGTGCTGAGGCTGTCGGTGCCGTTGGCGACGTAGACGGCGAGTTCGCGGCCGTCGCGCGTGACGCTGCCCGAGCGCTCGTAGTCGACCGCCCGGACGGTCTCCTGGATCTCTGTGGCGGTGAGCAGGCTCTCGGCGAGCGGCCGGCCGAGTTCGGAGACCTCGTACTGGGGCTCCATGCTCTCGTACTCCGTTTTCTCGTAGGCCGTCGCACCCTCGGCGTAGCTGTGGCGGGTCGCCTCGTCGGTCGGCTGCGACGTCAGTCGGGCCGTGTTCGCTTCGAGATCGGCCCGGCCGCTGCGGTCGTTGGTTCCGCCACCCTCGCCAGCACCCTCTATCGTCTCGCTATCGGTGATCGAGAAGCTGCCGGCGGCTCTGAGCCCCTCGACGTGTCCGCTGGCGATACTGCCAGCGTCCAGCGGCGTCTCGGGTCCGGCGGCCGACGCCGCCGACTCGTCGGTCTCCGTCGCCGTTGTTGTGTCCGTCGGCGTGGCGGTCTCGGTCGGTGTTGGCGTGGCGGTCTCGGTCGGTGTCGCTGTCGATGTCGGCGTTGCCGTTGCGGTCGCCGTTTCCGTTGCCGTCACGGTTGCTGTCGCCGTCGATACCGTCGTTGCGGCGGCGGTCGTCTCCGCCGTCGGTGCCGGCGTTCCCGTGGCAGCCGTCGTTCCGTTGGTGGCAGTAGATTCGGCCGGGTCGTTCGCGAACGAGCTACAGCCCGCCAGTAGCACGAGCGCGATGACGACCCCCGTGAGAATCGTCCGTCGTGTCATTGGTTATCGTCTGCAGCCCGGGTAAATATTAATCTGCTGGTCGTGGATCGTGTTCGCCGTCCGTGACGTTCCCGCCATGAAGCTTTCAATACGCTTTTGAACGCCGACCGACTTCCCCGCACATGGCTGATTTCACGGTCGTCGTCGCCGACCCCGAGGACGGGGCGGCCTACCAGAACGCGGTCGAGGGACAGGACGCAAACCGCTTCATCGGACGCTCGATCGGCGAGGAAGTCGACGGCGACGCGGTCGGTCTCGACGGCTACACGCTCGAACTCACCGGTGGCTCGGATACGGCCGGCCGACCGATGCGCGAGGATATCGCCGGTCCGGCGCTCAACGCCGTCCTGCTCTCGGGCGGAACGGGGTTCAAACCGACCCGTGACGGCGAGCGAAAGCGCGTCACCGTCCGCGGGCGCGAAGTCGGCGACGAGACCCAGCAGATCAACGCCACGATCACGGCCCGCGGCGACCGATCGATCGACGAACTGCTCGACGCGGACGACGCGGACGAAGACGACGAGTGACCGACCGGCTGCCGAGCGACCATCCGTCGATCGAGACGGTGCGCGCGACGCTCGCCCGCCGCGGACGCACCCGCTCCCGGCTCGAACTGCCGGCGGACGACCGTTTTCCACTCACGACTACCCGTCTCGTTCTCGACGGTGACGTTTCTCACACCCGTATCGAGAGCGCCCGCGGGGACGGCGTCGAGATCAACGGCGCGTACGGCAACGTCCGGCTCGCACGCGAGCGCGACGGCGAGGATCGCCTCGAAGCGTGGCGCAGAGCTGTGGACATCGACTACGGACGGAGCGTGCTGGTCGATGTCGTCGAGCCGGGATTTCTCTACGGCGTTCGCGAACCCGGCGAGCGCGTCGTCTACGAGGCCGTCGAATCACCCGACGAGGGGCTGGCGGCCATCGCGCGCGATCTCGACGACGCCGACGGCTGACGTCGAACGGTCGTCCGCGATCGGTGCTCTCGAAACCGACGAAACGAGTCCCGCGACCTTTTGTTCGCCCTCGCTGTAACGGTTCCATGAACCCCGACCGACGCCAGTTCCTCGACGGCGAGCGCCCCGAGGACGTGCTCCTGTTCTTCGCCGAATCGGCCGTCTCCGACCTCGGAACCCTCTCCCAGCACGGTGAGGCGGTCGGCAACGGCGTCGCACTGATTCTGGACGCCGAGCGCGGCCGGAGTGCCTTCGAGGGGGCGACCGGCGTCGATCCGATGACGCTCGCGAGCGCGGCGATGGACGCCGAAGGAACGGTCGATCTCGACTCCTTCGAGGGGGACTGCCCCGAGGCCGACGGCGACGATGCCGACGCCGACGGAACCGACGAGCACGCCCCGCGATTCGTCTTCGCCTTCGCCGAGGAGCGCAACGAGGACGTCGGCGGCATCTACGCCGAGGGCGACGTGATTCACGCCTATGCGGTCTGTGAGTGCGGGGGCGTCTACTCCGAGCGCTGGGTCGCGGGCGCGGCCTGATCGGTCGCAGCGCATCACGCAGTTTATATACGATGACGGCCGTGTACGGCCATGGAATTATCACAGCGACAGCCCCAGCTCGATGCGGAGATAACGCCGCTCGACCTGCGGTTTTCGAGCGACGAACTCACTGCCGAGCGCGAGCGCATCACGTCGTTCATCCAAGCACAGGTCGATCGCCACGACGCCGACGGCGTCGTCCTCGGGCTCTCGGGCGGTGTCGACAGCACGGCCGTCGCCCATCTCGCCGTCGAGGCGCTCGGCCGGGAGGCCGTCCACGGGCTCGTCCTCCCCCGGGACGTCAACAGCGACGCGAACATGAGCGACGCCGAGCGCGTCGCGGTCGATCTCGGCATCCGCTACGACGTCGTCGACATCGACCCGATCATGGACGAACTGCTCGCCATCGATGCGGGTGAGAGCGCGAGCGACGAGGACGACTGGGCGAACCGTTTCGTCGGCAACACGAGCGCACGCGTCCGGATGACGGTCAACTACCTCGTCGCGAACAAGGAGAACAAACTCGTGCTCGGGACCGGCAACCGCGTCGAACTCTCGCTTGGCTACGTCACGAAATACGGCGACGGCGGCGTCGACTGCAACCCGATCGGCAACTGCTACAAACAGCAGGTCCGCCAGCTCGCCGCCGATCTCGGGGCCGACGAGGAGCTTGTCCAGAAGACGCCGACCGGCGGGATGGTCGACTACGAGACCGACGAGGAGGAGATCGGCGTCGAGTACGACACCATCGACGCGATCGTCGCGCTCACCGTCGACGGCAACGTGGCGACCGCTGCGGCCGCCGAGATCGCCGACACCACGCCGGAGGTCGTCGAACACATTCAGGAACTGCACCGCGACAACGAGCACAAGCGGACCGCGCCGCCGATGCCGACCGACGCCAACTGATCGCCGAACGGTTCGTTCACCGATCGTTTCTACCCGTCATCAGCATCGCTCGCCGAGAGATAGCCGACGAGATGATCGAGAATAGTATCCACGATAGCCGGGCGTAGTCGGCCATAGACCGACGCGATGTCGGCGTGATCCCGGGTGACGAGCAGCCACGGGTAGGCGTACGACCGCCGCGGCAGTCCGCCGGCGGCCCAGTCGTCCGGATCGAGCGCCAGCGCGTCGTCCCGGCGGGTGGTCGAGAGCGCGATCCCAGCGAATTGGCGGTCGGCGAACGGATGCGTTTCGTTGCTCAAAACGAGAAACGGTCGTTCCGGCTCCGCGGCTTCCGTGCTCTTGAACGGGTCGAGACCCCAGACGACTGCACCGCGCTGGAACGGACGGTCGGTCATCCGTCGTCGCTGCGTGCCGCTTCGAACTCCGCCTCGCTTGCGGCGTGGTCCGCCCAGTCGCTCCACTCCTCCTCGCCGAGCAGCGCGTCGAGATGGGCGTCCTCGGCGTGCGCTCGGAACGCGCTCGCCACTCGCTCGCGGTCGTCGGTGATGGCCCAGTACGGCTCCCGATGGCGGACCAGATCTCGCTTCTTCAGGCGCGAGAGGTTCGTTCCGACGGTGTTCGGGGCAACATCGAGTGCCTCGGCAATTTCGGCACGTGTGAACGCCTGCTCGTCGTGCGCGAGGAGAAATCGGACGATACGTTCGCCCGTCGTCCGGCGGAGCTCCTCGCCGTCCTCGAACCGGTCGATACCGATCGGCATGGCTGTGCTTGGTGTGCTGCTGTGATAGCTGTTACGGCGTGCCAGAGCCGACTAGGCCATTGTAGCGCGATGACGACCTGTGCTACAGAAAAATAGTCCCTGCTCTATCTGTGAAGGTGAATTTAGATCGATGGAATGTACACTCACCTATAATATTCACACAAACTCACCATCCCCACTCATACCACCTTGAAGCACAAGCCAATCGGAAAATGTCGTGTCGGGATCTGAAACTGGCTGCGACGAAAACCCGGTGAGGGGCATCTCTGTGGGGTTGAACCTTCCAGGAATGTAGTCTATTTGTGTTCTAGGCCTAACAACTCCGTTCTGGATGGAAACGGCTGTTTCACCAATATTGGATCTAAAACCCATCTGAATAGACACTCGGTTGAAGCCGGAGAGGACCTCTCTATCCGTTTCAGATTGGAGATATTCGATATACAGTACCGTTCCTAACCATAGTTGGAATAGCGATTCGAGGTTACTATCCCTCAGATCATCCAAGCAACTTCTCCACCCTGCAGCGACATGTGACCAATCGACTACGCTTGCTCCTGTCTTGATCTCGTTTCGAATCGCTGCTGATGTGATTTCGCACATGGCAAAATAACATCCTCGGAGCGTGTTCTCGTATGGGAACAAATCGTTGAAATCACCGTCTTCTCCTCGTTGCCAATCGATATTTTCGTCGCTGGTTCGAGATGAACATTCACGAACTGCACGACTGTGGATTTTGGGAATACTAAGAGTTTGTACTGATGTGTATCCCGTATCACGAGCATACTGAGCCGACCGATTTGTGATTGATTGTGCTACACGCCAGCCCAAGAGACGAATTCCCGTATCTGCCGCTTCCCAATATTCCGCCTCAGCGGCTTCTACAAGTAGCTCTCGATTAGTACCAATTATATCTATTCTGACTCGATCTTCGAGCTCGCTATATCCAAGACTTTCTATAGGTCTAGACAATCCTTGGGAAGAATACCCAGTAACCAGTTCATGCTCTCTGTCGATTCCACTCTTACCAATTGTATCAAGGCATTCAATTACCTCTTTTGACTGTTCTTCTTGATTGTTTTTGGTTGTATGCTCCAGAAGTGCTGGCAATCGGTCTGTGCAGAGATCCTCGATAGAGGCATTTACTGCTGATTCAGAACCCATAGCATCTGAACAAGTATTTGTTAGCAAGCTACGGATTCTTTCTGAAACCACATCTAGTCCTTGACTTACTGTTGGACCATCCCGATCTTCGATAGCAGAGTCAATGACCGATATCAGTAGTTGATATGGATCTCTTTCAATGGAATCCTCGTCAGATCGGCGTGCTTGTTGAGCCGTCCACTCTGGCGAAAGTCGGTCGTTGATGCGATTCAAAATTCCTTCTGGCGTTGATTGATATAGAATTCGATCGACAAATAAATACAGATTTACCATAGCACTTGCTGCGAGAGCTCCTGCGCCACAGAGGTACGTCTCGTACACAAAACTATCTTGCTCGGCAAATAGATAGAGACCGAAGACATCAACTCCAATTGATACTGCAAATAGTCCCGCTGTGAATCTATAAGCGATATTTTTGCGAAACAGATTCACAAGCCGCGGAGAATATCCAGAAACGGAGAGTTGAATACTCAATATGACTACCGAAAAGACGATCGCGAATATTGCTGCCTGAGTCGAAGCCAGTATCGTGAGGATATCTGTTCCATTTGTACTGATACTCTGGCCGAAACTGGCGACTAGAATAGTTGATATGATGAACAACGGCAACCCAATGATTGCTGCCCATCGTGGTAGTGATCTGTTGTCCATAATTTCCTTCCCTACTGATTTTCGACCTACTGCTCTGTCTCAGTCATTTCATCTGATAGTCGTCCGAACGCCTCCAGGATCACCTGCTTGGTCACTGCACCGCGCGTCGTCCAGTGATTGGCGTAGTCGAGCATGTCGTCGTAGATATCGGGCTTGCAGCCGGCGGCTTTCGGGTGGCCGCCGCCGTTGACCTGTCCGGCGACCTCGTGACAGCGCTCGAACCCGTCGGAGCCACGGATCGAGGCGCTGCCGGAGGGTTTGACGACGACGGCGGCGTCGGCACCCGCCTCTCGGAGTGCCTCGGCGACCTCGTTCTGCGAGCAGCGGCCGTAGGTGACGCCGACGGTCCAGGGACCGATCTCCTCGATCGTCGCCCGTTCGACCGCCCGCTCGATGAGCGCCTCCTTCTCGACGCGCTGCTCGGCGAGATACTCCTCGATCTCGGCGGGGAGATCCGCGCCGTGTTCGCTGACGATTCCGACGTACTCCTCGGGGTCGGTCCAGTAGGCGAAATCCGCGAGATCGTCGCTGCGGGCGTCCTCGCGCAGCCAGAGGTCGTGATCGCGCGTCACGGCCGCGAGCTCCGCCCATCGCGGGCCGAACTCGTGATCGAGCGCCGCGAGCGTGACGTCCGCCGAGCACTCCTCGTCGGAATCGCCGACGACGAGGCGCGCACCGTGGCTGCGTACCTTTTCGGCGTCCTCCTCGTCCCACTGGTGGTGATCGAACCAGCTCACCGCGCTGGCACGCTCGGTGAGGCGCTCGAACTGGCCGGCGATGTAGTGGAAGTCGTCGGGGACGAGATCGCAGACGAACACGCGCGCGCCGGCGTCGAGATGATCGGCCACCCGGTCGATGGCGTTACTGAGGTCGTGCGGACCGGCCGGGACGAGCGCCGTCGGGCCGAACGCCTCTCGAATCAGGGCGACGCAGGCCAGCCCGTCGGCATCGGGATCGGCGATCACGACTCGCTCCGCGCCGGTGACGGTCTCGCGCGTCTCGCGGTCGGCCCGCTCCTCGTCGAACGAATCGGGATAGAAAAAGCCCGTACCCGGCAGCAGCGACTTCCGGGCCAGCGGGAGGTGATCGTCGTCGATGAGTCGGTCGTTCATGCGCCTCCAACGCTACCGCGGCCGAAGTACTCCCCGCTTCACGCCGCTTCTTCGTTGAGCTGGCGGACGGTGAGCACCGGGACAGAGAGGTTTCTGACGAGCGCTTCGGCGACGCTGCCGAGGACGAACCGGTACTCACCGTGTCGCCCGCGCGTGCCCGTCGCCACGAGATCGGCGTCGTGATCGTCGGCGTAGCGCTGGATCTCCTTGGTCGGCTGGCCCTCGCGAACGGCGGTCGTCACGCTCTCGTCGACCGCCTGTACGCTCTCGACGGCCGCCTCGCCGCTCTCTTCGAGCGACGACCGAAGGCGGTCGCGGACGTCCTCCGGCGCGGCGGCGACGTCGTCTTCCTCGACGACGTACAGTGCGTGGACGGCCGCATCGAAGCGATCGGCGAGGTCGAGCGCAGCCGTGACTGCCCGCCCGGCGCTCTCCGAGCCGTCGGTGGCGATGACCACGGTCTCGAACATACGTCCGCTACCGACCGCTGGGTGATAAAGGCCGCGCGCTGTTCTCGGTGGGTTTTTGACTTCCGGCCGCGACTGTCGACCATGACGCTCGCGGTCGAGACCGTTCTCACGCCGGTCGATGGCAGCGACACGTCCATGCGCGCGATCGAATACGCCGTCGAGATCGCCGAACGGTACGATGCCGGCGTCCACGCGCTGTACGTTGTCAACGAAGAAACCGCCAGCGAGGCTTCCTTCGGCGACGTCGACGATTCGGAGCTCGCCGCCGCCAACGAGGCGTTCATCGCCGACGCGCACGAACTCGCACCCGAGGATGTTCCGCTCTCGCACTCGTCGGCCTACGGCTTCTCGGCGATGACGAAGACCCGCCATCCGGGCAGCGTCGTGCTCGACGCCGCCGAGGACGTCGAGGTCGACTTCATCGTCATCCCGCGCCAGCCGGTCTCGGGCGATCCCGACGAACCGCTCGGGCGCGCTGCCGAGTACGTCCTCCAGTACGCGACCCAGCCCGTGCTCTCGGTGTAGCTCTCAAGCCGGGCGATACTGCTCTACTTGCTCGTCGTCGGGATGCTCGACCCGGATGTGGCGCTTCAAGCGCTCCTTGTCGTCGGAGTTGATCTCGATGACCGTCTCGCAGTACGGACATCGCTGATACGGTGACATATCTCCCGTCGGGTCTCGATCATCCTAACGCTGTGGGGTGCCATTGCATGCCGATTTCGATCGGTCAGAGCCGTAGCGACATCTCCATCTCGAAGCTCTCGGTGTTGCAGGTCTCGAAGCCGACCTTCCGGTAGAGCGCGACCGCGGGCGTGTTCCAGCGCTCGACGGTGAGCCAGACGTGTTCGGCACCCTCGGCCCTGGCGTGGCCGAGCAGCCCCGTGAGTAGCCGCGAGCCGATGCCGGCCTGCTGGTGGGTGTCGAGAACGAAGATGGCGAGCTCGTGGGCGTCCTCGTCGTCCGGGACGAGCGTCGCGTGGCCGACGCACTCCTCGCCGTGGCTGGCGACGACGTTGTAGCTGCCGTCGAGGATGGTGTCGAGCCAGCCCTCGATCGCGCCGCGCTCGGTCGGCGGGATGCCCTGTGCGCGGTCCGCGGGGTCGAAGGAGACGTACATCTCGGTCAGCGCCGCGCGGTCGTCGTCGGCGTAGACCGTGATCTCGATGTCGCGGTCGTGGGCGTCGGTGAACTCGATCGGTGGCCGCTCGAACTCCCCGGCGCGGTCGTCGGGATAGACGCGCGTCATCGTGCGAGCGTCACCGAGACGTTGGCGTTCATGAGGACGAACTCGGTCGTCCGGCTGAACGAGAGCTTGCCGGTCGGCGTGCGCTCGCCGCCGCTGACGACGAGCCTGTCGAAGCGCTCGCCGTTGGCCAGTTCGACCAGTTCGCCGTCGTCGGCGACGTGCTCGATGGCAGCCTCTAAGCTCGCCTCGGAGAGCGTCTCGCGAACGCGGTGGGCGACCGTCGTCGCGTCGTCAAGCGCGCTCTCGACGAGCGCCACCGTGAGGTCGTCGCCCGTCTCGTGCGCCCGGTCGACCGCGCGTTCGAAGACGGCGAAGGCGTCGTCGCTTCCGTCGATGCTCACTACGACGTTCATGCCCGCCGATGGGGTGGTCGGGGCAAAACCGTTGTGCCGACCGTGGGACACGACACGTTTTTTCCCGGCCGTTCGCAATCGACGCCGATGACCGAGGATTCGCCATCGCCGACGCCGACCACCGATAGCGGCGACGAGGCCGACGTTCCCGAGGACGTGCGCCGGTACGAGCGGTTCACGAAGATGGACGGCGCGCGCTACGAGCGCGCCAACGACTTCCTGCGCGAGCGCACCTACATCACCGCCCGCGAGTGGGCGATCGCCCGCCTCTGTGCGGATTTCCGTACCGAGACCGGCGTCGAGATGACGAAGATCGGTGAGAACCTCCCCGAGCTCGTTCCATTCATGACCGATACCTACACGCCACAGGCCGTCAATCAGGCGCGCGCGGCCTTCGAGGAGAAGGTCCGCAAGGCGGGAGCGACCTTCCTCTACGGCGCGATGTGTGACTTCTTCACCGCCGAGGAGCTCGACGACGTGATGTACGAGGCGACCGAGGTGGCGAAGTTCCTGCTCGAAGTCGAGGGCGTCGATCTCGCGGTCGGCGAGGAGCTCGACAGCGAGGAACGCATCTCCAGTACGATGCGCGAGGTGCGCGCCCAGAGTGCGGCGCTGCGCCACGACGACCTCACCTGCCCGCACTGCGGCGAGGAGTTCGCCGCGAGCGACGCTGCGGACGACCACATGGCGAGTGAGGAAGCCAACGGGGACGACGAACCGACGACGAGCGAGTAAGGGTTCAACAGTCGGCCGAGCGAGACGGTCTCCTCAGAACAGATCGGGCTCTTCGTAGCTGAACGCCACGACGCGATCGTCGGCCAGCGGGCGGATGTGGGTGTAGAGTACGCCGTCGTCGAGTCGTCGTTTCAGTTGCTCGATCTCGTCGCGATCGTAGTGGATCGGACAGCAGATCGCGCGCTCGCCGGCGGCATCCTCAAGGACGATCAGCGCGAAGACGGTTCCCGACTCCTCGGCGCGATAGACCTCGTAGGAGTCGAAGGTCGCCTCGCTGGCGAGCGTCTCCAGCTCTTCGAACTCGTCGCTGGGGACGAGCACGTCGAGTCCGTTGCCCTCGTCGAGGACCGTCACGTCGCCGGGATGGAGTTCGAGCACCGACACGCCCGCGTCGCGGTAGCCCGCGGCGGTGGCCTCCATGTCGTCGACGACCGCCTCCCAGTGGCCCGCCACGTGCTCGTTCGGCTCGTTCTCGGACACAGGCGTCGTGTGGGAGACGCGAGCAAAAGCCTTGCTTTCGGTTGCGGCAAATCTATATAGCACGGTTGCAAACGCCACGGCGTGAGTGACCTTCTCTCGATATCCGGGCTGCGGACGCAGTTCGCCACCGAGCGTGGCACGGTCAAAGCCGTCGATGGGCTCGATCTGACGGTAGAGGCCGGCGAAACCGTGGGACTGGTCGGCGAGAGCGGCTCGGGCAAGTCGGTGACGGCGCTGTCGGCGATGGGACTGGTCGACGATCCCGGTACCGTCGCCGACGGCACGGTCGAATTTCACGACGCGGAGCTCGCGCGATCGTTCGCCGACGACTACGGGGGCGGGGTCGCCGATCCCGAGGCGGGCACCGTCGATCTCACGCACGCGCCGGAGGACGCGATGCGGACGGTCCGTGGCGGCGAGATGAGCATGATCTTCCAGGACCCGATGACCTCGCTCAACCCCGCCGTCCCCGTCGGCGAGCAGGTCGCCGAGAGCCTCCGTCTCCATCAGTACGGTGGCCAGAAACCCGATTCGTGGCGCAATGCCGTCCGCGAGATCCTCCCGAAAACCGGCTCCGAGATGGACGAGGCGGTGCTCGCCGACACGATCGAGATGCTCGACGAGGTCGGCATCCCCGAGCCCTCCGCCCGCGTCGACGAGTATCCCCACGAGTTCTCCGGCGGGATGCGCCAGCGCGTCCTGATCGCCATCGCGCTCGCCTGTCGGCCCCAGCTCCTGATCGCCGACGAACCGACGACGGCGCTCGACGTGACGATTCAGGCTCAGATCCTCGATCTCATCAACGACCTCCAGGACGAGTTCGGCATGTCCGTCCTCTTCATCACGCACGATCTCGGCGTCGTGGCCGAGACCTGCGATCGCGTGGCCGTGATGTACGCCGGTGACATCGTCGAGGAGGGTCCCGTCGAGGAGATCTTCCACAACCCCTCGCATCCGTACACCTACACGCTGCTCGAATCGATCCCTCGGGAGGACGCCGACCGTTTGACCCCTATCGAGGGGAACGTCCCCGATCTCGTCGATCTCCCGACGGGCTGTTCGTTCGCGCCGCGGTGTCCGTGGGCCCAGCCAGAATGCCGCGAGGGCGAAATCCCGTATCTTCAACACGGCCCCGACGAGACGGATCACCGCTCGAAATGCATTCTGGAGTCGTTCGATACCGACGAATACGGCACCGACGAAGGGGTACGGGCGACGAGCGACGCCACGCCGACGCGGGAGAGCGCCACCGACCCGCTGGTTTCGGTCGATGGGCTCGAAAAACACTTCTCGCAGGCCGACGACCTGCTCGACTCGTGGCTCGGCAGCGGCGGCCAGCCGGTGCGGGCGGTCGACGGCGTCGATTTCGAGGTCTACGAGGGCGAAACGCTCGGTCTGGTCGGCGAATCCGGCTGTGGGAAATCGACGACCGGGCGGTCGATCCTCCGGCTGCTCGACCCCACCGACGGACGGGTCGTCTTCGCTGGCGAGGACTTGAGCGAGCTCGACACGGACGGGCTGCGCGCCAAGCGTCGCGAGATGCAGATGATCTTCCAGGACCCGCTGTCGAGTCTCGATCCACGGATGAACGTCGGTGCGACGATCGCCGAACCGCTCAAGATCCACGACCTGCCCGATTCCGGGGCGGGTTCGACCGGACAGACGCGCCGCGAGCGCGTCGAGGAGCTGATGGAGGCTGTCGGCCTCGACGTCTCCCAGCTCGATCGCTACCCCCACGAGCTCTCCGGCGGCCAGCGCCAGCGCGTCGGCATCGCCCGTGCCTTGGCCGTGGATCCCGATTTCATCGTCTGTGACGAGCCCGTAAGCGCGCTCGACGTCTCGGTGCAGGCCCAGATCCTGAATCTTCTGGAAGATCTCCAGGAGGAGTTCGGGCTGACCTTCCTGTTCATCGCACACGATCTCTCGGTGGTGCGCCACATCTGTGATCGCGTGGCCGTGATGTATCTCGGCGAGATCGTCGAAGTCGCGGGCACCCAGGAGCTGTTCGCCGAGCCGAAACATCCCTACACGCAGGCGCTGCTGTCGGCGATCCCCGAGCCCGATCCGACGAGTGACACCGATCGGGTGGTGCTCGAAGGCGACGTGCCGAGCCCGATCGATCCGCCCTCCGGCTGTCGGTTCCACACGCGCTGTCCGTCGGTCATCCCGCCCGACGAACTCGACGTTTCCCAGGAGGCCTACCGCGAGGTGATGGACTACCGCCAGCGCGTCGAGAGCGAATCGATCTCGGTGGCGGATGTGCGTGCCGACACCGGTGTCGAGCGGGCGGAGACGGTCGCGGCGGACGGTGGGACGGACGTACCGACGCGGGCGTTCTGGGAGCAGTTCTTCGAGCACGACGACGAACTCGACGAGCGATCGCGATCGGTCATCGAGGACTCCTTCGAGCGAATCGTCGCCGACGATTGGGACGGGGCGGCCGACCGGCTTCGCGAGCGCTTCGAGAGCGTCTGTGAACGCGATCAGCCGGTCCTCCAGGACGAAGCCCACCCCGCGGCGTGTCATCTTTACGAGCAGCCAACCGACCGCCAGCACTGACGTCTGACGCAATTTTTTCCGGTACTCTTATTAATCCACTCTCGTCAGTAGCCACCATGCCATTCGATAGCGACACGAGTAGGCGGTCGTTCCTCACGGCGGCCGGCGGTGCGGCGGCCGCGGCGATGGCCGGCTGTCTCGACAGCGGCGGCTCGGGCGGCAACGGATCGGGCGGCAATGGCTCCGGTGGGAACGGTAGCGGTGGGAACGGCTCTGGCGGGGGCGGCAACGGCGGCGGTGGCGGCCAGAGCGGCGGCACGCTCACCTACGCTCGTGGTGACTACCCCTCCAACTACGATCCCCACCAGTCGACCAGCGGCGAGGTGGCGAAGATCACCGACCAGGTGTACAGCCACCTCATCGCGTTCGTCCCCGGCAGCGGCGGGAAACTCACCGCCGGCCTGGCGAAGGACTACGAGCTGAACGGCACGACGGTGACGCTCAAACTCCGTCAGGGTGTGAAGTTCCACAACGGCGAGGAGTTCACCGCGGACGACTTCAAGGCGACCTACCGCCGGTTCGTCGACGACAGCTACCAGTACTACCTCGGCAAGGACGCGGTCTCGGGCGAGCCCTCCGGCTACGCGTCGGTCACGTACAGCGACTGGATCAAGTCGGTCACCGTGAACGGCGATTACGACCTCGAAATCGAGCTCAAACAGAAGTACGCGCCGATCCTGCGCAACCTCGGGATGTTCCCCTCGGCAGTGCTCTCGAAGAAACAGATCGAGGAGCTCGGCAAGAAACAGAACCAGCTCGGCAAGAACCCCGTCGGCACCGGCCCGTTCACCTTCGAAGAGCTCGACGACGGCAACCAGCGCGTGCTGCTCGGCAAGAACGACGACTACTGGAAGGACGGGCCGTATCTCGACCGCGTTATCTTCACGACCATCGGCCAGAACTCCACGCGTGCACAGGCCGTGATCAACGGCGACGCCCAGATCATCGACGGCATCGGCGCGCAGGCCTCGAAACAGCTCCAGAATTCGGATAGCGCCTCGCTGCTCCAGAAGGACGGGATCAACATCGGCTATATGGCGATGAACATGGAGCGCTACGAGCCGTTCCGGAAGAAGAAGGTGCGCCAGGCGGTGAGCCACGCGATTAACACGAAGGCCATCGTCGACGACATCTACGAGGGGTTCGCCTCTCAGGCCGATCAGCCGCTCCCGCCGAACGTCACCGGTTACAACGACTCGATCGATCCGTATTCGAACGACAAGGAGAAGGCGAAGAAACTGCTGGAGGAGGCCGGCGAATCGGAGCTCTCCTTCGAGCTGGCGACGTTTTCGAACCCGCGGGGCTACAACCCCTCACCTGTGCAGACCGCCCAGCAGGTCAAATCCGACCTCTCGGATATCGGGATCTCGGTGAAGATCAACCAGTTCTCCACCTTCTCGTCCTATCTCGAATACACGTACGCGGGCAAACACGACGCCTGCTTTTTGGGCTGGTACACCGACAACGCCGACCCGGACAACTTCGATTACGTGCTGCTCCATCCCGGCGTCGACAAATCGGAGATCCCCGAAGGCCAGGACTGGGTGAGCTTCGACACCGAGGGCTACAACACGAACAACGCCTCGGGGTGGGCCAACCGGAAGTTCATGGATCTCACCGAGAAGGGACAGAAGACCTACGGCGAGTCCGAGCGCAAATCGATCTATCAGGAGGCCAGCAAGGTCGCCCACGAGGAGGCCCCCTGGGTGTTCGTCGACTACGCCAAGACGCTGCGCGGCGTCAATCAGGCCGTCGATCAGTCGACGTTCACCGTCACCTCGATCAACAACCCGTATCTCGAATCGGTAAAGCTCAAACAGTAGCTACCCTCAGGAACGATCTATATGGTCTCGAAGCGGTTCATCGCGAAACGTCTCCTCCTGTTGGTGCCGGTGCTGTTCGGCGTGGCGACGGTCGTCTTCGCCATCCTCCATCTCGCGCCGGGCGACCCGGCGCGGGTGATCCTCGGCCAGCGCGCGCCGACCCAGCAGGTCGTCCAGCTACGGCGCGAGCTCGGGCTGAACGACCCGATCTGGGTCCAGTACGGCCGATTCCTCGCCGACACCGCCCAGCTCGACTTCGGACAGTCCTACCAGATCGCCAAGGGCAGCCCCGTCTGGGACGTGCTCGCCGACCGTCTGCCGGTGACGATCGAGCTCGCGATCTACGGCCAGATCACCGCCATCCTGCTGGGGATCCCCCTCGGCGTGCTCTCGGCGGTCAAACAGGACTCGCTGACCGATCACGTCACCCGCATCGGCGCGCTGACGGGTATCTCGGTCCCGATCTTCTGGAGCGGCCCATTGGTTCTGCTCGTCTTCGCGACCTTCCTCGGCTGGCTGCCGACGAGCGGGCGCATCGGTAGCACCTTCTTCCTCGAAGACCACTGGGTGCTGTTCGGCACGCAGCTCCCGCTGACGGGGATGGTGTCGATCGATACGTTCATCCTCGATACGGGCGCGTTCGTCCAGTCGATCCTCTACGGCGAGGGGCTCGGCGCGTTCGCGTCGCTGACCGAATACTACGCCTCGTTCATCTCGGCGGTGCAACATCTGCTCCTGCCGGTGTTGACGCTCGGCATCTACTCGATGGCGCTGCTGTCGCGGATGATGCGCTCGTCGATGCTCGAAGTGATCCGCCAGGACTACATCCGTACTGCGCGCGCGAAGGGCCAAGGCGAGCGGATCACCATACTGAAACACGGGCTCCGGAACGCGCTCATCCCCGTGATCACCGTGATCGGCATCCAGTTCGGCACGTTGCTCGGCGGGGCGGTGCTCACCGAGACGGTCTTCGGCATCGGCGGCATCGGCCAGCTGCTCGTCGCGGCGATCGGTGCGACCGACTACCCGCTCGTCCAGGGTACGGTACTGGTGTTCGCGCTGCTCTTTACGCTCGTGAACCTCGGCGTCGACGTCACCTACAGCTATCTCGACCCACGGATCCAACAATAATGGCGACCGAAACCTCCACCACGGCCGACCGTCGGGGCATCGTCGAGCGACTGCGCGCCTCGCCGTTCCTCTCGGAACTGCTCTCGAACCGGCTCGCGATCATCGGGTTGAGCATCATCCTCGGGATGGTGCTCCTCGGCGTCTACGCCCGACTGTTTCTCGATCTCGGGGCCATCTCACAGTCGCAGCTCGCGGCACATCCGAACAAGGCCCCGCCCGGCTGGCTCGGCTCCGCGGCGCTCGATCAGTTCCTCTTCGGTACCGATGCCGCCGCGCGCGACATCTTCAAGCGCGTGCTGTACGGCGCGTGGCTGGCGCTCAAGTTCGGCGTGCTGGTCGTCGGTGCCTCCACGGTGCTTGGTATCTCGCTCGGTATCATCGCCGCGTACTACGGCGACGTCGTCGACAACGTCGTGATGCGGACGATGGATGTCTTCCTCGCCTTTCCGTCGCTACTGCTGGCGCTCGCGCTGGTCGCCATCTTCGGCGCGGGGCTGTCGAAGGTCGTCATCGCGCTCACGCTCGTCTACACGCCCCGCTTCGCGCGCGTCGTTCGCGGTGCCGCACTCAAGGTTCTGGAAGACGAGTATATCGACGCCACAGTGGCGCTCGGCGCGCGCGATCCGCGCGTGCTCGTTCGCCACGTGCTGCCGAACTGTCTCGCGCCGATCACCGTCCAGAGCACGCTGAACTTCGGGCTCGCCATCATCGATCTCGCAGCACTGTCCTTCCTCGGCTTCGGCGCGCAGGCCGGCACGCCGTCGTGGGGGCTGATGCTGAAAAACGGCGTCAGCAACGGGCTGCTGACCGGCGACTGGTGGCTCTCCTTCTTCCCGGGACTGTTCCTCGCGGTCACGGTGCTCGGCTTCAACCTGCTCGGCGACGGGATGCGCGACGCGCTCGACCCGCGGATGCGCGAGACCGTCGAGTGAGTCGATGGCTCGCTACGATCCGCTGCTCGCGTGGCTCCGTCGCCGACTTCGTCTCGTCGCCACCGCGGGCGCGGTCGGAATCGTCTTAGGTGGGATCGCTGCCGTCGTGATCGCCGTTCTCGACGATCCGACGACCGCCAGCACGCAGACGTTCGCGATCGGGACGCTCGCCTTTGGGTTCGGAATTCTCGGCTGGTCGGGCTCGGCGCTCGCCGGCCGCAGTATCGAGGGGCTCCAGCGTCGCCTCGACACGAACTCCGACTGGACCGAACGCGATTCCCGGCGGGCGATGACCCGCCTTTCGGGGTTCGGTGCGGGCGTGATGGCTGGCGTCGTGATCGTGACGCCGCTACTACCCTGAGCGGACGTTTTCGCCGCGTGCGTCGCCGAACGCCTCGTCCTTGTCGTTCCGATAGACCGTCTTGCCACGCACCATCGTCCACTCCGGGAAGATCCCGTCCCAGCCCTCGAACGGCGTCCAGCCGGCCTTCGAGTGGAGCTGTTCGCCCCTGATCTCGCGCGTCGCATCGGGATCGAACAGGGCGAGATCGGCGTCGTTGCCCGCCTCGATCCGCCCCTTTCGCGGGAGATCGAACACGGCTGCGGGGGTCGCCGCCGTGAGATCGCGCACCCGTTCGTAGCTCAGTCGTCCCTCGCGAGCCTCGGCCAGGAGGAGCGGGAGGGCGGTCTCGACGCCCGGCACGCCGCTCGGTGCGTCCCAGATCGCGGCATCCTTTTCGGCGCGGGTGTGGGGCGCGTGATCGGTCGCGACGATGTCCACCGTCCCGTCGGCGACGCGCTCGAAGACCCCTTCTCTCCGCTGCTCGCTGCGCAGCGGCGGGTTCATCCGTCCGAACGTACCCAGTTCGGGGAGATCGTCGCGCGAAAGCAGGAGGTGGTGAGGCGTCACCTCGCAGGTCATCCCTGCTCTCTTCGCACGGTCGATACCATCGGGGGTGCTCGTATGGGCGACGTGGAGCTGTGCACCCAGTTCCTCGCCGACCCGGCAGGCGCGTTCGACGGCGGCGTGTTCGGCTTCGGGCGTTCGGAAGGCGCTCCAGGCGTCGGCGTCCGTGCGTTCGTTCGCTCCTTGGCGCTGCCCGTCCCCGGCATCCTCGCTGGAAGGTCGCACGCTTTCGTCGAACTCGTCGGCGTCCTCGGCGTGAACGGTCACGGCGATGCCGTGTTCGGTGGCCGCCGCGACCGCGTCCGTGAACAGGTCGGCGTCGATGCCCATCTCGCCCGTCGAGTCGGCCAGGAAGACCTCGCCGAGCGCGAACAGCGGTTCGGCGAGCAGTTCGTCGGAATTCCAGTCGGGCGTGACGCCGCCATTGATACCGAAATCGACGAGCGAATCGGCGGCCAGCGCCGCCTTTTCGGCGACCCGCTCCCCGTCGATCGTCGGCGGTTCCGTGTTCGGCTGATCGACGACGGTGGTGACGCCGCCGGCGGCCGCCGCCCGACTGCCGCTCGCCCACGTCTCCTTGTCGGGAAAGCCCGGTTCGCGGAAGTGGACGTGTGCGTCGATCATCCCCGGCAGGAGGAGTTTGCCGTCGGCAGCCACGATTCGTTCGTCGTCGCGTGGCGACAGCCGGCGTTCGACGGCCGCGATGCGTTCGCCTTCTACACGAACGTCGCGCCGCCGACCGTCGGCGAGCGTCGCGTCCTGGATCAACATGCCTTCGCTGGCGTGCCTGCGGGCCTAATCCTGTCGATCGCCCGCGTCCTCTCGATAGCCCTCGACGAGCGCCTGCTCGATCTCGTCGGCGACGGTCGCGAGCTCGCTCTCGCCGCCGGCCCGTTCGACGCTGCCCACGCTCGCGGGGTCGAACGGTACGTCGAGCGCGCGATAGACGGGAGCGAGCACGTCGGCGATCGCGTCGGCGTCACGAGTGAGGACGATGCCGGCGACGAGCGCTCCTTCGTCCGTGACGCGTTGAGCAAGCCCCGCGATCTTGCCGTTCGCCTGGAGCGAGTGCGAGCCGGGACAGAACGAGTCAGGCGGTTCGCCGGGGCGCGCCTCGACACCGAGACGGTCGAAGGCGCGTTGTAGATCGCTGCTTGCCCGGTCGTACCGTCGCTGTATCGCCCGCCTGTCGGTGGGTTCGGCGCGCGCGAACGCGACCGTCGAACCCGTGTAGACGACCGCTCGGCCACCGACCGCCCGTTCGACGGCCGGAAACCCCCTGTCAGCGGCGGCCCGCCTTGCCTCCTCGTAGCCGTCAGCGCGGGCGTCGCGCCGTCCGAACGCCACCTGTCGGTGGGGACACCACGCGCGCACGGCCGGCTCGCCGGTCTCCTTCGTGAACGCGAACATCGTCCGGGTTCGCTCCCTGTCGGCGTCGATGTCGGCGGCCCGGCCGTCGAAGACGCGCATGGAGTGAGTACGAGAGCGAAGGCTAAGGGGTTGTTGTGAGCATCCAGACGATACAACGGTCTGTATAAACGCTCACGCGCCCTTCGGTCGGCGATGGCCGTCACCCTCTCGGCGGACGCGCTCTCGCTCTTTCGGCGCTTCTCGCTGTACAACTCACCCTACGTCGCCCACGAGCGGGGCTGCGCCGTCGATCTCTATCCCAACGCGGGACTCGGCCCGGCGACCGACGGCGATCGCTCGATCGCTCCCTCACCCGTCGCCGGCGAGGTGCTCGACACCCGGACCGTGCGCGCACCGTCGAAACCCTATGCCGCCGAGAACGACCACCTTGTGCTCGTCGATACGGGCGAGTACGTCGCGCGCATCCTCCACGTCGAGCCGTCGGTCGCGGTGGGCGACGTGCTCGAAATCGGCGACGGGATGGGTCGACTCGTCCGTGCTGGCTTCTTCGCGCCGTGGGTCGACAACCACGTCCATCTCGAATTCCGCGATCCCGACGCGAACCTCTCCCGCGCGAGCGGGTCCGAACCGCTCGCCGTCGGCGTCGACATGGATGGACTCGACTGGGACTGGGTCGGGGAAGTCGTCGAGAGCGGTGCGACCTACGCCGTCCTGGATGCACCCACCCACCCCGAACCGGGCGAGCGGTTCGTCGGCATCGCGAGCGACGGGGGCGGGGTTCTCGACGGCGGGCTCGTCCACTACGCGGGCGGCGGTGCGCACGGGGGCCGCGATGGACCGGTCTCGCTGTTCGGTCGGGAAGTCGGCCACACGACCGACCGCGATGTGTCCTGGAACGGCCTCGAAATCATCGCGAACGGCGCGCCGATAACCGGATTGTCGTTGTTCTGCGCTCGCGACACCTTCGGTGCGAAACTCGTCTGTCCCGAGCGAGAGTTCGCCGTCGGCGAGTCGGTCGAGATCGAACTCCGGCCGAGCGACGACCCCGTACGACTCGGTTGACGCTACCGACGGGTACAAACCGATCGCCAGTCACGAACCGCCATGAGCGATGCCGACGTTCCCGACCAGACGACCGATCTCCTCCAGCGCTACGTCGACGCCCACGGCTATCTGTCGTGGCTCGGCGCGCGCGTCGAGTCGATCGAGTACGGCGAACTCGTGATGACGATCCCGTTCGACACGAAACTGACGAACTCCGGGCCGGGCGAGAGCAACGAGATGCCCGCCCGCATCCACGGCGGCATCGCCGCGACGCTCATCGACACCACCGGCGGCATCGCGCTCCGGCCCGCGCTCGACGACCCGATCAACGGCGGCGTCTCGACGATCAACCTCAACGTCAACTACCTGCGGCCGGCCGCCGGCGATCTGACGGCGACCGCCGAGGTGATCCGGGCGGGCACGAGCGTCGGCGTCTCCGCGGTGACGGTCGAGAGCGAGACGCCCGACGGCGAGACCAAACCCGTCGCCACCGGACAGGGAGCCTACCGATTGTTCCGCCCCTGATCAGACGAACTCGATCTCCTCGCGGTCGGTGACCTCGCCGAACAGCCAGTCGGCGTGATCGAGCGCGTACTCGTGATGGTCCTCCTCGATGTAGCCGATCGCATCCTCGACGAGCACCGGCCTGAAATCGCGTAGACCGGCGCTGCCGGCCGTGTGGAGCACGCAAACGTTCGCGAGCGTGCCACAGAACAGGAGGTCGTCGATGCCGCGGGCGTCGAGCCAGCCCTCCAGCTCTGTGTCGTGGAAGGCGTCGTAGGTGTGTTTCTCGACAACGTGGTCGTCTTCCCGGATGTCGAGCCCGTCGGCGATCTCGGTCTCCCACGTCCCCTCGACGACGTGCTCGCCCCAACGCTCGAACTCGTCGTAGTAGTGGTTGTCCGCGAACTGTTCGTCCGGGTGGACGTCGCGAGTGTAGAGCACGGCTGCACCCGCTTCTCTGGCTCCCTCGACCAGCTCCGCGATCGGTTCGATAACCTGCTCGCTCGCCGGGGCGTAGAGGCTGCCGTCGGGATGGCAGAACCCGTTTTGCATGTCCACCACGACGACCGCGGTTCGGTCTGGATCGAACTGCATACCCGTCCTATCGCCGGATTCGACAAGTGTCTTTGCTCGCCAGCCGGGGCTTTTTTGGCTATAGCGCCCCCGTCTCGGACAATGCGACCCCGCGCCGCCGTCCTCTGTGTGGTTCTCGTCGTTCTCGCCGGCTGCAGCGTCCCCTTCTCGATCGGCGGTGAGGGAACGACCGGTGGGCCGAACGGTACCGGGACGGGCGGGGCCGGCGATGCCGGAACCGCTACCGCGACCGCTGATGCTCCGGCCCGGAACCTCGCCGACCCCGCCGACGACGTACTCGGCTGGGAAGGTGGCTACTGGTACAACGAGTCGATCCCCGTCACGGGGACGGATGGTCTCAACGAGAGCGAACAGTCGGCACTCGTCAACCGGACGATGGCCCGTATCGAGCGCGTTCGGGAGCTGGAGTTCGAGAGTACCGTGCCGGTCGAGGTCATCTCGCGCGAGGAGTTCCAGGGGCCACCGAACGCGACCGGCGGTGGGGCGCGCTCGCCGGCCTTCCGGATCTTCGACAACGCGAAGTTCGAGGCGCTGTTTCTCATCGGCGAGGAGAACGATTCGCTCGCCGTCCAGCAGTCGAACAGTAACCAGAACGTGCTCGGCTACTACAGCCCCCGCAACGACTCGATCGTGGTGGTCTCCGATAGCGAGACCCCGAAACTCGGGCGCTCGACGCTCGCCCACGAACTCGTCCACGCGCTCCAGGACCAGCAGTTCAACCTCTCACAGGGCGCACCGCCGACCCGTGACGGCTACAACGCCCGCAACGGACTCGTCGAGGGCGAGGCGAACTACGTCCAGCGACGGTACGAGAAGCGCTGTGGCAGTCAGTGGCGCTGTCTCGACGTCGGCGGTGCGGGCGGGAGCGGTGGTGGTGGCGACCTCCATCTCGGGGTCTACGCGCTCGAATACTTCCCGTACGCCGACGGGCCGGCGTTCGTCGATGCGGTCTACGACCGCGCGGGCTGGCAGGGCGTGAACGATCTCTACGATGAGATCCCCGCAAGCTCCGAGCAGATCATCCATCCCGAAAAGTACGGTACCGACACGCCGACGAACCTCACCGTTCGTGATCGCACCGCGGGCGGCTGGGAGCGGGTCCGCCCGAACGGCCGCCCGGACTACGCCACGCTCGGCCAGTCGGGGCTGTCGGCGATGTTCGGCTACACCATCTACGACGACTACAACCGCTCGTCGGTCGTTCGGCCGGACGAGTTCATCAACTCCGAGGGTCGGAGCGTCAACCGGACCGATCCCTTCGAGTATGGGCTCGCCCCCACCGATGGCTGGGACGGCGATCGGATGGCCGTCTACGAGAACGACGGGTCGACGGGCTACGTCTGGAAACTCGCCTGGGACTCGCCGGAAGAGGCCCGCGAGTTCGTCCGTGGCTACCGCCAACTGCTGAGTCACTGGGGTGGCGAGCGCGTTCTCGGTCGGCAGGGCGTCTGGGAGATCGAGCGGTCAAGCCCCTTCACCGACGCCTTCCGGATCTCCCGGCAGGGCGACACCGTGACCATCGTCAATGCCCCGCAGCCATCGGCGCTCGACGCGGTCCACGCGCGCGGGTGACGAATGGTTTTTGTCGATCGCCCGAGCACTCTCCCCATGCCGGAGCCGTTCGACATCGTCACCCCCGAGACCATCCGCGAGGGTCGCGCGACCGACGCCTACTTCGAGCGCACCGTCGAAACGCTCGATCACGCCGGGAAGAACCCGCACGTCGTCGCCGAGGTCACCGCCGATCAGTTCCCGACGGGCGAGTTCGAGGTGTTCGCGGGGATCGCTGACGCCGCCCGCTTGCTCGATGGCTGCGACGTCGCCGTCGATGCACTCCGCGAGGGCCAACTGTTCGACGGCGGCCCGGTCATGTCGATCGAGGGTTCGTATCTCGATTTCGCCCGGCTTGAGACTGCCCTCCTCGGATTTCTCTCGCAGGCCTCGGGGATGGCGACGAACGCGCTGCGCGCTCGTCGGACGGCTCCCGATGCGTCGCTACTGAGCTTCGGCGCGCGCCACGTCCATCCGTCGATCGCGGCCGTCGTCGAGCGGAGCGCGCTGCTCGGCGGGTTCGACGGCTTCTCGCACGTGGCCGCGGGCGAGCTGCTCGGTCGCGAGGCGAGCGGGACGATGCCCCACGCGCTCGTCATCGCCTTCGGCAAAGGCAATCAGGAGGCAGCGTGGACGGCCTTCGACGAGGCCGTCGCCGATTCCGTGCCACGGATCACGCTCTGTGACACCTACTCGGACGAGGCCGACGAAGTCCTCCGTGCGGCGGACGCGCTCGGCGAGAATCTCGACAGCGTGCGCATCGACACGACGGGCTCCCGGCGGGGCGACATCCGGCACATCATCCGCGAGGTGCGCTGGGAGCTCGACGCACGCGGGCGCGAGGATGTCGAGGTGTTCGTCAGCGGTGGTCTCGACCCCGACGCACTTCGTGATCTCCGCGACGTCGCCGCGGGCTTCGGCGTCGGCGGCTACGTCTCGAACGCGGACCCGGTAGATTTCGCGCTCGATATCGTCGCAATCGACGGCGAGCCCGCCGCCAAACGCGGCAAACTCTCCGGAAAGAAGCAGGTCTATCGCACGGACGACGGTGGCCATCACGTCGCACTCGCCGGCACCGAAAGCGCGGGCGAACCGCTGCTCGAACCGCTGCTCCGCGACGGCGAACTCGTCCGGGAGTTCGATCTCGACGCAGCGATCGACCGTGCCAGTGCGGACGCCGCGGCGGTCGACTTCGCGTGACGAGCGAACCGCTTTTGACGACTGCGGGCCTACTCCGAACCGGCAGAGAGAGCCCGGCCACCGCGGCGTACCGACAGGCACGCACGTGCCAGCGGGTACGCACGCGAGGAAAGTCCCCCCACCGCCGGGCAGGTGACCGGGGAAACCCCGGGACGGGAGACCGTCGGCGCTGGAACAGCAACGAGACCCCTCCACCCGACCGATGAGGCGCGGGCGGTGGCATCGCCACCGTCTCGGCGCGAGCGGCACGGGGTGCATCGTGCGCCCCGAAGCGAGCGGGCACCGCCCGCGAGCCAGCCGCGAGCGTGCGAACCCGACGCAAAACGGCCACTGGCCGGACAAAGCAACGGGGAGCTAACCCGCCGAGGGATGAGGGTGGAGAACGGATGGAACGGCGAATCCTCACCGGTGCAAGTCCACGCCACGCGGGTCGGCCGCACGGTAGCCCGGCAGGGACGTGGACGCTCAGCCGAATGCCGGGACGAACAGAAGGGGGCTTACTCCTCTCAGCCATGTTCTCGACACGACCGATCGGTGTCGCATTCTTCCACGAAACTCACAAATATTGCCGAATTCCATGACAGCCATGAGCAGGCCGTATCGACCATAGCGTCCCGACAAGCCGCGTTGGCAACGGATCGGTCGGAAACGACCCGACCCGCATACGTGCAGTTCTCTCCGCGGACCGCGCCCCCATAGGTATACCACTCCTGTCTCTCTTCAAGCGCGGTCGGCACGTTACCGGCCATCTTCGAGGAGTATTCATCGAATGGGCACACGTGAATCCAGCATCGACGTCGCACAGTTCATCGACAATCTCACCCACTTTCACTATCGCGAAGTGCTGATGACGGGTGCGACCTTCGTCGCCATCGCCGCGGCGATCGTGCTCTTCCCGGGGGTGGAGAACGTCACGCAGGGAATTCAATCGAACGTCTCGGGGGGTCTGTTCGCCCTGCTCATCGGCGTTGCAATCCTCGGCGGAACGGTCATGGGGATGCTCGGGTTCGGGTTCTCGCTCATCGTCACGCCCGTCCTCGTGAGTGTCATCGACCCGACGCTCGCGGTGGTCGTCCTCGCCGTCCCGCCGCTGATCATCAACGTCTTTCAGATGGGTGACACCGGAACCGGCATCGAGTTCGTCCGCAAGCAGTGGCCGCTGATGATCCTCGCCATCATCGGCACCGTCATCGGCGTGATCTTTCTCACCGAGTTCAGCACCGGCCCGCTCGTGCCGTTTCTCATCGGCCTCATCATTCTCGGCTACGTCGTCTTCCAGATCGTCGAGAACTTCGTCGTCATCGAGGAGGCCCATCATCCCATCGCGCTGGGTGCGATCGGGCTCGTCGAGGGGTTCTTGCTCGCCGCCGCAAACCTCGGGCCCGTGCTGCCGGCGTACTTCCACACCTTCGAGCGCGATGCCGAGAAATACATCGGCGGGCTATCGATGGCGCTCGGCACGATCTTCGCCACCCGCATCGTCCTCATGACCTTTTTCACCGATCTGATGACTCCCTATCGCCTCTGGCTCGGCTCGGTCATCGCCGTCGTCGCCATCGTCGGGCTCCTCCTGGGAACCTACCTCCGACGCATCGAGATCGACGAGCAGAAATTCACGTGGTTCGTCATCGGGCTACTGTTCATCATCTCGCTCAACATCTTCCGGAACACGATCCCGGCGCTGTTCCTCTAAGGCGTGATGTAGACGTAGCCCGCCGCTTCGAGTCGGGCAATCTCGCCCACACCTGACGAAACGAGTTCGACACCGTCGATGAGATCGTTCTCCGTGGTGTCGATGTCCGTGAGCGTATTGCTACATTGTTTGAACACGACACCTCGCTCTTGGAGGTCCTCGACCGCTTCGCGCTCCGGCGAGTCCTCGATGAGAAGTGCGATGCCGCCACCGTTCGAAACGAGCGCCACGTCGTCGGTTGCGATGGTCTCGTCGTCGAGTAGGTTCCCGATGTTGCCCGTGACGCGCGCGTGGAGCTCCGAGTCGTCGTCAGTGTGGTGGAAAACGACGTTCACGCCGGAGAAACGAGCGCCAGTATCCCAAAACCGTCGGGTTCCGGCATGCCATGCACCGTGGCCCTGCGGCGAAAGACCGCGTGGCCTCAGTCCTCGCTGTAGGTCGTGGTACGGCCCCAGCTGGTGGTCTTGCCCCAGAGCCCCGAGCGCATGCATTCGAGCTCGACGATCTGTGAGTTGTCGACGAACAGGTTCACGTTCGGGCCGAAGTTCTTGATGTACCACTCGAACATCTCCGGCCCGGGGGCCTCGAAGACGCAGTTTTCGGCCCCGAGTTGGTTTGCGATCCGATAGGCGACGTCCGTCCGCCACTCGACGACCTCTTCGGTGATCCCCTCGGCCTCGACCATCAGGAGCTCCGCACCGGCGTCGAGATGGCGCTCACCCTCGCGGATGGCCATCTCGGGGTCCTGCTGGCCCTCCTCCAGATCTTCGGGATCGGAGGCACCGCCCGCGCCGAACTGGACGTTGATCTCGGGTTTCGGCTCGACGCCGTCGACCTCCGACACCATCTCCGTCATCGCCACCATGTCGTCGGCGTCGATCGCGAGGAATCCCGAGGAGATCTCCACGATGTCGAAGCCCATCTCGGCGCACTCCTCGACGTACCGATCCACTTTGTCGTTGTCACGGATCAGGACGTTCTCGATGAACCCGCCAGTCGACACCTTGACGTCGAACTCGTGGCAGATGTCGATGAGTTCGCGTACCGCCTCTTCGGGCATCAGCGAGAACGACCCGCCCGAGAACTTGTAGATATCGACGTACCAGCCCATCGTTTCGAGGATGTCCCGTAGCTCGCGGGGGCCCATCGGATCGTAGTACGGCCCGCGCATCTCGGTGATCCCCTTCTCGCGGGGTTTCTCCGGTCGCTCGTTGACGTGCAGGAAGTCGAAGGCCCTGTCGAACGGTCTGTCTGCCATACCCGTTCGTGTTCACAGGCCGGTCACTTAGCTGTTCGTGACTGTTCAGTCGAGCAACGCGGTGAGGTCGGCCACGTCGTGTTCCTCCAGATTCTCGACGGTGTCGATGATCTCCCGTCTGTGATCCTCGTCGTATCGCTCCTCGGTCATCGTGGTGAACTTCTCCTCGACTTGCTCCCACGTCATCGAATTCGTCGGATGGCCGTTGAACGCGTCCTT
The DNA here is from genome assembly GCF_022870485.1 of Halococcus dombrowskii. Lineage (NCBI taxonomy): Archaea > Methanobacteriati > Methanobacteriota > Halobacteria > Halobacteriales > Halococcaceae > Halococcus > Halococcus dombrowskii. Next base: position 173,733 of record NZ_CP095005.1, on the reverse strand, counting down.
CTCGATGTGGCGCGTCGAGTCGTCGGCAAGCGCGATGTCGATGACCGCGGGCATCTCGCCGTTCTCGAACCGTTCGGTGAGTTCTTCGTCCTCCTCGACCTCCACCGTCCTGAGCAGTTCCTGCACGTCGTCTTGCTGGATGCGCTCCTCGTCGTAGGCGTCGTTGGTCATCTCGCGGTCGATGAGCGCGGCCGCGAGCATGTATGGGAGGGAGTGGTCGGCCTGGGCCTTCGTTTCGACCTCGTATCTGCTCCCCTCGCCGCCGCCGATGATGAGCTTCGCGCCGTGGAAGGTGTCGAGATGGATCGAGTTCACCTGTTCGGGGTCGATGTCGGCCTCCTCGGCGAGTTCGATGACGCCCTCGACCGCCGACTGGGCGTAGGTCTCGGCGACGTAGCGTTTGGTCATCGTATCGAACACGCGCTCGCAGGACGAGTCGAGATCGACCGAAAAGTCGCCCGAGATGATCTGTTTCCAGCCTTTCTGGCCCTCGAAGAGGTTGACGGGCCCTTCCATCCCGTTTCGCGCGAGCAGCGCCGAATAGACGGCGTTCCGGGCGGCGTTCGCACTTGCGATCCCCTTCCACTCGTTGATTCCGCCTGTCCGGGTGACGCGCAGCGCGTTGTGCGCGGTGCCGGCGATGCCGACCGCGTTGCGGAGCTGCTCGTGATCGAGTCCGAGGATTTTTCCTGTGCCGGCGGCCGCCGAGATCACGGTGTGGGTCACGTGATCGTAGCCACGATCGCGCACGGGTGCGTTCCAGGCGAGCTCGCCCTGTATCTCGTAGCTCGTCCCCACGGCCTCGATGAGCTGAGTACCAGAGGCGTCGGCGTGTTCGCCGCAGGCGATCAGGCTCCCGATGTTGTCGCTCGGGTGTGGCGTCTCGCCCGGTGCGAGAAACGAGTCCATGAAGTCGAGATAGCGCGTGAGGCTGGTGTTGTACGTCGCCGCACCGGTCGGGCTGGCGCGCCCGTCAGTCCCCCAGAGGCGGGCCGCATCGCCGCCGGCGGTCTCTTCGACCGTCTCGCGGACGCTCTCGGTCGCGTCGGCCCCGAGCGCGCCGACCGCGATTCCCACGGAGTCGAGCACGCGCTTTTTGAGCTCTTCGCGTACGTCGTCGGAGAACTCGTCGTAGGCGACGTCGCCAACGAAGTCGGCCAGCTCCTCGGTGGTCGTCATGCTTGTTCTATCACCGATGGGCGCAAAAGCTTTCCCCGGCCACCGACCACGCGAGCGCCGGTGGAATGATGTGCGGCGGGTGCGTCCCGCCGGCATGAACGCTGCCGACCTGCTCGTCGAGAGTCTCGAAGTCGAGGGCGTCGAGTACGTCTTCGGCCTGCCGGGCGAGGAGCTGGAGGAGATCCTCTTCTCGCTGCGCGATTCGACGATCGAGTTCGTTCCCGTCCGCCACGAACAGGGCGCGGCCTTCATGGCCGACGTCCACGGCCGGCTCACGGGCGATGCCGGCGTCTGTCTCAGCACTCTGGGACCAGGTGCGACGAACCTCCTGACCGGTGTCGCCGACGCCCACCTCGACAAGAGCCCGGTCGTCGCCATCACCGGTCAGGGCGGACTCGAACGCCTCCACAAGGAGAGCCACCAGAACCTCGACGTCGTCAACCTGTTCGCGCCGATCACGAAGTGGAACACGCGGATCTCCGATCCGGAGATCGTCAACGAATCGGTGCGCAAGGCGTTCAAACTCGCCGAACACGAGAAACCCGGTGCGACCCATCTCGAATTCCCCGAGGACGTCGCAGCCACCGACACCGACCACCGACCGCTCCCGTCGCGCAATCGGGTGCGCCGACCGAGCCCCGACGGGAAGGCGATCGAGCGCGCCGCGGCGCTGCTCGCCGACGCCGACCGCCCGATCGTGCTGGCGGGCAACGGCGGCATCCGCACTCGATCGTCGGAACGCCTGCGCTCGTTCGTCGCCGAGACCGATATCCCCGTCGTGGCGACCTACATGGGCAAGGGCGCAGTCTCGGACGCCGACGATCATTCACTGTTGACGCTCGATTCCGGTGCGGACGGTCAGGCCGCGAGCGCCATCGATCGAGCGGATGTCGTCCTTGCCGTCGGCTACGACATCGCCGAGCACGATCCCGAGAACTGGAACCCACACCAGGAAAAGCGCATCATCCATCTCGATTTCGAGCCGGCGGAGGTCTACGCCCACTACAACCCACAGGTCGAGGTCGTCGCGGACGTTTCGGCGGGGCTGCGCGCGATCCAGCGAACCGACACGACGATCGAGACCGATACCGACTGGTACGCCGACCTCCGCGAGTCGATCGTCGCGGACGTGACGCGCCGCCCCGACCCCGACGAACACTTCTCGATTCGCCGCACGCTCCCCCTCCTTCGGGATGCGATGGCTGACGAGGACGTCCTCGTCTCGGACACGGGCAACCACAAGATGGCGATCGCCCAGAACTTCCCGACCGACGAGCCGAACACCTGCATCATCTCCAATGGCTTGGCGACAATGGGGATCGCCGTCCCGGGCGCGGTGGCCGCCGACCTCGCCGTCGATTCCAATGTGGTGGCCGCCACCGGCGACGGTGGCTTCCTGATGAACGCCGCCGAGATCGAGACCGCCACTCGACTGGGCTGTGGGTTCACAATCTTGCTGTTCACCGACGACGATTACGGTCTCATCTCGGCAAAGCAGGAGGATCACCGCGGCGAGCATACCGGGACCGCTCTCACGAACCCCGATTTCGTCACCTTCGCGGAGAGCTTCGGCATCGACGCGTACCGTCCGGAGAGCTGGGACGAGCTGGGCGAGACGCTCGAAACCGTCGTTCCGGGCGACGAGATGTCGCTCGTCGAAGTCCCGGTGGAATGACGAACCGGTCGTCGCGCCAGTGCGTCGATTTTCGCTGTTGCTCCCGGCGGATGTCTCGATAGTCGTTGCTGGCTCTCCAACCACCTCTATCCTGACACAAATGAGGACCGCAAGCCACACGCCTCCCCAGCCGATTCGCTCGCTCCCTCCGGTCGCTCACTCATCCCTCGCGCGAGTCGCACCCTCCGGGCGCTCCCGCGCGCCGACCGTACAGCGACGTCGTTCTTCGATGTTTCGTGTGATCGGTTAGGCGCGTGCGGTGGCCCAGATCGCGGCGATGCCGAGCGCGACCGCGGGCGCGAGCGGGAGCACGAGGAAGGTGTCGCGCCACGTCAGCCCGACCGCGGCGAGCAGCCCGCCGGCGTGCGGGAGTGCGAGAATCAGCCCGGGGACGACCAGGAAGGCGACGACGATGATGCCGACGAGCACCCAGCCGCGCCAGTCGAACTCCTGGTCGGCGGCGCGGGCGCGGGCCTCGTCGTACTCGCTGCGCGGACGGTCGTCGTCGAACGCCTCCGGGTCGTGGACGTAGCCGTCGTCGCTCATCGCGGCCCGCCCCGTCGGCCCGGCGTGCCGTGGTACATGCCCGATTCGAGGGTCGGCACGACCAAAAGCATGGGGAGTTTTGTCCCGGGCACTCCGCCCTCCCACATGGCTGATTCACACGACGAGGACGGTTCGGATGGGCATGACCATCACGATCACGGGGACGAGGCGGTCCACGCCCACGAACACGAGTTCGGGCCGGTCGGCATCGCCGTCGTCACGATCTCGACCTCGCGGACGCTCGACGACGATCCGGCTGGTGATGCCATCGCTGCGGCCGTCGAGGAGGACGACAAGGTGCCGACGCGCGAGCTTGTCCCCGACGAGTACGACACGGTCCAGGGGACGGTCGACGCGCTTGCCGGCCGCGAGGACGTCGACTGTATCGTCACCACCGGCGGTACGGGCGTGACGCCCGACGACGTGACGATCGAGGCGGTCCAGCCGTTGTTCTCGAAGGAACTCCCGGGCTTCGGCGAACTGTTCCGCGCGCGCTCGCGCGACGAGATCGGCACGCGCGTCGTCGCCACTCGTGCCACCGGCGGCGTCGTCGACGGCGTCCCCGTCTTCTGCCTGCCCGGTAGCGAGAACGCCGCCCGTCTCGGCGCGGGGATCATCACCGAGGAGGCGGCCCACCTCGCCGGGCTCGCCGGACGCACGACGAACGACGAGGCCGACGGCGATGCCGATGCGGCGGACGAAACGGACGAAGACGACGTGGACGAGTAGCTACGACGGCAGCGGACAGAGACTCGCGGTGAGCACCGCCAGCTCTTCGTCCTCGTTGCGCGCGCCGTGGACCGCGCCGCGCTCGTTCGCGACGATGCCCGGTGCGGTGACGGTTGCTTCCTCGTCGTCACGAGTCACGACGACGCTGCCCTTCAGGACGTGGAAGACGTTGGTCGCCCCCTCGTGTTCGTGCGGTTCGATCTCCGCGTCGGGACCGAGCGCGAACGCCTTCACGAGCACGTCGTCGCTCGCGTGGAGTTCCTCGGTCAGCACCTCGCCCGCCTCGGGGTCGAGATCGGGATATTGGTCGAGCATATCTCGACGACAGGGGCGAACGCCGTAGCTGTTTCGGACAGTGAGCCAATGGAGTAGTGGACGACTAACAGTGAATCATATTGATGCCGCGGAGTTCGTGGAGGTACTATGGAATGGACCATCCTATCGCCTCGTATGGGGTCGAGTATCGATTAGTCGTAGAAGGCGCTTCGTCGTAGCGAATCCACGATATTCGCCTGCGAAAGGTCTTTCACCTGCATCTCTACGAGCTTCTCTGGAAGGTCGTTGTCGCTGCCGTGGCGGTACACGTAGAACTCTTTACCGTTAGTCAGGATGCCCCACTTTGCGGCGAAAACACGCAAGTAGTTGCACAATTGCTGTTCCCCTTTGTCGAGATCTGTACTGAGTTGTTTGGCCTCAACGATCACGTCGGGGGTCTCTGACTCCGGCCCGAAAAGCGCATAGTCTGGACGGAGCGATGTCATCGAGTCCGTGTATTCGAGGCGGACTTCTGTTCCATCGTATTTGTTCCACCCGAGCGCCTCAACGAACGGTGTGATCAACTTGGCTTTTGTTTCCTCCTCACGAGCATCACCGGGAAGAGTGCTGATAGCGGTAGCGGCGAGGTCTATGTAGGTGTCGAGATCTACGATTGACGCCGCCTGATTCTGACTTTCAGCTGACCGTTTGCGTTCGAGAGGTTCAACCGAAATTCCGCCCATATAGTGCCCGAAGACCGCGCTGCCTTGCTCTGTTGATCGCCGGTTCCGTCTGGCGATTCTATCGTTGAGTTCAGGGGAATTGGACGCCCTCTTGCGGTATGGAGCGGTTACGACAACGCGCGAAGAAGTATCGAAAACTTGCCAAAGAACACGTGGAGGATCCAGACGCGCCTGCCGTCGCCGACGAAGACGGCGACGGCGACGGCGAGCACGCTGAGTGGAACAAAATCGCGTTACTGCTTCTGCGCGAAGACATCGGAAAGCCGCTCCGTCATCTCGAAGATTATCTCAACGAGATGCCCGGGATTCTCGACGTGTTCGGGTTGGAGAAGTCGCCGGATCACACGTCGTTCTGCAATTGGGAGAAGGAGATCTCGATGCGGACGCTCCGCAGCCTGCTCCGCAGAACGGCGGAGCAGGCTGGCTTCTCGGGAACTGGAGCAATCGATGCCAGCGGCTTCCAGCGTGGTCAGGCAAGCCATCATTACCGCAAGCGGGCGGATTACTCGTTTCAGGCGATGAAAACCACGGTTCTGGTTGACACGGAGTCGTTGGTGATCAGGGACGTTCATTTCACGACGAAGAAGGCCTACGACGGGCATATCGGGTTGCAGGTCTTCCGGCGGAACGCCGGAGACCTGCGGGAACTCCTCGCGGATAAGATGTACTCGTGGAAAGAGCTTCGAGAGAAGTGTCGGAAAGAAGCCACGCGTCCGGTCATCAAGCACTGTGAGCAATCCCCGTTGCAGAAGGCTCACAACGCCCGGATCGACGATGACCTCTACAATCAGCGGTCAATGAGCGAAACCGTCTTTTCGATGCTGAAGGCAGATGATGGCGAAAATCTCCACACAAGGACGTGGCACGGGCAATTTCGAGAGCTGACTCGGAAGTGCATAATCCATAACCTCTCGCGGGCGGTCGGCTAACGCCGCCGCCCGCTCTTTCTCTGTCAGATGGTCTGAGAGGCATCACCAGCGATACGCCGATCCATCCGCCGATCTTTATCAAATCTGTTAATTCTAACCCAACCGCAAATCTATGTTTTTGCATCGTGTGTCACGTCGAATCATTGGTTAGAGCCGCTAAGAGTTGTATTCAGCTACCCCACCCCTTCGCTGTCTGTCGATCAACAGAGCACGCTGCCTCGATTGCCGTCCTTCTCTTGGTCGAGGTAGAGGACACCATTTGCTCGAATCCTGTCGCCAGCCACGGTCTCGCCTGTGATGTCGTCCTCAAGATGGACTTCAATTTCTTGCGGGAACCTTCCATTGGAATGACTCTCTGGATCGTCGAAGAGCTGAATCGTCTGGGTGTCGACGAACTCCGATTGCTCGAAATTGATGTTGAAGGGGCCCTGGCGCTCGCAGCCTTGACACTTGTGGGGTTCCTGAAAACCGCCGTCTGTCTGTGGAATCCGAGTCAGCGTCCCGCAGCGCTGGCACTCAAAGGCGGCTTCGGTGATCTTCGGGCTAACCTCGGTCGCGTTCTGTACTATCCCCTGAATCGAGAGAAGCTGACCGCGGTGACGCGCGCGAATCTTCCGGATTTCGGTGGTCTCGTGGAGGCCCCTAATTCGGACGTGTGCGCGCCCGAGTCCCACGTCAACTGGCAGGTCGTACAGCCGGAGTGCCTCTTCGGCGTACTCCTGTAGCTGTGCCGGCTGCGAGCGGTAGTCATCAGCGAGATCCGGGTCGAACTGGTAGAGATCGTCCCAGTCGATGAAGAGTGATCGCTGTTCGTTGGGATACTGCCGAGCGAGCTCATCGATCTCGTCAGAGTAGTAGTCGCGATAGAACTCTCCGAAATCGTCGATCAGTCCAGCGTTTTCTGCACGGGTCATAGTCATGTTGGTGAGGTTCTACACTAAATAGATTGCTAGCATTTCAAAACAAGAGGTCAAATTTTTGAATCATAAATTCGCCCGTCGATAAATGACAAATAGACAATCAAAAGGTGCTAAAGATACCTAATGACACAAGGCGGGAGTGTTTTACGCTTTCCGTCCCCCACCCCAGTATGGAGTACGTTACCGTTCAGGACACGGAAATCCCGGCGCTCGGGATCGGCACGTGGCGAATGGAGGGGCCGACCTGCCGGCGTGCCGTGGCGACGGCGCTCGAACTGGGCTATCGCCACGTCGACACCGCCCAGGCCTACGGCAACGAGCGCCAGGTCGGCGCGGCCATCGCCGAATCCGGCGTCGATCGTGACGAACTGTTCCTGACGACGAAGCTCGGCTCGTCGAACCGCGATCACGATTCCGTCGTAGAGTCGACGCGCGCGAGCCTCCGGAAGCTCGAAACCGACTACGTGGACCTGCTGCTCATTCACCAGCCGAACACCGGCACACCGCTCGAAGAGACGATCGGCGCGATGGACGACCTCGTCGATGACGGACTCGTCGACCATATCGGCGTTTCGAACTTCGGCCTCTCGCGCCTCCACGCCGCCCGCGAGCACGCTGACGCGTCGATCCTCACCGACCAGGTGCAGTACCACCCCTTCTGGGATCAGTCGACGCTGGTCGATTACTGCCAGATCAACGATCTCATGCTGACGGCTTACAGCCCGCTGGCTCACGGCGGCGCGGTGAACGACGACCTCCTCGCGGAGATCGGCACGCGCTACGACAAGACCCCCGCACAGGTCGCGCTCCGCTGGCTGGTCCAACAGGACAACGTCTCGACGATCCCGAAATCGACGAGTCCCGCGCATCTCGAAGCCAACCTCCAGGTGTTCGACTTCGAACTCACCGACGAGGAGCTGCGCGCCATCCGGCGACCATCCATCTCGCGCACCGCGTCGAGTTTCCTCCGCGCACGACTGCCGTTCTGAGTTTCCTCCCCTCTCCCTCCCTCTTTTCTTCCGATCACCCCTGATGCTTTCCTCCGTCGCGCTCCTCGTCCCCACATGGCAACCGAGCTCGCCGAGGGCATCCACTGGTTCGAACTGACCGGCGTGAACGCCTATCTCGTCGAAGACGACGTACTCACGCTCGTCGATGCCGGCACGCCGTTCGACGCCCACGCCATCGAAGCCGGCATCGCGGACGCCGGCCACACGGTCGGGGACGTCGAGCGCGTCCTGCTCACGCACTACGATTTCGACCACGCCGGCGCGCTCGCGCGGCTTCCGGATCTCGATGCGACGATCCGTGCCGGCGCGGCCGACGCTGCCGTCCTCACCGGCGAGCGGAAACCACCGTTCTCGAACCACAAGGGGTTGCTCCAGCGCGTTTCGGGACCGTTCGTGCGCACGCCGGACTGTTCGATCGAACCGATCGCCGACGGCGAGCAGGTGGGCTCGTTCACGGCCTATCACACGCCGGGACACACGCCTGGCCACACCGCGTTCGTGAGCGAGGAGCGCTCAGCGGGCTTTCTCGGCGATCTCGTCTTCGAGGATCGCGGTGCGCTCGCGCCCTCTTCGTGGCTCGTGAGCTACGATACCATCGCAGTCGCCACGAGCATCCGATCGCTCGTCGAGCGCGCGCCGGCATTCGATGCGCTCGGCATGGGCCACGGCGTGCCCTTCTGCCGAGGTGGCGACGAGCGCCTCGCCGACCTCGCCGCCAACTGAGGAATTTTACCGATCCAGATGCTAAGGTCTCGCATGACCAACGGTGACGAACTCCCTGATGGCTGGGAGCAACCCGACACCGACGCACAGGCCGGCCAGTACAACCCACAGCAGCCGATCCGCTACGAGCGTGACGGAATCGAGGTTCACATCCAGCCGGCGACGAACACCGCCGACACGGACCAGGACGTCTGGCGGCTCAACGTCGTCGACGAGGACCGCGAGATGACCGAACCGGTTCGCGAGGGGATCGATGGTCGCGACAGCGCGATCGACATCGCCCGCGAGTTCATGGAGACCTACAACGAGCGCTGTGTCGACGGGAACGAGAGCGCCGCGGACGTCATCGCGTCGTTCCGGTGAGCTCCTCGGCGACCGTTTCGGGATCGAACAGCGCGGGGTCGAGCAGCAGGTCGGCCTGACCCTTGGCGAACTCGGGTAACGACTCGCGCGTGTAGACGACGACGTGGAGCTCGCCGGCGCGGTCGACGGCGACCGGGATCGAGGTCGCCTGGCCGACATCGGTGAGCACGTACAGCTCGGCCGCGTCGATACCGGCCTCTTCGAGCGCTGACCCGTTGGCGATACCGTCGATGCGTGTCACGTCGAACCCCTCCGATTTGAGTGCATCGCCGAGTCCTTCGGGGTCGGGGCCGACGAAAACAGCCTTGATCTCACTCATCTCACACCGCCTCGATTGCTCGTTTCATTCTTCGTACCTCTCCAGGTCGCAACGTCCCGTTCATGTCTCCTTCGAGTTGCCAGAACTGTACCGCTTCCGCGTCCGATCCTGCTTTCGGCTCGCTGGTCGTCTCGGCCAGTGAAACGGCATAGCCGACCGTAACGGAGTACACGTTTTCATCTGGAGTTCCTGTTGCCACGTATCGAAAAGCACGAGATCGGACGACGATGCCACGATATTCGTCTCCTCTTCGAGTTCCCGGACCGCCGTCTCTTCGGCTCTTTCGTCGTGCTCCATGACGCCTCCAGGAATCGCCCACGAACCCGCATGGGGCGGTCCCGTTCGCCGAATGAGAAGGACACTTCCCTCGTCGACGACTGCGATTCCGGCTGCAGGTATCGGCTGCTGGAAGATCAGCTGTCCACAGTCCGGACAGTACCGTCTCTGTCGACCTTCGAACTGTTGCGGGTCGAGTGGGGTTCCACAGTCCGGACAGAATCGAGCGGTGCGTATCGTCATGTGGACGGTACGCTACTCGTACTCGATCGTCGCGGGCGGTTTGTGCGTGACGTCGTAGACGACCCGGGAGACGTTCTCCAGGGAGCCGGTGATCCGGCTCTGGAGGCGCTGGAGCGTCGCCCAGTCAAGTTCCTGGGCGCGGGCGGTCATCCCGTCGCGCGACTCCACCGCGCGGACCGAAACGACCCAGCCGTGGACGCGGTTGTCACCTTTCACGCCCGTGGCCTTGCCGATGACCGCCGCGAGCGCCTGCCACGGATCGTACTCCTCCAACTCCTCCTCGACGATGTGCGTCGCCTCGCGTGCCACCTGCAGCTTCTCCTCGGTGACTTCGCCGAGCACTCTGACCGCGAGCCCCGGACCGGGGAACGGCATCCGCTCGGCGACCAGCGCGTCGAGGTCGAGCGCGCGGGCGACCTCGCGGACCTCGTCCTTGTAGAGTTCGCGCACGGGCTCGACGATGCCCGAGAAGTCGACGACCTCGGGCAGTCCGCCGACGTTGTGATGGGATTTGATTCCACCCTCGCTCTCGATGCGATCGGGGTAGATCGTCCCCTGGACGAGATACTCCGCGTCGGCCTCGCGCGCCTCGCGCTCGAACTCGCGGATGAACCGCTCGCCGACGATCGCGCGTTTCTCCTCGGGGTCCGTCACTCCCGAGAGCTCGTCGAGGAACCGCTCGTGGGCGTCGACGATCCGGAGCCCCTCCATGTAGGAGAAGGTCTCCTCGACCTGTTCGGTCTCGCCCTTGCGCATCAGTCCGGTGTCGACGTAGACCGGGGTCAGCTGATCGCCGAGCGCCTCGTAGGCGAGCGCGGCCGCCACCGAGGAGTCGACGCCACCCGAGAGGGCGATGATGGCGTCCGCATCGCCGACCTGCTCGTCGATCTCGGCGATCGCCTCGTCGATGAACTGCTCTACTTCGACCATCAGGCTTCCACCTCGCTGACCGGCCGCTCGCGTTCGTCGATCGCGGCGTCGAGAAAGCCCACGAAGGGTGGGCTCGCTCGCTGGGGTCGCGAGCGGAACTCGGGATGGAACTGCGTGCCGAAGAAGAACGGATGGTCCGGCAGTTCGAGGATCTCCATCCGGTTGTTCGCCCGGCCCGAGAACCGGAGGCCGGCCGACTCCAGCTCCTCGATGTATTCGGGGTTGACCTCGTAGCGGTGGCGGTGGCGTTCGGTACAGTGCTTGCCGTAGAGATCGGCTGCGAGCGTTCCGTCCTGGATGTCGGTTTCGTGCGCGCCGAGGCGCATCGTCCCGCCGAGATCCTCGACGTCGTACTGTTCGGGCAACAGGCCGATGACCGGGTGGGGCGTCTCGGCCTCCATCTCCGTCGAATGTGCGTCGTCGAGCCCGCAGACGTTTCTGGCGTACTCGATGACGGCCATCTGAAAGCCGAGACAGAGCCCGAGGAAGGGGACGTCGTTCTCGCGGGCGTAGCGCGCGGCGGCGATCTTCTCGGTCGTGCCGCGCGTGCCGAACCCGCCCGGCACGACGATGCCGTCGGCCTCGCGAAGGCGCTGTTCGTGAGTGTTCGCCATCTCCTCGGCGTCGACCCAGAGCACCTCGACGTCGGTACTGTGTTCGAGCCCCGCGTGTTTGAGCGCCTCGTGGATCGAGAGGTAGGCGTCTTCAAGCGCGTATTTGCCGACGAGTGCGACGGTGACGGTCCCGGACTGCTCGCGGGTCACGATGTCGCGCCACTGGCTCGCGCGTTCGGCTTTCGGCCGGGCGTCGTCGGCGAGCCCTAACCTGTCCATCACGTACTCGTCGAGCCCCTCCTCCTCGACCACCAGCGGCACGTGGTAGATGTCCTCGACGTCGGGATTCGAGAACACCGCGTCGGTCGGCACGTCGCAGAACAGCGCGATCTTCTCCTTCGTGTCGGCGTCGAGTTCGTCCTCACAGCGCCCGACGAGGACGTCCGGCTGGAGTCCGATCGAACGGAGTTCCTTCACGCTGTGCTGGGTGGGTTTGGTCTTCTGCTCGCCGTTTTTCGAGTACGGAACGAGGGTGACGTGGGTGAGCAGAACGTCCTCATCGCGTTCTTCGTGGGCGAACTGCCGGATGGCCTCGTAGTACGGGCCGCCCTCGATGTCGCCGACCGTGCCGCCGACCTCGATGAGACAGACGTCGTGGCCCGCCGCGGCGTCCCGAATCCGGCGCTTGATGTCGTCGGTGATGTGCGGGATGATCTGGACCGTCTTCCCGAGATAGTCGCCGGCGCGCTCCTTCTCGATGACGTTCTTGTAGAGCTTGCCGGTCGTGATATTCTGATCGAACGTCATGTCCGCGTCGAGGAACCGTTCGTAGTTGCCGAGATCGAGGTCGACCTCGCCGCCGTCCTTGAGCACGTAGACCTCGCCGTGCTGGTAGGGGTTCATCGTCCCGGCATCGACGTTGAGATAGGGGTCGATCTTTACTGCCGTCACGTCGAATCCGGCGTTTTCGAGCAATCGACCCGTACTCGCGGCCGTGATCCCCTTTCCGAGGCCGCTCATTACACCACCTGTGACGAAAACGAACTTCGGTCCCGAGGCGGGACCCGAATCGGTCGGCATAGCAACGGTGAGCAACCGGTAGGGAAAGACGTTTCGGAGCTACCAACGCGTACCGATCATCTCATCGTTTCCATTCGTCTTCTCCTAGTCCGGCCTTCTTTGTCTATTGCTATGATTCATCATTCCGTTAGATATAAAACATCCGCCACAAAGAGGGTATAAAAAATATACAGGACGAAACTGGATTTCGTTATTCATTGTTCTGACAGAATGCCTGATCGACTTGAGAAACTCTGTTTTTCTCAGAAAATCATTTGTGTCTCGGCGTCGTAGAGTACACGATGACCGAGCAAGAGGGGTGGGACGACGTCAACGAGCACGTCCGCGAGCAGTGGACCGACGAGACGACGCCGTTCGAGCGGGTGTACGAGGTCGTCGAGACCACCCGCGAGGGCGCGTCGGCAGCGACCATCGCCGAGCGCGCGCTCGTGAGCGAACCCACTGCGCGGCGTCACTGCAAAGCGCTCGTGAACACGGGCTTCGCAGCGACTGACCAGAACGGCCGGACGACTCGCTACAAGCGCGACGAGGATCAGGTGCTGCTGAGTCGGATCCACGATCTCCGCGAGCGGGCCGATCGCGAGGAGCTGCTCGACGGGATCGAACGGATGAAGACGACGATCCACGAGTACGAGGACGCCCACGACACGATCTCTCCGGAGGAACTCGCTCGCCAGCTCTCGGGCGCGGATACCGAGGGTTGGGCGGACGTCACGTCGTGGAAGACCACCCGCCGGAACCTCGCCGTCGCCCAGGCGGCGCTCGCCTACGACGAGGCCAGCGAGCAGCTCACCGCATGACTGAGTCGGACCGGACTGGCGAGTTCGGCGCGATCTCCCTTCCGGCGCTCAGACGGATCCGCAATCTCTGGGTGGAGCTGGAACCGCTGGTGACCGACACCGGCTACGACGACCCGATCGACCCCACCGAACTCTCCATCGAACTCGCCGATGGTTTCGACGATGCCGACACCGCAAGGTTCGATATCCAGTGGAGCGAACTCGACAACTACTCGTTCCATTACGTCGACAGCGACGGCGTGAACTGGCGGTTCGATCGCCATCCCAACACCCACTCCCCCGAAGCACACTTTCACCCTCCGCCGGACTCTTCGGAGTCCGGCGAGGATCGCCTCGATTCACTCGGCTCACCACTGAAGGCCCCGACCGCTGCCGCCGAACCCTCCTGCATCCGCGTCGAGGAAGTGTCGCTCGTGACTCGTGCAGTCATCGTGATGTGGCGTGCGGCCTACGAGAGCGGCGAGTACGAGCGACTCAACAGCTCGTCGAACCCGACGTGACCACTGCGGACGGGTCTGGTCGCCGCGAGACTGCCGACGAGTCATCGAGTATTCCGTGCGTCACCACTGTCCGTCGAAGAACGTCGCGACCCGCTCGGCCACCGTCTCTGACTGGCCGACGAAGAAGTGATCGGCTGGTAGTTCGATCACCCCGATCCCGTTCTCGCGGGCGCGCTCGACGACTGGTTCCCAATCGGCAGTCGAATCGCGTTCGGCGGCGAGAACTCTCGCAGGGCTCCCGATTTCGTCGAGTGCGGCCACCGCGTCTGCATCCGCGGCCATCGCCTCGCCGCTGTCGGGTGCGAGCGCACACACCGCCCACACCTCGCTGTCGGCGGCCGCACACAGCGCCATCGTCGCGCCGAAACTGAACCCGAACAGTCCCACCCGGGCGAACCGCCCGTGCGCCCAGCGGATGGCGTTTTTCACGTCTTCCTGTTCGGCCCGACCTTCGTCCCACGCGCCGTAGTCGAAGCGAACGCAGGCGATTCCCCGCTCGCCGAGTGCGTCGCTCACGGCTGTGAGTCGCCGATCCGAACGCGTGCCGCCCTGCTGGGGATGTGGCGGGCAGGCGACGACGATCGTCTCCGGCTCGCGTGGCTCGTCCGGTTCGTCGAGCGTGCCACGGACGTCCCGGCCACCGGGTAGTACGACGTCCATCGCTCGCCGTTGCGGTGGTAGGTGTTTTAAGATAGCGGCCCACTAGGAGCCGTCATGGGAATCCTCTCGCGCGCGTCGTACGTCATCCGGTCGCGGTTGAACGCCATCCTCGGGAATGCCGAGGACCCGAGCGAACAGCTCGACTACTCCTACGAGCAGCTCCGTGACCAGCTCCAGGACGTCAAAAGCGGCATCGCCGATCTCACGACCCAGAAGAAGCGCCTCGAAATCCAGAAGCGCCGACTCGAAGAGAACGTCGAGAAACACAACGAACAGGCCCGTGAGGCGGTCCGACAGGACCGTGATGACCTCGCCCGTCAGGCTCTGGAGAAGAAAAAGCAGAAGATGACACAGATGGAGGATCTGGAGGGCCAGATCGCCGATCTCCAGGACACGCAGGACCAGCTCGTCGAGAAGAAAAACACCCTGCAGAGCCGGATCGAGGAGTTCCGCACCCAGAAGGAGACGATGAAGGCACGCTACGAGGCCGCCGAAGCGAGCACCCGCGTCTCGGAGGCGATGACGGGTGCGGGCGACGAGATGGAGGACGTCGGCCGCTCGATCGAACGCGCCAACGAGCGTACCGAGGACATGGAGGCGCGCGCCGAGGCGATGGACGAACTCGAACAGTCGGGGGCCTTCGAGGACGCGCTCTCGGACAAGGACAGCATCGACCGCGAACTCGACTCGCTCAGCACCGATAGCGAGGTCGACGCCGAGCTCGAAACCCTCCAGGCCGAGATGGGCGAGGGGTCGGCCAGCGACGAGTCGGCGAGCGATACCGCGAGCGAGACAACCGACGAGAGCGCCGACGCCGAGACGAGCGAGGCGAGCGCCGCCGACGGCGGGGCCGACACCGGCGAGAACGGGACGGACCCGGCGGTCGAGGCCGAACTCGAAGAGCTACAGAACGAGTCCGACAGCTGAGCTACGCGATGTTTTCTCCCTGGTAATCGCCGTCGTAGGTTCCATCGTGATCGGCGTCGGCGAGCACGAACTGCGCGATCCGTGCGCCGCGCTCGATCTCGATCTCGTGGTGGACTTCGAGGAGTCCTTCGCCACGACCCTCGTAGCCCGCGTCCCAGACGGCCGTATGGAGCATACACGAGTTGCGCATCAGCGACGAGCGCGGATAGATGAACCCCACGTGGTCGTCGGGCACCCGGATCGTCTCGGCGTAGCGAGCGACGTAGCCACCCGGTGCGAGCGAGTAGCTGTTCGTGTCGTCCGTGTCGAGCTCCCGGCGTTCGCCGACCGTCTTGCCCTCGACGCCGATACGCCCGGCGTTCTGTTGTTCGAACACGGCATCGAGGGTGAGATCGACGCCGTTGGGCTGGATCTGTTCGTCCGTGACGGGCGCGAGCTGTGCGGCGACGAACGCCCCGCTCTCGTACATACCTGCGCTTTTCGGTCGCGAGTAAAGGCATATCGAAGCAGTTCGTGTCGATCTCTCGAAATGGACGAACGGACGTGATACGTGGATTGAGTCTCAGGAGCCGACTCCACCACCGCCGCGAATCCCGATACAAATGAGAACCCGCTACCGCACCGCCACCGCCCACATACCTCCCCAACCGATTCGCTCGCTCCCGACGGTCGCTCACTCATCCCTCGCACGAGTCGTGCGCTTCGCGCACTCCCGCGCGCCACCGTCCCTCCACTCTGGACGAATCTCCGATTCGCCGTTCTCGCCCACCCGCAATGGCAACATTTGCACCAAGTATGGTGGTCTTTCGTGCCAAACGCGCGGGGTTTATACCGATGGGTGGCCGAGTGTCCGACGCTATGGGAACAACGCTGACGGAGAAGATCCTCGACGATCATCTGGTCGAGGGGGAGCTCGAAACCGGTGAGGAGATCGGTATCGACATCGACCAGGTGCTCACGCAGGACACCACTGGCACGCTCGTCTGGCTCCAGTTCGAGGCGCTCGGCCTCGACGAGGTCCAGACCGAACTCGCCGCCCAGTACTGCGACCACCAGACCTACCAGTTCGACTTCAAGAACAGCGACGACCACCGCTTCCTCCGCTCGGCCGCCGGCACCTTCGGCGCACACTTCTCGCGCCCCGGCAACGGCATCTGCCACCAGGTCCACAAGGAGCGGTTCGCCGCCCCCGGCAAGACGATGCTCGGCAGCGACTCGCACACCCCGACCCCGGGCGGGATGGGCGAGCTCGCCATCGGCTCCGGTGGACTGGACGTCGCCGTCGCGATGGGCGGCGGCCCCTACTACATCGAGATGCCCGAGGTCGTCAACGTCCACCTGGAGGGTGAACTCCCCGAGTGGGCGACCGCCAAGGACGTTATCCTCCACCTGCTCGGCGAGCTCTCCGTGAAGGGCGGCGTCGGCAAGGTGCTCGAATACACCGGCCCCGGTGTCGCGAACCTCTCGGTGCCCGAGCGGACCACGATCACCAACATGGGCACCGAACTGGGTGCCACGACCTCGATCTTCCCGACCGACGACCGAACTCACGAGTTCCTCTCGCGACTCGGCCGCGAGGACGAACACATCGAGATCGGCCCGGACGACGACGCCGAATACGACGACCAGATCGAGGTCGATCTGAGCGAGATCGAGCCGCTCATCGCCACGCCGTCGATGCCCGACAACGTCGTGCCAGTCGACGAGGTCGCCGGCGAGGACGTCGATCAGGTCATCATCGGCTCGTGTACCAACGGTGCCTACGAGGACATCCTGCCCGGCGCGAAGATGCTCGAAGGCCGCGAGATCGACAAGCGCACCGAGATGATCGTCGCGCCCGGCTCGAAACAGGCCTCCGAACTGCTCGCCCGCGAGGGGTGGAGTGCCGAGATGATGGCTGCCGGCGTCAACTTCTCCGAGGCGACCTGTGGTGCCTGCATCGGCATCGGCCACGTGCCCGCCTCCGACTCGGTGAGTCTCCGGACGTTCAACCGCAACTTCGAGGGCCGCTCGGGCATCGAGGACGACTCGGTCTACCTCTGCTCGCCGGAGGTCGCCACGGCGTCGGCGCTCGCCGGCGAGATCGTCGACCCGCGCGACCTCGCCGAGGAGCTCGGCGACCTCGAGGATCCCGGCTTCGAGATGGCCGACACCTACGACGGCTCGACGGCTGACCTCATCGCCCCCGACGAGTCCGTCGACGACGGGCTCGTGAAAGGGCCGAACATCAGCGACGTGCCCCTGAAGGACCCGCTCGACGCTCACCTCGAGGGCTCGGCGCTACTCAAGATGGGCGACAACATCACGACCG
Organism: Halococcus dombrowskii; assembly: GCF_022870485.1. Classification (NCBI taxonomy): domain Archaea; kingdom Methanobacteriati; phylum Methanobacteriota; class Halobacteria; order Halobacteriales; family Halococcaceae; genus Halococcus; species Halococcus dombrowskii. Next base: position 156,061 of record NZ_CP095005.1, on the reverse strand, counting down.
ACCACATCATCCCTGCCACGCAGGACATCCTGATGTACCGGTCGAACATCCCCAAACTGAGCGAGTTCACCCTCTCGCGCGTCGACGACGAGTTCGCACAGCGCGCGCTCGACGCCGACGGCGGCTTCCTCGTCGCCGGCGAGAACTACGGTCAGGGCTCCTCGCGCGAGCACGCCGCTCTCTGCCCGATGTATCTCGGCGTCGAGGGCGTCCTCGCACAGAGCTTCGCCCGCATCCACAAGGCGAACCTCTTCAACTTCGGCCTCCTGCCCCTGGAGATCGACGCCGACGCACAGGAGAACATCGCAGAGGGCGACGACATCGAGATCGTCGACGACGTCGAAGAGGCCGTCCGCTCCGGCCAGGAGGAGTTCACGGTCCGCGTGAACGACGACTGGGAAACCACCGGTCTGCTCGACGCCTCCGAACGCGAACGCGAGATCCTCGCCGACGGTGGCAAGCTGCCCCACACCAAAGCACAGCAGAGCGGCTCCGGCGCTGCGGCCCCGGCTGACGACTAAAACCCACTTTTTTACTGCGGAGGGTCGCCTGCGGCGACCCCCGCTTGTAAAAACCTGGACTAAAAACAACCGCTCACTCGCCTGCGGCTCGTTCGCGGTGAACCGCGCTCGTTTCACTCGCGCGGATGCTGATCCCTTCCGCACAGCGACTGCACAGCACCGCAGAAGCCCTCAGTCGCTTCGCTCCTTCGCCCTTCATCCTCCAGGCACCGCCGTCGCACTGCTGACCGCGCCGCGACCGCAAACCGCCGCAACCGCTGGCCGCACCCACCGCCGGGCAGGCTTTTCACGACGGATCGCCTGCGCCAAGCATGGACTGTCCCGACTGCGGGGCCGCCACGGTCGCGTTCGCGGTTCCCGACGAACTCGATGCACTCGACGAATCCGCAGCCGCGCTCTGTACGCGCTGTCTCGCGCTCCACGCTGCCGAGAAGAGCGATCCGAACCCCGATTTCACGGCCGTGAGCGACGGGTTCCCGACCGGCGCGGCGGCGGTGCCGATGGCGCTCGCGGTCGGGCTGCTCGATTCGCTCGTGCTCCACCGCGAGACCGTCGAGACGCTGCTCGAACGGGTCGAGCAGGCCGGTACGGACCCGCTGCTCGTCATCGATAGACTGGCAAACGATCCGACGCTCGATCCGAAAACCGATCTCGCGACGCGTCGCCGACAGGTGGCGCAGTTGCGCGGCTAGGGCTGTCTGACCGCCGAGGCGATGCGCTGTACCAGTGACGGCGACGTGCGCTTCCCCTCGGTGATCTGATAATCGTTGCTGAGACTCCCCTCGGTGTCGGCGCTGAGAATCCGCATGTCGGCCCCTTCGGCGATCGAGACGACGTCCTTCTCGACGGAACCGAGCGTCGTCACGAGATACGGCCGCGCGTCGACGGCGGCCGCGACGTCGCGCAGCTGGGACGCGGCCTCCCGCCCGGGCCGTTCGTGGATCGCCGCCACGACGCGACTGTCGAGCAGTTCGTCCTCGCCGTAGACGTGGACGGGCTGATCGCCCCGATCGGTGGTCACGGTCGTGTTCGCGCGTGCGTCGAACCCGCGCTCTTCGAGCGTCTCGACCATCGACTCGCGAGCGGCGAGCTGTGCCTCCACCCAACGGATCCCCTCGTCGGTCAGCGCGTACCGACAGAGCACGCGCTCGGTCGCGTCGCCCGGCGTGTAGATATCGCCGCAGTCACGACAGCGCAGGCCGTGTTCGGGCTGTTCGGCGTACGAGCCACAGTCCTGGCAGACGTGGCGATGACCGCTCTCGATCTCGTCGAGCGAGTCGAGATGGGCCTCGCAGTCGGGACAGACGTACTCGTCGGGGCCGGCCTCGAACGCCTCGCGGGCGGCAATGTGACCACACGAGAGGTGCTCGAACAGCTCGGTCTCGACGGTGTGGGCCGAGCCGCAGCTCGGACAGGCGGTGGTGTAGGCCATCCCTTCGGCCCCGCAGCCGGGGCAGAGATACACCTTCTCCTCGAACGTCTTGCCCAGAACCCCGCGTTTGGCGAGCGATTCGAGCAGTTCGAAGGCGTTCGGATCGCCCGCATCGAGGCGCATTTCGGCGTCGGGATAGCTCACCCCGCCCGTCTCCGTATCGATCGTCGGTTCGTACTCGGCCTGCGAGCCATCCGCGAGCGCCGTGAGCGCCGTGAGTGTACCGGGCGAGACCATTGTCGCTACCAATCACTGCGTCGCCGACGGTATATAGTTCCTTCCACGCTGGACGCTGCCGTTCATATTGTCCAATAGGAACGATCAATATCTTACTATTCAAAATGCGATCGACGTAGTGGTGTTTTCGGAGTTCAACCCCACTTTCCGTCAGAAATCGTTAGACACCTGTCGAGTATCGCAGGATACCGGCGATGCCACCGAAGGCGTCGAGCAGCTGCTCGCCCTTTTCGAAATCCGAGGAGATGAACCGCGTCTCGGTGCCGCGCTGTTCGGCGATCGAGATGAGATGGTCGATGACGTCCTCGCGCTCGACCTCGACGGGCTCGCTCCCACACTGCTCGCAGGTGTGATCGGGCGTCTCGGCCCGCTGACCGACCAGTTCGTGGTCGGTGTGGCCCTCCGGACAGTCGTAGCTCACCACGTCCTCGCGGAGATCTTCGGAGATGAGCAGGCGATCGACCGAGCCGAGGACGAGGTTCTCGCGAGTGGGGCCGAACCCGTAGGTGGCGAGATCGCCGCCGTGGAGTTCGGCGAAGAACTCCTCCATCTCCGCCTTGTCCTGCATCACCTCCTGATCGGCGAGCGCGTCGCTCGCGGAATCGACGAGATCCGACAGTCCGGATTCGTCCGTGTAGGCGACGTCGAACTTCCCGATCACCTTGTCCTGCAGCTCGTGATGGAGGTAGTCGCCGTCGAGGAACTCGTCCTTGGTCGGTGAGGGACCCCCGACCAGAATGCCGTCGATCTCGTGGCGCTCAGGCACCATCAGGTCGTCCGCCATCCCCGCGACCTCCTGATAGAAGTTGTCGATGGCCTCCAGCCGGAGGCGGGCGAACCGCTGGGCGGACTGACCACCCTTTCGCTGCTTGCCGGGCACCAGCGAACTCGCGGATTTGACGGGCTCGATGCGCTTGCCCCGGAGCCAGCCGACGTTCGCCTCTCGCCGATCGAGCACCACGAGTCCGAACAGCCCCTGATCGGCGAGCATCTCTTCGAGGGGTTCGGTGACGAACTCCGACGAGCAGCGATAGAGCGAGGATTGGATCGGCTGTGGCGGGTCTTCGAGCACTCTGGTGACCATCTCGGTGCGACCGCCGCCGGTATCGATCGCGCCGCTGAACACCGCCATGCCGTTCTCGGGCGGGAAGGTGTCGTAGTAACGCAGCCGGTCCTTGATCGATTTCAGCGCGTCCTGGACGTTGGTTCGGGTCTGCTTCGATTTGATGTTCGAGGCTTCGGAATACTCCTCGTTGACGTGGGCGACGACGCTCGATATCTGCTCTTCGGGCGTGATATAGATACTCACCAGCTGAGTGCCCGACCCCTCGTGTTCCTTCAGGTCCTCGATGACCCGCCGGAACTCGTATTTCTTCCGGTCCGAGTGTTCTTCCGTATTACTCTTTGTGGAGGCGTCTGACATGGTTACTACGCGTAAATTAGTGACCAAGACAGTAAAGGTTCCTGCCTCTCGCGTCAAAGAGTGGCCAACCACGCCGAGGACACTCCAGAGGTGGACAGAAGATGTACTATGATTTGACGGTAGCCAATCACGAAGTCAGCAGTACCCGTAAAGAGGAGAACTAATCTTTCTCACCACCATCTTTCAAACCAGAGCGCCTAATGTCTGAATCCACACCAAATATTTGCCGTCTGGTAGAGAATGTCTGTTTATCTCCCGGATGAATAGAGTTATATGCAACCGCTCCGTCACAAGTATTGAACTGAGATGTCGTCTCTAGATACAGAAGAAATCATCGACATAGTTGAAGATCAACGGAAAATATTGTTAGCCGCTTTATTCCCCTTGGCCCTGTTCATGCTATTCATATCACAAAGTGGCATTCCGATCATTCCAATTCCTGCGACTGTTATACTTTTAGCCGGGATTGCTGCCTATTACTTAGTACTATTCATCGAAAACATTGACGTCTAGTGATATTACATAACATCATACAACGGCCTCTTTCCCAAAACTGTTAATACATAGGATGTCGACACGTGATTCATGGCTCGAATCAGGCGAGTTGATGATCAGCGAGAAATGGAGAAAGTCATTGATGACTTTGTGACACAAGGTTACCGCATCAAGGAACAGGGAGAGAACAGTACGATGATGAAAGAAAAAGACTGGGGTTCTGGAGGAATGCATCTCATCGTGCTCGTCTTTTTGGGTTGGTGGACCGTTGGTATCGCAAACGCTGTCTATGCAGCTTATAAGTACTTTACTGGTGCCGAAGTGAAGATACAGGTTGAAGAGAGCTCAGCTTAATTCCGGTTCTGAAACATCTACGCGGGTAATACATTGTATTACTGGAACCGTGAAAAATCGTATTTCTTCCGGTCCGACTGTTCGGTTTGCGAGGTACTCATTGAGGTATACTACCGCCCTTGCTGATAAGTACCCTTTGACAGCCCCGATTGCGCGGGCAGTTTTATGTGGCTGCTCGTGGATAGCACGGCCATGAGCGGCCACGTCTATGCGGTGGCGGGCGGCAAGGGCGGCGTCGGCAAGACCACCTCCGCGATCAACCTCGGCGCGGCGCTGCGCGCGGCGGGCCACGACACGATCGTCGTCGATGCCGACCTCGCGATGGCGAATCTCGGTGCGATGGTCGACGTTCTCTCCGGGCCGACGCTCCACGACGTGCTCGCGAGCGAGGCCGCCCTCCACGAGGCGCTCGTCTGGCTGCCCGAAGACGGACCGCCGACGCGCTCGCCACCTGACGAGGGACCGTATCTCGTTGCCGTTCCGGGATCGCGCTCGCTCGATGCGTTCGCCGCTGCCGATCCCGACGGATTGGGTGGCGTGTTGCGCTCGCTCGCCGACGCGGCCGATTTCGTGCTCTGTGACACCGGTGCGGGGCTGAGCCACGACAATACTGTGCCGCTCGGCGTCGCCGACGGCGTGGTCGTCGTGACGACGCCCGACCCCGTGGCCGTCGCCGACGCGCGAAAGACGATCGACTTCGCCGCCCGTGCCGGCGGAACGATCGTCGGCGCGGTCGTGACCCACGCTGGCGAGGAGACCGACGTCTCGGCGCTCGCCGACGAGCTCGGCGTCGAGATGCTGGCGGTCGTCCCCGAGACCGATGCCGCCGGCGACGAACCGCTCGTCGAGACGGCTCCCGAAAGCTATGCCGCCGACGCCTACGAGCGCCTCGCGGCGACGCTCGCCGATCGCGGCGATCCCGGTACAGGAGAGTTCGCCGATAGCGATCTCGTGAGTCGGTCGACGGAACCCGAAACGGACGATACGACCGTGGTCGAGCGACTCTCGGGCGTGTTCGATCGGAGCGAGAACGACTAAGGCCGGTGTGGCAACGATCTCCGGTTTGGCCGGGGAGTCATATACTGTCGGGATCGTACTCCGTCCATGAGCGAGCACCCGACGACGATCCGTGAGTACGCCGACTACGCCTGCCCGTTCTGTTATCTCAGCCATCGCTCCCTCGACGAGTATCGGCAAACGCGGGACGAACCACTGGTCGTCGATTGGCGACCCTACGATCTCCGGAGCGACAGCCGCGACGCGAACGGCGACATCGATGGCGAGATGAGCTATCCGGAGCAGGTCGAACAGCGCATCGAGCAGTTGCAGGCGGAGCACGACGCAAACGAGATGCTCACTCCCGACACGGTCCCGAAGGTCGATTCGCGCGACGCACAGCTGGTGTCGCTATCCGTCAAAAACGACCACCCCGACCGGTGGATGGCTCTCAATGGGGCGCTGTTCACAGCGCTGTGGGAGGACGGCCGCGACATCAGCGACGAGGACGTGCTGGCCGACGTGGCGACAAATGTCGGTGTGGACGACGCCGTTCGCGACGTCCTCGCCGACGACGAGTATCGGGAGCGACTCGCCGAACGCTTCGCCGATGCGCGTCACAACGGCGTCACGGACGTCCCGACGTTCGTCGCTGACGGCCGCACCGAGACGGGGTTCCTTTCCGCTGACGAACTCGACGCGTTCGTTCGCGACGAATAATATTCCAGACTTCTCGATGGAGCCCTGAGCTACATCGACTCGGGCGCGGCGACGCCGAGCAGGCCGAGCGCGTTCGCGACCGTTCGCCGTGCGGCGGCCACGAGCGCGAGGCGTGCGTCCCTGACCTCTTCGTCGGCCGAGAGCACGGGACACTCCCGATAGAAGGCGTTGAACGCCTCGGCGAACGTGCGTGTGTAGGTGGCGACGACGTGCGGAGCGAGCTCGTCGGCTGCGCGCTTGACGACCGCCGGGAATCGGGCGATCACTTCCAGGAGCTCGCGTTCCTCCGCGGTCGTGAGTTCGCTTGCATCGACGGTTGCGGGAACGTCGTCGATTCCTTCGGCCTCGCTGAGAATCCCGCAGGTCCGCGCATGGACGTACTGGACGTACGGCGCGCTCTGGGCCTCGAAATCGAGCGCGCGCTCCCACTCGAAGGTGATCGATTTTGCGGGCTGTTTCGCCACGATGTCGTAGCGTACCGCGCCGATCCCCACCTGGCGAGCGATGCGCGCCACGTCCTCGTCGTCGAGTTCGTCGTCGCGGATCCGCGAATCAAGTCGGGATTCGACCTCCTCGCGGGCGCGCTCGATCGACTCGTCGAGCAGATCGTCGAGATCGACGCCGGTGCCCTCGCGGGTGCTCATCCCGCCCTCCGGGAGGTTGATCCAGGAGTAGTAGACCGAGTCCAGTTTGTCGGTGTCGTTATCGAGAATCGAGAGCGTCTCGCGGAGCTGTTCGGCCTGGAGTTTGTGGTCCTCGCCCAGTACGGTGACGGCGCGATCGAAGTTGTCGAACTTCCACTCGTGGTGGGCCAGATCGCGCGTCGTGTAGAGACTGGTTCCGTCCGAACGGAGGAAGACCAGGTTCTTCTCGAAGCTCGGCAGTTCGAGCTGCCAGGCTTCCTCCTCGTAGACGGCGTATTCGGTGTCCTTGAGCCGCGAAACGAGGTCCTCCGTCGAGCCGTCGCGGATGAACCGCGTCTCCTTGACGAACTCGTCGAAGTCCACGGGCAGGCGCGCGAGCGACTCGCGCATTCCCGAGAGCACGCCGTCGACGACCGCTTCGACCCGCTCGTAGGTCGCCTCGTCGCCCGCTTCGAGCCCTTCCAGGATCGCACTGATCTCGTCCTCGGCGTTCGCGCGCTCGTCCTCGCTGGCGTCTTCCAGATACTCGTTTCCCTTGCGGTAGTAGCGCACGAGGTCGTAGTCGCCGCGCTCGCGTTCGGGTTCGGGCAGGTCGCTCTCGTCGAAGCTCTCGTAGGCCCACGTGAACACGGCCATCTGCCGGCCGGCGTCGTTGACGTAGTAGTGCCGTGAGACGTCGTAGCCGGCGAAGTCGAGCACGTTCGCGATCGCATCGCCGACGATGGGGTTGCGCGCCCGGCCGACGTGAACAGGACCAGTGGGGTTCGCGCTCGTGTGTTCGACGACGACCGTTTCGTCCTTTTCGTCGAGCCGGCCGAACCCCTCGTCGCCGGCCGCCTGCAGGGTGTCGTCGTAGTAGGTCTGCGAGGGATGGAAGTTGACGTACGGCCCGGACTGCGAGACCGACTCGATGTAGTCGTACTCGGTAGGGTCGATCTCGGCGGTGAGCTCGCCGGCGATCTGTGGCGGCGGTGCACCGATCTCGGAAGCTAACCGGAAGGCCACGCTGGAGGCGAGCACGGCATCGACGGATTCGGGCGGATTCTCGATCCCGGGGTCGGTCGGTTCGACGTCGAGCGCCGAGAGCGCGTCCGACAGCGCCGCCGCGACGTCGGCGCGAAACGAGAGGAACATACCCCCCGCTTCCGTGGCTCCCGCTAAATGCGTGTTGGGTTCAAACGGAACGGGTGCGGTGCGATCGATCGCTTCCAAAAGCCGAGGGGTTTTCGGTCGTCGACCCGTTCGTTCGATGATTACGGTTCGCACGTCATCGCACTATCACGTTTTTGGTACGCATACCATGTCCGGTACGCTTATGCGCGGTGATCCGTTTCGTTTACTCATGCCGATGGCAACCGAGGGCGCGATCGGGAACGACGAACTCGCCACCCTCAAGCTGCTCGCGCTCGACGGAGCGCTCGACAGCGATGTCAAGATATCCTGTGCGAACCTCGCGGCCGACCTCGACGCCTCGACCCAGACCGCCTCCAGACGCCTCCAACATCTCGACGACGTCGGATTCCTCACTCGTGAGACCGTCGCCGACGGCCAGTGGGTCGCCGTGACCGAGGCCGGCGAGCGTGCGCTACGGGCCGAGCACGCCGACTACCGACGCCTGTTCGAGGAGCACTCGACCGTCTCGCTCGACGGGACGGTCACGAGCGGGATGGGCGAGGGCCGCCACTACATCTCGCTGTCGGGCTACATGGCACAGTTCGAGGACCGACTGGGCTACGAGCCGTTCCCCGGCACGCTCAACGTCTCGCTCGCCGCCGAGAGCACCAGAACGCGCACGGCGCTCGATGCGGCCGAACCGGTCGAGATCGACGGCTGGGAGGATGACGAGCGCACCTACGGCCCGGCGTTCTGCTATCCTGCGACCGTCTTGTACGACGGGACGGAGTACGACCGCGCCCACGTCATCGCGCCCGAACGGACCCATCACGACGAGGACAAGCTCGAAGTCATCGCACCGGTGAAACTCCGCGAGGAGCTCGGACTCGCCGACGAGGATCCCGTCACCGTGCGCATCGAGGTGGCACCGTGACCTCGCGGACGAGCGACCACGCGGTCGATCACGGGAATGCAGAGCCGGTCGAGCGCGCGATCGAGGCGATGGCCGCGGGCGGACCGGTGCTCGTTCACGACGCCGCCGACCGCGAGGGCGAGACCGATCTCATCTATCCCGCCGATGCGGTCACGCCCGACGCGCTCGCGCGCCTGCGCAACGACGCCGGCGGGCTGGTCTGTGTCGCGCTCTCCGATCCCGTGGCCCGTGCGTTCGACCTCCCCTTTGCCCGTGAGGCGATCGACCATCCCGCGGCCGACGGGGGAAAACTGAGCTACGGCGACCGGTCGTCGTTCTCGCTGACGGTGAACCACCGCGACACCTACACCGGTATCACCGACGACGATCGGGCGACAACCATCACCGCGCTCGGACGTGCGGCCGCCGCACCCGAAGAGTTCAATTTCGCCGACGAGTTCCGCGCTCCTGGACACGTGCATCTGCTCCGTGGGGCCGCCGATGGCGTGGCCGATCGTCGCGGCCACACCGAACTCGCGCTCGCGCTGGCCGACACGGCCGACCGACCGCCGGCGGTCGTCGTCTGTGAGATGCTTGACGACGCTGGCGGAGCGCTCTCGCCGGCGGGCGCGCAGGCCTACGCCGAGCGCCATGGTCTGGTGTACGTCGAAGGGCGCGATCTCCTCGACGCCTTCCGTTAGTCGTCGGCGGCCGTTGCCGCGTCCGTCGGTGTGCGCTGGCCGGTGCCGCGACCCGTGTAGGCCATCACGAACAGCACCGCCGGCGAGAGAAAGCCGAAGAAGTAGTAGGGCACGAACGCCCACGAGGTAGCGAAGCCGAGCACGCCGGCCATGTAGACCGCACCGGCGTGCCACGGGAAGAGCGGGCCGGAGGGCGTGCCGGCGGCCTCGACCGCCCGTGAGAGGTCGGTCGTTTCCAGATCGTAGTCGTCGTAGAGGCTTCGCAGGCTGAGTCCCGGAACGACGATGCTCATGTACTGCTGGGCGGTGACGGCGTTGGTCACCATCGCGGCGACGCCCGTACCGGCGACGAGCGAGGCCGACGAGTCGATCGCCGCCGTGAGATGGTGGGCGAGCGTCGCCAAAATTCCCGTGCGTTCGAGCAGCCCGCCCAGCGAGAGCGCGGCGACGACGACCGCGATCGTCCACGCCGAGCCGGTGACGCCGCCCGCGGCGAGCAGTTCGTTGACGACCTCGCTCCCCGTTTCCGGCGCAGTACCGTTGAGAAAGACGTCCCACGCACGGGTGAACGAGACGCCTTGCGTGACGATCGTAGTCAGCACGCCCGAGAAGACGCCCGCGAGGAGCGACGGCAGCGCCGGTATGCCGTAGAGTGCGAAGCCGAACGTCACGAGCAGCGGAAGGAAAACGAGCGGGCCGAGCGCGTACGACGACGCGAGCGGATCGCTGATGGCCGCGACGTTCGCGCCGGTCGGGTCGATGACGACCGCGCCGAGGGCTGCGTAGGCGAGCACCGAGAGGCCGAACGCGACGAGCGTGCCCACGCGCATCGCGTTGATGTGGTCGTAGAGATCACTGTCGGTGACGGCGGCCGCGAGGTTCGTCGTGTCCGAGAGGGGGCTCTGTTTGTCGCCCGCGTAGGCACCCGAGACGACCGCGCCAGCCGTCATCGGCGCGGGGATGCCGAGCCCCTCGCCGATGCCCAGGAAAGCGACGCCGAGCGTCCCCACCGTCGTCCACGAGGAGCCGACCGCGACCGCGACGACCGCCGCGAGCAGCGCCGCCACGGGGAGGAAGATCGCCGGCGAGAGCAGCCCGAGGCCGTAGTACATCAGCCCCGGAATCGTGCCCGCGCTCGTCCACGTCGCGATCAGCCCGTAGATGACGAACAGGATGAGGATCGCCTGAAGCCCCATCCGTAGCCCGCTCGCGGCGGCCTCGTAGATCCCCTCCCAATCGTAGCCGAGTCGGTAGTGGACGAACAGCCCGGTGAAGACGATCGCCCACAGCAGCGGCCCGTGCGGCGCGAGGCCGAGATAGCCCGAGCCGACGCCGAGGGCGACCACGACCGCACCGACCGGCACGAGCGCCTCGGCGAGGCTCGGCCGCCGCGACGGCGCGAGATCCTCGTAGGACAGCGGTTCGAACTCGCTCATCGACAGCGACTAATTCACGAAGGTAATTAAGAACCACGAAATAATTACTAGGGCGTATTCAATGTGTCTTCCGGCAACTATTGCACGAACCGACACTCGTGGATTTAAGACGTGGCCAGCCGTTCGACCGGTATGAGTGGTTTCGATGACATGGACGTCGACACGATCTGGATGGACGGCGAGTTCGTCGACTGGGACGAGGCACAGGTCCACGTCCTCACTCACGGGCTGCACTACGGCTCGGGCATCTTCGAGGGCGTCCGCTGCTACGACACCGACGAGGGTCCGGCGATCTTCCGGTGGGACGAACATCTCGACCGGTTCTACAACTCCGCGAAACCCTACGACATGGAGATCGATCACTCGCGCGAGGAGCTCACCGAGGCGACGCTCGAACTCATCGAGCGTCAGGATCTCCAGTCGTGTTACATCCGCCCGCTCGCCTACTACGGCTACAACAGCCTGGGCGTGAGCCCGCAGGACTGTCCCACCAAGACCGCCATCGCCTGCTGGCCGTGGGGCACCTATCTCGGCGAGGAGGCGCTCGAAAACGGCGTCGACGTGATGGTCTCGTCGTGGCGCAAACACGCCTCCAGCCAGGTCCCGACCAACGCGAAGACCACAGGATTGTACGTCAACTCGATGCTCGCCGGCGAAGAGGCTCGTCGCAACGACTACGTCGAGGCGATCGTCCTCAACAAGGAGGGCAACGTCGCCGAGGGTCCCGGCGAGAACATCTTCCTCGTCAACGACGGCGAGATCTACACGCCCGGTCTCGCCGAGAGCATCCTCGACGGCATCACTCGCCAGACGGCCATCACGCTCGCGCGCGATCTCGGCTACACGGTCCACGACGAGGCGGCCATCAGCCGTGGCGAGCTCTACACCGCCGACGAACTGTTCTTCACGGGCAGCGCCGCCGAGATCACGCCCATCCGCTCGGTCGACGACGTCACGATCGGCCCGGGCGAGCGCGGCCCCGTCACCGAGGAACTCCAATCGACGTTCTTCGAGGTCGTCGAGCGCCGAACCGACGAGTACGACGACTGGTTCACCTACGCCTGAAGCCACCACTTTTTTACTGCGGGGGGTCGCGCTCGTTTCACTCGCTTGACCCCCGCTTGCAAAAACCTGGACTAAAAACTCCCGCTCGCTCACTTCGTTCGCTCGCGGTGAACCGCACTCGCTACGCTCGTGCGGACAAGTCTCACTACCCGCACAGCACCCCTCCGCACCGCCAAAGCCCTCAGCACGCGCTCACTCCGTTCGCTACTCGCTCCCTACGGTCGCTCGCGTGCCTCGCCCTTCATCCGCCAGGGACCGCACAGCACCGCAACCGCCGGCCGCCGCCCGGCGCTTCAGCGGCCGTAGCCGGGCAGTTCGTCGAGTAGATCGTCGATCGCGTCGAGTTCACGGTCGAGCTCTTCGACACCGGCTTTGCCCGTGCGTTCGGGGTTCGCGAGCACACGCACCCGCTCGCTCCCGACTGAGACGAACCCACAGCTGAGGCTGGTGGCCGTCGCGCGCAGGCCGAGCCCGACGTCGGCATCGCCCGCGAGCACCCGGCGCGCGGGGCTTTCGTGGGCCTGGACGGTGAACTCGAACCCGTCGATGGCTTCGACGAGCTCGTGGCGCTCCACCCCACGCTCGTCGGCGAGCTCCGCGAGCGCGTTCCCAAGACTCGTCCGGAGCCCCGATTCGGTTGGTCGGTTGACGAAGCGTAGATCCTCGTCCACGAGCGCTCCGAGCCCCGTCACGTCCTCCGGGTTCCCGTCAGGCACGACGAGCCCCCATTCGCGCGTCCAGCCGCCGATCTCGGTGCCGATCTCAGTGTCGATCGAACTCACGCCGATGTCGGTCACGCCGTCGCGTAGATATCGCTGCCCGCCACGACTGCCTTGCCGCAGGTAGCGCGGTCGATCCAGCCGATCGAGCAGCCGCGAGAAAAGCGGATCGTCCTCGCCGACGCCGAACAGCGTCGGCGGGCGAACGTCCGGCGAGAACAGCTCGACCATCACCCGCTCGTCCTCGTCGAGGTAGTTGACATCGGCCGGCATCGCGACGATCCCGTCCGCCTCGACGAGGCTCGTGGTCGCGCCGCTGCCCTTGTCGACGGGAGCGGCCAACAGTTTTCCATCACCATTCGTCACCAATCCGACCGGCACGAGCCGGCGGCGACCGCCCTCGTAGCGTTCCCGACCACTCATTTGCGCCTCGACGGTCGCCGTCTCGGGTTCGGGCAGTCCCGCAGCCCGGCGGATGGCCGGTGCGACGAACGTCCGGAAGATCGACAGCGCCGAGACAGGATAGCCCGGCAAACCGACGTACGCCGCCTCGTCCAGCCGGCCGACGAGCATCGGCTTGCCCGGCTTGATCGCCACCCCGTGCAGGAGCAGCTCGCCCTGCTCGTCGATGACGCGATAGACGACGTCGACGGCGCTCGCGGAGGTCGATCCCGACGACAGCACGAGATCGCACTCGTCGGCGGCCTTTCGAAGCACTCGCTCCATCGCGTCCATGTCGTCGCCCGCGTGCGGGTAGAGAACGGGTTCGCCGCCGGCCTCCCTGACCCCGGCGGCCGTCGTGTAGCTGTTCACGTCGTAGATCTGCCCGCGCCCGCTGTCGAGCTCCTCGCCCGGTCGGACGAGTTCGTCGCCCGTCGAGACGATGCCGACCCGCGGGCTCGCGCGCACGGGCACCTCGTCGATCCCGAGCGCCGACAACAGTCCGATCTCGCGGGCGGTAAGGCGCGTTCCGGGGCCGAGCGCGCGCTCGCCGGCCGCGATGTCAGCGCCCGCGGCCATCACGTTCTCGCCCGGCGTCACGGCGGTGTCCACGCGAACTGTCCCGTCAGCCTCGCTGGTCCGCTCGACGGGCACCATCGCGTCGGCCCCGTCGGGCATCACGGCCCCGGTGGCGATCTCGACGGCCTCTCCGCTTTCCGGATCGGTGGCCGGGCGCTGGCCCGCTTCGACGGTTCCGACGACGCTGAGCGCGACGGGATCGCCCTCGCTCGCGCCGAAGGTGTCCCGCGCGCGGAGTGCGTAGCCATCGAGCCCCGAGCGGTCGAACCCCGGCACGTCCAGGCCGGCATCGACCCGCTCGGCGAGCACCCGTCCGTTCGCCTCGGCGAGCGGCACAGTCTCGCTCCCGCCACCGATGTCGAGCCCGGCGATCGTCTCGTGGGCCTCTTCGGGGGATGCGAGATCGCGGAACTCCTTCCGTCCGCTCATGGCAGGCGCTCCCAGTGTTCGACGGCGACGGTCTCGCCGGCCGGCAGCCCCTCGCTCGACTCGGGGACGACGACCCAGCCGTCGGCGAGCGCGACGCTCGACAGCACGCCCGCACCGCCCGTCCGCACCGGCACGGCCACCGGCTCATCATTCTCCTCATCCAACTCGACGCGTGCGAACGTCCGTGTTCCGGGCTCGCTCGGCAGTTTCGCGTCGAGTCGTGCCTCGGTCGTCGGCTGCGAATCGAGCGGGAGCCGACCGATCCGCTTGAGCGCCGATCGGAGCAGCTGTACGGCGGTGACGATGGCCGCGACCGGATAGCCTGGCAGTGCAAGAACCGGTGTCTCCTCGACGATCCCGATCCCGACCGGATGGCCGGGTTCGAGCGCGATACCGTGGACCAGTAGCTCGCCGAGTTCGTCGACGATGGATGGGACGAGATCGCGCTCGCCGACCGACGAACCGCCCGTGGCCACCACGATGTCCTTGGTGAGGTCGCGCTCGATGGCCGCCCGCAGCGCCGCCCGGTCGTCGGTGACGACATCCCGGTAGGTCGCCTCGCCGCCCCAGCGCTCGACGTATCGCGAGACGGTGAGCCCGTTGGTCTCGATCGTCTCGCCCGCTTCCGGCTCGTGCTGAACGAGCTCCTCGCCGGTCGGGATCACGCCGGCGGTCGGTGGGTCGTACGTCTCGATCTCCCGCACGCCGACCGATTTCAGCAGGCCGAGATCGGACGGCCGAAGGCGATGACCGGGCCCGTAGAGACGCGCTCCCGCTTCGACGTCCTCCCCGACGGGTGCGACGTTTGCCCCTTCGGCGACCGGTTCGTGAACCTCGATCTCCTCGCCGATCGCTTCTGTCCGTTCGACCATCACGACCGCGTCCGCTCCTGCAGGAAGTTCGCTGCCGGTGTGGACCCACGTTCCGGCTCTCGGGTTCGTCGTCTCGGCGCGATCGAGAACGGCGGGCGAACGCTCGCTCGCACCGAAGGTGTCGCGTGCGCGCACCGCGAACCCGTCCATCGCCGCGCGCTCGTAGTGGGGCACGTCCCGCCGGGCATCGATCGCCGTCGCGAGAACGCACCCGTCGGCCGCTTCGAGCCGGCGCGTCGTCGTGCGGTCGGTCGGCACGAGGCGCTCTTCGAGGCGCTCGCGCGCCCGATTGAGGCGCGTCAACCGCTTGAACCCCGCGGTGGCGTCGCTCATGGACGCTCTACGGACGGCAGTACAAAAACGTCTGGCGGGTCAGTGCAGGCCGGCAACGAGGATCGTCTCTTGGCGGACGACGAACTCCGGAGCGGACGACTCCCGCGTGTCGACGGTGAGGCTCGCGGCCCCGCCGTTGTCGGCGTGGAGTTCGACCCGCAGCGTCCCGCTGTCGATCCCGGCCGACTCGATGGCGTACTGGCTGTCGCCGGCGACGGTGTGGCTGGCCGTGTTGACCACGCCGTCACCGCCGGTGATACGTACGTCGAGCGCGTGGGCGGCGTCGTCCTCGTTCCGAAGTACGACCGCAGGAGGGGTCCGTCCGTCGTTCGCCTCGATGCCGTTGCGCGGGGCCTGCGTCATTACTGTTCAGGATGGCCGTGTCAGACAAGAAGGGTCCCGATGGTTGTGGACGGTTTCCCACTGTTTCGGATCGTTTCGGACCGTTCACCGCCGTGATCGACCGTTTCGACGGCCGCTATCGGGGGGTTTTTCGCCGTGGCGCTGCTTCGTCACACTATGTCCGCGCTGTCGAACGCGCTGGGTGACCTCCCGGACCCGGTGTTCGCCGACCTGTACGAATCCGAGACGGCGTATCTCATCGTCATCGACCTGCCCGGCGTGAGCAGCGAGACGCTCGACGTCCGGACGGAGGGAACTCACCTCCACATCGAAGCGCGTCGGGAGAAGAACCTTCCGATGGACTTTCGCTACCTGCGCGAGGATCGCCCGCTCTTTCTCGACACCGACCTCCCGCTGCCGCCGACCGTCGTCGCGAGCGAGGCCGACGGCTCGCTCGATCACGGCACGCTCACGCTCCGCCTGCCGAAACGCGAGAGCACCGACGAGACGACGATTCCGATAACGACCGGCGAGGGGCCGGGGTCGGCCGCCGAGACGTGAGGGTCCCGTAGTGAACGTCCGCGCGTACGGGCGATTCTTCGTCGTCGTCCGCCAGTTCTTCCCGCTGATCGTCGCCTATCTCCGCGATCGTCGGCGCTTCATCCTCTTCGGCGGGCAGCGCGAGGTCACGAGCGCCATGCGTCGCGAGCGCGCGCGAACGCTGCTCGATACGCTGTTGACCTTGGGGCCGACGTTCATCAAACTCGGGCAGATCCTCTCGACGCGGCCGGACGTCCTCCCGCCCGAATACGTCGCCGAGTTCTCGAAGCTCCAGGACGAGGTGCCGCCGGCCGACTGGAGCGAGGCCGAGGTGGTCATTCGTGAGGAGCTCGGTCCCGCCGAGGAAGCCTTCGACAGTTTCGACACCGACGCCATCTCCGGGGCGAGCCTCGGACAGGTCTATCGGGCCGAACTTGACGGCGAGCAGGTCGCCGTGAAGGTCCGCCGGCCGGGCATCGAGGAGCTCGTCGAAGCTGACCTCAAAGTCATCAAGTGGAGCCTGCCGATCATCATCCGCTTCATCGGCGAGGCACGCTCGTTCTCGCTCGAAACGCTCGCCGACGAGTTCGACACCACGATCCACCAAGAGATCGACTACGCGCGCGAGGCGCGGATGTTGGAGGAGATCAAGGCGAACTTCGCTGGCAACGACGACATCCGCATCCCGAGCGTCGTCGAGAGCCACTCGACACCGCGCGTGCTCACGATGGAGTATGTGAGCGGGACGAAGGTGACCGATACCGACAAGCTCGACTCGATGGGGATCGATCGCACGGGATTGGCCGAGCGCCTCGAACGCATCTATCTCCAGATGATCGTCGACGACGGCGTCTTCCACGCCGACCCTCATCCGGGTAATCTCGCGGTCAAGCCCGACGGCACGCTCGTCTTCTACGACTTCGGGATGAGCGGTCGCGTCGAGGGCTACATTCAGGAGAAGATCATCGAGTTCTACATCGGCATCGCCAATCAGGACATCGACGCCATCCTCGACGCGCTCGTCGAGATGGGCACTCTGAGCCCCGACGCCGACCGCGAGACGATGGGCAACGTGATGGAGCTCGCCATTCAGGACGTCCGTGGCGAGGAGGTCGAACAGTACCGCATCCAGGAGGTCGTCGGCCAGGTCGAGGACACGATCTACGAGTTCCCGCTGCGCCTGCCCGCCAATCTCGCGCTGGTGCTCCGCGTCGCGACGGTCGTCGAGGGGGTCTGTGTCACGCTCGAACCGAACTTCGACTTCATCTCGGTCGCCACCGACTACCTCGTCGAGGAGGGCTACCGCGAGGAGGGGATCAAGCAGTTCCTCGAAAGCCGCGGCGAGGAGGTCCAGGACCTCGCGGAGGCGGCGGTACGAACCCCACCCAAACTGGAGCAGACGCTCGATTCACTGAATCAGGGCGAGCTCTCGGTGCATGCCGATCTCGACGACACCGACGGCCTGTTCGAGTCGCTCGCCAACCGTCTCATCTTCGGCGCGCTGTTGACCGCGGGCGTCATCTCGACGGCGATGCTCTACTCCTTTGCGACCACGGGCGCGACCGTCGTCGCCGCCGCCTTCTCGATCGGCGTCGCGCTCTTTCTCGTGCGCTCGTTTCGCAGCGGTCGCTCCGGAACGCGGGCGACCCCGGAGTTCACTCGGCAGGGGCTCAGCCAGCAGCGCCCGACCGAGGCGGAGGGCACCGGCGGTATCGAGGCAATGGCCGAGGCGGGTGAGGACACGGAATCAGTCGGTGCGCCGACGGGCGACCCCGAGGGTGACATCGAGAACGACTAGGAATGCGTCAGCCGCGATTTGAACGCGGGTCATCAGCATGGGAAGCTGAGGTGATACCAGGCTACACCACTGACGCGCGTTCCACGCTTGTGCGACCGGCATCATAACGATAACGGTCACGATCCACCGAGACGATCGATCTGTCACCGTCGAGCGTCGGCCACCGATCGTTTCCCCAACCGTCGATCACAACCGGTTGCAACGCAGTTCGCGTTGTCGTTGATATGAAACAGAACGTTTTTGACCCACCGTAACCCGTAGCCGATAGGCTGGCAGCGGACCAGTCTGGAAAACCCCGAAGACAGGGTGATGCCACGCAACGGGGTCTTTTTGCCGATGCGAACCTGCCTCCGAGCGGGAGCACCGTCGTCCCAGCTATCGCTTTCGGACCATCTGTAATGAGCTTTGTGGTGGTTGTGGCCGCCGATCGTGCTCCGTCCGTGCCGGCAGCAGCGTTTTCCGCCGGTCGGTGTTTTCGAGCATATGGATAGCGTTTCGCTTGGTGATCACTCACGGCTCGGCTGGTGGCTGCTCGGCCTCGTGGTCGCGGCGACGGTGCTGTTCGTCGGCTACTCGTTCGTCGGGACGTTCGTGCTCGGCCTGTTCGTCTACTACGCCGTCCGACCGGTGAACCGCCGGCTCGAAGACCATCTGTCGAGCGGCCTCTCGGCCGCGCTGACGATGGTCGTCGTCGCGCTGCCGGCACTGTTGCTCGGCGCGTATCTCGTCGTCATCGGTCTCGGCCAGCTCAGCTCGCTCCAGGGGACGCCCGTCGGCGAGTACACGAAGTTCCTCCAGCCGTATCTCGATGTCTCGAAACTCCAGGGTGGGCCCGTCGACGCACTCACCGTCCTCAGAAATCGGTTGAGCCAGTCCGGCGTCCTCCAGCAGGTGCTCAACCAGGGGCTGGGCGTGCTCTCGACGCTCTCCGGTGGCCTGTTGCACGCCTTCCTCTCGCTCGCGTTCGCCTTCTATCTCCTGCGCGACGAGCACGACCTCGCGGCGTGGTTTCGTGCCGAGGTCGGCGATCGGGAAACGGCCCAGCACGCCTTCCTCTCGGCGATCGACCGCGATCTCCATTCGGTCTATTTCGGCAACGTGCTCACCGTGTTGCTCGTCGCGGTCGTGGCCGTCGTCGTCTACAACGGACTGAACGCCGTCGCGCCGGCACAGCTCTCGATCCCGCTGGCGACGGCGCTCGCGCTGGCGACCGGGCTCGCGAGCTTCGTCCCCATCGTCGTCGGCAAACTCGTCTACGTCCCGCTCGGCCTCTATCTCGCTGCACAGGCGTTTCGGACCGATCCCACGCTTCTGTGGTTTCCGGCCCTCTTTTTCGTCGTCTCGTTCGTCCTCCTCGATATGCTGCCGGTCATGTTTCTCCGGCCGTATCTCTCGGGTCAGAGCCTCCACACCGGGCTCGTGATGTTCGCCTACGTCCTCGGGACGGTCCTGTTCGGCTGGTATGGCCTGTTCTTCGGCCCGCTGGTCGTCGTGTTCGTCGTCCAGTTCATCAACGTCGTGCTGCCGGGGCTGCTTCACGGGCGCTCGGTCGGCCCGGAGACGAGTCCAGCCACCGACGTCGGTTCCGCGCCCGCCGATGCGGCCGGGACGAACGAGCCGTCCGATGGAACGGACGACACGGCCACGACGGGCGATGGTCCGAGCGATGCGGGCTGAACGCCGGTTACCGACCGTCTCACGATCCGTTCGGCGATTCGACGATCGTGAACGTCGATAGGGAAGCACACGCTACCCAGATCAATCATGCAAATTCTTTATCACTGGTACGCTCGTGTGTTGATCCGTCCCAATGTCCGACAACTCTTCGCCCGCCGAGCGGACGGCCGTCGACGCGATCGATCCGTCGGTTCCGAGCACTGGGGACGCCAGAAAGCGACATCTGATGGGCTGTCTTGGTCGTTTTTTCTACCCCGTCGAGCTCGCCACCCTCGCGACTCACGTCGTGGCGAGCGAGCGCACGACCGCACTCGAATCGGTGAGCGACGACGAGCGGACGCGTGTCGCGATCCGTCTCCATCACGTCCACATCCCCGAACTCGTCGACCGCGATCTCGTCGAGTACGATCCCGAAAGCCGGATGGCGATCGCGGCGTCGGACTCGGCCGCCGCGCCGGAACGCTCGCGGTGGTCGAACGTGCCCTGATGCGCCTCGCCACGCGTTTTTCGTCTGCCGATTGCCGTCGCTATCCCTGCTATCGTCACCCGTAACGTGTGTACCCTACTCAGTTCGGCGGCGTCAGATCACGGCCGAACTCGTCGAAGACGTCGAGCGCCGGCGGGAGTTCGGTTTCGAGACGACGCTGCTCGCGGCGGTCGGTGTTCGCGTCCTCGATCGGTTCAGCGACTGATTCCCAGCCGGGTTTGACGCGGATCGATGTCGCGGGCGTCCCGACGGCGACGTGGTGGGCCGGCACGTCGCGCTGGAGGACGGCCTTCGCGCCGAGCATCGCGTTCTCGCCGACGTGCACGCCGGCCCGAACCATCGAGTCGTAGCCGAGGCGGACGTCGTCGTCGACGATCGTTCGGAAATTATCGATATCGGTCTGGTCGACGAGGTCGTGATCGTGGCTGTAGATGTGGGCGTCGTCGGCAATACTTACCCGGTCGCCGATGGCGAGCTCCCCCCGATCGTCGAGATGGACGTCGTCGTGAACCACCGTGTTGTCGCCCATCGTGATGTTGTGGCCGTAGGTCATCGAGATACCCTTGAACAGTCGGAGGTTCTCCCCCGCCTCCGCGAAGAGGTGGTCGGCGAGCATCGCCCGAAAGCGCAGCGCGAACTCCACGTTGTCGGCCATCGGCGTGGCGTCGAACTGTCGCCAGAGCCACTGGAGATGCTTCGACTCCTCGAACTGCTCCTCGTCCTTCTCGGCGTAGTATTCGCTTTCGAGCGTCGCGTTGCAGGGGTCGTAGCCCTGCAATCGTACCCGTTCGGCCGGTGAAACGTCCTCGCCGTCCTGGAATCGTCGATAGGCGTCGCCATCGCCGTAGAGGCCGGCGAGCGTCTCGGCGACCACCGTACAGGTGTCTTCGGGCCCCGAGAGCCGCTCGTCGACGTCGGTGAGGAACTCCTCCAGGCCGGCTTCGGCGGCCGCCGGCAGCGTCACGTGGCGTTTCGTCATCACCGAGAATTGTGATTCCGGGCCAATATGGCTTCCGTCATCGGCACCGATATGCCATGGTTGATGGTATTTGTTGCCATGACATCCGTGCTGTCGAAGGTTCGGGAGAGGGGGGGGGGGGGGGCAAAGACGCAAGACGCGTACGAGTATTTATACCGGATGACACGGCCAGCCGTCACATGGGCAAACACGCTTTCAGCGACCTCAGATCGGCCGCGTACTGCCCACGGCAGTGCTATTATCGTCGGCAGGACGACGATCGCGGACCACCGCCGGAGGTCGAACAGCGCCGCGAACTCGCCTTCAGATACGACGAGCTCCTCGACGGGGCGGACCTCGCCGACGCACCGATCGCGGTCACGCCGACCCAGCTCAGGACAAATCTTTCGTGCGCGAAAGCTCGCTTCGACGCCTTCGACGAGCTCAGCGATCCTACCGGTCGCGATGTGCTCCTCACGGGAAAGGACTGTCGCGGCATCGCCCACAAGATTTTAGAGCTCGATACACCCGTCCCGTCGCTCGTTTCGGCCGGCAGCCCACCTGAAAACGGCGTCTGGCAGCCCCAGACCGTCCACGCCGTCGCGGCCGCGAAGGCGCTCGCCTACGAGCGCGAAACGCCCGTCGAGCGGGCATTTGTCGAATATCCGACCTACGGCGTGATTCGCGAAGTGGCGCTGACGACTCGGCGGAAGGCGGCCTACCGGACGGCTATCCGTACGCTCGAATCGATCGACGGTCCGCCGCCGCGCCTCGACGACCGCTCGAAGTGTGAGTCCTGCGAGTACCGCGAGGAATGTGGCGTGAAGACGCGGTCGTTGCGCTCGTTGCTCGGCCTCGGCTAGTCGAGCCACGCCTCGATATCCGCGACCCGTGCCCCGCGGCGGTGGATCGTGCCCGAGGCGACGTCGACGACGCTGCTCTCGGTGCCCGGACATTCGCCGTCGTCGAGCACGGCCCCGCAGGCCGTCCGTACCGATTCGCCGATCTCCGCGACACGTCGCGCGCTCGGCTGCCCGCTCACGTTCGCGCTCGTCGAGGTTGCCGGTCCGCTTTGTTCGAGGAGTTCCTGCGCCACCGGCTGGTCGGGCACGCGCACCCCGACTCGGGAACGCCCGGCGGTCAGCACGTCCGGCACTTCCGGCCCTGCCTCGACGAGCACGGTGACGGGACCGGGCAGGAACTCGTCCATGAACCGCTGCTCGCGCTCGGTGGGCTCGGTGTGTGCGAGCGCCGCCTCGACGGTTGGCACGGCCAGCGAGATCGGCTTCTCGTGCGAGCGGCCCTTGACCGCGAAGACTCGTTCAACGGCGTCGGCGTCGAGCGCGTCGGCAGCGAGTCCGTAGACCGTCTCGGTCGGATAGACGACGAGTCCGCCCTCGCGGACGGTCTCGGCCGCGGCTGCAACGTCCGTCATAGCTCGTCGATGGCCGCCTCGATCGCGTCGTAGTCGGGGAAGGACGGCCACTCCTCGGCGACCCACGCGTACTGGATCGTTCCGTCGGCGTCGACGACGAACGCTGCGGGTCGTGGCTCCGACACTCCGGCCATCCCGTCGAGATCGTTGACGATGTCGTATTTCTCGGCGACGCCGTTTCCGGGGTCCGAGAAGAGTCGGGCGTCGACCTCACGCTCCTGGATGAGCCGCTTGTGTGCGTACGGTGTCGAGATCGACAGGCCGACGACGGCGATCTCGTCGGTCCAGCCGCGCTCGCGGATCTCGTTCCACGCGTAGGTTGCGGGGAAGGCCCCGTCCATCGGATGGAAGAGCAGGACGAGCGGGCCGTCCTCCAGTAGCGTCGAGAGCGACATGTCCGTCCAGAGCTCGCCGTCGACGAGCGGGCGGGTGAAATCGGGTGCCTGCTCGCCCGCCGCGGGATGATCGGTGGCGTCGAGCTCGACCACGTCGAACTCGACCATCAGGCGCGCTCCCCGTAGGTGCCGTCGAGATACTCGACGATATTGGCGCTCTCGGCCATCGTCACGCCGGTGTTCGGATCGCTGATGGCTGGCACGGTGCGCTTGCCACAGGCGCGTTTGACGGCGTCGCGTTCGGAGTGTTGCGCCTCGACGAAGCGTGATTCGTAATCGATGTCGAGTTCGTGCAACCGGCGGACGACGCGCTCACAGAACGGGCAGGCCTGGAGCCGGTAGAGCACGAGCGGTTCGCTCGCTTCGGTGGCTGTCGATCGGGTGGTGCTCACGGCGACGGTTGGGGCGAGATCGGCCTAAGACCTTCGCCTCCCCCACCAGGCTCGATCACCCAAAATACAGCGCGGATGCCTCTTCCTCAACGAGCGCCGGAGTCCCGATTATCGGTCGGAACGGAGACGCGAGTAGGGAAGGGGGGGGGGGCGCGTTAGCTGTCTCACGCTCTTTCACATCCGCTGTTCGATACATCCGCTACTATCCCAACTGAGGGCGGGGAGGATGTCAAAACCATGCGAACGTTTAATCCGGCCGGCGGGCAAGAGCGCTACGTCGATGTATCTCCCCGCGTTCGTGTTGGCCCCGCTCGCCACGCCGCTCGCCGTCGATGTCCTCGGGATTTCGGTCGACGAGGGCACGTTCGTCGCCATCGGCGTCGCCGTCGTCGTCGTCCTCATCGTCCTCTCGGCGTTTTTCTCCTCCTCGGAGATCGCCATGTTTTCGCTGGCCGCCCACCGTGTCGAGGCGCTCGTCGAGGACGGGACACCCGGCGCGGCGACGATGGCCGAGCTCAAATCGAACCCGCACCGACTGCTCGTGACGATCCTGGTCGGGAACAACCTCGTCAACATCGCCATGACGTCGATCACGACGGGGCTGCTCGCGCTCTACTACCCACAGGGCGTCGCCGTCGCCATCTCGACGTTCGGCATCACGGCGCTCGTCCTGCTGTTCGGCGAGAGCGTGCCCAAGTCCTACGCCGTCGAGAACACCGAATCGTGGGCGCTGACGATTGCCCGACCGCTGAAACTCGCCGAGTACGGACTCCTCCCGCTCATCGTTGTCTTCGACTATCTCACTCGCCAGATCAACCGCATCACCGGCGGCGGGTCGGCGATCGAGACCTCCTACGTGACCCGCGACGAGATCCAGGACATCATCGAGACGGGCGAGCGCGAGGGCGTCATCGCCGAGGACGAACGCGAGATGCTCCAGCGTATCTTCCGGTTCAACAACACCATCGCCAAGGAGGTGATGACGCCACGGCTCGACGTCACCGCCGTCACTACCGACACGAGCATCGAGGAAGCCATCGAGACCTGCGTCCAGAGCGGTCACGCGCGCGTCCCGGTCTGTGAGGGCAGCCTCGACAACGTGATTGGCACCGTGCACATCCGCGATCTCGTCCGCGATCTCAACTACGGCGAGTCGGGCGATCTCGACATCGAGGACCTCATCCGGCCGACGCTGCACGTCCCCGAATCGAAGAACGTCGACGAACTGCTCACCGAGATGCGCAGCGATCGCATGCGCATCGCCATCGTCGTCGACGAGTTCGGCACAACCGAGGGGCTGGTCTCGGTCGAGGACATGATCGAGGAGATCGTCGGCGAGATCCTCGAAGGCGGCGAGCGCGAACCCGTCGAGACGATCGACGAGGACACGGTACTCGCCCAGGGTGAGGTCAACATCGAGGACGTCAACGAAGCGCTCGACATCGAACTGCCGGAAGGTGAGGAGTTCGAGACGATCGCGGGCTTCATCTTCAACCGGGCCGGCCGGCTCGTCGAAGAGGGTGAAAGCATCGATTACGACGGCGTCGAGATCACGGTCGAGGCGGTCGAAAACACGCGTATCACGACCGCGCGTGTCCATCGGCTGCCGGAGACCAAACCCGAGACCGTCGCGGTCGACGACGAGCCTAGTTCGTCGTGAAGTCGGTGTCCGGACCGGGATCGTCGACCTCGCCGCCCTCGACCGCTTCGAGCGCCTCGGTCCGTTTCTCCGTCGTGACGTGCCAGCGGTCGATTTCGTCGTCGTACTCGGCGAGGCGTTCGCTCACTCGCTCTTTGAGATCGTCATCGTTGACGTTGACCTCGAAAACGTAGCCGTCGTAGTCGCCATCGCGGGCGTTGCCGGTTCGCTGAAGGTTCGCACTGATGAGATCGTTATCGAAGTAGTAGGGTGCGACCTGCGTCATCACGTTTCTGTACACCGTGTCCTCGACGGTGCGGATCGCCTTCCGACCCGCCGAGTCGGCCGCGCGGGCGACGTATTCGAGCGACTCACTCCAGGAATCGACCGCCTCGTCGGTGTCGTCGAGTTTCTCGTAGGACTGTGAGAGCTTCTCGCCGGCGCTTTTGAGGTCCTCGTTCGGCTGCTTGCCGGCGCGTTCGCCCTCGCCTTCCTCGATCGATGCCTGTTCGGCGGTCTTCTCGTTGACGTCCTCGTCGAGGCGCTCGTGGCTTTTCGGCCGCCATTCGTCCCACTCGTCGAACGCCTCGCCGTCGGCATCGAACTCGGCGAGCGCACGCGTGATCCGTTCGCCGTGTTCGACGATCTCGTTCCATCCGCCGTGCTCTTTGAATCCGGAGATACTCTCTTCCATCGAGTTCCTCGTTATCGTCCGTAGGTGAGTCGCTGTACGAACCCATCGAGTCTGTTCTTCGCCCCGGCGAACCACGCCGATGGCGAGACACGCCGGAGTTCGTCCTCAGAGAGCTCGATGCGCGCGTCGGCGAACGGGTCGTCGTTCGCGCGCTCCGCGTCGCTCTTTCCCTCCGCCGCGATCTCGGTCACGGACGTCATGGCACACCGACCGCACGTCTCGCGGTCCGTTCCACCCATGCTCGCCTCCTATGTCGAGCGACTGCTTAAGCGTTCGCGTGGCAGCGACCGTGTGCTTTTGTTCGCCTCGCCCCTCGCCCCGCTATGAGCCATCGCGGTGGCGACGATGCTGACTCCGCCCGCGCCGAGGCGGACCTCGACCTGCCCGCCCTCGATGACGAGTATCTGACCCGCGTCGCCGAGCGCCTCCAGTTCAACTACGATCTCGACGCCGACCGGCGGGTTCACGGCGAGTCGTTCGCGCTCTCCGGCGCGCTCACGCTCGAAAGCCACAAACAGTTCCTCCACTCGGCGCTCTCGTACGGCCACCACGAATCCGTCGAACGGCTGTACGCCCGTCGGTACGACGGCGTGAGCGTGGCCGATCTCGAAGCGCTCGTCGCGCTCGGTCACGATCTCGGCGCGGGGATCGACGCCGACGAGGAACACTTCAGCACGGAGTTCACTTTCGCCCTCGTCGCCCCGCGGATCCCCGACGAGGTACGCGCGTTCGTTGCCGGCTTCAGCGACCGGACGCTGCTCAAATACGGCTATCACGGCCACTACGAGATCAACCTGCTCGTCGTCGCGCCCGATACCGAGGAACTGGTCGCCAGCGAGAACGCCGAGGTCGCTGCCGCCTTCCGACTCTGGGAATCCGACGAGCCCGACTCGAACGGCCTGGCTGCACGGCTCGCCGGTTTGTTCGGCTGACGGGCTCAGTCCGCTCCTACCCGTTCGCTCTCGGGTCGTTCGTCCGCGGGCAGCGAACGAACCAGCCCGATCCCGAACTGGAGGGCGGCCAGCCCGACGCCCAGAACGAGCAACTGGAGAGCGAGCCGCAATCCCGGCGCGAGCGGGAGCCAGAACCCCACGCCGCACAGCGCCGCGAGCGAGACGACGACCGTCCACGCGCCGCTCCACGGGTCGTAGCCCGCCGTCCGTCCGCTCCCCAGCGGCACGACCGAGCGGTGTTCGAGCGTGAGTCCGGTTGCGATGGCGTAGACCCCGGCGAGCGTCGCCGCCAGCGCCGCGTCGGCGACGAGCCAGCCGTAGGTCGCACAGCCGATCGCGAGACCGATACAGCCGCCGATGGCCCACGAGCGCCGCTGCATGGCGCTCGTTTCGATATGCTGACGCATAGGGTTTGCCCTCAGAACAGTCCGAACACGCCCAGCACGGCGTACAGCAGGTCGCCGTAGACGAGCGCGAGACAGAGCCCGACGAACAGCGGGACGAGAAACGGGATGGCGGGCGTCACCCAGAGGCGCTCGCGGCGCACGAGCGCGTCGAGTGCCGCGCGCAGGCGCGCCGGCGTCGTTCCGTACGCACTGCCCTCGACGGCATCGAGAAACGCCGCCGCGCCCCACGGGTCGGCGCGCTCGCCGCCGTCCGTGAGCGGTTCGACGGCCCCGTCGCCCGGCGTGGGTCGCTCCGCCGGGAGGCTCGCCGGGTCGCGCGAGCGATCGGGGCTCGCCCGGAGCGTTTCGAGCGTCGTCTCTCGCCAACGGAGATACATCCGCAGTGCGTCGAGATCAAGCCCCGCTTCGAGCCCGTTCGCGCGCGCGAGGAGTCGTCCGTGCGTCGACGGCAGCTCGCGCCAGCGGACGGGGCGGCCGAGAAACGCGACTAGACCCACGTGTCCGGCGAGCGCATTGCGGGCGAACAGGACGAACGGCACCGCTCCCCCGACGAGTGCCGCGTTCGTCAGCACCGTCAGCGAGAAGACGCCGCTGGTTTCGGCGAGCGGCATCACCAGCGAATCGAACGGTCGATAGATCGGTACGAACGGAAAGAGCAGACAGAGCGTCGCGAGCGCCTTCGCGTCGGCACCGCCGAACGCACCGACGCGCCAGAAGAGGACGCCGAGCGGGGCGACGACGCCGAGACTGATGACGAGCCGGAGCACGACCATCCCGATATCGCCCGACGCCGCACCGTGGAGAACGTTCGCAACGTCCCACACCAGCAGCGCCGCCCCGAGCACGAGCAGCGGCAGCCACGTCCGATTGGGGACGCGGCGCGTCCGAACGTCGCGGACGGCCGCCCAGCCGAACAGCGGGAGCGAGAGCAGGCGCAGCAGATCCGGGAGCGCGTTCACGACACAGAGCCTCGGGGATGGGACAAAAACGCTTCGCCCGTTTCGGTCGGAACGGCCGCGATGTCCGATCAGGCGAGGAACACGTGTCGGGGCCGGTCGGCGAGCACTTCGCGGCCGAAGGAGACCGTCTCGCGGAACTCGTCGCTGCGGAAGAAGGCCATCGCGTCCTCGCGCGAGCGCCACCGGCTGGCGATGAACATGTCGTTCTCGTTCTCGCGGTTGACCAGCAGGTCGGTCTCGCCGTGACCGTCCATCTCCGCGAGGAGCCCTCCGACCGTATCGAAGCGCTCGACGAACGCCTCCCGCTGGTCGGGTTTGGTCGTGTAGAACATCCCCATCGTGCCGAACCCCTCGTCGCCGTCGCCGCGACCGCGCGCGACGATGCCCGGGAGATCGGAGAGGAAGCCGCCGGCGGTCTCGGCCGCGCTCGCGGTGTCCCAGATGCTGACGACCGCCGACTCCCCGCCATCGGGGTTACCGTAGACGGCCGTTTTCACGTGGGTATCGTAGTGCTCGAAGTTGCCACGCAGTCCGGAGACGTCGTCGGCGAGTTCGTCGGGATCGGCCTCGGAGTAGAGCACCATCGCGTGGACGTCCTCACCGTGGGGCTGGCCCGCGTAGATTCCCTCCTCGTCGAGCACGTCGCGGACCGTCTCGCTTTCGTCTTCACCCTCACTCGTTTCGTCTCCGTGATCGCCGTGGTGACGCCCCTCGCCGTGGCTCGTGCCCGCACCGGCATGGGGATGATCGTCGCCGGTCGGGACCGGTTCGCCGGCGAGCACCGCGCCGAGGTCTTCGGGCGGGAACCGGCGACCGAACCGGAACCGCCCGAACTCGCCGAAGCGCGAGCTCGACGGGTCGAAGCGCATCTCGTAGAGCAGTTTCTTGATCTGTGCGGGGTCGTCGGCGAACAGCGTCACGCCCCACTCGTAGTCGTCGAGGCCGACGGAGCCGGTGATGATCTGCGTGACCTTGCCAGCGTAGTCGCGCCCGATGTCGCCGTGGCCGCTCATCAGGTCGGCGCGCTCGTCGAAGGGGAGGTCGTACCAGTTGTTCTCGGGCCCGCGGCGCTTGTCCATCGGATAGAAGGAGACGTACTCGCTGTCGGGAATGTCGGGTTCGAGCCGGGATTCGATGTAGTTGGCCATCCCCGTGTCCTCGACCTCCTCGCCCTCGAAATACTCCTGTGACATGTAGCCCGACACTTCGGTCACGGAGAGATAGGAGTCGGTCTGCTCGGTGAACCCGGCGAAGGCCGTCTGCTCGAAGCGCCGTTCGGCGGTGTCGAGGTCGGCGATCGACGGTCGGAGATGGAGGACCATGAGATCGGCCTCGTGGCCGAGAACGCTGAAGACGGCCGATCCGCCGGCGTCGGCGTCCGCGAGCGCCTCGTGATCGCGGAGATAGTCGACGCCCTCCTCGATGGCGCGCTCGCGCTCGCGTTCGGGGGCCGCCCGCCAGCCGTCCCAGTCGACGGTCCGGAAGTCGTGGAGTACGTACCAGCCCTCTTCGGTTTGGGGTGGCTCTCGTCGGCTCATACACGGAATTTGGGCGAGTTGAACAAGGGTCTTGCGCGTTCGGCACGAGCCCGGTAGCTTCGACGGCGACGCCGGACACGAGAAGCGGTCGTGTCGTTGACTCTCCCTGCATGCGAAAGCAGACACTATTACATGCCGTGCTCGCTATACGCACGTGAGTCGATCCTCCCGCATCTCTGAACCATGAACTGCCCCATATCGAACATACCAGTGGGTGAGTCGGACACGTCGGCGATCGTCCCCACCCAATCGATCGTACCGACCCGGAGGGACTCGTGAACGGGCGATCCCTGCAGCGCTGTTTCGTGGCGACGATCGTGGTCTGTAGCCTGGCGTTCGGCGGCTGCCTCACCCTCGATCCGACCGTCACGGCCGACACGAACGGTTCGGCGGTCTTCGAGCGGATCGCACCGAGCGAATCGTGGTCGAGCCAGCGGGTTCGAGCGAAAGCGACCCTCACCGCCTCGCCGTCGGCGGGCAACGTCTCGACGATCACCGTCGTCTCGGCGAGCGGGACGAGCTTTTCGACGGCACCGATCGATCCCGGCCAGACGAGCGTCTCACTCGAACTGCCCGCAAACGAGACCGCGATGCTCGTCGCCAGCGATGCGGTCAACGGCACTACGATCGAGAAGTTGAACGTGACGACCGGGGGAAACGAACTGCTATGAACGTCTGCTCGACACAGTTGGTTTCACCTGGAGCGTGGAGGAATCGCCGATGAGTGATTCGACGACCGATGCCGACAGCGTCACGCGACCGGCCGACACGATGCGCGAACGCGTCGGCGAGAGCCGGGCGAAGATCTGGTTTCTCATCACGGCGAACCGCTGGTTCGTCACGGTGGTCTTCCTACTGCTAGCGTACGTGACTCTCGTCGTCCTCCACGTGTTCGGGCCGAGTTCGGTCCGCAAACTCGTCACGACGAGCGCCGTGACGTCGCTGTTCTCGTCGGTCATCATCGCGCTCATCACGAGCATCACCCTCGTGCTCTCGATCTCGCAGTTCGTGCTCTCCGAGGAGATCGACACGCTCGGCACACAGCGCGAACAGATGCGAAGCGTGACCGAGTTCCGCAGCGACGTCGAGGAGCGGACGGGAATCATGGCGAGTCCGGCCGAACCGTCCCGGTTCCTGCGGGTCCTCATCGAATCGGCCGATCAGCGCGCACGCCGTCTCAGGGAGACGGTCACCGACGGCAACGACGAGCTCCAGGAGATCGCGAGCTACGCCGACGGGCTGCTTGACCACAGCCAATCCGTGACGGACGAGCTGAAGGGTACCGATTTCGGCTCGTTCGACGTCCTGTTGCCCGTGATCAACTACAACTACTCCTGGAAGATCCACGCGGCGCGCAACCTCCGGGCGAAATACGCCGATTCGCTCTCCGAAGAGGCCGACGAGAGCTTCGACGAGCTCATCGAGGCGCTGCGATTTTTCGGTCCGGCGCGCGAGCACTTCAAGACGCTCTACGTCCAGTGGGAGATCATCAACATCTCGCGGGGCGTCCTCTACGGCGCGATGCCGGCGCTGGCGATCGCCGCGTACATGATGCTCTCCTTCGACGCCGCGCGACTGTTCGGCACCACCGTGTTCGGCATCGACGCTGCCTTCCTGTTCACCAGTGCGATGTACGTGTTCACCCTCTCGCCGTTCGCCGTGGTGCTCGCCTACGTCATGCGCGTGCTCACGGTGATCAAACGGACGCTGGCGATCGGCCCGTTTGTGCTCCGGGAGACCGACCAGCTCGAATCGGCACGCTACGACGAACTCTCCGAGGTCAAAGAGGGGGACAAATGATCCGACGACGGCCGAACGAGGGTGTCGGGTGACGTGACCGAGGACGACACCACCGACGAGGAAAGCTCGCCCGAACCGACCCTCGCCGCCCGCCAGATCTTGGGTCGCGAGCTCGAAAACGCGCTCAAACAGATCCGTCGTCCGGCGAGCGGCCTGTTCGTCTCGGCGATCGCGGCGGGGCTCAACGTGAGCTTCGGGGCCTTGCTGATGGGGATGGCGCTGACGTTCTCGGGCGGGTTCGAGTCGTCGTTCGTGACGCGGTTCGTCCTCGCGAACGTCTCGACGGTCGGGTTCGTCATCGTCATCATCGGCCAGACGGAGCTGTTCACCGCCCACACGACCCTCGGCGTGCTGCCCGTCATCGACCGTCGCGCCTCGATCACCGAACTCGGCGAACTGTGGGGTGTGGTTCTCGTCGGCAACCTCATCGGCTGTGCGGTGTTCGCCGGCTTCATCGCCGTTGCCGGGCCGCCGCTGGGGATCGTCACGCCCGCGGCGGCCGGGATGCTCGCCGACGCGTTGCTGCCGCTGTCGTGGTGGGCGATCCTTCTGAGTGGCGTCATCGCAGGCTGGCTGATGGGGCTGGCGACGTGGCTCGTTGCCGCTGGCCGCGACACCATCGGTCAAGTCGTTCTGATCTGGATGATCACCGGCGTCATCGGGTTCGGGCCGTTCCACCACGCACTTCTCGGCACGACGGAGTTGCTCTCGGCGATGTTCCGGGGGCAGGGTATTTCGATCGCCCAGTTCGTTCACTTCCTGCTCTGGACCACGGTCGGCAACGCCGTCGGCGGGACGGTGTTCGTCGCGCTGCTCAACTACGGCCAGGCGATCAAGGCCGGCGAACCCGGCGACGTCGACGTCGATCCCGAGAGCCTCGGCAAATCGTGACGGGATAGCGACAAATAGGGCTCGCGACGATTGCGGAATCCGTATATGGCTGCGCTTGAGATCCATCGAATAGCTCGATGCGGCTCATACAGGTTCGTGTCAGGGACGAGTCACGCGATAGCGTGCTCGATACGCTCGATGACGCGGACGCCGATTACGTCATCGCCGACGAGGCGGCGGGTAACGACGCCTCCATCGTCTACTTCCCGACGCCTGCAGGTGCGGTCGAGGAGATGCTCGGCCGACTCTCGGAGGCGGGTCTCGCCGACGACGCGTTCACGATCGTCACCGACGTCGAGACCGCCACGACGCCACATTTCGACGAGCTGGAAGGGCGCTACACGCAGGGTCCCGAGGACGAGATCGGGCTGTCGCATGCCGAACTCCGGACGAAGGCACAGGAGCTCACGCCCGAGACGACGATGTTCGTCGTTTTTGCCGCGCTGAGTGCGATCCTCGCTACTGCAGGACTCCTGCTCAACTCCGCCATCGTCATCGTCGGCGCGATGGTGGTCGCACCGTTCGCCGGTTCCTCGCTGTCGGCGAGCGTCGGATTGGTGAGCGACGACGGACAGTCGACGGCCAACAGCCTCCGATCACAGTTCCTCGGGCTCGTCGTCGCCACCATCAGCGCCACCGTCGCGGCTGCCGTCTTCCGATGGGGCCATCTCGTGCCGTCGACGCTCGCCGTCGGTCGGATCACACAGGTCGGATCGTTCACGACGCCGACGCTGCTGACGCTCACCATCGCGGTCGTCGCCGGGGCTGCGGGCGCGCTCGCGCTCTCGACCGATCTCCCGGTGACGATCGCCGGCGTCGCGGTCGCCGCGGCGGTCGTGCCGGCCACTGCTGCGGTGGGGATCGGCGTCGTCTGGGCCGAGCCGCTGCTGGCGCTCGGTGCGCTCGCGTTGCTGCTGGTCAACGTCGTGTTCATCAATCTCTCGGCGCTCGTCGCCCTCCTCGGCTTCGGCTACCGGCCATCCGAGGTCAGCAGCCTTCGGGAGTGGCTCTCGTTCTCACCACGACGGATCGTTTCGGTGCTGGTGGCCATCGGCCTCGCCGTCCTCGTGGTTGCAATGCTGTTCGGCACCTACCAGTATTTCCTGTTCGATCAGGCGGTCAACCGGAACGTCGACGAAGTGCTCGACGATCCCGACTACTCGAACCTCGAACTCGCGTCCGCCTCGGCCGAGTTCGGTGCCGCGGGCCTGCTCGGTGAGGAGGGCTCCGTCACCGTCGTCGCCGCACGCACCACCGGCGAGCCCTACCCCCGGCTCTCCGAACGACTCAGACGGCATATCGCCGCCGAGACGAACAGAGACGTCTCCGTCGAGGTGCGGTTCGTCGAATACCAGCGGGCTGGATCGGGGTAGGGACGGTGCGAATGCTCGTTCCGGAATTCGTGATGGAATACCAAGAGTGAAGCGTCGTCGTCGGTGACGAGGCGACGAGCGATGGCAGACAACGCGGAGACGTCCGGAACTGTTTCGTTCGACGAGCGAACCGAGGATCGCACACCGATCGACCCCGACTCCAACTATCGACTCGGGACGATCGCCGTGCTCGCCGCGATCATCGGGCTTCTGGCCGGCATCATCGCGTTTCTCATCTACCACTTCATCGGCTTGCTGACGAACCTCTTCTTCTATCGACGGATCGCCTTCGAGTTCGTCACGCCGCCGAACAACGGACTGCCGATCTGGATCGTACTGATCCCGGCGATCGGTGGGCTGATCGTCGGACTGCTGGCGAAATACGGGACGCCACGGATCCGCGGTCACGGTATCCCCGAGGCGATGGAGGCGGTCTGGGACAACGACAGCGAGGTCGAGCCCCGCGTCATGCTGCTGAAGCCGATCTCGGCCGCCATCGCCATCGGGACGGGCGCGCCGTTCGGCGTCGAGGGCCCCATCATCCAGACCGGTGGGACGATGGGATCGGTCATCGGGCAGTACATCCCCACGACGGTGGCCGAGCGAAAGGTGCTGTTGGCCTGCGGCGCGGCGGCAGGGATGGCCGCGACGTTCAACACGCCGATCGCGGGCGTGCTGATCGCCATCGAACTGCTGCTGTTCGAGTTCCGGATGCGATCGTTCGTCCCGCTGAGCGTCGCCAGCGTCATCGCGACTGCGGTTCGTCGCCAGCTCCTCGGCACGGAGCCACTCCTCCGGATCGGCGACCTGAGCTACCAGCTGCTCCCGAACCTGCCGTTTTTGCTGGTGCTCGGCGTCATCCTGGGACTGGCGACCGTCGCCTTCAAGCGCGGCTATTTCGCGGTCGAGGACCTGTTCCATCGATTCCCGGTCGGAAACGTACTCCTGCCGGCGATCGGCGGGCTCATCCTCGGGGTGATGGGGCTGTTCGTCCCGCGCGTGCTCGGCGTCGGCTACGAAGTCACGAGCGAGATCCTCCAGAACGAGCTTCCCATCGGGCTGCTCCTGTTGGTCGTGATCGGGAAGGCGATCGGCGTCTCCGTGACGCTCGGGACGCGCACGTCGGGTGGCTTTCTCGCGCCGATGTTCGTCATCGGGGCCGGCATCGGCGGCGCGTTCGCGATCGTGGTGAACGCGCTCGTCCCCGGCGTGACGTTACCGGTCGGGCTGTTCGCGCTCACCGGTCTGGGAACCCTGTTCGGCGTCGCCGGCGGCGCGACGTTCGCGCTCGTACTCTTTACCGTGGAGGTGACCCAGCAGTTCGCAGCCATTCTGCCGGTGTTTCTCGTCGCCGTCGTCGCCGACGGCGTGGCCTCGATCTATCTCCGCAACTCCCTGATGACCGAGGAGCTCACTCGGCGCGGGATCGACATCTATCAGGAGTACGAGGTCGACCCGCTGAAGCGCTTCACCGTCGCCGAGATCATGGACGAGCGACCGGTGACGATCCGCCCCGAGGTGACCGTTGCCGAGCTGGTGAACGAACTCACTAGCGACGAGCCATCCGTCGCCCGTTTCACCCCCGAGACCGACGGTGACCAGCCGGATGCTCTCGACGAACCGGGCGAGTCGGGGACGACGCCCGAACGGACCACCGAACTGACGCTTCACGAGGGGCTCCCGATCGTCGATCCCGAGGCGGGTCTCGTGGGGATCGTCACCTATGGCGACCTGCTTCGGGCGAGTGCCAACGACGGCGCGGAGATCACCGTCGCCGAGGCCGGCACGACCGATCTCGTCGCCGGCCACCCGGACGAACAGCTGTTCGAGGCCGCCGTCCGGATGTCCTCGAACGATCTCGAACAGCTCCCGATCGTCGACCGTGACAGCGGTGATCTCCTCGGGCTGGTCGACTCGCAAAACCTGATGACGTCGGCGATGCGACAGCTTGAAGACGAGCAGGTCCGCGAGACGGGAAAGCTCGATTTCGGTCGTGGCCCACTGTAACCCGTTTCGACCCCCTGTTTTTCGTGGCTCCGTGCCGTAGGAAGCGCCATGTACGACGAGATCCTCGTCCCGACCGACGGAAGCGAGGCGGTCGAGACGGCGATCGAGCACGCGTTCGATCTCGCCGCCACGTACGACGCGACGGTCCACGCGCTGTACGTCGTCGACGACACCTATGGCGGGGCCGGGCTGATGGGCGTCGATGCCCAAGACACCGTTTCGGAGCTGCGAACGATGGGCGAGGAGGCGGTCGACACCATCGCAACGCGCGGCGAGGATCGTGGACTCACCGTCGAAACCGCGGTCAATGAGGGGCTTCCCCACGAGGGGATCCTCGACTACGCCGACGACAACGGGATCGATCTCCTCGTGATGAGTTCGCGCGGCCGGTCGGGCGTGAGCCGGTTCGTCTTCGGGAGCGTCACCGAACGGGTCGTGCGTCTGAGCGATCGGCCGGTCCTCGTCGTTTCGCGAGACGTGACCGACGAATAGAACCGGTAAACGGCCGTCTTATCCGTCATGAGATCCAACGCCGGACATGGCTCGGTATCCGCTCGGTGGCGGGGTCGGCACCTATCTCGGTTTTCATCTCTTCGTCCTTGGGCTCCTGTCGTTCGTCACCGGCCAGCCGTTTCTGATCCCGAGCCTCGGGCCGTCGCTGTTCCTCCTCGGAACGCTGCCCGACGACGAGATGAACTATCCACGCCGGATCATCGGTGGCCAGTTCATCGGCGCGGTGGCCGGTTTCGTCGCCTTCCATCTGATCGTCGGCGGCATCGATCCGGCGGCGAGCCCGGCGCTCTCGCTCGAAGTGTTCAGGCAGGTGGTGTCGAGTTTCGTCGCCGCCCTCCTCTCGACGTTCGGCATGTATCTCGCCGACGTCCAGCATCCGCCGGCGTACGCGACGACGCTCATCGTTTCGCTCGGCTATCTCACCTCCCCGCGGGGCGTCGGCGTGTTCATGCTGGCGGTGTTGATCATGGTCGGTCTCCACGAGCACATCGGCAAACGCGGGCCGATCTGGAATCTCCCTTACCAGCAGGACGAGTAAGCGCCGATCGAATCCACGACGCTCAGGTTCCCTCGCTGCCCACGCGCACCGTCAGGACCGAGGGATTCGACCGCCGGACGACCTTCTCGGTCACGCTACCGAGGAGCTGTCGGTCGAGCCCGCTGCGGCCGCGGGTCCCCATGACGACGAGATCGCAGTGCTCGTCGGCGTACTCCAGGATCTCCTCGTGTGGCGTGCCCTGTCGAACGACCTCGGTAACGTCCCCGACGCCCGCCTGCGTCGCCCGTTCGCCGATCTCCGCTACCGTCTTCTCGCCCTCCGCTTCGGCCTCCTCGAAGCGCTCGTCACCACCGCGGACGTTCAGCGGCCCGGCCGTCTCGTCGACGACGAAGAGCACGTGCAGCGTCGCGTCGTTGGTGGTCGTGATCTCGAACGCCTCGTTTTCGGCGTCCATCGCCGCTTCGCTCCCGTCGGTCGGCAACAGTACGTGATCGTACATGATCGCGCTCGTCAGTCCGGGGTGAAAACGTTGGCGGCGATATCAGCCCGACAGCAGCGACGGGCCGAAGATCATCAACATGAGCGCCGCGAGCATCGTCAGGCTCACCGCGGTCGTCACCGCGCCGGTGAGCGATCGCCGACTGCCGATGGGGAGCCGCGAGACGACCGCCTCGGTGCTCGTCCGGAGGATGTGTCCGCCGTCGAGCGGGAAGGTCGGGACGCAGTTGAAGAAGCCGAGGTTGAGGTTGATCCAGCCGACCCAGAACAGTACGTTCGCCAGCACGAACACGCCGCCGCCGAGGAAGCCGAGCGGGCCGGTCGCGGTGTAGAAGTCGACGTTCGCGCCGACGAAGCCGGCGAAGTTGTAGCTCACGCCGGGTGCGGCGACGCTCGCGAACGGGAGTGTGAGTAGGACGATGACGCTGGTGAGCGCCGACCCGCCGGCTCCACCCTCGCCGCCGAGCGCCGCGAGAAAGCCGGCGGCCGGATAGGCGTCGATGCCGAAGTCGTCGACGGCGATCCCGGTGGCCCCCGACTGGAGCCCCGTCACGCCGACCAGCCCGCTGCCGGTCTGTGTGTTCTCGCCGAGCGTGACGCGCTGGGTCGTGCGCTCGCCCCCGACGAACGCCTCGACGCGCACCGTCTCACCGGGGTTCGTTTGCGAGAGCATGTCGGACAGCGCGGACGTGTTCGGGGTGCGTTCGCCGGCAAATCGTGTGACGACGACCGGCTCGCCGCCCTCACCGG
Organism: Halococcus dombrowskii; assembly: GCF_022870485.1. Lineage (NCBI taxonomy): Archaea > Methanobacteriati > Methanobacteriota > Halobacteria > Halobacteriales > Halococcaceae > Halococcus > Halococcus dombrowskii. The sequence continues at coordinate 118,093 of NZ_CP095005.1, read as the reverse complement.
TCGCGTTTGCCAGCGGGCCGTCGGGCGTGATCTGGCTCGCGTACGCACCCATCGGCGCGGTCGTCGTGGAGCCGTTTTCGGTCCGCAGCGTCGCCACGGAGCGGTTTTCGAGCGCCGCGGTGAATCCGCTCTCGGTGTGCGTGGGCGAGCCGTTGATCGCCGTGATCGTCGCACCCGTACCGAGCCCCGTCGGTCCGTCCTTGATGGCGCTGGTGACGACCAGCGAGCGCTCGACGGTCGTCGTGGTGCCGTTCGATAGCGAGACCGGGACGGTGCGGTTCGCGTCGACGAGCGCACGGTCGAGATCGCTCGCGTTCGTCACGTTCTGGCCCGCGACGCCCGTGATGACGCTTCCCTCGCCGATGCCTGCATCGGCGGCCGGCGTGCCCGGTAGCGCCCCGCCGACGTGGACGCCCGGGACGACGCCGATCGAGCCGACGACCGGGCCAAAGAGGAGCGCGAAGGCGATGACGGTGATGGCGAAGTTGTTGGTGACGCCGGCGGCGAACATCCGCGTCTGTGGACCCCGCTCGGCGTTGCGCTGTTCCTCCTCGTCGGGTTCGACGAACGCGCCCATCGGGATCAGCGTGATCAGCGCGAGCCCCATCGAGGAGATGCTGATGTCTTCGACCCGACAGAGCAGACCGTGGCCGCCCTCGTGGACGACCAGCCCGACGAGCAGTCCGAGAACGATCTCCGGGGCGACCGAGAGCGGGAGGAACTGGTTGACCCCGGGGATGACCAGCGCGTCCTGTGGCTCGGTGATGATCGTCGAGGAGGGCCGGTTGAGGATCGTGACGGCGCTGAAGATGACGAGGACGAACGAGCCGACCATCACGACGAGCGTGATGCCGAGGCCGACGTTCGCCCACGCCCGCCAGAACCGTTTCGGGCGTGCGAGCCAGTCGAGGACGGCCTTTCCACGCTCCGTATGCAGTGTCGTGATTGGTCCCGAAACCCGGGCCCAGTCGGGGAGAAATCCCCGCGCCGATAGCGCCGTCGCCACGACGCTGTAGAGAAGCACTCCCGAGAGAACCCACAGCAACGTGCTCGCCATTGGCACTTTTCCGTGATGAGCAGTCATGAGGGTTTGGTTTGTTGGTACTGTATAGAATCGTTATATTGGCCAGATGGCCACCAACCAGCTGAATCCTCCCTGATTTCACTTTCACTATACTACGACCACGCTTATATCACATGGGATATTGGAAATAGCAAATACATGATCCCCAACGATAGGCTTGAAATTCATTTTCTCAATGTTGATCATGGAGACTGTTCGATAATACGCCATCCGGGGGATGAGCACAGAAGCAAGGGGAGAATAAGTTTCGTTGATATCAATGATTGGAAAGATAAGCAATCGGAAGATTACGCTGAAGGAATCGCTGGTTTGGAAGAATCCATGTCTGACCTGAAAGCAAAACAATCCGGCCAACATCGCTTTTCATCCAAGGGACAGATTAGTGAGGATGAGTACGCCGAAAAGTATCTTGATAATCCGGTTGAATATTTCCAATCCGAGGTGTCTGAGATGAACCAGAATATTTGGAGGTTCATATGTACCCATCCCGATATGGACCATATCTCTGGATTGGATCGTCTATGTACCAAGGAGTCAATTAGCGTCTTCTGGGACATCAATCATAACAAGGACTTGAGCGATAGAGGATATTGGCCACCAAAATATGATAAGGTAGACTGGGATCAATACTCAGATATTCGTAGCGGCAATACCTCTCATCAGTATCTCCAACCGAATAGAAACAGCCAAAAACAATATTGGGAAAATGATAATATTGAGATCCTCCATCCATCTACTCCTTTCATCAACGAACTGAATGACGAATACGCAGATGTTGACGAACCAAAATACAATGACGGAAGCTACGTTTTGAAATCAAACACTCGGGCGGGAGCGATTCTACTGCCAGGTGACGTAGAAAAAGAAGCATGGGATGAACTGCTTGATTATTGGGGCGATGAGATGTTTGAGGATGTTCGTATCCTAAAAGCGTCTCATCATGGACGAAAATCTGGTTTTCACGAAGAAGCGGTCTCTACGATGGATCCAGAATACGTAATCGTTAGTGTTGGCACGAAACCAACGACAGATGCTCACCAAGACTATTATCGCACTTGTAGTGATGATACGAAGATATGGTCCACCCGGCAATATGGAACAATCTCGTTTACGATAGGAAATAGAGGGGCAGTAATACCTTCACGGGCTGAACCAGATGGTATATTTGATTTGCCTGGTGCATAATCCTATCCTGCTTTTTGACTATTATTTGCTGTAGTAATTTGATTATTGTACATGTCCAAGAACACATATTTAACGAAAATTTTGTCAAAGTGGCTCTTTCGAGATGAGAAAATACCGATACCTATGCAAGCAAAAACCGCCACTAATCGATCGACTAGACATTCCCTGAACAAGGGTGACGACATATATTTGGTAATCAAGTCTGATTGTGTAGACAAAATAGACCCAACACAGGCTGTCTGTGGTACGTAACCGATCAAAGTTAACATAATCTTAAGCATGGCCAATCCAAGTGTGAGATAGCTTGCTATCCAAATACTTCGATAAAGTGAATGAAGCGCTTGAAACCGGAGCGCTCGGTTAGTTGGTGCTGTCTCCAAATAACTCAAAACGAGCTTCATCAACTTTCCATCATCTTCGAAGCTATCGGGCAGCTTAAATTTTCGCCGACACATGGGAAGAAATGATCTTTCCACATGCGTGATTGTGATCGGCGAATCTTGTTCGTTAGAGCTGCGGATCGCACTAAGTGTCTCTCCAAATGTTGTGGGATCATCTTTCCAGCTACCTCCTGCCTGTAGTATCAAACCAGAGACATATGATACTATAACGAAACCACCGATCGAGATACTGCTGGTTAAATCAACTCCTGCAGAAATCTCTGGAAAGAGTATTATAACTACTGTTGGGATTAGGGTTCCCGGTAGTAGATTGGCAAGAATGTCATAGAGGCTCAGAACGCGAAAACTTCTTGAGATTACCATTGTCGCTTTTGTATGTGTGACATATTCCTAATATCTGTTGTATACCATACGGTTTTGCTTGTCTGCTCAGTCTCTAAGGCATCTGATTGGAATCTCTGCCATTTTTGCGCCGTAACCGCTCAACGACGAATTCACGGTCGAGCTCCGCGAGAAACGGCCCGAGCTTCGGCCCCTGATCGGTGTCGAAAAAGAGCCGGTAGCCGGCGGTAAAGAGGTCACCGGGATCGAGGTCGTGCTCGCGGGCGGTCTCGAAGATCTCGCTTTGGATCGCCTCGCCGTCGTGGCCCGCCTCGACGACGTCAGCCAGTTCGTCGAGCGCTTGCCTCGTATCGCCGCCGAACGATACGTCGGGGAGATCGGTCGCGAGGCGGTAGTTGTAGGCGTTGTCTGTGCGTTCGGCCCACGTCCGGGCGTATTCGACGCGTCCGAGGGCCGCCTCGACCGCACTCTCCGAGGCATCTTCGGGGATGTGCTCCTGGCGACGCGCCATCTTCTCGCGGAGCTCGCTGTCGTCGGTCATGCCGAGCACCGCGGCGAAGGTGTAGGGGAGGCGGATCGGTCGATCGCTCGCCGATTCGACGATCATCGGGTAGGCCGTCCCGGCTTCGTCCATCGTTTCGTCCTCCCGTGCGTGCTCGTCGAAGTACGTCCGCTCGAAGCGATCGAACTCGTCGACCAGCTGGTCGGCGCGCTCGATGGAGAAATCCCGCGCCCGGCTCGGGTCCTTCGTGAAGAAGTAGCGGAGCACCTCGGGTTCGAGGAACTCCAAGACGTCTTGGACCATGATGACGTGGCCGGCCGACGACGAGAACGGTTCGCCGTCGAGCGTGAACCACTCGTAGGCCATCGGCACCGGCGGGCTGTCGTCGAGGACGGTACGGGTGATGTCCGCGCCGCTCGGCCACGAGCCCTCGGCGTGGTCCTTGCCGAACGGCTCGAAATCGACGTCGAGCACCTGCCACTGGGCGGGCCACTCGAAGCGCCACGGGAGCTTTCCCTCGCGGAAGGTGGCGGTGCCCTCGTGGCCACAGCCCTCGATCGTTTGCTCGCCGGCCTCGACGTCGGTACAGACGTAGTCGACGGTGCCGGCGTCGAGATCCACGCTCCGGACGGCGTCCGTCTCGGTGACGTGGCCACACTCGGCGCAGATCGGGCGGAAGGGGATGTAGTCGTCGTCGACCTTCTCTTGATACTGTCCGAGTACGTTCCGTGCCTGTTCGCGGTGTTCGAGCAGGTGGCGAATCACGTCGTCGAATGCACCGGCTTCGTAGCGCTCGGTGTTCGAGACGGTTTCGACGGGGACATCGAGCAATTCGGCACTTCGCTCGATCAGGTTCGAGAAATGTGCGCCGTAGGAGTCACAGCAGCCGAAGGGATCGGGGATCGCGGTGTAGGGCTTGCCGAGGTTGCGGCCGAGCGCGCCGGCGTCGACCTCACCGAGGCCGACGACGTTGCCGTCGAGATCGGCGAGTTTTCGGGGCACCTTCCGGAGCGGATCGCGGTCGTCGGCGGTGAAGATCTGTCGGACCGTCCGCCCGCGCTCGCGCAGTGCCTCGGCGACGAAGTAGCCGCGTGCGATCTCGTTCATGTTGCCGAGATGGGGCACGCCCGACGGCGAGATGCCGCCCTTGATGACGATCGGGTCGCCGGGGTCGCGCTCTTCGATCGCGTCGGCGACGGATTCGGCCCAGAAATCACGTGACTGCGAGCCGGCGAGAATATACGGGTCGTCATTGACATCCTCCACACGACTGAAGTCGTGGGATTCCCCGCGCTCGGGGTCGGTCACGCTGACCACCCCGACAGAGGCAACTTCCGGACACTGCTGCGCGATGTCCGTACCGGGTTCGTGCGCTCTGCTTCGGGGCGATGAGCGAATGGTGACGCCAACCCATCAGGGTTCCCCCGCTCGCATCGCACGGGCCGTGCCATCGGCCTTGTTCGCTGCCCTGCGATGGCAGCGAGGCCCAATCGGGCAAGGTTGCTTTTTGTTGATGGAGACCCCAACCCAACTCCAATTTTCCCGTTTGAGTCTATACTCAGGGACGACCCCGGAGGGGCTAACTCTTGCGGTTCTGGCGATTGTGGCAGTTCTCGATGCGGTCTATCGCTCGGACCTACGGCTGAAGCCGTGGACTTCCGCTTACTCTCAGTCATTCATCGCCCAGTAGGTCGGTTCGTCGCTCTCGGCGGGCACGATGTCGGTGCCGTCGTGCTCGCCGGTGTTGACGACGTGCCCGATGCGATCGGGGTCGGTGCCGTCGAGAACCACAGTTCTAACGCCCGAGCGTTCGATGATCTTCGCCGCGAGCAGGTCCACCGGTGCGGAGGAGCCGGCGGTCATCTCGATGTCGGCGATCACGTCGACGAGCTCGCCGGCCGAGAGGCGATCGAAGCGCTGTGCATCGGGGTTTTCGTCGGGGTCGGCATCGAAGACGCCGGGGACGCTCGTCGCATACACGAGGAGGTCGGCGTTGACGTATTCGGCGAGCGCCGCGCTCACGGCGTCGGTCGTCTGTCCGGGCGTGACACCGCCCATGACGGCGATCTCGCCGCGACGGAGCGCCGCTCCCGCGGTCTCGTAATCACGCGCCGGGCGGGTCGCCGCTCGTTCGGACAGCGCCGCGATGAGCAGCCGTGCGTTGAGACGGGTCGTGTCGACGCCGAGCTGGTCGAGTTCGATCTCGTTGGCACCGAGCTCGCGGGCAGTGTGGATGTACTTTCGTGCAACTGTGCCGCCGCCGACGACCGCCCCCACGGTATGGCCCTCCTCGGCGAGTCCCTCGATGACGGTGGCGTGTGCGCCCACGCGTTCGGAGTCTCTGGGCGCGAGCACGCTCCCGCCGAGAGAAACGATGATTTTCATTGTCGGCGGTTGCCCGGACGCACTCTTAAGCGTTGTCAACACCGGCGAAGGGTACAAACGAGCGCCAGCCGTTGCCACTCGTATGAAAGCCATCGCCGTCGTCGGTCCCTCAGATACCGGGAAGACGACGCTCATCGAACGCCTGGCCGACCGACTGGACGGCAGCGTCGCCACGATCAAACACCTCGATCACGCACCGACCATCGACACCGAAGGCAAGGACACCGCCCGCCACCGTGCGGCCGGCGCGCGCGTCACCTACGGTCTGAGCGACGACAGCTGGTTTGCCACCGGCGAGGAGCGCTCGCTGTCCGATCTCCTCGACGATCTCGTGCCCGATCACGACTACGCACTCGTCGAGGGGTTTTCGAGCCACGGACTGCCGGCCGTCGTTCTCGGCGAGCGCGAGCACGCCGGCCCGGAGTTCGTGACAGCCACCGACGCCGACGAGATCGATCTCGATGCGCTCTGTACGGCGATCGACGACCGCGAACCGCGCGTGACGCTTGAATCGCTCGTCCAGGAACTAAAGGAATCGCCGCAGGCCGACCGTGCGGGTGCGATCGCCACCTTCACTGGGCGCGTGCGCGTGAAGAATGCTCCCGACGACGATCCGACCGAGGCACTCGAATTCGAGACCTATCGCGAGGTCGCCGACGAGCGACTGCACGCCATCGAAACCGAACTCGAAGCACGCGACGGCGTCCACGAGGTGCTCACTCACCATCGAGTCGGGCGGATCGAGGCCGGCGAGGACATCGTCTTCGTCGTCGTGCTCGCGGGCCACCGCCGCGAGGCGTTCGCGACCGTCGAGGACGGTATCGACCGGCTCAAAGACGAGGTCCCGATATTCAAGAAGGAACGCACGAGCGACGAGCAGTTCTGGGTCCACGACCGCGCGTGAGCGATCCGTCCCCGCATCGGGAGATAATTACAATACAAGAAAAGTAGAAATTACGATTCGGTGCGTAACGTTCTCCTCCGCCGACAGGCGATCCTATTTGTCGATCGATGGGCTCTGCACGCCCGATAAAACGTCTAAAGGGTTTTGGAAGCATCGTGAAACGTCGTCGACGACACCATCGAGAGTGAAGTGCACCGAATTCATCCGAAGCATCTGTCGGCTATAATACATGGGGATCGCATGACCGAGTGAGGTCACAATGAGTACGACTCAGCCCGCCGGTGTCGACGCGACCACCAAAGAGCAACGTCTGAAGGCATATCTCGAACGCAACGCGGCCGACGGCGAGCTCTACTTCAAGAGCAAGTTCATCGCCGACGAGGTCGGTCTCTCGCCGAAGGAGATCGGTGCGCTGATGCACAAACTCGCCGACTCGGCAGGCGATTTGGAGATCGAGCCGTGGTCGTACACCAGCGCGACGACCTGGCGCGTCGCGCCGGCCTGACGTCGGCGCTCGCTGGCCTCTCGTCGCCCTGCCCCTGACGAATCGCTCCCCGCTGGCGCTCTCGTCCGAAACGGTCTGTACGTTTATCCCCGTTCGACGCGTATCCATGTCGATGGCTGACAGCGACCCGCCGGCCAACGGGCCGCCGGCCGAGGCGTTCGCCGGACTCTTTCGCGTGACCGAGACGGACGTGGACGGCGGCCAGCTCCGGTATTACGGCGAGCCGCTGGTCGACGGCCGCCGGCTCGAACGACGTCTCTGGCCGCTGTTTCGCGATCAGGGCTACGAAGTCAGATTGACGAGTGAATCCAACTCGGAAAAAGACCCGTTCACCGGTATCGAAATCGATCGAACGAGACACGTCCTCGTCGCCACGCCGCACTCGACCGGCATCGACGGGATCCCGTGGACGAACGTCGCCTTCGCGCTGCTCACCGTGCTCTCGACGCTCGTCGCCGGCGCGCGCTGGTACGGCACCATCGACACCGTCGGCGACGCCTTCCTCGATCCAATGGCCGTCCTCGCCGGCTGGCCGTTCGCGCTCGCGGTGCTCTCGATCCTCGGCGTGCACGAACTCGGCCACTACGCCCTGAGCCGATATCACGGCGTCGACGCGAGCCTGCCCTACTTCATCCCGCTGCCCAACGTCATCGGTACGATGGGCGCGGTCATCAGCATGCGCGGGCGGATGCCGTCGCGCAAGACCCTCTTCGATATCGGCGTTGCCGGCCCGTTGGCCGGGCTCGTCGTTGCCTGCATCGTCACGCTCGTCGGCCTCGGTCTTCCACCGGTCCCCACACCGGCCATCCCGATCGAGTTCAACTACCCCCTGCTCGTGCAATGGCTCGCCGACCTCACCGGCCAGCCGATCGACTATCCCGCCGGCATGTCGGTCAACCCGGTCGTCTTCGCCGGCTGGGTCGGCATGTTCGTCACCTTTCTCAACCTGATCCCCGTCGGCCAGCTCGACGGCGGCCATCTCGTCCGCGCGATGGTCGGCGAGCGCCAAGCGACCGTCGGCGCGCTCGTTCCCGCCGCGCTGTTCGGGCTCGCGGCCTACCTCTACTACGTCCAACAGGCCGCGTTCAACGCCGTCTTCCTCTGGGTGTTCTGGGGCGTGTTCACGATGGCCTTTGCCTACGCCGGCCCCGCGACGCCGATCTACGACGACGCGCTCGATACGAAACGCGTCCTCTTGGGGTTCGTCACCTTCGGGCTGGGGATCCTCTGTTTCACGCCCGTCCCGTTCGAGCTTGCGCTTTAGAATCTCCTTTCTGTCGAACAGTAGCAACCGGATCACCGCTTCGTTGAACGGCGCGACGTACCGCACACTACAGGACTAGCGTCGGGATACTTGTCGAACGATGCTATGAGTGATACTGCAGCGGTAGATCATCGACGGCCGGGGCAACGAGATCCGCCCGGTCGTACGAAACGACGACAGCACGCATACGAACAACGCTACAATGGCGACAAACGATACCGTAATACGAACCGAGGGATTGACCAAGCAGTTCGGCGAGACCATTGCCATCAGCGACATCGATCTCACGATCACCGAAAACGAGATATTCGGGCTACTCGGTCCGAACGGTGCCGGCAAGTCGACCGTCGTCGATATTCTGCTCGATCATCTGCAGCCATCCATCGGTACCGCGACGGTGCTCGGTCATGATTCCCGGATCGAGGCACAGACACTTCACGAGCGTATCGGCATTCTGGGGGACGACTACACTCACCACTCCGGAATGTCCGGAATCGAACATATCGAGTTCGCCATCGCCTCGAAGGACGCCGACGAGTCCCCGGATGCGATACTCGATCGGGTGGGTATCGGCTCCGAAGACGCTGCTCGACCGGCCGGTGAATACTCCTCGGCAATGGCTCAGCGTCTCGCGCTCGGGATGGCACTCGTCGGCGATCCCGACCTGCTCGTCCTCGATGAGCCGTTCAGCGAGCTCGAACCAACCGGTGTCGAAGAGGCACACGATATCGTCCGTGAAGAGCTCAATCATGGCACAACGGTGGTTCTCACCACACACCGTCTCGACCAAGCCGAGGCGCTCTGTGATCGAATCGGTTTGATGAAGGATGGACGAGTGCTAATGGTTGTAACCCCTGCTACCCTCCGTGATACGATACGCACGAACCCAAGTCTGGCGTGGTGGCGGGATCACACGGTGTAGTTCGACTCTACTGCGTGTTTCGACTCGACTCGACGAGACGGTTCTCAGGGCCGCTGTGCCGTGTCCTCCATGGAGTCGAAGAGCGTGCTCAGGAGCTTGTGTTGTGCCCGCCGGAAGTGTCTGTTGAGCGTCGGTGCGGCGATCCCCATGCTCTCGGCGACCTCCGTGGCGGTGCTCTCGCGTGGCCACTCGAAGTAGCCGGCATGGTAGGCGGTTTCGAGTGCCTCGCGCTGGCGATCGGTGAGTTTCTCGATCGGCCCGCCGGGGACGTCGAACTCCACGGCCGACCGATCCCGCTCACGCTGAGCGAGCAACGTCGCGGTCGGAGCGACGTCGCGGATGCGATCGACCAGGTTCCGGACGGCCGCGTCCTGCGGTGCTTCGACGACAAGTCGGCCGGTCCCTGCGTCCACGTCGGCGGAACCGAGTTTGACGCCGGCCTCCGTGAGAGTTCCCAACAACGTCGATTCGGCGAACCGATACTCCAACAGCCCTTCATCGCCGCCGTCACGCACGACTCGGACGTGTTCGAGCTCATCGAGCCCCGTGGCCGCCTCGCACACCGCTTCGGGCGACGCTCCCTGGACGCCGACATAGAGCAGCCAACCGCCGGATTTGGTGGCGACGTACCCCGATACCGAGAGCTCACACTCGAAGCGCTCGGAGTGGCGAATCAGGAACTGGTCCGAGTCGGTGATCCGAAACTCGAGTTCGAGCACCGCGTCGGCGAACAGCAGCCGTCGGGTTTCGATGGCATGGATCGCGAACCCGACGGCTTCGCCGAGCAGTTCGAACGCGCGCTGTTCACGCTGGCTGAAGCCCAATGGCCGCGTGGTGTACACCGCTAGACACCCATACGTCGCCACCCCGTGAAGCAGCGGGATCGCGGCGGCCGACTGGATATCGCGGTCGAGTGCGGCCTCGCGCCACGGCTCGAACGCGGGATCCGTGCGGATGTTCTGACTGACCTGCACGTCCCCCGTCCGGAGCGCTCGACCGCTGGGACCCTGCCCCGTTTCCGTCCCGTCAGCCGTGACGGTGATCGCTTCGACGTAGCCATCGTCGATGCCAGCGCTCGCCCGGGCAACGAGCTGGTCTCCATCGGCTTCGGGCTCGCCGATCCACGCGAACTGGTACAGCTCCGAGGCGGCCAGTCGATCGCAGACGGTGTGCTCGATCTGCTCGCGCGTCGATCGCCCGAGCAGCTCCCGGGTGATCTCTAGCAGGAGGTCGTTGATGCGGTTGAGCGTCTCGAGTTCGTCGCGTTGCTGTTCGAGCTCCCGTTCCTGTCGTCGCCGCTCGGAGATATCGGTGGCCATCAGGATCGCTCCGTCGAACTCGTCGTCCCGATACAGCGGAACGGTTCGCCCGGTGAAGTACGCCTCCTGGTCGTAGATCGACTCGAACGGGAACTCGAACTCGACGGTCTCGCCGTCCTGCAGCCGCGTGAACCGCTCCGCCTGGCCGGTCTCGACGACCGATGGGAGCTCGTGGAACGGCACCCCGATCGCATCCGACGACGACATCTCGTCAGGGAGCCCGATGATCTCCTCCGCACGCGGGTTCTCGTACGCGATCCGGAGCTCCTCGTCGAGTCGGAACATTCCGAACGGGGCGTTCTCGACCAGCTCTTCGTTGAACTGCCGGGCGGCACGGAGCTCCTGTTCGCGTTCCTTGCGTTCGGTGATATCACGGATCACGCCGACGCTGCCCCGGTATTCGCCGTCGGGTTCGGGATAGGGACGGTATCGTGCTTCGAGATAGACGATCTCCCCGTCGGGCGTCGCAACTTCCCCCTCGATCGAACCGATATCGGTGTCGCCGTTCACGACGCGCTCGCGCATCTCGTCGGCGAGGGCACGCTCGTCGTCGTGGACGAAGAACTCGATGGCGGACGTCCCGAGGAGCTCCTCGCGTGAGCGTCCGAACGTCTCGCAGAGTGCGTCGTTGACGAACGAAAACCGGAGATCGTCGTCGAGAATGTAGACCCCGTCCTTGACGGTTTCAATGATGGTCTCGTAGCGCTCGCGTTCGTGCTGTCGCCGCCGACGCTCGGAGATATCCCGAGCGATGCCGACCCGATAGCGCTCGCCGGACGGCTCGTCGATGTCGGCCACCTCCCGGAGCTCGTGAGGGATCGCCTCACCCTCGGCAGTCTCCAAATCGAGCTCCCTCGTCCGGTTGGGACGATCGTCAATCTGGATTCCCGATTCCGGGGGGCTGTTGCGATCCACTTCGGTGAGAAAATCGGACAGATCCATCCCTGCGATCTCCTCGTCGGTGTATCCGAGGCGCTCGTTCAGCCGGTCGTTCCACCGTATCATGTCGTCGTTCTCGTCGACGACGTAGAGCACGTCCTCCAGCGCGTCGATGACGGTCCGCGTGAATCGCTGCTCGTCTTCGGGCATTCCCTTCGTGTGCTCGTGTGCGCTGACGTCGTTGATGACGACCTGTGCAGCCGGTTCACCCTCGTAGGCCACGGGGGTCATCCTCAGTTCCACGGTCCGTTCGTCCTCGTCCAGACCGACCAGTCGCCCTTCGAACGGTTCGGTCGCTTCCCGCTCATCGATGACCTGCTGGAAACGTCGGTGGGCCTGTGCACGGTCGTCCTCGTGGATGAACGCTGCTGGCGTCCGACCGAGTACCGCATCGGGATCGTCAACGCCGAGGACTGTGGCAGCAGCCGGGTTGCAGTAGACGATCTTCGGTTCGGTTGTGACGATCCAAATCGGCACCGAATCGGTTGTGGACAGCCGGTGATCCCGGTCGTTGCTCCGTCGGCGACTGCGCTCTTGGTGGTCCGGTTTCGCGGCGTCACGGACGATCCAGACGACCAGTTCGTTCTCGGTCGCTCGTAGCGACAGCTCCAGCGGGATCGTTTCACCGTCACGTCGTCGGCCGACAGTTTCGCCGCGCCAGTGGCCCTCCTCGTGGACCTGCGGCAGCACCTCGCTTGCGATGCGCTTGCACTCGTCGGGATCGGAGCGGTCCTGCCACGCCGTTCCGACGAGCTCGTCGGGATCGTCGTAGCCGTACACGTCGGCGAACGGACGATTGGTGTAGACGTACTCGTCGCCGTCGAGCACACCCACCCCATCGATCGACGCAGCCCCGAACTCCCGCCAGTCGACGGGCCCGTGCGCCTGATCGCTCATAGCTACAGAAACCATGTCAACATGTATCAATCTTTTCCGCAACACTACATCGTTAGCGCCGGTGTTTTTAACGACTGGATATCAGAGCGATCTCGCAACTGCCATTCGCTCCACGTCATCCTCGCTGATCGCGACGAAGATCGAGAAAGACACATGGCGATCTGTCCCGCACGGACTGCCCACACAATTAAGTGTAATTAGCTAACAATACCTCTCATGGTTGCAGTGAACCTCCGCGAAGGCGTCCGGTATGGTGCCTATTTGCTTGGCTACTTCATCGTACTGTTCCTGATCGGCGGCATCATCATCGAGATCGGTGTCGAGCTATTCCTCACGGACAGTTTGTTTCTCACTATCATCGGCGCGATCGTTGGTGCCATCGGCGGGTTGGTGATCTACGCCGGTCTGCTCGGGTTTGGATACAAAATAATCGCCGATGCCGTAGAGCAGGGCATTCGAAGCTCTCAACGCCCGACCGAAGAAGCCACCGGCCCATCGAGAAGTCAGCAGATAGTGGATGTCATCACGAACAACCCCGATGATCAAGACGTGCCACCGGAGCAGTAGCGACTGACGGTCGACACCGCCGCTCAGTTTGCAGTAGTTGCGGTCTCGATCGCCATCTCCAGATCCGCGATGATCCGGGCCGGCTCCTCGATACCGACCGAGAGACGCACGAGATCATCGGCGACGCCGGAGGCGTCCCGTTCGGCATCAGTGAGCTGTTGGTGTGTGGTGCTGGCCGGATGGAGGATCAGCGTCTTCGCGTCGCCGACGTTGGCGAGCATACTCGCGAGCTCCGTCGATTCGACGGTCGTTCGCGCAGCCTCGTATCCACCCGCCACGCCGAAGGTGATCATCCCGCCATAGCCACCGTCCAGATACTCGCTCGCCGTTTGATGCGTCGGGTGATCGGCAAGTCCCGGGTAGTTGACCCACGAGACGTCGTCGTGATCCTGTAGCCACTCCGCGACAGCCAGTGCGTTCTCGCTGTGGCGTTCCATCCGCAGTGGCAGCGTCTCGATCCCCTGTAACGTCTGCCACGCGTCGAACGGGGCCTGCTGATTGCCCAGATCGCGCATTCCACGGGCGATCGCAGCGTAGGTGAACGCCTCCTCACCGAACGTCTCCACGAAATTGACGCCGTGGTAGGCAGGGTTGTCTTGCGCGAGTTCGGGGTATTTCTCGGCGTGCTCGGCCCACGGGAACGTCCCACCGTCGACGACGACACCGCCGACGGTCGTCCCCGAGCCGTGGAGCCACTTCGTCGTCGAGTTCCACACGAGATCGGCACCGTGTTCGATCGGGCGACAGAGCGCAGGCGTCGCGAACGTGTTGTCCACGAGCAGCGGGACGCCGTGATCGTGGGCGATATCCGCCACGCGCTGGATGTCCGGCGTATCGAGCGCGGGATTGCCGATCGTCTCGAAATGGACGTAGGCGGTATCCTCGTCGATCGCGTCGGCATATGCTTCGTAATCGAGTGGATCGACGAACCGGGTGGTTATCCCCCGCCGTTCGACCGAATGGGTGAAGTAGGTGTACGTACCGCCGTACAGCGACGAGGCGGTGACGATGTTGTCGCCCGCGGCCGCGAGCAGGAAGGTGGTGAGATCGAGTGCGGCCATCCCGGAGGCGGTAACGGCGGCCCCGACACCGTTTTCGAGCGTCGCAAGGCGGTCCTGCAGCGTTTCGAGCGTCGGATTCATCAACCGGGAGTAGATGTAGCCCGGCTCTTCGAGCGAGAACTGTGCAGCGGCATCTTCGGCGTCGTCGAAGACGTAGGAGCTGGTCTGGTAGATCGGTGGTGCGCGGGAACCAGTTGCGGGGTCGGGTTCCTGACCGGCATGGACCGAGTCCGTCGCAAGGGAGCGGTCGTCTGTATTATCGCTCATACACGTCTCAACCAAGACAACCGCCATGATGGTGTGTTTGGAGGCCAACGTTGCCGATGGCGATGACGGCATATCGTGACTCTCCCCACACGACTAGTGCGCAGAGCTACCGAAGAGCACAGCAATAGCGATCTCTCGGAACTGAATCCGACGACAAGCGCAGCGCCGCTCGGAATCCGTGAGAAAGCGAGATAGCGGGAGGTGGATTTGAACCACCGATCTGCGGGATATGAACCCGCCGGAATGTCTGGCTATCCCATCCCGCTACCTGATCCACTCTTCGAGGCGGGGTAAAGATTCCGACCACGATGCACCCACCGATCGAAAATGATGGCTCTCGCTCGCAATCGGCGAACGGTTATCACGCTCTGTCCCCTTACACATGATATGGGCGATATGTTTCGGGAGCTCGGGCGGCGGGTCGAGCAGTTCAAGCAGGACGTGGACACCGCTGCGGCGGAGAACGCGGACTACCGGTGTAGCGAGTGTGGCGCGCAGTTCGCTGTGCACCACGATCGCTGTCCGGACTGCGGTGCAGCGGAGCTCGTTCCGACGAACACTGACGAAGATGTCGCATAATTCCCGTCTCGCTACCTTCCGTTGGCGTGACTACCTCCTCTCGTTCCACCAGTAGTCAGAACGCTCGCTTCCGCCCACGTTCACCGATCACTGTCGAGGTTTCCCGTCGATCACATCTCACGTCCGCTCGCGCGGAGACGAGCGTACCACACCGTGCCCGGCCCCGCACAGAACCGCAGAAGCCCTCACTCGCTTCGCTTACGGCTCACTGCGTTCGCCGTTCGCGTGGCGGCGCGTCACTCCGTTCGCGCCGCCCGCCGCTCGTTCGCCCTTCATCCGCCAGGTCCGCCCCGCACCGCCGACCAGCACCGTCTCGCCGGCACGAACGGTTTCGCCCAGCTCGACGGCGAGATCCGCACGGTCGATTTCGGGTGGAAAGCGCACGTCCACGCGGCTTCCGAAACTGATGTGGCCGATGCGCTCGCCGCGCTCGATCCGTGTGCCGGGTTCGACGGCCGGATGGATGCGCCGGGCGAACGCGCCGGCAATCTGGATGACCGAGAACGCACCGCAGTCGATTTCGACTTTCTCGTTTCTATCTGAATCCTTCGAGAAGGCCGGTCGGTTCGCTCCCGGCGAGTGCGTCACCGCCTCGACGGTGCCGGCCAGCGGCGCGCGATTGACGTGGACGTCCGTGACGCCCATGTAGATCCCGACGCGCAGGCGCTCGCCCTCGCGGCGCACGACCGACACGCGACCGTCGGCCGGCGCGACGATCCCCCTCTCCGGTGTTTCGCGCTCGGGATCGCGATGGAAGACGAGCGCGAGCAGTCCCGCCACGACCGCCACGGCACCCGCGACCGGCGACAGCAGCGCCGCCACCGGCGCGAGGGCGAACGCGGGCGTGGCGTATCGCCACGCATGGGGCGCGAGTCGCACGCTCACCGCTATTCCCATCCCGTAGGTGTGTCTTCCGATATGCCCCGACCATCGGGTTTATTCGACCGGCTCCAGTAGGCACGCCGAATGGAGCGCCGTCACGCTCGCTACCCGTTTCTCGACGATGCGCGCCGTGCCGTCGGGAACGCGGAGTTCGACCTCCAGTCGCTCGCCGCCGACGAGCGGGTGCGCGAGCGCGCGAGCGAACGGGTCGAACGCGCGCTCGACGACGGCACCGTCGGCGAACCCAGTCGAGCCACGCGCGTCGAACTGCTCTCCTACCCGCTCGCGCGCGTGCTCGTCTCGCTCGTCGACGAGCACATCCTCACGCGCAAATACGCCCGTGCCGAGGCCGCGACGGCCCACGACCGCCTCGCCGACGCCGAGAACCGCCGCGAGCTGAAAAGCGCCCGTACTGAACGGCTGACGAGCGAGGAGCTCCTCGCGGAGTTCGATCTCGCCACGGACGTCCACGCCACCAGTGACGGCTACCGGGTCGCCGTCGGGGCCTACCTCCCGCTCGCGGCCGACATGCGCGGTGAGGAGTGGCGACTCGTCAACCGTGCGCTCTCGGATGGGGCGGTGTCCATCTCGGCGACCGATCTCGACGAGCTCCTCCGGAAGGCGATCGAGCGGCGCGTCGCCGAGGGGCTGCCGCTTTCCGTTCCGGACGGGATCGCCGACGCGCTCGAATCGACCGTCGCGGAGATCCGGGAACGCCTCGCCGAACTCGATCTCACGCGCGAGATCGACACCGTCGTACCTGACCGGTTCCCGCCCTGCATGAAGGCGCTGCTCGATTCGGTCCAGAAGGGTGAGCATCTCCCTCATCACTCCCGGTTCGCCATCACCTCCTTTCTCACGTCGATCGGGATGAGCACCGACGAGATCATCGACCTCTACATGGTGAACCCGGGCTTCGGCGAGGACATCACCAGATACCAGACCGACCATATCCGCGGCGAGACCAGCCCGACGGAATACTCGCCGCCGTCGTGTGCGACGATGCAGTCCTACGGCGACTGCGTCAACATGGACGATCGCTGCGAGACGATCTCGCATCCGATGGCGTACTACGAACAGGCCCTCGACGACGCTGACGAAGAACTCTCTGACTGGCGCGACGACGAAGTCGATGCTGACGACGAAGCTGAAGCGGACGCCTGATCACTGGCCGGCGAGCCAGTAGCCCGCCGCGCTCATCACCACGACGAAGAAGACGATCGAGCCGATGAGCGCGAGCGGTCCCACACCGGAGAGATTCGGGTAGAGGAGACCCACGGCCACGATAGCGACGAGAAACAGCACAACGGCTGCGATGGAGACCGCGGCTTCGACGAACGTCTCCCGTTCCATACCAGTTCCTTCGCCGGCCGCGAGAAAAGCGCTTCGAAGCCCGCACGGCCGTGTGCATCACTCCCTTCGACCGCCTCCAACGACTCTTCGAGCGAGCATCTCCGATACGAACGGATGAAAACGAAGCGACACCGGAGGATGGACCGTTTCGACAGCGCGATGAAGGATAAAAGATAAACCGTCCTGTGGCGACTCCTTCCTATGAACGGCGGTTTCTAGTCCCGATGCAATCCTCGATTTCATCATGAGTGTCCCCACCGACGAACCGACCGCCCCGCCCGCCTCCCGCCTCGCCAGAGCGCTTGCCGTGCTCGGCGCGCTCGTCGCGACGCTCGCGGTCGGCGTGGCGGTCGGCCCGCTGGCGGCCCTCATGATCGTCGCCGTCGGCGGTGCCCTCTTGCTCGCCTCGACGACGGCGGCCTTCGCACTCGGGCAGGTCGTCCTCGTCGCGCTCGTCCCGCCCGGCGGTGCGTTCGCGATACTCGTGATCGCCGAGATCGGCCTTCTCGGTGTGCTTTGTAGCCCTGCCGTCGATCATCACGATCCGGGACGGCTGCTCGTCGCGTCGCTGCTGGCCGGGCTCGCGGTCGGGGCGATCGGCTGGCTCACCCTCCGATCGAGCCAGGCGGTCTGGCCCGCCGCGGGCGCGCTCGTCGTTGCTACCGCCTTCCTCGCCTACGGAATCCACCGCTATGAACGCGTGACGCTTGGGTTGGTGGAGACCGCATGAGCGAGAGCGAACCACGGGATCGAGCCACCGACGCGGACGAGGAGGTGACCGACGCGGAATCGATCGAACCGGACGAGGAAGGATCGACCGAGAGCGCCGAACTCGCCGCGCAGGTCGACGTGCTCCGCGAGGAAAACCAGCGCCTCCGCGAGGAGTACGCCCGGGCGCGCCGGACGCAGTACCGGCGGACGGCGCTCGCGCTGGCCGCGGTCGGTCTGCTCGCGACGCTCGGCGGCGTGGCCCTGCCCGACTCTCGAACCGTGCTCTTCGCGCTCGGCGGCACCGGCCTGTTCGCGGCCGCGTTGACCCGCTATCTCACCCCAGAACAGTTCATCTCGGCGTCGGTCGGCGAGGGGATCTACGGCTCGCTCGCGGCGACCGAGGCGGCGCTCGTGGCAGAGCTCGGGCTCCAGGATGAGCGGCTCTATCTCCCCGGACCCGACACGCCGAACGGCGTCTCGATCCGTCTGTTCGTCCCCCAGCAATCGGAGTACGATCTTCCTTCTCCGTCGGCGCTCGATTCGGTGTTCGTCGTCGCCGACGACGAGGCCGAGCGTGGCGTTGCCCTCCATCCGAGCGGTGGCCCGCTGTTCGCCGAGTTCCGGCGCACGCTGTCGGGTTCGCTCGCCGACGAACCGGGCGCGCTCGCCGCACAGCTCGCCGACGGGCTCGTCGAACAGTTCGAACTGGCACGAAGCGCAACGCCCGACTACGACGAAGCGGGGCAGGTCACGATCGCCATCGACGGCAGCGCCTACGGCGCGATCGACCGGATCGACCATCCTGTGGCCTCGTTTCTCGGCGTCGGGTTCGCAGCCGGGTTGGAGCAAGCGGTAGCCGTCGAAACGACGGCGGCCGACGGCGACCGTGCCGACTTCCTCGTGACGTGTTCGTGGGACGACCCCACCTAACGGTCGTCTGGCGAGCCACCGTCGTGGACCGCCGTCTGCGTCGCCGGGGTCTGATCGCCACCCGGCGGCTCGACGCCGCTCTCGATCTCCGCCAGCACGTCCGCGGCCGAGACGTCGCCGAGTGATGCGTCGGTGCTCAACACCAGGCGGTGAACGAGCACCGGTTCGAGCAGCGCCTTCACGTCGTCAGGGATGACGTAGTCGCGACCGTGGATGGCCGCACGGGCTTTCGCCGCGTCGAGGAAGGCGAGCGCGGCCCGCGGCGACGCGCCGTACTCGACGTTCGGGTTCTCGCGGGTCGCCGCCACGATGTCGAGGACGTACTCCTTCACGGAATCGTCGACGTACACCTCGGTGACGGTCGCGCGTGCGTCGAGCAGCTCGTCGGCGGTGGCGACCCGCTCGATCGATCCCGGATCGAGGTCGGGATCGTCGTCGAACCGATCGAGCAGTCGCCGACCTTCGTCGCGGTCGGGCAGGTCGGCCGTGAGCTTGAGCTGGAAGCGATCGCGCTGGGCCTCCGGCAGCTCGAAGGTGCCTTCCATCTCGATTGGGTTCTGGGTCGCGACGAGCATGAACGGCTCCGGCAGCGAGAGCGTCTCGCCGCCGATCGTGACCTGTCGCTCCTGCATCGCCTCCAGCAGCGCGCTCTGGGTTTTCGGCGTCGCCCGGTTGATCTCGTCGGCGATCACCAGGTTCGCGAACACCGGCCCGCGCTGGAGCTCGAACTCGCCGGTCGGCTCGCGGTAGACGTGCGTGCCGGTGACGTCCGCGGGCAGCACGTCGGGGGTCATCTGCACGCGGGTGTGTTCGAGCCCGCTCGCGCGGGCGAACAGTCGTGCGAGCGTCGTCTTCGCCACTCCGGGAACGCCTTCGAGCAGCACGTGCCCCCGAGTCAGCGCCGCGATCGTCAGCCCCTCGACCAGCTCCTCCTTGCCGATGAGCACCGCGTCGATCTCCGCGCTCAGCGTCTCGTAGAGCTCTTCGGGGGCAGTCATCGTCCGTTACTCATCCCGACGGGCCATAATCCCTTGTATGACGCGCTCGGTCCGCTCGTCGTCCCAGTCGGGGTGGCGCTCGCGAACGAACGCCGCCAGCGCCTCGGGTCGTGCGGTCAGCGACGACTCCTCGGCGCGGCCGACGCGATCGGTGAGCCGCCCGACGATGCCGGGACGGCGCATGAACAGCGCGATGGCACCGATCCCGAGCGCTCCGAGCAGGATCTGGAGCAGGGGGGCGTCCCTGACGACCAACAGCGCGACCGACAGCGGCGGCAGGCCGCCCGCATGCGAGTAATCCAGCAGCACCCGCTCGTGAGCACCGAACACCGACCGGACGAACGCCTGATTGCCCGAGCGCTCGACCATCGCGTTGATGAACAAGCTCGGATCGCCGACGACGAGCACGCGTCCGTCGCCGACCGCCTCGCTCGTCGCGACCGGTTTCGTCCCGATATCTTCACCGTCGCCGAGCTCGCCGTCGCGGTCGGCGTCGACGTACGCCACGTCCGACGTGCTCGCGAGCGCCGTCGCGCCGTTCGGGCTGACGGGCGAGCCATGATTGAGTGTGAGCCCGTCGACGCCGGTCATCAGTGTGGCGTTCGAGACGTTACGGGCGATCGGCAGCGCCGTCGACTGATGGTTATACTGCTCGTCGCGCAGCAGCTGGCCGGTCACGCGCGCTTGTGCGCCGACCGCCTCCAGGAGGGGGTTCGTGTGCTGACCGAAATCCTCGGCCACCAACAGCGTGCCGCCGTTGCGGACGAACGAGCGGAGCCGATCGGTCTCGCGCGGGCCGTACCCGCTCTCGGGCGAGAGGACGACCGCGACCGTTCCCTCGGGCGAACTGTTCGCGTATCGGTCCGTATTTCGGACGATCTCGCTGTCGGCACCCACAGCCTGTGCCTGTTCGCGGAGCTCGGAGGCCCCGTCCCACGCATCGTTGTACGAGCCGAAGGCCACACTCGACGTGCTCGCCGCGAGCACGAGGCCGACGACCGTGACGACCGTCAGCGCCACGAGCACGAGCTGTGGATAGCCGACGTCGAGACGGTCTCGCAGCCCCATTCAGAGCACCCCCTCCGGCAGGATCGCGAGCACCCGACGGACGACGATGTAGGCGAAGCCGGCCAACCCAACCAGGACGATCCAGCGCAGCCGCGAGCGCCATTCGGGCGTCACCGAGAACGGCGCGGTGAGCTCGACGACGATCAGGAAGCCGATGAGCGAGACGACGAAAAATAGTTCTAGTGAGAGCGCTCCGAGAACTGATAACCCGACGACGGCCGCGAGCATCCAGGCCGTCTGCGCGTAGATGAACCGTTGCCGTCGACGGGTCGCCATACGCTCTCGATGTGTGCCCACCACTAAAAACGCGCAGGTCTCCCCGCGTCGCTGTGGCGATCTCGCTTGCCCGCCTGCCACCCGTTTCGACAGTCCTACTGGGCGCTCGCCGGACGGCTGCGCTGGCTCCCGCTCGCGAGCACGGCATCCAGTCGGTCGTGCGGGCCGACTTCGAACGCGGAGACGCGCCTGAGTCGGGCGAGATCGCGCCGGAACGACTCGAACCGTCGGTAGCGCTCGTAGGCGTCCTCGAGATCGGCGAGCCCGCCCGGCTCGAATAGCGCCGTCGGCGTGAGGAAGACGAGCACGTGTCCGTCACCGCGCCGCGCGAGCTTGACCGTCTCGCGAAGCTCGGCACGGTTGCTGTCGTCGGTGAAGATCACCGTCCAGATCGTCCCGGAAAGTTCGGAGCGGCTCGTCCGTGCGGTCTCGAACAGCGGGTCGCCCGCGATGCGCTCGACGTACGTCGCCGTCGATTCGAGATACGGCGCGAGCGTTTGCTCGAAGTCGCTCCGACCGGTGAGCGCGCGGGCGGTGTGGCGCAGCGTGGTGGGCCCGTCGCGGTCGTCGGCGCTCCCGGCGGTCGGATCGAGCGCGCGGAGTCGGCGTTTGACGTCGTCGTAGCGGCCGGCCGTCGGCGGGCGGCGATCGGTGATGCCGTCGTCGCCGACGGCGTAGTAGCCGAGCGGCTCGTCGAACCCGGCGACGCTGTCGACGAACGTCAGCGCGACCTCCCGCGCGTAGTCGAGTTTCGTCTCGCCGGTCGGTCCGTCGCCCATCGTCGCGCGGTGATCGACGAGAAACGCCGTCGTTCGGTTGGTCTCGACCTCGTACTCGCGGACGTGGGGCTCGTTCAGCCGTGCCGTCGCGTTCCAGTCGATGCGGTCGGCCGTGTCGCCCGGGACATACTCGCGGAGCTCGCCCGGATCGAGTCCGGTGTCCTGACGGCCGCTCTTGCGCCGCCCGTACGCCGCCATGAGCTGTTCGCCACCTTCGCCGACGTGGACGTTTCGCGGGCCTTCCGGCTCGACGACGATCGACGGCGTCGGCCCGCGCGACAGCTGCTCGACGAACAGCCCGTCGGCATCTTCGAGCGTGAGCGTCGGCTGGGGCAGGTCGTAGGAGCCGGCGACCGCCCAGTGAGCCGTCACCGTCGTGTCAGCCCGTTCGTCGCCGGGTGCGATGGCGAGCGTGCGTCCCCTGGCGTCCGTCCCCGTCGCGCTGACCGGCAGGCCGATCTCGATTTCAGTTCTCAGGGGAGCGGGCCGGGCGAGCGACGCCGCGAGCGTGACCGGCGTCTCGGTGCCCGCCACCATTCGCTCCTGGGCGGGGAACTGCTCGATGGTCATCGTGTCGGCCGTCTCCGACAGCGCCCGGACGAACAGATACTGGCGGCCGAGCAGCCACGCGCCGAGGCTCGCCGCACCGACCAACAGGGGCGGGCGAGCGAACGCGACCGCGAGGACGGCGAGCAACAGCCCCGTCCCGGCGATCGCCCAGTAGCGGCGCGTGACCTGCATGCCACGAGGACGATCGGCCAGGTAGTTGAACCTACCCCATCGCCATCGTGAGCTTCCGACGAGTCGGAGGCGTTCGGGAATCCGAGTGACTTCGTGCGATGTGGAACGGCTGGAATTTTATCCAACTATGTTGTGACTGTTATGCGAGTTCTTCGACGAACACAACCTTCTGGAGGCCAAAGAGAAATTCCAGCGTATTCATAAGACAATCTCTGACAAGCCCGAGAGGACGATCAAGTACGAGAACGCGCCGCACCCTTACTGACGATAGCTGCCGCAGGCCTGCTTGTGGAAACCACCTGCATTCGGTTCTATTGCCTCAACCACGCAACGGTATCGAGATCTGTAGCCATCACGAGAGATGTTGCCAGATCGTGGTCGGATCAGTATCGTTCAGGTCGGCGTTCGTCTGCATCTTCCGGAGTTCAGTGATACAGCGCTTGGCGACCAACGGATAGATGTCGGCGGGTGTGAACGAAACGTCGAGTTCCATCAGTTCCGGCCAGTCTTCGGCCCAGATGTCCTCAACCACGCGGAGGTAGAGATCGTCATTCAGATGCAGGCCGAACTCACGACCCTCCTCGACGACCATCGTCCGCACCTGTTTCCGGATCCGTGCCGGCGTACAGTACGTCGCCACCACGTATTCGGCTCCCGATTCCGCATCTTCGGGTGTTGGCCGAACTGTTCGCGGTTCAATTCCCGAAACTCCTCGCGGACCAGCTTCGCGCGACGCGCCGAGGCATCGCTTCGCACCACAACTCCTTCGACCTGTATATCCGCAGCCAGCGACGAAGGTGGAAACGTGTATGCCTCCGGAGCGAACCCATCATCGAGATGGTCGAGAACCGTTGCCGGAACGAACGACGAGGCGGTCGGCGCAGTATCGATTCGAATGTGCTCGAATATCTCCCAGGCAGTATCGATACCGAGAAAGCCCTCGAAGGTCTCCTCGTAGGGGTTGCCCGGTGGCGTCATCGTCTCGATTGCCGCGTACGGGAGGACATCGAAGCCAACCAACGCAGGCAGGTCGCGGTCGGTGTATCCGTAATCGAGCGTCGAGTAGACAAGATTCTCTGCGTACACGATCAGTGGGCCGTCGTACTCGTCATGAATTGTGCGAAGGGCAGCGATATCGACGCCCTCACGGAGGCAACGGACGGCACGGTGCAACGCACCATCGATGTCATCTAGCGAATCGCGGTGATTGCCTCGGATAGTCTTGCGAGTCCCGAAGACGAAATTCTCGTCACCATCTGCGGCATTAGCGACTTGCTCGGGATAGTGCTCCGTGTATCGCTGGTCGTACAGCGTGAATCGGAACGCGCTTCCATCGAACTTCTCGATGAGGGTCAGGTCGCTGGCGTCGAACAACTCCGCCGAGACAACCGGATGGTCGTAGCGCGGGATCTTTGGGTACACCTTCATGGTTCGGTTATATCTCGATAAGCCGCCGCTGTCACATGATTGTTCGCTTAGCTAAGGACAGATGATATCAACTGTAAGTCCCGTACACCGTCGAGATACAAGACCGAAACTCCCGCTCTTGCGGGGTATATTACGTATTAGTCTTTCGACAGTAGCAACTGAGATGCCTTTTTGTTCCTCTGGGAACATATGTCTACATATGGCAACACGAACCGAGACTGCGCTCCGGCCATCGAGCGTCGGTTGCCCTGACAGTTCATACGCGGTGGCTGCTGGTCTCTACGTTGCCGTCGTTGTTGCACCAATGGTTGTTCTGGGTCTCTCAGGCATCACATCGAGCGTCGCCGTTCTCTATCTCAGCTTGCTTGGGGCAATTGCGGGCATTGCAGCCATCGCTGGATGGGGCGTCTCGCGCACCTGCGGACTTGCGGTCAGCATCGGTCGAACGGTCCTCGCTTGGTTTCTCCCGATCGTCCCCTTCGCATGGTTTGTCGGTGTCTTCGGTGCATCCGTTGTCGGATGGGAACTACCGGACGTAGCGTTCCCTCTTACCGTCATCGGCACGGGTGGAGGTGCATTTCTCGGGATCATCTTGCTGGGAATGAGCCGGAGCCGATACACGAAGGCCGTTCTGAGTGAAACAGTCGAGCTTGCACAATGGGAAGCACGTTTGCCTCAACGCTGGCGGTACGTCGCTATCGCTGGCATGGTAGCTACTGGTATTCTTGGAATCAGCGGCCTCATTGCCGAATTCGCGTTCGGCATCGATTGGGCGGGCTGGCTTTATTGGCTCATCTTCTTCTGGTCACTCTTTGCGGGTGTGGAGAATCCTCGAACGTTTCGAGTAACCGACGCCGGACTCGCTGTCGGACGTCCACTCCAGCACCGATTCAAGCCGTGGGCGGCACTCACAGGGTATACCGCGACTGACGATGCGCTTGTTCTTCAAACGACCGCGTGGTGGCGACCAGCATATCGATCCGATCGCGACGACATCGAGAACTTGGATACCGTGGTTGCCTCGCTTGAGAGCGTATTCGACGCCCATCGATGATACGAGAGTCAATAGCGGAGTGTACGCACGCTTTTCTCTGATGACACGCCCGATAACATCCTTTTCCTCAATAGGACGTGTCGGCCGTGTTTAATCGCATGACGGAAGTGGAATTTCCTGTTTTGCGGCCTCCTTAATGTTGTACACCGCACACATCAACGCGATCTCACGAAATTCTCGATACCATGTCCGCGCTCGCAGGGCGACGCCCAGCGAGCGCTTGACCGAGGAGAAGACGGTTTCTGACATGGAGCGCTGGTGGTAGAGATCGTCGTCAATTCGGGCGTTGTGGGCGTGATCGTAGGGCTTGTTGATGCAGTGCTTGATCAACGGTCGGAGGTCAAGATCCTCACGGAGGTACTCACGCAGCCACGTGCAGTCGTAGCCTTTGTCAGCAGTGAGGATCTGCAACTCGTCCGCCTGCCGGCGGGCGAGTTGCTTGCAGATGTCGGCGTCACTTCCCTCTCTGGTGGTCGTACAGTGCAAATCGAGGATGATGTTTGTTTCTGTATCGACGAGTTTCGTGGCTTTGAGGTCCTGTACTTCGTATTTTGTCTTGTTGCAGTACGAGCGGCTCGCAGGCGAGCGCTCGAAGAACGTAGCGTCGATCGCTCCGATCGGCCCAGTGTTATGAAACTGCGCAGACTGCTGGAGAAGTGTCCGACAGACCGCCATCTCAATTCTATCGAAAGCGAGACATAACGTCGAGGGATGCGGGAGATCGGTCGGTTCAAGGCCGATCTCCCGCGATATTCGTGGCATTTCCGTCAACACATCGATCGTCATCCGGTAGGTCGTATCGAGGTAAATCCGGAGACAGTGGATGGATATCATCGCTGCATCGGTGAACCCGCCGCCACCTTCCGGGGCGGCGGGTTCGTCCCAATCATCGGCAACCCTTTTGACGGCGAAGACAACACGTTCGGTGAAGCGGAAGATTTGCGTTGACATACTTCGCCGTCTTCCGCTTCAACTCCGTCACTCTGGCGACCTGATCCGACGTTGTCTAGCGATTAAACACGGCCGACGTGTCCGATGGTGTCATAGAACTATTCTTGCAGATTTCATTCCAACATCAATTTCCAACGAATCGTATGATGGGTAGCTCTGGGCCCAGATGTATTTTTGCGAGAGGGATTGACTGATTGAAATGGGTATAGTATGAAACGTCTCTACAACTGTATTGATGAGTGGCTGCGGGACCTCTCTCGTAGACGGTATGCGGCCTTCGTAGGAACGTCAGCCGGTATTGGGGTTCTTATCGTCGAGTTGTCATTGAATGCCAATTTCCCCATCATTTCGGCGCTTACGGTGGGTCTCGTCATATTCAGTCTGGAGTGCGCGTTTGGGCTCCTCCAGGCGACCGAAGGGTAACTGAGTGCCGTTCTCTGTTAGTTTTCTTGGTTCCGATGGTGTGACAACCGTTCTATGACACCCCTGCGTGTCCCGTTTCCTTGTGGTGGACAATGATTGTGACTGGGCTGACATTGTCGATCTGTCCCAAATTACAGCAGTAGGGAGATAGTTAGACCAGTAAGGGAGAGGATAAACCCTCCGACGGCACTGAAAAATTGCCAGTTGGGACTAGTCGGCCCAGCGGGATTATCTGCGAATGTTAAATCGTATGCTGAGCTAAGGACCATTCCAATGCCAGCAACTGCGAACAAAACCATCAGCAGTGACGAGCCTCCCCGTAGTGCTGAAGCCGATACGACTACAAAAATAAGCCCAACACCCAATAGCGAAAGGAGATAGATACGCTGGTAGTTCACAGCTGGATCGATACACCTCTTAATCAAATCTCTTGGGTTGCTCTACGACTACTGTGCTACACTGCAGCCCTTCATGGTCCCTTCGAGCCGGGCTGGGAGGATACACGTGAATCAGTCTTGTCGAAAGGAGAGTGTCTATGGAGAGGGCTGATCAGGACCAGCTGATCTGGTCACGACATTGTGAGGGAGACGAGACACGATCTCATCGAAAGCAGTACCCTCCTTCTTCGTGAAGAAACGATACCACTCGTTATCGACGCGGATTTCGAGGACATCGAGAGTCCCTCGTTCCATTCGGTAGAACATCCAAAACCCGAACCAGCAGAGGACGGCTGAGAGGTACGCTCCACCAGCAATAGGGTTGAATGCACCTGCCAGCAGGTATGGAACGGACATAAACACGAACACGAGTCCAAATCCGGCGAACGCGTAGCCGATCCGTTTGAATCCGGTTTGAGACTTATCAGTGTCCCTCCTGATTTCCGAGATTTCATCGATTGAGATCGTCTCAACTGATGTCTCCTCATGCTCAGCGTTGATGTGGCGAATCTCTTGGTCGGTGCAGGTGATCCTTTGATTGGTGCTCTCGTCGGTGTAGTCGTCAAGATGGACGTCAGATAGTTCGTACACGTTCCACCAGCCTCATTGGCGGACTACAAACCACCGAGGCTCTTAATTCTACACTCTCCATGCACCCAGTCGCCCTGCTGCGCGGTGCCCGAGATGATGACCAAATACGAGAACCCACCTTGACCTGTTGACGATAGCTGATAGGAACTACGCGCGGTCGCTTGCCGTCGCAGCGATCGCCGTTCGGACGAGCGGACGACGAAAGCAAGTCCTTTAGGTAGCCTTGGTGAAATCCGGGCGTATGTCTGACGGGACGCTTCGGTTGCTGCTGCCGCGCCCCCTCCGTCGGTTCCCCGCCGATCTCGCGGCGATCGTTCTGCTCGTGCTCGCGACGGGGGTCGCCACGCTCGCGCCGGTCGTCAGCGAGACGCCGCTCCGGGTCGTGCTCGGGCTGGTGTTCGCGCTGTTCGCGCCCGGCTACGCGTTCATCGCCGCGCTGTTCCCCGAACGCGGTCCCCGTGTCGAGGATACAGCGGCGACCGACGGCGAGGAGAGCGAGCGCTCGGCGGCGACCCTCGACGAATCCGTTCAGGAGGCCGACGACCGTTCCGGGCTGACCGAACGTGCCGATCCCCGCCGTGCGGGCAGCATCGACGGGATCGAGCGGGTGGCGCTGTCCTTTGGGCTCAGCATCGCGATCACGCCGCTGATCGGGCTTCTGTTGAACTTCACGCCCTTCGGCATCCGGCTCGTCCCGATCGTGCTCTCGATCGGCGGGTTCACGCTGGCTGCCACTGTGATTGCCGCGCTGCGTCGCCAGGCACTTCCCACCAACGAACGATTCCGCGTTCCGTACCGTTCCTGGATAGGATCGGCGCGGGCGGAGCTGTTCGCTCCCGAGACACGCCTCGATGCCGTGTTGAACGTCGTGTTGGTCGTGAGCCTGCTGCTCGCGATCAGCAGCGTCGGCTACGCCGTGCTGGTCCCCAAATCCGGCGAGAGCTTCAGCGAGTTCTACCTGCTCACCGAGAACGAATCCGGCGCGCTCGTCGCCGACGACTACCCACAGAACTTCACCGTCGGCCAGAGCCAGCCGCTCACCGTCGGGATCGGCAACCACGAACACGAGCAGGTCGACTACTCGGTCGTCGCCCAGCTCCAGCGCGTCTCCGTGCAGAACAACTCGACGACCGTTCGCGAGCGCCGGGAGTTGGATCGGTTCAGCCGGACGATCCCCGCGAACGGGTCGGCCAACTGGACCCACGACGTGACGCCGACGCTGACCGGCGATCGCCTCCGGCTCACCTATCTGCTCTATCGCGGCTCGCCGCCGGAAACCCCAACCACCGGGAACGCCTACCGGGAGACGCATCTGTGGGTGAACGTCTCGTCGCGGTCGGATTCGTAGCGTATCGTCGCCTCAAAGACGTCCGTCATCCATCCGATCGGACCTCGAACGAGCCACAGCTCGATTCAACGAAACCCTCAAGGCGCTTTCTGGTAAGGAGGGGTATGCACGAGACCGGTCGCCGGACCTCACGGCGAACATATCTGAAGCGGCTCGGTGCCGTCACTGCGGTCGCCAGTACTGCTGGCTGTGTCGGCGGGCTCGGTGGCGGTGGCTCCGGTTCCATGACGATCATTCCGGGAACGGCTCCCGGGTTCCCACCGTTCGAGACGAAACAGGGCGGCGAGATCGTCGGCTTCGATATCGATCTCCTCTCGGCGGTGGTCTCGAACACCGACTACGAGCTCGAAAGCTGGAAGGACTTCGAGTTCAGCTCGCTCACCCCGGCCCTCAAAAACGACAAGATCGACGTGATCGCGGCCGCGATGACGATCAACGAGAAACGTGATGAGTCGATCGACTTCACGAACCCCTACTACAGCGCGGATCAGGCGGTCCTCGTTCGGCAGGGAGCCAGCTCGCCGCCGTCGAACTTCGCCGGGCTTGCGGGACGGACCGTCGGCGTGCAGGAGGGGACGACGGGCGCGAGCGTCGTCGAGAAACAGCTCGTCAAACCGGGGAAGATCGCCCAATCGAAGTTCAACACCTACGGCAACTACGTGCTCGCCGTCGAGGATCTGGTCAACCGCAACCTCGACGCCGTGGTGCTCGACACCCCGGTCGCCCGGACGTTCGTCGACCGGCGAGCGGTGACGATCGCGGCGACCTACGAAACCGGCGAGAAATACGGCTTCGGCGTGCGGACCGACGCCGACGACCTCACGAAGGCGCTGAACGACGGGCTCGAACAGGTCAGAAACGGCGGCAAGTACGAGGAGATCCGTGACGAGTGGTTCGCCGGCAACGGAACTGGCGGCAACGCGAGCGCCGGCAACGGAACTGGCGGCAACGCGAGCGCTGGGGCCACGAGCAACGAATCCACGACGTCCTCCAGCTGAGATGCTCCCCGGAACCGGTGTCGTCGGCGCTGTCACGGTCGGCAGTCTCGAACTCTCGATATGGACGATCGCACAGCTCGGTAGCGACACCTGTGGGAGCCTCCCGCCGGACGTGGCGTTCATCTGTGAGAACGTGGGCTATCTCGCCGGCGGACTGGTGTTGACGATCGCCCTCACGATCGCGAGCCTGCTGGTCGGGCTGGTGGCGGGGTTTCCGGCGGGCGCGATCGAGGTGTACGGCGGCCGCTATGCATCCCTCGCCGTCGAGGTCGTCGGCACGGTGTTTCGGGGCACGCCGATCGTGGTGATCCTGATCTTCGCGTATTTCGTCGTCCCGATCACCGACTGGTTCCCGATCCAGCGGCTGCTGCCCGTCGGCGGCGCGTTCGTCGCCGCGGTCGTCGGGCTCGGGCTGCGAAGCGCTGCCTACCAGTCACAGCTGTTTCGCGGCACTCTCCAGAGCGTCGACGAGGGCCAGATGGAGGCCGCACGCGCCGTCGGACTCTCGAAACTCGGTGCGATCCGCCACGTGATCGTCCCCCAGGCGCTCCGGCGGTCGGTGCCCGGGTTCCAAAACGAGTTCACGATCGTGCTGAAGGACACGAGCGTCGCGATCGCGATCGGCCTCGCCGAACTGTTCACCCGGAGTCAGGATCTGTTCGTCCAGCGGACGACCGCGGTGACGGAGGTCATCCTCCTCATCAGCGCCGTCTACTTCGTCATGACGTTCGGAACGAATCGCGCTCTCGAATATCTCAACGACTACTACGCGATCCCCGGTGAGTCGACGTGACCGTGCGGCCCGATCGATCGTCGCGATCGCTTCATCAGAGCATCCATGAGTGACCACGAACCACTGTTGGCAGTCGAATCGGTCTCGAAACGCTACGGCGACGAACGAGTCCTCAACGACGTGAGCTTCACGATGGACCGTGGCGACGTCACGGTGATGATGGGGCCGAGCGGCAGCGGGAAATCCACGCTGTTGCGGTGTGTCAACCGACTCACCGACGTCGACAGCGGTGAGATCAGGCTCGGCGATCACCGAGTGACCGATCCCGGCATCGACGTCGACGCGCTCCGGCGGGACGTCGGGATGGTGTTTCAGGACATCAACCTCTTCACCCATCTCACGGCGCTGAAAAACGTCACGCTGGGACTGCGGGAGGTGCGCGGGTTCTCGAAGGACGATGCCCGCGAGGCGGCGACCGAACAGCTCGAACGCGTCGGACTCGGCGACCAGCTCGACTCCTATCCGGGCGAGCTCTCTGGCGGACAGAAACAGCGCGTCGGGATCGCCCGCGCGCTCGCGATGGAGCCCGACCTCCTGCTCTTCGACGAGCCAACGAGCGCGCTCGATCCCGAACTCGTCGGCGAGGTCACGGCCGTGATGGCTGACCTCGCTGCCGGCGGGATGACGATGCTCGTCGTCACCCACGAGAAGGGGTTCGCCCGCGAGGCCGCGACCGATGCCCTCTTTCTCGATGCGGGATCGATCGCCGAACGCGGCCCGCCCGCACAGCTGTTCGAGAACCCCGAAAACGAACGCACCGCCGAGTTCCTCGATCGCGTCAGCACGGTCTCGGGTGAGCCATGAGCGAGACCGGAGCCACGCGGACGACGGCCGACACCGGCAGGGTCGTCTCGGGCTCGCTCGGCCGCTGGCTCACGATCGCCGGCGGCGTGCTGTTCTGGGGCTGGCTCCTCGCTCGCTGGCTGAACAACTGGCTCCTCCCGGCCGGCGTCGGCGTCCCGCCGGGCGAGTCGTTTCTCGATCCCGCAGCGGTCGCCCCGATCTCCGATTCGCTCGCGTTCGCGGTGGAGTATCTGCCGCAGCTCGCCGACGCCGCGTGGCTGACCGTGGTGTTGACCGTCGTGAGCATCGCGCTCGGGTTCGTGCTCGCGGTGCCGGTCAGCGTCGCGCGCGTCTACGGCACCTATTCGAGCACCGTCTCGCTCGCGTTCACCGAGCTCATTCGAGGGACGCCGCTGCTCGCCCAGCTGTTCGTGCTCTACTACGCGTTGAACCTCTCGACGCTGTTTCGCGGTCTCCCCGACGGAGGCGTGCTCCCCTCGGCGGTGGTGTACGTCGCGATCATCGGTTTCACGATCAACAGCGTCGCCTATCAGGCCGAGTATATCCGGTCGGCGCTGCTGTCGGTCGATCGCGAGCAGCTGACCGCGGCCCGCGCGATCGGACTCTCGCAGCGCCAGGGCATCCGCCACGTCGTCTTGCCACAGGCGCTGCGATTTGCCATCCCCGGCTGGTCGAACGAACTGGTCTATCTCATCAAATACTCCTCGCTGGCGGCGTTCATCACCGTCCCCGAACTGTTCAACGTCGCCCGCTCGATCGCCGCCGACAACTTCGCGTACACCGGGATCTTCGCCCTGGTCGCCGTGCTGTATCTCGGGCTCGTGATCTCGGCGTCGAAGCTGATGGCCGGCGTCGAGCGGCGGGTCGCGATCCCCGGTCTCGGCAGCACGACGAGCCAGTAGCGCGACGACCGTCGATCCGCTGTATCGGAGCAGCGATCGAGTCGAGTCGAACGGCGTTCGCCGCGGCGTCGGCGATGCCATCCCGTGCGCGTTCGCTCCCTTGAGAATCGATCGAGCCGTTCGCAAATCTTGCTCGATCACACCGATCGAGGGACAAAGCATTCATCCCCCTACATCGAAGCCCGATTTACGCATGCACTACCGCTCCCTGCTCGTCGGCCTGGTGGTCGTCTCGATGCTGTTCGCCGGCTGTAGTTTCCTCTCGCAAGGGCCGGGCGAATCCACGACCACGGTATCGACGATGAACGGCACGGTCACACCGGCGGACGCGACTACGGCGGCTACGGAGACCGCGACGACCACTAACGGGACGGCGTCACCGACCGCCTCAGCAGCGGCAACGGCGACTGAGACCGCGACGGCCTCCCCGACGCCGACAGCCACCTCAACCCCGACGCCGACAGCAACCTCAACCCCGACGCCAACAGCTACCCCGACACCGACGGCAACAGCTACCCCAACACCGACGGCAACGCCAACGGCGACACCGACCCCGACCGAAACGGCAACTCCAACGCCGACCGAAACGGCGACACCAACGCCGACGCCCACGGCGACTCCAACCGAGACGCCGACACCGACGGAGTCGGAGTCGTCAGGTGAGAACTGGCGTAACGTGACGATCGTCGCGGCCGGTTCGGGCGAATCCTACTACCGGATGTACGCCGGCAGTGGCCCCGGTATCGAACTGGGCAGTGAAGCCGACACCGAAGCGTCGGTCGCCTACGAAGACCGCGTGATTCTCGACGATCCGTACTACGCGGAAGGGTTCGTCGGCGATGGTGGCGTCGATAGCTACCGGTACTGGCCGACCGTCGAGGGCAGTCCATCACTTGACTTCGTCAACGACGGCGACGTGACGCTGAAGGTGTATCTCGATGGTGAACTGTACAAAACCGTCCAGCCGGGCGAGGGGACGGGCGACGAGCGTATCGACCCCGACGCACCGCCGGAGGGCGAGCATCTCATCAGAGTCGAAGCGGTCGGCGGTGGGCAGTCCGAGTACACCCTCGCGGCGGGGGCTGCCGGTACGGAGCGGTTCTACTACGAGACCAAGGCCAACCCCGGCACCACGGCTGACAATCCCGATTACACGGGCTACGTGTCGGGGGCGTACGGGTTCGTCGGCGATGGCGGCATCGATTCGTATTCGACAAACGGTGACCTTTCGAGCGTCAGCAACGACGGCTCGGCAACGCTGAAGATCTACCAGGACGGCGAACTCTGGGCGACCGTCGAACCGGGGGAGACGATCGAGCAATCGAACGAGTGACCGACCAGTAGAGGCGCGTTCGCTATCGCGAGCGTTGCGAGCGCGACACCCGCTTGAAGGCACCGCGGAGATCGACTCGCCACAGCCGCGCCAGTGCAGGCACGCCGATCGCGATGCCCGCTGCGAGACCGGCGAGGAAGACTAGTTCGTCCATACACGCCGTTCCGTCGTTGTCACTAAAGAACTGTGCCATGGAGAGTGAAAGTGGAATCGTCCGCCGGGAGCCCGACGTGGTGGCCGTGGATCGATATCCGACCGCGTTCCTCGGCGATAACGACACGTATTCACCGGTCGGGGACGTGCGATCGATAGAGCCACTACTGCAGCGACATTCCCATGAGAGATTTTTACAAGAAGCTGATGAAGATGAGTCTCGAGGACGCACAGGAGATCGCCCGCGACTACGAAAGCGACGCGGTCGACGAGATGGCGATGCAGCTGTATCAGACGCGTGTCCAACACTGGCAGATGCGATCGATGGAGAACCAGCAGCTGGACTTCCCGGACGATCCGTCGACGATGTACGACTGACCCAAGTGTCAGCGGTTGGATCGCGACGCTCGTCTCGCTGTTCGGTTCACCCGCTCCCGGCGGCTTGTGCACCTGCCACGTCGGTGGGATCTTCGAGTTCGCCCATCACTTCCTCGAAGGCGTCGGTCGCGGTGAGCAAGCCGACGATCTCCCCGTCGTCCTCGACCAGTGCGAGCTCCTGATTTTCGTCTTGGAACCGATCGATCGCGTCGCTGACTTCCTCGTCGGCCGGCAGCGTCATCGGTGGCGCGGCGAGCTCTTCGATGGCGAGATCACCGTCCCTGAGTTCACTGAACCGTGTCGTGATGGCCGGGAGATAGACCATCCCACGGAACTCGTCGAGCGTGTCGCCGACAAGCGGATAGCGTGAGTACGCAGTCGCCTCGATGGTGGCGAGGTTCTCGGCGGGCGTATCCTCTGTCGAGAGGGTGGCGATCTCCTCACGAGGCACCATGATCCCCTGGACCGGCACGTCGCCGGCGACGAGTGCGCCCATCACTTCGCTGCGTTGCTCGGCGTCGATATCGCTGCCGTCGAGCACCGTTTCGAGCCGTTTGTACAGATCGGCCCGACTGTCGACGTCCTCGTCGCCGGAGTCGAGCCACGCACCGGTCATCTCGACGCCGACCAGCTTGAGCGTCCCTTTGGCGAACAGATCGCCGATGCGGAGCAACGGCCAGATGAGCCACGTGAACCAGTACAGCGGCGTCGCGCCGTACCGACAGACCTGCCTGGAACGTTCGACGCCGAGATAGGTCGGTGCCTGTTCGCCGTGAGTGAGATGCAGGAGGTTGATGATGAGAAAGCCGAGGATCGCCCCCGCCCCGACCGACGCGAGCACCGTACCACCGAACAGTGGCTCGAAGAGCGCGGCGAGGGCCGGCTCGGCGACGATCCCCACCGCGATCGAGGAGGCGGTGATACCGATCTGACAGCCCGTGAGGTAGATCTCGAGGTTCTGGGTCATCGCCCAGGCGCGTTCGAGCCCGGGCCCGACGAACTCGGCTTCGGTGTACTGTTGGGCACGCGTCAGTGCGAACTCGACGGTGACGAAAAAGCCGTTCGCGAGGATCAACACGAGCCCCGCGAGCAGCCGGATGGTGATCTCGGACGTATTCACGTCGACTCACCTGCCGTGTCGGTGTTGACTGCGCTGTTGTGGCCCTGTGAGCGCTCGTCGATGTCGATCGGATCTTCGAGTTCGCCCATGACCTCCTCGAAGGCGTCGGTCGCGGTGAGCAAGCCGACGATCGCCCCGTCGTCTTCGATGAGTGCGAGCTCCTGGGCCTCGTCCTGAAAGCGATCGATCGCGTCGCTGACCTCCTCGTCGGCCGGCAGCGTCATCGGTGGTGCGGCGATCGCCTCGATCGAGCGACGCCCGCTTTCGAAGGCTGCGAAATCGGCCGTGAGTTCGGCGAGATAGACGATACCGCGCACGTCCCCATCGGTCGCGCCAACGAGCGGGAAGCGGAGATGCGGGTTGGCCTCGATGATGGCGAGGTTCTCGGCGGGCGTGTTCTCGGTCGAGAGGGCAGCGATCTCCTCGCGGGGAACCATGATGTTGCGCACCGGCAGTTCGGTGACGGCGAGTGCGTTCATCACTTCGGCGGAGCGTTCGGTCGGGAGATCGCCCGCATCGAGGACCGAGCCGAGATGGCGATGTAGATCCGCACGCCCCTCGATCACGTCGGCTTCGGAGTCGAGCCATGCACCGGTCATCTCGACGCCGAACAGCCGCAGCGTCCACTTTGCCACCGCGTCACCGAGATCGAGGATCGGTCGGATCACGCGCGTGAACCAGTACAGCGGTGTCGCGCCGTACCGACAGATCTGTCTGGAGCGTTCGACCCCGAGATAGGTCGGGGTCTGCTCGCCGTAGACGACGTGGACGAGGTTGACGATCACGAACGCAAGCAGTGTGCCCGCTCCGATCGT
Source organism: Halococcus dombrowskii (assembly GCF_022870485.1). Taxonomy (NCBI): domain Archaea; kingdom Methanobacteriati; phylum Methanobacteriota; class Halobacteria; order Halobacteriales; family Halococcaceae; genus Halococcus; species Halococcus dombrowskii. Next base: position 81,704 of record NZ_CP095005.1, on the reverse strand, counting down.
GGCGAGAATGGTTCCGCCGAACAGTGGCTCGAAGATCGCGGCGAGGGCTGGCTCGGCGACGATCCCAAGCGAGATGCTGGCGGCGGTGATCCCGACCTGACAGCCCGTGAGATAGATCTCGAGCTCTTCGGTCATCGCCCAGGCGCGTTCGAGACCGGTGACCCCGGGTTCCACGAACTCCGATTTTGGATACTGGCGAGCGCGCGTTAGCGCGAACTCGATGGCGACGAAAAAGCCATTGACCAGTATGAGGACTGCACCGACGGCTAGTCGCAGGAGTATTTCGGGTGGTTGCATCGGTGCTACCCGCGGCGCTACGGGATTCAGCGGGAAAAAAGGTCAGTTTTCTGTCCGTCGGTGCTTTAGTGGTTGCTGCTGATTTCGCGTGAGCAACATGTGGGCCGCGTGACCGACTGCAGGTGGTTTTCATTTGGCTTGTATTTTGGCGGCAAGCAGCGACAGTACCTCCCAGACGACCCGCGTCGGATTCGTCGAAGAGAACGTCTGCGGTTCGTAGGTATACTCTGTTTTGGAATTCTGCCGCTCCTGAAAATGGCCCCATCCCTCGACATGCGGATTGGGTTCGTGATGCCACCCGAAATCGATCCCCGTCTCATCCTGATAATGGAACGAAAACTCGGGACGGGCTGCCGGTGTCTCGCCGGCGAACCAGCGCACCGTCAATGTCGCATCGTCTCCGTTCCTCCCAAGTCGCTCGACGATCACCGCTGCGACGACGTGATTGTGTACATCCGGTGGAAATCCTCGTACTGTCGCAATCGCTGGATGTCGTTCGAGCTCCCGTCGGATTCCACGGAGTGCCCTGTGGGAGGCTGCCCCCGCATCATATGAGTGATCGTCACCATGCATGGGCTACGCTGTGGCCCTGTCGTCACGATTGTATGTCGCGTAGTTCTCGATGGCATCCTCGACGATCGTGAGGCGATATCTGGTGAGTTCCCATTCGCTTGCAGTCGTTCGAATTTCACTGGTCCGTTCGACCCGTTCGGCCTCTCCGGCACGTTCGCGGAGTGTTTCCGGAGCGTCGACGTCGTATTCTGCCCGCCACGTCTCGATTCGCTCTTGGAGATCTTCTTTGAGCCCGATGAGGCCATCGTGGTCGTACTCGTCGAGGAGCTCACGAAGCGTCCGTAGCCGGACGTAGAGCGGATCGGGTGTGTACAGCGCTGTGCCCTCTCGATCGGCTTTCAGGAGGACGTTCATCTCGACGAGTCGTTCGAGATGGCTGCGAGCAGTGTTCTCTGCGACGCGGGCCTCGTCGGCGATGGCTGCTGCCGATTGGGGCTGTGCGACCGCCTCCGCGACTGACCGGACCCGATCAAACGCGCTCGTGTGTTCTTTCCACGCTTCGATACCAGGGTCGTTTTCTGCCATACCCCATCTCGGCACTCGACATCAATAAATCTATCCAGAGATGAAATAGTCGACCCAATTCAACTCGCACGTACTCCCCGTAGTGATAGACTACTCCCCTATCGACAACAGAGGGAGAACAGTTATCTATGTGTAGACTCTACACATGAATATGGCCGAAGAGAAAACCCGCGTCGATTTCAATGCACCCGCTTCGGTCGTCGAGCGGGCCGATACTGTCGCCGAGTTGCTCGACATCTCTCGTACTCAACTCCTCATCGATGCCCTCCAAGACGAACTCGACGACCTCGTCAATGATGAGGGGTTCCGTACTCATCTCCGAGACGCCTACTATGATGAGCGAATCGACTTTCAGACCGTACAATCCGTTCTCGGCCAGGAGGAAGCCATGCGCATGCAACTTCTTCGAGCATCGATCGATCGGGATCCACCCGAACCCCAGCTGAAAGCGGCCCTCCCCAGCGACGACGAGTTCTACGACGGCGACGTTCCCGTCTGGCGGGCTGATTCTGAAACACCAGTCGACAACGACGATACCGAATCAACTGCCTAACAGTGGACGACAAACCACTCTGTGTCGTCGACACGAATGTCCTGTTGAATCTTGCAACACCAGTCGTCGATGGACGCCCAGCGGCTCCAACCGGTGCTGACCCGCTCAAAGCATTGCTCGTCTCCTATGACGTTCATGTCCCTGCGAGCGTCGTTGGTGAACTGAGTACGGCGACGGGAAGTGGTGATCTGCTCTCGGCGGCCGCTGATCTAGTGTTGAACGCGTCTCACCATCTAACGACATCCGATGTCGATGCCAGAATCGACGACCCACTCGATTACGGACTTGACCAGAGCGAATCAGATGGGATCTGGCTAGCAAACGAACTCGATGCGTCGTTGTTCATCACCGATGAGTTCAACTCGACGAACTATCTGTTCGTTAGTCTGGCACTCGATGACCGCAATACGCTGTTCACAACGCCACACGTGCTCTGTGAGCTTGCGTCCCACGAGATTCTTCCGTCCGAGTACGTCGACACCGCCTTCAGCTACTACGCAGATTCGAAACAGTGGGACGAACAGTACCTTGACCAGCTTCGCCACAAGTATCTGCGAGGTTGATTCGACGTACTGCTCGATGTCGAATCGGTCACCATCAAACCGTTCCTCGCGAAGGTCGCTCACGATATCTGCTACCTGTCGACGGGCCGTCGTCCGATCTCCTTTGACAACGACAAATAGGTCGATATCGCTCTGTCGGTCGGCCTCACCGCGCGCGACGCTCCCGAAGACGACGATACCGACGAGATGTTCGATGTCGTCTGCTTGTGCGATCGTACTTTGGATGCGATCGACGACCGTTCGAATGGGATCGTGAAACGCCGCTTGTTCGACTGCGAGCACTGGATCGTCTTTTTCGAGCTGAGTCGAGCTGGTCGTCGACGATCGCGTTCTGCTGTCGACTCCACACCTCAGGTGACCCCGATTCGGTGTACTGGGAATTGTTGTTTCGAAGCAAGAATTCGGATAGTAGGCTACTACCCTAACGCTTATTGATGTTAGGGAACTACCTGAACATGGGTCGAAGCAATGGCCGCGACGCGGATCTATCTTAATTCAGCGAGAGAATCCCGTCCTGAGACCGAAGGTCGAAGGGCGGGCGTGAATCGCGTAAGCTTCGCCGTGGATGTTCACAACCACCGTCCACCCGACAGTAGCCGTTCTGGATATTCCGCGTTCACTTCCACTATGGATACCGTATGTTTATGTCGGCGTAGCACAATAGGCTATACATGGCGATTAAGACCGTCGTTCGTACCCACCGCGTTTCCATTCGGAACCAGCGGCAGGTGCGCGACGGTCTTGATACGCTTGGGTTCGCCGCCAGCAAGCTCTGGAACGTTGCCCGGTGGACGGCAGGGCGCGTCTGGGATGCTTGCGGCCAGATTCCCGACGACTCGGTTCTCAAATCCTACCTCAAGAGCCACGAACGCTACGCGGACCTCAACGCTCAGTCCAGTCAGGCAACTCTCGAAGAGTTGGATGAAGCGTTCAAAGGCTGGTACGGACACCGACGAAACGGGAACGCGAAAGCGAATCCGCCCGGCTACCGCAAGAACGGCGACGAGCATCCGCGCTCGACGGTCACGTTCAAAGAAGACGGCTTCAAGCACGACGCCCGGAACGGCTACATCCGTCTCTCGAAGGGACGGAACACGAAGGCCCACTGGTCCGATTTCATCCTCTGTGCCTACGACGTCGACCCGGACGTTGAAATCGAGAACGTCCAGCAGGTGCGTGCCGTGTACGAACACGGCGAGTGGCGCTTGCACATCGTCTGCCGCCACGAAATCGAGGTTGAGCCTCCCGGCGACGGAACCGCCGGAATCGACCTCGGAATCTGCAACGTTGCCGCCGTGTCGTTCGGCGACGAGTCGTTGCTCTACCCCGGCGGCGCACTCAAGGAGGACGAATACTACTTCGGGAAGAAGCGCGCCGAGACGGACGATTCGTTCTCCCGCGAGGCCCGCCGTCTCGACGCGAAGCGCACCGACCGCCGCACGCATTTCTTCCACGCGCTGTCGAAACACATCGTTTCGGAGTGTGTCGAACGAGGGGTCGGGACGCTCGTCGTGGGCGACCTCGGCGGGATCCGCGAGGATGAGACCGGAGATCCGACGAATTGGGGCGACCACGGCAACCTCGATTTGCACGGATGGGCGTTCGACCGTTTTACGACGATGCTCGACTACAAGGCCGAAGCCGAAGGAATCGAGGTTGAACTCGTCTCCGAACGGGACACCTCGAAGTCGTGTTCAGTCTGTGGCCGGTGCGACGACAGCCAGCGCGTTGAGCGTGGCCTGTACGTCTGCGAGGAGTGCGGGCTGGTTGCGAACGCCGACACGAACGGCGCGGAAAACATCAGGCAGAAGGTACTCCCGAATCCGTCACTGGATAGGGATAACGGCTGGATGGCACAGCCAGCGGTTCGCCTGTTCGACCGCAGGGAGGGCGTTTTCGCTCCCCGAGAACAGGTCACGAAGAACCGCGAACCATAATATCCCACCTCGGCAGGGAAACCCCGCCGTTTCACGGCTGTCTCTTACCCACAAATGCTATCGCGGTAGCTGACGAACTGAGACCGAAAGATGGAGCGTCGTTCGAGGGGGTGGCGACCGAAACTGGATGAGAATGGCGAACTGTATGATATGGATGTATCAGATTGGATTCGTACGGAGTTTCGGGCGGCTGATCTCGGCGATAAGCGTCTCACGGATCGATTAGTCCAGATCGGTGATGAACTCGGCAGTTCACCTGCCGAGTCCATCCCAGCCGCCTGCGAAGACTGGGCCTCCACAAAGGCTACATACCGATTCTGCGATAATGACAGTGTGGAACCCAACGAGGTTCTCTCTGCTCACAAGCAAACACAGCACTCACGGTTGGGTGACGGAGACGAGCTGTTGGTCGTCTCCGACACCACCTATCTCACCTTTCCTCGCCACCCAGCTAAAGAGGGCCTTGGTGACATTAGCTCTGCTGACATCGATGTTGAAGGCGTCAAAGTCCATACCTCGGTTGGAATTCTCCCGGAAACACAGCGTATGACTGGGATCATCGATCAGCAGGTGCTGATCGAAGACCAACAATCAGGCAATACGTACGACACGAATGGGAAAGATGAGTCAATTCTCCTTGAGAATGAACAGGAGAAATGGATTCGTGGTGACAGGGAAGCCACCGAGTGGCTTCCCGAAGACGTGCGGCCGATTTTCGTCCACGACCGAGGCGGAGACGCATTCTCGTTGTACACTGAACTCAACAAAACGATGGACAACACTGGCTTTGTTGTCCGAGCCAATCAAAATCGACGGATACACACGGACGACGGTGAGTTAGACAAACTCTTCGACTGGAGTGGCGACCTTCCTCAGGAAGGTCGCACGACCATCGAGATCCAGCAAGGTGGCGGAAGACAGGCACGGCAAGCAGAGTTGTCGATTGCAACAGGAACATGTGACCTTCTTCCACCCCGGAACGATTCTGCTGGTAAAGATCCGGTCACGGTGAACGTCGTGAGAATCGACGAGATCAGCGAGAGCGATGACCCGATTCAGTGGGTGTTACTCACCACTGAATCGGTCGAAGACTTCGACGATGCTCTAACCATCATTGAGTATTACCGTGCTCGCTGGCGAATCGAAGATTGGCATAAAGCGTTGAAGACTGGCTGTGGGTTCGAAGAACGTCAACTTCAGACGTGGGAGCGTATGGAGGTGTTACTGAGTGTGTACTCAGTGATCGCGTGGAAGGTACTGGAGTTACGAGAACTAGCTCGTGGAGAACCATCGGTTGCTCCAGAAGTCTTGTTGAGCGAGGCCGAGCGCGCAGTTCTGGAAACGAAATTTCCAGAACTGAGCGGTCAAAACGGCAAAGCCTACGCTGTAAGTGTAGCGAAGCTTGGCGGATATCTGGACCGTGGCTCTGATCCTCCACCAGGATGGCAGACGATGTGGAAAGGGCTTCAGAAGCTCCGGATGTGGGCTGAAGGCTACGAACTCGGTGCTGAATGAGCGCCAGCGGCCGCTCATTCAGCTGAACTCACTGTGAACTCAGATAATTCCCCGTTTTGCAGACTGATTCCTGTTCGAAACCGTGAGTCTGTCTTACTCGTGAGAGTATATTGACTAATTTCATATCTTCAAACCAGAATTAGATGATTTATCTTGAGAACGCTGAGTTATGGGTAAGAGACAGCGTTTCACGGCGGGGAGGATGCCATCGGACTGAAGGCGTCAAACCTGACGGCAGCCGTTACGAGATGGTCGTTTACCGAGTTCCGCAAAGCGCTGACTACCCCGAAGGCGAGCGATATAGCTTTCAGTACATGACTGCCAACAGTTCGACCCTACTCCGATACGACAACTACGTCGAAAAAGACGTGGGACGACACCACCGCCACGCACCCGACGGCACCATCACTGGGATCGGGTATGAGGGCTACAAATCTCACACTCGGAAATTCAGACAGGAGGTCGACCAGATCCATGCCCAACGACGACAGCACTGACCGCGACTCCGACCGGACTCACGAGCACGCATCACACCCCGAAACAGCCGACTATCCCGAGTTGCTGTTGATCACGGCAGATCCCTCGGACGTCGCACTCGAACGTGAGCTCGAACTTGCCGACCAGTTCGAGGACGGCATGGAGACGCCCCACCTGCTCAACTTCGAAAATCCGACCGACCTCCGCAAGCTGCTGACCGAGCGGCGCTTGGAGGTCCTGCGGAGTATCAATGACGCCCCACCAACGAGTATCCGTGACCTCGCCGACCGGCTCGGACGTGCGGCGAGCGATGTGCACGACGACGTGCATCTGCTCGCCGACTACAACATCGTCTACTTCGAGCAGGAAGGGCGGGCACGCGCACCGTATATCCCCTACGAGCGCGTGAAAATCGAGATCGATATGCTTGGAACAGATGTCGGGACCGACCGTGCGATCGTGTCAGGGTGATCGTGTTCGGAGCGGTGTGACCGCGGCCCACCAGCCTGTCGTGGCGCGTTCGTCATCACTGTCGAGAGTGGTCAGCGCCCGGGGATCCTTTGAGTGAACACGTCCGTATCGTCGCCCGGTTGTATCCGAGCACAGGCCCTTTTCCCTTGTTGCATGATTTCAGCAACCATACAGCGCGGAGCCTCCTTCCTCAAGGAGCGGCGGAGTTCCGACGGAGGTCGGAACGGAGTCGTTCGAAAGGAGCTTCGTGCCTTTCGTGATCTCGAAGTGCCGAAGGCACTTCGAAGAGTCATCGGAAGACCTGCGGTCTTCCGAGATGACGAGAGAGCGAAGCTCTTCCGAACCACCGCGAGTAGGGAGGAGAGGAGCGCGTAAGCTCTGTCGTGAGTCTGGTAACGTCCTATCGGCTACGGTTCGCAGGGACCAGCAACGATTCGAGATCCGCTGCGCTGAACAGCGACCAGTGTTCATCGAGATCGTCTTCGAGACCGTCGACGAACCCACTTTTCGAGACGAGGGCGAAGCGTTCGTCCCGCGTGCTAGATCCCCACTGAACGTGCTCGGCGTCGTCCCTGAGCGCATCCACGAGTGCGTGCCCGACCGGTTCAGTAGTCCACTTGCACTCCGCGAGGAGGATTCGATCGTCGTCCGGAGCGAGGCCGACGAGGTCGATCTCGTGTTCCCCGTACCACCATCGACCAAGCTCCGCGTAGGGAGCGAGCTTACCGCGACGGATTGCTGCCCAAACGGCTTCTTGGGCAATATCCTCGAACGTCGTCGCGACGTGATTCGGGAGGTCAGGCTCGATCATTCCATCAAGCACCATCTCCGGGGCTTGCTCGATGCTGGAGCGGTTGGGTTCGACGTATCGAAACCAGAACCGCAGGAACTCGTCCGCGACGTGATATCGCGATCGCTTCGATTGCTTCCGTGAAGCGGTCACTGGGACCTCTCGATCGATGAGGCGAAGCCGCCGGAGCGTCTGTAGATATTTCGAGAGCGGTCCCGAATCGATGTCCGTCGCACCCGAAATCTCGTTTGGCGTCGTCCGCCCGGTGGCGACCGCTTCGAGAATACTCATATATCGGGCTGGATTCCGAAGCTCAGTACGCAGTAGGAACTCCGGTTCGTTGTACAGCATGGCCGTCGGCGAGAGGACGTGTGTCTGGATGTTCTCACGAAGCGACTGCGTGTAATCGAACAGCGTGAGATACATCGGCGTCCCGCCGGTGACGGCGTACGATCGAATCGCTGCCTCGAATTCGTACGGGATCGCTTCCCGTGCCTGCAGAAAGGAAAACGGCTGGAGATCGATCTGGCCCGTCCGGCGACCGTACAGTGGACTTTCGTGTCCGAGCACCTCCGATTCCATCGTACTCACGCTTGAGCCACACAGTACGAGCATCGAGTCGGTGTCTTGCAGTTGCTCGTCGACGAACGACTGTATATACGACGGCAGGGAGTCGTTTTCCGCGACGAGATACGGAAACTCATCGATCACGACCACGAGCGATTCCGCTGCGAGTTTCTCTCCGAGATAGTCAAACGCCTCGTCCCAGCTCTCGATCCGTGGCACACGATCACCGACGTAGCCGGCGATCTGCTCGACGAACTTCTCACGCTGTCGGTGTTCTGCCTCCTGGGAAGCAAGGAAATAGATATGGGACCGGTCAGTACAAAATCGTTTGAGTAGTTCGGTCTTTCCGACTCGTCGACGTCCATACACCACGTACAGCTCGTGCGTGGGGGAGTCGTGGGCTCGTCCGAGTGCTTCGAGCTCCGTATCTCGATCGTAGAAAGTCATTCGTTGGATAATGATTATCGCGATAATGGCTTAAGCCGATCGGTGGTTGGGGGTATTTTTCCGTGGCTAATAGCTATGTATATATCCTCCCCCAAAACCGTCCAGTATAATTCGTCCTTTCGTCTGATTAGTGGGGGGGGGGGGGGGCAACGATTGACTATTTTATGATATTTCAATTGTACTTTGTCATTCTCAGCACCCTCACCCCAACAGTTATTACTCAATACACAAATCATGAACTGTATGTCGACAGCCAAGACCGATCCCGAACGCGCCGTCGACGAGTTCATCGCGGTCGCGGATCTGCTCGATGAACCGCGACTTGCCCGTCTTTATACGCATGTTCTCCGGGGTGATGACCTGACTATCGACGACATCGTCGCCGAGACTGACATCCCGCGAACCACGGCCTACTCCGACGCTGCGTCGCTCGTCGATCTGGGCGTGCTTACCCGCGATGACACACAGAAAACCCACACTTACACCGCCCACCCCGTCGTGCTCACGATGGTTCTCGACGAGGGCGAGTACACCATTTCCCCAACGTTCATCGATGCCATCGGACGGCTGCCCCGTGATCAAGATCTCAGTCTTCTCGTCGAAAAACACGGTGTTGGCAAACTCGCTGCGGCACTCACCTATGCCATTCCGTATACGGACGGTGAAATGACCGAACGCATTGCTGCTCGCGAACTCAATCTCCAGCCCGCATTCGGAATTGCTGTCTTGCATGCCCTCCAGGCGGTTGTTCTCGATATGGAAGCGTACGATCCGTATTTCGACCAACTCTGGAATGCGCGCGACACCCCACCCCGCGAGGACGGCTAACCGGAGTCACTCTCGGATGATGCAATTCGATACAGCCAACGTCGAGAATTCGATGTGGGTTGCCGATACGGGTCTGTTCATCGCATGTGGACGCCAACAGAACAACAAGTACACCGCACTGGCTCGCTTTGCCCAACAGCACGACAGAATATTCGTCATCCCTCACCGCGTTTACGACGAAGTGACTTCTCTCCCAAACAGCGCCATGTGATAGACGATTCAACAGCAGGCTTATACTGCTCGGAAGACTCCTTTTCAATATGAGCCTCGAAGAGACCGTTGATTATCTTGCCGAGGAACTCGACCTTGAGCGAAGTGAGCACGTCCGCGAGGTCGGACGGTCGGTCGCAGAGCTTCGCGACTGATCAGAACAGTTCTCTGAAGTCCCGTTCAACGAGTCCCGCTCTTGTGTAGCGTAGCGGAACCGAGTCACGGAGATTACGGCATCCCGCCGACAGCAGTCGTACATGACCAATGAACGCGCTGCTCTCGGCGGAATGCTTGAGCAACTCGTTGACCTCGGAGCAATAGAGTTTCGGCCGGAGCCGCTCGACGCCATCGTCGAGCGGCGACTCAAAGCCATCTGGACCACCCGTACCTGCCCGAACTGTGACGCCGACGCCCTCCACGCCCTCGATGGTTCGGCCCGTATCTGGTGTGGCCGCTGTGACTGGAAAACCACCTACACCCGTGGCACACCCTTCTATGACTCGGAACTCGCCCCCGGCGAGTTCCTCGTCGCCTTCGTCCTGTACGCTGATTCCCTCCTCAGCATCAACCAAATCGCACCGCTGCTTGACCGCGCCTACAAAACCGTCTTCGAGGCAATTAGCGACGTGGAAACCGCGTTCGCTCGCGGTTTCCCGACTGTTTGGGAACGCATCGAGCACACGATTGCTGGGCCGACACAGGTGGACGAAACTCAGCGGGTGTGCTCGGGGTTCAAAGGCCAGAACCCACCGCGGGACGGACTGTCCCGCGGCGGGTCCCCTGGACCTGGACGGGTGCGATGGACAGGAGAGCAGGGCGATGAGATGACGCTCGTCGCGGCCTGCCGCGACGTGCTCCAGGTGATCTCAGCCGAAGAGGGGTCGAAATACGACGAGAACCTCGGGCCAGTGATTGAGGAAGCAGGCGATCTCTCCCAGCCGCTGGGAGAGATCTGGACCGACGAGCTTCCCGCGTATCAGCAAATGGAACACGAGCATCGAACCGTTGTCCATGATGATGAGTACGTTTCAGAGGAAGGTATCCACACGAACTCGGCTTGGCAATTCTTTCCTACGCTCGCTGACTGGTCAGCGAGCAGTCGGTAATGAGATCGAACGGCGGTTCCGGGTGCGATCCTGATGTTTTCGTCCTGTGCTTGGCGTTACTCGTCTCCCGCCGTGGTTCGAACAAGCCCTCTCAGCGTTTGAGCCAGCTTTCTCCGACAGCCGCAACGCTGATTCGCTCAAACACCTCGTGAGCGCGCTGATTCTCGCCGAAACGCAGTGGACTGTTAGTGGACTCTCCCAAGGGATTTCGCGTCCCGACGGGAACGCGAAATCCCGCAGAGCCTACGACTACTTCTTCGAGGGAGCTGATTGGTCGGCCACCGATCTCGCCCAAGTCCACGCTGAGTACGTCTTTGACCAGCTCCAGGTCGGTGCCGGTGACGACGTGCTCCTCCACATCGACGATACGTTCGCCGGCAAAACCGGGCGACGCCATGGTGGCGTCGCCCGGTTGTACAATCCAGTCGAAGGCGAGACAGAACTGGGCAATAAGCTCGTCACTTCCTGCCTTCAGGTCGGCGAAGTCTATGTTCCTTACCTTGCGCGGATGTACGTTCCAGAGGACCTTGCGACGGATTTCGACGAGCCGTTCAAGAAAAAGACCGAGATCGCTGTCGAGGAGATCGTCACGCCGCTCCAGCTGCCGGCTGGAGCGGCTCTCACCGTCGTTTTCGACTCCGCGTACTACGGCGATGAGAGAGTTGCTACGATCCAAAATCAGGGCCATAATGTCGTCTGTCGGCTGAAATCCGACAAACACGTCTCACCACAGGGCGTCGTCTGGACCCAACGCGTCGATGCTGGAGTACGAATCGACGACGATCACAGTTCGTGGGAAGGAGAAAACCTACGACGTCGCAAGTGAGGTCGTCGAAATCGAAGGCCTGGGTCCGGTGAAGATCGTCGCGAGCAAGACCAAGGACACAACCCGACACTACCTGAGTACGGATCTCGGCCGGTCAGCGGCCGAGATCCTCGAACTCATCGAACACAGGTGGAACATCGAGACGGTTCACGAGGAATCGAACGCGAAGTTCGGGTTCAAGCAGTACCAGCTGGAGGGAAAACAGGCGATCGAGCGCTACCTCCAGCTGGTGTTTCTCGCCTGGACGCTGGTGACGTTCGCTGAACGGGCGAACGTGGCGTTTTGGGAAGAACGAGGCGGACTGAGCGTCCGCCTCGATCACGCCAAGCAAGCGTATCTCGTTGAGACGCTACTCGAAATCACCGGAGAGGTCGCTCCGTCGCTCCCGCGAGCGGAGCGACGGGAGCAACTGCATGAACTGGTGCGTGAGTTCTCGTGGTCTTCTCTCGCGAATTCGTTTGTTGCGGTTGTCGAAGTATAAACTCCATTGAGGAATTGGTGCGGTTTCTATTGGAGATTAGTTCGGAAGTTCATCTACAGAGAAACAAATGCGGTATCTCTGAGTATTTTAGCTACAGCTCGCTGAGTCAAACGATCTTGCCAAGCCGAGACACGAATCAGGTCGAATGCCTCTGGTCGTTAGTGCAACCGTGGCTGGCGAAATTCCGCGGCCTGTCCAAGCAGGGCTTGGAGCAGGCCGCTCGCACCTTCGGGCTTCTTCGCTCCCTGAATCTTGTTCAAGCACCCATCCACAGCCTTGTCGATTGCGTCGCTGTCAACGTATTCCGCTAATTTACACAAGAGCGACGAGTCCTGTCTCCAGATACTCGATGAAGCCTTGCTTTGAGGGGCCTGAGTGGTCGATGAATTCCTCTTTCGCTGCACGCTCAAATACTGCACGAGCAAACTCAGTACAGTGTTCTTCGTGGCGTTCAGCGTACGTTGCATGGGCATCACGCCAGTGCATGTCTAAATCGAACTCGGCCAATCGGATCTGGATCCCGTCTTTCCGCTCAACGAGGTCAACATCGAGTTCTTCGAGATGCTGGAAACGAACGTTGTTCCGACGGACTGTGATGAGCCGCTTGGAGTCGACGATATACGGATCGACCCACTCCTGCCAGGTCTCATCGTCGAGATGAGTACGTGGCATTGCGAAGTCTGGGTCCACGCTCTCGATACAGAACTGCAGCATGGCGATTCCCGTTCGATGATTCGCGTTCGGAAGGGAATGGCGGAGAATCAGGTTCGACATCAACTCGCCTGCCACCTCCGGGAGTGGGCTTCCCCAGGAGACGTGCTCCAGCGCCTGCTCGATCTTCTGCGGTTCGAATTCCTTGTAAAGTCGGAATTCATCCGCTTCCCGGACGTTGACGGCGGCTTCGAGCAATTCCACTAATCGAAAGGCAACGACTTGTCCATCGTGGGGGAGTTCGACAATTCGATCGCTAAGCCACTCTTCATCGAAATCCATGTCTCTGGCAGCTTCGGTCTCTGTCTCGCTCTCGTAGAGCACGTAGACTGGGCTGTCAAACGGATATCCGATAAGTTTGGTCGCGCCGTCCAGTTCTTTCCGTCGAGAAACCAAATCCGCTGAGGAGGCCGAGCTGTATTTCAGCGAAAAGTTCTCTGCCTCGGGATGGTGGTAGTGGACGACGCGACCCATCTCTACTGGTGCGTCGTGATGGACGGACAAATCGGCTCTGCATTCTCCGGTTGCAACGAGCCAATCGCTACTCAGGGACCAGCAGAGGCTGCCTGAACTGCATACTCTTCTGCGAGATCAACCATATCGTAGACATGAATGCCGGTCTTGAACCAAAGCACTCGGTCCGCTGCGAGATCAACATCCTCACTCGTGCAGTCCAACTCCTCGGACACTGCTAACACCAGATTCTCCACATCGGTCTGGTGGATCTTGTCGAGTTTCTCCTCAAGGTACTCGGGCGTCCAAAAGCCCATGATCTCCAAAATTGCCCGGCGGCCATCCGGATGTTCCAGCGCGAAGTCCGGCAGCAGCACCTCTGCGCCCAGATCGATTACGTCGTCTTCGCGAACCAGTTCCCACTCCGTGTTCGATCGCTCCCACTTGTCGGCGAGCGTGCGTTCGAGATCGCTGTCGAATCGGCTGCCACCACTGTAGTGTGTCCGGAGTCCCGTCTGTTGATCAAGCGTCAACTCCCGCGTTTCGTTCGCTGACTCGTCAACAAGAACTTCCGCGATGAGCTCCCAGCGCTCGCAGTGCGGCAATGCGGGCAGGAAATTCGCCATCCGAATGCCGTACTTGCGCGACTGGCGAAACAGCGAGGCCGGGCCGTCCAAGACTGCTTCGTATCCCTCCGCGAGGTCCGTACTCGAGACCCGCTCGCCGTGTTCGTCGATCGGATAGATTCGATGCATTAGCCCGAACAGTTTCACGTAGCTGAACACCGTCGCGAACTGATCCCAGACTCGAATCTGCAACTCGCTTGCGTCGTAAAGCACTGCCTGTGCAAGTGCGAGGTTGTACCGGTTCAATAGCCACTCGACGGTGAGCGGCGTACCTGTGTACGCTTCCTCGCTTTGGCCAGTCAACTGGGTCGTGCTGGTTGTCCCATCAGTGTCCAGTTCGACCGACTCGGCGACCTGATCGCCGAACCGCACGAGACGGTTGTTCGCATCGAGATCCGCGTACATCCCCTGATGACACTCCGCGAGCGAGATCCCCAGCTCATCAGCGACTGCCGTGTAGACATCGAGCTTGCGGGTATCCGCTTCGAGCGTCGGCTGGCGAACGATCGGATACGAGTCATTCGCCCGCTCGAACAGCCGTTGGCGGATCTCGTGCGGCTCGGCGGCCGCCACCGTCTCGAAGTTGCACTCATCACGCAGCAGTTTCGCCAGCCCCTGAATGATCTTGTAGTCGGTATCTGCGACCGTCAGCTGGTCGATCGCGGTGTCGAGGTCGGCTTTCGGCTCGCCCACGTGCGTCTCGAACAGTTCGATCAACTCGCCCGCCGTCTCTCGATAGCGCGCATCGTCGGGATCGATGAACAGCGGTGTCACTTCACCATCGGAGGTTCGTGAGCGCGCGAGGTCGGCCGTCAGCATGGCGTCTGTCTCAGTGTGGTGCTCGCGATTGTGATCACGATCATCGTCACGCTCCTGCCTCAACGCCTTCACGGCGGCGCTGGGAGACGTAGTTCTCCATCGTATCCGTTGCGATAATCTCATAGAGGCGCGCGGGCTGGCGCTCGTCGGTAGGTCGCAGGATGCGACCGAGCCGCTGGGCGTACTGGCGTTTCGATGCGCTCCCAGAGAGGATGATCCCGACGTTTGCGGCCGGCACATCGATCCCCTCGTCGAGCACCTGCGACGTCGCTAACATCGAATATTCGCCGGTGCGGAACCGTTCGAGGATCTCCGTGCGCTCGTCGGTCTTGGTCTGGTGGGTGATACACGGGACGATGAACTCCTGGGAAATCTCGTAGGCGAAATCGTTGTTCGCAGTGAAGATGATCGTCCGATCGTCGTGATGGCGTTTGAGCAGGGTGTCGAGCGTGTCGAGTTTCTTCGTCGCAGTACGTGCGAGTTCTTCGGCACGCTGCTTGGCGATCAGCGCTCGACGGCCGTCAGAATCGTAGGAAGTGTGCGCGAGGAACTCCTGATAGCCCTCGGCCTTCCAGAGATCGAACTCATGTGTGTCGACGTATTCGCGATAGATGCCGTACTCCTCGTCGTACCAGGAGCGTTCGTCGTCAGTCAGTTCGACCTGCATGTGGATGGTTTCGTACTCGCTGAGATACTCGCCGGCGAGTTCGTCGACCGCCTCTTCGTAGACGACCGGCCCGATGAGACCGGTGTCTTCGAGGAGTTCGTGCGCATCGTCGGCGCGCTCGTAGGTGGCGGTGAGCCCGAGACGATACGGCGCGATGGTCATCTCGGGGATCTGTCGATAGGTTGGAGCCGGTAGATGGTGAATTTCGTCCGCGATCAGGAGCCCAAACCGGTCGCCGTACTCGTCGATATACCGATATGCGCTGTCATAGGTCGTCACCGTGATCGGTCTGATCTCATGGGTCCCACCACCGAGGACGCCGATCGTCTGTTCGGGCCCTTCTCCACTCTGACGTGGCAGTTGATCACCGAAGGCGTTAGTGAGGGTGGCGTGCCACTGGTTCATCAGATCGATCGTCGGCGCGACGACGAGCGTCCCGACACCAGCATCCGCGATGGCCTGAATACCGAGAAACGTCTTGCCGCTCCCAGTTGGAAGGACAACGCTGCCACGTCGGTCATGACTGCGCCATGCATCGAGTGCTGCCTGCTGGTACTCGCGTGGCTCGATCTGGAGTGCGGGATCGAGTGCAAGCTGTGGATAGGCTCGGGCGATATCCTCGACCGTGGCAGTCGCCGACTGGATGGTCCCTTGGTGGTTTGACGCCTCTACAGCGGTGCTAGAGGTCTCACCGTCCCATGCGTCGGCCCATTCAAGCAGGGGGCGGTACCGATACGCGTGCACGCGGTAGTCCTCAACCCGATCATCCCACTCCGCGTACGGAACATCCCCACTGACTTCCTGCAGCAGGAGCGTACCCTCGTCAAACTCGATCCGCATCTGAGAGACACAATGGTTGCGAGCCGAATAAGCGATACTAAGACTCTTCAACCATTGGTAGCGCGGAGTCCCCGTCCTCAAGGAGCGGTGGAGTTCCGACAACGGTCGGAACGGAGCCGCGAGTAGGGCGGGGAGGAAGCGCGTTGTGGTGCGGACCGAAACCGCAATACCCACCGAAAACGTATGGTAGAACACTCATCGATGGGCAACAGACAGCCCCGAAAGGGGTGCCCGGCCACGCTTGCGGGCGGCCAAGGACGGGTTATCTCGTCGGTGAGGGGCATCAGTCACCATGCCCAGCGGACCGGACACGTCCGGTCCGTGAAGGACGGTCCATAGACGACGAACGTGACGCCACGTGCCTCTCCGTTCCCCGTTTCGGGGATAGAGTCCGAGGACACGTCCAATTAAATTGCCGCTGCTGGCCGACCGCACCAGCAAACAAGGGCGAAGGACGCCACAAAGCCTCCAACGTCCGCACGCAAGCCCCGGCCTCAACGAGCGCGTCAGCGCGAGTAGGCCGGGGTCGGTGACTAGAGTATACAACTCAGCTTTGCAGGTTCGCAGAGGGGTTCGGTGTAACCGGAGAATCTACATTTCCAAGGGCCGATGGAGAGCATATGCACGTCGAGATCTTGGGCGGTACAGTCGAAATTGATGAATCACACGTTGAGGAATCGCCCACCGAGATCCGTCGACAGCTCCGTGAATACGAACATGATGAACGACAAACGTTCGATCTCTCGATAGAGATACCAGAGACGTTCACCGGAGCCGTAATGGAGCAATTACTGACGATTCCGTACGGTGAAACCAGAACGTATGGCGAAATCGCAGCAGCACTCGATACTGCACCGGTCGCAGTCGGAGGTGCTTGTGGCCGAAATCTGGTGACGGTGGTCGTTCCCTGCCACCGAGTGCTCCGAAGTGGTGGCGAACTTGGCGGATATTCTGCTCCCGGTGGTGTCGATCTCAAGCGACGGTTGCTTGACCATGAATCGAACGGTGTTTGAAGTGCATTTCCGAGGCGGTTCACTATCTCTGTGGACAAATACCCGAAATCGTTAACATTCACGGCTGAGTACACAGCCTGTGGACGAAATCGTTGGTTGGCTCCGCAACCGTCCATACTACCGCAACCAGATCAAAATTCATCAGGTGATGGAGGGTCGGACAGGGAGCTATGGCGATGTAGGTGTCGAATCCCGGCTTGAACGAGCGCTTGAGCGGCGAGGGATCGATCAGTTTTACCGGCATCAGACGGCTGCGATCGACGCGATCCGCGACGGCGAGAATGCCGTCATCGCCACGCCAACCGCCAGCGGGAAAAGTCTCATCTACACTGTCCCCGCAGTCGAGCGCGCGCTTGATCACGACGGGCGGACGCTGTATATCGCGCCCCAGCGTGCACTCATCAACGACCAAGAAGCGAACTTTACCGACCTTACGGATGATCTCGGCCTTGGAGCCACCGTTGACGTGGGCCAATACACCGGCCAGCTCTCGCAGACTGAAAAACGCGCCGTGCGGGGCGACCAGCCGCATATCGTCTTGATGACGCCCGACCTCCTGCATTATGGTGTTCTCCCGCACGATCACCTCTGGGAGTGGTTCTTTCGCCAGCTCGACACCATCGTCATCGACGAAGTGCATGAGTATCGTGGCATTTTCGGCAGCCAGATCGCGCTGGTCATGCGCCGGCTCACGCGGATGTGCGAGCGCTACAACAGCGACCCACAGTTCATCTGCTGTTCGGCCACTATCGGCAATCCCGCCGAACACGCTGGAAACGTCACCGGCCAATCCACCGATTCGTTTTCCGTCATCGACGAGGATACCAGCACCACCGGCGCGACTCACTGGCTGTTCTGGAATCCACCACCAGTCAAAGACAATTCCCAAGCAGAATCCGATACGCAACACCCAGCACCGAGTGAGCTTGAACCCGAGCCACAGCCACCGACAATGACGTCGGACGGTGGCGAAGCGCTTCCAGCACCAGCGCCTCCTTCGACAGATATCGATACCTCATCTGACGTACAGTCGGATCCAACTGCCGATGACGGCGGCGAAGGCGAGACTGAGACATCAGTAGAGCCTGAATCCGGTGGAGAGCGCAAATCGAACCACGCCGAAGCCGTCCGGCTGTTCTGTGATCTCGTGACGCGAGGATATCAGACGCTCGTATTCACACGGACGCGCCAAGGGGCCGAACGATGTGCCGAGTGGTCGGCAGCCGAACTCCACAAGCGCGGCGAACACCAGGCCGCCAACGCGATCACTGCCTATCAGGCCGCACTCAAACAGGATCGTCGCGAGGAGATCGAAGACGGCCTCCACGATGGGTCGATCCCGGGCGTCTGGTCGACGAGCGCGCTCGAACTCGGCGTCGACGTGGGTGGTCTCGATGTGGTGATCCTCAACGGCTATCCGGGCACGCGAATGCAGACCCACCAGCGCGCTGGGCGGGCAGGCCGCGGGCGTGACGCGAGTCTCGTAACGCTCGTCGGCGGTCGCGACCAACTCGACCAGTATCTGATGGGCCACCCCGACGTGTTCTTCGAGGGCGATCCTGAAGAAGCGGCGGTCAACCCCGCTAACGATCAACTCATGCCCGATCACGTGCTCAGTGCTGCCCGAGAATCGTGGCTCTCACCCGCTGACGAACAGCACTTCGGTGAAAAGTTCCCAGAATTCGTTACCCAACTTGAAAGCGAGGGGCTTCTCGAACGACGGAACACGAACAAGGGCGTACGGTGGACCTACGCGGGTGACGGAAGTCCCCAACACGAGATGAGCATTCGGGCTATCCACGATCGCGAGATACAGATCCGTGATCGGCTCAATGAGACAGATCTCGCCAGCCTCTCGTATGACGACGCACTCCGGGATGTCCACCCCAACGCGATTTATCACCATCAGGGAGAGAAATACGAGGTAGTCGATCTCGATCTTGAGCGTGACACCGCGTTTCTCGAATCCACAGAGCTGTCCTACTACACGCAAGCACTCACCGACAAGGCAATCTCGGTGAACGAGGTCCTCAATGAAACGACGCTCGCCACCCATCCCGGCGTCACGGTGGGGTTTGCGGATATCGAATTCCGCGAGCAGGTCACAAAATATCTCCAGTGTACCCAGGGCAATGACGACAATGGTGAGCCTATCCCGTTGCCTGAACCACTGCCGCCGACCGAGCTCCGGACGCGAGCGCTGTATTTCACCATTCCGCCGGCTATTAAGCAGAACCTCAGAGCTGAGAGCGATGTCGACGACGGATTCGAGGGCGCAATCCACGCGGTCGAGCACGCGATGATCTCGCTATTCCCGCTCGAATTCCTGTGTGATCGGCGCGATATCGGTGGGCTCTCGACACCGCTGCACCCCCAGACGGCCAAGAGTACGATCTTCATCTACGACGGGTATCCCGGTGGTGTCGGCCTTGCGCGTGGGGGCTACGAACGCGTCGAGGATCTCCTGCGAGAGACGCGGGATCTCCTTGCCGACTGTCCCTGTGAAAGTGGATGTCCGGCGTGTATCCAATCGCCGCACTGTGGCAACGCGAATGATCCGCTCGACAAGAGCCTCGCGCTCTCGCTGCTCGATTACTTGCTCGGTGACGCGACCATTGAACCGAACCACCACGAGATGGATGAAGTCGATAATGCGAGACAACAGGAGCCCGTCGAGAACAGATCCGAAGTCGAAGTCAAAGTCGATACCGCCATCGATTCGATAGCAACAAACGAGAATAGTGGCGGAACAGACGATATCGATCAGCGTCCAACGACACCGGAAACACCCGAGACGGACAAGAAAACTGTCGTCGCCGAACAAATCGCGACTCACTCACAAACCAATGTCGACACCGAGACAGTCGCTGAAACGCTTGCTAAGTTGGAAGGCTACGATATCGAGCCCGAAACAGCGAAACCACCACTCTTGGAGCTGTACGGTGTAGCCGGTCCATCAATCTACGATATCCCCGGCATCGGACCAGTTCGAGGTCACCACCTCTTCCAGGCTGGCTATCATACGCCCGAGGCGATTGCAGCGGCGTCATCTGGCGATCTGACTGACAATGTTCCCTACCTTACCGAGTGGGTCGCTTCCAAGATACAACCGTCGGCGGAGGAATTCATTGACGAATGATAAACAAATTGTCACGGTGATGGTTTGTCTTCCTCGTGGAGGCGTGGAGAAACCTTACTACCGAGATATGATTGCACAAAAGACTTATCACAAATATCCATAGTCTTTCGCTAGAGATGAAACCCACTGATCACCGACTGGAACTCGACAATCGTACTGTCCGCACCAACGACAACATCCCGCCACAGCGATGTCGGATCGGGGTCGAACTTGACGCGGAAGCGGTAGGCGGTCATCGCTATCCCTATTCTTGTACGGATGCTCCTGAGACCATCGATGCGCTGTCCCAAGTCCAACAATGTCAGGCCTGCTATTCGGACTCGTACCTGATCGGTACGACGTCGCTGTCGCGACGATTATCAGACTTGAAACGACGATTCCGCTGCTGTGTACCGAATCGAACGGGAGCAACGGTCGTGTGACACGGGGTCGAGCCGACGTTTCGATTCCGCCTGGATCATCGTTGTCAGGGACCGCGATATCGAGGATTCGGCAGCGGCTCGCGGAAGCCACCTCGACTAGGCCGTGTCTGCCTGTTCCGGCGTCAGCGAGACGAACTCCAACCCTTCGCTGGCGAGCAGCTCTTTGGCGCGCTCGGTCACCGAAGGAGCGACCAGGATGCCGCGAACGGATTTGTCCGGGCGATTTCGTTCGAGCGCTTCCACGTAGCGGTTGAGTTGGCCGACTGCATCGGGACCGACGCGGCGGCGTTTGAGCTCGACCGCGATAGGGGTGCCATCAGCATCTTGGCCATAGATGTCGATCGGTCCAGCGGACGTTTCGCGTTCGGTTGCCATCGCGTTGAAGCCGGTTTCGAGGATGTCGGGATCGGCGAGAATACGCTGGCGGAGATCTTCTTCGCTGCCTTCGAGTGCGAGTTCCGACATGTCGTCTAACTCGAGACGTGAAGCCTGTGCAACCGTTTGGAACGTGATTTCGAGCTCTTCGTGCGGCGAACTGCGGACGCTCTCGACGATGAGGCGGTCGTCGTCGAGACAAACACTGTGTGTCGAACCGGGCGGCTGCCAGTTGACGGGCTTGCGCTGCTCGTCACGGTGGACCAACAGTGTGCCGTCGGGTTTGCAGATTACCAATCGTTCACCGGGCGGGAGATGGCTCGAGGCGCGTCCGTCGTAATCGATTGCACACTTACCGACGAGCGTGAGCATTTCGCCGTGCTCGAACCCAGTGTCGAGAAGATCGCGAACGTCTTCGAGCGCCGGATCGATGAGCGACGAGACGGGCATACCGGCTGTTGCGTCTACACCAAGGTAGTGGATTCGGTGGTGTATCTGCCGGTCACGGTCTTGTGTCATCTCACCATATGGCCACGGCGGTGGCGCAGAAGTCTTCACAAGGACTGTGTGAGGACGGATTCGATCTGTCCGGTAAGTCCATCCGATCGAATGAATCGTTCTGCTCTGGCGTCTCATCTCACTTGTCGGACGCACCCCCGTGGGGTGGACAGCACCCTCCATGTTGGACAGCACCCCCCATGTTGGACGCACCCCTTCTCAACTTTTGCTCCACGGAATGGATTCCACTTGTCGGACGCACCCCCCTTCATCGAACGGATCTCACTTGCCGGACGCACCCCCCCCTCTCCCCCTTTCTCAACTCTCATTTCTCAGAACAGACCTCCACTTGCCGGACACCCCCCTACCCCACCGAATTCAATCGTCAGTTTCCAGAACTTCCCGTACCTCGTCACGGATGAGCGCTCGTAGTTCCGCTTCCGACCGCTGTTTATCATTTCTCAACGCTGCCAACTCGGTATCGATCGCGGCCAGTCGTTCGGTGAGATAGTCGAGCGTTGCCGGATCAATGGCATCCGAATCGGCGTCGTCGCTCGTCGGTTCGGTCTCGGTCACCGTTTGGCCGGAGTCGTCCACAGCGGCGGCTTGGGATGGAACCGGCGTGGGGGACCCATCGTCACCGTACTCGTCGAGCTCCGTTTTCTCTCGAACGGTGACAGTCGAGGAGGCCGCCTCGGAGTCGATTTGATGCGCGACAAGGTCGCTCTCCGGTGGATAGACTGGCATCGACGTTCTGAGAGCAGCACGCGTGATCACATCAGCATCGAGATTTGATTCGAAATGTGAGAGCATTTCACGCTGGACTGAGGGTTCGCCGTGGACGAACGCGACATGCGTCGGGTCGACGTGTCGGGCGAACTGGAGCAGATCGTTCCGTGCCGCATGGCCGCTCATCCCGCTGATCGAATGCACCCAGTTCGTTGGCAGTGTGTGCTCGAAGACCGAGAACCCGCCGCGCTCGCTGGGTTGCTGGTCTGGCTCTGTATCGTCATCTCTCGCTGGCGGTCTGATTGGTCGTGTCTCGATGCTAATGTGGGCGGTCTCGTCCGCTCCCTGAATCTCCCGTCCGAGCGTTCCGTCGGCCTGATAGCCGGTGAAAATGAGCCGCATCTCGTCGTAGTGAGTGAGGAGGTCGTGGAGATATGCAGGCGAGAGGCCGCCGGTGAGCATTCCCGACGGTGCGACGATGATCGGCGGTGTCTCCATGTTCAGGAGCCGCTCACGATCGTCGCTGTTTGCGGGCCGTTGGGCAACGTCGGGAACGAACGGTTCGAAGTCGGCGGCGTTTTGCATGTAGTTCATCACCGATTCGTTGATATACTCCGGGCCGGCGAAGGCGTGATAGCGGTCAGTTGCCTGTGTCGCCAACCCATCGTAGATGAGCTGGAAGTCCGCACGGGTATCTTCATCAAGCGACCGCCAGCGCTCACGGAAGATCTGGAGGATCTCCTGTGCCCGTCCGACGGCAAAGGTGGGAATAAGGACCGGAATCCCTTGCCGGATCGCGTTGATCGACTCGTTGTACAGGTCCGTACGGGCATCCTGAAACGAGGGATGAGTATCCCGATCGCCGTATGTGGATTCGAGAATCAGCGTGTCCGCGCTCGGTGGGGTCTCGATGTCGTGGAGGTGGGCCGACCGTCCGCCGAGATCGCCCGAAAACACGACTCGTCGCCCGCCGACTTCGAGGCTGAGCCACGCGCTCCCAAGGAGGTGGCCTGCATCCCCGAATCGGTACGTCAGCGTATCGTCGGTAGCGACGTGATCGGTGACCGATCCGGTGTCGTAGCCAGTGATCGGATCAAATCGTGCGAGAACCTCCTCAACGTCGGTCCGCTCGAATTGCCGTTCGCGTCCGGGCTTTTTGGTTTCTTCGAGGTGAATTTTCAGGGAATCATGGAGGAGGAGGTGGGCGATGGCGGCGGTGGCTTGCGTACAGATGACGGTCGCGTCACGGCTGAGGAGGTTGCGGTGTTCGAGAACCGGCAGCGCACCGATATGATCGATATGAGCATGCGTGAGAAACACTGCATCGATCGCTTCGGTGCCAAGGCCACGGAAATCGGGGAACTGCCCGCCACTACCCTGATTCAGCCCGCAGTCGACGAGATAGGTCCCGTCGGCGGTTTCGACCTGATAGCAGCTCCGGCCGACCTCACGAGCTCCGCCCCGCGGATGGACGACGAGTGGAGTATCGCCGTCAACGAGTTCATGTGGGGGTGTCGTGGCTGGCTCTTCATCGTCAGTGTCTGTGTTGGATTCGGACGCCGTCTCGCCGGTTGGTGGTGTCGCATTCATGATTGCGGGTGGCAGGATCGCCGATCGGACGGTGTGGGTGTCACTCGGCGAGTATGTCGTCGGCGTAAAAGCGCTCTTGGGTTCCCGTCTCGCCGGTGAACGTGACTTCCTTGGTCAACGGGGAGTCGGCGACAGCTGGACAGAAGTCATCGAGTTGGGTGAGGATCGTATCGAGCGGGCGGGCGCTCCCGTGGGCCGTCATCGTCCGTTCGAGTTGCCAAACGGCGGGTGTCCGGCTCAAGTCGTTGGCTGCTTCGGCTTCCGCTTCGGTGTAGTACCGACACCGGCTTGCCTTTCCGGTCGTTCCCTCGCCGTGGCGGGCCGGTTTCGCAGTGAGTTCGTCGAGACGGACGAGTTGGAGCGGCGACCGCGTTCGACCAGGCAGCGCGTCATCGAGTTCCTCGCGAACGTCGTGCGCGGCAAGCGAGAGGTCGTGTCGGAAGTACGTGAGGGTGATCGGCCCGTTTTCTTCGTAGAGCATCGGCGAGGCGACATGGTGGCCGTCATCCATCGTGAGATACTGCGCTGGGAGTTCGGCGAGGCACAACCCACGGAGTCGCAACCGTTCGGGATCGGTGTTGGTGGAGGCCTCGAAATGGTCAAGGAGGTGGGCGAGTTCGTCCGCACACTCCTGTGGGGTCCACGCGGTTCGATCAGCAGGTGCGCGCTCGGCCGGGTTGGTGAAATAGACGGTTGTCTCGGGGATATATGGGACTGGTTCGGGACGGCGAGGTTCGACCGGCAGCGTACCGCGGTCGTGGTCACTGTAGGGTTTGTCGTCGCCGACGGTTCGCCCGAGTTCGATACGAGCCGAGACGGGGAAGACGGTTCGCGGGAGGGTTTCGAGGACAGTGATCGGGTCGTGCTCGGCCAGGAGGACGACACGCTCGCGCGTGGCAGTCGTGCTGGCGTCT
The DNA here is from genome assembly GCF_022870485.1 of Halococcus dombrowskii. Classification (NCBI taxonomy): domain Archaea; kingdom Methanobacteriati; phylum Methanobacteriota; class Halobacteria; order Halobacteriales; family Halococcaceae; genus Halococcus; species Halococcus dombrowskii. The sequence goes on along the minus strand of NZ_CP095005.1, from coordinate 56,742 downwards.
CGATCGCGGTCACGGTCGGACGGAGGGTCTGAGCTCATGGTGTTAGTAGTCGTTCGTATTCATCGAGTGGGCCACTCTGGGCTGGACTCACTTGGAATCGAGAGGCGAGGGCCACGTCTGTTTGGCGCATCGCGCATCTGATGAATAAACCTTTCCAGCGGCAATCTGATCTGTTCTCGTTTTTGAGATTTTATTGGAAGAAATATGGACATGGTCTCGGAGAGGCACACACCTCGTTTTCACTGAATTCGCCGAAGAAAGGGTGAGATATCGTGGGTCGGCGACGTGTTCGAGATCGGTGAGAAACCGATCAACCGTGTCTCTGGACGGCGGTCGATCGAAGCCGCAGCCAAGCCAGGCGAACGTGGCGATTCTACTCTTCGAGATCGAGTTCGTCGCGGAGACGCTCGACAGCATAGACGTCGGTTAGACCTGCAGTGTCGATCATGACCTGATCGAATGGCGTTCCGTCGCTGTAGGTCTTTTCGACACGTGGGTTGCCGTCTTTGGGATCGTTAAGCGCGGCGAGGATTTCGTGACCCTTCGAGCGGCTCATCGCGACCCAGATTGCTTCCTCACAGCCGGTGGCAGCCATCTTATCGAAGTCAGCCGGGGCGGCCGACCGTCTGTCCTGATTGCTGCGTTCGGCCTCGATGGCGACAACGATCTCGCCGTCGGCATCGAGCCCGACGAGATCGAGGCGGCGTCCACCGTCGACACCGTAGTACGGTCGTGTCTCGACGACTGATTCATCATCATTGTTAACATACTCCGCTTCGAGATATCGGCGTGCGATCTCGACGGCGAAGATATGCTGGCTCGATTCGGTCAGATCACCCACGCCATCGCCGTGATCGAGCCCCGCACGATGAGTCTCATTGATCACATTGCGGCCGTCGGCGGTCACCGAATACAGGAGATGGGGTTGGATGTCTCGGTTCAGGAGATCACTATTAGTGAGCTCTTTGACCGCCTCATTGTCGATGTCAAGATATTCTTTCAACCGCATCATGCTATCACGAATGAGATCGAACTCGAGGGTATCGTGATGTCCCTGCTGCGCATCATGAACCACCTGAAGAAAACACAGCTGGCGGTCAGTCAGTGCTGCGGCGGCACGTTCCTCGGCCGTGAGTTTGAGATTGATCTCACAGACCGGCACGTCATCGCGATCGACCGCGTCGAGGTCGTGACAGCAGTTGATTGCACGCTTCATGCCATCAATATTTGGATCGTGACGGCTCTGACAGCTCTCACATTTAATCGCATGCCGCTTTTCATCGTATTCAACACAGTCGGGCAGCCGTTCCGTGAGCCCCAGCGCACTGTCGACGCGCTGGAGTTCTTCGCCGTCTTGGATGCCCCTCTCGGCAGAATTTGGGTCGTGGAGATTCATTCCAATCACATCGAGCATATAATCGAACATCTCGTTCGTTATGGCTTCGATCGCTCGTTGTTCGTCGTCGGTCACTGGTCGATCTCCGTCTGGATGGCCCGGTGGGAGCGGGAGCGACCGGCTGAAAAACGGTCGTGGCTCGGATTGGCCATGTGGAGCGGCCAGGTCTAGCATCCACCGACCACCCTCAAGGGCCCGGAGACGATCAGCGACCTCTTGTGAATCCATCTTTCTGGTTGCCAGCGACTCTGCTAGCTGTTGATCGTATGAAACATTACCGAGTATTAACGATCCGATATTATTGAGGACCTCTGATTGTGCGTCGCGGCCATCATCACCTGTCGCACCTGCCTGGCGGAACTGTTTCGGAAACTGCGCCGAGAGGGTGATCGAGGTGTCAAACTCACGGGCTTCAGCAAGCAAATCGCCGAGCATATCCGATGTTGCGATGGTTGCTGCCTCCTCGAGATAGACGTTCACAAGGGGATGGTCGGCATCGATATGGCTCTGTCGCTTGCGACGTTTGAGCGCGCCCCACAGTTCAGAGAGGATGACCAGTGTCAGAGCACGCTGGGGATCCGGCTGCAACGACCCGGAATTAAAGATGACGAGAACATCTTCGTTGAGAAGCTTACTAAAATTGAAGACGTCGTCGGTATCATCCGGAGAGCGATTGAAGATCCGACCGAGCCGAGAGTCGCTGGTGACCGCCTCGATGCGGGTTTGGACGCCCTGCATGACGTGCTTGAACGATTGCTCCGAGTTCGCGGTGACACCCTCTAGATGTTTTTGGAGTGTCTCGTCGCTGACCGCGGGCGCAGTCTGACTCTCTTTCATTTTGAGAACAGCATCAAGAAGCTCGCTCTGGGAGAACGCGTCAGCACCGTGGACCGGATCGAATTGTGATTTGATGATATATTTAAGCACATCCGGTGAGCGAACCGCCTGCTCGAAGTTGTCCCCACTCATGATCTGTTTGACGATGTCAATGTAGTGGTTAACGACATGTTCAACGGCACTAGACCGTGAGAACCCTGCTTCGAGCATGGGCCGAATATCAAAAAACGAGAAGGTAGGCAACATCTCGCGCAAGTCGAAATAAAAGACGTTGTCGAGATCTCCGTGTTGAAGATAGTGAGCGCGGAGATATTCCTGCGTCATGGTCCCACCTTTCGGGTCGATTATGATGTCGAGACCGTCGGTTACTCTGTGGTTGGCGAGAATCGCATTAATCAGGAGATACGATTTCCCGGCACCGGTTTTACCGAACAGTCCGATGTGACGATGCTGGAGCGCCGGCGGTATGGCGATCGGTGTGTCACTGACCTGTCCATCGTCGGTTTCCGGCTTCCCGACAACGAATCCAGCTTCGCCGTAGGTTTCAAGTCGATCATCGGCTGGCTGGCCTACCGCAGTCCGTTCACCCGGGATCACGTCGAGTGCACGACTTCCCTGGGTTGTCAGCGTCTTCCCACCTAAAATACAGAAGTGTGGGATCTCCCGAGCATCGACCACGATCCCCATGCTTTTGTTCGCCACCAAGGGGTCCTTTCTGGCGAAATCCTGATAGCTCCGTCTGCACATTTCACGCCCCCGGATATCGTCAAATACTCTACTTCCTGTATTTACGAGAAACAACATCCTCGCCCTCTGAATAGGCGACTGGACCCCATCGATTGACACTGCTCCCTCAATATGATGATATTTTGACCCGACTGAACCGTAGACGGACGCGAGCTCTTCGACGGTCCGACGAGCTTCCTCGGTGTTGGATGAGGTTGTGATCACCGACGCACGGATCGTCGCGATGAATGATCGATCGCTCTCTCGATTTTCTATTGCGTCGAACCGTCGGCGGTCGCTCTCGCTCATCGACTGTCGATTTGCGTTCTGCGTGGGCTCGAGTGCGTCCGGATCGAACAACCGATCCACCACCGTCCCTTTATCGCGCTTTAGCATTTCACGCCGCTTATCGGCGGTATGAGTCCAGTTCGACTGAGGCTGAAAGAGCGCCTGATAGATAACCGTCGCTGATGTTCCGGCCATCGTCTCGACGATCGCCGCAAGCGGTGGCCGTTCGTCTTCCTCCGATATCCTCGCAGATCCGAACTCCTTCAAGCCGACCTGCCAATCGGCACGACGTGTCACGTGACCTTTGTATTCGACACTGGCGACATGGCGATCCGATCGTCTCGTGAAATCCGTGTCGTTGCTTCGATTCGCCTCCGGATCAGCGATCGCATCGATCGAAACGGCCTCTTGTGTGAGCTCGACCGTCTCCGAGAAGGCGCTTCGAAGCACTCGCTTGAGGGTGTCGAGGTTGCCATTGATGAGCCGGAAAAAATATTCAACACTCGTATTCGATCCACCGCGAGACACGAGCAGACACTCGATGGTCTGGGTCGTGTCCCCACCAAACAGTCCCAGGAGCGGTGATTCCTCCGGGAGTGCATGTTCGTGAAGTCTTCGAAACTGCGTTTGGATGTCCTCTATGTTGAGTTCATCCGCACTTGGTTTGACTCTCAGATACTGTTCGGTGGCATCGTTACCGCTCATGATATCGGCCTGACTCTGTTTTGTTTCTGTCATCTGTTGTGTTCTGTGGGTGCTCTGTCGCCGTCCGTTGCCCCTTACTGTTAATGCACTTTGAACCTATGTATAAGTTACGAAATTAGTGTTAGTCACGTCTATTCCTTAGTTAATACAGAATCTGGGTTGACTATAATATCCATTTCTTCGTCGTGGTTTGATGGACTGTCCCAGCTAGAGCGATCGATATGAACGCTGATCTCAGACGGCTCTGACAATACAGTCGGTCGTATCCCTAGAGAATGTTCGTTCGATGTTCCTGCTCATCAGTGATGACGAACGACACGATTCGTCCAGTGGAATGCTGAAGAAATGTCAATTCAGCGGTTGCCATCCGGATACGAGCTATTCAGTCAGCGGTGCAGGGCGCTAAGCTTCACCCTCAAGCGCTCGCCGCGATGCGTGGGCGAGCGGTAGGGTGGGGAGGAAGTCACATCGTGTTCGTGGAGCGCTTGGCTTGCATTCCGGCATGACTTCGACAGTACGACGATCTCGCTCGAGCATCGAGTTGATAGCTGCTTCAAAGACGATCGCTGCCGTCCACAGTGACTACACCATCGGTTCATCACCGAAATTGCGCTTGCTGCCTGTCGGCAATCACTCGGTCAACAGTAACAGCGAGAACTCGTCTGCCCCACAGTCGGGACACTCCATATCTTCCACCCTCTGTGCACCAGTCTTCGATACGGCAATAGTTGTCATTCGACCACAGTTGTCGCATTTGCCAGTGGTCTTGTTCTGAGTCGCTGTACTTGTCATGGATACTTGTACTCAGTTCTATGTTGTAATCGTTTCGGTTGTCATGTTTGGACAATGGACGATACCTCATGATAAAATTGCTCGAAAATATCGCTATAGCAGAGGTAGTTATAAAATATTGAATTTATGTCTTCTTCTTTCGATAGTGGTCGAGCGGCAGTCCGGTGGGCCTTCCCGACAAGCGCTAGCTGCTATCGTCGAGCGATCGCTGTTCGTCCTCCCTGCCGGCAGGGTGGGCACCGATCTCGATGCTGTGGGTGGTATCGATCGATCCGTCTGTGGACTGGCGATCGCTACTGCTGCCACTTTCGTTGTCAGCAATCGCGCTGGCTGCGCCACGGCCGTAGTGGGCCTCGAAGAACCCGCGCCACCGATCTAGTTGTGGTAGTGCTGTGAATATCTCGCCAATATCGATCGGCTGGGTGAACAGCTCGTCGTCGTGATCGAGACCGAGATTGAGTGTGGTCTCGTACAGTATGTCGTCCCACCGAGATGGGCGAGCGAGCGTGCTCTCGTCGCCGTCGACGGTGCGTGGTGCATCGACGCCGGCGAGCGGCGACCACCACGGAATGAGCCACGCCTGCCATTTTCTGTGGCCGCCGTTGCCCGTGGCCTCAACCATCCCGAGTGCGGCCAGTTCGTCGATGTTGCGATTGTAGGACGTTCTGGAGATCCCTGCGCGGGCGACGATCGTCGACTGCCCGAGCGGGTCGTCGGCGACGAGCAGTGTCTTGAGGACCGTCTGCATCGTCGGCGGCAGCGAGGGGACGAGTCGGTCGGCAGGTAGCTGTGTGAGGCCGTATGCGACGTCTGTGGGCGACAGTGTTGCCGTCGGCGTCCGCGTACGTGCGATCGCGAGTAGGGCTTCGGCGAATGCATACGGCGAACAACGCCCCGGCTCCGTCCCGAGCGTTGCCGTCGCGAGGCGGATGCTCTCGCGTCGGTCGGTGGAATCGAGGGTGAATCCTTTTCGCGCTGCCTGTCGGTCGAGTACTCCTCGGAGGGCGGCGTAGCTGTTGCCCTCGACGACCGGGATCTCGAAGCCGACACCGCGTCTGGTGCCCTCTTGGATGACCTCGCGAACGTCGCTCGCGTTCGTTGCGATGGCCGACTCGATGTCCTCACGGAACGTGGTTGCGGTCGGCCCCGAAACTACCCACGAGGCGGTGAGTTCGGCCGTTGGATCGTCGTCGAACGCGTAGCCAAGACGATGTTTGAGCTTGTCGACGCGCTGTTCGTAGAGCAGGCGATAGGCAGAATGGACACCGTAGGCGGCGTTTTTCGGCACGGTATGCTTGAAGAAATCACAGAACTCCCGGTAGCGCTGTGTGCCCGCCTGGAGCGTGGCGGTGTCGGGGACGCGAACGTGGATCGTGAGATCGATATCGCTGGCGTGGTAGAGCTGGGTCGCCGACGCGAGTAGTCCGTGGGCATCCCGACAGAGTGTACTCCAGGCGTCGGGATCGTCACGGTCGAGGGTCGACAGCTCTGTGAGGAGTCGGCGACGGACCGCGCTGTACCGTTCGCGTAGGCCCTCGTAGTCGTGTTCGTCCTCGCTGAACCAGCCGACCTGTGCGCCGAGGCGAAGGACGTCGTCGATTGCACTGTCGAGTGAGTTGTCGTACAGCGCGTCGAGATCGTCGCCGACGGTGGCCGGCGTGAGTACCCTCTCGAACATGCGTTCGCTGAGTAAGGCGTTCGTGATCCGTACCAGGGTGGGGAGTGGGCCTCCCCACTGGACGACGACCTGAGCGTGGTCGTCGAAACAGCTGATATAGCTTACTTCACCATCCTCGAACGCCTGGGTCGGGTCGTCGACGACCGTGACGCCCGCACAGCGTCGTCCGGCACGGAGCCGTTCGTGCATGGCCCACGCGTCGAGCCGACCGTCGGGCCCGTCGAGCCACTGGACGTAGCCGTTGTCGTCGGCCGTGCCGGTGTCTGCGAGCCACTCTTCGGCGGTGGGTGCGTTCTCAGGGACCGTCGACGGCGACGAATGTTGTGTGGGCGGGGCCGTGTCGGCGGTGCGGTCGGTGGCGATGCTGTCGTCGGTCGGGGTGGGGGACTCCTCGTCGCGGTCGGCACGACACACTACACTTGTTGAGTCGTGATAGGTGCGCGTACGATCGCTTGTGAATCGGGATTGATCGGGATGGTGGGGACATCCGTCAGGCCCGAGCAGTGCTGTGGCGGCTGCACCGGTTTCGGTGAGCGTCACGTGGTTTGACGTCGGCCGGCTGTCGATCGCGATGAGACCATGCTCGTCGGCGAGTTCGCGGACGTACCGATCGATCGTCCCGTCTGCGAGTGCGAGCTCCGGGTCGGCTTTGAGCTCACGGACTGTGCGATCGCTGTCGGACGACAGTGCTTCGAGGACGGCAAGTCGGCCACCGTCGGGATCGAACTGCGAGATCGTTGCCCACGCTTCGTTGCGTGTCTGTTTGCTCGTCTCGCCGGGGACTGTCCGGCCCCACCCATCCCGTGAGCGAGTAAGATCGAGATGCTCGTCACACCACTCGGGATGGTGGCGGTCGAGATGTTCTCTGAGGCGTGGCGAACAGACGAGGCGCAGTTCACAGACCTCGCTGAATAGTGCGATCGTATCGAGTGCACGGGCGGCGGTGCGCTCGTCGGCGACGCTCGTCCATGCCGGCCCGTCGAGGACAAGTGTGATGGTGGGCTGGGGACGGGCTTGTTGGAGCAGCGGGATGATCGTCTCCTCCACCATGTCGAGCCCGGAGTTCAACGTGTCTCGGCCGGTCCCGACGGTGGTGAGTGTCTCTTTGAGCCCGTCGTATTTCTCTCGCTCGCGCTCGTCGAGCATATCGGGATCGTGGTCACTGTAGCGCAGCGTGTATCGCGTGATCGCTTCGGGGTAGGGACTGCGCCACGTCCCGACGTCGTAGCGTTGGTGGAGTGCTTTGCGGGCGAACAGTCGTGGGCGCTCGTCGCGGAGAATTCGTCGGTCGTAGGCGTGTGCGAGCTCGCGCACCGTCCGGACGGCTGTCGGGAGTAACGTCTCTTGCAGGTCGGGTAGCCACTCGCTGGCCCGCGGTCCCACAGCGTGCACGGTGGGCGTGGCTGATGAGTGGTGGCTAGGGCTTGTGCTGGGCGCGACGAGCGAGACGCCCACCGGTTAGTGGCCGTCGTCGGGACCTGCGTAATCGAGCACGGCTGCGGGGCCCTCGTCGGCGGTAAAGACGAGCCGATGGCTCTGGGTCGCGGCGTCACCCCGCAGCGTCAGTCGACCGGCGACGACGATCTCGGCAGCGCCCGTGGTGGGCGTGGTGATCGTGCCGTGCTCGGACAGACAGCGCGAACAGTGGATCGTGGCGGTGGTCCAGCGGGCCTCGTCGGTGAAGCGATGGGCGCGCAGTGCGACGGTGCTCCCCTCGCCGATCGAGCACTGACAGGACGCACACTGTGCGAACGACCCGGTGCCGATCGTGGTCCCCGACAGTGCCTGCTGTGGGGTGGTCGAGATGGTCGTGACGACGTGATCGCCGTTGCGGGCCGTCATCGCAGACACCCCGACAGCGTCGTGCCTGTCGTCCCTTTGTGGACGAGCGTGCCCGTGCGCCCACAGTACTGGCATTCGTCGGCCTCGAACGCACTACTGTCGTCGTAGGACTGGTTCGTGATTGTGAGATCGGGGACATCGCAGTGGCAGCGAAGGATCGTCATTGTCTGGTCCTCCTACTGGGTGGAATCTGGAGCGCCAGTCCGTCGTTTGCTTTCGTAACGATACGTCGGTCGCTGCCGCTGGATTCAAGAGCGGCTGGTTCGCATTGTGACATGCTTCTCTCCTGAGAAGCGCGGGTCAGCGTCCTAGCGCTGGCCCGAAGAGGTTCTTCAGGCGATCCGCGCTTCTTAGCTGCGTCTATACTCTCCGCTCACTTCAATGTATGCATTATGCACGATATACTGCACGCAATGATGAACATTAATACGACCGCGTCACCTATTTGCCAATAGAATGGCAACGAGTACAACAGACGTGGCCGAACTGAATCGGATTGATCGTGCCATCCTACAAATGCTCGCTGAAGGACGCGCCACCCAGGGGTATCTGATCGATGCAACACCGCATACGCGAAGTCAAATCCAGCGCCGACTCGAAGCGCTTCATATGGGCGAATATATAGAGAAAATACATGATGGGACTGCTTTGTACGAGATAACGCAAAAAGGCCAGAATGAAGTGACCGATCACTCCACGACCCAAAGCTGAAACGCGGACTCAGATTTGTACTGTTTCAATCAGTGTGCTGTTGCAGTGCTTTCTCATAGGTTGTCTCGGCCCGGATGGCGACTGATTCCCAGTCGTACTCGGCTGCACGCTCTTGTGGATCCGTCGTCGGCTGCTCACCAGCGAGTGCTTCTCCAAGCGCCGTGGCAAGCGCGGCTCTCTCGGGCTGGACCAGCATTCCAGCATCGCCGAGGACTTCGCTCGCGGCGGATTCGGGGTGGTCGGCGGCGATCACGGTACAGTCGGCGGCCATCGCCTCGGCACAGGTGATCCCGAAGCCCTCGCGAGTCGACGGCGAGGCGAACACGCGTGCTCCACGCATATGTCCGAGAACGTGATCGTACTCGTCCAAGAACCCGAGAAAGTCGATCCGGTCCGCATGATCCAGCTGTTGGGTCTGCTGCTGGAGTCGATCAGCTTCCGGTCCGTCACCGATGATTCCGAGCATCGCGTCGGTCCGGTCGGCCACCGTATCGAACGCATCGAGCAGTAGCGCGACGTTTTTGTCTTCGATCAACCGGCCGGCGAACAGGATATCGTAGGAAGCGTGGCCGTGAGCTTCGGGCAGTGGTGCTGACTGGATGCGGCCGACATCGATCCCGTTTGGAACCACCTCGATCGATTCCCGTGAGGGACCGATCTCGGCGAGGCGGTCGGCGGTGATTCCTGAAACGGCGATCGGTTGCTGGGGGAGGTGAGCGGTGACGTGCTCGATCGCCTTGCCGAATGGAGCTGTGCGACCGAGATACGATTCCCAGTAATCGCGCCAGACCTCGTGCCACGTCGTCACCAACGGCGTGTCGGTCCCGAGTGCCGCGAGCTTCGAAGCGAGTACCGGAAAATACGGGAAGACGGAGGCGACCACGAGATCGTGGTCGTTCGCGGCGAGCCGTCGGTGAAGCGGGCGGGCAAGTCGGGCGGCGAAGTCGATCGCCTCGGTGATCGAGCGCCGGTCGTCGGTGTAGAGGTCGGCCGCGGGCGCGACCGCACGGAGAATGAGCCCCTCGTGAGTGGTTTCGGGCGGTCCGTCCCAGAACTGGCGACCGTAGACGGTGATCTCGTGGCCGTCGGCAGCGAGTCGGGTACCGATCTCGTGGATGCGCTTTTGCGCTCCGCCTTTGACGAACGGATGCACGACATTCGAGACGAACGCGATTCTCACGCCGCGGTATCCACTGCACGCAGGCAACCTTCTTTCGATCGGCTCCGATGATATCTGGCGTTAGAATTTATGAAACCCCTACCGGCCGTCGACGGTCGCGTTCTGCTGTGAACCCACACCTCGGGTGGACTAATCCAATGTACGCTACTCAGTTCGGTCACCCCGGCGTATTGCATCCAACCGCCGTCATATCCCATGTAAGACACACGAATTCGTTGTATTCTCTCTTTCCCTTGTCCGGTGAGTGGGCTATCTGTCTGTCGCTCGTGAAACAAAGACACTAAGACGCCCTCCGGAGTTCGTTCGGTAATGAGTGAGTGGGAGCACGTGATTCTGTTGTCGGCCGACGCGCTGCGTGCGGACCATCTTTCGTGTTATGGCTACCGCCGGGACACCTCGCCCGTACTTGACGACTTCGCGGCGGAGTCGCTTCGATTCACCCGCGCCTACAGCGCGAGCTCACACACACGCGAGGCGATGCCGGCGCTGCTTACCGGGGAGTATCCGGATGCCGCTATCGACGTCCATGTTGATACTCAAACTCAATACAAGAAGACGGGCACACACAGGGGAAGCACATCTAAACATCGTCTCAATGACGTGAGGTGCGCGGAGTAATGCATCTCCTCGTCCTTTCCGAAGCGTTCTATCCCGAGACCAGCGGCGGCGCACATGTTCGGTGGCGATTCTGCCAGTTGGCAGTCGAACGCGGCCACGATGTCACTGTCTTCACACCACACGAAAAGGGATTCGCCAAATCCGAGATCGTCGATGGCGTCGAAATTCGGCGTCCGTTTCCCGTGAAATCCGACTCGGTTCCGATCTACTCTCCGATCGCGGTGATCACCCGAATCGCCGCATCCGTACTGTTCTTCGTCTATCTGTGCTGGTGGCTCCGCGATCAGGACGTGGATGGACTACATTCGGCTTCGCATCTGACTCACTGGGTCGGCAAGGCGCTGTCGGTGTTCTACGACCTGCCACTCGTCTCGTTCATCGGGTACACACCATCGGTCGATGCCGATCCGTCACTCTCACCGCAACTGCTGCTCGAACGAGTGAATTTTCGGTTCTTCATGGGTCAGACCGTATTCTGTCGAATCCCACGGACGAAAGAGATCATCGAACGGTACACCGACGGGACTGTTGTGGTACTCCACGGGATACTCAACCAGAAACGGATTACTGATGCCGTGTCGACGGCGGACCGGGACCAGCGACGCATCGATCTCGGCATCGACGAGAACGAGACACTGCTCGTCTACGTGGGCCGTCTCGCACCGCTCAAAAATCCTGTCGGCGCAATTGAGGTGCTTTCGGAATTCCCATCAGAGTACACGCTTGCCATCGTCGGTGATGGCGATGAACGTGAGACAGTCGAGCAAGCAGTACGCGAGCACGGTGTCGAGGATCGAGTGCGGATCTGTGGGCTACTCCCTCATGGTGAGGCACTCGAAACCATTGCGGCTGCAGACGCACTCGTATTCCCCTCTCACACAGAGTCGTACGGGGCTGTCGTCTTCGAGGCGCTGGCACTCAATACGACGGTGTTCGCAAGACCTGTCGGAGCGGTACCAGCAGTCGACCATCCACGGCTGCATGTCGGTTCGCTCGACGAGTTCCCACGACTCCTCTCGGGAACGACGATCGAGTCATTCGACGGTCTCGATACCGAGACGCTGGAGCGCTTTTCGATGGAACGGTATACCGATGGACTCCTCGGCGCATTCGAGGAACAAACCACCCGTGAAACCACCATCGGAGGGGCGTGACGTGCGAATTGGCGTCTATCTGGGTACCGCCGACAATCCAACTGACAACGTCGCCGAGGACCTCGGCGGCGTGGGCCGCTGTCTCTCCGACCACGAACTCGATGCGTTCGGTACTGCATCGCTTCCCGAGTCGGTACGGGACTACTACACCCAGATATCGACCACACATCGCTCACCACGAACGCCCTACACGCGGATTCTGGCGACGTACCGCGACTGTCGTGAGTACATCCGTCGACGGTCTCCTGATGTTCTCTTTCAGGTCTGGAAGTATCAGACACACGCGCCGGGGCTAGCGCTGGCGGGTCACCGCGCGGGCGTTCCGACCATCACTCGACTCGCCGGTGACGTATTCCAGGAATATCAGGGCCACTCCGGGGTGAAGAAGGCGGGTATCTTCCTCCTCGACAACATTTTCGGCCGAATTCCGCTGCGGCTTTCGGATGCGATGATTGTCTTCGGTCCCTACGGGGCCGCGCAAGCGTCTTACCGTGGAATGGACTCCGAGGACATCGTGACCATTCCGCCGCCCGGCGAACTGGACGAGCGGTTCTCCCCGCCGAATGACAAAGCGGCCTGTCGGCGGGAACTCGACCTCCCATCGGACAGAGATATCGCCCTGTTCGTGGGGCGACTCTCCCGGTTGAAGGGGATGAACTTTCTCGCAGAGGTTATCGAGCGCGTTGCGAGTGAACGCGATGTCCTGTTCGTGCTCGCGGGGAGTGGTCCGCACCGCGAGAAGCTTGCCGAGAGATTTTCCGACGAGGTGGTTCGACTGCCGGGCTACGTCCCACACGCGGAGATTCATCGCTACTACAGAGCGGCGGATGTGTACGTGCATCCATCGCCGTACGAGGGAATACCGCTCGTGCTCCTCGAAGCGATGAACTGTGGCGTGCCGGTAGTTTCGCGCCCTGCTGGCGACATCGGATTTCTGACGCCGAATATCACCGAGACGCCGGCCGAGATGGCTGCCACGATTCTCGCGCGGAACTGGTCCGACGAATGGCTGAACGAGAAGTTCTTTACCACTCCATATCAAGCTGAAGCGTTGGGGCGTCTCGTTCGATCTGTCGACCGTTCTAATGCACTTGAAAAGAGTACAAAAGAACAGATTCTATGATTATCAATAACAGACATCAGGAATGATGCGGATGGCAAAACTCTGCATGGCCATCTGCGCCCTCGCGTTCGCCGTGATGGTCGTCGGTGCCCACGAGACGGGCCAGCTCTTCCCGTGGCCACACCTGTTCGTGCTCATCGCCGCAATGGTTCTTTTCGGCGGACTGATGGTTGGTGATATCTCCATCGGGACGAGCACCGTGTTGGCGGTGATGCTCGCCGTGTCGTTGCGACTGTTTATCTTCGAGTGGCCGGCCTCGATGATCGGGATGGACCCGGACAAGTACGCTGTCGGAATCCATCGGATCATCCAGACGAAGAGCTTGGCAACGCTTGCACAGGCCGTCCCGACGTATTATGCGCTGCCTGCATTCCACCTTCTGAACTCGGAAGTCGCACTTGTCTCCGGTCTACGTGGCCGAAACGTGCTCGTCGCCATTCCGATACTGCTGGGGGTGCTGTTGCCACTCACCGGAGCGGTGCTCGCCGCTCGATTCACCCGTCCATCGAACCGGTCCGTCGCCACTGGAACGGCCGCCTTGCTCGGAGCAGTCGCCACCATCGGCGTGCTCTTTGGTTACTGGCCTATCGTCCAGACTATTGCCGTCCTGGTGTGGTGTCCAATACTGATCGCTCTTGCTCGCTTCTTCGCCACCGGCGACCGCCGATTTGTCGCTCTGGCGATTTTCACTACCGGAACCGCGCTGTTCGCCCACAAAATATCGATGTTCGTCGTCGTCGCTGCGGTCGGCATGGCACTTTGTATTCGGTGGCTACGGATCGATCAATGGCTCGGGCGTGAGCTATCTCTCTCTTCGGAAGCGATTGACTCGGCCGATGCGCGCACGATTGTGGCCCTTTTGGGGGTCGGGCTGGCGCTGCAATGGGTGCTGTTGACAACTTTTGCTCGCACCGCGATTATCGGAAAGTTAGTACCGCTGCTGACGGGTGGCTTTTCGATAGTGCCAGCCGACAAGCTGGTGCGGGCAGCGGTCTCCAGCAATCCTGGAATCGTGGGAATTCTCATACGACGCGGTGACTTTCTGGTATTGCTTCCTGCCGTTGCCGGGGCGTCACTCTGGCTCTGGTTTCGGGACCGATCGTGGCCGATGAGCCTGCTCCTCGGGGCGGCACTCGCCCCTATCGCTATCGCTGGGATAGCAATCGTTGGCGTCGGGGTTGTTCCCCCACAGCGTGCGATTCTGTTCGGCATCCCGATGTTCGCAGCCGTGCTCGGAATCGCTATCGGACGAATTGGCGGAAACGAAACGACGGCGTACCGGACTGCAGCTTTCGCTCTCGTCCTCGTTCTCGTTGCTTCACAAGCGGGATCAGCTTCACTTGCGCCCAACTACCCGGGCGAGCCTCGGATGTACCTTTCCGATGAGGAAGTGACTGGCAAGGCCTTCATGATGGAACATACCGGCGAAGCTGTTGCAATGGATTTCTTCTACGCCCGTGAGCAGATAGACTTCGACGACCCGACTGCCTCGCAGAAACCAGGGCTCAGTTCTGTATCGGGGGTGACAGCACTAAATGATGGGCTATTGAATGCGACACTCATGAACCAGTCATACGAGAACATTCTTCTCCGGGAGATGGCGGTCACACGATTCTCTTCTGGAGCATATCGACTGACTTGGAACCCGATTCGAGTGTACACCAATAGCGATGGCTACAACCGAGTTCTCGACAACGGAGAGACTATTGGATTGGTCAACCGATCCATGTCTCGTGGTTGAGGCGTTATATTCATTACTCGTACAACTGTCCTCAATTCATGGGAAAGTCGAACATCCTGTTTCTCACCGTCGATTGTCTCCGATACGATCGCTGCGGGTTCAACGGATACACGAGACCGACCACGCCCACGCTCACCGAACTGGCTCGGTCGTCGCTCGTCTTCGACACGGCGGTTGCGACCGGCCCGTATACGCCCGAATCGGTCCCCGGATTTCACGCGGGCTTGCACGGCTACAACAGCGCCTACTACTCAGACGTTGACTGGACGGCGATTCCGAACGATGCCGAAACGCTCGCGTCTCATTTCCGCAACACCGGCTGGGAGACCATCGCAACGATATCGAACCCACAACTGACGACCGAGCGGAACTTCGACACGGGTTCGACAGCTTTCGAAACCTCCGCACCGAGGACATCGAGACCGAAATCGGCAATCCGCCGGGTCGGCGGGATCGCTCCGCGAGCGGGTGAATTCTGTGCTTAGTTCGTCGCGTGACCGAACTTGGTCGATGGAAAACACCGCCCTCTCCTCGGGGCTGTACGCCCTCTATCGCTACCAGCAGCTTCGGACCGACCGGCCCCACGACGCGCGGCGAGGTGGTCGTCGGCAGCCTGTTCGACGAACTTGACGCGTGGGACCATGACCGACCGTTCTTTGCGTGGATGCATCTGATGGATCTCCACGCACCGCTGCATCCCGGTCGAAAGTATCGGACAGGAGCCGGATAATGTTCTGTGCATCTTGGCGAATGTTGAACGAGTTTGCTCTACCAAGGAAGAGACAGAGCGCCGGCGACATTTTTCATACCTTCCTGTCATATGGATTTGAAACCATTGGTACATCCCCAATCATCATAGTTGTCAGCCTTTATCATCCTGCTGTTCCATGCTTTGAAGATTAGCAATATTTCATACTGACCGTGATATTCGAAACTTTATTTTCTACATAACAACAGGATTTCTATACTTCGTTTTATAATTTCTGCATTAAGCCTTCAATTATTTCTCGTGATAATTGAAGGTACTGACGAAAAGATAGAGTTTTGCTAGGGAGATGACCGATTCCTTTTCGGAAATTATTTTCTCTAAGATAAACTCTTGAAAGCTCAAATAAGTGCGCATCCCTCACTGGATATCCAGCACTTTCTGCATATTTTATATCACCCTTAAATTTTCCGAATAGCTTTGACTTAGATTCTTTGAGTGAGTCTGATGACGGATATCCCGTTTCGTGAGTGATCACTAGGTTCTGATCTACATATGCCATTTTTTTGACTTTCAGAAGTCGAATGAGAAATTCCCAGTCTTGTTGTCTTTGAAAGGATTCATCAAATCCGTTTATTTCACGCACTATATCTGACTTAGCCATGATCGTAGATGCTCCTCCATGCTTCAGATTTGTCATTAGAATATCAACTATGACTTCTTCACCTCCTTCTTTGCCATGTACACTATTCGGGTTTTCTCCAATGACATTTCCTATTATTTTACGAATAGTCTTAGTTTTCCCATGCCTAACGCCCCGAGTTCCACAATATACTGCAGCCCATTCATCTGATCTTGATTCCAAACACTTTACTTGAAATTCTAATTTTCTTGGCATCCATTCGTCATCTGAGTCAAGAAATGCTATGTAATCCCCGTCAGCATGTTTAATTCCTGTGTTTCTAGCTGCACTTCCGCCTTGATTCTTGGAGTGCGAAATAAATTTTATTTTTTTATCATTATATCTTTTCACTACTTCAGACGTGTTGTCCTCAGAACAGTCGTCAACAATTATGAGTTCAAAGTCGTCGACTGTTTGTTTGAGAACACTATCGATAGCCCGGGGTAAAAGGTCAGAACGATTGTATGTGGGTATAATTACGCTAACTAACGTCATTCTGTGTTCTTCTCCACTACTATGCGTGATGTCTTATTTGTGTCGAACCCATCTGTGGAGCGCATTGTTGGTGGATTGGATTTTCTCGGACAGTAAAATCCATCACTTTACAGCGATTCAACAGAGCCAGTGAGAGAAAATAGCATACTTTCCATTACCCCAGTCGTACAAACCTGAGCTGCCGGGTGCGCTACTCGAATTACCAGGACGTCTTGCCTTGCAGAAACAACCAGCGTGATCGTGGCTCAACACTCAACTGATAGGTGTCATCGAAAGTATTTACCGCTACGAGGCCTCCTGATAGCCGAGACAGACGGCAATTGTCTGCGCATCACCCTATGAGACAAGCCCCATTCCAAATCCACTTATATCTCAGCGAAGAATTCGATTCATGGATATCATCTACGTTCTTAGCCAATTCCCTCGCCTTTCAGAGAGTTTTGTGATGAACGAGCTATATGAACTTGATCAACGGGGTCACGATTTAGCTGTCTTCTCTCAGTTGCCACCGAACGAGGACATCACCCACACGGAGTTTGACGATTTCGAGATCCCAATATACTATGCCAATCCGCCCTCGATTGACTCGCTTCCAAACCTCCACTCCGAAAAGATACTGAATCCTACGGTCTTGAAGCAAGCTTTATTCATGGATTATCCCCACCACCATGCGTTTCTCCTTAATCTTGCAAAGCAGATTGTCGACGCAATCGAAGCAGAGGGAGGCGTAGATCTGATTCATTCGCATTTCGCAAACCACTCTCGGATGGCGGCCACTTACGCAGCAGCCTACTACAATATTCCATGTACGGTCACGGCCCACGCGACCGAGATGTTCACGCCAACGAGCGAGACACGTCTACAGCGCGTCTGCTCGCGGCACGATCACATCATCACGCCTTCGGAGTACAACAAACGATATCTGAGAGAAACTGTCGGTACCACAACCGACATTTCAGTGGTTCCAGCAACAACCGACGTTGATAAGTTTGAACCATCTACTGGAAGCGTCTCTGGCCGCCTTCTCACTGTTGCCCGCCTTGTCGAGAAGAAAGGTCACGAATACGCTATTGCCGCAGTCGGCGAGTTGATTGCGAACGGCTACGACGTAGAATACCATATCGTCGGTAAGGGAAGTCGAGAGTCCAAGCTTCGAGAGTATGCACGTATGCACGAAGTCGAAGACCATGTGAGGTTCCTCGGCCACGTTAGTGATGAACGATTACGGAAAGAGCTCCATGAAGCGGAAGTGTTCGTCCTTCCCTGCGTAATCGCTTCGGATGGCGACCGTGACGTCGCCCCAGTCTCACTCAAAGAGGCGATGGCGACCGAAACGGCGTGCGTTTCGACGACGGTCTCTGCAATCCCAGAGTTGATTACTAATGGCAAGGACGGTGTTTTGGTTGATCATCGAACGATGGATGGGCTTGCAGGTGAGATAGCATCTCTCTTAGATAATTCAGAACGTCGCCAGCAGATCGCGAAGAGTGCTCGGGAAACTATGGTGGAGGAATTCGACATCTCTACTACGGTAAATTCGTTAGTTGATGTACTTGAGACAATTTCGACCTAATCAGCCGAAGTGCCTGACATTGGCGTGCTTGAATCGAAAGTGAATTAATTTCGTACATTATGTAAAGCAAATATCGGATGACATAGAGCAGTGTCTAGTCAAAGTGAGAGCAGTTCCTGGGTTGAGGTGAATGACTCTCCAAGAACTGCTCACAGAGATCGTCGAGACGCCATCTATTGAGTGCTGGGACGACGAGAGCACCGCGAGCGCCCTTAATGAGTGAGAGAAGTTATGAAGTTCCTACCGTAATTTTTACGGTAAACTGGTTTCGTCGATCTCATCGATCCGTTTAGCGAGTAGCTGAATCAGTTCCTGTACGGTGATTTCACTCTCCTGAAGGAGGGTTGTATCAGCAGCGTATTCGATCGCCTCAGCGTAGCTGGAGTGATCATGGCTCGCCATGATCTGCGTCAACTTCGTTGCCACGCTATCGCTGATTGTGACTGTCGTGTATCCATCTGGGGGCATATTCAGTCAAGTGAATGATTTACGGTAAAACTTACGGTAAATCGCCCCACTATCTTCAGAACTTACCTGGCTCATTAAGAGCGCTCGCGGTGCGGCTCCACTCAGCGGGAATCTCGTACCGAGAAACGGCCGCCGCTCTCGAAAGCATCGGCATCAAACGGTCACATCAGGTGGTGTATCAGTGGACCCACCGCGTTGGTGAGGAGGCTCCCGACCCGCCGCGGAGCGCTCCGCGGCGGGTTGCAATCGACGAGACGGCGATTCGGATCGGCCGCGGGCAGTTCTGGGTATACGCTGCGCTTGATGACGATTCGAAGCTGCTACTCGGTGTCCGAGTCTCGCGCTGGCGGGGCACGCGGCCCGCCAGCTCGTTCCTTTCCGAGCTGAAAGGGCGTCACGACCTCTCTGAAACGAAGCTCCTCGTCGACGGCATGGGCTACCTGACTGCCCTCGCGCAGACCGATCTGGGCGGTCATCTCGACTATGTCACACGCAATCTGATCGAAAAGTGGTTCCAGACGCTGAAAATGCGCGTCGACCGCTTCCACCACACGTGGATGGGCGGCAGAGCCAGCGCACAGCGCTGGCTAGCCGCATTTACCTTCTACTACAACTACCAGCGACCGAATCAAGCGCTCGATAACCGCACACCGATTGAGGAAGTGACGAACTCTGATTAGACAGTACACTAATATTTATATTCTAGCAATTATGATCGAATGGTACTCAAATTTAATCCATTAAGTATGTTCTTGGCTGAAGGCAATCAGAGATAGCCGAGTGATTCTAGCATCTCTTCTCTGCTTTGATCGCTTGTCTCAATATCAATATCGGGGATTCGTTCACCTGTATCAGTAGCTGAAGTTATAGCCCACGGAACTTGTCTAACTTTTGGATGAAGCATTCCAACTCGATGTTTGTATCCCGGAACTCCGAGATACCGCTCACCGAAGGCCTCCCCATGATCAGCAGTGATTGCAACACGCTCCGCCTCGTAGTTCCGAAGAAGTATGTCAATAGCATCAAGTCCTAAACGGAGTTCCGCCATGTATCGATTCCAAACAGTCGCTCTTGACACTTCTCCAAAGCGAAGTTGACCGAAAGGAAATACTTCCCAGTCAGCTAATTCGTCTCGCTCATCAGATTCAATTGCCCCGTAGTATGGATAGTGGGGTTGGACATAATGGACGATGAGTTGGTCAGAATCATGTTCGCGCCCATGCTTAATTGCGAGATCGGTTACGAGTCTTGCCGAAGGATGGGGCCTGTCTTCGTGCCCTTTTGCTGGTTCTTTAACTTCACGAGCTCTCCCGGCAGAGATGAACTTATTCAATTCAGACTTGGGTAGAGTTTCCCATTTTGTTGGACTCCATGCAGCGTCGTCAATATTTTCAGGTGTCTGCCTACCGTCAAGTACTTCTTCCACAAGTACGTTTCCGGCGATGTAGTCAACTTTATTGGCACGTTCACGATATGATTCTCGAAATGTTTGTGCGGTCCATTCTAGTGTCGATCCACCCACAGAATAGCGCGATTCAATCGACCCAGAATCAAGACACTGGAAGTTTCCTATTAGTTTTGCCTCTTCCAGAGCATCGAGTCGACATGTATCAAGAATTATTAATAAATCCCAGTCTTCATCCAGAACATTATCACCCCTAGGAAATCGAGATGACACCGCTGCCTCAATTCCGGAAAGAAATGGCGTAGTCTTCCATTTCAGATAACTTAGTGCTTTAGATGGATTTCGTACACCTTGTTCAACCATTCTTAGGGAAGGGATAGACATTATTAAGAGAATTTGTATTGTACCACATATCAATAATTCGATTTCCGCAGGGTGTCTTTGTCATATGAACTCAAACACCTTGTTTTACTACGTAGAATAATTCGGCGAATTCGCAACCTGACAATTTTTCAAATATAATCATCATTGTAGAATACACAGATGCACCAGCCAAGACGAGGAAAACCAAATTCAGAATGCTTGCATCCAAGCCAATATAGAAATCCAGTGTATGGACACTAATTGCCATAACTACGCAGCTCACAAATGGATATGCAATCAGTTCCAAGACCTCGCCTAATCGTGCTTGTACAACCGGAAGAACATAGTATAAGTGAATTGGCAAAGTAAAAAAAGAATTGCCAACTATGACAGCGGCAACGCCATTGACACCAAAAGCTCTAGCAGCGGGGTAAATGGTTATCACAAGGATAAGGACCTTAAGTGCCTGAATTCGTGCTTCGAGATCCGGTCTTCCAATAGATTTGTAAACAGGTCCAACACTTGCCCCAAACGCGCGAACTCCTCCCCAAACGGCCAACATCTGCATTACCGATATAGCTGGACTCCATTGATCTCCGAGGAATACAAGAACGAACTGTGGCGCGACGGCCACGATACCCGCTGCCATTGGAAACGCAACCGTTACTGATAGTTGGATAGTTCTGAGGAATCCCTTACGAAGTTTCTCCGAATCATCTTGTACTTTTGAGAGTGCTGGAAAAGCTACGCGTGATATGACATGTGTGACTTCAGTTGCAGGAGCATTCGAAAATCGATATGCCAGTTGGTAAATTCCGAGTGCACTTGCAGCAAAGAACCATCCGACGAACGCGTCATCTCCCTGCCCGTAGAGAAACACCAGAATTGCCGATGCAAACATCCATTTTCCAAACCCGAACATTTCTTTGGCATATTCTACATTGAATTCGATATTTGGTCGATACTCGTGAATAAAATACGAGAGTACAAATTTCATAAGATTCATCGCTATAATCCCTGCTATGAGAGCCCAAACGCTACGATATACGAGCGCGACGGCGGCCGCTACAATTAGATCAACTAGCCTCCCTCCGACCTGATAGGCAAATTCGCGGTGGAAATTGAGTCCTTTCTGAAAATACATAACCGCCGGATTCTGGAGTCCAAGAATTAATGGGGAGACACCAGCCACGCGGATGAGTGGCTCCGCTTGCGGTTCACCAAAAATTACTGCAAGATACGGAGCCGCGAGAAAAGCGACAACTGTAATTACAAACCCACGGATGATTTTCATCGCCCAAGCCGTGTCGAGGTAAGCATCGACGTCTTCGTTTTCGTGCTGAATTAAGGCCTCATCGAACCCAAGCCTCGAGAACTGCCGGAGCGCCGCAATCACCAACAAAGCGATTCCGAGCAATCCGAACGCTTCCGGCGAAAGCAACCGAGCAAGAATGACGACCTTCAGCATCTGCAGGATGCGGTCACCTACGTTTATTCCCGCGACCCAAATGCCACTCTGTACAGCTTGCTCCATCGTTGATCCACCCGCAGTCAGTCGCTGGTAGAGAGAACGGAGCAGTTCAAGCACGTGATTCAAAGTTTCCCATGCAGTATAAAGTACTTCATGCTTTTCTGTAAGTGGTGCCAGCGTGTCATAGAACTCTTCACATACCTCACCAGGAGCCCGAGAAACGGTATCTGAGAAGCAGCCAATATTGTCGCAATTCAGAGCCAGCGGTAGCGGGCCTCTCGACCGATACGCGAAAATCATGCCAACTGTTCTATGACACTCTGTAAGTGGTGCAGTAAAGGTCGTTGAGTCTCACTACGACCGGGACCGGATCAGCACTACCGTTACTTTCGGTCTAGCGAAGTTTCTGAGAAGGCTACCGAAGTGGTCGGGAAGCCCAGTAGATACGCCGCGCCGAACCATCGAGTCAATAGTTCTCGACATCAAGACCTTCGACCCGCTCAAACTCATCGACGTTCCGGGTGAATACACGGGGATCGGAACTTCCGAGAGCGGTGCCGGCGATGAGCATCTCACGCGCGCCGATGCGCTCGCCGCGGTCACGAAGGTCGACTGGATGTCCCACGCCCGGCGTGCGTCGCTCCACCGAGCGAGACCACCGTGAGGTCCTCAATCGTTGCGTTGAACCGTCGCGATACTGTGCGTTCTCCCCGCGTAATCCGACGCCGACCTCGAAAACGGTAAGCGCTGAGAGAGCGACCAGCGTTCCGGCCTCGCTCAATCCGGTGAGGTGGTTGATCGCCGCGTTGTCTTTGCGAATCAGATCGTGGATGAACGTCGAATCGAGAATCACGGGTGAATCCTATGCCTCGTTTTCGTCCGTCGAGGCATCCTCAGTACTTCACAAAGCTCGCCGGTTGAGTGCTTCTGAGACGTGAGTTGGTGGAAGAATCGGTGCCGAGCAACTGCTGAGGAAAGCAGATTGACACCGAGAGCATCAAACTTGTCGCAGTCGGCGGCGGAACGCCGCCGACGCGACGGTGTTGCCACTCGCCGAGCCGGCGGTCCTGGTCGGTGAATTAGCGCTCGAAGCGGTCGTCCGGTGGCTTGTTTGCGGGGACGGCGCGACGCACGGCGAGCGCCGTCTCCGCTGCTCTCCGTACCATTCCGAGGAATTCGTCGAATCGCCACGACCAGAGGCGTCGCGCGCCTCGGCGCGGCGACGCCACGTACTCCCAGTGGAGATACCGCCACGCATTCTGGAGCAAGAAGCTGATCAGCACGTACAGGAACCGCACCGCCGGATTCTGTGTCGTCGTATTCGCTATGCTTCGTTCGGACAGCCGGTAGGTCGATTCGATACCGAATCGGCGGCTGTAGTACTTCCTGGCTTGGCGTGGTGTCTCGATGAACGGCGCGTCCACGGCGTAGCCGTGACGCGCCACTCCCTCCTCGTCATATTTCCCTTTCTGGTACGTACAGTCGATGTAGACCGGAAAATCGACGGTCCACGTGTGGCCGTCGATTTTCCCTCGGAGGTCGTGATCGATCACGCGGCTCCAGCCTGTGCTCAGTTCGTTCTGAATCTTCTCGCCCCACTTCACGATCGGCATGACGAAAGCGTAGTTGTGGGCAGCGAGCAGCGTCAAACAGTACGTATCGTAGAACTCGCGGTCAAGGTAGACGGCCTTGACTTCGAGGGCAAGGCCGTCGAGCACACCGAGTAGTTCCGCAAGGATCGAGCTGGCGGTGTCGCCGTCGGTCAGACGGCGCACCGCCAGCGTATAGCGCTTGTTGCGTACGCGGGCGTAGAGCGTGGCATAGCCGTGGAACGTCGTCGTTCCGGCTTTAGCGAGTGAGTTGTAGAGTTCCTCTTTAGATTCGTACTCCTCGCCGTAGTACGGACGGAGGTGGAGGTCGGCGACGACCTCCACCGGCCGATCTGGAAGTAGTTCGAGGATATCCTGCTGGATGAGTGTCTTCCCGACTCGTTCGAGCTCTTCGAGCTCGAACTTCGTCCGGAAATGGTGGAGAATCGTGTTGGCGTGGGGCGATTCCTCTGAGATGCTGCAGAGATGACTGACTGAGTCCTCGTCGGCTGTTGCGCCGACGAGGACGCCCAGATGTCCTCAGAATCGATATCAGCATTCTCACCGAGTTCGATATCGATCTCCTCATCGAGAGTGTTGACGAGAAAGTTAAGCACCTGCTCTTCTGTGAGTTCGTTGGCTGCTTGGTCCGGCTGCATCAACCGACCAAGCAGCCCGTTCACCTAACCCGCTTTGTGAGGTACTGATCCTCGTTACCGCTCATCATCTTCTCGTCGAAGGCCTCGTCCCACTCTTCGGAGCGCTCACGAGCACGTGCGCCGCTTCGTTGTCGCCGTCGAAAAGCCCGACAAATCCGAACAACGGGTCTGCCGGGCCGCCGCGAGCGCGCTCATCATCGGTGGGCCACCATACGACTGCCCGACCGCCGACCTTCTTTCGCTCAATGCTGCCACCATCGTGAAACGTCGTTAGATGCTCCCACGCCGCCTTTCGCGTGCATCCGAGTTTGTCAGAATGACGAAGCGAGTCCTGATTGTCAGTATCGGCCAACATCATTGAGAATGGCAGGGCCCTATTGAATCCGCAGAGGGCAGCGGGATTCACAGTTTGAGTGCCAGTTCGAGGTTGTAGACCGCAGCGCTGAGCGTGATCTCGCGGAACTGGCGATACCATGACCGCGCTCGGACGGCGGAGCCGTACGAGCGCTTGATCACCGAGTTCACGGTCTCACAGATCGAGCGCTGGTTGTAGAGTTCGTCCTGGATCCGTGCGTTATGCGCGTGATCGTACGGTGCGAAGACACGGTGCTTGATCAGCGGACGGACGCCTTCGGCCCGGAGAGCCTCGCGAAAGCTCATGTCGTCGTAGCCCTTGTCGGCGGCGAGGCTGAACAGGTCGCCCGCGTTCCGCAGGGCGACCTGCGGGCCAACGTTCGTTCCGTTGGGCCACTTCGCGCTACAGTGAACGTCGATAACCGCGCCCTGCGCGGTATCGACGAGAAACGTCGCTTGTACGGTCTGTACGTCCCGATCACACCGCTTGAGATAGTGGCTCGATGCTTCTCTGCGGTCGAAGTAGGTGGCATCGATGGCAGCGTGACCGGACTGATCGAGCAGCTCCGACGAGAGTCGGAGCAGCTCTCGCCAAACAGCCATCGGCGCTCGATCAAGGGATTTGCACACGCAGATGGACCAATGAACTCGCCGCGCTCGAGGACGAGCGCGGCTTGAACACGTTCCATCTCTTCGGCCCAGTCGAGGACTTCGGCGAGTGTCGCGTCCATGTGTTCACGAAGAAAGTGCAGGATGGCGTGGTTCCAGCCGGCAACTCCGTTGCCGGCAGGATCGCTGATCTGGATCAGCGCTGCATCAGTAAGTTTTCGTGCAATCGAGACAGCCTGTTTGACGAAGCGGAAGAGAATCTTCTGCACAAAGACTCCTCTTCCGCTTCATCTCAATCGTTCTAACGACTCACCCCGACGCCGTCGGCGGATTCAATAGAGCCGAATGGCAGAGTTAGAAACACTGCGTTGCAGACCTCCTCAACGCTCTGCAATCGTGCTCATGAAAAACGCCGAAAACAGCGTCTGCAAGCCGAGCACCACGGCCGTAAACGCCACCATATCCTCAATGACGAACGGTAGCTGCGTGAACCCGGTCCCAGCCCACTGACTCAGCAGAAACAGTCCGTACACTGTTCCAGCGGCGACCAACACCAGCCCAGCGGTCGCACCGCGACCCAACCGGAGGTGTCGCCGGACCCAGCCCGACACGTAGTCGTCCGCGGCACTCACCGGATCGGAGGCAACCGTCGCGAACACCCCGAGCGTCGTGACCTGATAGCCCACGATCGCCAATAGACTCCCGAGCACCATCGAGTGGACGCCCAAGAACACGCCGTTCACCTGAACGTTTCCTGCGACCAGTCCCATCATCGCCACTCCCAACATACCGAGTACAACGCCGGGCAGCGAGAACAGATAGCCCGGTGCATTCACGAGCATGAATCGCACGTGTCGCCAACCGTCCCGGAAGCTACTCAGCGTCGCCTCGCCCTCCCGTTCGTGGTAGGTGATCGGCTCCTCGGCGATCGTCAGTCCCGACGCCCCGGCCTCCATGATCATTTCGCTGGCGAACTCCATGCCAGTCGTCTCACAGTCGAGTGCGTCGAGTGCCTCACGACTGATCACGCGCATCCCGCTGTGGGCATCACTGACGCCAGCATCGTAGAAGGCGTTCAAAAATCGCGTCAGTAGTGGGTTGCCGATGTACTGATGGAGCGTGGGCATCGATCCAGCCTTGATCTCGCCGTCCAGACGTGACCCCATCGCCATATCGGCCTCACCCGACGCCACCAACTCGTAGAGCTTCGGTAGCTCCTCGAAGTCGTAGGTGGTGTCGGCGTCGCCGATGGCGATGTACTCCCCACGAGCGCGCTCGAAGGCATACTGGTAGGCGTAGCCGTAACCATCCTTATCGGGTGTCACGACATGCGCTCCGTTCGCGGCGGCGATCTCCGGGGTGCGATCGGTCGAACTATCGCTAATGATGATCTCGCCGGTGACGCCGAGATCGTCAAGAGCAGTCTTGATACGACCAATGCATTCAGCAACGCCGCGTTCCTCGTTCAGAGTCGGCATGACGACGCTCAAGACTGGCTGCTCGTCACTATCGTATCCAAGCAAGTATTCGCTTGATCCAGTCGTCGCCGTTTCTAAAGGCTCTGCTGGGTGAGATTTCGTTTCGGATATAACTGAAGTCTCCCCTTCAGTATTCACTCCAATAGCCCTCCGTGGTAGATCTCGGGGTCGGTTGTGAACAGGAGTATCCCATCTCCGGATCTAACGGGTGTATCAATTGCTTGTTCATGCTACCTGTGTTCTTTTTCCGGACATCCAACTGAGAACATGTCTGCATGGCATATATTACATGGAACGTCTTACGCCGTGTGTCTTAGTATTTTGCATCGCCAATCAAAATCGCTTTGCACGGATCGTCTTGAACTGTCTCAATTGCACGACGAAGAGATACCAGTACATCAGTTCATCAAAGGCACCTCTCAAATTGCCGAATCGCTATGACGGACGGCATTTCACATCTTTTAAACCTCAACCGCTGTCAACTCATCAACGGTACGGCAAAATCTCCAGATGCACGCTACCACTCACCGGCGACTCTCGAAGGCGACGCTTGCGGCGGGAGCGATCGCGCTCGCCGTCGCCGCCCTCGCCGCACACCTCACGCCGGCAACGGGCTACGAGCTCTCGATCTACCGGGCAACGCCGAGTGCGTTCTGGATCGGGCTGTTCGTCGCGCTGGCAGCCACGGTTGTCCTCGCCTTTGCCAGCCACCAACGATCAATCCGCGTCACGGCACTGTGGCTTGCTGGCCTTGCGATCGTCGCCTTTGCCGCGTTGCCGCTCATACGCGGCTATTATTACTTCGGCCCGGAAGATGCACTGTCCCATCTGGGGACGACGAAAGATCTCGCTCACGGAATCGTTGGTCTCACCGCCACCATCTATCCGGGGATGCATACCCTTGCCGCTCTTCTGGGAACACTCACAACGAAATCGTTCACGTGGTCACTCTTAGTTACTGTCCCGACCTTCGTTGCACTCTTCGTCCTGTTCGTACCCCTCTGTGTGCGCCTGATCGTCGCCCGTACACAGATCGACCCGATCGCCGTCGTCTCAGCGCTTCTCTTGCTTCCGATTGCCGTCATCTATCTCCCGGTGCTCCAGCCGATCCCGACCAGCGAAGCTATCCTTTTCATACCCGCCGTGACTTTCGTCCTGCTTGCGTACACGCGACGGCACCGCCGACTTGCCTTCGGAACGTTGCTCGTCATTACTCTCGCCTTTCTCGTCGTCCTTCACCCCCAACACGGGCTCGTCTTCGGGGCCCTGCTCGGGATCGTATTGGTCACACAGTTTGTCGCCCAGCCGCTGACACGCACAGTCACGAGCCCAAAAGCGATCGCGCGCCTGTTCGTCCAGTTTGTCGTGCTCGCCGGTGTCGGCCTCGCCGTCGTCTGGCTCTGGCTCAGCACCCAATCGCTGTTCGGCCGCGGCGTTTCCCAAATCGGCCCGACGTTGTTCGGTGTCGAGACCACGGCCCAGCTCCGTACGTTTCTTGCGACACACTCGTTCGATGCCATCATCGCCGAACTGCTCGACAACCCATCACAGCCAATCATTCCTCGTAGTAACACGCTAGAGGTGCTCGGAGTGTCCGTCCGTGCGATCTATCGTCGCACGTTCGCCGCTGAGATCGTCTACGGGATCTTCGCTGTGCTCGCGCTCTTCGTCCCCGTCCTCTCGAAACTAGCGAATCGACGAAACATCCGCTACTCGGTCGTGCTCTCGCTGCTCTGTGGACTCGTGCCCGTTTCGATCCTCACCGGACTGTATGTTCTCGCCGGGCTTCCGATCCAATATTTCCGCTATCTCGGCTTCATCCTTGTTTTTGTAACAATTCTCGGTGCCGTCTTCCTCTGGGAGGCACGCGCTGCCGCCGAAACTTGGCTCCCGTCGGTGCCCCTCCGCAGTGTCCTCGCCGTCGGCTTCGTCGTGTTGCTCGTTGTCTCCTCATTCACGATGTTTCGCTCGCCGTACGTTGCCCAAGAGACCGATCACGTTCCCGAGGGGCAGGTGGACGGCTACGAGTTCGCGTTCGCCCACGGGGCAAGCGATGCGGGGTTCGCCAGCGTCGGGTCACCGATCCAACGCTATCGCGACGGTATCGCCGGCTCGAATGCATCGAACATTCCCCAGGCATCGCTCGATGATCCACGCGGCAGCGGCCGATATCTACGCGTTCCCTATCATTTCGCCGATCAACAGCTCCGCACACAGTCCGACGAGCCGTTCTATCTCCCGGTAACGGCTGTCGACCGCCAGTCGAGTACGCAACTGTACGGTGGTGTCGAGTTCTCACAGGACGATTTCGCCTACCTCAACAGGACGCCCGGGATCGCCAACACCTACGCGAACGGCCAGTTCGATCTTTACCGCGTCGAACCGGCCAACGAAACCGATGGTTGATTTTGACGACCTCTCATGTCTTGACGGAGTAGTGGGTTGCTCTTCTTTCCGCTAGGGCCTCTCACGCTCCTCCAGAATCCCGTATCGGTCGAACCCTCAATAATATAACTTCAGTATCGATCGAACGAGTCATCTACTCCTCGCGGCCGGGATTTTCACTGCACCGAATCCCGGCTGTCGCCCCCCTCCCAGTCATCGATCAAATCATCTTCTGTGGCGGCATTCGTGCGTGGTTTCTCCGGCATTGGTTCCTGATCGAGCTGGTCGAGAATATCGAACAGCGGATCATCCGGATCGACCTGTTGTTGCTGCTCCATCCATACTTCGGCCGCTTCTCGGAGTGCGGCAGTGAGTGAGAGTCCTCGCTCGTCGGCGAGCGATTTGAAGTGGTTGTATTCTTCACCCGAAAGTTTGGTCTGGATGTATGTGGATTCACTCATTGCCAACCACCATCCTCATGACGAAGCAATAGCTCAGGAAATAAGACTGTCATGGACCATCGACGATGATCTCATGGCGGCAACTATCTTTGACAATCACCCACAGAGAGTGGGCCGTGATAGCTCAGGCTGGCCAGAGCAGCTCCCTTGTAAGGAGCACGTCGGGGGTTCGAATTCCTCTCTCGGTTTTTCCGACACGACAATGCGTGATTTGACGTATAAACAGTAGGAAACACAACACCTTCCAATAAGAATATCCGGAGTCGAACTGTATCGCCCACCGAAACACATGTCCGAAACAATGCAGGCGATCCGTGTCCACGACTATGGCGACCCAAGCGTGCTTCGCTACGAATCCGTCGAGCGGCCCGAACCCACCGCTGACGAACTCCTCGTTCGCGTTCGCGGCGCAGGCCTGAACCCGGTCGACACTGCTGCCCGCTACGGGCAGATCGAGTATCCACTGCCCTGGATCCCTGGCTGGGATTTTTCGGGTACTGTCGCCGCCGTTGGCGACTCAGTAACCGACTTCGCAGTCGGCGACGACGTCTACAGTCTCGCTCGCTTTCCGGATGCCGGCAACGCCTACGCGGAGTACGCGACGGTGCCTGCGGCGGACGTCGCTGCAAAACCGGCTACCATCGATCACCCCACAGCCGCAGGCGTCCCCATGGTCGCGTTGACAGCCTGGCAAGCGCTCTTCGAACAGGGCGACCTGCAGGACGACGACCGGGTGTTGATCCATGCGGCCGCCGGCGGTGTCGGCCACATCGCCGTGCAGCTTGCGCTGCAGCACGGTGCGACCTTGACATCCTCCACACGGCTAAAGCCGTGGGATTCCTCCGGTGGGGTCTCGTCGGGCATTAGCGCCCCACCCTCCGGAAGCAACTTGCGGGTTTGTGCGCGCTTCTTTGGGACTTTCGTGAGAGTGTGACGACTCCGCCCATTCGTGGGCGTCCCACTCGAATCGCACGGGCCGTGCCATCGGCCTTGCTACCATCGCGTGTCGCTGAAGGAACGTTTTGGACGCTACCAAATCCGCGTGTCCCTCGAACCCACATTCGCAGGTGAGCGTGTCCTGATGTCGGGTGGTTCGTTCCACCGAACCGCACTGCGGACATTCCTGCGAGGTCCACGCTTCGGTGCGTTCGATTACTTCGATACCGAACTCCTCGGCGGTGGTTTCGAGACGGTCGATGAACGCACGAAACGCCCAGAAGTTGTGCGTCTTTTCGTTCGCTCGCACCGACCAGTGCGTTTCGAGAACGTCCGTGAGCGCGCCCACGTACACCGTTGAAACACCCTCGTCGCACAGGCGTTCCATGAGGTCGCGGGCAAGCGCATCCTGCATATGGTCGCGTCTCTTGATCCGCTTTCGATACAACCGACGAATCCGCTTCGACGT
The DNA here is from genome assembly GCF_022870485.1 of Halococcus dombrowskii. Classification (NCBI taxonomy): domain Archaea; kingdom Methanobacteriati; phylum Methanobacteriota; class Halobacteria; order Halobacteriales; family Halococcaceae; genus Halococcus; species Halococcus dombrowskii. The sequence goes on along the minus strand of NZ_CP095005.1, from coordinate 25,848 downwards.
GTATCGGCCTTCGCGGAGTTTTGATTGTAACCGGGCGATTTCTCGCGTGGTTGCCCGGAACCGCTCGAATTGGTCGCGTCCGGCGTACAGGAATTGTTTGCCAGTCGTGGTCGTACAGGCGACGAGGTTGTTTGCGCCGATATCCAAAGCAGCCGATTCGTCGGCTAATGGTGCTCCGAGTCGGGGGTGAGAATCCGCTACCTCGACCGGCTGATAGGCTCTGAACTGGTCGCGTTGCTCGTCATACTGTATCTCCAGCTGGCCCTGTTCGCCGCCCCACCGTGGGTCGCCGCGCACTTCCAAACGAAGTCGCCCGGTCAGATCGTACTCGTCCTTGAGGGCTTTGCCGATGGGGATTTCGAGACGTGAACGTTCGCCCCACTGAATCGTGTATTGGTCGTTCCGACCGTACCAGCGGAGGTCGCGTCCCTCGTCCTCGTTCCCCCAGTAGCCGGGCAAGCCTTTGTCGGGTTCGTCCGAATCGAAGAACCCTTTCCATGCTTGGTCGTTCTTCCGAATGGCCTGCTGTGCCGATGCAGAGCCGAGGACTCCGATGTACCGCTTCCGGTAGTCCTCGGTCTCCCACACCGTTTCGCCGTCGAAGAACTGTTGGCGGCGTTCGTAGGTGAGTTCGTTCCACAGCGAAGCGGTCGCATCCATCACGCGGCGAAGTAGCTCCTCGTCCGTCTCGGACATAGGAACCACCTCGAACGTGTTGGTCCGCCTCACTGGATACTGCTACGACCGGAACTAACATAAACCTATGGATTCTCGTAGTACGTGTGTCGAAGTACATCAATATCGAAGTACCGGACGAATCGGAGTACGAACGACTCTCTCGCGCGAAGGACGACCACGGGTTGACATGGCGCGGGATGTTGATTCTCGCGGCTGATGAGCTTGAGGACGATTGAGACCCGGCATAGCAATAGCCGGTTGTTTTCTTCCGATTCGTCCGCTCAGACCCACGAGTAAACTCGTGGGCTTCCGCTTGATTGCGTGTCATCGGGACCGCTGCCGGCTATAACCAACAGTTCCTCACCGATCTCGGTGTCGACCAGGCCATCGATTACGAGACCACCCAGTTCGACGAGGCGACCGACGAGCCAGTCGATCTCGTGCTCGATGCGATCGGTGGCAAAACAGGCGAGCGCTCGCTCTCGGTCCTGCGTGCGGGCGGGACCATCACACCCTTGCTCGATGCACCACCCGAAGAGCAACTCGACGCCCACGGCGTCAACAGCCAGCAAGTCGGTGTCGAAGCTGACGGTGACACGCTCTCCGAGATCGCCACACTGATCGATGACGGAGCCGTCACGCCAACGATTGCGGAGTGCTACCCGCTCGCGGATGCATCCACAGCTCACGAAGAGCTCGAAAGCGACCACGCTCGTGGCAAACTCGTCCTCGAACCCGACAGCGATACCGACAGTTAGGCACGTCGATGGTGAAGCCGTCGTCCGGATGAAACAGGCAAACGCAGGAAGGACTAATGCGTCTCCAAGAGGGGAACTTCCCCTTCGATAGTGATCTCGTCACCGACGGCGATCTCCTTGCCGGCCTCGCGTGATGGCAACCGTGTGACGACCGTCAAATAGTAATAATCGTCCGCATTCTCGCGGTCCATGTTCGTTCCCAGCGTCTCCGCGTCAGCCCAATCGGGGAATCGCTCCTTTCGCTGTTCCATGAACCGCTTCGTGAAATTCAGCTTCTGTTCGCCGGTCTCCGGGTCCCGAGACGGGACGACACAGCGTGGCTTGCACATAACTCCATAATGGGTCACGTCGCCAACCGTGAACTCCACGCCAGTGCCGGGATCGCGACGTGTCGCCGGCGTGTTCGAGTAGAGCTTGTCTTCCCAGAACGGCTCGACGCCATCGATCGCGATGTTGGTCCGCAGTCGCCGGAAAATCCCGTCGGCATCGAGGTCGTCGTACCAGGATGCGACTTCGGCCATCGTTTCCTCACCGACGAGTGTCGGGCCCGTGGCGGTGATCCGGATCGGGGCGATACCGCCTGCGCTATCCGTGAAGTTCGTTTGTGCGGCCTGTTCGACGGTGATCGGTTCGTCGAAAAAGTCCGTCAACCATGCCTCCAGTTCCGGATTGCTGTCGATCCCATCGAGGTCGCAGGCAAACGTCCGGTCCGTATCGTGGATCGCGAAGTCGATCGAATTTGCCGCGAGGTCGACTGTGGTGTTGATCTGATGGACCAGTTTGTTCTGTCGTCCATTCACGTAGGTGCCGTCCTCGTCGAACAGAGCGTACTCTCGATCGTACTGCAGCCGCCCCGAGTCACGGATCGGGACGCTGTCGACGTCGACACCGGACAACGATTTGACGGGGTACAGCCTGATTCGAGAGACTGCTGCCATGACAGGATCTAAGGGGTCGAACTCGCATAGATGTTGTCTCAGCGGATGCTATTCGCTACCACAGAAATCCGTCGCCGAACCTCCGATAGTCTGCGTGCACTGCCACAGTGATCGGCAATCAGTGGGGTTCGGTCGGACAGCTTTTGCTCTCGCGTTGCGCCTGCCAACGGAACTGATCAGTGAGCCGTCTTCGATATCCCATCATATTCAGAATCGATTACCACGCTATCCTGTCTCTTCGTAGTCCTGCCAGCATTCCTCGATTCGTGCTCGAACTGCTGCGAGGACCATCGAGAGGACACTTCGGTAGTCGTCTGGAAACTGGCTGTCGGTCGGTTCGCCCGCACCGGGCGGCGGATGAAAGTGTTCACGAGTGCTGTGGGTACTCGATTGGCGATCCCAGCGACACTGCCAGACGTTCTGTCCGTCGGTACTGTCGGTGTGGATCTCTGTATACTGGATAGTGAAACCGTCATTGCGATACCACTGGATGTTGAGATCTGCCTCGCGAACGAACGCGGGATAGCGTGCTGGATCGACCGTCACCGCGAGATGCTTGTGTTCAGACGTTCCGTCACCGGAGATCAGGACCACCTCCGCAACTCGATCATCAGTGCGAAGCGTTCGGGCGATGGCTTTGAGAATCGCCTCGTCGATTGGCGCGTTTGCGTCGATCATACGACCTGGCTCACGCCGGCGCTGATTGCTGCTCGCGCTGGAGGCGCTGAGCGTGTTCAAGCACGCGCTGATCCTCTCTGACGGTCAGCCAATCGTTGACATCCGTCCAGATGGCTTCAAGCGCGTCGTGATCATCCGGGTCGGCGATATCGAACGCACTCACCTGCGCCGGATCAGACACGTCGTATTTGTCCTGGTAGGCGCGATCGCGCTCAAGCAGCGTTTCGAGCTGGGTCGCGAGTTCATCGCCCGAATGTGTGCGTCTGGCTTCGTTGGCGCGTTTCCAACGAAAGTACGCGGGATTACGCTGAAACTGTGCGGGCTGTCCCTCACCGACTGGCTCGACGATACCGATCTCGGCAAACCAACGGAGGTGTCGTCGCGCGGATTCGGGTGTACACTCGGTTCGATCGGCAACGACGGAAACGGGAGTGGGTTCGCGCAGCGTGAGTGCGGTTTCGTAGATGCGTTCTTTGACCGTCTTTCCCTCATCCCACTGTTCACGCTCTTGGCGAACGGTCTCGTCCGACGGGACTCCGTCTGGGGGAATACCGCCAGTTGACTCTGTATCGTGCTCGCCCATACCCGATAATATGATGCACTCGCGTATATATGTTAGTCTCAGCTGGTGAGAGGTTGCGGAGTTTGCGAAAGACGGACTCACTGCCAGAACCCTTTGACATGAGAATCCAGTTCCTGAAGCACCGCTACAACGACGTCTCGCCAGTCGTCTGGATAGGACTCGTCGATTCCAGGGGTTGCTGCATCCGGTGGCGGATGGAAGTGCTCTCGCGTGTTGTGCGTGTTCGGGTGGCGGTCCCACCGACAGTCCCAGTGGTCACCAGCTTCCCAGTACTCCACGTACTGGAAACTGAAATCGTCGTTCTCGTACCACCGACTCTGAAGGGATGCCTGTTCGATCCCTGTCGGAAAGTACCCGTGATCGTACCTGAGCACGATCGAGTGCGGCGCATATTCCGGCCGATAATCCACAGCCTCGAATCGTTCACTACCCGCTAATCGGCGACCGAGCCGATCGAGAACGTCGTAGTCTACCGGTGCTGTATCCCCGCTTGCATCGCGGTTTCCGTCGTCAGGCATCGATACGACTGACTGTTCCGCCGACGGAGGGTTCGTCACGTCGGGCGGCATCGAGAAGTTCTGCGCGCTTCTGGGCCGTTTTCCACGCAGAGAGCGTTTCCCACGTCTCTCCAACGTCGTTTGCACCGGCTGTTTCCAGCAGCGACACCGCATCCGGGTCCGTCACCCCGAACTGTTCTCGGTAGTCTTCGAGCTCTCCGAGGACTGTTTCGAGTTCGGCGACGATCTCCGCGTCGGTATACTGCGTTCGGATCCGCTCGATGCGTCGCCACCGCAGGTACGATCGATTCGATTCGTATCGAACTGGGCGGCCCGGATGCTCGCGCACGATCCCCGCTTCAGCGAACCACTCGAGATAATCGCGGGCAGTTTCCGTATCGCAGTCGACACGATCGGCGATCGCTGCGACTGGGGTCGGCTCCCGAAGTTGATAGACGACATCCAGCATTCGCTCCCGGATCGGTTGATCCGTGACCAGAGCCTCCGGATTCTCCCAGGCATCGAACTCCGGTGGGTCTTCGTCGTGGTCGTCAGGGCTGTTATCGACGGTCATCGGAGTAGGCTCTGCCAGTTTCTACGTACTAGTCTGTTATATATGCTTTGACGACTGTATTATTCCTGCACGTAAAACGGGCTGTTGGCCAGGCAACCATGTAATCGTCTTCGAGTGGGACGAGGAAGTCGTCAGCCGCATTCGAGATCTCGTCGCCGAAGTCGGTATTGAGCGAAACCTCCCCGACGAATGGTCGCTGTTTGACCTTGCCGTGTGAACGCACCCGCGGTCAAGCCGCGGGGCTTCCTGCTTCTACGAGCTGTTGTGCACTACAGCGGCTTTCCGGTGTTTTTCTCGGCGGTTTTGAGTGCCGAATGGATCTCCGAATACGTCGGGACGTGTGTATCGGCGATCTCCGCAAGGTCGGTTCGCATGGGCTCGACCGACTGTTCACGATAGCCGGTGAAGAAGATGACTTTGTCCATCGCTTTCAGGGCGGCTTTCCGCACTCTCCCGTCCTCGTCGACGATTGCGTCGAGTAATAGTTCCCAGAAGAGATCGCGATATGCGATCGGGAGATGTGCCGTGTAGAGCTGCCGAAGAAACCGAATCACGGAGAGGCGCTGGTAACCGTTCTCGACATAATAGCAATTGGAAAACACTTCGATGGAGTTGACAAACAGGTACGCGCACTCGGCCATCTCTGCGTCCTTCACCTCCTCGATTGTCGCATTCACTCGATCCGAATCGCCCGAAGTGACCGCCGCCTTGAATTCGGTTGGGCTGTGACGCATTGGGCTGTTCAGGGATCGATACCACTCTACGCGCAAAAGTCTCGTGCTCGGTTCCGAAATGCGGCCAGGGTGAGGAAATCCTCATGTTCTAGCCGACCGATGGGGGCATATGACCGTCTACACACTTCGCATCGAACTCGCGCCGAACCCGCCGATGTTCGAGCCCGGCGAGGACGAGGAAGTCTGGTGCGATATCGAAGTCGACGAGACTCACACGCTGGAAGAGTTGCACGAAGCAATTTTCGAGGCGTTCGATCGCTGGGACGCCCATATGTATGAGTTCATGACCTACGACGAAGAGGGTATGGCCACTCGCCGGTATGTCATGCCACAGTCTTATGGTGGAGAGCCGAGCTGGCCACCGATGGAACCTGAGGAAATCGAGCAAGCAATCTCCCAGGTTGGTGCTACCGACGCATCGGCGGAAGCGAAAGAGCGGTTCCGGAATCTCCGTTCCGATCCACCCGAAGAAGGGAACGCCGCCGACACCACGATTGCCGATCTGGATCCCACGGACTTGAACTGGCTGTACTACCAGTTCGACTTCGGTGACGGCTGGGAACACGTCATCGAGATCGAGGACTCGCGCGAGGAATCTCTTGACGACGATCCACGAGTCTGCGAAAAGTATGGCCCGATTCCCCCGCAGTACCCCGACCTCGACGAGTAACGCTACAGGACGTCACGGTCGCCGTCATTGCGGTCGAAACCGATCGGCCGGACGAAGAGGCGCTTGCAGCAGCCTACCGTGATGCAAGCGAGTCTGCCGACGACATGACCCGCGACTGGGAGTATGCGTCCGATGAAGCGTGGGACTCGCTCGGACCGACTCCTGGTGTCGAAGGCCACGATCCCGACATCGATGAGTGACCGTGTGGATGTCATGAGTCTCTGGCAACCGTACATATTCCTACCCCCGACCGTTAGCTGCGGTCCAGAGTCAGTGTATGACTGCTCCCATCGAGTATACCGCGGCACTTGACCCGCTCCTCTCGGTGGAATTACCACCAGGATGGGTGCGTGGTCTCATCCAGCATCCGCTCCAGGCGATCTCTGGAGAGCCAACTGCAATAGACCGTCAGTTCGCGCGCGATCTTGCACCTGAACTCCCAGCAGAGCCGATCGCGACACAACTCCTCTTCGTGTATCTGCGCGGGTACGAGCCCAGTAATGAGCGTCCGATGCGATCTGAGCGGCGTATCACTGTCGGCTACTTTCCGTCGGCGGAGCAGTTTGGTGTACAGTCACAGGACGACCAGTATCGAGTGGCGTCCGTTGACGGTGTCATCGACTGGTTGAGCGAAATGATCCCGCAGGTCGAGTCAGAGGTCGACACGTGGAATCGGCTGTGGGGCGCGCTGTCAGGGATTCATGGTCTGGGCCCGGCGGGGATCAACAATCTCGCCGAGGAGTACGGTACTCTCAAGGCCGTCGGCACGGCCACCGAGGCCGAACTCAGCGAAATCGCCTACATCACGGCTGACCTGGCTCCTGAAGTGGTGGCTGCCTGTGAACAATGGGATAGACAGGTTCCGGACGCTCCGGGCGATCGGGTTGCCACCGATGCCGACGACCCGCTCGTTGTCGATCGAAGCGTCCTTCGGCCACTCGGCCATCTCTTCGAGCGCTGACTGGGCGAGTCAGAGATCACAATAGCACCGCGAGCATCGAGAAATCGGAGAAAAGCACCGATCACCGGTGTGATCGACTACCGCCCGGACTCTACGGGAGGTCCTCGGTGACTTCGACGAGGGTTTCTTCAGTTCGCCATCGATAGAGCCGGCCTTCGTCCTCAAACAGGTCGAAGACGCCATCCTCCATCCAGCCAAACGGATGCTCTTCGTCCTCGTAGATCCGTTTGAAGACGTGGCTCTTCGAGAAGTACTCGACCGTCCCGACGAGCAGGCCTTGCTCGACGAGGAAGTCGCTGGGGTCTTTCTCGGCGACGCCGACGAGATACGTGACGAGGTCGGCGATCAGACAGAACTTCTGGATGCTGTTGTCCCACTCGCCGCGGATGTCCACCATCCGGAATGCGTAGGCATCCTGGCGACGGTTGAGGCGGTCGACGACCAGATTCAGTCGCCGGATCGGCTCCCGGTCGTAGTTCCCGAGGACGAAATACGACCGGTCGTTTTCGTAGATCGGGGTGAGTTCGCTCAGCGCGTGTAGAATTTCCTCGTTGTCCGCCAGCGAGAGTTCCTCTTGATCGATCTGCTCTTTGGCGCTCGTGAGGATCTCGTCGGGAACCGGCGACTCCTCGTCGGACATATCACACCTACTCTACGCGGAGGAATATGGTTTACTACATAAACTACTGAGTCAATCATACTGTGTTTCACTTTGGAGTGATTCACTCAAAGGTAAATTACTTCCCGTGCCGGCGCGTAGATGCTCGTATGAGTACCGACGTGGGGGCTGCTGAAGGCACGGAGGCGCGTGAACTCGTCCACTTCGTCACCCAACAGACGCGATTCACGCTGCTCAACAACATCCTCCAGCACCCCGACCAACTGCCGTCGATGTACGAACTCGAGCAGTTGAACCCGAGCATCAGCGACGCCACCGTCTACAAGCACATCCAGAAACTGATCGACGCTGGCATCGTTGAGGAGGCGGCGCTGCCGGACAATGAACGCCGGCAGGGCTATCCCTGGAAATTCTATGGCGTGAGCGATGACGGTCGGGAATTCCTCGACGAACACAACCTACTGGAGGCCGAGGAGACTCTCCAACGCATCTACGAGACGATCTCTGACAAGCCCGAGAAGATGATCAAGTACGAAAATGCGCCCCGGCCTCGCTGACGATAGCTGCCGGAGGCCTGCTTGTATAGTCGTTATGCGTCCGAGTCCGGCACCCATACCTTGTGTACGGGCTGGAACACCACGTACGAGTCCACGTTGGAGTTGTCGTTTGGGTGAGCTGTGTGGAGCGTTAGGGCTCCCATCTTTGAGTGCAAGCTGTTCTGCTCGGACAGCCACGCTTCTGCGTGGTCCTCCGAAGGGAACTCAATACGGAGATCGTCATCGAATTCGTCCTCGGTAAGTGGTGTCTCACGGAATACCGAGTCTTTGAGTTCGACAAGGTAATTGTCAGACATGCCGTATATGTTCGTGCTGGGGGTGCTTTATTTGTTTTCCACTGTCATTCTGAGCGAGTGATTACGGATCATAGTGATAGACGTAGGGATGATCGACCGTTTCGTCGGGCATGATCTCCGAGAGGGTCTCTTCGAGCTGTGGTTCGGTCGGTGCCGTTGTGACGACCTGCCCATCGTAGATAGCCACGTATGCTTCTTCGAGCCCGAGGTCGCGAAACTCCCGGCCCAATCGTCGAGCGTTTGCTTTGCCGAGTTGCTCGTGATAGATCCGTGCCAGCTCATCGGTTTCGTCCTTGAGAGTCTCGATCTCGTCGGCGAACCGCTCGCGGTTGTCCTGGTTTTTCGTATAGAAGCGGAGGCGTTCGGCGTCACTCCGGGTCGGTTCGTCCGCCGGCGGGAGCGTTTCGGCGATCCCGAACCGGTGTTTTGCTTCTTCATAGGCGGTTTCCGGATCGTCTTTGATCATCTGCATCGCCATCCCCGCAAGCATATCGAACTCTTCCATGCCGTTTGTCACGATCTGTCCGTCGTACGGGAGCAACACGACCGATGTCACCGCCACCGGAAGCGCCTCTTCGGGTAGCACCGCCGCATAGCTGTCGTAGACGCCCGTGACTTTGTACGCTCGCGGTTCGTCCGGGTCGAGAAACACGGTTCCGTCGTCGAGATGCTCGACGATGAAAAACTGCCCCGCCTCGTAGTTCAGCCATGATTCGATCGTTTCGAGGTGGGCCGGTGAGAGGCCGGCGGGGTTCTCTCTGCCGAACTCTTCGATCACCTCGACCGCGTTTTCTTCCCGATAGAGCGTGTCGTGAATCGGCTGTATCTCGTCGGTCGACAGTCGCTTGAACGCCTCGTAGCTGTCGATGCCCGGCACCACATCGAAGCGGTCGTTGGCGTACAGGAGCAGCTGTCCCTCCAGTTCGAGAAACTCTCGTGCAGTGTCCGGGTCGAGAACCGCCGAATCGGCCGTGTCACCCGGACTTGGGATCAGCTCGCTCCCTTCTTCGTCCATTCTTGTGACGATCTCTTCGACGACAGCATCGTACTCTTCGGGGGCAACACCGGCACGTTCGAGTGCGACATCAGGATCGACATCGCCCTGTACGTCGTCGGTCGCCGCTGCGAGTGAAGCGAGGACGGCATCGGACTCCGGCGACAACGAGTTGATGATCTCTTCGAGTCGGTCGACTTCTGCCGATGGCAGGCCTTTGTCCGGGTCGAGACTCTCAGTCGGTTCCCACTCCGGCGGATCGAGTGGCGCTTCGGGGAGTTCGGATGACGCCGCGACATCAGCGGCGATATCGAGCTGCGTGGCGTCATCGAGGTCGCCACTCATGACCATCGACTTCGCCATTCCCCAGTTGGCGGGATCAGCTGCGGCGTCGACGATGGTGTCACCGAGCGATTCGACGTGGCCCGCCAACCGATCACCGTTCTCGATAGCACCGCGAGCATCGAGAAATCGGAGAAAAGCCCCGATCACCGGTGCGACCGTTTCGAAGTGGTCAGCTTCGGCACTGATCTTTGCGGGGTAGAGCTCTCGACACACCGCTTCGAGGCTGTGCTCGTCGGGATCATCGAGTGGGACGTACTCGTAGCCATACAACAACTCGTGAAACATTTCGATAGCAAACTCTGCTTCACGTTGCTGGTGGTTTGTGAGGCGTTCGAACTGCTGACCGTCGGCAAATGCCGACACGAGTCGGTCGATCCGATCGAGTGAGGCTTGGTACTGTTCGTCCGATGGAGGGTTGTTCCCATCCATACAGCCGTTTGAGCAGCCATGACCAAATTCGTTCCCACCAACTGGCGTTGTTTTCCAGAGTGATGGGACAGCCACGCAAAGACTCAGGGACCGGCAGAGAGGGCCTGACCTGCATACTTCTCTGCGAGATCGACCACGTCGTAGACGTGGATACCGGTTTTGAACCAAGGTAGCCGCTTGCCCCGAAATCGACACTGACGCAATCGAAGAGGAACTGTAAAGACGGCTGCAGGGGGTGCTACTGGGGTCACAATCGTCTTTTGCCTCTTCGGGAAGTCGGATGGTTGATACAGCAGATCATTCGACAGCGACAAATATTTTACTATTGCACACTTCTGTGCAATCATACGATGTTCGAACAGTGTGGTGAAGCAGAGCTCAAGACGCTCCTCGCCATCGAGCCGGGCGACCCAATCTCGGGCGTGGCTCGCAAGATCGACGAGAACCGCGAGACGATTCGTCGGACCGTGAACCGGCTCGAAGACGCAGGTTACGTCCGATACGATGGTGGGTTGTCTGTCGTTGACGACACCGTCCGAGAGGCAGCTCTCGCCTTCCTCGCGGCCGCAGCATCTATCTCTCCACCCACCATCTCGGAGGCGTACGTCCTCCCCCAGTTCGCCGGTATGGAGTTCGCCTACACCGCTATCGACGCCGTTTACGTCTGGACTCGGGGCGGCTATCAGGTCGCACGTGATGAGACGGATTACCCGCTATTCATTGCCATTCGCGAGACGGATCTCGAAGAGTGGGGGCGCTTCTTCGAACGGTTCGGGATTCCGACTGCTCAGCAGCGTCAGCCACCCGATGAGATTCCTGGGCCGCTGCAGATCGTCCTCGAACCGCGTGCACAGATCGATGCGGAGATGGTTGATGGGCAGCCGGTCATCTCCCGCTCGGAAACTGTTGCGTTCGCGCGAGAGCACTACGCGACCTTCGAGTCGGCACTGGACATCCTCGATCGCATGTACGACGACGTCGAAACCGAAGCTGACTACCACGCGACGCCAGCCTCGCCATGAGCCAAGAAGAACGGAGCGAGGCCCTCATCGACGTGCTCGCAGACCTCGAGCGCTCCACCATCGACTTCGTCCTCGTCGGGGGATACGCCGTCTCGCAGTTCGAGACCCGCTTTTCGACCGATCTGGATCTCGTTATCGCACCCGCAGATACGGATGCCGTGGTGGCGTTCTTGGAAGAACACGATTTCGAACGAAAGAACGAACTCGAAGTGCCACCAGAAGAAACCACGTACGACCGCGAAATCCAACTCTTCGAGCGGACCGAAGGGCTACCACACCCGATCGGCGTCGATCTATTGGTGAACGGTCTAGGATGTCGACAGACCGAGGCCGAGTGGTCATTCGATCACCTTCGCGATCACAGCTCCGAGACGACCATCTCCGGAGGAACACGGTCAACCACCGCTTCTGTCGCCGACGGTGAAATCTTGGTCGCTGCCAAGCTCCACAGCGCCCGCAAAACCGATCTGGCTGACGTCCTCGCTGCCGTCCCTCACGTCGACTTTCCGACCGTGGCATCGCATCTTCATCGAGGAGACGAAGACGCACTCCAAGCCCAGCTCACGGACGCTCAGGAGTTCATCGAAGGCGGCGGGCTGGATCACCGATTCAAGAGCATGTTCGGCCAATCGTCGGCCTCGCCGGAGGACATCGACGCTTTGCTCGAATTTCTCAGGGAGCAACAGTACTGACCGATCTGACGCCGGATTATAGCCTGTCGAAACACGCCGAAAGTGAACCGCCTCGGGGTCAAGTGGTTCGAGACGCGAAGCGTCTCGTCATCACGGAAATCTTCGATTTCCGTACGATCCCGAGGCACCCGCCTTGCTCATGCCTACTCTCTCAGGGACAGCCGGACAACAACAGCACTATCCGGCCCTCACAGCCCCTCTTCTGCCTGCTGTCGTCCCGTTCGCCCCCGACTCCACAACGACCGATTCGAGCGCGATCGGCCCGTCACCGGTCCGGAACCCACGGAACTCGATCCCGTTACGCGCCTTTTCGAGCGTGAACGGCACCGTCACTTCCTGCATTCCCTGCCCCGCCGGCACCGACTGTCGTGCCACCGTTCGCGGGCCTTCACCGACCGCCACATCGACGGTCGCCGCCGACCCGTTCGCTCCATCGCCACGCACCGACACGCGGAAGGTTGCGGTGTAGTTGCCTGCCGGCAGCGCTGTATACGGCCCGTGCCAGACGTTACTCCCATTTGTACCCCCAACGTCGACGAGGCGACCATCCTGAACCCGTCCCTCGTTCGTGACGAACTCCTCGGCCTCGAAGACGACCCGTTCGTTCGATCCCGACTGCGTGATCCCCGCCACCGACCCGCTATAGCCACGCTTTAGAATCCAGATGCCATCCTGATACCGATAAAGGCCGTACTCATCACCGACCAGCGGGAAATACGCATCCCGCACGGGCTTCGACCAGTCGAACGCACGCGTCTCCAGACGCGTATCGAAGAGGACGTACTCGGGCGTTGGCGTGCCATACCGCTGTTGATAGAGTTTGAACAGCGAGGGGTTCGGGATGAAGGTCGCGTTCGAACGCGTCGCGACGTGGGGGTAGATCGTGTTCTGGGTCACCAGCGAGGCGTTCGCCGGGATGGTCTCGATCGCCGTCGACAGCGTCTCGGTATGTTCGTTCGTTTCCGGCACCGCTCCCCTCTCCACGATGGTCTGTGCGCCGGCTCCGGCACTCGTCAGCAATACCACAACCAAAAACGTCGTGAGCACCCGTCCGGAGGGCAACGACGGCGACAGCCGTCCCAGCACGCGACTGGCACCGATATAGATGAACGGCAACAGATAGAGCGGGTAGTGACTGCCGAAGGTGTAGAACGCCTCCGTCCCGCTGAACAGCCACGCAAACCCGAGAAACGGTGCCAGCGCCCCGAGCGTGCTCCAATCAACCAGTGCGAGATACAGTACCGGCGCGAGAAAGAGCGCGAAATACAGCAGTTTGGTAAAGACATCGGCCCCGAGCGACTCGACGATCAATTCGGGCCGTGAGAGCAACAACCCGACCAACTGCCCGGTCGTTGCCCGCCCGCCCTCGACGAAGGGCTGTAGTGGCGCGGCGATCGCCGCCTCACGGATCCCCGAGACACGACTGAAGCGCCCGATGACCGCCGCCGAGAGCACTTTCGCAGCGACCGTCACCAGGCCCGCCCCGACGAACGCCCAGCGCTCGCGCGACAGCCGCCCGTCACGGTAGGCGCTCACCGCAAGCCCCACCAGAAAGCCCCCGCCGATGAGCACCATGAGCTCGTTCGTCACCACGACGAGTGCAAACGCCAGCACGAACAGTCGATAGCGTTCGGTCGTATACCAGTGATAGGCTACCAACACCAACACCGGCAGGAGGATATGTTCCTGAAAGTCGTAGATCCACGCCGACCAGAGGAAGGGGTTGAACGCATAGGAGGCGGTCAGAAAGCCGGTCAGCCGCCGATCGTCGAGATGATCGTTCGCGACGATCCAGACCAGCGGGATGCTCGCCGCAAGGAAAAACGCCTTCCAGAGCAACAGCGTCACCGGCGATTTGACGAGCGCGAACAGCGGAACGAACACCAACAGCGTGAGCGTGAAATGGCCGCCCCAGTACGACCCACTGGGATGGCCGGCGACGTATTTGCCCTGCTGGAGCCAGCCCTCGCCGTCGACCGTCGTCGCGAACATATGGACGTAGGTGCCGAAATCGGCCCCCGTCAGCCAGTAGCCCTTGTACAGCGCAATGGTGTAGGCCGCAAACCCGACACCCAACACCGCCGCGAGCACGACGACGTACCACGGCACCACCGCATACCGCCCCAGCGATCGCGCCAACGGCGTCGCGATCGCATCGGGCAGCAGGCGACGCCCAACGCGGCCGAGACGACTAGCCATCGATTCGCTCCGGAGTGGTCAGCAGCGCTTTGAGCTGTGGATACACCATGTCGACACTCGATCGTTCACCGACTTCGCGAGCCCGCCGACAGCGCCGGTTGTAGCCGCCGTCGTGGGCCCACTCCCACTGCAGCGTTCTGAGTCGCGCGACCAGATCCCCAACCGTCGAGCCATGTAAGACGGCGTCGCCGTCCGGGGGATGGGTACGCAGCGGCGTCGTCACGACCGGCGTGCCCGCGGCCAGCGCTTCTTTGAGTACTAAACTATCGGCATCGATGCGGGTCGGATGCAAGACGGCGTGGGCGTTCGCGTAGGCGTCCGCCAGCTCCTCTTCATCGAGAAAGCCAAGCCCCTCGATCGCCGGGTGGTCGCTGTCGCCGGTCGTCACCACGCGTAGCTCGTCCGACAGCGTGGCCGCGACCGCCTGCGTGCGATCCCAGCCTTTCGAGCGCAGCTGGGCGGCCGTCACGAGCACGGTGAAGGGCTCCTCACGCCCGCCGTCGACCGGTTCGAACAGCGACGTATCGACGAAGTTCGGGATGTAGTGGGTGTTCGGATGCGGGGAGGTGTAGCTGTCGGTCACCGTATGGACCGCATCGAAGCGATCGAAGGCATGCTCGCCGAGCGCACGATAGAGCAGTTTCGCCGCCGTCGGGACGACGCCGTAGTGGGGTTCGTACAGTCGGGTCGTGAGATAGATCCACGAGTGGATGCCCGCGATCGCCTGCGTCTCGCCGGTGAAAAACGAGCGCGCGAAGGGATGATAGAACAGATAGGCACTGTCGAACGCCGAGAGATCGTGGTGCCAGCGCTCGCGATAGGACACCCCCTCGTCGAGGACGTCGTCGGCCGCCACGCGCCGTTCGTCCCGTGGGGTGTAAGGGAGCGCCCGGACCGCGACCTCGAAGCCGTCTGCAGCCAGCCGGTTCGCGAGCGTTGCCGTCCACTTCTCGCCGCCGCGATAATGCTCAAGGGAGAGATGGGGACAGAGTGCGATCTTCATGTGGGCCGTTGTTTGCGCGACGACGACCCGCATGATGACCGTTACGGTCGTCCGCTCGCGGTTGTTCCATATTTGGCCCCTTCTCGTGGGTCAACTACGACCGCACCGCCGAAAAATTCCGCTCCGGAGGAGCGGCCAGAACACCGCCGAACATCCTCACCCACCTCCACGGTCTTGCTCGCTTCGCTGCGCGGGCTTTCGCAGGTGGATGGGTACGGAACGGGCTAGAGATGAGCGAAATCAGTTACCGTAACGCTTGTGAGCTTCGTCTATCGGCAGCAGCCGATATATCTCGACGACGTCCTCCGCTTCGATCACATCGTAGATCGCAGTGTGGGTCCGTCCGATGTGCATTCGATACACTTCTTCGCCCTCGAACGGGATTTTCTCACGGTCGCCGCTGCCCGCGCCGGGTCGAGGATACGGCTCATTCGTCAGCTTGAGCAGGTTCTCGCGGACGATTCGATGACTCTTCTCATCAAGCTCGGAGAGGTACTCTCGGGGTTGATCGCCCAGCAAAACCTCGTACCCCATTCACTCGTCCTTGGTGTCTTCCGGCGGAATGACTTCATCCAGCGAGCGAAACTCGTCGCTCTCGCGCGCTTCGTGAACCTCGCGGAACAGACGCGCTCTCTTGTAGTGCTTGACCAGATCACCGATCACGTCGTCCCACGATTGACCTGCCCCCTTCAGGTCGCCGAGTTCCTCCCAGTGCTCTTCGGAAACGGGGATGCGCTTGCTTGCACTCATAGTGTGATCCGTGTCATCTTTACAAGTTGCGCAACTTAGCCATGTCGGTTGTCGCCCGACCGTCCAGCGAGCAACGTGATAAGAACCCTTGCTTGTCGACGCGACGACCTCCACGTATCCAGCCATCGCAACGACTGCTCTCGATGTCGCCGGTCCGCGTGAACCACTCTCTCCGACAGCCGCCACAGCGTGTGCTGGGAAGGAAAGCAGTTTTACCCGGCCGTGGAGAGAACTCGATGTGGTCTCTGCGCCTCGTTTCGGCACCGTCGTGGTGGTCTGTCTGGCGGCGCTGCTCGTGACCGTCGGGCTGGTTCCGGCCGGTGTAGCGCCCGCCGACGCGAGCATGACCGACCGATCACTACAGGCCGCTCAACCGACCAACAACAGCTCCGTCGTCCACGAGGATCCACAGTCGGCCGACGACGAGGGCAACGTCTCCGAACTCCAGGGCTCGCTTTCCGATCGCCTCGGTGAGACGCTCGTCGACTGTTCGGAGGGGTTAGAGGTCGGTAACTACAACGCCTGTAACGAATCGAAGGATTACCCCGATTGGCTCGGCAAATACGTCAACGTCACCCGCAGTTCCGACGCCGAGACGAACAAGACCGACGAATTCCAAGAGGCCAGAGAAAATCAAACATCCTACGCAAACGACGTCCAGCGCTTTCGTACGACCGTCGACAAATATCGCACTGCGCGGGCAAACGGTCGGACCGAACGTGCCCGCCGGCTTGCCCGTCGTGCCCAACGGCTCTCCCAGCAGATCAACGAGACCGGCACTCGTCTGACCGAGGATTACCGTACGATCGACAACGGGACGACACAGAACTTCTCGGCGGCGATACACACGACCAACGCGACCACCGAAAACGTCTCCGCGACCGCCGACTCGGTCAGCGTCGAGCAGTTCAAGAACACGACGATCACGTCTTCGACGGCCGACAATCGGATCGCCTTCAACGACTCACTCGTCGTGAGCGGCCGCCTCAGAACGGCCAACGGCACGCCGCTTGCAAACCGGACCGTCGTGCTGGAAGGTGACGACCGTCTCCGACGGACCACCACCGACGAGTCCGGCCAGTACGTCATCACCTATCGCCCGGCGGTGCTACCGCTCGATACGCGCCGGCTCACGGTGCGCTATCGACCGTCGACGCAGTCGATCTATCGGAGCAATCGGACCGCCGTCCCCATCGACGTTCGCCAGGTGACGCCGACGCTGCAGGCGGAGACGACGCCCCAGTCGGTTGGCTTCGACGAACTGCTGTCGGTCACCGGCCGCGTCGCCGTCAACGACAGCGGCGTCGGCTCCGTGCCGGTCGCCGTCTCGATCGACGGCCGGGAGTTCAACCTCTCCGATGGCAGCCGCGTCCGGACGGGGTCGGCGGGGCGGTTCCGGATGGCCAACGGGCTGCCGGCCGACGTTGCCCCCGGCCGCCAGCGTGTTCGCGTCTCCATGCCCCTCGAAAACCGATCGATCGCCAGGACGAACACCACCGTTCCGGTGACGGTCACGCAGACGCCGACGCAGCTCTCGCTCAACGCCACCCAGGAATCGGTCAATGGCTCGGCCGTCGGCGGGCCGATCGTCCACGTCGAGGGCCAACTCAGCGCCAACGGAACACCCGTCGCAAATCGGACGGTCGCCGTCGGGCTGAACAACTCGACGACACCCGTGACGACCGACGAAAACGGTAGCTACGACGCCAACGTCACGGTGTCCGAAGGCATCTTCGCCGACCGGACGGGCACCACGACGGCGACGATCGGCGCGACCTTCGAGGGCGGGGAGACGAACCTCGAATCGTCGCGTCGCCGCACGAGCATCGAGCTGACGGTGCCAGCCGAAGCGACCGGCGTCATCGCACAGTTCGTGGCTGCGTTCAGGGCGCTGCCGATCAGCTATCAGCTGTTGCTCGGGCTCGGGCTCGTGTTCGTGCTCGGCGCACTCCTCTCGGTGCTCCGGCGGTGGCTCGGCATCACCGAGAGCGACACCGAGGACGCACCGTCGTCGACGTTGGCGAGCGAATCGACCGATACCGTCGACGACCCACGCGAGGGACTCAGAGCGCTGCTCAGGGCTGCCCGCGAGGAGCTATCCGCGGGTGATGCCGACGGTGCCGTCGGGTTCGCGTACACGGCCGTCCGGCGAGCATTCGGGCGCGATCCCGAACTCGGGGGCGCACGAACCCACTGGGAGTTCCTCGATGCCTGTATCGATCGTGGGCTCGGCGATCGACAGCTCGGGGCGCTCAGACGACTGACCGAACGGTATGAGCGTGCAACCTTCTCCCAGCGATCGGTCTCGACGGACACGGCCTCCTCGGCGCTTGAGGATGCCCAGACGATGACCGATCCGGACGAGCAAGCGCCGGCTGAGAACTCGGATTCCGATGTTGATACAAATCGTTAGCGCATACCCGCGTCTTCAGGCGCGGGTTAAGCGGTAGGCTGTTTCTGTGTCTGTGCAACTGCTTTTCGTTGGTGTATCGATGGATCGGATTTCCCACCGTAGCGCTTAGTATTGTTCGGGTGATAGTGTGCATACGGATGAAGACTACACGGCATGCGACTTACAACCTCAATTACCACATAGTGTGGTTACCGAAGTACCGTCGTTCGGTACTCACGGGAACGGTCGCGCGCCACGTCGAAGACATCATCCACGAGATAGCAGATGACAAGGGATTGGAGATTATCGACCTCACTGTTCAGCCCGATCACATCCACCTGTTCGTGAGTAGCCCACCGAAGCACGCACCCTCATTACTCGCCAACTGGTTCAAAGGAATCTCCTCACGGAAGTACAACCATCGCTACGCGAGTTCTGACGACCAGAAAATCAAGTGGACACGGGGGTACTACGCTGGAACAGCGGGCGAGGTCTCCAGCGAGACGGTTCAAGACTACATTCAGCGTCAAGAGGCCAAACCATGAGCGAACCAGCCCAAGAAGTCACGAAAACGCTGGAGCTCAAACTTGTCTCGCCGAACGCTCACAAGCAACGGAAGTTCCGCGAGACGACAGACGCCTACCGCGCGGCGCTTCACGCCGCCTTCGACGCTGACTGTTCCACACAGTCGGCGGCGAACGATCTCGTCGTCAAGTACGACCTCTCGGGCTACGCGAAAAACGCCCTCAAGCAGTACGTCCCGCAACTGCTTGACGAGGACACCTACGACGCCGACGAACTCCACGACGAGCATCCCGTTCGGTTCACGAACGAGGGCGTCAAGCTCGACCACAAGCCACAGAACACCGTCGAGTGGTACGTGAAAATCCCCCACCACGACGACTACCACCTCTGGGTTCCCGCACAACCGAACCCCGAACAGCGTCCGTGGGTCGAAGCCGTGTTTGCGGGAGACGCCGACATGGGCGAGTGTCGGCTGTGCGAGCGCGACGGTGAATGGTTCCTGCATATGGTGGCGACGCGGAAGGTCGAAGAACACGAACAGTCAACCGATTCGGCGTCCGACGCGACGCCGATTGGTGTGGACATCGGGGAATCTGCCTTGCTCACGGTGTGTCACCGTGACGAGCGCGGCACCCCGACTGCACCAACACTCTGGAACGACGAAGGCAAAGCGGTCCGCCGCCTTCGGAAGACGTATTTCACGATGAAACGACGGCTCCAGCAGCGAGGGAGCCGACGTATTGCCGATGAATTCGGCGACCGACTCTGGCGACGAATCGATGACATCCTTCATACGGTGTCGTCGGAAGTTGTCGAGTATGCCGCCCGGTTCGAGAAGCCAGTGTTGGTCTTGGAGAATCTCACGCACATCCGCGAAAACATGGACTACAGCGCGTTCATGAACCGCCGGTTGCACGGATGGGGATTCGCCAAATTGCACGCACAAATCCGGTACAAGGCGAAAGAGCGTGGCATCCCGGTCGAAGAAGCGCCAATTCCAACACCGGACGTGAACCCGGCGTACACCTCGCAAACGTGCCATGCGTGCGGCGAGCGTGGGACTCGACCAACACAGGCGACGTTCCGGTGTACGAACGAGGAGTGTTGGGTTTCGGAGTACCAAGCGGACGTGAACGCCGCGCTGAATATCGCAGACCGATACAGCTACTCCAGCGGAGAGAGCCGTCCAAGAGAAAACGCGGGCGGCGATGACTCGGTTGGAGATGGGGCGTGTTTGACCACGCCACAAGACACCTCACGGAGCGAGGGCCACCCCGACGATCACCATTCGGAGAGTGAGAGGGGGGCGTCCGATGACAATACGTCGTCTAGCACGCCTCTGGCCGCTGCGGGGACGGCGCGAATGACCTGTGAGACGGATGCGTCTTGAAACTGACAGGAGCCGCGACGGCTCCTGAAATCCGATGGTCGGATTCCACGTCGTTTACGGCGTGGAGGAGGTCAAAGGTCTTCGTGGAAATCAGGGCTATGATGAGTTGTACGCCGTGGTTCGGGAATCGGAGAGTACCCAGCACGAGCATCGGGCGACCTTTCTCCGAGAGCGGATCGGTCGCCCAGACGATGTCACCGCGTTCCAGCTCTTCGAACGCAGTCACTGTATCTCGTCCATCTCCTCGGTCTGGAGGTCGTCGAGACGCTCTTCACCGTATTGGTCGTCTGCCGCCTCGTGATGTCGGTGAAGTCGGTAGGCCGACTGGAGTCGTTCTTCGTCGTCCGTGATCGCCCAGTACGGGCGCTTGTGCCGCACGAGCTCGCGTTCCTTCAACCGTGAGAGGATCGCACTGACGGCGTCGGTCTTCAGCCCGAGTCGTTCCGCAATCGTCGCCGCCTTCCACGCCCGGTCCTCGTTCGTGTCGAGAAACAGGACGATTCGCTCGGTATCGTTCCGTTCGTTGAACTCGTCGGCGTCAGCGTTTTCGAACTCGTCGATATCGATGGTTCCGCTCGACATAAACTGATATTGAGACTGTTGGAACATAGCTGTTTGGTATGTTTGTTACTATGGACGGACACTACCGTACTTGAAAATGCAGGAAAGAGTCACTCCGCCGGCATCGTGACGAGATGCTCTCCGAGGTCGCGCGTCCAGCACGTCGCGAGCCCGCCCGGACGACAGTGTTCGCACAGCTGCAACGGGCCTTCGAGGTAGTCGGGTTCGACGTGGAACCGTGTGAGTCAGGCGGGATGAAGAATCTCGCTGGAAGCCGGCGTCAACTACCCCTCCCTAACTCGGCCTGACGGCCTCGTTTGAGGGAGGGGCTTGTCAGTGGACTCCGGCTCTATCCGTCGCGTCTAAGCGACGGTGGACGAGTAGCGTCCGTTCGCGTTCACTGTCCCTGACTTCAAGGCCACGTTGACTCGTGGCCGTCCACCGATGGACTTCTGCCGTCGGCGGACGTGCTTCATTGCGATGTTCTTCGCCGCATTGTAGTCCGCGTGGACCGCGTACCCACACTTCTGACACTCGAACCGGTGGTCGCCGTTCGGCCGATTCTCTTCGAGCGTCATCCCGCACTTCGAGCACCGTTGGGACGTGTACGCCGGATTAACCTGTACCACGTCGATCCCGTACTCCTCCGCTTTGTACTCGACGTACTCGTAGAGGAAATTCCAAGGCGCATGACCGGGATTGATGAGACGCTCGCGCCGACCAGATCCGGATGGCTGGCAAAGATGGAGTTTTACCTCTGGACTCCAGAGAACCCCTGTGGAACCGGATGATAACCATCGCGGCTGGGCCGAACGCTCAGGAGAATTTTCGCCGACATACTACGCCCAGCTCGGCGCGAACAACGTAAGCGAGACCCTCGCCACCATGTGTGAGTACTATCTACATGAGGACGCTGCAATTCTCGAACTCGGCTGTAGCTCCGGCCGCCATCTCACCCATCTTCGTGAGAACGGATTTACCAACCTCACCGGTATCGACATCAACGACGAGTCGTTTGCCGTGATGGCCGATCAGTATCCCAAACTCGCTGCAACAGGTACGTTTCAAACAGGGCTGATCGAGGAGATCGTCCCTGAGTACCCCGACAACAACTTCGATCTCGTCTACTCGGTCGAAACCCTGCAGCACATTCAACCACAGAACACGTGGGTGTTCGAGGAACTGGCTCGCATCACCAGCGATCTGCTGATAACCGCTGAGAACGAGGGCAACGGCCCACAGCGTGGCCGAGCGGATGCAACCGTGAGCTATGTCAACGACGAGTTCCCCCTTTATTTCCGGAACTGGAATCGAATATTCACCGATCTCGGGTTCGCCCAACTCTCGCACGAACCAAGCAAGCGCGATACGATTCGTACGTTTCAGGCACTGTGAGATGGTGCATGGTTGAATTTCGAGGTCGATAATATCCCAACTGCGGCAGGGAAACCCGTCACTCACCATGGGGAGGATGTCATCGAGAACGCCGGTTCCAGTGGCTACGGTGCCGCTGCTCGCTTTGCTGTGGTGTCTTCTGTTCGATCGGTGTCGTTGGGTGTCTCCCGAACGACCACCGTACCGGCGAGACGGTCACCGAGCCGCTGTCGCTTGTCGGAGGCGGCCATCGCGATGAATCCGATGAGATAGTAGAACAGGCCGTCGATTATCTCGAGGAGATTCCGGACGAACGCGGAACTCAGTGAGCACTGGGCACCGTCTTCTTCGACGACTTTGATGCCGAACAGTTTCTTGCCGACGGTGTAGCCGTCCCACAGTCCCTCCAGCAGGAAGAAGTAGACGAAGCCGGCGACGGCTCCAAGCAAGAGTCCAATCCCGCCGATCGCACTCCCTGCGTCGCCACCGATCGCCCCACCGACTCCCCCGATCACACCGGAAATAACAGCGACGATGAGGCCCACGGCGATACTGTCGACGATCTGGGCTCCGATTCTGGCACCGATGACGCTTGTATCGTCCCGTGTCGGCCGGGTCGGATATCCATCCATACCCTTTCATCTACAATACGGAACTTAAATCTATGTACTCAAAGCCGAGAGAATCCCTGCTCCTGTCGGACGGTCATTGGATGATGGGATGATATCACTGGCGCAGGAGGGGTTCGACGTTTCGGTTGTCGAGTGATAACTCCACTGTCATCCGGACGACGGACTGCAGAAGACACGACTGTCTGCGCCGTCCGTTCAAGCGGCAACTCGCTACGGTTCGCCGAGGAACTGCTCCGCCGCACCGCGAAAGAGCGCTTCAAACGCCGCCTCTGAGAGATTCCGTTGCACCAAACCCTCGAACTCCCGCTTGTAGGCATGTGGCATGTTCGGAAAATCCGAACCGTACATGATCCGGCCAGCCAGGTCTTCGAAGACGCTGTCATCGATGCCGGCCGGATCGAACTCGACGTGGCGATCGACGACCGTCGCCATCGCGAAGCTGGTGTCGAGATAGACGTTCTCGTCGGTACGGGCGATATCGAGAAACGCCTCGTGTTCGAAGGTTCCCATATGCGCACAGCAGGCCCGTACCTCCGGAAATTGCTCGCGGAACTGCCGGAACCGTTCGATCCCGACGTGTGGACTGGCCTCGAACATCGGTGCGGTGCCGGCATGGTGGAGCACGGGCCGGTCGTACTCGATGCAGAGTTCGTAGGCGGGATCCAAGCGCGGATCGTCCGGCGCGACCTCCTGGACGGGACACTGGAATTTCAGCCCCCGCGCACCGTTCTCGAAGGCCGCCTCGACGACCGCGTGCACGTCGTCGGCAGGATGGACCGTCGCGAACGGGAGACACATCTCGGAGTTGCTCGCCGCTTCGAGCAGCCAGTCGTTGAGCCCGGCGGCCATATCCGATTTGTGAGCGTACGGTAGCGCGACGTACCGGTCGATACCGGCCTCACGGAGAGCGGCTTCGAGCGCCGTCCTGTTCGTCGGATGGTCGAACTCCCAGCCCGCAGCATCGGTCAGTGACTCACGAATAGCGGCCATCAGCCGGTCGGGCATTAGGTGTACGTGTCCGTCGATCGCATTGGTAACGGGAACCTTAGTGCATGACATTACCACTCTCTTTTTCGCTGACCGAGAAAAAGACTCGGCCAGTTCTCGACCGGCTTGCTGACCGGTTGTCGAGATCAGATCCGTGTACAGCGTGTCACCAAACAGTTGGTATGCTTTTCGACGACCCGATGCGCAGTCCTCTGTCGCCGCGTCTGGGTGGTAGCGACTGTGGTTGTTCTCAGATCTCGTTTCTCAAGGCGTTCGGACGCGGCTCTCCATTATCTACTTGACCACATACGTCCCCAATACCTTACCTGCTTGGCGAGCGAACCACGTCTGTGCCTCCAGCAGACGCTTCCCAGCAATCACACGACGACTTTCAAAGCCACCCGTCCATCCCCTGTGACGCATGCGAGTCCGCCCTCAACTCACAGAACGATCACTCGATTTCCTTTCTCCTCATGGATCAGCTCACTCTCCCGCTCGTTGGCTGCGACGACCATCTGGAACAGTTCACCACCATCTGTGGACTCACCACCGAAGATACCCCTGAACTCCTCTCGCACCGCCCGGCCGGCGGCATCAACTGTCCCAGCTGTCAGTTCGTTCCGTACAACCCACAGCACCCGCTCATTCCGGTACAGAACGGAGCCGTTGCCGTTCTTGCCTGTCCGGAGCATCAAGAGGAGATCATCGAACGATTTCGGACCGGCCTCGAGACACAACAGAAACTGACGGCTTCGACCGATACGCTCCAATAGCTCTCAATTGCCCTGTCTACACGTTCACGCCTCTTAATCTCACACGAATTCTAATAGCGCAATCAATAGATTCTCTCTACTGTAGGACGATGCTCGCTGGCGATTCAGTCGTCGCTTCGCTTGATCCGATCACCGTCGGACACGAGCTGGTAGCTGTTCTGTCGAGCGTCGTCGATACAGATGCCTTTCTCGACCATGTCGATACGTTCGAGCTGGTTGAGCGCGTTTCGCACCGTCCGACTTGAGAGATGCGACTGGTGGATGAGCTCTTTTTGCGTCAGTGGGCCCTCGTATTCGAGCACTTTTGCGACGAGTTTGGCGCTCGGTGCGAGACTGTCGATCCCCGCTGTCTCGGAGCTACCCATTGGCTATCCCTACGATCACCCCCGAGGTAAATCTATCGAAAATCCAATAATTTGGAAGCTGTATTATAAAATCATCTGACTAGTCGATCGGCCCTCGATCTCGCTCTTCAGTTCGTTTTGGAAGCAAACTCATACTGCCATCCAAATCAATCGGTGACAGTACCAGATACCACTCTGCACGCCTGTCCGTTCCAGTACCGTGGTCGACCCAATCGTCATAACCGGTGCGACCGGAAGTACTGATCAACGACGACCGCAAT
The DNA here is from genome assembly GCF_022870485.1 of Halococcus dombrowskii. Taxonomy (NCBI): domain Archaea; kingdom Methanobacteriati; phylum Methanobacteriota; class Halobacteria; order Halobacteriales; family Halococcaceae; genus Halococcus; species Halococcus dombrowskii. Next base: position 612 of record NZ_CP095005.1, on the reverse strand, counting down.
CATACAACAAACCTATGAACACGTTCACCACTCGGACCGGAGATCACATCGTTCTCAGGACCATGGATAGACCGGACGGTGACGTCTATCTCGGTGCGGGTATGACTGTCCATGTTGACTCTGGAGTAGTGAGAGTTGGAGCAGATACCACCGGTGAACTCGTTGCCGAATCGGATCGAGCGACGACGCTTGCTACAGAGATACTCCAGAACGATCTGCAGTTCCGGATCCACATCGAACCATCAAGTGGCATGAAGCGACGATCAGTCCTTGCGTGCTACGCTACCGGTGGCAACGCCGAGCGACTGCAGTGGGGTGGATTCCGGTGACGAGATGTGCCGTCAACTATGTGATACAGTACACTTGACTAGCTATCGACTCACCGAGGATGCTTGCCTGGCGCAACGATCAAATCCATTGCCGTAGACCTGTTTCCCGGGATTGGGGTACGATCTCCTTAGTGGAAGGCAGCCGTGCCCCCTGAGTAGGATGGGCACCACTCCCAATCCGCTTGCTGTCCCCATCCCATCTAGCGATTCAACGCAGTCAGGGATTCGTTAACATACCGTCGGAGCGAGGTTTGAAACTGCTCCCGGGCGAACCGATCGGGCT